>NZ_LMQT01000013.1 GCF_001424685.1 Aureimonas sp. Leaf454
ACTCCGATGTCCCCGCACCGATGGCGTGGAGACGAGTTCAAACATGGGTCAATTCTCGATGGAAAAACCGAAGCTGCCTGGGTCAGCTCTCAGTGGAAATCAACAGCCAGACCCCTAGAGGGAGGGGGGGACGAAAGTCGGCGACCTAAGGGTCGGGACCGGCAGGCTAATAGCCAAAACCTCCGCGCAAAATTCGGCGGTTTGATTTTTTCTTTGGGTTCAACAATTTAGGGCAAATCGTACCCCACACGAGGGTCCGGCATGCACTGAGCGCATGGAGATTTTGGACGGCTTTGGGCGGCATATGGACGGCTGGTCTCTCCGCTAACCTATTCCGTCTGATGATGATTGGACGGCTTGGACGGCTTGGACAGCTTCCTTTCTTTTTAAGAAAAGGATTCTTCATAGGAGAGGTGTGACCAAGGGTGACGAGAGAGGGGGCTGGAGAGGCTGAAGAGCGTGTGTTTATAAAGACAATAGTGGGTAAAAGCTGTCCAAAGCCGCCCACGCTAACAAAATCAGTATGTTACAGGCGTCTTGCCGTCCAGAAAGCCGCCTAAAGCCGTCCAGACGTCCTGGCAAAGCCGTCCAGTTCGTTAGGTGAGGAATTGAAGCGCTGCACGCGGGGACCTCACGCGGCCGGGCTTGATCCAGCTTTTGTCTCGGCTCTTGGAAGCGGTGGCGGATCGCATCAGCACCGGTCCTCTCTATCCGCGGCCCTCCCTCCGGGCGAACTGGACCCTCTCGGACAGTGGGGGATAAGCGGGCATCAGGGTACGGGGGCAGATCAAGAGGCAAGGGAAGAACCATCAGGCAATGTCAGCAGCTGACCTCTCAGCCTGCCGCGCCAGAACAGCCCTCCAGCATTCCTGCTCCGTTGTAGAGCTCAACATGGCGCTCTTGCCGGTGCTCCCCGGCGGGGCGTTTTCACATCACAGGTCGAGACATGGCCTCTCGCATCGACGCCATAGAAGGTCGCTGGCAAGGGTTTGATTGGAAGACGGGTTAGGCGCTGACGGTGCCAGGAGGTCTCTGGCCGGCGCGTACAGAGCCATTCTTGGCCGCTTTTATGATCCTAAAAGGAGAGAATATTGATGTTTGGTTTCTGGGTGTCAGCTTTGTCACCCCTTGTTTGCCGAGGACGCGGCCAATGAAGGCGGTATCGAGCATCTTGGGCGTCTCCGCCAACCATGCCGCAAGCCCCTTGGCCTCCTCGTAGAACGGCAGCACCTTCTCCGTGAGGGTGACGATCAGGCCGGTGTGCAGTCCCCTGCCCGTTCGGCGGATCTCGGTCGAGACGTAACCGAACTGAACGAGATCCACGAGATAGCGGCGGATCGTCCGCGGCGACCGGCTCATGACAGCGGCGAGCGTCGCCTTGGCAAACTCAGTTGCCCTGCGCTTTCCGCATCGAGCGCGGAGGACTTGCAGGAAGGCCCGAGCGCCAGGCGTGAGGCGGTCGTCGCGAGCCGCCGTCGTCGCCATCTCGCCAGCATATTGTCGGCTTTCGTTCGGTGCTGGACGTGAGTGACGGGGCCGCACTGTTGGCGGCATGGCAGCCAAATTCGTCACGGTGAAGGATTTGGCCGAGCCCACCGCCGCCGATCGGCGCTGTGCTTCACCGACCGATATCAAGCCGTCGCGTTGGTCACGCCAAATAGCCGCCCGAGCTGCGAAGTCGGGATGCGGTTCAAAGTGGAGAGGTTGTCCAGATTGAACACCCTGTTCAAACAGGTCAGCAGGAAACGTTGCGTCAGCCGAGTAGGCGACGCTCAGATATGGCCGCACACGCATAGGCGTGTCGGATCGTTCGGTTGCCATGGTGCTCCTTGCGCGAGGCATGAGAAGACCGTGGCGGAAAACCGCGTTTCACTTGACGATAAGGTGGAGAGGGCCTAATTCTGAAATTGCTTAGGTTTCAGGATGAGGCTCCGTCGCGGTCCCCGCTTCGGGGCCTTTTCTTTTGCGTTATCGCGTCTCCGCTTGTGTTAGAAGGTTCGGCATCAGGCGGCGCTCTGATGGAGCACAGCGGCATCTGCCGGGGTGATGGTGGTTGGGTCTGCTTTTGCGATAAGCACCCGAAGGACTTCTGATCGCGATCCCACGCCTAGACGCGCTTTTAGGTGGTCTAGCGCAGCAATCTCGTCTTCATGCACAACCGCTTCGATCGACCGCATGCCTACGGCACGACGTCGAGCGCGGGTCTCTGCATTTCCAGAAGGCTTGGGCATGGCTTCAGCGTCGACTCGTTGACCTAGTGCGACAGTAGCCGAGTTGATGAAGAGCGACCATTCCTCGTTGACCGGGGATAGCAAGCTTCATGAAAGCCTCACTCCCAGATCGTGGGGAAAAGCATTTAAAAATCAGACGGTTAAGGAATTAATGTCCGTATTCGTTTGGTAGAAAAAAATGTAATGTTAACTGGTAGCTACCACTTGAGTATCGAGATTTTGGGCCGTGTGGTGCTGCGCCAGAAGCTTGGTTGCGAACTCAAAAGCCTCACCCAGGCCCATTCCGCACTCGTCGGCAATCCGGCAAAACTCCTCGATCGTCTCGGCCCGCGTCTTGATATTGAACTGAACGTTCCGGCCCGTGCGGCGTCGGCGTTGCTTCGGGGGTTCCTCTACAGCCTTTGGCGCGACTGGCTCTCGGCTCCGAAACCCAGCGGCCTCGGCCGCGCGCTTCGTGTCTGGCTTCGGCTTGGGCGCAGGCTTCGCCCAAGAGAAGTCGTCGGTCTCGTCGCCGAAGCCGAGGGATGCGCGTTCCGTGCTCATTATGCCGCCGCCTTCTCTGCAACTGCCGACTTCAGCCGGGCAAGAACCTCGCCTGCGAACTCGCGCGCGTTCTGCGCGGCCTTCTCGATATTGCTGACCTGTTTGGGGTCGAGCGTCGCCAGAGTGCCGCCATAGTCGAACAGGTCGCGATAGGCCGCCCGCTCGACGATCGCCGTGTTGAAAATCTCAATGCCCCCGGCCTGCAACTGTTCTGCAACGTTGCGGAGCGCGCGGGACGCAATGGCAGCGCCAGTGCGCGTTAGCACGACCGCATGCGCGATCTTGCGACGAGACATTTTCTCTTGATTGCGGATCAGCTTGATCGTCTTCGCGCCGCCCTTAGCATCCATCGACGATCCTTGGATCGGGATCACGACCAGGTCAGCCATGCCAATCGCGTTCGACACCATGAGCGAGGCGGTGCCTTCAAGGTCGACGATGACGAACTGTGCAACGCGCTCGGCTTCCTCGATCGCATCAACTACAGTGTCCTCGGTCACGTCGCTGGCGATTGTGATGCTCTCCGGCTTGCCGGGCAGCTTTGCCCATTGCGAAATCCAGCGCTCAGGATCGGCGTCGATGATCGTGACGCGCGCGCCCTTGGCTGCGAGCTCTGTCGCGAGGAGGAGGGCGGTTGTCGTCTTTCCCGCGCCCCCCTTTGGATTTGCAAACGCTATGACCGGCATCGGAGCCTCCTGACTAGGTTTTGTCCGACGCCCAATTTAGCGGGCATGCGGTAACAGATAGCTAACGGCTACCCCCGCGCTAACCGATAGCTACCAGTATGCTAACCACTTGCAGACCGATAGCTATCCGATAGCTATTTATTAGCTACCAGCTAGTGGGAGGAGGGACGCGATGGTGATTTGCCCCATTGAAATGGTTCGCCCTGATGTATGGCGTTGAGAGCCTGAAGGAGGACGGACATGGCAAGACGATCCAAGCCCGAAAGATCGTGGCGAAGCATTAGAGTCAGCTCCAGAAGGGCCATCTTCGGGTCGGTCATCGCCATCTTAGGCTCCAGGTTCGAGTTCGCATCCGAACCCTAACCGAAGCTCGGTGATGGCCACCTCCTCAGGGGCCGCTTCCTACACCACGTCCTGGGACACGATCAGCGCGTCCGATCCTATGTCGAAGCCTCGAAGGCGAGGAACACGGCTCGAGCCTATCAGGCAGATGCACGCGCGTTCGATGCATGGTGCGCAGCTCGCGACCATTCCCGCTACCTGCAGCGGCGCAGGCATCTGTCCAGATTGGACGAGGCTGTCGAACCGATCGACAGGGATACCACGTAGAGGGCCGCTAAATCGCGAGACAGGCCTCGGGGAGTGTTTGGAAGCGGCGCCCAGTTCACTCGTCCTTCTTTTCCTGGGCTGCGAAGTCCTTGGCGCCGCGATCATGCCCTTGGTCGTCGATGACGGCTTCGGCCTCCTCGACGGAGATGTTGTGCTTCGCGGCCAGCTCCTCTGCTTCTATGTTCGGTACCTTGGGGGCGGCGGCAGGGGTCTCGTTCGACATGGGTCTCTCCAGCATTTGCTGTCCATCAATGCGGGAGATGGACATTGGTGCCAAACGCCTTTGGAACTCACGACAAATGACCGAACCCAGCCGCTTCTCAAACGTTGCGGGCGTGGAGCCGTCATAAGGATCTACGATGCCCTTCGCGACCTACGTGCCCTTCATTCTTGCGTCGCTTGCGGTTCTGCTGACCCCTGGTCCGACAAACACGATCCTCGCTGCCAGCAGCGCAGCCATGGGGTTGAGAAACGCTAGGCTTCTGCCCCTCGCTGAGGCTGCAGGCTATGCCATCGCTATAAGCGCCTTCCTCACGGCTGCCAGCTACCTCGCTCAGGTAGAAGCTGCCCTGCCGGTTCTCAAGTGCATCGCTGCTGTCTGGCTTCTGTTCTCAGCTTGGAAGCTGTGGTCCCAACCCGTCATGCAAGAGGTTCCCGACCTAAGCAGCGCCATGAAGAGAGTGTTCGTCACGACCCTGCTAAATCCCAAGGCCATGCTCGTCGGAACCATCATCATCCCAACATTCCTGCCGGCACAGCCGATAAGCGCAGTGGCATGTTTCATATGCCTGTCTATGACTGCCGGCTTGGCCTGGATAACGGTTGGATCGATGATCCCAGGGCGGCTACGGCCCTACGCCTACAAAACCGCAGCCGTGATTATAGGCTTCTTTTCGTTCGCGGCCGTCAGCAGCGCTGCCAACCTTGTATGATCTCAACCACATAGAGGCATCGCCTGTTGGAAGTGACCTATCGGAACCAATATTGAAATGCTGAAGGGCCACGAACATACGCGCTTTAGGCTTCTTCTCTGACTTGTCGACCATGCCTATTCGTCGACGAGGAGATCCACCGGCACATCGAGCACGTCCGACAGAACCGCCAGCTCAAGGTTCCGGGGCGTCGATCCCTGCTCGATGGCGGCAAGGCGTTCGTCCGTCATGCCAGCCTCTGCGGCCACGTCGTGTTGAGACTGCCCTGACGACTGCCGGAACGCCTTCACCGCGGGCGTGCCCTCTTCGATCGCATCGACGACGGGATCGGGGATCTCGAACTCGGTCTCGCTCATCGTCTCATCTCTCGCAGGCACCTTCGCTGAGGCGGCATGCTGAAGAGCGACGACATTGGCTTTCCGTTCCATGGTCGCGTCGAGAAGAGCCTGCCACGACTTAGCAGCCGTCAGGTGCTTCTCTCGGACTTGCGGGAGAGACGCCGCTTCGGCAGCCGCGAGACAGGCTGCCAACCTTGCTCGGTAAACCTCCTCACCATCCATCATTTCAGACCCACCCTTTGGTCTGCTTCGGCTCTTTCGGCCCGCCGGCGTCTCACGGCTGCAAAGGAGTTCTTACGCTCTTCAGTCAGCATGATTAGCTCGCCATGGAAGGGCAGTTCCGAGAATGCCTTCTCAATCTCCAGCCGGCGCCAGATCAGGCGTCCTTCGGCTTTGCATGGTCTCGGCATTCTCCCATCTGCGACGAGCTTGTCGAAAAGCGAAATTACCATGCCGACGTGTGCAGCGGCATTTGGACGAGACAGGCCGATTGGGTCGCACTTCAACGGCATCTTGGTCTCCATTACCTAAGCTCCGTAAGCTGGGGAGCCGCTGATGGTAAGATTTTGCTAACCATCCTGTAGCTTGGCACGGAACTTAAAGGTTTAGACGTATCTTATGAAGTCATGTGATTTCAGATGGATACGCGCAGCGATGCAGGACAAGACCCACCTTCCCGTCGCCGCGGCTCTCCCTGATGTTGTGTCCTTCGCTAGTATCGAAGCTCGCTCGCTATCAGGCCTAGCAGACGAATGCGCTCGATGGCTCCGCAACACGTCGGAGTGCCACGCCTCGATCGTCACGCCCGCGGCAAAGACGCTGTGGGCCGTCCTCGTCCAAGGCGAGGTCGACCACGTGACTGAGACTTACGACCGCCTACAGCTTGAGCTTTCCAGCCGACGGCGTCAGGGACTTTGCGACGCCTAGAGCGTTTCGGACAACATAACCGCGTCTGCCATCGACCGCTTGACCATGCCCCAAGCTTCGAAGTGCGGTGCCTTGATGATCGCTCTATCGAGTTCGACAACGCCATGGTGGCGGTCATCCTTGCGGATATGTTCGTAAAGCTGAACGACGGCCTCCTTTGGTCCTTCTAGGATCTGAAGCACCCTTTCGCCGTCAACGGCGAGAACCCCCGTGATGCCCCGGCTCTGGTTGGCAGGAGCAGACAAAGCCACGATGTCATTGATGCACGTCGGACCACAATCGTGAGCCAGTAGGCTCGCATAGGTCAGACGGATCAACATGAACGACGCTCCTAAGCAGCGAGACGAGCCAGCGTGACCGGCTTTCTGTGTTGCGACGATGGCCCACGATCGAAGTTCTCGGCGTCGTGAGATTGGTCGTAGATGGTGGCTCCCAGCTGTCCCGCAACCTGCCAGAGAGACTGCTCGTCACACTGAGAGGCGATGGTCAGTCCGAGCTGGCGCATATGGCAGCGGCCGACACAGAACACCGCGAGACGCGCCCGCTCTAGCGGCTTCAGCGAGCGGACGACAGAGTGAACCCGTTCCTCCGTCGACCGCAGCAGCAGGCCGAGCGTTTCCAGGTTGATCGGGGCGACGGCTTCGTTCGGTTGATAGCGGCTGGTCATGTTGGTGCTCCCAAAGCTCGGGATCACCCTCAGCAGCAAAGCTGTGTTGAAGCTGGTGCCAACGCATCATTGCCCGATGCTCTAAGTCACTGTTGCATAATGGCTTCATGAAACGAGCTGCATATCCTGCGAGCTTCACACAGGGTGCTCGCACTACTGTTTGGAAGGACAACTGGAGGAAATCGAGATGAGCGGAGAGCGTAAGATCGAAGGTGCACGCGCCTTCAATCGGGGAGCCGAACGTCACACGTGCCCTTACGCACCAGGCACCATTGCTTTCCACGACTGGATAGATGGCTGGGCGCAGCAGAAGTCAGAGTTCGAGCAACGGCTTCAGCATGAACACGTCGCCATGAGCTTCAGGAAGGCGGGCTGATCGTCAGTCGTCTTGGGTTGACGCATATGGCAGTGAAGCTGGAGCTCGCGACTGCCTATTCGTGTATGACCTATGTCATCACTGTGGCCGGGGTGGAGCAAGGAACACGTGGGCTTCTTCTCCTGGATCCTCGGCCGTCAGCGACCAGATCACCTTTCCATGGGAGGTCTGCGCGCCGCAGACCCTGCTGATGTTCCAGCACCTGACGCTTATCCGACAGCGGAGGATCTCGAGCTTCGGTTCAGCCGCTCCGGCATGTTCCACGCTGAAGCGATCGAGCAGTTCGCCGTGAGCGCTGCGCAGTTTCTCCGAGACGGTTCGGATTACAGAGATGTCGTTGCGACCATTGTGCGATCGGGAGATCGTCTCCCTCCGGATCGGGTGAGGGCTCTTGGGCTCCCGCCCAGCTACCTCATCGGCCGGGACTTCAGCGATGGTCTCATCACGAGGGACGTCGTTTCAGCGCCAGGCCGTCTTGAGGACATGATCCATCTCGCCTGTTCCAGAGCGGCTCAACTCCATGCGCTGCGGATCTTTCAGAAAGACAACATTCGATATGTTCGCCTGCTGTCGCCTCGTGACGTTCGGCAGACCGCGTTAGAACGTCGGTTCAGCAGCCGGAAGATCACAATGGCCGAGGCCACCGAGTTGGTGACCTCTCGAGGTGATGAGATGCGCAGGAGCACGTTCGCTGCCGTTGTCGATCATGAGAATAGGAACGGCTAGACAAAGCCAACGAGGCCTGAAGCTCGTGGCAGATGCACGCTATCTCAGCGGCAGACGCAGATATGCCTACTGATAATGAGACGGCATGCACATCGCCCCTCTCCCAGCGAAGGCCTCACACAGCGACATCGGCTGCTTCCCAGCGATCATATCGAGAAGGCACACCCGGCTGGCATGGGATAGACGTCAGTTCCGTTCTACAATCGAGGGCGGTGGGCCGAATAAGAACTCTGGTAGGAAACGTCAGATGCTAAAACTCTTCGTTCCGGTCGCATCGCTCATGATTTTCGCCGCACCCGCGCTTGCGCTGGAGGTAACGAAAACCTCAACCGTTGCCGCGTCTCCTGAAACTGTTTGGAAAACAATCGGCGGATTTTGCGGAATTGGCGAATGGCACCCCGTGGTCGAGAAATGCGCTCTTTCGGAGAAGGGGAGCAAGCCGGAACGCACCCTGACGCTGAAGGGTGGCGGCACCCTCGTTGAAGAAGAGCAAGCCCGTGACGAGGCATCAATGAGCTACACCTACACCATCCTTTCGGGACCGCTTCCAGTGGAGGATTACAAGTCCACCATTATGGTCACGAAGGAAGGCGACGGCTCAAAGGTGACTTGGTCCGGGGACTTCAAAGCCAAAGGTGCAACGGACGAGAAAGCCCAAGAGGTCATCGGTGGCGTCTATGAGGCGGGCCTGAAAAGCATTTCCGAACGAGCAAAATAATCTGGGTCGAACCCTAAACAGGGATGGCGTATCGCCCCCATGACTTGACGGCGCCGGTCCCCATCGGCACCGTTCACCAGATCCTCCCGCCGACCTAATCGCAGGCAGGGAAGACAACCGTTGCGATGTTCACAACGGTTGAGACGCGGCGACGCAGCGCATCAGGTTTCGAGGCCGAGCGAGATTAGGGGCCAAGAACCTTCATCCCCACCGATGGAGGCTTTGATGCCAACTACTGAAAGTGCAGTCGGGTCCCGCCTTAAGCGCAGGGGTTACGCCCTGTCCAAGTCGCGGAGCCGAACCAAGAGCGACCCGAACTTCGGGCAGTTCCATATCTATGACCCGTTCACCAACTTCGTCGTGGACGGATGCGGGAACTACGGGTTCATGATGTCGCTGAAGGAGGTCAACGAGGCTTCCAAGGCGATAGAGCGAAATTCCCGAATGTGAGATCAGAAGGCCGGTCCAGATTTTGGATCGGCCTTTTTCGTTTTGGGTTGTTCAGCGTGAGGCAATGACCTGCGGCTCAGCGTCCAAGGTCACGAGCAGCTTTCCCGAACGTGTGACCGACCAGTCGATCGTAGCAGACTGCTCGAAAGCTTCCTCGTCGATCTCCTTACAAGCACCGTAGACGTTCTCGTTGCCAGTGCCGCTCAAACGGATCTGCACCGCGAGCTCCTGCTGGCACTCGTCGGCGCTTTCATATGCAACGACTGGAACCTGAATTTCCGTGCAGGTGCTGGCATCGGCGTTGCACCCAACTAGCAACATGAAAGCGGCGATGTGTTCCACGGCTGCGTCTCCTTTGACAGAGACCACAATGGGCAGCCAAGGTCTTGGTTCCTTAAGGATTTCAAGCTCGGGCTAAAACCTGAATACGCTTGGCATTTTATGAAAAGGGGATCGCTGGGCACCAGAGCGGCACCCAGCTCAGGCGGTTTTTAAACTGAAAATCGATCTCGTGACCTACTGTTTACTTGGCTTCCGGTGCTACCGGCTGTCCAGTTGCGGAACTGTAGGTGATCGTCACCTCTGCGCCGTCGCTCATGTAGTAGACAACACGATAGTTATCATCTTTGAGCTCAATGCTCCCAAGATAGGCATAGCCCTCACGCTTCTCGATGGCTGCAACAATCTCGGACGCCTTTACCCCATTCGGTGCAGGCATCGTCGGTTCAGCTGCAATGGACCCGACGACTGACAACATTAGAAACCCCGACGCCAAAATACCACGCATGTCTGGTCCTCAAAAATATAGCCAGGCGCTGGAGCGCTAGCCAAATGGTCGTCCCCTTCGGCAATCTAGAGATCTGACCTCCTTAAGGTAGGCTTCCGACAACCTCGTCTGCTGCGACGTGCAGGGCTCCGACCGGACATTGTAAATTGTTGGCTGGAACTAAAGCGATGGGGGGACTGTTTGCCGACCCAGGGACGACAAACATACGGAACGAACCGATGAACACTCGTATCGCTTTTGCCGCTGCATCGCTCTTGGCGCTGACAGTTGGCTCTGTTTCGGCCCAGACAGCTGTGGTTACCCAGAAGGAAGACCCAAGCGGTGCTCTCGCTGGAGCAGGGACTGGTGCTGTTGCCGGGGCCGTCGTCGGTGGACCTGTTGGGGCTGCGGTTGGCGGTGCTGTAGGCCTTGTCGTTGGTGCTGCCGCTACACCTGCAGAAACAGAAATCAGCTACGTCCGGAGCAATCGCGTCGATCCGGTCGTGATTGACGGAGATCTGGCTGTCGGAACTCAGCTTCCTGAGACCGTGACGCTTCAGGAAATCCCACAGTCGAAATACCGCTACGTCTACGTCAACGAACGTCCGGTATTCGTAGATCCGACCACTCGTCAGGTCGTCTACATCGAGAAGTGACACTCGCCTTCGAGCAGGCAACGTCTCAAGACTGAACGACGCCCATCGGCTTTCCGGTGGGCGTTTTCGCTTCAGTTGAGGAGTGGTGGTTTTGCACGGCCTCTTCGGACATCAAAGCGTCCGTGCCCGTAGGCACCAAGAGAGCTGAGATCTGATCCATCAAACGAAGGAAATCGAGCGGCTTAGGGTGGTAGTCGTCGCACCCTGCCTCAAGTGTTTTCTCGCGGTCTCCTGAAGCGGCCTGCGCTGTCAGAGCGATGATCGGCATACGGGGCAAAGAAGGATCTGCTCGCAGCGTAAGCGCAGCGGTCCACCCATCCATCACGGGCATGTTCATGTCGAGGAGAATAAGGTCTGGATTGACCGCGCGGGCCTTGTCCACCCCATCTTGTCCATCATGAGCGATGACGACCTCATACCCACGACGCTCCAGTCGGCGGGACACGAATTCCCAGATCTCCTCATGATCCTCAACCAACAAAATTCGTGGCATGGTCTGATCCAGTTACAGTTGGGACGAGTGCTATCGGATCAGGATTGATTGCTGGGTGCCTGTTTAGAGGCACCCAGCAATAGGCGGTTTACGCTGGAAGGGACGATACAGCGCAGCCGCTTCTCGGGATCACGGTTCGTCCTCTAAATGTCCGGCGCTGAATGCTAGATGAACGCAAACTCTCGCTTTTGAAGCTTCATGGTTCGGTAGAGCACTTACCGATCGATTGATGACAAGTTTAAAAAAGTGAAATTCAGTGAGCAACATGATGCTCTTGTGGCAGCAAGTTTGATCGGGTCCTAGTGCTTATTCTCCACTTGTGAGGCTCGATAGGATTGCGAGAGACGTCATGAAACAGCATGGTCCTGTAAGCCATTCTCAAGAAACCCTTACACAACCCGGCTGGACAAAATTCCTATGCAGGCGATTGCGTACATTCGGACCTCTTCAGCGGCCAACGTCGGAGAGGACAAGGACAGCCACAAGCGGCAGCTTGCCGCGATCAGCGCCTATGCCAAAAAGGCAAAGCTGGACATCATCGCGTCCTACTACGACGCCGCCGTTTCCGGCATGGACCCGATCGACCAGCGTGATGGCTTCTCACAGCTCCTAGACCACATCGAGGGCAACGGTGTTCGAACCGTCATCGTCGAGGACGCCACCCGGTTCGCCCGCGACCTCCTCACCCAGGAACTCGGCATCCTCCTCCTCATCAAGCGCGGCGTCACGATCCTGACCTCCTCAGGCGAAGATCTGACGCAGACTGACGACCCGATGAAGAAGGCCATGCGGCAGATCGCAGGCGTCTTCGCCGAGTTGGAGAAGCACCGGCTTGTCTCGAAGCTGAAGGGAGCCCGCGAGCGCAAGAAAGCTGCCACCGGCAAGTGCGAGGGACGCAAAAGCCACGCCGAGATGACGCCCGATATCGTTACGCTGGCGAAGCGCCTTCGTCGGAAGGATCGAGTGAAAGGCACGATTAGGTCCTACCGTGAGATTTCGGCGAAGCTCGCCGAGGCAGGCCACCTGAACATCAACTGCAAGCCTTTCGCACCGGCATCGGTGCAGAGCATGGTTCAAGGTTCAACACGGAGACGACCCGCTTGAAGGGTCAGGCTGATTAGCCAGTTCCTCCTCCGCGACTTGCGCTTAATGAAAGCCGTCGATCAAAGATGGCGTGTGCGTCGCCTCCGATGTGCCTGATCATTGTGGGACCTACCAAATGCTGAAGCCAACCTCGTTCGCCCTTTGCATGTTCGATCCGGACGGCATTTACCCTGGCAACCGGTTTGCAGACCGTCAGGCCCTCGTTTTCGGTACCATGCCTGGACCAGAAAAACGGGATCATGAGATCAGCATCTTTCGGGTGGAAGCCGTTGAGGCAGATACCTTTGACGGCACGATCTATCTGGGCCGCAAGCCAGATGGATCGGAGAGCTATGGTCGAACTCACCAGCGCGTTCATCAGGAGGAGGTTCTAACGACCACTACATCGCTGGCCGAAGCGGTCGCCAAACGGCAAGCGATCCTTCTCGTAGGGATCGAAGCTGACGGGGAAGCCCAAGGACAGCAGGAGTCCTCAAACGACGCAGTCGGAGAAGGCGTCCGAACGCGAGCAATGACGCAGCTACGCATCATCATTCCCGAGGCTTTCGTACGACGCTGACCACCTACCAAAACGCAAGAACGCCCCCCAGGCCGCTCAAGGCTTGGGGGGCGCTATCTTCAGGTGCCGCGCGGAACGATTAGTTCAAAGTGACGCGACCCGTATTTTGTTCAGGTTCCGAGCGGCTTACTGGAAAAGACGCAGGATCTGCTGAGTGCCGGAGTTGGCGATCGAAAGCGCCTGAACGCCGAGCTGCTGCTTAGTCTGCAGAGCCTGGAGACGGGTCGACTCCTCGCTCAGATCGGCATCGATGAGGTTACCCACACCCTTGTCGATCGTATCCATCAGCGTGTCCACAAAGGTCTGCTGAAGTTCAACACGCTTGGCAACCGAGCCGAGGCTGGCGGCAGCCGAGGTGACCTTCGTGATCGAGTCGTTGACGACCTTGATGTAGGCCGAGAGAACCGCCGACTGGTCTGTCGTGCTGAGAGCGGTGAAGTTGCTTGCCGTGATGTTGATCTTATCGACGGACATCTTATTGCTGCCCGACACGCCCTGCGCGTCGGTAACGACAAGAGCACCCAAGCCCGGCGTCACAGCTTCAAACTTCAGCTTGTTCGAGCCGCCGCCATTGTCAGCAACGGTGACGTCCGAAATACCGGCCGCCGTCATTGCCGCCTGAGCGACGGTGACGAAATTGCCAATGTTGGCAATGGTTCCGGTCGAACCACCGAGCTGCGCGTCGATGAGCGTTTTGTTGATCGTCACCGTCTTAGTGGCACCGGCACCCATCTTGACTGTGAACGACAGCGAGTCGTCAGCGTCAAGCGTAAGAGGGCCAACGAACGCATTCGTGCTGATCGCGGTCGCCTTCGTTGCCGGCGCACCAGCTCCACCCGTAACGATACCGCCAGACGTCGCAAGGCCGAGGCCGGTCGTCGTCTTACCGTCGCCATCAACCGCCACGACGTTGTCGAGCGTGATGTACTGCGTGCTACCCTTCGCAACCGTCGAGAACGAGATTGCGCCCGTGGTCCCGTCAACGTCAACCTTGACGGTGTTAGCGCCGAAGTTCGCGACCTTGTCGAGTTCAGCCTGGACGCGTGCAGCAAACAGAGCACGATCACCCGTAGTACCAGCGAAGCCTTCAGTCGAAATGGAGATCGCCTTAGTCACGCCGGTAACGTTCAGATCGAACGAAATCGTATCACCCTTGTCCATCCCGGAAGCGACAAGAGTATCCAGCGTTCCTGCTGCATAGGTCGCCTTGGTCGACGTGCCGAACGCAGTGGCAGTGGATGCAGCAAGACCGAAGTCCGTTTCTGCATAGGTGGCATCAGTGTCAGTGATCGTTGTTCCGAGTACCGAAATGCTCTTGGCTTCACCCGTTGCCGCAGTTGCGAACGTGTAGACGCCACCAGCTGTCGCAGACCCGACGACAGAACCAGGAGTACCAATTGCAGTGTTCATTGCAGCCGCAAATGCGGTAGCTGCTGCATCCTTATCAGCATAGTTCGCCGTCAAGAGAGCCGTCGTATAGACCGAGCCATCATAGGTAAACTGGATTGTAAAGCCGTCAGTCGCGTCGGCAGCAGCGCCTGCTGCAAAGGTGCCGGCTGTCGTCGACGCGGCTGTTGCCGTACCATAAGTGGCAAGAGCCGAACCGCTCAGACCAAGCGTGCCCGTGACAACGCCGTTACCATCAACAAGGACGGGAGCAGTGACGTTGAGCGAAGCCGTCGTTCCAGCGTTGCCGCTAGTCAAAACAACCTTGCCTGCCGTGTTGATGCTGGCAGTAGCGACCTGCGATCCGAAAGTCGAGTTGATGGCACCGTTGACAGCAGACAAGAAGGACGTGTTGTCGGTGATCGTGTCCGTAGCGACAGAGATGGTCCGCGTTGCGCCGCCGTCGACCGTGAGATCGAACTTGATCGTGTCTTCCTTGTGCATGCCTGTCAGGCTGAAGTCGCCCATGACAACAACAGCAGCCGTTCCGGTGCTGACGTTTGTGCCAGCAGCACCAGCGGTGACGCCCGTGAGGACAGCAGCTGCGGGCGGAGTACCAGTGGAAACGCCACCGATGAGGAGCGTGGTACCGTCAGCCTTCTTCAGGTCGACCGCGGCGTTAATAAGACCACCACTAACTGCATTGGCGTCGAAAAGTGCAACCTTGCTCGTATCTACGTCGACAGTCCCGATGGTGACCGTGTTATTTGCGTCGCGAGAGAAAGATGCAACAATGGACTTACTGGCGCTGTAGCCGGCAACGGAAGAGTCGACCGAGAGCCAGTTCTCGCCCGAGAATGTCGAAGACGTTGCGATGGACTTCAGCTGATCTTGGAGAGCCGAGATATCGGCCTGAACGGCTGCGCGGTCAACGCCAGCCTGGGTTGCGGAGGTCAGCTTCGACTTGATTTCGTCGAGAACTTCCTTGGCCTTATTGAGGCCCTGATAGGCGACGTCGACGGTCGCCGCGCCGAGGCCGAGCGCGTCCTTGACGGTGGAGAGCGACTTGTTGTCGGACTTCAGCGTCGTGGAGATCGACCAGTAGGCAGCGTTGTCCTTGGCCTCGCCGATCTTCAGACCGGTCGAGATGCGGTTCTGCGTGGTTTCAAGGGCCTTATTCGTCTGCTGCAGGGTGCGCAGAGCGGTCGTGGCCGATGCATTCGTGTTGACGGAGGTCATGGCTGTCCCATTAGACAAAGTACATGGGGACATTGCGGCCCGTGCCGCTGGGGTCGACAGTTGGCGTCATGCCTCAACTCTTTGATCGAGTCGCTGTCAACATCACCAATCTGCCTCGCCAAGGTGAACAGATTGCTAATCAGATCCCCGAATTTTGGGTGAGGGTTTGCACTCGCTTTGCCCATCCGTCGATGAGCGCCGTCTGCATCGCATCAGGGGCGGTTTCTAAGCCGCCGCTGGATAGTACGCTCACCATAGACCGCAGCTCCTCGCCCCCGAGCGACTGAAGACTAACGATCCCTGTCTGACGCAGGTCGTGCGGCGTTGCCGCCTTATCAACAAAGCTCCTCACGACTTCATAAGTGAGAGAGTATCCGACCGGCCGCGCTGGATCACGCTTCGGACCCCCAGATGGAAATACGAACTCAGTCTTCATCTCACGATGCGTGAAGTCACCGAGGTCGATAGCTTTGGCGACTAGATCCAGTGCAAGCTTTGATAGATGAACATAACGAGGTCGTTCGCCTGATGTCCAAAGGCTCCGCTCAAAGTTCACCTCACTTCGTCGCATGGAGATTATGTTGCCGAGAGGCTGGAGTGTGACGCCTGAAGTCATGATTGCGAGGCAGGGTGCACGATCGACAACAGCACCGCCATGAGCACACAAGGAGAGTGCACCCCAAGCGGATTTGAAGGCAGCGTCGCTCAGTTCCCTCGGCTCAACGCTCACAACGGGTGAGAGCAATCTCTTCGTGCGAGGTTTAGAGATGACGCCCCTCTGCACGGCGAATTTGTCGACGTTGGCGAATATGTCTCGCAATCGGCTTGCAGCTCTCTCCGAACCGGATGCGGCGGCATCATCGATCACGATCTGCATGTCAAGGGCATCCAGATCCTTGAATGGGCGCGACCGGAACTCCTTGCTCATGTACCGAGTGAACATGCTCCACTGGATCTTGAGTTCGGACTTGTCGTCAGCTGGTCCATTGTCTCGATAGCTACCGCTTTCAACCTGCACGAGATACCAGTTCATGATCTGGCTGACGGTATTGTCGCTCTCGGCCTGCTGCATCTTTGCCTCCACGAAGGTCCAGCATCACACATGCGATCAATGGCTGTCGTGGGACTGAAGAGTTGCACTAAACCCCGGTCCCGACAGGACATGAGGGTTCACAGGCTTCGGCGCTTGAACGCAAAAAGCCGCCGGGTTCTCACGCAACGGCTCAGCGTCTCTGTCGAGATATGTCTCTACGCCGGATCTTCCGGTGAGGTGATGAGGGGCATCCGCTTCATCAAGCCATCCGGATCCTGCAACAGGCCACGCCCCTCGCTGAAGCCGTCCATCCAGGCCATTCGCAAGCCGGTAGCAGCATGGCCGTAAGGGCAGTCGCATGCTGTGGCATCTCGGTCCATACCGACGCGTCGACCGCGTGCGCGAGCTTGGTCGAGAATGAGGTTAGAGCTTCCGTCGTCAACGCTTGGCATTCAGAGGAACCCTCTATGCGGCGGGAAAGCGATCCTCTGATGTGTTTCAAAACCAAGCAAGGTCCGATGCTGCGGCTGATCGCTCACCTACCGCAGCTAACTCGTGCGCCACCTAAGGATGCGTACCCACCGAAGTCGCTGGAGAACCGTACCTTTTCGACATTGCTCCTGCGGGCCAGCCTCGCACCTCTCAAGAGAGACGCAGCGAAAGAGGCTTCAGGTGCGCTACTTCTTCCACGTCCGTCAGCACAGTGCCCTTCTAAAGGATGACGACGGCATCGAACTCGACGGCATCGACATCGTGCTGCAGGAAGCCACCGCAGGTGCTCGGGACATCATGGCTGAGCGCCTGAAACAGGGATGCCCCTTGGACGTGAACACCACGTTCGAGGTCCATGACGAGGCAGGGAGTGTCGTCCTCTCGCTCTCCTTCGCCTCCGTCCTTCTGATGTCGATCAAGCCTATAGAGCCGCAGATCCACGCGCCTCAAGGCAGAGGCAAGGCCGCGACGGCATCTTCCCGTCGCCCGTAAGCAGACGACCGGGCACGGTGCCGATAGCGGAGTGGTTCCCCCATTCCGCCGTCGGCGCTCAGCGTTGATCAGGGCGTGGCATCTACGCCGGCATCCCGCATCGCCTTCTGTAAGCGATGGACCTCAAACGGCTTCGGCAGAACGATAGCGTTTGGGAACACGTCGCTCACACCCATCTTGCCGTAGCCAGTGGCAAAGCAGAACGGGATGCCGCGGGCGCGAAGCACCTCCGCCACTGGAAACGACTTTTCAGATCCGAGGTTCACGTCGAGAACGGCACCATCGATCGCCTCACGGTCTGCGAGCAGAAGCGCCACCTCAAGACGCATGGCTGGGCCCACAACGTCGAAGCCGAGGTCGATCAGCATGTCCTCGATCATCATGGCGACCATCATCTCGTCTTCGACGACGAGAACACGCTTTTTGGTCGATGCCATCAGATGCCTTTGTTGAGCGGCGCATCAATGGTGCACACGACGCCAGCTGGATCATAAGCAATCCGCACCTCGCCGCCGAGTTCCAAAGCCAATCCTCGTTCGATCAGGCGCGATCCGAAACCTCTTCGGGTCGGCATCGTGACGACCGGCCCTCCTACCTCTCGCCAGACAACAGAGAGCATCAGTCCATTCATTGATGGAATGGCCCGCCACGTGACCTCCACATGCCCCGCCTCCACTGACAAGGAGCCGTACTTCACCGCGTTGGTACAAAGCTCATGCAGGGCCATGGACATGGCGAGCGCGGACTTCGGATCAAGAACGACATCCGGGCCTTGCAAGTGGAACCTAGAGCCTGAGCTTCCGCCATGTGGTCCCACTGTCCGGTCGACAATTTCGCGCATGGCAGCGCCGGACCAGTTCGTTTCGGTGAGGACGTCGTGCGCCTGGGCCAGAGAGACGAGGCGACCCGAGAAATCCCTCTTCGACTGCTCGAATGTTTCTGCTGTCTTGAACGTCTGGGCTGCAATAGCCTGCACCGTCGCCAGCGAGTTTTTTACACGATGGTTCAGCTCGTTGATGAGGAGCTGCAGGTGCTCCTCGCCGAGCCTGCGCTCGTGCACATCCTCAGTCGTGCCGTACCACCTGACGATCTGCCCCCGCTCATCTCGCCGCGGGTAGGCGCGAGAGTGCATCCAGCGATAATCGCCCGATACCATCCGCACCCGATGCTCGATGTCGTAAGGCTCGCCTGTTGTCACCGACTTCGTCCAGGCCGCGATCGACGGCTGCAGATCGTCAGGATGGATGGCCTCACCCCAGGAAGCGCCAAGTCCGCTGCCTCCAGTCCAATCCCGCCAGCGCTCTGCAACGCGATCTAACTGTCCATCCGCGGCCGCCGTCCACGCCGTCTGCGGGTTCAGTTCTGCAGCGTAGCGGTAGTTCTCCTCGCTCTCCCGCAGAGCCTCCTCGAACTCCTCACGCTCGCCGATGTCGAAGACGGAGCCGATGTAGCCAAGGTATTCCCCGTTCGCTCCGAAGCGTGGCTCCGCCTTGTCGATCGCCAAGCGGTACACGCCATCAGCACGCCTCAGACGGTATTCGACATAAAAGGAGGCCTGCGCAGCGTTCGCAGCTACAAACACATCGGTTGCCCGCTGCTGATCGTCAGGATGCGTTGCCTTCGTCCAACCGAGCCCGAGCGCCTCCTCCTCGGTTTGGCCCGTGAACTCATACCAACGGCGGTTCAGGTAGGTGCAGTACCCGCTGGGATCGGTGATCCACATCATCGCTGGCGCTTCGTCGGCCATCGACTGAAAATAATCGACACCAGCCTTCAGAGAGCGTTCTGCCAGGACCTGCCTAGTGGTTTCCGTCGCAACGCAAAGCAGTCCGGCAACGGCGCCATCCTCGCCATGAACCGGGTTGTACGAGAAGGTGAACCAAGCCTCGTCTGCATAGCCCAGGCGCTTCATTGGGATAAGAAGGCTGTCGTGGAAGTTCGCCTCACCTGACAGCGTTTGTATGACGATAGGCTCGATCTGAGACCAGATATCAGACCAGGCTTCCGCAAAAGGCTTCCCCAAAGCGGATGGATGACGATGACCGAAGATCGGGGCGTAATCATCGTTGTAGATGAAGTTGAGGTCGCGACCCCAAGCCACGAACATCGGCTGCTTGGCGTTCAAGACGAGACGAACCATAGTGCGCAGAGGCGAAGGCCACGTTTCCGGCTGACCGAGAGACGACGTCGACCAATCATGCCGACGCATCAGAGCACCCATCTCGCCGCCACCGGACAGAAAGCCTGGAGCGTTGGCCTCAAGTGACTGGTCGTACACGCTATGCCGCCCTGAGCTTTGTCATGGCTCACTTTTCACGAGGCATCCGGATTGGCAATGGCCAGAACGCCCATGCACCTGCATCACCTCCAACTTTGCGACGCGGACGATTGTCTCGACCCCTTTCCATTAGGAGCTGTACTCAGTCAGCCAACACCGCCGTCCGCATCGCCGTCATCATTGTCGTCCGGCAGGCTGCCTACACCAAGGGTCGCATCGGGGTTCGTCATCGCCTCACGGGCTCCGAACCCATACTAAGACCCCCATATTAAGCGACCTTGGCATTACATTTGCCAGAATAGCGGCCCCGTTCTAGCTACATATGTGCTATGAGCATTTATCGGCAGCGGTAATCACCGGAGGCTGCCGAAGAGATTGATGGTTCTCGCCGTTCAGCTCTGCCCTACGGTCGGAGTTGAATGATGACCACGGATGCAAGCGCTGCTCCAATCATGCTTCTCGTTGAAGACGAGAGTGCACTCCTATTGGTTCTAGAAGAAGAGCTCTCCGACGCAGGATTTTCTGTTGTGGTTGCTTCTGACGGGGCGAAGGCGATTGCCGAGCTAGACGCAGATGGAGGTCGGTTCCGAGCCATCATCACTGATGTCCGGCTCGGAAAAGGCCCGAGTGGCTGGGATGTTGGCCATCGCGCGCGCGAAGTCGTATCGGGCATCCCCGTGATCTACATGAGCGGCGACAGCGTGCACGAGTGGTCTGCGAACGGTGTTCCTGAGAGCGTCATATTGCAGAAGCCGTTTGTGATCGCTCAGCTCATCACAGCCCTCACCACACTGCTCAATCAAGCTACCAGTGCGGCTGCCTTGAGCGATGCCATGAAGGGCAACGGCGGCTCCTGAAGCCTGTAATTTCTCAAAACAGTCCGCCGCTTATCAGCAGTCTTTGACGCTGATTGGCTTACTTAAAGGACGAAGCCAGTGACGATCGACATCGCAGCCCCGCCACACGCTGATGACTATCCCAACCGTGTCGCAGATTGTGAGACTGTTGATTTCCACTGAGAGCTGACCCAGGATTTCCATCAAGAACTGACCCGGCTTTGACGATGTTGGGCTGGTCAGGCCTTGGTCAAGTTCCGAGTTTTCTCC
>NZ_LMQT01000014.1 GCF_001424685.1 Aureimonas sp. Leaf454
GATCGTGCCGATCGCCATGGAAGAGAAGCTGCGCTTCGCCATCCGCGAAGGCGGCCGCACCGTCGGCGCCGGTATCGTGTCGTCGATCGTCGAGTAAGTTCGCGCTTGCGATCTCGCCCGGCCGCTTCGGTCGGCAGGGCGCCTGCGGAATTGGACGGGCCCTTCGGGGCCCGTTTTCGTTTGAAGTCCGGGCGCGGCCGCGACCGATCGGAGGCGTTCCTGCTTGTGGCGCCGAAGACCCGCGACTAAGAGGCTCGATCGAGACGACTGCTGAGGAACCTCACATGACCGCCGACATCGCCCGCATCTTCATCGGCTTCGACAGCAAGGAGGTCGTCGCCTATCACGTCCTCGCCCAGAGCATCATCGAACATGCCACGATGCCGGTCGCTTTGTCGCCGATCGTCCTCGGTCACCTCGAAGCCACCTTCAAACGCGAGCGCAACGCGCTGCAATCGACCGAGTTTTCGTTCTCGCGCTTCCTCGTGCCCTATCTCAGCGGCTTCGAGGGCTGGAGCCTGTTCATGGACTGCGACATGCTCATGCGCGCCGACATCGCGGACCTCTGGGCGCTGCGCGACGATCGCTACGCCGTCATGTGCGTGCAGCACGACTACCAGCCGAAGGTCGAGACGAAATTCCTCGGACAGACGCAGACCAGATACGAGAAGAAGAACTGGTCGAGCGTCCTCCTCTTCAACAACGAGAAGTGCCGGTCGCTGACCCCCGACTTCGTCAACAGCGCGAGCGGTCTCGAACTGCACCAGTTCAAGTGGCTCGCCGGGGACGCGCTGATCGGCGCGCTTCCGGCCGGCTGGAACTGGCTCGTCAACGAATACGATCACGATCCCTCGGCGAAGAACGTCCATTTCACCGATGGCGGGCCGTATTTCGACGAATATCGCGACGACGACTACGCGGACGAGTGGTTCGCGACGCGCGAGCGCATGCTGCATGTGCAGCAGCGCGCGCCGGTCGAGAAGGCCTGATCCCCGTGTCTGCGGTCGGGGCGTCGATGCGTCCACCTGCGCAGGAGGACGGCCAAGAGACATGGGCCGCCGCCTTCGCGCGATATGCCGACATCGTTCTCGTCGCCAACAGCGACGCGGTCGATATCGGCGATCTGAGAACCCGTTTCGGCGACGGAACGCTCTTTGTTTTCTTCAACAAAGTCTACAAGGTCCTCCATCAAGCCTTTGACGGTGAATGCCTTCTTGTCGCGAGATCCAGTGAGGCCGGCGCCAATATCGTTTATCGCAGAGAGGTCGAGGACGTTGTCCGCCTCCTTGAAGGCCCGGTCTTCCGCGGCATCCTGAACCTGAAGGCGGCAGCGGCCGAGACGTTCAGCCCAGCCGAGGCGTTCGGTGACCGGACCGTGGGTTTCCTGGATCTGTCGCGGCACTTCTCCGACTTCTATTCGTCGCGCCACGTCCCGAGCAGCGGATTTGCGCTGGCCGTCTGGTTGACCGAGCAGAGGATCCCCGCCCGGATCCACCTTGCGGGGTTCACCGCGCGCCGCAGCGAAGCCTGGAAGGTGTTCCACGTCCACGACTGGACGACGGAGCAGATCGTGCAGCGGCTTCTCCTGCGCGCCGGCAAGCTTCACGCCGTCGATGGAGCGGGCCCCGAAATCCCCCTGGATCGCATCGCGGACCGTTTTCCCGGCATCGACGCCTCCGATGTATCGATCGTGGCCGTCAACGTCCTGTCCGAGCGGCTGGAGCAGGCCAATGTCGTGATCGACAAGCTTCTGTCTCTCACCAGCTTCCAGCGAAAGATCGACGCCGCCCTGCGGCGTCTCAAGCCCAAGACGCGCAAGGCGAAGCTCGCCGACGCCGCGCGTGCTCGGACCGACGCAGGGAAGGGCGATTGAAACGAGGCCGATCGTCGGACTTGCCAAAACCGTCGACAGCGATTATTGGCATCTTCGTCCAGTCGAAGGGGTATAGCTCAGCTGGTAGAGCGGCGGTCTCCAAAACCGCAGGCCGTAGGTTCGAGCCCTACTGCCCCTGCCACTGCCTCCCGCCATCACGTCGCGGTGAGGCCTCCGGAAAAGAATTCGACAGCCCGAGATTGACGTTTGACGGGGCTTGTGAATCAGTCTGCGCTTCTTTATGTAGCTCTTAACAGACACCGGGCGCGTGAGGCTGTGTAACAGTCTCCTACGCGCCTATTGCCGTGAGCATTCGATGGCATCGAAGACGAATCCGTTTACGTTCCTCCAGGAGGTGCGCTCCGAGACCGCGAAGGTCACGTGGCCGTCGCGCCGCGAAACCATGATCTCGACGATCATGGTTCTCGTCATGGTGGTCTTCGCATCGGTGTTCTTTTTTGCAGCTGACTTCCTGATCGGTTTCCTGATGAGCCTGATCCAGGGCGGCGGCTTCTGAACGACACAGAACGGAAGATCTGACATGGCCGCCCGTTGGTACATCGTTCACGCCTATTCGAATTTCGAGAAGAAGGTCGCCGAGTCGATCGAGGAGCAGGCCCGCCAGAAGGGGCTTTCCGACAAGTTCGAGAAGATCCTGGTCCCGACCGAGAAGGTCGTCGAGGTTCGCCGCGGTCGCAAGGTCGATTCCGAGCGCAAGTTCTTTCCGGGCTACGTTCTCGTGAAGGCCGAGCTGACGGACGCCGTGTTCTCGATGATCAAGAACACCCCGAAGGTCACCGGGTTCCTTGGTCCCGATAATCGGCCCGTGCCGATTTCCGAGAGCGAGGCCAACCAGATCCTGATGCAGGTCGCCGACGGCGTGGAGCGGCCGAAGCCGACGATCCTCTTCGATGTCGGCGAGAGCGTGCGCGTTTCGGACGGTCCCTTCGCCTCGTTCAACGGCATCGTCCAGGAGGTCGATTCCGAGCGGGCGCGCCTCAAGGTGGAAGTTTCGATCTTCGGTCGCGCGACGCCCGTCGATCTCGAATTCGGTCAGGTCGAAAAGGTCTGATCGAGCCGGAGGCCGCCTCTGGCGGCCCGGTGGGAGCGTTCGCCGCTCCCGACCCCCGCGCGGGAGACCCTCCGGTTCAGCCGACCGGAGACAGGGGTCGGACCGCGCAACTGCAACGAGCCGCCTTGCGGCCGAAGCCGACCGATCCGAGAGGGCAGGGACGGCGCAACGATGAAGGCAGACACGAATGGCTAAGAAGATTGCAGGCCAGCTGAAGCTGCAGGTCAAGGCGGCCTCCGCCACGCCCTCGCCGCCGATCGGCCCCGCGCTCGGTCAGCGCGGCATCAACATCATGGAATTCTGCAAGGCGTTCAACGCGCAGACCCAGGAGTTGGAGAAGGGTTCGCCCGTCCCGGTCGTCATCACCTACTACGTGGACAAGTCGTTCACCTTCGTGATGAAGACGCCCCCGGTCAGCTACTTCCTGAAGAAGGCCGCCGGCCTCACCGCGGGCTCCAAGGAGCCCGGCAAGGTCAAGGCCGGTCAGGTCACGCGCAGCCAGGTCCGCGAGATCGCCGAGGCGAAGCTCAAGGATCTCAACGCAAACGACGTCGATTCGGCCATGCTGATGATCGAAGGTTCTGCCCGTTCGATGGGCCTGGAAGTGGTGGGCTGAGACGATGGCAAAGGCTGGCAAGCGCATCACCAAGGCCCGTGAGGGCATCGACCGCGAGAAGCTCTACGCTCTCACTGACGCCCTGAACCTCCTCAAGGAGCGGGCTACGGCGAAGTTCGACGAGACGATCGAAGTCGCCATGAATCTCGGCGTCGACCCGCGCCATGCGGATCAGATGGTCCGCGGCGTCGTCAACCTGCCGAACGGCACGGGCCGCACGGTCCGCGTCGCCGTCTTCGCGCGCGGCGCCAAGGCCGACGAGGCTCGCGCCGCCGGTGCCGACATCGTGGGCGCCGAGGATCTGGTCGAGCTCGTCCAGGGCGGCACGATCGATTTCGACCGCGCCATCGCGACCCCCGACATGATGCCGCTCGTCGGCCGTCTCGGCAAGGTTCTCGGACCGCGTGGCCTGATGCCGAACCCCAAGGTCGGCACCGTGACTCCGGATGTCGCTGGCGCCGTCAAGGCGTCGAAGGGCGGCGCCGTCGAGTTCCGCGTCGAGAAGGCCGGCATCGTCCATGCCGGCGTCGGCAAGGCGAGCTTCGACGTCGAGGCTCTGGCCGAGAACATCCGCGCGTTCGCGGACGCCGTCACCCGTGCAAAGCCGACCGGCGCCAAGGGCAACTACGTGCAGCGCGTCGCCGTGACGTCCACGATGGGCCCCGGCGTCAAGATCGAGCTCGCGAGCCTCACGGCTTAAGGCTTTTCGAGGCCGCAGAATTGGGCAGCGCTTCCGGGCGCTGCCGCGACGATGTTCCGGGGCTTTCGAGCCCCGGCGCAAGAGGAGCCGAAGGGCTTCTCGACCTGTCCGAGACTGCAGGCGATGCGAGGGCTCCGGCCTTGGCCTCTTAATCGTGGAAAGCCTGCAATAGACGGGGATTGTGCTGAAATTCTCCGGATGCTCGCATCCGGACTTCGGTTCGAACCTCCGAATGCCTTGTGCCGCTCGTTCGTTCCTTCGGGAGCGTCGCGATCAGCCAGGGGGACAGGATCCTCGAGCGTCGCCTGGGTTCACGCCCGAGCGGCAAAAGGCAACCGGCGGTCGTCCTTCGGGAGGGTCGCCCAATTGGAGAGAGGCTGTGGAAAGAGCGGAAAAGCGCGAATTCGTCACGGAGCTCCACGAGACCTTCAAGGGCTCGGGTGCAATCGTGGTGGCTCGCTATGCCGGTCTCACTGTCGCGCAGATGAACGATCTTCGTTCAAAGATGCGCGCGCAGGGAGCCACCGTCAAAGTCGCGAAGAACCGTCTCGCCAAAATCGCCCTTCAAGGCACGGACGCCGCAGAGATCGCTGGCCTTTTCGAAGGTCAGACACTGGTCGCCTATTCGGCCGACCCGATCGCGGCACCGAAGGTCGCCAACGATTACGCCAAGGGGAACGACAAGCTCGTCATCCTCGGCGGTTCGATGGGAAAGACCACTCTCGACGCGGAAGGCGTGAAGGCTCTGGCCTCGCTGCCGTCGCTCGACGAGTTGCGCGGCAAGCTGCTGGGCATGATCCAGACGCCGGCCACGCGCATCGCGGCCGTGGTCGCTGCGCCCGCAGCGCAGCTGGCTCGCGTGTTCGCAGCTTATGCCAAGAAGGACGAGGCGGCGTGAGGCTTGTTCCTCGCTGCATCAATCATCATTCGAACCTGAAGGAATACCACCATGGCTGATCTGGCTAAGATCGTTGAAGACCTGTCGAGCCTCACCGTCCTCGAGGCTGCCGAGCTCTCGAAGATGCTCGAAGAGAAGTGGGGCGTTTCCGCCGCTGCTCCGGTTGCGGTCGCCGCTGCCGGCGGCGCCGGCGCTGCCGCTGCCGAAGTCGAAGAGAAGACCGAGTTCGACGTCATCCTGATGGATGCCGGCGCTCAGAAGATCAACGTCATCAAGGAAGTCCGTGCGATCACCGCGCTCGGCCTGAAGGAAGCCAAGGACCTCGTCGACGGCGCTCCCAAGCCCGTCAAGGAAGGCGTGTCCAAGGACGAAGCCGCCAAGATCAAGGACCAGCTCGAGAAGGCTGGCGCCAAGGTCGAAGTCAAGTAATCGCGGGCCTTGGCCCACGATTGCTCCTGATGACAGGCGAGCGGGACGGCGAAATGCCGTTCCGCTTTCCGTGCTCCCGGTGGGAGCCTCCGCACCGGGATGGCGCCGTCGCCCTTTCGGGAACCGCGGAGAGACAGTTCGGCAGATCGTGCGGGTGCTCCCGCGGCCTTCGGGCCGCGCGAAGACTCGGACCGGCCGGCGGTCCAACAGGCAGTCGATGCTTCCGGCGACGTGGCGTGCTGATGGCGCCGGAAGGCTTCTCCCACGAAGGAGAAGCGAGTGAGTTTTCAGCCCTGCGGTCGAGGGCGCAGTCATTGAAGGAGCGACGATGTCTCAGACGACGACGTTTAGCGGTCGCAGGCGAGTGCGCAAGTTCTTCGGGTCGATCCCGGAAGTTGCCGAGATGCCGAACCTGATCGAGGTCCAGAAGGCCTCCTATGATCAGTTCCTGATGGTGAAGGAGCCCGAAGGCGGGCGCCCCGACGAGGGCCTGCAGGCCGTCTTCAAGTCCGTGTTCCCGATTTCCGACTTCTCCGGTCAGTCGATGCTCGAATTCGTCAAGTACGAGTTCGAGGCGCCGAAGTTCGACGTGGACGAGTGCCGCCAGCGCGACATGACCTTCGCTGCGCCTCTCAAGGTGACGCTGCGCCTCATCGTGTTCGATATCGACGTCGACACCGGCTCCAAGTCCATCAAGGACATCAAGGAGCAGGACGTCTACATGGGCGACATGCCGCTCATGACCTCGAACGGCACGTTCATCGTGAACGGCACCGAGCGCGTGATCGTGTCTCAGATGCACCGTTCTCCGGGCGTCTTCTTCGACCACGACAAGGGCAAGTCGCATTCTTCGGGCAAGCTGCTCTTCGCGGCGCGCGTGATCCCCTATCGCGGATCCTGGCTCGACATCGAGTTCGATGCCAAGGACGTCGTGTTCGCGCGCATCGATCGCCGCCGCAAGATCCCGGTGACGAGCCTCCTCATGGCGCTCGGCATGGATGGCGAGGAAATCCTGTCGACCTTCTACGACATCATCCAGTTCGAGAAGGACAAGAACGGTGGATGGCGCGTGCCGTTCTCCGTCGAGCGCGTGCGCGGCCAGAAGGCCGTGACCGACCTCGTCGACGCCGATAGTGGCGAAGTGCTGGTCGAGGCCGGCAAGAAGGTCACGGCGCGCCAGGCCCGGCAGATGAAGGAGAAGGGCGTCGTCGCGCTTCGCGCCACGGAGGAGGACCTCTACGGCAACTATCTGGCCGAGGACATCGTCAACCACCAGACGGGCGAGGTCTATCTCGAGGCCGGCGACGAGATCGACGAGAAGACCCTCAAGGTCCTCATCGACGGCGGCCACGAGCAGATCCAGGTCCTCGACATCGACCACGTCACGGTGGGCGCCTACATCCGCTCGACGCTCGCGGTCGACAAGAACGAAGGCCGCCAGGACGCGCTCTTCGACATCTACCGCGTGATGCGTCCCGGCGAGCCGCCGACGATGGAAACCGCGGAAGCGATGTTCAATTCGCTCTTCTTCGACGCGGAGCGCTACGACCTCTCGGCCGTCGGCCGCGTGAAGATGAACATGCGTCTCGACGTCGACGCCGAGGACACCGTGCGCGTCCTGCGCAAGGAGGACATCCTCGCGGTCGTGAAGACGCTGGTGGATCTGCGCGACGGCAAGGGCGAGATCGACGACATCGACAATCTCGGCAATCGCCGCGTGCGCTCGGTCGGCGAGCTCATGGAGAACCAGTACCGCGTCGGTCTCCTGCGCATGGAGCGCGCCATCAAGGAGCGCATGTCCTCGGTCGAGATCGACACGGTCATGCCGCAGGACCTCATCAACGCAAAGCCTGCGGCGGCGGCCGTGCGCGAGTTCTTCGGCTCCTCGCAGCTCTCGCAGTTCATGGATCAGACGAACCCGCTGTCCGAGATCACCCACAAGCGCCGTCTCTCGGCGCTTGGACCCGGTGGTCTGACCCGCGAGCGCGCCGGCTTCGAGGTTCGCGACGTGCATCCGACGCATTACGGCCGCATCTGCCCGATCGAGACGCCGGAAGGCCCGAACATCGGCCTCATCAACTCGCTCGCGACCTTCGCGCGCGTCAACAAGTACGGGTTCATCGAGAGCCCCTACCGCAAGGTCGTCGACGGCAAGGTGACGATGGACGTCGTCTATCTCTCCGCCATGGAAGAGGCCAAGCACCACGTCGCGCAGGCGAACGCGGTGCTGACCAAGGAGATGACGTTCGAGGACGAGCTCGTGATCTGCCGCCATTCCGGCGACGTGTTCATGACGCCCCGCGAGAACGTCGATCTCATGGACGTCTCGCCGAAGCAGCTCGTCTCGGTCGCGGCCGCGCTGATCCCGTTCCTCGAGAACGACGACGCGAACCGCGCCCTCATGGGCTCGAACATGCAGCGTCAGGCCGTGCCGCTGGTGCGCGCCGAGGCGCCGTTCGTCGGCACCGGCATGGAGCCGATCGTCGCCCGCGACTCGGGCGCGGCCATCGGCGCGCGCCGCACCGGCGTCGTCGATCAGGTCGATGCGACGCGTATCGTCATCCGCGCGACGGAGGACCTCGAGGCCGGGAAGTCCGGCGTCGACATCTACCGTCTGATGAAGTTCCAGCGCTCGAACCAGAACACCTGCATCAACCAGCGTCCGCTGGTGGCCGTGGGTGATCGCGTTCAGAAGGGCGACATCATCGCGGACGGCCCGTCGACGGATCTCGGCGATCTCGCCCTCGGCCGGAACGTGCTCGTCGCGTTCATGCCGTGGAACGGCTACAACTACGAGGATTCGATCCTTCTTTCCGAGCGCATCGTCGCCGACGACGTCTTCACCTCGATCCACATCGAGGAGTTCGAGGTCATGGCGCGCGACACCAAGCTCGGTCCCGAGGAAATCACGCGCGACATTCCGAACGTGTCGGAAGAGGCGCTGAAGAATCTCGACGAGGCGGGCATCGTCTATATCGGCGCGGAGGTCGCTCCCGGCGACATCCTCGTCGGCAAGATCACGCCCAAAGGTGAAAGCCCGATGACGCCGGAGGAAAAGCTCCTTCGCGCCATCTTCGGCGAGAAGGCCTCGGACGTCCGCGACACGTCGAACCGCATGCCGCCCGGCACCTACGGCACCGTCGTCGAGGTTCGCGTCTTCAATCGTCACGGCGTCGAGAAGGACGAGCGCGCCATGGCGATCGAGCGCGAGGAGATCGAGCGTCTCGCCAAGGATCGGGACGACGAGCAGGCGATTCTGGACCGCAACGTCTACGGCCGCCTGATCGACATGCTCGACGGCAAGGTCGCCATCGCGGGGCCGAAGGGCTTCCGCAAGGGCGCGACCGTGACGCCGGACATGATGCGCGAATATCCCCGCTCGCAGTGGTGGATGTTCGCCGTCGAGGACGAGCGCGTGCAGGGCGAGCTCGAAGCGCTTCGCGGCCAGTACGACGAATCCAAGAAGACGCTCGAAGGGCGCTTCATGGACAAGGTCGAGAAGGTGCAGCGCGGCGACGAACTGCCGCCCGGCGTCATGAAGCAGGTCAAGGTCTTCGTCGCCGTCAAGCGCAAGATCCAGCCCGGCGACAAGATGGCCGGACGCCACGGCAACAAGGGTGTCGTGTCGCGCATCGTGCCGGTCGAGGACATGCCGTTCAACGAGGACGGCACGCATGTCGACATCGTTCTGAACCCGCTCGGCGTGCCTTCGCGCATGAATGTCGGTCAGATCCTGGAGACGCATCTCGGCTGGGCCTGCGCGGGCATGGGCCGGAAGATCGGGGACATGCTGGAAGCCTATCAGCAGAGCCACGACGCGTCGCAGCTGCGCGACGAGATCGCCGGCATGCTCGGCGACAGCGACCGCAACGAGCGGGTGAAGGACTACGACGACGCGTCCGTCATCGTGCTCGCCAAGCAGATGAAGCGCGGCGTCTCCATCGCGACGCCGGTCTTCGACGGCGCCGTCGAGGCTGACATCGTGGAGATGCTGGAAAAGGCCGGGTTGAACGGCTCGGGTCAGGTCACGCTCTACGACGGCCGTACGGGCGAGGCGTTCGATCGTCAGGTCACGGTCGGCTACATCTACATGCTGAAGCTGCACCATCTGGTGGACGACAAGATCCACGCCCGTTCGATCGGACCTTACTCGCTGGTCACCCAGCAGCCGCTCGGCGGCAAGGCGCAGTTCGGCGGCCAGCGCTTCGGCGAGATGGAGGTCTGGGCGCTCGAAGCCTACGGTGCCGCCTACACGCTGCAGGAGATGCTGACGGTGAAGTCGGACGACGTCGCAGGCCGGACCAAGGTCTACGAGTCGATCGTGCGCGGCGACGACGCGTTCGAGTCCGGCATCCCGGAGAGTTTCAACGTTCTCGTGAAGGAAATGCGCTCGCTCGGCCTCGACGTCGACCTCGCCAACTCGGTGGATTTGACGGGCGGACTGGAAGCGTTGCCGGATGCGGCCGAGTAAGGTTTAGACTTGGCTCGGGCTTGATCGAAAGGCGGCGACCGACATGGCTTTGATGATGGGTGCGCTCTACGACGCTTCGCGATCCGCGAACGTCGATGGCGACAAGTCACGCAAGGCTGCGGAGGAGGTCGCCGACTTTCAGAAGCAGATCAGCGAGATCAGAACCGATCTCGCTGATCTGAAGTGGATGTCCGGACTCCTGCTCGCCGGAGTCGTCACTCTGGTCATTCGAGCCTTCACGACCTGACGTCACGGATTCTGCCGCGCTTGGCGCGGCCTCGAAAGCGCCTCATGGAGGGCGCTTTCGTCACCCGAATTTCTCAGGCGCCGGTCTCTCCGGTGCAGCCGGGGCCTTCATGCCCCAACAGGAGACAGGTTATGAACCAAGAGGTCATGAACCTTTTCAATCCTCAGGTGCAGGCGCAGACCTTCGACTCGATCCGCATCTCGCTGGCGAGCCCCGAGAAGATTCTGTCCTGGTCCTTCGGCGAGATCAAGAAGCCGGAAACCATCAACTACCGCACGTTCAAGCCCGAGCGCGACGGTCTGTTCTGCGCGCGCATCTTTGGGCCGATCAAGGACTACGAGTGCCTGTGCGGCAAGTACAAGCGCATGAAGTACAAGGGCATCATCTGCGAGAAGTGCGGCGTCGAGGTTACCCTGTCGCGCGTGCGTCGCGAGCGCATGGGCCATATCGAACTCGCCGCTCCGGTCGCGCACATCTGGTTCCTGAAGTCGCTGCCGAGCCGCATCGGAACGCTGCTCGACATGACGCTGAAGGATATCGAGCGCGTCCTCTATTTCGAGAACTACATCGTCACCGAACCGGGTCTCACCGCCCTGAAGGAGCACCAGCTCCTGACGGAAGAGGAGTACATGATCGCGGTGGACGAGTACGGCGAGGACAGCTTCACCGCGCTCATCGGCGCCGAGGCGATCCAGGAGCTTCTCGCTTCGATGGAGCTGGAGAAGATCGCCGGTGATCTTCGTGCCGAACTGGCCGAGACGACGTCCGAGCTGAAGACCAAGAAGCTCATGAAGCGTCTCAAGATCGTCGAGAACTTCATCGAGTCCGGCAACAAGCCGGAGTGGATGATCATGCGCGTCGTTCCGGTCATCCCGCCGGACCTGCGCCCGCTGGTTCCGCTCGACGGCGGTCGCTTCGCGACGTCCGATCTGAACGATCTCTACCGCCGCGTCATCAACCGCAACAACCGCCTGAAGCGGCTGATCGAACTGCGTGCGCCCGGCATCATCATCCGCAACGAGAAGCGCATGCTGCAGGAGGCCGTCGACGCGTTGTTCGACAACGGCCGTCGCGGCCGCGTGATCACGGGCGCCAACAAGCGTCCGCTGAAGTCGCTGTCCGACATGCTGAAGGGCAAGCAGGGCCGCTTCCGCCAGAACCTTCTCGGCAAGCGCGTCGACTATTCCGGCCGTTCGGTCATCGTGACCGGTCCGGAGCTGAAGCTGCACCAGTGCGGCCTGCCGAAGAAGATGGCGCTCGAGCTGTTCAAGCCCTTCATCTACGCCCGCCTCGACGCCAAGGGTTACTCCTCGACCGTCAAGCAGGCGAAGAAGCTCGTCGAGAAGGAGCGCCCGGAAGTCTGGGACATCCTGGACGAGGTCATCCGCGAGCACCCGGTTCTTCTCAACCGGGCCCCGACGCTGCATAGGCTCGGCATCCAGGCTTTCGAGCCCGTGCTGATCGAGGGCAAGGCGATTCAGCTTCATCCGCTGGTCTGCACGGCCTTCAACGCGGACTTCGACGGCGACCAGATGGCGGTGCACGTGCCGCTCTCGATCGAGGCGCAGCTTGAGGCGCGCGTCCTCATGATGTCGACCAACAACATCCTGCATCCGGCCAATGGTCTTCCGATCATCGTTCCGTCGCAGGACATGGTGCTCGGCCTCTACTACCTCTCGATCATGAACGAGAACGAGCCCGGCCAGGGCATGGTATTCTCGGACTTCGGCGAGCTGGAGCAGGCTTTGTTCACCAAGGCCGTGACCCTGGCATCGAAGATCAAGGGCCGGTTCAAGACCGTCGACGCCGACGGCAACCCGGTTTCGAAGATCTACGAGACCACGCCGGGCCGCATGCTCATCGGCCAGCTCTTGCCGAAGAACCACATGATTCCGTACGACATCTGCAATGAGCTGATGACGAAGAAGAACATCTCCAAGATGATCGACACCGTCTACCGCCATTGCGGTCAGAAGGACACGGTGATCTTCTGCGACCGGATCATGCAGCTTGGTTTCAAGCATGCCTGCACCGCCGGTATCTCGTTCGGCAAGGACGACATGCTCATCCCGGACACCAAGCCGCGGATGATCGAGGAGACGCAGACGCTCGCGAAGGAATTCGAGCAGCAGTACAATGACGGCCTGATCACGCAGGGCGAGAAGTACAACAAGGTGGTCGATGCCTGGGCCAAGTGCACGGACAAGATCGCCGACGAGATGATGGCGCGCATCAAGGCCATCGAGTTCAACCCGGAAACGGGCCGGCAGAAGCCGATGAATTCGATCTACATGATGTCGCACTCCGGTGCCCGCGGGTCTCCGACCCAGATGCGCCAGCTCGCGGCCATGCGCGGACTGATGACCAAACCGTCCGGCGAGATCATCGAGACGCCGATCATCTCGAACTTCAAGGAAGGCCTCACCGTTCTCGAGTACTTCAACTCGACGCACGGCGCGCGCAAGGGTCTGGCCGACACGGCTCTGAAGACCGCGAACTCGGGCTACCTGACGCGTCGCCTCGTCGACGTGGCGCAGGACTGCATCATCACGCAGACCGATTGCGGCACCGAGAACGGCCTGACGATGCAGCCCATCGTCGATGCCGGTCAGGTCGTGGCGTCGATCGGCCAGCGCGTGCTGGGTCGCACGGCCCTCGAGGACATCGTCCATCCCCTGACGGGCGAGGTCATCGTCAAGGGCGGCGTCACGATCGAGGAGCCCGATGTCGAGCTCATCGAGAAGGCGTCGATCCAGTCCGTGAAGATCCGCTCGGCGCTGACCTGCGAGGTGCGTACCGGCATCTGCGCGATCTGCTACGGACGCGATCTGGCTCGCGGCACGCCCGTCAACATGGGCGAGGCCGTCGGCGTCATCGCGGCGCAGTCGATCGGCGAGCCCGGCACGCAGCTCACCATGCGCACGTTCCACATGGGCGGCACGGCGCAGGTCGTCGACCAGTCCTTCCTGGAAGCCTCGTACGAGGGCACGGTCCAGATCCGCAACCGCAACGTGGTGAGGGACTCGGACGGGCGTCTGGTGGCGATGGGCCGCAACATGGCGATCCTCATCCTCGATCCCGCCGGAAAGGAACGCGCATCGCACCGCGTCACCTACGGCAGCCGCATCTTCGTCGACGACGGCGATCAGGTTCGCCGCGGCCAGCGCATCGCGGAGTGGGACCCCTACACCCGTCCGGTTCTCACCGAACTGGAAGGCGTCGTGGAGTTCGAGGATCTCGTCGAGGGTCTCTCGGTTTCCGAGCAGGCGGACGAGGCGACGGGCATCACCAAGCGCGCCGTCATCGACTGGCGCGCCAGCCCGCGCGGTCAGGACCTGAAGCCGGCCATCGTCATCCGCACGAAGGACGGGCAGGTTGCCAAGCTCGCGCGCGGCACGGATGCCCGCTACTTCCTCTCGGTCGACGCCATCCTGTCGGTCGAGCCGGGCGCGACGGTCCGCGCTGGTGACGTCCTTTCGCGTATTCCGATGGAAAGCGCGAAGACCAAGGACATCACCGGTGGTCTGCCGCGCGTCGCCGAGCTCTTCGAGGCGCGTCGTCCGAAGGACAACGCGGTCATCGCGGAGATCGACGGCACGGTGAAGTTCGGCCGCGACTACAAGAACAAGCGCCGCATCATCATCGAGCCGCACGAGGATCTCGTCGAGCCGGTGGAGTATCTCATCCCGAAGGGCAAGCCGTTCCACCTCCAGGAAGGCGACATCATCGAGAAGGGGGACTACATCCTCGACGGCAATCCGGCCCCGCACGACATCCTGGCCATCCGGGGCGTCGAGGCGCTGGCGTCCTATCTCGTCAACGAGATCCAGGAGGTCTACCGTCTGCAGGGCGTGTTGATCAACGACAAGCACATCGAGGTGATCGTCCGCCAGATGCTGCAGAAGATCGAGATCATCGAGTCCGGCGACTCCGGCTACATTCCGGGCGACCATGTCGACCGGATCGAGCTCGCGGAGCTGAACGAGCGTCTGGAGGAGGAAGGCAAGAAGCCGGCTTCCGGTACGCCGGTTCTCCTCGGCATCACGAAGGCCTCGCTGCAGACGCCGTCCTTCATCTCGGCGGCGTCGTTCCAGGAGACCACCCGCGTCCTCACGGAAGCGGCGGTCGCCGGCAAGACGGACACGCTGCAGGGCCTGAAGGAGAACGTCATCGTCGGCCGCCTGATTCCGGCAGGCACGGGTGGCATGATGACCCAGGTCCGCCGCATCGCGACCTCGCGCGACGACCTCATCATCGAGGATCGCCGCAAGACGTCGAATGCGACGGCCGTCGGCGCCGATCGGATGCTGACCGACATGACGAACGCGGCCGAGTAAGTCACTCCCGGCCAACACGCAGATCCAGGACGGCCGCTTCGGGAACGAAGCGGCCGTTTTGATTCTCGAGAAAAGTCGGAGGAGGGTGGTTGCCATGCCCCCATCCGATTCGCTAAAGCTCTGGCGCGAATCGGTCTGATCGACGATATCGCCCGGACCGTCCGACGGTTCCGCTGACCGATTCTCGTTGTCCCCGCTGCGGACCGAGCCGGCGCATGTCGTTTTCCGATGTTCCATCGTCCGTTTGCGACTGTTCTGGCATTCGACGAAGTCCGTTTTCGGCTTCGTCACCATTCGTCCAGCGTCCGGCAAGGCAATTGCTGAAGGCGCTTGACGACACATACGTGAATCGTTAAACACCGCCCAACAGAGCAGATGTGAGGCTGGTTTTTCCCAAGGACGCCGCGTCCGGGATCTTCGTCTCAAACAAGGCTTCGTTCAACGAGACGACACATTGCTGGCCGCATGACCGAGACATCGGTCCTCTGCATCGTTCCGGGCAGTCCACCGACAGGTGGATCAAATGCCCGGTTTCGCGCATGAGGGCCTCAGGTCTTCGTGGCCAGTGGATCGTTCCGTTCGGAACCGAGATTCGAAACAAGAGGTAAGGTTGGAATGCCGACCATCAACCAGCTGATCCGGAAGCCGCGCGTTCGCCCGAGCGACCGCAACACGGTTCCGGCCCTTGAGGCGAACCCGCAGAAGCGCGGCGTCTGCACGCGCGTCTACACGACGACCCCGAAGAAGCCGAACTCGGCTCTGCGTAAGGTCGCCAAGGTCCGTCTCGTCAATGGATACGAAGTCATCGGCTACATCCCCGGCGAAGGTCATAACCTTCAGGAGCACTCCGTGGTGATGATCCGCGGCGGCCGCGTGAAGGATCTTCCGGGCGTGCGCTACCACATCATCCGCGGCGTGCTCGATACGCAGGGCGTCAAGGATCGCAAGCAGCGTCGTTCGAAGTACGGCGCGAAGCGTCCGAAGTAAGCCGCGTCCGACGCCTGATTTTGAGAGAGCAGTAGATGTCCCGTCGTCACAGTGCCGAGAAGCGCGAAATCAACCCGGACCCGAAGTTCGGCGATCTCGTCGTCACCAAGTTCATGAACGCCGTCATGTACGACGGTAAGAAGTCGGTCGCCGAGCGGATCGTCTACGGCGCATTCGATGCGGTCACGCAGAAGACCCGTCAGGAGGCCGTCGCGGTCTTCCATCAGGCGCTGGACAACATCGCACCGCATGTCGAGGTCCGTTCGCGCCGCGTCGGCGGCGCCACGTATCAGGTTCCGGTCGACGTTCGCCCGGAGCGCCGTCAGGCGCTCGCCATCCGCTGGCTGATCACCGCAGCCCGCAATCGCAACGAGACGACCATGGTCGATCGCCTGTCCGGCGAACTCATGGACGCCGCGAACAATCGCGGCACCGCGGTCAAGAAGCGCGAAGACACGCACCGGATGGCGGAAGCCAACCGCGCCTTCTCGCACTACCGCTGGTAATCCAAAGCTTAGGAAAGGCGCCGCCCCATGGCACGCGAATATAAGATCGAGGACTACCGCAACTTCGGCATCATGGCCCACATCGACGCGGGCAAGACGACGACGACCGAGCGGATTCTCTTCTACACCGGCAAGTCCCATAAGATCGGCGAAGTCCATGACGGCGCCGCGACGATGGACTGGATGGAGCAGGAGCAGGAGCGCGGCATCACGATCACGTCTGCCGCGACCACGACCTACTGGGAAGGCCGCGACGGCAAGACCCGTCGGTTTAACATCATCGACACCCCCGGACACGTCGACTTCACCATCGAGGTCGAGCGTTCGCTTCGCGTTCTCGACGGTGCGATCGCGCTTCTCGACGCCAATGCCGGCGTTGAGCCGCAGACCGAGACGGTCTGGCGCCAGGCCGACAAGTACCACGTGCCCCGCATGATGTTCGTCAACAAGATGGACAAGACGGGCGCCGACTTCTTCCGTTGCGTGGAGATGGTGAAGACCCGTCTCGGTGCCCGTGCGATCGTCGTGCAGCTGCCGATCGGCGCTGAGAACGAGTTCAAGGGCGTCATCGACCTGATCGAGATGAAGGCCCTCATCTGGCGCGACGAGTCTCTCGGCGCCAAGTGGGACGTCGTCGAAATTCCCGCGGACATGCAGGCTCAGGCTGAAGAGTACCGCGAGAAGATGATCGAGCTGGCCGTCGAAGTCGACGAGCAGGCGATGGAAGACTATCTCGAGGGCAAGTTCCCGGACAACGACAAGCTTCGCAAGCTGATCCGCAAGGGCACATGCGACGTCTGGTTCACGCCGATCTTCTGCGGCTCGGCCTTCAAGAACAAGGGCGTGCAGCCGTTGCTCGACGGCGTCGTCGACTTCCTGCCCAGCCCGACCGAAGTCCCCGCCATCAAGGGCATTGACCCGAAGACGGATGCCGAGACCGAGCGTCGCGCATCCGACGACGAGCCGCTGTCGATGCTCGCCTTCAAGATCATGAACGACCCCTTTGTTGGTTCGCTCACGTTCTGCCGGATCTATTCGGGCAAGGTGACCAAGGGCACCTCGCTTCAGAACACGGTCAAGGAGAAGAAGGAGCGCATCGGACGCATGCTCCAGATGCACTCCAATTCGCGTGAGGATATTGAAGAGGCCTATGCCGGCGATATCGTCGCGCTGGCCGGCCTCAAGGAAGTCACGACGGGCGACACGCTCTGCGATCCGCTGAAGCCGGTCATCCTCGAGCGGATGGAATTCCCCGAGCCGGTCATCGAGATCGCGATCGAGCCGAAGACCAAGGGCGACCAGGAGAAGATGGGCCTCGCGCTCAACCGTCTCGCTGCCGAAGACCCTTCGTTCCGCGTCAAGACCGACGAGGAATCGGGCCAGACGATCATCGCCGGCATGGGCGAGCTTCACCTCGACATTCTCGTCGATCGCATGAAGCGCGAGTACAAGGTCGAAGCCAATGTCGGCGCTCCCCAGGTCGCCTACCGCGAGACGATCACCCGTCAGGCCGAAGTGGATTACACCCACAAGAAGCAGACGGGCGGCACGGGCCAGTTCGCTCGCGTCAAGATGATCTTCCGTCCGTCCGAGGCGGGCGAGGGCTTCAAGTTCGAGTCCAAGATCGTCGGTGGTTCGGTTCCGAAGGAATACGTCCCCGGTGTCCAGAAGGGCATCCAGTCGGTTCTGACCTCCGGTCCGCTGGCCGGCTTCCCGATGGTCGACATCTCGGCCGAACTGATCGACGGCGCCTACCATGACGTCGACTCCTCGGTTCTCGCCTTCGAAATCGCCGCTCGCGCCGGTTTCCGCGAGGCGATCCAGAAGGCCGGTCCGAAGCTTCTCGAGCCGATCATGAAGGTCGAGGTCGTGACGCCCGAGGATTACGTCGGTGACGTCATCGGCGATCTGAACTCGCGTCGTGGTCAGATCCAGGGCACCGAGACCCGCGGCATCGCCACGGTCGTGAACGCGATGGTCCCGCTGGCCAACATGTTCGGATACGTGAACACGCTGCGCTCCATGAGCCAGGGTCGTGCGCAGTACACGATGTCCTTCGATCATTACGAACAGGTTCCGAACCAGGTCGCCGACGAGATCCAGAAGAAGTTCGCCTGAACGTTCTGACCGCAGCGATCCATTGAACTGGGCTTTGACGAGCCCCACACAGACAAACGGAGTGGCACGATGGCCAAGAGCAAATTCGAGCGCAACAAGCCGCATGTGAACATCGGCACGATTGGTCACGTTGACCATGGGAAGACGAGCCTGACGGCTGCGATCAC
>NZ_LMQT01000015.1 GCF_001424685.1 Aureimonas sp. Leaf454
GCGATAATCCTCTCGTCAGACTGCCCGTCCTGGCCGCCTGACGAAATAACTCGGCCCTGCCGAGATCGGTGTTTCTACACCACGTCCCGGGACACGACCGGACGACCCAGGCCCGATCGAGAACTGGGACGATCTCTACGACCGTTTCCAGGATGTGGTTGAGGCTGGGCAGAAAATGCCCGAGGAGGGAGAGGAGGACCGCGAGACGGCATCCCATGCCCATCTACGGCGTATTCGGGCCAAGCTCGCGGAATGCACTCGCATGATGTCGTTTCTGGCAGAAAGCAACGTTGTCCTCTCCGCTGACGATCAAGCTGCCCTTCTAGATGACGTTCAGCCGGACTTCATCGCCGCGCTGAAGCTTCTTCGAACCCGCTCCCAGGGGAACTACCGGGAGGACACCTACTCCAAACGATTTCCGACCAAGACATCCTCACGCACCAGGTTGGCTGGGCTGACGGTCTGGAAACTATTCGAGATGTGGGTACGCGAAACCAAGCCGAAGGGCAGTACGGTGACGCGTTGGCGGGCGGTCTTCCAGAACCTGGACGATACCTTCGCAGGCAAGGACGTGGCCGAGATCACCGCCGACGATGCGGTGGAATGGAAAAGCACGCTCGTCACTGAGAAGCGGACGGTCAGAACCGCAAATGTTGTCTGGCTTGGCGCAACTAGCAGCGTTTTCGGCTGGGCGAGGCAAGAGCGGAAGATTGCCGTCAACCCGTTTGAGGGGCTTTCCTTTTCTCGGGTGAAGGTGAGGCCTGTCGTGCGAGACAGGGAGTTCACCGAGGAGGAATGGCGAACTCTCCTCAACGCTGCGCTAGACAGTGAGCCGGGACGCAGGAAGCCGGGGCTTGCTGCTGCCGTGCGCTGGCTTCCATGGCTCTGCGCCTACACCGGAGCGCGAAGCGGGGAGATCGCCCAGCTTCGGGGCCAGGACGTTCAACAACACCGGGACGGCTTCTGGACGATCACCATCACCCCTGATGCTGGGACAGTAAAGACGGACAAGGCGCGGACATTGCCGCTGCATGAGCATCTGGTGGAGTTGGGGTTTCCCGCCTTCGCCAAGGGACGCGGACCTGGGCCGCTCTTCTACGATGCTTCGATAGTCCGCAAAGCCGCTTCGGAGGATGTAACGAAGCCAGTAGCCCCGCCCGCGCAGATGGTGCGCCAGCGGATAAGCGAATGGGTTCGGAAGGTTGGCGTGACAGATCAAGATGTTAATCCGAACCACGCATGGCGGCACACGTTCAAACGTCGTGCGGCACGCGCTGGCTTGGAGCCGCGTATTCGCGATGGCATGTGCGGACATTCGGTTCGCGATGTTGCATCCCATTACGAGACCGCATCCGTCGAAGATTTCGCCGAGGCAATGAAGCAATTTCCTCGCTACGACTTGAGCAGGCCGTAAGCCATTCCCCGCGTCGCTCAATCGGTAAGGCGGCTGCGGCCGTAGAAGTTTCCCCCGCCGCCACGGGAGACACCCTGCGTGACCTCTACGTGGCCCTTCCGTTCCGCCTCGGCAGTCTTTGGGTCGAGCTTCGGGAGCAGTCCCTCGGCTTCGGCACCGATCGCCGGCCGAACGATGTCGAGTTCTTTGCCGGCCGCGTGGCGGTGTCTGGTCCCGCTGGAGGTGCCCTCAGACGGCCGCGTGAGGTCGGGGAGAGCGCCGATGGATGATGGGTGGAATTACCGCCCACAGTAGGAGACGGCTCTCATTACCCCTCCCAGTAGGAAGAATAGCTCCTCCGATCATCATCCATCAGCAGCGTCCCGAGACAGGGCGATCTGCCCGCGACATCCGCGAAGGAAACCATGAACGACATCCACATCGGCCACCTCTGCCCAAAACCTCTTCGGCCATCCATCAAGGGCGGGGCCTCAGCATGAGCATCAAGCGGGACAAGTCCTTCACGGCTGCCATGTGGACGCTCAACGAGAAGCAGCGGAAGTCCAAAGACGCTGAAGTGTTCCCACGGCCAGAGACGCTGCCGTTGTCCCAACTGCGGACGTGCCCGGAGGTCTTCCAGCCGCGGGTAGGCGGGGCGAGGGACGGCGCTCAGAACGAGGACCACGTCAAGGAACTCGTTCAGCAGCTTTCGAACAAGCCGGCCGACAGCCGCTTCCTTGACCCCATCACGGTCTACGCAATCGGCCGAGCGGCCTACGTCGTCAACGGACACCATCGCCTTGCGGCCTACAAGCGTGCCGGTATCACAGCCGAAGTGCCGGTCACTTTCTTCGAGGGAACGTTTGAGGAGGCGGCTCAAGAGAGCATCCGGGCGAACTCGAAGATCAACCTGAACATGGACAAGGAGGACCGGAACGAAGGCGCTTGGCGATTGGTCGTCATGGACAGGACTGGAAAGGGAAAGTCGACGAAGGCTGCGATTGCAGAGGCAACGGGCGTGAGCCCGAGGTCGGTGGCACGGATGCGGTCGCTCTATGACGGGCTGCAGGCGAAGCTTGGCAGGCAATGCGAGTTCAGCGGCGTGCGGCATGAGGTGGACCTAGGGAGCTACCGGGATGCTTTACGGGCTGATCGAGGCGGAGGCGGCGAATGGGATGACGAGACGGGGGACGCGATGGTCGAGCAGATGCGGCAGGCGCTAGGCAAGACTTTTGGGAAGCAGGCGCACAAGCATACAGACCAGTTCGCGGAAGCCCTGGAGCTTTTCCTCGGCCCACAAGCGATGACGCGCGTTGCCGAACATCTCGGTCTCTCCCGGTCAGAAGATTGGGAGGAGGATGACGAGACTGACTGATGGGCAGAGGAGACCCTGCGAGTTCCCAGCGGACACCCAGCGAGACTGTGCCATCCTTACTGCGTGCCATTGGCACAGTGAGGGAGAAGCCGCATTTGTTTTTGCAGAACATTTCCGAGCCTCCAATCAGATAGGCGGAACCGCTGGCTACCCCCCGTGCACCGGCTCGGCATTCTGATGGCAGAGGGGGCTCGACGAGGATGAGAAATCCTCCGCATTGTTCAAGGTCTGCACAGCCCGGCTCCTCGACGAGAACGAGAACGGTACTCAGATTGTGAGTACCCGCAGCGGATTGCAGCCGGAGATCGTCGTCACCGAGGCCGGCCTCTACACCCTCATCATGATCAGCTGGCGACCCGAGGCCAGCATGGTCGATCGCCAGGTGCTGCCTTCGGCGCTGCCAGGTGGGCCTGAAGTCGAGCGTGAAGCAGGAGGGGGTTTACCTAATGAACATCCCTGCCCATCCAAAGGGCAAGCCTCCCCAGCGTTCCGCAGGGCATGGCCGTATGGACCGTTCCACCGCAGCTCTAAGAGCGTTCCAATAGAGTGGGTATTGACTTTCGGAACGAACGACTGCTATCTTCATAGACCCTAGTGGAACGGAGACTGCCACGATGCTTATTGGATACGCTCGCACCTCGACCCTCGAACAGGAGGCCGGACTGAAGGCCCAGGTCCGTGACCTTACCGCGATTGGATGCGAACAGGTGTTCCAGGAGCAGGTCTCCTCCGTGGCCGTACGTGACCAGCTTGAGGCGGCGCTGGCATTTGCTCGAAAGGGCGACACGCTTGTGGTCACAAAGCTCGACCGTTTGGCCCGCTCCGTCATCCACATGGGAGAGATCGTCTCCCGTCTTGAGGCGAAGGGCGTGGCGCTCCGTATCGAAGCCATGGGCGTGGACACGGGGACGCCTACCGGCAAGCTGATGCTGAACGTCCTTGCGTCCGTGGCGCAGTTCGAGCGGGAGATGATGCTGGAGCGGCAGCGCGAGGGTATCGCCAAGGCGAAGGGCGAAGGACGCTACAAGGGACGGAAGCCTACCGCCCAAGCGAAAGCCGAAGAGGTCCGGGCGCTCGCAGCGCAGGGCATGAGCATGGGCCAGATCGCGACTAGGCTCGGCATCGGAAAGGGCTCGGTCCATCGCATTCTCGCAACTGTAACCGCCGAGCCGCAAAGCGTCTCTCCCATGGTCTAGGCTTGGGAGGGGGCGTCTGTTGTGTTTCGCGCTATCATCGGGGCATCGAAGGCACGCTCAGATCGATACTGGAGACCCCATGCTGAATGCCACGGACGATGAGCGGAAGGATGTCAGGGAATATTTTGAGGGACAAGCGCCCGACCTGACGATCACGTTTATGCAGAAGGTCTACTCCGAGGCCGTGATCGGCCACCGGCATGACGTGTGGGACATCCACACCAACGTCGATAGATGGTGGGTGATCACCAACCCGACAAACCTCTATTCCCAGGAGCAGTTTCCGAACATGGACCTCGTGGTCACCTTCCACATGGGATTGTGCCTGCGGATACCAAGAACCCGAAAGCAGCGCCTGACCGATGAGCGGATTAGGCCGCTAGGGGCGATCTTCGAGGCTTTAGAACAAATTTCGGATGCAGTCGGCCAAGCGCAGAACGTAGCTGACTATCAGGCCATCGGCGTGCGCTGCCGCGAAGCCCTTCTCCTTTTCATCGGGGCGGCTCAGGACATGGTTGATTGGGATGTCGAAGAGCCAGCGAAGCGGGCAGACTTTCCAGCTTGGACGGGGGTGATCTGCAATACAGCGCTTGGGGGCGATGGACAGAAGGAGCGCCGCCGCCTCCTGAAGACCTCCCTGACGGAAGCCTGGACGTTCACCAACTGGCTGACGCACACGAAGTCCGCAACTTGGTATGACGCTGAGATGGCATCAGCGACAGTCGAGCACGTCCTCGGCTTTGCCGCTTCGTTGCTTCTCCGTCATGCAAAGGGAGTGCCGGAAGACTGCCCGGAGTGCGGCTCCCGGAAACTCTCACCGGAAGAGGGCTTGAATAGCGCGGCCCCGCATATCGTATGGGAACGACCTGTCTGCGCCGACTGCGGATGGGCCGGCCGGCCAGTGCCAGTCGCAGTCGCCGATGACAGCGATCAAGAGGCGATGGGGCTGATAACACGAGAGGGTGGAACTGGCAGAGATGATGAGTGCTCGATCATGACGGTTCCACTCCGTGATCTAAAGGCGCCGAGCTCGCGTTGACGGCACTTGAGGAATGCTGATGGTCGTAGACGCAAGCGAAGCAGGAGGAAGTCATATTGATCTGCTGGTTTACCAGTGCATCTCCTGAGGTGCAGGCTGCGATCATAGGGGCAGGGGCCACCTTCCTGGCGGCAGCGATAGGTTTCACCGCCGTGGTCTGGCAGATCGGACGGCAGACGAAAGCGACGCTGAAGCAGAACAAGGCTCTCGAAAGTCTGCGCATAAGTGCACGCGTGTACGACGAGATCAGTTCGGCCACCTGGGATACCGTCCGTGCCTCGGCCCAAGTCGTAGGTTACACCGAGCGCTTCAAGAACCAAATCGTCGTTCAGCAGCTTGCGGCCGGCGCCATCCCAGGCGCACGGCTATCTGAGTTCAGTGCGGTCTTCAGCACCTTCTCAGATGCCCATCTTCATCTGCTGCGAACGATCGAAAAGTGGCGTGTTGTGGACCTGCGCACCCAGGTTTTTATGGATGCTCTCAATTCTGCAAACCATGACTACCGTGAGACTTACATAGGCTATCATCAATTAGCCCAACGCATTATGCCTGTTGAGTTTCCGGCGCCAGATGGAGGAATTCTTCTGCACTGGACGGCGCCAAGCATTGAGCAGAAGACAGAGCTAGCAAACCTTCAGCAACAGCTAATACTGGCTTCGTCCGCTTATTCAATGGTTACACACGACCTCGAGATAGAGATGCAAAATGCATTGGTCGGCAGCGTGTTCAATCGAGGCAGCGTCCCAAAGAGGCGGCCCATGGACCCGGCCCTTAAGGTGATAACCCTGGACGATCACAAGGACCTGTCACGGTACTTTAACTCCGAAGAGACTGCCTGGGGCAGGGAAAAATCTGCCTCCGAGCAGCGTGTTCAAAACGAAGGGGTCCGTTGACTGCCGCTACAAAGATACGCTACAAAGCCAGTCTCGGCGACCGTATAATTGTCAACGATTTCAAAGGGTCTGGTGCGACGAACGGGTTCCCACCCAACCGTACCATTTCAAGCCACAGTGACCTGTCTTCGATAGAGCTAGAGGATCGCGCTTCGAAAGCGTCGGCCTTTGCCCGTTCGTCGGAAGCTCCGATGTCGGTTCGAGTTGCTGCACAGCCAAGCGCCGGACGTCCCGCAGCCTGAGACCCGTCTCGCGCGGTCTGCCGGTCTCCCGCAGTCTGCCGTCATCCCGCGTTCAGCCCAAAGACGTGCATCGCCCTGTCTTTGCGTCCGAAGGGTCGCGAAGCCTCGGGGCTTCGGTCATCGACCCCGGACGGGGGCCTCCCTCATGCGCCCGGGTCTGTGCTGGCCGAGCCCGAGCGCTCGGAAAAGCCCTGGACGTCTTGGCGGGTCGGCGTTCGGCGACGCGGGTGCGACCGCCCGGCTGTCTTGGCGTCGAGCGATCACGAAGAGGCGGGTTGAAGCAGCGAGCGCGATCGGTCGGCGCCCTTCAAGGCGTGAGACAGCCTGCAATTTTCATTCAGGAGCGCGGCGACGGCATCCGCCTCGTCAAGTCCGATCCCCGCCATCAACCAGTTCCGATAGGAAGCGATGTCGGCCGTCTCCCGATCCACGATGGACCAGCGGCCGCGTCCGGCGGCCTGAATTTCGAAGCGATCTGCCATCGAGGTCATTGTCCCGAAATCATCTCACCGGGCTGACTGCCAGCTGGGAAGCATCGACGCCTCACCCTTTCGGGTGAGGCCATCAAGATATCGTGACGGTGTCTCCCTTGTCACGCTCCAGGGGAGCGCTAACGCGGGTGTTGTTGAAGATCTTCGTCGAGGATCGCCGCTGGGTCTGGCTGCTCTGAAACGACCCGCCGCAGAGCGCAGGCCTTGGCCACCCGCGGGAGGCGAACGAACACGGCCCATGGGCCGCGCGGGCGCTTCAGGCGTCGCGCGCTGCCATGTGCGCGTCGATCTTGCGCCGCGAGGGACCGTAGCGCTTGATGATGGTCTTCGCCTCGCCGATCGGCATGCCGAATTTCTTCGCGAAGGCGTCGGGCTCGTAGGTTTCCTCGGGGGTCGAACTTTTCGGGCCCTTACCCGCGGGTTTGGTGCTGGACATGGGGAATTCCTTAGAGACGGGTTCAGTTCGCAGCGGTCGCCGAGGCGGTCGGCTGATCGGAGCCGGTCTCGCCGGTATCCGCGTCGCTCTGGCCCTTCGAGGCCTTCGCCGCCAGCTTCTCGGCCTTCTTCAAGGCCTTGGCCTTATCGCGCTCACGACGTTCGAAATCGAAGTTCGGCTTTTTCATCTGCGTCTCCGTCGCTGAATGCGTCGGGCACATATAGGTACGATCCGACCAAATGACATTGGCGGGGAGGGGGCCAACCTGCAAGGTCAAGCTGGCGCGCCGGCATCCGCGGGTCGCGAGGTCGGGACCATCGCCGCGCAGGGCTTTCGGTCGACATGGGTTCAGAGGCCGGCCGTCCGGGTGCCGGATTCGGCTGCCACGGCAGCGGCGGGCGTGTCCGCGGTCAGATCGGCCTCGAACGATCGTGCGAAGGCCTCGACGGCCTCTGGCGGCAAGGGTCTGGAAAACAGGTAGCCTTGCATGAAGTCGCAGCCCAGAGCCTGCATGGTGGTCGCCTCGAGGCAGGTCTCGATCCCCTCCGCCACGACGTCCATGTCCATGGCGCGCCCAAGCTTCACGACGGCGCCGATGATCGTCTGGGCCGATTTCGCGCGGGTGAGGCCCGTCACGAAGGAGCGGTCGATCTTCAGCTTGTCGAAGCGAAAATCGATCAGGTACTTGAGGCTGGAGAAACCGGTTCCGAAATCGTCGAGGGCGATGAGGAAGCCCATCTTCCGGATCGCCGCGAGGGTCGTGAAGGTATTCTGGGACCGGTCGAGCAGCAATCCTTCCGTGATCTCGAAGGTGATCCGGGAGGCCTCGATCCCCGCCTCGTCGAGGAGATCGGCCAGGAACGTCGGCAGGTCGGCATGGCGGAACTGAGCGGGCGAAAGGTTGATGGCGACGTTGAGGTCCGGCCAGCGCGCCGCATGGCGAAAGGCATGCCGCAGAATCCAGTCGCCGAGCGGCAGCATCAGGCCGCTTTCCTCCGCGATGGGGATGAAGGTGGAGGGCGGGATCGCGCCGCGGGTCGGGTGGTTCCAGCGCAGGAGCGTTTCCACGCCGACCACGCTCTGGCGTCGGACGGACACGATCGGCTGGAAGGCCAGAGCCAGCTGGTCGCTGTCCAGCGCCTCCCGAAGGTCGACCTCGATGCGGCGCGCCTCTTCCAGGTTCTCGGCCATTTCGGCGTCGAAGACGACCGTCTGGTCCCGGCCCTCCCTCTTGGCGACGTAGAGGGCGATGTCGGCATGGCGCATCAGGGCGTCGGGCGTCGTGCCGTGCCGCGGAAATTCGGCGAGACCGAGCGAGGCGGTGGCGCTGATCGAGGTGCCGGCGACCTTCAGCGGCTCGCCGAAGGACTGGGCGACGATGTCCGACAGGCGCGCGATCTCCTCGGCCCCGCCGTGGGGGTGCAGGATCGCGAATTCGTCGCCGCCGAAGCGCGCGACGAGGCAGTCGCGATCCAGACGCTCCCGCAGGCGGCGGCCGACCTCGCAGATCAGGTCGTCGCCGGCGTGATGCCCCATCGTGTCGTTGATATCCTTGAAGCGGTCGATGTCGAGATAGCCGACGACGAGACGCTTCGCCGGACCTTGCGCGGCTTCGGCCTCGGCCAGTTCGCGGGTGACGGTCGCGATGAACATCGCCCGGTTCGGCAGTCCGGAAAGCGCGTCGTGAGAGGCCTCGTGCCGCGCTCGCTCCTCGTTGCCCGCCAGTTCGGCCGATGTCGCGGTCAGGCGCCGCAGCATCTTGGCCGACAGGAACCACATGGCGGCGACGCCGATCGCCAGAAGCGGCAGGACGACCGTCAGGAGGGGCTCGCCGGGCTGGCTCGTCCGCCAGGTGAGGAACCCCGCCGTCTGCCCGTCGTCGGTGACGAAGGGCTCCGAGACGAGATCGCCGCGCGACCGATTCTGCGCGGTGAACTGAAGCTGGCGGATGAGAAGCGAGCCGCCGACCGCATCGATGAACTCCCCGTCGATCTCGTTCACCGTCACGAGGAGAAACGGTCGGCCGCTCAGAAGCGACAGGTCGACATTCGGCACGATCGTGATGGCGGAGATGATCGCCGGCTTGCCGTCGATCAGCGTGATCTTGGCGCTCCACTTGGCGGATCTGAGCGCGCCTTTGAGGAAGTTGTAGCGGAACTGCTTTGCGGCGAAAGCCGCCGTCCGGTCCGTCGCCGGCGGAGCGCCGTTGCCGCGCGCCGCAAGGACGACGTCCTTCAGGGGCGCCAGACGCTCACCGTAGACCTCGGGCGCGACGCGCGCGGAACCGCGGAACGCGTAGACCGGTTCGTCCCCGGCATCGAGAATGTAGACTTCGTCATGACCAAACGTCTCGGTGAAGTAATAGCCGAAGTTGGCGTCGATGAAGTCGAGGTCGAACCGGTTGGCGACATGCTCCACGGCGTCGTCCCACCAGGCGATCGTCTTCTGTTGTTCGAGGGTGCGCTCGACGCTCTGCGTGAGAGCGTTCTCGATCCGCATCCGTTCGGCGCGCAGCTCGAAGATGTTCGAGCGCAGACCGATCCAGAGGACGAGGGCGATCAACATCAGGCCCGACAAGCCGACCGCCGTCGCGATGCCGAAGGTCAGGCCGCGAAGGGATCGTTGCGGCGACGCGACGTGGGTTCGAACGGATGAGATCATGTGCGCCTCGATTTGAAGCAAGGTTAGCTTGCAGAATCTAACCGGATGTAAATCGGTTCGGCGTCATTCCTGCTCTCGGAAACAAGGATACCAACGGGCGAAGACCAGAGCTTCGCCCGTTGGTCTTGCCGAGAAGAGGCCGCCGAACTTGTCGTCGACATCCTCCCCCGTGTCCGGAGCACCGATATGACCCCGACGCGATCCTCGCCGGGACCGTCGCGGATCTTCGCCCTCGCCCGGGCGTGGATCGAGCCGGTCGTCTCGCGCAGCTACGTGGTTTCCGCCTGCGGCCGTGTTCCCACCCGCGACGACTTTGCCGCGCATCAGGGCCTGATGATGTGCGAGCGCGTCGGCCTCGCCCATCTCGGGGTGCTGATGTCCTATGTCGAGCCGGCCGCGCGCCTAAAGCCGGACCCCAGCGCCGACGGCGGGGAGGGGGCGGGGTTGCGGGGTCTTCTCGACCTCGTGCACGGCGGATGGGCGTCGCCCGACGAGATCCTGATGCTCTTTCGCCTTCTCCGTCCCTACACGTCGGGGAACGAGCGGTGCGCACGCGCGCTCTGGCTGTGGCGGGTCCTGCGCTCCGATCCCGGGGAGGCCGAGATGGCCCTCCGGGACTTTCTCGACGCGACCGACGACGATCGTCCGGCCATGCGGCCGGCATCGTGAGGCCGCATCGACCGGCGTTTCGTCAGATCCGGTAGCCCACCCACACATTGGGCTCTTCGTAGAGGCCGGTCCGCCGCTCCAGATCGACATCGACGGGAACGAGCGCCCCCGGGAGGAGATAGGGGGCCGATGCTTCGAAACGCCGCCCGATCCAGGTTTCCCAGAATGCGAGGGGCTCCTCCACGACCATCGACCGCTCGCAGGTTCCGATGATCCGCGCGCCCTGGACGACATGGCTCCGCAACCAGGGATCGAAGCAGTCCCCGCGCCCGTTCCGCCAGCCGACGTAATCCTGCATCGCCACATGGGGATGCTCGCTTTTGGCGGAGGGGCGAACGGGAACCACCAGCGCATCAAAGCCGCCGCGCGTGGCCAGGCCTTTCAGTTCGCGGATCATCCGCTGCGCGTAGCCCTTGCCGCGATGGTCGGGGGCAACGGAGACGGCAAGGGCGCCCAGAACGTTCGCCGGCCGTGCGCCTCGCTTCGCACCGGTCTCCACGAGCCAGTCCCAGCCCTCCTGCGGCAGGTCCTCCCACGCCCGATCGTAGGCGATGGGCACGCAATTGGCCAAGGCGATCGGGCTCTCCGACTCCTCGTCGACCAAGCAGAGCTGCAGGTCGGCATGATCGTCGAGGATGTCGGCATAGTGCGCGCGATGCGCCTCGGTGTGGCTCAAGAACCCGAAGGGCTCCCAGACGAGATCCTCCAGCGTTCTTGCCGCTTCCCGCAGTCCCGCGCTGCTCGCCCGCGATTGAACCGTCAGCCTCTCGATCGCCACCGCCATGTCCGATCCCTTTTTGGTAATACTACCTTAACGTATCGGGCGAGGATTTCCGTGGATACGAGCCGGGTGCCACGAAGGCGCGCCATCAACAGATGAGTTCGGCTTGCGGCTTGCGGCTTGCGGCTTCGCGCGTCGCGCGTCGCGGGGACGTCGGCGGATCGTCCGGCGGCCCGCACCGACACCTCTCGCCGGGACCGGAGCCGATAGGGAGAATCCAATGCACGCCTTTCCTTTCCGCGTGCATTGGGCAAGGCTGTGCGGATGGGCTCACTCATCGCGACAGCGCTCATCGCGCTCCTCCTCGTCGGCCTCGTCTGGAGGCCAGGTCTCAGCATCGCCGTTCTCGGGTTCGTCGTCGCCGGGCTCGGATTGGCGCCACACGTGAACGCGCCGCCGCTTCCCGAACTCGACGCCTTCAAGCGCGTGCTCGGCGTCGGCAGCAATCCGCCGGTCATCGCGGGATTGTTCATCATCGGACTCGGGCGTCTCGTGATGATTCTCCAGCGCATCGCCGGGCGTCCCGCCGCGGAGACGGCGACGACGGCCGGCCTCTCGCGTGCGCGCCGGGATCCGACGCTGCTTCGGCACGACGACCGTCTCTGAACGTCCCATGTCGGCACGGCGCCGCGTCGGCGGTTCCCTCAGGCGACGTGGCGGGAGCGATGGGAAAGGGGGATCTGGAACCAGCGCTCGTATTCCGCCTCGGGCAGGCCGTAGCAGCCGCCCGCGACCTCCTCCAGCCCCGCGCGGTCGCGCAGATGCACGAGGCCGCGGCGCGCCTTGATGAGGTGGAGGCCTTCGAGGATCTGGATCTCGGTCGTCACGCCCGAACGCCGGACGCCGAGCATCAGCGACAGGGATTCGTGCGTCACCTGCATCTGGTCGCTTTGCAGGCGATCGTGGCACATCAGCAGCCAACGCGCGAGGCGCTCGTGCATGTTGTAGCGACCGTTGGCGAGAGCCGATTGCGCCAGCTGGATCTCATAGGTGTGGATGTAGCGGCCGACCAGAGCGCGAAAGCTCCTGTCCGCGTCGAGCCTCGCCTGGACGATCTCGCTCGAAAGCCGCCAGGCCGTCGCGTCAGCCTGGACGAAGGCCCGGTTCGAGGTTCGATCGACCGCATGGGCGAGGTGGAAATTGGTCATTCCCTCCCACCCGATATGGCCGACCTCGATCTGCTCCCCGTCGTCCTGGCTGACGGTGATCATCGAGACGAGCCCGGTTTCCAGGAAGTGGACGTGCGGGGCCGGCGTGTTCCGTTCCGTGACGATCGTTCCCATCGGGAGGTCCACCAGCTCCAGATGCGGTCGCAGTCCTTCGAAGCTTTCCGCCGGCAAGGCCTTGAGAAGGCCGTTGCGCAGACTGCCTTGCGATATAATCGGCATCGAGCCCCCAGGCCGGGGAGAGCCGGTTCTCGGCACCGCCGCCGGCGGGATGCGGCGATGCTGTCGAACTTATGCCGGACGACGAGTCCTCGATCCAAGATGGATCACGGCTCTGTGCGCTTCCCGACAGATTCCAAAATCCGATACGCCGATCAGAGGCTTATGCTTTCGGGCCTTGCATTTGCGTGGCCGGCTCGGAAAAGGTCCGATGCGCGGGATACCGGTAAGGCAGCGCGCCGTCGCTCGTCAGGCGGCGAGGGTCTCCTCCTCGATGGCGAGATCGCGCAGGATGGCATGAACCTTCTGGCCGTCGAAGGCCGCGGGATCGAAACCGCCGGCGAGCCCGACCCTGGCGAAGCGTTCGGCGTTCGCGGTGGACTGGCCGAGAAAGCCCATCGCCCAGTTGCCGAAGGAACGCTGCGCGATCGGCTCGAGGGCGAGAAGGGAGACGTCGCCGTGGCGCGCGTCCTGCTGGATTCGCTCGAAGGTCGCCTCGACGGCATCGAGCGGGCCTTCGAGAACCTGCGCGAAGACGCCGCCGTTGAAGAGAAGGGCGCCGGTGATGCCGACGGTCTCGTTGTTGCGGCGGCTCGCTTCCAGGATCGAGGCGACCTGTGCGGCGAAGTCGGCCTCGTCGCCCGAGACCTCGTTCCGGCTGTAGTAGACGAGCTGGTAGAGGGTGTCCGACATGGGAGGTCTCATCGTGTCAGAAAGGAGTTGATGCCATCCGCGGGCATGGGTCGGCCCGTGAAATAGCCCTGGACATGCGTGCATTGCTCGCTGCGGATGCGGGCGAGTTGTTCCTGCGTCTCGACACCTTCGGCCGTGATCGACATGCCGAGGCTGAGGCCGAGCCCGGCGATCGCCTTCAGGATGGCCTCGCTGTCTCCGCCGGCTTCCGCGCCCTGCACGAACGAGCGGTCGATCTTGATCTTGTTGAACGGGAACTTCTGGAGGTAGCTCAGCGAGGAGTATCCCGTGCCGAAATCGTCCATCGAGATCTTCACGCCGAGATCGCGCAGGGCGTGCAGCGTCGTGAGGACGCTTTCGGTGTTGTCGAGCAGAGCGCCTTCGGTGATCTCGATCTCCAGCCGGTGCGGCGGAAGACCGGCCCCGGCAAGGGCGGAGACGACGGTCGCCACCAGCGAGTCCGCCTTGAACTGGACGGGCGAGACGTTGACCGCGACCGTCATCTCGTTCGGCCACGTCGCGGCGGTTGCGCAGGCGGTGCGCAGGACCCATTCCCCGATTTTGCAGATCAGTCCGGTTTCCTCCGCCAGCGGAATGAAGTCGGCGGGCGAGACGCGGCCACGGACCGGGTGATCCCATCGGATCAAGGCTTCGAAACCCATGACCTCGTCGCGATGGAGATCGATGAAAGGCTGGTAGTGGACGTCGAACTGCTTGAGGGCGAGAGCCCGGCGAAGGTCGATCTCCAGTTCCCGGCGTCCGCGAAGGGCTGCGTCCATTCCCGTCTCGAAGACGCGGAAGCGTCCCCGTCCGGCTCGCTTGGCCTCGTAGAGCGCCAGATCGCCGTTGCGCAGGAGGTCGCGCAGCCCGTCCTCGGGCTTGGCGAGGGCGACGCCGACGCTGGCGCCGATGTTCACCGTGTGGCCGTTGAGGACATAGGTCCGGCCGATCAGGTCCACGAGGCGCGCGGCCAACCGCTCGGCATCCGCGATGTCGGCGACGCCGGACTGCATCACGACGAACTCGTCGCCGCCGATCCGGGCGACGCCGTCGTCCTTGCGGCATGCCGAGCGGATCCGGTCCGCGACCTTCTTCAGGAGAAGATCGCCGATCCCGTGTCCCAGCGTGTCGTTGATGATCTTGAATCGGTCGAGATCGATACAGTGGATCGCGACGTCGCCCGGCTCCGTCGAACTCGCCAGGGCGCCTTCCAGCCGCTCGTTCAGCGCGTTGCGCTTGAGGAGGCCGGTGAGCTCGTCCAGTTCCGCGCTGGCGACGACCACCTTGGCGTCGTCCGGAACCAGGCTGAGCACCCGGCCGTCAGCGGACACGGCGCCGAACAGGACCCGATATTGACTGTGCGCCTTCGAGGTGACGAGGACGGTCCGGCCCGACGATGCGAGGCGATCGAGCGGTTCCAGGCATCCCGGAAAGATATCGGCGAAGGCGAGCCCGGCGATCCAGCCGCCGAGGCTGACCTGAGCGGCGGCGTTGGCATAGAGGATGTCGCCGTCCTGGCCGATGACGAGAACCGGATGATGCAGACCGTCCAGCACCGAGTCGGCGGACGGCATGGGTCGACCGTCTGGGAGCGGATCGCCGGGGAGAGAACGGGAGGGGGCCGACATGCAAGCCTCGAGGGTTCGAACCTGACGGCATCAGAGCGCGTCGCGCTTTCCCAATCGTGAAGGTTGACGTGTAATCCTTGGCTGATTGCAAGCACAGCTAGCGATTTCGAGAGCGCCGCTCGCGTGCAAAGCGCCGCGCCTCGGCATCCTCGGTCGGCGGCCATCCCGCTCCCGGTTCAGGACGGCGTCACCCACCGCCTGTCCGCGCGCTCCGGCAGGCCATGGCCGCCGCCTGCGACCTCTTGCATGCGCCGGCGGTCGAGGATCCGGACGTGCCGCCGGAGATCCCCGGCTCTTGGCAAGCGAGGCCATCCTGACGCCGCAAGAACGGTACGATTTCGACCTTTGTCTCGGCCGCAGCATCGGAGCCCGATGCGGGATGCCTGCGCATGTCGCCGGCGGCGGCGTGGCGTTTCTGTACGCTCCTGACAATGGGCAACCGACCGCAATCTGATCCAACATGCGGGCCAATCACCATATTCGGGAACGAGCATGCGCTATTACTATCATCTCCGGAGCAGCGGACGCTTCGTCGAGGACCTCGACGGCGTGGATCTGCCGGACCTCGCCACGGCCCGTCACGAGGCCGAACTCTGCGCCCGCGAGATGATCGCGGAGCGTGTCAGGACCGGCGAACGGATTCCGGCCGACGCAACCTTCGAGGTGCGCGATCACGACGGAGGGCTCGTCCACACTCTTGCCTTCTCGACCGTCGTCCAGTCCCTGCTGTCGCCGGTCGTCCCTGTCGGGATGCCGGGACCGGGCCGCCTGATGGAGGAGATGCCGGCGCCGGGCTGACGAGACGGGGGCCGGATCCCGACCGGGTCATCGGGTCGTCGGGCGGACGTTCAGGGACCGCAGCAAGGCCCGTGGGGGGCACGGCAGTGCGGTCACCTGCGACTCCAGAGCCGCAGGTGCGAAAAGGTGTCGCAGGTTGATGCGCGATCGATCCGCAGGAACGGTCTGTACAATCCCGGTTTGACGGCGGAGCGACAGCGCCTGTTGCTCGATGAGCTCGTCTTGCGGCGGGCAACGTCTGCCTCTGTTGTTAGATGGCCAAAGTCTTCACGGCGTCCGCCGGGCGGAAGGGGCTTGCTTGCGTGCGCAATGTCGCCAGTTTGTTCTCTTCCGGCGCCCAGCGGCGCTTCGCGGGACATCAGCATGTCGAACACGCAGACCTTGAACGAACTCTCGTCGCCTTCGGGTCTGGCGAGCCCCGTCGTCGATCGGAACCTGGTGCCGTTCCTCCTGTCGGTCTCCAAGAGCACGCGTGCCCTCACCGGGATCAAGCTGGCCGAGCTCGGCTTCCACAACGGGCAGGACGAGCTTCTGCTGGCGCTCGACGAGGAAGCGCCGGTCAGCGTGTCCCATGTCGCCGACGAACTCGCGGTTCGACCGTCGACGATCTCGAAGATGATCGATCGGCTCGTGGCCAAGGGCCTCGTGGAGCGGGCCGGGGATCATCGGGACGCGCGGCGAACCATGGTGCGGATCACGCCGCGCGGCCTCGACGCGCGATCGCGCCTTCTCGCGATGCGCTCCGCCCTGGAGAAGGAACTGAAGACCGCCTATCCCAGCGACTTCGGATCTCTCGTGCAGCCGCTGGAGACCATCGCGTCGGTCCTGAAGCAGCGGTTGCACCGCCTGCGGTGAGCGCAGCCCGTCCGGGCGCCGTCGTCCTCCACTCCGCGAGCTTCAGAACTCGGCCCATTCGTCGGCCGCGGGCTTCGTCATCGGCTTCGACGCCGCACCGGCTCGACCGACAGGACGCATCTGAACCACCGGCGACGGCCGGCGCTGCGCCGCCGGTCGTTCCGGATTCGCGGCCGGCCGGGGCGAGCCGCTTCTCGTGCGGAACCGGCTGATCATCGTCGCGAGTTCCGCGGTCTCGTTGGAGAGGGTCTGCGCGGCTGCGGTGGTTTCCTCGACCATGGCGGCGTTCTGCTGGGTGACCTTGTCCATGTTGTCGGCGGCCATGGAG
>NZ_LMQT01000016.1 GCF_001424685.1 Aureimonas sp. Leaf454
AACGGGTCGTAGCCCGACGAGGCATCCACAAAGGACGACTTGCCGAAGCCGATGTCCGAATGCGCGTCGTACTTCCATTCCGAGCGGATGTCGGCCCAGGTCGTCGTCTCGCCGGTCTTCGAGATACTTCTCGAATTGAATTCTTCGTCGAAGGTCAATTTGTAGCCGGTGAGGTCGATCACGGTCACGCTCCATCATTTGCCGTGGAGACTCAAGCACTTTCCGCTTTAAAACCAAGTAATACATAAATCTAAAATGCAAGCGATGAGAGACCTGCATCGTTAGGCGGGAGCATGGGACGGTCGTCGCATCGGATCGAGCGGGTAATTTTCGCGGTCGTCCCACACATCATCAACCATTCAGCTTGGAAGATCGTGCGTGCGGGAGCATCCGTGATGAGCGGCGAGTCGTCGACAGCGCGAGAGCGCGCGACAAGGTCGCGATGGATCGTCCAACGCCTGCGGTCACGGCGCACGCGAAGCCGTCGCTGGGGTCTGGGAGCCGGCAGCGGTCGGACCGACGGCTACTCGGATCGGTACATCTCCGCGCCGGTCTCGTCATCCCCTGTTCATGTCCGGGCGCGTGTGCGTGACGGCGCGCCCGACGCCGAGGCGGACGGTTCACGGCAACGGACATCAGGACCGCGACGTTTTAAATCAAAGTATAGCGCCGGCTACGGTCCGCACAGGCAGCAGGACACATTAACGTTACTCTAGGAATGAAGCCGTTCATTTCTCTGAAACCGTCGATCCACCCTTTGACTCTCGTTCGTCCAGCTTGGTAAAGGAACCATTAACAGGCACCCTTAGTATTTCAACGTACATAGATCGCCTTATTGCAGAAAGATTTTTTGCAGGAAACCTATGAATAAAAACGTATCTATTTATCTGGACCTGCTGAGATTGTGCGCGGCGATTGCTGTTTTGCTAGGCCATGCGCATGGTTATTTTATACCGTCCATGCCATTGTGGATCGCGTCGCATGCCGACGAGGCTGTCGGCGCCTTCTTTGTCCTTTCCGGCTTCGTCATAACATTCGTTCTGATGGAGAAGGAAAAGACGTACCAAGCCTATATCTACGCGCGTTTCTCCCGGATCTTCTCCGTCGTGTTGGTTGCGCTTGTCGCGACCTACGTCATCGACAAGATCGGCCGGCACTACGACGCCGTTTCCTATGATACGATCCCGTTCTACGACGATCACTATTTGGCATCCCTCGTTCGCGCGCTGACCTTTACGAACGAGTTCTGGACATCGCACTCCGTCTTCGGCAGCAACGAGGCCTACTGGTCGCTCGGGTTCGAGATCCCGTACTATGTCGCCGCCGGTCTCTTCGTCTTCTTGCCGGGCCGACTGGGCCTCCTCGCCACGGTCCTGTTCCTCGTGCTCGCAGGTCCCAAGATCGCACTGTACTTTCCGCTGTGGCTTCTGGGCGTCGCAACCTTCAAGGTCGCGTCGTCGAAGATGTTCAATCTCTCCAGCACCGCGGCCGTGGCGTGTTTCGTCGCATCGCTGGTGCTCTATGTCCTGGTGAAGCTGCTCTTTGCCGACTACAAGCTTCCAATGAACACGACGGTCGGCCTGCAAGAGGGCCTGCAGAGCCTCGCCTACTACTTCGGTATCTCCTTGGCCGTGGCGATGAGCATCTTCGCGGTGTCGCGCCTCGACCGGTCGATCGACATCTCCTTCGCGTTCGTCACGCCGTATCTCCAGTGGATGGCCGGCGGAAGCTTCACGCTCTACCTCGTGCACCAGCCGCTGCTGACGGCCCTGCGCGCGATCTATCCGAACATCGCGCTCTCCCCGGTGGCCGGGTATCTTGGCGTTGTCGGCATCGTCGCCATCTGCTACGCGCTGGCCGAGATCGGCGAGCGCCGGAAGCGGTGGTACGGTCAGTTGGGCCTCCAGCTCATCCGCCCGATCGAACGGCGCATCGGAAGCTCCTCGGCGCATTGAAGCGCCGCTCGGGAAACCCAGGCGTTCGATCCCGGCGCCCGCCGCAGACCCATCGGTCTCCGGCGGGCCTTTGTCGTCGGCCCGTCGCCGCCTTCTGAAATGAGCGACGTCCCGCCGTCATCGCGCGAACGGCGGGGCGGTCATCGGCGAAGGGGTTTCGGCGCGTCGGAGCCGGACAGCGCTTCAGACATCCCGGCGTCCTCGCCGAAGCCGAGCCCAAGGAGAACGCCCGGCGCATCGTCGCCGCGGCCGCCGCGGTCGCGCCGGACTCCGCCTGGAGTCCGCCCGTCCGATCCGACGCAACGAACGCGCCGCGACATCGCAGCGGGCACCGGGATGCCGGACCCTTGCCGCCGGCGTCGTCGGCCGATCGTCGCCCTTGCCCGGAACCCGCCCAAGCCGGGCCGGGAGCCCGTCCGCAGCCGTAGCCGAAGTTCCAAGCCTACGGGAATGGCGGACGACGGCATGCGGCTGCGTCTTTCGCCGGTCGGCCTGCCGAAAGCCGGCCCCTGGGCTCAGGCGAACCGTCTGGGGACAGCGCCCGGGCGGGTGGGACCCGTCCCGGGCGGACAGGCCCGCAGGGGCGCGGAACGGCCGATCGCGATCGACGTCAGCGGGCCCAGACGAGTCCCTTGATGCGACGGATTTCCTCCGAAGGGATCAGAACCAGCAGGGTCGTCACGTAGGCGAGAGCCCCGCCGGCGATCTTGAGGGCGAGCTGCGGAGCAAGCGCGAGGGTCGGCAGATAGTACTCCCCCAGTTCCACCGCCCCGATCATCGCACCGATGCCGATCACGGCGGGATAGGCGCCGCGGGCGATGCGGGAGGGCGAGGTGCCGCCATAGGCGTGCTGGATCCAGACGATCCCGGGAAACAGGAGGACCGCGACCGCGAGCTGCCCGACGACGATCCAGTGGATGCCCCAGCTCGCGAGCGCGAGGATCACGAGAAGCATGGACAGCGTCATCAACAGCGAGATCCAGGGGAGAAGGCTGACCTTCTTCGCCGACGCCAGAAGGGGCTCGGTTGCGACATTAATCACCGAGAAGAGATTGGCCACGGCGAAGAGGGCCAGCAGCGGCGCCGCCGCCAGCCAGTCCGGGCCGAGGAACAGCAGAACCACGCTCTTCGACACGAGCGCGAGGCCCACGAAGAGCGGTGCGGCGAGGATGATCGTGACGATCAGGATCCGGTCGACGACGTCCCGCGCCTCGGTCGAATGGATGTTGGACCAGACGAGCAGTCGGATCGGCTCGTTGACGATCTCGCTGATGCCGCCGGCGAGACGCCCGGCCGCGCGGAAGATGCCGGCGCTCGCGGGACCGACGACGAGGCCGATCAGGAAGAGCGGCAGGTTGTCGTGAGCGAAGCTGATGAGCCGGGTCGCCAAGATCTTCGAGGAGAAGGACACGGCGGGACCACGAAAGGTCTCTCCCGGCCAGCGGAGCTCGAACCAGCGCGTCAGGCCGATGCAGGTGAGGAAGATGACCGTCTGAGTCAACAGCTTGCCGAGCACGAGACCGAGGATGCCGCTTCCCGACGCGATCAGGGAGACCGTCACCACGAAGCCGACGACCTCGGACAGGATCTGCGCCTGCGAGAGAGCCTTGAGTCGGCGGCTGCGGACGAGCAGGCCGGATTGGACCGATGTGAGGGTCGTCAGGACGATCCAGACCGACAGAAGCAGCATGGACCAGACCTGCGGCTGGGATGCGCCCTGGACGTTGAAGATCAGGCTGATCACGACGCCGATGAGGAAGCAGGCTCCGGCGCTGACGGCGGCCAACGCATGCGTCTGCGACAGATCCTCTTCCTTCTTCGCGAGCATTACGAACTCGCGCCAGCCGGCCTCGGCCAGCCGCGTCAGGCCGATGCTCAACGCGGACAGGAGCGCGAACGTGCCGAACTCGGCCGGCGCGAGAAAGCGCGCTCCGACGAGGATCGTCAGGAACTGCGCGAGCTGCGAGGTGACGCGGGCGGAGACGATCCAACCCACCTGGCCGGCGTTCGACGAATCGACATCCGCGGCCTCGGCGGTATCGGCGAGTTCCGCGATTTCGACCGCCGAAGGGATCGGCATCGATCCCGCACTGTGTCGGCCTGGACCGTCAGCCATGGAAGCGTCAACCCGCCCTTCTTGCGAGCTGCTCGTCCACGAAGCGGCCCATGCGCTCGCGGAACAGCGATGCCGAGTATTCCTGCGAATGCCGGCGGATGCGGACCGGATCGAACCGGTCGGCCATCGCCTCGAAGCGCTGTACCGCGTCGATCAGCGACGCCTCGGTCTGCTCGGCAAACCGCAGGCCGACATCCTCGTTGGACACGGTCTCGCGCGCGCCGCCCGCATCGTAGGCGATCACCGGCCGGCCGGACGCCATGGCCTCGACGGGGAGAATGCCGAAATCCTCCTCGCCGGGGAAGATGAGGGCCTTGCAGCGAGCGAGATGGTCGCGCAGCACGTCGAACGGCTGGTAGCCGAGAAACTCGATGGTCGGCCCCGCGATCTGCTTCAGGTCCTTCATCTGCGAGCCCTCGCCGATCACGACGAGCCGCTTGTTCATCGCCGAAAAGGCCCGGACGGCGAGGTCGGCGCGCTTGTAGGGAACGAGCTGGCCCGCGCAGAGGTAGAAATCGCCGACGGAGGGCGCCGGCTGGAAGTCGTCGACCGCGACGGGCGGATGGATGACGGTCGCATCACGGCGGTAGAACCGCCGAATGCGATCGGCCACGTGGCTCGAATTGGCCGCAAAGGCATCGACGCGTGCCGCCGTCGTCACGTCCCAGGTCCGTAGAGCGGGCGCGGTCAAGGTCATCACCCCGCGGGCGAGGAGGCCGGCCTCCCTGCGGTAGATGTGGTAGTGATCCCAGATGTAGCGCATCGGGGAATGGCAGTAACAGACGTGCACGGAACCCGGCCGCGTGATCACGCCCTTGGCCGGACCGGACTCGCTCGAAATGATCAAGTCGTAGTCCTGTAGGTCCAGCTCCTCGAGGGCCATCGGCATCAGCGGTAACATCTTGGTGTAGTGCCGCTTCGCGCCGGGTATCTTCTGCAGCAACGAGGTCGTGATCTTGCGGCTCTTCAACAGCGGCGAAATCTTGTCGGGGTCGCAGACGAGCGTGAAGATGTCCGCTTCCGGGTACATCCGGCACAGCTCCTCGACGACCTTCTCGCCGCCTCGCATTGTTACGAGCCAATAATGGACGATAGCAATCTTCATACAGATCTCGATGGTCTAGATGCGGCGCGAACCAGGCGCCCGAGCAGATACGTGCCGTTCAGGCCGAAGATCCGCTCATCGTTTCGATGAACTTTAAGTGATAACGCAATACAGCGACGGGACCCTCCGTTCCGGCAGCTTGAGTTTCTAGCCGGCAAACGAAGTCACCCCGGGAACCGCCTTGCCTGTGGACGTTTGTAGCCGTGAAGTGCCTCGCAGTGACGGATCATAGGCGGTTCTTTCATTGAGCACGAGGCGTCGGCAGCGTTGACTGTGAGCCTAAAACGGTTGAATGTGCAACGCAGCATAGTCAGTAAGGTGAACGGTATCGATCTGTTCCCGGCCCAAGGCCATGCTCGCCTCATGGCGCTCTTGAGGTCTTGTCTAACGGACAGGACATGGCCCATCGGAGTTCGTTTTGCAGCACAATCCCATCGAACCGGCACTGTCCCAGCTTGTCGAGCCTGCGATGCACGAGCCGACCGCCGACCTGCGTCGCATCGGTGGCATCATCCGGCGCTGCCTGCCGCTGGCGCTCGCGATCGGGGCCTTGTTCGCCGTGCTGGCGGCGATCTTCGTCAGCGTGGTGAAGCCGCAGTATCAGGCCGATGTCCAGATCCTTCTCGATCTGCAAAGCAACCGCCTTCTGACCGGGTCGCAGAGCGGCGAGAGCAGCCAGCCGTCCAATCTCGATGACTACGTCGCGACCCAGATCGCCGTCGTCCAGTCCGACCTCGTCGCCCGTCGCGTCGCCAAGGTCCTCAATCTCAGCGTCGATCCCGACACGTCGAACCTCGTCATGGATCGCGCCTCCGAGAAGGTCGACCGTCTCTCCAACGTCACGTCGACGGAGATCGCCTCGATGGAGGTCGACCCCGCCGTTCTCAACGCCATCCGCGCTGGGCTGAACGTCCATCAGGTCGAGAAGAGCCAGGTCATCGAGATCTCGATCCGCCAGACCGATCCCGCCGTGGCGCAGGCCATGGCGGAGACGTTCGGCCGGGCCTATATCGACGATCAGCTCAGTGCACGCTATGAAACGACCCGCAATGCCGGAGCCTGGCTCGAGAAGCGCATTGAGACGCTGCGCGAGCAGTCGCTCCAGGCCAATTCGGAGGTCGAGACCTACCGGGCAGCGAACAATCTCGTCTCGACCAACGGCCGGCTCGTCTCCGACCAGAAGCTGCAGCAGCTGAACGACCAGCTGACCACCGCCCGTACCGCGATCACGCGGTCTGCCGCCAAGGTCTCGATCGTCGAGGGCGCCGTCGAGGCGGGCGACGTCGAGACGGTGATCCGCGCCATCGCGACCTCGGCGGACATTCCGGAGACGGCGCCGATCCGCTCGCTGCGCCAGGACTATCTGCAGGCCACCGATCGCCAGCGGCAGATGCAGCCCCAGGCCGAGGGCAACAGCGAGCAGATGGTCGCGCTTCAGAGCGAGATCAACCGGCTGTCCGGCCTCATCCTCGACGAGGCGCGCCGCATTCTCGATGGCTACCGCAACGATCTGCGCGCGGCCGAGTCCGAGGCGGCCTCGATCGAGAAGCTGACCAACACCGCGACGTCGCAGGCCCAGACCGACAGCTCGACCCTCGTCACGTTGCGCAGCCTCGAGCAACGCTCGGCCTCTTACAACGCGCTCTACCAAGAATATCTCGCCCGCTACCAGGAAGCCGTCCAGCAGCAGACCCTCTCCTTCCCCGAAGCGCGGGTGATCTCGCGCGCCGAAATGCCGGAACGCGCCGTCTTCCCGAACAAGAAGATCATCATGGCGCTCGCGATCATCCTCGGCGTCGGTGTCGGCGGCGCCATCGGGGTGGCTCGGGAGACCTTTGACGAGACTTTCCGCTCGCGGCGCGACATCGACAAGTACGACTTGAACTTCCTCGGCTATGTCGAGGAGACCAGCGCCTTGACGAAGCTCTTCCGCAAAGGGGGCCTCGCTGGAGCGTCGAGCCTCCTCGGTCCGGCCGCCCAGAAGCTTCGGAACAACAAGGCCCTCTCGATGATGCGGATGGCCTTCGACATCCATCTGGGAACCCGCGGCAAGGTCATCGGCTTCGTCTCGCTCGCCCCGTCCAGCTCGCGGTCCGCGCTCGCCCTCGCCTATGCGGAGAAGGAAGCGCTGGCCGGACGCCGCGTCCTGCTCCTCGATGCCGACGCGCACGACCCGTTCCTCACCGCCGCCATCGCACCCGCCACGACCGTGTCGTTCATCGACATCCTGCGCGGCACGAAGACGATCGAGCAGGCCGTCACGCCGCTCGATAACAAGATCCATTTCCTGCCCCTCTCGCAGGACGTCGCGTTCAACGACACGCTCACGAACGCCGCGTCGAGCCTCATCAAGGCATGCCGGGCGAACTACGACATCGTCGTCGTCGACCTGCCGCCCGCCGCGCCCGTCTCGGCCGCGCGAGCGCTCGCGCCGAGCTTCGACGCCTTCGTCTGCTGCGTGGAATGGGGCACGACGCAGCAGCAGCTGCTGACATCCGTCCTCGGCGCCAGTCCCGTGTTCCGCTCGAAGTTCATCGGCGTCGTCATCACCGACGTCAACACGAAGAAGCTGGCGAGCTACGACGCGGCTACGGGCGACACGACGTCCTGGCTGGGCCGCTTCGCCAAGGCGCAGGCCTGAAGGCTGCCTCCCGCGGATCGGCGCCACCGTCCCGGGAGACCTTCAGATTGCGTCGACGTAGTAGGCCACTCCTTCGTATCGATAGTTCGCGAGCGTCTGGACGACTTGCTGCTGCTCGGCCGAGCTCGCGGTGTAGAAATGCGTGGCGGTGTCAAGGCGCAGGAAGCGATGGACGGCCTGATGCTCGCCGTTGGCGCCGGCATCTGCGTAGGCCTTGAAGACGGTACCTTCGAAGTTGAAGCCGGGTGCCTCGGCTTGCAGCTTGTCGCGCTCGGTCGTGCTGGCCGTGTAGAGATGGGCGCCGGAAGCCGTGTCGAAGAAGCGGTAGACGCTGACGGTTTTCTCGGTCCCGCCGTCCGGCGCCAGCTTGAAGGCGCTGCCTTCGAAGTGAAACTGCGGAAGCGTCGTGATCACGCGGTCGCGCTCGGCCGCTTGGTTCGTGTAGAAATGAACGCCGGTGTCGGTGTTGTAGAAACGGAAGATCGGATTGTCCGTCGCGCCCGTCTTTGCGCCGTAGAGTCCCGGGTCTTTTCCGTCGGGTGCGGACACGGTGTCGAGGGCGACGGCGACGGCGTTCGGGTCCTTGGAATAGGCACGGATGTAGTC
>NZ_LMQT01000017.1 GCF_001424685.1 Aureimonas sp. Leaf454
TCGGACATGGCCGCGACGGCCCGCGTCACGACGTTGCCGCCCTTCTCGGCCTCCTTCTGCGCCAGGAAGGCCGCGGCGCGGGCGTCGTCGGCGCTCTGGGCCGTCTGGCCGACGCCGCGCGTCACCTCCGACAGGGCCGCGACGGTCTCCTCCAGGCTGGATGCCTGCTGCTCGGTGCGCTGGGAGAGGTCGCCCGCGGCGACCGTGATCTCGTTGAGGCCCACGCGCATCGTGCCGACGGCCGCGACGACCGAGCCGATCGTGGTCTCCAATTGCGAGATCGACGTGTTGAACTTGGTGCGGATGGGTTCGAACTCGGGCGCGACGGTCTTGTCCATGCGGGTCGTCAGGTCGCCCGCCGTCAGACCGTCAAAGCCTTCCTCGACCATGTGGACGAAGGCCTTGAGGTCCTCGGCCTTGGCGCTGTCGATGGCCGACTGGCTCTCGCGCTGCTGGGCCTGCGCCCGCTGGGCGGCGGCGGCCTCTTCCTCCAGCCTCTTGTTCTGCCGGGCGGCATCCTTGAAGATCTGGACGGCCTTCGCCATCTCGCCGACCTCGTCGGCCCGGTCCTGGCCCGTGATCTCGATGTCGAGGCGACCGCCGGCCAGGGCGATCATCCGGTCGCGCAGGACGTTCAGCGGACCGGTGATGCCCTTGGCCGAAACCCACAGCGCGGCGCCGAGGCCGAGAAGCGCGCCAAGAACGGTGCCGCCGACGAGGAGATAGATCGCGGTGTGCGACGCGGCCGTCAGGGCGGCCGACTGCGCGCCGACCCGCTCGATCGTCTCGTTGTTCAGGCTGGTGATCTCCTTCGACAGGACGACGATCCGGGGATCGAGGGTCTTCATCAGCGACATCGCCGCATCGTTCTGGTTCCGGGATGCAAGGCCCGCCGCCTTGGCGGACGTCTCCGCGATGGCCAGGAAATCGGTGCGGATCAGGTCGACCTCCGCCTTTCGGTCGGTCAACCGCGCCGTCACCTCGTCGATATAGCCTTTGCTCTTCTCGATCGCGTCCGTGACCGTCCCGGCCGCAGCGGCGGCGGCTTCGGCCTCGTCGGTCGCGATCGCGCGATAGATGCCGTAGCCGATCTGGTTGGTCATGCGGTTGAGCCGCGCGAGCGCCAGCGTCGACTTGTCGAGATTTTCCATCATGGCCGAATATTGCGCATCCGAACTCCGGATGACCTGCGCCGCATAGAGCGAGGCGGCGATGCCAATCAGGCTGATGGCGACGGCGATCATGGCGACCTTCGTCGCGATCCGGAATTGGCTCAACATGGCTGCGGGTTCCTCTCGGGGTTGACCCAGAATCACCATGGCCTGCTTTACAAACCTTTACGTCAGGCTTCGTGATTTTTCACTGAGCGATTCAACCATGGGTGGATCTCGGCGCGGCGACATTGCTGCCGCGGCGGCCCGTGGGACTCGAGCATGGAGCGCGATCGTCACGTGCGGTCGTGTCCCGGGACGTGGTGTAGAAACACCGATCTCGGCAGGGCCGAGTTATTTCGTCAGGCGGCCAGGACGGGCAGTCTGACGAGAGGATTATCG
>NZ_LMQT01000018.1 GCF_001424685.1 Aureimonas sp. Leaf454
ACTCCGATGTCCCCGCACCGATGGCGTGGAGACGAGTTCAAACATGGGTCAATTCTCGATGGAAAAACCGAAGCTGCCTGGGTCAGCTCTCAGTGGAAATCAACAGCTACAGTATCACGGGCTGCAAGACACGCACTTTCGCTTGCGCCTGACTGTCGCGCCGCCGGGTTTTCCGAGGTCGCGCTTCGATCTCCATTACTCTCGCAGACGCATTGTCTATTCACTGAGTGTTACGTTCGGTTGATAGGCGTGGTTGCTTCGTCGCAGGACTTCGGATCTTTCCTGTGCCTGCCCATTGCCTTGGTGGTTCAGGTGAGCAGCTATCGGTAGGCGGCCGAAGGGAGGACTGTGTCAACTTGGTCAAGAGCGTCAGTCAGGCCGTTGCCGAGGAATCCAGTGGCGATCGGCACCTCTTGGGTTTCGAGGGGCCACCTGCGCCCGTTCTCTTCGCGCTCGCCTCAGTGGCGTCCGTCTTCGCCGTCCGACTGGCCCTCGACCCGTTGCTCGGTGACCGCTCCCCGCTGATCCTGTTCACGGTTGCGGTGGCGCTCACCGCCTGGCGTTGCGGGTTCGGGCCGGGCCTTCTGGCCCTCGCGACCAGCACCGCCCTGGGCGTCTTCTTCTTCGTCGAGCCGAGGACCTCGTTCGCAGTCGCCTTTCCGGAAGAAGCCTTGAACCTAGCCGCATTCTGGACCGCAAACGCCGCCGTGCTGTTCGTCACGTACCGCTTGGCCGAGGGCCGTACCCGACAGGCTTTGGTCGCCGCCGACCTGCGGCGGCGGGAGGTGGAGGTGACCCGGAGCCGCGACCTCCTGCACGCCGTTGTCGACGGTTCGCCGGACCCGATCTACGTCAAGGACCGAAACGGCGCGTTTGTCCTGGTGAACGAGCGTACGGCACGGATCTTTGGGACAACCCCTCGGACGCTCGTTGGGCGCAGGGATGCCGACTACCTGCCGCAGCAGGTCGCCGCCGCCGTCGAAGCTATGGACAGGGACGTCATGAACGGCGGCCAAGCCCACCTGCGCGAGGAGGTCGTCCCGGAGGACGGCGAGCTGCGGACGTACTTCTCCTCAAAGGTGCCGTGGCGAAGCGGGACGGGAGAGGTGCTCGGCCTCATCGGCATCTCCCGAGACATTACCGACCGCAAGAGGGCGGAAGGGGAACTGGCTTCCAGCGAGGCGCAGCTCCGGGCCTTCTTCGACGCTTCCGTGGCTGGCCTTGTGCAGATCGATCCGAGGACGCGGCGTTTCGTGAAGGTCAACAAGGCGGTTTGCGACCTCACCGGCTACGGAGCCGAAGAGCTGCTCGAGCTCACCTTAGACGACCTGACTCATCCGGACGACAGGGGCAGGGACGACGGTCTTCTCGCTCCCATC
>NZ_LMQT01000019.1 GCF_001424685.1 Aureimonas sp. Leaf454
ATGGCCAAGAGCAAATTCGAGCGCAACAAGCCGCATGTGAACATCGGCACGATTGGTCACGTTGACCATGGGAAGACGAGCCTGACGGCTGCGATCACGAAGTACTTCGGCGAGTACAAGGCGTACGACCAGATCGACGCGGCGCCGGAGGAGAAGGCCCGCGGCATCACGATCTCGACGGCGCACGTGGAATACGAGACGGTCGCGCGGCACTATGCGCATGTCGACTGCCCCGGCCAYGCCGACTACGTGAAGAACATGATCACGGGCGCGGCGCAGATGGACGGCGCGATCCTGGTSTGCTCGGCGGCGGAYGGCCCGATGCCGCAGACGCGCGAGCACATYCTTCTGGCCCGYCAGGTCGGCGTTCCCGCGATCGTGGTCTTCCTGAACAAGGTCGATCAGGTCGACGACGCCGAGCTTCTGGARCTGGTCGAGYTGGAGGTTCGCGAGCTTCTGTCGATGTACGAATATCCGGGCGACGACATTCCGATCGTCAAGGGTTCGGCGCTTGCCGCTCTCGAGGATAGCGACAAGAAGATCGGCGAGGACGCGGTGCGCGARCTGATGGCGGCGGTCGACGCCTACATCCCGACGCCGGAGCGTCCGATCGACCAGCCCTTCCTGATGCCGATCGAGGACGTGTTCTCGATCTCGGGCCGCGGCACGGTCGTGACSGGCCGCGTCGAGCGCGGCATCGTGAAGGTCGGCGAGGARGTCGAGATCGTCGGCATCCGCGACACCAAGAAGACGACGGTGACGGGCGTCGAGATGTTCCGCAAGCTGCTCGACCAGGGTCAGGCCGGCGACAACATCGGCGCGCTGGTTCGCGGCGTGGACCGCGAGGGCGTGGAGCGCGGTCAGGTCCTGTGCAAGCCGGGTTCGGTGAAGCCGCACACGCGCTTCATGGCCGAGGCGTACATCCTGACGAAGGAAGAGGGTGGCCGCCACACGCCGTTCTTCACGAACTACCGCCCGCAGTTCTACTTCCGCACGACGGACGTGACGGGCGTCGTCACGCTGCCCGAGGGCACGGAGATGGTCATGCCCGGCGACAACGTCACGATGGACGTCAAGCTGATCGTGCCGATCGCCATGGAAGAGAAGCTGCGCTTCGCCATCCGCGAAGGCGGCCGCACCGTCGGCGCCGGTATCGTGTCGTCGATCGTCGAGTAAGNGATCGTGCCGATCGCCATGGAAGAGAAGCTGCGCTTCGCCATCCGCGAAGGCGGCCGCACCGTCGGCGCCGGTATCGTGTCGTCGATCGTCGAGTAAGACGTGACGTCTACACCGCCTGCCTGTATGGGCAGGCGGTGTGTTGCCCGGAAGGGCGGCGTGCCCTTTCGGGGGCGTGCTTTCTGAATTGGCTGAAGACTGCTTAGGCGCTCGGAACTCCGGCGGCCCCAACCCGCGATTCCGACGAGAGGACGATTTCCATGAACGGCCAGAATATCCGTATCCGCCTGAAGGCGTTCGATCATCGGGTTCTCGACGCTTCGACGCGTGAGATCGTGTCGACCGCCAAGCGGACGGGTGCGAATGTACGCGGTCCCATTCCGCTTCCGACTCGCATCGAGAAGTTTACCGTCAACCGCTCGCCGCACATCGACAAGAAGTCGCGCGAGCAGTTCGAAATGCGCACCCATAAGCGGCTCCTCGACATCGTCGACCCGACCCCGCAGACGGTCGATGCGCTCATGAAGCTCGACCTCGCCGCCGGCGTCGATGTCGAGATCAAGCTCTGATCGACGAGCTCGGGAAGGATAACGCCCCATGCGTTCAGGTGTGATTGCACAGAAGATCGGCATGACCCGCGTCTACAACGACGCCGGCGAGCATGTTCCGGTCACCGTTCTCCGCGTTGAGAACTGCCAGGTCATCGCTCAGCGGACCGAGGATCAGCACGGCTACACCGCCGTTCAGCTCGGCGCCGGTCTTGCGAAGGTCAAGAATACGTCGAAGTCCATGCGCGGCGTGTTCGCTCAGGTCTCCGTCGAGCCCAAGAAGAAGCTCGTCGAGTTTCGCGTGTCCGCCGATCAGATGATCGATGTCGGTGCCGAGCTTACGGCCGAGCATTTCGTCCCCGGCCAGAAGGTCGATGTGACGGGAACGTCGGTCGGCAAGGGCTTCCAGGGCGTCATGAAGCGCCACAATTTCGGTGGTGGCCGCGCGACGCACGGTAACTCCGTGTCGCACCGCTCGCACGGTTCGACCGGTCAGCGCCAGGACCCCGGCAAGGTGTTCAAGGGCAAGAAGATGGCCGGGCATATGGGTGCCGTCCGCGTGACGACCCAGAACCTCGAGATCGTGCGCACCGACGCCGACAAGGGCCTGATCCTCGTCCGCGGCGCCGTTCCGGGATCGAAGGGCGGCTGGATCATGATCCGCGACGCCGTCAAGGTCGCGGTCCACAAGGATGCCCCGATGCCCGCCGGTCTGCGCGCCAAGGGCGGTGCCGAGGCCGCTGCAGCTTCCGAGGGAGCGGAGTAATGGACGTCACGATCAAATCCCTCGACGGCAAGGATGCCGGCAGCCTGACGCTCGCCGACGACATCTTCGGCCTGGAGCCGCGCGAGGACATCCTCCAGCGCATGGTCCGTTGGCAGCTCGCCAAGCGCCAGCAGGGCACGCACCAGTCGCTCGGCCGAGCCGAGATCGCCCGCACCGGCGCTAAGCTCTACAAGCAGAAGGGCACCGGTCGCGCTCGTCACGGCTCCGCCCGCGCTCCGCAGTTTCGCGGCGGCGGCAAGGCCCACGGCCCGGTCTCGCGCAGCCATGCGCATGATCTGCCCAAGAAGGTGAGGGCGCTCGCGCTCCGCCATGCTCTCTCGGCCAAGGCCAAGACGTCCTCGATCATCGTGATCGACGACCTCACCGCGTCCGAGGGCAAGACCAAGGCGATGGCTTCGACGCTGGAGGGTCTCGGCCTCACCAACGCGCTGTTCATCGGCGGTTCGGAGCTGGATGCGAATTTCTCGCGCTCGGCCCGCAACATCCCCAACATCGACGTGCTGCCGATCCAGGGCATCAACGTCTACGACATTCTTCGCCGTCACACCCTCGTTCTCTCGAAGGCCGCGGTCGAGGCTCTGGAGGAGCGGTTCAAATGAGCGACCTTCGCCACTACGACGTCATCACCTCTCCGGTGATCACCGAGAAGTCGACCCTCGTGTCCGAGTACAACCAGGTCGTCTTCAACGTTCCGAACAAGGCGACCAAGCCGCAGATCAAGGCGGCCGTCGAGTCGCTCTTCGGCGTCAAGGTCACCGCGGTGAACACCCTGAACCGCAAGGGCAAGGTCAAGCGCTTCCGTGGCCGCATCGGACGCCAGAGCGACCAGAAGAAGGCCATCGTGACGCTCGCCGAAGGCCAGTCGATCGACGTGTCGACCGGTCTCTGATAGCGCGCGGAGGATACTGTCATGGCATTGAAGAACTTTAAGCCGAACACGCCGAGCCAGCGCCAGCTGGTGATCGTCGATCGTTCGGGCCTCTGGAACGGCAAGCCGGTCAAGATGTTGACCGAGGGCCTCAGCCAGAAGGGCGGACGCAACAACACGGGCCGCGTGACGGCTCGCTATCAGGGCGGCGGTCACAAGCGCTCCTACCGCATCATCGATTTCAAGCGCCGCAAGCTTGATGCCGTCGGTACGGTCGAACGCCTGGAATACGACCCGAACCGCACCGCGTTCATCGCGCTCATCAAGTACGAGGACGGCGAACTCGCCTACATCCTCGCGCCGCAGCGTCTCGCCGCCGGTGACAAGGTCGTTTCGGGCCTGACCGGGATCGACGTGAAGCCCGGCAATGCGATGCCGCTCGCGTCCATGCCGGTCGGCACCATCATCCACAATGTGGAGATGAAGCCGGAGAAGGGTGGTCAGATCGCCCGCTCCGCCGGCACCTACGCCCAGCTCGTCGGCCGCGATGCCGGCATGGCGATCCTGCGTCTCAACTCGGGTGAGCAGCGGCTGGTGTCCGGCCAGTGCTTCGCCACGGTCGGCGCGGTGTCCAATGCCGACCACGGCAACATCAATCTCGGCAAGGCGGGTCGTTCTCGCTGGCTCGGCAAGCGCCCGCACGTTCGCGGCGTCGCGATGAACCCGGTCGATCACCCGCACGGCGGCGGCGAAGGCCGCACCTCCGGCGGTCGTCACCCGGTTTCGCCGTGGGGTCAGCCGACGAAGGGCAAGCGCACGCGTCAGAACAAGTCCACGGACAAGTTCATCATGCGCTCGCGCCATCAGCGTAAGAAGTAAGAGAGGGTTTCTTCATGACACGTTCCGTCTGGAAGGGTCCGTTCGTCGATGGCTACCTGCTGAAGAAGGCCGACAAGGTTCGCGAAGGCGGCCGCAACGAAGTGATCAAGATCTGGAGCCGTCGCTCCACGATCCTGCCGCAGTTCGTCGGCCTCACCTTCGGCGTCTACAACGGCTCGAAGCACGTCCCGGTCTCCGTCAACGAGGACATGATCGGTCACAAGTTCGGTGAGTTCTCTCCGACCCGGACCTATTACGGCCATGGCGCCGATAAGAAGTCGAAGAGGAAGTAACGATGGGCAAGCCGAAGCTCGAACGTCAGCTCAAGGAGAACGAGGCTCGTGCGGTCGCCCGCACGATCCGCGTCAGCCCCCAGAAGCTGAATCTCGTAGCCGCGATGATCCGCGGCAAGAAGGTGGACGCGGCCGTCGCGGATCTGACCTTCTCTCGCAAGCGCATCTCGGAAACGGTGCTGAAGACGCTGCAGAGCGCCATCGCCAATGCCGAGAACAACCATGATCTCGATGTCGACGCGCTCGTCGTCGCCGAGGCCTATGTTGGCAAGTCGATCACCATGAAGCGCTTCCACGCTCGCGGCCGTGGCCGTGCGAGCCGCATCGAGAAGCCGTTCGCGCACCTCACCATCGTCGTGCGTGAAGTCGCGGAAGCCGAGGAGGCCGCCTGATGGGTCAGAAAATCAATCCGACCGGCTTCCGGCTCGGCATCAATCAGACCTGGGACTCGCGCTGGTACGCGAACACCGGCGAATACGGCAAGCTGCTCCATGAGGATCTTGCGATCCGCAAGTACCTGATGGACGAGCTGAAGCAGGCGGCGATCTCCAAGGTCGTCATCGAGCGTCCGCACAAGAAGTGCCGCATCACGATCCACTCGGCGCGTCCGGGCATCGTCATCGGCAAGAAGGGTGCAGACATCGAGAAGCTTCGCAAGAAGCTGACCTCGATGACCGCCGCCGAGACGCACATCAACATCGTCGAAGTGCGCAAGCCCGAGACCGACGCCACGCTCGTCGCGCAGTCGATCGCTCAGCAGCTGGAGCGCCGCATCGCCTTCCGTCGCGCCATGAAGCGCGCCGTTCAGTCCGCCATGCGCCTCGGCGCGGAAGGCATCCGCATCAACTGCGGCGGTCGTCTCGGCGGCGCTGAGATCGCGCGGATGGAATGGTACCGCGAAGGTCGCGTTCCGCTGCACACGCTGCGCGCGGACATCGACTACGGCGTCGCGGAGGCCCATACGGCCTACGGCGTCTGCGGTGTGAAGGTGTGGATCTTCAAGGGCGAGATCCTCGAGCACGATCCGATGGCGTCCGAGCGTCGCGCGATCGAGGGTGATGCTTCGGGCGGCAATCAGCGCCGTCGCGAACACGCCTGATCCAACGGTTTCGGAGTAAGGTTCAATGCTGCAGCCAAAGCGCACGAAGTTCCGGAAGGCGTTCAAGGGACGCATTCACGGAACCGCCAAGGGCGGTACCAATCTCGACTACGGGACCTTCGGCCTGAAGGCCGTGGAGCCCGAGCGCGTCACGGCGCGGCAGATCGAGGCGGCTCGCCGCGCGATCACCCGCCAGATGAAGCGCCAGGGTCGTGTCTGGATCCGCATTTTCCCGGACGTTCCGGTCACCGCGAAGCCGACCGAAGTCCGCATGGGCAAGGGCAAGGGTTCGGTCGAATATTGGGCGGCCCGCGTCCATCCCGGCCGCATCATGTTCGAGATCGACGGCGTGTCGGAGGAGCTGGCTCGCGAGGCGCTTCGCCTCGGTGCGGCCAAGCTTCCGATCCGCACGCGCTTCGTCCAGCGCATCGCCGAATAAGGAGAGGTTCACGTGAAAGCCTCCGACATGAAGACCATGACGTCCGATCAGCTGACCGACGAGCTCGGCAAGCTGAAGAAAGAGCAGTTCAACCTGCGCTTCCAGGGTGCCACGGGTCAGATCGAGAACACCGCTCGCATCCGTCAGGTTCGCCGGGACATCGCGCGCATCAAGACAATCGCCGCCCAGAAGGCGGATACGGCCAAGGCCTGAGGTAGAACACCATGCCGAAACGCGTTTTGCAGGGGACCGTGGTCTCCGACAAGAACGACAAGACCGTCGTCGTGCTCGTCGAGCGGCGCTTCACGCATCCTCTTTTCAAGAAGACCGTGCGGCGCTCGAAGAAGTACAAGGCGCATGATGAGGGCAACCTTTGCAAGGTCGGCGATGTCGTCTCCATCGAGGAGACAAAGCCGATTTCCAAGGATAAGACCTGGATCGTCCTTCAGGACGGCGCAGCAGCCCATTGATATAGGTTCCGGTTGGCGCTAATCCCCGCGTCTTCCGGGTTAGAGTTTGAAGGCGGCCTGACATGATTCAGATGCAAACAAACCTCGACGTGGCCGACAATTCGGGCGCTCGTCGTGTCATGTGCATCAAAGTGCTCGGCGGCTCGAAGCGGAAGTATGCCTCGGTCGGCGACATCATCGTCGTCTCGATCAAGGAGGCGATTCCGCGCGGCCGCGTGAAGAAGGGCGACGTGATGAAAGCCGTGGTGGTGCGCACCGCGAAGGACATCCGCCGCGCCGACGGTTCGGTGATCCGGTTCGACCGGAATGCCGCCGTCCTCATCGACAACAAGAAAGAGCCGGTCGGCACGCGCATCTTCGGACCGGTCCCGCGCGAGCTTCGTGGCCGAAACCACATGAAGATCATCTCGCTGGCGCCTGAAGTGCTGTAAGGAACCGGACGATGCAGAAGATCAAGAAGGGCGACAAGGTCGTCGTTTTGGCCGGTAAGGACAAGGGTCTTTCCGGCGAAGTGCTCCAGGTCATGCCGAAGGACGACAAGGCTGTCGTGCGGGGCGTGAACATGGTCAAGCGCCACACCCGCCAGACGGCGAGCCAGGAAGCGGGCATCATTTCCAAGGAAGCCCCGATCCACCTGTCGAACCTCTCGGTCGCCGATCCCAAGGACGGCAAGCCGACCCGTGTCGGGTTCAAGGTGATCGGAGACGGCGAGACCGCCCGCAAGGTGCGCGTCGCCAAGCGTTCGGGAGAACAGATCGATGTCTGAGACGACATACACACCGCGGCTGAAGTCGGTCTACGAGACCGACATCCGCAAGGCCATGCAGGAGCAGTTCTCCTACGACAACGTGATGATGGTGCCTCGCATCGAGAAGGTCGTCATCAACATGGGCGTCGGCGAGGCCACCGGCGATTCCAAGAAGCCGACCGTCGCAGCCGAGGACCTTGCCAAGATCGCCGGCCAGAAGCCGGTCATCACCAAGGCTCGGACGTCGATCGCCGGCTTCAAGGTTCGCGAGAACATGCCGATCGGCGCGAAGGTCACGCTGCGCAAGGACAAGATGTACGACTTTCTGGATCGCCTGATCCAGATCGCTCTGCCGCGCGTCCGCGATTTTCGCGGCCTGAACCCCAAGAGCTTCGATGGCAATGGCAATTTCGCCATGGGCATCAAGGAACATATCGTTTTCCCCGAGATCAACTACGACAAGGTCGATCAGATGTGGGGCATGGACATCATCGTCTGCACGACGGCGAAGACGGACGACGAGGCTCGGGCGCTGCTGAAGGCGTTCAACTTCCCGTTCCGCCAGTAACGACAGGCGAGCAAAGGACAAATTCGATGGCCAAGAAAAGCTCGATCGAGAAGAACAATCGTCGCGTGAAGATGGTGGAGAAGTTCGCCGCCAAGCGTGCCGCTCTCAAGGTCGTGACGAAGGACCAGGACGCCAGCATGGAAGAGCGTTTCCGCGCTCAGCTGGAACTGGCCGAACTGCCGCGCAACAGCTCCAAGGTGCGCATCCGCAATCGCTGCGAAGTGACGGGCCGCCCGCGCGCCTATTACCGCAAGCTGAAGATGTCGCGTATCGCGCTCCGGGACCTCGGCAACAATGGCCAGATCCCCGGTATCGTGAAGTCGAGCTGGTAAGGAGAGACCGAGATGGCACTTTCAGATCCGCTCGGCGATATGCTGACCCGCATCCGCAACGCGATCATGCGCAACAAGTCGTCGGTCATGACACCGGCCTCGAAGCTGCGTGGACGTGTTTTGGACGTCCTCAAGGACGAGGGCTACATCCGCGGCTATACCGAGACCGCGTTCGAGAACGGCAAGTCCGAATTCGAGATCGAGCTGAAGTACTACGAGGGCGCTCCGGTCATCCGCGAGATCGCCCGCGTGTCGAAGCCCGGTCGCCGCGTCTACGTGTCCGCCAAGACCATTCCGCACATCGCGAACGGCCTCGGCATTTCGGTTCTGTCGACGCCGAAGGGCGTCATGGCCGATCACAACGCCCGCGAACAGAACGTCGGTGGCGAGATCCTCTGCCGCGTCGTCTGACGCTGGCAGGGTTCTCATCCGAATAGAAACGGACAGGTTGCACGATGTCTCGTATTGGTAAGAAGCCGGTGTCGCTGCCGGACGGCGTGACCGCTTCCGTCGACGGGCAGACCGTCACCGCGAAGGGTCCGAAGGGCGAACTTAAGTTCGTCGTTAACGATGAGGTTCTCGTCAAGATGGAGAACGGCGCGATCGCCGTCGATCCGCGCGACGAGACCAAGACCGCACGCTCGAAGTGGGGCATGTCCCGCACGATGATCCTCAACATCCTCACGGGTGTGAAGGGCGGCTTCGAGAAGAAGCTCGAGATCTCCGGCGTCGGCTACCGCGCCTCACTTCAGGGCAAGAACCTGCAGCTCGCCCTTGGCTACAGCCACGAGGTGCTTTATCCGATCCCGGACGGCATTTCGATCGTCGTTCCCAAGCCGACCGAGATCGTAATTTCGGGCATTGACAAGCAGCGCGTCGGCCAGGTCGCCGCGGAGATCCGCGAATACCGCGGCCCCGAACCCTATAAGGGCAAGGGCGTGAAGTACGCGGGCGAAGCGATCGTCCGTAAGGAAGGCAAGAAGAAGTAAGGACGGACCATGGCTACCCAGAAAGAGACTCTGCGGCGCCGCGCTTCGCGCGTCCGTCGTTCGCTGAAGAAGATCGCCAATGGCCGTCCGCGGCTTTCGGTGCATCGCTCGTCGAAGAACATCTACGCTCAGGTCATCGACGACGTTGAGGGCCGCACGCTCGCGGCCGCCTCGACGCTCGACGTCGGTCTGCGCGGCGATCTGAAGACGGGTGCCGACAAGGACGCTGCGGCGGCTGTCGGCAAGCTGGTTGCCGAGCGTGCGCTCGCGGCCGGCGTGAAGGACGTCGTGTTCGATCGCGGCTCGTTCATCTATCACGGCCGCGTCAAGGCGCTGGCCGAGTCCGCCCGCGAAGGCGGCCTGAACTTCTAAACTGGTCCCGCTTCACGCGGGTCCCCCTCTCGGACGCCTCCGGAAAAGAATAAGGATAGGATCATGGCGCCAAGAAACGATCGCAACGATCGCAACAACCGCGAAGAGCGGGACGACGGTTTCGTCGACAAGCTCGTCCACATCAACCGCGTCGCCAAGGTCGTGAAGGGTGGACGTCGTTTCGGCTTCGCCGCTCTCGTCGTCGTCGGTGACCTCAAGGGCCGCGTCGGCTTCGGTCACGGCAAGGCGCGCGAAGTGCCGGAAGCCATTCGCAAGGCGACGGAAGCCGCCAAGCGCGACCTGATCTTCGTGCCGCTGCGCGAAGCCCGCACGCTCCACCACGACGTCGAAGGCCGTCACGGCGCCGGCAAGGTCCTGCTCCGTTCGGCCGAGGCTGGTACGGGCATCATCGCGGGTGGTCCGATGCGCGCTGTGTTCGAGGCCGTCGGCATGCACGACGTGGTCGCGAAGTCGCTCGGCTCTTCGAACCCCTACAACATGGTGCGCGCGACCTTCGATGCGCTTAAGGGTTCGATGCATCCCAAGGACGTCGCTTCGCGCCGGGGCATCAAGTACTCGACGCTCCAGGCCCGTCGCCGCGATCTCGTCGGCGCCGAAGATTGATGGGGCAGGGCGGGCGGCCAGTTGGGTTCGCCTGCCTGCTGATTGAGGAGTTTTCCCATGTCCGCTACCCCTTCCACGGGCAAGTACGTCACGGTCGAGCAGATCGGTAGCCCGATCCGCCGTCCCGTCGAGCAGCGCCAGACCCTGATCGGTCTTGGCCTCAACAAGATGCACCGTCGCAGCACGCTTCTGGACACCCCGTCCGTGCGCGGCATGATCGCCAAGGTCGGCCATCTCGTCCGCGTCGTGGACGAGGTCTGATCCGGGTCGTCGAGGAGTCAATCTCATGAAACTGAACGAACTCTCCGATCGGCCGGGCGCGAAGCATTCGAAGAAGCGGCTCGGTCGCGGCATCGGTTCGGGCTCCGGCAAGACCGCTGGTCGCGGCGTCAAGGGCCAGAAGTCGCGCTCCGGCGTGGCCATCAACGGCTTCGAGGGTGGCCAGATGCCGCTCTACCGCCGTCTGCCGAAGCGCGGCTTCACCAACATCTTCGCCAAGGACTTCAACGTCGTCTCCGTCGGTCGCATCCAGGCCGCGATCGATGCCGGCAAGCTCGACGCCGCCGGCACGATCGACTCGGCGGCTCTGAAGGCCGCCGGGATCATCCGCCGGTCCAAGGACGGCGTTCGTCTCCTGGGCGATGGCGAACTGACCTCGAAGCTCTCGATTTCTGTGGATGGCGCGTCGAAGTCCGCCGTCGACAAGGTCGAGAAGGCCGGTGGCTCGGTAGCGCTGCCGGCGAAGGCCGAGGCGCCCGCCAGCGCCGAGGCCTGAACCATTCGAACTCGAAGGGCCGCTTTGCGGCCCTTCGGCGTAATGGCGCCCCTTTCTCCAACCGATTGCGGGTCGGGCGAGCGCCGGATCCAAGCATCGCTTGATCGCCGAGGCCGGGCCGCTTATCTCTCGGGCTCCTTCGGGGGAGGGGGCTGACCTCCATGACCCTTGGGGCAACCCGGAGATTTCTGATCTATGGCATCGGCTGCGGAACAACTCGCCGCTAATCTGAACTTCGCGTCCTTCGCCAAGGCCGAAGACCTCAAGAAGCGCATCTGGTTCACCCTGGGCGCTCTCCTCGTCTATCGACTCGGAACATACATTCCGATGCCGGGCATCAACCCGGAGGCGCTCGCGCAGGCTTTCGCGCAGCAGTCGAGCGGCATCCTCGGCCTCTTCAACATGTTCGCAGGCGGCGCCGTCGGGCGCATGGCGATCTTCGCCCTTGGCATCATGCCGTATATCTCGGCCTCGATCATCATCCAGCTGATGACCTCCGTGGTGCCCTCGCTCGAGGCGCTGAAGAAGGAGGGCGAGCAGGGCCGCAAGGTCATCAACCAATACACGCGCTACGGCACGGTGCTCCTGGCGCTGATCCAAGCCTACGGAATTGCCGTCGGTCTCGAATCGTCGGGCAACATCGTGTCCGATCCCGGCGTCTTCTTCCGGGTCTCGACGATCCTGACGCTGACAGGCGGCACGATGTTCCTGATGTGGCTCGGCGAGCAGATCACCTCGCGCGGCATCGGCAACGGCATCTCGCTGATCATCTTCGCGGGCATCGTCGCCAATCTCCCGGCCGCCATCGCCAATCTTCTCGAGCTCGGCCGCACGGGTGCGCTCTCGGCTTCGATCATCCTGCTCGTGATCGTCGTCGCGATCGCCTGCATCGCCGGCATCGTGTTCTTCGAGCGGGCCCAGCGTCGTCTTCTGATCCAGTATCCGAAGCGCCAGGTCGGCAACCGCATGTTCCAGGGCGACACGTCGCATCTGCCGCTGAAGCTGAACACCGCTGGCGTCATTCCGCCGATCTTCGCTTCCTCGCTCCTGCTTCTGCCGGTGACGGTCGCCAACTTCGCCAACACGTCCGAACTTCCGGGCTGGGCGACCGCGGTCGTCGCCTCGCTCGGCCACGGGCGTCCGCTTTACATGCTCCTCTATGCCGCGATGATCGCCTTCTTCGCGTTCTTCTACACCGCGGTCGTCTTCAATCCGAAGGACACGGCCGACAATCTGAAGAAACACGGCGGGTTCGTTCCGGGCATTCGCCCCGGCGACCGCACGGCGGAATACATCGACTACGTGCTGACCCGCATCACGGTGATCGGCGCTATCTATCTCGTGATCATCTGTCTATTGCCCGAATTTCTCATATCCTGGGCTGGCGTGCCGTTCTATCTGGGCGGTACATCGCTGTTGATCGTCGTCAGCGTGACCATGGACACGGTTGCACAGGTTCAGGGTCATCTCCTGGCGCATCAATACGAAGGGCTCGTCAAAAAGGCGAAGCTCCGTGGGGGGAAACGAGGAACTCGATGAGGCTGATACTGCTGGGGCCGCCAGGGGCGGGTAAGGGCACGCAGGCGAAACGCCTTATCGATCGGCATGGCATTCCGCAGCTTTCCACCGGCGACATGCTCCGCGCAGCGGTCGCCGCAGAAACCGAGGTCGGTCTCCAGGCCAAGGCTGTGATGGCCTCGGGCGGGCTCGTGTCGGACGAGATCGTCAACCGCATCGTGTCGGAGCGAATCGAGCAGCCGGACTGTGCGGACGGCTTCATCCTCGACGGATATCCGCGGACGCTGGTCCAGGCGGATTCGGTCGAGGCGATGCTGGCCGACAAGGGCCTGAAGCTCGATCACGTCATCGAAATGCGCGTGGACGACGATGTCCTCGTCCACCGCGTCTCGGGCCGCTACACCTGCGGGAACTGCGGCGCCGTCTATCACGACGAGGACATGAAGCCGAAGGTGGAGGGCGTTTGCGACAGCTGCGGCCATTCGAACTTCAAACGTCGCGCCGATGACAACGCCGAGACGATGCGCACGCGACTGCGAGCCTACTACAAAGAGACGTCGCCCCTGGTCGGCTACTACCATTGCAAGGGGATCCTGTCCTTCGTCGACGGCATGAACTCGATGGACGAGGTCTCCGGCGACATTGAGCGGATCATCTCCTGATTGCCGCGCGATAGGCGCGAATCGTGCTTGTCAAGCCGCCCGTTGACTCCGGACGGCACCAACTTTATACCTCGCACCACTTCGCGAATCCTCAGCGATCGGCGCGGGCTCCCTCAACGGGGCGCGGACCGGTCGCTTTGACATATCGGTCCGGCTCTTCCTACCAGAAGGGGCCATGGGCCCCACCTTACAGGAGCACGGCTTTGGCCCGTATCGCTGGCGTCAACATCCCGACCAACAAGCGCGTGATCATCGCGCTTCAGTATATTCACGGCATCGGCGCGTCCTTCGCGCAGGAGATCGTGGAGAAGGTTCACCTCGGCCCCGAGCGTCGCGTGAACGACCTCACGGATTCCGAGATCCTGCAGATCCGTGAGATCATCGACCGCGACTATCAGGTCGAAGGCGATCTTCGTCGCGAGACCGCGATGAACATCAAGCGTCTGATGGATCTCGGCTGCTATCGCGGCCTGCGCCATCGTCGCGGCCTTCCGGTCCGCGGCCAGCGCACGCACACCAACGCTCGCACCCGCAAGGGTCCGGCCAAGGCGATCGCCGGCAAGAAGAAGTAAGCCCCCGCGCCGCGAGGCGTCGGGACAGGACCTGTCGCACGGTGTGCGGCAGGGGTGGAGCCGCTGGAATTACGGCGGTGTGGATATCTCGAGAAAGACTGAGACATGGCCAAGGAACAGCGCATTCGCCGTCGCGAGCGCAAGAACATCTCGTCGGGCGTCGCGCACGTCCAGTCGTCGTTCAACAACACGCTGATCACCATCACGGACGCCCAGGGCAACACGATCGCCTGGTCTTCGGCTGGCGCGCAGGGCTTCAAGGGTTCGCGTAAGTCGACCCCGTTCGCCGCGCAGATCGCCGCCGAGGATTGCGCCAAGAAGGCGCAGGAGCATGGCATGCGGACCCTGGAAGTCGAGGTCTCCGGACCCGGCTCGGGCCGCGAGTCGGCGCTTCGCGCCCTGCAGGCTGAGGGCTTCGTGATCACCTCGATCCGTGACGTCACGCCGATCCCGCACAATGGTGTTCGTCCGCGCAAGCGTCGCCGCGTCTAAGGCCGGTCTTCGATGCGCCGTGGCCGTTCTCCCCTGGGGAGCGGCCACGGCGCATCCGCTATTTCCGGAGGAGGCTTCCTCCTCTTCGATCAGACCTATCGCCACGATTGGATGGTGGCGAGGTAACTGAAGGGCAAGTGCCATGATTTCCAGCAATTGGCAGGACCTGACCAAGCCGAACCAGGTCGTCTTCAAGAGCGGCGGAAGCCGCACGAAGGCGTCGCTCACCGCGGAGCCTTTGGAGCGTGGCTTCGGCCTCACGCTCGGCAACGCGCTGCGTCGCGTTCTCCTGTCGTCGCTGCAGGGCGCGGCCGTCACGGCGATCCAGATCGACGGCGTCCTCCACGAGTTCTCCTCGATCGCGGGCGTTCGTGAGGACGTCACCGACATCGTTCTGAACGTGAAGGAAATCGCCATCGGCATGCAGGGCGAAGGCCCCAAGCGCATGGTGCTCCGCAAGTCCGGTCCGGGCGTCGTCAAGGCGGGCGACATCCAGACGGTCGGCGACATCGAGATTTTGAACCCGGAGCATGAGATCTGCACGCTCGACGAGGGCGCCGAGATCCGCATGGAGTTCACGGTCAACACCGGCAAGGGCTACGTGCCGGCCGACCAGAACCGTGCCGAGGACGCGCCGATCGGGCTGATCCCCGTCGACTCGCTGTTCTCGCCGGTCAAGAAGGTGTCCTACAAGGTCGAGAACACCCGCGAGGGTCAGGACCTGAACAAGGACAAGCTGACCATGCAGATCGAGACGGACGGCTCGATCACGGGTGAGGACGCGGTCGCCTACGCCGCGCGCATCCTGCAGGACCAGCTTTCGATCTTCGTCAACTTCGAGGAGCCGCAGCGCGAGACGCGTGGCGCCGAGGAGCACATCGCGGAGCTCGCGTTCAACCCGGCTCTCCTGAAGAAGGTGGACGAGCTGGAGCTTTCGGTCCGCTCGGCGAACTGCCTGAAGAACGACAACATCGTCTATATCGGCGACCTTATCCAGAAGACCGAGGCGGAGATGCTCCGGACCCCGAACTTCGGACGCAAGTCGCTGAACGAGATCAAGGAGGTCCTCGCGTCGATGGGCCTGCATCTCGGAATGGAAGTCAGTGCCTGGCCGCCGGAGAACATCGACGATCTGGCCAAGCGCTACGAAGACCAGTACTAAACTGGAAACGGGGCCGTCGCCTTCGGGCGGCGGCCTTGGCATGCCGATGGTCCGGGAGCGTCGTTCTCTCGGAAACGACCAATCATTCAAAGGCACATGCGCCCGATCGTCGATCGGGATAGCGAGGATGCCGACCTCCGGCAAAGTCCGGCGATTTCTTAGAGGAACGAACCCATGCGTCACGGCAATCGCGGCCGCAAGCTGAACCGCACCCACGAACACCGCAAGGCGATGTTCGCCAACATGGTGGCATCTCTGATCGAGCACGAGCAGATCGTCACAACGCTTCCCAAGGCGAAGGATCTTCGTCCGATCATGGAAAAGATGATCACGCTCGGCAAGCGTGGCGATCTCCATGCCCGTCGCCAGGCCATCAGCCAGGTGCGCGACGAGACCTGCATCAAGAAGCTCTTCGACACGCTTGCGCCGCGCTATGCCGAGCGTCATGGCGGCTACTGTCGCGTGTTGAAGGCCGGCTTCCGGCGCGGCGACAATGCTCCGATGGCGGTCATCGAGTTCGTCGATCGCGATCCGAACGCGCGTGGCCAGATCGATCGCGACCGTGTCGCGGCCGAAGGTTCAGACGAAGCGGCGTAAGCTCGTCTCGATAGTGTTCCAGCATTTGAAGGGCCCTGCGGGGCCCTTTTTCATGATTGGTCGGCTTGAGGCTCCTCGGATTCGCTCGGTGGGCGGTCGAGATCCGATGGCGATCGCGGTGCAAGGAGCGTGGGAATGTCGAACGGGCGCGATCGGGTTCTCGTCACGGGGGCGTCCGGCTTCATCGCGAAGCATCTCGTGGTCGCGCTCCTCGATGCCGGTTACGTGGTTCGGGGAACGGTCCGCGAAGCGTCTCGCGCGGTCGAACTGCGAGCGGCGATCGGCGGTGCGAATCGCGAGGCGTCCGCGATCGAGGTGTGTCGTGCGGATCTCGACCGAGACGAGGGATGGGACGAAGCGATGCAGGGCGTGCGCTACGTGCTGCACACGGCATCGCCCTTTCCGCTGCAGATTCCCCGCGACCGGCAAGCCCTGGTCGCAACCGCTCGGGGAGGGGCTCTTCGCGTCGTCGAGGCCGCGAAACGGGCGGGGGTCGAACGGCTGGTCCTCACGTCGTCGGTTGCGGCGGTGTATTACGGACATGAGGGCCGCACGGATCGGCACTTCACCGAGGCCGATGTCACCGAGGTTGGACGTCCCACCGTCTCGGCTTATGCGGTGTCGAAGACACTCGCCGAACAGGCGGCGTGGCACGCGGTGGAGGGGTCCGGGCTCCAGATGGTCTCGATCAATCCCGCGTTGGTTCTCGGCCCGCTTCTGGATCGTCGGTTCGGCTCGTCCGTCGACGTGCTCCGGATGATGTTGCACGGTCGCATGCCGTTCGTTCCCGATGTTTCCGTGGGGATCGTCGATGTCCGGGACGTGGCTCTTGCGCATGTGCGCGCCCTCGTCGCGCCGAGTACCGCGGGACGGCGGTTTCTCCTGTCGGCGGGATCTCGCAGTCTTCGAGAGATCGGAGCCGAGATCTCGCGAGCCTTTCCCGCGTATCGGCGGCAGATGCCGCGAGCGGTCCTGCCGGATGGATTGGTGCGGTTTGCCGGCCGTTTCAGTGCGACCGCGGCGAGTGCCGTCCCCGAACTCGGCGTGGTCAGAAGCGTCGACACGGAACCGGCTCGGGATCTTCTGCAGATCGCGTTTCGGACGCCGGAGGACGCCATCCGGGCGACGGCTGGCGATCTCCTGCGTCTCGATCTCGTGCGCGACGGGAGGCTTGCGCGAAGCTGATCGCGCATAAGCCGGGAGTGTTGCCGGGGCGCGATAGCGGCAGGAAGGCCACACGTGTCATACGCTCGTCAGCGGACCTTCGGTTTCCCGTATCGGTGACGCAACCTTCTACGACACATGGCATTTCTATGGCGACGAAGGGACGCGTCGCCCTGCAAATGTGGCACGATTTACGCGGATGAAATGAATCAAATGAATAATGCTGCCACCGACAACAACACGAGCAAACTCTCCATGCGCCGCACTCTCCTGACATTACTCGGAGCCCTCGGCGCCTTCGGTGTGCTGACCGCAAGCTATGCCACCGCCGAGCTCCCCAACGGTTCGATCGAGCCTCTGACGACGGTGTCCGCATCGGCCGAAGCCGGCTGATCGTCTGCGGTCTCTGCAGCATCTCGACATGAAAAAAGGGGTCGCCGGGGCGGCCCCTTTTTCCGTTCCCGTGCTGGCGCGAAGGCGGAAGCGGGCCTATGTCGGTGCCGCGACACAAAAGATGAGGCTTTGGAATGCTGCGCACAAGGAAGCTGATCGGCGCCGCGGGTGCCTGCCTGCTCGTCGCCGTCCCCCTCGCCGTGCCTCTGGCGTTCGTGACAGCCGGTGCCTCTTCGGCTCAGACGGCCGCCACCGCACCGATTCCCGTGGCTCCCGCAGCTTATCCCGACGGCGTCCCCGCCAGCGCTTCGGAAATCAAGCTGTCTTTCGCGCCCTTGGTCAAGACCAGTGCTCCGGCCGTCGTGAACGTCTATGCCGCGCGCAAGCTCGTGGCGCGCTCGCCGTTCCAGGGCGATCCTTTCTTCGAGCAATTCTTCGGTCAGCGGCTGCAGCAGCGTCCGCGGATTGAATCCTCGCTCGGCTCCGGGGTGATCGTCGATGCAACCGGCCTCATCGTCACCAACAATCACGTCATCAAGGATGCTGACGAGGTCAAGGTCGCGCTGGCCGACGGGCGGGAATTCCCCTCGCGTATCCTGATGAAGGACGAACGCGCCGACCTCGCCGTTCTGAAGATCGATTCGACCGAGGCGTTCCCGGCGCTGCCTCTGGCCGATTCCGACGAGATCGAGATCGGCGATCTCGTGCTCGCCATCGGAAATCCGTTCGGCATCGGGCAGACGGTGACCAACGGCATCGTTTCCGCGCTGGCGCGCACGCATATCGGCGTCAACGACTTCGGCTACTTCATTCAAACCGACGCACCCATCAATCCCGGCAATTCCGGCGGCGCGCTCATCGACATGCGGGGCGAACTCGTCGGCGTGAACACCGCGATCTACTCGCGCTCCGGCGGCTCGAACGGCATCGGCTTCGCCATTCCTTCCAACATGGTCCGGGTCTTCGTTGATGCCGCGCGCAATGGCGGACGTTTCGAGCGGCCCTTCATCGGCGCGACCTTCGCGCAGGTCACGCCCGATATCGCGGAGGCCGTCGGTCTCGATCGCCCGGCGGGCTCGCTCGTGGAATCGCTCTATTCGGGCGGACCGGCGGATGCGGCGGGCCTGGAAGCGGGCGACGTCGTTCTCGCGATCGACGGCTTTGCGATCGGCAATCCCGATACGCTCGGCTATCGGTTGGCGACCGCCGGCATCGGCAAGAGCGTCGCTCTCGACGTGAACCGGAACGGCGAGACAAAGTCGCTGCAATTGGCGCTCGCCGCGCCGCCGGAGACGCCGGCCCGCGACGTTCGCCGGATCGCGGGCGAGACGCCGTTCTCCGGCGCCACGGTCGCCAATCTCTCCCCGCGCATGGCCGACGAGCTGGACATGACCCAGACGCTGACCGGCGTCGTCGTGACGGGTGTCGGGCCACGTTCCTTCGCCGGACGATTCGGACTCCAGCCGAAGGACATCGTCGTGACGGTCAACGGACGCGCTGTTCGAACGACGGCCGATCTCGAACGCCTCGCCGCCGACGGTCGGCGCGGATGGGTGATCGAGGTCGAGCGCGATGGCAAACGCCTGACGCAGCGCGTGCGCTGAGCGGCGGGAGCGCGGCGATGGCGGACCTCTTCGGCGATGCCATGCCGCCCGAGCCGAGCGAGCGCGAGGATCAGCAGGCTCGGCCGGATGCGACACGCCCTTTGGCCGACCGGCTGCGTCCGCGCATACTGGCCGACGTCGTTGGGCAGGAGCACCTGACGGGACCGACCGGCATCCTGTCCCGCATGCTGTCCAGCGGGACACTCGGATCGATGATCTTCTGGGGCCCACCCGGCACCGGGAAGACCACGGTCGCCAGGCTTCTGGCGAGCGAGGTCGATTTCGCCTTTGAGCAGATTTCCGCCATCTTCTCGGGTGTGGCCGATCTGAAGAAGGTCTTCGAGACCGCGCGGATGCGACGTGCGAATGGTCGTCAGACGCTGCTCTTCGTCGACGAGATTCACCGCTTCAATCGCGCGCAGCAGGACAGTTTTCTGCCCGTCATGGAAGACGGCACCGTCGTGCTCGTCGGAGCGACGACGGAGAATCCCTCCTTCGAACTCAACGCCGCTCTGTTGTCGCGCGCGCGCGTCCTGACATTCCATCCCCATGGACAGGACAGCCTCGCGCGCCTCATCGAGCGCGCCGAGGCGGCGGAGGGGCGGATTCTGCCGCTCGATGCGCAGGCGCGTTCGGTGCTCCTGCGTCTGGCCGATGGCGACGGCCGCGCGATCCTCACCCTTGCGGAGGAGGTCTGGCGGGCGGCGCGGCCGGGGGAGATCTTCGATGCGACGGAACTGCAGACCATCGTCCAGAGGCGGGCGCCGGTTTACGACAAGGGTCAAGACGGCCACTACAACCTGATCTCAGCGCTGCACAAATCGGTTCGGGGATCCGATCCCGATGCGGCGCTCTACTACCTCTGCCGCATGCTCGATGCCGGAGAGGACCCGCTCTATCTCGGCCGTCGGCTGGTTCGCATGGCATCGGAGGATATCGGCCTCGCCGATCCGCAGGCACTCCTCGTGGCCTCCGCGGCCAAGGACGCCTACGATTATCTCGGCTCTCCCGAAGGGGAGCTCGCTTTGGCCCAGGCGACCGTCTATCTCGCGACCGCGCCGAAATCGAACGCGCTCTACACGGCCTACAAGGCCGCCATGCGCGCCGCCAAGGAGAACGGTTCTCTCCTGCCGCCCAAGCACATTCTCAACGCGCCGACCAAGCTGATGAAGGGCGAGGGCTACGGCACGGGTTACCGCTACGATCACGACGAACCCGACGCCTTTTCCGGACAGAACTATTTTCCGACGGAAATCGGTCGCCAGAGCTTCTATCGTCCGGTGGAGCGGGGGCTGGAGGCGACGCTCGCCAAACGGATGCGGCACTGGCAGACCTTGCGGGACGAGCGAGGCGAGGAATGATGCGCCAGCTTCTGATCGTGGCCCTCGGCGGCGCCTTCGGTTCCGCGTTGCGTCACCTCGTCAATCTCGGCGCCGTTCGCGTCTTCGGACCGAGCTTTCCGGTCGGAACCCTTGCGGTGAACGTGCTCGGCTCCTTCGCGATGGGGATCGTCGTGGAGGTTCTGGCGCGGCGGTTCGGCGGTTCGCCCGAACTCCGCCTCCTCTTGGCGACGGGCGTTCTCGGCGGCTTCACGACCTTTTCCTCGCTGACGCTGGACGTCGCGACGCTTTCCGAACGCGGCGACGGTCTTCTGGCTTTCCTCTATCTGGCCGCGACGCTCCTTCTCGGCCTCGGAGCCCTGTTCTCGGGACTTGCCCTCGCACGCCACCTCGCCTGATGCTATGGCCTGCCTCAAGGCCCGGCGAGGCGGGACGGGGTTTGTTCCCGCCTTGCCGTGCTTTCGGACGAAGGGATTGACGATGGCGGTGGTCGAACAGGTGAAGGTGGAGGCCGACGAAGCGGGCTTGCGTCTCGATCGGTGGTTCAAGCTTCATTATCCGGGCCTCGGCTTCGGTCACCTGCAGAAGCTCCTGCGCTCCGGGCAGGTGCGCGTGGACGGCGGGCGGGCGAAGTCCGACACGCGCATCGCGCCGGGTCAGATGATCCGCGTTCCGCCGATCGACGCCGATCCCGCGCGCGGCAAGACCGGGCCTCTCACCATGGGGACGATCCGCAACCGCGAGGACGGCGACGTCCTGCGGCAGATGCTCCTGTACGAGGACGAGAAGGTTCTCGTCTTCAACAAGCCGGCGGGCTTGGCCGTCCAGGGCGGCTCCGGCGTCGCACGGCATGTCGACGACATGCTGGAGGCCTGGCGCAACAAGAAGGGCGAGAAGCCGCGCCTCGTCCACCGGCTCGACCGCGACACGTCCGGCGTTCTCGTGGTCGCGCGCACGCGCAGTGCGGCGGTGTCCTTGACCAAGGCCTTCCGGGAACGCGACACCAAGAAAACCTATTGGGCGCTGGTGAAGGGCGTTCCGTCGCCCAAGGAGGGGCGGATCTCGACCTATCTTGTGAAGGAGCAGACCGAGGACGGCGACCGCATGCGGATCGCAAAACATGGCGACGACGGTGCCGACCACGCGATCTCGAACTATCGGCTGGTCGACCAGGTCGGGCAGCAGTTCGCCTGGATCGAGATGGAGCCCTATACGGGCCGCACACACCAGCTCCGCGTCCACGCCGCCCATATCGGCCATCCCATCCTCGGCGATCCCAAATATTTCGAGCACGACACCAATTGGGATTTCCCGGGCGGCGTCCAAAAGCGGCTGCATCTCCACGCCCGGCGGATCATCATTCCCAATCCCGCCGGTGGCGTCATCGACCAGACCGCTCCCTTGCCGCCGCACATGGTCCAGACATGGAATCTCTTCGGCTTCGACGAGTCCGAGACGGGCGACTGATGAACCTCATCCTCTTCGACTGCGACGGCACGATCGCCGATAGTTTCGGCCTGATCTGCGAGACGATGCGGCGCACCTTCGTGGCAAACGGTTTCGAGCCGCCGGCCGATGCGGCCGTGCATGCGATCATCGGGCTCTCGCTCGATCGAGCCATTCACAGGCTGCGCCCGAGCGTGCCGCCATCCGAGTTGCCGGTTCTCGTCGAAGCCTATCGCACCGCCTTCCGTGCGGTTCGCGATGAGGCAAGTTTTCGCGAGGCCCTGTTTCCGGGCATCCAGGAGCTTCTGTCGCGGCTCCGCGTCGCAGAGGGCGTGCGTCTCGGCATGGTCACGGGAAAGACGCGGCGCGGTGTCGACGCGATCGTCGCCAGCCACGATCTCGGCGGCTTCTTTTCGGCGGTTCGTACGGCCGACGATTGCCCTTCAAAGCCCGATCCGGCCATGGTTCTGGAATGCTGCGCCGCTTTGTCCATTGCGCCGGAACGGACCCTCGTCGTCGGCGACGCGATTTTCGACATGGCAATGGCACGGGCAGCCGGCGCCTGCGCGCTCGGCGTCACCTGGGGTGCCGGAACGGCGCCGGAGCTTCGCCGGGCTGGCGCCGAGGCCGTGGCGGACAGCGTGGACGATCTCGGTCTCCGGATCGATCGATGGCTCGCGGGCGAATTGGAGACGCGGTTCGTCCGCACGGCGGAGTTGGTACCGTGAGCGGAGCTCCTTCGCGCCCCGAACTGCCCAAGCGCTTCTACGAGACCGTCGACGTGGTCGCCGTCGACGGCGGACACACGGTGCGTCTCGATGGACGCGGCGTGAAGACGCCGGCGCGACGCGCGCTCCTGGTGCCGGCCGAGGCCGTGGCCGAGGTCATGGCTTCGGAATGGCGAGTTCAGGGCGAACGGATCGATCCCGCGACCATGCCGATGACGCGGCTCGTCAACACGGTCATCGACGGCATCGCCGACACGGCGATCGAGACGCGGACCGATCTGGCGCGCTATGTCGAAACCGATCTCCTCTTCTATCGCGTGGGCGAACCCGCGCGTCTCGTGGCGCGGCAGCAGACCATCTGGGATCCCATCCTGAAGGGCGCGGAGGCGTCGCTCGGGCGAAGGTTCCTTCTGGCGGAGGGCGTGATGCATGTCGCGCAGCCGCCGGAATCGCTTGCCGCATTCCGGTCCCGCATCGATGCAATCGAGGATCCGTTCGTCATCGCCGCGCTCCACCAGATCACCACGCTGACGGGATCGGCCATCATCGCGCACGAGATCCTCGAACGCCGCCTGACCGCCGAATCGGCTTGGGCGGCCGCACATGTCGACGAGGACTGGAACATCGAACTCTGGGGCGAAGACGAGGAGGCGGATCGGCGGCGCCGCGCCCGCTTCGTCGACATGCGCACCGCCGTCGACCTTCTCCACGCCGTTCCGGGAGCGCGCCTGCCATGAGAGATGTCCTTGCTGAACTCGAGCGTCGCCGAGAGGTCGCCCGGGCGGGCGGAGGCGCACAGCGAATCGCGGCGCAGCACGCCAAGGGCAAGCTGACCGCGCGCGAGCGCCTGTCGGCTTTTCTCGATCCGGACTCCTTCGAGGAGTTCGACATGTTCGTCGAGCACCGGTCGATTGATTTCGGCATGGAGAGCCAGAAGATCCCGGGCGACGGCGTCGTGACGGGCTGGGGCACGGTCAACGGCCGCGTCGTCTTCGTCTTCGCCAAGGATTTCACGGTCTTCGGCGGGTCTCTTTCAGAGGCACATGCCGAGAAGGTGCAGAAGGTGCAGGACATGGCCCTGCGCAACCGCGCCCCGATCATCGGCTTCTACGACGCGGGCGGCGCGCGGATCCAGGAGGGTGTCGCGGCGCTGGGCGGCTATGCCGAGATCTTCCAGCGCAACGTCCTCGCCTCGGGCGTCATCCCGCAGGTTTCGGTGATCATGGGCCCGTGCGCCGGGGGCGACGTCTATTCGCCGGCCATGACGGACTTCATCTTCATGGTCCGCGACACGTCCTACATGTTCGTGACGGGTCCGGACGTGGTGAAGACGGTGACCAACGAGACGGTCACCGCGGAGGAGCTCGGCGGGGCGAGCATCCACACGACGCGCTCCTCGATCGCCGACGGCGCCTATGACGACGACCTCCAGGCGCTTCTCGACATGCGGCGGCTGATCGACTTCCTGCCGGCCTCGAACACCGCGCCCGTTCCGGAGCTCGGCTTCGAGCAATCGCTGACCGAGAACGACGATTCGCTCGACACGCTGATTCCGGACAATGCGAACAAGCCTTACGACATCAAGGAACTGATCCTGAAGGTCGTCGACGCCGGCGATTTCTTCGAGATTCAGGCCGCCTTCGCCAGGAACATCGTGACCGGCTTCGGCCGGATCGAGGGGCGGACGGTCGGCATCGTGGCGAATCAGCCGATGGTGCTGGCCGGCGTGCTCGATTCGGACGCCAGCCGAAAGGCCGCGCGCTTTGTGCGGTTCTGCGACTGCTTCTCCATTCCCGTCGTCACCTTCGTCGACGTGCCGGGCTTCCTGCCGGGAACGTCGCAGGAATATGGCGGCCTCATCAAGCACGGGGCGAAGCTCCTCTTCGCCTATGCCGAGGCGACCGTGCCCAAGGTCACCGTGATCACGCGCAAGGCCTTCGGCGGGGCCTATGACGTCATGGCCTCCAAACACCTGCGGGGCGACGTCAACTATGCCTGGCCGACGGCGCAGATCGCGGTCATGGGCGCCAAGGGCGCCGTCGAGATCATCCATCGGCGCGAGGCCGGCGACCCCGTCCGAATCGCCGAACTGGCCGAAGCCTATGAGAAACGCTTCCTGTCGCCCTTCGTCGCGGCCGAGCGCGGCTATGTGGACGAGGTCATCATGCCGCACGCCACGCGGCGGCGCGTCTCGCGGGCGCTTGCCATGCTTCGGACCAAGGACCTCGAAAATCCCTGGAAGAAGCACGACAACATTCCCCTCTGACGACCTGCCACCGATCGGGACTTGACCCAGAAGCGACGAGCGCGGCGACCCCTTCGGGTCGCCGCGGCGCGGCGGAAAACCTCACGCTGCTTCGAGCCGCGTGAAGCGGGGTTGCAGATCGAAGTCGTCCCGGCGTTCCGCGTCGGTGTCCTTCGCGTCGTCAGATGCCCGCGAACCAGTCGTAGCCGTTGTCTTCCCAATAGCCGCCCTTGCCGCCGCCGAAGCGATCGAGACTGTCGGTCAGTTCGATTCCGGCGATGTATTTCGCCATCTTGTAGCCGAGTTGCCGTTCGACGCGCACGCGCAACGGGGCCCCGTTCGCAACCGCCAGGGTCTCGCCGTTGCAGCCATGGGCGAGGATGGTCTGCGCATGCCGGGCATCCACGAGATCGATCGACTCGTAGTACTTCACCGGGGCCGTGAAGCCTCCGCCATAGCTGTCCATGCAGGTGAAGACCGCGAAGCGCGCGTTCGAGCGAACCCGTGCCTGATCGAGAACGAAGGCGAGGGGAACGCCCGTCCATTTGGCGATGCAGCTCCAGCCTTCCACGCAGTCGTGCCGTGTGATCTGCGTGCGCGACGGCATCGCCCGGAGTTCGGCCAGCGACAGTGACAGCGGCTGTTCGACGAGGCCGGTCACCGCCAGCCGCCAGTCGGCGAACCCGTTGGCGGCGAGACGGCGATAGTCGGCATCCTGCGGATCGACGGTGCCGTTCGCTCGCGCATCCTGCCGGATTTCGGATTCCGAGAATTCCTTGGCAAGGCTGTCGGACGAAAGAAGCAGGCGCTGCACGCGGTAGGTCAGCGAATTGGCGGTTTCCAAAACGCCGCGGACGCTGCCTTTCGGGTCGCCCGCCGCATCGAAGCAGCCGGTCAGCGACAGGCCGGCGGCGGTGACGGCCGAGCCCGTGAGGAAGCGGCGGCGCGAGATCTTGAACGCGTCCATCATTCCGACTCCGGGTCCGTTCGATACCAACCGGTGACGATCGAGCGCAGCTCGTTCATCGGTCCGGCGGCGACGACCATGACGACGTGCACGACGAAGAAGGCGACGAGCGCGAGCATGGCGATGAAGTGGATCGTGCGGGCCGTCTGCCGACCGCCGAAGATGTCCGTGATCCACGGAACGATCGCGTTCGTGCCTGGCGACATGGCGAGGCCGGTTGCGACGATCAACGGAAAAGCGATGAAGAGGACAGAGCCGTAGCTCAGCTTTTGCAAGACGTTGTACTCGCGCCTTCGATCGAATTCGAGGCGTGCGTGAGCGGCGATGTCCGGTCCGATCTCTCGAAGGTCCCGACGGGTCGGCACGATGTCGCGCTTCAGATGCCCGTTGGCGAGGCTGGCGACGAGCCACACGAGAAGCGTCGCGACGAGGAGCCAGGCGAAGAAGAAATGCACGACGCGTCCCGATCCAAGGTCGCGATAGCTCGGGATGGTCATCCAGGTCGGGAAGGTTCTGGATTGAAGCGCGCCGTTCGACCAGATCGCCCCCAGCCATCCCGTAGTGTCGAAGCGGGCGCCGAACAGATCGACGAAGCCGCGTCTCGTTCCGTCGACGATCTCGGACCCGATCGACAGGACGGCATTGTCGAAGGTGAAGCCGGACTGCTGCCCGATATAAAGATCCGGCCGCGCCATGAAGATCTGGAGCCCCGACAGGAGCAGAAAGAACAGGCAGACCGCCCAGAGCCAGTGCGTCGCGCGCGTCGCGAGGCGCTGCTTGTAGATCAGCGCGCCGCCGCGATCCTCATGCGTCGTCATGCCCTTCATCCCTCTCCAGCGACCCGGTGAACGGGCTGGCCACGCTCCTGACGCGCCGGATCTCCTTTTAGCACGCCGCCGGACCGGATGGTGGGCGCGCGATCAGGTCTTCATCAAGGCTTCGTGCTCGACGCTTGCTCGTCCGCCGGCCTCGAAGCCTTGCGCAGCGCGATGTCGAGGCGCTGGCGAAACCGGGAGCGATCCGCGGGCGTATAGCTCCGGTTGTAGCCCTTGCTCTCGCCCGTTTCCCTCAAGTGCTGCTTGAACGCGCGCATGGACAGGGCCGTGCCGATGGAGGCCGGCGTGAAGTCGCGACCATCGGAATTGAGGACGAGCGCGTCCTTCTCGAGCGCGCGCGCAGCGAGCGGGATGTCCGCGGTGACGACGACGTCGCCGGCTTCCAGCGCTTCGACGATCCAGTCGTCCGCCGCATCGGCGCCGTCCGAGACCGTGACGATGCGCGCGCCGGGATAGCGCGACGGGCGCATGCCGCCGTTCGAGACGAGGACGCAGGCGGTCTCGTGGCGCGCCGCGATCTCCAGCGCCTCGTCCTTCACGGGACAGGCATCGGCATCGATGTAGAGCGTGGTCAAGGTTCCCTGCCTCCAGATCCTCATAATGCTCGATCGCCTCGTCGGCGGCGATCCTTTGCCGCCCACGTCACAATCGATCGGCTGGACATAGCCCGGCCTCGGTCCGTCTGCCATGGTCGGCGATGAGCAGCGCCTCGCTTTCGAACCCATCCGATTCGCGGTCCGCGACCCAAGGCATCTGGCTGATGGTTCTCGGCTCGCTTCTCGTGCCGCTGCTCGATACGGCGGCGAAGCTCCTGGGCGAAGACCACGCCATGCCCGCGGGGCAGATCGCCTTCGCGCGCTTCGCCCTGCAGACGCTGATGGTGCTGCCGCTGGTGATTCTCGTCGAAGGATTCGCGGGTCTCAAGTGCCGTCATCCCGGCCTCAATCTCCTGCGCGGCGTTCTGCTCGCCGGCGGAACCATCTGTTTCTTCATCGCTCTGAAGGCCATGCCGCTGGCCGACGCCGTCGCGATCTTCTTCGTGGAGCCGATGATCGTGACGCTTCTGTCGGTGGTGTTCCTGCGCGAGGCGATCGACATCCGGCGGATTGTCGCCGTCGTCGTCGGCTTCGGCGGCGCGCTGCTGGTGATTCGTCCGAATTTCACAGCCCTCGGCGCGGTGGCGCTGCTGCCGCTCCTCTGCGCGGTCTTCGTCTCGATCTATGCCGTGCTCGGCCGCCATCTCTCCGCGGCGACCTCGTCGATCACGATGCATTTCTACGCCGGCATCGGCGGTCTCGCCACGATCTCGGTCGTCATGATCGCGGGGGCGGGAACGGCGCTTGCGGAGTTCCAGACCGTCGCACCATCGGGCTGGCCGGTCTGGGGGCTCCTCCTGATGCTCGGCTTCGTTGCGACGGTCGCCCATCTGATGTTCATTCAGGCTTACCGCCTGACGCCGGCAACCCTGCTCGCGCCCTTCGGCTACATGGAGATCGTCTCCGCGACGCTGTTCAGCATTCTCTTCTTCGGCGATGTTCCGGACGCGGTGAAGTGGCTCGGCATCGCCGTGATCACCGCGTCCGGCCTCGGTCTCGTCTGGGTGGACCGGGCGGCGACATCCTCAGGGTCGCAGCCGCCCGAACCGATCTGATGGCGTGGCGAGGCCGCGGCGATCAGGCCGCGAGCTTCGCCGCGTGATAGCGCAGATGGTCGTCCATGAAGGTCTGGATGAAGAAGTAGGAGTGGTCGTAGCCCTCCCGCCGATTCAAGGTCAGCCCGATGCCGGCCTTGGCACAGGCTGCTTCGAGCCGCTCGGGCTGAAGCTGGGCTTCGAGGAAGCTGTCCGCCATGCCTTGGTCGACCAGGAATTCGGGAAAGCGTGCGCCGTCCTCGATGAGCGCGCAGGCGTCGTAGCGACGCCACGCCGCTTCGTCCTCGCCGAGATAGCTTGGCAGCGCCTTCTGGCCCCAGGGCACCGCGATCGGCGCGACGATCGGTGCGAACGCCGACGCAGATCGGTAGAGGTCCGGGTTCTTCAGCGCCAAGGTCAGCGCGCCATGCCCACCCATGGAATGTCCGAAAATCGAATGTTTCTCGCGGACTACGGGAAACTTATCAGACACCAGTCGAGGAAGTTCATCCCGGATGTACGTTTCCATCCGGAAGTGGGTGGACCAGGGGTCCTGCGTGGCATCGAGATAGAAGCCCGCGCCCTGGCCCATGTCCCAGCCTTCGTCATTGGCGACGCCCTCGCCCCGGGGGCTCGTGTCGGGACAGACCACGACGAGACCGAGCTCGGCGGCCATCCGGCGATACTCGCCCTTGTCCATCACGTTGGCGTGGGTGCAGGTCAGGCCCGACAGATAGGTCACGACCGGGCAGGGCGCCGACAACGCGTGCGGCGGCACGAAGACCGCGAAGGTCATCTCCGTGCCGGTTGCTGCGGACTCGTGGGCGTAGACGCCCTGGATGCCGCCATGGGACTTCGTTTCCGAGATCGTCTTCATTGCCGAGATCCTCAGAACAGGACGACCGAGCGGATCGACTCGCCGGAATGCATGAGGTCGAACGCCTTGTTGATGTCCTCCAGCGGCATCGTGTGCGTGATCATCGGGTCGATCTGGATGTGGCCCTGCATGTACCAGTCGACGATCTTGGGGACGTCCGTGCGGCCGCGGGCGCCGCCGAAGGCCGAACCGCGCCAGACGCGGCCGGTGACCAGCTGGAACGGGCGCGTGGAGATTTCCTGACCCGCGCCGGCGACGCCGATGATGATCGATTCGCCCCAACCCTTGTGGCAGCACTCCAAGGCCTGTCGCATCACCTTCGTGTTGCCGATGCATTCGAAGGAATAGTCGGCCCCGCCCCCCGTCAGTTCCACGAGGTGGTTGGTAAGGTTGTCCATGCCGACCGTTGCGGGATTGACGAAATGCGTCATCCCGAAGCGCTCGCCCCATTCCTTCTTGTCGTCGTTGAGGTCGACGCCGACGATCATCTCGGCCCCGATCATCTTGAGACCCTGAATGACGTTGAGGCCGATGCCGCCGAGACCGAAGACGACGCCCTTGCAGCCGGGCTCGGCCTTGGCGGTGTTGATGACGGCGCCGATGCCTGTCGTCACGCCGCAGCCGATGTAGCAGACCTTGTCGAAGGGCGCGTCGGGCCGGATCTTGGCGAGCGCGATCTCCGGCAGAACCGTGTGGTTCGAGAAGGTCGAGCAGCCCATGTAATGATGGATCGCCTGGCCCTTGTAGGAGAACCGGCTCGTGCCGTCCGGCATCATCCCGCGACCCTGCGTGGATCGGATCGCCTGGCAGAGATTGGTCTTCGGGTTGAGGCAATACTCGCATTCGCGGCATTCCGGCGTGTAGAGCGGAATGACGTGGTCGCCCTTCTTCAAGTGCTTCACGCCGGGTCCGACATCGACGACGATGCCCGCGCCTTCATGGCCGAGAATGGCGGGGAAGAGACCCTCCGGATCGGCGCCCGACCGGGTGAACTCGTCGGTGTGGCAGACGCCTGTCGCCTTGATCTCGACGAGAACCTCGCCTTCCTTCGGACCTTCGAGATCGACTTCGACGATTTCGAGAGGCTTGCCGGCTTCGAAGACGACAGCTGCTCTGGTTTTCATGGCGAAATGCTCCGACGAACGTTGAGGTGCCTCGCCCGTCCTTTTCATCGTTCGGCGCAAGCCGCAAGCCGCAACGGCGTGAAGCCTTCGCCTTTCGAAGCGCTTGATGCGGGAGGGCGTACGCGGCAAAACGAGGCTCGACCCTAGCGGAGAGCCCGATGTTTCAGAAGATCCTGATCGCCAACCGCGGCGAGATCGCCTGCCGGGTCATCCGTACGGCCCGCCGCATGGGCATTCGGACCGTCGCCGTCTATTCGGACGCGGACCGGGGCGCGGAGCATGTCCGCCAGGCGGACGAAGCGCTTCGGATCGGACCGTCCCCCGCTTCCGAAAGCTATCTTCGACCCGAAGCCATCCTCGAAGCCTGCCGCGCGACGGGCGCTGAGGCGGTTCATCCCGGATACGGCTTCCTGTCCGAGCGCGCCGCCTTCTGCGAACTCCTCGAAGCCAACGGCATCACCTTCATCGGCCCGAAGCCGAAAGCGATCCGCGCCATGGGCGACAAGATCGAATCCAAGCTGTTCGCAAAGGCCGCCGGCGTCAGCATCGTGCCGGGCCATCTCGGGATCGTCGAGGATGCGGACGAGGCCGTGCGGATCGCGGAGATCGTGGGTTATCCCGTGATGATCAAGGCATCCGCCGGGGGCGGGGGCAAGGGCATGCGCATCGCGGCCGGTCCCGACGAGTGCCGGGACGGCTTCGAACGGGCGCGCTCGGAGGCCCGCTCGTCCTTCGGCGACGATCGGGTCTTCATCGAACGCTTCATCGTCGATCCCCGGCACATCGAGATTCAGGTGCTGGCCGACTCGCATGGCAACGCGGTGCACCTCGGCGAGCGCGAATGTTCGATCCAACGCCGCAACCAGAAGGTCGTCGAGGAGGCGCCGTCGCCCTTCCTCGACGCGGCGACGAGGGCGGCCATGGGGGCTGAGGCGATCGCTCTTGCCAAAGCGGTCGACTACGAAAGCGCGGGAACCGTCGAGTTCATCGTCGACCGCGACCGGAACTTCTTCTTTCTCGAGATGAACACGCGCCTGCAGGTCGAGCATCCCGTGACCGAACTGGTGACGGGGATCGACATCGTGGAGGAAATGATCCGGATCGCCGCGGGCGAGCCGCTGCGCCTGCGGCAGGATGAGGTCAAGCTCGACGGCTGGGCCGTCGAAAGCCGGATCTACGCGGAAGATCCGTTCCGCGGTTTCCTGCCCTCGACGGGCAGGCTGACGCGCTACCGTCCGCCGGTCGAGGGCATGATCGCCGATGCGACGGTGCGCAACGACACCGGCGTCGCGGAGGGATCGGAGATCTCGATCTTCTACGATCCGATGATCGCAAAGCTCTGCACGCATGCGAAAACACGCGGCGCGGCGATCGAGGCGATGACGAGCGCCCTCGACCGGTTCGAGATCGCCGGCATCCAGCACAACATCCCGTTCCTGTCGGCGCTGATGGCTCATCCGCGGTGGCGCGAGGGGCGCCTCTCCACCGGTTTCATCGCGGAGGAGTTTCCCGGGGGTTTCGAGAAACCGGTCCCCGATGCGGAGCTGCGGCGCGATGCCGCCATCGTCGCCGCGACGATCGAGGCGGCGCGGCAACGATGGCTCGAAGGGCACGGCGACCGGTTGCGGCCGCCCTCGACGCCGCGTTCGCGAACCCTCGAGATCGACGTGGCGGGCCACTCGGTCCTCGCGATATCCGACGACGCCCGTCAGACCGTCTCGATCGACGAGAGGGCCGCTTCGGTGGGGACGAACTATCGCTGGGGGCAGGGGGCCTGGGAGGGCGACATCGACGGACGCGCGGTCTTCGCACGCGTCAGGGTCTCCGGACCGACGGTGACCCTTTCCATCGCCGGACAGGAGATCGCCACCCGCACGCTCTCGCCGGCCCTCTCCGCTTTGGGTCGCCTGATGCCGGTGAAGGTTCCGCCGGATACCTCGAAGCTTCTTCTCTGCCCGATGCCGGGCCTCGTCGTTTCCATGTCGGTTTCGGCCGGCGCCGAGGTCAAGGCGGGGGAAACGCTCGTCGTGATCGAAGCGATGAAGATGGAGAACGTTCTGCGCGCCGAGCGGGACCTTGTGATCGAGAGCATCGAGGTGGCGGTGGGACAGAGCCTCGCCGTCGATGCCGTGATCATGCGCTTCCAGTGAAGGGCGACGACGCGGTCACCGCGGGTTCGTCGGCCCGAAGATCTCGTCGAATCGCTGCCGCAGCAGTCCGTCCACCTCCGGCATGGAGATCGGAAGACCGAGATCGACGAGGCTCGTGACGCCGTAGCCCTGAATGCCGCAGGGCACGATTCCGGTGAAATGACGGAGATCGGGATCGACGTTGAGGCTGATGCCGTGGAACGTCACCCAGCGGCGCAGCCGTATGCCGATGGCGGCGATCTTGTCCTCGGCTTGCGTACCGTCCGGAAGCGGAGGGCGTTCCGGCCGCCGCACCCAGACGCCGACGCGATCCTCCCGCCGCTCGCCGCGCACCTGCATGTCGCCGAGCGTCGCGATGATCCAGCTCTCCAGCGCGGCGACGAAGGCGCGCACGTCCGGGCGCCGACGCTTCAGATCGAGCATCACGTAAGCCACCCGCTGTCCCGGCCCGTGATAGGTGTATTCGCCGCCGCGCCCGCTCGCATGGACCGGGAAGCGGCCACGGTCGAGGAGATCCTCCGACCGCGCGCTCGTTCCCGCCGTGTAGAGCGGCGGATGCTCCAGGAGGATCACCTCTTCGGGCGCATGCCCCCCCGCGATCTCGCCGACGGTCCGTTCCATGAGGGCGACGGCATCGTCATAGGCGGTGAGGCCGGGGCGGATGGTCCAAACGACAGGCGCTGTGGCTTCGAGCGGCCGGAATGCCGACGCCGAAACCGACAGGCGGGTGGGGGGGGCTGCAGGAAACGTCATGAACCTGATGTAGGCCCGGGCGGTCCGCCACGAAAGTGTTTTGCATGGGCGTTCGTTTTGCACAGGCGAAGGGCTTGTGCGCCCGGAGAAGCTTTGTTACATGCCCGGTGCCGGCCAAGAAGAGGCCGGCAGACACGGCGTGCGGTCGTGGCGGAATTGGTAGACGCGCAGCGTTGAGGTCGCTGTGGGGCAACCCGTGGAAGTTCGAGTCTTCTCGACCGCACCAGCCTTGTTCGAAGAGATGGGTCCGACGAGTTCCTTTCTCTTTCGAACACCGTACCTGCTACCAGGGTGCGGGATCAAAATTTTCCAATAGCAATTTGTCATTCATCGTCATCGCCTGTTCGACGGCATCCGTCGATCGTCGGTGCGCGTGGTGATCCATGACGGATCGGCTTGCTGTCCGTTGAACCTCCGATCAGCCGCCGCAGCATTCGCTCGCCAAACGAGCCGGCACATGTCCGCGCATCATGAGCGGATGTCTATTGCCTGCCGGCGCAAAGCTGTCGCCAGCCGCATCGTCGAGGTTCGCGTCGAACGCCGGTGACGTGAACTGCGCGTCTTATCCGACCTGGTCGCACGACCCGCCCCTTTCGCCGCGTGCAACGCCCGTAACCTGCGGCCGGCACGATCCTCTCTGTCCGGCGGCATTCTGGCCACGTTCGATCGTCTCGATGGATCGATGCACCCGTCGACGCGCAGGTTCCCGCCAGCTGGGGTTGCTCATCTGTACCATTTCGAGGCGGACTGCCCAGCAAGACGGCACACCTTCGTCGGATGCGAATGGCTGGGCGTGATCCTTTCGCGTTTCACATAAGTAAAAATACGATTTCTGAGCCGTTCAAGATCGCGGAAGGTGTTCAGTGCACATCCTCATATGCAATGCTGACTTCTAAGCTCTTGTATCTTCTTTCTGCCTGAAGAAGGTCTTCTGGAGAGGTTGTCTCGTGTCTCGAATACCGACGTCCGACCCTTCGATTGACGCCAAGCTGGTGCCCGTGCTGATCGCAGTCTCCAAGTCCATCCGAGCTCTTCATGGACACGGATTGGCGATGCACGGATTTCACAATGGACAGGATGAACTGCTGCTGATCGCGGACGAACATGGAACGACCGTCAGCGCCGTCGCTGACCTCTTGTCCATCCGGGCGTCCACCGTTTCGAAAATGTCGGATCGGCTGGTGCAGAGAGGCCTCGTGGAACGCGTGGGGGACGCTGACGATGGTCGTCGCACGATGATCCGGATCACGACGATGGGCATTCAGGCGCAGAAGGAGCTGCTGACAGTCCGGGATCAGCTCGAAAACGATCTCACGAAGTGCCTCGACGCGGATCGCAAGGTCGAGATCATCCAATCCCTGCAGGAACTGGCCGTCCTTCTCGTCGCCCGGCTTCGACGCCTGCGGTGACGTCGAGGTCAGCGCGCTCTGCGGTCCAGTGGCGCCGCCGAGCCGTTACCGTTCGGGCCGGAACGAAGTGACGCCGCTCGAGTGAAGTGGCGCTGAGCGACGCGCGAGCCGGAGCACTTTCCTTACCCGTTCCTGACGACATGTGTCCCTCTGACCAACGGAACGGGGAGGGGCGGGATGTCGACGACGAGAGGTGAGGGCGGCGATCGTTCTGCCGGGACCGAGACACAGGACGATCTTCATCGTGTGATGGGACCGAAGCTCCTGCTTCTCTTCATCGTCGGCGACATTCTGGGAACCGGCGTCTACGCGCTGACGGGGCAGGTGGCGGCCGAGGTCGGTGGCGTCGTCTGGCTGCCGTTTCTCGTGGCCTTCGCCGTCGCGCTGGTGACCGCCTTCTCCTATCTCGAGCTGGTTACGAAATATCCGAAAGCAGCCGGCGCGGCGCTCTACACGCACAAGGCCTTCGGCATCCACTTCGTCACCTTCATCATCGCGTTCGCCGTGATGGCATCCGGAATTACATCGGCGTCGACGGCGAGCCGGGCCTTCGCCGCCAACCTGTCCGCCGCCTTCGATCTCGGCCTCGCCGGATGGAGCGTGACCCTCGTCGCGCTCGGCTTCATGGCGGTCGTTGCGATCATCAACGTTCGCGGCGTCGGCGAAAGCGTGAAGGCCAATGTCGTGCTGACGCTGGTCGAGCTGACGGGTCTCCTGATCATCATCTCGATCGGGCTCTGGGCGATCCTCGGCGGGCAAGGCGACGTGTCACGCGTCTGGACCTTCGAGCCGGCCGGCGATAAGGGCGTCTTCTGGAGCGTGATCTCGGCGACGACGCTCGCCTTCTTCGCCATGGTCGGTTTCGAGGATTCGGTGAACATGGCCGAGGAGACCAAGGACCCCGTCCGCATCTTTCCGAAGGTGCTCCTGGGGGGCCTCCTCATCACCGGCGTCATTTACGTGCTGGTGTCCGTCTCCGCGATCACGCTCGTCTCGCCTGCCGACCTCGGACAAGGCGATACGCCTCTCCTGAAGGTCGTCGAAGCCGGCGCACCGGGCTTCCCGATCGGCATCTTCGGCCTGATCACGATGTTCGCGGTCGCCAATTCGGCGCTGATCAACATGCTCATGGCGAGCCGCCTCGTCTACGGAATGAGCCGCGAGCAGGTGTTGCCATCGCTTCTCGGCCGCGTGCACCGGAGCCGCCGCACACCGCATGTCGCGATTCTCTTCACGACCCTTCTCGCCGTCGGTCTCATCACCTTCGTCGGCGAAGTCCCGGCACTCGGTGGCACCACGGCGCTGTTGTTGCTCGGCGTCTTCACCGTCGTCAACGTGGCCGTTCTGGTGCTCCGCAAGGACACGGTCGATCACAAACATTTCCGCACCCCGACGCTTTTGCCGGTTCTGGGTGTTCTCTCCTGCGGTTTCCTCGTCGGTCCGTGGACGGGGCGCGACCCCGTCCAATACACGATCGCCGCCGTCCTCCTCGCCATCGGCGTCGTGCTCTGGTTCGCCACGATCGCGATCATGCGCTCCCAGACCGGCAGCGGCGACATCGATAACGCTCCGCTGCCAGCTGACGGCAACTAAAGATCGGGGACGGCGCTAAACTTTCCGGGTCGAGCCGCGGCGGACCTGTCCGACCGCGGCCGAGTTCATCCGGCTGATTGCCGACGTCTGAACTCGACGACGCGAAACGAAAAACGGCAAATGGGGCGATCGCCGCTCGCGGGCGCCTTCGAACGAAGGCAAGCGCCATGGCGGATGGGGTGGGATTCGAACCCACGAGACGGTTTCCCGCCCGCCGGTTTTCAAGACCGGTGCCTTCAACCGCTCGGCCACCCATCCGGGATCGAAGCCTTAACCTCGAAACGCGGCCAGAGGCAAGGCGGGATGTTGCCCCGGCTGCGTTGTTGAGACGATCCACAAGCCCGCTTTGTAACAAATTGTGATGAAAATTTTGTTTGGGCCGAAACCTGTCGAGAATATGGCGGGATCGGGGCGCGAGCACAGTAGGATGATCCCATGGTCGGGCATTTTTGAACGCCCCTCCGAGGAGAACCTGATCATCAACCATGATCGTGATCAGTAACTTGGCAGATTCTCTGGCGCTGCAATAATTTGGCCCGCAAAAGTCTCCCCACATCCAGGAGCGTCTTCGTCCGAAAAGTTGCAGAAATGCATCGGTCAATCCGTGGCTGAATTGCGGCTTGATTTTGCTGGTCGAAGCCTCGGTTGCGCGGGCGTTAACAGACTGTTTACTTCCAGAGGCGACAGGGATGGGGACGAACCCGCCGAAGGGGCTGGTTCAGGAATTGGGGAACGAGCGCATGATGACTGCCGGAGGGACCATCGGCCGCCGCGTCGCGCTTTCCATGACCGTGCTCGCGAGCCTGTCGATCGCAGGGTGCCAGTCAGGTTCGTCCACGCATGGCGGCGCGGACGAGATCGTTCATTCCGACCCGAACGAGTCGTTTTCCTCCAAGGAATTCGGCGTCGCCGCCAGCCCGCGTGTCACGAACAAGCGGATCGTCCGCAAGGGCGGAGGCCGGGAGCAGGTCGGAAAGCCTTACAAGGTTCGCGGCAAGTGGTACTATCCCAAGGATGAGCCCGGTTATGTGAAGTCGGGAAATGCATCCTGGTATGGCGCGAGCTTCCACGGCCGACTGACCGCCAACGGCGAAGTCTACGACATGTTCGGTCTGTCCGCCGCGCATCCGACATTCCCGCTGCCGTCCTATGCCAAGGTCACGAACCTGAAGACCGGCGCCGAGGTCATGGTGCGCGTCAACGATCGTGGCCCGTACCACGACGGCCGCGTGATGGATCTGTCGTCGCGGGCGGCCGAACTCCTCGGATACAAGCAGGACGGCGTCGGCCGGATCAAGGTCGAGTATGCCGGCCGCGCACCGCTCGAAGGCGACGACACCAAGATGCTGATGGCGAGTTATCGGCCCGGCAACGTCCGCGCCATCGACGACGGACTGGCCTCCGGCGTTATGATCGCCATGAACGAGGAGCGGGCGCCGCGCTTCCCCACACTGGCGCGCAAGAGCGCGACGCCGGAGCTTCCCGGCGTCCGGCCCGATGCCGTGCTGCAGACCACGCCTGCGGCGATCGACGACACGAGCATCGGCTCGATCATCGGGCAGGCGTCCCGCGCGGAGCCCGGCGTCGGAGCCATCGTCCCGAAGCCCACCACGCGCCAGCGCATCCAGCCGCTGATCGTCACGTCTTTCGCGCCCGCGTCCGGACAGAACGGTGCCGCAGCCGCCCTGGAGACGCTCGGTTCTCGTGCCACGGCCGCTCTACGGGCGCCCGAGCGCATCGAAATCGGCAGCTTCGACAGTCCGGTCGCCGTATCCTCGATCCGCGCGCTCGTCACGGGCCATGGCAAGCTCATCGTCGACGGAGAGGGGCCTTCGGGTGCCGCGACGCTCGCTCTCGAACTCGCGGCGGGTGAAGATGCCGACGCGATCCTGTCCGGTCTCTGGAAAGCCGGCGCCACCGACGCCTTCGTTCTGCGCGACTGATCCCGCGCGGCGATGGCGCCGGCCCGCCGCTCCGGCCGCAGATTCCCCATCGAAAGAGTCGTGCGTCGCGAACAGAGCGATGTTGCGAGGCGGGAGTTGGACCGCTATCTCCTCGATATGATGGCAAGTTCACCCTTTGAAGCGGTTCAGCCTGCGGGCACACGAAGGCGGCTCTGCCGCCTTTCGGTCGTGACCCTGGCCTGTCTCGCCCTCTGGCCGGCCTTCGCCGCCGAGCCCGCGGCGCCTGTGGCCGACACCAAAGCCCGCCAAGCCCTGATCGTGGACGGTGAAACCGGGGCGGTGTTGTTCGAGAAAGAGGCCGATACACCGTTTCCACCGGCGTCGCTCGCCAAGCTGATGACGATGGAGGTCGTCTTCGAGGCATTGGCGGCGGGTCAGGTCGCGCTCGACCAAGTCTTTCCCGTCAGCGAGCATGCGTGGCGCACCGGCGGCGCGCCCTCGGGCACGTCGACCATGTTCGCGGCGCTGAAGTCGTCCATTCCCCTCGATGCGCTGATCAAGGGGACGATCATCCAGGCCGCCAACGACGCGACGATCGTGATCGCGGAGGGCATGGCCGGATCGGAAGCCGGTTTCGCTCGTCTCATGAACGAAGCCGCGAGCCGCTTGGGCCTCTCCCAATCGACCTTCGTCAATCCATCGGGTCTGCCGACCGACGGGCAATCGGTGACGGCGCGTGATCTCGTCGTCCTCGCCCGTCACATCGAGCAGGACCACGCGGCCTTCTACGCGATCTATTCGGAGCCATCCTTCGAATGGAACAAGATCTTCCAGCGCAATCGAAACCCTTTGCTGCCGATGTCGATCGGTGCGACGGGCATGGCGACCGGCTATACCGAGGCATCCGGCTATTCGCTGGTCGGTGTGACGCACCGGGACGGCCGCAAGACCTTCATGGCTCTCGGCGGACTTGCCTCCATCAAGGAGCGAACCGAGGAAGCACGTCGTCTCCTCGACTGGTCGAACGATCAGTTCGAGAGGGTTGAACTGTTTGCGGGGGACGTCCCGGTCGGGCGCGTCTCGGTCTATGGCGGCGTGGCGTCGTCGATCGACGTCCAGACGAAGGCCCCCGTCGTCGTCTATGTGCCCAAGGGACGGGCCGAGGGCGTGAAAGCGGACATCGAATACGAGGGTCCCCTGCGCGCGCCGGTCGAAGCCGGTCAGAAGGTCGGGACATTGACGATCCGCATCGATGGTCGGACCAGCCTGTCGTCCGATCTCTTCGCCACGGGCCAGGTCGACGAGGGCACGTTCGCATCGCGAGCCATGGGGGCGGCTCAGGAACTGGCCTTCGGCTGGATTCGCGCGCTCTGATGGGGTGCCTGCGAGGAACATCGAGATGACGGGCTTCTTTATCACCTTCGAAGGCGGCGAAGGCAGCGGCAAGACGACCCAGATCGCACGCCTGGCAGCCAGCTTGCGCGCGCGCGGGCTCAAGGTCACGACGACGCGCGAGCCCGGCGGAACACCCGGGGCCGATGCGCTGCGCCATGTGATTTTGTCCGGAGCGGCCAAGGCGCTCGGACCCGACATGGAGGCGATCCTCTTCGCGGCAGCGCGGGCCGATCATGTCGACACCGTGATCCGGCCGGCTCTCGAGGGCGGGCAGATCGTCCTCTGCGACCGGTTTCACGATTCGACCCGCGTCTACCAAGGGCTTGGCGGAAGCGAGACCGCGTTGATCGAGGTCCTGGAGGCGGCAACGATCGGCGAACTCTATCCCGATGTGACGATCCTTCTCGATATCGATGCCGAAACGGGCCTGGCGCGAGCCGCCGAGCGCCGGGGCACGGCGGTGGCCGATCGTTTCGAAGGGGAGGACATCACTCTCCACGCCGATCGCCGCCGTGCGTTTCTCAGCATCGCCGCGGCGGAGCCGGAACGGTTCATCGTGGTCGATGCGACACGGTCCGCGGACGAGATCGCACGGGAAATCCGTTTCATCGTCGAGGATCGGTTGGAGAGCCGGCGGCTGGAAACGGCGGGGCGGGGCACGGCGGCATCGGTCGCCGCCGGTCCGTCTCCCCTTTGAGCGCCCTAGACGTCGTCGACGAGCATGACGCGATCGAAGGTGTCGTGCCGCCCGCGATGGCTCGCATCGTCGTCGGACAGGATGCCGCCTATGCCGAGCTTTTGAAAGCGCAGGCCAGCGATCGCATGCATCATGGCTGGCTGCTGCAGGGGCCGCGCGGCGTCGGCAAGGCGACGGCCGCCTTCGCTTTCGCGCGGCGGCTACTCGGATCGACGGAGCCCGGCGACGCCGTCGATCGCCAGATCGCACAGGGCGCGCATCCCAACCTGATCCACATCACCCGACCTTCCAACGAGCGGACGCCCGGTTTCAAGACGCAGATCACCGTCGAGGAAATACGTCGGCTCAATCGGTTCTTCCAAGCGACGACGTCGGGCGGTCAATGGCGGATCGCCATTGTCGACCCCGCCGACGACATGAACCGCAACGCGGCCAACGCGCTGTTGAAGATTCTGGAGGAGCCGCCGGCACGGGCCCTGTTCCTGATCACCAACCATCTGCCGGGCCGGCTTCTCCCGACGATCCGTTCGCGATGCCGGGTGCTGCGTTTCGAGCCTCTGGCTGCTCGCGATCTCGAGACGATTCTCGGCGGCCTCGGGCTCGACGTCACGGAAACGGAGATCCGCTCGGTGCTGCCGCTGGCCGGTGGCGGCGTGCGCACCGCAGCCTCGCTTCTGGCGAGCGGCGGGCTTGATGTCGAGCGGCGCATCGACGCCCTCTGGAGCCAGCCGGAGGCGGACTGGCCCGGACTGCACGCCCTTGGCGACGCCCTGACCCAGAAGGGTCGCGAGACGGCCCTGGATCTCGCGCTGGCCAGCCTCTTCCGGCGACTCGCGGCCGAATCGGAAGCGAGGCTCGACACGGGCGACCGGCACGGCGCGGAGCGCATGGCCGCTCTCTGGGCCGAGGAGAACGCCCGGCTGCGTGAGGGAACCGCCTTCAATCTCGACCGGAAGCAGATGCTCCTGACCTTCTTCGCCCGTCTCTACGAACGTCGCTCCGCCCCCTGATCTGCACCACCGCCGAAACGATTGAGCCCCGGCGCGGGATGTTCTATCTGGCGGGAGCGGTCACGATCCCGAACGCGAAACGTCCCCGAAAGCCCGCATGGCCGAACGCTTCTACATCACCACCGCGATCTCCTATCCGAATGGACGGCCGCATATCGGTCATGCCTACGAACTGATCGCGACCGACGCCATCGCGCGCTTCAAGCGGCTGGACGGTTACGACGTCTTCTTCCTCACCGGCACGGACGAGCACGGCATCAAGATGCTGCAGACCGCGCGCGATCAAGGACTGGAGGTCCGTGATCTCGCCGATCGGAACGCGGATGTCTTCCGGGAGATGGGGCGGGTCCTCGGCAGCTCGAACGACGACTTCATCCGCACGACCGAAGCGCGGCACCACGAGGCGAGCCAGGCGATCTGGTCGCGGATGGTCGAGGCCGGCGACATCTACAAGGACAGCTACGCCGGCTGGTATTCGGTGCGGGACGAGGCCTATTTCGCCGAGGACGAGACCGAGGTTCGTCCGGACGGCGTGCGCTACGGACCCCAGGGCGCCCCGGTGACCTGGATGGAGGAGGAGAGCTATTTCTTCAAGCTCTCCGCCTTCCAGGATCGGCTTCTCTCCCTCTACGAGACGCAGCCCGATTTCGTCGGCCCCAGCGAGCGTCGCAACGAGATCATCTCCTTCGTGAGATCCGGTCTTCGCGATCTCTCGGTGTCGCGCACGACCTTCGACTGGGGTATCCCGGTGCCCGGCGACGAGCGACACGTGATGTATGTCTGGGTCGACGCGCTGACGAACTACCTGACCGCCACCGGCTATCCCGGCGGGGAGGGCGATCGACAGGCGTTCTGGCCGGCCGATCTCCACGTCATCGGCAAGGACATCGTGCGCTTCCACGCGGTCTATTGGCCGGCCTTCCTGCTTTCGGCCGGCCTGCCGCTGCCCAAGCGGGTCTTCGCGCACGGCTTCCTGTTCAATCGCGGGGAGAAGATGTCGAAGTCGGTCGGCAACGTGATCGATCCATTCGCGCTGGTCGAGACCTACGGACTCGATCCCTTGCGCTACTTCCTCCTGCGCGAAGTGCCCTTCGGCCAGGACGGCAACTATTCGCACGAGGCGATCGTCAACCGGGCGAACTCCGAACTCGCCAACGATCTCGGCAATCTCGCCCAGCGCTCGCTGTCGATGATCTCCAAGCACCTCGGCGGTGTCGTTCCACGACCCGGCGCATTCTCCGAGGCGGACGAGACGATGTTGTCGACGACGGCCGACCTCCTGCGACGCGCGCGCGAAGCGATCGATCGACAGGAACTTCACGCCATGCTCGCGCCGATCATGGCGTCGGTCGCCGACGCCAACCGCTATTTCGCCGCGCAGGAGCCCTGGGCCTTGCGCAAGAACGATCCCGCTCGCATGGCGACCGTCCTCTACGTCACGGCGGAAACGCTGCGCCGGGTGGCGATTCTCCTGCAGCCGGTCATGCCGGCCAGCATGGCGAGACTCCTCGACAGTCTCGGCGTGCCGACGGGCGAGCGCAGCTTCACCGAACTCACGCCCGACGTCGCCCTGGTTCCGGACCGCGCGATGCCGGCACCCTCGGCGATCTTCCCGCGGATCGTCGAAGCGGACGACGCCACGCCGTGACCCAGGACATCTTCCTCGTCGACAGCCATTGCCATCTCGACTTTCCCGACTTCGCCGAGGAGCGCGATGCCATCGTCGCCCGAGCCGCTGAAACCGGCGTCGGAACGATGGTGACGATCTCGACGCGGGTGGAGCGCATCGAAAGCCTGATCGCACTCGCCGAGACCTATCCTCAGGTCTATGCGACCGTCGGCACGCATCCGCAGAATGCCGGCGAGGAGCCGGACGTGCCGACGAGCGATCTCGTGCGCTGGAGCGCAGCGGAGAAGATCGTCGGCATCGGAGAAGCCGGCCTCGATTACTTCTACGACAAGGCGCCGCGCGACACCCAGGCGGCGGTCTTTCGCCGCCACATCGCGGCCGCCCGAGAGACCGGCCTGCCGCTGGTCATTCATGCGCGCGACGCCGACGACGACATGCGCCAGATCCTGGAGGAGGAAACGGGGAAGGGTGCCTTTCCGTTCGTCCTTCATTGCTTTTCCTCCGGTCCCGCGCTCGCAGAGACCGGTCTGGCGCTCGGCGGATTCGTCTCGTTTTCCGGCATCCTGACGTTCAAGAAGTCCGACGCGCTGCGCGAGATCGCGGCCGCGGTTCCGCTCGACCGACTTCTCGTCGAGACGGACGCGCCCTATCTCGCGCCGATGCCCTTCCGCGGCAAGCGCAACGAGCCGGCCTATGTCCGGCACACAGCGGAGGTCCTCGCGGGCGTGAAGGGCGTCGACCTCGCGGCCCTGGCGACGGTCACCTCCGACAATTTCTTCAGGCTGTTCTCCAAGGTGCCCGATCCGCGTCGGCGGAAAGACGCGGCGTGAGCGACCTCCTGCGGCTGACCATTCTCGGCTGCGGATCGTCGCCGGGCGTGCCTCGGATCACCGGCGACTGGGGGGCCTGCGACCCCGACGAACCGCGCAATCGCCGACTGAGGGCTTCGGCGCTCCTCCAGCGGATTTCCACCGAAGGCACGACGACGGTCGTCTTCGACTGCGGTCCGGATTTTCGCGAGCAGATGCTGAGCGCCCGCGTCGTGCGTCTGGATGCCGTCTTGCTGACGCATCCGCATGCCGATCACATCCATGGGCTCGACGACCTCCGCGGCTTCATGCTCGACCAGAAAACGCGCATTCCGGTCCATGCGGACGCCGAAACGCATCGGCGCGTCGTCGAGGCCTTCCGCTACTGCTTTCATCGACCTGAAAACAGCGATTATCCGCCGATCGCGCGCCACGTTCCAATGGAGGCGGGCGAGACGTTGCGGATCGAGGGGCCGGGCGGGCCGCTCGACATCACGCCGTTCCGGCAGGTGCATGGCTCGATCACGTCGCTCGGGCTGCGTTGCGGGCCGATCGTCTACGCCAGCGACGTCAGCGACTTTCCCGATCCCGCCATCGACGCCATCGCCGGCGCGCGCCACATCGTCATCGACGCGCTTCAGTACCGGACGCATCCAAGTCATCTCTCGCTGGAACAGGCCCTCGGCTGGATCGAACGACTCGGCGTGCCGACGGCCACACTGACCCACATGCACACGCCGATGGATTACGCGACGCTCTGTCGCGAACTGCCGTCGCATGTACGGCCGGCTCACGACGGACTTCGGATCGAATTCCCGATCGACTGATCGTTCCCGCGCGTCCGCATGGGTCTCGCGATCGCACGAGATGGATGCCGCCGGCGGTCACGCCGCGACGTGGCGGCAGCGCGGCTGCCATCCGACGTCGGTTCCTCACACTCGGCGACCCACGCGCGTTCGAGCCGGATCCCGCAGCGCCTCGCATGCAGAATGCAAGGACGTCGGCGAGATCGATTTCTGTTGAAAAGCAGTGATGGCCGGCGATCCGCGCCGCACCGTTGACAGATCCCCAATCTTCCTCATCGAAAATCTCCCACATCGAGCTGCAGGGCCTTTGCCGTCGAGGTCACCGTCAGGGGACATATCGAATGCCGCTCGACGAACGCCACGACCGTCCGCTGATGCCATCCATCAAATACGTTCCATAATCCATCTTATGCAACAGATGGTCTCTGGCAGTCGTCCCTCTTCTCGGTTTCGGCCGCGAAACGGCTCGAAACGGTGCCCTCTCGTCGAGCTCGGAGGCTGTCCAAGCTCGGTCGTCGATCGGCTGGTCGACCCTTCGGCACCCTCCTTGCGGAGACCTCGAGGATCGGCGTCAGGAGATCAGCCGGCCCAAGCCCGCAAATCCGGGGCTTTTGCGATGCGCATCATCGTCGATGCGGCGCTTCTGATGTGAAGAGCGTTGCGAAGGCTGATTCCGCATCTCGGATCACGTCACGGTCCGAGTGCCAACCCGCATTTCGATCCGGACCGCCATTGCCGGTCGACGCAGTGCGGACTATGCGAGATCGTCTGGAATGTTCATTCGGGTCGGAGTCGGATCGATGGAAGCCTCGCGAGACGTCGGACGCCTGATCGAGATCATGGCGGCGCTGCGCGATCCACAAACGGGCTGTCCCTGGGATATCGAGCAGTCGTTCCAGACCATCGCCCCCTATACGATCGAGGAAGCCTACGAAGTGGCGGACGCCATCGAGCGCCGCGATGCCGAGGACCTCTGCGAAGAGCTCGGCGATCTCCTTCTGCAGGTCGTCTATCACGCGCAACTGGCGACGGAAGAAGGACTTTTCAGCTTCGAGGATGTCGTCGAGCGGATCACGACGAAGATGATCCGCCGGCATCCGCATGTGTTCGGCGATCAAGACGCGCGGTCCGCGCGCTCGGCCAAGGGCCAGTGGGACCGGATCAAGGCAGAGGAAAAGCAAGAGCGTTCGATGCGCCGGGCGTCGCGCAACTCCGCTCATCCGTGGAGTGGCGAGGCCTCGGCGACGGGTCTACTCTCGTCCATTCCGGGCGGCTTTCCTGCGTTGACCCTCGCCTTGAAGGTCCAGCAGAAGGCCGCCGCCGTCGGCTTCGATTGGGCGGACGCCGGACCCATCCGCGAGAAACTCCTGGAGGAGCTCACCGAGTTCGACGAGGCTCTGGCACGATCGAACGCAGACGAGATGGAGGACGAGTTCGGTGACGTGCTTTTCACGCTGGTGAACATCGCACGCTTTCACGAGATCGATGCCGAAGCAGCCTTGCGCCGCACGATCGTGAAATTCCGCTCGCGCTTCGTCTATATCGAGTCTCGTCTGGTGGAGCGCGGCTCGACTCTGGGTCTGGCGGGCCTCGACGAGATGGAAGCTCTCTGGATCGAGGCGAAGACGGCGGGACCTTGAAGGGCCCGCCGTTCGTCGAACCGGTGTTCAGCCGAGCTGCAGTCCCGGATATCGCTGCTCGGCCAATCGCCTGAGCTCGTCTCTTGCCTGGCTCGTCATGTCGGCGACGAGTTCGACGCCGCCATCCTCGAGGTCGGTCCGCGATCGGACATTGGCATTGTCGTAGAGCCAGGGCAGCAGTCCGAGGCCGTCGGACGGCACCGTCATCGTGATGGAGCCGAGCTGTCCGGCGATGCGGGATTCGATGTCGGTGAGAAGCGCCGGAATTCCCTCGCCCGTCAGCGCGGAAACGAGGAACACGCCCTGCCCCGCGCCATGGGTGTCCGCCGCCGTCTTGAGGACCTCGCGGCCCGCTTCGTCCAGGCGATCGACCTTGTTCCACACCTCGACGACATGGTCTGCATCGCCTGTGTCGATATCGAGATCGCGCAGGATCTTGTTGACGTCGGCAGCCTGTGCGGAGGCGTCGGGATCGGACATGTCGCGGACATGGAGGATCAGTTCGGCCTCGATCACCTCTTCGAGCGTGGCACGAAACGCCGCGACGAGATGGGTCGGCAGGTCCGAAATGAAGCCGACCGTGTCCGACAGGATGACGTCCGTGCCATGCGGCAGAGAGATGCGCCGCAATGTCGGATCAAGCGTCGCGAAGAGAAGATCCTGCGCGAGGACCCCCGCGCCGGTGATCGTGTTGAAGAGCGTCGACTTTCCGGCATTGGTGTAGCCGACGAGTGCGATGACCGGATGCGGCGCCTTCTTGCGCTTGGCGCGGTGGAGCGTTCGGGTGCGGCGAACCGCCTCCAGCTCCTTCTCCAGGCGCTTGATCTTTTCCTGCAGCTGCCGCCGGTCGGATTCGATCTGCGTCTCGCCGGGACCGCCGAGGAAGCCTGCGCCGCCGCGCTGGCGTTCCAGGTGGGTCCAGGAGCGGACGAGCCGCCCCTTCTGATAGTTCAGGTGGGCGAGATCGACCTGGAGTCGGCCCTCCTTCGTGCGGGCGCGTCGACCGAAGATCTCGAGGATGAGACCCGTGCGATCGAGCACCTTCGCGCCGAGTTCCTTTTCGAGATTGCGCTGCTGCACGGGGGTCAGAGGATGATCGAAGATCACGAGGCCGATCTCCTCGGCCGCGACCACGCCTTTCATCTCTTCGACCTTGCCCGAGCCGATCAAGGTGGCGGGCTTGGCCTTGGACACCTGGATGACGCCGCTCGCGACGATCTCGAGGTCGATCGCGGCGGCGAGGCCGAGCGCTTCTTCGAGCCGTTGTTCGTCGCCCCGGCGCACGACCGCCGTGCCGGCCTCGTCCCGCGATTCGTGTTCGCGCAGCACCGGTACGAAGACCCCTGCCCGCGTGGCGACCGGTTTGTGCTCGATCGGCCCGCGCGGTCTCGTCTCGTCGAATTCAGTCAATCAGTTGGTCCCGGTCTCGTCGACGCCTTCGTACATGTGCACGGGCTGCGAGGGCATAATGGTAGAGATGGCATGCTTGTAGACAAGCTGCGAATGTCCGTCGCGACGGAGCAAGACGCAAAAATTGTCGAACGATGTGACGACGCCGGTCAGCTTCACGCCGTTGACGAGGAAGATGGTCAACGAGATCTTTTGCTTGCGGACGGTGTTGAGAAAGAGATCCTGCAGGTTCTGTGCGCGCTCGGCCATATCCGGTCCTTCGTCTTTTCGCGTTCTTGGCGAAATCGACCGTCGCCCGACGGTCATTTCGCATGTGTTGCAGCCTTCGCAAGCCGATATGGGCCTGCGCCGAGGTGCCGGACGGCGCGGTCTTCAAGATCTGTCGAAGGTCAATCCCGCCCGGTGGCGTCGAATACCACTTTCTCCTCCCCAGCGGCAATATCGGGGCGACGGATCGATCTTCCGCCGGGCTACCAGGGCTGCAGCAGAATGGCGCCGAGCGCCAGAAGAAGCGCCGGCGGCATCACCAGACATCCCAGCTTCAGGAATCGGATGGCGCCGAAGGTCAGACCTTCACGTCGAAGGGCGGTCAGCCAGAGGATCGTCGCGAGTGACCCGGTGACGGAAAGGTTGGGTCCGATGTCGATGCCGACGAGGATCGCGTCGACGACCGTCTGCGGCACGGTTGCGCCTGCGACGACCGAACCTGCGATGAGGCCGAGGGGCAGGTTGTTCGTGACGTTCGTGCCGAAGGCGGCGAGTGCTCCCGTGCCGAGGGTCGCGAGATCCGGCGCGGCGGCGGCGAAGGTTTCCAGTGCAGCGACGAGCAGGCGTTCGAGGCCGCTCAGTTCCAGCGCGCGCACGATGACGAACAGGCCCGCGACGAGGACGAGCGTATCCCACGAAACGGCCTTGATCGCGGCGAACGGGTTCGACCGCTCGACGAGGAGCACCGCGGCCAGCGTCGCAAAACCCGCGATCGCCGTCGGCCAGCCGAGTTCACGACCCGATGCCGAAGCGACGAGGAGGACGAGCGCCGCGATCACCACGCCGGCCGCGGCGATCCGTCCGCCCCGCGACAAGACGGGAATGGCGATATCCAGGCGCGTCGATCCCCGGAGATCGTCTCTCTGCGTCCAGCGCAGGACGAAATAGGTGGCGAGGATCGACAGGACCGACGCGAGAGCGAACCGCTGCAGCCACTCCAGGAGCGGCGGCAGGTCCGATCCGAACACCACGAGATTGGCGGGGTTGGAAATGGGGAGAACGAAAGACGCGGCGTTGGCCACGAAGGCACAGATCAGGAGGTAGGGAATGGGGTTGCGCACGTCCGCAGCCCGCGCGATCGCCGCGACGGCCGGCGTCAGGACGACGGCTGTGGCGTCGTTGGACAGGAACACCGTCACCAGCGTTCCCACGAGATAGACGAGGGTAAAGAGCCGGGTTGGCGATCCCCGGGCGGAGCGCGCGGCGAAAGCGGCGAGATAGGTGAAGAGCCCTTCCCGCCTCGCGATCTCCGCCAGAACCATCATGCCGGCGAGAAAGAGGTACACATCCGTGCCAGACGCAATGCCCGCCCAGACCTCGGGCAGCGGCAAGAGGCCGATCAAGACCAAAGCCAGGGCTCCGGTGACGGCGAAGATCCATTCGGGAAGACCAAACGGACGGAAAATGACGCCGGAAACGGCGGCACCGGACACGAGCCAGATGCCCATGGAAGCGCCGAACTGCATCAACGAACCGTCATTCCGGCACCACTCCGCGTCCGTTCATCCGCGCTGATTCCGTCTTTTTACCGACCGAGCGGAGAGGCAGGCCGCCGATAACGAAACAGGCCCTCAGATGTTCCGTGAGCGTTTAGGGCAAAGCTCGTCCGCGTCAGATGCCGAGCGACTTCAGCTTACGGTGGAGCGCGGAGCGTTCCATTCCGACGAACTCGGCGGTGCGCGAGATGTTGCCGCCGAACCGGTTGATCTGCGCCATGAGATATTCCTTCTCGAACACCTCGCGGGCGTCGCGCAGCGGCAGCGCCAGAATGCGTCCGTCGGACTGGCTCGGCGTCCTCGGCAACATGTCGCCGACCTCATGGGGCAACATGTCGGCGGAGATGGGCGCGCCTGCGTCCCCCTCGCGCGACAGGATCATCAGCCGTTCGACATTGTTGCGCAGCTGGCGGATGTTGCCCGGCCAGTCGCTCGACTGGAGCACCGCCATGGCCTCGGGGCTGATCTCGCGGGGCTTGATGCCGGTCTGCTCGCCGATCTGGTTCATGAAGGCTTCGATCAGCAGCGGAATGTCGCTGCGGCGCTCCGACAGGGGCGGCACCGAGATCGGCACCACGGACAGACGGTGAAACAGGTCCTCGCGGAACAGGCCATCGACGATCATGGATTCGAGGTTCTGAGCCGTCGAGGACAGGATGCGCACGTCGACCTTGACGCGCTTCGTGCCGCCCACCCGCTCGAAGGTCTGCTCGGTGAGGACCCGCAGAATCTTGTTCTGCGTCTCCCGCGGCATGTCCCCGACCTCGTCGAGGAAGAGAACGCCGCCATGTGCCTCCTCGAAGGCGCCGACCTTGCGCTCGACGCCTGGCGGCGTCTCCGTGCCGAACAGCTCGACCTCCATGCGTTCGGGCGTGATCGCGGCCGCGTTCAGCGCGACGAACGGCCCCTTGGCGCGCGCCGAGCCGGCATGGATCGCCCGCGCCACCATCTCCTTGCCCGAGCCGGAGGGCCCGAGAATCATGACGCGGCTGTTGGTCGGAGCGACGCGCTCGATCGTCGTGCGCAACTGGTTCATCGGATGCGAACGACCGATCAGTTCGGCGAAGTCGGCCGAACGGCGTCGAAGGTCGGAGACCTCCCGCTTCAGCTTGGACGTCTCCAGCGCCCGCTCGGCGACGAGGATGAGCCGGTCGGCCTTGAACGGTTTCTCGATGTAGTCGTAGGCGCCCCGCCGGATTGCGGAGACGGCGGTCTCGATGTTTCCGTGACCGGAGATCATGACGACCGGCACTTCGGGATGCTGGGTCTTGATCGCTTCGAGAAGATCGAGCCCGTCGAGGCGGCTGCCCTGCAGCCAGATGTCGAGGAACACGAGACGGGGTACGCGATCGGCAATCGACTGGAGCGCGGCGTCCGAATTCGCGGCGATGCGCGTTTCGTGACCCTCATCCTCCAGGATGCCAGCGACCAGCTCGCGGATATCGGCTTCGTCATCGACGATCAGGATATCGGACGCCATCAGTCATCAGTCCTTTCATGGGTCGGGCGATCGGGGACTGCCGGCAGACGAACGCGGACGAGAGCACCCTGGGCTTGCCCGGGTGCGTCGTCGAGTTCGATCGAACCGCCATGCTCCTCGATGATCTTGCGGACGATCGCGAGACCGAGGCCGGTGCCCTTCTCTCGCGTCGTCATGTAGGGCTCCAGAAGCCGATCTCGATCTTCCCTCGGAAAACCGCGGCCATTGTCCAGAATTTCCACCAGATGATGGGTGCCCGCCTGACGCGCCGTCAGCTGGATGCGTGGGGCGGCCACATCGGACGTCTCCAGCGACTCCACGGCATTCTTGACGAGATTGCCGAAGGCCTGGCTGAGGAGGCGGATGTCGAAGTCGCCGGAGAGCGGGACGTCGCCGAAATCGGCGGTGAAGGCAATCCCGTGGTCGCCCATCTCCCGCATGAACACGGCTTCCTTGAGGGCCTCGCGCAGATCCCGCGTCTCCATCTTCGGCTTGGGCATCCGCGCGAAGGTCGAAAACTCGTCGACCATCCGACCGATGTCGGACACCTGGCGGATGATCGTGTCGACACAGCGGTCGAAGACCTCCCGGTCGCCCTCGATCATCTTTCCGTAACGCCGCCGGATGCGCTCGGCCGACAACTGGATCGGGGTCAGCGGATTCTTGATTTCGTGCGCGATGCGCCGGGCGACGTCAGCCCAGGCGGAGGAGCGCTGCGCGTCGACGAGGTCGGTGATGTCGTCGATCGTGACGACGCTGGACTGGCCGTCGTCGCCATCCTCCGAGGTCACGCGGACCGCGAGAACCCGTTCCCGCTCACGGGTGCGCAGCTTGATTTCCTCCTGGTACTCGGCCCGTCGCGACTGGCCGGCGGCGCGGTGGATGCCGGCGATCAGCGGGAAGAGATCGTGTAGATTGTGACCGACCGCGGTCTGCGCGGAGATGGCGAGGATACGCTCGGCCGAGGGATTCAGCATCGAGATCGTCCCGTCGCCCTCGACGCCTATCACGCCGACCGTGACCCCCGAAAGCACCGCCTCGGTGAAGCGCCGCCGCTCGTCGATGACGTCCTTGGCGCTCAGGAGCTCGCCGCGCTGGGAGGCCAGCTGGCGGATCATGTTGTTGAACGTGTTGGAGAGCGAGCCGACGTCTCCATCGGAGTTGCGGACCGGAACGGAGACCGCGAGATTTCCCGCGCTGACCTCGTCGGCAGCCGAGATCAGGAGGCGAATCGGACGCACGAGCCGATCGGCCACGCCGATGCCAGTCCAGATCGCCGACAGGAGCACGATGAGCGTGATGCCGAGATACAGCAGTGCGAACGCGATCTGCGTGCCGATCCGGTTGTTCTGCAGGCTGCGATATTCCGCCGTGCGCTCCTCCATCAGGCGAAGGGCGGAGATCACTTCGGGATCGACCACGCGAACGGTGTAGAGATAGATGTCGCCGAGCGCCCGCAGCTTGACGATCGCGCCGACGAGATTGGTGATGCCCGGCGGGATGAAAACGAGATTGCCGGCTTTGGCCTGCTTCAGCGCATCCTCGGGAGGCGCGGGCAGCGGCTTGTCGACGGCGATGTCCGCTCGCATGATCGGCGATCCGTCCATCCGCAGGAGCTGCGCGCCCAGCAAAGACCGCCCCCTCGCCTGTTCGGTCACCAGCTGCTCGAAGCCGGTGCGGTCGAGATCGAAAAGACGGCGCTGCGAGTCGAGATCGTAGGCCATGGACGAGGTCGAACCCTGAAGGTTCCGGGCGTTCTCGTTGACGTAGGCGCGGGCGACGCTGACCGAGGAATCGACGATCGCGCGCGTGCGAATCTCGAACCAGCGATCGAGTCCGAGATCGAGCGTGATGCCGGCAACCACCGCGACGAGGAGGGCCGGCAGCGCAGCGACGATGGCGAAGAGGACGACGATGCGAACGTGAAGCCGGGAGGCGGCCTTGCCCTGCCGGCGCGCGCGCGCCATGCGCGCCACCTCGAAGAAGATCAGGCCGCACAGCACGAGGACCAGCGCGCCGTTGACCACCGTCGCGATCGTCACCACGGTCTCCGTGGGGTCGATCGGGGTCAGCCCCATGAGAACCACGAAGGAGACCGCACCCGTCACCAGGGCACTGACGACCGCGATGACGCCGGGCACGAGCATGAACCTGCGACGTTCGGGTCGCAGGATCTGGTCCGGCATCGCGTCGGAGGAGGTCAGGTTCAAGCTCATCGAGTCACTTCGAACGGCATCGCTTCGTTGCGAGATTGCAACGCTTTGTGTTCAAAATGCAACGAGATGAGAAAATAAAACCAAGTTTAGCGAATGGACCGGACGACCGATATGTCGAGATCACGGATCTTCTTGCGCAACGTGTTGCGGTTGACGCCGAGAAGATCGGCCGCCTTCACCTGATTGCCCCGCGTCGCCGCGAGAGCCGCAGCGATGAGGGGATATTCGACCTCTCGAAGGATCCGGCCATGCAGCCCGGGCGGCGGCAGGTCGTCGGAAAAAGATGCGAAATACTCGGAGAGATATCGCTCGACGGCCGCGCTGAGATCGATCGGCCGGTTGTGATCGGGTTCGCCGTCGAGAACGCGGGAATATTCGTTGGAAAGCTCGTGCTCGACGAGTTCGGCGGAAATTTCGTCCTGTGGGTAGAGCGCGGACAGGCGGCGGACGAGATTCTCCAGCTCGCGGACATTGCCCGGCCAAGAGTAGCGGCGCATCACGTCGAGCGCGCCCTGGCTCAGCGTCTTGCGGGGCAACCCTTCCTTTTGAACCTCGGCGAAGAAGTGGCGGGCGAGATCGGGTAGATCCTCGATCCGTTCGCGCAGCGGCGGCAGCCGGAGCGGCACGACGTTCAGGCGGTAGAAGAGGTCCTCCCGAAAAAGACCGCGTCCAATCAGCTGGCGGAGGTCCTTGTTCGTCGCCGACACGATCCGGACGTCCGTCGCGATCGGCGTGCGACCGCCGACGACGGTGTACTCACCCTGTTGAAGCACGCGCAGGAGCCGGGTCTGGGCCTCCATCGGCATGTCGCCGATCTCGTCGAGGAAGAGCGTGCCGCCCTCGGCCTGTTCGAATCGGCCGCTGGAGCGGCTCTGGGCACCGGTGAAGGCGCCCTTCTCATGGCCGAACAGCTCGCTCTCGATGAGGTCGCGGGGGATGGCCGCCATGTTGATCGCGACGAAGGGCCCTTTTCGACGGCGGCCGTAATCGTGCAAGGCGCGCGCCACGAGCTCCTTGCCGGTACCGGATTCTCCGGTGATCGTGACGGTGAGATCGGTTTGCATCATCCGGGCCAGCGCCCGGTAGATATCCTGCATCGCGGGTGAGCGCCCGACGAGCGGCATGTTGTCCTGACCGTCGTCGATCGCGTTCTGCGCCTGGGCCTTCGGCTCGGCCAGCGCCCGACGCACGATCGAGACGAGCTCCGTGAGGTCGAAGGGCTTTGGAATGTAGTCGTAGGCCCCCTTCTCCGACGCCTTGATCGCGGTCATGAACGTGTTCTGCGCGCTCATCACGACGACCGGGAGTTCCGGACGGCTGTTCTTGATCTTGGGAAGGACGTCGAAGGCATTGCCGTCCGGCATCAGCACGTCGGTGATGACGAGATCGCCCTCGCCGGCCGAGATCCAGCGCCAGAGGGTGGCGACGTTGGACGTCACGCGGACCTCGTAGCCGGCGCGCATCAGAGCTTGCGAGATGACGGTGCGGATCGCGGCGTCGTCGTCGGCGACCAGAATTTGTGCGGCGGCCATCGGTTCAGTCCTTTACCGGTCGAGCGAGGCATTGGAGCCGGCGCGCGGCTCCATTCCCTCGCGCCAAGCGGGCATGAGCACGCGGAAGACGGTGTGACCCGGCTGCGAATCGCATTCGATGACGCCGCCATGATCCCCGATGATCTTGGCGACGAGGGCCAGACCGAGGCCCGATCCGCTGGGCTTGGTCGTGACGAAGGGATCGAAGATGTGCTGACGGATGTCCTCCGGCACGCCGGGCCCGTTGTCCTCGACGATGAATTCGAGCGGCAGGGTCATGCGTTGCTTCGTCCCCGGCACGGACAGGCGGACGCCGGGACGGAACGCCGTCGAGAGCTTGATCTCGCCGTCTTCCTGCCCGGCGATCGCCTCGCTCGCGTTCTTCACGAGGTTCAGGAACACCTGAACCAGCTGATCGCGATTGGCGAAAACCGGGGGAAGAGAGGGATCGTAGATCTCACTGATCCTGACGCCCCGCGCAAAGCCGCTTCGCGCCAGTGTCTTCACGTGCTCGAGAACCGAGTGGATGTTGACCCCGGAGCGCTCGATCGGCCGCTGGTCGGAGAAGATCTCCATCCGGTCGACGAGCTTCACGATCCGGTCGCTCTCCTCCTGGATGAGGCGCGTCAAGGAGCGGTCGTCGTCCGTCGCATTCGTCTCCAGCAGCTGCGCCGCGCCCTTGATGCCGGACAAGGGATTGCGGATCTCGTGCGCGAGCATCGCGGCCAGCCCGGTCACGGACCGGGCCGCGGAACGGTGCGTCAATTGCCGGTCCATCTTGTCGGCGATCGACCTCAGCTGGATCATAACCACGACGTGGTCGGGCTGGTCGGCAAGGCCGGACACGTAGAGATCCACCATCCGGTCGGACCCGAGACGGGGGGACGACACGTCGACGCGATACTCGCTGATGCGCGACCGCTCCTTGCGGACCTGTTCGATGAGACCGAACAGAGGGCTGTCCGACGGCACGAAGTCGCTCAGTCGCCGCTTGGCGAGATAGGAATAGCCGGCGGAGAAGAACTGTTCGGCATCGGAATTGGCGAAGACGAAGAACCCCTTGGGGTCGATGACCACGACGGGATGCGGAAGGGCGTTCAGCACGCGAATGGCGAGCCCACCCTTTTCGTCACCGGTGTCGAAAGCGTTCATGTCAGGCCGCCTGATGGAGGAGCGGTGGCGTCTGCTCGACGTCGGCGACGCTCAGCCCGCCGAAGAGACGACGAAGCGTGCCGATGACGAGGGCGGGGTCGGTCCCCGTCATGATGCGGTCGCGGTCCGTCGACGGCGACGTGCCGGTGGCCGCGCGGAAGCCGTCGATATACCAGCCGAGATGCTTTCGAGCGTGTCTCGGACCGGTCCGAAGCCCGTAATGCTCGATCATCGCCTCGTAATGTTCGACGACGAGATCGGCATAACCGATGCGGTCGAGACCCTCCGCCTTCGCCGAGCCTGCGATCCGGCCGGGAAACCAGGGGCGACCGCAGGCGCCACGGCCGATCATGACGGCATCCGCGCCGCTTCGGCGCAGCATCGGTTCGCGATCCGCCGCGGCGGTCAGATCGCCGTTCGCGACAACGGGAATCGACGCCGCCGCCTTCACCGCGGCGATGGCCGACCAGTCGGCGCGGCCTTCGTAGAACTGGCAGCGGGTGCGACCATGGACGGTGATCATCCGAACGCCTGCCGCCTCCGCGCGCACCGCGATGTCGGCGGCGTTGAGGCTGGTCCCGTCCCAACCGAGCCGCATCTTCAGGGTGACCGGAACGCAGCCCGCTCCCGCGACGGTCGCCTCGACGATCGACAGCGCGAGATCCGGCTCGCGCATCAGGGCAGAGCCCGACAGGCCGCCCACCACCTTCTTGGCGGGGCAACCCATGTTGATGTCGATGATGTCGGCCCCGAGATCGACCAGCTTCGATGCAGCCGCCTTCATCCAGTGGGGATCACGCCCGGCCAATTGCACGACATGGGGACCCTCGCCGTCCCGCATGGCCCGCAGCGCGCTTTCCCGATCGCCGGCGACGAATTCGGCGCTCGCCACCATTTCGGAAACGACCAGTCCGGCACCGAAACTCCGCGCCAGGCGGCGGAACGGCACGTCGGAGATGCCGGAGAGCGGGGCCAGAAGCACGCGGTTGTCCAGCATGACACCGCCGACGCTCATCGTCTCGGTCCCACTCTGCCCCAATCCGCCTAGCGCTTGGGCAAACTCGAGGTCTGTCGAATCTTTCGTCATCGCGGTCCAATTTACCGAGAGCTGCCCAAATGACAAGCATGTCCGCTTGAGAAGCAGGCGCTGTTGTGGTCCAGATCTCGCAAATCATGGGGACAAGGGTGCAATGCAATGTCGACGGGATCGATTGCCGTCCTGATCGTGGCCGCCGGGCGTGGAGAACGCGCCGGCGATCCCGGGGACGGGCCGAAGCAGTACCGCCGAATCGGTGGCGATCCCGTCCTCGCAAAGACCGTCCGGGCCTTTCAGTCAGCGGGCCTGACGCACATCCTTATCGCGATCCACCGGGACGACGGTGCCCTTTTCGAAGAGGCCATGCGGACGGTCGCGCCGCTTCCTTCGACGGTTCACGGGGGCGCGACGCGTCAGGACTCGGTTCGCCTCGGTCTCGAGGCTCTGGCGGCGGACGCTCCGGACATCGTCCTCATCCATGATGCCGCCCGCCCCTTTGTCGATCCCGACACGATCCGACGCGTGGTCGAGTGCGTTCGCCGGACCGGCGGAGGCGCCCTCCCCGCGACGGCTCAGACGGACACGCTGAAGCGCGCCGAAGTCGATGGCCTCGTCACGGCGACGCTGCCGAGGTCCGGGCTCTTCTGCGCGCAGACGCCACAAGGATTTCCCTTTGGTCCCATTCTCGACGCGCATCGCAGGGCCCTGAACGAGGGCAAAGGCGATTTTACCGACGACGCCTCGATCGCGGAATGGAGCGGACTTCCCGTGACCTTGGTCGCGGGTTCGTCCGACAATGTGAAGCTGACGCTCGCGGCGGACTTCGTCCGCGCACGGGCCGCCGACAGGAAGGGTTTGCCCATGATCGATGTGCGCACCGGCAATGGCTACGACGTCCACCAACTCGTCACGGGCGATCACGTCACGCTCTGCGGCGTCCGCATCGCCCATGATCAGGCGCTATCCGGGCATTCCGATGCCGATGTCGGATTGCACGCCTTGACCGACGCTCTGTTGGCGACGTGCGGCGCAGGTGATATCGGCGATCACTTTCCGCCGAGCGACATGCAGTGGCGGGGGGCTCCCTCCGCGATCTTCGTGCGCCGCGCCGTCGAGATCGTGGCGGCAGCCGGCGGCCGGATCATGAATGCCGACATCACGCTGATCTGCGAGGCGCCGAAGATCGCCCCCCATCGCGAAGCGATGCGGCAGGCGATCGCAACGATGACGGGCCTCGATCTTACAAGGGTTTCCGTGAAGGCGACCACCAACGAGACCATCGGCTTCGTCGGTCGGCGCGAGGGGATCGCCGCGATCGCGACGGCGAGCGTCGTCTACGGGGACGGCGCATGAACACCGCGGCCGAACGGCTCGTCGCGGACCTCCAAGCGGCCGGCCTGCGGGTTGCGACCGTGGAGAGTTGCACCGGCGGGCTGATCGCCGGGGCCATCACCGACATCGCCGGCTCGTCGGCGGTGTTCGAAATGGGCTTCGTCACCTATTCCAACGCCGCCAAGACCCGCCTCGTCGGCGTGTCGTCCGAGCTCCTCTCTTCGGTCGGGGCCGTATCGGAAGCGGTCGCGCGGGCGATGGCCGAGGGCGGCCGGGCGCGATCGGATGCCGATGCCGTGATCGCGGTGACGGGCATCGCGGGTCCGGGCGGCGGCTCGGCGGAAAAACCGGTCGGACTCGTTCACTTCGCGCTCGCCTCTGCGGAGGGTACGCGCCATGAATGCCGGCGTTTCGGAGATCTTGGCCGAGGCGAGGTCCGCACGCGGACCGTCACCGTTGCGATTCAAATGCTGGCCGACTGGTGCGATCAGCGCAGAGCGACCGTGTCCGGCCCATAGATGGCGTCCGCACGCGTCTCGAAAGCCGTCGCGAAGCGGCGGAAGGCGTAGTCGAACATCGATCCCATGAGGAGACCGAGCGTGCGGCTCTTGAACTCGTAGTCGATGTCGAAGCCGACCTCGCACCCGCCGTCGCCGCGTGGCTCGAAGGTCCAGCGGTTGTCGAGATAACGGAAGGGTCCGTCCACGTACTTCACATCGATCTGGCGCGCCTCGCGGTTGAGGAGGACCTGCGAGGTGAAGGTCTCTCGCACCATCTTGTAGGCAACCGTCATGTCCGCGACGAGCAAGGTCTTGCCGTCCCGCTCGCGGCTGGAGCGAACTTCGAGCCGCTGGCACAAGGGCAGGAATTCCGGATATTTCTCCACGTCGGCCACGAGATCGAACATTTGATCCGGCGCGTGCCGGACACTGCGGGTGGTCTGGAATTTCGGCATGTCGCGATGGTCTCAGGCTGCCGCCGGGCGTTCGAGACGCGCCTGCTTCAGGCGCTCGAAATCCTCGCCCGCATGGTGCGAGGAGCGCGTCAAAGGGCTCGAAGCCACCACGAGAAAGCCCTTCGAATAGGCGACGGTCTCGTAGGACTTGAATTCGTCCGGCGTGATGAAACGGATGACGGCGTGATGCTTCTTCGTCGGCTGGAGATACTGGCCGATCGTGATGAAGTCGACCTCGGCGGTGCGCAGATCGTCCATCAACTGAAGGACTTCGTTGCGCTCCTCACCCAGCCCGACCATGATGCCGGACTTGGTGAACATCGTCGGATCGAGTTCCTTCACACGCTGCAACAGGCGGATGGAGTGGAAGTAGCGCGCGCCGGGACGCACCGTCAGATAATTGGAGGGGACGGTCTCGAGATTGTGGTTGAAGACGTCGGGCTTGGCCGCGACCACCACCTCCAGAGCGCCCGGCTTGCGCAGGAAGTCCGGCGTGAGGATCTCGATCGTCGTGCCAGGCGCCGCAGCGCGGATGGCTCGGATGGTTTCGGCGAAATGCTCGGCCCCGCCGTCCGGCAGATCGTCGCGGTCCACCGACGTGATGACGACGTGGTTCAAACCCATCGATGCGACGGCACGACCCACGCTCAACGGCTCGTCCGCATTCAACGCATGCGGCTTTCCGGTCGCGACGTTGCAGAAGGCGCAGGCCCGCGTGCAGATGCCGCCCATGATCATGAAGGTCGCGTGCTTCTTTTCCCAGCATCCGCCGATGTTGGGACAACCCGCCTCTTCGCAGACCGTGACGAGATTGTTCGATTTCACGATCTCGCGCGTCTCGAAGTAGCCCTTCGAGACCGGCGCCTTCACGCGGATCCAATCCGGTTTCGGTGCGGAGACGGAGTCCGGTCGGTTGGCTTTTTCCGGATGACGCAGCCGGGGTTCGGCCCCGGCTGCAGTCCGCTTATCGAGGATCGTAACCATGCTCCCAATCTAGGGGGCGCGCTTGATCCTGTCCATCACGGGGCGTGGATTACCGAACGGTTCGGCCCTGGAAAAGCCGAGCCACCGCGATCAACAGGCAAGCACCGATGAAGCCGGTGATGAGGTATGGAATCCAGCCCACGCCGAAGCTGAAGCCGAGGGCCGCGAAGATGGCATTGAGGACGACGGCCCCGATGATCCCGAGGATGATGTTCATCAGGAGCCCCATGTTGCTCCGCATGAACTGCTCGGCCAAGAAGCCTGCAAGACCGCCGATGATGATTGCGCCGATCCAGCCTACGCCGTTGGTATCCATGTTACTCTCCTGACAAGACAATTTCGTCCCTCGACGAAATTGGGCACGGCAGGCGAGCGGCAAGATGTCGCCACAATTATAATTTTCGCGTTGGCGGCGGAACTTTTCCGAAGCTCGTCGCGCGACTGCCTCGGAAGACGCGGACCGCAAGCCCCAAACGCAGAAGGCACCGAACGTTCCTTCCAGGGAAGGACCGCTCCGTGCCTTCGACGAGACTGTCGACGTCTCGGCTGCGTCTACATGTGGATGACGCGCCCGTAAGCGTCGAGAACGCTCTCGTGCATCATCTCCGACAGGGTCGGATGGGGGAAGCAGGTGTGCATCAGATCCTCCTCCGTCGTCTCGAGGCCCATGGCGATCACGAAGCCTTGGATCAGTTCGGTGACCTCGGCTCCGACCATGTGCGCGCCCAGGAGTTCGCCCGTCTTTGCGTCGAAAACGGTCTTCACGAGGCCTTCGGGTTCGCCGAGTGCGATGGCCTTGCCGTTGCCCTGGAACTTGAAGCGCCCGACTCTGACCTCGCGTCCGTTCTCCTTGGCCTTGGCCTCGGTGAGGCCGACGCTGGCGACCTGCGGCTGACAATAGGTGCAGCCGGGGATCTCCGTCTTCTTCATGGGATGGGGATGAAGTCCCTTGATGGCTTCGACGCAGATCGTTCCCTCGTGCTCGGCCTTGTGCGCCAGCATGGGCGCTCCCGCGACGTCGCCGATGGCATAGATGCCCTCCACGTTGGTCCGGCCCACGCCGTCGATCTTGATCGTGCCGCGCTCGATGGCGACACCGACACCTTCCAGATTGAGGTTCTCGGTGTTGCCCTGCACGCCGACGGCCGAGATCAGGCGTTCGGCCGACAGGGTCTCGGACTTGCCGTCCTTCGTCTCGACGACGACCGAGACGCCGTCCGAGGTCTTGGTCACCTTGGCGACCTTCGCGTCGGTGAGGATCTTCAAGCCCTGCTTCTCGAACTGCTTGCGGGCGACGGCGGCGATCTCGGCGTCCTCCACCGGCATGATCTGCGGCAGGAGTTCGACAACGGTCACGTCGGCGCCCATCGTGCGATAGAAGCTGGCGAACTCGATGCCGATGGCACCCGATCCCATGACGATCAGGGATTTGGGCATGGCGACCGGCTTCATCGCCTCGAAATAGGTCCAGATCCGATCGCCGTCGGGCTCGATTCCCGGCAGGACCCGCGGGCGCGCGCCCGTGGCGACGATGACGTGCTTGGCTTGATAGGTGCCTTCGCCGAGGACGCCCTTGGGTACCGGGTTCTGCGGCTCGACGACCGGCTTCTTCATCTTGCCGACGGAGACGACGACGGGACCGCCCTTCCCGGCCGTCTCGATCCGGGCCTCGCCCCAGATCACGTCGATCTTGTTCTTCTTCATGAGATAGGCGACGCCGCCATTCAGCTGCGCGGATACGCCACGCGAGCGCTTGACGACGGCGGCCATGTCGAAGCTCGGCTTCTGGATCGTCAGGCCGTAGTTCGAAGCATGTTCGGCATAGTGGAAGATCTCGGCCGATCGCAGCAGCGCCTTGGTCGGAATGCAACCCCAGTTGAGGCAGATGCCGCCGAGATGCTCGCGCTCCACCACAGCGGTGCGGAAGCCGAGCTGCGCGGCGCGGATGGCCGCGACATAGCCGCCAGGTCCGCCGCCGATGATCAGGATGTCATAGGGATCGGCCATCGCTTGGGTCCTTGATGGGTGGAACGGATCGCGTCTTCAGTCGCGCGCCAGAATCGCCCCGACGGGCTCGACCAGCGCATCGCCGAGGCGTCGCGTGTTTTCGGCATCGAGATGGACGCCGTCGAGCGGCGTCGTTTCGCAGACTTCCGAAGCGTCGAAGACGTCGCAGCCGTATTCCTCCGCGACCAGCGCGAGAGCGGCGGGCAAACGTTGCGACTCTTCGATGGCATGCGAGAAGAGGAGCGTAAAATCGGGATCGTCGGTTGCGACGAAGGAGGGCGGCGCGACGATCAGGATCTTCGGGACCGACATCCCCCGGTGATAGGGAAAGGTCTGCACGATCTCGACCAGACGCTCCATGCCGATCCGCGATTCGAAGGCGCGACCGCCGCCCGTATGCCGCTTCAGATCATTCGTCCCGAGCAGGATGACGACGAGATCGATGGGCTGGTGGCTGCCAAGAAGCATTGGCAGCGTCCGGGCTCCGTTCCGTTCGGAGGCCGACGTGTTGTCGTCGAAGGCCGTGGTGCGCCCGTTCAGACCTTCGGCGACGATCACGTGACCGGCGCCCAGACCTTCCGCCAGACGCGAGGGCCAGCGATCCGCGAATGCGTGCCGGCCTGCAGAGCCGGCATCGTAGCCCCAGGTCAGGGAATCGCCGTAGCAGAGGATGGTCTTCACGGACCGTTCCTCAGACCAGCATCGACATGGGGCTTTCGATGAAGCCCTTGAACGCCTGTGCAAGTTCGGCCCCGAGCGCCCCGTCGACGGCCCGGTGATCGGTCGAAAGCGTGACCGACATGACGGTCGCTACAACCACCGCACCGGACTTCACCACCGCGCGCTGTTCGCCCGCGCCGACCGCGAGGATGGTGGCATGCGGCGGATTGACGATCGCGGCGAACTGCTTGACGCCGAACATGCCGAGATTGGACACGGCGGTCGTGCCGCCATTGTACTCGTCCGGCTTCAGCTTGCGGGCGCGGGCACGCTTGGCGAGGTCCTTCATCTCGTTCGAGATGGTGGACAGCGTCTTTTCCTCCGCGCGGCGGATGATCGGGGTGATCAGGCCACCCTCGATCGAAACGGCGACGCCGACGTCGGAATGCTTGTGCTTCAGCATCGCCGTCTCCGTCCAGGAAACGTTCGCCTCCGGCACGGCCTTCAGCGCAAGGGCGATCGCCTTGATCACCATGTCGTTGACGGACAGCTTGTAGGCCGGGGCATCGCCCTTCTCGGTCTTCACCATCGGCGCCGCCGCGTTCAACTGGGAGCGAAGCGCCAGGAGCGCATCGAGTTCCACGTCGATCGTGAGATAGAAATGCGGGACGGTCTGCTTGGATTCCTGCAGGCGCCGCGCGATCGTCTTGCGCATTCCGTCGTGCGGCACGGCTTCGTAGGAGCCTTCCGCGAAAAGCTTGCGGACCTGCTCGTCGCTCTGGCCCTTCGGCGCCGCCGCGGGAGCCGGCGCCTCCGTCTTCGGAGCCGCAACCGCGGCATCGGCGGCGGGCTTGGAAGCCGCATCCGTCTTGATCGCCGGTCCCGCCTTGGCAGCCGCTTCGACGTCGGCGCGCACGATCCGGCCGTTCGGCCCGGAACCGGTCACGGCGGAGAGATCGAGTCCGATGTCCTTGGCGATGCGACGCGCGAGCGGCGATGCGACGATGCGCCCACCGGATTTCGCGCTGGCTCCCGATGTCGAACGTCCGTCCGATGCCGAAGGCTGTGGGACGCCACCTTCCGAAGCGGTGCTCGTTTCGGCGGGCTTGGCGTAGCCGCGGCCGTTCGGGTCCTTGGCGTCGGCCTCCGTGCCGACGACGGCATTGTCGGCCTTGGCGTCGCCGGCGATCGCTCCGCCCTTCGGCGCGGCATCGGCCGGCGCCGAAGCATCCTCGCCGTCCGCCGCCAGGATGGCGATGACGGCATTGACCTTGACGCCCTCGGTCCCGGCAGGAACGACGATCTTGGCGATCGTGCCTTCGTCCACGGCCTCGACCTCCATCGTGGCCTTGTCGGTCTCGATCTCCGCAATGACGTCGCCGGACGAGACCTTGTCACCCTCTTTGACGAGCCACTTGGCGAGGTTGCCCTCCTCCATGGTCGGAGAGAGCGCCGGCATCGTGATGTTGATCGGCATGGCCTGGCTCTCCCTTAGGCGCGGTAGCAGACGGACTTGACCGCGTCGATCACGTCCTTGACCGTCGGAAGCGCCAGCTTTTCCAAGTTGGCGGCGTAGGGCATCGGAACGTCCTTGCCCGTGACCTTGAGCACCGGGGCATCGAGGTGGTCGAAGGCGCGCTCCATCAGCTCGGATGCGATATGCGAGCCGATCGAGCTCTGCGGCCAGCCTTCCTCGACCGTGACGCAGCGATTGGTCTTCTTCACCGACCGCACGATGGCGTCGACGTCCATGGGGCGGATCGTCCGCAGGTCGAGCACCTCGGCGTCGATCCCCTCCTTGGCGAGTTCCTCGGCGGCCTTCACCGCATAGGTCATGCCGATGCCGAAGGAGACGATCGTGACGTCACGTCCCTTGCGATGGATGCGCGCCTTGCCGATCGGCACGACATGGTCGCCCTTGGGGATTTCGAAGGTCTGTCCGTAGAGGATCTCGTTCTCGAGGAAGACGACCGGATTGGGATCGCGGATCGCCGCCTTCAGGAGGCCCTTCGCATCGGCCGCGGTGTAGGGCATGACGACCTTCAGACCCGGGATCTGGCCGTACCAGGCCGCGTAGTCCTGACTGTGCTGGGCAGCCACGCGCGCGGCGGCGCCGTTCGGGCCGCGAAACACGATCGGACAGCCCATCTGGCCGCCGGCCATGTAGAGCGTCTTCGCCGCGGAATTGATGATCTGATCGATCGCCTGCATGGCGAAGTTGAAGGTCATGAACTCGACGATCGGCTTCAGCCCCGCGAAGGCGGCACCGACGCCGAGGCCGGCGAAGCCGTGCTCGGTGATCGGCGTGTCCACGATCCGGCGCGCGCCGAACTCTTCGAGCAGGCCCTGGCTGATCTTGTAGGCACCCTGATATTCCGCGACTTCCTCGCCCATCAGGAAGACATTGCCGTCGCGGCGCATCTCTTCGGCCATGGCATCCCGAAGCGCTTCGCGAACGGTCGACTGCACCATCTCGGTGCCCGCCGGATAGTCGGGCGTCTCGCCATCGACGTCCTCGGGTTCGGGATGCTTCATGCCCTCGGCGGGAACGGTTTTCGGTCCGGCCACCTTCTCCGAGGTCGCCTTCTCGCCGGCATCGTCGGCGGGCTTGGGCGCCGCAGGCGACTCGGCTTTCGGAGCCGCGGCCCCATCGAGCGCTGCGGCATCCTCGCCGTCCGCCAGAAGGATCGCGATCGCGGCGTTGACCTTCACGCCCTCGGTGCCGGCCGGCACCAGGATCTTGCCGAGCGTGCCCTCGTCGACGGCCTCGACCTCCATCGTGGCCTTGTCGGTCTCGATCTCGGCGATCACGTCGCCGGAGGAAACCTTGTCACCTTCGTTCTTGATCCACTTGGACAGCGTGCCCTCTTCCATGGTCGGGGAGAGAGCGGGCATCAGGATGTTGATGGGCATGGATCGTGCTCCCCCTTACTCGGCCGCCTGCGGCACGTCGTCCGCATAGATGTCGGTCCAGAGTTCCGACGGATCGGGCTCGCGGTCGTTCTGCGCGAACTCGGCGCTGTCGGCGACCATGTCGCGCACCTTCTTGTCGATGTCCTTCAGCTCTTCCTCCGAGACGCCGTGCGTCTCGATCAGGCGCTGCTTGACCTGCTCGATCGGATCGTGATCCGAGCGCATCTTCTGCACCTCGTCGCGCGAGCGATATTTCGCCGGGTCCGACATGGAGTGACCGCGATAGCGATAGGTCATCATCTCGAGGATGATCGGCCCGGCGCCCGAGCGGCAGTGCTCCGCGGCGAGATCGCCCGCCGCCTTGACGGCGCGAACGTCCATGCCGTCGACCTGGATGCCGGGAATCTTGAAGGACAGGCCGCGATGGGCGAAGTTCGTCTCCGCGCTCGCGCGGCTGACCGAGGTGCCCATCGCATAGCGATTGTTCTCGATGATGTAGACAACGGGGAGCTTCCACAGCGAGGCCATGTTGAAGCTCTCGTAGACCTGGCCCTGGTTCGAAGCGCCATCGCCGAAATAGGTCAGCGACATGGAATCGTTGCCGTTGTAGCGATTGGCGAAGGCGAGACCGGTGCCGATCGAGACCTGCGCGCCGACGATGCCGTGTCCGCCGTAGAACTTCTTCTCCTTGGAGAACATGTGCATCGAGCCGCCCTTGCCCTTGGAGTAGCCCCCGCGGCGTCCGGTCAGCTCGGCCATTACGCCGCGCGGCTCCATGCCGGTGGCGAGCATATGTCCGTGGTCACGATATCCGGTGATGACCTGATCACCGTCCTTCATGGCCAGCTGCATGCCGACCACGACCGCTTCCTGCCCGATATAAAGGTGACAGAAGCCGCCGATGAAGCCCATGCCGTAGAGCTGGCCGGCCTTTTCCTCGAAGCGGCGGATCAGGAGCATATCATTGTAGGCGCGGAGCTCCTGCTCCTTCGAAAACTCGACCGGAGCCGGCGCTTCGAACTGGTGCAAGGTCCGCGCGATGTCTGCAGTGCCTTCGCCGGAGACTTCGTCCGGTGTATCGGCCGAAAGCTTTTTCGGTTTGCCGTTCGCCATCTGCGTCACTCCCGAGTCAGCCAGCATCCCTGGGATGCGTTAGAGCGGACTATACGGAGGAGGCGTAGCTACGCAAGCAGCACATCGGTATGAACCGAAATGCGGTTACAATGCTGCACGGCAGCAAAATCAACCGTTTTCAGGTTAACATTCCGTTGGCCGTTATTTCAGAATTGCAATCTCGTCGGCCGCCACAAAACCCAGCGATTCCCGGGCGCGTTCGTCGATCATATCGCGCTCCAGCGTCCCGTCGTGAAGCAGCTGAACGCGACGTTCGAGAGACTGGCGATCCTGGAGGAGTTTGGCGTAGCGCGCTTCGGCCTGGACGAGCTCGGTGGCGAGAACCGACTTCGCTTCGAGACCGAAGCGACCGCTCTGAGCATGAAAGGCGAAGTAGGCCAGGAAGCTGCAGCTGATCGCGGGGACGATCAACCGTCCCATATGCGATTTCCGGTGCTGCTTGGTGCTCATCGTCTTGTCCATGGCCATAGACTGCCATTGTAGACTTAAGAGCCGGTTAAGCACCGCTGCTATTGTTCTGTAGACTTATGATGCCGATCGGACCGCCGCATGCACGGCGGCCCGAGGCAATGACTTGAAGCACGCGCCGGCGCGTCGACATCGACGCGCCGGCAGCCTGTCAGCGACGCAGGATGGAGCGGCCGGCGTAGACGGCTTGATCGCCCAGCTCTTCCTCGATGCGAAGCAGCTGGTTGTACTTGGCGAGCCGGTCCGACCGCGCGAGCGAGCCGGTCTTGATCTGACCGCAGTTGGTCGCGACGGCGAGATCGGCGATCGTGGAATCCTCGGTCTCGCCCGAGCGGTGCGACATCACGGCGGTGTAGCCGGCACGGTGCGCCACGTTGACGGCGTCGAGCGTCTCGGTCAGCGAACCGATCTGGTTGACCTTCACGAGGATGGAGTTGGCGACGCGCTTCTCGATACCCTGGCGCAAGCGCTTGGAGTTCGTGACGAAGAGATCGTCGCCGACGAGCTGGCAGGAGGAGCCGATCTTGTCGGTCAGGCTCTTCCAGCCGGCCCAGTCGTCTTCCGACATGCCGTCCTCGATCGAGACGATCGGGTAGGCTCCCGCGAGTTCGGCGAGATAGGAGGCCATCTCGTCGGGCGACAGCTTCCGCCCCTCGCCTTCCAAGTCGTAGACGTCGTTCTTGAAGAACTCCGTCGAGGCGCAGTCGAGCGCGAGGCCAATCTCCTCGCCCGGCTTGTAGCCAGCCTTCTCGATGGCCTGCATCACGAAATCGAGGCCGGCCTTGGCCGATTCCAGATTGGGCGCGAAGCCGCCTTCGTCGCCGACATTGGTGTTGTGGCCGGCCTTCTTCAGCATGGTCTTCAGGGTGTGGAAAACCTCGGCGCCCATGCGCAGACCCTCGGCGAAGGTCTCGGCCCCGTAGGGCATGATCATGAATTCCTGGAAGTCGATCGGGTTGTCGGCATGCGCGCCGCCATTGATGATGTTCATCATCGGCACCGGCAGGACATGGGCGCTGGCACCGCCGACATAGCGGTAGAGCGGCAGGCCCGACGCGTCGGCCGCGGCCTTGGCGACGGCGAGCGACACGCCGAGAATGGCATTGGCGCCGAGGCGGCTCTTGTTCTCGGTGCCGTCGAGCTCGACGAGCAGCGCATCGACGCGCATCTGGTTCTCGGCCTCGAGGCCGCAGAGCGCTTCGAAGATCTCGCCGTTCACCGCTTCGACCGCGTTCTGCACGCCCTTGCCGAGATAGCGCTCGCCGCCGTCGCGAAGCTCGACCGCCTCGTGCGCGCCGGTCGAGGCGCCGGAGGGAACGGCCGCACGACCCATCGAGCCGTCTTCGAGGATGACGTCGACTTCGACCGTCGGGTTGCCCCGGCTATCGAGGATTTCGCGTCCGATGATGTCGATGATCGCAGTCATGCCCACTCCTTCTCGCTGAGATGCGAGAGCCTGTATAGGAGAGTCGTGACGGTTTGAACCGCGATTTGCGCAACGCTCGCCGTCACCCTCGCCCGGCACCGATCCGGGAGCCGACGTGACGGGGAACGCCCTGCCGACGTCCCGCCGGCAGGGGGGCGTCTTTCTCAAACGAGCCTGGATTGCTCCAGCGCTGCGGCGATGAAGGAGGAGAAGAGCGGATGCGGCTCGAACGGCCGCGATTTCAGTTCGGGATGATACTGGACGCCGATGAACCAGGGATGGTCCGGAAATTCGACCGTTTCCGGCAGAAGCCCGTCGGGCGACATGCCGGCGAAGATCAGCCCCTTCTCCTCCAGCCGCTCGCGATAGGCGCGGTTGACCTCGTAACGGTGGCGGTGACGCTCGCTGATCTCGGTATCGCCGTAGATCTCGGCAATGCGCGATCCGCTCTTCAGGTTCGCCTGATAGGCGCCGAGGCGCATCGTGCCGCCAAGATCGCCGGCCTCGGCCCGTTTCTCCAACTCGTTGCCCTTCATCCATTCCGTCATCATGCCGACGACGGGCTCGGAGGTCGGACCAAACTCGGTGGAACCCGCGTCCGCGATTCCGGCGAGCGAGCGCGCCGCCTCGATCACCGCCATCTGCATGCCGAAGCAGATGCCGAAATAGGGAACGTTCCGCTCCCGGGCGAAGCGCGCCGCGAAGATCTTGCCCTCCGACCCGCGCTCGCCGAAGCCGCCGGGCACGAGGATGCCGTTGACGCGCTCGAGGTAGGGCGAGGGATCTTCTGCCTCGAAGACCTCCGACTCGATCCAGTCCAGCTTCACGCGGACATGGTTGGCCATGCCGCCGTGATGGAGCGCTTCGATCAGCGACTTATAGGCGTCCTTCAGCCCAGTATATTTGCCGACGATGGCGATCGTGACCTCGCCTTCGGGGTTGCGGATCCCATGCGAAATCTGGTTCCAGCGTTCCAGCTTGGGCTTGGGCGCGGGATCGATGCCGAAGGCTGCGAGCACTTCGGTGTCGAGGCCTTCCTGGTGGTAGGCGATGGGCACGTCGTAGATCGTGGCGACGTCGAGCGCCTGAATGACGGCGGATTCGCGAACGTTGCAGAAGAGGCTGAGCTTGCGCCGCTCCTCCTTCGGGATCGGGCGGTCGGCACGCACCAGCAGAATGTCCGGCTGGATGCCGATCGAACGGAGCTCCTTCACCGAATGCTGGGTCGGCTTGGTCTTCAGCTCGCCGGCGGTCGCGATATACGGCATCAGCGTCAGGTGGACGTAGATCGCGCCGTTGCGCGGCAGGTCGTTGCCGAGCTGGCGGATCGCCTCCATGAAGGGCATCGCCTCGATGTCGCCGACCGTCCCGCCGATCTCGCAGAGGACGAAGTCGACCTCCTCGTTGCCTTCGAGGACGAATTCCTTGATGGCGTCGGTGACGTGGGGGATGACCTGGACGGTCGCGCCGAGATAGTCGCCGCGCCGCTCCTTGGCGATGATGTCCTTGTAGATTCGCCCGGTCGTGATGTTGTCGAGCTTGTTCGCGGGTCGACCGGTGAAACGCTCGTAATGACCGAGGTCGAGGTCGGTTTCCGCGCCGTCGTCGGTCACGAAGACCTCGCCGTGCTGCGTCGGACTCATCGTGCCGGGATCGACGTTGAGATAGGGGTCGAGCTTGCGCAGCCGCACGCGGTAGCCGCGTGCCTGAAGCAAAGCCCCGAGAGCCGCGGATGCGATGCCCTTGCCAAGGGAGGAGACCACGCCGCCGGTGATGAATATGTATCGCGCCATGGGCCCTCTCGATACGCTCTGAGGTTCGATTCTGCCAGTCCCATCTTGTCGGCCAAATGAAACGGGGCGCCGATGCGCCCCGTCGCCGCCGGATGGTCGTGGGTCTCTTACTGTGCGGGTGCCGCCGGTGTCGTCGTCGACGTACCGGGTGCCGACGTCCCCGTCGTCGCGCCGTCCGGCGGCGAGGCCGGGGTCGATTCGTTCGCATTCGTCGAGGCGCCCGTCGAGGACGGCGATGGCGTCGGCGCGTCCGAAGCCGGGGCCGTGCCCGTCGTGGGGGCCGGCGTCGTGGTCGCGGGCGCATCGGTCAGCGGGGTGGACGACGCGGGAGCCGTGGCGGCGGGCGCACCCGAGGCCGGGGCGGCGGCGGGAACGTCGGATGTCGGAGCACCGCCGAGCTGGTCGAGAAGGCTGCCGCTGGCCGGCGCCGCGCCGGGGGCGGCCCGGTTCTGCTCGATCTGCTGCAGGATGTCGGTCGGCTGGCCGCCGTAGCGGGCGAGCAGTCCGAGGGCGAGAGAGGTCACGAAGAAGGCCGCCGCCAGGATCGCCGTCGTGCGCGTCAGCGCATTCGCCGCGCCGCGGGCGCTCATCAGGCCGCCGCCGCCGCCGCCGATGCCGAGCGCCCCGCCTTCGGAACGCTGCAGGAGCACCACGACGATCAGCGCGATGACGATCATCAGGTGAATGATGATGAGGATTGTAGCCATAGACTTTTCGCACGCGCCCCAGGGGTCAAGACGCGCGCCTTCTATAGGAGGGTGCCGCTAAATCCAAACGCTTTCGCGGGAATTCGGCGGTGGATCGACCAATATGCCGGCATCGGGCCCGTCAGGCCGGTGCGACGGCCCTGCATATTGCAATGAAATCGTCCGCCTTCAAGCTCGCTCCGCCGACGAGCGCGCCATCGACATTGTCGACGCCAAGGAGTTCGGCGGCATTCGACGGCTTGACCGAGCCGCCGTAGAGAAGCCGGACGTCTTGGCCATCCACGCCAAACCGCTCGACGAGTGTCCGCCGAATGAAGGCATGGACCTCCGCGACGTCGCCGGCGGTCGGCGTGCGCCCCGTTCCGATCGCCCAGACCGGTTCGTAGGCGACGACCGTCGTGATCGCTGTGACGTCGTCGGACAGAGAGCCCGCGAGCTGGGCGCCGAGAACGCCGAGCGTCTCACCCGCATCCCGCTGATCTTGCGTCTCGCCGACGCAGACGACGGCGACGAGGCCCGCCGAGCGCGCGGCTTGCATCTTGGCGCGCACGAGATCGTCGCCTTCGCCATGGTCCGCGCGTCGTTCGGAATGGCCGACGATCACGTGGGTCGCTCCGGCATCGGCCAGCATGACGGCGGAAATGTCGCCGGTGTGCGCGCCGCTCGTTCCGGTGTGGCAATCCTGTCCGCCGATGGAGACCGAGCGGTTGGCGAGGTGGACCGCCTCCGCCAAGAGGGTCGCCGGAGGACAGATGAGAAGGTCGACGCCGTCGCCGAGCCCGGCCGTCGCCGCCGCGACCATCGCCTGCAGCTCCGCGAGCGAGGCGCGCGTGCCGTTCATCTTCCAATTGCCCGCGATCAGTGGCTTCCTGGCCATCGGCATGTTCCTCCCGTGCGAGACTGCACCTCTGCTCGTGCCCTAACGCAGCGCGCCCCCGGAACGCAACGGATCGATTCCCGTCCGCGTGGCGCTTGCATGTCCTGCCGACAGTTTCCTAGAAAGGCGCAGCGTTCGAGGCGGCTTCACCCAGCCGGAGCTCGGCATGTGCGGCGCCGTTGCGCCTGGCGGACGAACGGCGCGGATCGCGCCGGACACGAGGAGTGCCTCTTCATGATGAAATCGCTGCGAAAGAGTGCCTCCGGTTTCGGCGTGAAGCTGCTGCTCGGCGTTGTCGTCGTCGCCTTCGTCGTCACCGGATTTTCGAGCTTCTTCACCGGCGGCACGTCCGGCACGGTCATTTCGGCCGGGGAGACGGAGGTCTCGACGCAGGATTACCTCCTCGCCTTCCGCCGGGCCGAAAACGCCCTTGCGCAGCGCGTCCAGCGCCGACCGACCCGGGAGGACATCGAAGGCGCCGGCATCGAGTCGCAGGTCGTCGCGCAGCTTGCGTCCGAAGCGGTGCTCGACGAGCAGGGTCGCCGGATCGGCCTCGGACTGTCCGAGGACCGCCTTGCCCGGCTCATTGCGGACGATCCGTCCTTCCACGATGCGGCCGGCAATTTTTCCCGCGCCGTGTTCTCCGACGTCCTTCGAAGCGTCGGCATGCGCGAGGCCGACTTCATTCGGAACCGCCAGGATGCCGCGATCCGCAGCCAGATCGTCGAGGCGATCGCCGACGGCGTGACCGCGCCGGCTCTGATCAAGACGGCTTTCGGTCTCTACAACGGCGAGCGCCGGACGGTGGAATATCTCACCTTCGCCCCTGCCCTGGTCGAGCCGATCGCCGACCCCGCCGCCGACGTTCTCACCCGCTATTTCGAGCCGAACAAGGCACGCTATCGGGCGCCGGAATATCGGTCGGTCGCCTATGCGCTGCTGACACCGGAAGCGATCTCCGATCCGTCCGCGGTGACGGACGAAGCGATCGCCGCCGACTACGCGAAGAGCGGGCAGCGCTACGTGACGCCGGAGCGTCGCCGTGTTCAGCAGATCGTCTTCGCGGATCGCGCGGCGGCCGATGCCGCCAAGGCGGCCCTCGACGGGGGCGAGCTCTTCGAGCAAGCGGTGGTCAAATCGGGCCGGACGATCGAGGACACGCAGCTCGGTCTGCTGGCGAAGAGCGAAATTCCCGACGCTTCGATCGCGGACGCCGCTTTCGCGTTGGCTCCAAACGCGGTGTCGCCCGTGGTCGAAGGCGCGTTCGGACCGGTGATCCTCCGGGTGACGGAGGTGCAGCCCGAAACGCGCCAGCCGCTCGAGGCCGTTCGCGACGAAATCCGCACGGCGCTCGCGCTGGAGGCGGCCGGCGGGGCGACGCAGCAGGTCTTCGATGCCTTCGAGGATGCGCGTGCCGGCGGACAGACCTTCACGGAAGCGGCGAAAGCGGCCGGCCTCGAGGTGACGACGATTCCCGCGGTGACGCTGAACGGTCTCGACGCCGCGGATCAGCCCGTCGCCGACCTGCCGCCCGCACCGGAGTTTCTGCGCTCGGTCTTCACCGCCGAGGCCGAGGTCGAAAATCTTCCGATCAACGTCGCCTCCGGCGGCAGTCTCTTCTACGAAGTGACGAAGATCGACCCGGCGCGGGACCGCACGTTGGACGAAGCCCGCGAGCGGGTTTTGGCCGACTGGAAGGCCGAGGAAACCGAGCGGCTTCTCGCCGAGCGCATCGCCCCCCTCAAGGCGCGGCTCGATGCAGGCGAGACGATCGACCAGGTCGCGGCCTCGCAGCAGCTGGAGAAGGGTGTGGCGTCCGCGCTCAGCCGGCAGACGGCGCCGACCGAGATCGGCCGCGAAGCCGCGGTCGCCGCCTTCGCCGGTCCGTCCGGGCTCGTCGCCACCGCGCCCGCCAAGGACGGGCGCTCCAAGCTTCTTCTCAAGGTGACCTCCGTCGCGGCCGCCGCCGACCCCGCGGCGAATGTGCCACCCCAGCAGGTCGAGCAGCTCGACAGCCTTCTGGAGAATGATTTCCTGCAGAGCTATGTCGGCGAACTGCAGAACCTCTATCCGGTCTCGCGCTATCCCCAGGCGATCGAGCAGGCGCGAACGCTCATCCGATGAACCAGAGTCTGAAGCCCTTTCTTTCCAAGGTCGCCGGCGGCGAAGCCCTGTCGCGTGGCGAAGCCGAGACGGCCTTCGCCGTGATGATGTCCGGCGAGGCGACACCCTCTCAGATCGGCGGTTTTCTGATGGCGCTGCGGGTGCGCGGCGAAACGGTCGACGAGATCGCCGGCGCGGTTTCGGTCCTGCGCGCCAACATGTTGCCGGTCTCGGCGCCGGACGACGCTGTGGACATCGTCGGCACCGGCGGCGATCATGCCGGGACCGTCAACGTATCGACCTGCTCGGCCTTCGTTCTCGCGGGATGCGGAGTGACGGTCGCCAAGCACGGGAACCGGGCGCTCTCGTCGAGATCGGGTTCCGCCGACGTCCTGACGGCCCTCGGCGTCAAGGTGGACCTCGCGCCCGCCGAAATCTCGCGCACGATCCGGGAGGCCGGCGTCGGCTTCATGTTCGCACCGTCGCATCACGCCGCCATGCGCTTCGTCGGGCCGAGCCGCGTCGAACTCGGCACGCGCACCATCTTCAACCTTCTGGGTCCGCTCGCCAATCCGGCCGGCGTCAAGCACCTCCTCGTCGGCGTCTTCTCCGCCGATTGGGTGCGTCCGATCGCCGAAACGCTGATGGCGCTGGGCACGCAAAACGCCTGGATCGTTCACGGCGACGGGCTGGACGAGATGACGGTTTCAGGCACGACGCGGGTCGCGGCACTGCGGCACGATCACATCGAGGAATTCGACGTGACGCCCGAAGACGCCGGTCTCGGTCGCTGGCCCATCGAAACCATCAAGGGTGGCGATGCGGCGCAGAATGCCCTTGCCTTGCGGGCTGTGCTCGACGGAGCGTCGGGCGGCTATCGCGACATCGTCCTTCTCAACACCGCCGGAGCCCTCGTCATGACGGGCCGGGCGACCCATCTCGTCGAGGGCGTCGCTCTGGCTGCCGACGCCATCGCCTCCGGCCGCGCAAGGGCCGCGCTCGATCGTCTCGTCGCCGTCAGTCAAGCCGCCCCGGGAGCCTGAGGACCATGACCGACATCCTGAAGGCCATCGAAGCCTACAAGCGCGAAGAGATCCGCCTCGCCAAAACCCGCCACAGCGTCGCGGACCTCGAAGCCATGGCGGAAGGCGTCGAAGCGCCTCGCGGTTTCGAGGCGGCTCTTCGTCGAAAGATCGCGAAAAGCGACATCGCTCTGATCGCCGAAATCAAGAAGGCCAGCCCTTCCAAGGGTCTGATCCGGGCCGATTTCGATCCGGCCTCGCTGGCCGGCGCCTACGAGCGCGGCGGCGCGGCCTGCCTCAGCATTCTCACCGACGGGCCCTCCTTCCAGGGCGATCCAACCTTCCTCGCGGCGGGGCGCGACGCGACGGCCCTCCCCGCCTTGCGCAAGGACTTCCTGTTCGATCCCTATCAGGTGGCCGAAGCGCGCGCCTGGGGCGCGGATGCGATCCTGATCATCATGGCGGCCCTCGACGATGCGACGGCGGCGGATCTCGAGGCGGCGGCCTTGTCCTATGGTCTCGACGTGCTCGTCGAGGTGCACGACGAAGCGGAGACGGAACGGGCGCTTCGCCTCACCTCTCCGCTTCTCGGCATCAACAATCGCAATCTGCGGACCTTCGAGACGGATCTCTCGACCTCCGAACGGCTGGCCAAGCTCGTGCCGCCGGATCGCCTGCTGGTCGGTGAAAGCGGCATCGCATCCCGCGCCGATTGCGAGCGATTGTCGGCGGTCGGCATCAAGACGTTCCTCGTCGGTGAAAGCCTGATGCGGCATGCCGATGTCGAAGCGGCGACACGCGCCCTCCTCGGCCGCGACGCCAGCGAGGCTGCTGCATGAGCAATCCGGTCGAACCGCGGCTGACCCATCTCGACGCGGCCGGCGCCGCCTCGATGGTGGATGTGGGAGACAAGGACGAGACCCGGCGAAAGGCGCGCGCCGAGGGTCTGGTGCTGATGGCCCCGGAGACGCTGGACCTCATTCTGTCCGGCATGGCGAAGAAGGGCGACGTCATCGCCGTCGCACGGATCGCCGGGATCATGGCGGCCAAGCGCACGGCGGACCTGATTCCCCTCTGTCATCCGCTGGCGCTCGACAAGGTCGCGGTCGAGATCGAACCGGAGCCGGCCTTGCCGGGGCTGCGCGTCAGCGCGACGGCCCAGCTGACGGGCAGGACCGGCGTCGAGATGGAGGCGCTGACCGCCGTCACCGTCGCCTGCCTCACCATCTACGACATGGCGAAGGCTGTGGATCGCGGCATGGAGATCACGGCCGTGCGCCTCGTCGAGAAATCCGGTGGCAAGTCGGGCGATTGGTCGGGACGCGCACCAAAGGCGCCGACGTGAGCCTTCTCTCGGTCGAGGACGCCTTCGAACGGCTCGTGAGCGATGCGGCACCGCTGGCGCGGGTGGAAACGGTCGAGCTTCGAAAGGCTTACGGACGCATCCTCGCCCGTGACATCAGCGCGCTGCGGACCCAGCCCGACTTCGACGCCTCCGCCATGGACGGATATGCCGTCCAGGCCTCCGCCATTGTCGAGCCCTTTCCCTGGCTGAAGGTGGTCGGTGAATCGGCTGCCGGAGGCGCCTTCGCGGGTGCCGTCCACGCCGGTGAGGCCGTGCGGATCTTCACGGGCGCACCGGTTCCCGCGGGTGCCGACGCGATCCTCATCCAGGAAAATGCCGAGCGATCCGGCTTGTCCGTGCGCCCGCTGGAAGGCGTCGTTCCCGGACGGCACATCCGCAAGGCCGGCGCCGATTTCTCCCGCGGCGACATTCTGATCGCCCGGGGCTCGCGCCTTACGGCCGGGGGGATCGCGCTGGCGGCGAGCGGAAATCATCCGGCCCTCGAGGTGATCGCCCGGCCGAAGGTCGCGATCCTGGCAACCGGCAATGAGCTCGTCCTGCCGGGAGAGCCGCTTGGCCCGTCACAGATCGTCGCTTCGAACACGTTCGGCATCGCCGCCCTGATCGAGGCTGCCGGCGGCGTCGTTCTCGATTACGGCATCGCGGCGGACGACGAGGATGAGATCGGCGGGCGCGTCGATCGCGCGATATCCGACGGCGCCGATATCCTCGTCACGATCGGCGGCGCGTCCGTCGGCGACCACGATCTCGTCGGGAAGGTCTTCGCGGACAAGAAGGTGGCGCTCGACTTCTGGAAGGTCGCGATGCGGCCGGGCAAGCCGCTGATGGCCGGTCGGCTGGGTGGACTTCGCCTCGTCGGTCTTCCCGGAAATCCCGCCTCCAGCATGGTGGCGGCGACGCTTTTCCTGAAGCCGCTGGTGTCCATGCTGGCGGGACGGCCCGGGCGAACGATCTACCGAGACGGCATCCTGGGTTCCGATATGCCCGAAAACGACCTGCGGGCAGATTTCATCCGCGCCGAGATCGACGAGATCTCCGCGGTCCGTCCGATCGTCAATCCTGCAGGACGTCAGGACTCCTCGCTTCTGTCAGTCTACGCGCGAGCCGACGTGCTCCTTCTGCGCCCCCCGCATGCGCCCGCCGCCAAGGCCGGCGATCCCTGTCGCTTCGTCCCGCTGGACTGAGCGGGAGGACGCGCGGCGGGTGGGAAGATGCTTGCGGAACACAACTAGAACAGATAGGTTTGTTCAGGTTTTGTTTTTGTAGGATTCGCCGCTATGCTGACGCGCAAGCAGCACGATCTCCTGATGTTCATTCACGGACGTCTTCAGGAGGCCGGCGTGCCCCCGTCCTTCGACGAGATGAAGGATGCTCTGGATCTGAAGTCGAAATCCGGCATCCATCGCCTGATCACTGCGCTGGAGGAGCGAGGTTTCATTCGTCGTCTGCCGAACCGCGCCCGCGCTTTGGAGATCCTGAAACTCCCCGACTCGGTCTCGCAGACGGTGAAGGCGAGGAGCGGTTTCCAGCCGGTGGTCATCGAGGGATCCCGTCAGGCTGCGGCGCCCTCCGCGCGAACGGATGTGGAACCGCTCCCGAAATCCGGCCGTCGTCCGGTCGGACCGTCGACGGAGGGCTTGGTCAGCATTCCCGTCATGGGGCGCATTGCAGCGGGCGTGCCGATATCCGCGATCCAGAACAACACCCATTCCCTCTCGCTGCCGCCGGACATGATCGGGGCGGGCGAGCACTATGCGCTGGAAGTGCGCGGTGATTCGATGATCGAGGCCGGGATCCTCGACGGCGACACCGTCGTCATCCGCAAGGCGGAGACCGCGACGCAGGGCGACATCGTCGTCGCTTTGGTGGACGACGAAGAAGCGACCTTGAAGCGGTTCCGGCGCAAGGGGGATACGATCTCGCTCGAAGCGGCCAATCCGGCTTACGAGACGAAGACCTTCATCTCGGATCGTGTGAAGGTTCAGGGTCGTCTGGTGGGTCTCATCCGGCGTTACTGACGCCGGGCGGGGCTTCGATCCTTGATGGCGGCGGCCGGACGGGATGCTTGAGAGATCCGCGGACGTCTCGAGCTGCGGGCTGATGGCCCGCCTTGGACGTTCTGGAAAAGACCGATGGTCGGGATCGAAGATCGGTTGACGAAGAGCGACGCACCTTCGTTGAGAAGCGCCTTTCGAGATGGCGATTGTTGGGTTGCAGACGAAGTCCGGCGGGCCGGATCAGCGCGCCGCCGGAACCGGATCGACGGATCGAGGCGTGATCGGTCGGTTGGTCGACGTGTTCTCCGGAGGCGGCGTCCGAGGACCGGCGTCGGACGAGACGTCAACGGGCCTTCGCCATGTTTCCGGCCAGGGCGCCGTTCTGTGAACGGTCCAGGGCGTCGGGCGGCTGGATATGGACGTTTCGATCGCGACTTTTCCGTCGGCCGTCCTCGAGATCGCGATGGATCCCGTTCGTCTGAGGGTTCTCAAGGTGATCAGGGGAGTTCCGCCGTTGCAGGTCCGGCTGCGTATGGCGCGGGCGACGATGACCACATCGGCCTCGTCGCAGACATCGTCGACGAGACGATAATCGTCGGTCCAGATGATCCGAAGTCCGGTGCGGGTTCTCGCGCGGCAGATCAGACGGGGTGGCGGCGGACGACGAAGCACGGAGTTTACGGTCGACGAAACGGATGATGCGGATCCGTTGTTCTGAGATGCGGCACCGCTTTCTGCAGCAACTGGAACGGAAGAAGCGTCTCTGCGAAGACGAACGTCGTCCGGCAAAGGACTGGTCTCACAAGCGAAGACGCCCGGCGACGTGCCGCGAGCGAGTCCGTTTCCGGCCGCGTCTGAAATCTCGCGCTTTGCATCGTGCGGCAACGCGATCGGCTGCGTGACGGAGGATTGCGGCTCCGCTCCCTCCACCGTCTTCGATGCCTTCGCAACGGGTGTTGACGACACCGTCTCCGGTGGTGTTGCCGCCGCTTGGCCGATCGAGGGAGATCGAGCGTCGTGCACTTCGGATTGGGATTGAGCCGACGGTGGGAAGGCGCGCGTCCACTGTGCGAACACGAAGGCGTTCGGACGCTTGCGAAGCGGATGGAGGGTCCCGTCGGCATCGATGGCGGCCACTTCCTTGCCATCCTCGAAGACGAGAAGTTCCGGCGTCCGGCCTCTGTCCGGCAGAAGCAGGAGGCCGACGAGTGCGAGCGGCAGGGACAGCCAGCGAAGACGGCTGGCGCAGAGACAACCGACGAGGAGTGATCCGGATATCACGACGAGACCGGACGAGGTCAGTCGTCCACTGGGAGAGTCCGGCAGATGGGACGCGAGGGTGGTCGCGACGAGAAAGACGAAGTCCAGTCCCTTCCCCATGAGAACGAGGAAGACCGCGTCGAGGCCAAACGGCATCAGGATGGCAGAGATCAGCGCTAAGGGCATGATCCAGAAAGAGAAGACGGGCAGCGCGACGAGGTTGGCGACGACGCCGTAGGGTGCCATGCGCTGGAAGTGGTAGGCTGCGAACGGCGCCGTCGCCAGACCTGCGATGGCCGAGGAGGCAGCGAGCCCTCCGAAGAAAAGGAGCACCGCCCGGATGCGCCCCGGCCGTCTGGATGGCTCCTGGTCGTCATCGCGCCTCCTCGACATCAGTCCGTAGATCCCAACCAAGGCGGTCGTCGCGGCGAAGGACATCTGGAAGCTCGCGGTCAACACGGCATGGGGGCTGGTCAGGAGCACGAGGACGGCCGCCAGTCCGACATTTCGGAGGGTCAGTGCGGACCGGTCGACGAGGATCGCTACCAGCATGATCGACAGCATGACGAAGGATCTGTCGGTGGCGACATTGCTGCCGGAGAGGACGAGGTAGGCGGTCGCGACCACCAGCGCCGCTGCGGCGGCGATCTTCTTGATCGGCAGGTGGAGCGCCGCGCGGGGAAACGAGGCCAGCAGACCGCGGACGAGCATCATCGCAAATCCTGCGACGAGGGCCATGTGCAGCCCGGAGATGGAGAGGACATGCGACAGGCCCGTCGCCCGTAGCGCGTCGTCGATGTCGTCCGGAATTCCACTTCGCTCTCCCGTCATGAGGGCAGCGGCGACGGCTCCGGCTCCGCCGCCGATGACGTCCCGGATGCGGTCGCTGACGCTCAGCCGCAACCGCACCAGTTTTTCGCTCACGGTCAGAGACCGGGGAATTTCGGTGGAGGGTTCTGGCGCTCCGAGAGCGAAACCGTTGGCGCCGCGCCCTTCGAAGAAGGACGCGAACGCGAAATCGTAGGCGCCCGGCATGGCGGGGCCGGACGGTGCCCGCAGCCGGACGAGACCTGCGAACCTCCCGCCGACCGGGATGGTCTCATGCCGGCTCGACACAAGGATCGAGGCGGTTTCCGGCGGTCGCGTGAGGACGGGCCTGTCGGTCGAGCCGATCCGGACGACGTAGCGCATTCGGCCGGAATCGTCGCGATCCCGCCACAGGACGCGTCCTTGGATTCGGGTCGTCGCATCGCCCGAGATGATCGTGGTCGTCGTCCAGCCAAGCTCCGCCGTCGCGAGAGCCGTGCCGATGACCGTGAAGGCGAAAAGAAGAGCGGCAGCGCCCTTCAGGCCCCGCCCTGCCCATGTCCAGGCAAGAAGAAGAGCCGGGATCGAGGCCACTGCGGCAATGGCCGCCGCCAGCACCATCGGCGGAACCGAAGCACGACCCGCTGCGGAGAGGACGGCGGTTAAGCGAAGGTCCGGCGGACGGACCCCCGTCGCCGGGACCTCGATGACGCGGAGCCCGATGGTGTGGACCAGGATGATGCCGATCATGAGGCCGAGCGGTACGAGGAAGAAGCCCGACCTCGCACGTGCCTCGCGCTCGACATTGCGGGTGAACTCCCGGGCGAACCAAGACCGCCATTCGCGCGTCGTCGGCCATCGTCCCGATCGACTTCGGAGGACGACGCGCGGAAGGCGGGCAGCGCCGTCGGCTGCCCAGCGCCACCATGGGTGCGGCTTCGTTGCGGGGTCGGTGGCGTCCATTCCGGTCCGGCTCCCGCATCGTCTTGCCTCTCGTCGGCCCTATGCTACACACCCACGAAGCCCTGCCGATCAAAATCGTCGGTCCCATCCGGTCGAACCGGGTGCCTTCCTTCATCCACGGATTTTGCCATGACGGACCGCGTGGTCACACGTTTCGCCCCCTCGCCCACGGGTTATCTGCACATCGGCGGCGCCCGCACGGCCCTCTTCAACTGGCTCTATGCGCGGCACACCGGCGGAAAGATGCTGCTTCGCATCGAGGATACGGACCGCGAGCGCTCCAGCGAGGCAGCCGTCACGGCGATCATCGAAGGCCTGTCCTGGCTCGGGCTCGAAGCGGACGAACCTGCGATCTCGCAGTTCGAGCGCGCGCCGCGTCATCGCGAGGTCGCCGAGGCGCTCCTGGCCAGCGGCCAGGCCTATCGCTGCTATGCGACCCAGGCCGAACTCGAGGAGATGCGCGAACGCGCCAAGGCCGAGAAGCGCCCGCCTCGCTACGACGGGCGTTGGCGAGACCGAGATCCGAGCGAGGCGCCGGCGGGGGCGCCCTTCGTCATCCGGCTTCGGGCGCCGCAGGACGGCGAGACGCTGGTGCGCGATGTCGTCCAGGGCGACGTGCGCTTTCCCAATCGCGATCTCGACGATTTCGTGCTGCTGCGTTCCGACGGCTCTCCGACCTACATGCACGCCGTCGTCGTGGACGATCACGACATGGGCGTCACCCACATCATCCGGGGCGACGACCATTTGACGAATGCAGGACGACAGACGCTGATCTATCAGGCCATGGGTTGGGACGTTCCGATCATGGCGCACATCCCGCTCATTCATGGCGCGGACGGCGCCAAGCTGTCCAAGCGGCACGGCGCGCTGGGCGTCGAGGCCTATCGCGAGATGGGTTACATGCCGAAGGCTTTGCTGAACTACCTCGCGCGTCTGGGCTGGAGCCACGGCGACGACGAGATCATGTCGATCGACGACATGATCTCCTGGTTCGACACGGCCGACATCAACAAGGGCGCGGCCCGTTTCGATTTCGCCAAATTGAACGCCCTGAGCGGCCACCACATCCGCGGCAGCTCCGACGCGGACCTCGTCGATCTCCTGATGACGGAGCGGCATCACCTGTCCAACGGATCGATCCTGAAACAGAAGCCCGATGACGAGGTCCGCGCCAAGCTGGAGGCCGCGATGGCGGGCCTCAAGGAACGGGCGAAGACCCTTGTCGAACTCTGCGAAAGCTCCGCCTATCTCTTCGCAGCGCGTCCCCTCAGCCTCGACGAGGGGGCCAAACTTCTGCTGGACGGCGACGGCCGTCGGATCGTGGCCGCTCTCATCCCGCGGCTGGAAGACATTTCGGACTGGTCCGCCGCCTCGACCGAAGCCGTGGTTCGGGCCTTCGCGGAAGCCGAGGGGCTGAAGCTCGGCAAAGCGGCACAGCCGCTGCGAGCGGCCCTCACCGGCCGGACGACATCTCCCGGGGTTTTCGATGTCCTGGCCGTTCTTGGGCGGGACGAATCATTGGGCAGGCTCTCGGATCAACAGCTCTAATCGATTGATTCCGCCTTCGAAAGGCGGCGTCCGATGCCGGACTTTCGGCGAACTTGTTCGCGTGGCGGCTTTGCGCTACGCAAAGGCTGCGCTGGAGGGTGCACTGCAAAAGCAGTGCCTCGACCCGCTCTCGAAAGAAGGGGAAACGCATGACGAAGCGCGCGGCAAGCATAGCGGTGGGCGATAAGAACGCGAGCCTCGAAATGCGCAGCGGCACGATCGGGCCGGACGTCGTCGACGTCACGGGCCTCTACAAGGATACGGGCGTTTTCACTTACGATCCCGGCTTTTCTTCCACGGCCTCTTGCGAATCGAAGATCACGTTCATCGATGGCGACGAAGGCGTTCTCCTTCACCGCGGCTACCCGATCGACCAGCTGGCGGAGCGCGGCGACTTTCTGGAGACGTGCTATCTGCTTCTCTACGGCGAACTGCCGACCGAACGCGAGAAGGCCGATTTCGTCTATCGCGTGACGCGCCACACGATGGTCCACGAGCAGATGTCGCGGTTCTATTCGGGCTTCCGCCGCGACGCGCATCCGATGGCGGTCATGGTGGGCTCCGTCGGCGCTCTGTCCGCCTTCTATCATGACTCGACGGACATCGCCGATCCGCACCAGCGGATGGTCGCATCCATCCGCATGGTCGCCAAGACGCCGACGCTGGCGGCGATGGCCTACAAGTACCACATCGGCCAGCCCTTCGTTTATCCGCGCAACGATCTGTCCTACGCGGAAAACTTCCTGCACATGTGCTTCGCGGTCCCGTGCGAGCCCTACAAGATCAATCCCGTTCTCGCACGCGCGATGGACCGGATCTTCATCCTCCATGCCGATCACGAGCAGAACGCCTCGACCTCGACGGTCCGGCTTGCCGGTTCGTCGGGTGCCAATCCGTTCGCCTGCGTCGCGGCGGGCATCGCCTGTCTCTGGGGGCCGGCCCATGGCGGCGCCAACGAGGCGGCCCTGAACATGCTGACCGAGATCGGCACCAAGGACCGCATTCCGGAGTTCATCGCGCGAGCCAAGGACAAGAACGATCCGTTCCGCCTCATGGGCTTCGGGCACCGCGTCTACAAGAACTACGATCCCCGCGCGAAAATCATGCAGCAGACCTGCCATGAAGTGCTCGACGAGCTCGGCATCAAGGACGATCCGCTGCTGGAGGTTGCGATGGAGTTGGAGCAGATCGCCCTGCACGATCCCTATTTCGTCGAGAAGAAGCTTTATCCCAATGTCGACTTCTACTCGGGCATCACGCTGAAGGCGCTGGGTTTTCCAACCACCATGTTCACCGTTCTCTTCGCGGTCGCGCGCACCGTGGGCTGGATCGCGCAGTGGAAGGAAATGATCGAGGACCCGCACCAGCGCATCGGTCGGCCGCGTCAGCTCTACACGGGAGCGACGCAGCGCGACTACAAGCCGGTCGCCTCGCGCGGCTGAGGGGCAGGTTCAACACGGTCGAAACGGGCGCTGCGGCGCCCGTTTTCACGATCGGCGGTTCCTCGCGGCATCGATGACGATCTCCGCTGCCGCCTCCCCCGGCGGACGGTCCACGGCCATTTTCCGGCGAATGTCGGCGAAGCCTTGAAGCTGTGCGTGACGCTCGGGCGTGTCCGTCAAAAGCCGCTCCAGCTTGCGCGCCAAGAGAGCCGGGCGAACGAATTCATGGAAGTGCTCGGGCACCAGCGCATGATCGACGATGTAGTTGGGAAGCGCCGCGGTCCATCCGGAAATCAGGTGCCGGAGACGATAAGCCAGGGGGTCCAGCCGATAGGCCAGGGCCATCGGAACACCGGCGAGGGCAAGTTCCAGGCTCACCGTTCCCGATGCCGCCAAGGCCGCGTCCGAGGTGGCGAAGGCCTCCCATTTGGCGTCGTCGCCATGAACGATGGTCGGCTTGACGGTCCAGGTGGCGACCTCCGCCTCGATCCGGCCGCGCAAGCGCGACACGGCCGGGAGAACACCTTCCAATCCAGGTATCCGCTCGGACAAGACGGCGAACGTTCGTCCGAAGTCGCGCCCAAGCCGGGCCACCTCCCCCCGACGCGAACCGGGCAGGATGAGAAGTTTTGGCGGTGTTCCCGGCTGGCGAAGAACCGGCGCCGCGTCCAGGGCAGCACGGATCGTGGCGAGTTTGGGATCCCCCATGAGGGGATGGCCGACATAGGTCGAGGGAGGACCTCCCAGCGCGCGATAGACGGCGGGCTCGAAGGGAAAGGCGGAAATCGCCCGATCGATGTAGGCCGTCATGTCCGCTGCGCGTTCGGGGCGATAGGCCCAGACCGCTGGCGGGACGTAATTGACGATGGGAAGGCCGGGACGGGCTTTTCTCACGCGTCGGGCGATCCTGTGGGAGAACGAGAAGCTGTCGATCACAACGAGCACGTCGGGCTCTTCTCGGAGAATGTGGCGGGTCGTCTGGTCGAGCCGCCAGAGAAGTTGCGGAAGTCGAGCGACGATCGCCCCCGCGCCGATGATCGACAACTCGTCGATGTTGAAGAGGGAGGTCAGGCCCTCCGCCGCCATGGCGTCGCCGGCGAGGCCCGTGACGGAGAGGTCGTTTCCCAATCGGGACCGAAGTCCCCGGATGAGGTCGGCGCCGATCCGATCTCCGGAGTGCTCTCCGACGACGAAGGCGACCTTGATCATGCCTGTTCTTCCCTTGGCTCGCTGTCGATGCCGACGAGGAACATGCCCGCGGCATCCGCCGCGCGCACCACGTCGTCGAAACCGATCACGAGCGCCTTGCGCGCGCTGAGAGCAATGCCGCCGATGCCCGCGGCAGCGGCTTCCTCGATCGTTGCGCGGCCGACGCTCGGCAGATCGAATCGCAGATCCTGTTCGGGCTTCACGCTCTTCACGAGGACGGTGTGTTCCGCGCTGCCGATGCGCCCGCGACGGCGCAGATCAGCCACCCGCCCGAGCATTTCCCGCGTTCCCTCGATGCCCTCCAAAGCGATGACCCGGTCCTTGGATGCGACGACGGCTTGACCGACGTCGAGGGCGCCCAAGGCCCGCGCGGCCTCAAATCCTCGCGTCATCGCGATCCGATGGGATTCCAGCGGTCGGCGCGATGTGAGATTTCCCGCAGGCATCATCAATTCGGGCGCCACCTCCTGCACGGCCAGCAACTCGAAACCCCGCTTCTCGAAGGCTTTCGCGGCGGCACGCAGCAAGGAATCATCCCCTCCGCGAATGACCTGAAAGATCTGTGGCAGGAGTGCCAGTGTGCGCAGGCTCGGCCAGATCGAACGGAAATCGGGACGGACGGAGACCGTCCCGCAGAGGACCATCCTGCGAACGCCTTGCGCCTTCAGGTGACCGAAAGCGTCGCCCAGGCGTCCCCAGGCCATGTCCGATGCGGGATAGGGTGTCCAGTCGGTTCCCAGACCATCCCCGATGGACAGAATGGTCGGCGCAAAACCGCGACGGGCTGCGGTTGCGGCAATCAACCGAGGAAGATCGCCGCCGCCTGCGATCACGGCCAGCGGCTCGCCCGCATGGGCCGGAACCACGATGCCGGGCTTCTGAAGGCTCACGACGGGCGGCTATGCCGCGGAAAGCAGATGGCGCGGTCGCCACCGGAGCGGATGAAGCCGAGAAGATCCTGCACCAGAGGATCGTCCGGATATTCGCTCTGCACCTCGTCCATGTTCTCGCGGAAGGTCAGATCGTCGGAAAAGAGCATGCGGTACGCTTTACGGACATTGCGAACGGCATCCCGGTTGAACCCGGCGCGCTTCATGCCGATCACGTTGAGGCCAGAGAGATAGGCACGGTTTCCGAGCACCATACCAAAGGGAATGACGTCGCCCTCCACGGCCGCGAGCCCGCCGATATAGGCGTGATGTCCGATCCGTGTGAACTGGTGGATGCCGGAGCCGCCGGCGATGGTGGCGAAGTCGCCGATAACGCAATGACCCGCGAGCATGACGTTGTTGATCAGCGTCACCCGGTCCCCGATCACGCAGTCATGCGCCACATGCGCTCCCGTGAAGAACGAGCAATCATTGCCGATCGTCGTTTCGGAGCGCCCTTGGATGGTGCCCGGGTTCATCGTCACGGATTCGCGGATGAGGCAATTGTCGCCGATCACCAGCCGCGTGTCCTCGCCCTTGTACTTCAGGTGCTGCGGAGCGTGACCGATCGAGGCGAAGGGGTAGATGTTGGCATGGACGCCGATCGTCGTGTTGCCGGATAGGACCACGTGCGATCGAAGCCGCGAACCCGCGCCGAGTCGAACCTGCGGTCCGATGTGGCAGAACGGACCGATCTCGACATCATCGCCGAGAACGGCCCCATCTTCGACGATCGACGACGGGTGGATGATCATGAAACCCCTGAAGACTGATGGATCGGCGGCGATCCCGACGGATCAGGCCGGGTCGCGCGGAACAAGCATCGCGCTGACCGTCGCTTCCGCGACCTTGACGCCGTCCACGAGACCGACGCAATCGAATTTCCAGATGTTGCCGCGCTTCTTGGACTGCTTGACGTGATATTCCAGGCGGTCGCCGGGAACGACGGGCCGACGGAACTTCGCATTGTCGATCGTCATGAAATAGACGAGCTGCGGAATGCCCTTGCCCATGGAGCGCGTGCAGATCGCGCCCGCCGTTTGCGCCATGCCTTCGATGATCAGAACACCGGGCATCACCGGAGCTCCCGGAAAATGCCCGAGGAAATGCGGCTCGTTGGCCGTCACGTTCTTGATCCCGACGGCACTGCGATCCCCGTCGATGTCGAGGATGCGATCGACCATCAGAAACGGGTAGCGGTGCGGCAGCAGTTCGAGGATCTGCAGGATATCGACGCTCTCAAGCGTCGTCGTCGCTTCGGTCATCCTGCCCTCCTGCCGTTCGCCCGGCTTTCGCCGCCATGCTGATCCACGTGATTTCCCGGAACCATTCGCGCACCGGCCGAGCCGGGGTCCCACCCCAGCGCGCCCTGGCCGGCATGTCGCTGGCCACGATGCTGGCACCGGCGATCTGTGCGCCGTCGCCGATCGTCACGTGGCCGTTCACGCCACTCTTACCCCCGATCGACACGCCGTCACCGAGCGTCGCGCTTCCGGCAATGCCGACCTGCGCCACGATCAGGCAGTTGCGCCCGATCCGGACGTTGTGTCCAATCTGGACCTGATTGTCGATCTTGGTGTTCTCGCCGACCACCGTGTCGCGTACCGCGCCGCGATCGATCGTCGTCCCCGAGCCGATCTCGACGTCGTCCTGGATGATGACCCGCCCCACCTGAACGACTTTGACGATGCCCTTCGGTCCGGCAGAATAGCCGAACCCGTCTTGTCCGAGGCGCACGCCGGGATGCAGGATGACGCGATTGCCGATGAGCGCATGCTGAACGGTGCAGTGCGATCCGATCCGGACATCGCGTCCGACTTGGCAACCGGGTCCGACCACCGCCCCGGCACCGACGATCGTGCCCCGACCGATCGCAGCGTTCGGACCGACGACGGCCCCCGCCTCGATCGTCACGTCGGCTTCGAGCGTCGCGGTCGGATGGAGAGAAGCCAACGGCGAGACGCCTGGCAGGCCCGACATGGAACCGGGCAGAAGCGCCGCGGGAAACAGCGCCCGCCCGACAGCCGCGAAGGCCGAACCGGGCTGCGCGACGACGAGAGCTGCAAGGTGCTCCGGCACGAGGCCGAGATTGCGTTTGGCGACGAGGACGCACCCGGCCGCCGTCGCCTCGAGATCGTCCCGATAGCGAAGATTGTCGAAGAAACTGACGTCCCGCGGACCGGCCTCGTCCAGCGAGGCAAGCCCATCGACGATCAGGGCTTCGTCGGCGCCAACGCGCAAAGTCCCGCCGACGAGGTCGACGAGACCGGCAAGCGTGAGACCGGAGCCTTTGGGAAAGAAGCGATGATCCGACATCGTATCGGGAGGCGCAGAGCGCCTCCCCGTCCCGTCAGAACCGCGAGGAGAAGCCGAAGGAGAATTCCTGCGTCTCGTCGTATTCTTCCTTCGCCAGGGGATAGGCGTAGTTGACGCGAAGCGGACCGAACGGCGAGGCCCAGCTGAGGCCGACGCCCACCGAGGCACGAACCGCGATGTCGTCGCCGACTACGCCGCGCTCGCCAGCGAACTCGGTGCCCCACAAGGTACCCGCATCCGCGAAGACCGCGCCGCGGAAGCCGAGATCGCGCGAGATGCCCGGCAGCGGGAAGGTCGCCTCGGCGGACGCGTTAAGGTAATTTTCACCGCCGATCGCGACGCCATCGCCGATGCGGCGACCGAATGCGTCGAGTTCGAACTGCCGCGGGCCGATGCCCTTGGTCTCGAAGCCGCGGACGATGTCCTGTCCCTTGAAGAAGTTGTCGAACACGCGCAGATCGTCGCCGAGACCGGAAACGTTGCCGCCGCCCGCGCTCAGCTGGCCGATGACGTCGTATTCTTCCTGCAGCTGCGTGAAGTAGGCCGCCTTGGCGGTCGTCTTCACGAAGCTCGCGTCGCCACCGAGACCGGCCACTTCCTGACCGATCGTCGCGATGATGCCGTTGCGGGGATCCTTGTTCGAATCCAGCGTGTTGTAGGCAAGAGCGTAGGCGATGGACGAGGTCGTGTAGGGGCTTTCACAGATCGCCTGGTTGATGATGGCCGACCGCGTGTACTTCGGCGCGTTCGCAAACCCGATACCGAGACCGGCCGCGCCGGACCCGACGACGTTGCGCGGGTTGGGACTGCCGCAGGTCGCGAAGAGCTGCTGAGAACCTGGCGTGCCCTGCGTGACCTGAATGTTCCCCGGGCTGTAGAAGCCGAGGTTCAGACCGACATTGTCGCCGAACTCTTCCTGCTTGAAGTTGTAGGCAACCTGGGCGGTGATATCCTCGGTGATCGGCGCGGCGAGGCGCAGGGCGCCACCGATCCGCTTGACCTCGTAGGATTCCGAATTGTTCTCGCTCGTGTAGATGTCGAAACCTGCCGCGAGGCGACGGCCGAGGAAGTACGGCTCGGTGAAGGAGAGCTGGTAGTTCCGCGTGTCTTCGCCGAAACCGGCGGACACCTTCACGAACTGGCCGCGACCGAGGAAGTTGCGTTCGGTCACGCCGATCTCGGCGACGGGGCCTTCGCTTTCGCCGCCGGTCGTGTAGCCGCCGCCGATCGAGAACTCACCCGTCGACTTCTCCTGAACCTCGACGATGACGACCACGCGGTCGGGCTCCGAGCCGGGCGCCGTCGAGATGGAGACCTTTTCGAAGAAGCCGAGGCCTTCGAGGCGCTGCTTGGCGCGCTGCACGAGGACCTGATTGAAGGCATCGCCCTCGGAGACATCGAACTCGCGACGAATGACGTAGTCGCGAGTCTTCGTGTTGCCGCGAACTTCGAGCCGCTCGATATAGGCACGCGGTCCCTGATCGATCACGTAGTTGATCGAGATCGTGCGGTTGTTGAAGTCGCGATCGCCGCGCGGTGTCACCTGAGCGAAGGCATAGCCGTTCGAGGCCACTGCGTTGGTGATGCCGACGAGCGAGTCCTCGACCTTCTGCGCGCTGTAGACGTCGCCGGTCTGGGTCTCGAGCTCGCTGCGCAGGGATTCGGCATCGACGCCCGGAATGGCGGAGTCGATGTTGATCGCGCCGTAGGTGTAGCGCTCACCCTCGTCGAGCGTGATGGTGATGAAGTACTGGTTCTGCGCCTCGTCGAGCTCGGCGACGGAGGACACGATCCGGAAATCGGCATAGCCGCGATTGTAGTAGAAGCGGCGCAGCGTTTCCTCGTCCGCGCGCAGCCGATCCTCGTCGTAGATATCGTTGCGCTGGATGAAGGAGAGGATGCCCGATTCCCGCAGCGCGATCACCTCCTTGAGGCGTCCGTCGCCGAAGGCGTTGTTGCCGACGAAGGTGATGGTGCCGATCTTGGTCCGATCGCCTTCCTGCACGTCGAACACGACGTTCACCCGGTTGTTGTCGACCGGCAGGGTGCGCACGGAGACGACGGCATCGCTGCGGCCGATCCGGATATAGGCCTGGCGGATCGACTCCACGTCCGTCTGGGCCGTGGCGGCCGCATAGGGTGCGCGGGACTGCGTCTGAACGACCGCGTTGAGCTGTTCGTCCTTGAGCTTGGAATTGCCCTGGAACAGCACCTGGTTGACGATCTGGTTCTCGTCGACCTCGACCGTGACCGTGCCGCCGCTCTGACTGATGCGCACGTCTGAGAACAGCCCCGTCGAGTAGAGCTTGCGAACGCCCTCGTCGATGTCGGCGTCCGAGATGTTCTGACCGGCACGGATCGCGAGGAGACCGCGGATCGTATCGGCCTCGACGCGCTGATTGCCTCGAACCTCGACGCGGCTCACTTGAGCCGCCTGAGCCGTCGTGGAGCCGACGAGCTGAACTCCGAGCGCGGTCGCCATCACCGTCGATGAAAGAGCGATCGCCGACGCGGCTCGAAGAAGCTTTGATCCAGCCGACATAGGCCTCACCACCTTTTGCATGTTCTGTCGCGCGAACGCCGAGACGGCATCCTGCGTCCCATGCCTTGTAACGGCTTTGACGGGACGTTCAAGCAAACTGGACCGAACCTGTTTAGGAATCGGAAAACCGTTGCACACGGGACACGCAGACCCAAGACATGGTTAATAAACCGTGAACGTTTCGAGACATCTTCATAAGTGCTTCACGTTAGTCCCGAAATGTCGTTCCAGAACGCAAAGACCATCAGCGACAGGACGAGCACCAGACCGAGGCGAAAGCCCACTTCCTGCACGCGCTCGCTCAGGGGTTTTCCCCGGATCGCTTCATAGGCGTAGAAAAGGAGATGCCCGCCGTCGAGCATGGGAATCGGCAGAAGGTTCAGAAGGCCGATCGAAATCGACAGAAGCGCCGCCAGATTGAGAAGCGCGCCAAGGCCGAGCGTCGCGACCTGGCTGGACACCTGCGCAATGCGGATCGGGCCGCCAATCTGTTCCGTTCCCTGATGGCCGGTGACGATGCCGCCGATGAAGGCGACGGTTCGCTCGGTCACGAACCACGTCTGCGAGACACCATACTGCACGGCTTCGATCGCCGAGACGTCTTCCATCCGGAAGCTCGCGCTCTGTTCGCTCGCCACGAGACCGACGATCGGAACCTTGACCCTGTTGCCGAACCCGTCGTCCTGCTCGACCTCGCGCGGCGTCACCGTCAAAGCGAGAGTTTGGCCCCCTCGATCGATCTCGACGGAGATGGGCGTGTCGGCACGCGAGGCGACATAGCGCTGAAGGTCGCTGAAATAGGTGATGTCGTTGCCGTCCAGCTTCAGCACGCGATCGCCCGGCGCAAAACCGGCCGCGGCCGCCGGCGAGTCCGGCCGCACCTCGGCGACGACGGGATCGCCGACCATCCGTCCACCCGTGAAGGCGACGGCCGAGAACAGCACGATGGCGAGAATGAAATTGGCGATCGGGCCCGCGGCGACGGTGGCGGCGCGGCGACCGACGCTCTTGGCGGGAAACGCCATGGCGCGCTCTTCCGCCGTCATCCGGGACACGGCACCGTGATCCGGCGTGCTCGCGGCGTTCTCGTCCCCGAGGAACTTCACGTAACCGCCGAGCGGTATCGCGCAGAGCTTCCAGCGCGTCCCGCGCCGATCGTTGAAGCCGACGATTTCGGGACCGAAACCCACGGAGAAGACCAGCGCCTTGATCCCGCACAGGCGACCGATCAGGAAATGCCCGAGCTCATGGAAGAAGACGATGACCGTCAGGACGAAGAGAAACGGTACGATCTTGATGAGCGCGACGTCCCAGAGCGCGGCCAAGCTTGAAGAAACGTCCATCATCCGGTGTCCAGTTCGGTTCGCTTCGCCGCCATAGATCCGGCACGCGGGCGTCGGTCAAGATGTCAAGCGATCACGACAATAGCATGTTGCGCCGAGCGAATCAGGTCGCAGATCGGCGCAGAGGGCGACGCGCTCACGGCTCGAAGAACGCCCGTGCCGGATGATCGAACCCCGCAAGGGCGATGCCGACCAACCAGGCGAAGCCGAGCGCGACGATGAGAGCGTCGATCCGGTCCATCAGGCCGCCATGGCCTGGGATGATGCGACCGGAATCCTTGACGCCGAAACGCCGCTTCACCCAGGACTCGAAGAAGTCACCGGCCTGACCGAGAACGGACAGCACGGCCGTGAAGACGAGGATCCAGGGTTGGAAGCCGCCGGTGAGCGCCATGTGGAACGTCGTTCCGAAGGCCACGCCCGCCAGGAGGCCTCCGATCGAACCCGACACGGTCTTCTTGGGAGAGATCAGCGGCATGATCTTCGGCCCGCCGAACGTCCGTCCGGTGAAGTACGCGAAGATGTCGGTCGGCCAGACGACGCAGATGACGAGCCCGAGAATCGCCAGACCCTCCGCGTCGTCGCCCCGCAGGAAGCCGGGCGCGAGGCCGGCGAACGCCGCGTAGGCCAGTCCGCCCAGCGCCCAATCGGCCTTGTGCTCGCCGCGATCGATCAGCGCGATGAAGAGGCCGGCGCCGACGATCAGCGCGACGGCAGCCTCGGGCTCGCCGATGAGGAAGGCGAACAGCCCGAAGAAGAGAGCCCGGCGCAGGAACTTGAAGCTGGGCCCGGCCCGCTTGGCCCGCGTCATCTTCGACCATTCGTCGAAGACGATCACGCCCGTGGCGCAACAGAGAAGGCGAAAGGGAAGACCGCCGGCGAGGGCGACCAGAATGACGAAGGCCCCGAGGACCAGTGCCGAGATCAATCGGGATCGAAGGTCGATCCAGGATGCCGTGGCGACGAGCCTGCCGATCCCAAGTCCCATCCGATCAGGACGCGATCTCGCAGGAAACGCCACCGAAACGGCGTTCTCGTCCAGCAAATTCCTTCAGGGCTTCCTCGAAGGCCTTGCGGTCGAAATCCGGCCAGAGACAGGGCAGGAAGACGAATTCGGAATAGGCGGCCTGCCAGAGGAGAAAGTTCGACAGACGCAACTCGCCGCTCGTGCGGATGATGAGGTCGGGATCGGGAATGCCGGCCGTGTCCATATGGGCTTCGATGTGCTGCGCGGTCAGCGCATGCGGCTCGATCTCGCCCGACACGATCTTCTCGCCGATCCGCTGCATCGCCCGCGTCACTTCTTCACGCGCGCCGTAGTTGAAGGCGATGACGAGCGTCGTGGAGCTGTTCTCGCGCGTGAGGTTTTCAGCCTCTTCGAGCAGAGACCGGATGTCGGGGGAAAGGTTGTGGCGAGCGCCGATGACGCGGACGCGGACGCCCTCCTTGTGGAGATCGGCCAAGTCCCGGCGGATGAAGAGCTTGAGCAGGCCCATCAGCTCACCGACCTCGTCGGCGGGACGACGCCAGTTCTCGGAGGAAAACGCGAAGAGGGTCAGATAGCGAATTCCCAGAGCGCCGGCCGTGCGAACGGCTTCGCGAACCGCCTCCACGCCCCGTCGATGGCCGATCGAGCGCGGAAGCCCCCTCGCCTTCGCCCAACGGCCATTGCCGTCCATGATGATGGCGACGTGTTCCGGTGCCCGCACGAAGTTCAACCTTCCCTGATACCCAGCGCCGAGCCGCCGACCGCTCCAGTCTAGACCTGAAGGATTTCCGCTTCCTTGGCGGCCAGGGTCCGGTCGATTTCGGAGATCGTCTCATCCGTCATCTTCTGGACCCGATCCGACATCTGGCGCGAATCATCCTGTCCGATGTCGCCGTCCTTCTCCAGCTTTTTCAAGCTGTCCATACCGTCGCGGCGGACGTGACGAGCCGCGATGCGGGCGTTCTCGCCATAGGTGTGCGCGACCTTGACGAGCTCCTTGCGACGCTGCTCGTTGAGTTCCGGCAGCGGGATGCGCAAGGTGGTTCCATCCGTGATCGGGTTGAGGCCGAGGCTGGAATCACGGATCGCGCGTTCGACCTTGCCGACCAAGGATTTGTCCCAGACCGACACCGAGAGCATGCGGGGCTCCGGCACGGAGACGTTGGCCACCTGGTTCAAGGGCGTCTGCGTCCCATAGGCATCGACCGTGATCGGATCGAGAAGGTTCGCCGACGCACGCCCCGTGCGAAGACCGGAGAGATCATGCTGAAGCGAAGAGATCGCGCCGTCCATGCGCCGCTTCAAGCCGTTGAAATCGAAATCCGCCATGCTGGTTCTGCCTTCTGCTTTCGCCTTAATCGGTGACGATCGTCGAAAGCCCGCCGCCCGTAAGGATCTGGCTGAAGCCGCCCTTCTCGTGAATCGAGAAGACGACGATCGGGATATGATTTTCGCGCGTCAGCGCAACGGCCGCGACATCCATGACGGCCAGCCCGCGCAGGAGCAATTCGTCATGAGTCAGCGTCTCGAAGCGGGTCGCCTCCGGATGGGTCTTGGGATCGGCGGTGTAGATGCCGTCGACCTGCGTCCCCTTGAACAAGGCTTCCGCGCCCATCTCGGCGGCGCGAAGCGCGGCAGCCGAGTCGGTCGTGAAGAAGGGATTGCCGGTTCCGCCCGCGAAGATGACCACGCGCCCCGCCTGCGCATGGGCGAGCGCGACACGCTGCGAGAAGCTCTCGCAGATCTCCGGCATCGCGATCGCCGAAAGGACGATGGCGTCGATGCCGATCTTCAGAAGGGAGGTGCGCAGCGCCAGGGCGTTGATGACGGTCGCCAGCATGCCCATGTGGTCGCCGGTCACGCGATCACCACCCTTGGAGGCGACGGCGACGCCGCGGAAAATGTTGCCGCCGCCGATGACGACCGAGATGTCGACGCCGAGTTCGCGCGCCTCGGCGATGTCACCGGCGATCCGGTCTACGACGGTGACGTCAATTCCGAATCCCTGACTGCCCATCAGCGCTTCGCCGGAAACCTTCAGGAGCACGCGCTTGAAACGGACGTCTGCCATGAATGAACTCACCCGTTCCCGATGCCGGCCTGCGATACAACAAGGGCGTCCGCTTGTCACGCGGACGCCCGGGGTCTTGAGGGAGGCAGGAGACGCGCCGTCGTTTGCGGTCTCGGCTTCCCATGCGATTTTATATGCGAGACTTACTTCTTGCCGGCAGCCGCCGCAACCTCGGCCGCGAAGTCCGACTTCTCCCGCTCAATGCCCTCGCCGAGGGCGAAGCGCACGAAGCCGGTGATCTTCGCAGGCGCGCCGAAGTCCTTCTCGGCATCCTTCAGCGCCTTCTCGACCGTGAGGTCGGGGTTGATGACGAAAGCCTGGCTGAGGAGGACGACCTCCTCGTAGAACTTGCGCATCCGGCCTTCGACCATCTTCTCGATGATCGCTTCCGGCTTGCCGGACTCGCGCGCCTGCTCGATGAAGATCGCGCGTTCGCGGTCGGCTGTCGCCTGATCGACTTCGGCCGAGGTCAGAGCGAGCGGATTGGTCGCCGCGACATGCATGGCGACCTGACGGCCGAACTGCGTGAGCGCGGCCTTGTCGCCGGAGGATTCCATGGCGACGAGCACGCCCATCTTGCCGAGCCCGTCGACGACCTGGTTGTGGATATAGGAGGCGACGACGCCTTCGCCGACCGACAGCATGGCCGAACGACGGAGCGACATGTTCTCGCCGATCGTTCCCACCGCTTCGGTGATCGTCTCGGCGACGGTCTTGGACGACGCGGGATAGGCGGCGGCGGCGACGGCATCGACCGAGCCGTCGGTGGAGAGGCCGACCTTCGCGATGTTCTTGACGATCGCCTGGAAGGCGTCGTTGCGCGCGACGAAGTCGGTTTCGGAATTGACCTCGACGACGATCGCCGTGTTGCCGTCGGAGGCTGCTCCGACGAGGCCTTCGGCCGCGGTGCGACCCGACTTCTTGTCGGCCTTCGAAATGCCCTTGGCGCGGAGCCAGTCGATCGCGGCCTCCATGTCGCCATTGGTCTCGGCCAACGCGGTCTTGCAGTCCATCATGCCTGCGCCGGACTTCTCGCGCAGTTCCTTCACCATCGCGGCGGTTACGGTCATGGTCTAGCCTCTTGCCAAAAAGTGCCGGCTCACCTCCGGCAGGTCGCGCGGAAATGAGCCGGTCTTGTCACATCTGTATGAAGGGTCGGTACAAACCGTCCGGCCAAAGACCGGACGGCGAAACGCCTGTGCGCCGGTGGCTCAGGCCGCCGAAGCTTCCTCGGCGACGGGCGCCGGGGCAGCCTGCTCGGCCAGCGCCGGCTCTTCGTCGAGGGCCTCGATCGGCGCCTCTTCCATCGCACCAATATCGACGCCCATGGCGCCGGCCTGACGACCGATGCCGTCGAGGGCCGCCTTGGCGATCAGGTCGCAGTAGAGGGTGATGGCGCGAGCCGCGTCGTCGTTACCCGGGATCGGGTAGTCGATCGGGTTCGGGTTGCAGTTCGAATCGACGACCGCGACGACCGGAATGTGGAGGCGCTTGGCTTCCTCGATCGCGATCGCTTCCTTGTTGGTGTCGATGATGAAGATCATGTCCGGCACACCGCCCATGTCGCGAATGCCACCGAGCGCGCGGTCGAGCTTGTCGCGCTCGCGCTGTAGCGTCAGACGCTCCTTCTTGGTGAAGCCGTGGGCTTCGCCGGCGAGCAGTTCGTCGAGCTTGCGCAGGCGCTGGATCGAATGGGAAATGGTCTTCCAGTTCGTGAGCATGCCGCCGAGCCAGCGGGAGTTCACGTAGTACTGGGCCGAGCGCTGCGCGGCATCCGCCACGATGTCGGACGCCTGGCGCTTGGTGCCGACGAACAGAACGCGGCCGCCCTTGGCGACGGTGTCGGACACGGCCTTCAGCGCCGTGTGCAGCATCGGAACGGTCTGGGCGAGATCGAGGATGTGGATGTTGTTGCGCGAGCCGAAGATGAAGGGCGCCATCTTCGGGTTCCAGCGGTGAGTCTGGTGGCCGAAGTGGACACCCGCCTCGAGAAGCTGGCGCATGGAATAGTCGGGAAGTGCCATGGTAAAGGGTCCTTTTACCGGTTGAGCCTCCACGGAAAAGAAGCAGCCGTCTGGCTGCCACCGGTGGGCGGGTTCCCCGATCGCTCGGAGGACCATCCCGAATTCCGTGTGTGGAATAGCGGCGCGCATACACCATCACGCCTCGATGGGCAAGCTTCTCGCCGGTTCTGCAAAGGTCCGCACCTCCCGCCGGCGGGTGGCCGGTCAGGCGGTCAGGGACAGGCAGGCGCCGAGAGGAGGTCCAGCTTGCTCAAGGAGCCCGCGAAGACATAAGCCCCGAAGTCGAGCTTCAGATCGTCCGACACCCCATTCTCGTAAAGCACGTAGCTGGTCTGGAAGATCGGCAGGCCGTCCGGGTCGCTGTCGGTGTTGTAGTAGGCTTCGTTGACCCTCCAGGAGCGAAGGCCGGCCAGGGACTTGCGGATGCTCTCCTGGAGCGCGGCCTTCGCGGCTTCGGCCGCATCCGCGGCCGGCGTCGCGTCCGGATCGTTCGTTGCCGGTGCGGCCATGGCGGAAGCGCCTGCCGATGGTGCCGGCTTCGCGGGTTCGCCTGTCGGGTCGACGTTTGGAGCGGATGGAGCCGGACCGGGCTCGTGCGGCGTGATGATCGCCGTGCTCGTCAGAAGCTTCTCGCTGTCGTCGTCGCCGTCGAAGAGGCGCGTTTCGACGATCATCTGACCCTCCCTCGCCTTTTCGATCAGCTCGCGCGTGTGCTCCATCGGAAAGCGCGAGAGCGGCAGCTCGAAGCTGCGCTTCTCGGGTTCCGTCATTTCGACCTTCGTGGCGGTTCCGTCATGGCGGGCTTCGCCGCTGACCTCCTTTTCCGGCGCGCCATCGACGAAGGTCTTGGTGGAAAACTCGAACTGCGTTCCCGCGACGGTCTCGGTCGAAACCGTCTGCTGATCGGTCTGCGTGATCTCCTGCTCCTGCTGGAACCGGGCCACGAAGCGATAGTCGAGATTGTAGACGCCGCACGTGTCGTTCTTCAGCGCCATCGCGATTCGGCCCTCCGCCCCCGCGATGTCATCGGACCGGTCGGTGAGTTCGAGCTCATAGATCGCCTGATGCGGAGCCAGTATCACGGCTGCGGGCAGCGCGGCCGCCGGTGTCGGTGGGGCTGTCACGCCCGCCACCAATGCGGCTATCAAGCGAAGAGGCATCGGCATAACGTCCTGTCGACTAGGGAAACGCGCTTCGGCATTGTATGTCGGCGCCCGAGCCATCTCTCATCCGATGGGGCGCCGTTCCAGAGCACCGGCGATCCCTCGAAAAAGCCCGACACCAGAGCCCGACCCTTCCACCGAGGAAACTTCGATGACAGCAGCCACGATCTCGGACCGCCTTGCCGCCGCCGGCGTCAGCTTGCCCGAGGCCGCCGCTCCGGCCGCCAATTATGTCCCCTTTGTCCTGTTCGGCAACAGCCTGCAGACATCGGGCCAACTTCCCATCGATGGCGGCAAGATTGCCGTCACGGGAAAGCTCGGTGCGGACGTGTCTCTGGACGACGGCCAGAGGGCGGCCCGCTTCTGCGCGATCAACATCCTCGCTCAGGCCAAAGCGGCTCTCGGCGGGGATCTGGAGCGGATCCGGCGCCTCCTCAAGATCACCGTCTTCGTGGCGAGCGACCCCGGTTTCACCGATCAGCACAAGGTGGCCAACGGGGCGTCGGACTTTCTGGTCGAGATCCTCGGCGATGCGGGACGTCACGCGCGTTCGGCCGTCGGCGTGCCGTGCCTGCCGCTCGGCGCAGCCGTCGAGATCGAGGCGCTGTTCGAGATCGCCTGACATGAGGTCGTCTTCCCCCCAGGATCTCGGCTGGCTCAGCGCCCGGCCGATCGCCCATCGCGGACTTCACGACGGCAATGTCCACGTGATGGAGAATTCCCTGTCGGCGTTCCGCGCCGCCATGCTCGCCGGCTATGCCATCGAATGCGACGTGATGCTGTCGAGCGACCGGGTGCCGGTCGTGTTTCACGACGCGACTCTGGAGCGGGTGACGGCCGAGACCGGCCGGACCGTGGATCGCAGCGCCGGCGAACTCGGCCGCCTACGCCTCGGCTCCACCGACGACACCGTGCCGACGGTCGCCGAGCTTCTGGCGCTCGTCGGCGGCGCGGTGCCGATCGTGATCGAGATGAAAGGGTCCAGTGCCGAGGAGGACCGCGATCTCTTCGACGCGCTCTCGCCGCTCGTCGAGGCCTATGAGGGCCCCCTCGCCCTCATGTCCTTCGATCCCTGGCTGATCGATCAGGCTCTCGCAGCGACGGACCTGCCGGTCGGACTGACGGCGGAAAGCCTCCGCTCGGAGACGCTCGCCGAGCACCGGGCCGTTTTCGAGCGCGGCTGCAGGTTCGTGTCCTACAACGTCCACCACCTGCCCAATCCCTTCGTGGACTGGGTGCGGCAGGACCAGGGCGCGCCGGTCATCACCTGGACGGTGCGCACGCCGGACGACGTGGAGAGAACGTTTCAGCATGCGGACCAGATGACCTTCGAGGGCTTTCTGCCGCAGCTCTGACGTATTGCACTGCGACAAACGAGGACCAAGATTGAACGCATGGTGGGCACCGACGATCTCGTGACCGATTCCGATACCTTCTCGCTTCGCATCGTGGACAGCGTCTCGGAGGTTCCGGCCGCGACCTGGGATCGGCTCGGCTGCGTCTCGGGAATGGACGGGATCGGCAATCCGTTCGCACGCCACGCCTTTCTCCTCTCGCTGGAAGAGGCCGGCTGCGTCGGACGGCGCGTCGGATGGCTGCCGCAGCATCTCGTTCTCGAATCCCCCGGCGGCGAGACGATCGCCGCCGCGGCGGCCTATGTGAAGAGCCACAGCCAAGGCGAATACGTCTTCGACCATGGCTGGGCGGAGGCCTTCCAGAGAGCCGGGGGGCGGTATTACCCCAAGCTCCAGATCTCCGCGCCGTTCACGCCGGCGACCGGTCCCCGTCTTCTCGTGGGTTCCGGACCCGGCGCCGAGATCCGCCGGCTCGCGCTCTGCGAGGGGATCAAGACCTTCGTCGATCAGACCGGCATCTCATCGGCGCATGCGACCTTCCTGACCGCCGATGATCTGAATTCGATGGAGGCAAGCGAGTTCCTGCACCGGACGGATCAGCAATTCCACTTCCGGAACCGCGCCTTCGGGTCCTATGACGACTTCCTCGCCACCCTCGCCTCCCGCAAGCGCAAGGGGCTTCGCAAGGAGCGCGCGCAGGCGCTCGCCAATGGCATCACGATCGAATGGCTGACGGGATCCGACATCACGGTAGAGGCCTGGGACGCATTCTTCGCCTTCTACATGGACACCGGCAGCCGGAAATGGGGACGTCCCTATCTCAACCGGCGGTTCTTCAGCCTGCTCGGCGAGCGGATGGCCGACCAGATCCTTCTGGTCATGGCGAAGCGCGAGGGTCGCTACATCGCGGGAGCGTTGAACTTCATCGGCCCCGATGCGCTCTACGGCCGCTATTGGGGGTGCATCGAGGAGCACCCGTTCCTGCATTTCGAAGTCTGTTACCATCAGGCGATCGACTACGCGATCGAGCACCGCATTCCGCTCGTCGAGGCCGGCGCACAGGGCGAGCACAAGCTCGCGCGCGGCTATGAGCCGGTGACGACCCATTCCGCCCATTACATCGCCCATGCCGGTCTTCGCCGCGCCATCGAGGATCACCTCGACGACGAGCGTGAACAGGTGGCGCGCATGCAGGACGTGCTCGGCGAGCACACGCCGTTCCGAAAGGGCGAGGTCTCGCCGGTCGTTCCTTCGGATCGCGTCCCGGAAAGGCTGGACGCCGAGGACCCGGCCGACTAAGTGCGGGCGCCGATGGGCGACGAAGGGATGGACATGACCGAGGGCTACGATCCGAACAACGTCTTCGCCAAGATCCTGCGGGGCGAAATTCCGAGCCAGAAGCTGATCGAGACCGATACGGCGCTCGCCATCATGGACGTGATGCCCCAGTCCAAGGGCCATTGTCTCGTCATTCCCAAGGCGCCGTCCCGCAACCTTCTCGATGCCTCGGACGCGACGCTCCAGGCTGTGATGCCGCTCGTCGCTCGGTTGGCGCGGGCGGTGCAGACCGCCTTCTCCGCCGATGGCGTCTTCGTCGCGCAGTTCAACGAGGCGCCTGCCGGTCAGACGGTCTTCCACCTCCACATCCACGTCATCCCGCGCTATGCCGGAGCCGAACTGGAACGTCATGCCGGCGGAATGGCAGATCCCGCGATGCTCGCCGATCAGGCCGCTGCGATTCGGGCTGCCCTCGAGAGTCTCTAGAGCAGGAACGGCACGCCGATGAGGATCGCCTCCGCCACGAGAATGCCGAGGAGGATGCGTCGGCCGAGCAGAACGTAGGTCAGGAAGCCCGCCGCGAGGGCGCCGACGCGCACGGCGGCAGGAAGCGTTGCCAGAAAACCCGTGGGATAGAAGACGAGACGCGCGATCACCGCGGCGACGAGAGCGGTCGCGATCGCCCGCGCCAGCGAGATGAGGCGGGATTTCTCGTCGATCCGCCCGGCCGAGGCGACGCCGATCCAGCGCCAGACGTCCGTCGGAAGCCAGCCGGCCAGGAGAATGAACACGTAGGGCCACCAGTCCGCGGCGACATCGTGATAGCCCCAACCGCTCACGGACCTTCTCCGCGATCCGTCGTCGCCTCGTCCTTGCGCCGCATGGCCTCGCCGACGGCATAGGCGATCAAGCCGCCGCCGATCCCGGCGATCAGAATGTCCAGTTCGGGATCGAGCCAGTGCCCGAGCGGCAGAACCAGCATGCCGGTGAGAAGGCCGAGCCGTCCCGAAAGATCGCGCGCGGAACCGTAGAGGGACGTGAGGAAGTAGACCGGCGTCAGGAAGGCCAGCGCTCCGGTCGCCAGAGCCGGCAGTTGACCCATCAGATTGAACGCGAGCGCGACGACGAGCGTGTTGACGGTGCAGAGCGTCGCGCCGAAGCCTCCGAAGTAAGCGAGCCGATGCTCCCGGGGCACGTCCCGCACCGATTGCATGGCGAAGACCCAGGCGGTGATGGCGATGAAATGCGACAGGAGGAAGAGCGACCAGCGTCGCGTTCTCGGCCCCCGGATCTCCGGCATCAGGGCGACGACCATCGGCATCAGCCGCAGCGAGGACAAGGCCACGGCGAAGGCGGTCGCAGCGAGCGACAGACCCGAGGTGATGGCGCCGACGAGGATGATGTTCGCCGGCAGGGCCCAGATCGAAAAGACCATGAAGGTCGCCTCCGGCCAGGACAGGCCGGCGTCCCGCGCCAGACCCGCAAAGCCGATATGGGCGGTGGTGAGGATCAGGGCCGGCGGGCTCAACATGCCGAGCATGCCGCGGCGGATCCAGGGCCAGGACGACCCGCGGTCTTCAACGAGGACGGTCATGCGAAGAGGCCTGACGAGAAATCGAATCACGCGAAAAGGGGCCGCCCGTTCGACACGAGCGGCCCCTTGCATTTTCAGGGCGGTCAGGACGGCTTGCGCGCGACCTTCGGTCCGGTGACCGGACGCTTGGCAGGACGAACGGCCAGTTCGCCGTCGCCCTCGACCGGGACGTCCGTGATCTCGTCGTCGTCGTATGTCTCGTTGTCGCCGTCGTCGTCAGCGTCGAGCTTGCCGCGTCCCTTGCCGCCCTTCTTGCCCTTGGCGGGAAGTTCGTCGGCAATGGGATCGAGCTTCAGCACCTTCTTGCCGGCCTCGTCCTCGGCGACGGTCACCTTGACCGTTCCACCGCGCTTCAGCTTGCCGAACAGAACCTCGTCGGCCAGCGGCTTCTTGATGTATTCCTGGATGACGCGCGCCAGGGGCCTTGCGCCCATGTGCTCGTCGTAGCCCTTTTCGGCCAGCCAGCCGACGGCGTCCGGCGACAGTTCGAACGTGACGCCGCGCTCCGAAAGCTGCGCCTCCAACTGCATGACGAACTTCTCGACGACGCGGTTGATCTCCTTCGGCGTCAGACCGGCGAAGGGAATGATCGCGTCGAGGCGGTTGCGGAACTCGGGCGTGAAGAGCTTGTTGATCGCCTCCACGTCGTCGCCGGTGCGCTTGGTCGAGCCAAAGCCGATCGCCGCCCGTGCGCCTTCCGCTGCGCCCGCATTCGTCGTCATGATCAGGATCACATTGCGGAAGTCGATCTTCTTGCCGTTGTGATCGGTCAGACGGCCCTGATCCATGACCTGCAGCAGGATGTTGAACAGGTCGGGATGGGCCTTCTCGATCTCGTCCAGCAGCAGCACGCAATGCGGATGCTGGTCGATCCCGTCCGTCAGCAGGCCGCCCTGGTCGAAGCCGACATAGCCGGGAGGTGCGCCGATGAGGCGGGAGACGGTGTGGCGCTCCATGTATTCCGACATGTCGAAACGCAGGAGCTCGACGCCGAGAGTCGAGGCGAGTTGCTTGGCGACTTCGGTCTTCCCGACGCCGGTCGGACCCGAGAAGAGATAGCTGCCGATCGGCTTGTCCGGCTCGCGAAGGCCGGCCCGCGCCAGCTTGATCGTCGAAGCCAAGGCCTCGATCGCGGCATCCTGACCGTAGACGACCCGCTTCAGCTGCTCGTCGAGATGAGCGAGCACCTCCTCGTCATCCTTGGAGACGGATTTCGGGGGAATGCGGGCCATCGTCGCGACGGTCGCCTCGATCTCCTTGATGCCGATCTTCTTCTTGCGCTGGGGCTCCGGCAGCAACATCTGAGAGGCGCCCGTCTCGTCGATCACGTCGATCGCCTTGTCCGGCAGCTTGCGGTCGTTGATGTAGCGGGCCGAAAGCTCGACCGCCGCCCGGATGGCCTCGTTCGAGAACTTCACATGGTGAAACTCCTCGAAATACGGCTTCAACCCCTTCATGATCGCGACGGCATCGTCGATCGAAGGCTCCTTCACGTCGATCTTCTGGAAGCGGCGGACCAGGGCGCGGTCCTTCTCGAAGAACTGCCGGTATTCCTTGTAGGTCGTTGATCCGATGCAACGAATGGCACCGGAAGACAGCGCCGGCTTTAGAAGGTTCGACGCATCCATCGCGCCGCCCGACGTGGCGCCGGCACCGATCACGGTGTGGATCTCGTCGATGAACAGGACGGCGCCGGGGAACTCCTCGAGCTCCTTGACGACCTGCTTCAGACGCTCTTCGAAATCGCCACGGTAGCGCGTGCCCGCCAGCAGCGTGCCCATGTCGAGGGAGAAGATGGTGGCGTCGGCAAGGACCTCCGGAACGTCGTTCTCGACGATCCGCTTGGCGAGGCCCTCGGCAATGGCGGTCTTGCCCACGCCGGGATCACCGACGTAAAGCGGATTGTTCTTCGAGCGACGGCAGAGGACCTGGATCGTTCGGTTGATCTCGTCGGTGCGGCCGATCAACGGATCGATCCGGCCGGAACGGGCCTTCTCGTTCAGGTTGACGCAATAGGCCGTCAAAGCATCCTGGGTCGTCTTGCGCCTGCCTTCCTCGTCCGGTCCCAAAGTGGATTGGTCGTCCTCGGCCCCGCGAAGGGGTCGGCTTTCCGAAGCGCCGGGGCGCTTGGCAATCCCGTGCGCGATGAAATTCACGGCGTCGTAGCGGGTCATTTCCTGCTCCTGCAGGAAATACGCGGCATGGCTCTCCCGTTCAGCGAAAATGGCGACGAGGACGTTGGCGCCCGTCACTTCTTCGCGACCGGATGACTGGACATGGATGACAGCACGCTGGATGACGCGGTGGAAGCCCGCGGTCGGCTTGGAGTCCTCTTCATGACCCGTCACGAGATTGGCGAGTTCGGAATCGATGTATTCCGTCAGGCTGGCGCGCAGGACATCGAGGTCGACGCTGCACCCCTTCATCACCGCAGCCGCATCCTTGTCCTCGAGCAGCGCCAGGAGCAGGTGCTCCAGCGTCGCGAATTCCTGCTGCCGCTCGTTGGCCAGGGTCAGGGCCTGATGCAGAGACTTTTCAAGACTTTGCGAAAATGTCGGCAAGCTTCACCTCAATTCTTTTCCATCACGCATTGCAGCGGATGCTGGTGCTGGCGAGCGAAATCCATCACCTGTGTCACCTTGGTCTCGGCGACCTCGTAGGTATAGACCCCACACTCCCCAACACCGTGATTGTGCACATGCAGCATGACCCGCGTCGCGGCTTCGCGGTCCTTCTGGAAGAAACGCTCCAGCACATGGATCACGAACTCCATCGGAGTGTAATCGTCATTCAGAAGCAGCACTCTGTAAAGGCTTGGCTTCTTCGTCTGCGGCTTGGTTCGGGTGATGACGGAGGTGCCGCGGTCCGGCCCCGGCCCGCCGGCTTTGCCAGCCTGTAGGGTCGCAGGTCTGGCGTCAATCCGCCGTCCTGTCGCTTCGTCGTTCACGGCTGCCACCTTTGTCATCGCTTGGTATGTAATGTGCGTCGGGGAGAATTTAAGACGGCGGGAGGCTGCGGCATAGCCCCTCGCCCGGAAACGAAAAAAGCCCGGCGCGAAGGCCGGGCTTACGTCATGCGACACCGCACCGAGAGGCGCGTGCCGTATCATCGTCTCGTCGATCAGACGGTCTTGCGAAACGCTTCGCCGCTCTTGGCGGCGACGGCTGCAATCGCGGTTTCGAACGGCTTGTAGGACTCGCGGGCCATGTCCGAATAGATCTCGCCGATCTTCGTCGCCTGCGAAACCCAGGCCTGGTAGGCCGACTTGGCGAAGTCGGTCTGGACCTCGACGACCTTGTCGAGGCTGCGCATCTGAAGCATCTGCTCCATCATCTTGGCGGACTTCTCGTAGGACGTCTTGGTGAATTCCGTCGTCTCGGACGCCACCTGCTGAAGCCCCTTGGTGACCGCTGAGAACGACTTCATGGTCGTGTCCAGCGTGTCCTTGCTGATCATGCCGGCGGTTTCGAAGCTGCTCATGATAGTCTCCCTAGACGTCGCCATGCCGCGGTCGTCGCACGGTCATTCGTTGCGTGGTCATTCCCTGACGCACCCACCATATTGCACTGCACAAAAGAGTCAAGTTGCATTGCGGGAGGGATCGGGTTGAATCGCGGCTGGCCGCATTTTGGCCGCGCCGAGAGATGACTAAGGTCGCCTTCGATTCGGCGTCTCAACCTGAACGTCTCGGCAACCATAAACGGATTGGTAAGGGCGAACCCGTAGGCTTCATCCATCGCAGAGTGGCCCGTGCACAGGCATGGCGGCTGTTCAACAAGAGACGGTGGTGCGGCCCTTCGTGGTGCGTCCGACTGAACCGAGAGAGTAGCTTCGTGTCCCTAACCGTTTTCGGTCTGAAAGGTGTCGCAACGGGTCTCACGAAAGCGGCGGGTGTCGTCGCTTTGAGTGCCGTCCTTCTGACACAGTCCACCGCCCTCGCTTCCGCTGCCGAGCGCGCCGCCGCCTTCGTCATCGACGCCAACAACGGCAAGGTTCTCTATTCCAAGTACGCCGACGACCTGCGGTATCCCGCATCGCTGACGAAGATGATGACGCTCTACATGCTGTTCGACGCCATCGAGGCCGGACGGACCACGCTCAAGACCAAGATGAAGGTCTCCTCCTACGCGGCGGCCCGTCCGCCGACGAAGCTGCGACTGAAGGTCGGCTCCACGCTCCTCGTCGAGGAGGCCATCCTGTCGCTCGTGACGCTGTCGGCCAACGATGCGTCCGTCGTGATCGCCGAGCACTTGGCCGGTTCGGAAGAGCGCTTCGCGCAGCAGATGACGACCAAGGCGCGCAAGCTCGGCATGAGCCGCACGACGTTCCGCAACGCGAACGGCCTGCCCAACGAGGGACAGGTCACGACGGCGCGCGACATGGCGACGCTCGGCATGGCCCTCCGGGAGCACTTCCCCAAGGAATTCGCCTACTTCAAGACAAAGGCGTTCAACTTCCGCGGCCGCACGATCGGCTCTCACAACCGTCTCGTCGGTCGCGTAAAGGGCGTGGACGGCATCAAGACCGGTTACATCAACGCGTCGGGCTTCAACCTCGTGTCGTCGCTGGCGCTCGACGGCAAGAAGATGGTCGGCGTCGTGTTCGGCGGCCGCACGGGCGCCTCGCGCGACAACGAAATGGCGAAGATGCTGAACAAGTATCTGCCCGAGGCCAGCTCGCGCAGTTCCGGCCCGCTGGTCGCCGACATTCGCGGTGGCCGCGAAGCCCGCATCCTCGTTTCGTCCGCCGACGAGGCGCCCGAACCGGCCGCCCAGAAGGCCTACGCGCCGCCGGCGCGCGTGCCGGTCCCCGCCTTCTCCAGCCGCGCGTCGGTCAACGAGCGGATCGCCGCCGCCTACGGCTCGGATGCCGGCGGCGCGATCGCGCGGATCACCGGTTCGGCGGATCGTCCGATCCTCGGTCGCGAAGCGCTCCGGGCGGCCCTCGTCACGCGCCGTCCCGAAACGCCGTCCTACGAGATCCCGACGGCGAACAGCCTTGCACCGACCCGTGCGCGATCCGGCAGCCGCATGGTGCCGCCGGCCGCCATTCCGGGCGGTGCGGATCGCGATCCGGAGACCACGGGTTCAATAATCCCTGTGACCCGCACCGCAAGCACCGCGACGACGGCCTCGCCGTCCGGCTGGGTGGTTCAGATCGCGGCGACGCCGAACAAGGAACAGGCGCTGAACATGCTGTCCGAGGCGAAGTCCAAGGTCGGCTCGGTCCTCGGTCGGGCGGAGCCCTTCACGCAGTCGGTCGGCAGCGGCTCGCAGACGCTCTATCGGGCCCGCTTCGCCGGTTTCGATTCCAAGGACGATGCCAACAAGGCCTGCGCGGCGCTGAAGAAGCGCTCCTACAGCTGCTACGCCGTCGTCAACTGACGGCGGGTCCGCCGCAACTTCCCAACCCTATCCCTCGGTCCCATCCGCGCGCCTGATCCGGCGAGGCGGCGACCGTTGCCGCGTGACCAGTCTTGCGAGTTCGAGGAACCGAGTGATGAGCGTCGATCAGGAAAGCCACGGTTTCGCTGAGCCCAAGAGCCGCATTTCCGGCCTCGCACTGGCCTCGATGCATCCGCTCAAGCAGGCGTCCCTTCGGATCGCGGATCATCGCGAGGGTCGCACGACGCTGAAGGCCCGCGATCTCGTCGGCCTGCTTCTCAGCCATGGCGCGCGTGCCTGGCGCGCGTCCCAGCCAGTGGCCCGCGCCCGCATCAAGGTCAGCTCGGCGTCCGGACATCCCGCCGTCCGCATCCGGTTCCGCTGACGGGCCGGCGAGAGCCGCCGACGGAGTTCTCGTCCCCTCGGCCGCCTCAGAGGAGGCCGAGTTCGGCGAGCTCGTTGCGAATGGCGGCCGGCAACTGAGATCCGACCTCGGCGTCGAGATCCGTCGGCGCCTCTTCCGGCACCAGATACCGCCATCCCTGGAAGGCGCGCCTCGGCTGAGGATCGGTCGGCACGAATCGCGGTTCGAGCACGATGTGGCAACGCTTGATGCCCTGCCCATCCACGAAGGGCCGCAGGTCCAGGATCGGCTGTCGCACCTGGACCCGTCCCTTGATCACCCAGTAGAGCGAGCCGCCCTCCAGGATCTCGTCGATCCGCTTGGGGATCATGCGCGTCGGATGGTGCTGCTCTTGCGGGCGGCCCTCGCGGGCGGCCTGCTCCAACCGTTCGCGGACCCAGAATTGCAGGTCCTCGATCGATTCGGCGCCGACGCAGAGCTTGATCATGTGAAGTGGCATCGCGGGAAGCTTCTCGCTGGAGCGCGGTGGTCCGTCAACCATCGGCATTGCCGCGCCTGCGCCGATTTGCGAGGAAGCGTCACCGGACGGCTCGGCAAAGGAAACCGCCTCGCATGGCCACCTTCGATCTGCGCGACGCCTTCGCGCTTTTGATCTTCATCGGCGGTTGGTTCTTTTACAACTGGCTGACGGAGAAGAGCAGCTGGTCGCGCAAGGGACTCAGCGCCGCGATGAACCTGCAGCGCCGCCGCTGGATGAAGGTGCTGCTCGGTCGCGATCTCCGGATGATCGATACGGCGATCATGGCGGGTCTGCAGCAGGGCACGGCCTTCTTTGCCTCCTCCTGCATCTTCGCCATCGGCGGATGCTTCGCCCTTCTCGGTTCGGCCCAGCTGATCGCGGAAATCGCAGCGGAGCTGCCGTTCTACGGACAGCTCGACCGACCGTTGGTCGAGGCGAAGCTGCTCGGCCTCATCGCCATTTTCGCCTATGCCTTCTTCAAGTTCGGCTGGTCGTACCGGCTCTTCAACTATTGCACGATCCTGATCGGTGCGATTCCCATGCGCAGCGAGGCCGAACGGGATCTTGCGGCGGCCGAGATCGCGGCCCGGCGCGCGGCCACGATGAACCAGATCGCAGCCAGCCATTTCAACGCCGGCCTGCGCGGCATCTTCTTCGGCCTTGCCTATCTCGGCTGGTTCCTCGGCCCCTACGTCCTCGTGGTGACGACGGTGCTCGTCATCGGCATCCTCGTCCACCGTCAGTTCTTTTCGGCGGCACGCTATGCCGTCCACATCGAGGACGAAGACTGACCGTCCCCTCTCCATTTCCCCGTCATCGAGGACCGGGAAGCAGCGCGTCGGTCTTGCCGGTCGCCCAGTAGGCGGCGAGCCCGAGATATTCGCGGATCGCGTAATGGACCTTTTCCACATTCCGCGTGGTGTCGGTGGAGGGTCGCCAATTGGCCGCACCCGACGGCGTTCGATGATCCACGGGGAACGGCAGGACGTCGAAGCCCGCGACACGGAAGCAGCCGACGGAGCGCGGCATGTGGTAGGCGGAGGTGACGAGCAGCCAGATCTCGCCGGACTTCGGTTGAACCAGCCTCTTGGTGAAGACGGCGTTCTCGACCGTGTTGCGCGCGGCACCCTCCATCAGCACGCGGTCGGCCGCGATGCCCATGTCCTGAAAAAAGGCTTTCGCCGAGACCGTCTCCGCGACATCGTCGTCGATGAGGGCGGCCACTCCCCCGGTGAACACGAGTTTGGCCTCGGGAAAGCGCCGCGCGAGCGCCACTGCCGCCGTCATGCGATCGCCGGCCTCGTTCAACTCGTACCCCCCGCGAAAGCGCGAAACGCGGGTGTCGAGGGCTCCTCCGAGGACGATGATGCCGGCGACCTCACCGGGTAGATCGGGAACCGGGAACTGGTCCTCGAGAACGGCGGTCATCACGAGGCCGGCCGGCGTGAGCGCGGCGATGCCGAGGACGAGGACGGCGACGGCGACCAGAGAGCCACCGATCCTCGTCCGTCCGAGGAGACCTGCAAGCAGCCCGGACAGGATGAGGACGAAGATGAGGGCCAGCGGCTGCAGGAGGAACCAGCCGATCTTGGAGAGGGCGAAGAACAATGGGCTGAGGCTCCGAACGGGGGCCCCAGCCCTTAGCGTTCCTCGCTGGACCCCGCCAGCCCGTCCCGGATCAAACCCGGTCCCAGACCGGTGCGAAGGCCGGGTTCACCAAGCGGCGACCTTCGCGACTGAGAACGTCGAGGCTCCGCGTCTCCTCGTCCGATAGTTCGAAATCGAAGACGTCGAGATTGAGCGCCAGACGATCGGGATCGCTCGTGCGTGGGATCGCCGCGACGCGATTCTGGGCGATCTCCCAGTTGAGGATGATCTGCGAGGGGGCCTTGCCGTGCTTGGCCGCGATTCCGGTGACCAGAGGGTGCTTCAGGATCTCGCCGCCCTGGCCGAGAGGCGAGTAGGCGACAAGGGCCATGCCGTGACGCTCGCAGGCGCCAAGGACGGCTTCCTGGGCGAGGAAAGGGTGATATTCCACCTGGTTGCAGACAAGCGGCGCCTCGGAGATCGCGACCGCCTCGTCGAGCAGGGCGCTCGGAAAGTTCGCGACGCCGATGTGACGGGTCAGACCTCTCGACTTCGCCGCGTTCAGCGCTTCGATCGATTCCTCCAGGGGAATATCGGCGTTCGGCCAATGAATGAGCAGGAGATCGACCGGACCGATGCCCAGCGCCTCGATCGCCGTCTCGGATGCGTCGGCGAAACGATCGGCGGCGAGGTCGTCGCGCCAGATCTTGGTCGTGATGAAGATGTCGTCGCGCGGCACGTCCGAACGGCGTATGCCTTCCCCGACCTCGACTTCGTTGGCGTACATGCGGGCGGTGTCGATGTGGCGGTATCCGGCCGCGATCGCATTCGTCACCATGTCGGTCGCTTCCAAGCCCTTCAGCGTGTAGGTGCCGAAGCCGATCGCGGGAATTCGGGCTCCGTTCGCCTCGATGATCTTCATAAGCAGTCCTTTGTGTGCGATGGGGCGGCGGATCGCAGGCCGACCTGCGGGATGGAAAGCAAGCCGAGCGCATCCGGTTCCAGTTCGACAGCGTGGGGAAGCGACGTGACCAAGGAAGCGAAGAGATCCGTCTCTCCCGGCGATGGGCGGCGGATCGAAGCCCTGGACGTCGCTCGCGGCGTCGCCCTCCTGGCCATGGCGATCTTCCACTTCACCTGGGATCTAGACAATTTCGGCTATGTTGCGCGGGGGCTCGCCGGAGAGGGCGGCTGGCGGCTCTTCGCCCGCTGCATCGCCTCGAGTTTCCTCGTGCTCGTCGGCACCAGTCTCGTGCTCGCGCATGCCCGCGGCATCCGCTGGCGACCCTTCTTCGTCCGCCTGGGGCAGGTGGCGGCCGGCGCGCTGGCGATCACGGTCGTCACATTCTTCGTGACGCCCGGAAGCTTCGTGTTCTTCGGCATTCTGCACCACATCGCCGTCGCGAGCCTCCTCGGCCTTCTCGCGCTGCGGCTGCCTTGGTTCGCGACGGCGCTCGCCGCCGTCGTCGTCGTCGCTCTGCCGACGATCGTGCGGAGCGCGTCGATGGAGCCGATGGCGCTCGCCTGGATCGGCTTTGCCGAGACGCCGCCGATCACCAACGATTTCGTGCCGATCTTTCCCTGGTTCGGTGCGGTGCTGGCCGGGATGGCCCTGGCGCAGCTCGGCCAGTCGAAGGGCGCGGTGGAACGGCTGCGGGCGTTGAACCCCGCCCTCTCGCGCCTGCGGCCCCTCGCCTTTCTCGGCCGCCATTCCCTGGCGTTCTATCTGATCCACCAGCCGCTGCTCTTCGGCCTCGTTTTTCTGGCGACGCAGGTCGCCCCTCCCGACCGCACCGCGCTTCTCGACGACGAGTGCCGCCGCAGCGCCATCTTCGGAGCCAGCAGCGCCGAAATGTGTCCCCGTTTTGCCGCTTGCGCCGCTTCGAGATTGTCCGAGGCGGGCATCCTCGAAGCCGCCATTCAGAACCGGACGACGCCCGAACAGGCCGGACAGATCCAGACGATCGTCTCGATCTGCGCGCAATCGTCGCCGTAGGCTTGGTGTCGTCAGCTGGCTTTGGCGACGCCGAGCTCTGCCATGCGGGTCAGGCAGGCTTCCTCGGCATTGTCGAGTTCGGCGAGAAGATCGTCGATATCGCGACGCTTCTGCTCGAGTTCACGCCTCTTCTGCGTGACGCGCGAGATGATCGTGCGCAACTGGCCGGCCTCGCCGGGCGGCGTCTTGTACATCTGCATGATCTCGCGGATCTCGGAGATGGAGAAGCCGAGCCGCTTTCCCCGAAGGATCATCTTCAGGAGGTGGCGATCCGAATGACGAAAGAGCCGCGTTCGCCCACGGCGGATCGGGGCGATCAGGCCCTCGTCCTCGTAGAACCGGATCGTCCGCGTCGAGATGTCGAACTCGCGGGTGAGTTCGGTGATCGTGTAATACTCGCGCATCGTCGATAGGCCCGTCGTCCACTGAAAGGCGACGATTGACTTACGTAAAAGTCAATCGTCGCCTTTCAGTGGACGCTGAACCACCATGTGGCAAGACCGAGAAAGGAAAAGAACCCTGCAATATCGGTCAACGTGGTGACGAACACGGCGGATGCGACGGCGGGATCGGCGCCGATCCGGTCGAGCAGGAGCGGCACGAGGATGCCGCCGAGCGCGGCCACCATCATGTTGATGACCATGGCGCAGGCGATGATGCCGCCGATGTCGGGCGAGAACCAGAGCCCCGCGACGAGACCAATGAGAAGCGCGAAGGTGATCCCGTTGATCAGTCCGACGCCGCATTCGCGGCGGATGATGCGGCCGGCATTGTAGATGTCGAGATCGCGGGTCGCGAGGGCGCGCACGGTGACGGTCATCGTCTGCGAGGCCGCGTTGCCACCCATGCCGGCGACGATCGGCATCAGCACGGCCAGCGCCACGACCTGCTCGATCGTCGCCTCGAAAATGCCGATGACGGAGGCTGCCGCGAAGGCGGTGAAGAGATTGACGATGAGCCAGGGCACGCGGGACCGCGAGGTCGTGAGCGCGCTGTCGGACAGCTCTTCGTCGCCGACGCCGCCGAGGCGCCGGATGTCCTCCTCCGCTTCCTCCTGGATGACGTCGACGACGTCGTCGATCGTGAGGACGCCGACGAGGCGCTCGTTCTCGTCGACGACGGCGGCCGAGAGAAGGTTGTACTGCTCGAAGACCTGTGCCGCCTCTTCCTGATCCATGACGGCCGGGATGGCGTGGCGGGTCTCGTGCATGATGTCCTCGACCTTCTCCACGCGCCGCGCGCGCAGGATGCGGTCGAGGTCGACGGCGCCTTCCAGCTTGAAGGACGGGTCGACGACGAAGATCTGGCTGAACCGTTCGGGCAGGCCGTCGTCGTCGCGCATGTAGTCGATGGTCTGGCCGACGGTCCAGAAGGCGGGAACGGCGACGAACTCCGTCTGCATGCGGCGGCCGGCGGACTCGTCGGGATATTCGAAGGCGCGGCGCAGCCGAACGCGCTCGCGGAACGGCAGTCGCTCCAGGATTTCCCGGCGATCTTCCTCGTCGAGATCCTCGAGAATGTAGACGGCGTCGTCGGAATCCAGTTCGCGCACCGCCTCGGCGATCTGCGCGTTGGGCATGGCGTCGACGATCTGCATGCGGATCGCTTCGTCGACCTCCGTCAACGCCGCATAGTCGAAGGCATCGCCCAGCAGCCGGACGAGCGACTGCCGTTCGTCCTGGTTGATGTGGGCGAGGAGGTCGCCGAGTTCGGACTCGTGAAGCTCCTCGACCGCGGCGCGCAGGAGTTCGGCGTCGCCCGCCGCGATGGCCGTCCTGACATGACCGAGGAAATCGGCGTCGAACTCGCCTTCGTCGTCGTAGACGCCCTGGCGCTCGGCGTCCCCGGGAGGCACGGCCGAACTCTCCGACGCGGGCGGCGTATCGGCGTTCGTCATCTCGGCGCCGGGCGCTTCGGTGCTGGACGCTTCCGGGCGGGTGGGTCCTCGTCCGAGCTCTTCGTCGGCCATCCGCGCCTCCCCGTCCATGCCGTGCTGCGGGAGGTCTAGACCAAGGCGGGACCGAATGGAAACGGGAGGCGGCTGATTATCGAACGTCTTCGAGCGTGGCCTGCACCGGCTCAGCTCGCGCGATGCTCGGCGTTGCGCTTGCGCGTCTCCGCGGCCTTGCGGGCGGAGGCGGATCGGTCCGCCGCGGAGCGTTGAGCCGAGGCCTCACCGCCCTTCCTGCCGCCTGCATGGGCTGCGGGATGGCCGGTCTTGGTGCCTCGACCCGAACCGCCGGGCTTTTTGCCGCCGCCATCGTCCTTGTTGACCGTCGCCCAGGCCCGGCGTTCCGCTTCATCCTCCGGCACGCCCTTCGCTTCGTAGCTCTGCGCGATGTGATCGGCTTTTCGCTCCTGCTTGTCCGTGTATTTCGATTGGTTGCCGCGCGGCATGGTTCGTCTCCCTGATCGCTGCAGCGAAAACATGCGGCGTTCCCATGGGGTTCCCATGAGGCCCGTATCCACATCGGCGCTTTTCAACGGGGCGTCGGCTGTTTAAGGGAGACGTCGTCGCACGACGTTCGCCGGGACGGTCGTCGCTTGTTTCCCGCACCGATCGTTTCGCCGATGCCGTCACTCCTCCGCTTCAGTCGCGCCATCGACCGCATGAATGCGGGGGTTGCCGTCTTTGCCGACTACTTCGTGTTGATCGCGGTTCTCGTCAGCGCGGGCAATGCGACGCTGCTCTGGCTGGTGGGACGGTTACCCGCCTGGCTGAACCCGATCCCCGACGGCATCCTCAACAATTTCTCCAACAGCTTCCTTGAGATCCAGTGGTATCTCTTTGCGGCCGTGGTCATGCTGGGTGCGAGCTATACGCTGAAGCTGAACGAGCATGTGCGGGTCGACATCGTCTATTCCTCGCTGACGGAGCGGGGTCGGCTGTTCGTCGACGTCTTCGGCCTCGCCGTCTTCCTGCTGCCGGTGATCGGCTATTTCGTGTTCCTGTCCTGGCCCTTCTTCTGGCGCTCCTATGCGTCCGGCGAAATGTCGAACAATGCGGGCGGACTGATCCTCTGGCCGGCCAAGCTCGTGCTGCCGCTCGGTTTCGCGCTCCTGTGGCTGCAGGGCCTGTCCGAACTCATCAAGCGGGTCGCCGCCCTGAAGGGTCTGATCCGCCTCGAAACCAAATACGACAAGCCGCTCCAGTAAGGCGGCGAAGAGAACGGGACGGGATTCGTCGATATGTTCGAATATGGCGTGATGCCGCCGCTGATGTTCGGCGGTCTGATCCTGTTTCTGCTCATCGGCTTTCCCGTCGCCTTCTCGCTGGCCGCCGTCGGCATCGTCTTCGCCATCGTCGGGGTGACCATCGACCAGTTCGAGCTGGTCTTCCTGAACGGTCTGCCCTCCCGGTTCTTCGGCATCCTCTCCAACGAGCTCCTGCTCGCGATCCCCTTCTTCACCTTCATGGGCGCGATCCTGGAGCGATGCGGCCTCGCGGAGGATCTGCTCGAAGGGTCCGGCCAGCTCTTCGGTCCACTGCCCGGCGGTCTCGCCTATGCGGTCGTTCTGGTGGGCGCGGTGCTCGGCGCGATCACCGGCACGGTCGCGGCCTCGGTCATCGCGATGGGCGTCGTATCGTTGCCGATCATGATTCGCTACGGCTACAACATGCGGCTGGCGACCGGTGTCATCGCGGCCTCCGGCACGATCACACAGGTGATTCCACCCTCGCTCGTGCTGATCATCATCGCCGATCAGCTCGGCCGTCCCGTCGGCGACATGTATGCCGGGGCGATCGGCCCGTCGCTCCTGCAGATCCTTCTCTTCCTCATCTTCATCTTCGCGGTCTCGCGGGTGAAGCCGGAACTGATGCCGCCGCTTCCGCCGGAGGCCCGCACGATGAGCGGCGGCAAGCTGCTCTGGAAGGTCGCCAAGAGCATGGTGCCGTCACTCTTTCTCATCTTCCTCGTCCTCGGCACCATGCTGATGGGCATCGCGACGCCGACGGTCGCCGGGGCGATGGGCTCGGTCGGCGCCATCCTCCTCGCCGCCCTGCACGGTCGCCTCAGCTGGTCGCTGCTGCGGCAGGCGATGGCGACGACCTCGCGGCTGACCGCGATGGTGATCTTCATCCTGATCGGATCGACGGTCTTCTCCTTCGTCTTCCAGGGCATGGATGGCGGCCACTGGATCGAGCACCTCCTGACCAGCCTGCCCGGCGGGGCGCTGGGATTCCTGATCTTCGTCAACATCTTCATCTTCTTTCTCGCCTTCTTCCTCGACTTTTTCGAGATCGCCTTCATCGTCATTCCGCTGCTCGCGCCCGTGGCGGAAAGCCTCGGCATCGATCTTGTCTGGTTCGGCGTCCTCCTCTGCGTGAACATGCAGACGAGCTTCATGCACCCGCCTTTCGGCTTCGCGCTGTTCTATCTCCGGGGCATCGCACCGGCCTCGGTGAAGAGCTCGGACATTTATTGGGGCGCGGTGCCGTGGCTCGGGCTGCAGCTGGTGCTGGTCGTGATCATCATCGCCTGGCCCCAGTCGGTGACGTATTTCCTCACGAAGGAAGCCGTCGTCGATCCTTCGAGCATCCACCTCAACGTGCCGATGCCTGGCGCCGGCGGAGAGAACCCGTTCGGGACGGCGCCGAGCTTCGGACAGTCGGCGGCGCCGAGCTTCGGGCAACCCGCGGCCCCCGGTTTCGCTCCATCCGCACCCGGCAGCGTCCCTCCGGCAGCGCCGTCCTTCGGGCAGACCGCGGCGCCAACCTTCGGCGCTCCTGCTCCTGCTCCTGCCCCTGTCCAGGCCCCGGCTCCGTCGTCCGCCATTCCTAGCTTCGGCTCGGCGCCGGCACCGAGCTTCGGTGCGCCCACGGCTGACCCGAACTGACGACGAACCCGACCGATGCAGCCGCCGAAACGAGAAAGGCCGGCGTCTCCAAAGAGACGCCGGCCTTTCTCGTTTCGATCACCGCAAGCGATGGCGCGAGGACTTATTTGCCCGCGGCCTGCTGCGCGTAGGCGTAGGAATCGTTGGAATATTCCGCCACGCGGAACCATTCGTAGCTCTGGCTCCGGAAGGTCTTCCAGGGTTCGTAGATCGTCTTCCAGTTTTCGTTGGACGCGGAGAGTTCCCCATACAGCTTCATCGCGCTGTCATAGGCCGCGTCGAGAACGTCGCGCGGCAGCGGACGAAGCTGCACGCCCTTGCCGACGAGGCTGCGGATCGCCTGCATGTTGCGCACGTCGTACAGCGCCAGCATGTTGGCATTGGTCATCCGGGTCGCCGTCTCCAGCGTCGCCTTGTAGGCCTCCGGCAGCGCGTCGAACTTCTCCTTCCCGAACAGGAAGTGCACGGTCGGGCCGGCCTCCCAGAACGCGGGATAGTAGTAGTATTTGGCGACCTGATAGAAACCGAGCTTCTCGTCGTCATAGGGACCGACCCACTCGGTCGCATCGATCGTTCCACGCTCGAGGGCCGGATAGATGTCGCCGCCCGCGAGCTGCTGCGGCACGAGACCGAGCGGCTGCATGACGCGTCCGGCGAGGCCGGCGATGCGCATCTTCAGGCCGTTGATGTCGGCGAGGCTGTTCACCTCCTTGCGGAACCAGCCGCCCATCTGGGTGCCGGTGTTGCCGCCCGGACGGCCGACGACGCCGATCTTGCCGAGGAAGGCATCGACCAGTTCGTTGCCGCCGCCATGGTAGAGCCAGGCATTCTGCTGGCGTGCGTTGAGGCCGAACGGAATCGACGACGGGATCGCGAAGGTCGGATCCTTGCCGACATAATAGTAACAGACCGTATGGGCGGCTTCGACGGTTCCGTCCTGCACGGCGTCGAGCGCCTGGAGACCCGGGACGAGTTCACCCGCGGGAAAGACGTCGATCGTGAACTTGCCGTCCGTCATGGAGGAGACGGCCTTCGACAGGACCTCGGCGCCGCCGAAGATCGTGTCGAGCGTGTTCGGGAAGCTCGACGTCAACCGCCAGCGGATCTGCGGCATGTCCTGTGCGATGGCTGGCGAGGCCAGCGTCGACGACGCTGCCGCGGCTCCCGCCGCCAATCCTGCCTTGGTGATGAATGTACGACGATCCAAAAGACGTTCCTCCCTATCGAATGCCCAATGCCGAGCCCCGGCGCGGCGAACGCGCCGGCTCGCCCTCGCGGGTTCGGGGCGACAAAAGCCGATCGTCCTTCGCTGCACAAGCCGCCGGGCGAAAGAGAGTTCACGTCGTCGTCGAACGTCTTGGGGCGGGCGCCGACCTCCTTGCCACGCCCGCCGCCGCGATCTTAAACTCCGGCGTTCGTCATGCGCTCCAGAACGCTTCGTCGAGCGGCAGGCGCGCGATCTCGTGCTTCTCGGGATCGAGCACGCGGACATAGTTGCCATCGCTGTCCCGATATCCCATCGAGTTCAGCGCGGGCCTCACGCTGGACAGAGCGACGTCGGGATCGGCGGCGTTGATCGCTTCGTGGAAACCGCCCGCCATCCATGCGTCGCCCGCGATGGTGCCCGTCTCGATCACGTATCTCGTCTTCGGCATGTCATCCTCCCGTTTCCTCGTTGATGATGGTGTCGGACCGGCCTTCCCCGCCGGCCCGGTGATCAGATGGTCAGGATCGTCGCTCCCGTCGTCTGGCGCGATTCCAGCGCAAGGTGGGCCTCTGCCGCGTCCTTCAGCGCAAATCGCTGGTCGATGCGGATCTTCACCGCGCCGCTCGCGATCACGTCGAAAAGCGCGCCCGCCGATTCCTCGAACTCCGCGCGGTTCACGGTATAGCCGAAGAGGCTCGGACGTGTCGCGAAGAGCGAACCCTTCTGGTTCAGGATCGAGAGATCGATATCCGGCAGCTTGCCGGAGGACTGGCCGAACGTCGCCCAAAGTCCCCGTGGCTTCAGGCAGTCGAGGCTGGCCGGATAGGTGTCGCGTCCCACGGAATCGTAGACGACGTCGCACTTCCTTCCCTCGGTGATGTCGAGGACCCGGGCGACGAAATCCTCCTCGCGATAGTTGATCACGTGGTCATAGCCGTTCTGCAGGGCGAGCTCGCACTTGGCTTTCGAACCGGCCGTGCCGATCACCGTCGCGCCGAGATGCTTGGCCCATTGACCGGCGATGAGGCCGACGCCGCCGGCCGCCGCATGGAAGAGAAGAACCGTCTCCGGCCCGACCTTGAACGTGCGGCGAAGCAGGTATTCCGCCGTCGTGCCCTTCAGCATGGAGGCTGCCGCGTCGTCGTTTGAAACCGCGTCGGGCAGAACCGCGACCTTCGCGGCATCGATGACCACGGCTTCGGCATAGGCGCCGTCCGCGCCGCTATAGGCGACGCGATCGCCGACCTTCACGCCGATCACGCCCGCGCCGATCTCCGACACGGTGCCGGCTCCCTCCTTGCCGAGCACGAAGGGCAGTTTCGGCGCCTTGTAGAGGCCGGTCCGAAAGTAGACGTCGATGAAGTTCACGCCTGCCGCGCTCTGCTCGACGCGGATCTGCCCGGCGCCGGGACGACCGGGATCGTGATCCTCGTAGGACAGAACGTCCGGTCCCCCGGTCCGGTGTACGAGGATGGCTTTGGTCATGCGTCGATCTCCCTTTTCGGCGATCCCGCCCGCCCGACGAGCTGCAGGACACCCCCGATGCAGAACAGATAGAGGCCCGTCGCAAGGATTCCCGCCTTCAACCAGCCGGGGCTGTCGAAAGCCTGGCCCGGACTGTCCGACGCATAGAAGAGCGCGATACATCCGAAGACGGCCCACAGCGCGGAAACCGCGAGGTTCAGCGGCCGCAACTTCGTCACGCGGACGGGATGGACGAATTTCACTGGCAGGAACGTCGCGATGGCGCAGAAGGCCACGAAGGCGAAGGCCGTGGTCCCGTTCGGCTGCATGGTGAAGAAGGTGAAGATCACCATGTTCCAGGCGACCGGGAAGCCTCGAAAGAAATAGTCCTTCGTCTTCATCCGCATGTCGGCATAATAGATCGCACTCGAGATCACGATCAGCGCGGCGGCGACGAAGGAGAGCGGCCGTCCGATGATTCCGGATTCATACAGCGCGAAAGCGGGGATGATGACGTAGGTCGCGTAGTCGATGATCTGGTCGAGCACCTCGCCCGACCAATTCGGAAGAACGCGCTGGATCTCGACGCGGCGTGCGAGAGGTCCGTCGATCGCATCGACGAAGAGCGCGAGGCCGAGCCAGCCGAACATCTGCACCCAGGCATGCTCCGCGGCGGCGATGATGGCCATGAAGGCCCAGAAGGCGCCGCTCGCGGTCAGAAGATGGACGGCGAAGGCACGCCAACGTTCGGGTCTGGGTGCGATCTCTGCCATGTCGTCCGATGCCTGTTGCCTAGCGTCGCACCGTCGCCGATGCGCCATTGCTTTCAGGTGTATCGTCCGTATGTCTGAAAACCAAGGCCGACGACCCGTGCGAGCGCGCGGATGTGGCGGATCGATCGGAGAAGCGGACCATGACGGCACGGGTTTCAAGACGGGAGATCGCGGTCGTGGGCGGCGGCTTGTCGGGTTACGCCACCGCGATCGGGCTCGCCCTCGAAGGCTTCGACACCCTCCTCGTCGCCCCCGCGACCGAGCGCACCGACGGACGATCCACCGCCCTGATCGGCGAGTCCATCGCGTTTCTCGACCGCATCGGTCTCGCCGATCCGATCGCCGAGAAGGGCGCGCGCCTCGCGACCATGCGAATCGTCGACGATACCGGCCGTCTGTTTCGCGCGCCGACGGCTGAGTTCAAGGCGTCCGAGATCGGACTTTCCGCCTTCGGTATCAATATCTTGAATGCCGATCTTCTGGAACTGCTGCAGGCACGCGCCACGGCGTTGCAGGATCGGCTATCGATCGTTTCGGAGCCGGTCGTCGACGTGACGGTGGAAGCCGACGGCGCGACGATCGAACTTGCCGACGGTGCGATGTTCCGCGTCGATCTCGTGGTCGGTGCGGACGGGCGGCAATCCATCGTCCGCCGCCGGTCCGGGATCACGGTTCGCGAGTGGCGCTACGAACAGAGCGCCGTCGTTCTCAACTTCTCGCATCGTCTTCCACACGATCATGTGTCCACCGAGTTCCACACACGAAACGGTCCCTTCACGCAGGTGCCGCTGCCGGGACGCCATTCCTCCCTCGTCTGGGTGGATACGCCGGACGCGGCCGAAACCGCCCGGGATCTGCGCCCCGATCGTCTGGCCGAGCGGATCGAGCGCCGGATGCATTCGATCCTCGGAGCGATCGAGATCACCAGCGAGGTCCAGAGCTTTCCGCTCGGAGGCGCGCGCGCGTCCCGCATGGCGGCCTCGCGCGTCGCGCTGGTCGGCGAGGCCGGCCACGTCTTCCCCCCGATCGGGGCGCAGGGGTTGAACCTGGGGCTTCGGGATGCCGCTTCCCTCGTGGAAGCGGCGGCGACCTCCCGGGACGATGCGGGTTCGAAGCGGACGCTGGAGCGCTACGATCGCGCGCGACGCGGCGATGTCGCGACCCGGACGGTCGGTGTCGATCTCCTCAACCGATCGCTCCTCGCCGGCTTCCTGCCCTCGCAGTTCGGTCGGGCCGCCGGTCTCGCCGCCCTTTCCGGCATTCCCGTTCTGCGCCGGTTCGCGATACGCGAAGGTCTCTCGCCGGGAGCCGGTCTGCGAGGACTTCCGCGAGATCTCGACGACCGGCTCGGTGTCGGACCTCGGCTCGATCCCGATCCAAGCTGACGTCGTCGATATCGAAACGACGCAGCGTTCGCGACTTGCTCATTGCGCCGCCCGGATGTTTTCCGGCATTCTGAACGCGAACGATCACCCTTCGAGATCAAGACCTCATGCAGACTGCTCGCTTCTTCATCGGCCAAGTGGTCCGGCACAGGGTCTTTCCCTTCCGCGGCGTCATCTTCGACGTGGATCCCGTCTTCGACAACACCGAGGACTGGTACATGTCGATCCCGGCGGAGGTGCGTCCGCGCAAGGACCAGCCGTTCTACCATCTCTTCGCGGAGAATTCGGACAGCGAGTACGTCGCCTACGTCTCCGAACAGAACCTCGTGCCGGACGACAGCGGCACGCCGGTCCGGCATCCCCAAGTGCCCGAAGTCTTCGACGGTCCCGTCGACGGCGCTTACCGCCTGAAGGGCATGCATCGAAACTGACGGCCAAGGGCGAACCGGCGATGCGCGGTTCTTGAACAGCAAAACGGCGGCGGATCGATCGATCCACCGCCGTTTCGTCTTGCAATCCCGAGCCGGTCCTTACTGCGCGGGAGCGGCTTCGCCCGTCTTGGCGGCAGCCTGTGCGTCTTCGAACTTCTTGCGGCGGGTTTCGGCCTGCTTCTGCAGCGCCTTGTCCAGCTCTTCCTGGCGCTGGGCCAGTTCCGGCTGCGCGGCCGGCGGGCCGTCGAAGGCGCCGGTGAAGCCCGACAGCGTGATCTTGATCGGGTTCGCCTGACGCTGGAAGTTGATCGAAGTGACGGTCAGCCCGTTGCCCTTCTTCATCGAATTGATGATGGCGTCGGTCAGCTGCGCCTCGGCGATGCAGCGATCGGGGAAGCAGACGGAGTAGCCGATGGCGGCCGGCGCGTTCTGGTCGACCTGCATCTGGATACCGGCCGGAATGACGCGGCCCGTCGGCACCACGACCTGGAGAACCTTCTGGTTCACCTTGCCCTTGACGTCGATCAGGTTGATCGCGGTGATCAGCTGACGGGTGTCGGCGATCATCGTGTACTGCGTGTTGCAGATCGTGTTGTCGCCCTGCGGGGTGCAGACCTTGAACCAGCTGGGCTGGCCGGCAACGGCCGGCTGAGCGGCGGCGCCCGCCTTCGCCGGAGCCTTCGCGGCCGGCGCCTTGGCCGGAGCTTCCTGCGCCACGACCGACCCGGTCAGCGCGCCGAGCACCGCCAAGCCGGCCATCCCCGACCGGAGGGCTTTCCTGGTGACATGGAGCGAGTGATTCATCACGGGCCTTGCATCCTTGAAGATTGGCTGAAGCGGGGGTCGAAGGTTCCTTAGACGGTGTCGAACTCTTTCGCAAATGAGGCCGTTTGAAGACCCGTCCGGCGTGCGGCAGCCGTTGATCCAGCTATGGGCAAGGCTGTGCGAAGCCGATAAGAATCCGGCTCGAACGAGCGCCGGAGACATCGACGACATGCACCTTTGCAGCCCCGCCCACCAGCTCGCCCGGGCGTTCTCGATCTCACTCCTCGCTCTCGCCTCGTTTTGCGCGCCGACCGTCGCGGAGCCCCGGCACGCGATCGCCATGCAGGGCGAGCCGGCGCTGAAGGCCGGCTTCGAGCGACTTCCCTACACCGATCCCGCGGCCAAGAGCGGCGGTTCGATGCGGTACGGCGTCTACGGCACCTTCGACAATCTTAACCCGGTCATCGTTCGCGGGGCGGCGACGACGGCTCGCGGCATCTGGTTCGATCCCGAATTCGGCAATCTCGTCTTCGAACCGCTGATGCAGCGTTCGCCGGACGAGCCCTTCACCCTCTACGGTCTCCTCGCCGAAACCGTCGAGACCGACGACGCCCGCACCTTCGTCGAGTTCACGCTGAACGCGAAGGCCCGCTTTTCCGACGGCAAGCCGGTCCGTGTCGAAGACGTGATCTTCACGACCGACATGATGAAGATCCCCGGCGTGGTCCGGCCCCAATACACCGACTGGCTGTCGAAGGTCGCCCGGATCGAGAAGGTCGGAGAGCGCGGCATCCGCTTCACCTTCAACGAGAAAGCCGATCGGGAGCTTCCGCTTCTTCTGGCGGGACTTCCGGTGCTTCCAGAACACGGTTTCGATCGCGAGACGTTCGAGCGATCCACGTTGCAGCCGGTCATCGGGTCGGGTCCCTACGTGATCGAAACCGTCGATCCCGGCCGACGCATCGGCTATCGCAAGAATCCGGACTATTGGGGCAATGATCTCGCCATCAAGCGCGGCGTCGACAATTACGATGCCATCAGCATCGAGTATTTCCGGGACGCAAACGCACAGTTCGAGGCGTTCCAGAAGGGGCTGTTCTACGTCTACGGCGAGGGCAATCCCCGGAACTGGCAGACGAACTACGATTTCCCCGCCGTGCGGGAGGGACGCGTCGTCAAGGAAACCTTCCAAACCGGAAAGCCGGCCGGCGTCTACGGCTTCTTCTTCAACACGCGGCGACCGGTTTTCCAGGATCGCGCGGTCCGGGCCGCCCTCGGTCTCCTCTTCGACTTCGAATGGGCCAATGCCAATCTCTACTATGGCTCGTACAAGCGGATCCGCGGCTATTTCGAGAATTCCGATCTTTCGAGCGTCGGACGTCCGGCGTCGGAGGCGGAAAAGGCTCTCCTGGCGCCCTTCCCCGAGGCGGTGACGCCGGAGGTCATGGCGGGGCGTTGGACGCCCGCGGTCAGCGACGGTTCGGGTTCGGACCGCAAGCTCATGCGTCAGGCGGTCGAAGCGTTGAAGGCGGCGGGATATTCGATCACCAACAGTCGTATGGCCGGTCCGGACGGCCGTCCCCTTCGCTTCGAGATCCTCGTTCAGAACGCCGATCAAAGCCGGATCGCGCTCGGCTACATCCGCACGCTCCAGCGGGTCGGCATCGATGCCGAAGTGCGCCAGGTCGACGACGCGCAGTACCAGTCGCGCAAGCAGGCCTTCGACTACGACATGCTGATCGCGCCGTTCAACGGCACGCTATCGCCGGGCGCCGAACAGCGTGGCCGCTGGGGCTCGGCTTCCGCCGATGCGCCCGGTTCGTTCAACTATGCCGGCGTCGCGAACCCGGCCGCGGATGCCATGATCAACGCCATGACGGCGGCTCGAACTCGAGAGGATTTCGTCGCAGCCGCAAGGGCCTACGACCGTGTCCTCATCTCGGGCCAATACCTCGTGCCGCTCTTCTACATCGGGGAGCAGCGTCTCGCGCGCTGGTCCTTCGTGAAGCATCCCGCGACGACCCCGCTGACTGGATATTATCTGCCCTCCTTCTGGCTCGACCGGGACTGAGCCTGTCGGAGGCAGATCGATCGCGGCGGCTCGCCGCCAAACCGCACAACGAGCGCTTGAAGCTCGTGACCGGCGTCTTCCATGCGCTGGGGATCGCGGTTGCCGGAGCCGCCGCGATCCTGCCGGCGCTCCAGGATTTTTTAAAAAGCGCCCGGCTTGCCGGGCGCTTTTTTGTCAGGCCGCCTTCTTCTGCGCCTCGTCGGCGAAGCGGGCGAGCTGGGTCGCGATCGTCGCCGCCCCGTTCAGCCGCTGTTCGGGCTTCGGCCAGTCGCGGATGAGAACGATGGACTGGTCCGGCCGGATCTTCGCGGCCGAGCCCTGTTCGCCGATGTAACGGACCAGCGCTCCCGGATTCTGGAAGGTCTTGTCGCGGAACTGCACGACGACGCCCTTCGGACCCGCATCGAGCTTCTCGATATTGGCGCGCCGGCAAAGCGCCTTGATGAACACGACCTTCAGGAGATGCTCCACCTCCTCGGGCATCGGGCCGAAGCGGTCGATCATCTCGGCGCCGAACGCATCGATCTCGCGTGCGTCCGTGAAATCGGCCAGCCGGCGGTAGAGGCCCATCCGCAGCTGCAGGTCCGGCACGTAGGGTTCCGGGATCATCACGGCGGTTCCGAGCGTGATGTTCGGCGACCAATGGCCGTCGGTCTCCGTCGTCACGCCCTTCATCTCGGCGACCGCCTCCTCCAGCATCTGCTGGTAGAGTTCGAAGCCGACCTCCTTCACGTGACCGCTCTGTTCGTCGCCCAGGAGATTGCCCGCGCCGCGCTGGTCGAGATCGTGGCTTGCCAACTGGAAGCCGGCACCCAGCGTGTCGAGCGACTGGAGGACCTTAAGCCGCCGTTCGGCGCCGGCCGTCGGGGTCTTGTTGGCGGGGATGGTCAGCAGAGCGTAGGCGCGAACCTTCGATCTCCCGACGCGGCCGCGCAGCTGATAGAGCTGCGCGAGCCCGAACATGTCCGCGCGGTGCACGATCATCGTGTTGGCGGAGGGAATGTCGAGACCCGATTCCACGATGGTCGTCGACAGGAGAACGTCGTACTGGCCTTCGTAGAAGGCGTTCATGATGTCCTCGAGCTCGCCCGCCGGCATCTGCCCGTGGGCGACGGCGACCTTCAGCTCCGGCACCTGATCGGCGAGGAAATCCTGGATGCCGGCAAGATCGGAGAGCCGGGGCGCGACATAGAAGCTCTGCCCGCCGCGATAGCGCTCACGCAACAGCGTCTCGCGTACGACCAATGCATCGAACGGCGCGATGAAGGTCCGAACCGCCATGCGATCGACCGGGGCGGTGGTGATCAGGGAGAGTTCGCGAACGCCCGTCAGCGCCAGCTGCAGCGTGCGCGGGATCGGCGTCGCGGACAGCGTCAGGACGTGGACGTCGCTCTTCAGCTCCTTCAGCCGTTCCTTGTGCCGCACGCCGAAATGCTGCTCCTCGTCGATGATGAGGAGGCCGAGATTCTTGAACGTCACGCCCTTTCCGAGCAGGGCGTGCGTGCCGACCACGATGTCGACCGTGCCGTTCGTCAGGCCCTTCTTGGTTTCGTTGATGTCCTTCGTGGTCACCAGCCGGGACGCCTGCGCGACATTCAACGGCAGGCCGTGGAAGCGCTCGGAGAAGGTCTTGAAGTGCTGGCGCGCCAGCAGCGTGGTCGGCACGACGACCGCGACCTGCAGTCCGTTCATCGCGGCGATGAAGGCCGCGCGCAGCGCCACTTCGGTCTTTCCGAAGCCGACGTCGCCGCAGACGAGACGATCCATCGGCCGCCCCTCGGCGAGATCGTCCGCGACGGCTTCGATCGCGGACAACTGGTCCTCGGTCTCCTCGTAGGGGAAGCGCGCGGCGAACTCGCCCCACAGGCCTTCCGGCGGAAGGAGCTTCGGCGCGCCTCGGGTCTGGCGCTCGGCAGCGAGCCGGATGAGACCCTCGGCCATGTCGAGAAGGCGCTTCTTCAGCTTGGCCTTGCGCGCCTGCCAGGCGCCGCCGCCGAGCTTGTCGAGCATGGCCTCCGTGCCCTCGCCGCCGTAGCGCGAGAGAAGTTCGATGTTCTCGACCGGCAGAAACAGTCGATCATCGCCGGAATAGCGGATCTCCAGGCAGTCGCGCGGCGCGCCCGCCGCCTCGATCGTGCGCAGGCCGACGAAGCGCCCGATGCCGTGATCGACATGGACGACGATGTCGCCGGCATCAAGGCCGGTGACCTCGGAGATGAAGTCCGAACCTTTTTTCTTGCGCCGCCCTCTGCGGATCAGTCGGTCGCCGAGAATGTCCTGCTCGCCGATGACGACGAGCCGGTCGGTCTCGAAGCCGGACTCGATGCCGAGGACGACCGATGCGACCGTGTTCTTGCCGAACTCCAGCGCCTGCTTCAGGCTGCCCGCGGGCTTAATGCCGCCGAGCCCATGCTCCTCCACGACCTGGCTGAGGCGCTCGCGAGACCCTTCGCTCCAGGCAGCGAGAATGACCTGTCGGCCGCCGGCGCGCATGTTCGAGATATGCTCGACCGCCTTCTCGAAGACATTGACGTCGGTGCCCGCGCGTTCGGCGGCGAAGTTGTGGCCCCGTTTCACGTCGAGATTGACGATGTCGCGACCGGTCGCGTCGGTCAGGGCGTAGGAGGACAGCCGGATCGGATCGACGCTCGCGATCCCGCCCATCAATTCGTCGGGCGAGAGGTAAAGTTCGTCGGCCGGAACGGGATGATAGGGCACCGCATCGCCCATGCCCTCGCCACCCGACGCGCCGCGCTTGCGGCTGTCGTAATGGTCCTCGATCGTCTTGCGACGTTCGGCGACGGCTTCCAGCACGAGATGGTCGAGCACGATCGGAAAGCCCGCGACATAGTCGAAGAGCGTGTCGAGCTTCTCGTAGAAGAGCGGTAGCCAGTGCTCCATGCCGGAGAAGCGGCGGCCCTCGCTGATGGCGGTGTAGAGGCCGTCGTTTCGAGCCGGCGCGCCGAAGCGCTTGATGTAATTGGTGCGAAAACGGCTGATCGTCTCGTCCTTCAGCGTGACTTCGCTGATCGGAGCGAGCTCGAAGCTCTTGCGCTGGCTGGTCGTACGCTGGGTCGCGGGATCGAAGGCTCGGATCGATTCCAGCGTGTCGCCGAAGAAGTCGAGCCGGATCGGTTCCTCGTCGCCAGGCGCGAAGAGATCGAGAATGCCGCCGCGCACGGCGAATTCCCCGTGGTCGCGCACCGTCGCGACCCGTTCGAAGCCGCCGCGCTGGAGCACGCGCACGATGTGATCCATCGCGATGCGGCCCGATGCCTTGGCGGTGATCGTCTCGTCCTCGAGCACTTGGGCCGGCGGCATCTTCTGCAGAAGGGCATTGGCGGTGGTGAGAATCAGCGCGCGATGCGGCGACTTGCGCAGGGCGGAAATCGCCGTCATCGCGGACAGGCGCATGGCGCCGGCCTCGCTGGACGGGCCGACGCGATCGTAGGGGAGGCAGTCCCAGGCCGGCAGCGTCAGGACGGGCAGTTCGGGTGCGACGAAGCGCAGCGCGTCCTCGAATTCACCCATCCGGTTGCCGTTGCGCATGACGAAAACGAGCGGACGATCCTTAGCGCGGCCTCTCGCGATCTCGGCCAGGAGAAAAGGCTCGTAGCCGTCGATCACGTTGCCGATCGAGAAACCGGTGCCACCCGAAAGGAGCTTCTTCATGCGCTCTGGCGAGCTCACGGCTCCACTCCCGCCCCGTTCGCGTAGAAAGCGACGATGCGCCGGAAGACGGGCGTGTCGTAATTGCCGGGCGTCGCGGTTTCGCCGGTCATCCACTGGAAGAGGTCGCGATCCTGCGCCTCCATCAGCAGCTCGTAGTCGTCCATCTCGGAATCGTCGAGGTCATGGATCAGCGCGTCGGCGAAGCGGCCGAGGACGAGGTCCATCTCACGCGTGCCCCGGTGCCAGGATCGGAACAGGGCCTTGCGGCGCCGGACGTCGAGATCGTGCGAGGAGCGGCTCGTGCCAGTCATGTCGGATCCATGTTCTTGAGCTCCGGGTCTATATAGGGAACATCCTGCGGTGTCAGCCTTTGCCGGCGCTTGGAGAGGCGATAAAGGAGGCGCATGCGACCATCCGTGCTCGATCCGCTCTTCGCCGCCGTCACGACGCTTGACGGCGTCGGTCCCAAGGTCGCCGGTCTCCTGAAGACGCTCCTCATCCCGTCCGGCTCGGATGCGGCGCTGAGGGTTCGCGACCTCTTGTTCCATTTGCCGAGCGGGCTCGTGGATCGTCGGCGAAAGGCCGAGATCGTCGGCGCGCCCGAGGGCGAGATTTCGACCTTGACGCTGCGGATCGATCGCCATCAAGCGCCGGGCCGCGGGACCTCCGCGCCCTACCGGGTCTTCGGCCAAGACGAGACGGGCGAGATCGCCCTTACCTATTTTCGAGCCCAGGCTGGCTGGATGGAAAAGCTCCTTCCGGTCGGCGAGACGATGATCGTGTCCGGCCGGGTGGAATGGTTCAACGGCCGACCCTCCATGGTCCATCCCGATTTCGTGGCCTCGGTCGAGGATGCGGGCGCCATGCCGCTGGTCGAGCCGGTCTATCCTCTCACCGCCGGCCTCTCCGCGAAGGTTTTGCGCAAGGGCATCGCGGCGGCACTCGCCGAGGTGCCCGCTCTACCTGAATGGATCGAACCCGGCGTCGCGGCGAAACTCCAGTTTCCTCCTTTCGGGGATGCGCTGACCCGTCTGCACGGCCCCGCCGACGCGCTCGATCTCGATCCGCTCGGCGTCGCATGGCGCCGTCTCGCCTATGACGAGTTCCTGGCGGGCCAGCTGGCGCTCGCCTTGTCTCGCCAGACGATCAAGAAGTCGAAGGGGCGGCGGCTTCGAGGCGACGCTCGCATCCAGTCGCGCGTCACGTCCGCCCTGCCCTTTCAACTGACGGAGGGACAAAGGAAGGCCATTGCCGAAATCCACGAGGACATGGCCGACGACGACCGTATGCTGCGGCTTCTTCAAGGCGATGTCGGCGCGGGCAAGACGGTGGTGGCCCTGATGGCGATGGCCGTCGCTGCCGAGGCCGGCGCGCAGTCCGCCCTGCTCGCACCGACCGAGATCCTCGCCCGCCAACATGCCGCGACGCTCGCGCCGCTCTGCGAAAAGGCCGGATTGAGCCTGACGCTCCTCACCGGCCGGGACACCGGACGGGCTCGGGCGGACAAGCAGGATTCCATCGCATCGGGTGAAACGGACATCGTCGTCGGCACGCACGCCCTCTTCCAGGACAGCGTCGTCTATCGCGACCTCGGTCTCGTCGTCGTCGACGAACAGCACCGCTTCGGCGTCCATCAGCGGCTCAGCCTGACCGCCAAGGGACGCGCGCCGGATCTCCTCGTGATGACGGCGACGCCGATCCCCCGGACCCTCGTCCTCGCGGCCTTCGGCGACATGGACGTCTCCCGCCTCGAGGGCAAGCCGGCCGGCCGCAAGCCGATCACCACGGTCGCCGTGCCGATGGACCGTCTCTCGGAAATCATCGATCGAGCGGGGCGCGCTCTTGCGGAAGGCGACAAGATCTACTGGGTCTGTCCGCTCGTGGAGGAGTCCGAGAAGAGCGACCTCATGGCGGCGGACGAGCGGCACCGCGTGCTCCAGCAGTTCTTCGGCGACAGGGTCGGTCTCGTCCATGGCCGCATGACCGGCGATGAGAAGGACGCGGCCATGGCCGACTTCAAGTCCGGCCGCACGCGCATCATCGTCGCGACGACCGTGATCGAGGTCGGCGTCGACGTGCCGGACGCCTCGATCATCGTGGTGGAACACGCCGAACGATTCGGCCTCGCCCAGCTTCACCAGCTGCGCGGCCGGGTCGGACGCGGCGAGAAGGCCTCGTCCTGCGTCCTCCTCTACCGGGCGCCGCTCGGCGAGGTGGCGAAGGCGCGGATCGCCGTCATGCGGGAGACCGAGGACGGCTTCCGCATCGCGGAGGAGGACCTGAAGCTGCGCGGCGAAGGCGATCTTCTTGGCACCAAGCAGAGCGGGCTGCCCGGCTTTCGCATCGCGCAGACCGACAAGCATGCCGACCTCCTGGAGACCGCGCGCGACGATGCCCGCCTCATCCTGACGACCGACCCGGACCTCCGCTCGCCGCGGGGCGAGGCTCTGCGGACGCTGCTCTACCTCTTCGGCAAGGACGACGCGATCCGGCTGCTCCGCTCGGGTTGAGGCGCGAGTCCGATCGGGTTGAAGCGCGAGCGGGTTCCAAGTTCGCGCTCGTCTCGCAGCGGGAAGGACAACCCGGCCGGGGATGAGGAAGGCGAGCCCCGCCCTAGAACGCGCTCATCGTCCGCCGGCGTTTCGTCTCACGACAGGAGAAGACCGTCCCTTCCGAAGGTCACGCCACTTCCGGATCGCGCGCCCGTTCCTCGACGATCCTGGTCGCCTCGGCTTGCGTCACCGGACGGTCCGTCTCAGGCCCCACGATTCCGGCGGACACGACCAGCTTCATCGCGTCCTCGACGCCCATGGAGAGGATCTTCACGTCCTCGCGCGGCACGTAGAGCAGGAAGCCCGAGGTGGGGTTGGGGGTCGGCGGCAGGAACACGGCGAGCATCTCCTGCCCGTCTGCCTCGAAGATCGAGGCGATCTCGCCCTTGGCGGTCGTCGCGATGAGGACGATCGACCAGATCCCTCGTCGGGGATATTCGATGAGCGCCGCCTGCTTGAACGAGGACTGGCTGGAGAAGACCGTCTCGAAGATCTGCTTGAGCGCCTGATAGAGAGAGCGCACGAGCGGCGTGCGTCCCAAGAGACGCTCGCTCCAGTCGACCACCGTGCGCCCGATGAGGCTGGCGGTGAGAAAGCCGACCAGCGTGATCAGGAGAAGCGCCACGACGAGCCCGAAGCCGGGAATGGCGAAGGGCAGATAGGCATCCGGCGTGTAGCGAAGCGGGATATAGGGCTTCACCCAGCCGTCGACCCATCGCACGAAACTCCAGGTCACCCAAGCCGTTATGGCGAGCGGCGCACAGATGACGAAGCCCGTGAGGAAGTAGTTGCGAAGCCGCGTCATCACCCTGCCCAGCGTTCGGCTTCAGGGCGAAGCCTCATCGTGAGCGGATTCTAGCACGCGGCTTCCTCGAAAATCGACGCCGGAAACGCGAATTAAGTGCGGTGCGGAAGCTTTCCCTGCCGCGCCGCAACGGGGCCTATTCCACCGTCACGGACTTGGCGAGATTTCGCGGCTGGTCGACGTCGGTCCCCATGTGGACCGCCGCATGGTAGGCGAGCATCTGCAGCGGCACGGCGTAGACGATCGGCGTCAGGATCTCCGGCATGTCCGGCAGGACGATCGTCTCGGTTGCCGTCACCGCCCCGGCCTTCGCGCCGCTCTCGTCGGTGATGAGGATGATCCGGCCGCCGCGCGCCGCGACCTCCTGCATGTTCGAGACGGTCTTCTCGAAGACGCGGTCGTGCGGGGCGACGACGATGACCGGCATCGTCTCGTCGATGAGGGCGATCGGTCCGTGTTTCAGTTCGCCTGCCGCATAACCTTCCGCGTGGATGTAGCTGATTTCCTTCAGCTTCAAGGCACCTTCCAACGCCAGAGGATAGGACAGGCCACGCCCGAGATAGAGCGCATGCTTGTGGGTCGAGAGCTCCCGCGCGATCGCTTCGATCTGCGCTTCGAGCTTGAAGGCCTCGTTGACGAGGCGCGGCGCTTCGGCCAGCGCGCGCGTCATGGCGAGTTCCTCGTCAGGCGACAGGACGCCGCGATCGACGCCCGCGCGCACGGACAGGGCGGCGAGCGCCATCAGCTGGCAGGTGAAGGCCTTGGTCGAGGCGACGCCGATCTCGGGACCGGCGAGCGTCGGGAAGACGATGTCGCTCTCGCGCGCGATCGTCGATTCCTGAACGTTGACCACGGAGGCGGTGCGCAGGCCCTGCTCCTTGGCGTAGCGCAGCGAGGCCAGCGTATCCGCCGTCTCGCCGGATTGCGAGACGAAGAGCGCGAGGTCGCTGTCGCCGAGCGGCATCTCGCGGTAGCGGAACTCGGAGGCGACGTCGATGTCGCAGGGCAGTCTCGCATGCCGCTCGAAATAGTAGCGACCGGTCAGCGCGGCGAGATAGCCCGTCCCGCAGGCGGAGATCGACATGCGGCGAACGGCGGAAAAGTCGAGCGACTGTTCGTTCGGGATGCGCGTGCGGCCGGTCGTCAGGTCGACGAAGGCGCCGAGCGTGTGCCCGAGCACCTCGGGCTGCTCGTAGATCTCCTTCTGCATGAAATGGCGATGATTGCCCTTGTCCACGTAGAAGGCCTTGCCGACGGAGCGCCGGATCGCGCGCTCCACGCGAGCGCCCGAGACGTCGAAGATCTCGACCCCTTGGTGATCGAGCACCGCCCAGTCTCCGTCCTCCAGATAGGAAACCGCATCGGTGAAAGGCGAGAGAGCGATGGCGTCGGAGCCGAGGAACATCTCGCCCGATCCGTGGCCGATCGCGAGCGGACTGCCGCGACGCGCCCCGATCAGGAGGTTCTCGTCTCCGGAAAAGACGAAACCGAGCGCGAAGGCACCCTCGAGCCGCGGCAGGGCGGCGGCGACGGCGGCCTTCGGATCCAGCCCGCGGTCGAGCTCGCGCGTGACGAGCACCGCGACGGCTTCCGTGTCCGTCTCGCTCTCGAAGGAATAGCCGTCGGCGGCGAGCTCGCTCTTCAGCTCCCGGAAGTTCTCGATGATGCCGTTGTGCACGACGGCGAGGCGCGGCGTCGCATGGGGATGAGCGTTGCGCTCGGTCGGCGCCCCGTGGGTCGCCCAGCGCGTATGACCGATGCCGATCGTGCCGCCGAGCGGCTGCGCCTTCAGATGCGCTTCGAGATTGACGAGCTTGCCCGCCGCGCGGCGGCGATCGAGTCCCGCAGCCGACAGCGTGGCGATGCCCGCCGAATCGTAGCCGCGGTATTCGAGGCGTTTCAGCGAGTCGACGAGGCGCGCCGCGACAGGCTCATGACTGACGATCCCGATGATGCCACACATTCAGCGCGTCTCCTCGATGGGGTTTCGCGTCTCGATTAGCGGCTCGGCGAAGCCGGCACGAGACACGTTTGATTGCCGGATATGACCGGCAGGAACCCGGCGCGGCCGGAAAACTCAATGGTCGCCGGACGCCTTCGCGGCCTTGGCGGCCTTCGCCGCGCGGTTGCGCTCGGCGATCTCCCGGCCCCGGCCTTCCTTGACGACCTGACGACCGCGGGCGATCGCCAGCGCATCCGCCGGCACGTCCTCGGTCAGGACGCTTCCCGAGCCGATATAGGCGCCCGCACCGACCGTGATCGGGGCGACCAGCGCGGTGTTCGACCCGATGAAGGCATTCGCGCCGATCTCGGTGCGGTGCTTCAGGGCGCCGTCGTAATTGCAGGTGATGGTGCCGGCGCCGACATTGGTGTTCTCGCCGATGGACGCGTCGCCGATATAGCTGAGGTGGTTCAGCTTCGCGCCGCGCCGGAGAACCGCGTTCTTGGTCTCGCAGAAATTGCCGACCTTCACGTCCTCGGCCAGTTCCGTACCGGGTCGAAGACGTGCGAAGGGCCCGACGGTCGCGCCTTCGCCGATCACGGCGCCCTCGATGTGGCAGAAGGCATGGATCACGGCGCCCGAACCGATCGAGACTCCGGGACCGAAGACGACGTTCGGCTCGATCGTCACATCCGGCGCGATGTCGGTGTCATGCGCGAAGAAGATCGTCTCCGGCGCCTGGAGCGTCACGCCGGAGAGCATCGCCTGATGGCGGCGGCGATCCTGCCAGATGGTCTCCACGGCCGCCAGTTCCACGCGCGTGTTGACGCCCAGCACCTCGTCGGCATCGGCCTCGATCGCGCGCACGCTCCGCCCCTCGCGTCGGGCGATCTCGACGAGATCGGTCAGATAATATTCGCCCTTGGCATTGGCGTTGCCGATCGCCTCCAGCATGGCGAGCGCATTCTCGCCCCGGATCGCCATGACGCCGCCGTTGCAGAAGTCGATGTGCTTCTCGGCGTCGCTCGCCTCCTTCTCCTCGCGGATGGCGAAGAGTTCGCCGTCGCGCTCGAGGAGGCGTCCGTATCCGGTCGGATCGGCGGCGCGAAAGCCGACGACGCAGATCTCGGCGCCCGAAAGAAGCACGGCGCGGGCGCGCGTCAGGGTCTCCTTGCGCACCAGCGGCGTGTCGCCGAACAGGACCACGATGTCCTCGAACCCCTCCGCGATCGCATCCTTCGCGGCGAGCACGGCGTGTCCGGTGCCGAGACGTTCGGATTGGAGATGGACCGAGACATCGTCGGCGATTTTGCGAACCGCGGCTTCCACCGCCGGCGCCTCGCGCCCGACGACGAGCGCGGTTCGCGTCGAACCCGCCTCCATCGCGGTCCGCGCGACATGTCCGACCATGGAAAGACCGGCGACCTCGTGGAGAACCTTCGCCTTGCCCGATTTCATGCGCGTTCCCTCGCCGGCGGCGAGAATGATGGAAAGGCAGGTTCGCGGCATGGCAGGGTTCCGGGACTGAACGGTCGAGGTGCTTTTATCACCCGCAGCTGAGCATTCGATGAACGAAGAGCGAATCGGACCCGCTGGTTAACCGATCGTCTGCAGGGCGGGAAAGGTTTCGAGCAGCCAGAAGGACAGGCTCTGCATTCCGCCCGTCAGGAACAGGACGCCCGTGACGACGAGGAGACCGCCCATCGCCTTCTCCACCCGCCCGAAATGGCGCCGGAACCGCGCCATGGCGCCGAGGAAGGCTCCGGAAAAGGCGGCGGCCAGCAGAAAGGGGATGCCAAGCCCGGCGGAATAGAAAGCCAGCATGGTCGCCCCCTCGCCCACCGTATCGCGCGTTCCGGCAAGGCCGAGGATCGCGCCGAGCACCGGTCCGATGCACGGTGTCCAGCCGAAAGCGAAGGCAAGACCCATGAGATAGGCTCCGACGAGGCTTCGCGGCTTGTCCGGCGCGCGAAATCTTGCCTCCTGCGACAGAAGCCGGATGCGGAAGACGCCGAGGAAATTGAGGCCCATGATGATGATTGCGATGCCCGCGACGATTCCCAGCCAATCGAGATTCTGACGCAGCAACCGACCGGCGGAGCTCGCGCCGGCGCCGAGCAGGACGAAGACGGTGGAGAAGCCGAGGACGAAGATCGCCGCGCTGCCGATCACGCGGCCATAGCCCGGCCGGCCGGCCGGCCGGTTCGCACCCGAGCGCAGGTCCTCGACGGAAACGCCTGCCATGTAGCAGAGATAGGGCGGCACGAGCGGCAGGACGCAGGGCGACAGGAACGACAGCGCACCCGCCAGGATCGCGGTCGGATAAGACAGCTCGCCGATCATCTGAGAACGCTCCTTGCTCGGTCCCGTCCCCGAACACTGGACCTGTCGGAGATGTCGGCACTCCGGGTCGGGCTGGCAGATCGGACCCGACGTCGTGTTTCGGCCCTGCCGCCACCGCTTACGCTCTCCACCCTGCCGCGGCAAATCAGCAAAACGTCGACTCGCGGCAATTGCGCATTGACCCGCGAAGTCGCCCTTTCTATGGTCCGCGCGGTTTCGCAAGCGCACGCCGCAGCGGATCGAGCGCGTAGCTCAGTTGGTAGAGCAACGGACTTTTAATCTGTAGGTCCTGGGTTCGAGTCCCAGCGCGCTCACCAAGCTTTTCAATGGGTTAGCTTGGTTTTTGATGGCGTTTTATGCGCCATGAAGATTACCCGAAATTACCAGCATTTCCGGGCTTTTCCGAGCATGCGCCGGGATTCCGTGGCGCATGCGTGGCGCACGAATGCGTCACCGCAGACACGGAAAGTAAAGCTTGACAATTTCGGTAATTTGTACTAGCCATCATGAGGCAATACGGAACCACATTGCCAGATTAAAAAACTAGTGTCAACCCACCGGAGAAAAGAAAATGATGGAAGCTTCGAACGACAATAGCCCGGTTGGTGATTTGCTCGTGGGCGCCAACGCCATCGCGGCGTTCCTTGGCTGCACCCGCCGCCAAGCCTATCGCTTCGTCTACGATGGCCTCCTTCCGTCCTTCAAGCTTGGTGGCACCGTTGCCGCCCGCCGCTCCACCCTCACCCGGTGGATGGCCGACCGTGAAACCGGCGGCATGAAGGTGTCCGCCTAGCCTGCGCAAATCTGCGCACCCACCAAACCCCGAAAGACCTCACCATGAAAATAATCGCAATCCGCCCGGCTTATGCCGGCGCGGGCAAGCCCCTGCTTGCCCATTTTGATGTCGAACTACACGGAAGCCTTCGCCTCTATGGCCTTGCCCTTCGCAAGACGCCCGACGGCCGGCTTCGCATCATCGCGCCGAACGCCAATGGGAAGCACGCGGCGACTTTCGCGCCGGAACTTGCGGACGAAATCACCAAAGCGGCGCGTGTCGCCCTATCGGAAGGCCATCCAGCCTATGCCCGCACCTAATCCCACCAAACGCGACGGCCGCGCCGCTAAGGTGGCGTCCCTCATTGATGACGGCCGCTTGGACGTTTTTGCCGATGCCTTCTACACCAATGCGGCCCGTGGCGGCGGCTTGGTGAAGGTCGTGCCGGAAGGTTTGGCGTTCGAAGCCATCACCCGTGATTGCCTCCTCCCCGCGGGCGTCGACCCAGCATCCGGCGATGAAGCAAAGCGTTGGTGCATCTTGTTCGAAGAGATCGCGGAATGCGACGCGGCCACTACCATCGTTCTATTCCTTGACCATGAATCTGGTGAGATGGTGATGCAGGCCATCGCCGGCCCATCATGCGACTACGACGTAGCTATGCGCATCATTGCCCGCGCGATCGAGGCGAAGCCGCTTTCAACGGAACCCGTGCGCGTCCGCCCCGTAATGCCGCGCACTACGGCGGCCAACGACAACGAGTCGGACCCAGTTGATCCTTGGGCGCGGGCAAAGCACCCCCCGCTTCCTGACGGCCTTCTGCCGCCCGTGCTCGAACGCTTTGCCAAGGTAAAAGCGGAAACGATGGGCGTAGACCCGGGTGGGGTCGCAGCGGCGACACTTGCCGTGTGTGCGGCCGCCATTCCCGATGACATCAAAATCCAGGTGAAGAAACACGACAAGTCTTGGACGGAGTCCGCCCGGATATGGGTTGCGCTTATTGGCCAACCTTCCGCGAAGAAGTCACCTATCATCTCGGCCGCTTCCGCGCCGTTGAAGGAAATAGACGACGAACTTTACCGTGAATATGCGCGGGCGACTGCCGTTTATGAAGCCCTTTCCAAAGAAGAAAAGAAGTCCGCCGTGCGTCCCTTCCGTCGCTATATGCGAATGGAAGATACAACAATCGAGTCGGCCCAAGAAATGCTTCGGGATAGTCCCGACGGTGTCCTTTGTTTGCAAGACGAATTGTCTGGCTGGTTCGGAAGCATGGAGAAGTATGCATCCGGCAAGGGTTCGGCCAAGGACCGTGGCTTCTGGCTACAATCCTTCAATGGCGGTTCGCACGTAGTCAGTCGTGTGGGTCGCGGTAATTTCCACATCGATAACTTATCGATCTCCTTGCTCGGCGGCATCCAACCGGAACCCATCCGCAAGATTGCCGCCGACATGCAGGACGATGGTTTGTTGCAGCGATTGTTCCCGATCGTCATGGGCACGGCAAGCGTTGGCACCGACGCACCGGCGCCGCCCGTGGTGGCAGAATATGCCGCCCTTGTCCGGCGTCTGAACGCTATCGAAAAGCCTAAGGCCGGTATGGTAGAGGTGCCGCTACGGTTTGACGAAGGCGGGCAAGCCATTCGCGCGGAGTTGGAGGTAAAGCACCAGGCCTTGGCCGCGGCGTGGCAAGACGTGAACCTTAAGCTGTCGGCGCACTTCGGAAAGTACGATGGCTTGTTCGCGCGCCTATGCGTTCTATGGCATTGCGTGGAGTCAGCGGGCGCGCGTCCGGCTTCCGTTGTAGAGGAAGACACGGCGCGGCGCGTGGCGGCTTTCCTCCATGACTTCCTTCGCCCCCATGCCATCGCGTTCTACACGGGCATACTCGGCCTATCCGACAATCCGGACGCGTTGCTTGCCACGGCGGGCTATATCCTAAGCCGTGGCCTTGAGACGGTGACGGCGCGGGATGTATGTCGTGGCGACCGCATCATGCGTCTTGGCAAGACGCAGGCCGCCGAGCGCGCGCTTGAACAGTTGGATGCGCTAGGGTGGGTGGTTCCTATCCCTACCCTTCGGCGTGATAGCACGGCTTACAACGTCGTGCCGCGTGTCCACACGCTATTTGCTGAGCGTGCGGCGGAAGAAGAACGACGCCGCAGCGAAGTCCGGGAGCTTATAAAGCTTTCGGTTGCAGCGTAGCCTAAGAATGCAAGTGTCGACAACTGTCCCTTGCGTGCGTGAGACAGAGATAAAAATCTTGGTTTTTTATATCTAGGGACGCTTTCCATTCCCCCGCGCGCGTAAGGGACGCTTGTCGACACTCGGGCTTCACCACACCACCACCACCACCACGTAAGGAAAGCAACATGACAACCATCATTCCGGCCGCCGCAGGCTACTTCGTTTTGAGTTGGCGGGAAGGCTTTCGCATCCCCATTGTTGGTTGGAAGAACGTCTTGTCGGATTGGAATCAATGTCATCCGATGTTCCCGGGCAACGACGATTGGCCGGAGCCCGAATTCAACGCAATCGAATGCCCCGACGGTTCGGTCTACGACGTTGACCACCAAGAGACTTTCGATAGTCGGGAAGAATGGAAAAAATTCAAGTACGACACTATCAAGCCGACCCCCGAAGATCGCCCGGCAATGGCCGCCTAGACTGCGGAAGTTCCGCAGATAGGCCAATTACCCTATCTGCCGTGCTGGCAAAATTTCCACCTCGCCATACTGTCGGAGTACGACAGTGACGCTTGTGGAAAGATTGCCACAAGCGTGAAACCTAAGGCAATCTTGCCTTAGGATACTAGCCGCCGTTGCCAGTATCCATCTTATAACCGTTATCAGATACATCAATTGATGTATCTTGCCGGCCTTCTCGGCGGCGATTGCCCGTGTCTCGCGGCCGGCTGCTTCCGCAATATTTTGCGGAAGCTTCTGTCATCCGATGACAGCCAAAACCGACACGCTGTCGGAAATCACCGCATGCACAGTTCCACCCGCCGCGCAGATTGCCCGTCCGAACGTGCGCATGGCATGGCGCGCTACCCGCCTACAATGGCCGCGATCAGCACAGCCAAAGCGACGACCACGACTGTCAAAAGAAAAAGCACGACAACAAGTGTCGCCGCAGCACTGTAAATTAGGCGATCAGTGAATGGCTTAATTCCGTAAATGCGGCTGTCGTCCACGTGACTGCCCCCAACTTGACGTAGGGGGTATAACACATACGGCGACCCTACGTAACAAGACGGCAAGTTCCGACTTCTGACAACGATTTTGAAGAAAGTTGCCGCCCAAGTTGCGCTTTTCGCGAAATTGTAACCTAGAGAGGTGAAGGGGCTTCCTATCAGGATGTCACTTAAACTCGCTTCGGAACCCCTAATCTACTATATATGGTGGTTGTGCCCGGGCGGGGCACCAAATCCGGGAAAACCACGATGATGCGACCTGCAATAAACTACGTTGCGGACATCCGTCCGCGCTTTGCGAAGAAGTGGACGGACGGCAAGCGGTGGGTAATGCCGCCCATGCGTGCCGCCAATGACAACCGGCCTTCGCCCGTCGTCGTGGACCTTCTACGGGCACGGCGCGAACTTCTGCAACGCTTGCCCGAATGGAACGGCCGCACCGTCAAGGCGTGGCCGACGGGGACACGGTTGGCGCGGGCGGGAAGGACGGCCGACCTTGCGGCGTTGCGCGCGTGGCATTCGACGCATGCACCACAACGACTCGGTGCTGCCAACGACAATGCTAAGGACGATGCCGATGCCCCGCCCGCGGAGGACAGTACCACGGTAATCTTTCCCACCGTCAACCGATTGGCCGCCGACTGGCTACGCCCGTCGTATACCGTGCGAAGGAATGCCGACGTCGAACGCGCGCCCGCCGGAAGGCCGGCGCTTGCCCACGTGGCGGGTGGCGGCGTCTTTATGCGCTTGGGCGATCTTCGGTTCGATTACGGCGTCTTGACGCGATTCCGTTCCGGCAATGTGTGGCGCACGCCTTCGGAAGACTACACCGCGGCCAAGGGTGGGGCATCGGACCGGACGGCGGGTGGTGACGGCGCTTACGCCCTTGCCCCGGTTGGCGGCAATGACGTGGAAGACGAAGCCATCCGATGCCTCGACGCCGCCATGCTTCGCGCCCGTGTGGGCGAAGACGATGCCCTCGTCTTGGATTGGGCCTGCACCCCGGGCACAGCCGCCGAAGTCGCCATGGCCATCCGTGGTTCGAAGCCGGGTAAATATGCCGAACGACTTGGCGTGCGTTTGATAGATGATGCCATCTCGCGCTTGCGAGATTTGTTGGCCGAGGATGTGCCCTCAAATGGCGTTCGCGCCGGTATTCATTAGGAGCAGAAAAAGAGCCGGCCTCGTGCCGGCTTTTCGCATGTCGTGCCTTCCGGACGCGACATGTCGCTGATGCGCCGCCCGCGCATCGGCACCATTCGACGATCGTTGTGGTGTCCATGCCGCAATGATCGCTTGTCGAGCGCGCGATCCCGCGAACCAAGCGTCAATTCTAGCAAGACCGTCGCACATCGGTGCGGCGGTCTTTTCTTTTGCCCGTCCGCAGTTTGCGTCGGGTTGCAAACAACGGAGCACAAGATGGACGAACCCGACAAGCCGCAGCTTCCCGAGTATTGGGGCGAGTATATCCTATCACCGGACGAAATCGCGGAAATGATTTCCGTCCCCGTAACGACCTTGAACCAGTGGGCGCGGCTTGCACGTGCCATGGACTTCGCGAGCTTTGGCGAAAGGGACAAGGGCCGGCGGCTATACCGCCCTCTGGATGCGTATGCGCTTGGCCTGATGGCAGAGCTCTACAGGTTGCAAGTGCCCATCACGCCCGAAACGCTGAAGGCGTGCATTTATTATACCTACGACGATGGCGACCCTTACCACCCCGTTCGGGATCAGGTCATGGTCCACGGCCGCCAAGGCGGGCTTGGACAGGTAACGGTGCAGGCTTGGTTGGTGTTCGCTGGTGTGCAGCACTTCGTGTCGGAGCTGATCGACTTCAGTGTTGATGGCCGATACGGCAGCGAGGTCGAGATCGAGACCGTCGAGGCCGTCGCATAGACTGAGTGGCATTCCGGCTACACCTCCCCCTAGGGTAGGTTCTTCTTGGCCTATACCACCCCTTGCGGGCGGGGAGGCCCGATATCCGGCTAGCCACCACTCGGAAAAGTTCGTCTTCGCTTTCTAACCGTTGACGGCGGCGGCCCCGGCGTTGACGGCTTCTGGCGTTCTGAACCTCGAAAGTCCCGTGTTTCTCGGCTTTCTACCCGGCTTGTTCGGCCCACGGCCATGTCAACGACAGCTTCGGCTTTGGCCGTTGACGTGTTGACGGCGTTGACGTGCTCCCACCCCCATTGAATGGAATATCAAATGGCAACCGATCCTTCAGGGAAGGCGGCGTGACCGTCTTCGAATGGCGCGCATGCTGTGAGGCCGGCGCCGATCGCGGTCTTGGCCGGTACGTCGTTCACGATGTGCAGGAGCCCACCGTCGCGGTGGAGGACGCACCAAAGTTTCTCACCGCACCGCTTGTTCCTGACCGATACATCACCCTCCACGAAGCCGCACACGCGTACTTTTTCCACGGGGCCGGCGTCCGCATCGCGGAAGTGAAAGTCGGGACGCAGAATCATGTGCAGGCCGTCCGTGGCAGCGCCGCGCACCTCCTGAACTTCGAACACATCATGTCCGCGCTCGTTGGTGACATCGGCGGGCGGTTTGCCGGTGGTGGTCGCATCGTTCCTTATCCGGATGTCGAGAAGGCTATTGCCCGAGTACGCACCGGGTGCCACGGCACCTGTGACGATTGCGCTGCCGGCCACTATGCCTTGAAGCTTGCTGGACTCGAAGCCCCACCGGAAGTCTCCATCGAAATTTGGCGACAGGCCGAGGCCAAAGCGTACGAGCTAATGACCGAAGCGCCGGCCTATAGCGCTATCAACCGACTCGGCGACGCGCTCTTGGAAGCCGGGCACATGGAAGGCGCGGCGGTCCACGCGTTGCTTGAACCGCTTCTACCGTTCGGCGCCTGGCTATCCGCCGACGCCGCCTAAACCACCGACAATGATCTAACAGCCCGGACGCCTTCGCGTCCGAGAAAGCGAACCCATGTTTGAATTTTTGAAGAAGTTGAAGCCGAAGTCCACGGCGGCGGACATCGCCGCGACACGCGCAACGATCGACTTGGCCGCCCTAGATGCCGTGCTCGTCGCCGCCGAGGACGAGCGACGCGAGCGACTTCTTGCCGGCGCCGATGACGCCGAGGTTCTCGCGATCGAAGCCCGCATCACCACCGCTAGGCTTGCCGTCGAGCGAGCGGAGGTAGTGGCGGCCGACCTCGACCAAAGACATGCCGAAGCCGTCGTGAGCGAGCGCACCCGTGCCGAACAGGCCGCGTTTGACGCTAAAGCAGACAAGATTCGCGACGCAATGGACGCCTGGAATGCCAACTACGCTACCCACGCCCGTGCCCTTGCCGCGCTCTGCGCGCAGATGGGCGAGGCCGACTTCGCGTGGCACGATCTTCAGCACCGGCTTTATATAAAGCCGGCGGAGCACGACACCAGCCGACTTCCGAAAGACTTCGACCGAACATGGCGCGGGGTGGCACTACCGCCGACAGCCGACTTTAACGGGTGTTCCGAACAGCAACGCGACCTTAGCAAGGTTCACATTAGCGCGGCGCTGCGCACATGAGCACCGCATCAATCAAAGTTGCCGCCCCCAAGTTCGGGCGGGCAGCAGAGGTTCGGTCGGCCTCCTATGACGAAGCCGACAATTCGGTGGAAGTCATTTGGACCACGGGCGCATCCGTCCGTCGGCGCGACTTCCGGTCGGGTACATATTACAATGAAATCCTAGAGGTTTCGGAAGACGCCATCCGGCTTGACCGCCTGAACGCCGGGGCGGCTTTTCTCGATACGCATGACGACTTCAGCCTTCGCTCCGTCATCGGCAACGTGATCCCCGGCTCGGCACGGGTCCAAGGCGGGAAGGGCTACGCCCGCGTTGCCTTGTCCCCGGCCGAAGGCGACCGCGACGTGGTCGCGAAGATCAAGGCGGGTATTATCCGTAATTGTTCAGTGGGTTATACGATTCATCGCGTGATTCGTGAAGCGAAGGAAGACGGCACGGACGAAGATTGGCGGGTGGTTGACTGGGAGCCGATGGAAATCTCGGCAGTGCCTATACCGGCCGATGCCGGATCACTTATCCGCAGCGGCGACAAGGATGGGGGATCGGTTGTCGAGATCGTTACCGTTGACGGCTTGTCAGCTTCCGAAGCAAGGCGCGCGAGAATGGTCGCGCGACATGCCGCGGCCGAGGCTTCGATCGCCGCCGTTCGGGGCCGCAGTTCCGTCATCGCACGTGCCATTGCCGCCGGCGTTGACGAGAGCCTGATCACAGAAGGCTTCCGAAGTGCCATCGAGATCGCCCGCCTTGCCGCGGACGGTAGCGCCAATCCGCTTGAGGCGGCAAAGGAAGCCTACCGGGTCGCCGAGCGCATGGAGGTCGACGAGGACGAGCGCGGCGCGGCTTTCGCGCTCGCCTTTATGATGGCCGCAGGCGCCTAACCCCCACTACCCCCACCATGGCGGCCGCCGCGGGTTAATGCCCGTGGTGTGCCGGCGCATGTCCGGAGCTTTCCACATGAGTGAAGTTGAAGAACGCGACGCCACCTTTGCCCGCCTACGAACAGTTGAGCACGAGTTCAATTCCGACACCGCGACGGTTATTGAGAGCATCGAGCCCGCACCGGTCACAGCGCCCGTTGTGACCTACGACGACGGCAAGCCGGCCGTGATCGTCACCTTGAAGCACCCCTTCAGCCTTGACGGCACCCGGATCGCCGAACTCCACTTGTCACCGCCGGCCTTCGGCGACGTCGAGGCCGTCCTGACGCGCGAGATCTCGATCCTCGACCTCTACGCGCGCATGGCCAACGTCCATGCGGACGTTCTCCGCGCGATGCGGTGGCCGGACATGGAAAGGTTTAGTGCCAAGGCAAAGCGCCTCGCGCCCACGATCGAGGTCCGCTGATGGCGCGCCTTTCATCCGAACTGGTGCTGTCTCTCACGGACAAGGTCTCCGGGCCCGCTCGGAAAATGGACGGTGTCCTAGACAAACTTGGTAGGCGTCAGCGCGGCTTGGCCAGCGGACTCGACGCCGGATCGGGTGCGGTATCAAGGACGGCATCCGCACTTGGCATGCTTGGACGGGCGGGTATCGCGGGTGGCGCCGCAGCGGCGGTAGCCGGAAGCGCCGCCGCCTTCACGCAGTTCGCCGATGTCGAGCGACAGCTAACCCGAACCGGCTTGAAGCTCGGCGCGACGACGGCGCAGATGGACGAAATCAAAGGCAGCATGAAGGACATCGCGCAGAAGTACGCGATGCCGATTGCGGAAGTGATGGCGGCCTTCGATAGCTTAGGCGAGAGTGGCTTCGAACTAGCCGAAGCCCGCGGCGCACTGGACGGCATGGTCAAGGCGACGCAGGCGTTGGGTGGATCGGGTGCCGATACCGTCGCCACTTACGACGCGGCCCGGAAGTCCATCAAACTTGCGGCCGCGGACAGCGAGCGCTTCTTCGACATCATCGCCGCCGGTGGTTCGATGGGGAAGTTCGAAGGTAAGGATCTTGCCACTTACCTGCCATCCTTGCTGCCCGTCGTTGCCAAGCACGGCTATGAAGGGCTCGACGGCGCCGCCAAGTTGGTCGGCTTTCTGGAGGTCATGCGCGACTTCGTCGGATCGTCGGAGCAGGCCGCGACGGCTACCGCGGACTTGTTCGAGAAGATCAGCTCGCCGGATGTCATACGCAACTTCGGCAAAGTCGGCGTCGACTTGGAGAAGCGACTTAAGAAGGCGCGCGATAACGGCGAAGACGTGCTGGAGGTGATGCACGACATCTTGCAGACGGTGACGGGCGGCGACGCTAGCAAGCTTTCCCAGTTCTTCGGGGACGTCGACAGCCGGCGCGCGGCGGACCTTCTACTTCGGCAATACGATCGCGTAAAGAAAGCACAAGACGAGCTCCGCACCAAGTCCGCCGGAACCGTCGAATTCAATGTGAAGGTCGTTTCCGCGAATGCGCAGGCGGAGATTGACCGGCTTTCCAACAATTGGGATGCCTTCGTTACCAACGTTGGCCGCGGCGCTTCCGCAATTATCAGCCCGGCCTTGGAAGAGATCAACCGGCAGGTTGCGCAAAGCGACGCGTTCGCCACCGGTGTAAAGAAGGAAGAGGCCCGGGGCGGTAGCCAGTCCGAGGCGTTCGAAGAATACAAGCGGCGTTGGCAGGAGCAAAACCCCGACAAATGGTGGGGTGGGTTTAACAAGGAGCTTCAGGAAAGCTTCGCCCGGGATATGCAGTCGTATGGCAAGGGCGAAATTCCGAGCCCTTATACCCGCGTGGACGCCGTCAAGAACCGCGACAACCCAGGCCGCTTCCCCGGCAAGGCGGACGCACAAGCCGCTTCGGACGCCGCGCGGGCAAGGCAAGCCGACAACATTGACGGTGGGCAAGTTCGGTCCGGCGGTGTGCCCGTGCCTTCGTCGCGTGACGTCACCGCCACACCCGCGCTGACGGAACAGCAACAGCGGGCGGAATACGACCGCGGGCGGCGGTTAGGCGAAGCGGCGGTAGGAAGCCGTCGGGCACAGGTTGCCGCCGTGGACGACGCATACCGGGCAATCCAAGCCGGCTTGGTGCAGCCGGCACCCGCACCGGAAGCCCCGAAGGCGGGCCGTGTGCGGCCGTCGGCGGCTATGCAGGTGATTGCACCGCCCGCACCGGCCCCTGTAGCGCCCGTGCAAACCAAAGCACCGGCTGCCATGGGGCCTATCAAGCCCGACATTTTTGGACCGGTGAAGGCAGAAGCCGAAGCGGCGGCGGTTGCGGCAGAGGCGGCCGGCCTTCGTGTGTCGTCGGCCTTCGACGTCACCGCCAAGGCCAAGGTGGACAGCACGGACTTGGACGTCGTGAACCGCAAGATCTCGCTCGCGATCTCTGGGCTCCAGCGGCTCGGGGCCGAAGCACGATCAGCGCAGCGGGCGGTCGGCGAGGCGGCGATGTCGGCGGGGAATGTTGGTAGGGTGGACTATGACGGCCTACACGCCGATACCACACACCCGGGGTTCTAATGCTCTATTCCATCGGCGCCTTGGCGTTGGACACGCGCCGGCACCACGTTAGTAGAGCAGCGCAATCACCACGGCCGCCTGTCCTATAATTAAGGCCGGCACCAAGGCGTAGGCGATTGCGGGGCCATGGCCGGCTTGGCGGGCCGCTTTCCATGACGTGGCGAGGTCCGTGATCAATCTCATACGGACCGAATGCATCGCGGCACGGATGGTCGCCGGTTCTTACAATCCGAACTAAAACATCGGCGTGAACGGCCTTGGGAGGCTAATCGATGAAAAGGTCAGTCCCTACACGCCACTTAGCTAAAATTATAACGATTAGATAACGGGCACGGTGATGACTCTCGCGTCATCCTCTTCCACACTCGGGTCGGGAGAACACCATGTCCAGCAACCACAATGCTACCACCCCGTCCTTCGACCATGGCATGGACGCGGCTTTCGGTATCGCCAACGCCATGGCGCTCTGTGTGGGGTTTTGGTCGGTTCTTGGTTGCGCTTGGCTGCTACTCAGCTGAAGTCTAGACGACGCCGACTACCCACAGAATACCCCAGCCGAGGAAGCCAATCCAGGCGATCATAACGCCGGCTGTCGTTACGGCTATAGCCACTAGTCCTATACGTTTTCCAAGTTCGCTAGCGGACTTAATGGGCGTCAACTCGCTCTGCGCTTCGTCGGACATGCGTGGAGATCCCCCGTGGACATGTCCACGCTTAGGTCGTTGAACCTGAACCCCCAATGAACTCGCGCGTGCTTCGATCCAACGACGGTTGAATCAGTAAGGTACGCCCGTCCTCGTCCCTTCACATTCACCCCGGCCCGCCGCGCGCGGGCCTTTTTTATGGAGAATCCCAATGGCCCTTACCGGTCTTCACGTTGTCTGCGGCGTCGCCGGCAGTCCTGCCGAACTCGGCGGCCACGCCATCGACCTTCCCCTGATGTCTTACGTGCTTCATTGGTCCGAGAGGCTACCGAACGCGGGCACCACGACGAAGGCCGTGCCCGTCGGCGCATCGCGCTCGGCCTTCCGCGTTCGCGGTGGTGTCGATGCCTACGTGGCCGTCGGCAAGACGCCGGACCCGGTGAACGGGCCGGCCTTTTTCGTGCCGGCTAACACCGACTACGACGTCATGGCACCGGCGGAAGCGAAGCTCGCGTGGGTGGCGGCATAGGGTAAAGGTAAGGCCTCGTTACGGAGCTACCTTGCAAGGCGTCGTTACCGCTGTAGATTCCTCCTGACTCGGAGGAGACAGCGTTCATGCAATCCGGCCACAAAGATTCCTGTTGACTTTTATGGCAACAATTGCCAAGTTGCGGGAACGGGGAGAGCTAATCCCTTATAAGCCTACCCTCGGAAAACGTGAGTTTTACGATAGGGATCTCTACATCGTTCCGGAGTTGAAGACATGGTTTTCGACTGTCTTGCCTACTCTCGTTCAAATCGATGAGTCCGACATCCAGCCTAAGCTACAGGTCGCTTCTCTTCTGAAGCAGTTTGTTACGGGCAGACAACTCCAGAAATACCGTCAGTTCAAGAGACTTAAGCCGATTGGTCGTGATGTATGGGAACTTAAGTCTCCCGACGTCCGCATTTTCGGCTGGTTCTTCCGCAAAGACTTCTTCATAGCCGTATGTGCTGACAGCATGGAACGGACTAAGGTGGAAGAGCTTTACGAGGAGTACATATGCCGCGCGCTTGACACTCGCGCAGCATTGGATCTTGACGAGCCAAAACACGTCGCGGGAGCCGACTACAATGATGTCATTTCAGATTGAGGTTGATCCTCGGGAGGCTGCGTCTTCCGAGTTGATTTCTGACGTCGGTTATCAGCTGCAGGACGCCTTGATCGAGGTGAAGTCTCGACACCAAATCACTCAGCAGAAGATTGCGGAATCCTTGGGCGTTGATCGTTCACGGGTGAACCGCTGTTTTTCTGGATATAGCAATTTGACTCTTAAGTCTCTTGCTGAGCTTGCTTGGGCAATGGAGAAGGTTGCTCGTATAAAAATTTGTGACGCTCATCAGGAAATCTCCGTAGACGATCGGAGGGGGCATAATTACTTCGAAAGAAGTATTTTTGCTGATACGTCGTCACGGCATTCAGGAAGAAAGATCGACTTCCGCAGAAAACCGTCGCCTTCAAATGCTCAAGTTAAAATGGGCGTATTTGTAGGAAGCTAGGTATGAAGGCAGGAGAAGGTTACGTTATTTTTTGCGAAGACATACGCGCCGAAGCCGCAGGGCGAAGCACGATTGTGGGCGTGTTTTCGGAAGACATAATCTTTAGTTCGGATTTTCCGAACACTATGCCAAAGCTCGGCGTGCAGTCCAACGTTTATGTTGATGCACTTGCACTTCCGAACAATATGACCTTGCGAGTGGAAGCCTCCTGGCAGGAAGAACCAGTAGCAGAGCTCGAGATAGATCTCAGTGATGAGATCAAAGAACATATGTTGGATGATTATCCATCTCGATATCCGAGGGACCCACTTAGCACCTTCGACAGCGTACCAAGAATACTAAGTATAGTTACGGTATTCCCATTGTTTGAAGTTCCTCAGCAGGGGATGCTGAGAGTCGTCTGCAATTACGATGGATCAGAATACCTCCTGGGCAGGAAGCTAATTAGGGCCGCTGCAGCCTCCCGATCTGAAGAACAATCGGATGAGTCTGAATCAATTCTGATTGAGTGATGAGAGTCACGTTAGTCCAGATTCAGACCTAGAAACGATGTGAGCAGATACCCTCGACAACCCGTCCCGGCTCGGCATAGCTCTTGTCCAACACCGGGGTATGGTGATGCGGTTAGGTCTGTGGTGGGCCGTTTGAAACCGCTAAGTGGTGAATGAAGGGTGCCCCTGTGGTGGTGGGCACCCTTCGCCTTTAGAGCGTTCCATCTCTGACTGCCTTCGCGATCATCATAGCGGCTTCCCGTGACGAGCTTTTATCAATGAACGCCTTTGGCTGTGGCACCGGTGGTACGACGCACCGTTCCATCATCGCTTTGATGTGGTTCAAGGTCGTGTAGTCCTTATTGGCGACGCGCAGGATAGTAAGCCGCCCTTTCCGCGCTTCGCATCGCAAGCCGCTTAGCGTCATCCCGCCAAGCGGGAACGCCAATGCCACGATGTCCTTCAAGCGTATGGGGGTGTTGGGGTCCATCGTGTCACAACCTAGCTAAAAAGAGCGTTGGCCTTCACGATGCGACCTTCCGGTGACAAGCGAAACCACACCGTCTCGAGCCATCCGACGTCTATGAGCACCAACCCTTTATCGTACAAGATCCTAAGGCACTCGAGATCGGAGCGTCCGAGGGTGTCTGCTTTCAAGCCGACGCTATCCTGGGTGGGTCCGTCATCAAGCCGGATAAGCATCTCAACCTGTTCCGGTAAAAGGAACATCATATGGATGGTATCACGGTAGCCGCGCGGTCGGCTGCAACGTCCGCAATTTCCTTGCGATGGCTTTCAACTTGAGAAGCACTCAACCCCGCCATCGCACGCCAAGCTACTTCCGAGCCCTTTAGCCGTTCGCGTACATTCGGAAGAACGGCTTTTCCGGCATCGGTGCCACACGCATCCGCCTGCAGTAGATAGAACCTCGTTCTGGCATCGAGAATTTCGATTTTGGTTCCCTGGGTCATTCCGTATAGGTAGGGTACCAAGGGTCACCCGTAGCAACTAAATCAGTAGCCCCGCCTGTTTAACGCGAGGCCCGCGAAACCCACCCGCTTGGCGGCTACCCTGCCGGCGGAAAAGCCGTCCAGCCAAGCTAAGCGCAAACGCGTTCAGTCATGCGCATACGGGCATCCGACCGCCGCCTTTTCCCGGTGATAGCCCGCCGCGGCACCTTCGGCGAAGGCTTTCTGCAGCTCTATGTCACCCGTCTTGAAGACGGCTACCGCGTCCAATTTCATACGTGTATCCGTACCCGTCAGCGTGGCGCCACTCAACGGCTTTGACGTCCAATCGTCGCTAGAAGCACCGACGTGAAAGGCAGCATGTGGATAAGGGTGCCGTGTTCGTCCCTCACTTCAAACGTGGTTGCGGCATCCATGACTTCGCCGGCCCTTAGACGCTCGGCGAGGATCTCACGGGCACTCGTTTCCGCCTCTGAATAAACCCGATCAAGATCGGCGAATTCCGCGCCTTCCGTATCGGGGACGAGTCCTTTGGAGTTTCGCACATTGAAATAATAACGCATCGCGGCCTCGGCTTCATACATCATCATTAGGATGCTGCCACCGGGCTGGACGCGCAATGTTGGAAAGCGTACGCAAAACTCAAAAAGTTGTTAGATTGCAATGGGGTAGCCGGCTATCCTTTCGATTAGCCGGCCGCTTCGATTAAGCCGCCCGCGCGACGTCCGCCGTGCGCGCTTCTAACGACCACCCCGCCAAGGCGCCACGATCGGCACCGGTGGTGGCCTCTAAGAAAGCGGCGACGTGTTCGATAAGGCGGGACGCCGTGCGGCCTTGGACGTCGTCCAAATGTTCGGCAAGGCCGTTCAATACGCCAAGCATGAACAGCGCGGCTTCGGGGCTGCCGGCCGGGTGGAAGGACGCTTCGGCGCCAAGGGCGGCGATGCGGTCGTGGTGTTCGGCGGTGGGCATGTTGGCCGCGTCGGCGGCGCGCCATTCATTGATGGCACGGACGGCTTGGCGGCTAAGTTGGGTGGCGACGTGGGACTTGGTCATGGGAATCGTGCTCGCTGGTAAGGCCGGCTTTCCACAGCCGGGGAATCTCGCTCCTTTGTTGAACGACATTCCTGCATGGCGGACGGCGCCATAGCCGGGGGGTGGAAAACTGCCAGCGAGACAGTTCGAGTGCTTTTTAACGGCAGAGCCGTCTGGACATGAGCGCCCGCCCCCGGCCATACTGAGGCCAAGGTCCGGAGCGCCCGCCAAGGCGCAGCCGACAGCGAATTGAAGCCGCCAAGCTTCTATCGCATTCAGACAGCCTTCCGGCGCCAACCGGTCCGCTGTCATCGCTAGTCAGGGTTTCCACACCCGCTGACACTTTCCGATAACCATACGGACGAAGCAACCCTCCTTTTTCGGGAGGCGGGCTTCCGTGGGCTCTTTGCCACTCGCCCCTCCCCTCGCCTCCTTGCGCTCTATGCGCCATGTTACGCCGTGTTCCACGAATATACGGAAGTCAAGATGGCCACGATTACGAAGCGCGCATGGAAGACGTCGAAGGGCGAAGTGCGCGAAGCGTGGGTGCTTGCCTTCACCGACCGCCAAGGGAAGCGCCACAAGGAGCAGTTCGCAAAGAAGCGCGAAGCCGACGCCAAGCGCATCGAGGTCGAAGGGCTAATCAAGGGCGGCGCCTACCGTGATTCGAAGAACACGGTGGCGGAAGCCATTGAAGCCTACGTGGACCACTTGCGCGAACGGAACGCTAAGGGGCATCGCGTCGCCACCGGCTACTTGCGGAACACGAAGGCGCAGCTAGACACATACGTGTTGCCCCGCCTTGGCGACGTGCAGTTGACCGACCTTACGAAGGGCGACGTGGCGCACCTTCGCGACGTCCTTCAAAAGCAGGGTGTCAGTGTCCTTACCGTCCGCAAGATCCTCGCGTCCCTTTCCCGCACCTTGAAGCATGCGGCCGAAAAGAATTGGATTGCCACTAACCCGGCAAGCGGCATCCGCGTCACCGGCGGCCAAGACGATGACGATGGCAAGGTCGTGCCGCCAAGCCGCGAATCATTGGCCGCCATCATCGAAGCCGCCTCCCCCGATGTCGCATTACGCATCCGGTTTGCGTCTGCCACCGGCCTTCGTGCTTCGGAACAATGGGCGCTGCGGTGGGGCGACGTCGACTTCAAACGGAAGGAAGTCCGTGTCGGCCGCACCGTGGATATCTACGGCATTGTGAAGGACACCACGAAGTCCAAGGCCGGCCGCCGCGCCGTGCCGCTTAGCGATGCCTTGGCGGCCGCCCTGAAGGCACATCGCGGCGATGCTGTGGATGATGCCTATGTCTTCCCCAGCACCACCGGCGGCTTCACCCGGCACACCAACTTCATCAAGCGGACGTGGAATCCCGCGATGGACGCGGCCGGCGTAGACCGCTTGGGGTGGCACGCCTTGCGGCACTTCGCGATTTCGACGTGGGTTTTGGGCGGCATCAACATGAAGGCCGTCCAAACCCTCGCCGGGCACGCAAGCTTCCAAATGACTGCGGACCGCTATTCGCATCTTCTGCCGGAAGACGCACCCCATGCCGCCATCAACCGCATCGCGGAGGGCCTTCCAAGTGGCGCATAAGCGGCGCATGGCGCATCGGTGGCGCATGCACCATGTAAGCCATTGACAAATAATGGACTACGGCCTTCCTTTTAATCTGTAGGTCCTGGGTTCGAGTCCCAGCGCGCTCACCATTGGCCCCGGCCTGTCGTCACCGTGACATTGTCCATCGCTCGAGCGCGGGCGCGGAGGGTGTCAGCTTGCGGTCAAGAGGCAGGCCAGCCCGTCAGGTGGTGCGACGCCAAGAGGCCGTAGTAGAGAATCGTGATGCCGATTCCCACGATCGCGATCCCCCAGACGATCCAGTTGATCCAGGGAAAGCGGCGGCTCGGCTTTTCGTTGAGAAGACCGAGCATCTGCAGGAGATCGTTCATAGCCCCAGAAGGCGCGGCGATTCCGGCAAGCTCGTGGCGCTCTGCGACCGAACATCCGTCGGATCGGCCACCCGAACGCGACGGGGCGGCTCGACACGGACAGCGACGGGGACCAAGCCAGCTGGTCTATGACGGCCCGAGCGCCAGGTCCGCTGGATGATCTTCTTCACGAGTGACACGCATTTCAACGATCCACGGATCCTGCGGATCGATCGGCGGCCCTTTCCCGATCTCGCCAGCCACGACGAGGCGCTCGTGGCGGTCTGGAACGAGGTCGTGTCCCATGACGACGAGGTCTGGCACCTCGGCGACGTCGCGCGTGGAACGCCGGCGTTCAAGGACGAACTGCTCGCCCGCCTCAACGGCCGGAAGCACCTCGTCATCGGCAACAACGACGACGACGCGACGGTTCAGAGCCGGCATTGGCGCAGCGTTCAAGCCTATGCGGAGATCGTCGTCGACGAGGCTCGGCTCGTCCTCTGCCACTACGCGTTTCGAACCTGGAACCAGATGGGCAAGGGGTCGGTCAACCTGCACGGACATTCGCACGGCCGCCTGAAGCCTCTGCCGCGCCAATACGATGTCGGCGTCGATGCCTTTCCCTTTCGTCCCGTGTCGCTGTCCGAGATTCTCGCGTCGCGGGGCCGGCGTGCGGAGCGATCCGGGCCGCCGCGCTGAGGAAGGGCGATCTCGGCTGGGGCGTCGTCAGCCGAACCAGCCCGTGACGACCGAGGTGACCCATTGCATCATCGAGGCCTCTTCGACCGCCGCCTTGGCGACCACCGGTTCCTCGCGCAGGAGGACGCCGTCCTTGGTGAAGCGGATGGAGCCGAGGCGGGCCCCGGCCGCGACGGGTGCGGTGACGGACGGGTCGAGTGCGACCGCCTGCTGGTAGGAGCCCTCCGTTCCCCGGGCTGCGAGGATCCTGACCTCTCCCGTGCTGACCGCGGTGACGCTCGGGACGGCGCCGTCCGTCACGGACACTTCGCCGAGCGACTTGCCGGCGGTCATCAGGACGAGGTCCTCGAAGCCATTCAACCCGTAGGTCATCAGTTCGCGAGCGGCCTCCGCGCGCGCCTTCATCGAGGTCAGCCCGGTGATGGCAAGGATGATCCGTCGTTGGTCGGACTTCGCCGATGCGACGAGCGCATAGCCGGAGGCCTGGGTGTGTCCGGTCTTCAAGCCGTCCGCGCCGAGGCTGAGAAGCGGATTGCGGTTGCGCTGGAGGATCCCGTTGAAATGGAACTCCTCCTCGCTGAACAGCGGATACTGGTCCGGATAGGTCTCGATGAGATAGGCGGCCAGCTTGTCGAGATCGCGCATCGTCACATGCTGATCGGGATCGGGCAGGCCGTGCGGATTGGTGAAGTGCGACCCGGTCAGCCCGATCTTCTTCGCCTCGGCGTTCATCATGTCGGCGAAGACCGGAACGCTGCCGGCGATCCCCTCCGCCACCACGATCGTCGCGTCGTTGCCGGACTGGATGATGATGCCCTTGATGAGATCGGCGACGCTGACGCTCGAATTCAGCGGCAGGAACATGGTCGAGCCGCCGGAATTGGCGCCGCCTTCGCGCCAGGCCTTCTCGGAAACGGGAAATTCGTCCTCGAGCTTCAGCTTGCCCGCCTTCAGGCGATCGAAGAGGACGGCGACGGTCATCAGCTTGGCGAGGCTCGCCGGGGGATGCGCTTCGTCGGCGTTCTTCTCGAAGAGCACCGTGCCCGTGGCGACATCGGTGAGGATGGCCGCGGTCGCCGCCGTCTCGAAGGCGTAAGCCGGCCACGTCACGCAGAGGATCGCGAGCGCACTCGCCCCCGCGCGTCCCGCCGCCGTCGCCCTTTGGCCCAAGCTCTTCATCGCCACTCTCCGGATGTTCCACGCCGCCGAGACGTCAGTCTGAACCGTCCGGCTTATGTGGCCCTGACCTCCCGCCGAATGCCAATGCTCGCGGCGGACGCTTTGCTTGGCCGGGAAACGGCGCGGTTCCACCTCGATGTTCAGGGCGCGTCGGCGGCTGCCCATGCGGCGGAGATCAGCGCCCGCGTGTAGGGCTTCCGAGGCGCGGTGAAGATCGCCTGCGTCGGTCCCTCCTCGACGATCTTGCCGTCCTTCATGACGAGGACATGGTCGGCGACCGCGCGAATGACGGACAGATCGTGGCTGATGAAGACGTAGGACAGACCGTGCTGCTCCTGAAGGTCGCGCAGGAGCTCGATCACCTGGCCCTGCACGGACCGGTCGAGCGCCGACGTCGGCTCGTCCAGCACGATGACGCTCGGCTTCAGGATGAGAGCGCGGGCAATGGCGACGCGTTGACGCTGTCCGCCGGAAAACTCGTGCGGGTAGCGATTGCGACTGGCGGGGTCGAGACCCACCTCGCCGAGCGCCGAGACGGCACGCGAATCGCGCTCGGACCGCGACAGCGCCGGCTCGTGGATGAGCAGTCCCTCCGTGATGATCTCGCCGACGGTCAGGCGCGGCGAGAGCGAACCGTAGGGGTCCTGGAAGACCAGCTGCAGCCGGCGTCGCAGCGGACGCATGCGGGCGCGGTCCGCGCCGGTGACGTCGGCCCCTTCGAAGCGGATCTCGCCCCCGCTCGGCAACAGGCGCAGCAAGGCGCGGCCGAGCGTCGACTTGCCGGAGCCGGACTCGCCGACGATGCCGATCGTCTGGCCCGCGCGAAGCCGCAAGGACACGCCGTCGACGGCCCGGAACAGCTTCTTGGGACCGTCGAAGAGACCGCCGCCATAGGTGAAGTCGACCGTGATGCCCACCGCATCGAGCACGACCGGCGCGGTGGCCGGAGGCGGCGCCTTCTCGCCCTTCGGTTCGGAAGCCAGCAGCATCTTCGTGTAGTCGGCCGCGGGCGCCGTGAAGACGCGCGCCACCGGGCCCTCCTCCACCACCTCGCCCCGGCGCATGACGAGGACGCGGTCGGCGACATGGCGGACGAGACCGAGATCGTGCGTGATCAGCACGATCGCCATCCCGAATCGGCGCTGCAGCGCCTTCAGGAGGTCGAGGATCTGCGCCTGGACGGTCACGTCGAGGGCCGTCGTCGGTTCGTCCGCGATGAGAATGTCGGGTTCGTTGGCCAGCGCCATCGCGATCATCGCTCGCTGGCGCTGTCCGCCGGAGAGCTCATGCGGATAGGAGTCGATCCTGCGCTCCGGCTCCGGGATGCCGACGAGCGTCAGAAGTTCCAGCACGCGCGCCCGCGCTGCCTTGGCTCCCAGCCTGCGGTGATGGCGGATCGGCTCGGCGATCTGTCGTCCGATCCGGTAGAGCGGATCGAGCGAGGTCATCGGCTCCTGAAAAATCATCGCGATGCGATCGCCCCGGATGGCGTTCAGCGCCTTGGCCGGACGACCGATCAGCTCCTCGCCGCGATACGAGGCCGATCCCGAGGCGTGTCCATTGGCCGCCAGGAGGCCCATCGCGGCCATCACCGTCTGGCTCTTTCCGGAGCCGGATTCACCGACGATCGCCAACGTCTCGCCCGCGGCGAGATCGAGGTCGATTCCGCGAACGGCCTCGACCATGCCGTCGGGCGTCGTGAAGCCGACGGTAAGGCCCCGCACGGAGAGGATCGGATCGGCCATGTCAGCGATCCTTCGGGTCGAGCGCGTCGCGCAGACCGTCGCCGACGAAGTTCAGCGCGAACAGCGTCACCACGAAGAACGCGGCCGGGAAGATCAGCATCCACGGCGCCGACTGCATGCGCGCGGCTCCGTCCGAAATGAGAGCGCCCCAGCTCGTCAGCGGCGCCTGGACACCCAGACCGAGGAAGGACAGGAAGCTTTCGAGCAGGATCACCTTCGGCACGACGATCGTGACGTAGACGATGACGGGACCGATCGTGTTCGGGATGATGTGCCGGCGCACGATCTGGAGATCGCTGAGCCCCATCGCCTCGGCGGCGGCGACGAACTCGCGGCGCTTCAACGCCAAGGTCTGCCCGCGCACGATACGGGCCATGTCCAGCCATTCGACCGCGCCGATGACGAGGAAGATCAGGATGAAGCTTCGGCCGAAGAAGACGACGAGCATCACGACGAGAAAGACGAAGGGCAAAGAATAGAGAATCTCGACGAGACGCATCATGACGCCGTCGACGCGGCCGCCGACGTAGCCCGCCACGGCGCCGTAGGCGACGCCGACGACGAGCGAGACGAGGCTGGCGAGAACGCCGACGGCCAGCGATATCTGGCCGCCCAGCATGATGCGCACGAGGAGATCGCGCCCGTTCGCATCCGTACCGAACGGAAAATACGTGCGCTCGACCACGCCGCCGACCGAAATTGTGCGGCCCTCGTCCCGCGTCTCGATGACCTTCGTCCCCACGAAGGCGCCGCCGCGGTCGAAGTAGCGCAGGACGCGGGGATCGATCGGGCGATCGGAGGAGAGGGTCGCGGTGAAACTCTGTCCGCTCACCTCGAAATCCGAAAGGGCGACGCGCGCCCGGGCGGCGGCCGACCCGGCTGCGCCCTCCAGCTCTCCCGCGCCCGGCCGCGCCTCCAGGCTGGGTGGAACCGCGACATAGGCCGGAAAGACCTCGTCGTAGCGGTGCGGGCTGGCGAACGGTCCGAGGAAGGCGAAGATCGTGACCAGCGCGAGGACGACGAGGCCCGCCATCGCCGCCTTGTTGCGCCGGAGGCGAAGCATGGCGAGCTGGAAGAGGCTGCGTCCCTGCATCTCGCGGGCGGCCGGCGACGCGCTGCCGGGCAAGGGACCGGGGTCGGGCGTCGGGCCGGGCATCGCGAGATCACTCATAGCGCACCCGGGGATCGAGAAGGCCGTAGAGGATATCGACGACGAGGTTGAAGAGGATCACGAAGACGGCGACGAGAACCACCGTTCCCATGACCAGCGTGTAGTCGCGATTCAGCGCCCCGAGCACGAAATAGCGACCGACGCCGGGAATGGTGAAGAGGCTCTCGATGACGGCCGATCCCGTGAGAAGACCCGCGGCGCAGGGTCCGAGATAGGATACGACCGGCAGCATGGCCGCCCGCATCGCATGGGTCACGACGACGGTGCGCGCGGGAAGGCCGTAGGCCCGAGCCGTCCTCACGTGATCGGTGCGCAAGGCCTCGATCATCGAGCCTCGTGTCAGCCGCGCGAAGACCGCGAGTTGCGGCAGCGCCAATGCGATCATGGGAAGGACGAGGAACCGCCAGGAGCCGTCGCCCCACCCGCCGGCCGGCAGGAGCGCCAGCATCACGGCGAGGACCAGCGTCAGAACCGGTGCGACGACGAAATTGGGAACGGTCACGCCGATGGTGGCAACCGACATCACGACCACGTCGACCCAGCCGTTCTGGCGAAGCGCCGCGAGCGTGCCAGCCGCAACGCCGCCGACGAGTGCGAAAAGCAGAGCGAGGCCGCCGAGCTTCAGCGAATAGGGCAAGCCAGCGCCGATCAGTTGAGCGACCGTGTTGTCGCGGTAGATGTAGCTCGGCCCGAAATCGCCGGTCACCACATTGCCGAGATAGATGACGTATTGCCGCCAGAGCGGCAGGTCGAGCCCATAGGCGCGCATCAGCGCTTCCATGGTCTGCGGCGGAAGCGGCCGTTCGAGATTGAACGGACCGCCCGGCGCGAAGCGCATCAGGAAGAAGGAGAGGGTGACGACGATAAACAGCGTCGGCACCGCGCTCGCCAGGCGTTTGAGGACATATCGCAGCATGAAAGGCTTCCGATCGGAGCCGTCGACGGGCCCTTGGAGGAACCGGAACGACTATTCGGCGATGCTGAGAAAGCGGCTGAGGTGCTGGTTGTTGGCGTTGTCCTGCCAGCCGACGACCCGCTTCGAGACCAGCCAGAGGTCGTTGTTGACGAGGAGCGGCGCGACCGGCTGTTCCCTCATCAGGATCGTCTCCGCTTCGTGCAGAAGCTTGGCGCGGGCCGCCGGATCCTTCTCGTCGTAGGATTTGGCCATCAGCGCGTCGTATTCGGGATCGCTCCACTTGGCATAGTTGAACGTCTTGTTCGAGGTCGTGTTCATGGCGAGAAAGTTCTCGGGGTCGCCATAGTCTGCTGTCCACCCGGCTCGCGCGACCTGAAAAGCACCGCCCTCCTGGAGGTAGGCGTAGTGGGAAGAGACGTCGAGATTGACGAGGCTGACATTGGCGCCGAACGTCGTCTTCCACATGTCGGCGACCGCCGTCGCCACGCGCTCGTGATTGGGATTGGTGTTGTAGCGGATCTCGATCGAGAGCGGCGCACCCCCCTCGCCGAAACCGGCCTCCTTCATGAGAGCCAGAGCCTCGTCCTCGCGGTCGAGTTGGTCCTTGGCGGCATAATCGGCGGCGGAGGGTTCGCCATAGTCCGGCAGGCCCGGCGGCACGAAGGCGTATTGGGGCTGCTGCGAACCGGCATAGATCTCGTTCGCGAGGAAGTCGCGATCGATCGCCATGGACAGCGCCCTGCGGACCCGCACGTCGTCGAAGGGTTTCGCCCGCGTGTCGAAGACGTAGTAATAGGTGGCCAGCGCCGCCGAGACGCGGACCTCGTCGCCATACTGCTCGCGAAGGCGCTTCAGCTGGTCGGCGGAGAAGTTGTAGTTCACGTCGAGTTCGCCCGCTTCGTAGCGGCGAACGGCAGCGGCCTGATCCTCGAGCGGATAGAAGATCACCTTATCGATCTTCACGTTCGCAGCGTCCCAGTAGGACGGGTTCTTCGTCGCGGTGAGATGATCGTTCGCGACGTGCTCGGCCAGTTGATAGGCCCCGTTGGAGACGAGCTTGCCGGGCTTCACGAAATCCGCGCCGTTCTTCTCGACGCTCGCCTTGGAGACCGGCAGGGCGGTCTGATGCGCCATCAGCTCCAGAAAGAAAGGCGTCGGGCGCTCCAACGTCACTTCGAGCGTCTTGGCGTCGACGGCGCGCACGCCGAGTTGGTCGACCGGCAGACCTTCCTTGTTCACCTTCTCGGCGTTCTTGATGGGATAGAGGATGTTCGCGTAGTTCGCCGCCTCGGCCGGATTCTCGACCCGGCGGAAGGAGAAGGCGAAGTCCTCGGCCGTGACCGGCGTCCCGTCGGACCAGTTCGCCGCATCGCGGATCTTGAACGTGTAGACCGTGCCGTCATCGGAAACGGTCCAGCTTTCCGCAGCGCCGGGCACGACCTTGCCGGCCGCGTCGTAGACGGTCAGTCCTTCATAAAGATCCTTCAGCACGAATTCCTCGATGTTGATCGAGGTGTGCGCCTGGTCGAACGTCTGGGGCTCGCCGGCATTGCCGCGATGAAGGACGGTTTCGGCGAAGGCCGGCATGCCGGCGAGCGACGTCGCGCCGAGAAGCGCCGCGCCCAGGAGAACTCTCGTCCATCGATTCGTCGTCGCAGCATCGCGCATCGATTCGACTCCATTCATTGCATCGAGGCTTCCTAGATTAGGGAAAACTCGGAGCGAGGCAACGACCTGTGGTTTGCACCTCCCCGAAGCCACCCCTCCAGGCGTTGTTCCCGAAGCCGGGCGAGCGTCGTTCGGGTTGGACAGGATCACGTGTTTTCGGGCATGGACGCCCCTCGCCATGCCGCGGACCCGCCACAGCGTGGCTGACGCAAGGCGATCGTGCGGATGCCGCAGACCGGAGACAGACGCCATGTCGAACAACGAGAATGCGCTGCGCCTGATGGCCAGCGCGATCATGAACCTTCAGGCGAGAGCCGAAGCGCAAGACCATCTTCTCAAGGCGCTCTTTGTCGAGCGCGCGACGCAGCGCGAGACGTTTCCCGCGGAGGCGCAGGAAGAGATTCTGGGATTGGCGAGCGCCCTGGAAGGTGCCGAGCGAACGGGATACGACGGCGAGGAACGGCACATCGCCGATGTCGACGCGGCCCTTCGCTCCTTCGCCGACGACCTCAGGAAGCGACTCGAAGATCAGCGCTGAATGCGGGCTTTTTGATCACTTAGACGTGCAGTCCGGACGACAGAGTTTCGCGCGGAAGCACTTTGAAACTCTTGCGCAAATGCGGCAACCATCCTGTCCCATCGCACTTTCTTGCGCCAAGGCTAAAGAATGACGCGACAAAGCCGCCAACTTGTGTCACTTGAAAGTCGAGCGGCTTGCATTCGATTGCGATGCGTAAGATGGTTGCTCACACCTTCCGGGGTGTCCGGCAGCACAAGAGAACAGGTTTTCCATGCCCACTGGTACCGTGAAATTCTTCAACTCCGACAAGGGCTTCGGCTTCATCTCGCCTGACAATGGCGGTCCGGATGTCTTCGTCCACATCTCCTCCGTCGAGCAGTCTGGCATGTCGTCCCTGTCGGACAACCAGAAGGTCTCGTTCGAGACCCAGCCCGATCCGCGCGGCAAGGGCCCCAAGGCCGTCAACCTGCGCGCTGTCTAAAGCTCCGCTTTCGCAGCCTATCTTTCGAGATCGATCTGGCCCCGCTTCCACGGGGCCTTTTCATGTCCGGACATGGCGTCGACGGCAAAGACCGCGTCGACCTCTCGATCACTGCGATCGCGGGAGTCCGACAAGCGGCTACTGTGATGGGCAGACCCATCGATGTCGGGACGATGTGCGGCGATGCCGCAGTCGAACGCGGGTCCGTCTGCCGCTCCGCTGCGCCTCCCGGCGGCGCCCTCCCGTTCAAACGGACGTTCCGGCCAACCGAACGCCGGGGCCGGCCGGATGTCCCGTCTCTGGAACAGCCGAAACGCGTCGGCGTCTCGGCTGTCCTCATCGCGGGCGAACGTCTCAGGCGGCGTCCTGCTCCTTGGCCTTGCGCCCCGCGCGACGCTTGGGAGCGGCCTCATCCGCCGGAGCTTCCTCTGGGGGAGCAGCCTTGCGACCCAATCCCATCGTCTTGGCGAGGGCGGACCGTGCCGCGGCGTAGTTCGGAGCCACCATCGGATAGTCGGCTGGCAACTTCCACTTGGTGCGATAGGCTTCGGGCGTCAGATCGTAATGCGTCATCAGGTGCCGCTTCAAGGACTTGAAGCTTTTGCCGTCTTCCAGACACACGATGTAGTCGTCGGTCACCGACTTCTTGATCGGAACGGCAGGAACGAGCGGCGGCGGCTCCACCGCTTTCGGCTCCACCGCCGTCAAAGCCGTCAAAGCCTGGAACACCGACTCGATCAAAGCCGGAAGGTTGGCTGACGCCACGTGGTTGTTACCGACATAGGCAGCAACGATGGTTGCCGCGTGCTCGATCGGAACCGGCTGATTCTCGTTTTCGGTGTTGATCAATGTCTTCGATCCGCTAAGGGTTGGAGGCCATTCTGTTCAGTATGCCTCCATACACCATCTCGACTGCCGTTTTGCAATCGAGATCTTTGCCGGAAGAGCATTCTCGCGGCGGTAATCGCGTCCGCCGCAAGCATCCCAAAGAAGAAGATGGCAAGTGCGTGTCCAGGCTGGGACGATGCACAACCGTGAGAAGCATTCGCTTTTCTCGAGTCGACTTGGCACGGCGGGTCGGATTTGCAAGAGAACGCGACATGAACACGATCCTTCCCGTTCGGCACATGCTTCTGGCGCTCGCGGTCGTCGCGATCTGGGGGACCAACTTCGTCGTCATTCGGGTCGCTCTCGATCACCTGCCGCCGTTGCTGTTCGCCTCGTTGCGATTCTGTCTCGTGATCGTTCCTGCGATCTTCTTCGTTCCCCGCCCCGCCGTTCCGTGGTCCAACATGGCCGCCTACGGACTTCTGATCGGAGCCGGGCAGTTCGGCCTTCTGTTCGTGGCCATGCAGGGGTCGATCTCGCCCGGTCTCGCATCGCTCGTCATCCAGATGCAGGTCTTCTTCACGATCGGGCTGTCGATCTGGCTCACCGGCGAGCGGGTGCGGCTGTTCCAGTGGGCGGCGCTGGTCCTGGCGGTCTCCGGCATCGTCGTGATCGCGATCCATACCGACGCGACGACGACCCCGCTGGGTATCGGCCTCGTGCTGGTGGCGGCGGCCAGTTGGGCCGGCGGGAACATGGCGAGCAAGCGGAGCGGCGTGAGAAGCCTCCTGCCCTACATCGTCTGGTCCAGTCTGTTCAGCGCACCGCCCCTCTTCGCGATGTCGTTGATTCTCGAAGGTCCCGAGGCGATCGCCTCCGGCATCCTTCGCGCGGACGGCGCGACCTGGGCGGCGGTCCTCTGGCAGACGGTCGGCAACACCATGTTCGGCTACGCGGCCTGGGGATGGCTCCTGTCGCGCCATCCCGCCGCGACGGTCACTCCGATGGCGCTGCTCGTGCCGGTGTTCGGCATGGCGGCGTCGGCGGTGCTTCTCGGCGAGGCTCTGCCCCCGTGGAAGATCGCGGCGGCATCGCTGGTGCTCAGCGGTCTCGCCTTCGGTATCCTTTATCCCCGCTGGATGGACCGGAAGGTTCGGGCGGTTGCCTTGCCCGGCCCGGACGGTCTATGAGGTCCTCATTCGACAGGACCCGGTGAAATTCCGGGTGGCTCTTCCGGCCGCCGATCCGCCGGACAACGCAAATGATGCATTCTTGGCAGCCCTCGCGCTTTCGCGCCGATGGCCGAATCGTCATATCTGCGGATTTCTCATGTCAATTTCGTCTTCGATCCGCCGCGACTGGGTCTCGAACCTGCGCGGCGACATTCTATCCGGCATGGTCGTGGCCATGGCCTTGATCCCCGAGGCGATCGGATTCTCCGTCATTGCAGGCGTCGATCCGAAGGTCGGTCTCTACGCCTCGGTCGTCATCGCCATCGTCATCGCCTTCGTCGGTGGTCGGCCCGCGATGATCTCGGCCGCGACCGCCGCCACCGCCGTCGTGATGGTCGACCTCGTCCGCGATCATGGAGTCGAGTATCTGTTCGCGGCGACGATCCTGATGGGCGTCTTCCAGATCCTGGCGGGCATCCTCAAGCTCGGTCGCCTGATGCGCTTCGTCTCGCAATCGGTGATGACCGGCTTCGTCAACGCGCTGGCCATCCTCATCTTCGTCGCGCAGTTGCCCGAGCTCGTCGACGTTCCTCCGGCGACCTACGGACTGATCGCCCTCGGCCTCCTCGTCATTTACGGACTGCCGCGCCTCACGACGGCCATCCCCTCGCCGCTCGTCGCCATCGCGGTGCTGACCACCCTTGTCTTCGCGCTCGGTCTCGACGTTCGAACCGTGGCGGATCTCGGCGAGCTGCCCTCGACCTTGCCGACATTCGGGCTGCCGAACGTTCCCTACACGTTCGAGACGCTGCGCATCCTTGTTCCCGTCGCGCTGACCCTGGCGGCGGTGGGGCTTCTGGAATCGCTGCTGACGGCGCAGATCGTCGATGACATGACGGACACGCCCAGCAACAAGAGCCGCGAATGCGTCGGCCAAGGCGTCGCCAACATGGCGTCGGCGGCCTTTGGCGGCATGGGCGGCTGCGCCATGATCGGACAATCGGTGATCAACGTGTCGTCCGGCGGGCGCGGTCGTTTGTCGACGCTCGTCGCCGGCGCGTTCCTGCTCGCGCTTCTCGTCGCCTTGCAGGATCTTCTCGCGATCGTTCCGGTCGCCGCGCTCACGGCCGTGATGATCATGGTCTCGATCAACACATTCTCATGGAGATCGCTTCTGCGGCTTCGGTCCAACCCGTGGCCCTCCTCGATCGTCATGCTCGCCACGGTCGTCACGACGGTCGCGACCGCGGACCTCGCCAAGGGTGTCATCGTCGGCGTGCTCCTGTCGGGCGTCTTCTTCGCCGGAAAGGTCTCGCGCCTCAGCCGTGTCTCGTCTCTTCTGTCGTCCGACGGACGGGTCAGGACCTATCGTGTGGAAGGCCAGGTGTTCTTCGCTTCAGCCGGCACGTTCACCGATTCGATCGACGTTTCGGAACCGGTCGAACGCCTGGTGATCGACGTCACGGACGCTCATTTCTGGGACATTTCCGCCATCGCCGCTTTGGATCGCGTGGTCCTGAAGGCCCGGCGCAACGGCCGGATCGTCGAGGTCACCGGCCTCAACGAAGCGAGCGCGACGCTCGTCGAACGGTTCGGTGCCCACGACAAGGAGGGCGGGGTCGTCCCCCATCACTAAGCCGGTCCAAGGAGAGGTCACCGAGGGGTCACGGCTGGCGGAGGGGTCGGAACGAACCCGCCAGCCGGCGCCTTACCGTCCCATAGGAATTGGACGGAGAACCCAACATGATCTTCTCGTCGACCTCACAGCATCGGTCGCGCGACACCGAGAGCGGAACGTCGAAGCCGGTCCCGTCGGATGCGTCAACGGACGTCGGCAACGTCCGGGATCTCGCGGAGGCCGGCCGTCTGGAAGAGGAAAGGGCCGCGCGAATGGCGTCGCACGAGCCCGATCTGCCGGACAGAGCGTTCGATCGCATCACACCGCAGGTCTGATCGACGTCGAGCCGAAAAAGGAGATGCCGGCATGTCCAATATCGAACCCAACATCATCGATCCCGGCGGTCAGCCTTCGCCACCCCCGGATGTGATCGTTCCGGACATCGATCCGGAAGGCGACGGCATCGGCAACGACGAAATCCGGGAGCCGGACGCCGACACGCCGCCGTTTGAACCGGATCCGGAAGAAGGCGGCCGTGACCTACCGCCGATCCATCGGGCCATCGCGCAATTCTAGCGTGAAGTTTCCCGGCTAAGCGTTGATCGGGCCTGCGATGCGTGTTTCACTCCGTCGAGGGCTAGAATTTTAACCGTGTTCGACGATTTTCCACCGTTGAAGGAGACACGACATGACGCAGCCCGATCGAGACGAAGAAGTGAGAGACCGTGCTTATTTCCTGTGGGAGCAAGCCGGTCGACCCAGCGGACGCGAACATGAGTTCTGGGCGCAGGCGTCCAAGGAAATCGAAGGCGACGTGGTCGTCGAAATGCAGAAGACGATGAAAAACCGGAGCGTCGCACGCTAATCCGTTGCCGGATGTGGGAATGTCCGACACCGGCACGCATCGTGAACGAATTCTCAAAGACCTCCGTCGAATAGTCCCGTCCGGAGCCGCATTCCGGCTTCAGGCGGAGATCGGCGATGGCCAAAGCAACGAAGCGAAAGCGTCCGGCGGTTCGCAAGACGGCGGCGAAAACAGGTTCTCGCTGGGCCATGTCCGGATGGCTCGTTGCTGCTGGCGTCGCAGTGGCTTGGGCAGCGCCTCAGCTTCCCGGTCTGTCGGCGCAGGTGTCGTCGCTGACGGATCTTCCGAACCGAGTCATGGCTCTCGTCGACGATGATGAGTCGGCGAGGCCATCGCGTCCAGAGCCTCGCAGGGCCGAGCCTCGCGACGACGAAACTCCGGCGACGCCGCTCCGTTCGTCGAAACCCAGCGTCGATGCGAAGGCCGATGACCGAGCTTTGCCGGTCTCCGCCAGAAAAGCCGCTGCAAACGCCGCGTCGACATCCTCTTCCCGCAAGGCGCCGGAGTCGCCGCCCTCCAAAGCGGTCATTCCGACCATCCATCCCGCCATTGCCGCAACCGTTGCTGCCAAAGCCGAGCCGAAGGTGGTCATCCCCTTGCGCAAGCCGGTTCAGGATACTTCGAGAAATGAGCGGACGCCGATGCCGCCGATGGCGGTGCCGCGGGCAACGGGTCCGGCCGGATCGTCGACGCTTCTGGCATCCGCCGTCCGCACGGATACCCCTAGCGCTCCGCTGACGGCTCGACCGGGTGACCTCGCCATCCGGCGCTATCCTTTCACGACCGCGCCCGCCGTCGCCTATGTCGGCGACCTTCGCAAGGTGAGGATCATCGGAGGTCAGGGAGACTGGAAGAAGGTCGAGGTCGCGACGAGCGGCCAAACCGGTTGGCTGCGGCTTCAACGATACGACGGCGCCGAACAAACACAGGCCGGGTCGAAACCCGCTGCCCCCGTTCTTCGCGAAGCAGAGGCAGCAGGACAGCGATAGTCTTCGTCAGCGGATGCGAGCGGCATCCGGCTGGCCCGCTGCCGACACGATCTGTGTCGGCTGATCATCGTGCGAGGCCATCCACTGGCGGGTCGAATCCCTCGGCGCGTCGATGGCGCCGAAGGTCATTGCCAGAATGAAGGCCGTGGCCGCGCCGACCCCGAGATAAGCGGAGTAGCTCGCGATCGCGCCGGTCTTCCTCTCCCGAATGGTTCTCTGCATCGCATGTCCCTCCGTTCATCCGATGTTCATCTTTCTGACGAACGTGGCTCGAAGGGATTCGGTTGCGGTACCTCCATCGGCGAGGCTGCGACATCGCGCCGTCAGTCGCAGCGCGGATCCTCGTAGCGAACGCTCGCGCAGTAGCGGCGTCGATCGAACCGCGCCTCGTATCCGTCGCGTCGATCGTAACGCTCGCGCGGCGGCGCATAGCTGCGGTCTCCATAGCGAGCCCCGTATCGGGGTTGGCGGTAACCACCACGGGCATAGGGATCGTACGAATCAACGATCACCGTCCGTCCGATGGGACCGTCGCGGTAGGCTGGCGCTTCGCGATAGACGGGCGCGGTTGCGTAGACCGGACCGCCGACCCGGCCTTCATTGATCACGCGAGACTCGACGTAGCCCGGACCGTCCGCGACGCATCCGGAAAGAGACGTCACGGCGATGCCGAGACCCAAGAGAATGGCTGATCTGAGCATCGCTTCGCACCTCCGCGACAAACATCTGTCGAGAGGACAGATAGTGCGGTTCAAGAAGCCGCCCATGCCGCGAGAGGCTGGATGACCTGTCATCATCACGTCAATTTGAGCAGCGGGCTTCTTCCGAGTTGGCGTCGTAGAGCGGAAGCTTGCGGCACGTGAGACCGGAGCAACCGCGCATGCGCTATTCAGCCACCGCAGCCCTCGTCCTGGCGCTGACATTCGCCAGCCCCTGCATCGCCGACGACGTTTCGGACATCCGGTCGGTGGTTTCGTCGCAGCTGGAGGCGTTCAAGCAGAACAACGGATCGGCCGCCTACTCCTACGCGGCGCCGAACATCCAAAAGATGTTTCCAAGCGTTTCCAACTTCATGGCCATGGTGGAAGCTGGCTATGCGCCCGTCTTTCGCTCGTCCAATGCCGTCTTCGGCGACATGAAGCGGGAAGGCTCGGCATTCCGACAGGAGGTCTTCCTGACGGACTCGAACGGGCAGAGCCATATCGCGAGCTACACGCTCGAACGCCAGCCCGACGGCTCGCTGAAGATCACGGGCTGCTCGATCCGGAAGGGCAACGACGTCGCCGCCTGACGGGCGGCAAGCATGTGGGTATCATCCGCTCACAGCGGCGCGAGATCTCCCCTCAACCAGCCATCCTGCACCTCGGCGGCGTGAGCCTCGAAGCGCCCGGCTTCGATGGCGTTCCGCATGCCCGCCATGAGCGTCTGGTAGTAGGCGAGATTGTTCCAGGTCAGAAGCATGGAGGCCAGGAGCTCGTCGGACCGGACGAGGTGGTGGAGATAGGCCCGCGTGTAGTCGCGTGAGGCCGAACAGTCGCTCTTCTCGTCGAGCGGCCGGTGATCGTCGGCATGCCGCGCGTTCTTCAGGTTGATTCGGCCGAACCGTGTGAAGGCGAGACCGTGGCGACCCGCGCGCGTCGGCATCACGCAATCGAACATGTCGACGCCGAGCGCGACGGATTTCAGGAGATCGTCCGGCGTCCCGACACCCATGAGATAGCGCGGCTTTCCCTCGGGAAGCGCCGGCAGCGTTTCGCCGAGGATCTGCAGCATGACCGACTGCGGCTCGCCGACGGCGAGACCGCCGACCGAATAGCCCTTCAGATCCATGGCGGCGAGACGCTCGGCCGAACGGATGCGCAGGTCCGGCTGATCGCCGCCCTGCACGATTCCGAACATCGCCCTGCCCTTCTGGTCTCCGAAGGCCCTGGCGGACCGTTCCGCCCAGCGCAACGACAATTCCATGGCGCGTTCGACCTCCGCCCGCTCGGCCGGCAGGCGAATGCACTCGTCCAGCTGCATCTGGATGTCGCTGTCGAGGAGGTTCTGGATCTCGATCGATCGCTCGGGCGTCAGCGCATGCGCGGCGCCGTCGACATGGGAGCGGAACGTAACGCCCTTTTCGTCGAGCTTGCGCAGATTGGCGAGCGACATGACCTGGAAGCCACCGGAATCGGTGAGGATCGGATGAGGCCAGCGGGCGAATTCATGCAGGCCGCCGAGGCGCGCGACCCGCTCGGCGCCGGGCCGCAGCATCAGATGGTAGACGTTGCCGAGGATGACGTCGGCGCCGAGCGCTCTCACCTGCTCGGGATACATGGCCTTCACCGTTCCCGCCGTGCCGACGGGCATGAAGGCCGGCGTTCGGATCGTCCCGCGCGGCATCGTGATCTCACCGCGCCGAGCTTTACCGTCGGTCGAGATCAGCTTGAACTGGAAGTGTTCGCTCATCGCTCCGTATCCGCCCGATCGAGAAGTCCGGCATCGCCGTAGGAATAGAATCGGTAGCCCGACGCGATGGCATGGGCATAGGCCGCCTTCATGCGGTCGGTTCCGGCGAAGGCGCAGACGAGCATGAAGAGCGTCGACCGCGGCAGGTGGAAATTGGTGAGGAGCCGGTCCACGACGCGGAAGCGATAGCCCGGCGTGATGAAGATCTCGGTCGCGCCCGCGAAGGGATGGACGGTGCCACTCTCGTCCGCGGCGCTTTCGAGCAGCCGGAGCGAGGTCGTGCCGACCGCAACCACCCGCCCTCCCCTTCGACGCGTCTCGTTGATCCGCGCGGCTGTCTCGGCGTCGATGAAGCCGATCTCCGCGTGCATCCGATGCGCCTCCGTCGTCTCCGCCTTGACCGGGATAAACGTACCGGCCCCGACATGGAGCGTCACGAAGGCGCGCTCGATCCCCTTCGCTGCGACGGCGGCCAGAAGATCCGGCGTCCAGTGCAGTCCGGCCGTCGGTGCGGCGACGGCGCCCTCCTCCCGGGCGTAGACGGTTTGATAATCCACGCGATCCTGCTCGTCCTGCGCCCGTTTGGAGGCAATGTAGGGCGGCAGAGGGATGAGACCGGCCAGCGCGATCGCCTCGTCGAGGGCTGGGCCCGAGAGATCGAAGCGGAGCGTCACCTCGCCCGCCTCGCCTTTCTCCGCGACCGTCGCATCGAGAACGCCGAGGAGACAGGCCCCCTCGGAATGACCAAAGGCGATGCGGTCACCCGCCGCGACCCGTTTTGCCGGTCGCACGAAGGCCTTCCAGCCTTCGGGCGAAACGCGCATGTGGAGCGTCGCGTCGATCCGCGCCGTGCCCTCGCCCGGAGCCGAGCCGGCGCGATGCCGGAGGCCCTGCAATTGAGCGGGAATGACCTTCGTGTCGTTGAAGACGAGGAGATCGCCGGGATGGAGCTCGCCGACGAGATCGCGGATGTGGAGATCGCGAAGCGGCGCGTCGGGCGCGACGCGAAGAAGGCGCGCGGCCTCCCTCGGGACAGCGGGCCGCAATGCGATCCGCTCTTCAGGAAGTTCGAAATCGAAGTCATCGACGCGCATGGGGCGTCCTTGTCTCAAGAAAAACGCCCGACCATGACGGCCGGGCGGAGTCGTTGCCGATGCGAGGCGTCGCGGGATCAGAGATCGGCGGCGACGCGCAGGGTGGTGATCTTGTCGGGATCGCGCACGGGCTCGCCGCGCTTGATCTGATCGACGACGTCCATGCCCTCGATCACCTCGCCCCAGACCGAATATTGCTTGTCGAGCCAGGGAGCGCGTTCGAAGCAGATGAAGAACTGCGAATTCGCCGAGTTCGGGTTGCCCGTGCGGGCTGCCGAGACGGTACCGCGCTTGTGCGGCTCGGCCGAGAATTCGGCCTTGAGGTCGGGCTTGTCCGAGCCGCCCGAGCCCGTGCCGGTCGGATCGCCGGTCTGCGCCATGAATCCATCGATGACGCGGTGGAAGACGACGCCGTCATAGAAGTTCTCGCGGGCGAGTTCCTTCACGCGGGCGACGTGTCCGGGCGCGAGATCGGGCCGCAGCTTGATGACGACCTGACCCTTGGTGGTCTCGAGGACCAGCGTGTCTTCGGGAGTTTCGTAGGCCAAAGGAGCCTCCTCTCTGGGAAGGGAGCGGCACGGCCGATCCCGGTGAAAAGGCGGTTCAGGCCTGAGGTCCCGAACCGCCGCGATGGCCTGCACATGGACGATCAAACCTCGGGACACAAGCCCGAAGGTCGGATGCGCTCGGCGGATCAGCCCTTGATCTCGACCTTCAGCATCTTGTCGGGGTCCTTCACCTCGCCATTCGCAGCGGCGTCGCCCTTCTTGATCTTGTCGACGACGTCCATGCCCTTCGTCACGTCGCCCACGATCGTGTACTGCCCGTCGAGGAAGTCGCCATCCGCCAGCATGATGAAGAACTGCGAGTTTGCGGAGTTGGGATCGGACGAACGCGCCATGCCGACCGTGCCGCGATCGAAGGTCTCCTTGGAGAACTCGGCCTTGAGATCAGGAAGATCGGAGCCGCCCATGCCGGTGCCGGTCGGATCGCCCGTCTGCGCCATGAAGCCGTCGATGACGCGATGGAAGACGATGCCGTCGTAGAAGCCCTTCTTGGCGAGCGCTTCGATCTGCTTCACGTGGTCGGGTGCGAGATCCGGGCGAAGGGCGATCTCGACCGCGCCGTCCTTGGTGGTGATCACCATCGTATCGGCCGCCTGGGCCGCGGCGAGGGGTGCCGCAAGCGCGGACAGGCCGATGGTGGTCGCAAGGGCAAGGCGTTTCAGGCGGTTCATGAATGTCTCCGGGAGAAAGGCCGAGATCGGACAGCGAGACTCGATCAGGTTCGGCGAGCGTTGAGGGCCTGCGCCACGCCGGGTGGCACGAAGGCGGTGACATCGCCGCCCATGGCCGCGATCTGGCGAACCAATGTGGCGGTTATGGGCCTGACGGACGGGCTGGACGGGAGAAAGATCGTCACGATTCCCGGCGCCAGGACACCGTTCATCCCGGCCATCTGCATCTCGTAGTCGAGGTCGGTGCCGTCACGAATGCCGCGCACGAGAGCGGTCGCCCCTTGCGCCTTCGCAACCTCGACGACGAGCCCGGTGAAGGAGGACACGACCAGCTCGCAAGCCGTCGCAGCCGGTCCGCGTGCCGCCTCCGCTCGGATCATGTCGGCACGCTGTTCGAAATCGAAGAGCGGCGTCTTGCCGGGGTGGACCCCGACGGCAACGACGACCCGGTCGAAGAGCGACATGGCCTGCCGAAGAATGTCGAGATGCCCGTTCGTCAGGGGATCGAACGAGCCGGGATAAAGGGCGATGCGCATCAGGGTCCGCCATCATGGTTCGCGTCGTCTGCGACGAATCGGCCTGTGGATTTCGTGAACAAGGATCCACACATTCGAGGGGAAAGCTTCACTCAATCGCAAGAAGTTTCCGGAAAGCCGGGAACGAACAAATTGCTAGGTGGTTGATAAGGCAACAGTTGGAGACGCCTCAATGATGATTCTCGCGATGTCCCTCGCCATGGTTGCCGGCCTCGTGACGGCCACAGCCGTGACCCTTCACTCGGAAGCCGAGGCGTCCCGCGTGAAGGTGCTCGCGAAAAAGAACCGGATGATGCACTGACGACATTCGGCCCGACCATCGGCTGACGATCTCAAGAGCACCGAACGCCTGTGGCGATCGGTGCTCTCTTTGAATCAACGCCCGCTTGCGCCGGCTATGGCCTTTTTCAGTCTTCGCTTGACGAATCGGTCGGCGCGTCGAGCCCATCGCTCCCGGCATCAGGCGAGACGATCTCCTCCGAACCCTGATCGGGGATCCGCTCCACGGAAACGACCCGCTCGCCATCGCCGGTCTTGAAGATGGTGACGCCCTTCGTCGCACGGCCCGCCATGCGAATGCCCTCGACCGGGACGCGGATCATCTGGCCCCGGTCGGAGATCAAGAGGATCTGGTCGCCCGCCTCGACGGGGAAGCCCGCGACGAGCTGTCCGATTTCGGACGCCCGCGAGATGTCCGTCGCACGGATGCCTTTTCCACCGCGCCCACTCGTGCGGAAATCATAAGACGACGAACGCTTTCCAAAGCCGTATTCCGACAGGGTCAGCACGAACTCCTCGCGTGCGCCGAGATAGGCGTAGCGCTCGAGATCGAGCGTGACCGCCTCGTCGCCCGGCGCCTCCTCGTCGATCGTCGCGGCTTCCTCCAGCGCCTCGCCTTCCACGGCTCGGCTCTTGCGGATGTACTCCGCCCGCTCTGCCGGAGTCGCGTCGACATGGCGCAGGATCGCCATCGAAATCAGCTTGTCGTTCGATCCAAGCGCCATGCCCCGCACGCCGATCGAATTGCGGCCTGCGAAGACGCGCACGTCCGTCGTGGGGAAGCGGATGCACAGGCCGGACGAGGCGACGAGCAGGACGTCGTCGTTCTCGGTGCAGGTGGCGACGGCGAGGATCTCGTCTCCCGCCTCTTCCAGCTTCATCGCGATCTTGCCGTTCCGGTTGACCTGCAGGAAGTCCGCCAGCTTGTTGCGACGCACGGTGCCGCGGGTCGTCGCGAACATCACGTTCAGCTCGGCAGCCTGCGCCTCGTCGTTCGGCAAGGGCATGATCGAGGTGATCCGCTCACCCTTTTCCAGCGGCAGGAGATTGACCAGGGCCTTGCCGCGCGACTGCGGCGTCGCCAGCGGCAGGCGCCAGACCTTCTCCTTGTAGACGATGCCCCGCGAGGAGAAGAACAGGATCGGCGTGTGGGTGTTGGCCACGAAGAGGCGCGTGACCGAATCCTCGTCGTCCTTCAGGCTCATCCCGGAGCGGCCTTTGCCGCCGCGGCGCTGGGCGCGGTAGGTGCCAAGCGGCACGCGCTTGATGTAGCCGCCATGGCTGACGGTGACGACCATGTCCTCGCGCGGGATCAGATCCTCGTCGTCCATGTCGGCCGCGCCCTCGACGAGCTCGGTGCGGCGCGGCGTCGCGAACTCCGCCTTCACCTCGGCGAGCTCCGCCTTGATGATCTCGCGCACGCGGATCCGCGACGACAGGATGTCGAGATAGTCGGCGATCTCGACGCCGATCTTGTTCAACTCGTCGCCGATCTCGTCCCGCCCGAGCGCCGTCAGGCGCTGCAGACGGAGGTCGAGGATCGCTCGCGCCTGAACTTCCGACAGGCGGTAGGTCCCGGCTTCGGAGATGCGGTGGCGCGGATCGTCGATCAGCCGAATCAGCGGCGCCACGTCCTTCGCCTCCCACTCGCGCTCCATCAGGCGATCGCGAGCGGTCTGCGGATCCGGCGCCTCGCGGATCAGCTTGATGATCTCGTCGATATTGGCGACGGCGATCGCGAGGCCGACGAGGACGTGGGCCCGCTCGCGCGCCTTGCGCAGGAGATATTTGGTGCGCCGGTTGATCACCTCCTCGCGGAAGGCGATGAAGGCGCCGAGCATGTCGAGCAGCGTCATCTGCTCGGGCTTGCCGCCGTTCAGCGCGACCATGTTGGCGCCGAACGAGGTCTGCAGCGGCGTCAGGCGGTAGAGCTGATTGAGAACCACGTCCGACTGGGCGTCGCGCTTCAACTCGACCACGACGCGGTAGCCGTCGCGATCGCTCTCGTCGCGGATGTCGGAGACGCCCTCGACGCGCTTGTCGCGCACGAGTTCGGCCATCTTCTCGATCATCGAGGCCTTGTTGACCTGATAGGGCACCTCGGTGACGACGATGGCCTCGCGATCACCTCGCATCGGCTCGACATGCACCTTTCCGCGCATCAGGATCGAGCCACGCCCGGTGGAATAGGCCGATAGGATACCGGCTCGTCCGAGCACCAGAGCCCCAGTCGGAAAATCCGGACCCGGAACGTATTCCATCATCTCTTCCAGTGAGATCGCGGGATTGTCGACCATGGCGATGCAGCCGTCGACGATCTCGCCGAGATTGTGCGGCGGGATGTTGGTCGCCATGCCGACGGCGATGCCGCCGGACCCGTTGACGAGGAGGTTCGGGAACCGCGCGGGAAGAACGACCGGCTCCATCTCGCGGCCGTCGTAGTTCTCCTGGAAGTTTACCGTCTCCTTGTCGATGTCGGCGAGGATCGCGTCCGACACCTTCTGGAGGCGTGCTTCCGTGTAGCGCATGGCCGCCGGCGGATCGCCGTCGATCGAGCCGAAATTGCCCTGCCCGTTGATCAGGGGCGCGCGAAGCGACCAATCCTGCGCCATACGCACGAGCGCGTCGTAGATCGAGGCATCGCCATGCGGATGGAACTTGCCCATGACCTCGCCGACCACGCCCGCGGACTTGCGGAACGGCCGGTTGAAGACGAGTCCCATCTCGTGCATCGCATAGAGCACCCGCCGGTGAACGGGCTTCAGCCCGTCGCGCACGTCGGGAAGAGCGCGACTGACGATCACACTCATCGCGTAGTCGAGGTAGGACCGCTGCATCTCCTCCACAATGGAGATGGTTTCGATTCCGCGCGAGCGCTCCGGCGGCGGTGTGCCGATATCGTCGTCTGCCAAAGAAAGACCCTGAAGGTTCGAAAACGGTAGCCCGTGTATAGACCCTCAAGGCCGCACGGAGCAAATCTCACCCCGCCTGAGCGGCTGTAATTTCAATAGATCTTACAGCCGCTTAGGCGAGGCAGAGAATATGCCGGACGAGATGGCGAAGTTTTTGCGCCCTCTGCACCGGATTTTGCGCCGATTTCACGCCGGTCTCGGGGTGTGGTTCCGCGCCTGACGGGAGATTCTCCAGCATTTGCATGCGCGAAGGCTGCACGAGCCTTCCACCATCGGGAAGACCTGGAAACCCGAGACTGCCGCCTTGCGCGAACCGCTTCGATGCCTCGGCCTCAGCCCGGCTCGCCCGCCAACATCCAGCGCATGGCGTCCACGACGAGGCGGTGATCCTCGACATCGGGCAGGCCGCTGACGACGACCGCGCCGACGCATCCGGTTCCGTTCACGACGATCGGAACGCCGCCACCGCTCGCGACATAATCGGCGACCGACACGCCGTACCGCTCGGTGAGGCTCACGCCCTTGGCCTCGCAGATCAGCCGAAGCGCCAGCGAGGACTTCTGGAAACGAGTCACGGTGTTGCGCTTGCGACGCATCCACTCCGCGTTGTCCGGGCTCGATCCCGGTAGAGCGGACAGGAATTTCACGTGACCCGCGACGCTGATCTCGATGGCGATCGGAAGCGCGTCGCGCCGCGCGCGATCGTGAACCCATACACCCAACCGCCAGGCTGCATCGGCATCGAAGCCCGCGAAGCCGAGCTCGGCTTCTTCGCGGAGCACGTCGTCCAAAGTTGGTTGGGTCATTGCGCCGCGATCTCCGCTGTCTGGCATGAGCAGGTCACGCCCGACGCGACCGGGACCGAACTCCCCCGGTCGCATTCGAAGGAGCGGCCGGCCCTGCCGGTGAAGCCGCGTCGAACGCAGCCGGCGCCGCTCCCATCCTTGCTTCATCGCCGCGACGGATCAAGACGCCACGGATCCATACGCGACGAACTTGGCCTCACCGAAACGGCGCGTCAGAACGGGATCTCGTCGTCGAGGTCTCGCGACGAGCCACCGCCGCCGTAGTCGTCACCGGCCGGACGCCCTCCGCCGCCACGCGATCCACCTCCGCCGGCGCCGCCGCCGCCGTAACGGGAACCGCCGCCGCCGCCACCGCCGCCACCGCGCGGTCCGCGCTCGTAGTCGTCTCCGCCGCCGCCGCCGCCGCCGGGCTCACCACGTCCGCCGAGCATCTGAAGCTCGCCACGGAAACGCTGCAGAACGACTTCGGTCGTGTACTTCTTCTGCCCCGACTGGTCCTCCCAGGAGCGTGTCTGAAGCTGGCCCTCGACATAGACGGTCGAGCCCTTCTTCAGATACTGCTCGGCCACCTTCACGAGGTTCTCGTTGAAGATGACGACGTTATGCCACTCGGTCTTTTCCTTGCGCTCGCCCGAAGATTTGTCGCGCCAGCTTTCGGTGGTCGCCAGACGCAGGTTGACGACGGCGTCGCCGGAGTTCAGCCGACGCACCTCGGGATCGGCCCCGAGATTGCCGACGAGGATCACCTTGTTCACACTGCCAGCCATGGCACCATTCCTTCGCTAGACGCAGGCCCGAACCGGAACGATCTTCAGCCGGGCGAGCCTTGCGCATTCGGATCGCGCGACACGCGACCCATGCTCCATGGGCGGAACCTTAGAGCATTCGCAGCCGCTGCGCTTCCCCGCCGAGCCTTTTCCACAGACGCGTCTCGTCGCTTGAGGCATGACACCGTTCCTGTTATGTTCAGTTTCGCGACCGGCGGCACGTCGGCGATATCGCGGCGAGCGACCTCGACTTGCGCGAGCGCATCTTTATCTAAGCGGCAGTTGGTTCATGCGGGGACGGATGATCGCGTCCCGGCGGCCGGACCCATGGCAAGCTCGATCGACAGGCGGACGATGGCCGAAGCGAAGATGATTTCCATTCGCGGCGCACGCGAGCACAATTTGAAGAACGTCGATATCGACCTGCCGCGCGACAGTCTGATCGTGATGACGGGCCTGTCGGGGTCGGGCAAATCGTCGCTCGCCTTCGACACGATCTATGCCGAAGGACAACGTCGCTACGTCGAGAGCCTCTCGGCCTATGCTCGGCAGTTCCTGGAGATGATGCAGAAGCCGGATGTCGACCAGATCGACGGTCTTTCTCCCGCGATCTCCATCGAGCAGAAGACGACCTCGAAGAACCCGCGCTCGACGGTCGGCACGGTCACCGAGATCTACGACTATCTCCGCCTTCTGTTCGCGCGCGTCGGCATTCCCTATTCGCCCGCCACGGGCCTTCCGATCGAGAGCCAGACGGTCAGCCAAATGGTCGACCGCATCCTCGCCCTCGAGGACGGCACCCGGCTCTATCTCCTCGCGCCGATGGTTCGTGGGCGAAAGGGCGAGTTCAAGAAGGAGCTGCTGGAACTTCAGAAGAAGGGTTTCCAGCGCGTTCGCATCAACGGCGACTTTCACGACATCTCGGATGCCCCGACTCTCGACAAGAAGTTCAAGCACGACATCGACGTCGTGGTGGATCGCCTCGTCGTGCGCGCCGACATGGCGCCCCGTCTGGCGGATTCGCTCGAAACGGCCCTGCGCCTCGCCGAGGGCATCGCGGTCGCGGAGTTCGCGGACGGGGTCGACGAGAACGGCAAGCCGAAGCAACTGCTCTTTTCCGAGAAATTCGCCTGTCCCGTCTCGGGTTTCACGATCTCGGAGATCGAGCCGCGGCTCTTCTCCTTCAACAACCCGTTCGGTGCGTGCCCCAAATGCGACGGGCTCGGTGCACAGCAGTCGATCGATGCCAAGCTCGTCGTTCCCGACGAAGCGATGACGCTGAAGGCCGGCGCCATCGCGCCCTGGGCGAAATCGAGCTCACCCTATTACGGACAGACGCTGGACGCGCTCGGCCAGCAATATGGCTTCAAGCAGACGCAACGCTGGTCGGATCTTCCGGCCGAGGCCAAGGAGGCGATCCTTCAGGGCACCGGACGCACCAAGATCGAGTTCCAGTACAATGACGGCCTGCGTTCCTATAAGACCTCCAAGACGTTCGAGGGCGTGATCCCCAATCTAGAGCGTCGCTGGAAGGAGACCGACTCGGCCTGGATGCGCGAGGAAATCGAGCGCTTCATGTCCGCGACGCCCTGCCCCGCCTGCACCGGCTACCGCCTGAAGCCGGAGGCGCTGGCGGTGAAGATCGCCGGACGCCATGTCGGCGAGGTGACGGAGCTGTCGATCCGATCCGCCCTGTCCTGGTTCGAGGCCTTGCCGGCGCTGCTGAACGAGAAGCAAAACTCGATCGCGGTCCGCATCCTGAAGGAGATCCGCGATCGTCTCCGCTTCCTCAACGATGTCGGGCTGGAATATCTGACCCTGTCCCGCGCCTCCGGCACGTTGTCCGGCGGTGAGTCGCAGCGCATCCGGCTGGCGTCGCAGATCGGTTCGGGTCTGACGGGCGTGCTCTACGTCCTCGACGAGCCCTCGATCGGGCTTCACCAGCGGGACAACGCCCGCCTTCTCGTGACGCTGAAGCATCTGCGCGACATCGGGAACACCGTGATCGTCGTCGAACACGACGAGGATGCGATCCTGCAAGCCGACTTCGTGGTCGATATCGGCCCGGCGGCGGGCGTACATGGCGGAGAGATCATCGCGTCCGGCACGCCCGACGACATCAAGGCCAACCCCCGGTCGATCACGGGACAGTATCTGTCCGGCGCACGCGGAGTCGCCGTTCCCGAGCGTCGCCGCAAGGCCGAGAAGGGTCGCCGACTGAAGGTCGTCGGCGCGCGCGGCAACAATCTGAAGAACGTCACGGCCGAGATTCCGCTCGGCGTCTTCGCCTGCGTCACCGGCGTGTCCGGCGGCGGTAAGTCGACCTTCCTGATCGAGACGCTGTTCAAGGCGGCGGCCCGCAAGATCGGCAATGCGCGGGACGTGCCGGCCGAGCACGACCGGATCGAGGGACTGGAGCTGCTCGACAAGGTCATCGATATCGACCAGTCGCCGATCGGGCGGACGCCCCGGTCCAATCCCGCCACCTATACCGGCGCCTTCACGCCGATCCGCGACTGGTTCGCAGGACTGCCGGAGGCGAAGGCGCGGGGCTACCTGCCAGGCCGCTTCTCCTTCAACGTCAAGGGCGGGCGCTGCGAGGCATGCCAGGGCGACGGCGTCATCAAGATCGAGATGCACTTCCTGCCGGACGTCTACGTGACCTGCGACGTCTGCCACGGCAAGCGCTACAATCGAGAAACGCTCGAGGTGACGTTCAAGGAGAAGTCGATCGCGGACGTGCTCGACATGACGGTCGAGGAAGGCGTCGCCTTCTTCTCCGCCGTGCCGCCGGTGCGAGACAAGCTGGCTTCGCTGCTCGACGTCGGCCTCGGCTACATCAAGGTCGGACAGCAGGCGACGACGCTGTCCGGCGGCGAGGCGCAGCGCGTGAAGCTCGCCAAGGAACTGTCGCGAAAGGCGACGGGGAAGACGCTCTACATCCTCGATGAACCGACGACGGGCCTGCACTTTCACGACGTCGCCAAACTCCTGGAAGTTCTCCACGAACTGGTGGACCAGGGCAACAGCGTCGTCGTCATCGAACACAATCTCGAGGTCATCAAGACAGCCGACTGGGTGGTCGATATCGGGCCCGAAGGCGGCGACGGCGGCGGCGAGATCGTGGCGAGCGGTACGCCGGAACAGGTGGTGAAGGTCGAACGATCCTGGACGGGGCGCTTTCTGAAGGAGTTGCTGGAGCGGCGATCGGTCGAAAAGCGGCAGGCCGCGGAGTAGGAGAGCGTCCTCGGGCAGACAGGGTTCGGCCGCGCCTTGGGATGGCGATCCGGGAAGCTGCCTGCCGGTCTGGCTCACCCGGTTCGATCCGTCACCTCAATCTGGCAACTCCGCCAGAACGCGTGGCACGAGGTGCGGCAGGTCCTCGGCGATGAGGCCCGGCCCGAAATGCTCGGCCGCCCGACCATGGACCCACACGCCTGCAGCGGCAGCTTCGAAGGGCGGCATGCCTTGCGCCAGCAAGCCGGCGACGAGACCCGAGAGGACGTCGCCGCTGCCGGCTGTCGCAAGATAAGGTGTGCCGGTTTCGTTGATCGCAGCCTGTCCGTCGGGTCGCGCGATGACGGTATCGGAACCCTTCAGGATGAGGATCGCGCCCGAACGGGCGGAAGCTCGACGGGCCCTATCGAGTTTCGACAGGGTCTCATCGGCGGCGAGATCGGGGAACAAGCGCGCGAATTCCCCGTCGTGGGGCGTTAGAACCACGGAAGCCTCGCCCGCGCCGAGCGAAGCGAAGAGCGACGCGGGATCCTCGGCGAAGGACGAGATGACGTCGGCGTCGAGGACAAGGCGACGCCCGGCCCGGATGACGGCCCGTGCGGCGGTGCGCGCTGCTTCTCCGATGCCGAAGCCGGGCCCGAGGACGAAGGCGTTCAAGCGTCGATCGGCGAGGAGGTCGTCGAGGTCCCCCGGGACTTCGCAGCGCCGCAGCATCACCGCGGTCACGTGAGATGCGTTGACGAGGAGCGCGGACGGCGGCGACGCCAGCGTCACGAGACCGGCCCCCATCCGAAGCGCCGCGATGGCCGAGAGTCGGGCAGCCCCCGTCTTCGTCGCCGGCCCCGAAAAGACCACGGCGTGTCCGCGATCGAACTTGTGCCCGTCGGACGCTGGACGCGGTCGCCGGTGCCCCCAGAGATCGGGGCCGTTGACGAAGGTGGTCGGACGAATCTCGTCGAGGACCCGCGGATCGATCCCGATGTCGGCCGTGACGACGTCGCCGCACAGGGACCGTCCGGGCTGGAGAAGATGACCGGGCTTGCGGCGGAAGAAGGTGACCGTCACGTCGGCCCGGATCGCCGGACCTTTCGTCCGGCCGTCCTGCCCCGAGACGCCGCTGGGGAGATCGACCGCCAGGATCGGGCGACCACGAGCATTGGCGCTCTTGATGGCTCTGGCGGCCTCGCCCGTCACGGCACGCGACAGGCCGGCACCGTAGAGACCGTCGACGACGAGATCACCGTCGGCGCTTCCGAAGGCCGCCAGCGGGCGAACCACGCCGCTGAAGGCGGCGGCGGCGCGACCCGCATCCCGGCCCGGGTCCGCGGCAGGGTCCGCGCCCGGGTCAGCGGAGTAGACGACCGGTTCCAGGCCAGCTTTCCAGAGCAGGTCCGCCACGACGAAGGCATCGCCCCCATTGTTGCCGGGACCCGCGAGAAGGTCGACCTTGCGGGCCTCGGGAAAGCGCGCGCGCAACACGTCGAAGACCGCCTCGCCCGCCTGTTGCATCAGGCTCCAGGAGGACGTGCCAGCCCGAACGGCGGCGGCATCCGCGCTCGCCATCTGAGAGGGCGTCAGCAATGCGGATCTTCGTGCATCAGATACCATCATGTCGCCTCGATTTTAAACACTTGGACTCACGGAGCACAGGCTGACGGATTTTGCCGACATTTTCCGGGATGTTTCGCACGGTTTATGACCATTTCGGCTTGCCCTTCATCCCGCGAAACGGGCAGATGGCAAGACGAGTTCGGGTGTTCACGAGACGAACGTTCGATGCTTCTCGCAGACGCCGTCCGGCAGTGTCTGGCATGGCACCTGCCTTCGGCAAGGCGTATGGGTTGCGTCGCACGACGGGACAACGTCAGAGGGAATTTCGATGAAGAAGGTCGAAGCGATCATCAAGCCCTTCAAGCTCGATGAGGTGAAGGAAGCGCTTCAGGAGGTGGGGCTTCAGGGCATCACCGTTACGGAAGCCAAGGGTTTCGGCCGACAGAAGGGACACACCGAACTCTATCGCGGCGCCGAATACGTCGTCGATTTCCTCCCGAAGGTGAAGGTCGAGATCGTTCTCACCGACGAGGCCGTGGCCGGCGCCGTGGAAGCCATCCGCAAGGCCGCCCAGACCGGCCGGATCGGCGACGGCAAGATCTTCGTGTCGAACGTCGAGGAAGCGATCCGCATCCGGACCGGCGAAGCCGGCAACGACGCCATCTGACCGCAGCCGGCTTTTCTCACACCATCCGCATTTCAACGAAAGGACCGCCATGACGTCGGCCAACGATATCCTGAAGCAGATCAAGGACAACGACGTTAAGTTCGTCGACCTGCGCTTCACCGACCCGCGGGGCAAGCTCCAGCACGTCACCATGGACCAGACCATGGTCGACGAAGACCTCTTCGCGGAGGGCACGATGTTCGACGGCTCGTCCATCGCGGGCTGGAAGGCGATCAACGAGTCCGACATGGTTCTCATGCCGGACCCCGAAACCGCGCATATGGACCCGTTCTTCGCGCAGTCGACGATGGTCCTCGTCTGCGACATCCTCGATCCGATTTCCGGCGAATCCTACAATCGCGATCCGCGCGGCACCGCCAAGAAGGCGGAGGCCTATCTGAAGCAGTCCGGCATCGGCGACACCGCCTATTTCGGTCCCGAAGCCGAGTTCTTCATCTTCGACGACGTCCGCTACAAGGCCGATCCCTACAACACCGGTTTCAAGCTCGACTCGACGGAACTCCCCTCGAACGACGACGCAGAATACGAGACCGGCAATCTCGGTCATCGTCCGCGCGTGAAGGGCGGCTACTTCCCGGTTCCCCCGATCGACTCCTGCCAGGACATCCGATCCGAAATGCTGACGGTGATGGCCGAGATGGGCGTCACGGTCGAGAAGCACCATCACGAAGTGGCGGCGGCGCAGCACGAACTCGGCGTCAAGTTCGACACGCTCGTGAAGAACGCCGACAACATGCAGATCTACAAGTACGTGACGCATCAGGTCGCCAATGCCTACGGCAAGACCGCGACCTTCATGCCGAAGCCGATCTTCGGCGACAACGGCTCGGGCATGCACGTCCACCAGTCGATCTGGAAGGGGGGCAAGCCGACCTTCGCGGGCAACGAATATGCCGGCCTGTCCGAGAGCGCGCTGTTCTACATCGGCGGCATCATCAAGCATGCCAAGGCGCTGAACGCCTTCACCAACCCGTCGACGAACTCGTTCAAGCGCCTCGTTCCCGGCTATGAGGCCCCGGTCCTCCTCGCCTATTCCGCGCGCAACCGCTCGGCGTCCTGCCGCATTCCGATCGGCCAGTCGCCGAAGGCCAAGCGCGTCGAGGTCCGCTTTCCCGACGCGATGGCCAACCCATACCTTGCCTTCGCCGCCATGCTGATGGCCGGGCTCGACGGCATCAAGAACAAGATCCATCCCGGCGAAGCCATGGACAAGGATCTCTACGACCTGCCGCCGGAAGAACTGCGGCAGATCCCGACCGTCTGCCGCTCGCTCCGCGAAGCGATGGAGCATCTCGACGCCGATCGCGAGTTCCTGAAGGCGGGCGGCGTCTTCGACGACGACCAGATCGACGCCTTCATCGAGCTGAAGATGGTCGAGGTGCTGCGCTTCGAAATGACGCCGCACCCGGTCGAGTTCGACATGTACTACTCGTCCTGAGGCATCCCGCCTCGGATCGATCTGGAGACCCCCGCCGCGGCGGGGGTTTTCGTTTCGGCCTCAGGTTCGGGAGAGAAGCCAGTTGAGACTGTCGCGCCAGTCGATCATCCGAAGCGGCGTTCCGTGGTTGCCGGTCTCGAAGGAGACGAAGCGAACGGGTTCCTTCGCCGCAAGGAGCCTGTCGTAGAGCGCCTGGACGGCGGCCCAGCCGAAGACCTTGTCGCGGGTGCCGTGCGCGAGGAGCAGCGGGATCCGGCGCGGTGCCGCCAGATCGCGCATCGCCTCCACGCGTGAGGGCGGGTTGTTCGCCGACAGCATGACGACGGACGCGACCGCACCGACGACCCGCCTTTCGCCCAGCAGTCCCCAGCAGAACTCGCCGCCCATGGATGCGCAGGCGAGAACGACGGCCGGTCGGCCGCTCCGGCGGCCGAGCCCCTCGACGAGTTCCCCGATGCGAGCGCCGTCGGCGGGGGAGAAGCTGCCGGCATCGACGGTGACGTAGAAGCCGCCCGCGCGCGCCACGAGGTTCTTCAGGCGGTTGAAGTTTCCGCCGAACGTGCGGTCGTTCATTCCCAGCCGGCGGTCGCCGTTCCGGCCGTGCACGAAGAGCACGATCGGGCCCGATCCTCCGGGATCGCCGACCTCGATCGTCTTCAGCGGACCGGCGGATGTGTCGACGATACGCTCCCGCTGACGGGCCAAGGGCGCGAGGTCGACATAGGCGGCGCGCACGCGGCGCTCGGGAACCTCGTCGCGTTGGTCGATGTCGCGCGCTTCCTGGTAATCGACATCGATGAAGGTCCCGTCCGGACTGAAGGCCGTCAGCGGGGGATAGGCGAAGAGATCGTCCTTGAAGGGCGCGATCGGACCGTCGGCCCGGGCGGCCGAGGCGGCGAGGAGGAGGCCGAAGAGCGCGGCGGCAGATACAGACCGGGACGGACGGATCGACAAGAAGGCACCTCAATCCACACGGCGCCGAGGCGCAGGGAGCGTTGCGTCGCGGTCTCAGGACACGGAGAAAACCGCCTCGACAACGACCGGGAACGGGTTTCGCGCGTCGTTTCGCTTGAAGAACATTTCGTGAAAGTATAGTCCAGAGGGCATGGCGATATCGGGTTTCGAGACGGGTGCAGGGCGGGTCGGCGCGAGCGGAGCGGTGACGCGATGAGCGATTCCGATCTCTTCGCGCCGGCGACTCCCCCGGCCGTGCGTTCCCCGGCGCGCGCCGCCAAGACGCAGCGTGCCGCACCGGCGGCCGTGCCGGCGCCCGCATCCGACTACACGGCTGCCGACATCGAGGTTCTCGAGGGGCTGGAGCCGGTTCGCCGGCGGCCCGGCATGTATATCGGCGGCACCGACGAGAAGGCCATGCATCACCTCTTCGCCGAGGTGATCGACAATTCCATGGACGAGGCGGTCGCGGGACACGCCAATTTCATCGAGGTCTCCCTGGAAGCCGACGGGTCCCTGTCCGTGACGGACAACGGCCGCGGCATCCCGGTCGATCCCCATCCCAAATACAAGGACAAGTCTGCCCTCGAAGTGATCATGACGACGCTTCACGCGGGCGGCAAGTTCGACTCGAAGGTCTACGAGACCTCGGGCGGTCTGCACGGCGTCGGCGTCTCCGTCGTCAATGCCTTGTCGTCCCGGCTGGAGGTCGAAGTGGCCCGCAACCGTCGGCTCTATCGGCAGATCTATCAGCGCGGCGTCGCGCAAGGGGCGCTGGAGGAGGTCGGCGACGTTCACAACCGGCGGGGAACCAAGGTCCGTTTCTGGCCGGATGCGCAGATCTTCGGCGCGAACGCCCAGTTCGAGCCGGCCCGGCTCTTCGCCATGGCGCGCTCCAAGGCCTATCTCTTCGGTGGCGTCGAGATCCGCTGGATGTGCGACCCGTCCCTGCTCCCGGCGGACGGGCCGATCCCCTCGAGGGCGACGTTCCATTTTCCCGGTGGCCTCAAGGACTATCTGGAGGGCTCGCTCGGCTCCGAACAGCGCGTGACGTCGCAGACCTTTGCCGGCCGCACCGAAAAGGTCTCCGGTCATGGCGCGGTCGAGTGGGCCGTGAGTTGGACCGGCGGCGATGGCTTCGTCCGATCCTATTGCAACACCATCCCGACGCCGGAAGGCGGCACGCACGAAGCCGGGCTGCGCAACGTGCTCCTGCGGGGGCTGAAGGCCTTCGCCGAGGTGTCGGGAAACAAGAAGGCCAGCGTCGTCACGGCGGACGACGTGATGATCACCGCATCGGCGATGCTGTCGGTCTTCATCCGGGAGCCGGAGTTCGTCGGCCAGACGAAGGACCGGCTCGCCACGGCCGAGGCGCAGCGGATCGTGGAGACTTCGATTCGCGACAGCTTCGACATCTGGCTCGCCTCCTCGCCGCAGGATGCGGCACGGCTGATCGATTGGGTGGTCGACCGGGCGGACGAGCGGCTTCGTCGTCGCCAGGAAAAAGAGGTCAACCGGAAGAGCGCGACGCGCAAGCTCCGTTTGCCCGGCAAGCTGGCCGACTGCTCGCAGACCGGCGCCGCCGGGGCGGAGCTGTTCATCGTGGAAGGCGATTCCGCCGGCGGCTCGGCGAAGCAAGCCCGGGACCGGGCGCGGCAGGCGATCCTTCCGCTTCGCGGAAAGATCCTCAACGTGGCGTCGGCAGGTCGCGAGAAGCTGGGCGCGAACCAGCAGATCTCCGACCTCATCCAGGCACTCGGCTGCGGCACGCGCACGCGCTACCGCGAGGAAGACCTGCGCTACGAGCGGGTGATCATCATGACGGACGCCGACGTGGACGGCGCCCATATCGCTTCGCTTCTCATCACGTTTTTCTACCAGGAGATGACGGACCTCATCCGGCAGGGCCATCTCTATCTCGCCGTCCCTCCCCTCTACCGACTGAGCCAAGGCGGCAAGGTCGCCTATGCGCGCGACGATCGAGACCGGGAGAGGCTGATGGCGCGGGACTTTAAGGGCAAGGGCAAGGTCGAGGTCAGCCGATTCAAGGGCCTGGGCGAGATGTTGCCGTCGCAGTTGAAGGAAACGACGATGGACCCGCGCAAGCGCACGCTCCTGAAGGTCGCCATCGACGACGCGGTGGAGGCGGGAACCGCAGGTGCGGTCGACGCGCTGATGGGGAACCGACCGGAGCTTCGCTTTCGTTTCATCCAGGAACGGGCGGCCTTCGCCGATCATCTCGACGTCTGACCCTTCGCCGGGATACGAGGGGCGGTCCAGACAGGAGTTCAAGCCATGCCCCCTACCCTTCGCGTGCTCTGCGCTACCGCCGCGGTGATGATCCTGACGACGGGTTCGACCCTCGCTCAGACACCTCCGCCGCCCGCACCCTACACGCCACCCGCAGCGACCGCTCCCGCGACGCCCGGCGACGCTGCCGCACCGTCGGCGGCTCCCGCCGCTCCGGCTCCCGATGCACCGGCCGCGGCCCCCATGGCGGGCGGTGCGGTCGCCTCGGACGACGCGATCAAGGCCGTCGAGACGCTGCTCACCGAAATCGAGGACGTCCAGGTCGTCGGTCCCTGGACCGAAGGCGAGCGGAACGGAGTCTGGCGCACCGTAATGATGCAGGTGAAGGGCAAGGAGGACGTCTACCGCTTCTTCATCCAGCAGCTCGAGCGCGTGAACGGCGCGCAGACGATCCTCTCGACCACCGAGATCAAGGAGGTTCAGAGCGTCAACGGTGCGATCGTCGGTTATCGCGCAGACGAGCCCACCGAGGGCGAAACGAACAGCCTGACGCTCTTCTTCGACATCGTCCCGTCGGACGGAGAAATCGCAGAGACCTACGAGCTGCATTTCACCAAGGACTCGCCCTACACGTTCGGCCCGGCGACCAACTGAGGTCGACCCTATCGGTTTTATTGACCATGATAGTGGAAGGGCTGGCATCGGCTCGCCCTTCTTCACCTGGGAATCGCGCAAAGACGCCCCATATAGAAGTCGTGAAGGTTGACTCGAAAAAGTCTAGCCCTTATCGCCCAAGGCAGGACTTGGGCTGACAGCGGCTTGTGGCCTCACCCTCCGTCATCCACGAGATAATTGAGCTCAATGCTTTTTTCCGAACTCGGCCTTAGCGCTAAAGTTCTCGCGGCCGTTGAAGCGGCCGGCTACACCGAGCCGACGCCGATTCAGGCCGAAGCCATTCCGCATGCGCTTCAGCGCCGCGATATTCTGGGCATCGCGCAGACCGGCACCGGCAAGACCGCTTCCTTCGTTCTTCCCATGCTCACGCATCTGGAAAAGGGCCGCGCCCGTGCCCGCATGCCCCGCACGCTGATCGTCGAGCCGACGCGTGAACTCGCCGCGCAGGTGGCCGAGAACTTCGTCAAATACGGCAAGGACCAGCGGGTCAACGTCGCGCTTCTCATCGGCGGCATGTCCTTCGACGAGCAGGACAAGAAGATCGACCGGGGCGCCGACGTGCTGATCGCGACGCCCGGCAGACTGCTCGATCATTTCGAGCGCGGCAAGCTCCTGATGACCGGCGTCGAAATCCTCGTCATTGACGAGGCCGACCGGATGCTCGACATGGGCTTCATCCCCGACATCGAGCGCATCTGCAAGCTCCTACCCTTCACGCGCCAGACGCTGTTCTTCTCCGCGACGATGCCGCCGGAGATCACCCGCCTGACCGAGCAGTTCTTGCAGAACCCGGTTCGCGTCGAGGTCGCCAAGGCATCCTCCACCGCCTTGACCATCGAGCAGAAGCTCGTCGCGACGCAGAAGGAGGACTATGCCAAGCGCGAGACTCTGCGCAAGATCATCCGCAGCCAGGACGATCTGACCAACGCGATCATCTTCTGCAATCGCAAGATCGACGTCGCATCCCTCTTCCGCTCCCTCGAGAAGCATGGCTTCTCCGCCGGCGCTCTTCATGGCGACATGGATCAGCGCGCGCGGATGACGATGCTGCACAATTTCCGCGAGAACAAGCTCACGCTTCTCGTCGCGTCCGACGTCGCGGCGCGCGGTCTCGACATTCCGGCTGTCAGCCACGTCTTCAATTTCGACGTTCCGATCCATGCCGAGGACTATGTTCACCGGATCGGACGCACGGGCCGAGCGGGCCGTTCCGGCAAGGCGTTCACGCTCGTCTCGCGCACCGACAAGAAGTATCTCGACGCGATCGAGAAGATGCTGAACACCAAGATCGACTGGCTGGACGGCAATGTCGAGGAATTGCCGGAGCCGGAGCCGGGTGAAGCGCGTGAGGAAAAGCGCGGCGGACGCAAGACCGCAAGCGGATCCAGCTCCCGCCGCAGCGCCACGACGCGCGGCGGTTCGAGGCGCGGCAGCGCAGAGACCCGCGAGCCGAGAACGGTCGAACAGGAGATCGCAGCGCTTGGCGACGAGCAGCCCGAGGTGCCGGCAGCGGCCTTCGTCGTGGCGACCGAGGATTTGCCTGCCGTCGTTGCGGATCACGCCGACGTCGAGGTCGCTGCCGTCCCCCCGAGCCGCGTCGCGCCGTCCCCTCGCAGCCGCGCGGGCTACGACAATGGCGGTCGCAGTGGCCGCGGTTCGGCACAGTCCGATGATCGATCGCCGGTCGGTTTCGGTGAAGAAATCCCCGCCTTTATGACGATCTCGACGGGGTTTTAAACCCCGTACTGTCTCACGGAAGGCTCGGGGTCCTGCTCAACCGTCAAGGCTGGGCGCGGGGACCAGGGGAAAACGCGATTCCTTATGAACCGAAGTTCCTCTGCCGCAACGTGGGTTTTCATAGAGCAGCGAATGACGGCCGAGCCCGTGTCGAAACTGCAAGGGGTGAAGGGCCGCTGCCCCGCCACGCAGTTCTTCAAGGCCTGCGGGCCCGCTCGACCTCGCCTGAACGCCACGTCAGGACATGGGACTTACCCTTCCTGACTGGTGGAAACAGCGGCTCGACGATCCATCGGTCGACGACACGCCCGTTGCCCAAAGTGCCCTCGTGGACCGGAGGACCATAATCGGGGTCCATCGGCATCGAGCGACGGAGCGCGATCGAGCGGACGACGTCCTGGGCAAGGCCGGCGTGCGTTTCAGTTCACGAAGCGGCTACGGATCGCAACGTCGATCCGCGAAGAACGACGCTGGTGAGCCCTTCCATTCCCCGGGTCTCGAAACGGGTGTTCCGGTATCAGACGGCCCCGGCCTGTGCCATCGCCTTAAGATCGGCGGGCTTCAACTCCACGGATTCCCCACAGCCGCAGGCCGATGTCTGATTGGGATTCTTGAAGGTGAAGCCGGCTCGGAGTTGCGTCACTTCGTAATCCATTTCCGTTCCGAGGAGAAAGAGAACAGCCTCCGGCGCGATGAAGACGCGCGCGCCATCGCGCTCCACGCTGTCTTCGCGAGGCTTGGTCTCCGTGGCCAGTTCCACGGTGTACTCCATTCCCGCGCAGCCACCCTTCTTCACGCCAACGCGCAGGCCGAGGGCGTCGCCGCCCTTGGCGCCCACGATCTCCCGCACGCGGTCCGCGGCGGCGTCGGTCATGGTCATGATGCTAAAGCGGCCCATCAGGCGCTCCTTTCGACTCTTAAGTCGTCAACGTGGCCCCTGCGATGGCCATCCGCAAGTCGCAAGCGGCGGGCCGCCTGAAATGGCGGTCGCCAACCATGCCCGGCGCAAGGTTCAGAACCAGCCGACGGCGACCTGCGCTTCCTCGCTCATGCGATCGGGTGTCCAAGGCGGGTCGAAGACGAGATTGACCTTGGCATGCGAAACACCTTCGACCGAGGACACGGCATTCTCCACCCAGATCGGCATTTCGCCGGCCACCGGACAACCCGGTGCCGTCAGCGTCATCTCGATCGCGACGCTTCGATCATCCTCGATGTCGATCTTATAGATCAGACCGAGTTCGTAGATGTCGGCGGGAATCTCAGGGTCGTAGACGGTCTTCAGCGCGGAGACGATGTCGTCGCTCATTCGCGCCAAGTCGTCGGCCGGAATGGCGGAAGTAGGCTTGTCGGCGCCGGCCAGCGCGATATTGGCGCCGGCCGTGTCGCTCACCACCGCTGCATCGGCTTCGTGTTTTACGTCAGCATCTTGCGTCATGGTTTTCATCTTTCAGGCGAAAAAACGCCTCGCCTTGTCCAGAGCTTCCGCCAGGATATCGATTTCCGCGACCGTGTTATAGAGGCCGAACGACGCTCGGCACGTCGACGTCGCGCCGAAACGCTTCAGAAGCGGCTGCGCGCAATGCGTGCCGGCGCGAACCGCGACCCCCTCGCGGTCGATGACCATCGCGACGTCGTGGGCGTGAATTCCTTCAAGGTCGAAAGACACGATGGCACCCTTGCCCGGCGCCCGACCATAGATCCGCAGCGAATTCACGGCACCCAACCGCTCATGCGCATAATCGCGCAGATGCTCTTCGTGGGCGGCGATCGCCGAACGGCCTAGATTTTCCATGTAGCGCAGCGATGCGGCAAGACCGATCGCCTGGACGATCTGTGGCGTACCCGCCTCGAACCGGTGGGGCGGCGCATTGTAGGTGACGTTGTCTTCCGTCACCTCGACGATCATCTCGCCTCCGCCATTGAACGGCTGCATCCGGGCCAGCATCTCTGCCTTCCCGTAGAGCACGCCGATGCCGGTCGGACCGTAGAGCTTGTGCCCGGTGACGACGTAGAAATCGCAGTCGAGGTCTCGCACGTCGACCGGCAGATGCACCGCGCCCTGGCTCCCGTCGACGAGGACGGGAATGCCGTGGGCGTGCGCGAGCGCGGTCACCGCCTTGACGGGCGTCACCGTGCCGAGGACGTTCGACATGTGCGTCATGGCGACGAGCTTGGTGCGCGGCGTGATGGCGCGCTCGAAGGCGTCGACGGAGATGGATCCGTCGTCCTCCACCGGCACGAAGACGAGCTTGGCGCCCTTGCGCTCGCGCAGGAAATGCCAGGGGACGATGTTGGAGTGGTGCTCCATGATCGTCAGGACGATCTCGTCGCCCTCTCCGATCTCCGGCATGCCGTAGCCATAGGCGACGAGGTTGATCGCCTCGGTCGCGGACGAGGTGAAGACGATCTCGTCGACACTGCCGGCATTCAAAAACCCACGCACGACATCGCGGGCGTTTTCATACTCTTCCGTCGCCTTGTTCGACAGGAAGTGGAGGCCACGGTGAACGTTGGCGTAGTCCTCCGAGTAGGCCTTGGCGATGGCGTCCAGCATGGCCTGCGGCTTCTGCGCGGAGGCGCCATTGTCGAGATAGACCAGCGGCTTCCCGTAGACCTGTTTCGACAGGATCGGGAAATCGCGACGAACGGCTTCGACGTCGTAGGCGGCCCGGATCGGGCTTTCTGCGTTCATGGCGTCATCCTTTCGGCCGGACGTGGAGGTCCGGCGGCGTCGATCAGCGATCCCGGTCCAGCCACGCGTCGATGCGCGCTTCGAGAGCTTCGATCGCGGCTTCGTGCTCGAGTTCCTCGACGACCTCGGCGACGAAGGCCTTCACCAGAAGGGCACGCGCCTCACGTTCCGGAATGCCGCGCGACATGAGGTAGAAGAGGTGGTTCGAGTCGATCTCGCCTGCCGTCGCGCCATGTCCGCACTGCACATCGTCGGCGAAGATCTCGAGTTCGGGCTTGGCCGAGAAGTCGCCCTCGTCGGAGAGAAGAAGCGTGTTGCAGGCCATGCGCGCATCGGTCTTCTGCGCGCCCTTGGAGACCTTGATCATCCCCTGGAACACGCCGTGACCGCCGGTCACGACATTGCGGAACGTCTCGGTGGAGGTCGTGTTGGCGACGGTGTGGTTCAACGTGGTGGTCACATCGATATGCTGACCGGCGCTGAGGAGATTGACGCCCCGCATCTGGATGTCGGCGCCCTCGCCGGCCGTCTCGGCGTGAACCTCCATGCGAACGAGTGCACCGCCCGCGTTCAGAACGAAGAGCCTGAAGCGCCCGTCCGCGCCGATGGAGACGTTCAGTTGCCCGAGATAGGTTTCCGCCTCGCCCTTGGCCTGATCGACGATCCACAGCACCTCCGCGCCATCGCCGATCACGAGATCGGAAATGCCGCAGGACAGAGTTCCGGCATGGCCGGCCGACAGACGCTCGACGATGGTCGCCTTGGCACCGGCGCCGATCGTGCAGCGTGCAAAACCGCGGGCGCCGGTCGAACCGGGCTCCGGGCGCAGCTCGATGGCGTGATCGACGTCGGCACCGGCATCGACCGAAATTTCCGTCGCCGTCGCGCCGAAGGCCGCGCCGATCAGCCGGACCGTGTCGAACTCGCGGTCGAGATGGTTGACGGGCTTGCGCCAGTCCGGCGTCGCGTTCGAACGCTGAAGGGACACGCCGGCGGGCGCGGCGGGAAGCGGAGCGCCCGCTGCGAGATCGACCACCGTGCTGCCGGGGAGAAGCGGCGCCAGGACCTCGGACACGGCGGCCGCCGAGCCGTCATTGGCCGGCACGCGTCCGATCAGCGAGCGGAAATCCGTGTAGTGCCAGGCTTCGATCCGGCGATGCGGCAGGCCTTCCCGACGCAGAAGCGCGATCGCCTCGCGCCGGGTGTCGTCGCCGGCGACGAGACCCGTCTCGGCACTCGCGATGACCGCTTCCTCGGCCGGCGTCAGGCGCCGCAGCTGGTGGACGCTCATCTCAGGCGGCCTCGCCGATGATCTGGCTGTAACCCTGGTCTTCCAACTGAAGCGCGAGTTCCTTGCCGCCGGTCTTGATGATCTGACCCTTGTAGAGGACGTGGACCGTGTCCGGCACGATGTGGTCGAGCAGGCGCTGGTAATGCGTGATGACGAGGAAGGCCCGGCTGTCGCTGCGCAGAGCGTTCACGCCATCCGAAACGATCCGCAACGCGTCGATGTCGAGGCCGCTGTCAGTCTCGTCCATGACGCAGAGCTTGGGCTCCAGAAGCGCCATTTGAAGGATCTCGGCGCGCTTCTTCTCGCCACCGGAAAAGCCGACATTCAACGGCCTCTTCAGCATGGCGGGATCGATCTTCAGGTCCGCCGCCGCGCTCTTCACGCGCCGCATGAAGTCGGGCGTCGTCAGCTCGCCCTCGCCCCGCGCCTTGCGCTGGGCGTTGAGAGCGGTCTTCAGGAAGGTCATCGTGGCGACGCCCGGGATCTCCAGCGGATACTGGAAGGCCAGGAACACGCCGGCAGCGGCCCGCTCCGCCGGATCCATCTCCAGGATGGACTCGCCGTTGTAGAGGATCTCGCCCTCGGTCACCTCGTAGTCCTCGCGACCCGCGAGGATATAGGACAGCGTCGACTTGCCGGACCCGTTCGGTCCCATGATCGCGGCGACTTCGCCGGCCCGAACCGACAGGTTCAGGCCGCGAAGGATCTCGGTGTCGGTGTCCGCGACGCGCGCGTGAAGGTTCTTGATTTCCAGCATGTCCGTTTTCTATCGGTCTTCGCCCGCAAACCGGGACGTCAAAGAGAAGTGAAGGAGCGCGACGACGCCTTAGTGGTCAGCCGACGCTGCCTTCCAGCGAAATTCCGATCAGCTTCTGCGCCTCGACGGCAAACTCCATCGGCAGCTGCTGGATCACGTCGCGCACGAAACCGTTGACGATCAGCGCGACCGCCTCCTCCTGCGGAATGCCCCGCTGCATGCAGTAGAAGAGCTGATCTTCTGAGATCTTGGACGTCGTCGCCTCGTGCTCGAACTGCGCCGTCGCGTTCTTCGCCTCGATGTAGGGCACGGTGTGCGCGCCGCACTCCTCGCCGATCAGGAGGCTGTCGCACTGGGTGAAATTGCGTGCGTTGGACGCCTTGCGGTTCGCCGTCACCTGTCCGCGATAGGTGTTGTTCGAGCGACCGGCGGAAATGCCCTTGGAGATGATGCGGCTCGACGTGTTCTTGCCGAGATGGATCATCTTCGTGCCGCTGTCGACCTGCTGGCGGCCATTCGAGACGGCGATCGAATAGAACTCGCCCCGCGAATTGTCGCCGCGCAGGATGCAGGACGGGTACTTCCAGGTGATGGCCGAGCCGGTCTCCACCTGCGTCCAGGAAATCTTCGAATTCTTGCCGCGGCAATCGCCGCGCTTGGTCACGAAGTTGTAGATGCCGCCCTTACCGTCCTTGTCGCCGGGATACCAATTCTGAACGGTCGAGTACTTGATCTCGGCATCGTCGAGCGCGATCAACTCGACCACGGCCGCATGAAGCTGATTCTCGTCGCGCTGCGGAGCCGTGCAGCCTTCGAGATAAGAGACGTAGGCGCCCTTGTCCGCGATGATCAGGGTGCGCTCGAACTGCCCGGTGTTCTTCTCGTTGATCCGGAAATAGGTCGACAACTCCATCGGGCAGCGGACGCCCGGCGGAACGTAGACGAAGGATCCGTCGGTGAAGACGGCCGAGTTCATCGTCGCGAAGAAGTTGTCCGAGACCGGGACCACGGTGCCCAGATACTGCTTGACGAGATCGGGATGCTCGCGGATCGCCTCGGAGATCGGCATGAAGAGGACGCCGGCCTTCTTCAACTCGGCCTGGAACGTCGTTGCGACGGAGACCGAATCGAAGACCGCGTCCACGGCCACGCGCCGGTCCGAGGTCGGCACGACGTCCCCGTTCTCATCGTAATGGAGCGGAGCCGGAATGTCGGTCGGCTTGACGACGCCCGCCAGAATCTCCTGCTCGCGCAAGGGGATGCCGAGCTTCTCGTAGGTGCGCAGGAGTTCGGGATCGACCTCGTCCAGCGAGGCCGGACCGCTCATCGATTTGGGAGCGGAGTAGTAGTGGATGTCCTGGTAGTCGATCGGCGGATAGTCGAGACGGGCCCAGGACGGGCTCTCCAGCGTCTTCCAGCGCGCGAACGCTTCCAGACGCCAATCCAGCATCCACTGCGGCTCGCCCTTCTTGGCCGATATGAAGGCGACCGTGGACTCGTCCAGCCCCTTCGGCGCGGTGTCCGACTCGATGATCGTCTCGAAGCCGTATTTGTATTGGTCGACATCGATGCGGCGGACCTGATCGATGGTTTCCTGGACTGCTGCCATGTCGTCTCTCCACACTCGCCGGAGTCAAGGTCCGGTGGTTGGTCGCATCCGGTGCTTCAAGCTACCTTGGATGCGCTCTAAGTGGGCTCATTCACTCCAAAAATGAAGGCCCGCTCCCCCGAAAAGGCCGGGGAAACATCGTATTCAAGCCGCTTTCGGGTCGATCCGCCGCATCGCCGTCCGTGTCGCCAGGTCGATCAAGGCATCCGCAGCGGCATCGATCTCGTCGATCGTCGTCTCGTAGCCGAAACTCAGGCGGATGGCACCCTTCGCGGCGACGATATCGCCGCCCGCCGCCTCGATGGCCGCCAGGACCGCGCTCGGACCGACCTTGCCCGACGAGCAGGCGGATCCGGCGGACACGGCGATTCCTTTCAGATCAAGAGCAATCTGCGCCGTCTCGGCCGGCAATCCCGCGATCGTCGCCAGAACCGTGTTGGGCAGGCGATCCGCTTCCGACGCGACGATGGTGATACCACCCGCCTCGCCGAGACGCCGTTCGAGATGACGACGCAGCGAGAGGAGGCCGGCGGGGCCGCCGTCCGCGATCCGGCGCCGCGCCACGCGAGCCGCCGCGCCGAAGCTGGCGATCGCCGCCACGGCCTCCGTGCCCGATCGGCGGCCCTTCTCCTGGCCGCCGCCGGGAATGAGCGGCAGAGGCCGACGAGCGGGATCGCCGAGCACATAGGCGCCGACGCCCTGGAGGGCGCCCATCTTGTGACCCGACAGGAGCAAGGCGGCACAGCCGACCGACCTCATGTCGATGGGGATGCGGCCCGCGGCCTGAACCGCATCGACGACAAGACGCCCGGCTTTGGCGAACCGGCGGATTTCGGGCATTGCGGGATCGCCGAGAACACCCGTCTCGCTGTTGGCGAGCGTCACGGCGAGGAGCGGAAGGTCGTCGTCGTCCCGGTCGGCGGAGAGTTCGCGGAGCGCGGACCGATCGAGACCACCCTCCGCCGTCAGCGGCAGATGCGTGACACGACCGGGAAAGAGACGTCCGGCCCGGATGAGGCAGGCATGGTCGCCCGCGCCGACGGCGAGATCGGCGATCGCCATCTCGCGATCGCCCGTCATCCAGAGAGGCGCAAGGCATGTCGCGGCGGCTTCGCTGGCGCCCGACGTGAACACGACGCATTCGGGTTCGGCGCCGACCAGCGCCGCAACCTCGGCCCGTGCCCGCTCGACGATGGCGCGCGCGCGGCGTCCCTCGGTGTGGACGGAGGACGGATTTCCCGTCCCGTCCAGCGCGTCCAGCATGGCCTCCCGCGCTTCGGGAAGAAGCGGCGCACCGGCATTGTGGTCGAGAAAGGATCGGCGGGTCGGCACGGCGTTCGTCCTGTCCTTCGATCGGCGGAGGCCGCAAGGTCTGGCGCTGAAAGGATAAGCTCCCAAATTTCTTGAAAGCCGCACGCCTTCTAGACTACATAGCGCCTTCGGTGGAAGCGTGTAGTTTTGAACCGTTCTAAACTAGAACCTACGAGCCCGCGTGTTCTGCGTCAAGCCGCGCTGCCCGCGCGCCTGCTGCCGCATAGGATTTGCTCATGCCCGAAGTCATCTTCAACGGTCCCGCCGGTCGCCTCGAAGGGCGTTATCAGGCGGGCAAGGAGAAGAATGCGCCGATCGCCATCGTGCTGCATCCCCATCCCCGCTTCGGCGGGACGATGAACAATCAGATCGTCTACCAGCTGTTCTACATGTTCGTGGAGCGCGGCTTCACGACGCTGCGCTTCAACTTTCGCGGCATCGGCCGCAGCCAGGGCGAGTTCGACCATGGGTCGGGCGAGCTTTCGGACGCCGCCGCCGCGCTCGACTGGGTGCAGAGCCTCCATCCCGATTCGAAGCATTGCTGGGTCGCCGGCTATTCCTTCGGATCCTGGATCGGCATGCAGCTTCTGATGCGGCGCCCGGAGATCGAGGGCTTCATCTCGATTTCCCCGCAACCGAACTCCTACGATTTCTCCTTCCTCGCGCCCTGTCCCTCGTCCGGCCTCATCATCCACGGCGACAAGGACAAGGTCGCACCGCCGAAGGACGTGCAGGGCCTCGTCGACAAGCTGAAGACGCAGAAGGGCATCCTGATCACGCAGAAGACGCTGGCCGGCGCCAACCACTTCTACACCGAGCATTCCGAGGAGCTGATGTCGGAATGCACGGATTATCTCGACCGCCGCCTCGCCGGCGAACTCGTCGACATCCGGCCCAAGCGCCTTCGCTGACCGGTCAGGGGGCGGCGACGACGCCCCCTTGCAGGGCACGGGCGACGCCGGTCGTGGTCGGGAAGGTCAGCGGCAGACCTTTCATCGAGCGCACGGCGAGATAGGCCCAGGCTTCCGCTTCCATCGCGTCGCCGTCGAGACCCACCGCTTCGGCCGCGACGACGCGAGCGCCCGTGCGGGCCGCGCCGGCGGCGAGGTCGTCCATGATGGCGGGATGCTTCCGGCCGCCGCCGCAGACGATCCAGAGCTTCGGCGGTTTCGGCATGTGCTCCGCGGACCGCAGGATCGCTTCGGCGGCGACGAAGCAGAGCGTGCGCGCGACATCCTCCAGAGTGCCTGCGCCGGGTCCCGGCACCGCGAAATCGAAGCGATCCAAAGATTTCGGCGCCGCCCGCGCGAAGAAGGGCGCCGCCAGATAGGTGTCCGCCAACCGATCGAGCAGCCCGCCCTCGGCGGCGACCGCGCCCCCTTGGTCGAAGGGAATGCCCGCTTCGTTCTGCACCCAGAGATCGAGGAGCGCATTGCCCGGTCCGCTGTCGAAGGCGATCGGCTCGTCCGTTCCATCGATATAGGTGACGTTCGAGATGCCGCCGATGTTGACGAAGACGACCGGCGCCTGCCGAAACGCCTCGGGCAGTCCGGCTGCCAGCGCGGCGTGATAGGCCGGCACCAGCGGCGCGCCCTGCCCGCCGGCCGCGATGTCGGCGGCGCGCATGTCGAAGACGACGGGCCGACCGAGGGCGGCGGCCAATCGTGCTCCGTCGCCGAGCTGCACGGTGACGCGCTCGGCCGGACGGTGCAGGACGGTCTGTCCGTGAAAGCCGATCGCATCCACCGAGGCGAGATCGATGCCGTGGCTGGCCACGAAGCTGCGGACGGCGTCGACATGGCGGTCGGTGATCTCGCGCTCCAGCGCCGACAGATCCCCCGGCCGCTCCTCGCGCCGCCGGATGAGCTTGGCGGTTTCAAGCCCGGCTTCGAGCCGGCGGCGAAACGCGGCGTCGAGCGGAAAGGCCGAGGACGGGCCGCGCTCGACGAGCGAAACGCCGTCCGTTCGGAGCAACGCGACGTCGATCCCGTCCATGGAGGTACCGCTCATGAGGCCGATGGCTGTCGATAGCGTTGGCAAAGCTGGGCACACCCGCACTGGAGTTCTCGGCGATTGACGGATAAATCCGTCGGGACCGAGGGATAGATGCCTCCATCCTCCGCCTCAAGCACCGTCTTCCGCCGGCCTTTCCCGCACGGCCCGCCCAAGGACCCCATTCGACATGACCGGTTTCAAGTCCGATTTCCTCGCCACGCTGTCCGAGCGGGGCTTCATCCAGCAGACCTCGGACGATGCCGGGCTCGACAAGCTGTTCCAGACGCAGATCGTCACCGGCTATATCGGCTTCGATCCGACGGCGAAGAGCCTGCATGTCGGCTCGCTGATGCAGATCATGATGCTGCACTGGATGCAGCAGACCGGCCATCGGCCGATCGCCCTGATGGGCGGCGGCACCGGCATGATCGGCGATCCCTCCTTCAAGGACGAGGCGCGCAAGCTGCAGACGGTCGCCGATATCGCCGACAATCTCGCCGGCATCCGCCGCTCCTTCGCGCAATATCTGCGCTTCGGCGACGGGCCGACGGATGCGCTGATGGTCGACAATGCGGACTGGCTGCTGGAACTGAACTATGTCGCGTTCCTGCGCGATGTCGGCCGGCATTTCTCGGTCAACCGCATGCTCTCCTTCGATTCGGTCAAGCTCCGGCTCGACCGCGAGCAATCGTTGTCCTTACTCGAATTCAACTACATGATCCTGCAGGCCTACGACTTCACGGAGCTGTACCGGCGCACGGGCTGCCAGCTTCAGATGGGCGGATCGGACCAGTGGGGCAACATCGTCAACGGCATCGATCTCGGCCGGCGCATGGACGGCGCCGATCTCTATGCCCTGACCTCGCCGCTGCTCACCACCTCGTCCGGCGCCAAGATGGGCAAGACCGCGTCCGGGGCGATCTGGCTGAACGCCGACATGCTGAGCGTCTATGACTTCTGGCAGTACTGGCGGAACACCGAGGACGCCGATGTCGGTCGCTTCCTCAAGCTTTACACGACGCTCCCGATGGACGAGATCGCGCGGCTGGAAGCGCTCGGCGGCTCCGAGATCAACGAGGCGAAGAAGGTGCTCGCGGGCGCCGTCACCGGCTTGCTCCACGGTGCCGAGGCCGCGGCGCTCGCCGCCGACACGGCGCGGCAGACTTTCGAGGAGGGGCAGGTCTCCGCCAGCCTTCCCACGATCGACGTGCCCGTCGCCGATCTGGAAGCCGGAATCGGCATCCTGTCGCTTTGCGTGACGGCGGGACTCGCCGCATCGAACGGAGAGGCTCGCCGGCACCTGAAGGGCGGTGCGATCCGGCTGAACGACCGCACCGTCGAAGACGAGCGCCTGACGGTCGGTTCCGGCGATCTTCTGGAGGGCGATGTCGTGAAGCTTTCGCTCGGCAAGAAGAAGCACATCCTCATCCGGCCTGCCGGCTGAGGATGCGCCGCGCCTCACCCTGCCGGGCCGAGACGCCCGTCAGGGACCGTAGGCGAAGATGTTGCGAAAGATGCCGGGGGCGATGGCCGAGATCGGATTGACCTCCAGCTTCGGTGATTCGAAAGCGCCGGCCAAACGGTAGGTGATGCCGATCAGGCCGCCTTCGTTGCCGTTGCCGAGGATCTGACCAAGCACCGGAATCTTCCCGAACATGCCGTTCAGCCCGTAGGCGGGCATGAAGGAACCGGTGATGTCGATGCGGTTCTTGGCGTCGTAGACGGTGCCGGAAAAGCTCGAGCCGAAGACAGGGCCCCGGATGATTCCATCGGTGACGCGAAGACCGTCGCGGCCGTAGACGATGCCGGCGGAGGCATGGCTGAAATCGGCTCGTTCGGTCGTCAGGGGGGCGCCGACGGCCTGCGACAGGCTGGCCGAATTCGGGCCAGGCGCGGTGCCGACGAGGCGCGAGAGCCGCGGCTCGTCCACGAGCGTGAAGTTCTCGGCCGCGAAGGTGCCGGCGTAGCCTCCGTCGCTGGAGCCGAGCAGCCGAAGGGCCATGGCACCGCCCTCCATACGGCCGTAGATGCCGCCGAAATCGACGAGACGCCCGGCATCGGCGGCACGAACCTCGATCGACCGGTCCTTGCCGCGCGGCGAGACGTCGATGGCGAATCGCCCACCGCCGGCATCGACGCCGGCCATCGAGAGTGCCGCGATGGCGCCCGCGCTTCCGGCATAATTCAGCGAGACGTCGCGAAGCTCCTGCCCGCCGAATCCCGTAAGGCGCCCGATGGCGACCGCCGCGTCGAGCTGTCGGGCGGCCTTCGCCCGCCCCTTGGCCGCGCGCTCGCCGAGCGATGCGCGAAGATCCGCCAAAAACGGCCGGGCGTCGAACCGGTCGCCGGTCAGTTCGAAGCTGTAGCCGTTGTCCGCGCGCCGGACCTTCAGCTTCACGTCGTCGCCGGGGTTGAAGGCGACATCTGCAAGATCGGCCGAGACGAGACCCCCGGCATCGGCGACGACATTCCCGGAGGCGGCGAAACCCTCGCCCTTCAGTCGGACGCCGCGGAGCTTCGTGTCGCCGCTGCCCTGGAGAAGATCGAAGCTCAACTGGGCCGCGACGCCCTTGCCCTTGCGCCAGCCGATCACGGGGAGCGCGATCCCGGCACCCGAGAGGTCGACATCGGCTTCGAAACCCTCGGCCGGACCGCCCTTGGAGACCAGCCGCGCGGCGATGGGTCCGTCCAGCACGCCGCTCAGGGCGGGGACGCGGCGGGCCGCCTCCTCCCCGCTGAGCTCGACGTCCACGGACAGTCGACGCTCCACCGCCGGGTGCGGTCCGAAAGGCTGGCCGAAGCGAATCGTGGACGAAAGCCCGTCGACCTCGCCCTTGAGTTCGCCTTCGACGGCGCCGGGCACGATCGACAAGGGTCCGCTGAGACCGGTCAGCTTGCGTCCTTCGAAGGGCTTGGAGAGCGAAGCGTCCTTCAAGGCGACATCGACGGCGTAGCCTTTCAGCTCCTGCCCCTTCGGCACGTCGTCGCCGAGATGGAACTCGACGTCGGCCGTGACGGTCGCCGTTCCCGATACGTCGTCCGGCGCGACATCGATCGTGCGAAGGACGTCGAGCGGGGGGCGGGCGGCCACCGCCAGCAGTTCTTTCGCCTCTCCGGTCAAGCCGATGGCGAGCTTGAAGCCGACCTCGTGCGCGGCATCGGCCGGCGTGCGCACGAAGGTCGCCAGGCTCTGCGTCGCCGCGATCGAGGGCAGGCCCGCCACCTTCGCCCGGTCGATCCGGATCGTCGTGTCGCCGCCCAGGACCTCGATCCGCCCGGCGACGTCTTCCAGCTCCGCCATGGACTGGATCGTCGCCATGCCGATGCCGGCCACGTCGAGCGTCAGCCTCATCTCCTCGGGCGTCGGATGTTGGCGCGGCCGAAAGGCCTCGCCCAAGCGCGCCTTCGTCATGTTCAGCGCGAAGACGACATCCGAGGCGGCACCTGCATCGCGGATGTGCTCGAGAACCCAACGACGCGTGTTGGGCGCGAGATTGAAGGGCCAGAACGCCTTCACGTCCCGAGCCGAAACGCCCTCGCTGGCGAGCCGAACCTCGGTCATCGCGTCCGGCCCCGTGAGATCGACGCGGGCGTGGCCGGAAATCTCGCCGGAGGTGGTCTTGATCTCGATGGTCGGTACATCGAGGCGCAAGGGCGCAAGGGCGACTGTGCCTTCGAGCGCGACCGAGCCTGTCCGCGTCGCCTCGCCTGTGGCCGGCTGGCCGATGACCGAACGCAGATCTCCGACGTCGAAGCGGAGCGACAGAGAGCCGTCGTCGCGCAGGCCGACCTTGCCACCGAGCGTCATCGAAACGCCGTCGAAGACGACGAGGCCCGGCCGGAGAACGGCTTCCTTCGACCCTTCGCGATAGGCGAGGTCGAGCGACGCGCTGTCGAGTGCGGCATGGCCCCGCCCCGTCTGGACATCCCCCGACGCCGCGCCGAGCGACAGAACGACGGTGCGCGCCTCGTCGTCCGGTTCCGAGGTCACCGAGAGACGGCTGGACAGCTTCACATCGGAGGCGAAGGGGCGCTGGTCGAGACGGTCGTCGGAGGGAGCCGGCGGGACGATGCGACCGATATCCAGCGGTCCGAGCGACAGGCGAAGATCGGCAAGGCGCTTGGCGGCGGCATCGAAGCTCGCATCGCCGTCGAGCGCGAGAGCGATGTCGTCGACGCCGAAACGGGCCGACAATCGCATGTTCTCGTTGTCGGACACGTCCAACGCGGCTTCGTCGACGCGCGCCACGAACGGTCCGCCATCCTGCGCGAGCGGAGCCAGAACCGTGATGTCGGAGAGCTCGACCCGGTCGAGGCCCGACCGGGCGACCGCGTCGAGCCGCTGGTCGACGAGTTTCAGTACGGCATCGATGCTGCCGGGGCCCTCGTTGCGCGGTCCGTCGAACAGCTGGCCGCGCGTGAGGTCGATCGTCGCACCCGACATGGAAAGGCTGCGGATCGCCAATCGGCCCGACAGGAGAGCGAGCGGGCGGAGCCCGACCGTCAGCCGCGCGACCTTCGTCGCGCCGAGCCCCGTCCCTGTTTCCGCCAGTCGAATGTCGCGCCAACGGATCTCGATCGTTCCGGTCGAACCGATGCCGAAGGACTGGCGTCCGAGTTCCGCGGTGAAACCGGTGCCGAGAAGCCGCGTGGCGATGGCTTCGGACCGCTGGCGCAGCGCGTCTCGACCGGCACCTGTTCCCATGGCGAGGAACAGGAGCGCGCCGACGATGAGGACGATCGTGAGCGCGCGGCTCGCCAACCCTGCCAGAAGCCGGACGACGTGCTTCATGCGTGAGGGCCGGTCGGCATGGAGTTCAGGCCGTCGGCACGATGTGCGCGATCGAGCGTCTGCCGCTCACTCCCTTGCATCATGCCATCAACGCTCCCTCGACGAAACGGCCGTCACCCTCACCCTGCAGGAGGGCCTTCGGCCCGCTTTGAAGGGTGGTCGCCAAGACCTGGTTATGGCGCTATCTCACGGCTCTCGCGCGGCCAAAAGCCCCCCGCCGCGTGGCTCGTTCCATTCCAGTTCAATTGGCCGAAAGGAAGGCGTCATGTCCATGCTCCAAGAGGGTGCCTCCTGTCCCGATTTCGCGCTTCCCGACGACCGCGGAGAGACCGTGACGCGAGACGCGCTCGCCGGTCGCCCCTACGTCCTCTATTTCTATCCCAAGGACGACACGTCCGGCTGCACGCAGGAAGCGATCGACTTCACCCGTCTTGCTCCCGACTTCGCAGCGCTCGACATTCCGGTCTTCGGCGTCTCGCCCGATCCCGTCAAGAAGCACGGAAAGTTCCGCGACAAGCACGAGCTCGCCGTGCGGCTCCTGTCCGACGAGGACAAGGTTCTGCTCTCGGCCTTCGGCGTCTGGGTGGAAAAGAGCATGTACGGGCGCAGCTACATGGGCGTCGAGCGCACCACGGCGCTGGTCGGGTCGGATGGCCGCATCGCCAAGCTCTGGCCGAAGGTCAAGGTTCCAGGCCATGCCGACGCGGTTCTCTCGGCCGCGCGCGACCTTCCCAAGGCATCGTGATGCCGGTGGCGGACGACATCGCGATCGGCAGCCTGCGGGAGGGCGCCATTCGCGCGCTCTCGGCCGCCGATCTCGGCGACAAGGTCGCGATCACGCAGGCGGTCGGCCGACGCTGGTTCGAACGCCGGCTCGGGCTCCATTCGCCCGGTGATCCCGGACTGCCGTCCCGGCCGGGGCGACCGGTCAAGCCGGATCTCGTCTCGCCGCGAACGGTGAAGCGGCGCTCGGTCCACACCGAAGCCGGACGGATCGCCTTGATCCACGCGCTGGCACATATCGAATTGAACGCGATCGATCTGGCGCTGGACATCGTGGCCCGCTTCACGACGGAGCGCGTGCCGCGGTCCTTCTTCGACGGCTGGATGACGGTCGCGATGGAGGAGGCCAAGCATTTCGGACTTCTGTCCGATCGCCTCGAATCGCTCGGCTCCCATTACGGAGCCTTGCCAGCCCATGGCGGCCTCTGGCAGGCGGTCGAGGTGACCGCGCACGATCTCGGTGCGCGCCTCGCCATCGTGCCGCTGATCCTCGAGGCGCGCGGGCTCGACGTGACGCCCTCGCTGCTCGAAAAGCTCGAGGCGACCGGAGACGGCGAAACAGCTGCGATCCTGACGATCATCTACAACGACGAGAAGAAGCACGTTGCGATCGGCGCCAAGTGGTTCCGTTTTCTCTGCGCGCGCGAAGGCCGCAATCCCGCCGACCGGTTCCAGGAGCTCGTCCGGCAGTGTTTCCGGGGAGACGTGAAGCCGCCTTTCAACGACCGGGCGCGCGCCGAGGCCGGGCTGACGCCAACCTTTTACCGTGCGCTGTCGCCGCTCTCGAGCTGACGTCTTTCGACCTGACAGAAAGCTTTGGTTAACCTTAACGAGGTGTAGTCGCGCAAGGAACCGGCACCTCCCGTGCCGCCTGCCCCACTCGGATGCGCGCATGAGTTCGGTCCAGCATCACGGCACCTTCGGCCGTCCGACCCTGCCCCACACCGTCGTCATCGCCCGCGGCGAGACGATCCGTCACTTCACCGTGCGGCCCGTAGCGCTGGCCCTGGCGACGGCCTTCGCCTCCGCGGTCACGATCGGTACGTTCGGATCGGCCGCCTATCTCGTCCTGCACGAGGACCTTGCCAGCGCCGGCGTCGCGCGCCAGGCGCGACTGGCGCAGGCCTACGAGGACCGGATCGCCACGCTCCGCTCGCAGCTCGACCGCACGGTGAGCCGCCAGCTGCTCGACCGCGAGAAGGTGGAGACGAAGGTCGCCGTCCTCCTCGACCAGCAGGTCGAACTCGAAGCACGCTACGACCGGCTGGAGCCGCTCCTCGATCGCGCGCGATCGAGCGGCCTAATCCCGGCGCCGGTGCCGGTGCCGGAACCAAGCCCTCTCGCCTCTTCGATGTCCGAGCGCGACAGCGCCGCTCTCGCCTTCGCCGGCGACGGCGACGCGCGCGCCCTGGAACGCTTCCATCTCGTCGATCGTCTCGCGCCGGGCAAAGCCGCCGCGCCCCTTCCCGGCGCGAAGCAGGCGATATCGCCGGATCTTCTGCGCAAGATCGGCGAAGCGGTGGAATCGCACGAAGCCAAGCAGATCGAAAATCTCGACGCTCTTTCGGACGTCGCACGCAGCAAGGCGGACGGCATGGCCGGGGCGCTTCGCTCCGAGGGCATCTCCGTGCCGCTTCCCGATATTCCCCAAACCGCCGGCGAGGGCGGACCGTTCGTGCCGGTTCCCGAAAGCCTGCGCTTCGAAGCGGGCTGCGATGAACTGGAAGCCGCTCTTGCCCGTCTGGATGCGGTGAAGACCGGCATTCGTCACCTCCCGCTGGAACGGCCCGTCGCGACGAACGCCATCAGCTCGACCTTCGGCGTCCGGTCCGATCCCTTCCTCGGCCGCGCCGCGATGCACACGGGCATCGACTTCATCGCTCAAACCGGCACGCGCGTCGCGACGACCGCGCCCGGGACGGTCGTGTCGGCCGGCTGGAACGGCGGCTACGGACAGATGGTGGAGGTCGACCACGGCCAAGGCTACGCGACGCGCTACGCGCATCTGTCGCGGATTGTCGTCTCGGTCGGCGACAAGCTCGGGGTCGGCGGCATTGTCGGCGAGGTCGGATCGACGGGCCGCAGCACGGGCGCGCATCTGCACTACGAGGTGCGCCACAGCGGCAATGCGATCGACCCCGCGGGCTATCTGCGCGCGGGGTCGAAGATCGACCGGCTGGGCTGATCCGCCGAGCCGGTCGAAAAGCCGTCAGTCGACGTCGCTGACGTCGACGTCGCCGCCATGCACGCGATGGGCGAGCGCGGCTTCCATGAAAAGATCGATCTTCCCGTCGAGGACGTCGCTCGGCGCCGTGCTCTGCACGCCGGTTCGCAGGTCCTTGACCATCTGATAGGGCTGCAGGACGTAGGACCGGATCTGGTGGCCCCAGCCGATATCGGTCTTCGACGCGGCTTCGGCGTTGGCCGCCTCCTCCCGCTTCTGAAGTTCGGCTTCGTAGAGACGTGCGCGCAGCATGTCCCAGGCGATCGCCCGGTTCTGGTGCTGGGAGCGTCCCTGCTGGCACGCCACCGCGATGCCGGTCGGAATGTGCGTGATGCGCACCGCCGAGTCCGTGGTGTTGACGTGCTGACCGCCGGCGCCGGACGAGCGATAGGTGTCGATCCGGCAGTCGGACTCGTTGATCACGATGTTGATCGTGTCGTCAACGACCGGATAGACCCAGACCGAGGCGAAGGACGTGTGGCGCTTGGCCTGGCTGTCGTAGGGCGAGATGCGGACCAGCCGATGAACGCCCGATTCGGTCTTCATCCAGCCATAGGCATTGCGGCCCTTGAACAGCAGCGTCGCGGACTTGATGCCCGCTTCTTCACCCGCATGCTGCTCGAGAAGCTCGACCTTATAGCCGGAGCGCTCCGCCCAGCGCATGTACATGCGCAGCAGCATCGACGCCCAGTCCTGGCTCTCCGTGCCGCCCGCGCCCGAATGCACCTCGACATACGTGTCGAAGCCATCCGCTTCGCCGGACAGGAGCATCTCGATCGAACGCTTGTCGACATCGGCCTTGATGGCGCGGATGGCTTGCTCGGCCTCCTCGACAATGGCCGGATCGCCCTCCTCCTCGCCCATGGCGATGAGCTCGACATTGTCCGCGATGCCCTGTTCGAGCGCGCGAATCCCGTCGATGGAGCTCTCCAGATACTGGCGCTCGCGCATCTGCTTCTGCGCTTCGGCGGCGTCGTTCCAGAAGTTCGGGTCCTCGGATTTGGCGTTGAGGACCTGCAGTCGTTTCAGGGAAGCATCCCAGTCAAAGATGCCTCCTCAGCAGGCTTACGGCCTGCTTGATTTCGTCGACCATGGATTCGATCTCGGCACGCATGCCGCTACCCCGCGTGAATGAGTTGGGAACGGGGGGTACTTAAGTGCGGCGTCCACGCCTGTAAAGCGAAGGCTTTCGATGTGTCCGGCCGGCGACGGGTTTCGACCGGGGCTCAGAAGAGGCCGCCGGCCCCCTGGACGATCGCCTGCTCGGCTTCTTGCGAGATGGCGGCCGGCGGCGCGGAGGCGACGTCATCGTTGCCGATGATCGAGTAGCTGTCCGCGGGGCCGGTGCCGGGCTTGAAGGCCTCGATGATCGTGCCGTTGCCCTTGGCGGCCATGCCGGTCTTCCGGTCGATCGAGATCTGGGTCATGCCCTCCGGCACGCGGAAATCGACGGGCGGCTTGCCTGCGAGCGCGACCTTCATGAATTCGGTGAAGATCGGCGCCGCCAGTCCGCCGCCGGTCTGACCCTTTCCGAGCGGCTGCGGATTGTCGTAGCCGATGTAGAGACCGGTCACGAGGTCCGGCGTATAGCCGACGAACCAGGCGTCCTTCTCGTCGTTGGTCGTGCCGGTCTTGCCGGCGACGGGCACGCCGAGCTCCTTGACGCTCATCGCCGTGCCCCGCTGGACGACGCCTTCCATCATGGAGGTGATCTGATAGGCGGTCATCGGATCGAGCACCTGCTCGCGGTCGTCGACGAGTTCGGGCTCGGACTGATCGCTCCACCCTTCCGCGTTGCAGGCGTCGCACTTGCGGTTGTCGTGCTTGTAGATCGTGCGGCCGTAGCGATCCTGGACGCGGTCGATCAACGAGGGCTCGATCGAGCGCCCGCCATTGGCCATGACCGAATAGGCCGAAACCATCCGCATGACGGTGGTCTCGCCGGATCCCAGAGACATCGGCAGATACTTGCCGAGCTTGTCGTAGACGCCGAACCGTTCGGCATATTCCGCGACGAGGCTCATGCCCATGTCCTTGGCGAGCCGGACCGTCATCAGGTTGCGGCTCTTCTCGATGCCCTGGCGCAGCGTCGAGGGCCCCGCCGAGCCGCCGCCGTAGTTCTTCGGCGACCAGACGCCGCCATTGCCGTCGGGGATCGAGATCGGACCGTCCATGATGACGGAGGCCGGGGTGTAGCCGTTGTCGAGCGCGGCTGCGTAGACGATCGGCTTGAAGGAGGAGCCGGGCTGGCGCATCGCCTGCGTCGCCCGGTTGAACTCGGACTGGGCATAGGAGAAGCCTCCGACGAGCGCGAGAACGCGGCCGGTGTGCGGGTCCATCGACACGAGCGCGCCCTGCACCTTCGGCGGCTGGCGGAGGCGATAGCCCGCGTCGGCCCGATCCTCGAGATAGACGACGTCGCCGCGCGAAAGAACCTGATCGACCGCCTTCACGGTGCCGGACCGACCCTCCATGTTGAGGCGCATCGCCCACTTCATGTCGGCGGTGGCGATGGAGACGATCTTGCGGTCGGCGCCGAGCCGTCCGCCGGCATCCTTCGTCGGCTGCAGACCGAGGCTCGCGCCACCGGGCTCTGCGGCGAGCACAACCGCGAGATGCCATTCCGGCACGTCGGCGAAGGCCGGGACTTTGCCGAGTTCCTGGCCCCAGTCGCTGCCAAGATCGATCCGCGTCACGGGACCCCGGAAGCCGCGGGCCTCGTCATATTTCAGGAGCCCATCGTGCAGGGCCGTGCGCGCCTCGACCTGAAGCTTGGGGTCGAGCGTTGAGCGGACCGAAAGGCCGCCCTCGTAAAGCGCCGTGTTTCCGTAGCGCGCGATGACCTCGCGCCGGACTTCCTCGGTGAAGTATTCGGCGGCGAAGAGATAGGTGCCGGACGGCTTGGGCTTGACGCCGAGCGGCTTGGCCTGCGCCTCGCTCGCCTCGGCGCGCGTGATGAACCCGTTGTCGGCCATCTGGTCGATGACCCAGTTGCGGCGTTCCATGGCGCGATCCGGACTGCGGAACGGATTGTAGTTCTCGGGCGCCTTCGGAAGGGCCGCGAGATAGGCCGCTTCCTGGATCTCCAACTCGTTCACCGACTTGTCGAAATAGGCGAGCGAAGCCGCCGCGACGCCATAGGATCCGAGGCCGAGATAGATCTCGTTCAGGTAGAGTTCGAGGATGCGGTCCTTGGAATAGGCGCGCTCGATGCGCAGCGAGAGAATCGCCTCCTTCACCTTGCGCTCGATCGACTGCTCGCGGGTCAGCAGGAAGTTCTTCGCAACCTGCTGCGTGATCGTCGACCCACCCTGGAGCCCGTCGCCCTTGGCCACCACCATGGCCGCGCGCGCCAGTCCCTGCAGGTCGATGCCGGGATGCTGGTAGAAATTCTTGTCCTCGGCGGCGAGATAGGCCTGCTTCAGACGCTGCGGAATCGCCTGGATCGGCAGGAACAGGCGCCGTTCCTTGGCGTATTCCGCCATCAGCGAGCCGTCGGATGCGTGAAGGCGGGTCGTCACCTTCGGCTCGTAGGTCGCCAGAACCTGATAGTCCGGCAGGTCCGCGCTGATCTCATGGACGTAGAGCGCGACCGCGCCGGCCACGATCAGAACGAGGACCGAGCCGATGCCGAAGAAGTAACCGAGCAACCTGATCATTCGCACTCCGTCCGCGACTTGGAACCCCGGCCGCCACAGCACGGGAACGCGATCGCCCCATCGGCAGCGCAACCCTCGTGCCACTACCGTCCGACGCCAGGTAAGCCCTTAAGCGTAGCGCGTTTCGTTTGCTGGAAAAATACGGCGGGGACGTGGCCCGAAACAGACCATGGGTCTCACTCGTCGCCGACCTGTGTCCAGCCGGCAACATCCTCGCAACTCACGGAGACATCGTGCCCGGCGAACGGGTGGAGAGAAACGCGAGGACCGCTCTCGAAATGGCCGACGTCGTGTCGTCCCGCCACTTCGACTGGAGGAGGAGCTTCTCGTCGTCGGCATTGGAGAGATAGCCGATTTCGACCAGGACCGAGGGAACGTCGGGCGCCATCAGGACGCGGAACCCGGCCGACCGCTTGGGATTCTTGATCAATCGGATCTTGTGCTCGCTGAAGGCGTCGACGAGTCCGGCCGCGAAGTGCTCGGAGAAGCTATCCGTCTCGCGGCGCGTCAGATCGACCAGGATGTCGAAGACCTCCGGCTTCCCCTGGCGCCATTCCGAACCTGCGAATCGATCGGCTGCATTTTCCGAATCGGCGATTTCCAGCGACAGCGAGTCCGACGCCTTCTCCGACAGCGTGTAGACGGTCGCACCCCTGATGTCGCGGTAGCGAATCGAGTCCGCGTGCATCGAGATGAAGAGGTCGGCCTTCGCGCGGCGCGCGATCTCCGAGCGTTCGGTGAGCGGGATGAACCGGTCGTCGTCGCGCGTGAGCAGCACGCGCACGTGGCTGTCCTTGGCCAGCGCGTCGCGGAGCGAGAGGGCGAAGGCAAGATTGATCTCCTTCTCCAGCGTTCCGGCCGGGCCCTTGGCGCCGGTGTCGACGCCGCCGTGGCCGGGATCGACGACGATGGTGAAGATGCCGGGCGCCGCCGGTTCGATGATCGGCGTCTCCCGCGCCGTCTGGATGCCGATGGACTGGCTGCCCGCGGCCTTCGCGAACGCGATCGGATCGGTTCGCTCCAACCGCAGCGTCAGCACGGTCCGGCCGTCCGCCGTCTTCGTTTCCGCGACGGGAAGCGCCAGCCGCTTCAGCGTCCAGACGATCCGGAAGCGATCCGGAGCGACGAGGCCCTGGCGCATCTCGGTGACCGCGGCGCCGTCGGCGGTGGAGGGAACGGCCGCGGCGGAGACGGTGTCGAGGAGATCGAGCGCCACGCGATCGGGATTGCGCAGGATGAGAAGGCGCGAACGCGGCTCGCCTCGAAACGTCAGCGTCGCCTCGAAGCGTCCGTTTCGAATGCCCTGCTCGAAGGCCGTCAGCACGGCGTCCCGTCCGCCCTCGTCGCCCCCCTCGGAGGCGGCCAGCGACGGCGACGGCAGAGCGACGAACAGGGCGAAGAGCATCGCGGCGAGGAGACTGATTCGCATCGAAATCCGGCAAAGGATGAGAAAAACGAGGATATGCCTGCCAGACAGGCGTTTGAGCCACCTGCCGCAGGGCGAACACTTGTGTAACGGCGTCGCGCATCATAAAAGCAGAAGTGAGGCTGGAAAGACTCGAAAGCCCGATGTCTTTTCCAGCCCGAGGCGCCGCAGGATCGACGACCGACGTTCGGACCCGATCCCTTGTGGCAGCATTCTGAGGTCCCGTGATCGTGGGGCCGGTTTCCGGTCTCAGATCAACGGATGGGGTCGCATCGGACCAGTTCCGTGCGTCACGCTTCAAGTGCCGTCGGCCCGGCAGTCGGGTGGATCGGTGCACCAGGTTTCATCGGTCGCCTCACGGCGGCCATCCAGTTGTCGCAGGTCGTTCAGCAGTGTCGCCAGCCATCATCGGATCATGGACGCTTCAGCCCGAGCCATACGAGCCTCGGCGCCGGCCCTCCGATGCCCACATCTTGGGACAAGCCGTGCAACGCCGCCCGAACGCCTTAGCGGACACGCCTCCCCCCGTATGGATCCGAGCGTCGAACGCCGGCTTACGCGCTGAGGCCGGTGTCCGGGAGTTCATGTTCCATGGCCAACAAGATGCTGATCGATGCGTCTCATCCCGAAGAGACGCGGGTTGTCGTCGTCCGGGGTAGCCGGATCGAGGAATTCGATTTCGAATCCGAGCACAAGAAGCAGATCAAGGGGAACATCTACCTCGCGAAGGTGACGCGGGTCGAACCCTCGCTCCAAGCCGCCTTCGTGGAATATGGCGGCAACCGCCACGGCTTCCTCGCCTTCAGCGAGATCCATCCCGACTATTACCAGATCCCCCAAGCCGACCGTCAGGCGCTGATGGAAGATGAGCTCGCCCGCGCCCAGGAAGAGGAAGAGGCCGAGGATCGCAAGGCGCGCGATCGCAGCCGTCGCGAAAGCCTGTCGCGGGCGCGCGGGTCGAACGGCGACAGCGTCTCCGAGGACGCCGCCTCCGAGGGCGAGGGCGACGCAGGCCAGGACGGCGACGACCTCTCCGAAAACGAGCACGAAGCACCCGAGCTGATCTCGGATGATTCCGGCCACGGCGAAGATGCGGGCACCGACGAAGCGTCCGACGGCGACAGCGATCGCGACGACGAGGGCGTCACCGAGATCAACGGAGACGGCGAGAGCAATTCGGAGAGCCCGTCCGGCCGTCGTCGCGGTGGACGCCGCTCGCGCTCGCGGGGGCGTTCCTCTTCGGGATCGAACGAGGACGAGGCCAAGGACGGCGACGAGGCCGAAGAGGTCGACCAGCTCGGCGCCGAGGACGCGATGGAGGAAGTTCCCGTCCGCCAGCCGCGTGCGCCCCGCAAGCAGTACAAGATCCAGGAGGTCATCAAGCGCCGCCAGATCCTGCTCGTTCAGGTCGTCAAGGAAGAGCGCGGCAACAAGGGCGCGGCCCTCACCACCTATCTGTCGCTCGCCGGCCGCTATTCGGTCCTCATGCCGAACACGGCGCGCGGCGGCGGCATCTCCCGCAAGATCACCAATGTCGCGGACCGCAAGCGCCTGAAGGAAGTCGCCAAGGAGCTCGAGGTCCCGCGCGGCATGGGCATCATCCTGCGCACGGCCGGCGCCATGCGCACCAAGGCCGAGGTGAAGCGCGACTACGAGTATCTGATGCGCCTCTGGGAAACCGTGCGCAGCCTGACGCTGTCCTCGACGGCGCCGACCCTCGTCTACGAGGAAGGCAGCCTGATCAAGCGCTCGATCCGCGACCTCTACAACAAGGACATCGACCAGGTTCTCGTCGCCGGCGAAAACGGCTACCGCGAAGCCAAGGACTTCATGCGGATGCTGATGCCGAGCCAGTCCAAGGTCGTGCAGCCCTACCGCGATCCCGTTCCGATCTTCGCGCGCGGCGGCATCGAGGCGCAGCTCGACAAGATGCTGCAGCCGCATGTCACGCTGAAGTCGGGCGGCTACATCATCATCAACCAGACCGAGGCCCTCGTCGCCATCGACGTCAATTCCGGCCGCTCGACGCGCGAGCATTCGGTCGAGGACACCGCCTTCCAGACGAACATGGAAGCGGCCGAGGAGGTCGCGCGCCAGCTGCGCCTGCGCGATCTCGCCGGCCTCATCGTCATCGACTTCATCGACATGGACGAGAAGCGCAACAACCGCGCCGTCGAGAAGAAGGTGAAGGAGTGCCTCAAAGACGATCGCGCCCGCATCCAGGTCGGCCGGATCTCGCATTTCGGCCTGATGGAGATGAGCCGCCAGCGCATCCGCGCGAGCGTTCTCGAATCGACGACGCAGCCCTGCCCCGTTTGCGACGGCGTCGGCCACATCCGCTCCAACTCCTCGCTGGCGCTTCACGTCGTGCGTGCGGTCGAAGAGCATCTCCAGAAGCAGGACACGCACGATCTCGTCGTGAAGGTGCCGACGGCGACGGCCCTCTACGTCCTCAACGAGAAGCGCGCGCGCATCGAGGAACTCGAGCGCCATCACGGCGTCCGGATCATCGTTCAGGCCGATGACAGCCACGGGCATCAGCACTGCGCGATCGAGCACGGTGCGGAAGCCGTTCGCCGCGAGCCGCGGCTCGAGGTCGTCAATCCTCTGTCCATCATGGTCGACGAGATCGATGAGGACGAGATCGAGGACGCCGAGGTCGAGGACGTCGTCGCCGCCGAGACGGTCGAAGCCGACGCAGAGACCGCGTCCTCCGACGAATCCAGCGAAGACCGCAACCGCCGCAAGCGTCGTCGCCGGCGTCGGCGCGGCGGCTCCGACAGCGCCGACGCCGGCGAGACGGAAAGCGGGGACGTCGAAGCGTCCGGCGACGATCGTCTCGACGTGATCGGCGCGGATGCTGCCGACGAGATCGGGGGCGAGGAGCAGGGCGAGACGATGTCCGCCGAGGACGCCGCCGCGGACGAGGAAAGCCGCAACCGCAAGCGTCGTCGGCGCGGTCGTCGCGGCGGACGGAAGACCCGCGAGGGAGAAGAGAGCGACGGCACGGCCGAGGGATCGGAGGACGAGATGTCGGCGGACGCCGTTTCGTCCGACGTCATCGCGGAGGCGCGTGAGGATGCGGCCGACGGCGTCGACGACATCGCTGCACCCGAAGCCCATCGCGGCGAAGAGCCCGGCGATGTGTCGAGCGACGAGGGCGCGGCACTCGCCAACGTGCTTGTTGCCGGCATCGTTTCGGAACCGGTGGCCGAGACCGTCGCGGACGATGTCGCGGCCGACGAGGCCGAAGCGGCAGCCGTCGATGACGTGACCGACCTGCAGCCCGCGCCCGCTACGGCTCAATCTGCTGTCGAAGAACCCGAGGCGACGGAAGAGCTTTCCGTGCCGGAGGCCGTCCCGCATGAGGAGACCGCGACGGTTGCGGAAGCCTCGGTCGAGAGCGTGGAGCCGGCAGTGGAAGCGGCGGCGGAGGCACCCGCACCCGTTCTTCCGCGCGAGCCTCAGTTGACGACCAGCGACGGCGAGGTCGAGGAAACCAAGCCGAAGCGCACGGGATGGTGGGCGAAGAAGAGCTTCTTCTAAAGATCCTCGCGCGGCTGGAATCGAAAAGGGGAGCGACTGGGTCGCTCCCCTTTTTTCGTTTGTCCACAAAGGGTCTGGGCGGGATCGTCAAACCTCCAGGTGAGATGCGATCCGCCTGATGGCCTCGTCGAGCGACGCCGGATCGCAGGCATAGGATATCCGCACGAAGGCTTCGCCGCGCCGTGTGTCGAAGTCGATGCCGGGCGTCAACGCGACGTGACATTCCTCCAGCAAACGGCGCGCGAAGCTGGTCGAGTCGCCCTGCCCGTCCGGTACGCGCGCATAGGCGTAGAAGGCCCCGTCGATGGGGGCCAGATCGCGAAAGCCGAGATCGGGCAGGCAGGCGGCCAGACGATCGCGGTTGCGCCGATAGCTGTCGCGAACCGGCAGAAGATCGGGCGCTGCGTCGAGCACGGCCTCGGCCGCCACCTGGCTGAGTTCCGGAGCGGAAATGTAGAGGCTCTGCCCGATGCGCTCGCAGGGACGCACGAGGTCTTCCGGCAGAACGAGCCAGCCGATACGCCAGCCTGTCATGCAGTAGAATTTGGAAAAGGAATTCACGACGATCGGCTCCGCCGAAAACTCGAGCGCCGTCGTGTCGCGCTCGCTGTAGACGAGACCGTGATAGATCTCGTCGGAAACGAAGCGAATGCCGGCGTCCTGCGAGAAGGCGACGAGGCGCGCGAGCTCGGCGCGCGGCGTGACCGTGCCCGTCGGATTGGCGGGGCTTGCGACGAGGACACCGTCGAGCGGCTTCTGCCGATGGGCCCGTGCGAGATGATCGGCGTCGAGAACGTAGCCGCAGGCGGCGTCCACCTCGATCTCCACCGGTTCGATCCCCAAGGCCCGCAGGATGTTGCGGTAGGCGGGATAGCCCGGCGAGGCGATGGCGACGCGATCGCCGACATCGAAGGCAGCGAGAAAGGCGAGATTGAAGCCCGCCGACGAGCCGGTCGTGATCATGATACGCCGGGCTGGAACGTCCTGTCCGTACATGTCGGCATAATGGCGCGAGAGGCGCTCGCGAAGCGAGGCTCTGCCGAGCGCATCGGTGTAGCCGACGCGGCCGTCCGCCAAAAGCCGGGACGCAGCCTCGATCGCGACTCGCGGTGCGGGAGCGGCGGGTTGTCCGACGGCCAGCGAGATCACGTTTTCGCCCCGAGCGATCATGCGATTCGCCTCGGACAGGACATCCATGGCGCGAAACGGATCGACCGCCGAGCGGCGCGATGCCCTCCAGATCCGGCTGGGCTCCATGATCGTCCTCCTTCGTGCTATCCAGACGGAACGGCAAGCATGCGCCGACCGTCCTTGCGCCTCACAATCGCCGGAATGGAGTGTGGAGACGGACCGGTCCGAATGGATGCCGGCATCTTGGCAAGCCGGGGCCTCCGGCTGCGGGAACGAGAGAAACCTGATGATCGCTCGCTTGACAACCTGCATCGTCACCTGCGCGGCGCTTCTTCTCGCGCCGATCCCGGCTCAATCCGCGCCGACCCAGCGCAACAACGTCCCCGTCGTCCGCGATGCCGAGATCGAAGGTCTGGTGAAGGATTATACGGTGCCGATCCTCCGGGCCGCGGGCCTCTCGCGCTCGGGAGTCCAGATCGTCCTCGTGAACTCGACCGAATTCAACGCCTTCGTGTCGGGTCGCCGCATCTTCGTCAACACCGGCACCATCCTTGGCTCGGAAACGCCGAACGAACTGATCGGCGTCATCGCGCACGAGGTCGGCCATCTCGCCGGCGGGCACCAGCAGCGCCTGCGCGATCAGCTGGAGACCGCACAGCGCATCGCCCTCATCGCTGGCATTCTCGGCGCCGGCGCGGCGGTCGGCGGAGCCATCGCCGGCTCGTCCGGCATCGCGCGGGCCGGCTCCGGCATCATGGCCGGCGGCGGCACCGTGGCGGCGCGCGGCCTCATGTCCTACCAGCGCTCCGAAGAGATCACGGCGGATCGCTCGGCGCTGGTTTATCTCGAAAAGACAAAGCAGTCGGCGAAAGGCCTCATCCAGAGCTTCGAGGGGCTGGACCGCGCGAACCTCCTCGCCGGCGTCTCGCCGAACCGCTACATCTCCTCCCACCCTGCGCCGCGCGACCGCATCGCGCGTCTGGAGGTCCTCGCCCGCGAGAGCCCCTATTTCGACAAGCCGGACGATCCGGCCTTCCAGCTCCGACACGACCTCGCCCGAGCGAAGATCGCGGCCTATGCCGGCAACACGACCGCGCTCCGCCAGATGTTCTCCAAGGACCCGCGCGGCCTCGCTGCGACCTATGGAGACGCCATCGCAGCCCATCTGTCGGGATCGCCGGCGGTCGCGCTGAAGAAGATCGACGCGCTCATCGCGCAATCGCCCAAAACGCCCTGGTTCCACGAGATCCGGGGGGAGGTCCTGATGGAAGCGGGTCGTTCCAAGGAGGCCGCCGATGCGTTCGCGAAGGCCGCCAAGCTCGACGCCAGCGGCTCCGGCCTGATCGCGGCGTCGGTCGGCCAGGCGCTCGTGACGGGCGGCGACCCCAAGCAGATGAAGACGGCGATCCAGCAGATCCGAAAGGGATTGGCGGCGGATCCCTCCAACTCGACGGCCTACCGGTTTCTGGCTATGGCCTATCATCAGCTCGGCGACGTCGCCTCCGCGGAGCTTGCGACGGCCGAGGGCTACTGGCATGGCGGCGCCATCCGCGACGCCAAGCTCTTCGCGGCGCGCGCGCAGCTGAAGCTGAAGCCCGGCAGCCCGCAATGGCTGCAGGCCGAGGACATCATCAGCGCTCGCTGACGAGGTCGCAGCTGCAGTCGAGACTGACATCGAAAAGGACCACGACGTGAACGCCAGACTGATCCGCACCGCCTTGGCGCTCTCCCTTCTCGGCGCGTCCGCATGGCCCGTTCTCGCGGTGACGGACGGGGAGCGGGGCGACATCGAAGGCGTCGTTCGGGACTACCTCATCCGTAATCCCGAGGTGCTGCTGGAGGCGATGGACGCTCTGGAGGCCAAGCGCGCCGTCAAGGATGTCGCCGAACAGAAGGCCGCGATCGCCTCGGCCGGACCCACGCTCTATGCGACGCCCGCGGGAACCACTCTCGGCAACCCGGCGGGCGACGTCACCGTGGTCGAGTTCTTCGACTACAATTGCGGCTACTGCAAACGCGCGCTGGCCGACATGGAGGGCCTGCTGGAAAAGGATACGAAGATCCGCTTCGTCCTCAAGGAAATTCCGGTCCTCGGCGACGAATCGGTCGCAGCCAGCCATGTCAGCCTCGCCTTCCGCCACCTCGCGCCCGAACGCTACGGCGACTTCCACCGCAAGCTCCTGGGGCTGCGGGGTGTCGCCAACGAAGACAGCGCCATCGCCGTCGCCGAGGAAATGGGTATCGACGACGCGGCCCTGCGCGCCGCCATGGCGTCGCCCGAGGTCGAGGCGGCGATCGCGGAGAACACCCGGCTCGCCGGGCTCCTCAAGATCAACGGCACGCCGTCCTACGTCGTCGGCGGCGAGGTGGTGCCCGGCGCGATCGGGCTCGAAGGGCTGGCTGCCAAGATCGAGAATGTGCGGACCTGCGCCAGCGCATCCTGCTGAAAGATCGATCCGCTTTGGAACGGCATGGCTTTGCGCGGCGTTCGCGCCGGGCTATACGGCGCACTCCATCATTCCGGCAGCGCAATTCGCACTGCGCCGCCTCGACCATCCCGGTGCCGCAACTCCCTGCGGGCCGCTTCGCAACTCAAGGCGACCGAGCACGTCGCCGACGCGGCGTCCGGGCCGCGTGCCGCACCTGCGGGATCGCCTTGGAAGGAACACCATGTCGCAGAAAGACGCCCCGATCGATCGCAGCCTCGTCCGCGAGCTCGCCGACATCCTGAACGATACGGATCTGACGGAGATCGAGGTCGAGCAGGGCTCGCTGCGCGTCCGCGTGTCTCGTCAGAAGGAATTCGCCGGCTACGCTCAGCAAATCCCCATGGGATATCCGATGCAGCAGGCACCCTATGCGGGCGCTGCGCCCCAGGCGCCGGCCGCCGCCCCCGCGGCAGCAGCCGCTCCGACCGGTCCCGAAATCGGCACCGTGCCCGCACCGATGGTGGGCACCGTCTATCTCGCGTCCGGTCCCGACGCGAAGAACTACGTTGAGGTCGGCCAGTCGGTCGCCGAAGGCGAGACGATCCTCATCATCGAAGCGATGAAGACCATGAACCAGATTCCCGCGCCGCGCGCCGGCGTCGTCAAGAAGATCCTCGTCGAGAACGCACAGCCCGTGGAATACGGCGAGCCGCTCGTGGTCATCGGGTGACCGGCCCGATGTTCAAGAAGGTCCTGATCGCCAATCGCGGCGAGATCGCCCTGCGCGTGCTGCGCGCCTGCAAGGAACTCGGCATCCAGACCGTCGCCGTCCACTCGACCGCCGACAACACGGCCATGCATGTCCGCCTCGCCGACGAGAGCGTTTGCATCGGTCCGCCGCCCTCGCGCGACAGTTATCTGAACATCCCGCAGATCGTCGCGGCCTGCGAGATCACGGGAGCCGACGCGGTGCATCCCGGTTACGGATTCCTGTCGGAGAACGCTCGCTTCGCCGATATTCTTGACGCGCACAACATCACGTTCATCGGTCCCACCGCCGACCACATCCGCATCATGGGCGACAAGATCGAGGCCAAGCGCACCGCGCAGCGTCTCGGCATCCCGGTCGTGCCCGGCTCCGACGGCGCCATCACCGAGGACGCCGAAGCCGTTCGCGTCGCGAACGAGATCGGCTTTCCCGTGATCATCAAGGCTTCCGCCGGCGGCGGCGGGCGCGGCATGAAGGTAGCGAAGACGTCGGCCGATCTGTCCGACGCCTTGTCCTCGGCACGGTCGGAAGCCGGCGCCGCGTTCGGCGACGACGCGGTCTACATCGAGAAATATCTGGAAAAGCCGCGCCACATCGAGGTTCAGGTCTTCGGCGACGGCGCGGGCCATGCGATCCATCTCGGCGAACGCGACTGCTCGCTGCAGCGCCGCCACCAGAAGGTCTGGGAAGAGGCCCGCTCGCCGGCCCTCACCGAGGAACAGCGTGCCCAGATCGGCAAGATCTGCGCCGATGCGATGAGCAAGCTCCAATACCGCGGCGCCGGCACGATCGAGTTCCTCTACGAGAACGGCGAGTTCTATTTCATCGAAATGAACACCCGCCTCCAGGTGGAGCACCCTGTGACGGAGGCGATCACCGGCATCGATCTCGTTCACGAGCAGATCCGCGTCGCGGCCGGACGCGGACTGTCGCTGACGCAGGACGAGGTCGTGTTCTCCGGACATGCCATCGAGTGCCGCATCAACGCGGAGGACCCCGCGACCTTCGCGCCCTCACCCGGCAAGATCACGCATTACTATCCGCCGGGCGGTCTCGGCGTGCGCGTCGATTCCGGCATCTACCAGGGCTATTCGATCCCCCCCTTCTACGACAGCCTGATCGGAAAGCTCATCGTCCACGGTCGCAGCCGGTCGGAATGCATGATGCGGCTGCGCCGGGCGCTGGACGAAATCGTGGTGGACGGCGTGAAGACGACGCTGCCGCTCTTCCTCGACCTCATCGAGAATCCGGACATCAAGCGCGGCGACTACGACATCCACTGGCTGGAGAAGCATCTCGCCGCCGGTCGCAAGGCCTGACGGCGAGATGGCGAGGAAGGCCGGGCGCTCGTTCGAGATCACGCCGGCGATTCTCCTCAAGGCCTATGCCTGCGGCATCTTCCCGATGGCGGAGACCGCGGACGATCGCTCGATCTTCTGGCTGGATCCGACGGAGCGGGGCATTCTGCCGCTCGACGCGTTCCATGTGCCGCGCAGCCTGCGCAAGACGATCCGCAAGGGCATCTTCGAGATTCGCATCGACACGGCCTTCGCGGCCGTCGTCGACGCATGCGCCGAGCCGACGCCGGATCGTCCGCAGACCTGGATCAATGCGGAGATCCGGCGGCTCTATCTCGAGCTTTTCCGGATTGGGCACGCACACAGCGTCGAGACCTGGCGTGACGGCCGCCTCGTCGGCGGGCTCTACGGGGTCAGCCTCGGCGCGGCCTTCTTCGGCGAGAGCATGTTCTCGCGCGAGACGGATGCTTCCAAGGTTGCGCTCGTGGCGCTCTGGGACTGCCTCGTTCGGGGCGGCTACACGCTTCTCGACACGCAGTTCCTCACGACGCATCTGGCGCGATTCGGAGCCCTGGAGATCGCGCGCGAAGACTACCAGAAGCGTCTGGAAGACGCCGTCGGACGCGAGGCCGTCTTCGCTCGTCAGCCGGCCGGAGGCGGAACCGACGTCTCCGATTTGCAGCCCTTCAACCAGACGTCGTAGATCGGGTGCTCCACGGCATTGAGGCCGGGAGAATCGGAAAACATCCAACCGGTGAAGATGCGCTTGATCTCGCGATCGAGCGTGATCTCGTTCACTTCGACGAAGGAATCCGTCTTCGGGGGCTCGCTCGGCGGGCTGGTGTAGCAGACCCGCGGCGTAACCTGCAGGGCGCCGAACTGAACCGTCTCGTCGACATAGACGTCGAACGACGTGATGCGGCCCGTGATCTTGTCGATCCCGGAGAACTCCGCGACCTTGTTCTTCAACCGCTCGGCCTTCACCGGAGGCGCTGGCACGCCCTCGACCGGCTGCGTGGCGGAGGGGTCGGCGGTCGACGGATCCGCAGGCGCCGTCTCGGGCTCGGCGGGTGGTGCGTCCGGATCGCTGTAGAACCCGTCGGGTACGCCATTCGCGCCGGGCGCGACATCGGGTTCGAACTCCAGCGGCGGCAGGCTCTGGCTTTCCACCGGAGCTTCGCCCGGAGGGACCTCGATCGGCGGAAGCTGATACTCCTGTGCCAAGACCGGCGCGACGAGCATCAAGAGCCCCGCGACCGCGATCCCGATCGGGCCTGTCTTCATCGTTGAATTCCTGCCGTCCCTCGGGCGTCGCCGCACCGCCACGAGGCTTCCGTCGCGCCGATCACCACCGGACGGCTGGAAGGCGTCGCGACCGAGCCCAGTCGGTTGCCCATCGCTGTGTTCGCCCGGTCGGGACTGCCGTTCAGGGCTGCCAAGCGTCGTAGTCGCCCGTGACACGCGGACGCTCGGCCGGGTTGAGCAACGATCCCTTCGGCCGATAGGCGCGGGCGGTGCCAGTGTGGTTGACCTCGTGCGCCTTCTGCCAGGGCTTGGCGACATAGGCCATGGCGCTCGGCGCGACATCGACCTTGTGGTGCATCCAGCCGTGCCAGCCGGGACCGATCGCCGAGGCGTCCGCAGGACCGTTGTAGATCACCCAGCGGCGAGACCCGTCGGCGTTCTGATAGTAGACGTTGCCGCGTTCGTCTTCACCCACGCGCTTGCCGAAGCGCCACGTGTGGAAGCGCGTGCCGATCGTCTGGCCTTGCCACCACGTAAAGATTTCGAGCAGCCACGTCTTCATCGCGTCCATTCCGAAGGTTTGGGGACTTATGGCCCCTGCCCCGTCGCTTGTCCACCCTTCGAAGCATGGGCCGGGATCGGTTTCCCTCGTCAGAGATAGCGCGGCACGCGTTCGAGATAGCGGCGATAGACGGGGCCGAAGCGCTCGGTCAGGCCGCGCTCCTCCGGCAGCACGACCATCCTGTGCAAGGCGGCGAACAACACGGGAAGGCAGAGCGCTGCCCACAAGCTGGCGGCGGCCATCGCGATCCCGGCAAAGAGCAGGATCATTCCGCAATAGATCGGATTTCGCGATCGCGCGAACGGCCCTTCGTCGAGGAGCACGGCCGCGGGCTCGTTGGCATCCTCGGTCGTCGCGTGGCGCTTCAACGTCTTCGAAGCCGCCTGCATCCACCATTCGGCTCCGAGCGCGACGGCGGCTCCCGCGAGCACCCATGGCCACGTCCGCGCCGGCGCAGCGGTCAACGGTTGGAGGGCCTCCAGGAGTGCCGCCAGAGAAAGGGCGTAGATGACGATGACGGTCGGCGACAGGCTCGGCCCCCCGATCATGGATCCGTTGGGCCGATCGGCGACGATCCGCCGGCGGAAAGCGCGCCGACGCATCAGGATCGCATGCGCCGCAAGGGCCGCCACGCCAAGACCCAGCACCGCAGTGGCATGAACGTTCACGGGGAAGCGACTCTTCGTTGCAGATCCAGATCCTCAGCCTAGCAGCTGTCGGTCGGCATCGCCCTTCCCATCGAACTTCAACCTTAACGTGGCGGAGCCGTCGAAGACGCGTCTTGCGACGCCCTCCGCCTTCCTCGTCGGATCAGAGCAGGGATTTCTCGTAGACGACGGCGGAAAGCCCCGAATCTTCGGCACCGCAGTTCTTCGTGTGTCCGATCGGCGAGAAGCCCTTGGCTTCGTAGAAGCCGACCGCCGCAAGATTGGCTTCCTCCACCTCGAGGCGAACGCGCTCGGCCTGGGGGAAGGCCGTCTCGATTTCGCGGAGAAGGTCGCTGCCGATGCCGTGCCCCTGACAATCCGGCCGGACGTAGAGCTGGTGCAACAACACGGACTTGCCGTCTGGTCCCGAAGCCGCGAAGGCCATGCCCCCGAGGCGCGTTCCGTCGTCGGCGACCAGAAACTCCGACGTCGGGCGCGTCAGCCTTGGCCGCAACGCGTCGAGCGAATGCCAGGACGCCGTGATCTCGGCCACCCGCTCGGGGCCATAGATCCCGTCATAGGTGGCATGCCACGTTTCCCGCAGGAGTGCGGAAACGGCCGCGAGATCGGCGGCGCTGGCCGTGCGAACGAAGAAGAGGGTCACTCAAGGCCCAGCTTGGCCTTGACGAGATCGTTCACGACGCCGGGGCTTGCCTTGCCGCCCATCGCGCGCATGACCTGCCCGACGAACCAGCCGGCCAGCGTCGGCTTGGCCTGGGCCTGCTTCGCCTTGTCCGGATTGGCCGCGATGATCTCGTCCACGGCCTTCTCGATCGCCCCGGTGTCGGTCACCTGCCGCATGCCGCGAGCCTCGACGATCTCGACGGGGTCGCCGCCTTCGGTCCAGACGATCTCGAAGAGGTCCTTGGCGATCTTGCCGGAGATCGTTTCCGCGCGGATGAGGTCGAGGATGCCGCCGAGCTGCGCGGCCGAAACCGGCGTCTCCTCAATGCCCTTCCCCGCCTTGTTCAGCGCGCCGAGAAGATCGTTGATCACCCAGTTGGCCGCCTGCTTGGCGTCTCGCCCACGGGCGAGATCCTCGAAGAAGTCGGCGATCGCCTTTTCCGAAACGAGAATCGAGGCGTCGTAGGCCGACAAGCCGCTGTCCGCGATCAGGCGGGCGCGTTTGTCGTCGGGAAGCTCCGGCAGGTGCCGGGCGAGCTCCGCGACATAGGCGGCGTCGAATTCGAGCGGCAGGAGATCGGGATCGGGGAAGTAGCGGTAGTCGTGCGCGTCCTCCTTCGAGCGCATGGCGCGCGTCTCGCCCTTCACCGGGTCGAAGAGGCGCGTTTCCTGGTCGATCGTGCCGCCATCCTCGATGATCGCGATCTGGCGCAGCGCCTCGGCTTCGATGGCCTGACCGACGAAGCGGATGGAATTGACGTTCTTGATCTCGCAACGCGTGCCGAACGCGTCGCCCGGACGGCGCACGGAAACGTTGACGTCGGCGCGCATGGAACCCTCGTCCATGTTGCCGTCGCAGGTGCCGAGATAACGAAGGATCGTGCGAAGCTTGGTCAGATAGGCCTTCGCCTCGTCGGCCGAGCGGATGTCGGGCTTCGACACGATCTCCATCAGCGCGACGCCGGAGCGGTTGAGATCGACGAGCGAGAGGGTCGGGCTCTGGTCATGGATCGACTTGCCGGCGTCCTGTTCCAGATGCAGCCGCTCGACGCCGACCTCGACCTCCTCGAACTCGCCCTTGGAATTCGGGCCGACGAGGACCTGCACCACGCCTTCCCCGACGATCGGGTCCTTGAACTGCGAGATCTGGTAGCCCTGCGGAAGATCGGGATAGAAGTAATTCTTCCGGTCGAAGACGGAGCGGTGCATGATCTCGGCCTTCAGGCCGAGACCCGTCCGGATCGCCTGCCGCACGCATTCCTCGTTGATCACCGGCAGCATGCCCGGCATGGCCGCGTCGACGAGGCTCACATGGTCGTTCGGCTCGCCGCCATAGGAAGCGGACGCGCCGGAGAAGAGCTTGGCTTCGGACAGGACCTGCGCATGGACCTCCATGCCGACCACGATCTCCCAGTCGCCGGTGGCGCCGGAGAGAAACTTCTTGGGATCGGGCGTGCGGGTATCGACGAGAGCCATGGCGACAAGTCCGGGTATCGATGCTGGGAACCTGCCCCTTGCGCTAGAGGAAAGCGCGGACGCGTTCAAGCGCGAGGGTCGAGGAGCGGCGATCGTCGGCGCGATTGCGCCGGGTTCTGACCGAGAAGGAGCAAGGCGGAAAACCTTCAGCCGACATCGATCGCGATCTTGGCGGACACGGGCCCTCGTGCCCGATCATCCCTCGTAGCCATGGCACATGATCAGGGCCGCGGAGCTCTCCAGCCGGCATTCCCGCAACACGCTGCGCCGCGACGCCGGCTGCTCAAGCGGGGCGCCGAAGAACCGCCGCGATGTCCACTCGCTCCTCGTCGAGCCCTTTCACTGCCACCCCTCGCCCGGCTCTGCGATACCAGTAGGCCGCGTTGCTCAGATCGCCTTCGAGGCGGTGGAGATGCGCGTGGATCCAGGCCGCGTCCGGGCCGTCGAGGGCCTGCACGATGCGGTGAGCGCCATCCCAGTCGGACGCTTCAAGACAGCGCAGGGCAGCTTCGATGCCGGGATCGGACATGGGCTCTCCGTTGCATCGAGGTCATGGCAAGGACCGAAGCCTCGCTCAAGCCGGATCTTCGCCGAGCCGCTTCTTCTCCTCGGCGATCGCGGCATCGACGATCCTCGTCCAGATATCTCCGTAGAGACCCGGATCAAGGTCGTGCGTTTGCGCAAGCCGGCGAACGTTGGCGATGACCTCCGCCACCCGCTCGGGAATTTCGGCGGGCAGCGCCAGATCGAGCTTCAGTTCGGCGGCGCGGTGAATGTAGCCGAGCCGAGCCGCGAAGAGGGCGACGAGCTCCGCGTCGATGCGATCGATCGCATGGCGCAGCTCCGTCATGTCCGCGCAGTCGGCGGGCGCTTTCCGGGCGGATGGCTCCACGGCGTCGCCTACCACCACTTCGCCGGTTCGAAGCGACCAGCGGCCTTTTCGATGACGTTGGCGACCGAGAAGAGCGTCTCCTCCTCGAAAGGACGCCCGATCAGCTGGAGGCCGAGCGGCGTGCCCTCGCCGGAAAGGCCCGCCGGCACAGCGAGGCCGGGAAGCCCGGCCATGTTCACGGTCACGGTGAAGATGTCGTTCAGATACATCTTCACCGGATCGGAGTTCATCTCCTCGTCGGCGATGCCGAAGGCGGCGGAGGGCGTCGCCGGCGTCAGCAGCGCGTCGATGCCGTCGGCATAGACCGCCTCGAAGTCCCGCCGGATGAGCGTGCGGACCTTCTGGGCGCGGATGTAATAGGCGTCGTAGTAGCCGGCCGACAGGACGTAGGTGCCGATCATGATGCGGCGCTTGACCTCGCGGCCGAAGCCGCTCGCGCGCGTCTTCTCGTACATGTCGGTGACGTCGCGACCGGGCACGCGCAAACCGTACCTGACGCCGTCGTAGCGGGCGAGGTTCGAGGAGGCTTCCGCGGGGGCGACGATGTAATAGGCGGGCAGCGCGTATTTGGTGTGCGGCAGGGAGACGTCGACGATCTCGGCGCCCGCCTCGCGCAACCACTGGATCCCGGCCTGCCAAACGCGATCGATCTCCGCCGGCATGCCGTCGACGCGATACTCGCGGGGGATGCCGATCCGCAGGCCCTTCACCGAACGACCGACGGAGGCCTCATAATCGGGCACGGGCCGGTCGACGGAGGTCGTGTCCTTCGGGTCGACCGAGGCCATGGATTTCAGAAGGATCGCGGCGTCGCGGACGTCGCGCGCGATCGGGCCCGCCTGGTCGAGCGAAGAGGCGAAGGCGACGATGCCCCAGCGCGAACAGCGCCCGTAGGTCGGTTTGATGCCGACGGTGCCGGTGAAGGCCGCGGGCTGGCGGATGGAGCCGCCGGTGTCGGTGGCCGTCGCGCCGGCGCACAGATGCGCCGCGACCGCGGCGGCCGAGCCGCCGGACGATCCGCCGGGAACGAGATCGACATCCGAGCCCGCGCGCCGCCAGGGATTCTTGACCGGACCGTAATAGCTCGACTCGTTGGACGAACCCATCGCGAACTCGTCCATGTTCAGCTTTCCGAGCATGACCGCGCCGTCCGCCCAGAGATTGGCCGTGACGGTCGATTCATAGCGCGGCTGAAAGCCGTCGAGAATGTGCGAGGCGGCCTGGGTGTGGACGCCCTCGGTCGCGAAGAGGTCCTTGATGCCGAGCGGGATGCCCTCCAGGGCGCCGGCCGAGCCGGAGGCCAGCCGGGCATCGGAGGCAGCCGCCATGGCGCGAGCCTTGTCCGGCGTCACCGCGACATAGGCGTTGAGCTCCCCGTTGGCGGCTTCGATCGCGCCGATATAGGCGTTCGTCAGGTCCGTGGCCGAGAAGGTCTTCGCCTTCAGCGCGTCGCGGGCTTCGGCGATCGTCAGGGCGGTGAGATCGGTCATGGTGCAAGCTTCTTGTCGTAGAATCGCGAAAAACCGGAATCGGGATAATCCAATACGGCGGTGCATTGCCGAAAACCATGGCGCTCGTAGATGCGCCAGGCTGCTTCGAACCCCACCGCTTCGCCGGTTTCCAGGACGAGACGGGTGATGCCAAGCTCTCTTGCCCGCGTCTCGATCCGCGCAAGGAGGCGCGAGCCGATGCGGGTGCCGCGCCGCTCGGGCCGCGTGAACATGCGCTTGACCTCGCCCACACCATGGTCGTGCGTCTTCAGCGAACCCATCGCGACCGCCCGACCGGCGGCATCGCGAGCCACGAAGACGGTCACGGAGGGATCGGCCATCTGCTCGGCGGTCAGCTGAAACTGGAACTGCGGGGGCGTGAGGGGACGCATCGTCGCGTTCAGCGCGGAGACCAGCGCGCGGACATCGTCCTGCAACGGCGTCTCCTGCGCGATGGCGATACCCTCGTCCGTCATTCCACGACCTTCGGCACGACGAAGAAATGGTCGTCGCGCGCCGGCGCGTTGGCGATGATGTCGTCGGCTTTCGCGCCGTCCGTGACGACGTCCTGGCGCTTTCGCATCTCCATGGGGATGACGGAGGTCATGGCTTCGACGCCGGACACGTCGACTTCGCCGAGCTGCTCGACGAAGCCCAGAATGGCGTTCAGCTCGCTCTCCATCGCAGCCACCTCCTCGTCCGTCACCGCGATCCGGGACAGGCGCGCAACACGGCGGACGGTCTGATGGTCGACGGACATGACGGCTCCGGCTTCTCGAAGTGTGGCGAGGCACGGAGATCGACCGGGCCTCTGACCCGGCCGCTATAGCCGCCCGCCCTCGGGGAGGCAACAAACCCCTCTGCGGGATCAGACCTCGAAGGGAACGTTCATCTGCGGCACCAGAACGCGGCCGCCGTCGCCTTCCATGGCCTCGATGAAGGCCGTCGGCTTCTGGTCGAGGATCGGGAACGTTCCCCAATGGACCGGGATGATCGTCTTGAAGTCGAAGTAGCGCCGGCAGGCGAGCGCCGCGACGGCACCGCCCATGGTGAAACGGTCGCCGACGGGAACCATCGCGATGTCGGGACGGTGCAGTTCCTGGATGAGCGCCATGTCTCCGAAAATGTCGGTATCGCCCATGTGGTAGACGGTCGGCCCGTTCGTGAAGTGAAAGACGAGACCGTTCGGCATTCCCAGATAGGTCGTCTCGCCCGCCTCGGAGATCGACGCCGAGGAATGGAAGGCCTGCGTCAGCGTCACGGAAAAGTCGTCGAACTTCATCGTGCCGCCGGTGTTGCCGGGCTCGACCTTGGCGACGCCCTTTCCGTGCAGCCACTGCGCCAGCTCGAAGGTCGCGACGACGCTCGCGCCGTGCCGCTGCGCCAGAGCCACGGTGTCGCCGACATGATCGGCATGTCCGTGGGTCAGGACGATGTGCGTCAGGCCCCTCGCAGCCGTTTCCAGATCGCCGTCGAAATGCGGGTTCCCCGTGAGAAAGGGATCGATCAGAATGACCGAGGCGCCGGCCTCGATGCGAAAGGCCGAATGGCCGAAATAGGTCAGTTTCACGATCGTCCCCTTCGGATGTCCGCGCGCGTTCGTTCGCCGCTTCGACAGGCGACGTGGTAATTGAGACCGTGGCGACGGGGGTCAAGTCGCGCCGCGACGATCCCTGACGCGGCGCACCGGTCGCGCGGCGCAGGCGCACAAGATCGCAGGACGAGGAGTGACATCATGGCGGTCGTCGACATCGCGCAATTGCAGGATCTTCTGCCGGGCGACCATTGCATTGCGGGACTCGACTTGGGATCGAAGACGATCGGCATCGCCGTGTCCGATCTCGGCTGGCGCTTCGCGACGCCACGCACGTTGATCCGCCGCGCGAAATTTACGGCGGATGCCGAGGCCCTGCTGCAGCTGCTTTCCAAGGAGCGGTGCGGCGCCATCGTGATCGGCCTGCCGCTGAACATGGATGGATCGGAAGGGCCCCGCGCGCAGTCGACGCGCGCCTTCGTGCGCAATTACCAGCGCCTGGACGAACGACCGATCGTCTTCTGGGATGAGCGTCTGTCGACGGTCGCAGCCGAACGCAGCCTCATCGGCGCGGACGTGTCCCGCAAGAAACGGGAGGGCCGCATCGATTCGGCGGCGGCGTCCTTCATTCTTCAAGGAGCCTTGGACAGGCTGTCCTCGCTGGCCGAGACAAGGTCGGCGTGAAAGACGGAGCGCCGATCGGCCTTGACGAGGCGCGCAGCCACGAAGCGCGCGATGGAGCGGTGCCGGCGCAGAACGATCAGGCCGAAGACGATGGCCGTGTCCACGACGAGCGCCTTGGCCACCATGCCCGGTATCGCGCCGGGATCGATGCCGAGAACGGCGCCGTAGGTTCCGAACACGCGATCGTAGAACACGCGGGAGAAGAACATCGAATCCGGCCCCAGATCGTTCGACGACGCGAAGTACCAACTCCAGAAGATCGCGATCGGCAGGAACCAGAAGGTGAAGAGGCCGCGGATCATCGGCGTCCGTGTCCGCTGCGAGTGTGCGAGGGCGTGTAGAGACGCGTCTGCCGGGCGAGGCTGTCCGCGATGGCCGATACGCTGGCCTCGAACTCCCGGTCGTCCTGCGCGTCGCCGGTGTCGACGAGACGGTCGAACAGGAGAGCCACGGCGCTGAGCGCCAAGGCGACCCAGACGAGGCTCGAACCGGGTTCGACGGGAAGGATCGGCAATCCGCTCGCCCGTGCGGCAACCGCCAGGATCGCGACGCCAGCAAGACCGCCGCCGATCAGCGTCTCGGCCCGGCCCGGATCGGCCGCCCGGGACCTGTGGATGACGTGCAATCCGCTCGCGAAGACGATCGCAAGGGTCGCGCAAACGAGTGCAAGGAGAGGCTGGAAGGACCCGTTCAGAGGTTCGAGCATCGGCCCCAGTCCGTCGAAATGCGACGCGATCCAGACCGGCCATCGACCGGACGCCGATGCCGCCAGCCCTCCGGACAGCGAGGCGTCGAGGAGGAGTTCGGCGGCGAAGACGCCGAGAAAACCCATCCAAGCGGCGGCCGCCGTGCTCGTCGCCAAGCGCTTCATGTGGGCTGCCCCCTGTTGGTGAAGAATGTCCTAACGCAGTTATCGGGCATCTCGGGAGAACGGCAACCGTTCACCCTTTGTTAACCTTAAGACGCGCCCGGCGTGCACAATGGCGCACGCGGCTTGCGCTCGGCGCGAGAATCCGGGCCGGCGCGTGACGGGCGCTCGGCGTCCTGCACGATCGACCGCGCTCGTCCTTGCCGCTGCGGCGGCTTTGACCTATGACCCGCCTTCGACATGGACATCTCCGCGCCCTTCCCTCACCGCCATCTTCTCGGCATCGCGGCCCTGTCGCCGCTCGAGATCGAACGGCTGATCGACCTCGCCGAAGCGGAGGTCGAATGGGGCCGACGAGCGGACAAGAAACGCTCCGTGCTGAAGGGCCGGACGCAGATCAACCTCTTCTTCGAAGCCTCGACGCGCACCCAGGCCTCGTTCGAGCTCGCGGGCAAGCGACTTGGCGCGGACGTCATGAACATGTCGGTCGGCAATTCGTCGTTGAAGAAGGGCGAGACGCTGATCGACACGGCGATGACGCTGAACGCGATGCATCCCGACATCCTCGTCGTGCGCCACCATGCGGCCGGCGCCGTCGCTCTGCTCGCGCAGAAGGTCGGCTGCGCCGTGATCAATGCCGGCGACGGGGTTCACGAGCATCCGACCCAGGCGCTTCTCGACGCGCTGACGATCCGGCGCCACAAGGGCCGAATCGCGCGCCTGACGGTCGCGATCTGCGGCGACGTGCTGCACAGCCGCGTCGCGCGGTCCAACATCCTCCTCCTCAACGCGCTCGGTGCGCGGGTCCGCGTCGTCGCACCCTCGACGCTGCTGCCCTCCGGCATCGAGCAGATGGGCGTCGAGGTCTTCCGGCGCATGGACGAGGGCCTGAAGGATGCGGACGTCGTGATGATGCTTCGTCTGCAGCGCGAGCGGATGGCCGGTTCCTTCGTGCCGTCGGTGCGGGAATACTTTCGCTATTACGGGCTCGACGACGTGAAGCTCGCCTATGCCCGGCCGGACGCGCTCGTCATGCATCCCGGCCCGATGAATCGTGGCGTCGAGATCGCGTCGGAGGTGGCGGACGGACCGCAGAGCGTGATCGAGGAGCAGGTGGAGATGGGCGTCGCGGTGCGCATGGCGGTGATGCAGGCGCTCCTGCCGCGCGGCGCTGGAGACGCGGCATGAGTGCGCCCCGTCCGCTGGTCGTCGAGAACGCCCGGATCGTCGATCCCGCGCGACGGCTGGACGAGATCGGAACCATCGTCGTATCCGATGGCGTGATCCGGGCGGCCGGCGCGGACGCGCTCGGCCAGGGGCGGCCCGACGGCGCCGAGATCGTCGACGGAAGGGGGCTGCTCGCCCTGCCCGGCCTGGTCGACGCCCGGGTCTTCATCGGCGAGCCCGGCGGCGAGCACCGCGAGACGATCCGCTCGGCGAGTCGGGCCGCCGCGGCCGGCGGCATCACCTCGATCCTGACCATGCCGGACACGGACCCGGTGATCGACGATGCGGCCCTGGCGCAGTTCGTCATGCGCACGGCGCGCGAGACCGCCTTCGTCAACGTCTTCCCCGCAGCCGCCATGACGCGCGGGCTCGCCGGCCAGGAGATGACCGAGATCGGGCTTCTCACGGAGTCGGGCGTGCACGCCTTCACGGACGGCCGGCAGACGATCCGCAATTCCGGCCTGCTCCGGCGCATCATGACCTATGCGCGCGATTTCGACGCGCTGATCATGCACGAGACCCAGGACGCGGACCTCACCGGGTCCGGCGTGATGACCGAAGGGCTCCTAGCGTCCTGGCTCGGTCTGCCAACCGCACCGCGGGAAGCCGAGATCATCCCGCTGGAGCGAGACCTGCGCCTCGCCGCCCTCACCGGCTGCCGCTACCACGCGGCGAGCGTGTCGGTTTCGGCCTCGGCCGAGATCCTGCGCGCGGCCAAGCGCACGAACCGGCGCATCACGGCCGGGATCTCGATCAATCACCTGTCGCTGAACGAAAACGATGTCGGCGAGTACCGGACGTTCTTCCGACTGGTGCCGCCCCTGCGGGCGGAGGACGACCGGCTCGCCATGGTCGAGGCACTGGCGGACGGCACGATCGACATCATCGTGTCCTCCCACGATCCGCACGATGCCGACGGCAAGCGCCATCCCTTCGCGGAAGCCGAGGCCGGCGCGATCGGTCTGGAGACGCTGCTGCCCGCAGCGCTCCGGCTTCACCATTCCGGCGCCGTGCCGCTGATGCGCATCGTCGAGGCGATCACCTCGGCGCCTTCGGCGCTTCTGAAGCTCGATCGCGGAACGCTGAAACCCGGTGCCGTGGCCGATCTCTGCCTCGTGGATCCCGACGCGCCCTTCATCTACACCAAGGACCGGGTGCGCTCGAAATCGAAGAACACGGCCTTCGAGAACGCCCGTTTCCAGGGCGAGGTCTTGCGCACGGTGGTCGGGGGACGCACGGTGTTCCAGGCTGAGCGGGCGAACGGGACGGTTTGAGCATGGACGCATCGAACGCAGCTCTCGCGGCGCTTCTCTTCGTCGTCGGCTACTTTTGCGGTTCGGTCCCCTTCGGCCTCGTGCTGACGCGCGCCTTCGGCCTCGGCGATCTCCGCTCGATCGGCTCCGGCAATATCGGGGCGACGAACGCGCTGCGGACCGGCAACAGGACGCTCGCCGCCCTGACGCTTCTCTGCGACGTTCTGAAGGGCACGCTGCCGGTCGTGATCGGTTGGCAGTTCGGCGCGGCCGCCGCCATGGCGGCGGGTTTCGGCGCCTTCATCGGGCATCTCTTTCCGGTCTGGCTCCGCTTCAAGGGCGGCAAGGGCGTCGCCACCTATATCGGCGTCCTCCTCGGTTTCGCGCCGACCGGCGTCCTCGTCTTCGCCGCGGTCTGGCTTGCGATGGCCGCTCTTTTCCGCTTCTCCTCGCTGGCGGCGCTGGCCGCGACGCTCGTCGTCCCGGTCGTCTATGCCCTCGTCGGCAACGTGCCGGCCGCGATCCTCAGCGGCGTCCTGACGCTCCTCGTCTTCATCAAGCACCGGCCGAACATCGAACGGCTGCTCGCCGGCACGGAAGGGCGGATCGGAGCCAAGGGGTGAACCTTCCGGCGGGGCCGGCAGCAGGTCTGCGCCTCAACGACCAGCAGCGGATCGCCTGGCTGCGTCTGATCCGCAGCGAGAATGTCGGACCCATCACCTTTCGCGCCCTCATCAACCGCTTCGGCGGGGCCGAGGCGGCGCTGGAGGCCCTGCCGGACCTTGCGAGCCGCGGCGGCTCGAAGCGGCGCATCGCGATCGCCAGCCGCGAATCGGCCGAGACGGAAATCGCCGTGGCGACGCGTCTCGGCGCACGCTTCGTCTGTCTCGGCGAGCCGGACTATCCACCCGCCCTTCGCGCCGCAGACCCCGCGACGCCGGTCCTCGCCGTCATGGGGGACGCCGAGGTCCTCGGCCGCCCGTCGGTCGCGATCGTCGGCGCGCGCAACGCCTCGCTGGCGGGCGTCAAGTTCGCGGCCCATCTGGCCCGCGGGATCGGCGAAGGCGGCTTTGCGATCGTCTCCGGCGTGGCGCGCGGCATCGACGCGGCCGCGCACGAGGCCAGCCTCGCCACCGGTACGGTCGGCGTGTTCGCCGGCGGGCTGGATCGACCCTATCCTCGTGAAAACCGACCGCTGATGCGGCGCATCGTCGACGGGGGCGGCTGCCTCGTGTCGGAAATGCCGTTCGGCTGGGAACCGCGGGCCATCGATTTTCCGCGCCGGAACCGCATCGTCGCCGGGCTGTCGCTGGGTCTCCTCGTCGTCGAGGCCGCGATGCGCTCCGGCTCCCTGATCAGCGCGAGGCTGGCCGGCGAACTCGGCCGGCTCGTCTTCGCCGTGCCGGGCTCGCCGCTGGATCCGCGCGCCGCGGGTGCGAACCGGTTGCTGAAGGACGGCGCCATCCTGGTCACTGAGGCCGCCGATGTCATCGAGGCACTGTCGCCCCTCGTCGCAGGCGAGCGGCGCCGGCACGGGACTCCCCTGGAGGAAGCGGAGGATGTTGTGATGACGGAGGAGCCCAGCGATGGCGAACGCGAGCGCATTCTGGAAGCGCTGGGCCCGACGCCGATCGATCTCGACGACCTCCTCGCATTCACGGGCGCGTCGCCGGGTGCCGTTCAACTGGTGATTCTCGAGCTCGACCTCGCTGGACGGATCGAGCGTCATTCGGGCGGAAGGGTCTCGCTCGTCCCGTAAGGCGCGGCCGAGGTCGCGGGATCGCTAAGAACCATGACGAGCCGGTCGGATGCTTCCTTCAGCGCCATGTCGATGAGGTAGCGCAGGAAAGGCCCCCCGTCCGCACCTGCCAGGACCTTCAGCTGTTCCAGGAGTTCGCACACATAGTGCAGGTTGTCCGCCGCCCGGGAGCTCTCGTTCGACATGAATGGCCGTTCCCGGATGATGGTGGAGCCCTGCGCGAAGCGGAGACCTCGCGACCACATGTCCTATCGATTGCATCTTTTGGCAATACACATCTTTTGGTTGCAGGTCCGGCACGTGTCGCCTTGCGTGGCGGCACTTGACCGCTTCGCCTAGTCTGTCCATGTGAGGGCCCTGCGCGGCCGTCACCGCTTCAGCCCAGCCGACGCTCGGGCGCCGTTTTTCGCTGCGCCTTCGGACATACTAGGACGCTCCGCCCATGGACCTCGTCATCGTCGAGTCGCCCGCCAAAGCGAAGACGATCAACAAGTATCTCGGCTCGAACTTCAAGGTTCTGGCCTCCTATGGCCATGTCCGCGACCTCCCGGCCAAGGACGGTTCCGTTCTGCCGGACGACGACTTCTCGATGAGCTGGGAGGTCGCCAAGCTCAGCCAGAAGCGCCTGTCGGAGATCGCGGATGCCATGAAGAGCGCCGACGCCCTCGTTCTCGCGACCGATCCGGATCGCGAGGGCGAGGCGATCTCCTGGCACGTTCTGGAGGTGCTGCGGCAGAAGAAGGCGATCGGGAAGAAGCCGGTCAGCCGCGTGGTCTTCAACGCCATCACCAAATCGGCGGTGCTCGACGCCATGGCGAACCCGCGCCAGATCGACGTGCCGCTCGTCGACGCCTATCTCGCGCGCCGGGCTCTCGACTATCTCGTCGGCTTCACGCTGTCGCCGGTGCTCTGGCGCAAGCTGCCGGGTGCGCGTTCGGCGGGCCGGGTGCAGTCCGTGGCGCTGCGCCTCGTCTGCGAGCGCGAATCCGAGATCGAGCGCTTCAAGCCCCAGGAATACTGGAACATTTCCGCCCGGCTCGCGACGCCGCGACAGGAGGAGTTCACCGCGCGCCTCACCGGGTTCGCCGGCGACAAGCTGCAGCGTCTGTCCGTCGCCAATGGCGACCGCGCCGGCGCGATCCGCACCATGCTGGAGGACGCCCTCTATCGCGTCGCCTCCGTGGAGGCCAAGCCGACCAAGCGCAATCCCGGACCGCCCTTCACGACCTCGACCCTCCAGCAGGCCGCCTCCGCCAAGCTCGGCTTCTCGGCTTCGCGCACGATGCAGGTCGCGCAGAAGCTCTACGAGGGCATGGACCTCGGCGGCGAGACGGTCGGCCTCATCACCTACATGCGGACCGACGGCGTGCAGATCGCGCCGGAAGCGATCACCGACGCACGGACCGCCATCGGCGACACGTTCGGCCCGCGCTACGTGCCGGACAAGCCGCGCGTCTACACATCCAAGGCGAAAAACGCCCAGGAAGCCCACGAAGCCATCCGTCCGACGTCGTTCGCTCGGCATCCCAAGGACGTGGAGGCCTATCTCGACCGCGATCAGGCCCGTCTCTACGAACTGATCTGGAAGCGGACGATCGCGAGCCAGATGGCCGCCGCCGACATCGAGCGGACGACGGTCGAGATCGAGGCGAAGAACGGTTCCGAGGTCGCGACCTTGCGGGCCACCGGCCAGGTCGTGCGTTTCGACGGTTTTCTCGGCGCCTATGTGGATCACCGCGAGGAGGACGTCGCGCCTCTGGCGGACGATGAGGACGATTCGGCGCGCTTGCCGCGGATCGAACAGGGCGAGACGGCCGACAAGCGCGAGGTCGCCGCGACGCAGCATTTCACCGAGCCGCCGCCGCGCTACTCGGAAGCCTCGCTGATCAAGAAGATGGAGGAGCTCGGCATCGGCCGTCCCTCGACCTATGCCGCGACTCTCCAGACGCTGCAGGACCGGGAATACATCGTCAACGACAAGCGCAAGCTGATCCCCGATTCGAAGGGGCGGCTGGTGACGGCCTTCCTCCACAACTTCTTCGAGAAGTACGTGGAGTACGATTTCACCGCGGATCTCGAGTTGAAGCTCGATCGAATCTCGGCGGGCGAACTCGCCTGGAAGGACGTGCTCCGGGAGTTCTGGACGGATTTCTCGAGCCATGTCGACGGCACCAAGGAGCTTCGCGTCACCGACGTCCTCGACGCGCTGAACGAGGAACTCGCGCCGCTCGCCTTTCCGCCGAAGGAGGACGGCGGCGATCCTCGCCTGTGTCCCCGCTGCAATTCCGGGCAGCTCAGCCTGAAGCTCGGCAAGTTCGGCGCCTTCGTCGGCTGTTCGAACTATCCCGAATGCGGCTTCACGCGACAGCTGGGATCCAATCTGTCGGCCGAAGCGGCCGACGGCGGTTCCGACGAGCCGAAGATGCTGGGCGTCGATCCCGACACATCGGAACCGGTGACGCTGCGTTCGGGCCGGTTCGGGCCCTATGTCCAGCGGGGCGACGGTAAGGAAGCCAAGCGGTCCTCGCTGCCGAAGGGCTGGCTCGTCTCCGAAATCGACTTCGAGAAGGCGATGCAACTCCTGAAGCTGCCGCGGGAGGTGGGTCTGCATCCCGAGACCGGCAAGCCGATCCTGGCGGGCCTCGGTCGCTACGGCCCGTTTCTCCAGCACGACGGCGCCTATGCCAACCTGGAGACGATCGAGGACGTCTTCACGGTCGGCCTCAACCGCGCGGTGACGGTGATCGCGGAGAAGAAGGAGAAGGGGGCGCGGCGCGGCACGCCCGAGCCCATCGCGACGCTTGGCGAGCACCCGACCATCGGCGGTCCGATCACGGTTCGCGAAGGGCGCTTCGGCCCCTATGTGAACGCGGGCAAGATCAATGCCACGCTGCCGAAGGCCAAGGATCCCGCCAGCGTCACGCTCGAAGAGGCGATCGTGCTTCTGAACGAGCGGGCGGAGAAGACCGGAAAGACGCCGAAGCCGGCCAAGGCCGGCGCCAAGAAGGCGTCCAAGTCGGAGGCGGACGGCGAGGACAAGCCCGTCAAGGCGGCCTCCGCGGCCAAGTCCAAGACTGCCGCGAAGCCGAAGGCGGCGGCGAAGCCGAAGGCGAAACCGGTCGAGGCCGCGCCCCCCGCGCCCGTTCGCGCGCCGCCTCAGACGACCTTGATCAAGGCACCCAAGAAGGTCGCCAAGCCGGCAGCGGAGTAAGACATGGCCAAGCGCGCGAAACCCTTCGACATGAAGACGGTGCTGACGCGCGAGGCCATCCTCCGGTTCATCGCCGACAATCCGGACAAGGCGGGCAAACGCGACCTCGCCAAGGCGTTCGGCGTGAAGGGCGAAAACCGGATCCTCCTCAAGGATCTCATCTCCGAGCTTCAGTCCGAGGGACTGATCGAGGGGGGTCGCAAGCGGTTCTCGCGGCCCGGCGCCCTGCCGGACGTGACGGTGCTCGAAGTTCGGCGGCGCGACGATGATGGCGGACTCCTGGCGGAGCCCGTCGGCTACGACGGCGACGATCGGCCGGTCTTCGAAATCCGTCAGAGCGATGGAGGCCCTGCCGCGGGCATCGGCGACCGCGTGCTGGCGCGGCTCGACCGGGAGGATCCCAACCGCCCGCTGGCAAGGGTCATCCGCGTCCTGGAGAAGAAGACCGCCATCGCCCTCGGCGTCTTCCGGCCGATGCCGGGCGGCGGCGGGCTGATCGAACCCGTGGAGCGCCGGCAACCCGAATACATCGTCGCGCCTGGCGACCGGCTGGGCGCCGAGCCCGGCGATCTCGTCGAGATCGAGCCGATCGACCGGGGCCGGACCGGCTTGCCGGCCGGGCGCGTGATCGGCGTCGTCGGATCGATGGAGAGCGAGCGCGCGATCTCGACCATCGCGCTCCACGCCCATTCCATTCCTCATGTCTTTCCCCATCCCGTGCTCGCCGAAGCCGAAGCGGCGCCCGAGACCGTCCCGTTGGTCGATCGCGAGGACTGGCGCGATCTGCCGCTCGTCACGATCGACCCGGCCGATGCCAAGGACCACGACGACGCGGTCCATGCCCGTCCCGACGAGGACGGCGGCAATCCCGGCGGCTTCGTCGCGACCGTCGCCATCGCCGACGTCTCCTGGTACGTGCGCCCGGGCTCGAGGCTCGACGAGGAAGCGCGTCAGCGCGGAAACTCCGTCTACTTCCCCGACCGCGTCGTTCCGATGCTGCCCGAGCGAATCTCGAACGATCTCTGCTCGCTGAAACCGGACGTGGACCGGCCGGCGCTCGCCGTGCGCATGATCTTCGATGCCCAGGGCGAGAAGCTTCGGCACACGTTCCATCGCATCCTGATGAAGAGCCACGCCAAGATCGCCTATCAGGAGGCGCAAGGCGCCATCGACGGCGCGCCCTCCCCGGTTCCGGCCGACATCCTGAACGAGGTTCTGCGACCGCTCTGGGACTGCTACGCCGCCCTGAAGACGGCCCGCGAGAAGCGTCAGCCGCTCGATCTGGATCTTCCGGAGAAGAAGATCATCCTCGGCCCGGACGGCGAGGTCGACCGCGTCATCGTGCCGGAGCGGCTCGATGCGCATCGGCTGATCGAGGAGTTCATGATCCAGGCCAATGTCGCGGCGGCCGAGACGCTGGAGGACCGGCGGCAATCTCTGATCTACCGCGCGCACGATGCGCCCTCGCTCTCCAAGCTCGAAGGCCTTCGCGACTTCCTGCGCACGCTGGACATCTCGCTCGCCAAGGGCGGATCGCTGCGACCCTCGCATTTCAACGGCATCCTCGCGCAGGTGAAGGATGGCGAGCACGAGAGCCTCGTCAACGAGGTGGTGCTGCGTTCGCAGAGCCAAGCTCTCTACTCGCCCGAGAACATCGGCCATTTCGGCCTCAACCTGATGCGCTACGCGCATTTCACCTCGCCCATCCGTCGCTATGCCGACCTTATCGTGCATCGGGCCCTCGTCACCGCGCTGAAGCTCGGCGAGGGCGGCCTCAGCGAGGAGGACGAGGCGCAGCTGGAGGAGACGGCCGAGACGATCTCGCGGGCCGAGCGCCGGGCCATGGCGGCCGAGCGCGACACGGTGGACCGGCTGATCGCCCATCATCTGGCGGCCCGCATCGGCGAGACCTTCGACGGACGCATAGCCGGCGTGACGAAAGCGGGGCTCTTCGTCGTGCTTCCGGCCTTTGGCGCGGACGGCTTCGTCCCCATATCAACGCTTGGAAACGAGTATTTTTCCTACGACGAGGTTGCCCATTCGCTGATCGGCAGCCGCAGCGGGCACGGATATCGTCTCGGCGATCCCGTCGAGGTCAAACTGGCGGAAGCCATCCCGCTCGCGGGTTCGATGCGCTTCGAGATGGTGACGGAGCCGCGCAAGCTGCCGGGCTCCACCGCGTCTTATCACAAGGCCGCAGGTCGGCCCTCCCGGCGACCCGGCGGCTCTCGTCCGGGCTCCAAGGGCAAGACCGCTTCCGGCCGCACGAGGACGAAACGATGAAGGTTGAAACAACCGAACGCCCGACCCTCCACCGGGACGGCGAAACGCAGGGCGCCAGCGCCCTCCCCGCCCGCTCGGTCTGGCAGGCGATCCAGCGCGGCTTTCGGTGCCGCTGCCCGAATTGCGGCGAGGGGAAGCTCTTCGCGGGCTATCTGCAAAGCGTCGACGCCTGCGCGGTCTGCGGCGAGGAGTTCACCCACCACCGCGCCGACGATCTCCCGCCCTACCTCACCGTCTTCATCGTCGGCCACATCGTCGTCGCGCTCTTCATGGCGTCGGAGGAGATGGTAGACCTGTCGATGTGGGCGCATCTCGCGATCTGGGTGCCGACGACGCTCCTTCTCTCGCTCGTGCTCCTGCGGCCCCTCAAGGGCGCGACCATCGGGCTGCAATGGGCCATCCGGATGCATGGCTTCGGTCATCCCGAGCACGCAGATCACTGACGCCGCGATCTGGCGTCGGCCGCCGCGCGACGCGGCGACGCTGATCCTCGTCGACACCACGTCCGCGCGACGGCGGATCCTGCTCGGCCGTCGCAGCGAGAGCCTCGTCTTCATGGCCGGCAAATACGTCTTTCCCGGCGGCCGCGTCGACCCGTCCGACCTGAAGCTGGCGCGCTCGATGTGCGAGCCCCATCCGATCCTCGAACGCCTGCAGGTGAAAACCTCCCGTCGGTTCGGTCCGCATCGGGCTCTGGCCGTGGTCCTCGCCGGGATCCGGGAGACCTTCGAGGAGGTGGGGCTGATGATCGGTCGCCCGACATCGCCCGGCGCTCTCCTGCCGGGGGGCGCCGCCTGGAGCGCCTTCGCCCAAGCGGGACTTGCGCCGGACATGGATCGCATCGTTCCGGTGGCTCGTGCCATCACCCCGCCCGGCCATGTCCGCAGATACGACACGCGGTTCTTCCTGGTCGATGCGCGCGCCATCGCGCACCGGGTCCCCTTCGCGGATCGATCGGATCGGGAGCTCGATTCGGCCGATTGGTTCACGCTCGACGAAGCCTTCGCGCTCGATCTTCCCGACATTACGCGCCGTGTGCTTTCGGACGTCGCGGCAAGGATCGAAGACGACGAGAGCTTAAAGGTCGATGGAGCGATGCCCTTCTACCGCACCCGCAACGGCAGCCCCGTCCGGGAGACGATCTGACGCCATGAGCGAAGCCGAAACGAGCACGGCGCGAGGCGATCCGGATACGGACCGAATCGACTGGATCGCGGCCAGCGCCGCCATCGCCTCGATCAGCGCCGTCGGCATCGCCCTGGGCCTCGGCCTGCCGCTTCTCAGCGTGATTCTGGAGAACCGGGGGATTTCGCCGACGATGATCGGGCTGAACAGCGCGATGGCGGGCATTGCCTCGCTGCTGGCCGCACCGATGGTCACTCCGATCGCCCGTCGCATCGGCGTCCGGACGACGATGATCCTGTCGATCCTCGCAGCCGCCGCGTCCGCGATGGGCTTCTATCTTCTCGAGCCATTCTGGACCTGGTTCCCGCTTCGGCTCGTCTTCCACTTCTCCATCACCGCCCTCTTCATCCTGTCGGAATTCTGGATCAACGCGGCGGCTCCCCCGACCCGCCGCGGCCTCATCCTCGGGATCTACGCGACGTTTCTGTCGCTCGGCTTCGCCCTTGGTCCCTGGATCTTCTCGCAGATCGGATCGGAAGGTGTCCTGCCTTTCGCGATCGGCTCGAGCGTCATTCTCGCCTCGCTCGTTCCGCTGCTGATCGCCTGGAGCCGCGAACCGCTGATCGGCGATCGGCAAGGCAACGCCTTCTGGCGGCATCTCTTCTCCGTTCCAACGGCGACAGCCGCCGTGCTCGTGTTCGGAGCCGTCGAGTCCGGTGGGTTCGCGCTGTTTCCGATTTTCGGAACGATGGCCGGCTTCGAGGAAGCTCATGCCGCCCAGCTCCTGACGGCGATCGGCCTCGGCAACGTGCTGCTGCAGATCCCGATCGGCCTCTACAGCGACAAGGTGCGCGACCGGCGTTCCCTCCTCCTCCTCTTCGCCGCCATCGGCCTCCTCGGTTCGCTCTGTCTTCCGTTTCTCGTCGACGACTGGTGGACGATGGCTCTCGTCCTCTTCGTCTGGGGCGGCTGCGTCGCCGGGCTTTACACGGTCGGACTTGCCCATCTCGGGTCCAAGCTCGCGGGCTCGGAGCTTGCCTCGGCCAACGCCGCCTTCATCTTCTGCTACTCGGTCGGCATGCTGATCGGTCCGCAGATCATCGGCGGATCTCTCGACATGTTCGGGGCTTCCGGATTTGGTTGGGCACTTGCGCTGTTCTTTGCGGCCTATGTGATGCTCGCCGCAGCGAGGCTGGCGCGAGGCGTGCGCGCGAGTTGACTTTTTCACCCCCTCGCGACATAAGGCCCGGGATGAGCCGGGCGTCCGCCGGGCGCGAATACGCGCCTATGCAGTCGGTCGGGACGCCGAAGAACCGGCACCGTTCAGAATCACTGCCGACGATTTCGCGATATAGGATCGCGCCGTGACGGGCAGGACAACATTGCGCAGGGCGTGGGAAGACCGACATGGCGAAGGCGACGACGATCAAGATCAAGCTGCTCAGCACGGCTGAGACCGGCTATTTCTACGTCACGACGAAGAACAGCCGCACGATGACCGACAAGATGGTCAAGACGAAGTACGACCCGATCGCGCGCAAGCACGTCGACTTCCGCGAGACCAAGATCAAGTAAGAAGCTTCGCTTCTCCGATCGACGAATGCGCCGCCTCATGGGCGGCGTTTTCGTTGGGAGGTCGTCGCGGGATCAGGGGCACAGACCATCCCCACCCCGTCGATTAGACCATAGTGGGAAAGATGGTCGACCGGCACCCGGCAGCGGCACGAGGATACCGCATTGAGCCTGAATGCCGGCCGACCGCCCCAAGGATCCGAGAGTTTGCGGCGGACCCGGATTGCCCCTGAGGCGTCTCAAGCCATTTCGCGAGCGAAAACGGCTATTTGTCTCAAGGACAAGCGTCGACTGAATCGGCGTTCAGAGCAAGTCCCGCATGGGCACTCACTGACCATATCGCAAGGAATGGTTAAGCTCGTCGACGATTCGGCGGCGCCGACAATGCGTCAGGCCGCCAGCGTCATGATGCGGTTCCGGCCGTTGCGCTTGGCTTCGTAGAGAGCACGGTCCGCTCGCTTCAGAACCGAATCGGCGTCGTCTCCGGCCCTCAGGACGGCATAGCCGACGCTGACGGTGACCTGATGCTGCTCGGCGCCGACTTGGAAAAGCGTATCCGATGTCGACGCCCGGATCCGTTCGGCGACGCCGCGCGCGACGCGTTCATCGGCGTCCGGCATCAGCACGACGAACTCCTCGCCTCCGAATCGGCAGGCAAGATCGCTCGCCCGCAGGCCTTCGTTCACGCGGGCGGCGAACTGGCGCAGAACCGCGTCGCCCACATCGTGCCCGAAGCCGTCGTTGATTCGCTTGAAGTGATCGATGTCGGCGATGAGAACGGCGAGGGGCCGCTGATCGTTCTCGGCACGTTCGATGAGTTTGGGAAGATGCGTCTCGAGGAAGCGCCGGTTGCTCAGTCCCGTCAGGGGATCGGTGACGGCGAGTTCGATCGTGCGGCGGAGCGACCGCCGCAGGCTCTCGTCGTAGCGGCGTCGCTTGACCTGCGTGCGCACGCGAGCCCGCAACTCGTTGCGATCGATGGGCGTGAGGAGATAGTCGTTGGCGCCGAGCTCCATGGCCTTGGCGACGCGCATCTCGTCGGCGGAATCGGCGATGAGAAGAATGGGAATCTGTCGAAGCGTATCGCTCGATCGGATCTTCGAGCAGAGCCGCAGCGGATCGTAGGTCTCTGCTGCGAGATCGATGACGAAGAGGTCCGCCGATTCGGCATCGGGGCTTCGCAGAAACGCCTCCCCCCGCGGGAGTTCTCCCACCTCTTGCTCGTCTCGCAGCAGCTTGCCGATGCGCAGCGCCATCCCCAATGTGTCCTCGACCACGAAGATCTTGCCGCCGAGACCCGCACCCGCGAGATCGAGAAGCAGATCGTTGGAGGACACGAGACTGGCGGTCGTCTCGGCGCGGACGCGCAGTTCGTCCGTCAGGAGCTTCAAGCGCGTCAAGCTGCGCACGCGGCTGAACAGCTGGAGATCGCGAACCGGCTTGGTGAGGAAGTCGTCTGCGCCGGCCTCCAGTCCCGTGACGCGATCGGCCGGGGAGTTCAGCGCGGTGATGAGGACGATCGGCAGATGGCGCGTCCTCGGGTCACGCTTCAACCGACGGCAGACTTCGTAGCCGTCCATGTTCGGCATCATCACGTCGAGAAGCACGAGATCGACCGCCTGGCTCGCACAGATGGCGAGCGCTTCGGCGCCGCTGCGAGCCAGCGCGACCTCGTAATATTCCGCGTTCAACCGCGCTTCGAGAAGGCGCAGGTTCACATCCATATCGTCGACGACGAGGATTCGCGCGGACATTTCCGATCTTTCAGGCGTCGCCCAGGAAGGACTTGATGGTCTCGATGAATTTCGTGACCGAGATGGGCTTCGAGATATAGGCTTCGCATCCGCCCTTGCGAATGCGCTCCTCATCGCCCTTCATCGCAAAAGCGGTGACGGCGATCACGGGAATCTTGTGAAGCTCGCTATCCGCCTTGAGCTCCTTGGTCACGTCCAGACCGGAAATCTCCGGCAGTTGAATGTCCATGAGGATCAAATCAGGGTGATGCTCCCTTGCGAGGGCAACCGCCGTCAGTCCGCTACGGGTTTGCACCGTGCGGTAGCCGTGCGCCTCGATGAGATCGCGGAAGAGCTTCATGTTCAGCTCGTTGTCCTCGACGATCATCACGGTCTTCGTCATCCGCCGCACTCCAAGGTTCAGCCGGTCCGCGTCGATTTCTCGAGCGGATGAATCGAACCATAGCCGAATTTGATTTAAGAATTGGGTATCTGATATCCCGCGAAAGGAATCGTGTCCTTTGTCAAGTTCGAAACATCGAGAGCGGAGCGACCCCTCGATCGAAGCGGCCGAAGCCATGGGCGTGAAGGCCCTGCAGTTCCTGGCGTCCGATCCCGTTCAGCTGCACCGGTTTCTCGATCTCAGCGGTCTGCGCCCGCAGGAGCTACGGGCGGCCGCTTCCGAACCCGCCTTCTTCGCCGGTCTCCTCGATTTCCTTCTCGGCCATGAGCCCACCCTCCTCGCCTTCGCCGCCGAGGCCGATGTTGCGCCGGAGGACGTCGCCGCGGCTCGCCGGTCGCTGTCCGCCGCTTTCGGCGCGCCCGCTCCATGAAGCGGGCGCCGACGACGCAGGGACCGGCGCTGACCGATCTTCCGAGGCGGCACGAGGCTCTCGTCGTCCTCGACATCGACGAGGTGGTCATCCACTTCATCGAGCCCTTCCGGGCCCTTCTCGAGGAGCAGGGTGCCCGTCTCCACGTCGAAAACTTCCGTCTGACGGGCAATGTGCGCTCCCTCTCGACGGGCGTCGCCCTGACCGGACACGAATTGGACAGGCTGACGGAGCGGCTCTACGAGGAGCAGGAGGCCCGACAGGGGCTGGTGGAGGGCGTGAGAGAGGCGATCGACGAGATGTCGGGCTCGGCCGACATCGTCTTCCTCACCGCCATGACCCCGTCCTTCTATCCCGTGCGCCGCCGCCATCTCGACGCCTCGGGCCTGGAGCAGCCGATGATCGCGACCGAACGCTCGAAGGGAGCGGTGGTCGCGGAGATGGCCGTACTCCGGACGGGCCCGATCGTCTTCGTCGACGACCTGCCGCCGAACCTCCTCACCGTTGGTCGAAGCGTTCCCGGCGCCCATCTCGTGCATCTCATGGCGAGCGAGACCTTTCGCGCCCATCTCCCGCCCCTGCCGCCCGGTGCCGTCGGCGCGCGCGACTGGCCCCATGCGCGCCAACTCATTCTCCAGAGGATCACGGGTGCGCCACCCTTGCCGGACACGGCCGGCGGCGCTTAGATCCGAACCCATGGGCTCGCCCGCGAAAGCTCCGCTCTATCCGCTTGCCGGTCTTTGCCGCGACTGCCTTTCCCCGCAGATCGTGGATGCTCGGCGATGCGCGGCCTGCGGCAGTCCGCGCGTGCTGCGGCATCCCGAGCTGGATGCCCTCTCGATCGCGCATCTCGACTGCGACGCCTTCTATGCGGCGGTCGAAAAGCGGGATCGACCCGATCTCGCGGACAAGCCGCTGATCATCGGAGGGGGGCGGCGGGGCGTCGTCACGACCGCCTGCTACATCGCCCGCATCAGCGGCGTGCGATCGGCCATGCCGATGTTCAAGGCGCTGCAGCTCTGCCCCGAGGCCGTGATCATCCGGCCCGACATGGCGAAATACGCCGCCGTCGGCCGCGAGGTGCGCGAGCGCATGCGCGCCATCACGCCTCTCGTCGAACCGCTCTCGATCGACGAGGCCTTCATGGATCTCTCCGGCACGGAGCGGATGCACGGCGAGCCGAGCGCGGTGACGCTGGCGCGCCTTGCGGCCGGCATCGAGAAGGATCTGCGGATCTCCGTCTCGATCGGCCTCTCCCACAACAAGTTCCTCGCCAAGATCGCCTCCGATCTCCAGAAACCGCGCGGCTTCTCCGTGATCGGCCGGGCGGAGACGATGTCGTTCCTGGCGGAGCGTCCGATCTCGGCGATCTGGGGCGTCGGTGCGGCGACCTCGGCCATGTTGGCCCGGGACGGTCTCACGCGGATCTCGCAGCTCCAGGCGATGACGGAGGTCGACCTGATGCGCCGTCACGGCACGACTGGCCAACGCCTGTGGCGGCTTGGACGGGGCATCGACGCGCGGGCGGTCAATCCGCGCGGGGACGCCAAGAGCATTTCGGCGGAGACGACGTTCAACACGGACCTGTCGTCGCGCGAGGATCTTCTTCCGATCCTGCGCTCGCTGTCGGAAAAGGTGGCGCGGCGCCTGAAGGCGACCGAACTGTCGGCGGCGACGATCGTCCTGAAGCTGAAGAGCGCCGACTTCAAGATCCGGACGAGAAACCGCAAGCTGCCCCATCCGACCCGGCTCGCAGACCGGATCTTCGATGCGGGACGACGCATGATCGAGAAAGAGCTCGATGGAACTAGCTTTCGCCTGATCGGCATCGGTTGCAACGATTTCGAGCCGGCCCACCTCGCCGACCCCCCCGATCTCGTCGATCCCGGCGCCGCCAAACGCGCTCTGGCCGAGGCCGCGCTCGATAAGCTGCGCGAAAAATTCGGCAACGCGTCGATCGAGACGGGTCACACGTTCCGGGCCCGTCCGGTGGACGCACCCGCTTCCTCGCTGCGCAAGGTGGAGGACGTTTAGCGAGTCCTCCGAGTCGTTTGCGCTGGAGCCTTCAGACGTCGATTCTGCCCGCTGAAGCGATGGATGAAGGTGCGATCCCCGGGGCGTCGACGCGGATCGCTCTCGCGATCCGGACGTCGGTCAAGACAATTCCACCTCCAGGACGCCCGGCGCGGCCTTGATGGCGCTCGCCATCTGCGGCGAGACGCGGTAGCGGCCGGGCAGCGCGATCTCGATCTCGCGCTCGCCCCCGGAGCGGATGAGCACGACGGAGACCTCCGCATCGCCTCCGCCCTGCAACTGGTTCCGGAAGCTGGTGAGGGGCTTGGCGTCCCGCATGAAGACCCGGAGCGCCTTCTGCATCCGGACCGCCTCGTCCTCCAGGGACTGCACCGACTGGGCGCGCAGCGACACGCCCTCCGGCCGCTCCTCGGCGCCGACGAGGATGATGACGGACGCGCCGGGCTCCAGAAGCTCGCGATACTGCGTCAGCATCTCCGAAAACAGCACGACCTCGTATTGTCCGCTCGAATCGGACAGGGAGATGATGCCGATCTTGCCGCCGGTTCGCGTCTTGCGCTCCTGGCGGGACGTCACGGTGCCCGCGAGCTTGCCCGCCGTCGCACCGCGCCGGACGCCCGCGACCACCTCCGCATGGGTCTTCACGTTGAGGCGCTTAAGTGTCGAGCGATATTCGTCGAGCGGGTGGGCGGAGAGATAGAAGCCGATCGCGCCGAATTCGCGCATCAGCTTCTCCGTCGATGTCCAGCCCTGCGACTCCAGGAGATGCAGACGCTCGGGCTCGCCGCCCGCGCTTCCGAACATGTCGTTCTGGCCCGATATGCGGCCCTCCGCCAGACGTGCGGCATAGCCGGCGAGGCGTTCGAGATTGGCGGTGAGACGCGCGCGGTCGTGCCCGAAGCAGTCGAGCGCACCGGCCGCGATGAGATTCTCCATGGTGCGCTTGCCGACGATCTTGGGATCGATGCGGGCGCAGAAGTCCTCCACGCTGGCGAATCCCTTGTCTCCGCGGACCTCCACGATGTGCTCGACGGCCTGCTCGCCGACGCCCTTGATGGCGGCGAGCGAATAGAAGATCCGATTGCCCTCGACCTCGAAAGGCTTGTGCGAGCTGCGCACGGAGGGCGGCACGACCTCGATGCCGAGGCGGGCGGCATCCATGCGGAAGTCGTTCAGCTTGTCGGTGTTGCCGGTGTCGAGCGTCATCGACGCCGCCAGGAACTCAGCCGGATAGTTCGCCTTGAGATAGGCGGTCTGGTAGGCGACGAGCGCATACGCCGCCGCATGGCTCTTGTTGAAGCCGTAGTCGGCGAACTTGGCGAGCAGGTCGAAGATCATGTTCGACTGAGGCTTGGTCAGCCCGTTCTTCACCGCGCCCTCGACGAAGCGCACGCGCTGCACGTCCATCTCCGCGCGGATCTTCTTGCCCATCGCGCGGCGCAGGAGATCGGCCTCGCCGAGCGAATAGCCCGACAGGACCTGCGCGATCTGCATCACCTGTTCCTGATAGATGATGACGCCCTGCGTCTCCTTCAGGATGCTCTCGATCATCGGATGGAGGAAATCGGGCTCCTCTTCCCCGTGCTTGCGCGCATTGTAGGTCGGGATGTTCTCCATCGGACCCGGACGATAGAGCGCGACGAGGGCGATGATGTCCTCGAACCGGTCAGGCCGCATGCCGATCAGCGCCTTGCGCATGCCGACCGATTCCACCTGGAACACGCCGACCGTCTCGCCGCGCGTCAGCATTTCGTACGACTTCTTGTCGTCGAGCGGCAGGCTGCCGAGATCGATCGCGACGCCGCGGCGCGCGATGAGATCGACGGCCGTCTTCAGTGTCGTCAGCGTCTTCAGGCCGAGGAAGTCGAACTTCACGAGGCCGGCCTGCTCGACCCACTTCATGTTGTACTGCGTGACCGGCATGTCGGAGCGCGGATCGCGGTACATCGGCACGAGTTTCGACAGCGGCCGATCGCCGATGACGATACCGGCGGCGTGGGTCGAGGCGTGGCGATAGAGACCCTCGAGCTTCAAAGCGATGGAGATCAGGCGATCGACGATCTCCTCCTTCTCGCGGGCTTCCTGAAGGCGCGGCTCCTCGATCAACGCCTGCGCAAGCGTCACGGGATTGGCGGGGTTCGCCGGCACCATCTTGCAGAGCTTGTCGACATGGCCGTAGCTCATTTCGAGAACGCGGCCGACGTCGCGCAGGCAGGCGCGCGCCTGGAGCGTCCCGAAGGTGATGATCTGCCCGACCTGCTCGCGGCCGTACTTGTCCTGCACGTAGCGGATGACCTCGCCGCGCCGGTCCTGGCAGAAGTCGATGTCGAAATCCGGCATCGAGACGCGATCGGGATTGAGGAAGCGCTCGAACAGAAGCGCGAACCGCAGAGGGTCGAGATCGGTGATCGTCAGCGAATAGGCGACGAGCGAGCCGGCGCCCGAACCGCGGCCCGGGCCGACCGGGATGCCTTGCGCCTTGGCCCATTTGATGAAGTCGGCGACGATAAGGAAGTAGCCGGGAAACTTCATCCGCTCGATCACGTCGAGCTCGAAGGCGAGACGCTCGCGATAGGCCTCCGCCGTCTGACCGTCGCAGGGACCATGGGCGGCGAGCCGCGCCTCGAGCCCCTCCTCCGCCTGACGGCGAAGCTCCAGGGCTTCGGCGCGTTCCGCTTCGGCCGCATCCGCATCCGCGCCGGCGAAGCGCGGAAGAATCGGCTTTCGCGTCCTCGGGCGATGAGAGCAGCGCCGGGCGATCTCGATCGTGTTCTCTAGCGCCTCCGGCAGGTCGGCGAAGAGCTCGGCCATCTCCGCCTGATTCTTCAGGCAGTGATCGCGCGTCAGACGGCGGCGGTCCTCCTGGCTCACCAGCCGGTTGCCCGCGACCGCGATCAGGGCATCATGGGCATCGAAATCGTCGGGACAGTAGAAGAACGGCTCATTGGTGGCGACCAGCGGCAGCTCCAGCGCGTAGGCGAGACGCACGGTCTCGCTCTCGATCCGGCGTCCCCGCCCCTCCTGGCGCTGAAGCTCGACATAGAGACGGTCGCCGTAGAGCCCGGCCAGGGCTTGGAGACGCGCCTCCGCAATGCCCGAGCGCCCCGCCGAGATGGCGGCTCCGATCGGTCCGAGCGGACCGCCGGTCAGCGCAATGATGCCCTCGGTTCGCGATCGCAGCCAATCGAGCTTCACATGCGGCCGGGCGTCGGCTGCATGTCCGAGATAGGCGAGCGACACGATCTCGACGAGATTCTGGTACCCGACTTCGGTCGCCGCGATGAGGACCAGCGGCGCCTCCGGAGCAAGCGTCGCGCGCTCGCGCTGCGCGGCCGAAGCATCGGGATCGGCATCGCCGAAGTCGACATCGAGCTGGCAGCCGACGATCGGCTGAATTCCCGACTTCGCGGCCTTTTCCGAGAACTCGAGCGCGCCGAAAAGGTTGTTGGTGTCGGCGATCCCGATCGCCGGTGCACCGTCGGCCTTGGCATGCTTGACGATCTGGTCGATGCGCAGAGCGCCTTCGAGGAGCGAGAAGGCGCTGTGGGTCCGAAGATGGATGAACCGCAGCGGCGTTGCCTTGCCGTCGTCCACGCCCGTCGCCTCGCCCATGGTCCGCTCCGATCCCGTTCGCTGCAGGCCGCGACCATGCCGCTCGCAGTGCTCAGGAGTCGACGGCTAGGGCTCGCATTTCACAAGATAATTCGTCGCATCACAGCACTTGGATGACGACGGAGAAGCCGGTGATGAAGACGGCGACGGCGGCGAGCGATGCGAGATCCTTGAGGAAGAGCGTCATGGCGTAGGTCTCCAATGTCTGATGTTCCTGTTTTGTTCCTTTTGACGTCGCGAGTCAACAGACCGGATTGCGCCGCAAGCGCGAGGGTGAAGAGATCGTTCATGCGTCGCGGCGAGGCTGGGATGCGATCCTGGAGAGGGCGCGCCGCGCGCCGGCGAAAATCACGGACGTTCCCCGCCCGCTCGCGTGAACTCCGAGACGCCCTAAAGGTGGGCGCCGAGATCGAGCGGCACGATCTTGCCGCCTTCCAGCGTGATCGCTCGATCCATGCGGGCCGCGAGCTGGTGATTGTGGGTGGCGATGAGGGCCGCGACACCCGACTGGCGCACCAGGGCCGTCAACGCGTCGAACACATAGCCCGACGTGTGTGGATCGAGATTGCCGGTCGGCTCGTCGGCTAGGAGGACGTAGGGGTTGTTCGCGACCGCGCGCGCGATCGCCACGCGCTGCTGCTCGCCGCCCGAAAGCTCGGCGGGGCGGTGAGACGCGCGCGGTCCGATGCGCATGTAGTCGAGCAGCTGGCGCGCCCGCTCCGCCGCCTGCTTCTGTCCGAGGCCGGCGATCAGCTGCGGGATCATCACGTTCTCGAGCGCCGAGAATTCCGGCAGAAGATGATGGAACTGGTAGACGAAGCCAATCGCCTGTCGGCGCATGGCGGTGCGCCGAGCGTCCTCCAGCGTGCCGCAGGCCTCCCCGTTGATGTAGACCTCGCCGCCATCCGGTCTCTCGAGCAGCCCTGCGATGTGCAGGAGGGTCGACTTGCCGGCGCCGGAGGGCGCGACAAGCGCGACCATTTCGCCCGGCATGATCTCGAAGTCCGCGCCGTCGAGGATCGTCAGGCGATCCTCGCCCTGCGCATAGTGGCGCTCGACGCGATCGAGACGGAGGGAATGCGGGCCGTCGGTCATTCGTATCTCAAGGCCTCGACCGGATCGAGCTTGGACGCTCTCCAGGCGGGAAACAGGGTCGCGACGAAGGAGAGCCCGATCGTGACCGCGACCACGGAGACGACTTCTGAGACGTCGACCTCGGCCGGCAAGCGGCTGAGGAAGTAGAATTCGGGATCGAAGAGGCTGCGGCCCGAGATCCAGGAGAAGAACTGCCGGAGGTTCTCGATGTTGACGCAGAAGAGAATGCCGAGGACGAGCCCCGCGATCGTACCGAGCGTGCCGATGGAGACGCCGGTGATCATGAAGACGCGCAGGATGGTGGCGCGCGTGGCTCCCATGGTCCTCAGGATGGCGATGTCCCGCCCCTTGTCCTTCACGAGCATGAAGAGGCCGGAGATGATGTTCAGCGTCGCGACCAGAACGATGAGGGTCAGGATGATGAACATGACGTTCCGCTCGACCTGCAGAGCGGAGAAGAAGGACTCGTTCACCTGCTGCCAGGTGTAGGTGTAGTTCGGTCGCGCGGCGGCCTGCTCAACCGGGGCCTGCAGATCGCGAACCCGGTCCGGATCGGCCACGAAGACCTCGATCGACTGTGCGCGCTCCTCTTCGTTGAAGAAGAGCTGCGCTTCGGCGAAGGGCATGTAGATGTAGGATTTGTCGAAGTCCGACAGGCCGATCTCGAAGATCGCGGTCACGGGATAGGACTTGCGCCGCGGCACCACGCCGAGCGGCGTCTGGTCGCCCTCCGGTGCCAGGAGCGTGATCGTGTCGCCGAGCGCAAGGCCGAGTGCCTGGGCCAGACGACTGCCGACGGCAAGACCGCCCCCCGTATCGAAGCCTTCCAGCGTGCCGAGGAGGACGTTGTCCGAGATCGGCTTCAGCTTGTAGAGATCCTCGCCGCGCACACCCTTGACGAGCGCCGGGGCGCGTCCGCCGGTCGGGCCGGTGGCGAGAACCTCGCCCTGGACGAGCGGCATCGCCGAAGCGACGCCGGGCACGGCGGAGATGCGGGTCGCGACGTCCGCATAGTCCGTCATCGGCGTGTCGGACCAGTTCACGACGATGTGGCCGTTGACCCCGAGGATGCGGCTGAGAAGCTCGGTGCGGAACCCGTTCATCACCGACATCACGATGATGAGGGCGGCGACGCCCAGCGCGATGCCGGCGAAGGAGAAGCCCGCGATCGCCGAAACGCCGCCATTGCGGCGGCGCGCCCGCATGTAGCGCCCCGCGATCATCCACTCGAAGCGCGAGAAGGGCTTCGTCGCGAGCGTCGCGGTGGCGGACGCCGCGTTCGGCTCGGCGGCGGCGACCGTCATCCGCGCAGCCGCTGAACGACGTCGTGGATCGGCAGGGTCTCGCGCTCGCCGGTCGCGCGATGCTTCAGTTCCGCCTCGCCCGACTTCGCGCCGCGCGGTCCGACGATCACCTGCACCGGCAGACCGATGAGATCCATCGTCGCGAACTTCGCGCCCGCCCGCGTGTCCTCGTCATCGAGGAGAACGTCGAAGCCGGCGGCCTGGAGATCCGCGTAGAGCTTGTCGCAGGCGGCATCGCAATCGGCGTCGCCGGGCTTCATGTTGACGATGCCGACGTCGAAAGGCGCGACACCTTTCGGCCAGACGATGCCGGCCTCGTCGTGGCTCGCCTCGATGATGGCCGCGATGAGCCGGCTCGGACCGATACCGTAGGAGCCCATGAAGACCGGCCGGTCCTTGCCGTCGGGCCCGGTGACGACCGCCTTCATCGGTTCGGAATACTTGGTGCCGAAATGGAAGATGTGGCCGACCTCGATGCCGCGGGCCGCGAGGCGCTGATCCTCCGGAACGCTCTCGAAGGCGCCCTCGTCGTGCATCTCCTCCGTCGCGGCGTAGAGCGTCGTCCACTGCTCCACGATCCGAGCAAGGGCCGCCGCATCGTCGAAATCGACGCCCTCGCCCGGCACCGGCAGCTCCAGGAAGTCCTTGTGGCAGAAGACCTGGCTCTCGCCGGTCGAGGCGAGAATAATGAACTCATGGCTGAGCTCCCCCCCGATCGGACCGGTATCGGCCCGCATGGGGATGGCCTTCAGGCCGAGACGCTCGAACGTGCGCAGATAGGCCACGAACATGCGGTCATAGGATGCCTTGGACGATTCGTAGTCGAGATCGAAGGAATAGGCGTCCTTCATCAGGAATTCGCGTGACCGCATCACGCCGAAGCGCGGGCGGACCTCGTCGCGGAACTTCCACTGGATGTGGTAGAGATTGAGCGGAAGGTCCTTGTAGGATCGCACGTAGGAGCGGACGATCTCCGTCACCATCTCCTCGTTGGTCGGACCGAACAGCAATTCGCGTTCGTGCCGGTCCTCGATCCGCAGCATTTCCTTGCCGTAATCGTCGTAGCGCCCGCTCTCACGCCAGAGATCGGCCGACTGGATCGTCGGCATCAGCATCTCGATGGCGCCGGCACGGTTCTGCTCCTCGCGGACGATCGCGCTGACCTTGTCCAGAACGCGCTTGCCGAGCGGCAGCCAGGAATAGATGCCCGCGGATTGCTGGCGGATCATGCCCGCCCGCAGCATCAGCCGATGCGAGATGATCTCGGCTTCCTTCGGCGTTTCTTTCAGGATGGGCAGGAAGTAACGCGACAGGCGCATACGCGATCGATCTTTCGGGAGGGCTCGGGACGGCGATGGTCCATCCTTGTCCATCGAGCTCGTGTTCGGCTGAATCATGACGGGCCGATCAAGATCTCGGCCCGCGGACACGGATCTGGTCATAGCCGCTCGACCGAACCTTGGAAAGCCGTCCTTCCCTGCCCAGTTTTGCAGCGCTCCCTGCTTACGAATGCGACGTGCAAGCCGTCGATGTGACACACACGTGAAATTTTACGTGACAAGTTGGCGCGGCCGAACTACGGTTGGTGCATAAGATGAATGTCGCAAAGACGTTCGAAGCGCGGTCTAGTCTCGGGAGGACGTGATTTTCGGCGCCGGACTTATCGGCTGCCCCGAACAATGTATTCGGCGTAAAATCCAGACCTGCAGGACTCAAATGCAAGACGAAGGTCTTGCATTTTTTTTGTGCATTGCTGGGAGCCTATGTCCCGGGAATGATGTGCGGCAGCGAATCGGGTCCGATCCCCCAGACTTCCGTCACGAGATAGAATCCAGCGAACACGAGCAGGGAGACGCAGGTCGTCCAGAACGCCTTGCGCGGAAAGCTGAAGGTCGTCGGAGCGCTGTGCGCCGTGCCCAGGATCACGTCGTCGTCGTCGACCTGGCTGCGCATGCCGATCGGCAGGATCGCGAAAAGGACGGTCCACCAGATCACGAAATAGATGGCAAGGGCGGTGATCCAGCCCATGGTTCAGACCTCCTCGAGTTCGACCAGCGTTCCAAACATCTCGGCAGGATGCAGGAAGAGAACCGGCTTCCCATGCGCGCCGATCTTCTGCTCGCCCGACCCGAGCACGCGCGCGCCGGACCGAACGAGCCTGTCCCGCGCCGCCGCGAGGTCGGCGACCTCGTAGCAGACGTGGTGCATTCCGCCCGCGGGATGGCGCGCGAGGAACGCCTCGATCGGCGAGCCTTCCCCGAGCACGCCCAGAAGCTCGACCTTGGCGTTGCCGAGATCGACGAAGACGACCTGGACCCCGTGCTCCGGCAGATCGACCGCCTCCGAGACCGTCGCGCCCAGAGTCTCGGCATAGCGCGCCGCCGCGATGCCGAGATCGGGCACCGCGATGGCGACATGATTGAGGCGGCCAAGCATCGCTGCGCTCCTCAGCCGCGGATGACGAAAACGGTGACGATGGGCTTCTTGCCCCAGACGGCATTCGCCTCGGCTCGCGCCGCGCGTCGCGCCGCCTCGCGCACCATGTCGAGATCCTTGCGCCGCTCGCGCGGGATGCTGTCGATCGCTTCCGCGACGGCATCGATCAGCGTCTCTTCGAACTCCTCGCCCTCGCGGTCACGCTTGGGGAGGCCGAGGCAGACGACGTCCGGATCGTTGCGAAGATCGAGCTTCTGCGTCAGTTCGACGAGAACGGTGATGTGCCCCGCCAGGGACAGGCGCCGTCGCTCCGGAATGCCCATCTCCTCGGCGGTGCCGATCATGGTTCCGTCCTTGTAGAGACGTCCGGCCGGAATTTCGTCGACGATCTCGGCGACGCCGGGTGCCAGGCGCACCATCTTGCCGTTGCGCGCTTCCACGACCTCGGGAACACCGAGCTCCTTGGCGAAAAGCGCATGCGCCTTCAGATGCGCGGCTTCGCCATGCGCGGGAACCGCGATCCTCGGCTTCACCCAGTCGTACATCTGCTTCATCTCGCTCCGGCGAGGATGGCCAGAGACGTGGACGAGTCGATCGCGATCCTCGATGATCTCGACGCCCTGCTCGATCAGGGCGTTCTTGATGTCGATGATGCCCTTCTCGTTGCCGGGAATGGCCCGCGAGGAGAAGATGACGGCATCACCCTTGGAGAGGGCGACCGTCGGATGCTCGTCCCGCGCCAGCCGCGCGAGCGCCGCACGCGGCTCGCCCTGACTCCCCGTCAGGATGATCACGGCCTTCTCGCGCGGAATGTAGCCGAAATCCTGCTCGTCGAGGAAGGGCGGCAGACCGTCGAGATAGCCGAGCTCGCCCGCGACATCGACCATGCGCTTCATCGAGCGGCCGAGCAGAAGGGTCTGTCGACCGGAATCGGCCGCTGCCTGCGCGACCGCGCGGATCCGCCCGATATTGGACGAGAAGGTCGTGACGGCAACGCGCCCCTTCGCCTCCGTGATGATCTCGCGGAGCGAGGTTCCCACTTCGGATTCGCTCGGGCTGACGCCCTCGCGCATCGCGTTCGTCGAATCGCAGACGAGCGCCAGGACGCCCTCGGCGCCGATCTCGCGCAGCCGCTTCTCGTCGGTCGGCAGACCCAATGCGGGATGGGCATCGATCTTCCAGTCGCCGGTGTGGACGACCGTCCCGAAGGAGGTTCGGATCGCGAGCGCGACCGGCTCCGGGATCGAATGCGTGACGTTGATCGCCTCGATCGAGAAGGGTCCGACCTCGAAGGTCTCGCCGGCCTGGAAGATCGTCACGGGGATCTTCGGTGCGCCGGGTTCCCCCTCCCGCTTGGCCGCGAGAAGAGCGGCAGTGAAGGGCGAGGCATAGACGGGCGCCTTCAGGCGCGGCCAGAGATCGAGCAGCGCCCCGTAATGGTCTTCGTGCGCATGGGTGATCACGATGCCCCGGATCCGCGAGCGCTGCCGCTCGAGAAAGCGGATGTCGGGAAAGACGAGGTCGACGCCGGGAAAGTCGGGACCGGCGAAGGAGACGCCGCAATCGACGACGAGCCATTCGCGGTCGTGTTCGGGTCCATAGCCGTAGGCGGCGAGATTCATACCGATCTCACCGATGCCGCCGAGCGGCAGGAAAACGAGTTCTGTCAAAGGTTTGTCACTTCACGTTCAAAGGGCGATTCCGCCGGTTCATGTCTTGATTCAAGGTGCCGTTATGCGATGCGGCTCATCGTCAATGTCGTGTCGGGGAACAGCCGGGCGCCGAATGCGTCCCTCCGGTTCCGAGAAGAAAGAGATCACCAGCAGATATGGAGCGGCGACCTCCGTCGTCCTCCTCCAAAATCAGCCGACCGTCGGATTCCAGACCGACGAAGCGACCGGACAGCGGACCTTCCGCTAGGTTGACCGTGCAGGCTGATCCGATTCCGGCGGCGTGGCTCAGCCAGGCCTCGCGAACCGCCTGGAAATTGCGACCCTGCGACCAAAGCGCCAAGGCTGCTTCCACGCCGCCGGCCAGTGCGACGAACGTCTCCTCGACATTCGCAGCGACGCCGGCTTGGCGCAGGCTCGTCGTGGGATACGGCGTATCGTCGGGACTGTGGCCGACATTTACACCACATCCGATCACGACAGCCAGACGTCCGTCGGCCAGCCGCTCGCTTTCGACCAGGATGCCCACGGTCTTGCAGCCGTCAATCAGGATATCGTTCGGCCATTTGATCGTGACGGGAGGACCGTCGCGCGAGACGAGGCCGGCCAGTCCGTTCCGCACGCCGAGCGCGACGACGAGGGGAAGGTTCAGAAGATCGTCGGTCCGGGCGGGATCGATGAGCAGGAGACTGGCATAGAGATTACCGGCTTCCGACACCCAGGCCCTGCCCCGCCGACCGCGCCCGGCCGACTGCCGGGCCGCCGTCACCCAGAGCGCGCCTGGGTCACCCGCACGGGCCGCTTCCAGTGCGATGACATTGGTCGATCCCACATCTTCCAGCGCCAGACGCCGCCGGGATCCGCGCCGGTCGGGTGCCACCGTCAGAAGAATGTCCGCGCGGCGGCTTCGGCGGCGGCGAAGAGCGGGCCACCGACGAGGAGATAGACCGGGAAGATGAACAGCGCGGCCGCGCCCAGCACGACGCGAAGCTCCATCGCCATCGGAACGAAGCGCTCGGCGGGTTCATCGAACCACATGACCTTCACGATGCGCAGATAGTAATAAAGGCCGACGACGCTGGTGAGGACGCCGATCACGGCGAGACCGTAGAGCCCCGACTGCACCGCCGCCATGAAGACGAAGTATTTGGCGAAGAAACCGGCGAGCGGCGGGAGGCCGGCGAGCGACAGCATCAGGATCGTCAGCAGCAGCGCCATGACGGGATTGGTCCGCGACAGGCCGGACAGTTCCGAAATATCCTCGACCATGCCCTCGCGACGCCGCATGGCGAGAATGACGGCGAAGGAGCCGAGCGTCATCGTCATGTAGATCGCCATGTAGAGGAGCACGCCGCGCACGCCCTCCACATTGGCCGCGGCCAGCCCCACCAGCGCGAAGCCCATGTGGCTGATCGAGGAATAGGCCATCAGGCGCTTGATGTTGCGCTGGCCGATCGCGGCGAAGGCGCCGAAGCCCATCGAGGCGATCGAGATGAAGACGACGACCTGCTGCCAGTCGGCGGTCAGCGGCGCAAAGCCTTCCACCGTGAAGCGCGTCAGCATGGCGAAGGCGGCGACCTTCGGCGCGCCTGCGAAAAATGCGGTCACCGGGGTCGGCGAGCCCTCGTAGACGTCGGGCGTCCACATGTGGAACGGCACGGCCGAGATCTTGAAGGCGAGACCCGCCATGACGAAGACGAGGCCGACCGCGAGACCGAAGGTGCGCCCCTCCGCCTGAAGAGCCGCGGCAATGGCGGTGAACTCGATCTGGCCGGTGAAGCCGTAGACCATCGAGGCGCCATACAGCAGCATGCCGGACGACAGCGCGCCGAGGATGAAATATTTCAGGCCGGCTTCCGTCGAACGGACGTTGTCGCGGTTGAAGGCGGCAATGACGTAGGAGGCGAGCGAGAGGAGTTCGAGACCGAGATAGAGCGCGATGAGGTCACCCGCCGACACCATCAGCATCATGCCGATCGTGGCGAGCACGAGAAGGACCGGAAACTCGAAGCGATGAAACTTCTCGATCTCGGCATAGCCGACGGACATCACGATGACGGCGCCGGACCCGATCAGAACGAGGAGCTTCATGAAACGGGCGAAGGGATCGAGGACGAAGGAGCCGTTGAAGGCCACGCCCGTCGGTGTCGCGAAAATCAGCCAGAGCGCCGCGACCAGGACGAGGACGGCCGCCAGAGCCGAGACGAGCTTGGCGCTACCCTCGCCCAGGAACACGCCGATCATCAGGAGCACCATGGCGCCGCCCCCGAGGATGAGCTCGGGGCCGATGATCGACAGGCTTCCGGACAGGGTTTCGGTCAGCATCGGTCAGGGTCTTTCGATCACTGCGCGAGCGCGAGGGCGTTGGCCGCCTCGAGCGCCGCGGTGTAGCTTTTCAGGAGCGTGTCGACGGAGGCCGCCGTCACGTTGAAAACCGGCATCGGGTAAACGCCGAAGAAGATGGTGAGGACCGCGAGCGGGTAGAGAAGGATTTTCTCGCGCCGGTCGAGATCGAGAATCCCCATCAGCGACTCCTTCGTCAGCGCCCCGAAAATCACGCGGCGGTACAGCCAGAGAGCATAGGCGGCCGACAGGATGACGCCCGTCGTCGCGAAGATCGCAACCCAGGTGTTCGCACGGAAGACCGCCAGCAGCGTCAGGAATTCGCCGACGAAGCCGGACGTGCCGGGAAGGCCGACATTGGCCATGGTGAAGAGGAGGAACACCGTCGCGTAGGCCGGCATGCGGCTGACGAGCCCGCCATAGGCGGCGATGTCGCGCGTGTGCATCCGGTCGTAGACGACGCCGACGCAGAGGAAGAGCGCGCCCGACACGAGGCCGTGGCTCAGCATCTGGAAGATCGCGCCCTGCACGCCCTGCTCGTTGGCGGCGAAGATGCCCATGGTCACGAAGCCCATATGGGCGACGGAGGAATAGGCGATCAGCTTCTTAATGTCCTCCTGCATCAGCGCGACGAGCGACGTGTAGATGATCGCCACGGCCGAGAGCGTGAACACCAGCGGCGCGAAATCCGCGGACGCCAGCGGAAACATCGGCAGCGAGAAGCGGATGAAGCCGTAGCCGCCGAGCTTCAGGAGGATGCCTGCCAGAATCACCGATCCGGCCGTCGGCGCCTCGACGTGGGCGTCGGGAAGCCATGTGTGGACGGGCCACATCGGCATCTTCACCGCGAAGCTCGCAAAGAAGGCCAGCCAGAGCCAGGTCTGCATCTCCGCGGGAAAACGCGCCTGGAGAAGCTCGGGGATCGAGGACGTTCCGGCGGTCCAGAACATCGCCATGATCGCGACGAGCATGAGGACCGAGCCGAGGAAGGTGTAGAGGAAGAACTTGTAGCTCGCATAGACGCGGCGCTTGCCGCCCCAGACGCCGATGATCAGGAACATCGGGATGAGGCCGCCCTCGAAGAAGATGTAGAAGAGCACGATGTCGAGCGCGCAGAACACGCCGACGACCAGCGTCTCCAGCACGAGGAAGGCGACCATGTACTCCTTCACGCGGACCTGCACGGACTCCCAGCTGGCCAGGATGCAGATCGGCATGAGGAAGGTCGTTAGGATGACGAAGAGCAGCGAAATGCCGTCGACGCCCATGTGGTAGGTGATGCCTGTTCCGAGCCAGTCGGCCCGTTCGACGAACTGGAAGCCCGCATCGGCGTTGTCGAAGCCGATCCAGATGAACAGCGACAGGATGAAGGTGACGACCGTCGTGTAGAGCGCGATCAGCCGGATGTTGTGCTTCTGCGCGGCCGTCTCGTCCCGCATGAGAAGGATCAGCACCACGCCGACCAGCGGCGCGAACGTCACCAGCGAGAGGATCGGAAAGTCGATGCTCATCAGCTTGCTCCTCCGACCATCATCCAGGTCACGAGCGCGGCGACGCCGATCAGCATGGCGAAGGCGTAGTGGTAGAGATAACCCGTCTGCAAGCGCACGACACGATCGGTGACGTCGAGCACGCGCGCCGAAATGCCGTCAGGCCCGAGCCGATCGATGACCTGTCCGTCACCCTGCTTCCAGAGGAAGCGGCCGAGCGACTTGGCCGAGCGCACGAACAGGACGTCGTAGAGCTCGTCGAAATACCACTTGTTCAGGAGGAAGCGATACAGGCCCCGATGCGTCGCCGCGGTCTGAACGGGCAGCGACGGATTGCGGATGTAGAACTGGAAGGCCAGCGCGAAGCCGATGATCATCGCGATGAACGGCGACCACTTCACCAGCGCCGGCACCGAATGCATGTCGTGCAGGACGTGGTTCTCCGCGCCCGTGAACAGAGCGGCGTTCCAGAATTCGCCGTAACCTTCGCCGATGAAGAACGGTGCGAACACGATACCGGCAAAGACCGCGCCGACGGCGAGGATGTAGAGCGGGACGAGCATGATCGGCGGGGATTCGTGGATGTGGTGCATGACCTCGTGGCTCGCCCGCGGCTTGCCGTGGAACGTCATGAAGATCAGCCGCCACGAGTAGAAGCTCGTCATCAAGGCCGCGATCACGGTCATCCCGAAACCGTAGAGCGCGAAGCTGTTGTGACCGACGAACGCGCTCTCGATGATGGCGTCCTTCGAGTAATAGCCGGCGGTCAGCGGGAAGCCCGTCAGCGCGAGCGTTCCGATGACCATCATCCGATAGGTCTTCGGGATGTGCTTGCGCAGGCCGCCCATGTTGCGCATGTCCTGCTCGTCCGAGACGGCGTGAATGACGGAGCCGGCGCCGAGGAAGAGCAACGCCTTGAAGAAGGCGTGCGTGAAGAGGTGGAAGACCGCGGCCCCGTAGGCGCCGACACCCAGCGCGACGAACATGTAGCCGAGCTGCGAGCACGTGGAATAGGCGATGACGCGCTTGATGTCGTTCTGAACGAGACCGACCGTCGCCGCGAAGAAGGCCGTCGTCGCCCCGATGAAGGTGACGAAGGTCAGCGCAGAATGGCTGAGCTCGAAGACCGGAGACATGCGGGCGAGCATGAAGACGCCGGCGGTCACCATGGTGGCGGCGTGGATCAGTGCTGAGACCGGCGTCGGGCCTTCCATGGCGTCGGGGAGCCAGGTGTGGAGACCGAGCTGCGCCGACTTGCCCATCGCGCCCATGAAGAGGAGCAGGCAGACGATCGTCAGCGCGGCGCCCATGGTCAGCGGATAGCCCGCAAAGGTGAGGACGATGTCGCCGGCATGCGCCGTGGCACCTTCCGCCGCCGTGGCGCCGGCTTCGTGGCTCATCGAGGCCGCGACGTCCGCCGCCCCTGCAAAGATCGTGTCGAGATTGACCGATCCGAACAAAGCGAAGATGCCGAAAATGCCCAGCGCGAAGCCGAAGTCGCCGACGCGATTGACGACGAAGGCCTTCATGGCGGCCGCGTTCGCCGACGGCTTCTTGTACCAGAAACCGATCAGAAGGTAGGAGGCGAGGCCGACGCCCTCCCAGCCGAAGAACATCTGGACGAGGTTGTTCGACGTCACCAGCATGAGCATGGCGAAGGTAAAGAGCGAGAGATAGGCGAAGAAGCGCGGCCGATGCGGATCGTGGTGCATGTAGCCGATCGAGTAGGTGTGGACGAGCGCCGACACCGTGTTCACGACGACGAGCATGACGAGCGTCAGCCGGTCGATGCGCAGCGACCAGGAGACGTCGAGCGCGCCCGACTGCATCCACTGAAGGAGCATGATGCGCTGCGTCTCACCCTCGCCGAAGCCGAAGGAGATGAAGGCGATCCACGACAGGAGCGCGGACACGATGAGCAGCCCGGTCGTGACGTATTCGGAAGCCTTGGCACCGATCGAGTTGCCGAAGAACCCGACGATCAGGAAGCCGATGAGCGGAAGAAGGACGATCGTCTGATACATCGCTCGGCTCAGCCTTTCATGGTGTTGACGTCTTCGACCGCGATCGAGCCGCGGTTGCGGAAGAAGACGACGAGGATCGCAAGGCCGATGGCGGCTTCCGCCGCCGCGACGGTCAGGATGAAGAGCGCGAAGACCTGACCAACGAGATCGTTCAGGAAGGCCGAGAATGCGACGAGGTTCAGGTTCACCGACAGAAGGATCAGCTCGATCGACATCAGGATCGTGATGACATTCTTACGGTTGAGAAAGATGCCGAAGACGCCCGTCACGAAGAGGATGGCGCCGACGGTGAGGTAGTGGCCGAGACCGACTTCCATGATGCGTATCCTTGTGCCGGCGCTCTCAGAGGCCCTGGCCGCTCTTGACCTTGCGGATTTCGATGGCGGTTGCCGGCGTGCGGGCGACCTGCTGGGGAATGGACTGGCGACGGATGCCGACCTTGTGGCGCAGCGTCAGCACGATGGCGCCGATCATCGCGACGAAGAGGATGAGGCCCGCGACCTGGAAAAAGAACACGTAGCGCGTGTAGAGGACGAGGCCGAGCGCTTCGATGTTCGACGTCACCGCCAGCGAGGGCGTCGGCATCGCGGTCACGACGCTCGGCGACGGCCGATAGGCATTGCCCGTGACGGCGATGACGAGTTCGGCCAGCAGCACGATGCCGATGATCGCGCCGATCGGCGCATATTCGAGCGCGCCCTTCTTCAGCGCGGCGAAGTCGACGTCGAGCATCATGACGACGAAGAGGAAGAGGACCGCGACGGCGCCGACATAGACGACGATCAAGATCAGGGCGAGGAATTCGGCTCCTGTCAGAAGGAACAGACCGGCCGCGCTGACGAAGGTCAGGATCAGGAACAACACCGAGTGCACGGGATTGCGCGACAGGACGACCATCAAGGCCGCGCCGACGGTCACGAAGGCAAAGACGTAGAAAAAGAAAGCCTGAAGGCCCAGCATGATCGGGCTCCTTGTCGTCGTCGTTGTCATCGCCGGCCCCTGCCCTCTCGTCTGAAGAGGACGTGCCGCCGGTCGGTCTTCGGTGTTCGAACGGGGTCGCGGACGAGGAGGCAAACCGCCCCGTCCGCTATGGCATCCGCTTAGCGGTAAGGTGCGTCGAGCGCAATGTTCTGAGCGATTTCACGCTCCCAGCGGTCGCCGTTCGCGAGAAGCCGTTCCTTGTCGTAGTAAAGCTCTTCGCGGGTTTCCGTCGAGAACTCGAAGTTCGGCCCTTCCACGATCGCATCGACCGGGCAAGCCTCCTGGCAGAAACCGCAATAGATGCACTTCACCATGTCGATGTCATAGCGCACCGTGCGGCGCGTGCCGTCGTTGCGGCGCGGCCCGGCTTCGATGGTGATCGCCTGCGCGGGGCAGATCGCCTCGCACAGCTTGCAGGCGATGCAACGTTCCTCGCCGTTGGGATAACGGCGCAGGGCATGCTCGCCGCGGAAGCGCGGGCTCTGCGGGTTCTTCTCGAAGGGATAGTTGATCGTCGATTTCGGCGCGAAGAAGTAACGCATCGAGAGGCCGAAGGCCTTCACGAATTCGAGGAGAAACAGCGATCGGACGGTCTGTGCAATGGCACTCATGGATCAGCCTGCAAGGCTCGAGGCGACGATAGGACCGGCGAACCAGCCAACGATCGGAAACACGACGAGGGACATGCCCCGGACGAGCTTCAAGGATAAACCGGAGCCGCCGGTCCTCGGCGTGCGGACGAGTCCGAGCGCCACGAAGTCGGCGATGCCGATCGCGAGCCCGGCCAGCGCACCGAGGACGGCGGGGTCCGTCATGCCGGCACCGTTCCGGTCAGCTTCAGAACGAAGGCGGTGATCACGACCATGCCGAGCGAGATCGGGAGGAAGACCTTCCAACCCAGACGCATCAACTGGTCGTAGCGGTAGCGGGGAACGAAGGCTTTCACCATCGCGAACATGAAGAAGACGAGCGCGACCTTGGCGAGGAACCAGATGACGCCGGGCACCCAGGTGAAGGGCGCGAAGTTGAACGGCGGCAGCCATCCGCCGAGGAAGAGGATGGTGGTGAGGCAGCACATCAGGGTGATGGCCGCATACTCGCCGAGCATGAACATCATGTAGGGGGTCGAGCCATACTCCACCATGAAGCCGGCGACGAGCTCCGATTCGGCTTCCGGCAGGTCGAAGGGCGGCCGGTTCGTCTCGGCGAGCGCCGAGATGAAGAAGATGATGAACATCGGGAAGAGCGACAGCCAGTGCCAGTCGAGGAAGGTGTTGGGCAGGCCGACGCGTGTGCCGATGCCGTTGCCCTGCGCGAGCACGATGTCGGTGAGATTGAGCGAACCGACGCAGAGGAGAACGGTGACGATCACGAAGCCGATGGAGACCTCGTAGGACACCATCTGCGCCGCCGAACGGAGCGCGCCGAGAAACGCGTATTTCGAGTTCGACGCCCACCCGCCCATGATCACGCCATAGACCTCGAGCGAGGAGATGGCGAAGATGTAGAGAATGCCGATGTTGATGTTGGCGATCACCCAGCCGTCCGCCACCGGCACGACCGCGAAGGTCGCGAGCGCCAGGGTCACGGCAACGAGGGGTGCCAGCAGAAAGACGGTCTTGTCGGCGGATGCCGGGATCGTCGGCTCCTTGAGGACGAACTTCAGAAGGTCCGCGAAGGACTGGAAGAGGCCGAAAGGACCGACGACGTTCGGCCCGCGCCGCATCTGCACCGCGGCCCAGATCTTGCGGTCCGCAAGGAGGATGTAGGCGATGAGAACGAGCAGAACGACGAGGAAGAGCAAGCTCTGCGCGGCGATGACGATCGCCGGCCAGGCGTAGAGAGAGACGAAGTCCGACACGGCGGGCGTTCCTTATTCCGCGGCTTCGAGGTGCTCGGCGTAAGCGAGCCTCGAACATTCGGCCATGACCTTCGACGCCCGAGCGATCGGGTTCGAGAGGTAGAAATCGGTGATGCCGAGCTTGAAGGCCGAGCCCGTCACGGTGCCCGCGCGATCCGCGAGGGTCGTGATCACCGACGAATCGGCAGCCGTCACGGCGTCGGATCGCATGTGGGGATGCGCCGCGTAGAGCTCCGCGCGCAAGGCCGACAGCGAGTCGAACGGCAAGGTCTTACCGAGCACCGCGGAGAGAGCGCGGAAGATCGCCCATTCCTCTCGGGCGTCGCCCGGGGGAAATGCAGCACGGCTTCCCGTCTGAGCCCGTCCCTCGGTGTTGACCCAGGTTCCCGATTTCTCGGTATAGGCTGCGCCCGGCAGGATGACGTCCGCCCGGTGAGCGCCCTTGTCGCCATGCGTTCCGACATAGACGACGAAAGCGCCCGGCGCGATCTCGATCTCGTCGGCCCCGAGGTTGAACAGAAGATCCACCGCGCCGCCTGCCATGGCGGCCGCGTTCGGCGCGCCCTCGCCTGGCACGAAACCGATGTCGAGACCGCCCACCCGCGACGCCGCATTGTGCAGGACGTTGAAGCCGTTCCACCCGTCCGTGACCGCGCCGATCTCACGCGCGAGAGCGGCCACCGATGCGAGGACCGAGGCGCCGTTCGCGCCTGTCAGCGCGCCCTGCCCCACGATGATCATCGGCTTCTTGGCAGCCTTCAGCGCCTCGTAGAACGGGCCGCTGACACCCTCGATGTTCGAGAGCGTATCGGGTCCCGCGCCGAGATAGACGGCGTCGTAGCGAAGATCTGCGTTCGTCCCGATCACGCCGATCGGGAAGCCGCCCATGCGCCAGCGCTTGCGGATCCGCGCGTTGAGGACGGAGGCCTCGAAACGCGGATTGGCGCCGATGATGAGGAGGGCGTCGGCGTCCTCGATGCCTGAAATCGTCGTGTTGAAGAGATAGGATGCCCGGCCGTCCGCCGGATCGAGCGCCGTTCCGTCCTGTCGGATGTCGAGCGCGGTCGAACCGAGGAGATTGACGAGGCGCTTCAGGGCGAAGAGATCCTCCACCGCCGCCAGATCACCGCCGATCGCGCCGATCCGCTCGGCCGACGTGGCGGCGACCTTTGCCTTGATCGCGGCGAAAGCGTCCGCCCAGCTGGCTGGCTGAAGGCGACCGTCCTTGCGGACATAGGGGCGATCGAGGCGCTGGGTGCGCAAGCCGTCCCAGACGAAGCGGGTCTTGTCGGAAATCCACTCCTCGTTGATCGCCTCGTTGGTGCGCGGCAGGATGCGCATGACCTCGCGGCCTCGCGTATCGACGCGGATCGACGAGCCGACGCCATCCATCACGTCGACGGTTTCGGTCTTGGTGAGCTCCCAGGGACGCGCCTGGAAGGCATAGGGCCGAGAGGTCAGCGCACCGACCGGGCAGAGATCGATGACATTGCCCTGCAGTTCGGACGTCATCGCCTGCTCGAGATAGGTCGTGATCTCGGCATCCTCGCCGCGTCCGACGAGTCCCAGCTCGGAAATGCCGGCGACCTCGGTCGTGAAGCGGACGCAGCGCGTGCAGTGGATGCAGCGCGTCATGATCGTCTTCACGAGCGGGCCGATATACTTGTCTTCCACGGCGCGCTTGTTCTCGCGGTAGCGAGAGCTATCGACGCCGAAGGCCATGGCCTGATCCTGAAGATCGCACTCGCCGCCCTGGTCGCAGATCGGGCAATCCAGCGGGTGGTTGATCAGGAGGAATTCCATCACGCCCTCGCGGGCCTTCTTCACCATCGGCGTGTTCGTGAAGATTTCCGGCGCTTCGCCGTTCGGTCCGGGTCGCAGGTCCCTGACGCCCATGGCGCAGGAAGCCGCCGGCTTCGGCGGGCCTCCCTTCACTTCGACGAGGCACATGCGGCAATTGCCGGCGATCGAAAGACGCTCGTGGAAACAGAAGCGCGGGATCTCGGCACCCGCCTCCTCCGCCGCCTGGAGCAGCGTGTAGTGGTCGGGAACCTCGACTTCCCTGCCGTCGACCTTGATCTTTGCCATATCAGTTGTTGCCTCGTGCCGTCTTCGACGCCCCATGGGACGCGAGGAGGTCGGCGATGCCGATCCCGTTGATCGTCAGGCCTTCGATCGCGGCGTCGTCGAAGCGCGCGTTCGTCAGGTCGACATTGCGAAACTGGGCGTCACTGAGATCGGCATTCGTCACGACGATCTCGGCGAGGTCGACATTGCCGAACTCGCTACCCGACAGGTCGACATTCTCGTAGCGCGCTTCGGACAGATCGCAGTTCGAGAAGCTGGAACTGGAAAGATCCGCCTTCTCCGCCGTGATGATGTCCGCGCGCCCGACGATTTCGACCATGGTTCTGTCTACTCCGCCGCTTCCAGCATCTGCGGGCGATTGACGCCGGGATGGCCGTTGCGGGAAAATTCGTCGATGCGACGCTCCACCTCGGCGCGGAAGTGGCGCATCAGGCCCTGGATCGGCCAGGCCGCGGCGTCGCCAAGAGCGCAGATCGTGTGACCCTCGACCTGCTTGGTCACGTCCAAGAGCATGTCGATCTCGCGCTTCTCCGCATTGCCGACGACCATGCGCTCCATCAGCCGCCACATCCAGCCCGTTCCCTCGCGGCACGGCGTGCACTGGCCGCAGCTCTCGTGCTTGTAGAAATACGAAAGGCGCGCGATGGCCCGCACGATGTCGGTCGACTTGTCCATGACGATGACAGCCGCCGTTCCCAGCGAAGTCTTGATGTCACGCAGCCCGTCGAAATCCATCGGCGCGTCGATGATGTCGTGGGCGGGAACGAGAGGAACGGAGGATCCGCCGGGAATGACGGCGAGAAGGTTGTCCCATCCACCGCGAATGCCGCCGCAATGCTTCTCGATCAGCTCTCGGAACGGAATGCCCATGGCCTCTTCGACCGTGCACGGCCGCTCGACATGGCCGGAAATGCAGAAGAGCTTGGTGCCGGTGTTGTTGGGGCGTCCGATGCCGGAGAACCAGGCACCGCCCCGGCGCAGGATGGTCGGCGCGACGGCGATCGACTCGACGTTGTTCACGGTCGTCGGGCAGCCGTAGAGACCCATATTGGCCGGGAACGGCGGCTTCAGGCGCGGCTGGCCCTTCTTGCCCTCGAGGCTTTCCAGGAGCGCCGTCTCCTCGCCGCAGATATAGGCGCCGGCGCCGTGATGCACGACGATGTCGTAATCCCAGCCGCACTTGTTGTCGCGCCCGAGCAGCCCTGCATCGTAGCACTCGTCGATGGCGCGCTGCAGGGCCTCGCGCTCCCGGACGTACTCGCCGCGGACGTAGATGTAGCAGGCATGCGCCCCCATGGCGAAGCCGGCGATGATGCACCCTTCCACCAGCGTGAAGGGATCGTTGCGCATGATGTCCCGGTCCTTGCAGGTGCCGGGCTCCGACTCGTCGGCGTTGATGACGAGATAATGCGGGCGACCGTCCGATTCCTTCGGCATGAAAGACCACTTCAGGCCGGTCGGAAAGCCCGCGCCACCGCGGCCGCGAAGGCCGGAGGCTTTCATCTCGTTGATGATCCAGTCGCGGCCCTTGCCGATGATGTCGGCGGTGCCGTCGAAATGGCCGCGCGCCATCGCGCCCTTCAGACTCTTGTCCTTCAGGCCGTAGATGTTGGTGAAGATGCGGTCCTCGTCGCGCAGCATCGTCCCGTTCTCCTCAATCCTGTCCAGCCGGCGCGGCCAGGGCCTTCGCCTGCTCGATCCAGCGATCGCGCAAGGCGCGGCCCCGGATGTAAAGGTGGTCGTCGATCCATTGCAGCTCGGCTGCCGACCAGCCGGCGATCTGGCGGAAGTGGTAGACGCCAAGCTCGTGCAGCTTGACCTCCAGCACGGGTCCGACACCCCTGATCAGCTTCAGGTCATCGGCCGCGCCGTCCGGTGCGGAGAGAAGACCCGTCGGCTTTTCCGGCGTCACGAAGGACGTCGCCGCCGAGGCCGAGGCCGCTTCGGTTTCGAAATGATCGTCGGCGACGGGGCCCGGCGCGGTGTCTTCGGTCTTGCGAAGCTGCTCGACCGGCGGCTCCTCGCGCGGAGCGGCAAACGAGCCTGCCGCGGGGGCACGATCGCCCGAGAGCGCGCGCGCCGATCCTTCGGGAGCCTCGACGAACCTCTCGTCGGCTACGACCGCCTTCTCGTCCCGCTGGCCCTTCTCGCCGAGCGGACCATCGTGGCGGGCGGCATCGGCGTCGGCGGAGGCCGATGAATGATCCTCCAGCCCGTCCTCCTTCTGGCCGGCGCCGGTCGGCCCCTGCTCGGAACCACCCGTCGACCCGCTGCCGCTCGGCGCTGCGGCACTGGTCGCCCCCGCGCTTTCCGCGTTCTCGACCGTCTGGTCGACCGCGGCGCCCACGGCGGCGCCGGGGCTCTTGATGCTCGGATCGGTCTCGGCGGCGTGCGTGGAGGGACGCCCCGCCTGCGAGGGCGTCTGCCCTTCCGCAGCTTCGGCGGATGAAGCGGACGAGCCGTCGTGCTCGATGCCGTCATGCGCAACGGCTTCGTCGGCCGTCGTCAGCGACGTCGGTCCGCCGAAGGGCGACGAGAGATGCCGGTCGATCTGCGGGCCGACCTTGACGCTCTCGCCTTCGCCCCGATCGAAGGCATCGATGATCTCGGACAGGCGTTCGGCCGTCAGATCCTCGTAGGTGTCGTTGAAGATCATGACCATCGGCGCGTTGACGCAGGCGCCGAGGCATTCGACCTCCTCCCAGGACAAGGTCCCGGACGCATTGAGGTGGAACTGGTCGTGGTGGATCTTCGACTGACAGACCCGCTTCAGCTCGTCCGAGCCGCGCAGCATGCAGGGCGTCGTCCCGCAGACCTGCACGTGAGCGCGCGTGCCCACCGGCTTCAGCTGGAACTGCGTGTAGAAGGTCGCGACCTCCAGGACACGGATCAGCGGCATGGCAAGGCGATCGGCGATGTGCTCGATCGCGGCCTTGGTCACCCAGCCGTCCTGCTCCTGCGCCCGCATCAACAGCGGAATTACGGCGGACTGCTGTCGTCCTTCAGGATATTTGGCGATCGTGCGCTCGGCCCAACCCGCATTATCGCCATTGAAGGCGAAGCCTGCCGGCTGAACGCTATCTTCCGCGAGCCGTCTGACGGACATCGGACCTCGACTTGGTTCTGTTCTAAACTCAGATGTTGCGGCGCGTTCTAACATACGCCCCGCAAAAGGCCAGTGGTGGAAGGCCGCAGTCCGAAAGGACTTATCGGCTTTCTCTGAACCGCTCGAAGCGGGTCGGCGTCAACTGTCGAACAATGCGTCGACGGTGACGGAAAAGCCCGGCGGCGAAAGGTCCAACGTGTCCCCTCGCCCCAGGATACGGGTCGCGATCTCGCCTTCGATCTCGGTTCGCCGATGGTGAACCACGCGTTCCTCGTCGCCGTAGAGGATAAGGTATTGCCGGATGGACGGAACGGAGAAGTAGTCGAGCAACTTGCGACCGGGATCGCTCCGCACGCTCGACGGCGAGATCACCTCGACCACGATGACGGGGTTGGAGACGACGATGTCAGATCGATCATAGGCTCCACAATGGACCAAGGCGTCAGGTTCACGAACAACATGATCGTCGATCCGGACGCTCATCCCATCGGTGAAAGCTGTGCAGGCGAGCCCACCCGAGCGCAGTGCCGTTCGAAGGGCAAGCCAAACCGAAGCCTTGTACTCGTTATGACTTGCGCGCTCGGCTTGCAGCAGAACCGGATACCCGTCGATCAGTTCGTAGCGGCCTTCCGTCTTCCGGGAATCCGCCCAAGCCAAAAACTCCTCGGCTGACATCTTCTCTGGAAGGGCCGTCTTGACGGTCGTCGACATCGGCCCTCCTTCGAACCTCGTTCCGCTTAACGATCGACCTCGCCGAACACGATGTCGAGCGAGCCGAGAATGGCGGAGACGTCGGCCAGCATATGCTTGCGGCACATGAAGTCCATGGCCTGAAGATGCGAGAAGCCCGGCGCCTTGATCTTGCAGCGATGCGGCTTGTTGGTGCCGTCGGCGACGAGATAAACGCCGAACTCGCCCTTCGGCGCCTCCACCGCGGCGTAGACCTCGCCGGCGGGGACGTGGAAGCCTTCGGTGTAGAGCTTGAAGTGGTGGATGAGCGCTTCCATCGAACGCTTCATCTGGCCGCGCTTCGGCGGCACGACCTTGCCCTCCGTCGAGGAGACCGGACCGATTCGCTCGGCGCCGGACAGCCGCTCGACGCACTGCTTCATGATCTTTACGGATTCGCGCATCTCGACCATGAGAATGAGGTACCGGTCGAAACAGTCGCCGTTCTTGCCGACGGGAATGTCGAAATCCATCTCGTCGTAGCACTCATAGGGCTGCGACTTCCGAAGATCCCAGGCGGCGCCGGAGCCGCGCACCATCACGCCAGAGAAGCCGAGCGCCCAGCAATCCTCGATCCCGATGACGCCGATGTCGACATTGCGCTGCTTGAAGATGCGGTTGCCGGTCAGGAGTTCATCGATATCGTCGCAAACCTTTAGGAAGGGATCGCACCACGCGCCGATATCGTCGACGAGCTTCTGCGGCAGATCCTGATGAACCCCGCCCGGACGGAAATAGGCGGCATGGAGCCGGGCACCGGATGCCCGCTCGTAGAAGACCATCAGCTTCTCGCGCTCCTCGAAGCCCCAGAGCGGAGGCGTCAGCGCGCCGACATCCATGGCCTGCGTCGTCACGTTCAGGAGATGCGACAGGATGCGGCCGATTTCGCTGTAGAGAACGCGAATCAGCTGCGCGCGCTTGGGAACCTCGACCTCCGCCAGCCGCTCGATCGCGAGGCAGAAGGCGTGCTCCTGGTTCATCGGCGCGACGTAGTCGAGGCGATCGAAGTAGGGAAGCGCCTGAAGATAGGTCTTTGCCTCGATCAGCTTCTCCGTGCCGCGGTGCAGGAGTCCGATATGCGGATCGACGCGCTCGACGATCTCGCCGTCGAGTTCCAGCACGAGGCGCAGCACGCCGTGCGCGGCCGGATGCTGCGGGCCGAAGTTGATGTTGAAGTTCCGGACGTCGATCTCGGCCATGGTCTCAAGCCCCTCCGCCGGTCGTGGCGGCGATGAATTCTGCACCCGTCATCGCCCGCATCTCGCCGGCGACCATCGTTGGGCTGCTTTTCCGCGATGAAGATCCCGCGCGGCAACGCGCGATCGATCCGGTCTTCGAAAGCCCGCCGCTCGATCGCGCAACCGCCCCGCGGCCGTCGCTCTCGATCAATTCGCTTTCGCCTTCTCATCGCCCGGCAGCACGTAGTCCGTGCCCTCCCAGGGCGAGAGGAAGTCGAAGTTGCGAAACTCCTGCCGCAAAGCGACCGGCTCGTAGACGACCTGCTTCAGGGCTTCGTCGTAGTGAACCTCGACGAAACCCGTGAGCGGGAAGTCCTTGCGCAGCGGATGCCCCTCGAAACCGTAGTCGGTGAGAATGCGGCGAAGGTCGGGATGGCCCGTGAAGAGGATCCCATAGAGATCGTAGGCCTCTCGCTCGAACCAATCGGCGCCCGCGAAGACGCCCGTCACCGATGGAACCGGGTCATCCTCCGCCGTCTCCACCTTGATCCGGATGCGGGCGTTCCGGGTCGGCGAGAGGAGATGGTAGACCACCTCGAAACGCTTGGCCCGGCCGGGATAGTCCACGCCGCAGATGTCGGTGAGGTTGACGAAGCGAAGGGACGCGGCATCGCGAAGCTTAGTCAGCACTTCCACGACCGCCGTGGCCGGCACGACGAGCGTCAATTCACCGAAGCGCACGGATGCCGAGGTGAACGTGCCGGCCAGAAGGCCCTGCACCTGTTCGGACAGTTCGTTCATGGAAGACTCCGCCCTAGCGCTCGATCGTACCGGTCCGGCGGATCTTCTTCTGGAGAAGCAGAACGCCGTAGAGAAGCGCCTCCGCTGTCGGAGGACAGCCCGGCACGTAGATGTCGACCGGCACCACGCGATCGCAGCCACGGACCACCGAGTAGGAATAGTGGTAATAGCCGCCGCCGTTGGCGCAGGACCCCATCGAGATGACGTAGCGCGGCTCCGGCATCTGGTCGTAGACCTTGCGCAGCGCGGGCGCCATCTTGTTGGTCAGCGTGCCCGCGACGATCATGACGTCAGACTGGCGCGGGCTGGCGCGCGGCGCGAACCCGAACCGCTCCGCATCGTAACGGGGCATCGACATCTGCATCATCTCGACCGCGCAGCAGGCGAGGCCGAACGTCATCCACATCAGCGACCCGGTTCGGGCCCACTGGATGAGATCGTCGGTGGAGGTGACGAGAAAGCCCTTGTCGGCGAGTTCATCGTTGATGTCGGTCAGGAACGGATCCGGCGCCGGCCGGACCAGCGTCGTTCCGCTCGAAGCCGCAGCGGAACCTTCCGCCAGCGGAGCCCGAAGGATGGTGTCGCCCTTGGCGTCGATCAATCCCATTCGAGAGCGCCTTTCTTCCATTCGTAGATGAAGCCGACGGTCAAGACGCCGAGGAAGACCATCATCGACCAGAAACCGAACCAGCCCACGGCGCCGAACGTGGCAGCCCAGGGAAACAGGAAGGCGACTTCGAGATCGAAGATGATGAAGAGGATGGACACGAGGTAGAAGCGAACGTCGAACTTCATCCGCGAATCGTCGAACGCATCGAAGCCGCATTCGTAGGCGGAGAGCTTTTCGTCGTCCGGCGCCTTGAAGGCGAGGAGAAACGGCGAAACGAGCAGCGCCAGCCCGATGAAGAGTGCGATCCCGACGAAGATGACGATCGGGAGATAGGAAGCGAGAAGCTCTGGCAACGCGGCAGTCCCTCGTGTCGACAGGCTCGACCGCCCGCTTCGCCGCGTGGTCTTCCCGTGCCGAGATTTTCAGCTAGTCCTTTGAAATATAATCGTTCGCCGGACGCATTCCATGCGACGCTCGGTCGCCGACCCGCATCGCACTGCGGCGACGGTTAAACCCTTCCGTTTCAGGGCGCAAGCCGAGGCTTCCGAACACCAGCGCTTTGTCGCACGCGGTTCCGTCGAGCGATCCGGACCGGTTCCGGGCAAGGCTCCGATCCTATGCTCATCACCATCGGTTCGAGAGGCTTTGCATGACAACCACAGGCAAGACCGCGTCCTTCCAGATGTCGTCGACGACGACCACCCTCGTGTTCCAGAGACGGAACGCGGCTCGGTGGCCGTCCCCCATCGACCAGCCGGGTGCCCCTCTGTCCTCCCAGTCGGACGAGCGGGACCAAGCCCCGCACCAGCCGGCTTGGCTGCGCTGGGTCGAGGCGATCGCCATCTATGCCTCTTTCGCCCTGCTGGCGTTCGTTCTGCTCGGCTGCTGGCTGACCCTCATGCAGGCCAACGACTGGATCTGAACCGTCGCCACGCCCTCTTTCCGGCGGAGGAACTGCCGGGAAACGAAAGCGTCCGCTTCGACATCTCGACGCGGAGCGTTCGAACGAGCGCTTGAGGAACAGGCTCGTTCGTCGAAAACTGGGAGATATCGCGGTCCGAATCTCAGAGCTGCCGCGCAAGCCGATTGAGCCTGTTGCTCCCCACCGTCCCGCGAGACGATCCGGCAATCCCCACGGCGGGGAACGCAACGCCGGACGGAACGACGGCTCCCGGCGACACCCGGAACCTTGACCCGTTCATCGTTCACGATGGGCTCGATCTTGATCGGAGCCCATTTCTTTGAACATCATGAGAGATGTGAAATGGCGCGAGTGACGGGGCTCGAACCCGCGACCTCCGGCGTGACAGGCCGGCACTCTAACCGACTGAGCTACACCCGCGCTTGGCGCCGCTGGGCTGTCCCGGCGGCGTGAGTGGTCGTTTAAGGAACGCCGTTCTCGCTGTCAAGCGAGGTGCAGGACCTTGTCGCAGAAATCGTACAAGGCCCCTCATCATCCACAGGACGAGCCCATACGGCTTGCACAAATCGCTCCGACGTCTTATTGGCCGAGCCGGCAAGGGCGATTAGCTCAGTTGGTAGAGCGCCTCGTTTACACCGAGGATGTCGGCAGTTCGAGCCTGTCATCGCCCACCACATGTTTCATCGAAAGATCCATCGGCCCGAGGGTGCGGTTGTCGAGCGGTCGCGTCGCGCGAGCGCGACGCCGTCGGATCGCATCGGGCGGATCTTCGCCGCGTCCGACACGGTCGCGAACCGGCGGCGGAGCCGGATCGATCAGACCGTCGGCACCGTGCCGCCGTCGATCACATATTCCGTGCCGGTGATCGAAGCGGCGCGCGGCGATACGAGGAAGGCGACGAGGTCGGCGACCTCTTCCGGCTTCGCCGGCCGGCCGAGCGGTATGCCGCCGAGGCCGTCCATGATGATGCGCTTTCCGCCCTCGTAATCCGTGCCCGCCGGATCGGCGAGACGTTCGGCCAGTCTCACCGAGGCTTCGGTCTCCACCCAGCCCGGCGATACCCTTACGACGCGCACGCCCTGCGGCGTCACCTCCTTCGACAGAGCCTTGCTGTAGGTGGCGAGGGCTCCCTTGGCGGCGGCGTAGGCGATGGTGGAGTCCGGCAGCGGCAGTTCGCGCTGGATGGAGGTCACGTGGATCACGACGCCCGAGCCGCGCTCCACCATGCCCGGCACGATGGCTCGGTCGAGGCGCACCGCCGCCATGAGGTTCTGGTCGAGCTCGCGCGCCCAGATCCCGTCGTCCAGAACGGCGTGACCGCCCCCGGGCGCGCTGGACCCGCCGAAGACGTTCACCAGGATGTCGACGCCTCCCAGTTCGGTGAGGGCGAAGCGGGCGAGGTCCGCGCAACCCTTCGCGGTGGTGAGGTCGGCGGCGAGAAAGCGGACGCCATCCGGCAGGATCTCGGGCGTCGAGCGGGCGGCGGTGACGACCTCGGCTCCAGCGCTCGCCAATGCGGCGACCACCGCGCCGCCGACGCCCTTCGTGCCGCCGGAGACGAGGGCGCGCAGCCCGCCGAGGTCGATCCAACCCGGGCCCATCACGCGATCTCCAGCGCGGCGATGCGGCCACCGCGCAGGGTGAAGCAGTGGTCGAGCACGACGGGACTGCCGGGGAAGGCTCCCGTGACCGTCGCCGGCACGACGATCCTGTCGCCGCGATCCTCGACCGAGAGAGGCTGTGCCGTGAACGGCGTGCGTGCCATGGTGTCGATGCGCCAGTCTCGGATCGAACGAAGGCCGCGGTGCGCCCGTTTCTCGTCCTGGACGGCGGCGTCCTCGTCGAAGGCTCGCGCGAGGTCGGCGATATCTGCATCCGCTGGAAGCGTGAAGTAGAGGGCGATGGCGTCGGGAAGTGAAAACATGTCGTCTCCAGTGCAACCACTGTTGTGATGCCCGATACATCGCCTCCGGAGGATGAATTGACAAGAACGCACGACGAAGTGGGCTCCTTACCTCGAAGTAAGTCCCGGCCATCCCCGTCGCACCATACGCCGATGAGCGCGGCTTCGGGTATCGAGGGGGCGATCTCGATGCTGGATGGTCGGTGGAAGCTCGTGATCCTCTTTCATCTCTTCGACGGCGGGTTGAAGCGCTTCTCCGACCTTGAGCGGGCCATTCCCGGCGTTTCGCAGAAGATGCTGACCCAGCAACTTCGGCAGATGGAGACCGACGGAATCGTCACCCGGCTGGTGCACCACCAGGTGCCGCCCAAGGTCGAGTACGGTCTGACGGAATGGGGCCACTCCCTCTGCCCGGCTCTGGACGCACTTCTGACCTGGGCGGAGTCCGGGCCGAAGCGTCCATAGGGTTCGTTTCCGTCACGAGCATCCGCTGGCCGGGCGACCGCTTCTGCGGGGCAAAGGTCTGCGTCCGACGTGATCCGCGAACCGGCTTCGGCTTCGGCTTCGGGCGCGACGAAGCGGCTCGCCATGCGTCCTTTCCTGCGCTCGCGCGTTGCCTGTCGGAACAACCGAAGGGAATCAGCGATGGGCACGACCCTGACCGCACAATTCGAGACGAGACGCGAAGCCGAAATGACCGTCGAGCGTCTCGTGCAGGAACATGGCATCGAGAGAACGGACATCTTCATCTCGGCTACGGGCCCGAACAACAGCGCGGGCGAAGCCGTGGCGGGATCGGATGCCCATGCCGGCGAGCCGAGCGTCGAGGCGCGCGAAGACGCTGCCCTGAACGGATCGATCGACGTTTCGGTCGACATCGAGGACGAGGGCATGGCGGGCACCATCCGCGCTGCCTTCGCGGAGTTCAGCGCGCACGATGTCGAGGAGGCATGACCATGACCGAACCCACCAAGCAGGTCTTTTCCCGCAATTCCGCAGAGGAGAAGGAGCGGGTTCCGATCGCGGGCGGAACACCCAGGGTGTCGGACACGCTGGTCGGCCACGCGAACTCGCCGGATCCGGACTATCATCCGGAAGCGCAGGCGAACGCGCTGACCGACACGGAAGCCGGCGCGATCCCGGACAACGAGCAGGGCGGCATCGTGCCCTTGAAGCACCGCGACTAGCGCCGCACCGCCTCGCGCTTTCCCTCCCCTGTCGATCGACGATCGATCCGTCGCGATCGACCGGGTTCCGGGTTCAGCATTCCGGCAGGTTGACCGCGAGGCCGCCGAGGCTCGTTTCCTTGTAGCGGTGGTCCATGTCGCGGCCGGTCTGGCGCATCGTCTCGATGCAGGCGTCAAGCGGTACGAAATGCGAGCCGTCGCCCTTCATCGCGAGCGAGGCTGCCGTCACCGCCTTCACCGCACCGAAAGCGTTGCGCTCTATGCAGGGGACCTGAACGAGCCCCTTCACGGGATCGCAGGTCATGCCGAGATGGTGCTCCAGCGCGATCTCGGCGGCGTTCTCGATCTGGGCGGGCGAACCGCCCATGATCGCCGCCAGCCCCGCGGCTGCCATGGCGGAGGCGGAACCCACCTCCCCCTGGCAGCCGACCTCCGCGCCGGAGATGGAGGCGTTGCGCTTGATGATCGCGCCGATCGCCGCCGAGGTCAGGAGGAAGGTGCGAAGTTCGGCCTTGCCGGCTTCGGCGTGGAAATGACGCACATACTGCATGACGGCGGGCACGACGCCGGCCGCGCCGTTCGTCGGCGCGGTGACCACGCGCCCCCCGCAGGCGTTCTCCTCGTTGACGGCCATGGCGTAGACCGACAGCCAGTCATTCGCCATGAGCGGCTGGAAGACGTTGCGCTGGGCGTCGGCCTCGAGCCGCTCGTGGATCGCCTTGGCGCGGCGACGAATCTTCAGCCCGCCCGGCATGATGCCGTCCTGCTTCAGGCCGCGCCGGACGCAGTCGGCCATGACCCCGGCAATGGCGTCCAGGCGCTCGTCGAGGTCGCGCTCGGACAGGAAGACGCGCTCGTTCGCGCGCTGCATCTCTCCGATCGACAGGCCGGACCGATCCGCCATGGCCAGCATCTCGCCCGCTGTCGAGAAGGGAAACGGGATCGCCGTCGTGCTTTCGGTCGGCAGGGCCGAGTCCTTGCGCTGCAATTCATCCTCGTCGACCACGAAGCCGCCGCCGATCGAGTAGTAGATCCGGCGAAGGAGCAACGCGCCGTTCCGGTCGAGCGCCTCGAAGGCCATCCCGTTGGCGTGGCCCGGCAGCGGCGTCTTGCGATCGAAGACGAGATCCCGCACGGGCTCGAAAGCATAAGCGGGATGCCCGTCCGGCTGGACACGGCCCTCGGCCGCGATGCCTCCAACGACCGCATCGACGGCGTCCGGATCGACGGTGGCGGGCACGAAGCCGGCGAGGCCGAGCATCACCGCGCGGTCGGTCGCATGCCCGACGCCGGTGAAGGCGAGCGAGCCGTGCAGGATCACCCGCAGCCGGGCGACCACGGCGTCGTGGGGACGCGGCCAGCGTCCGTCCTTCAGCTCGGCGAGGAACCGCGCCGCTGCCGTCATCGGCCCCATCGTGTGCGAGCTCGAGGGACCGATGCCGATCTTGTAGAGGTCGAAGACGCTCAAGAACATGATAAGGGCCTTGTCTCGGGTCGAGCTGATTGCTTCGACGATCTGCCGCAGGCGCCGCGCCGGCTGCGCCCGGAACCTCTCGATATCGCGCCGGCGACGTCTCGGCTCCCTCAGGACCGGCAGAGGGGGTCGTCCCGACGACATCCGTCCCTCCCCTCCGTTCGAGCCGAGGACGGCCTCGATTGCGCTTGAAGCGGGTGCCCGGACATCCTACCCCCCTCGCGACGCCGCGCGACACCCGGCCCCCATCGATCAAGACGGAATGACGGATGCCTCTTCAGGATGGCTTGGCCAAGCCACAGCGGACGCTGGCCTTTTCGGCGATCGCGATCGCGACCTTCGTCGCGGTCCTCGACGGAGCGATCGCCAATATCGCTCTGCCGCCGATCACCGCAGATCTCGGCATCGAGCCGGTGGACGCGATCTGGATCGTCAACGCCTACCAGCTCGCCGTCACCATGGCGCTCCTGCCGCTCGCCTCGCTCGGCGAGATCGTCGGCTATCGCAAGGTCTATCTCGGCGGCGTCGCTCTGTTCACGGCCGCCTCCCTCCTCTGCGCCCTCTCGGCATCGCTGCCGACGCTGGTCGCCGCGCGCGCGCTGCAGGGCCTCGGGGCCGCGGGGATCATGAGCATCAACATCGCGCTCGTGCGTTTCGTCTTTCCGCAAAGCCTTCTCGGCCGCGCGCTCGGATATGTCGCGATGACGGTGGCGGTCTCCTCGGCCGCCGGCCCCTCGATCGCCGGCGTGATCCTGTCCGTCGCGTCCTGGCAGAGCTTGTTCCTCGTCAACGTGCCGATCGGTCTCCTGACGCTCCTGATCGGCCACCGGACCCTGCCGAAGACCGAGCGGTCCGGTCGCCGGTTCGACGTCAGGAGCGCCCTTCTCAGCGCCGCGACCTTCGGTCTCGTGATCTCCGGGGTGAACGGTCTCGGGCACGCCGAAGGCGTCAGCCTCGCGCTTCTGCAGATCGGCGCGGGCCTCGCCATCGGCATCGCCTTCACGCGGACGCAGCTCTCGATGCCGGCTCCGATGCTGCCCGTCGACCTTCTGCGGCTGCCGGTGATCGCCCTGTCGGCCGTCACGTCGATCTGCTCCTTCAGCGCGCAGGCGATCGCCTTCATCTGCCTGCCGTTCCTGCTGCACGACACGCTCGGACGCTCGGCTGCAGAGACCGGGCTCCTCATGTCGCCCTGGCCCATCGCGACGGCCTTCGCGGCCGTCCTGTCCGGGCGGCTGGCGGATCGGTACCCGCCGGGTCAGCTCGCAGCCGTCGGGCTCTTCGTCTTCGCCGGCGGTCTCCTAGCGCTGGCGCTCCTGCCCAACGATCCCACCGACATCGATCTCATCTGGCGATTGGTGATCGCCGGCTTCGGCTTCGGCATCTTCCAGACCCCGAACAACAAGGTGCTGATCGCCAGCGCCCCGCGCGAGAGGAGCGGCGGCGCGAGCGGCATCCAGTCCACCGCGCGACTGGTCGGCCAGTCCATGGGAACGGCACTGCTCGCGGTGATCTACGGTCTCGTCGCCGCGGGTCCGAACACCGCGGCTCTGTTCGTCGCGACCGCGCTGGCGGCCGCCGGCATCCTGCCGAGCGCTCTTCGCCGCTTCGAACCGAGCGTTGGCTCGATCGAAGCCGATGCGGCACCGGCAAAGACCAGGGTGTAACGCTCGATCCGACCTCGGCTTGATCCCAGGCCGGGCGAAATTCATCAAAAACCAGCCGCAAATGTCCGCGATTGCGACAATATCCCTCATTCGGGTGATGCGGCCCCAGCCGCGGCGTGATGAGTCGATCCTGCGTCAGCCTTGTCGCACGACCTCGTCGAACCGGATCCGGCCGATGCGATCGTTGATCAGGAGGCGGTGGACCGGTCGCTCCCAACGGCCTGGTTCGCCGCCTCCCTCCCATCCCGCGCCTCCCACGTCATCGAACCGAACCACGATCCTGAACTTGACAATCGTAGTCATGTTTAATTAGGCGTTGAGCGGCTGAGATTGTGCCCGTCTCGGCCGAGCCGCGCGCGGTTCGTGATCCGCCACCGATCGTCGGCAATGGCGATCGAGCGGTTCGTGAGGGGCGGAAGGGATCCATTCGATGCTGCACGCCCGCACCGAAATCATCGTCGCCGATGCCGTTCGTCTTCTCGCCGATCTCTGCGAGCACTTCTCCGAACATGGCGATGTGAGCTACGCCGACGGCACGGGAGCGGTCGATTTCGGGTTCGGGCAAGCCCGGCTCGGTGCCGAAGGGCGGCGGCTCGTCGTCGAGGCCAAGGCCTCCGACGAGATCTACCTCGCCTACATGAAGATGGGCGTCGCCGAACACGTCCACGAGTTCGCCCCCGTGCCGGCGCCCGAGATCCACTGGACGGGCGACGGCGTGACCGGAACCATCCCCCCGTTCTTCCGGGCAATGCGGGTGGTGTCAGCCCAAACGTTGACGCCGCACATGCGACGCATCCGGCTGGCCGGCAGAGACCTCGGGCGCTTCGCCGAGGGCGGTCACCACGTCCGCCTGATCTTCCCGCCCGCCGGTCGCGAGCCGGTCTGGCCGACGCTCGGGTCCGACGGGCGGATCGTCTGGCCGGAGGGCGAGGACAGGCTGGAGCACCGCGTCTACACGATCCGGCGGATCGATCCCGCGGCCGGCTTTGTCGATATCGACATCGTGCTGCATTCCGGAGAAGAAACGCCGGGCTCGCGCTTCGCGACGGGCGCCAGGCCCGGCGACATCGTCGGCATGTCAGGACCCGGCGGCGGCGAGATCGGACCGGCTTCGACGCTCATCCTCCTCGGGGACGACACCGCGCTGCCCGCCATCGCGCGCATGCTGGAGGAGCTTCCGGCAACGGCGACGGTCAAGGCCGTCATCGAGGTCGATGGTCCCGCCGACGAGCTGACGCTCGCGACGAAGGCCGCAGCCGATATCGTCTATCTCCATCGCGGCGGCCGCCCGGCCGGCTCCTGCGATCTCCTGCCGCCGGCGCTGCGCGCGCTGGATCTGCCCGCGTTCGGCAACGACGTCTTCGTCTGGTGCGGTTGCGAGTTCACCGACTTTCGCGCGATCCGAGCCTATCTGCGCAAGGAGATCGGCTTGGCGCGGCACCGGCATCTCGTCGCCGCCTATTGGCGCCGCGACCGCGCCGGTGATGTCGGCGGCGGGGACTGAGAGCGCTCGCGCATCTTCGCTCGCATCAACCGGCCTCGACGGCTCCGCTTTCTTCCCCGGTGTTGAGAAAGCTGCAGTTCCCCAGTCCCGTACCGATCGTGATGGCGCCCCAACGTTCGACGTCGCGCATGAAAGGCCGTTCGCTCAGGCCTCGAACGACGGCATCGTTGTGAACGAGAACGACCGGCGGTCGATCGTCCCCTTCGGCCAGACCGGCCGCGACGGCCAGGGAAAGATTGAAGTCGTCGTCCGTCCAGTCACCCGGCAGATTCTGAGTGCCGTGATGGATGCGGCCGTCCGGCAGGATGATGCCGGGACAGGACAGACCAACGAGCGGAACCAGGCGAAGCCCGTCGTCCTTCGCCTTCGCGGCCATCTCGACCAGCATGCCGCAAAGCGCGTCGATCACGTCCTCGCGCGAGGGTTCTTCGTCGGCGTGGCACCATTTCCGGCGGGTGTGAACGTCGGCCTGCGCACAGGATCCGGCGGCATCGCGGTTGAAGCGGACGATGCCGCATCGAAGATTCGTACCGCCGACATCGACCGCCAGCATTCCTTCGCCGTCCCGCAGCAAGCGGGTCGGTGCGGCATGGACCCATCCGATCATGCCGCCGTCGTCCGGATCGTGCTTCAGACTGCGCAGCGTGACACCTTTATCGGCGGCGAGAAGCCCGCTCGCACGGCGCACGATGGCCCGGCCGACCGCGCTGGACTGAAAGCCGCCGCCGCACACGATGCGTTGGACACCGGCCCAGCCCGGCGTGAGCAGGAAGCGCCCGAGCACGGCGGCCAGTTCCTGCGAAAACTCATCCGCCGCGCCGCCGAGCAGATCGGCAGCGGGCGCTTCCTCGTCCTCGAACGTCTTGTCGAGATCCTCACGGCGGATCTCGTCCGTGGGCGTCGAGCCGAGCGGATCCTCATCGCGGCCGGCAAAGCTTTGACGCCAATCGTCGAGAAGCTTGCGGAAGGCCGTCTCGCTCACCTTGTCGCCGAGAAAACCGCCGTCTTCCCGCGTTTCGAGATTGTAGCTCGTGACTCGGACCGAAGGGAGACGGTCGTCTCCATGGATGGGCTCCGGTGGGGCGCTCGGCAATGACGTTCCTCGATCTTCGGGGCTGCCGGGAGTAGCAACCTGCAGGGTTTCCAGGAGAAAGACGCGGCCGGGCCGCCCGCAGTTCCGCCTCTCCTTCCCCTCCCCGTGCATCCGATCGATGGTTCGGCTTTCAATTTCCCCAGGTGAGGCGAAGGACGCGAAGCCAGTTCCGCCAGGCGATCTTCTCGATGAGCTCCCCGCCGAAGCCGGCAGCGACCATTGCGGCGACGAGATGGGGAAGGCCCGCGGCGCTTGCGATGCCGCGCGGGATCATCGCCCCGTCGAAGTCCGAGCCGAGGGCGACCCCGTCCTCGCCGAGATGTCGCACGAGATGATCCAGGTGGCGGATCATCACGTCGAGACCCGTGTCCTCGTTCATCTGGCCATCGGCGCGAAGGAAGGCCGTCGCGAAGTTGAGACCGACGAGCCCGCCGGACGCCCGGATCGCCGCGAGTTGCCGATCCGTCAGGTTGCGGCTGTGCGTGGAAAGGGCGTGCGCGTTGCAATGGGTCGCGACGAGCGGAGCGTCGGAATGGCGAGCGACGTCGTCGAAACCCTTCTCGTTGAGATGCGAGAGGTCAACGAGGATTCGAAGCGCGTTGCAGCGCCGCACCAGCCTGATGCCGGCTTCCGTCAGCCCCGGACCCACATCGGGCGAGGACGGGAAGGCCATGGGCACGCCGTGCCCGAAGATGTTGGGCCGGCTCCAGACGGGACCGATGGAGCGGAGCCCGGCGGCGTGGAGAACGTCGAGCGCATGGAGGTCGGGGTCGATTGCCTCGGCGCCTTCGATGTGAAGGACGGCGGCCAGACGACCCGAGGCCTTCGCGGTCTCGATGTCCGCGACGGAGCGGCAGACCGTCAACGCTCCTTGAGAGCGCGCTTCCAGTCTCAGAAGGATCGACACCATCCGAAACGTCGAGGCAGTCGCCTCGTCCCGCCCCGGCGTGTCGGGAAACGGCAGGCGATAGGGCGCGACGCTCATCGCGTCCGATAGCGACAGACCGCCCGTCGACGGCGGAAAGATGGCGAAGAGCCCGCCGAACAGGCCGCCTGCCCTCGCCGACACCGCGTCGATGTGACCGGGCTCTCCGCCGTCGAAGAAGCGATCGAAGGCCTGCCCCGTCGGATCGTTCATGAGGCGCAGGAGCGTGTCGTTGTGTCCGTCGAAGATGGGAACGGAAATGGGGTCAGCCGCCAAGAGAGCTCCTTCGACCATGGGTTGGACCCGGCGCGCCGGTCGGGCGTCAGGCTCTCCCTTAGACATCGGAAACGACCGGCGACACCCTTCTGCGGTCGCAAGACCGAAGTTCCCCCGTTCAGACGTGAAGGCCCGCCCCGATCGAGCGGGCGAGAGCGAGATGCGCATCGCTCGACTGGGCGACCGTCGCCGGCGCCCGGACCCCTGCCGCGATCGCGCGACCGGTGACCGCTTCCTCGGACAGGCGCGCGAGCAGACCCGAGAGCTCCCGCGCATCGCCGGGGGTGAAGAGACAGCCGTCGATGCCGTCCCGCACCGCTTCCGCGATGCCGCCGAGACGCGAACCGAGCACGGGGCGACCATGCGCGAAAGCCTCGCCGATCACGAGCGGAGCGTTCTCCCACCACGTCGAAGGCACCAGGACGGCGTCGACGGACGCCATGCGGTCCGAGAGATCGTTCCGGGCGAAGGCGCCGCGCCAGCGCAGCGAGCCGTCCTGCACCAAGGGGGCGGCAAGCCGCTCCACGAGGGTCCGGTACCAGGCGTCCTGCGCCTCGAGGCGGCTCACGTTGAGATCGAGCGAGATCCGTGCGCGCACGGACGGCTCCAGGTGATGAAGAGCCGCCAGCGCGACGTGCAGGCCCTTGGACGGCCGCGCCTGACCGAAGAAGCCGAGACGAAGCGTGGCGCCGAAAGACGGCGGCGCGACGGGTCGGCCCGGCGCGTGCGTTCCATTGGCGATCACGTGGATGCGTTCGGGTTCGATGCCCCATCGGACATAGCGTTCGGCGAGAAAGGCGGATGGCGCGACGAAGGCGTCGATCTGGGCGAAGGCCCGGCGGAACCGCTCCCGTCGCTCCGTGTGGATCAAGGGTGCGCCCTCGGGAAAGCACCGGCCGCAGGCGTCGATCCCGCTCTCGCGGCACAAGGTGCCGGACAGCGGCGCCGGATCCGGACCCGGCGGACGCGTGACCATCAGCCCTTCGTTGCGGCAAATGGCGAGATAGTCGTGCAGCGTCAGGACGATGCGGGCGTCTGGAAGGGTCGAGCGGATGTCGTCGACGATCTCCAGCCCGAGATGGACCACATGGTGGAGGAAGACCACGTCGGGCGCGGCGTCCGACAGGAAGTCGGCGAGCCCCCGCCCCGGCGGCGGCGCGTCCGGACAGGCTTCGAGGCGCGGCCAGTCCGCGATGTCGCGACGGATCAGATGCTCGCCGGGACGAAGGCGGCCGACGGCCCCGGACGGCAGGCGCGGCTCTCCCGTTCGGGCGAGAAAGCGCGCCTGCGACACGTCGGGATGGGCCTTCAGCCCTTCGAAGAGGGTGTGGGCTGCGAGCTCTCCGCCACCGGGGCCGAAATCGGGATGTCCATGCGCGACAACCAGCACCCTCATCGCCGCCTCACCTCTCGCGGAAGGCTTCGTCGAGGTTTTCCGCCACCGGCGCGATTAGATATTCGAGGACGGTGCGACCGGCGGCCGGCAGGATGACGGCGGCCTCCATGCCGGCGGAAAGCTTGTCGCGGATATCCTCCGGCACGTCGTCGCGTCCGACCGAGACCTCGATCGAGAAATAGGGTGGAATGCTCGGATTGGCTTCGGCGATCGCATCCCGCGAGACGTAGCGGAGCGTGCCGGAAATCATCTGGCGCTTGTACTTCATCAGGGCACCGAGATTGATCTGAGCGACCATGCCCTCCTTCACCCGGTCGATATCGGAGGGCGCGATCTTGCCCTTCACGACGAAGCGATCGGAATCGGGCACCACGTCGAGAATCGGCTCGCCCGGCCGGATGACCCCGCCGAGCGTGAAGACGCGCATCTGCTGGACCGCGCCGGCCGCGGGCGAGCGGATGGCCGATCGCGACAGCATGTCGAGCGCAACCTGCCGCTCCTGGCGCAACTGCGAGATCTGCTTGCCGAGCTCGATGAGGGCGTTGGAGGCTTCCTGCCGGTAGTCGCGTCGCAGCGCTTCGCCGCGCTGCTCCAGCTCGTCGATCTTGTCCGCCGCCTTCTTGGCATCGTTGCGCGACTTGGCGGCGATGCTCTCGTATTGAAGCTTCTGTCGATCCAGAGCCGTCACGCGGCTCATCGGCACGAGACCCTTAGCGAGAAGCGGGCGAACCGATTTCAGCTCCTTCATCACGGTGTCCAGCTGGGCGGCCGCCGAGGCACCGTCGAGACGCGTTTGTTCGATGTCGTTTCGGATCTGTTTCGCTTGCGTTTCCAGGAGTTCGATCGAACTCTTCAGAACGAGCTTGCGAATTTCGAACTCGCGGTGATTGTCGTCGAGTTCGCTGTCCTCGCTGGAACCGAGCAAGGATTTCACCTCGTCGGACACGACCATGTAGTCCACGAGATCGCGCTGCGCGACGAGCCTTGCTTCGGTCGCGAGAGCGGTTGCCAGGGACTTGGAGATCGAGGTGGCCGTCGCCTCGAAGCGCGTCGTGTCGAGACGCAGAAGCGTCTGCCCCTCCTCCACCCGGTCTCCGTCCCGAACCAGGATCTCCGACACGATGCCGCCTTCGAGATGCTGGATCGTCTTGCGGTTGGCCTCCACGGAGAAGGTTCCCTGAACGACGACGGCGGAATCGATGTGCGCCAGAGCGGCCCAGCTTCCGCCCAGCCCGACGGAGACGAAGAGGACGAGGAAGCCGGCGCGCAGCGAAGCCCGCCAGTCGGTGGCGGGCTCCGGTGCGGTGGAGAGGACGACGGCGACCGCGCTCATGGGCCGTAGCCCTCCGCGCGTCGGAGATCGAGAATAGGTGGCGGCGCCGGTGCCGGCTCGCCGCTGAAGCGCGGCAGGCGGTTGAAGATCTGCTCGCGCGTGCCGAGCGCCTGAACGGCGCCCTCGTTGAGGACGAGGATGTCGTCGCAGAACCCCAGCAGGCTGATCCGGTGGGAGACCACGATGACGGCCGTGCCCTTGTCGCGCAGCGCCCGGAGCGTGCGGCCGAGCATCTGCTCGGCGCCGGCATCCAGATTGGAGTTCGGCTCGTCGAGCACGACGAGCTTCGGCGCGCCGTAGACCGCGCGGGCGAGCGCCAGACGCTGGCGCTGGCCGCCGGACAGGATGTGGCCGCCTGTTCCCAGACGCGTCGCGTAGCCGTTGGGAAGGCCACGGATGATATCGTGGATCGCGCTCTCTTCCACCGCGGCGAGGATCTGCTCGCTGGAAGCATTCGGATCGAAGCGCGAGATGTTCTCCGCCACCGTGCCCGGCAGGAACTCGACGTCCTGCGGAACGTAGCCGACGAAGCGGCCGAGATCGTCCTGGCTCCAATGCGAGAGATCCTGCTCGCCGAAGACGATGGTGCCGCGCCGGGCCTTCCAGATGCCGACGAGAAGGCGCGTCAGGCAGGACTTGCCCGCGCCGCTCGGGCCGACGATGCCCATGATCCGGCCGGGATGGAGGACGAAGGAGACATCCTGGATGACCGGCTTCTCCAGCCCCTGCGGCCCGCCGACGAGGCGCGTGACGACGAGCGGTCCGGTCGGCATCGGCAGCTGGAGGTGGCGCGGCGCGCTCTCCACGGCCCGCAGCAGCGCGTCCAGGCGGCGCGAGGCGAGGACGAAGGACTGTATCTGGCTCCAGTTGCTGATGAGATACTGGAGCGGGCCCTGCGCGCGCATCATCAGCATGAGGATGACGAAGAGCACGCTGATGTGGATCAGGCCCTCGAGAAAGAGGAAGCCGCCGAGACCGTAGACGATGATCATCTGTCCGTTCTGCAGCATCCGCGGGATGAGGCCGATGCGCGCCGCGCGGGCCTGGGCGGCATGGCGCCAACCCAGTCCGTCGCGGTGCATCTGGTACCAGCGATCGGTGAGCCAGGGCAGCATGCCCATGGCGCGCAGCGTCTCGGCATTGCGCGAGACGGCCAGGGCGAACTCGTTGGCCTCCCCGTCGCAATGCTGGGCGGCCTTCAGGGACCCCGAGACGGCGTAGTGCGTGGCGACCGACATGGCGGCGGAGAGCGCGAGGAGGCCGAGGATCAGGAAACCGAACGGGGCGGAGATGATGAACATCGCCACGACGAAGAGCGGCGACCAGAACGCGTCGATCATCGCCGAAAGCGACGGCCCCGCCAGGAAGCGACGCGTCGTCTGGAGATCGGCGAGCGCCTGCGCCGCCGTTCCGCCGGCCATCGAGGTCTTGTCGCGGTTGAACGCGTCGAAGCAGATGCGCGTCAGGCGTTGGTCGATGACCGTGCCCATGCGATCGAGCACCTGCGATCGGATGCCCTCCAAGAGCGTGTAGGTGACGGCGAGTACGACGGCGATGACGACCAAGGCCGTCAGCGTCGAGGCGTTGCGGCTCGTTCCGACACGCTCGATGATGCCCATCGGCACGAGCGACATCGCCATAAAGAGGAAGGGAAAGAAGAAGCCGAACGCGAACAGACCCGCGTAACCCGCGGAGAAGTCACGAACGATGCCGAGCAAGGGCGATGAGAGGACGGGCTTCACCCGCCGCACCGCGACGCGATCGACCCGCCGGTCCCATCGGCGCCCCGGCGGTTCGAAGCACGTCGATCGTGTGATCGCGTCACTCGGGGCACGGTGTTGGACACAGGTGTCGAGGTTCTTCTTCCGGTATCGCGCCGCGCAGTCCTGATGGAGCCGCTGCGGCGTTTTCAGATGAACCTTGTCAGATCCGTGTAAAACTTTGCCTAATCTCGACAGAGCGGGCCGAGCGGGCGGAACCGGCCCTTGGGGAAGGCGTCGACGGGAGCCGCGTTCGCGCCGGCGCTATCCGGGGATCCCTCCGGAGGGTCGATCGCGACGCGTCCCAGCTGCGCTCGCAGGCCTCGATTCAGGCCAGCATCACATCGGCATCGCCAAGGGACAGCGGCGCCAGCGAGGCGCCGGCGAGCGCGATGGAATAGCGGGTGCGAAGCGCTTCGACATGGAGGCCGGCTCGGTCCACGAAGCGGGACAGGTGGTCGAATCCGCCGCGTCCGCCGACGGAGCGGATGCCGGCCGCGACCGCTTCCTCCGCGAAGTCCTGAGCGGATTCGTGCGACAAACCAAGACGCCCGGCGATCCAGTGGCCGATCTCGCGATCGATCTTCGCCCGGCTGCGGAAGGAGCGCTCCTCCTGCATCAGGAAACAACGTTCGGCCATATCGTTGCGCTGCGCGATCGATTTCATCTTGTTCCCTTCGGAAGGTGACGCTTTGACACGGACTACTGTGCCGGAAACGCTTGAAGGGTCCGCAAATCCATTCGATTCAATTGTCATGATGCTGCGGAATGTCGAAGTCGATGAAAGATCGACGCGTTCGATCGACGCAACGGAACGTTCGAAGAAGGCGGGTCGTCGCGGGAAACCGACCGGCCGAACGGTCGGGACCGGCGATCGCCGCGTGTCCGTTACATGCGCGTCTTGACGCCGTTCTTCTCGATGAAGGCCTTCATACGATCGTAGCGTTCGGGAAAGAGCGCCTGGAAGCGATCGAAGCGGGCGGGTGCGAGCGCTTGCGCCAAGGTCTGCCGTTCGAAGGCCTCCGGACTGAAGATCGGGAGATCGAAGGTCTCGGCGAGCTCGCGCGAGCGCGTGTCGTAGGAGAAGAGGACGCCGGGGACGCCGACCGCCACCGCCGGCAGCACCGCGTGCACGCGGTATCCGAGCGCGGCGTCGAACTGTGGCGCGTAGACGTCGTAGTCGCCGGGCGCGCCGACATAGTAGAGGCGGCTTTCATAGAGGCGATTCAACGTCTGGCCGGTGGTCTCGTCGAACCAGCCCTCCGCGACGAGCTTGGCGCGCGCGGCCTCCATGTGGCGGGGGGCGCGGAAGAAGAAGGCCTTCTCCTCTGGCTCTCCGTGACAGGAAAGGTAGAGGTCGGAAACGAGGTCGAGCTTGGCGATGATGCGCTTCTGGGTCGCGGCGAAGGCGACGGGATCGACGGCGTAGGTCGAGCCGATCTCCCGGCGCAGCGAGAAGGTCACCCGCTTCGGCCCGTCCGGCGCATGGCGCAGTTTCAGGTCGCGGTCGAGACCGCGGAAGACGGACGGGCAGCCGACGATCTCGACGTTGTGGATGCCGTTGCGATGCAGCGTTTCCGCGCTGAAGGCGCCGCGAACGCCGATCGAGGGCGTGCGATCGGCGATCGCCTGCCAGACGCGCCGGTGTTCGGTCGGCAGAATGATCGGACGTTCCTGCTCGGCCTGCGCCCCGACGCCGATGCACAGGACCGGCATGTCGAGCGCTTCGATCCAGGCGAGGAAATGACCCCAGTCCATCTCCTCGTGGATGTAGTTGGAACCGCGAAGCAGGATGAAGTCGCAGCTCGCCTTGATCCTCGCGACGGCCTCCTCGCTCACCGGCTCGTCGATGTTCACCTCGGTGCCGGACGTGTAGTTCAAGAGCCGCAGCGTCGAGTCATAAACGCAGATGTCGCCGGTGTTGTAGTAGCGCTCGAGCGTCGACTCGAACGTGGACTCGAACCAGACGGCGCGATGATTGCCGATCCGGCGGCCGGAATACTTGACGAGTGCTGCGCGCATGGTCCTGGAGACGCCTTCTTTTCCATGAGGAGCCGCAGGGATCTTCGACCCTGCACGCCCGTCCGGCAGCCGGTCGAGACGGCTAAATTTAATCGAATTGTATGAAGCAACGCTTGCTGACGGGACCGTTAACCCATCGGCCAGACACCGGGCTCCACGACCTCGCCCCGTCTGACCTCAGGTCCTCGCGGCGGGTCCTCGAGAAGGCGCATCATCGCGGGCAGGCAGACCGTAGCGGTGTCGAAGCGATCCACGACCGTTCGCCGCGCCGCGCGTCCGAGCGTGGCGTGACCCGCGCGGTCCGCAAGAACGGAGGCCACCGTCTCCGCCAGCCGATGAGGCGCGTGAAACGGCACCAGGAGGCCGTTCGCCCCATGTTCGACGACCTCTCGGACGGGCTGCGTGTCGGACGCGACGAGCACGCAGCCCGTGGCCATCGCTTCGAGGCACGACCAGGACAGGACGAAGGGATAGGTCAGGTAGACGTGAACCGACGAGACTTTCAGAACGTCGAGATAGGACGCATAGGCGAGCGGGCCCATGAAGTGGATTCGCGACAGGTCGATCTCGCCGGCCACCTCGTCGAAGAAGATCTGGTGCCAGGTCTTGCCCGCCGGCGGACGCTGACCGTAGGACACCCCGAAGCCCCCCACGATGAGGATCCGCGCCTTCGGGCGTGCCCTCATGAGAGCGGGGAGCGCCCGCATGAGGACGTGATAGCCGCGCAAGGGCTCGAGATTGCGGGCGACGAAGGTCACGATCTCGTCGTCGCGACCGACCTCGATCCCGTTCTCCAGCCGGCAGCGCGCATCGTCGTCGGGCGCGACGAGCGCGGTGTCGACGCCTTCGTGAACCACGTGGATCTTGGCGGAAAACTCCGGCGGGAACGTCGATTTCTGCCACTGCGTCGGCGCCACCGCGAGGTCGGCATCGGCGAGGGCCAGGAGATTGGTCGCGTTGCGCGCGTTCAATCCCACGAGACCATCGACGCCGAGGCCTGGAAATTCCGGATCGAAGTTCACGTCGGAATGCTGCGCGCGATAGAAGTATTCGCAGTAATGGATGATCCTGGCATCGGGCCAGACCGCGCGCAGCGGCATCGCCTCTCCCCACCCGCCATGAGCGACGATCACGTCCGGACGAAACCCGTTCGCCGACAGCATGGACGCGACGTAGAGCGCCTGCTCCGCCCGCCGGCATTCCAGATCGAAGCGCCGCGCGAAGGCATGCGTTTCCGGTGATTGCGCCGGCTGGAAGCTGTAGCGGTGAAGCGTGACGCCGCGCGGCGCGGTGGCGCCCTCGGCACCGATCGCGCGCACCTCGTTCCTGGGGTCGCGGGCGAGGAGCCGGGCGAGATGCCGGAACTGGGCGGGGAAGTTGTTGTGGACGAAGAGGACCCTCATGCCGAAATCGGCACGGCCATGACGGGAGCCTCGGCCACGAGGTCGGCCTGCGGCGTGCGCGACAGTGCCGGCGCGATCGTCTCGATCCGGCAAGCCGGCATCAGGCAGAGCGCCCAGAGGTCGAGACGCCCCTTCACCACCCGCACCTCCGCGAAATGCGCCTCCAGCGCGACACGCGCGAGCCGCTCGACGGTGAAGCCGGTGCGATGCGCCATGAAGCCGTGGCCGGCGGCGATCGAGGCGCCGTGGCCGAAGAGCATGTCGAGCGCCGTGACGGGCCCCGCCGGCGACTGGTAGGCGACGGCGTCGATGCCCTTTTTCAGGACAAAGGCGGCGATGGCCTCCACATCGGGACAGGTGACGAGCGCGAAACCATCGTCCTTCAAGACGCGGCGGAACTCGGCGAAGGCGACCGGCACCTCGTGCGCCGCCAGATGCTCGACATTGTGGGATGACCAGATCGCGTCGATGCTGGCGTCCGGAACCGCCGACCCCATGTCCGTCATGCTTCCCACGATATCGGGCAGAACCGCGGGATCGATGTCGAGCCGCACCTCGCGCCAAGGCAGGCCGCGAAAGGCCGCATGCAGCTTTTCCGGCCGGGCCGGACCGCTGCCGATGTTGAGAACGGTTCTTCGGGTCAAGGCTCGGCTCGTCAGCGTCCATGGCGGCCGATCAGGCGACCGCACGCTCCGACACCTGCATAGCCGACCGATCTTGCGCGAGAGGTTCGTCCGGCGTGGTCCAACCCTGAAGGTCCGCGTGATCGAAGAGGTCGCTTCCGTCGAGCGCGAAGTTCATCGTTTCGAGATTGGCGAGCACGAAATCCATCGGATCGGCCTGCGGCGCGGGCGCGGAGGCGGCCGGCCGGGCGACGGCTTCGAGCTTTGGCTGCGGCAGCCGGTCGATCGACAGATGCCGGCGCGAGAAGAGGATCGCACTGGCGAGATCGAGCGCGAGGAAGCTCTCATGGGCGAGCGCCGCGATCGTGCCGTCATCGAGCGTCGAGAAGCGATGGGGATCGACGGTAAGATCGGCGCAGTCGCGCTCGTTCGTCCCGCGCAGCGGCGACAGCACTCCGGCGATGGTCAGAAGGTCGAGCGCCCGCGACAGCCGCGCGCCCCCGGCGCGCATCATCAGGAGCGTGTTGCGGATGGCGGACAGTTCCGGTCCGAGCTGGCCGGTCGCGGGATCGGAGCAGATGGCGACGCCGGCCTCGCCGAGAAGCCGGCTGGCGACGAGAACGTCGAGATCGTCGATCGGCCGCGGCCCCCGTGTCTTCGCCAGGAGAAAGGGGAAGGTGCGCAGCGCGATCGGCATGTAGCCGGCCTGCCAGCGCCCGGCCTCGTCCACCGCCGACTTCGCCAGAAAGTCCGGATGCATCAGCGCGCCGAGGCGCGGCTCGCCTCCGAGAAGGCGAACGGTCAGTGGCAGGTGATGGGCGGACAGGAGGTATTCCGTGTCGTTCAGCGGCATCCAGCCCATGGCGCCGGCAAAGCCGTAATGGCTCGGCGCGCGGCAGCGGGCCGCCGCAAAGCGCGACAGGGGCTGAAGACCGCTCATGCGACGCGCGCCTCGGCCGGGCGCGCATCGGACGAGCGCGCCTTGACCGCCGCCGCGACGGCCGCCTGCGCCGCCTGCAGAAGGGCTCCGGCGCGAAACAGGGAAAGCCGGTGGTGACCGAACAGCCGCGCCGCTCCGACGCCGTGCTCCCCGAGGATCGGAGACAGGGCCGGTGTGTCGAAATGCTTGGGACCGACGATGAGAAGATCGAGGATCTCGCAGCGCCGGCCATGACCGAGATCGAAGCGCAGCGGCCAGGGTTCGAGGAGACCGCGCGTCTCCAAGGCACCACCGATCGCGGCGGTCCGGTCCCGGTCCCATTCGAAGAGTTCGAGCGCGCGCAGGCGCAGTTCCGTGCCACGCGACAGCCGCCCATCGGCTCCGGTCATGCAGGCACCCGCGTCGGTCGGCTCGTCCGGGACCGCGACATCCACCATCCGGCGCTTCTCGCCCCCCTCCCCGACATCGCCGAGCAGAAACGGGTAGGCCTGGAAGACCAAAGGCAGCAACGAGAGGACGCGATCCGTGCCGGGCACGTAGCCGGCGCCGTTCGGCAGGAGCGTGCGCAACGCCACGAGCTCCAACCCCGCCTCGCTCCGGCGCCAGACGATGGGAAAGCTCGCGGCCAGTCGCTCGACCTCGGCCGCCACGATCGGAACGATCTGCGTCTGGCGCGGCAGCGGATAGGCGAAGGGGGAGTAGATCCGCGCCGTCATCAGCTCGCCGCTGAGACCGCGCGGGTTTTCCGCGAGCATCGGGTTCATGTCGCGGGCCTGCGCGGCACGAAGACGGTGAAGCCGGATCGGGCCTCTTCCAGGAAGGTGTGTCCCGCATCGAGGTCGAGGAGCAGAAGGTGCCGCTCGCCGAAACCGTATTCGACGCCCCCCACCGCCCGGCCGCCGCCGGTGCCGTCGTGATGCGAGCCCTCGGCGACCTGCACGTGAAGGCGCGACTTCGCCCAGAGCCCGACGATCGGCGGCACGAACGGGAAGGCCGCGCGCATCTCGCGCCGAAACGCCGCGAGGTCGGCCGGTCCGGCGCCTTCGACGATCTCGATCTCGATCGGTTGCATCAGAAACAGTTCGAGTTGCTCCCCGGCGGTGCGCGCCACGTCCTCGATCAGGTCGGCATGCATGCGGGACCGGGTCTCGAGCCGCAGCGCCTGAACATGCACCCCGAACTCGCCCAGCGTCTTCAAAGCCTCGAATTGCGCGCGCGAAAGCCAGCCGCGCTCGTGCATGAAGGCGAGCGCTGCGGGATCGCGCCCCTGTCGCCGCCGATCCTCGCCGACGCTGTCGCGCGGCACGAGCCGGGCATCGGCCTGCTTCAGCTGGAGCGTGCTGCCGTCGAGGCGAACGTCGAGGGTTCGCGGATCGTGCCAGGGCTCGAGCGCCACCGGGAAGCCGAACCCGACGACGCCGTCGCCGATCCCCGCTTCGAGGAGATCCTGCCGGAAGCGGGAGATCGGTCCGCCGCCGACGCATTGGTCGTCGACGAAGGCCAGCACCGTGTGACCGGTCAGCGCCAGCTTCTCGCAGAAGATCCAGCCCTCGACGCGTCCCCGCGAGACGAAATCGATATGACCCCGGATCATGCGGGAACGGCGCTCCGCGCGCGGCGATCCGCCGGGGCCGCGCCGCCGGCGATCGAGAGCGCGAAGAAGGCGGCGTAGCGCCGGGCCATGTCGGCGGCCGTCGTGACCGCGGGAATGCCGGACCGCAACCCGGCGGCGATGTCGGGATCGGATGCCAGGCGCATCGCCCGCAGCAGATCGGATGCGTCGCCGAGCCGGAAGTGCAGGCCGGACACGCCGTCCGGCACCTTCTCCGCCATGCCTCCGATGCCGGTGCAGATCACGGGTGCTCCGACCGAATAGGCCTCCTGGATGACGACCGGCGAATTTTCCCACCATTTCGAGGGGATCAGGACGTAGTCGCACTCGCCCATCAGCCGATGGACGGCCGCATTCGCATAGGGACCGGCATAGGACAGGAAGGCATGCGTCTTCAGCGCGTCCTCGAATCGCTTGTTGAAGGCTTCGCTCTGTCCGATCAGATTCCCGTGGATGCGGAAACGCACGTTGCGGACGAGGTCCGGGTCCTTCGCGACGAGGTCGGCGGCGTCGAGCACGACGTCGACGCCCTTGAACGGATTGATCTGCCCGAAGAAGCCGAAGGTCCAGGCACCGCCGGAACGCGAGGCGCGGAGATCGCGAGCCGGAGTCGAGAGGAGACCGTTCTCGATGACGGTCGTGCGATCCGCCGGCAGGCCCCAATCGATGAAGCGTTCCGCCAAGAAGCGGCTCGGGGATATGAAACCATCGAAGTCGCCGAAGCCGCCGAGCATGGTCTCCTTGCGCAGCGTGAACTGCGTGCGAAGATGTTCGGGAAAACAGGAAACGCAGTTCTCGTTCGTCGCGCGCTCACAGAGGCTCTGCGTCTGCCGCGTGATCATCTGCCCGTGATTCTGACAGATGCCGAGAAACTCGTGGATCGTGAGGAAACTGCGCATCCCGGGCAATTCGCGGACGGCGCGCAGCGCGTTGAGGCCGAGATTGAAGAAGTGGTGGAAGTTGACGAGGCCGATCCTCTCCGCCTGCAGGAGAGACACCAGCTGTTCCGTCACCGCGCGCGGCGCGAGATGGAAGAAGTGATCGTAACGATCGCCTTCGAAATAGACGGCGAATTCGTGCTCGCTGCCGAGGGCGAGCCTGTGCCGGTCCGCCACGTTGCAGGCACCGACGAAGATCGCGTCGACGCCGATGTCGCGAAGGCCGCGGTAGAGCGAATAGGCCGCGATCTCCGCGCCGCCCTTCGACACCGAGGGATGACTGTGTGAGACGATGGCGATGCGCTCGGGCAGAAGGCCCTCCCCGCGCGGGAAACGGAAGCCGGGATCGAGCGTCATGGTCGCACGGCCTCCTCGGTCGAACGGAGCAGGTCCTCGTCCAGCATGTCGGCCAAGCGCGCGGCGCGCGGGCGTTCCACGCGCATCATCGCGGCCCGCGCCACCCGGTCGCGGCCCGGCGTCTGCGGCAGGCCGCTGTTCTTGTAGAGACCGCGCGAGAAGCGCGGCGCCGACAGGCTCCACTCCAGGAGCGCGGGAGTCGTCCATCCGAAAGCCGCGGCCGAGACGGCGCCGTCCACCCGATCGGGCGAGCCGACGTCGTCGACGATCTCGAACCGTTCGATGGCATGGCCATGTCGGTCGAGATAGTCCTGGACCGCGACCCATCCGGTGGCCGTCGGCACGATCCCCCGGCCCAGATGCACGAAGCGTTCGGCGCCCATCCGGCCGAGGATCGCCGGAAGCTCCGCCAGCGCGTCGTTCTCGTGCGACAGCATGAACAGCGAGAGAGGCGCGGACACCTGCCGCGCCAGTTCCTCCAGCCGCAGGAGGGCCTCGCCTCTCGCTCGGCCCTGATCGCACAGAAGCGCGATGCCGATGTCGGGCGAAAAATCTGCGGCATGCCGCGACAGCCGGTCGAGGCAGAGGTTGAGGTTCGAAATGTCCGAGGGGAGCCTCATCACGATCGCGCGCCGAGCGGGGCGAAGCGCCAGCGACTGCATGTCGCCGCTCCGCTGGCTCCAGACGCGCGCGGCGCAGGCCAGGAAATCGGAATAGAAGCCTTCGTGTCGAAGCGCGGGAAAGAGGCGCAGGATCTCCTCGCCGTCGGCGACCGGATCGAGACGGCGGAGGATCTTGGGCTCCACCCGTTGCACCGCCATCGAACCATCCTCGTGAACCACGCGAAGCAGCGGCGCTCCGGAGGCGTCGGCGCCGATGGAGCCGCGCAGAACCGTCGCGAACCCGGCACGCGAGACGACGGAAGCGACGTTGCCGAAGACAGACTGGAGGTCGGGACGCGCGCGAAAGCTCGTCGCGGCCTCGTCCGCAACGAGAACGCCGTCGCCGATCTTCATGTGGAAGGTCACGATGCGTTTGGCAGGGCTCACCGCCCAGCCCTCGGCGAGGCAGCCGAAGCCCGGCAGCAGAAGCAACCGGTCGATTCCGGCCTCGGCCGCGACGCCGGTCGCCGCGGCATTGCCGGGCAACCAGTTCGAGCCGGAATGAAGAAGCGCCGCCATCGCCTCGGCATGCCCGCCGGGCAGCGGCTGGGCCTGGCCGAAAGCCGTCAGGAAGGCTTCCGCACGAAGCAGCCGGGTCTGCGGCCCGTAGCGCAGATGATACTGGCCCTGGCGTCCGAGGTAGACGAAGCCGTCCTTCATCACGACCGGCGGCGCCCAGGCCGTGTCGAGCACGGCGATGAAGCCGACCGAACTCGTGGGAAGATCGGCGCGCTCGTATTGGAGGACCGCCATGCCGGACGGGAACTTCTGCCGGTCGACGATCGCGGCGGGCAGGTCCGGCTCGATGCCCCGCTTCATCCAGCCGACCAGCCAGACCTGGGACTCCGACGCGGGATGCACGGCATCGATCTGCCCGACATCGTGATCCGACAGCGGTCGCAAGGGTCGATCGCGCAGAGGTTCGGCCTGCGTCCTCAGGGCCGACAAACGCGCCAGAAGCCGTTCGCCTCGACCGACCGGCCGTGCGACCGGGGTCGTCGCGCCGAGGACTGCGGCCCGCCAGGACAGAACGAGCTCTCCGACGCTCGGCGTGCGCCCGTTTACCGGTCGCAAGGAGATGTTCGTTCCGGCGATGCGGACGGCGACGGTGTAGTCCCGCCGATGGTCCGACAAACGGGCGAGACGCCCGAAGATCTCCGGACCGAACCGGAAGCCGCAGCGCGTCGCGACGCCGAGCGCCCGATCGATCTCCGGCCGGACTTCGTCCGACACCGTCAGCGCGAACACGTCGCCGCCGACGGTCAGTTCCAGCTCGACCGGCTCGTCCGGACTTTCGACGGAGAGAGCCCAACCGTCGATGCCGACCAGGGGCTCGAAAGCCTGGATGCCGCCACGCCACGGCTTTGCCCCGTCCAGCGACAATTCCGGCGACGCGTAATCCAAGGGAACGGCGAGCTGCAGCATGGAAGTGACACGCGGCCAATGCAGGACGGAGGGACGGAACCGGTCTCGCGTGGCCGTCGCCCGAGACGTCGGTCAGGCCAGCGGATCGGTGAGATCAGCTGAGGCTCGGGACGGCGGAGATCATGTAGAGGACACCGCCCTCCGGCAGCAGGATGTCGGCCATGGCGCGCGCGTCGACGACGACGACGTTCTCGGGCGACAAGGCATAGTCGACGAAGTTCGCGGCCCGTTGATCCGCATCCGCGGACGGATCGCCGATATGCGAACCCTCGACGATCCGGAGGATGGCGCGTTCCTGGGTGTACACGGCGAAGACCGGAGCGGTTCCCAGGCCCTTGGCGAGGCGCAACGCCTCGGCCGCGAATTCGGCGCTGCTGCGCACGCGCTCGACGCTCGTCTGCACGTCCGTCTGGAGATAGGCTTCGAACAGCTGCGTGGCGACGCCGAGCGGCTTCTCCATGACGGCGGCGTCGTCGGCGGCATTGCGGCGCACGAGACCCCGCTCGTAGACCCCGGTCGACCAGAGAATGCGCAGGAAATCGAAATCGCCTTGCGAGGTGCGGCCGTGCTTCAGCGCCCATTTCAGAGAGGCAAGACGCTCGCGCACTTCGCTGCGGCCCAGTTCGCGCGCCGAGGCGGCCATGCCCGTCACCACGGCACTCTTCTGGAGAAGCACCGCGTCCGAACCTTCGAGCTTCACGACAACGGATCCGAGATCCTGCGGGGACACCGAGATGGGGAAGGTGAAACCGAGGTGGCCGTCGCCCATGCCGGCATCCGCCAGATCGGCACGGAACATGTTGACCCGCCCCGCTCCGACGCAGGCCTCTCCCCGAAACGCCAGGAGCGTCCGTTCACGGATGTTGCCGTCCTCCGAGTAGATCCAGCCCTGGATCACGTCGTTCGTGACGTTCTCGATGCTTCCCCTTATCATGGCTGAACTTCCTTACTCGCGACAATTGCATAAAATTACGCCGCGATCCTTACGTATCTGTTTACGTTTGACCAAAGATTACCCCAAGGAAGGATCAAATCGATGCCGCCATCCTCACAATCTTCGTTCCGAGGAAAACGTCCGGTCCGGGGGCGGACATGATGCTTCAAGCGTCGCCGTCGGTCGAAACGAGTTCGTCCTTCCGTCCGAAACCGCAGCAGGCGGCGCGGGACCCCGCCAACGCGGTAAACAACGCGCTAAGGAATTGCGAAGCAACTATTTTACCATTTAAACGACCATTCATCCTGCAGTCCGATGTTTCATGCAATTAGATGGATTTACTTATCGTAAACTTGCTTTCCCTGCAGTTCGGAGGAAGATCGGAACAAGAAGAAGGTCGGAGTCCCATCATGAGCGAAAGCGAACGCAAGGCTGTCCTGTCCGTGGAACGCGGGCTGCACATGTTGACCTATCGTCCGCGCCCCGAAGGCTCGACGCGTCTCGGGCCCCCGCCCGTCGCGGAGGTCGTGGCAACCACCGGGACCATCGTCATGATCGCGGCGCCGGGTTCGAGCGACGGCGCCCTTCCATCCCCCGGCTCGGCTCTCGTTCTGCGCGCGGAGACGGCCGGCACGATCGAAGTCACGCTTCGCGCGGCGGTTCCGGGCGGCAGCCTGGCTGCCGACTTCGAGCTGAAGACGGTCGGAACGCCGCGCGTCGTGGAAACCGCATCGCATCACCGGGCTCCGCCAGCCGGCGTTTGCGACTTCACCGTCACCGCTCACGTCTCCCTGCGCGGCGATCTCACCGCCGCCCGCGGAGACTGGATCTGCGGCCCCGGCACGCCCGGCCGCATCGAAGGACTGGACATCCAGGCCTTGGGCGGCGATCTCCCGCTGGAAATCCAAGTGGCATCGGGCGGTCGCCTCAGCGGCTGGTCGCCCTGGCTCCCCGCGGGAACCTATGCCGGGTCGCGTGGGAAGTCCTCACCGCTGGTCGGCGTTCGCCTTCGCCTGACGCCGCAGGCCGCACCCGATCTCGCGCTGAGAGCGGAGGCGAATTTCCTCGGAGCCCCGGTCGTGACGCGCATCGGCCGCGACATCGAACTGACCGGGTCCTCGCTGCTCGATCCGCTCGTCGGCTTTCGCCTCGACATCACGACCCAGAGCGCCGACAGCGTCGAGGTCCAAACCACGCCGCTGCCCGCGCCCATCGCGCCCATCGCGCCGATGCAGCCGAGCCGCCTGCGCGTCTTCCGCCGCGCCACCGCGGATGCGCAAGCGGCGTGACGTTCATGCGGTCCCTCACGAGCCTTCGGCTCGCAGCCTCTTCGAAGCGGATCCTGCCGGCGCACCTGCGCCGGCTCGATGCGTTTTGCGGACGGCCTGCCATGGTGAGGGCGACCGATGGCTGAGATCTACACGAGCGCCGAAAGCGCCAATCTGTCCGTCCTGTCTCCCGAGGCGCACGACCACATCAATGCGATCCTCTCCGATCTCGGGCTGTCCGGCATCGGCGATCTCGCGGTTTCGCCGACCGGGACCGCCGACGTCTCCTCGCTGCAAGGCGAGACGATGCCAACTGCGATGCCGGGAAACCTCGACGACCCGCTCTTTGCGGACGGCAGCGTCGACGAATCGGCGGTGATCGTCGGCGAGACGGGTCCGGTCGTGCTGACGGGGCTTGGCGACGACACGGTCTTCGCCACCGACGGCGGCCATGCGATCACCGGGACCATCGGCCATTCGCTCGCCTATGGCGGGCTCGGCGACGACAGCATCTTCGCCGGCTCCGGCGGCGGCGATCCCGCTCTCTTCGCCGGCGGCGGAAGCGATACGCTGATCGCCAGCATGGGCATGGATACGCTCTGGGGCAGCAGCGGCGGGCAGAGCCTTCTGATCGGCGGAACGCAGGGACAGACGGAGATCGACGCCGGCGGCGTCGGCGGCGATACGATCCCGTCCGCTTTCGGCAACGACACGCTTCTCGGCGGCGGCGCCAGCATCGAATCCTCGGGAGACCACGCGACCCTCTACGCCGCGGGCGACACGATCGCCGCTCATGGCGACCATGCGCTTGTCGACCATTCCTCCTCCGGCAGCGACTATCAGACCGACATCTTCGGCGCACCGTCGACCATCTTCGGCGGAGCGGGCGACGACACGATCCAGTTGCACGACACGTCCGCCTTCGCGTCGGTGTCCGGCGGAGCGGGCGACGACCATTTTCTGTCCTACGGCCTCACGGACAGCGTCTCCGGCGGCGACGGCTCCGATCCCTTCGCTATGGCGGGCTTCGGCACGGGTTACGATACGTTGTCCGGCGAGGCGGGCGACGACAGCCTGTTCTTCCAGGACCACAGCTTCTCGGACGCCCATATCGCGACGTCCGGCACGTCGACCCTCGTATCGTTCGACGACGGCTATACCGCGAATTACAGCGGCTTCGAGGATTTGCGGTTCAAGGACACGGTGTTCAGCAGTTAACCTCTTCGCGCGATGATCGACCCTGTCTGCCGATCCCATCGCGAACGAAGTCCTGGCCTCCATGCCACCCGCCTCCACGACACCCTTCCCCGCAGCGCCATCCCGCTTCGACGCCGATCGCAAGGCCGGCCACGACGCGCGTCGCCTCGGGCGCCGAACGGAAGCGCTGGAGCATTTCCGCGCAGCGTCCATGGCCCGGCCGCACGATCCCTGGAACCGGAACGACATCGCGCTGGAACTGCTCGCGCTCGGCCGCGCCGCGGAAGCCTTCGCCGAGGCCGAAGCGCTGGCTGCGAGCGCTCCCGATTTCGCGCCGGCTCGCCGGACGCTCGGGCTCGCCGCGCGCAAGACAGGCGACATCGACGCCGCGCTTCTTCACTTTCAGGATGCGGCGAACCTCGATCCGCGCGACCTCTGGAACCGGCACGATGCCGCCGCGTGCCTCCGTTCGCTCGGGAAACGGGATGCGGCGGCCGAGGCGTTCGTCGCGGTCGCGGCCGACACGCCGCTGGCGCACAGCCTTCGCGCGCTCGGTGAACTCGAGCGCGACGTGGGCCGTCATGCCGAGGCGCTGGCCTATTTCCAGATATCGACGCGCCTTCTGCCCGGCGACGCCTGGTTCCAGCTCGACCTCGCCACCGCCCTCGAACGAGTCGGCCGGTTGGGCGAGGCCGAGGCGATCCTTGCCGAGCTTTGCGAGCGGCAGCCGACGTTTCTTCCCGCCTACAGGCGCGCCGCCGACAGCGCCGCCCGGCGCGGGGACGGGCAAGGTGCCTGCGTCCTTTGGGAGGCCGCGATCCGGCACGCGCCGCGTGACGCGACCCTGCGGAACGCGCTCGCCGACATGCTCCTGCGGCTCGATCGGCGGGACGAGGCGGAGACGCGCTATCTCGAGGCCCTGATGCTCTTGCCGGGAAACAGCGGCGCGCTGATCGGTCTCGCGCGCACCGCGCGCCTCAACGGGCGCTCCGACATTGCTGCGGCGCATCTGAAGGCGCTGGAGGCAGCCGCGTCGCCGGACGCTTTCGAACGCATGGCGATCGCCGGGGAATGGCTCGCGATCGGCGAGGCCGGACGCGCGCGACGCGCCGTGTCGGAGATCGGCGGCGATCCCGCGACGAGCGAGGCCGCGCTGGTCGATCTGGCGTCTCTCGTGCGACGCCTGGACGGACCGGCCGCGGCACGGCGCATCGCCGAACGCCTCGTGCGGAACAACCCCGCTCATCCCCGAGCGTTGATCCTCCTCGCGGACGATGCCCGAGACCGGGGGCTTCTCGCCGAAGCCGATGCGCTCTACGACCGGGCGCTCGACGCCAAGCCGGATCTCTACTGGGCCTTCATCGGCAAGGCTGCCGTCGCGCGCGGGCTCGGCCGATGCGAGGATGCCGCTCGCCATCTCGACTCCGCCGAGGCGATCGACCCCGTGGAGGGTTTCGCGCGCCTCGAACGGGCGGCGGATCTTCGCAATGCGGGTCGGATCGAGGAAGCGGCGGAGGTCCTGGCGGGGCTCCCCGCCGGATCGGCGCGGCAGAAGCAGGCGGCGACGGCCCTCGCCCAGATCGCCAGGGCTCGCGGCGATTGGCTGGAGGCCTCCCGCCTCTTCGAGGCGGTCGCGCTGAGATGGCCGGGCGACGTCGATCCGCTGGTGGAAGCGGCCGAGGACGCCTTTCGCGGTGGAGCCGAGGTCCATGCCGACGACCTCCTGACCCGCGCGGCGCGTCTCGACCCCGATCGCTCGTCGCGGCTCGAAGCCGAGGCGCGACGAGCGCTGATCCGCGACGATCCGGAACACGCACTGTCGCTCTATCGGCGCATCGAGGCACAGGAGCCCGGCCGGCTCTTCCCGGCCCTGGCCGCCGCGCGGATCGAGATGACGCTCGGACGAACTGAAAGCGGCTTGGCGGCCTTCCAACGTGCGATCGAGCGGTTCGGGGAACGGCCGGAGATTGCCCTCGCGACGATCGAGATGCAGCGCCAGCGCGGCTGCCGCGATGCGGCCGATGCCCTCCTCGCCGAAGCTCGGCGACGCTTCCCCCATCATTTCGGACTCGCCCTCGCGGAGATCCAAGCGCTCACCGATGCCGGCGCTTACGAGGCGGCGTGCCGTTCGCTGGACGACCTCACGGCTTCGACGCCAGCCGAAGACGGCCGCCTCGCTCTGGCGCGCTGCCTCTGGCATGCCGCGCAGTTCGATTTCACCGCCGCGGTACGGGAGGGGGAGCGGGCGGCGGAGCGGATGCCGGGCGACGGCTGGGTGCTGAACCGGCTCATCCATGCCGCCCTGCTCGATCTCGATCTCGACCGTGCGGGTCGCCGTCTCGCCGATCTTTCGAAACTCGAGGCATCGGCCAACCGGCTTCGGGGAAAGTCCACGCATCCCTCGCAGAGCCACTATGGTCAGCTCTACGACGAGTTCCGAATGGACGACCTCGTTCTGTCCCGCTTGCAACATACGCAGGCGCTTGGGGACGAGGACGCTCTCGACGCCGTCGCCGACATCGTCCGCGCGCATCCGGACAACACGGCCGCCGCCATCCGGTTCTTTATCCTGCAACGCCGGACGGGAAAGCTCGACGTCGGCCCGACGGCCCAGTCGTCGATCCCGCCCTCGATCCACCAGTACTGGGACGATCCACAGCCGCCCGGCGATCTCGAACCGCTGATCGAGTCCTGGCGCGCGGCGCATCCGAACTTCTCGCATCGGCTCTACGACGACGCGGCCGCCCGTGCGTTTCTCGGGTCCTCCAGCGATCCGAGGGGTCTTGCCGCCTATGAGCGGGCGCAGGAACCGGCGATGAAGGCCGATCTCTTCCGTCTCGCGCTGCTGGCGGAGCGGGGCGGACTCTACGTCGATGCCGACGATCGCTGCCTGAAGAGCCTTTCGCCCGCGATGTCCTCGGGTTGCGGCCTTCTTCTCTACCAGGAGGATCTCGGCTCGCTCGGCAACAATCTGATCGCCGCGCGCCCTCGCCATCCCGTCATCGAACGCGCTCGCGATCTTGCCGTCGAAGCGGTGCTGCGCGGCGACAGCGACATCCTGTGGCTATCGACCGGTCCCGGCCTGCTCACGCGGGCCGCCGCGACCTGCCTTGCGGAAGCGCCATCGCTTCTCGACGACATGCTCATCCTCGATCGGCCGGCCCTCCTCGACATGGTCGCCATCCATTGTCTCGCCGCGTACAAGACGACCGAGCGTCACTGGAGCCGAACCGCGTTCGGACGCGGGAGATCGAGGGCCTCCAAGGCTTGAGGAATCCCGCGTTCAGGCTGCGATATCGGTCGAGATATCCTCCGCAAGGCTCTGCGTCAAAAGCCCTTCCCGGATGTGGCGCGGAACCTGACGCGCTGATTTCGCGCGAGGCCAGGGCAGTTCGGGTCCTGCCGGTGCGCCGCTGAGAAGGGTCTCCCGCTCCTCGAGATTGTCGAAGCCGAGGCACTCGGGATTGTCGACGAAGCTTTCGGCAGGCGCTCCCTCGGCCAGCAGAAGCGCGTGCTCGCACAATTCCACATGATGGTAGACCAGGAGGTCCGGAACGTCGGTCTCGCGCGTGATGCCGCAACCGTTCACGAGAGCGCTGGCATGGGCCAGGATGCCGCCGACGAAGATGGCGTGATCGGGCGAGACGAGGAGATCGCGCTGCGGAAGTCCCCGGCCCAGGGCTCCCGTTCGGATGCGGATGGGAAAAGCCCGCAGCGGGTCGACCTCGGCCGTCACCAGCGTCTGCCGGCCGAGCCATCGCACGGGCAGGCTTCGACCGTCGGACACGATCACGAGATCGCCAGCGCGGAGTTGCTCCACCGCGGTCGCACCCAATGGCGTCGAGATCGACGTGCCCGGCCAGAAGCAGACGGGCGAGATCGCGGACATCTTCGGCGCAAGGCCGTCGGTCCCCGTGCCGGTGCCCGACATCGCCGACCGGCCGCCGGCCGCGCCCGCCGCGCCCGTGCCGGCGTTGGGGGAACCCGTGGAAGCGCCGGACGCGAAGGCACCCGGGGAGCCGGACGTCGAGCCGGAGGGGGAACCGGACGTCGATCCCGATGTCGAACCGAGTCCGGACGCGCCCCCGGCGCTGCCGGGTCCGGTATCCGAACCCGACGCCGCGGAACCGCTCGCGGCCGCACCGGACGAGGATGCGTTCGCGGCATCCGCCGCACTGCTGCCCTCCCTGGAGCCGCCGCCGCCGCCACCGGTGCTGGCGACCGAGCTCGCGCCGGAGGCCGCTTCGCCGCCTGAAGCGTCGCCGCCGTTCGAACTGCCGTCCGCGGCCGCGCTCGTGCCGCCCTCGGCCGTTGCGCTCGCGCTTCCCGACGAAGCGTCACCGGACGAGGTCGCCGCCGTACCGCCGCCGCCTTCGGGCGACGCGGATCCGCCATCGCCACCATCGCGCGAGCCGCCGCCGGCACCGCCCGCACCGCCGTCCCGCGCCGTTGCCGCGCCGCCGGCCGATCCGATGCCGCCGCCGGAACCGGCCGAGCCGGCGCCAAGCCCGGCGCCGGAGCCCTGCTGCGTCGATCCGCCGGCTCCCGACCCGTTCGTCGTGCTGCCGGACGGACCGCTTGCGTTCGCACCGCCCTCGGACGAGGGGCTCGATGCGGCGTCCTCGGCCGCGGCGGCGTCGGCCCCACCGTCCGCTTCGGACGCGCTCGACCGGGTCGCCGGACCACCGGCGGACTGTGCGCTGGCCGGCGTCGCCGCCGAGCTCATCGTCGTGGCGGAGGTCATGCCGCCCGCCATCATCGCGTTGGCGGCACCGCCGCCGCCGCCGCCACCGCTTCCGCCGCGATCCTTGGAATCGGAACCGCCGGACTCCTCGTCGCCGGATAGGTCCTCGTCCTCGTTCATCGCAACGGTCCTCTCTGACGGCGGGGATGTCCTCACCGCCGATCTTGGCAGGCAGACGCAAGGGAAGCGTTAAGCGGACGCGTCGCATTTCCCGTCGCGGCGATGTCCAGTCCGGGGAAAGGCCGATCGGCGATGGTCGGCCCGATCGCTTCAGAGCCTTTGAGACCATGGACGCCAAGACGGTAGGACCGAGCCTCAGGCTGGACGAGCGCGACGCCCATGCGGCGAGCCTGACGCTGGCTGCGACCCGGCTCATGCGGTCGGGACAGGCACGAAGCGCGTTCGAACTCGCGGACCGCCGGTGCCGGCTCGACCTGCCCCCCAGCCCGGCCGACCGCACGATCCGGGCGCTCGCCGGTCGGCTCTGCGGTTGGTCCTTCTGGCAGAGGGATCTCGAAACCGCGCTTCGCGCCGATCCGCTGGACCCCGTGGTGAATGCCACGCTCCTGCGCCTCGGAACGCCGGAAGAGCGACGCGCCGCCGCCGTCCGCCTCGTGGACACGCCGGATGCTCCGCCGCACGCGCTGGAGGATGCGATCTCGCTTCTCTTCGAGTCCGGCGTCCCCGCCATCTTTCGGCTCGATCTCGTCGACGATCGTCTGTCCGGCTGGGTCGCCTGGAGAGCGGACGGCCCGGCTCGCCTCGATGTGGAGGGGATGACGGGCCTCTATACCCTCGACCTCGCCGGGCGCGTCGAGGACCTGCCGTTCCTGCCGCCGGGTGCGAAGGCGGCGCTCGTCGAGGCGCGTCTTCCGTTCGACGTCGCACGCCGTGTCGTGCTTCAGATCGACGGAACAGTCCTCGCCGCCGCGCCACCGCCGTCGGGCCGCAGCCGTCGGAGCGATCGGCCGGCGACATCGACGGCGCCCGCCGCCGTGCCGGTCCGCGCTCCGCTGGCGATCGTCGTTCCGGTCTACGGCGACCGCGACGCCACGGCCGCCTGCCTTGCCGCGGCCGTCGCCGAGGTGGAGCGCCGGCCGGGCACACGGCTCATCGTCATCGACGACGCTTCGCCCGATTCCCTGCTGACCCGGCACCTGCGCTCGCTCGTCGACGCGGGCGCGATCGAATGGAAGCGAAACGACCTCAATCTCGGTTTCGCCGGAGCCGTCCGACGCGGACTCTTGGAGGCGGGTCCCGCCGACGTCCTCCTCCTCAACGCCGATGCCGTCCTGCCCACCGGAGCGCTCGACCGCCTCGCCGACGCCGCCTATTCGGCTCCCGACATCGGAACCGTGACGCCGCTGTCGAACAATGGCGAATATACGAGCTTCCCCCTTCCCGGCATCGCAAACCCCATGCCGGCGCCGGAAGCCGCGGCGGAGATCGACGCCATCGCGGCACGGCTCGCCCTGCCACCGGTGGACCTGCCGACCGGCACCGGCTTTTGCCTCTACCTTCGCCATGACGCGAGGGCTGCCGTCGGCGACCTTCCCGGGATCTACGGGCGGGGCTACTTCGAGGACATGGAATTCTGCCTGCGCGCGCGCGCGGCCGGCTTTCGCAGCGTGGCCGCGGTTTCGGTCTTCGTCGGCCATCAGGGCTCCCGCTCCTTCGGAGAACAGAAGGCCTCGCTCGTCTCCAGAAATCTTCGCATCTTGCGCGAACGCTTTCCCGCAACTCGCAAGGACTGCGCGGCTTTTTCAGCCGCCGACGCCTTGAGGCCTGCCCGGATGGCCATCGAGGCGAACTTGGCCAGCGACGAGGCCTTGCCGCTTCTCGTCGCTCGGGCGACCTGCCCGCTCCTCAGAACGCGACTGGCCCATCACGGCGGGATGGCGCGACAGCTTCTCTGGTCCGACTGGGAGGGCGAGCCGATCCTTCGCATCCTCGGACCGAACGGCGCCGCGCCGCAATCCCTGCGCTTTGCGCTTCGCGACGCGGAGCCGAGCCTCGCCGCCTATCTCGCGGGCTTGCCGGCCGCTCCGATGGAATGGCTCGGCTCGCAGGCTCCGCCGGACGGCCTCGTCGCGGCCCTCGGCTCGACGCGCGGTCCGATCGACCTGATCTTCGGCGATGTCCGACCCTCGGCCGCGCCGGGCCGGAGCTCCCTTCTCGGTAGCATCGCCCTGGCTTCGACCCCTCTCGCGGATCGGCTGCGTCAGGCCGTGGCGCTGGAAACGCAGAGCCTTTCCGTGCTCGAAGCCGAACCGAGCCTGCCGGCCGGGATGGTGCTCGTCGACGCGAGACCCGCACGATCGACCGGGAGCCTCCCGTCCCGTCCGTCCCATGCGCCGCCGTCGATCGGGCTTTTGTGCCCGCATCCGTCGTCCGGCTCCGATGCCTTCGCGCGCGCGCTTTCGGCCGTGCTCCATGCCAGAGCCTCCCCGGCTCGCGTCGTCGTTCTCGGGCAAGCGCTGGATGCGCTCGGGCTGATGGGACGGGGCAACGTCTTCGTCACCGGTCCGCTGCCCGTGGAAGAGGAAGCGGAAATCCTGCGCCTCCTGGGAATCGAAGCCATCGTCCTCGCCCCGGCCTCGTCCTGTCTTGCGGAAGCCGAGCGCGTCGCCGTCTCGCACGCGCTGCCGCTGGCCGTCGCGGACTGGACCTTCGGTCAGCTGTCGCCCGCCTCCTCATCCCTCTTTCTGGATCCACACGCTCGTGACGCAGCAAACGCCCTCGCGACCGCCGATTGGTTCGCTCATCGCCTCGAAGCGGCGGCGGCGTGACGACGCTGCGTCGCAAACCCCTCGCCTTCGCCGTCCCGTTCCGGTCGAAGGGCTTCAACTGACGATCGGACGCGTCGGCGACCGCGAGTTCGCGGGTCGGGCGTTCGATCCCGAGGCGCCGGATCGTCGGCTGATCGTCGAACTTCTCCTCGACGGCGAACCTGCCGGGCTGCAACGCGCCGAGCTCTTCGACGCGGTCCCTTCCGGAGAGGGTGACGGATGCAATGGCTTCCGTTTCACGGTCGATCCGGAGGTCCTGATCCACATCCGGCACCTCGGCGTGCGGATCGCCAACCGCCCGGAAAGCCCGGTCCGGGAGCTAGAGCTTGCCTCGGACGCGCCGGACATCGCGCGGCAGCGACCGGGCTGCGTCGAATGGCAGGGCGGGCTTCGCCTCGGCGGTTGGGTTCGCCGAGATCCGACCGGCCGGCCACCGCTCGTGGAAGCCTATCTCGACGGCGAGCGCATCGCGCATGCCAAAGCCGATGCCTGGCGGGACGTCTCGGAGGGCGGCGCGCGCTCGATCGAAGCCGCCTTCACGCTGACGCTGCCGCGCTTTCTCGCCGACGGTGCCGCCCGGCGGATCGAGGTGCGTCACGGCGAGCGGGCTCTGTCCGGCAGCCCCGTCGCCTTTCTCGCGTTCGCCGATGGGCTCGAAGCCGAGCTTGCGAGCCGGTCGCAGCTTCGCGACGAGACCGCGCGGGGCCAGCTCTTCGATCTCGCCTGTCCGGATGCCGTGCCGTTCTCGGCGTTCGAGACATGGGATGTGCGGTTCTTTCCAGCGCCCGCCGGTCCGCGCCTCGCCAGGCCGCTCGCCGTCGCCGCGGTCGGACCGGACGCGGCGGGACGCCAGACGCTGGCAAGTCCCGGCCTGACCGGCCATGTCGGCCTTGTCCTCGCGCCCGATGGCGGCCCGACGAGGTTCGATGCCGGCGATCTCGTCCGTTTCCTCGAAGGCCCCGGCCTGTCGTGCCCCATTCTCGTGCTCGCTGCAGCGGGCACCACGTTCCGGCCGGGCGCCGCCGCGCGCCTCGCGGCAGCCCTCGAAGCCGATCCCGCCGCGGAGATCGCCTATGGCGACCTTCTCCTCGAAGGCCCCGACGGGTCGGTGTCGCCGCTTCTCCTGCCGGCGTTCGACGAGGAGCGCTTTCGCGAGCAGGGCTCGGCCGGGCTCGCCTTCGCCCTGAAGCGGGGAACCGCGATCAAGGCGGCGCGTCGAGGGATCGCCGAACTCTTCCGCCTGTTCCTGTCGCCGCTCGAGAGCGGTGGCGGGTTGTCGGCGCATCTCCATGTTCCCGGCATCGCCTGCCGCCTTCCGGTCCTCGATCTGCCCGGTCTCAACGAAGCGCTCGCGGAGGCGGCGCTGGCCCATCTCGCCGCGCGCGACATCGCCGCCGACGTGCACACGCGGCCGGAAGCCAGCCTCCCCGCCATCCGGGTTCGCCGCAAAGCCGTCGCGCGCCCGGCGATCACGATCCTGCTCGACGCCGCCGACGGGCAAGACAGCGACATCACCTCCGCTCTCGAAACCCTGGAGGCCTGTCGAACCGGAGGTCGGGCCGATCTCGTCGTGATCGCGCGGGATCCGGACTCGGTGCTCGGCGAGCGGCTGAAGCTCGACGGGATCGCGCTGTTCGAGACGGAATCACGACAGGGATGGGCCGCGCGCCTGACGCACGCGGCCGCAAGGGTGGACAGCGAACTCGTCTGCTTCCTCGATGTCGGGCTTCGGCCGGACGGGGCGGACTGGCTCGACGAGATGGCAAGCCGCTTCGCCGATCCCCGAACCGGCGCCGTCGGACCCATCATCGCCTCGCCGCTCGGGGCGATCGTGGAGGCGGGCCTCGTCCTGCGGCCCGCGGGGCGCGCCGTGCCGGCCTTCCGCGACCGGATGACCGGGGATCCCGGCATGGGCGACGCGCTTCACATCGCACGGCAGGTCTCGGCGCTGGGTCCGAAATGCCTTCTGCTGCGCCGCGCCGATTTTCTTGGCCTCGGTGGTTTCGATGCGGCACTCTTTCCCCGCTTCGGCGGACATATCGATCTCTGCCTGAAGCTCCGTGCGCTCGGCCGTCGGCTCATCCTCGCTCCCGATGCGCAGCTCGTCCTGTCGAACGACGATCCAGAGATCGAAAGCCCGGCGGAGATCCGCCTTCGTGAACGCGCCGAGCGCCTTCTCTTCGCCCGCTGGCCGCATGCGTTTGCCGACGACGCCTTCTACAGCCCGCTTCTCGATCGGGGGCCGGTCCCCTATTCGGGCCTTGCCTGGCCGCCCGGCCTCTCGCATCCCCGCCGTTCGTCGCTGGCATCACCCCTTTATGTTCCGCCGGGCTGGTAGGAACCCGCTAACCCAATGCGGTCGATCGGTCGCAGATGGAACACGCGAACACCTTGCAAGCCCCGTTTGGCGGAATGCTCCCTCTCCGGAATCCACGGAACACGAAAGACACGACGTTGATCGTCGACGGGCGGCGCATGGCCTGATGCCGGCAGGAAGCTTCGCGCCTGAATGGTCGACCCCGCCGGATGGCGGTCGCGCGAAACGGACAGGACACGTCCCAACCGTTGTGTCGCCAAGGTTTCAGGACGTCGATGGCGCCGATAAGGCGGCGGTGATGCGCTGGGCGAGGACCGCGCACTGGACCCGGATATCGGGGACGGCCGTCATCTCCCAGTCGCGCGCCCGCGTCACCGGTCCGACCGCGAAGATGCGGCTCGAAGAGGCGCCGCTGCGACCGACGACGGCGCCGTCGTCGTCGACCTCGATTCCGATGTTCAACGGATCGGGTCGGACGAGACCATCGGCGATGAGATGGGACAGCAGGCCCGCTGGATTCGACCGGGGATCCCGCAGGATGCCGGTGCAGTCGATCACGCGAGCGACGGACATCGTCGCGACCTCGACCGAGCCGCGGCGGCGATACGTGACGCGAATGGCATCGCCATGCCGTTCCAGGTCGACGAAGCGGCCCGCGACGAGGTCCAGTCGTCCGGTCGCGATGGCAGCCAGGATGCGCGTCTCGCTTTCCGGCGGAAGCCGGTGCCGATGCACCTCCCACCAGGTTCGGGCGTGGCGCAGGAAACGGGAGCGTGCGGCGGGGGTCAGCGAACGCCAGAGCGTGGCCGTGTGGGGGCGAACGCCGTCGACGACGTCGCGCCAGTCGCCGCCGCGCTCGGTCGCCCAGGCCGCCGTCCTGCGGAACCAGCGCAGGATGTAGGAGATGTCGGTGCCGAGCGGCATGTCGGCGATATCGATCCGCAGCGGCGCATTGCGACGGTGGACGCGGGGCAGTTGTCCCCTGCGCGACAAGGCCGTGATCGACCCCCGATGTCCACGGCCGGCCAGCTGGATCACCGTGTCGACCATCGACAGGCCTGTTCCCAGGATCAGCACCGCATCCTCCGGCCGGATCCCCGCTGCCTCCGGTGTCGTCCAGGCGTCGACATAAGGACTGTTGGCTGCAAATTCCGGCACCTGATGCCCCGTGGCCAGAACCGCGCAGTGACCGATATGGGTCGCGCCCCCGACCTCGACGGCGACACCGGTCGGCGTCGTCCGCATCGCGGTGCAGGTACCCCGCACGACGGAGAGCCTTCCATCGCCGGTGTCCGCGCGCCAAGGCTTCACGAGATCGGCAAGATAAGCCGCGTAGTGCCGGCGGGGAACGAAGCAGAAGGGGTCCGAGCACCGAATGTCGTCGGCCGCTTCCGACTGCAGCAACCAGCGCCAGAAGTGTTCGCCGTCGTCTGCGAAGGCGCTCATCGAGCCGGCCCGCGTGTTCAGGATATGGTCGGGCTCGGTCGTCGCGTAGGCGACACCCTGGCCGATCTCCGCCCGACGTTCGACGAGCGTCACCCGCAGCCGGCGGTCCGATGCGCGAAGGAGATGGGCGGCCAGGATCACGCCACTGGCGCCGCCGCCGACGACGATGACGTGTCCGGCGGTCATGCGCGCAGTCCAGACCGCTGATCCGAGGAATTCGAAGGGTCGGACGTCACGCGTTGATGGCGAGGTCGTCGAGCCCTTCCGAGACGAGGTGCGGCATCGCGGCGAGTTCGGCCAGCGTCTTTTCGTCGAGAACCGCGGAGATCGCGTTGCGGACCTCCAGCATCACGAGACGAACCGCACAATGGTCCTCGCTGCGGCAGTCGTCGCAGCGGCGGTAGGCCGTCCGGCTCGCGCAGGAAATCGGTGCGAGCGGACCGTCCACCACCCGCAGGATGTGCCCGACCTTGATGTCGGCCGGCGGTCGGGACAGGCCGTAGCCGCCGTTTCGTCCCTTTCGGGCATAGATGAGACCGGCATTGCGCAGATCGCCGAGGATAGCGTCGAGGAACTTCTTCGAGATCGTGTCGGCCGTCGCCATCTCGACCGATTGCGTCAGGCGGCCGGCTGGTACCGATGCGAGATAGACCATGGCCTTCAGACCATACTTTCCCTTCATCGTCAGCATCGAACGCCCCTGCAAACTCGGCTCCGTTCCTCGCTCTGCGACGTCCGGATCGTCCACTCCATGGATCGGCGTAGCCTGATTTCAGGGCAACGGGAAGAGACGGAGCCCTTATCCTGCGAGCCGTTCGGCAGCTTTCGGAGCGTCGATCTCGCCCGCCGACCGGCGGATGATCCTGCAGGAGGTGGAACGGCGACGTCTCCGTCGGACAGGCGGCCGGGCTCCTGTCGATGGTCGCCCAACCCTTGTCGGCGCCCACAGGACTCACGTCCTCGGTCGAGGTCGCCGCCGGCTGATGCCGGCCTGTGTGGAAAGAGCATCCGACCAAGGCCCTGCCTCCGCATTCCCATCCCATGCGGACAGGGTGCAACACCTCCTTTGAGAAGTCTACTGCTTTGATGGATTGATCAGTCGGGCGAGGACGCGCTTTCCGATGGCTTGATGTGCTCGTAGCCGTGGCGAGGAGGCACGGCGAGTGCGGCGAGACCGGGACGTGGAAGCTCTTTCATCGCGGAACATCCGGCCGGCCCTCCGGGCCGCCTTCCGGATGCGACGAGGATCAGCCGAGGCGGCGACCGCTCTCACGATGCCGGCGCCGATCGACGGGACGGTCGCCTTCGCAAGTTTGGTGGGTCGTTTCGGTGGGATGGTTGAGGCGGTCCGACCCGCCGGCGTCATCCGTCTTCACGACGCGCGTCCTCTTTCCCCATGAAACGAACTTCGGGATCGATCGCGGTCCCTCGACAAACCCCACGGGATTTCGTTCGATCAAGAAATAAGTCTGCCTGACCACAGACGCCGGGGAATCAGAAGCCATGAACGGTGCCATCCATCACGTCACCGCCATCACGGGCGAGGCGCGGCGCAATATTGATTTCTACACGCGAGTTTTGGGTCTACGTCTCGTCAAGAAAACCGTCGATTTCGACGATCCGTCGATCGGTCATCTCTATTTCGGAAATGAAACGGGCTCGCCCGGCACGCTCCTGACCTTCTTCCCGATCGAGGATGCGGCCGCCGGACGCCTCGGGGTCGGCGAGGTGCAGGAGACTGTCTGGTGTGTGCCGGAGCATTCGCTCGGCTACTGGACCCATCGCTTCCTCGCCAAAGGCGTCGAGAATCAGGGCCTGACGAGGCGTTTCGGCGAGCGGACGATCGCCTTCAAGGATCCGGAAGGCACGTCTCTCGCCTTGACAGGAGTGCCTGGCATCGAGACGCAACCCGCCTGGGGTGGAAGCGAGGTCCCGGCGGATCATGCCATCCGCGGTCTTCACGGCGTCAGCCTTCTCCTGGAAGACGCCGAACCGACGAGCGCAGTGCTGACCGACGTCCTCGGCTATCGCGAGACCGCCGTCGAAGGCACCACGCGCCGGTTTCGTCTGCCGGGCGCAACCGTCGGCGGCGTCGTCGACATCCGAGCGGTCGGAGGTTTCCTGAAGCCGCGTCCCGGCCGTGGCTCCGTCCACCACGTTGCCTTTCGCGCCGAGAATGCGGCTGCCCAGACGTCCATGGTCGAACGCATGATTTCCCATCACGGGCTCGTGCCGACGGAGCAGAAGGACAGGCGCTACTTCAAGTCCGTTTATGTCCGGGAGCCCGGCCACGTGCTCTTCGAAATCGCTACGGATCAGCCGGGGTTTGCCGTGGACGAGGCGGCGGACAGCCTTGGTGAAACGCTGCAGATACCACCCTTCCTCGATGGTCGCCGGGCCGAGATCGAAGCCGGACTTCCCGATCTCGCCGACGACTGAGGCAAGGGCTCGCGACGGCCTGCCGCACGCCGCGCCCTCCGCCTTCCGCCTTCCGCCTTCCGCCTTCCGGAACGCTCGCCCCAAGAAAAAGGCCGCGAGGACTTGCGGTCCAGCGGCCTCTTTTCCGTATGCTCCGACCGGGGCACAGCAGGGGGACGGTTCCAAGCGAACCTGCGACCGAGGCTCTCGGTCTTCGCCACCCGCCGCGCCGCATCGGCGACTTACTTGTTGACGGCGTCCTTCAGGCCCTTGCCGGCCGCGAACTTCGGAACGTTGCGCGCGGGAATGTCGACTTCCGCGCCCGTCGAAGGGTTGCGTCCCTTCGAGGCCGCGCGATGACTGACGGAGAAGGTGCCGAAGCCGACGAGACGGATGTCGTCGCCCTTGGCCATGGTCGTCTCCAGCACATTGAAAACGGCGTCGACGGCATCAGTTGCCTGCTGCTTGGACAGATCGGCCTTTTCGGCCACAGCGGAAACGAGCTCGTTCTTGTTCATCGGATCTTCTCCTCAGTCGATGGAAAGCCACTTGGACTCGGCGGAACGATGAGCGAGTCGGACCCATCATTCAAGACAGCTGGGCTCCAAAACCCAACATTTCCGGGCTTTTCAAAGAAAATGCCGCCCTCTCGAGCGGCATTTTCTGTCAGTTCCAACGTAAAAAGCGGCTCAGTGAGCGATCGCCGCGGTCGCCTCCGCGCCCGTCTTGGCGGGGTCGGCGGGAGGTGTCGTCGGCTCCGTCCACTCAATCGGCTCCGGCTTGCGAACGAGGGCATGCGCCAGCACTTCGCCGATCCGCGAGACCGGAATGATCTCGAGATTGTTCTTCACGTTGTCCGGAATATCCACCAGATCCTTGGCGTTCTCCTCCGGGATCAGAACCGTCTTGATGCCGCCGCGCAGCGCGGCGAGCAGCTTCTCCTTCAGACCGCCGATCGGAAGCACCCGCCCCCGCAGCGTAATCTCGCCGGTCATCGCGATGTCGCGTTTCACGGGGATGCCCGTCATCACCGAGATGATGGCCGTCGCCATGGCGACGCCGGCCGACGGTCCGTCCTTCGGGGTCGCCCCTTCCGGCACGTGCACGTGGATGTCCCGCTTCTCGAAGAGCGGCGGCTCGATGCCGAAGTCGCTGGCGCGGCTGCGGACATAGGATGCCGCCGCCGAGATGGACTCCTTCATCACGTCCTTCAGATTGCCCGTGACGGTCATCTTGCCCTTGCCGGGCATCATGACGCCTTCGATCGTCAGAAGCTCGCCGCCGACCTCGGTCCAGGCAAGACCTGTCACGATGCCGATCTGATCGTCCGCCTCCGCCTCGCCATACCGGTACTTCGGCACGCCAAGAAAATCGGCGAGGTTCGCCGCGGAAACCTCGATCGAGGTTGCCTCACCCTTCAGGATCTTCGTCACCGCCTTGCGGGCAAGCGTCATCAACTCCCGCTCGAACGAGCGCACGCCTGCCTCGCGGGTGTACCGCCGTGCGATTTCCTGCAGGGCGTCGGTCGAGACGGAGAACTCCTCCGGCTTCAGCGCATGGTCGCGGATCGCCTTCGGCAGCAGATGCCGGCGCGCGATCTCGACCTTCTCGTCCTCCGTATAACCGGCGATCCGGATGATCTCCATGCGGTCCAAAAGAGGACCCGGGATGTTCATCGTGTTCGCCGTCGTCACGAACATGGTCGAGGACAGGTCGTACTCGACCTCCAGATAGTGGTCCATGAAGGACGCGTTCTGTTCCGGATCGAGCACCTCCAGAAGGGCCGACGACGGATCGCCGCGGAAGTCCTGGCCCATCTTGTCGATCTCGTCGAGCAGGAAGAGCGGGTTGGTCTTCTTGGCCTTCTTCATCGACTGGATGACCTTGCCGGGCATCGAACCGATATAGGTGCGCCGATGACCGCGGATCTCGGCCTCGTCGCGCACGCCGCCGAGCGCCATACGGACATATTCACGCCCGGTGGCTCGCGCGATCGACTTGGCGAGCGAGGTCTTGCCGACGCCCGGAGGACCGACGAGGCAGAGGATGGGACCCTTCAGCTTGTTCTGACGGCTCTGCACCGCGAGATATTCGACGATCCGCTCCTTCACCTTGTCGAGCCCGTAATGCTCCTCGTCGAGGATCGCCTCGGCCCGCTTCAGGTCGATTCGGATCTTCGAGCGGTTGCCCCAGGGCAAACCGAGCAGCCAGTCGAGATAGTTGCGCACGACGGTCGCCTCGGCGGACATCGGGCTCATCTGCTTCAGCTTCTTCAGCTCGGCCGTCGCCTTCTCGCGCGCCTCCTTGGAGAGCTTGGTCTTCTTGATCCGGTCCTCGATCTCGGCGGCCTCGTCACGGCCTTCCTCGCCGTCGCCGAGCTCCTTCTGGATCGCCTTCATCTGCTCGTTCAGGTAGTATTCGCGCTGCGTCTTTTCCATCTGCCGCTTGACGCGGGAGCGGATGCGCTTTTCGACCTGCAGAACCGAGATCTCGGCCTCCATGAAGGACAGGGCCTTCTCCAGCCGATCGCGGACGGAGGTCAGACCGAGCATCTCCTGCTTCTCGCCGATCTTGATCGCGAGATGCGAGGCGACGGTGTCGGCAAGCTTGGAATAGTCGTCGATCTGGCCAGCCGCTCCGACGACCTCGGGCGAGATCTTCTTGTTCAGCTTGACGTAGTTCTCGAACTCGGAGACGACGGAACGGGCCAGAGCCTCGATCTCGACCGGATCTTCCTCGACCTCGTCGACGATCTCGGCCGCCGCCTCGTGCCAGTCGGTGCGATCCGAGAAGGCCGAGATGCGCGCGCGCGTCATGCCCTCGACCAGCACCTTCACGGTGCCGTCGGGCAGCTTCAGCAGTTGCAGCACGTTGGCGATGGTGCCGAGATCGTAGATCGCCTCGGGCGCCGGATCCTCGTCGCTCGCGTTCTTCTGCGTCACGAGGAGGATCTGCTTGTCCGATCCCATGACCTCTTCGAGCGCCTTGATCGACTTCTCCCGCCCGACGAAGAGCGGCACGATCATGTGCGGAAACACGACGATGTCGCGCAGCGGCAGCACCGGATAGAGCGTCTGGCCCTCTTGGCTCCCGCCGGGATGGTTCTTCGACATGATTACCCTTTCTGCGACATCCGTCGCTTCAGGCCGTCTGGCACGGACCTCGTATCGAGCATCCGTGCGGACGCCAAATTGCCCGACTTATATTGGCTTTCCGTCCTGCAGCTTCAATGATTCACGCACGATGCGCATCCGTTCCGCGATCGACGTTCCGCATGGTGTCACGCACGGGCGGGGTACGAAAAAGCCCGCCCCGGCAGACGACCGGAGCGGGCTGAAGCTCGTCAGCGAACAGACCGGACCGGATCAGGCGCTGACATTCTCTTTCTCGTCCTTGCGCTCGGCGTAGATGTAGAGCGGACGCGCCTTGCCATCGATCACCTCTTCGGAGATCACGACCTCCTGCACGCCTTCCAGCGTCGGCAGGTCGAACATCGTGTCGAGCAGCATGGATTCCATAATGGAGCGCAGGCCACGCGCACCAGTCTTGCGGTCGATCGCCTTGCGGGCAATCGCCTTCAGCGCGTCCTCGTGGAAGGACAGCTCGACATTCTCCATCTCGAAGAGCCGCTGATACTGCTTCACCAAGGCGTTCTTCGGCTGGACCAGGATCTGCACGAGAGCGGGTTCGTCGAGGTCCTCGAGCGTCGCCAGGACCGGGAGGCGGCCGACGAATTCAGGGATCAGGCCGAACTTCAAGAGATCCTCCGGCTCGACCTGGCGGAAGAGATCGCCGGTGCGGCGGTCCTCCGGGGACGAGACGTTGGCCGCGAAGCCGATCGAGGTCTTGCGGCCTCGATCGGAGATGATCTTGTCGAGGCCCGCGAAGGCGCCACCGCAGATGAAGAGGATGTTCGCGGTGTCGACCTGCAGGAATTCCTGCTGGGGATGCTTGCGGCCACCCTGAGGGGGCACGGAGGCGACGGTGCCTTCCATGATCTTCAGAAGCGCCTGCTGAACGCCCTCGCCCGATACGTCGCGGGTGATCGAGGGATTGTCGGACTTGCGCGAGATCTTGTCGATTTCGTCGATGTAGACGATGCCGCGCTGCGCGCGCTCGACGTTGTAGTCGGCCGACTGCAGAAGCTTCAGGATGATGTTCTCGACATCCTCGCCGACATAGCCCGCCTCGGTGAGCGTGGTCGCGTCGGCCATGGTGAAGGGCACGTCGAGGATGCGGGCGAGCGTCTGGGCGAGCAGAGTCTTGCCGCAGCCGGTCGGGCCCATCAGCAGGATGTTCGACTTCGCCAGTTCGACGTCGTTGTTCTTGGCCGCATGCGCGAGGCGCTTGTAGTGATTGTGGACCGCGACGGAGAGGACCTTCTTGGCGAAGGACTGGCCGATCACGTAATCGTCGAGGACCGCGATGATCTCCTGCGGTGTCGGCACGCCCTCGCGGGACTTCACCATCGAGGATTTGTTCTCCTCGCGGATGATGTCCATGCAGAGCTCGACGCATTCGTCGCAGATGAACACGGTCGGACCCGCGATCAGCTTGCGGACCTCATGCTGGCTCTTTCCGCAGAAAGAGCAATAGAGCGTATTCTTGGAGTCGCCGCCGCTCACTTTGCTCATCCGTCTATCCTTCCGGTCCGGTCCGTCCGGGCATCGTCGCATCCGACGACGGCCATCCAGACCCACATGTTATGCCACGTCGCATCGATTGCAACTGCGGCGCTCAGCGGCTGAAACGCGCCTATGTGACACTTTTTCTCAGTTTCGATGCTGCAACAGGAACCTTGAGCGATCCTGAAGGCGAGCCCGTCATTTCAACGAAACGAAGCGGCGCCCGGTCCGATCCACGAAGCGGGCGCCCCGTCTGATCGATCAGGAAGCGGGTACCGCCGCCTCCAGCTCGTCGCGGGAGGAGTAAACCTTGTCGATCAGGCCGAACGCCTGCGACTCGTCCGCCGTCATGAAATGGTCGCGGTCGAGCGTCTTCTCAATGGTCTCGTAATCCTGGCCCGTGTGCTTGACGTAGACCTCGTTCAGGCGACGCTTCAGCTTGATGATGTCCTGAGCGTGGCGTTCGATGTCGGAGGCCTGGCCGGAGAAGCCGCCCGAGGGCTGGTGCACCATGATGCGGGCGTTCGGGGTCGCGAAGCGCATGTCCTTGTGCCCGGCGCAAAGAAGCAGCGAGCCCATCGACGCGGCCTGACCGATGCACAGGGTCGAGACGGCGGGCCGGATGAACTGCATCGTGTCGTAGATCGCCATGCCGCTGGTCACCACGCCGCCCGGCGAGTTGATGTAGAGCGCGATCTCCTTCTTCGGGTTCTCGGCCTCGAGGAAGAGAAGCTGCGCGCAGACCAGGGTCGCGATCCCGTCCTCGATCGGGCCGGTGATGAAGATCACGCGCTCCTTGAGAAGCCGGGAGAAGATGTCGTAAGCGCGTTCGCCGCGGTTGGTCTGTTCGACGACCATCGGAACGAGGTTCATCGCTCTTTCCACGGGATGGATCATGAGGGTCTCTCAGCTTCTGGTGTGGCGGGCGCAGGACCTGCGCCCCTTTCGAATCATGAGGCGGGAATCTTCGCCGTAGATAGGGCTTGGGCCCGCGTCGATGCAAGGGACGTGCGCCCCTCCTCCTGCGACGAGGTGAACGAGCGATGAGAAGACGTCATCCTGACGTCTCTTTCTGTCCCGGCACCGGCAAACGAAAAGGCCGGCGCTGGGCCGGCCTCTCGTCGTGATGGGCTGTCCTCGTCTCAGGCCGTGAGAACGTCGTCCTCGCCCTCGTCCTTCATCAGCTCTTCCTTGCTGACGGTCTTGTCCGTCACCTCGACCTCGTTGAGGAGGTGGTCGACGACCTTCTCCTCGTAGATCGGGGCGCGCAGGCTCGCGACCGCCTCGGGGTTGGAGCGGAAGAACTCGTAGATCTGCTGCTCCTGGCCGGGATAGCGGCGAACCTGCTCGAAGACGGCGCGCTGCAGCTCTTCGTCCGTGATCTGGACGCCGGCCTTCTCGCCGATCTCCGACAGGACGAGGCCGAGACGGACGCGGCGCTCGGCGAGGCGCCGGTACTCCTCACGCGCCTTCTCCTCGGTCGTGTCCTCGTCCTCGAAGCTCTTGCCGTTCTGCTGGAGTTCCTGCGTCACCTGGTTCCAGATGTTGCCGAACTCGGCTTCGACGAGCTTCTGCGGCAGCTCGAAGCTGTACTCGCCGTCGAGCGCGTCGAGAAGCTGGCGCTTCACCTTCTGACGGGTCTGGATTCCGTACTGGCTCTCGATCTGTTCGCGAACCACGGTGCGCAGCCGCTCGATCGACTCGATGCCGAGCTTCTTGGCCAGTTCGTCGTCGAGCTCGAGATCGCTAGGCTTTGAGATCGACTTCACGACGACATCGAACACGGCTTCCTTGCCGGCGAGATGAGGCGCGCTGTAGTCATCCGGGAACGTGACCGTCAGAGACTTCGCTTCGCCGACTGCGGCGCCGACGAGCTGATCCTCGAAGCCGGGGATGAACGTGTTCGAGCCGAGGACGAGGCTGGACTCCTCGGAGGAGCCGCCTTCGAAGGCCTCGCCGTCGATCTTGCCGACGAAGCTCATCGTCAGCTTGTCGCCGCTCTCGGCGGCGCCGTCCTTCGGCTCGTATTCGCGCGCATTCTCGGCGATGCGCTTCACCTGCTCCTCGACCTCCTCGTCCGCGATCTCGACGATCGGCCGCTCGATCTTGATGCCGCTCGTCTCCTTCAGCTCGAAGGTCGGCAGCGTCTCGTAGGAAACGGTGAAGCGGAAGTCCTGCTTTCCGGCCAGAACCTTCTCGGCCTCGCCCTCGTCCTCGGACATGCCGATCTCGGGCTGCATCGCGGAACGCTCGTTCCGGCCCGCGATCACCGAGCGCGGCGTCTCGTTGACGATCTGGTTGACGATCTCGGCCATCATGGAGCGGCCGTACATCTTGCGCAGATGCGCGAGCGGCACCTTGCCCGGACGGAAACCCTTCAGCTTGGCCTGACCCGACGCTTCGTGAAGCTTGGTCTGCAGCTGCGCCTCGAGGTCCGACGCCGGGACGACGATCTCGATCTCGCGCTTCAGGCCCTCGGCCTTGGTTTCAGTCACCTGCATCTCAGAACCTTCGATCTCTTGCGACCGGCGAACCCCTCGGCCCGCCTGGTCCATCCGATGTGTCAAACCGCCTTCGACGAAGCCCGACCGGACCCGCGAAAACCGAAACCCTCATGTGCCGCGCAGGCCCCGACGACGAGCGCACCATCATGCCGTGCGAGCCGTCGAGCGGCTCTGCGCATGGTGCGGGTGGAGGGACTCGAACCCCCACGCTTTTGGCGCTAGAACCTAAATCTAGTGCGTCTACCAATTCCGCCACACCCGCGACACGCCGCGGAACCCATGGCTCTGCAGCGCGCGCCTCCATATCACCGGCATCCGGGAGATTAAAGGCCCATTCGGTCTGACGGCATGGCCTTACGGCTGCCCAGGGGCTCGCACGATCCGATTGCGCTGCACTCTCGGCGAACCATTCCCGACGTCTCTTTCAAGACACGGCCCTGAAATTGATGAAGATCGTATGAAGGTAGCCTCACGTCTTTGACGCAACTGACACGTTGCGTGACGACGAGGCCCGGAATTGCTGGATTCTTCGACCCTTGCTGCATTGCACAACGCGCAATTCAGCTATGCAGGATATGCGCTGGTGAAAAGGGTCCAGCAAACCTAACTTCAAATCATCGAAGCGAACGAGAGATCTCAACCGCTTCAATCGATTTAATCAAGGTGTAACATGAACATCGTCCGCTCCTACAGCAACTGGCGTCGCTACCGCGAGACAGTTTCGGAGCTGAACCGTCTTTCGCAGCGCGAACTGTCCGATCTCGGCATCGCGCGCACCGACATTCCCTCGATCGCTCGTCAGTCGATCGGCTGAACCTTTCCGGATTTCGCGTCTGTTCATCTCCTCCCTGAACCGATGCGAATCAGAGTCTGCGGTTTCCTCCTCCCACCGCAGACTTCACAAACGACACCCGCCGGCTCCTCCCCCGGCGGGTGTTGTTGTTTTCGGGCCGACGTTTCCTCGCCGCGTGGCGGGTGGTAGACTGCCCGTCATGCGAAACACACCTCTCCACATCGTCGGCGGCGGGCTCGCCGGATCCGAAGCCGCCTGGCAGGCTGCCGAAGCCGGCTGCTCCGTCGTTCTGCACGAGATGCGGCCGGTCCGGGAAACCGAAGCGCACAAGACCACCAGTCTTGCCGAACTCGTCTGCTCCAACTCGTTCCGGTCCGACGACGCCGAGACCAATGCCGTCGGCCTGCTCCATGCGGAGATGCGGCTGGCCGGTTCGCTGATCCTGCGCTGCGCCGATGCCAACCAGGTGCCGGCCGGCGGTGCGCTGGCGGTCGATCGCGACGGCTTTGCCGAGGACGTTTCCCGCACGATCGCGGCCCATCCACGGATCGAGGTTCGCCGCGAGGAGATCGACGGCCTGCCGCCCGAGGCGTGGGGTCCGACGATCATCGCGACGGGCCCCCTGACGTCGCCGGCGCTGGCCGACGCGATCCGCGCGGAAACGGGCGCGGATGCGCTCGCCTTCTTCGATGCGATCGCGCCCATCGTCCACACCCATTCCATCGACATGTCGAAGGCCTGGTTCCAGTCGCGCTACGACAAGGTCGGGCCGGGCGGCACGGGCAAGGACTACATCAACTGCCCTCTCGACAAGGAGCAGTACCAGGCTTTCGTCGCGGGTCTGGTGGCCGGAGAGAAGACCGGTTTCAAGGACTTCGAGAACACGCCGTATTTCGACGGTTGCCTGCCGATCGAGGTGATGGCCGAGCGTGGCGCGGAGACCCTTCGCCACGGCCCGATGAAGCCGATGGGCCTGACCAACGCGCATCAGCCGGATATCAAGGCCTATGCGGTGGTGCAGCTGCGCCAGGACAATGCCCTTGGAACGCTCTACAACATGGTCGGCTTCCAGACGAAGCTGAAATATGCCGAGCAGGTCCGCCTCTTCCGCACGATTCCCGGGCTGGAGGAGGCCAAGTTCGCCCGGCTCGGCGGTCTTCACCGCAACACCTATCTCGATTCCCCACGCCTGCTCGACCGCACCCTGCGCCTCTCCTCCCGTCCCTCGCTCCGCTTCGCCGGACAGATCACCGGCTGCGAGGGCTATGTGGAATCGGCGGCGATCGGCCTCCTCGCGGGCCGTTTCGCAGCCGCTGAAGCGGTCGGCGGGGTCGCGGTCGCGCCGCCACCGACGACCGCGATGGGCGCGCTTCTCGCCCACATCACGGGGGGGCATCTCCTGGCGGAAGAAGACGGCGGCAAACGCTCGTTCCAACCGATGAACGTCAATTTCGGGCTGTTCCCGCCGGTCTCCGCTCCGAAGGTCGAGGGCGTTCGGATGCGCGGGCGCGAGAAGGTGATCCAGCGCCGCCGTGCGATGTCAGCGCGTGCGCTCGCCGACTGCGCCGCCTGGCTGGGCGATTCCGGATTTCGGGCCGCCGCCGAATAGGCTCGAACCCGGCCAGTCCGCTTTGCGCAGGAGAATCGTTCCGGTCGCCTGGACGATCTCCGCGTCACCCTCGACGACGAAGCGCTGCAGAGCGAGACGGACGACGTGTCCCTCGGCGCTGCTGAGATCGAGCGTGACAGGGTCCGTATCGTCCGCCGCGGATTCGAAGGCCTCGGACGTCACCGCCGACAGGAGGGGTCGGAGCGTGAAGCGTCGGGTGGACGCGCCGATGGCAAGAACGAGATCGGAGCCGTCGAGAAAAGCGGTGACGCCGTCGATGCCCGCGCCCGAGCCGCCGCGCAGGATCGTGCGATCGGTCAGAGCGATGTCGAAACCGTTGATGGCGAGAATCGTCGAACCGGTCGAAGCGAAGACCTTCGTCGCCGTCTCCGGTGGCGCGATCTCGGGACCGGCGCCGATGGCGCGCTCCGCCGCGTCCCGAACCGTGAGGTCCCTGTCTCCGGTCGCGGTCGCGAGCTCGCGTCGCCGCTCCAACGGAAGGAGCTCGGCCATCCGCGCGAGTTCGTCCACCTCGGACAGAGCCTGGATCCGGCTCCTCGCTTCGTTCGCCCGGCCCGGCTGCACACGACCCGTCCCGTCGAGCAGAGCGCCGAGACGCGCGGACTGGCTGCGGCCGACGACATCGGCGACCCCCAGGGGGCCGAAGGACGACAGCGCCAGCAGCGTGAGGGGAATCGCCGCCATCAACCGGATGTTTGCCCGGAACCGCGCGACGAGCTGCGCTGCGAGGCAGACGCCGATGGCGAGGCCGCCGAGCGCGAGATAGTAGCGCTCGACCGTCCAGCCCTCCGCTGAGATCCTCTGCGCGGCCGCCATGCCGAGAAGCGCGAGGGGCATGACGAGCAGCCAGGCCCAGGCCCGGGCAAAGCCGCGTGTGAAAAGCCGGCCGTCCCTGAGAAACGGATCAGCCGCGACGCGCAACGACAGCACGAACAGGGCGTAGGAGGTGACGATCCAGCCGACCTCGTTCCGCGGCAACGCACCGATGAGGATGATCTTGGCGGCGTAGAGATGGAGAACGAGCGCGGTCGCAAGCGCCAACGGTGCCGCGACCCAGTCGACGAGCAGGCGGACGCCTTGCGCCATCCGGTCGCCGGCGGACAATTCGGTCGTTTCGTCGAAATCCGTCGGGACGCGTCCGAGCGCCATCAGCGGTCCGACGAGCGTCAGCGCGGTTGCAAAGATGTGTTCGTAGGCATCCGACGAGACGTGGACCTCGAAGAGAAAGCGAACCATGGCAAGGATCGCCGTCAGGCCGAGCGCGAAGAGAAGGACCGCGAGAAACGCGAGGACGATGCCGACGAAGGTCCAGAGGACAAAGGTCCAGAATCGGTTGTTGTCCGACCGCCCGACGAAGGGCGCGAGCGGGACGGCGAGGGTCAGGGACGCGACGAGGGCCGGCGCGTTGACCCCGAGAGGTTCGGCATAGCGAACGACGAACCCCGTCGAAACCGCCGCCGCCAAGGGGCCGAGGGACAGAGCGAACGTCCCGGCTCCGCGAGCCTCGAGGGAAAGGCGCACCAGAACCGAGACAGCGGCCGCGGTGAAGATCGCGATCGACCAGACATCGACGGTCGCGTCCGGCAGGATCGAGATGTCGGCGATCCCCGCATTGAGGACGAGCGACAGGAAGACGACCAGCGCCGCGGCCACCGGAAAGCGCGACGATGCCAGGGTCGCCCCTCTGGCGAGCGAGGCCGCCAGACGTCCGGCGAGCCCGCGATGCTTCCTCACGTCGGCCTGCTGGACGGACGCCGCATGGCGCGCCAGTAGAGCCAGCTTCTCCTGAAAGGACCCATCGCGACGGGACGTTCTGCGGTCGCCACCCCTGCCCCTTGAGCCTCGAGCCGGTCGAGATAGGCCGACGTCAACTCGGCCGGAAGAAAAGCCGGACGCAGCGATGCGGGAAGGCCGGACGCCGCCGCGCGATAGGCCGACTGGTGCTCGCGCGCGAACGCCGCCATGGCGGCGACGGCACGCGCCGTCGGCTCCCCCTCACCGGCCAGCAGCGCGTCCCGCGAACAGCCGGCTGCGTCGAGGAGATCGGCCGGCAGGTAGACCTGGCCCCGCCTGCGGTGGATCGGCAGGAGCCGAAGGGCACCCGCGGCCGCCTGCGCGACGCCGGCATGGCCCGCCGCATCGGACGCCTGCCGGGCGCTGGCGGGATCGAGAACGAGACAGGCGAGCGTGATCAGCGTCGAGGCGGTGCCGCCGGCATAGGCCTCGAATTCGCTGCGGGAGGGCATGGGATCGTCATAGAGATCGAAGATGCGCTGCTCGATGAAGCGGTCGAAGGCCGGGAACGGCAAGCCGTGCTGCCGAATCGCCTTCCCCAATGCCTCGGCAGCGGGGTGGCCCGGCGAGCCGCCATCGGCGGCACCCGCAGCCTCCAGCGTGTCGCGCCACCATTGCAGACGGATCTCGCCCGGCAAGGGTTGGCTGATCTGCTCGCGGATGCGGGCCGTCTCGATGTTGAACGCGTAGAGCGCCGTCAGAGCTTCGCGCCGGTCCGCTGTTGCGAAGGCGATCGAGACGGCGCGGTCGGGATCCTCACGCCGCACCAGATCCTTGCAATAGGCGACGGCGCTGCCTGCCTGTCCCGGCGTCGAGCCCGCGTCCGCCATGGTCAGTCGACCGCGACGAGGGCGGCCGCGACGGGACGCCCTTCGGACAGCATGATGTTGAAGGTCCGCACGGCCGCGCCCGTCGAAATCGGATCGGCGGAAAGGCCGGCGCGCCGCAGACGCTCGGCGAGTGCCGGCGGAATGCGCCGGATGTCGGCCCCGGTGCCGAACAGGACGAACTTCAGCTCGTCCGCCTCTTCGAAGAGCTTCAGAAGCCGTTCGCCCGAGAATGGCTCTCCGGCCGTCGCCTCCCATCCGTATATGCCGGACGGAAGGCAGAGGATCGATCCGCGGTGCGACATGGAGGCGAAGCGGAAACCTCCGTTTCCGTATGCCTCGATCGGCGCCCGGCCGGGGAAATGCGCCTGCCGGATCTCGATGCCCTTCGTCATGCCGCCGCTCAAGCCTTCGGCGTCACGGCCGTCGTGCCGACCGGCTTGTTCGCCACAGGCTTGTCGAGCGCGGCGCGCAGGTTGAAGTAGACGAGGATCGGACCGGCGACGAAGACCGAGGAATAGATGCCTACCAGGATGCCGAAGAGCATCGGCGCCACGAAGGTGCGGATGACGTCGCCGCCGAACAGGAACAGCGCCAGGAGGGCGAGCACGGCGGTCGCAGCGGTCAGGATCGTGCGACCGAGCGTCTCGTTGATCGAGAGGTCAATCAGGTCCGTCAGCGGCATCTTCTTGTACTTGCGCAGGTTTTCGCGGATTCGATCGAACACCACGACGGTGTCGTTCAGCGAATAGCCGACGATCGTCAAAAGTGCCGCGATGGTCGAGAGATTGAACTCGAAGCGGGTGACGACGAGGAACCCGACCGCCATGATGACGTCGTGCATGGTGGCGACGATCGCCGCGAGCGCGAACTGCCATTCGAAGCGGAACCAGATGTAGAGGAAGATCAGGGCCATCGAGCCGAGGAGGCCGAAGGCGGCGGCATAGGCCAATTCGTTGGAAACGGTCGGACCGACGACCTCGGTTCGCTGGAAGTCATACCCGTCCTGCAGGACGCCCCGCACCTTGTTCAGCGCGTCCTGCTGCGCGAGCTCTCCACCCGGCTGCGCGGCGAAGCGGACCAAGGCGTCGCGCGGGGAGCCGAACTCCTGCACCTGAACCTCGCCCTCGAGCAGCGGCTGCAACTCCTCGCGAAGCGCGCCGATGTCCGCCGCCTCGCCCTTCGACTTCAGTTCGATGACGGTTCCGCCGGTGAAATCGATGCCGAGATTGAGGTTGAAGAGGCCGACGCCCACGATCGAGAGCAGCGACAAAGCCGCGGTCGTGCCGAATGCGATCTTGCGGATGCGCATGAAGCCGAACTTGGTGTTGTCGGGAACCATCCGGAGGAAGCCGTTCGGGACCTCCCTCGGACGCTGGCGCTTGTACCAGAAGGCCACCATCCAGCGGGTCAAGGTGAGCGCGGTGAAGATCGTGGTCAGAATGCCCATGGCCAGCGTGACCGCGAAGCCCTTCACCGGTCCCGAGCCGAGGAAGAACAGGGCCGCCGCCGCGATCAGCGTCGTGACGTTGGCGTCCATGATGGTGCCGAGCGCCTTGTGGAAACCCGAATCCAGCGCCTTCACGACGCTGGCGCCGAGCCGCCTCTCCTCTCGGATGCGCTCGTAGATCAAGACGTTGGAATCGACGGCCATGCCCATGGTGAGGACGATGCCGGCGATTCCCGGCAAGGTCAGCGTGGCGCCGAGCACCGAGAGGAGCGCAATCATCAGGACGACGTTCACGAGCAGCGCGATGTTGGCGAGGAAGCCGAGGAAGCCGTAAGTCGCGAACATGAAGCCGACGACGAGGATCGCACCGATCACGCCCGCCAGTTGGCCGGCGGCGACGGAATCGGCTCCCAGACCCGGCCCGACCGTTCGCTCCTCGATGATGTCGAGGGTCGCGGGCAACGCGCCGGCGCGCAGGAGAACGGCAAGATCGTTGGCGCTTTCCACCGTGAAATTGCCCGAGATCTGCGCCTGTCCACCGAGGATCGCCTCGCGGATGTTCGGCGCGGACAAGACCGTGTTGTCGAGGACGATGGCGAAGGGCTTGCCGACGTTCTGCTGCGTTACGGCCCCGAAGCGCTGAGCGCCGCGGGCGTCGAAGCTGATGTTGACGATCGGCTGGTTGGACTGGCTCTCGAAGCCCGCGCTCGCGCCGTTCAGATTCTCGCCCGAGATCATGACGTCGCGTTGGACGATGATCGGCTGCGGCGGCGTGTCGTTCGTGTAGAGGAGCTCGGTGCCGGCCGGCGGCCGTCCTCCGCGAACGACCTCCTCCGGAGAGGTCGACGTGTCGACGAGGCGAAAGGTCAGCTGCGCGGTCTGGTCGAGCAGGGATTTCAGACGCTGCGGATCCTGGAGACCCGGAACCTGAACCATGATCCGGTCCGAACCCTGGCGCTGGATCAGGGGTTCGGTCGTGCCGAGTTCGTCGACGCGGCGACGCACCACCTCGACCGACTGCTGGGAGGCCGAGGACAGGCGATACTCGATGCCCTCGTCCGTCAGCGACAGACGCAGCGTGCCGGGACGCGGCTCGGCGATCGCGATCTCGGTCACCGACGTGCCGGACAGGAGATTGCTGGAAACGGGCTGGACGAGAGGCTGCAGCGCGGCCCTGGCGGCTGCCAGCTGCGCCGGATCGCGGATCGTCACGTCGATGACGCTGCCGCTGTCGGAGAGGCCGGTGAAGCCGATCTTCGCGGTGCGCAAGGCCTGGCGGGCATCGGCCCGTACGCTCTGAAGGCGCGCATTGACGAGCGAAGCGCGATCGACCTGGAGAAGAATGTAGGAGCCGCCCTGCAGATCGAGGCCGAGGGTCATCGGCTGCTTCGGCACGAAGCCGGGCATCTGGTCGAGATATCTCTGCGGAACGACGTTCGGAGCCGCGAAGAGGAAGCCGACGAAGACGGCGAGCCAGATCAGGATCGTCTTCCAACGCGCGAAGTGAAGCATGGTCGTTCCGGATCCCGGGACTGGCGATCCAAGACCGGCCAGTCAGCCTAATGCCGAAGGCGCGGAACGACCGGCTGGGCAGAGAGCCCGCCGGACGCCCCACGCGCCCGTTTCAATCGTTCAAGTCGCCGAAAAGACGACTATTTCGTGTTCGCCGCGGTGGGCTCGCCCTTGACGCGGACGTCCGCGACGGTGGCCTGCATGACGCGGACGCGAACCTGCTCGGCGATCTGAACCTCGAGTTCGCCATTGTCCATGACCTTGGTCACCTTGGCGACGATGCCGCCGCCGGTGACGACGGTGTCGCCGCGGCGGATGTTCTTCAGCATGTCCTGGCGCTGCTTCAGCTGCTGACGCTGCGGCCGAATGATGAGGAAGTACATGATCGCGAAGACCGCGACGAACGGAAGGATCGAGATGAGGATGTCGCTTCCTCCGCCGAAAGCGCCCCCGGTTCCCACTGAGGGTGCGACCGTGGCCTGAGCGAACGCCTGCGAAACGAACATCCGGAAATCCTTCGATGACGGAGGCTTCCCGAGCCCCCTTTACGGGTTGCGCGGAATATACGAACGGTTCCGGCGAATGCAACGGGGATGCTGGACATGGATGGAGCAGAGATCGAGCGGCTGGAAGGACTTCTGGAGCGAATCGCGACCAGTCTGGAGCGATTGGCCCCGCCGCCGAGAACCGCACCCGATCTCACGGTCGCGGACTGCTTCGTCTTCGAGCCTCCGGCCCGTCTCCTGCCCGTGCTGCGCGTCAACCGGGTCGAAATCTCCCTTCTGAAAGGCATCGACCGATCGCGCGACATCCTGTCGGACAACACCGCGCGCTTCGCCGCCGGCCTTCCGGCGAACAATGCCCTTCTCTGGGGCGCTCGCGGAATGGGCAAGTCCTCGCTCGTGAAGGCGGTGCATGCGGAGGTGAACGCGGCGCCGACCCGGTCCGCCCTGCCTCTCAAGCTGATCGAGATCCATCGCGAGGACATCGAGGCGCTGCCCGTCCTGATGAGCTTCCTGAAGGCCTCCCCCTTTCGCATCGTCCTCTTCTGCGACGACCTATCCTTCGATGCGGGCGACGCTTCCTACAAGTCGCTGAAGGCCGCGCTCGATGGCGGCGTCGAGGGGCGGCCGGACAACGTCCTCTTCTACGCGACCTCGAATCGCCGACATCTCCTGCCGCGGGACATGATCGAAAACGAGAGTTCGACGGCCATCAATCCGGCCGAGGCGGTGGAGGAGAAGGTCTCCCTCTCCGATCGATTCGGTCTCTGGCTCGGCTTCCACAAGTGCAGCCAGGACGATTACCTCGCGATGATCGACGGCTATGTCGAGACCTATGGACTCACGGTCGATGCCGAACTCCTGCGACGAGACGCGCTGGAATGGGCGACGACCCGCGGCAGCCGGTCCGGTCGCGTCGCGTTCCAGTTCGTGCAGGATCTGGCGGGGCGGCTCGGGACGGCGATCCCGACGGCCTGACGCCTGATGCGGACACCTGATGCGAATGCCGACGCCCGGCCTTTCGAGAAAGGACCGGGCGCCGGACGATAGGGTCTGGAGGCCCCTATTTCAGGAATTTCATCGGATCGACGGGGGCCGAGTCCTTGCGGACCTCGAAGTGGACCTGCGGCGTCTCGGTGTCGCCGGTCATGCCGGCGGTCGCGATTTCCTGGCCGCGCTTGACGGTCGCTCCGCGCTTCACCTTCAGATCGTCCGCATGGCCGTAGACCGTGACGAGGCCGTTGGAATGCTTGACGAGAACGGTGTTGCCGAACTCCTTCAAACCGTCGCCGGCATAGATGACGACGCCGTTCTCGGCCGCCTTGATGGGCGTGCCGCGCGGAACGGAGATGTCGAGACCGTCATTGCGGCGCGCGCCCGACTTCTCGCCGAAGCGCTTGACGACGCGACCCTGGACCGGCCAGCGGAACTGGTCGATTCCGGTTCCCGACGGCGTCGCGGTCGCCACCTCGGTGTCGGCCTCGTCTTCGACGGTGGAGGTCGGCGCCGTGGCGGCCGGAGCCGGCGCTTCGACGGCGGCGACGACGGGCTTGGAAGCCTTCGGTTCCGCCTTGGCCGGTTCGGCGGCGCGCGGCGGTTCGTAGGCTTTCGGCGTCTTGACGACCGGCTCGGCTGCCGCGACCGGAGCCGCTGCGGGCTGCGGCTTGGCCGGAGCGGTCGCCGCCACGGCGGTCGCGGGCTTGACAGGTGCGGGCTTGGTTTCGAGGGCCGCGACACGCTTGGCCGGAGCCGCGCCATTCGGCATGACGAGCTTCTGCCCGATCCGGATCTGGTCGTCGGTGAGACCGTTCGCCTCGCGCAGCGCCTTCGCCGAAACGCCGTTGCGCCGGGCGATGCCGAGCACCGAATCGCCGGACTCCACGACGATCGTCGAGCCCTTCACGGCGGGCTTCACCGGGGCGGCGGCCATCACCGGCGCCGGCGCCGGCTCCGAGGCTGAGGGAACGCGCAAGGGGCTGGGCGGCGCGCCGAGCGTCTGGCCGGCGGGTCCCCTGGCGGCCTGCTTGGAGCTTTGACCATAGGAATAGGTCGGGATCGCGATGGACTGGCCGGGTTGCGCGTCGGCGGCGCTCTTCATCCCGTTGACGGCGAGAATCGCCTTCGCCGGAACACCATAGCGGTCGGCCAGCGTGTCGATCGTCTCGCCACCCCGAAGCGCGACACGGTTGCCGGTGTCGCTCCAGCCCGCCTTCGCCGGCTTGCCCGGGGCGGACGACGCGGCGGGCATGGACTGCGAAACCGGCGCCGGCTGCGAGGCCGGCATGGGTTGCGCCGCGGTCACGGGCGCCATCGCGGGTTCGGCGGGCCGGGCATAGACCGGTTCCGGCTGGCTCGAGGCCGCGGCCGGCGGCGGCAACATGGTGCGTTCGACCGAAGCGGTTCGGACCGGCGCGGCCTGCCCGTATCCGCCGTCCTGGCCGTCACCGCCCTGCCCGTAGGATGGCATCGCCGTCTCGCGCATGCCGGCACCCGGATTGTTGCCGATGCCGCTCGGTCGAACGGAGCCCGTCGCCATCTGGTCGAGATTGGCGGGCGCGCCGCGGGCAACCCGGGACTGCGGAATCGATTGGGGCACGGAGCCCGTGTAGAAACCGTCGTCGAAGCGCGCGACATCAGCGCTGCAGCCGGCCGTGAGTCCCGCCACCGTCAGAAGCGCGACGGAGCGGACAAGACGGACTCGGAAGGGTTTCAGCACATCCATACGCATTGACGTCCCCATGGGATCCAACAAGATCATGGGTTCATTCAACCGCGTTAAACTTACCGACGCGTTAAGCACCGGGCATCTAAATGCATTTTTCGTTCATCATACGCGCAAAAATCACGTTCCGAGCAATTCAGAGGACGGTCGCCACGCCGAAAGAAAGAGGCTGATAGCGTACCGGTCCCAGATCCTCCCGTTCCAGGCGGCTGCCGACCTTCAGAAGGCGGACGAGGCTCTGCGCGCCGGTCGCAGGTCCCAGCGCGCAGATGATCTGACCATGCTGGGCCAGCTGCTCCAGAAACGTGCGCGGCAGTGTTTCCATCGCGGCGTGTACGATGATCCGGTCGTAGGGGGCCCCATCGCGGTACCCTTCCCGTCCGTCCTCCTGAACGAAGACGACATTGGTCAGTCCGAGGCCCCGCAGACGCTCCTCCGCCGCGGAGATGAGCGTCTTGTAGCGCTCGAGCGTCGTCACGCGGGTGCCGAGGCGGGCGAGCAGCGCCGTCACGTAACCGGTTCCGGTCCCGATCTCGAGGATCCGGCTGGTCGGTTCGACGCCGAGAAGATGAACGAGGCGGGCCGCCGACTTCGCGCCCGGCATGCTCTCGCCGCAGTCGATCGGAAGGGATCGGTCTCCATAGGCATCCGCGATCCCACCGCGCAGGAAGAGGCGCCGCGGCACCAATTCCAGCGCTTCCAGGAGGCGCGGCTGGCTGATCTGATCGGACCGGAGGCGCAGGATGAAGGAGGCGAAATCCTCCCGGTCGCGCGGACCGCCGGTCGAGAAGGATGCCTGGGAACCTGTGGGCGCCATCGACGTCGTTCCCTCAGACGAAAGACCGGCGCATCTCATCGCGAAGCGCGTGATGCGTCAGGTCCAGATGAAGCGGCGTCACGGACACGCGGCCGGCGAGAAGCGCGCCGAGATCCGAGCCTTCGACCTCGGGTCCGGCCTGCCGACCGAAGCGCAGCCAGAAATAGGGAAAGCCGCGTCCGTCGCGCCGTTCCTCGAAGCCGAGATTGTAGTCGAGCTTACCCTGCCGCGTGACTTCGATACCCGCGACGGAGCCCGGCGCGACGGGCGGGAAGTTCACGTTGAAGAGAACGCCCTCCGGCATCTCGACCGTCATCAGCTTGCGCACGACCTCCGGACCGTGATGCTCGGCGGTTTCCCACAGGGCCTCGCGATCGCTGTTCGGCGTGAAGGCCTGGCTGAGGGCGATCGAGCGGATGCCGAGCATCGTGCCCTCCATCGCACCCGCCACGGTTCCGGAATAGCCGACGTCCTCGCAGATGTTCTGCCCCGCATTGATACCGGACAGGACGAGGTCCGGCAGTTCCGGCATGACGCGCTTCACGCCCATGATGACGCAATCCGTCGGCGTGCCCGACAAGGCGAAGCGGCGAGCCTCGATCTCGCGCAGACGAAGCGGCGAGGAGAGAGTCAGCGAATGCGACAATCCGCTCTGGTCCGTCTCGGGCGCGACCACCCATACGTCGTCGGACAGGACGCGGGCTATGCGTTCGAGGACCGCGAGGCCGGGCGCGTGGATGCCGTCGTCGTTGGTGAGAAGGATGCGCATCGGTTCAGGCCGCCTTCTCGATCCGGGCAAGGCCACCCATGTAGGGCCGCAGCGCATCGGGCACCGTCACGCTGCCGTCCTCGTTCTGGTAGTTCTCCAGGACGGCGATGAGGCAGCGGCCGACGGCGACGCCGGAGCCGTTCAGCGTGTGAACGAAGCGCGTCTGCTTCTCGCCCGCCGCCTTGTAGCGCGCGCCCATCCGCCGGGCCTGGAAATCGCCGCAGACGGACACGCTGGAAATCTCGCGATAGGTGCCCTGCCCCGGCAGCCAGACTTCGAGATCATGCGTCTTGCGCGCGCCAAAACCCATGTCGCCGGCGCACAGAACCATCGTGCGGAAGGCAAGACCCAGGCGCTTCAAAACCTCCTCGGCATGGGCGGTCATCCGCTCGTGCTCGGCGAGCGAGGTTTCCTCGCTGGTGATCGAGACCATCTCGACCTTGTAGAACTGGTGCTGGCGCAGCATGCCGCGCGTGTCTCGTCCGGCTGAACCCGCTTCCGAACGGAAGCAGGGAGTCAGCGCCGAAAAGCGCCAGGGCAGGCTCTCCGCCTCGATCACGGTTTCGCGGGCGAGATTGGTCAGCGGCACCTCGGAGGTCGGGATGAGGTATCGCCCGTCCGTCGTCTTGAAGAGATCCTCCTCGAACTTGGGCAGCTGATTGGTCCCGAAAAGCGCCGCATCCTTGACGAGGATCGGAGCGACGACCTCCTGGTAGCCGTGTTCGGTGGTGTGGAGGTCGAGCATGAACTGACCGAGCGCCCGCTCCAGCCGGGCCAGGGGTCCTTTCAGGATGGTGAAACGGGAGCCCGACATCCTGCCGGCCTGCTCGAAATCCATGAAGCCTAGGGCCTCGCCGATCTCGAAATGCTCCTTCGGCTTGAAATCGAAGGACGGGGGCGTGCCGACGCGGCGCAGTTCCACATTGCCCGTCTCGTCGGCGCCGAGGGGAACATCCGCATGGGGAACGTTCGGGATGATCGCCATGAGTTCGGCGATGCGCTGGTCGAGCTGGCGCTCGGTCTCCTCGCCCGCCTGGATCTCCGCCTTGATCTCGGCGACTTCGGCGATGACGGCATCCGCCCGCGTCGCATCGCCCGATGCCTTGGCCTTGCCGATCTCCTTGGACGCCTCGTTCCGGCGGCTCTGCAGATCCTGAAGGCGCTTCACATGGGCGCGCCGGTCTTCGTCGAGAGCCACGAGCTCGGCCGACGAGAAGGCTGCGCCCCGGCGACGCATCCCTTCGTCAAAGGATTCCGGATTTTCGCGTATCCACTTGATGTCGAGCATGAACGTCCCCGTTTCCAAACAGCGGATGCAAGGGACGATCCGGATCTAGGGAACGACGGGCGCCGGGAGACCGGCCGGCCCGCGCGATCTGCAGCGCGCTCGTCCGGCGTCCCGACTTCGCGTATCGCATGAAGTCGGATCACCGCCGGATCGCGGCGCAGTCCCTCGGCCAGCTGTCGCCCGGAAGACCCACCGTCCGCTCTCAGGCGGAGTCGGCCGAGGCGTCGCTTTCGGCAAGCTGTGCGGCCCGTTTGCGTTCGATCATCCGCGCCGTCATGATCGAGACCTCGTAGAGAAGGATGGTCGGGATCGCAAGGCCGATCTGGGACATCGGGTCGGGCGGCGTGAGGATCGCGGCCGCGATGAAGGCCAGGACGATCGCCCATTTGCGCTTGGCGATCAGGCCCTCCGTCGTCACCATGCCGGCGCGCACCAGGAGCGATGTCACGACCGGCAGCTGGAAGACCATGCCGAAGGCGAAGATCAGCCCCATGATCAGCGACAGGTATTCCGAAACGCGCGGCAGAAGCTGGATCGCCGCCTGCCCCGGCACGGTTCCCGACTGCTCCATCGAGAGGAAGAACCACATCACCATGGGCGTGAAGAAGAAATACACCAGCGCCGCGCCGAGCAGGAACAGGAGCGGCGTCGCGACCAGGAACGGAATGAAGGCCGCGCGCTCGGTCTTGTAGAGGCCGGGGGCGACGAACTTATAGACCTGGATGGCGATGATCGGGAAGGCCAGGAAGAAGCCACCGAAGGCCGCGATCTTCACCTGCGTGAAGAAGAACTCCTGCGGCGCCGTGTAGATCAGCTCGACCTGCCGATCCGAGATGCCGGCCCAGACGACGGCCGTCTGGTAGGGCACGACAAGCAGATTGAAGAGCTCCTTGGCGAAGAAGAAGCAGACGAGAAACGCCAGAAAGAACCCGGCGAGCGCCCAGATCAGGCGCGTGCGCAGTTCGATCAGATGTTCGATCAGCGGGGCGGACGACGCCTCCACCTCGTCGGCACCGGCGCGGCTCACTTCGTGTCTCCTTCGCGATGGGCTCCGTTGAGCCCGGCTCCGGCCATCGCCGGCTCCGGCAGGATCGGTGGCGCGGCCGTCGCGCCGGCCAGGGGCTGCGCCTCGGCGACGGCCGCAACCGGCGGATCGGCCGGGGTCGCGGGGGCCGTCGCGGAGGGAACCTTCGGCTCTGGGGCACGCGTCGCGGCCATCAGCGAAGACCGGATCTCGTCGCCGACGGCCCGCATCGGGTTCATGGCCTTGCGAATCTCACTGGCTGGGTTGAGCGATTTCAGATCGTTCACGGTGTCGCGAACATCGTCCATCTCGGCCTCCCGCAGGGCCTCGTCGAATTGCTTGCGAAAATCTCCGGCCATGCGGCGCAGATGCGTCGTCGTGCGACCGAAGGTGCGGAGCATGCGCGGCAGGTCCTTGGGACCGACCACGACGATCAGCACGACGCCGATGACGAGGAGTTCGGACCAACCAATATCGAACATTTGGAACTTCCCGTTCGGGATAAGCTACGCCAGAGCGCGCCCGGCCGAACCGACGGGCATCGCCTCACCCATACATCGGGCGGCCGATCACAGGATCGTCGACGGCCGGTGGAACGAAGCAAGGCGGACCGGGGCCCGCCTTGTCCTGTCAGCCCTTCGGCTCAGACGATCGTCTTCTCGACCTTGTTGGGATCGTGAGAGACGATGTCGCCCTCGCGATGATCCAGCGTGCGGCGCTCCTGCGCCGTCGTCGCCTCGTCGTCGCTCATGCCCTTCTTGAAGTTCTTGATGCCCTTGGCGACGTCGCCCATCAACTCGGGGATCTTACCGCGCCCGAAGAGAAGGAGCACGACCGCGAGGACGATGAGCCAGTGCCAGATGCTGAAGCTACCCAATGCCTTACTCCTTATGCCACGAAACCCGGGAGTGCCTCGCGGGCTCTGTCTGCCACGGAAAGCGCCAAGCTTCCCGGTTCATGCTCATGCCGTCCGGTCACCGCGAGCCGGTCGGCGCTCTCGCGCGTCCGTTCGGCTCACGAACCTCAGGCGGTCCCCTGGCTTCCTTCAAACACGATAACGTCCTGCAGATCAACGGACACGAACACCTCCCGAGCCCCCGTCGGAAGCTGTCCCGCCCGCAGTCTGGCGCGCAACGGCCGGTCGATCCCGGCGACGGCGACCGTCAGGAGGTCGACCGAGCCCAGGAACCGACGTCCGATCACGCGCGCCTCGATCCCCGTTCCATCCGTTCCGACGAGAAGACCCGTCAGACGCAGCGCGACGGTCATGGGCGTAGCGTCGGATCGTGGCGAGCTTGCGACGACGCCGAGCGGCGTCACGACGCGCCCGCCGCGGACCTCGCCCTCGAAGACGTTCAGCTCGGAAAAGAAGCCGGCGGTGAAGAGATCGGCGGGCCTTCGGTAAAGCTCTTCGGCGCTCCCCGTCTGAACCAGGCGGCCGCTGCGAAGGAGAGCGATCCGGTCGCCCATCCGCATCGCCTCCTCGGCATCGTGCGTGACCACGATCGCCGTCGCGCGACTTTCGCGCAGGATCTGCAGCGTGTCGGTGCGCACGACGTCCTTGAGGCGACTGTCGAGACCGGAAAAAGGCTCGTCCATCAAGAGGACGGAGGGACGGGGCGTCAGGGCCCTGGCGAGCGCCACGCGCTGCTGCTCGCCGCCCGACAGCGCGTGCGGATACTGGCCGGCGCTCTTGCCGAGGCCGACGCGCTCCAGCGCGTTCATCGCTTCCCGCCGCCCCTGGTCCCGCGCGAGGGCGGTGAGGCCGAAGCGGACATTGTCGAGGATCGTCATGTGCGGAAAGAGCGCGAAGTCCTGGAACATCAGGCCGACGCCACGCTTCTCCGGCGGCACGAAGACCGTGTTGCCGGAGACCTCCCGGCCGCCGAGCACGACACGGCCGCTCGTCTGCCGCTCGATGCCCGCCGCGATCCGCAGGAGAGAGGTCTTGCCGGAGCCGGACGGGCCGAGCAGGCAGAGGATCTCGCCGGGCGCAGCCGCCAAGGTCACGCCTTTCAGCACGTCGAGTTCGCCGAAGGAGAGACGGATGTCGTCGAAGTCGAGGCTGGCGGCGAAGCTGACGCCGGCGCTCGTCCGTTCGCCGCCGGCGCGCGTTTCTCCGCCGGTGCTTCTCTCGATGGCCTTGCCTGCCATGTCGTCCCCGATGCCGATCGCTCGCGTGGGGCTAGCGGTTTCAGGCGACGCGAGCAACCAGTTCGTCGAATTCGGCGCGCAGACCCGCTTCGTCGAGCGAAGGCCTGTGCGGCGCGAGGAAGGCCTCGGCATGAAGCGCGCGGCGCAACGCTTCGTCGCGCAACGGCTGGACGGCGCTCGCCACCTTGCGCATCTCCGCCATGTCGCCGTTGCAATGGAGGGCGACGTCGCAGCCCGCGGAGATCGCCTGCCGCGCGAGGTCGCCGATGTCGCCGCGCAGAGCCTTCATCGACATGTCGTCGGTCATCAGGAGTCCGTCGAAGCCGATCTCGTGACGAATGACGCTCTCGATGACGATCGGCGACAGCGTGGCGGGAAAGGTCGGATCGATGTCGGTGAAGAGGAGATGCGCGGTCATGGCGGCCGGAAGCGTCTTCAGCGCGACGAAGGGGGCGAAATCGCGTTCGGCCAGCGTCGAGCGATGCGCGTCCACCACGGGCAGTTCGAGATGGCTGTCGGCATTGCCGCGACCATGGCCCGGCATGTGCTTCATCACCGGCAGGACCCCGCCCGCGACGAGGCCGTCCGCGGCGGCGCGTCCGAGCGTCGCGACGACAACGGGGTCGGTGCCGTAGGCGCGGTCGCCGATCACCGAATGAGCGCCTTCCACCGGCAGGTCCAGGCAGGGAAGGCAGTCGGCATTGATGCCGTAGCCCATGAGATCATGCGCCAGAAGACGCCCCTGGAGCCAGGCGGCTCGCTCGCCCTTGCGCGGATCGGCGTCGTGAATGCGCCCGAGCGTCGCGCTTGGCGGATAGGAGGGTGCCAGCGGCGGGCGAAGACGCTGGACCCGACCTCCCTCCTGATCGACGAAGACCGGCACGCGTTCGCGCCCTCCCACGTCCTTCAGTGCGGCGACGAGATCGCTCAACTGTTCGGCCGAGTGGATGTTGCGGCCGAACAGGATGAAGCCCCAGGGACGTTCGTCCGCGAAGAATCGGCGCTCGTCCTCGGTGAGGCTCGTGCCGGAACAACCGGCGATCCAAGCCTTGCAACCCATCGTCATCGACGTCTCCGCGCTCAACCGGGAGCGGCTGTCCGGCCGCGCGGGGTCCCTCGCCCGGTCGGGCGGCCGGAGGGCCGACGGCTCGGAGCCTTTCAGGAGAAGGGCTGCCGCCGCGCTCAGCGCGCCACGAAGCAGTTGCCGCCGGCGGCCTTCAAACGGTTGCACAGGCTTGCGGCCTCCGTCTTGGACGCCGCGGCGATGCGGACGCGGTAGAACGTGCCCTTGCCCGGGATCTCCGCGGACTGGATGCCGACCGCACGCCCTTCGATGACGCCGGAATAGCGCGCACCGAGGCTCTGGAGCGATTTCTGCGCGAGTGCCTCGGAGGGCTGCGACGAGATCTGCACGAAATATCCACCCGTCGGCATCGGTGCGACCGGTGCCGGAGGAGCGATGGCCGCGACCTCCATCGGATCGGCGGCCGGCGGGATCGCGGACGCGGTGTCGGCCGCAGGCTCGACGGGAAGCGTCGCCGGTGGCGGCGCGACGTCCGTGGCAGGCTCCGGCGCGGTGGACGCGACCGGCTCCGGCGCAGCCACGACGGGCTCGGGAGCGACGGAGGGGGCGAGATCCGCCTCGGCCACCGGCTGCGGCGCGGCGGAAGTGTCCGGCCTCGGCTCGACCGAGGCGACCTCGATCAGGGCCGAGGGGGCGGCGGGAGCCGACGAGCCCGCGACGATCGGGGCGGTCGAGGCAGCGGCGGTTTCGACGGCCTGCATCTCGCTCGGCACCAGCGTTCCGTCCGGCCGCACCACCATGGTGCGCACCTTGCGCGGCTGAAGAACCGGCACCGGAGCGGCGTCTGACGCGTCCATGCGCGCCTCGCTCTTCAGGCCGAGACCCTCGTTGTCGACGAGATCGACGCCAGGCAGACTGTCATCGTAGACGCCGGGCGTGCCGTCATCCGTCGGCGGCAGTTCGAGCGGTTCCTCGGACTGGGTCAGGAGTGCCTGCTGCTGTGGCGCCAATTGTGCGGCGGGCGCCGCGACGCGGTCGTAGACGGCCTTGTTCTGATTGGGGATCGACCGGCCGCCTGGGTCCTTCGGCACGGTCTTGAAGGGTGTCGTGTCCGCCTTGATGAGAAGCGGCTCGCCGGAGGCGACGAGGTTCGAGCCCTCACCGGGCGTCCAAAGCGCGAAGCCAATCACGCCGACGAGCGCTAGAGCCGCGACGCTGCCGCCCAGCATCACGATCGAACGCGACAGGAACGGCCTGCGGCGGTGCGAATGGGCGTCATCGCCATCGGGATCGTCGTAGCTGCCGGTCGTGTCGCCGTCCTCGAAGGCGACGGTGTAGTCGACGCCGGAGGGAAGCGGCCGATGCGCCTTCCCCGTCGAAGCGGACTGCAGGTCGCGGACGTCGTCGTGACGCTGCATGACGGCGAGTTCGCTGGCGATCAGTTCGTCGAAGGCATCGAGCTCGGGTCCAGACTGGTCCTCGACCCGCTCGTCCACGACACGCTCCGGCGCGAAGGACTGCGTTTCGACGAGAATCGACTGGCGGGGATTGGCGGGCGACGAGAGGCCCCGAAGCGCCTCGGCCAGATCGGCCTGGAGACCGAGAGCCGCGCGCTGCCCGCCTCCCATCGAAGCCGTGCCGTAAGCGCTCCGCTCGTCGACCGGATCGGCCAGACGCACGGGACGCGGCGGCGCCCAGCTCTGCTGCGCGCTGTTGGCGGGCCTGTGGGCAAGGCTCCCCGCCGGCACCGCGCTCATGGCGGCGACATCGTCGGCGAGCGTCTCGGCGAATTCGGCCGCGAACGCGGTGTCGAGGTCGGCGTCAAGGCCGAGGCTCATGCGACCAACCTCGGATTCGAAGATGTCGGCGAGGTCGGCGAAAGGATCCGTCAAGTCGGAGTCCACGGCCGCACTGGTGCCGCGAGCCTGAGCCTTCATGTCGCCCATCACCTTCAACTCCGCTCTCGCACGCCTGGTCTCAACTCGAGCCAAGCCCGGACAGGCCTGGAATCGTTAGGAGACGAAATTGACCAAAGCGTGATCCGTCATCGCATTTCCTCCGGTGCATCGACGCCCATGAGCGCAAGGCCGGAGGCGACGACGGAGGCGATGGCTTCGACCAATGCCAGTCTCGCAAGGCTGATTTCTGCCTCAACAGGGTTAACAAAACGTAAGCCCGGCAAATCGCGACCCCGATTGTATTGAGCATGGAAAGCTTGCGCGAGGTCGTACAGGTAGAAGGCGATCCGGTGCGGCTCGCGGTGGTCGGCCGCCGCTTGGACAAGGCGCGGGTACTCGGCGAGCTTGCGCACCAAGGCGAGTTCGCCCTCGTCGGCAAGGAGCGTCAGGTCGGGGGAACCGTTCGGCACGATGTTCGCCTCGGCCGCCTGCCGCACGACGGAGCGGGCCCGCGCATGCGCGTACTGGACGTAGAAAACCGGATTGTCCTTGGACTGTTCGGTCACTTTCTTGAAGTCGAAGTCGAGCGGCGCGTCGCTCTTGCGGAACAGCATCATGAAGCGGACGGGATCACGCCCCACCTCCTCCACGACATCGGCCAGGGTCACGAAGTCGCCCGAGCGCTTCGACATCTTGAAGGGTTCGCCGTCCCGGTAAAGCTTGACGAGTTGACACAGGACGACATCGGCCCGCGCGGCGCCGCCCGAAATGGCCTTCGCCACCGCCTCGAGCCGCTTCACGTAGCCGCCATGGTCGGCGCCGAGCACGAAGACCATTTCGGAGAAGCCGCGCGCGAACTTGTCGGCGAAGTAGGCGACGTCGGCCGCGAAGTAGGTGTAGGTGCCGTCGGACTTCACGAGCGGACGATCCATGTCGTCTCCGACATCGGTGGAGCGCAGCAGAGTCTGTTCGCGGTCTTCCCAATCCTCGGGGGCCTGCCCTTTCGGCGGGGGAAGCGCGCCCTGATAAACGAAGCCGCGTTCACGAAGGTCCTCGATCGCGGTCTCGATCCGGCTCGCGCCCTCGCCGTCCGCCCGATGGAGGTCCCGCTCGGAGAAGAAGACTTCGTGCTCGATGCCGAGCCGCTTCAGATCCTCGCGGATCATGTCCATCATCGCGTCGATCGAGGCGTCACGGACGATCGGCATCCACGCCGCCTCGTCCAGCGCGAGCAGGCGATCGCCATGCGCGGCCGCGAGCCGTTCGCCGACCGGCTTCAGGTAGTCGCCGGGATAGAGGCCGGCCGGGATCTCGCCGATCTCCTCGCCGAGCGCTTCCCGGTAGCGCAGATACGCCGAGCGTGCGAGGACGCCGATCTGCGCGCCGGCATCGTTGACGTAGTATTCCTTGACGACCGAGTCCCCGGCAAAGGCCATGAGATTGGCGATCGTGTCGCCGACCACCGCGCCTCGGCAATGGCCGACATGCATGGGTCCCGTCGGATTGGCGGAGACATATTCGACATTGACCTTCCGGCCCGTCGCCGCCCCGCGTCCGTAGTCGCGGCCCTGCCGCAGGATCTCGCCGAGATGGCTCGTCCAGAAGGCGGGCGCGAGGCGCAGGTTGATGAAGCCGGGTCCCGCGATCTCGACGCTCGCGACATCGGGATCGTCGGCAAGCTTGGCCGACAGCGAGACGGCGAGCTCGCGCGGCTTCACTCCGAGCGGCTTGGCGAGAACCATCGCGGCGTTCGAGGCGAGATCGCCATGCGTCGGATCGCGCGGCGGCTCGACCGTGATGCGCGAGAGGTCGACGCCCTCCGCCCCGCGGCGCGAAAGATCGGCCTCGACGATCGTCCGGATGCGCTGCTCGAAATCGGCGAAGATGTTCATGGCTGAAATTCCATTGGAGGCGGCCGGCCGACGGGGCTGCCGGACCCTCGATCCGATACCGGCCAAGCGGCGCGCCTAACGCAAATCCGGTGTCGCGTCAAACAGCCGCCGGTGTTCGGCGAGAGCATAGCTGTCGGTCATTCCAGAGAGGTAGTCGGCGACGCGGCGGGCGCGGCGCGCCTCGTCGGACAGACGTCCGTCGCCGCGCCACTCCTCGGTCATTTCGCCGGGATCGGCGAAGAAGCGGGCGAAGAGATCGCGCACGATGGTCTCGGCACGGTCCATGACGCGCGTCACGGACGGGTCCCGGTAGACGCGGGCGAAGAGGAAGCGCTTCGTCTCGGCTTCGGCCGCCTGCATCGCCGGCGAGAAGGCGACGAGCGGACGCCGTCCCGCCCTCGCCTCGTCCGCCGTCTGCGGATGCAGCCGGTCCAGCTCGCCCGCGGTCGTCACGATCACGTCCTCGACCATGCGGGTGATGTGACGCCGCATGATCTCGTGGACGAGCCGGGCGCGATCGAGCGTCGGATAGGCGCGACGAACCTCGCGAAGAATATCGCCGGCCAGCGACAGCCCCGCCAGATCCTCGACGTCGATCAATCCCGCGCGCATGCCGTCGTCGAGGTCGTGTGTGTCGTAGGCGATGTCGTCGGAGATCGCGGCGGATTGGGCCTCGAGGCTCGTCTGCGTGGCGAGATCGAGCGGAAAGGCGGCGTCGAAATCGAGAATCGGACGGGGTACGATCAAGCCCGCAGGCGCGTCCGGCCCTGTCAGCGGGCCATTGTGCTTGACGAGCCCTTCGAGGGTTTCGAACGACAGGTTCAGCCCGTCGAAATCCGCGTAGCGCCGTTCCAGCGCGGTCACGATGCGCAGGGACTGCGCATTGTGATCGAAGCCGCCATGGTCGGCCATGCAGTCGTGGAGCGCCCGTTCCCCCGCATGGCCGAAGGGCGTGTGGCCGAAATCGTGAACGAGGGCGACCGCCTCGGTCAGGTCCTCGTCGAGCCGGAAGGCCCGGGCGAACGCTCGCGCGATCTGCGAGACCTCGATCGTGTGCGTGAGGCGGGTTCGAAAGTGATCGCCCTCATAGGCCAGGAAGACCTGCGTCTTGTGCTTCAACCGCCGAAAGGCGGTGGAGTGCACGATCCGGTCGCGGTCGCGCTGGAACGGCGTGCGGGTCGGGCTGGACGGCTCGGGAAACAGCCGGCCCCGGGACAGCGAGGGATGCGTCGCATAGGGCGCGCGTTCGCCGAGGCCGAAACCGATCGCCGGCAGTTGCGTCATCGCGTTCCCCTTGGCCCTTCGCCCGAGCAAATGCTCGCGGTCCGAGCGGAGCGGCCGTTCGACCGGTGCCGGCCGCATTGACCGAACCGTCCCGGCTGCATACCTAGAGGACGATGCTTCAACAAGGAGAGCGGCCGGGGTTGCAGGCTCCGCCGCGTCGAGATCATGAGCGAAGCCATTCCCGCCACCCACTCCCTTTCCGCCAGCCCCGCGCCGGTCGTCGTATCGGAGGCGGCGGCCCGGCGCATCGCCGCCATCGTGGCCAAGGGCGAACCGGGCCGCGCATTGCGCATCTCGGTCGAGGGCGGCGGCTGCTCGGGCTTCTCCTACAAGTACGACCTGACGGATGAGAGCCAGAGCGACGACGTCGTGATCGAGCGGTACGGAGCGACGGTGTTCATCGACCCGATGTCGCTCGTCTACATGGACGGCGCCGTCATCGACTTCGTGGACGACCTCATGGGCCAGTCCTTCCAGATCCGAAACCCCAACGCGGTTGCTGCCTGCGGCTGCGGAACGAGCTTCTCGGTCTGATCGACGCGGGATGATCATCGCGACCTGGAACATCAACGGAATCAAGGCTCGGCTGGACGTTCTTCTCAGCTGGCTCGAAGGGCGCAAGCCCGACATCGCCTGCTTGCAGGAGATCAAGAGCCAGGACGAGGGCTTTCCCCGCGCGGCGATCGAGGCGCTCGGCTATCATGTCGAGACGCATGGTCAGAAGGGCTTCAACGGGGTGGCGCTCCTGTCGAAGATGCCGCCGGCCGAGGTCAGCCGGGGCCTGCCGGGCGACGATGGCGACGAACAGGCGCGTTTCATCGAAGGCGTGTGGAAGATCGGACCGCGCGTGTTGCGCGTCGCTTCGATCTACCTGCCGAACGGCAATCCGCTGGGAACCGAGAAGTTTCCCTACAAGCTCGGCTGGATGGCACGGCTCGAGGCCCACGCGACGCGTCGCCTCCGGGACGAGTGCGATCTCGTGCTCGCGGGAGACTACAACATCATCCCCGAACCCCTCGACGCGAAATCACCGGCCGCCTGGGCCGGGGACGCCCTCTTCCAGCCGGAAAGCCGGCAGGTCTATCGGCGTCTGAAGGGTCTCGGCCTCGTCGATGCCGTCCGTTCGACCACCGACGACCAAACCTTCACGTTCTGGGACTATCAGGCCGGCGCCTGGCAGAAAAACAACGGGATCCGCATCGACCATCTTCTCCTATCGCCCGAGGCGGCCGAGCGGATGATGTCGGTCGGCGTCGACCAGCATGTGCGCGGTTGGGAAAAGCCCTCGGACCACGTTCCGGTGCTGGTCGAACTCGCGAACTGACCTGCTTGTGCGCATGAGACGAGTCGCGGGCTTTTCCGGGGTTCTCTCGAAGCCGAGCGGACGTCAGTTCTTGGCGACGTCGCTCATCCGCTCTTCCGCATAGGCGAGCGCGGTGCGGCGATCGCCTTCCGTCGCCAGGGAGAAAGCCTCCTCCTGCAGCGGGCGAATCCAGGACTGCTCCTTTTCCGATGCGTGACGCAGGGCGAGCGTCAGCATGGCGAGGCCGCGCACCGGCTGCGCCTGCAGCTTGATCTTCTCGCCGTCGAAGAGGAGATAGCCGAGAAGAGCCTGCGCGCCCGTGTTGCCCTTTTCCGCGGAGAGCTTCAGCCATCGCGCGGCCTGACGGGGATTGGGTCGGCCGCCCTCTCCGTTCAAGAGCATGCGCCCGAGTTCGAACTGCGCCTTCGAATCGCCGAAGATGGAGGCGGCATGGAAGTAGAGCTGACGGGCCTGCGGCAAATTGGCCGAGACCGGCGTACCTGGAATTCCGGTTCGCATGTAATCGCCGAGCGCCACCACGGAGCTCGCGACATAGGCGGCGTTCGGTGACGACGCCGAATCGTCTTCGTCTTCGGAGATGATCTCCTCGAAGATCTTGAACGCCTCGAAATCGTTCTCGGGAACCCCGTCACCCTGAGCATACATCTGCCCGAGCTTCCAACGGGCACCGGCATGGCCCTTCTCGGCGGCATAACGGAGGGCTTCGAAGGCTTCGAGCTTCTCTCCGCGTTTGTAGGCCTTAAATCCAAGGCTGAACAATTCGCCCGGACCCCGCTCGAACGGAACGACCGTCGTCGGATCCAACGCGAAGACCGGCATTCCGGATGCCAGCAGCGAACCCGACATGACGAAGGCCGACAGAAAAGGCTTGAGGCTAACCATGAAAGCGGGAACTCCGCGCCGGAGACACGCGGGCGCGCACGGACCGGAGGGCCGGGAGAGCAATCGGATCAAGCGCGCGGGGAGCGACGCGCGACACACGCTCGCGATCCGCCCTGCGGCGGTCCGGCATGCTCATCTCCGCGTTCTCGCACACGTTCATCCCAATCCTTCATGGCCGATCGGCTACCTGATCCGACGAGCCGTCTCCCGAGCCTCGGCCACGCTTGGGTGAGCGTCGTTTATGGCGGCTTAGGGGCATATTCCACCCGGAACAGAATAGCAGGTGCACGATTGCCATAGTGTTGCCGAAAGCCAACAAAACTCGTGACAGACGGAGTACCGCGCCTTGGTCCGGAACGGCGAAAGCCCTTCGACGGGTGGTCGAAGGGCTTTCGTTCATCACCTAAGATCCTGCGCCCCCGGCGCGTGGAATCAGAAGGTCAGCTTGATCGAAGCATTCGCGCCGTACACCATGTCGTCGCCGACGGTGCCGTTGAAGTAGGCGCCGTTCGCGATCGACTGCGAGCCGTCGTTCCAGAAGCCGACGAGACCGCCGAAGCGGAACTCGCTCCAAGCGGCCGGCTTGAAGGAGACGCCGGCGGACACGGTGTAGAGGTCGGTATAGGTGGTCTCCGAGCCGGTCGACACGCCTCGGTCGTAGCCGAGGGAGACGGCACCCGAGATCTTGTCGTTGAAGGCGCGTCCGATGCCGAGGGAGGCGGTGTAGCCGTCACGCCAGTTGTAGGGGGCGTAGCTGGAGGAGGTTCCCGTCTGCGTGCTGGAGATCGTGGAGATCACCGAGCCGTTGGTGCTCCAATCCGTCCAGCGGAACGAGCCGAGGAGGAGCGTGCCGGGCGCGATGCCGGTTTGCCCGTTGATCTGAAGATATTGCGGGCTGGTCGCCTCGTTCAGATAGGAGGCGACGGGAATCACGGTTCCGGGCGTCAGGCCCTGCTGGGCCAGCGTGCCGTTCACCAGAGCGGCGATCTGCGGCAGCGGGATCGAGCGTTGGGTTCCGTCGGGCGTCACGACATAGGCCGTGTTGATGACGGAAACCGAGCCGTTGCCGGCGATGTCGTCGTGCTTGATCTCGGAGCGGTAGAGCGCCTGCACCCGAAGGGCGATTTCCGGCATTTCGAAAGCCGCGCCAATGCGGAAACCGACCTTGTAATCGCCTTCCGAATTCGCCTGGACCTGCGTCGGAAGAACGAGGCGCGAACCGACCGGAGACCCTGCCAGAGCACCGGCCAGGAGCTGCTGACCCTGCGCGGACTGGCTGAAGAGCGGGTTCAGGTTGCGCTCGCCGTAGCTGGCGCCGTTGAACTCGAAATCCTCGATGAACAGGCCGCCGAGAAGGCTGAAGCGCATCGTCTCGGTGGAATAGCTGGCGCGACAGGTCGCGCCCAGCTCTTCGGAATCGAACTCGGTGTTGATCGTGCGCGAGGTGCTCGCCGTCGTCGCCGCGTTGACGTTGAGTCGCGCGACGTTCGAAACGCCGATGGGCTGGCCGTTGAGCTGCGAAGAGGCCTGCCGCGGCAACGCGCCGCCGGGGGACTGGTCGTAATCGGCTTCAGCCGCGAAGGATTCGACATAGGTGCCGGCGCAGCCGAACATGTCGGACCCGTAGTAGACGGCGGCCGAAGGAAGACCATAGGTGCCGGTGTAGTCGCCGAAGCTGCCGCCGACCCCGGCAATGGTCTCGAAGCCGCGATTGGGCTGAACATAGGTCGCGCCGAGCCGGGTCGCGAAGCTGCCGGTTTCGAAGAGCACGTCGGTGTCGGCGACGCTGCGCTGGAAGCCGCCGGCGAGCGCCGGAACGGACATGCCGAGTGAAACGAGAGCGGTGCCGGCCAGAACGAGCCCATGAATGCGCATGATGTCTACCCCCAACGATGCTGGCCGACACGGCCGATGAGCTCTGTTCGGCTCATTTGACGCAAACGTAAGACAAAGGCGGGTTCTTGAACATCACCGAGAGGTCACGCTCCGGCAGGGATTCGCCGCCGCATGATCGGAGCCCGGAGTTACGCTGCATGCTAAGGTACTGATTTAACAATATGAAAACGGCGGCGACCTCCTGGGAAGCCGCCGCCCCGACCACTTTTCGAAACTCGAAATCGGCGAGATCGCGATGCAACCGTGTCCGAAATGTGACAGTCCGGAGCCGGCTAAGCGTCGAGCTGCGTGAGGGCGTTGGCCAGTCGCTCCGCTTCCAAGCGGTAGCCCGCCTGCTTCTCCCGCTCCTCGGCAACCACCTCTTCCGGGGCATTGGCGACGAACTTCTCATTCGACAGCTTCTTGTCGATCCGCCCCACCTCGCCGTCGGCCTTCGCCTTCGCCCTGGTCAGACGCGCACGCTCCGCTTCGATGTCGATCATTCCGCCGAGCGGAATGGCGAAGACGTTCGCCCCGACGACGACCCGCGCCGACTGGCGGGTGGATGTCTCCACGGCCTCGATGGAAGCCAGGCGCGCGAGGCGGCGAAGAGACGGGCTGTGGCGGGTCAATCGTTCGGTCAGCCCGGCATCGGGCTGCACGACCTGAAGCACCGCCTCGGCGGCCGGCGGAACGTTCATCTCCGAGCGGACCGACCGGATCTCGCTGACCACCGCGATCAGCCAGTTGATGTCGTCGGCGGCGGCACCGTCCTCGAAGCCGAGATCGGGCCAGGACGTATGACAGAGAAGCCGGGGACGTTCGGTCCCTTCGGGCGCGGTCGTCGCCCAGAGCTCTTCGGTCAGGAACGGCATGAAGGGATGGAGAAGGGCGAAGATCCGATCCAGCGTATAGCCGGTGACGCGACGCGTCTCCTCCTTGGCCGCCTCGTCCTCGCCCATCATGACCGGCTTGGAGAGTTCCAGATACCAGTCGCAGAACGTGTTCCAGACGAACCGGTAGATCGCAGCGGACGCATCGTTGAAGCGATAGGCCTCGAGGGCCGCCGTCGTCTCGGCGATCGTGCGCGAAAGCTCGGTGAGGAGCCAGCGGTTCAGCTGAAGGCCGAGCGACAAGGGATCGACGTCCTCGCCGTGGCGGGCGGCGTTCATCTCCGCGAAGCGCGTGGCGTTCCAAAGCTTGGTGCCGAAGTTGCGATAGCCCGCGATCCGCTGGGGATCGAGCTTCACGTCGCGTCCCTGCGCCGCCATGATCGCCAGCGTGAAGCGCAGGGCATCGGCGCCGAACTCCTCGATGAGGTCGAGGGGATCGATGACGTTGCCCTTCGACTTCGACATCTTGGCCCCGTTCTTGTCGCGAACGAGAGCGTGGAGATAGACGGTGCCGAACGGCTCCTTCTCCATGCAGAAGAGGCCCATCATCATCATCCTGGCGACCCAGAAGAAGATGATGTCGAAACCCGAAATGACGACGCTGGTCGGATAGTAGGTCTCGAGCTCGGGCGTCTTGTCCGGCCAGCCGAGCGTGGAGAACGGCCAGAGGCCGGAAGAGAACCAGGTGTCGAGAACGTCTTCGTCGCGCGTCAGGAAGCCCTCGCGCGCCTCGGGATCTTCGGCCAGACGACGGGCCCTCTCGTCGTCGATCGTACCGTTCACGACGTAATGCGCCAGCGCCTCTGCGACGGCTTCCTCCTCGCTTGCCGCGACGAAGACCTGCCCGTCCGGCCCGTACCAGGCGGGTATGCGATGGCCCCACCAGAGCTGGCGGGAGATGCACCAGGGCTGGATGTTCTCCATCCAGGCGAAATAGGTCTTCTCCCAGTTTTCGGGAACGAACTTCGTGCGGCCCTCGCGAACGCTGGCGATGGCCGGTTCGGCGAGGGTCTTGGCGTCGACATACCACTGGTCTGTCAGGAACGGCTCGATCGGCACGCCGCCGCGGTCGCCATGCGGGACCATGTGCGTGTGATCCTCGACCTTGGCGAGGTAGCCGCTGGCCTCCATCATCTCCACGATCTTCGCGCGCGCCGCGAAGCGCGGAAGGCCGTGCAGCGCCGCGATGGTCGATTCGAGCTCTTCGGAGACCACGAGACCATCGAGGAAGTCCTCGTTGCCGGCGATCGTGACGTTGGCTTCCACCGTCAGGATGTTGATCTTCGGCAGATCGTGCCGCCGGCCGACCTCGAAGTCGTTAACGTCGTGGGCCGGCGTGATCTTGACGGCGCCGGAGCCGGCCTCCGGATCGGCATAGTCGTCCGCGACGACGGGGATCAAGCGACCGACGAGCGGCAGGCGCAGCTTGCGACCGACGAGAGAGCGGTAACGCTCGTCCTCCGGATTCACCGCCACGCCGGTATCGCCCAGCATCGTCTCGGGTCGAGTCGTCGCGACGGTCACGAAGGTCGCGGGGTTCTCGGGATCGAAGGTCTCGCCCTCGACGGGATAGCGGAAGTGCCAGAGGTGACCCTTGATCTCCCGCTGCTCGACCTCGATGTCGGAGATCGCCGTTTGGAGGACCGGGTCCCAGGAGACCAGGCGCTTGTCCTTGTAGATCAGGCCCTTGCGATACATGGCCACGAACACGTCGCGGACGGCGCGGGACAGGCCCTCGTCCATCGTGAAGCGCTCGCGCGACCAGTCGCAGGACGCGCCGAGCCGGCGCAGCTGCGAGAGGATCGTGCCGCCGGACTCTTCCTTCCACTGCCAGACGCGCTCGACGAAGGCATCACGGCCCATGTCGCGGCGACCCGGCTCCTGTCGCTCGCGCAATTGCCGCTCGACGACCATCTGCGTGGCGATGCCGGCATGGTCCATGCCGGGCTGCCAGAGGACGTTCTTGCCGCGCATGCGCTCGAAGCGCACGAGCACGTCCTGCAGCGTGTTGTTCAGGGCGTGACCGATGTGCAGCGACCCCGTGACGTTCGGGGGCGGGATGACGATCGAGAAGGGCTCGGCTCCATCCTTGGCGCCTGCACCGGCGCGAAAGGCATCCGCGGCGTCCCAACGTTCGGCGATCCGCGGCTCGATGGCGGCAGCGTCGTAGGTCTTCTCGATCATGAAAGCGTCCGATGGCGGTCCGGTAAAGGTGCCGCATCGGTTACGCCCAAGCTTTCCGACCTGTCAACGAATCCGGGTGCGGAATGCGCTCTCGACGCATCCCACCAGAGCTGCCGAAGCCGGCTCCGGTGGGATGCGATTCAACCCGCACCCGGCGGCGGACGCGATGCGCGATGCGTCAGCGGCGCCCACCTCGGGAGACGCGCTCGATCTCCTCGCGCACCAGCCGCTCGACGAGCCGGGGCAGATTGTCGTCCAGCCAGTCCTGCAACATGGGCCGCAGCATCTCGCGGGCCATGTCCTCCATCGACTTCATCTGCCCGTCGCGGATCGCGCGCGCCAGATCGTCGAAGGCTGCCGCGACCTGGGCGCCCGCTTGAGCGGACATGAGGGCGGACGCCTCCTGCATGACGGAGGCCGGTTCGGACGGCGTCGGCACAGCGGTTTCGACACGACCGGTGTCCTCAACAGCAGACGCGGCGGACAGCGGCGCCGAAGCGACCAAAACCGGCGACACGGATGGCCACGAAGCGGGAACAGGCGATGGCGGAGCAAGCGATGCGGGGGAGCTCGCGGGTGCGACGAGGTCTTGCTGCACGGGGCCCGCCGGCACGGGGCCCGCAGGCTCCGACGCCTCGGACTCGCGAAGGCCGAGAACGGACGCGTTGCGATCGAGGGCCTCGACGAAATCCGCCTCGTCGAAATCCATCGCGAAATCGTCTTCGTCGCCATCCTCCTCGACGGCAGTGACGGCGGCGACGGCAGGGTCCGGTGCAGCAGCCGTTGTGGCGAGCGAAGGCTCTTCGGCCGCCTCGGACGATGCGGCCGCTGCACGATGTTGAGCGGCTGCGAGAGGTTCGGTCGTCTCCGGCGCGGCTCTCTCGCCGCGAGGTTCGTCGCGCAACACCGGCCAGGTTTCGACGTCGTCCCATTCGCGGGTCCAGCGATCGCGAGCAACGATCGGCTCCGGAAGGGACGAGGATGCCGCCTCGGCCTCCGCGGTCTCGGTCGGATCGTTCTCGGCCGGAGGCCGGCGAAGAGCCGGCGGCTGCGCCGTCTCATCGGCGGCCCGATTGGCGGGCTCGACCGCCGGGAGCCAACGCCCCTCCTCCACGTCCACTGCGCGCGCGGCCGCGATGCGCTCCGTCAGCGGGACGATTCGCGCGGCCGACGGCGGCAGCGCGAAGCTTGCCGGGCGTGCGGCCGACGCCGAGGGCGTCTGCGCCACGCCCTTGGCAACGTCATTGCCGGGCCGGTTGCCGGCGGCGATCGGAGGCACGGGAGCCGAGCGATCGTCACCGCTCTCGATGATCCGACGGATCGAGGCAAGGATCTCGTCCATCGATGGCTCCTTGGAAGGGCTGGCTTGGCTCATGGCGAGGCTTTCCGCACGGGACGACCGACCCGATTCAGGCAGTCGAATCACAGCTTAAGCCTAGCGGCAGTCGGTTCGTTTATGAATCCCTTACGCGTCGCAGAAGTCGAGTTTCACCAGAGAAGATCGGGCCTCAGCGCCCGTCCGGCGTGCGCAGGCCGTACCACTTGTCCTTGACGGCATTGTAGTGCTCCTTTGGCTCGTAGACGGCCACGCTGAGGCCGAGCTGCGAAGCGGACAGGCGTCCGACGGCGGAGGAGAGAGCGTAGCCGGCGACGACCTCGTCGCGCTGCGAGCCGACGAGCAGGATCTGCGCCGAGATCACGTCCGCCTGGGCATTGAGGACGTCGAGCGTCGTGCGCTGTCCGACGTTGCGCTCCTCGATCACGCCGTTGAGCGCGAGGCGGGCCGCCGCGACCTGTGCGCTGTAGCCGGAAACGTTGGCGCGGGCGGCCTGAAGCTCGGCCCATGCGGTCGCGACGGCCGCGCGGACCTGATCGCGCATGCTGTCGACCTCGATCTGGCGCTGGCCGAGGACCTCCTTGGCCTGCCGGATCTGCGAGGACCGCAATCCGCCCTCGTAGATCGGAATCGTCAGCGTCGCGCCGACCCGCGCGGCGAGGTCGTTCTGCGTGTTGACGTCGACGCCGGGCAGCGTGTTCGGATCGGTGTCGGTCAGACCGTACTCGTTCTGCACGGTGCCACTGACGCTGAGATTGGGAAGAAGGGTGCCCTCCGCGGACTTCACCTGGAAGGCCGCCGCATCGACCGCGTAGATCGTCGCGAGGATCGCGGGATGCTCCTTCTGGGAGATCGACAGCGCGGACGTGATCGAACCGGGAATGATACCCTTCGGCTGGCGGCCGGGCGCGAGATCCTTCGGCGCATCGCCGATGATCTGGAAATAGGTCGCCTCGCTGGTCGCGACCTGCGCGAGGGCCGAATTCAGAAGCGCCGTGGATAGAGCCTGCTCCGACTCGGCCTGCGCGACGTCCGTCCGCGTGCCCTCGCCGACATCGAAACGCGCGCGGGCGGCACGGACCTGCTCCTGAAGGAAGGAGAGGTTCTGCCGGCGCAGATCCGCGATCTGGCGATCGCGCAGGACGTTCATGTAGGCGGACGTCGCGTCGAGAAGGGTGTTCTGCTCGGTGTTGGCCAGGTTCTTCTGCGCGGCCTTCACCTGAGCCTCGGCGGCACGAATATTGTTCGGCGTCTGGAACCCATCGAACAGCGTCTGGTTGATGGTGATGCCGACGCCCATGGAATCGGAGCGGCTCTTGACCGTCGGAAGATTGTCGCCGCGGGTCGAGCGCGAGCGCGTGGCGGAGGTGGTGCCGGTGCCGCTGATGAAGGGGCGCAGGGCCGATTTCGCCTGCGGCACGTTTTCGTCGGTCGCCCGGAGTTGCGCGCGCGCGACGTTGAGATTGTGGTTGTTGCGGTAAGCGCGAGCCAAGGCGCCAGACAGGGTCTCCGCCTGAACGGGCACCCAGCTGGCGAAAAACGTGGACGCGGCGAGGACCGCTCCGATCCAGACAGTTTGACGCAAGACGATCTCCACCTACGGTGTAACGAGCCCTCTCCCATCCGACGGACGGTTTCGGTTAACGCTACCGCACCGGCCCTTCCCCAAGGTGAACACCGCAGGGGCGGCCGATCCTGCGTGACCTTATCATCACATCGTGCGCTTGGGTGTGGCTGGAAGGACTACATCAAAAGACAAATTCACTCGATCGGCGAAATTCGGCGAGCGGCTGGATGCTGCAATTGAAGCCGAATCGCTGCGAGATCGTCTTTTCTTCCTTGATGTGCAGTCGGGCCGCCGCCGCATTGCCGCGCCCTTCGACGGCGATCAGTCGTCCGCCATCCGCCAGTTGATCGAACAGTTTCTGTGGAATGTCATCCACCGCGCCCTCGACGACGATCACGTCGTAGGGTGCGCCCGCCGCATGTCCCTCGGCCAAGGGCCCCTCGACGACGCGGCAGGATGCTCCGCCGACCGTCGGCAGGACGTCGCGCGCGATCGCTGCCAAAGCCGCGTCGCTTTCTAGCGCGACGACGCTGGCGGCGAGCCGGCACAGGATCGCTGCGGAATAGCCGGTCGTGGCGCCCACATCGAGAACCCGGTCGCCCGGACGGATCGCCACGAGCTGCAGAAGCTTGGCGAAAGGAGAGGCTTCCATGAGATAGCGACCGCCGCCGAGCGGCACGTCGCCGTCGATATAGGCGAGCGGTCTGCGCTCCTCGGGCACGAATCGTTCGCGGGGAACATCGAGAAAAGCCTTCAGGATCGCCCAGTCCGTCACATCCGTCGTGCGGATCTGATTGTCGACCATCTTGATGCGAGCGGCGTCGAAATCCATGGCGGGAAATCCGGTTTTCCTGAGCGATTGTCCGTCCCTTAGTCTTCGCGTCTTCGCCGTGCAAGGACGCCCTCGCTCATCGTCCTCCAAAACCCAGCGGATCCGCTCGATCGAGATCGCCGACATCTCCCGGCGAAGGCCCGACGCTGCCGGGCCATCGGGATCGTCAGCCGTCTGCGCAGGATCGACCCGTCGGGGCGAAACCTTGCCGGAGGTCCCGCGCTTACAAGCCGGCAGGATCGACGCGCTTCCCCTGCCGAAACCGATGGAGCGACGACGTGGCCACCCCCACCGTATCACCACCCGGTCCCGACGGATTGTCCGGCTCTCTCCAGCGCAACATCGAGGTGCTGAGACGCCGCCGCGAGACCGAGATGGCCTCCGCCAGCCGCGAGGAGAAGGTCGCGCAGGCGATCACGGCCTTCACCGGCAGCATGCGTTTCGTCTATCTTCACCTCGCCCTCTACGGCACCTGGATCGCGGTCAATCTCGGCATCCTGCCGATCGTCGAGCCGTTCGATCCCTCCTTCGTCGTCCTCGCCATGGTCGCCTCCGTCGAAGCGATCTTCCTCTCGACCTTCGTTCTCATCAGCCAGAACCGGACGGCGGCCGCCCAGGACAAGCGGGCGGATCTCGACCTTCAGATCAGCCTTCTGACGGAGCACGAACTGACCAAGCTGACGGAGATGGTGGTCGCGATCCGCGACCACCTGGGCATCACGACCGATGTCGACGCAGATATCGCGGAGACGATGAACGACGTCGCGCCGGAAGCCGTGCTCGATGCTTTGAGCCGCGACGAGACGGGCGTCGATCCACCCTGACGACAAGGCGCAAGGCGCGGGCCGCTCGATGTCGCGCTGGCGCAATCGTCACGGCGGAGCGACGCCGACCTGCGCACGTCCCAGATTTTTTCAAGAGTTGAGTGGAGGCCTCGCCCGGAATCGAACCGGGATGCAAGGATTTGCAGTCCTCTGCGTAACCACTCCGCCACGAGGCCTCATGAGCGGCACTACGTACTGAGAAGGTTGGAACTTCGCAAGGGTGCTGGGCGGGGCATTCTGAAAAAGAATCCCGGCCCATCCTGAAGCGACGTCACCGGACGTTGGGACGACGCACCCGATCGTCTTCTTCGGTGTCGGCTTCCGGCAGATCCCGCCTTTTGAAAAGGGTTCTCCGCGCCGTCGAGCCCCCTGCCCCGCCCGGCCGCAGGAAGACCGGACAGGGAAGGACGGCCCGGCCGATCTCGTTCGGCGGGCGCCGGATCAGTCGTCGGACATCTCGTCGTCGGTCTCCTCGTCCTCGTCGGACTTGAAGCCTTCGCGCCAGAGATCGAATTCGTCGGTGTCTTTCTCATAGGGGTTGGCGGAAATCCGCTTGCCTTCGGAAGCGGCGATCTTGCCTTCTTCGTAGGGCCCGGAATCGGTGTTGGACACGGCTCTCTCCTTGCTTGCGGAAGGCCCGCAACTAGGGCGGAGATGAATCGGTTCCAAGCCGCCCGCGTGGCTCAGGCGCGCGCCGTTACGTAGGCGGGCAGAGCGGCGGGAACGTTGATGCAGCGATGGAAGATCGCAAGAGCACCATCGGCGGTCTCGACCTCGTATTCGTATTCGATGCCCAGTCGAGCCAGAATGCTGGCGGGATGTCGGAAGTCACCCATCTTCGCGGCTGCGAACTGATCGACCTCGACTTCAGAAACGATTGTATGTTCCATGTCATTCCCCCCCCCGTTGAGCTTGCCTCTGAGACGGATGATGCGGTTCGATCGATTGCCAGGTGCTGAAGAAGTGTCGCCCTGCTTTTCCCTATCGTGCCGCATGCTTGCCGAGCCGCGAAGGAGCATGGCGAAGAAAGCATCACCAGCTTCGCGGAACGAGTGAGCGACCGAGCGACCGAGCGACCGGAAGAGGGTGAACGCCGCGCAACAAAAAGGGCGCCCTCGTCAGGCGCCCTCGTGCAGTGCGTGGAAGTTGAGAGCGCCTTAGGACGCGAGACGACCGCGCTTGGCGATCATGTCGATGTCGCCGCGATCGAGGCCGATGTCGCGGAGCTGATAGTCTTCCATGCGCGACAGAAGATCGACGGTCTGGCGGTGGGAGCGATAGGCGCTGAAACGCTGAGCGAGGCGGGAGAACATGGTTGGCACTTTCCGTGAATTTGATGTGCCTGATATAGATGCAGAGCCTGCCTAACAGTAGCGCAGATGCTGCATAGAACCTATGCAGCGCGGACATGCGGAGCGTGGGCGTTCATCCTTTCTTCATCCCTTCGTGGGTTGCCCGCATCGGCTTTCCCCCAGCCTGTTCGAGGCACGCCGGAACCCGATCTCGTTCATCGGCAGCGCCGTCACGGGTGGTCCGGACCGCGAGCGGCCAGTTCGCGCGCCGCCAGTCTCTCGGCGCGTGCCAGCCGCCGCTCGGTCCACCAGCGGCTCCACCGGACCTCGCTCCTGCGACGCCAACGGCGCACCAGCGCGATATCGATCGAGAGAATGAGCAGCCCGAGCGGCAGCATCCAGATCCCGAAGATCGGCAGGATGGACAGGCATCCCCCCAGGATGAACAGGCCGCCGATCACCATGCGCTTGTAGCGGGACCGGGGGAGCTCGACCCGGCGCCCGAAGACTTCCAGCATGCGGCCCCTCAGGCGGAACCAGCCGTTCGGTCGTTCTTGGTCCATCGGTTCAAACTCCTCGCGATATCGATCGATGTCCCCTGCAGGTGGGAACGCTCCATCGAGGCTGAAAGTCGAGACCGACGCCGCGAAATGAGGAAAAACGACAAATCGCTCGAAATACGCTTGGCAAACCGCAAAAGGCTTTGCTATAGGCAGCGGCGCACGAGAGACGTGCCTTTCCCCGATAGCTCAGTTGGTAGAGCGCGCGACTGTTAATCGCTAGGTCGTAGGTTCGAGTCCTACTCGGGGAGCCATTTCGGCTCCTATGCTATTGAAATCGTTAGGTTTTCGGCATCGATGAGATGCGGGACCTAACGCTAGCCATACCCGTAAGAACCGCAGCGACAGCGTTGAGTCCTAGAGTGGGACTTGAATAGGCTACCCTCGCCTGCCTGCCGTAATCCTAGACCCAAAGCTCGGCATCCGTTTCGGCCGTCCCGTAGAACGCCAACCCGGCCGACTCGCGCGTCACACCCGTGCTTGCCTCCAGCAGACCGGCCACCGAAGCCAAGACGCGGTTTAGCGCCTCGCGTTCTTCGACATCCGGCATCCGGTCCACGATGCCGCGGGCGACCCCTATTTGAAGGAAGGCCGCTTCGGGCGATCCGGCACGATGCCACGTGGCTTCCGATTCCATGGCACGCACACGACACCGAAGCGTGTCCCGGCGTTCCCTGTCGCCGGCTTCATCGGCGAAGGTGTGGGCCGCTAGGATGCGGCCTGCCTTCATCGCAAGGTTCGTGGCGACGTGGGTGGTGCAGGATGTCTTAACCATGAGGGTAGCTCCTTGTTGCAAGGCAGCGAGCCTTGTGTGATGATGTATGCAGACGTCGCACATGCCATGCATTGCGTCAACACACATTGTCACACACTTGCACACAAGGTAGCTCGATGGCGAAAACAGCCGCGATATCACTACGCGTAGAGCCTTCCCTGAAGGAGGCATTAGACGCAGCGGCGAAAGCGGACGACCGAACGATGGCTCAGTACGTGGAACGGCTGCTGGCAGCTCATCTCAGGGAAAGTGGATTTCTCCCGAAGGACGGCTGATTCGGTGCCGCACTATTGCTGCCATCCGCACCGCACTGGAGACGGCCGGCGTCATGTTCATTGACCGCAATGGCAACGGCCCCGGCGTTCGCCTACGGGATCGGGATTAGCCGCGGACGTCGCCCGGGCGGCTTAATCGAAGTGGCTGACCGTTCGAAAGGATAGCCGGCCATCGCATTGCAAACTAACGACTTTTAGGTTTTGTGTGTACGCTTCTGACATTGCGGGCACTAGCGGGCGAATGCAAACCGTAGGTGGAAACACCTAACGCAGAGTCCGAAATGCGCTACTACTTCAACGTGCTAACATCCGAAGGGGTTGTACCCGATGATGAAGGCACAGAATTTGCAAGCCTCGGTCAAGTTTGTTTAGAAGCCGAAGCGGGCGCACGTGAAATTCTCGCCGAGCGCTTAAGGGCCGGCGAAGTCATCGACGCCACTACTACCTTCGAAGTAAAGGACGAGAGCGGCACCACCGTCCACGTGCTACCGTTCACGGCCGTGCTATTGGCTACGATTGGACGGGGTCGGCCGTCCGCTGTCGCGTCGGGGAAGGTTCATGAAGTGGGACGTGGAAGCGTACTTTCGGACGGGTGATGAAGCGCTTAAAGCGGCATTCGCCGAAGGTGCCGCGGCGGGCTATCACCGGGAAAAGACGGCGGTCGGATGCCCGTATGCGCATGACCGAACGCGTTTGCGCTTAGCTTGGCTGGACGGCTTTTCTGCCGGCAGGGTTGCCGCCAAACGGGTGGGTTTCGCGGGACTCGGGTTAAACAGGCGGGGCTACTGATTTAGTTGTTACGGGCGACCCTTGATACCCTACCTATACGGAATGACCCAAGGAACCAAAATCGAAATTCTCGATGCCCGAACGAGGTTGTATCTACTGCAGGCGGATGCGTGTGGCACCGATGCCGGAAAAGCCGTTCTTGCGAATGTACGTGAACGGCTCAAGAACTCGGAAGTAGCTTGGCGTGCGATGGCGGGGTTAAGTGCTTCTCAAGTCGAAAGCCATCGTAAGGAAATTGCGGACGTTACAGCCGACCAAGCGGCTATCGTGATACCGTCCATATGATGTTCCTTTCTCCGGAACAAGTTGAGATGCTTATCCGGCTTGATGACGGACCCACACAAGATAGCGTCGGCTTGAAAGCAGACACGCTCGGACGCTCCGATCTCGAGTGCCTTAGGATCTTGTACGATAAAGGCCTGGTGCTCATAGACGTCGGATGGCTCAAGTCCGTGTGGTTTCGCTTGTCGCCGGAAGGTCGCATCGTAAAGGCCAACGCTCTTTTTAGCTAGGTTGTGACGCGATGGACCCCGATACGCCTATTCGCTTGAAGGACATCATCCCCATCGCCTTTCCGCATGGCGGCATGACGCTTAGCGGACTTCGGTGCGAAGCGCGGAAAGGGCGGCTTACTATCTTGCGCGTCGCCAATAAGGACTACACAACCTTGAACCACATCAAAGCGATGATGGAACGGTGCGTCGTGCCGCCTGCGGAGCCTCGCAGGATGACACCGCACCCGCCCGCCGGTCCGGCACCGGACTGGCAGAAGCTTGCTATGGATATGGCACTGCGAATGAAGAGGGGTGAACCGTTGGTGCCGACTATCGAAAAGCGGCGCCGTGGCCCACGGCCTGCAGATAAGTCGTCGTGACGATCAAGCCGCGGCATCCCGCCTTTCAGCTTAACCCTAGAAAAGGCGAAGGGTGCCCACCACCACAGGGGCACCCTTCATTCACCACTTAGCGGTTTCAAACGGCCCACCACAGACCTAACCGCATCACCACAACCCGGTGTTAGACGAGAGCTATGCCGAGCCGGGACGGGTTGTCGAGAGTGGGCGATCCGTAACTTACCGCAATCGTCAATCTGTGTACGTCATGCGACCTTGTGCAAAGTAGGTCGACGCTTCCTCAACCCTTCGGAAGAGCGACAGTAGAAGCTTAGCCGCTACGAGGGCGTTTCCTCCCACCAATTCCTTTACCGCAGCCAGCGATGGGAAATTCATCGCATCAGACAACGTTTGGGTTTGCGCTCCGATGAATGCGGCTGCGGGATTATCTGCCTGGAAACGATCTCCACTTAATGTTAGAAGCTTTGCCCTTGAGAGATAGTTATACAGATCTTGGTAGGCTTTGACGGCTAGTCCACGATTATCGAGGTAATGATCGACTAGTTCACGAACCTCATCGAACAACTCCTCTTTACCAGATAGCTTGACGATGCCAGGTGATGCGTATGCGATGCTTTCCAAGCCAGCGCGCTCGTCGCGAGGAGCTTGGTAGATGAGTTCGTTATAGAAATGCTTGTAGCTTGATCCACCCTGGTAGGGTTTATCACGAAAGGTCGCGGCGATGTTTGCTTTTCGGCCGGGATCGTGCGCTGGATCTTCCCACTTTTTTGTTGCAGCGACAAAATAATAAATGTCAGCATACTGCCCGTAGAAACTTCCAAACTCGGGCATATCCCACTCACCATCAATGATAAGTTTCTGCTCGTCCTCAGCCCTAGGCGGCAGTTCGAATTCCTCCGTATGCTCGGACGAGAAGAGTCTAGGCGATGGCAGGTCAGCCTCCGGGACGGGTCCCTCATGTGGCAGCATGGTCACTTCGCCGCCAACCATCTTCATCAGATCGAAGTAGTACAGAGACCGCTGACGAGGAAACGTAAACAGGAAGCGTAGATCGGTATTGCCCTCCATATAGCTCTCGAAGTTTCGCGGAGTCGCAGTGACGGCTAGAAATCGAGCTTGGCCAGCATCGTCACTAGGAACTGCAACCGCAATGACGTTCACGCCCTTTGCCTTCAGGAATATTAACTGCGGCTCATCTAAATAGATGAGAGTAGCCTGAAAGATGGCCTTTCTCTTAAGTTTCGCCATCAGACTTCGGTCACAGCAATGATGTGCGCGACGGGATCGAAGTCGCGATACATCCATAAGTGGACGTGACTAGAGGTTTCGTTCACTAAACATTGCCCAGCCGTGACCGGAATTGTAAGTTCTGCTAGGTGAGCTCCCTGGCGAAGCTTTGGAAGTCGCGCAAGCCGTTGCACCCGTTCACGCTCGATGAAGAGTGAGCAAGAAGCATGATCGCACTCACTAACATTCGGTATCCGCGCCTTACCGAGTGCAGCATGTGAGCTAAAAGCGTCAATCGTCGGTTGGGGTGAGTGCACCAATCGCCACGCCGAAGGTATAGTCATTTCTGCTGCCTCCACAGGCGGACATTGAGGCGGCAGTTCTTCGCGAAAAGGCATAAACGCTCCCGGGTCGAGCTGCATCATGCAAATTCAACGTGAGCTCGCCTAGTGCGTCTGCAACAAATATCCTTGTTGTGTCTGCCGAGCCGAGACCGCCCCCGCCGAAGCGGGGCCGCCCTTCACCCTACGCCGCCACCCAAGCGACCTTCGCTTCCGCCGGCGCCATGACGTCGTAGTCGTCATTCGCAGGCACATAAAACCGCGGACCATTCACGGCATCGGGCGTCTTGCCGACGGCCACGTATGCGTCAACGGAACACCGAACTCGGAAGGCCGAGCGCGATGCACCGACGGGCACGGCCTTCGTCGTGGGGCCGGCGGTGGCAAGCGTTTCGGACCAGTGAAGAACGTAGGACATCAGGGGGAGGTCGATGGCGTGGCCGCCGAGTTCGGCAGGACTGCCCGCAACACCGCAGACGACATGAAGACCGGAAAGGGCCATGGGTATTCTCCTTGTTGTGCCCGCGCGTGCGGGCGTGTGCCGGCGCGTCACGCCGCCGTGTTGAATTCAAATTGTAAGGATCGCGGACCATTCCCGCCGCGGTGCATTAAGTCCGCATGAGATTGATTACAGACCTCGCCACGACATGGAAAACGGCCCGCCAAGCCGGCCATGGCCCCGCAATCGCCTACGCCTTGGTGCCGGCCTTCGTTATCGGCCAAGTAGCCGTGCTTCTGGCACTGCTTTGTTAGCGCGGCGCGGACGTAGGCACCGGCACGTTGGCGGGGGTTCGGCCGTCTTGCCCGCGTCTCCTTGCGGCTGTTTGATCTCCAGGGTCGTCGTCGCACCGCTAGAGCGGCTTGCTTTGTGGGTGACGGACACGATGCGGTAGGTGCCGTCAATGCCCGGGCGGGCACCCGTCAGAACAAGGGTGCCCTCGGCTTGCGCTTCGGGTGACAGGTCCATTTCGACGGAACCGGTGCCGGAATCGCGTTCGCTATCGGACTTGCGGCCCGCCGCGTGGCGCTTGGCGTCATCCGCATTCGCGGCTAGTTCGCGGCTCGTGTTCGTCACGTCCACATCGTCCAAGTCAATGTCGACGCTTTCGGATTTGAACGTCGCCGAATCGCGGTCGAAATAGCGGACCGTCGACTTCTTATAGCGGCGCTTTCCTTGGGCGGGGTCCACGCTCACCGAAATGACGTTCCCCGGAATAGACGCGGTAATGGTAGGCATCGCGTCGCCGGTGCCCGTGGTGCCCGCACCCCGTTTGACGAACACGGCGCGCTTGCCCCGTATCTTGAACGTCGCGCCGAAGCGGGCCGCCATGTCGGCCCCAAAGTGGTTGAATGATACGTTGTCCAACGCCCAATAATCCCGTTTTATGGCGCCAAGTTCGGGGTCCATGACAACGCCCTGAAGGCCGGCCTTCTTTGCCGCCGTTTCCATGACGTCCTTCAACGTGGCTTCGTCCATGTGCCACGCCTGGCGTTCCTTGGTCTTGCCGCGGTGGTCGTCGCCCTTGGCGTTTACGCCCAAGGTTCGCCCACCGCCGCGCGTTAGCTCCCAAGGCGTCGAATCCACGACGCCTTCGAACACCTGGGCCCCGTCTAGGTAGACGACGACGGCCGCGCCCGGTTCGGGCAAAAGAAGCTGCCCACCGGTGTCATCGAACTTCAGCGAGCACGTGTCGGACGCGGCCCCATCCTTATCGGACACGGTGATGTCCATCAGGTAGGCGCGCATGTTGTTGGAGACGTCGTTACCGTCGATGGTAACGCGCCAGTCTACGGTCCAGGCCATAGTGGTTCCTTAGCGTTCGATGTCGGAAAAGGTGTCGTTCATGGACGATTGTGCGCCGGCAGTGACGCGGCCGACCTTGCCGCTAGCGGCTGCCGAAACGCTGTTCGCGGTTGCCCCTAAGTCTGTCAGAACCGCCTTGGCGGTGCGGGCTTTTGCAATGAGCGCATCGATGCTGGAAGCGTCCACCTTTGGTGTCGCGGTGACATTGAAGGCTTCGGTGATGCGCGCCCCGGCCTGCTCGGCCGCAAGGGCCGCCGCATCGCTTTCCGCCTTTACGGGCCCAGCGATGTCCGGCCTTGGGGTGGGGATGGCCACGGCGGGTGCCAGTGCTGCGACCGGGGACGGTCCCTGCGCCGCCGGCCTTGGCAGCGCGGCTAGCTTCGGGGCCGCCCATTCCTGCACTTGCTGCCTAAGCTGCTCGGCACGTGCGTTTGCCCGTTCGATGTCCCGCGCACGCTTCTGTTGAAGCCATTCCCGGTGCGATAACGTCCCGCCCGGGTCGTATTGCTGCTCCTTCGGCAGCTGCATCTTGTCGAGTGCTGCGCGCTTTTCCGGCGTCATGGTTTCGTTGCCGAGGTTGTCGTGAATGTGTTTGATCAGCGGACCCGGACCGCTTTCCCCCGTGAATTCGGCGTACCCATCTACCGCGCGTTGACGGCGCGCCGCCCGTTCGGCGGCGGTGTCATCTTCCTTCACCAAGCCTATGGCTTCGGCCGCATCACGCGCCAAACCAACCGCATCCGACACAAGGTTTACGGACGTAGCGACACGGCCGAAGAAGGTTTCTAGCGCCGAACCTTCACCGCCAAGGGCTAGCACCTTGCCGATGGCGCCACCCAAGTCACCCACGGCATCCGTGGCCTTCGTCAGGGCGTCAATGTTGATTTCGGCCTTGAACTTCTTCAAGCCCTTGTCGACTTCGGCCACAAGGTAGAGGGCGCCATCCAACGCCGCCTTGAAGGCCGGCATGCCCATGGTTCCGCCGTCGATCGCCAGTTTCTCCAAGGCGTTTTTGACGAGTTGCCATTGCGACCAAAAGTCATCAAGCTTCAGCTTGTACGAAGTGTCGAGCGAGCCGAACCACTTCGCTTCGTTGGCCGCATATCCGAGGTTCCGGCGCAGTTCGTCCGCGCCCTTGGCCAGCCGCAACACTTCGTCGTCAAAGCCTTCACCGATGAAGCCGTTGAGGAGTTCGGTGGCTTTGAACTTGTCGAGCTTGTTGATGCTATCGAGGAATTGCAGGACCGCTGCGTTGCCGTCCTTCTTCAGAAGCTTGGTGAATTCAACCGTGTTCCCCACGATGGCGGCAAGCGCCTTTTGTGCTTTCGGCGAGCCGGGCGAAAGAAGCTTGCCGGTCAACGTCGAGAGTGCGTTGGCGCCGATGTCCGGCGCCATCTTCAAGTTCGACATGGTGGCGCCGTAGGCGGCCGCTTGTTCGGCGGAAAGTCCGAACTGCTTTAGCGAAGCGCCTGCCCGGTCGAGAAAATTGACCAGGTCCGACTCGTCCGCGATGCCGCTATCCGCAAGCCCGTTGATAAGGTCGAAGTAGCGTTGCATTCCCTTGATGGGGATGCCCAAGCTAACCTTGAACCCGGCCGCGGCGTTACCGACGTCCGTCGCGGACATTTCGAACGAGTCTGCTGCCTTGGCGGAAAGGGAAGCGAACTGCTTTAGCTCGTTCAACGGGATGCCGGCGGCCGCACCGCGTTCGTAAGCCGCTGCGATTTCCTCGATGGGGACGGCCAAACTGCCGTTCGTCGCTAGCTCCTTGATTTCCTCAGCAAGTTTTGCGGTTTGTGCGGTGGTGGTGCCCGCCTTCTTTTGGATTCCGGTCATTGCGGACTCGAAATCCGCCGCGGCAACTACCGTCTGACGCATACCTTCGGCACCGGCAAGCGGACCGGCGACGGCCATGGCACCACGGGCGTAAAGACCGAGGGCGGATGCCGCCTTGGACGTGGCGCCGGTGGTCCGCATCATGCCATCGGCAAAGGTCCCCTGTCGTTGGCCAAGGCGTAGCAAAACGCCTTCGATACCCTTCGCCGGGCCGCTGACCTTGTCATCCAGACCAAGGACAAGCGTGGAGGATGCCTTGCCCATTTAAGCCGCCACGTCCGGTGCGATGTCGGCGGCGAACGACAGGATGCGCTCGGCGTCCGGCCACCGCATGGCGCCGATGACATCCTTCGGAAGGCTGGCCATTTCTGCCACCATTTCAAGGCGGGTGATGCGGCCCGCCGCACGGGCTTCGATGTAGTCCAAACGGGGCGGCGTCAGGCGGATGGTGCGGACGCGGACACCGCCGGCCGTGAAGGGGTGCAGCAACGGCACAGTGACGGCCGGCACGCGGTCGTAGGTTGCGGCCGAAGGCGCGAAGGGCGGCACGGGCACTTCGGCGGGTGCGGCTTCCACCTTGGGTGCGGGCGTCACCGGCGCGGTATCCGACGGCGTGTCGGATACCGCGTGCGCCGCGGGGTCCGCCACTACTTCCTCGAATGACATCGCCCGCATACGCTCCAGTTGTTCTTCCCGACCTTCAACTTCGGCAGTTTCGAAATCCGACATGGGTCCGTCCTATGAAATGAGGCCCTTCGAGGCCCGCTGGATTTGGTGCAGCACGCGTTCGTCCAAGGCAGACAGGCCGATGTCTTCGAACGTCTTGACGGTAACGCCCTTCACCATTTCGTCCGGAATGACGACGCCGGACTTGGCCCGTTTGATGGGCAGGCGGCTTCCGCCGGCCTTGTAGAATGCGTGGCCGCGGCCGATGAAGCCTTTTCGTCCGCCCGGCCATTCGCCGCCCGACATGAAGGCGTTGGCATACGTGGCGCGCTTGCCCCACGGGTTCGCGCTGACGCCTGAATCCGTCTCCTTCGGCGCGAAGTATTTGACGGCGATGTTCCCGCCTTCACCCTTCAAGGTGTAGTTCAAGTCGCCACCGGAAGCGGCGGTGGGCTTCAAGGCCCGCTTGGTGACGCCAACCTTCAAGCCGGACTGCTTCGCCAAGGCGCGGCTGGTAGCCGTCTTCGCTTTGTTGCCGGCGTCGTTGACGGCCATTTGGTAGGCGCGGCGTCCCTTGGCATCACCAAGCGCCTTCATCGCCTTTTGCATTCGATCGATGCCATCGCCTTTGATTTTGACAGTGAGGCCCATGGGCAGCTTTCGGACATGCGCCGACGCACCGCGGGCGCAAACCCGCGGCGGCCGGCATTGATGGGGTGTGTGGGGGTTAGGTCGCTAGCGCGACCAGCATGAAGGCTACCGCCGAAGCGGCGCCGCGGCAGTCGCCGGGTAGGTCCCACGCCCGGTTCCAGCCGTCCAACGACGCCGTCATGGCATCCGTCTGCCCTTCGGCCGCGGCCCGGCCGGCGAGCATGGCTGCTTCAAAGTTCCGGTTCATCTTTCCGCCTTCGACCAGCGACGTCACGGCACGGAAGACGCGTTCGGACGGTTCTTCGCGATGCACGACGGGTGCCGTAGTCGCCATAGCGCGCTGGCGCGCCTCCATCCGGGCCCGTCGGTCCGTAAACGTGGACGGGGTATCCACCGTCACGATCTCCACGACCGTCTCTTGATCTTGGACGGTTCGAATTTGGGAGCCTGCATCGGCTGGCACCGGGACGGCGCTGATCTCTAGCGGCTCCCAGTCCACCACCCGCCAATCCTCGTCGGCGCCGTCTTCCTTGGCCTCGCGGATCACCTTGTGAATCGAGTAGCCAACCGAAATGTTGCGGATGATGCCCCCGCGGATCTTGGCGACCACATCGGCATCGCCGGGTGCCGGTGAAAGCGCAACACGGGCGTAGCCCTTGCCGCCTTCGACCCGTGCCGAACCGGGGATCACGGAGCCAATCACTGAGGACAAGGAAAAGTCGTCGTGGGTGTCGAGCAAAGGCGCACCGGCATTTAGCCGATCAAGCCGCACCGCCTCCGGTGTCACCTCTAGGATTTCATTGTAATAGGTGCCCGACCGGAAGTCGCGACGGCGTACCGAAGCGCCCGTGGTCCAAATCACCTCAACGGAATTGTCGGCTTCGTTGAAGGAGGCCGCGCGAACTTCAGCGGCGCGTCCGAACTTAGGGGCGGCAACCTTGATCGAAGCGGTGCTCATGACTGCATGCTCGCATGATAAGCTTTGTTTTCGGCGACGGTGTCATAGTAAGAACCCCAACCCGGGAAGCCTTCCACCGCCGGGAGGGTAACGGCAGCCCATGATCGGTCGTAGTTATCTTTCCACCGACTTGTGTCGCACACGTACATGCCCATCATCACGTGCCTAAGGGTGTCATTATAACTGAAGTCTGCCGCCTTCATCTTCTCACACAGCTTTGCAAGGGCCGTCGCATGGGTGGCATATTCGGCGTCCCACTCGGCCCGCGCTGACTCGATCTTCTCGACAATGGCGTCAAATTTCGCCTGTTCCGCCCGCATACGCTCGGCCTCGGCGGCCTCGGCATACCGCCGGTCGAGGTCGGCAATCACAACTTCAGCGCGATCCACAGCGATGCGCGCGGCTTCTATGCGCGTCTCAATCGCGAGGATTTCGGCGTCCTCGGCGCCGGCAAGCAGACGATCAACGCGCTCCGCCGTCGCCGCTTCGTGGGCGGCCCGTAGGGCGTCGAGTTCGATGCCATCCCGGGTTTTCGAGATTTCATCTGAGCCTGCCTTCGGCTTCAGCTTCTTTAAGAATTCGAACAATTTGGTTCCTTTCCGGCCGCCGTGAGGGCGCCGAATTCGAGGAGGTCATTGATGATGGAGTGTGCGCGTTCGCCGTCGACCTGGCGCTCGTCGGTGAGGACGCGGGCAAGGCGGTGGATGGCCATGCGGACCTGCGGCGTTTCTTTCACCTGGAACGCGAAAGTCTGCCCGGCGCGGAGTACGGCCACGGCATCGGCGTATTCGGCGCCGAGGCCGACCTCTTGCCACGCAACAGCTGCCATCCGGCAGAAGTCGCATGAGCCGAACCGGAAGCATTGGATGCGGCCCAGGTACTCGGCCTCGCTATCCTTCGACAGCGGGCAGTAGCGGCGGTCGTCCGACTGCTCGCCGATCTCACCAAAATACGCGAGCGCAATCTTCTGCACCGCAGACAGTACGTCCGGCTGCCCTTCCACATATCGAACACGGGCGGGTGGTACGGCCGATACGTCGGCGATGCGTTGACCGAGAAGGTGCGAGATGACGGCATGTCCTGCTTCATGCAGGGCGATCGGCCACTCCACTTCGGCGGGCTGCTCGACCTCGGCAACGATCGGTGCCGGTAGGCCGGTAAATCCGAAGCTGCTGCCTTCCGGCGTATTTGCCGGCTCGATGTAGCCACGGCTCCCGCCCTCATCACGGGCGCCCGGGCAACATGAGCGGACGACGAAACGCTGGAGGCCGCTCAAGGGGCGGCCCGTAGACGATGAGTTGTCATCGGCTATTCCATTCAGTTGGGAGTGAGAAAAGGCGGCCCTTCGTCAACGGCATCAACACGTCAACGGCCAAAGCCGCAGCTGTCGTTGACTTGGCCATGGGCCGAACAATCCGGGTAGAAAGCCGAGAAACACGGGACTTTCGCGGTTCAGAACGCCAAAAGCCGTCAACGCCGGGGCCGCGGCCGTCAACGGTTAGGAAGCAAGATGAACTTTTTCAACTTGTGGCTAGCCGGATATCGGGCCTCCCCGCCCGCAAGGCCTCGGCAGGGGGTCGGAAGAACCTAACCGGGGGGAGGTGTGGCCGGAATGCCACTCATCCTTGCGGGATGATGCGTATGCCGACGTCGACCTCGGGTACGTCCCCAACGCCGAAGTCGAAGATCTCTCCCGCGAAGTGTCGAACGCCGGTGTAGACGAGGCCTGCGTCTACGCTTACCGCGCCCTCGCCTTTAGGATCGTCCATCCGCAGCATGTCGCCCAAATCCGGGGGCACGTCACCACCGAACGTCACCGCCGCCGTGATTTCGTCGGCGCCGATTGGACGGCCAAGCCGATACATGGCGGCCATCAAGCCGGCCGCGAAGAGGTCGGCCGGACGATAGACGCGCCGGCCTTTCAGGCGCTTGCCGAAGGTGTCGAAGCCGAGCAGCCGCGCAGTGCGCGCCCAGTTGTCGAACGTCGAATTCGGCGTGCCGATGATCTCGGCGACCTCTGCCGGCGTCAGAAAATATTCAGTCCAATAGGGTGGCAGAGTGCGCCGGGTGGGATCGTCCAAGGTGTTCGCCTTTCGGTGCTTTAGTCGCCGATGACGGCGAACGGGCAAAAGAAAAGACCGCCCCGCGGTGGCGGGACGGCCTTACTAAAATTGACGCCCGGCTCGCGGGTGAGCGCGCTCAGCGGGCGATTGCCCACCGCAACCAATCAAACAGTGGGCAATCTGTAAAAGGTGCCGGTGCGTGTGCGGCGCACCGGCGTTGTTGCGCGACTGGACGGACGCGCAACATTAGGCTTGCTTCCGCAAGCCTAAATCAATCTCATATTTGTATACGCGATGACGGGACGCTTGAGTGGACAATCAAGCCGCAAGTTTCTCGTCGCCCGCCATCTGCGTTCTACGGAAAGCGTCGATCGCTTCGTCTACCAAGCGTCCACCGTGCTTTCGTGAGTACTCAGCCGAATACCCAACCGCCATGCCGATCTCGGCCGCCGTGGCGTCGGTAAGCGCGAGATCGAGGATCTCGACCTCCCGTGCGGTGAGGAACCGCTTCACCGACCGCAGCGCCGACGTGCGCGCCATGTCGACCTCGGCCGCAAGCTCGCCAACGCTGCCTTTTTGTTTCGGGCTTTCGAACCGGGTAAGCCCTCCTACCCAGCGCGCTGCCGGGTGAACGTAAGGCTGTCCGCGTTCTGTGGGGGCAAGGCCAACGTTTCGACGCGCGGTATCGAAGTCGACGTCGCCGTCTACGCCATGCTTGGCGAGCTCTGCGGCCGTCTTCGCGACTTCGGGCGACCTATCAATCTCGACAACCCGCGCCTCGGCCGGGCCTTGGTACTCGGCAGGCCATTCCGTTCCACGCCGGGAAAGGTAGAAGGCGATGGATTCCGCCGTCCGCTTCGGCTTCGCCTTGCCCTTCGGCGCCGCGGGCCGATCAACCGGGCCTAGCGGCATGCCCTTGGCGGTCCTTCCCCACTCAATGATACGGCCCCGGTTGACGCGGCCAACGATGCCTATGCGCAGCGCGCCCAACCGAACGATGCGTCCGCCGGCATCGCGCTCTATGTCGCCGCCAACCGGCCACCGCCCGGTTGCCCTCTGTCGCCGGCTCTCGCTCGGCTCCTCGAATACGACATCGGCCACGGCGGCCTGAAGCTCGCCGATAGTCGGCCGGATTTCGCGGCGAAGGTCCTCATCCATGTCCGACACGGCCGGGTCGTTGTCATTCGCGGCCACAGGCGCAGCGGCGTCGTTCAGCGCTCGCCACATCAGAAGGGTGCGAACTGCTTGCTCGTTGTCACGAAGGTGGTGAAGCCGCTCTAGCGTCGGCCACGCCAGAACCGGTTCTGCCTTGGCCGGCAACGTTGCAAGCCAAGCTCGACGCTCTGCAAGGCTGGCGAAGCTGTCGGCATGGCGCGCGTTGTCGTTCGCCGGCGCGGGGCCAGCCTTGATGATGTTCATGGTTATATCGCCCAGATTTAGCGCCCCGCACGGACGCGTCCACTATATATAGTATCTGGAAAGGTTTGAAGCGAGTTTATCTGCCAGCGCAGCGAGCACTTTGCACACACAATGAGCACCATTTGCCTATGCTTTATATCTAGACACCTTAAGTAAGACGTGCTGATATATACATGACGGTTGGTTCTCCCATCCCGGCCGTCGCGCTCAACAGGCCCTCGACGTCTCCCGCGTCGGGGGCCGTTCTTTTTTCTTGGGGTGCGCCGATACTGGAACAAATTCCAGTATGGAAAACCGAAGCTTCACCCACGCCAACAACATCCGCAAGGACTTCACCCCGTCGGAACAGGTGGCCATTGCCGCGGCGGTGGACGCGAAGACGGGGAGCAGGCTGGGCCGCCCTACAGAAAAGGTGCAAAAAAGTTGCACCTTTAGCTCAAGGCAAGACCCGCACCATCGCCGCCGAAAAGGCCGACTTCGGGCAGCTAGGGCAATATTGCCACCTCTGCCATACTGGGGAACTTCCCCAGTCTGGAAGCTGCACCTTTCGCCAATTGGCGGAACGTCACTGGCGTTCTCCGCCAGTATGGCGAGGTGGAAATTTCGCCACCACGGTACATCCGCAAATTTGCGCATCTGCGGAACTTCCGCAGTCTAAGCAGCCTCGGCCAAGGCCTCGTATTTACCGGTTCCGTTTTGCTCTGAGTAGGTGAAGCGCGCGCCCTTTAATCCCTTTGTGCTTTCGGACACGTCAACGCCGGCAGCATCAGCGAAGACATCAAATATCTTGCAAGCCGCTTCCTGCTCTGCCTGGTCGTCAGCTTCCACGCAAAAATCACGTGTGATGGTCTCGCCATTTTCAAGCGCGAAGACGCACCGACAGATGCTCCGATCTTCAAGGTGCACTTCTTCAACACGCTCAATCGTCACCACCTGCCTTGGTATCCGCGGCTGAGCGCCGAGCTTGGCCGTGGACACGGAGTTATCGTTCACGGGCGCACGGCTAGCCTTTTTCGGCTTAGGCGCTTTGGCGGGCTTCTCCGGCCGGCGCTCGGGTGGATCACAGAGGAAGTCCCTCTTCTCGATCCACGTCTTGATCTGACGTCGGCCCTTCTTAGCGTCCCCGCCGGCCTGCCATGCTGATCGCCAGACTACCGCCGCCTGAAGCATGTCATCGTAGAGCTCGGCGCTCGGCGCCAATTTGCGGAAAGCGGTGATTCCACCGTCGTAGTCGAGCAGCACCCCATAAGCCCGGAAAAGGACGGTGAACCTTTCTTCTTCCGACGCGCCCACCGGGGCCGCGCCAAGGGCGGCGGCCACCGGTGGTGCCGAAGGCACGGCGGAATCAATTCTATCCACATCCGTCCCCGGATCTAGTGTCCGGGTCGGAGTGGATGGATCTTCGTTCGGGGATTCATGAACACTAAAGGGCGTAGCGTTCGGGGATTCTAGTACACCTGCGTTCGGGGATTCTAGTACACTACACCCACCACCCTTTGCGTTCGGGATTTCCCGAACACTACGGAGCAGCTCCCAATTCGGGATGTACCGGCTAGCACGCCGGCCTGCACCCTTCTCCTGCTGGAGAAACTGCCAAGCTACAAGGTCGGTCAAGGCGCTGTGGACGTCCTCGGCATATAGCCCGCCCCCGAAAGGATCGCGCTCTGTCACGTGGGCGACAATGTGTCGGACGCTAGCGAGAGCGTCGCCGTATTTCGAATGGTACCAATCCAAAACGAAGCCGAAGACCAAGGTATGCTTCCGCCGGGTGCCGGGATGGTAGGGCAGAAGCGAAAGCAGCTTCAGCTTGGCTTCAAGGCTTTGGGCCGCCGCCTCCCACTTGAAGGCGGACAGCCGGTCCTTAGCGGCCGTTGTCATTGGCCGCGTCATAGGCGGCGAGCGCCAGATCAGTCAGGCGCGCCGACATGGCGGGTGAGAACGTCGCGGTGCGCCGCTTGCCGGCGTTCGGTGCGAAGAGGAAGTGGTTGCCGTCGCGCATGCGGAGCAGCCGCAGGGCGTAGAGCCGAACGTGTTCGTTGAGTTCGACGTCGACCGTGCATAAGCACACGTGGCCGTCGCGCTGCGTTTCATCGAGCTTGTGGGCATACAGGACGCGCATTGGCGTTCCTCCAGTTATCGTGGGAAGGTAGTCTGATGAAAAAGGGAAGCCCGCGGCCCCTATCGGTGGTGCGGGCTTTTTTATGCGGCGGCTATATGCGGCCGAATCGTTTCCCACACCTCTTGCTGTTCAAGGTGGTGCTGGGTTTGCAGTCGCTCGGCCAATGCCTCGATTGCCTCGGCACTGGATTCCACAAGCCGCCATGCAAGGCGCATGTGTCGCTTAATACCGGGGTTCCGCCGCCCGAGCGCCTTGAGATCTTCTAGAAGGATGTCGACCTTTTCTAAGTCCTCGCCACCACCGGCGTCTTCCACGATGACTTCGCGGTCGGTCACCGGCCCGACAAGGCCTTGCCTGTCAAGCTCGGCTAGGGGTCCGGCAAGGCAACCGATGATCTCCCAATCGGCGACGCGGCGTAGGCCGGGCCGGAATTCGCGGGGTGGCAACCGCCCATGTTGAGACATGCCGATGTCGAATAGGTTCGTCGTCTGACAGGCACCGGCGCCTACTTGAGGTCGGCCACGGTCATCTAGCCAATGTGGCGACATGCCGGGACGAATGTGGACGCTTCGGCAACCATAAGAATTGCCGTGAATCGCGAGCGCCGCATGGGTGTACGCGACCGCATGGCCAGCTTCGTGAACCGCGACACCCCACCACGTACATGACGTAATTGGGGGAAGGAGTTCATGGACGACACTCACGCCGCGGCCCTACCCGCGATCCTCTCCTCGATCCAAGCGACGACCTCTGATCGCACGAAAGCGATTCGGCGTTCGCCGAGCGTGACGGCAACGGGGAAGCGACCTTCACCGCGATACCGATTTATCATCGTCCGCGACAGGCTTGTTAGCTTGGCCGCATCGTTTAACGAGACGAGCCGAGGCGTGTTGTCGTTCTGATTTTGCATAGGGTCACTCCGTTTGGGGTGACGCCCAATATGAACATTTTGGCTATGAAGTCTTCGCGACTGTTTCCGAATTATTTGCGGGACTCGTCGCGTAGTGATGCCGCTTGCAGGTCTTGGTAGTCGTGAAGGGCCGAGTTGTAGAAGGCGATGATCGTGTCGATCGTCCGCCCTCCTCGTGGGTAGCGATCCTCCATTGCGCCTCTAGCCTCTGTGTCAGTTTTTCCCTCGAGCCGCATGATCCGGTACGCTTCGCCCATTTCCAGCCATTTAAATGGGAGCTTGGCCTTCGGTCCACGTCGCACTCCCTTGGCCTTCGGTTCTAACATTTCGGCTGCGATGGCCTGAACCGCCGGGCTTGCGGTACCTCCTCTTAGAAGGTCGAGCAGACGAGCCATGGCCTCATCGTAGCGGCCTTGCGACTGCATGCTCGTGATGGCGGTTGCGTCCTTATCGATCTTCGGCAGCGGCGCCATTAGTGGCCTCCCTCGCAGTGCGCATCCCACAAATCCATAAGCTTTCGTCGTTTCGCCAGGGCATCGCCACGACGATAGGCGAGCTCGACGGAGTCGCCGACGGAATGTGCAAGGGCGGCCTCAGCTACCTCACGGGGCGTGTCCGTCTCATTCCCTGCCCAATCTCGGAATGACGATCGAAAGCCGTGCACAGTGAAATCCCCTGCCCCGTGGGTCTTGAGCACCTTGCCAAATGTCATGTCCGACACCGGCCGATCTTCCCGCTGTCCGGGGAACACGAGATCGTTCACCGCCACCTTTTGCATCTCGCGAAGGATCGCCACGGCTCGCGCGGACAGCGGCACACGGTGCATCTTCCCTGCCTTCATGCGCGCGGCGGGAACCGTCCAAACCTCCTCGTCTAAGTCGATCTCGGACCAAACGGCATGCCGGGTCTCGCCCGCACGTGCGGCCGTCAGGATCGTGAACTCGACGGCCCGCGCACCAACACCGGACGCTCTCCGAATTTTCGCGACGAAGGCCGGCACGTCCGCGTACGGCATGGCCGGGTGGTGGCCCTTCGTCAGCTTCTCCATAGAAGGGAGGATTTGGTCGAGGTGGCCTTTCCACTCCGCCGGGTTGTCACCTGATCGCAGACCGCGTGCCTTGGCGTGGTCGAGAACGGATTTTATTCGCTCGCGAACCTTCCGGCCTGTTTCAGGCTTCTCGGTCCACAGCGGCCGCAGGACGGTCACGATGTCTTCGGTTGCGATCGATGAAACCGGCATCTCACGAAGCGCGGCCGCATACTGATTCGCGAAGCGTTCGAAGGCCACTTTGGTTTTGCCCCCCTTCCACTTAGGCGCCATCGTCTCGATGTACTCATCGGCGACACGACCGAATGTCACTTGCTTCACCACCGCCTTGCGATGCGACATCTCCGTCTTTGGGTCGCCACCGGTACCAAGGATGGCCCGGGCTTCGTCGGCGAGCAGCCGAGCGCGCGCCAATGTTACGTGCCGGGTTCCGCTGGCGTAGGCGCCGAATCCAAGCTCGTGGCGTTTGCCGTCTTTACGCCAGACGAACACCCACGACTTCGTACCTGTCCCTTTGATCCTGAGGAACAAGCCGTCGCCATCGCCGATGATGCCGGCTTCCGTGCGGGCCTTGATGCGTGTGTCGGTTAGCTTGTGACGGGCCAAGATGGTGCCTAACGCTGTCCATAACCTAAAGCCGTCCAATACGGCCGTTATGGACAATATGGGCAACGAAAAGCCCGAAGTCTATGGGCTAGGCTGCCGTTATAGACAGCAATATCATAGGCTTAACGCCTACTCGGGGAGCCATTTCGGCTCCTTCATATTGCTTCAAAAGTTCCGGAGCCGATGTCGCCGTCTGCGACCTCATCTGGTGCTTGACCGACCTGGAACGCGCATCGATCGTGTTCCTCCGGGCTTTCGCCCGCACGCGCAGCGACGCCAAAGACCGTCGAGGCGCCCTTTTTCCCTTTCCAAAACCATCATGTCTCCCGCGATGAAGTGGGTTCGTCATGCCGAACCGCACCGCGATGCGCCTTTCTGCGCCGCTTGCGAACAAGCGAGATGATTCCACCCGGACAAACCGGACAAAGCCGACACTGCGTTCGCCGGCGCGGCGCCTTTCGCGACGCCACGCCGAGGCAGCGTCGTCATCCCTGCTTGAAGACGAAGAGAACGGCCACGACCGCGTAGGCGATCAGGTAGGCGCCGATCAACCGCGCACGCACCGCCATCGTCGAGCGGTTCGTCGCCGCGCGCAAACGGCGATAGAGGGCGACGTCGAGCATCCCGACCGGAATCGAAATCAGCACGGCGGATGAGACGGCGGCCAGCCACAGGAACGGCGTCGAGCCTTCGAGATGGGCGTAGACGAGCCAGATCATCGGCACGTGACAGAGATAGAGGGCATAGCTCCAGTCGCCGAGCTTGGCGAAGCCCCGCTCGATCCGCGTCGGCTCACCGCGCGACGGGACGTGGCCGAAGGCGGCGCCGACGATGATCACGGCCGCGACCGCGCCGAGAAGCCGACCATAGGCCAGATCGACCGACATGCTGACCGCGCCGAAACCGAAGGCGACGGCGGCGAGGGCCGGCGGGAAACCCCCACGCTTCAGGATGGCGGGAATGAGCAGCCCACCCGCGAAGGCCGCATTCCCCGGAAGGAAGAAGACCTGCAGGACGGTCGGCAGCAAGGTCTGCGCCATCTGGGCCGGTTCGACGAGCACGGCGACGCCGATGGCCGCGAGCCAGACGAGGGCGAAGGCTTCCAGCCAGCGCGCGCCGCGCATGACCGCCAGGATAAACAGGACGACGTAGAAGAAGATCTCGATGATCAGCGTCCACTCGATGCCGAGTTCGAACTGAGCCCTGGAACCGACGAGGGCCAGCGACACCGCCCTGATGTCGAAATGCGGCTCGCCCCGCCGAAGCGTCGTCACCACGAGATAGACGAGAATGTAGAGCGGGTAGATCCGCACCAGACGATGCGCGAGAAAGAGCGTCGGCTCCGTCCGGCGGAAGAGGTCCGCCATGAGCGCGCCGGTGATCGCGAAGAAGATGGCGACGCCGAGGAGGCCGAACTTACCGTCGAAGATGCGGATGAAACGATCGTCTCCGAAGGTCGCGGAGAGATAGTGCGAGGCGTGGTAGAGAACGACGAAGAGGGCCGCCGCTGCCCGCAGCCATTGGACGTTGAGATTGCGGCGCTCGGGTCCTGCGAGAATGGGACGGTTCGATGCGACGTCGGTGTGCTGGTTCATGACCTCTCCTGCCAGCCGCGCGCTCGGCGCCTGCCCGGCAGAGTTCGAGGACGCCGCTCCGTGCGAAGTCAACCTTGCGCGGCATTGCATGCTGTCAGTGGCCTGCAATCGGCCGAAGCGTGATGCATTTTCGTCCCAGGGAACCGGCCGGGGCCCATAGGTTTCGTTGTGCAGCGCAGCAGAGGTCGCACGCAGTGCACATGCTTTGGACAAGATTCACCCCGCAAGATGCGAGAATGAGGTCCTTCAAACCGTCCCGCCCTGCCTTTCGCGCCGTCGGCATTCTCTGCCTTGCCGGCATCGCCTTCGCGACTCTGTCTCCCATCGGCCTTCGTCCGCACATCGCCGGACTTCAGATCGAGCATGTCGGAGCCTTCTGCGTCGCCGGGCTGCTCCTCGGCCTCGCCTATCCACGCCATCTCCTCGCCGTCGGATTGGGCCTCGTCGTCTGCGCCGTCGCCCTGGAAGGCGCGCAGCATCTCGTCCCGGGCCGCCATGGACGCATGATCGACCTCGCGATGAAGATGGCCGGAAGCGGGTTGGGTATTGCGTTCGCGGCCGCCTTCGATCCGGTTCTGCGATTCGTCAACCGGTCGACGCGCACGGGATCATCTGCGTCCTGACGGACGCTCGCGGCGTCAGCGCAGGAGAGCCTCGACGCTCACGCCGAAATGGGATGCCAAAGCACGGATCGCCTTCTGGGGAACGGATCGGCGGCCGTTCTCGATCGATGCGACGAGCGACGGCGACAGGCGGGCGGCATCGGCCAGTTCCTCGACGGTGAGACCGTCGGTCACGCGGAGGCGGTGGACGTTTTCAGCGATCGGCATGAAAACGCCTCTACAGCATCCCTTGGAAAATCCAACTCGGAATCAGCTGCGCGCCGCAGCGCCGAGCGCCCCACCGGGAGCCGCAACAGGGCATCACGTGGTTCTCGCAAGGATCGCCTCGCGCCGAGCGGATCCCATGGGCTGGATGCGGTCGCCGCTCAGCGCGCGGAGGAGTCCGGCGATTTTCGCTGCTCGAAGGCTTCGACGAGCTTCAAGACCTGCATCCGCAGGGCGGGGTCGGAGATCCGGACATATTCGCTGAGATCGACGCCGGCCGTATCCGACGCGCTACCGAAGAAGGACGAGACGCTGACGCCGAGCGCATCCGCGATGAGTTGCAGTCGACTGGCTCCGACCCGGTTGGTGCCCTTCTCGTACTTCTGAACCTGTTGAAAGGTGACCCCGATCTTTTCCGCGAGACTCGACTGCGACATGCGCAGATGCGTGCGCATCGCCTTGACTCGAGCCCCCACCTCGCGATCGACGTCTGAGATTCTCTTGACCGTGTCAGGGTTCTCGGCGACGTCACGCATGGCGGTGTTCCACTCGGCCTTCGCAGGCTTCTGCCACGATACAATGCTAACGATCAGCAAGATCGGCTGAAATACCACCATACCTTAGCAAAGTTCGGCCGAACGGAAAAGAAGATTCAACCTATGCGGGGCTCGGGAACCGATTGGCCCGCCCGGAACCGTTCAAGACCGCTCATGACCCGACAGCCAGGCGGTCCTTTGACCGTCGGCCGCGGAGCGATCGGCGACAGGCTTCGCCTCGCTCGGCGCGCGCCCCAATCCGGCTCCCTCCGCATGGAGATCCGCGATGGTCGACATCGCGACCGCCAGCGCCATCTCCGCGCTATCCGCCCGCTTCTGAGCCTCGAGCATCGCCTGTTCGAGAATGCCGACGCGCATCGCCGTTCGCTGCTGTTCCTCCTTCACCCGAAGGATGAAGGCTCGCGTGTCCTGCTCGATCGCAACGAACTTGGTCTCGTAGTCGCGGAGCGTGAAGGCGGCCTTCTCGATGAGACGGATGGCGCCCGCGCCATCGAAGACCCCTCGGTCGGGGGCGGTGTCCGGCCAGCCGTCGGCTGACGGCATCGTCTCACCCGATGGGCCAGTGGCGGGATCCGCCCCGTCGTCGGCCGACGCCTCGCCGCCGGCACGCTCGCGATCCTCGGCCGACACGGTCGAGGTCATGACCCGCTGGAGCGGTCGATGCTGCCGAAATGCGTGCGGATGGCATCGTCCAGCTTGGACAGCCACTCGATGGCCTCGCGTGCCTTCTGCTCCGCTGCGCGTGCCCGATGGTTGGCCGCTTCGATTTCCCGTTGCGCACCGACGAGCTGTGCATGCAAGGCCTTCAGGTCGGCATGGTGCTGTTCGGCCTGTTCGTCCGCCTCGCGGCGAAGCTCCTCGATCCGCTCCTCGCCGAGCCGGATCGCCTCCGCCGCCTCCTGCACGAGCGCAAGGGCCGCCGTCCAATCGCGCGACGGCGCCGATGCCGGCCAGGCCTGCGCAGCCGGTGCGGGGTTCTGGTTGTCCCTCGGTCCGTCCCTCGTCGCGTCGTTCGAGCCGCGAAGCGACCACGTGCTGTCCAAGTCGACCGCGTTCACCTCGACACCTGCCGTCATTTCGAACCTTTCCATGCTTCTCAGGTGTTCTGTGCCCGAAACCATCGTTCCTGCCCGGAGCGCTTCGACGACATTCACCATCCGTTATCCTTCAGGGTACAGGGATTCTCGTCGTTCGCCCATAGTCGTTCACCCATAGAGGAACCGCGCAACACGGCAGCGAGCGGCCTCGCTGCGTCTCGCCGCGGACGCGACGCTCTGGACCGTCGACTTCCCCTCTCGACGTGCCATATCCGGGATCCCGAGGTCGATGGTGCCTCGTCTTCGAGGATGGTTCTCCATGGCCAAGACCGTTTCGGCGACGGGACCCGGTCCGATCGTCGTGTGGCTGCGCGACGATCTGCGACTCGACGACAACCCGGCCCTCGCCCATGCCGCCGAGACCGGACAGCCCGTCATCCCCGTCTTCGTCCTCGAGGAGGGTGGAGGCGGGCGGCCGCTCGGCGGCGCCCATCGCTGGTGGCTTCACCACTCGCTCGAAGCGTTCCGCGCCTCGCTGCGGGACCTCGGCTCGGACCTCGTTCTGAAGCGCGGCGATCCCCGGACGATCGTTCCGGACCTCGTTCGCGAGACGGGCGCGGCATCGCTCTTCTACAACCGCCGCTATCATCGGCCCGCCGTCGAGACCGACGATGCCGTGGCGACGGCGCTCGGAACGATCGCCGTCGAGAGCTTCCAGGCCAACATCCTGCACGATCCCGCCGCGGTGAAAACCAAGACCGGCGGCTTCTACAAAGTCTACACGCCCTTCATGAAGACGCTGCGCGGCAACGGCGAGCCGCGGGATCCGATCGACCCGCCCGCCTCGCTCGTCGCGCCGAAGGGCGGTCTTCCCGCGTCCGACGATCTCGCGGCCTGGTCGCTTCTTCCCACCCGGCCGGACTGGTCCGGCGGGATCGCGCGGGACTGGCAACCGGGCGAGGCGGTCGCGCGGTCGCGTTTCGAGGATTTCTGCCAGTCGAGCCTTCGCGGATACGACGAGAGCCGGGAAATTCCGGCGGAGGACGGCACCACGCGCATGTCGCCGCGCCTGCGCTTCGGCGAGGTCTCGCCCTACCGGCTGTGGCACCTTGCGGAGGAGGCCGCGCGCCACAACCGCGTACCGCCCAAAGCCATCGAGACCTTCCGCCGCGAACTGATCTGGCGAGACTTCAACTACCACGTCCTCCACCATGTCGGAGCGATCGACCGGGATAACATCAATCCACGATTCGACGGCTTCGAGTGGCAGGGAACGAAGAGCCAGCTTCGGGCCTGGCAGCGCGGACGGACCGGCTATCCCATCGTCGACGCCGCCATGCGCCAGCTTTGGCAGACCGGCTGGATGCACAATCGCATGCGCATGATCGTCGGCTCGTTCTTGACCAAGGATCTCCTCATCGATTGGCGCGAGGGAGAGCACTGGTTCTGGGACACGCTGGTCGACGGCGACATCGCCAGCAACACCGCGCAATGGCAGTGGATCGCGGGTTCCGGGGCCGACGCGCAGCCCTTCTTCCGCATCTTCAACCCGATCACGCAGGGACAGAAGTTCGACGCCCGGGGCGCCTATATCCGGCGGTATCTGCCCGAACTCGCCGAGCTCTCCGACAAGGACATCCACACGCCCTGGCTGGCCGGCTCGGCCGCCTTGAGGAAGGCGGGCATCACCCTTGGCGAAACCTATCCGAAGCCGATCGTCGATCATGGAGAAGCCCGGGAGCGCGCGCTGGCCGTCTATCGGGCGTCACGACCCGATCCGGGCTGAGCGCGACCCGCTGGTTCCGACGCGGCGAGGCTGATCGAGGCGCCGTCGGGCCGGCGGCAGCGGCAATCGCGCCCGGCGCCGAGCGCTCCGGCGAACCGGATGCACCTCATCGCAATGAAAAGAAACGGTTAGCCGAACCGCCGAGATTTGCGAAGCGATCCGAGACAAGGTCGCATGCGCATTCTTGCCTTGCCACCGAACCGGCCATAGGTTCCAGTTCTTCTCTCCTCGCATCAGGCCGAACTCCTTCATGCCCCGATACAACAATGTGCTCGACGCCATCGGCAACACGCCGCTCATCCGGCTGAACCGGGCTTCCGAGGAGACCGGCTGCGAAATCTACGGGAAGGCCGAATTCCTCAATCCCGGCCAGTCCGTGAAGGATCGCGCCGGGCTCTTCATCATACGGGATGCCGAGGAAAAGGGCCTTCTGGAGCCCGGCGGTCTGATCGTCGAGGGGACCGCCGGCAATACCGGCATCGGTCTGTCGCTCGTCGCCAACGCGCTCGGCTACCGCACCGTCATCGTCATTCCGGAAACCCAGGCCGAGGAGAAGAAGGACGCCCTGCGGCTGATGGGCGCCGAACTCGTGGAAGTCCCGGCGGTGCCCTACAAGAACCCCAACAATTACGTGAAGCTCTCGGGCCGCCTCGCCGAACAGCTCGGTCGCACGCATCCCGCGGGCGCCATCTGGGCCAACCAGTTCGACAACACCGCCAATCGCGAAGGCCATGTCGTCACGACCGCCGAGGAGATCTGGCACTCGACGGGCGGCGAGATCGACGGCTTCATCTGCGCGGTCGGCACCGGGGGCACGCTGGCCGGGACGGCCATGGGCCTCAAGCGCCGGTCCGGCCACATCAAGATCGGCATTGCCGATCCGATGGGCGCGGCCCTCTACAGCTTCTACACGCGCGGCGTTCTGGAATCGGACGGATCGTCGATCACCGAGGGCATCGGCCAGGGGCGGATCACCGCCAATCTCGAAGGCTTCACGCCGGACTTCGCCTATCAGATCCCCGACGAGGAGGCCCTGCCGATCGTCTTCGACCTGACGGCGCGCGAGGGCCTCTGCCTCGGTGGATCCTCCGGCATCAACATCGCGGGCGCCATGCGCATGGCGCGGGAGATGGGACCGGGGCACACGATCGTCACCATCCTCTGCGATTACGGAAACCGCTACCAGTCGAAGCTCTTCAATCCCGCCTTCCTCGCCACCAAGGGCCTTCCCTCCCCGAGCTGGATCGGTCGCGAGCCGAGCTTCGACATTCCCTTCATCGCGCCGGACGCAGCATGAGCGAGACCGAAGCGCTCTATCTCGACGATGCCTATCTTTCGACCCTCGAAGCCAAGCTCCTGCGGGTCGAGGACGGTGGAAAGCTCGTCGTCGACCGCTGCAACTTCTTTGCCTCGGGCGGCGGCCAGCCCGGCGACACGGGGTTCGTCGAGACAAGCGGCGGGCGGCAGATCCGCATCCTCGACACGGTGCATGCGCCGGACAAGAGCGCGATCCACCTCGTCGCCGAGGACGGCGCCGATCTCCCCTCGCCCGGCGAGACGCTCGTCCTCCATGTCGACTGGTCACGCCGCTACAGGCTCATGCGCATGCACACCGCCTGCCACCTCCTCACCGTCGTCTGTCCGTTCCCGGTGACCGGCGCGGCGGTGGGAGAAGAGGAGAGCCGGATCGACTTCGACATACCCGATGCCGACGCCGACAAGGCGGCCGTCACGGCGGCGCTGATGGCGCTCGTGGCGAACAATCACCCGGTCGCCACGCGCTGGATCACCGATGCCGAACTCGATGAGAATCCCGGCCTCGTGAAGTCCGCCAACGTCAAGCCGCCGCGCGGCAGCGGCCGCATCCGGCTGGTCACGATCGGGGCGGACAGCGCCATCGACGCGCAGCCCTGCGGCGGCACGCATGTGCTCGAAACCTCGGAGGTCGGCGAGATCCACGTCGGCAAGATCGAGAAGAAGGGCAAATCCAACCGCCGCTTCCGCCTTCGTTTCGGCCCCCTGCCCGCCTGACCGACCCGCTCCTTCCAGAGACTCCAGACGTTTCGAACGCCAGAGACAGAGCCCATGCCCGACACGATGATCACGCCCGAAGCGCTTTCCTTTCTCCTCGGGCGACCGGGGCTCGTCGTCGTCGACGCGTCCTGGTACCTGCCGCAGCAGAAGCGCGATCCGCGCGCCGAATACGAAGCCGCGCACATTCCGGGCGCCGTCTTCTTCGACCACGAGGCGGCGTCGGCCCAGGACGCGCCTCTACCGCACACGCTGCCCGATTCCATGGATTTCGCCGCCTATGCCGGGAGCCTGGGAATGACCGAGGGCGACACGATCGTCGTCTATGACGGGCTCGGCCTGTTTTCCGCACCGCGTGCGTGGTGGCTCCTGAAGACCTTCGGCGCACGGGACGTGCGGGTGCTCGACGGCGGGCTGCCGGCCTGGACGGGCGCGGGCCTTCCCGTCGAAAGCGGCAGCCGGCAACGCCCGCGCCAGCGCTTCGTGCCCTTGTTCGATCCCGATGCGGTCGTCGATCTCGACGCCATGCGCGACATCGTCGCCAGCGGCTCGCTGCCGATCGCGGATGCACGCCCTTCCGCGCGCTTTTCCGGCGAGGAGGCGGAACCGCGTCCCGGGGTCCGGGGCGGTCACATGCCCGGCGCCCGGTCCCTTCCGATCGGAGAGTTGACCCAAGGCGGCCGTCTGAAATCGCCGGACGCGCTGCGCGCGGCCTTCGCCGCCGCCGGCCTCGATCCGAAGGCTCCGATGGTCACGAGCTGCGGCTCCGGCATCACCGCCGCCGTGATCAATCTCGCCCTCGATCGCCTCGGCTCCCCCGATGTGCGCCTCTATGACGGGTCCTGGACCGAATGGGGCTCGGCGAGCGACACGCCGGTGGAAACGGGCGCGCACCGGACGGCCCCGTGAAGATCGTGCGCCTCATCGAAACGGTCGTCACCTATCTGGAGCTCACGAGACCGTCGGACCGCCCGCTCCAGCCGCCCACCTTCTTCACCGATGTCCTGGTGCGGCCCGTTCACAAGATCCCGCTTTCCTTCTACCGGTATCTCTACGAGGAGGTCGGTCGGACGCACCACTGGACGTCGCGACACCTCGCGGACGAGGCGTTGAAGAGCGAGCTTCATCATCCCGGCATCGACGTTCACGTGCTCTGGATCGGGGGAGCGCCGGCGGGCTGGTTCGAGCTGGACTCGGCGCGGCGGGCCGGGCAGACGCGCATCGTGCATTTCGGCCTGCTGCCCGACTTCCAGGGGGCCGGACTGGCGCGCTACCTTCTCGGCCAGGCGGTCGATGCGGCGTTTGCGACGGGAGCGCGGGTCGTCACCCTCGAGACGAACACGCTCGATCATCCCGCCGCGCTGCCGCTCTACAAGAGTGCGGGATTCGAGGTCGTCGGCTCGCGCAGCGTCACGACTCCGGCGATCGAGCAGAGATGACCGTCCTTCGCAGCGTCCTCGGGCCTGTCGCGATGCGGTAAAAGCGGCTAAGCCGCAGTCACAGCTGCAGCAACGGGATGCGCGTCTTGATCCTTCGTCTCATTCTCGCGCTGGTCGTCCTCCTCGTCGTCGCCGCAGGCGGCGCCTGGTTGTTCGGACCGCGCGAGCCTGTCGACCTCACGGTCCGGTTCGACGCCGCCGCGATCGGCCGCGATCCCGATGCCTATCTCGCGCGGACGGAAGCCGACATTCCGAACCTCCGAGCGGATGCGGCGAAATCCATCGTCTGGGCCTATCCCGCCTCGCGCGCCAAGACACCGTTTGCGATCGTCTACATCCACGGTTTCTCGGCGACGCGCGAGGAGATGCGCCCACTGCCGGACGAGGTGGCGGCGAAGCTCGGCGCGAACCTCTACTTCACGCGGCTGAGCGGCCATGGCCGGAACGCCGTCGCCATGCAGGAAGCCAGCGTCAACGACTGGATCAACGATCTCGCCGAGGCCATTGCCATCGGACGCCAGATCGGCGAGCGCGTCGTCATCGTGTCGAACTCGACCGGGGCGACTCTCGCGGCGCTCGGCGCGACGCTTCCGGACCTTGAGACCGGAATCGCCGGACTGGTGATGATCTCGCCGAACTTCGGGCTTCTCCAGGAGCACGCCTTCGTGCTGGATCTGCCCTTCGCTCGCGACATCCTACCCTGGCTGACCGACGAGACCTACAGCTTCGCGCCGACCAATGCCGAGCAGGCGGCCAACTGGACGACGAGCTATCCGACCGCAGCGCTCCTCCCGATGGCGGCGCTCGTTCGCAGAGCCGTCCATGCCCGGTTCGAAAGCGTCTCCACGTCAGCTTTCTTCCTCTACTCGCCGTCTGATCGCGTCGTCGATCCTGCCGCGACCGAAACCGTTGCCGCCCGCTGGGGCGGACCGCGACAGGTGCTTCAGGTTCCCACGACCGGCGACCCCGCGAACCACACGCTGGCCGGCCGCATCCTCTCGCCGCAGACGACCGACGAGCTCGCGCAGCGTATCGTCGACTGGATCGAAACGCTGCCAACGGACGGCTGACCGTCCCTCACTCGGGAAAGAAGGGCCTTGACGCCTCGATCTCCGCTTGGCGTCGCGTAACGCCGATGTCGCGCAGATGCTCGTCGGAAAGGCCTCGGAGGTCCTGACGACTCCAGTAGAGATCGCTGCGATGGGCGATCATCGCCGCGAGTTGCCCCGCCGAACGGGCCAAAGAGGACAGATTGGCAAAGAGGCGGTCTTCGAACGTGCCCCGCCCCGAAGCCACATGCGCCGCGTCCCAGTCACCTCGATTGTCCCACATTGTACCCATCCAATTCTAGATATTCCACAGTAATAGGGGTACAATTGACGTAGCTTCGACGGCAGGCTATTCATTGTGACGATGACAAATTGGCTTCCTCAATTGGCGCCGGGCAACAGCCCCTTTTATCGACGTCTGGCGGACGCGATCGAAGGCGCCATCGCCGATGGCACCCTGGCCGCCGACGCGAAGCTTCCGCCGCAGCGGGATCTCGCGTTCGACCTGAAGGTGACAATCGGCACAATCGGACGAGCCTATGCGATGCTTCGCGAGCGCGGCCTCGTCGCCGGCGAGGTGGGGCGCGGCACCTATGTCCTGCGGCGATCCGACGGGGAGCCGGGTCCCACGGCGGATCCGTTCTCGGCCAGCCTCGACGGCACACGGTTCCCCGAAGTCCCGGCCGACAAGCTGCGCTTCGACACGACCGCCGCGCCCGATGTGGGACAGGCTGCGATCATGGGCGGGCTCTTCGCGTCCGTCGCGCACGACCATCCGCACGAGATCGCAAGCTATTCGCGGGTGACGCCGCCGCGATGGCTGGAAGCGGGCTCCGCCTGGCTGTCGCGCTGCGGCTTTCAGCCGTCGGCCGAGACGATCGTTCCGACACAGGGCGCGCTGGCGGGCGCGCTGGCCGTCGTTCTGGCGCTGGCGGGTCCCGGCGACCGCGTCGTGGTGGAAACGCTGACCTACAGCCAGTTCGCGCGAAGCACCCGGCTGCTCGGCCGCCGGACGGTCCTCGTCGACACGGACGAGCACGGCATGTCGGTCGAGGATTTCGAACGGGTCTGCGCGCAGCAGCATCCCAAGGTCGCCTTCCTCATGCCGACCGTGCACAATCCCACTCTCGCGATCCTCACCGAGGAGCGCCGTCGCGCGATCGCGGAGATCGCACGACGGTACGAGGTCTGGCTGATCGAGGACGATCTCTACGGCGCGGCCTCCGGCGACCCGACTCCCCTCCTGGCCGAGTTCGCTCCGGAGCGCACCTTCGTCGTCGGCGGTCTATCCAAGTCGGTGGCGGCGGGCCTGCGCGGCGGTTGGGTCGCTTGCCCCGCGCACTACGCGAAACGGATCCGAACGACGCACAAGATGATGACGGGTGGCCTTTCCTTCATCCTCGCCGAGGCCGGCGCGCGCCTCGTCGTCTCCGGGCAAGCGCGCGAGATCGAGCGTCAAAGCCGCGCCGAGGTCGCGCGACGCGAGGCGATGGCGCGGGAGATGTTCGAAGGCTACGACTTCACGTCGCATCCCCACGTGCCGTTCCTATGGCTGAAACTCCCCTCGCCCTGGCTGTCCGGCACGTTCAAGAACGCGGCGTTGCGCGAGGGGGCCATCATCGACGACGAGGACGAGTTCAAGGCGGACCGGATCGAGCGGACCTATCATCGGGCCCGCGTCGCCTTCTCGTCCGGCGGCGTCGAGGAGGTTCGCGTCGGTTTCGCGCTGCTTCGACGTCTGCTGGACAGCGGCGTCGCCGGCTACGACGGTGAGATCTGACGGCGAGCGCTCCATCCGAACGCTCGCCCGACGACGCTAAATCAGGCGATCAGATGAGGAGATCGGCCATGATGCGGTTCTCCGTGATGTCCTGATAGGCGATGCCGGCCGCCTCGAAACGCTCGAACAAGGCGACGAAGCTCTCCGGTTTCTTGGTTTCGATGCCGAGCAGGATCGAGCCGAAATCGCGCGCCGACTTCTTCAGATATTCGAAGCGCGCGACGTCGTCCTCCGGTCCGAGGAGGTCGAGGAAGTCGCGAAGGGCGCCCGGCCGCTGGGCGAGGCGCAGGATGAAGTATTTCTTCAGACCCTCGAAGCGCAGCGCCCGTTCCTTCACATCCGGCAACCGCTCGAAATCGAAGTTCGAGCCGGACACGACGAGCGCCACCGTCTTGCCGCGGATCTCATCGGCGAGCGCGTTCAGCGCGTCGATGGCGAGCGCGCCGGCCGGCTCCAGCACGATCCCCTCGATATTCAGCATCTCCAGCATGGTCTTGCAGAGCCGGCCCTCCGGCGACAGCACGACCTTGTCCGGCGAAAAGCGCTTCAGCGTCTCGAAGGGGATCGTGCCGATCTCCGCGACCGCAGCGCCGTCGACGAAGCCTTCCATCTGCGGGAGGCGCACCAGTTCGCCGCGCGACAGGCTCGTGTGGAGGCTCGGGGCGCCGAGCGGCTCGACGAGGCGGATGTCGGGCATCGGTTCGCCGCGCGCCGCGAAATAGCGCGTGACGCCGGAGGCGAGGCCCCCGCCGCCCACCGGCATGACCAGCATGTCCGGCGCCATGCCGAGCTCGCGCTCGATCTCGCGGCCGACCGTCGCCTGACCCTCGATGATGTCCTCGTGGTCGAAGGGCGGCACCATCTGCGCGCCCGACGAGGCGGCATAGGCCTTGGCGGCGGCGTAGCAATCGTCGAAGTAATCGCCGACCAGCTCGATCTCGACCGCGCCGGCCCCGAAGGTCGTCGTCTTCTGGATCTTCTGCTGCGGCGTCGTCACCGGCATGAAGACGCGGCCCTTCAATCCGAAATGCCGGCAGGCGAAGGCGAAGCCCTGCGCGTGGTTGCCGGCGGAGGCGCAGGTGAAGGCGCCGACGGCCGATCCCTCCTCCAGCCGCTTGCGCATGAAGTTGAAGGCGCCCCGGATCTTGTAGGAACGGACCGGCGTCAGATCCTCGCGCTTCAGGTAGATGCGCGCGTCGTAGCGGGCGGAGAGATGGTCGTTCAACTGAAGCGGCGTCGCCGGAAAGAGCTGGCGGATCGATCGTTCGGCCGACAGGACCCGGTCCAGGAAGGCGCTCTCGCTCATGACCGGGCCACCGTTCCCGAGCGCGGCTCTGCGCCGGCCCGCTCCACCGTCGGAAGGATAATGTCGTTCCCGCCCGTCCGCGAAAGAATGCGGGACAGACGCGCCTCGGAAGCGGCGATGGACGCGGCGCGGCTGGCGCCGTCGAGGACGGGAAGACGGGCAGGCATGGAGCGGCTCCTGGAGGGTCGGATGCGCCAGGCGCATCCCGCCCCCGCAATGTTCCAGACGCCCGGAAATGTAAAGTCCGTCGCCCGCCCCGAAGGGCTCAGAGGAAGAGGTCGACCACCTCGAACCGTTCGACGTCGACGAGCCCCTTGTCGGAGATGCGAAGACTCGGAATCACCACGAGGGCGAGCAGCGAGTGCTGCATGTAGGCGTTGTTCAGCGTGCATCCGGCGGCGTGCATCGCCTCGATCAGCCGATCCGCCTTCGCCGCGACGATCTCGGCGCGTTCGTCCGACATGAGGCCGGCGATCGGCATCTCGATCATCGCCCTCTCCTCGCCGTCCGCGAAGAAGACGACGCCGCCGCCGACCTCCCCGAGCCGGTTCGCCGCCCGCGCCATATCGTCCCGATCCGTGCCGACGACGATCATGTGGTGACTGTCATGGGCAACGGTCGACGCCATCGCGCAGCGGCCTCGATAGCGAAAGCCCGTCACGAAGGCGTTGGTCACCGCTCCCGTCGCGCGGTGCCGCTCGACCAGGGCGATGTGGCAGACGTCGGCCGCGGGATCCGGTTCGACCAAGCCGTCCACCACCGGCAGGCGCGCTTCAAGGGCGCGCGTCGGCGCCTGGTTCTCGACGACCCCGATCACCCGGACATGGGCCGCGTTGGAGCCTTCGGGAGCCTTCACCGCGAAGTCGGCGGGCTCGAGACGCTTGCCGAGCCGGACGGTGGACTTGGCGGAGGCGGGATAGGGATAGGCCGGCAGTTCGGCGGCGAGGCGCCCGGCCTCGGCCAGCTTCACGCCGCGTGCATAGACCGCATCGATGGCGAGCGTCGCGAGGTCGGACACGAGGAGGACATCGGCCCGACGCCCCGGCGCGATCGAGCCGAGTTCGCGAGCGAGGCCAAAGTGCTCGGCCGTGTTCAAGGTCGCCATCTGGATCGCCGTGATCGGCTTCAGGCCCTGGGCGATGGCATGGCGCACGACGCGGTCCATGTGGCCCTCGCGCACGAGAGTGCCGGAATGGCAATCGTCGGTGCAGAGGATGAAGTGCCGGCTGTCGAGGCCCATCTCGGTCACGGCCTTGACCTGCTCGGCGACGTCGTACCAGGCGGAGCCGAGGCGCAGCATCGCCTTCATGCCCTGACGCACGCGGGCGGCGGCGTCGGCGGCGCGCGTGCCTTCGTGATCGTCCTCCGGGCCACCGGCGACGTAGCCGTGGAAGGCCCGTCCCAGATCCGGCGACGCGTAGTGGCCGCCGACGGTCTTGCCGGCGCGCCGCGTCGCTTCGATCGCACCCACCATGGTCGGATCGTTGGCGCAAACGCCGGGGAAGTTCATGACCTCGCCGAGGCCGACGATGTTCGGCCATGCCATGGCCTCGGCGATCTCGGCCGCGCCGAGCACGGCACCGCCTTCCTCCAGCCCCGGCGCCGAGGGCACGCAGGACGGCATCTGGACGAAGACGTTGACCGGCTGCGCCATCGCCTCGTCGTGCATCAGCCGCACGCCGGGAAGGCCGAGAACGTTCGCGATCTCGTGGGGATCGATGAACATCGACGTCGTGCCGTGCGGGATCACCGCACGGCAGAATTCCGTCACCGTCACCATGCCGCTCTCGACATGCATGTGCGCGTCGCAGAGACCGGGAACGAGATAGCGCCCGTTCGCCTCGACGATCTCGGTCTCCGGCCCGATCGTGTGCGTGGCATCCGGTCCGCAATAGGCGAAGCGCCCGTCGCGGACGGCGATGTCGGTGTTCTCGATGATCTCACCGGAATGGACGTTCACCCAGCGCCCCTGCCGGATCACGAGATCGGCCGGCGCGCGGCCCATCGCGACATCGACAAGATGGGGTGCTGCGGTCGCGAAAGAGCTGAGGGCTGAAGATCTGGTCATCGCGGGCGTCCGGCTGGTTCGATCGGTTCATTGTGCAGCGCCGGAACGCGGCGTCCAGCGGGAATGCGCCAAGCCGGCTGAATTCGGGTGGGACGGGGTGCGGCCGGTTCGTCGCGGCAGGTCCCCTTCCTCGCCCGGCCGCGGCTCCCTCCACCCATCCGTCGTCGCTGGGGCCTCTCGGCATCGGCGAAGCCGAAACGTCCTACGGCATCACGGCGTTGGCGATCACCGGGATCGCCGCCAGCGAGACGTTGCCGATGAGGAGGACCGCGGAGGCAAGGAGCGCGCTCTTGATCCGGCCGGTCCCGGCCATGCGGCGGAAGAACAGGGTCTGCACGACGAGAAGCCAGATCTCGAAGGCCAGCAGCAGAAGGAGAAGCACTTCCGTGCCGGTGTCCAGCCGCACGAGGGTCGGCGAAAAGCCCAGCGCGAAGGGGCCGCAGACGTAGCACTGCTGGTAGAATGGCAGCTTCAGCGAGTTCCGCGTGACGGTTCCGGGTGTGATGAGGTCGATGATCAGGGCGCCGGCCAGAGCGAAGGCCGAAAAGCCAAGCGTTCGGAACGCGAGGAGGTTGATCCAGGATGCGTTCAAAAGCCGCCCCACTTCGTTCTGCGCCAGGACCTTCGCCTGTTCGGCGCCGATCGGTGCGATCACCGATCCGATGGCGATGCAGAGAAAGAGGAAGAGCGGCGGCCGGATGGCGTTGCCGAAGGCCGTGTCCGGATCGGCGGTGATCTCCTCGCCGACATATCGGAGCATCTTCGTCGGCCGGAACAGAACCCGCACGAGCGTATAAGGGTAGAAAATGACCCACATCAGCAGTTCGAAAATGAACTGCTCGATCTGCTTGACGACTTCGGAGAAATTCATGGGGCATCCACATCCGGCGACGCCGATGTTTTAGCGTAGCTCTTTCGCGTCGTCGCCCTCCCTTCGCGCCAACGGCCCGTCGCCAACAGGTCTTTCTCCGGCCCTTCATCGTCGGACCGGGCCTTGGCGGGATGCGGTCGGCCTCGCCTTTCAGATCGGCACATGATGCGCCGGACCGGACGCGAACCGCCGAGCACCGGCGAGGCGGTGCCGACGAAGCGGATTGAGCACCGCCGTGAAACGCGCTAGGCAAACGGTGGGAGAGCGTGTGCCGGACCCGTCGACGTCCCTCGGGTCGGGGTCGGTGAGAGCCCTCTGCCGCATGGTCTGCGGGCGTGGCGAAATGGTAGACGCAAGGGACTTAAAATCCCTCGGGCTTCGTCCCGTGCGGGTTCGAGTCCCGCCGCCCGCACCACCTTTCGTTGCAGGCTGCATGCCGTGACGTCGCAAATCCGGAAGAGCGCGGCTCGACAAACGGCAGCAGCGCGTCGGCTGCGACCGGCTCCAGGTTCGTCATCGCACAGCCCGGGATCGCGGCGCGGATGCGGCGTGCGAATCGAAGGACGCCAGCCGGTCCGCCGCCGGACTCGCGAGCCCGAGGCTGCCACTCTTCAGAATTGGACGCCGCGCGTCAGGGCACCGTCGACGACGAGGTTGGTTCCGGTGATGAAGCTCGCGATCGGACTGGCCAGGAAGACGGCGGCGTTGGCGATCTCTTGAGGCGTCGCCATGCGACCCGTCGGATTGAGAGCCAGGGATGCGGCGAAGAGTTCGGGATTGCCGGTCTCGATCTGCTCCCAGACGCCGCCGGCGAAGTAGGTGTTGCCCGGCGAAACGCTGTTGGCGCGGATGTTGCGGGCCGCGAGCTGGTAGGCGAGCCCCTGCGTGTAATGGATCAGCGCCGCCTTGAACGCGCCGTAGGGTCCGGCGGCGAAGTCGATCTCGCGTCCCGAGACCGAGGAGATCGTGACGATCGAGGCCGCATCGCTCTTCTCGAGGAAGGGCATGGCCGCGTCGACAAGCCGGACCGTGCCCATGATGTCGGTCTCGAAGCCCTTGCGCCAGCTGTCCTCGTCGGCCCCGACGGCCAGGGCGCTGACATTGGCGACCACGATGTCGAGCCCCCCCAGCGCCTCCGCGCTCCGCGCGACGAAAGCGCCGAGAGCCGCCCCGTCGGAGACGTCGACGCCACCACCCAGAGTCGCAACGCCGAAGCTTCGGAGTTCCGATGCGACGCTCTCCGCCTCGTCGCCCTTCCGCGAGCAGATCGCGACGTTCGCGCCCTCTTTGGCCAGTGTTTCCGCGATGGCCCGCCCGATGCCGCGCGTGCCGCCGGTGACGAGTGCCTTGCGGCCCTTCAGTCCGAGATCCATTCCTGTTTCCCCTCACGGTTCGGAGCGCCCTGGAGTTCGAGGTTTCGATGCGCGCCCGTACGCGTATGGTCGGGACCCTCGAACCGTTGTGCAAGGGCTCGGAAGGATCGATGCGGCTTCGTTCAATTCCCCGCTTGACACGTTCGCATCCGTCCTTCAGCTTAATCCTTAAGCGCGGGGCAGAGCTGCCCAAAGTCGCGCCAAGATGTTGAACAATTGAACTCGGCAGTGTCGCCCCGCAGCAGTCATGCTGAGGGGCTTTTTGCGTTCTGGATGGTGCGATGACGCAGTTGAGCGTTCCGATCGGCATTCTGTTTTCCGCCACCGGCTCCTACGGAACCGTGGGGCGCACGATGCTGAACGGGGCGCTGCTCGCCTGCGAGGAGGCCGCGGCGGATCGCGCCGGCGGTGTCGTGCTCGATCCCTTCGTCGTCGATCCCGCAGGTCGCCTGTCGCAATACGCACCGGCCGTCGAGGCGATGCTCGATCGCGGCATCCGCCATGTCGTGGGCTGCTACACCTCCTCCTCCCGCAAGGAGGTGATCCCGATCTTCGAAAAGCGCGACGCGCTGCTCTGGTACCCTGCCCATTACGAGGGCTTCGAAAGCTCGGAGAACGTCGTCTACACCGGCGCGGCGCCGAACCATCACATGGTTCCGCTGGTGGATTTCCTCGTCGCCCGCCACGGACGCCGGGCCTTCTGCATCGGCTCGAACTACATCTGGGCCTGGGAAAGCAACCGCGTCCTGCGCGACGAACTCGGCCAGCGCGGCGGCGCGATCCTGGCCGAACGCTACCTTCCCGTCGGCGAAACCGACATGGCGCAGATCGTCGGCGCGATCCTCGATGCCGAGCCGGATTTCGTCTTCAATTCCTTGATCGGCGAGTCCGCCTACGCCTTCTTCCGCGCTTTTCGCGCCGAATGCCGGGCGCGGGGCATCGATCAGGCCCGCCGCTTTCCCGTGGCGAGCTGCAATCTCTCCGAGCCGGAACTTCTGGAGATCGGCGCAGACGCCGTCGACGGTCATCTCTCCTCGTCCGTCTATTTCGCGAGCATCGACAGCGAGGCCAATCACCGCTTCGTCGAGGCCTACAATCGGGCCTTCCCCCGCGGACCCGTCGCCTCGGCCGAAGCGGAGGCCGCCTATATCGCGGTGAAGCTTTTGGCACGGGCGCTGACGGCGGCCGGAACCGATGCGATCGCCCCCGTTCGAGCCGGGGTCGGCGGGCAGAGGCTGGATGCGCCGCAGGGCGCCGTCTCGATCGACCCGCAGACGCTCCATGCCTATCTCACGCCCCGCATCGGGCGGTCCCGGACCGACGGACAGTTCGACATCCTGATGGAGGCGCAGGAACCCGTCCGCCCCGATCCCTATCTCGTGCGTTCGTCCGCCGCCCTTGAACAGCCGGTTCTCCGGCCCGCCCTGAGGATCGTGTCATGAGCGTCGTGCGCTTCGTGCAGAACTTCAGCCAGTGCCGCGCGCTGATTGCCTCGCTCGACACGCGCGCGGTCGAAGCGCTGTCGGGAACGCTCGGCAAGCTCGGGCTCCACGTCGAAATCGTCGGCGCGGAGCGGGCCGACGCGCCCCTCGCGGGTCTCGACGGATCCCGCGACGTCCTCTTTCTCGACGGAGATCTCCAGGCCCCGCCGATCGTGCCGACCGGCCCCGTCGCCGACCTCGCGATCCTCCCGGTGATCGGCCTCGTCGGCGTCGAGGCACCGAGCCGACTTCGTGCGCTGCTGCAGGCGGGCGCGACGGCCTTTTTGCCCAAACCGGTCTATGGCGGCTCCGTTTATTCCGCGCTCTATCTCGCGGTGAACGAACATCTGCGGAAATCGGCTCTCGCTGCCGCCGTGGAGGAGCTGGAATTGCGCCGCCGCCAGCGTCGCTACGTGGTCAAGGCGATCCTTTCGACCGTCGCCGAGCGGGGTCTCGACGACGACGCGGCCTTCCAGGCGCTTCGCCGGGAGGCCATGCGAGCCCGCCTCAGCCTCGAAGCCCATTGCGAGCAGCTCGTCCGGAAACGGACGGACGACGATCTCGACAATCCCGCGGCTCCTCTCACGAGGGCCGCGGTGGACTGACCCGCCGATCCATCCCCTGACGGAGATCCAAGATGAAGATGCGATCCTCCGGCGTCCTCGCGGCGCTCGGAACACTCCTCCTATTGTCCGGCGCCAGCTTCGCCCAGGAAGCGATCAAGCTCGGCGTCCTCGAAGACCAGTCCGGCGACTTCGCCGTCGCCACGATCGGCAAGGTCCATGGCATCGAGCTCGCCACCGAGGAGATCAACGCCGCCGGCGGCATTGCGGGCCGTCCGCTGGAGCTCGTCGTCTACGACACGCAGTCGGACAACACGCGCTACCAGGAGTTCATGCGGCGCGTCCTGCAGCGCGACAAGGTGGATGCGGTCTTCGCCGGCTTCTCCTCGGCTTCGCGCGAGGCCTATCGCCCGATCGTCAACCAGTTCGACGGGCTCGCCTTCTACAACAACCAGTACGAAGGCGGCGTCTGCGACGCCAACATGATCGTGACGGGCGCCGTGCCCGAGCAGCAGTTCTCGACGCTCATTCCGTACATGATGGAGACCTACGGCAAGAAGGTCTACACGATCGCCGCGGACTACAATTTCGGCCAGATCTCCGCCGAATGGGTGCGCAACATCGTCAAGGAGAACGGTGGAGAGATGGTCGGCGAGGAGTTCATCCCGCTCGGCGTCTCGCAGTTCTCCCAGACCATCCAGAACATCCAGGCCGCCAAGCCGGACGTCCTCGTGACGCTGCTCGTCGGCACGGCGCAGGCGTCCTATTACGAGCAGGCCGGCGCGGCGAACCTCAAGGTGCCGATGGCCTCGTCGGTGAACGTCGGACAGGGCTACGAGCACAAGCGCTTCAAGCCGCCGAGCCTTTCCAACATGTACGCGACCGTCAACTACATCGAGGAGGTCGATACGCCGGCGTCCAAGGCCTTCGTCGAGAAGTGGCACAAGAAGTTCCCGGACGAGCCCTACATCAACCAGGAGGCGGAAAACTCCTACACGGCCGTCTACCTCTACAAGTCGATGATCGAGCGGGCCGGCGGAAAGACCGACAAGGAGTCGCTGCGCGCCGAGATCGCCAAGGGCGACGTCTGCTTCGACGCGCCGGAGGGCAAGGTCTGCCTAGACCCGAAGAGCCAGCACATGTCGCACACGATCTATCTGGCCAAGGTCGGCGAGGATCACTCGATCAGCTTTCCCAAAGTCTGGGACGACATCAAGCCCTATTGGCTGGGCGACGCCGGCTGCGACCTGACGAAGAACGATCCGAGCGAGCAGTACACGCCGTCCAATCCCCCGCCGAAGGGCTGACACGACACCGGCCGGGCCGAGAGCGCCCGGCCGGCCTCCTCCGTCGAACCTGTTTCTCCCAATCCGGATGGCACGATGGACGTCCTCTACGGCGCCTTCACCTTTCTCTACCAAGCGGGCGACGCTTTCGCCTTCCTCGTCCTCTCCGCCTGCGGCCTCGCCGTCATCTTCGGCATGATGGGCGTCATCAACCTCGCGCATGGCGAGTTCATCCTCTGCGGCGCCTATGTCTCGACGAGCGCGGCCCGGATGGGCCTGCCGCTTCCCCTCGCCATCCTCCTCGGCGCGGCGGTCGCCGGCATCGTCGGCATGGCGCTGGAGCGCCTCGTCATCCGCCATCTCTACGAGCGGCCGCTGGATACGATCGTCGCCACCTGGGGCGTCTCGATGATCGCCACGCAAGGCACGCTCATCCTTCTCGGCTCCACGCTCCAGGGCACGGGCACGCCCTTCGGCTCCTTCGCCGTCGGCCCCTACACCTATTCCGTCTATCGCCTCGTCCTCGTCGGCGCGGCGCTCCTGACGCTGCTCTGCCTCTGGCTCGTCTTCACCAAGACGCGCTTCGGCACCATGGCCCGCGCCACGATCCAGGTGCCGCACATCGCCGAAGCGCTCGGCGTCAACACGAGCCTCATCTATTCCCTGACTTTCGGGCTCGGGGCGGCGCTCGCGGGTCTGGCCGGCGGTCTCTACGCCCCGACCATGACGCTGGTGCCGACCATGGGCAGCGCCTTCGTGGTCGAGGCCTTCGTCACCGTCGTCGTCGGCGGGGCCGACATCTTCCTCGGCACCGCGCCCGCCGCCGCCGTGCTCGGCATCGTCAAGGCCGCGCTGACCTCCTGGCAGGGACAGCTTTTCGGCCAAATCGGGCTGCTCGTCGCCGTCATCGTCGTCATCCGCGTCCTGCCCCGAGGCATCTCGGGCTGGATCCTGCGCGAAAGGGCCTGATCTCCATGGCACGCGCATCCAAGACGCCGCGCTGGCTGGCGCTTCTCGAAGGCCCGCAGACGCTCGGCAAGGGTCTCCGATTCTGGTCGCTCTTCCTTCTCGTCCTCGCCGCCGCCTCGGCCTATCCGCTCTTTGCGGACGGCTACGACGTCGGCAACAACGTCTACTTCTTCAACTGGGCCTTCATGGCGCTCGGCCTCAGCCTCATCTGGGGCTATGGCGGAGCGCTCTCCTTCGGGCAGACCGCCTTCTTCGGCGTGGCGGGCTATGCCTACAGCGTCATCTCGATCAATCTCGGAGACGCCTACGGCCTGACGCTCTTCGCGCTCCTCGCCGCCGTGCTCCTCTCGGCGCTCTTTGCAGCCGTGCTCGGCTACTTCCTGTTCTTCGGTCGCATCTCGGGCGTCTTCCTCGGCATCGTCACACTGTCCGTGACGCTCGTCCTCGAGCGGTTCATGTCGCAGACCGCCGGGCCGGAATGGAAGATCGGAGCGGCGCGCCTCAACGGCTTCAACGGAATGGGCGGCATGCCGAGCCTCACCATTCCCTGGCCGGGCGGCGACATCGCGCTCTTTCCCGACATCCCGCTCTACTACGTGACGCTGGCGCTGCTGACGCTCGCCTATCTGGCCTTGCGCATCCTCGTGAACTCGCGCTTCGGCAACGTCCTCGTCGCGATCCGCGAGAACCCGCAGCGCGCGGAGATGCTCGGCTACGACATCCGGCGCTACCAGTTGGCAGCCTTCGTCATCGGCTCGGCGCTCGCGGGACTGTCCGGCGTCCTCTACACGTCCTGGGGCAATTACATCACGCCGGCCTCCATGGGCATGACGGCGGCCTCGCTGCCGATCGTCTGGGTCGCCGTCGGCGGTCGGTCCGATCTGACGACCACGCTGCTCGGCACGCTCCTGGTGCTGGCCGGCTTCCAGGCGCTGACGATCTACGGCAGCCAATATGCCATCGTCGTCATGGGCCTCCTTCTCGTCGCGACCGTTCTCGTCGCGCCGAACGGCCTCGTCCACGGGCTCGGCTCCCTCCTGTCGGGACGACTGCGTCGGCGGGTCCGCGAGCGGGAGGCCCTGTGATGGCCGCGATTCTCCAGACCCGCGCGCTGAACAAGTGGTTCGGCGGCCTCCACGTCACCGGCGGCGTCGATTTCGACCTCGAACACGGCAAGATCCACTGCCTGATCGGGCCGAACGGGGCCGGCAAGTCGACGCTCTTCCGACTGATCCTCGGCGAGCATCTGCCGACCTCCGGGCAGATCCTCTACGAAGACGCCGACATCACCCTGGACAAGCCGTTCCAGCGGATCCGCCGGGGCATCAGCGTCAAGTTCCAGGTGCCGGGCATCTTCAAGGCGCTGTCGGTGCGCCAGAATCTCCAGATCGCGCTCCAGCACCACGAGAGCGCGCAGAGGCTGCCCGAGGAGATCGACCGCCTGCTCGAATTCCTGAAGCTTCAGGCCGACGCGTCGGCGCTCGCGGGCAATCTCAGCCACGGGCAGAAGCAATGGCTGGAGATCGGCATGGCCATCGCCCTGAAGCCGCGGCTCCTCCTTCTCGACGAGCCGACGGCGGGCATGACGCCGGACGAAACCTTCGCGACCGGCGAAATGGTGCAGGCGCTCAACCGCCAGGGCGTCACGATTCTCGCGGTCGAGCACGACATGGCCTTCGTGCGCCAGATCGCGCAGGCGGTCACGGTGCTGCATTTCGGCAAGATCTTCGCGCAAGGCACGATCGAGGAGATCGTCGCCGATCCCCGGGTCGCCGCGATCTATCTCGGAGAGGTCCATGCGTAAGGAGACCATCCTCAACACGGTCGGCCTTCGCTCCGGCTATGGCGGCAAGCCGGTGCTGCAAGGCGTCGACATGGAGGTCCGCGAGGGCGAGATCGTCGCCGTCATCGGGCGGAACGGCGTCGGCAAGTCGACGCTGATGAAGAGCCTGATCGGCCTTCTTCCCGTCGACAAGGGTTCGATCGTCTTTCGCGGCCAGGCGATGGACTCCCTGTCCGCCCACCAGCGCGCGCGGCTCGGCATCGGCTACGTTCCGCAGGGCCGCGACGTCTTCCCGCGCATGAGCGTTTCGGAAAATCTCGCGGTCGGCGAATGCATCGCGGGCGCTCCGGCACCGAAGGAGCGGCTGGAGCAGATCTTCTCGTTCTTTCCGATCCTCGCCGAGCGCCGCCATCAGCGCGCCGGCACGATGTCGGGCGGCCAGCAGCAGCAGCTCGCCATCGGCCGCGTCCTCATGGGCGCGCCCTCGCTGATCCTCCTCGACGAACCCTCGGAGGGAATCCAGCCGAACATCGTCCAGGACATCGCCCGCATCATGGTGGAGCTGAACCGCGCCACCGGCGTCACCATCGTCTTCGTGGAGCAGAACATCGACATGATCCGCGCCATGGCCCAGCGTGCCTATGTCATGGACAAGGGACGGATCACCGACGCGATCACCCCCGACGCCCTCGAGGATCGCGATGCCGTGCGCCGCTATCTCGCGGTCTGAGGCAGAACGTCAAACATCATCAGAAGAAGGAGGCTCCGATGAGCTGGTTCGAGGATTCCATCATGGCCCGCAAGGGCGTCGCCAAGGGAGAGGCGCGCAGCGAGCACGCGATCACCGAGGAAAGCCAAGGCACGTACCACTACGTCTACGGCGCGTTCGCCGAGCCGATCCTCGCGGTCGATCCGGGCGCGGTCATCTCGGCCGAGACGCACGACGCTTTCGAGGGCGCGATCCAGACCGAACAGGACATGCCGAGCGAGAAGCTCAACTTTCCCTTCCTCAACCCGCAGAACGGGCCCGTCTGGATCAACGGCGCTGAAAAGGGCGACTGCCTCGCGGTCCACATCAAGAGCATCGTGCCGCGTGGGCCCCAGCCGCGTGGGACGACCGTGATCATGCCCGAATTCGGCGGGCTCGTTCCGACCGCCGACACCGCGCTCCTCACCCAGCCCCTGCCCGAGCGTGTGAAGAAGGTGGAGGTCGACGCCGAGACCGGCGTCAAGTGGAACGAGCGCATCACGCTACCCTACGAGCCCTTCATCGGCACGATCGGCACGGCGCCGGAGATCGAGGCGATTTCCTCGCTCGTCCCCGACTATTACGGCGGCAACATGGACCTGCCCGACGTCGCGCCCGGCGCGGTGATCTACCTGCCCGTGAACACGAAGGGCGCCTATCTCTTCCTTGGCGACTGTCATGCGGCGCAAGGGGACGGCGAACTCTGCGGCGTCGCCATCGAGCACCCGACGGTGACCACCGTCCAGGTCGATTTGATCAAGGGCTGGACGATCAGGTCGCCGCGTCTCGAGAACGATCGCTTCTACATGACGATCGGCTCGTCGCGGCCGATGGAAGATGCCGCCCGCGGCGCCTATCGCGAACTGATCCGCTGGCTCGCCAAGGATTTCGGCTTCGAGGAAATCGACGCCTACATGCTGCTGACCCAGTGCGGCCGCATCCGCCTCGGCAACATGGTCGACCCGAAATACACGGTCGGCGCCTCTATCCTGAAATCGATCGCCGGCACGCCGCGCTGAACCCGCTCCGTCCCGGCTCCGGCCCGACCATGGTGCGGGCTGGAGCCTGTCGCTTCCCGTCGATCGAGGTTTGCCCTATGAGCGCCCCCTTCAAGACCGCCGCCGTCCAGTTCGAGCCGACCATGTTCGAGAAGGCACGCAACATCGACGGGCTGCTGGCAATGGTCGAGACCGCCGCTGCCGCCGGCGCGAAGTTGATCGTGACGCCGGAAATGGGGACGACCGGCTATTGCTGGCACGACCGGACGGAGGTTGAGCCCTTCGTCGAGACGATACCCGGCCCGACCACGGACCGCTTCGCGGCGCTCGCCAAGGCTCGGGACGTCCACATCGTGGTCGGCCTGCCCGAGGTCGACCCCGCGACCGGCCTCTACTACAATTCGGCCGTGCTGATCGGACCGACGGGCGTCGTCGGCACGCATCGCAAGACCCATCCCTATATTTCCGAGCCGAAATGGGCGGCCTCCGGCGATCTCGGCCATGCCGTCTTCCAGACGCCGCTCGGGCGGATCGCCCTGCTGATCTGCATGGACATCCACTTCATCGAGACCGCACGCATCGCCGGTCTCGGCGGTGCCGACGTGATCTGCCACGTCTCCAACTGGCTCGCCGAACGCACGCCCGCGCCTTACTGGATCAACCGGGCCTTCGAGAACGGCTGCTATCTCGTGGAAGCCAACCGCTGGGGCCTTGAGCGGGGCGTCCAGTTCTCCGGCGGCAGCTGCATCATCGCCCCGGACGCGACCATTCTCGCCTGCGTCGACGGCGGGGACGGCATCGCCTATGCCGACATCGATCCCTTCGTCGCCCGCGCGCGCAGGGTCTGGGGCGAGCCGATACTGGCGCAGCGGCGGCCCGATCTCTACCGCGAACTGATGACCAACACCTTCGCCTGGAATCCCGGCGACTTCTTTCGGCTGTACGGGCATCGCCCGCTTCCGGAGGGTCGCAAGGCCGCGATCGCAGTGGCCGAGTTCGCGCCGGGTCCCGATGCCCGGGCCAATCTCGCCGAGATCGTGCGGCTGGCGGAGGTCGCCAAGGCGGACGGCGCCGAACTCGTCGTCTTTCCCGAACGCGCCATCACCGGCCTCGGCGATCCCGCGGCGAGCGCCGTGACGCCGGACGATCCCCTGATCGCCGAATTTTCGGCGTCGGCTTCACGGCTCGGCCTGTATCTCGTCGCCGGCTTCGCGGAGATCGAGGACGAGCGCCGCTTCGACAGCGCCGCTCTCGCGGGACCGGAGGGCCTCATCGGCATCTATCGCAAGATCCACCTCACGGAACACGACAAGGATTGGGCCAGCGCGGGCGACGAATGGGCCGTCTTCGATCTGCCCTTCGCCCGCCTGGGTCTCCTCATCGGGCACGATGCGAGCTTTCCGGAAGCGGGGCGCGTGCTCGCCTTGCGCGGCTGCGACCTCATCGCCTGCCCCGCGGCGGTGAAGGATCGCTTCCATTTCGGTCACGACGGCAGCCGCGTCGCGCAGCCCGCCCCGATCCCGACCGGCGCGGATCCGATCCACTGGCACCAGTACCGGGTCCGCGCGGGCGAGAACAATTGCTGGCTCGCCTTCGCCAACGTTCGGGCGCCGCTCGCCGGCTATCCCGGCCTGTCCGGCGTCTTCGGACCCGACACGTTCCTGTTCCCCCGCCAGGAAGCCATCGTCGGCGACAACGCGGCTCATGCCGTCGCGACGATCGACACGGGCACGGTCGGCGGTCCCTATCCGACCCATGTCGTGCGGCGAAAGGACCTCGTCCTGATGCGCCAGCCGCACCACTACACGGACCTCGTCCGCCCCCTGCGGACGGCCTGAAGCAGCGAGCCGATCGAACGCCGACAGGGAACGTCGTTCCGCGTCTGACGGAGTGGGCCTGACGTCGGCCTCGCAACGACGACGGCTCCCGGACGCGCCGGGACCGACGGGTAGCCTTCGGTTCCTGCCCGACGATCGGTTCGTCCTCACGTCTCCTTCGGTACGCGGAAGGCTCGAAACCGGAAGCTGTCCGAGCCGCGGGAGCCGGTGTCACAGGCCGTTCGGCCGACGGCGCGGGAGCCCTTGACGGTCTGATCGCCGGACGATGGACAGACGGTCCAACGCCGGCGCGGGTCGAGCCCGTCGTCCGGCGACAGGCCGCTTTGGAAGGAAGCGCCGTCGCTGGCGCTTTCTCCCGTTTCTCGCCGCACCCTTGCGCGGCGCGCCTCTTCTCAGCCGAAGAGCTTGGTCGCGATTTCCGCGATGTGCTTGCCCTGGAAGCGCGCGCCGTCCAGCTCGATCTGGCTCGGCTGGCGCGAGCCATCGCCATTCGCGATCGTGGTCGCGCCATAGGGCGAACCGCCTGCGACCTCGCTGTTGTCCATCTGTCCCTGGAACGAATAGGGCAGACCGACGATCATCAGACCGTGGTGCAGAAACACCTTGTGCAGCGATAGGATCGTCGCCTCGTTGCCGCCATGCTGCGTCGCGCTGGAGGAGAATGCGCCGCCGACCTTGCCGATCAGTTTTCCCTGCAGCCAGATGCCGCCGGTGCGATCCCAGAACGTGGACAGCTGCGAGCTCATGTTGCCGTAGCGCGTGGGAGTTCCGACGATGATCGCATCGTAGCCGACCAGATCGTCCGGCTGGGCGACGGGATGTTCGCTGTCGGTCTTGAAATAGGCGGCAGCGACGACTTCCGGCGGCGCTGTTTCCGGTACGCGTTTGATATCGACGGTGGCGCCGGCGCTCGCCGCACCTTCCGCGACGGCCTTCGCCATCGTCTCGATATGTCCGTAGCTCGAATAATAGAGCACCAGCACCTTGGCCATTTGTCTTCCTCAATCATGCGGCGAACCGTTCCTGGTGCCGCTGCGGCACCTCCTGACACAGGGATGGACGCGATGGAAGCCACGCCTGCCGGCACGATCCGTCAACGAAACGACACGGTCACGATATCCGTCAGTGGCGCCTTGCATTTCGCCGCGCCGCACCGCTCTGATCTCCGGATCGAGTCCGCCTCGGACTCGCCGATCCCATTCCCGAGCGCCCGCCCATGACGACAACGCAATCACCGAAGACCGCCATGCTCGCCATCGGCGACGAGATCCTGTCCGGGCGGACCAAGGACAAGAACATCGGCCATCTCGCGGAGGTGCTGACCGCGGCCGGCATCGATCTCTGCGAGGTGCGCATCGTCGGCGACGAACCGTCGAGGATCGCCGACACGGTCAACACGCTGCGCCGCGAATACGATTACGTCTTCACCTCCGGCGGCATCGGCCCGACGCATGACGACGTGACGGCGGATGCGATCGGCGCGGCCTTCGCCCTGCCCGTCACCGAGCATCCGGAGGCCGTCGCCCTCCTCGCGGCGCATTACGAACGGCGCGAGATGCCCTTCACCGAAGCCCGCCGGCGCATGACGAGGACGCCCCAAGGCGCGAGCCTCATCGAGAATCCCGTCTCGGTCGCGCCCGGCTTCCGGGTCGACAACGTCTTCGTCATGGCCGGCGTGCCCTCGGTCTTCCAGGCGATGCTCGACCATGTCCTGAAGCTTCTGCCGACCGGCACGCCGATGCTCAGCGCCGCCGTCGACTGCCCCTTCGGAGAGGGCGATATTGGAACGCCGCTGCGTGCGGTGCAAGGACGCCATCCCGGGGTCGCGATCGGATCCTATCCCCGGTTCGGTGGCGGGACGAACGGCTTTTCCGCCGAGATCGTTCTGCGCTCGCGCGACGCTGCCCGGCTCGCGTCGGCCAAGGCGGATGTCGAGGCGATGCTGAACGAAGTGGGCCACACCCTCGGTCTTGTCGCGCCCGGTCCCTCCGTCTAAGACCGGCCAGCCTTGTCCGGAGTGTCGCCATGTCGAGCGTCGAGAAGTCCTTCCCCGTTTCCTGGGACCAGTTCCACCGCGATGCGCGGGCGCTGGCCTGGCGGCTGGCCGGCATACGGCCGGAATGGAAGGCGATCGTCTGCATCACTCGGGGCGGGCTGGTGCCGGCGGCGATCATCTCGCGCGAGCTTGGAACGCGGATGATCGAGACCGTGTGCATCGCGTCCTACCACGACTATTCCGAGCAGGGAGAACTGCGCGTTCTCAAGGAAGTGGCCCCGCAGCTTCTCGAGGACGAGGGCGAGGGAATCCTGATCGTCGACGATCTCACCGATACGGGCAAGACCGCCGGGCTCGTGCGGGCGATGTTGCCCAAGGCCCATTTCGCGACCGTCTACGCCAAGCCGAAGGGTCGGCCGCTCGTCGATACGTTCATCACCGAGGTCAGCCAGGACACCTGGATCTTCTTTCCCTGGGATCTCGGCCTCAGCTTCCAGGCCCCGATCGCCAAGGGCACGGCCGGCTGAGGATCCGGCAGCTCGAACGGTCGAGCGCTCGCGCCGAGCCGTTCGGCGCAGATCGGCCGAACGTTCCGATCGAAGGCCGACGCGCGGTCAGCCGACGAGATCGAGCTCGGCGACGAGCACGAGGCCGGACGGCAGCCAGGCGCGGTCGATGGAGCCGCCGTGCTGGCGAACCACCAGGGTCTCGAGCAGGGTCGACCCGAACCCCGTCCGCGAGGGTTCTTCCTCGATCGCGATGCCGGTCTCCCGCCATTCCAGGCGCAGACGTCGGCCGCTTGCGGTCGCGGTCGCCTGCCAGGACACGGCGATCGAGCCGCCCTTCGCGATCGCTCCGTACTTGGCCGCATTGGTCGCGAGTTCATGGGCGACCATGCCGATGGAAGCGGCTTCCTCCTCGGTGACGGGCACGGGCTCGCCGGAAATGTCGAGGCGCCCGCTGTCGCAGACGAGGGCGCCGGTCGCCTCGTAATGGCTGAGTTCGTTGGCCAGAATGTCGCCGACCGTCGTCCCGCGCGCGCCGACATCGGTGAGAAGCGACTGCGTGCGCGCCAAGGCCGCGATACGCTGCGTGACGGACTTGCGGATGACCGCGGCATCGCCGCCCTCGCGCAGCGAAAGGCTGACGATCGCCTGGACCTTGGCGAAGCTGTTCTTCACGCGATGCTCCATCTCGCGCATGAGCAGCGTGCGCGCCACCTCGGCCGCTTCGCGGCGTCGGATCTCGTTGCGCAGGAACAGTTCGGTCTCGACGATGCCGGCGAGATCGGCGAGGATCGAGCGATCGGTTTGGGACCAGATGTGAACCCGGCTGTCGATCGCGCAGAGCGAGCCGATCACCTTGCCGTCGGCCTGACGCAGGGGATAACCGAGATAGGCCTCGACGCCGAGGTCGCGTATCGCGAGATTGTCGCACACGAGCGGATCGGCCCGCGCGTCGTCGATGACGAGCGGCGCCCCCGTGCGCACGACATGCTGGCAGAACGAGTGGCTCAGCGGCGTCTGCCGGGCGGAATGCCAGGGCTCGGGCAGGCCGATCTCACCTTTGAAGAACTGCCGATCCTCGTCGAGGATCGTGACCAGAGAGACGGGTACGTCGAGCAGCCGCGCCACCAGCCGCGTCACGCGGTCGAACGCCTCTTCGGGCGGCGAGTCCAGAAGGTCAGCCTTACCGTAAGCCGCGCGTTGCTGGTCCCCGTCACCCGGGCCCGCGCGATCGGTCTTCGTCATGTCCTGAACTCCCCGCGGACGTTCGCCCCGCGGCACCGTGCGAAGCGGGATCGTCATGATCCCAACGCTTCGCGCGTTAAGAAGGGATGCTGCGGCTCGACGTCAAGGTTCCGTGTTCGATTCAGGATCACTGAGCACGTTCGCTCCTCCCCTTGCGAGGCGCGTGGCGGTTATGCCCGTTATCCCCATGCGGGCGCGGGTGCCGAGCCGTGCAGGCGCGTCGAGACGTTGCTAGTCTGCCGCTCTGCGGGTGCATCGGGAGACGCGGTCGTGCGTCGGTCAGGAAACCTGTGGATATCCGAATGGGACGGAAACCGGTCTGCTCGTCCCGGATTTCATCTGCAGAGGCCGGCTCGGCCGCGATGCCGGGCATTTTAACCGAATTTTTCGATTCTCCCGGGGATGCCCCGGCGCCATCTGGACGGCATCGAAAGACTCGCTTAAGCCTATCGCATCTACTATATATGGTGGCTACCGACAGGCTGCCCACTAGATGACCACCGGCTTCGACCGGGCAACGCCGAACCTGGATTCGGTGATCGGACCTTCGCGTCCCATCGCCAGACGTTTTGAGGACAGACCCATGGGCATGACGATCGAGCGCCGTTCGACCAAGGCCGGCGAAAGCGCCTATGCGACGATCCCGTTCCGCGAGGCGACGAGCGAAATCAAGAATCCGGACGGCTCGGTCGTCTTTCGCCTGGAGGGTATCGCCGTTCCCGCCCAGTTCAGCCAGGTGGCGGCCGACATTCTCGCCCAGAAGTACTTCCGCAAGGCCGGCGTGCCGAAGATCCTGCGCCGTGTCGAGGAGAACGACGTTCCGTCGTGGCTGTGGCGTTCGGTGCCCGACGAGGAGGCGCTCGCCACCCTGCCCGAAGACGAGCGCACGGGCTCGGAAATGGATGCGCGGCAGGTCTTCGACCGACTCGCGGGCACCTGGACCTATTGGGGCTGGAAGGGCGGCTATTTCGCGTCCGAGGAGGACGCGCGCACCTTCCGCGACGAGCTCGCCTTCATGCTGGCGACCCAGAAGGTCGCGCCGAATTCCCCGCAATGGTTCAACACGGGCCTTCACTGGGCCTATGGCATCGACGGCCCCGGCCAGGGGCATTTCTACGTCGATCACCTGACCGGCGAGCTGACCCGTTCCACCTCGGCCTACGAGCACCCGCAGCCGCACGCCTGCTTCATCCAGTCGGTCGCCGATGATCTCGTCAACGACGGCGGCATCATGGATCTCTGGGTCCGCGAGGCGCGGCTCTTCAAATACGGCTCCGGCACAGGCTCCAACTTCTCCAAGCTGCGTGGCGAGGGCGAAAAGCTCGCCGGCGGCGGCAAGTCGTCGGGCCTGATGAGCTTCCTCAAGATCGGCGACCGCGCCGCCGGCGCCATCAAGTCGGGCGGCACGACGCGCCGTGCCGCCAAGATGGTGGTGGTCGACATCGATCATCCCGACATCGAGAAGTACATCATGTGGAAGGTCCGCGAGGAGGAGAAGGTCGCCGCCCTCGTCACCGGCTCCAAGACCGTCTCCAAGCACCTGAAACTCATTCTCTCGGCCTGCGTGAACTGCGAGGGCCCCGAAGGCGACTGCTTCGAGCCGATGAAGAACCCGGCGCTGAAGCGCGCGGTCAAGGACGCCAAGCGTGCCCAGGTTCCCGAGAACTACATCAAGCGCGTGATCCAGTTCGCGCGCCAGGGCTACACGGACATCGAGTTTCCGGTTCTCGACACCGACTGGGACTCGGAAGCCTATCTGACGGTCGCCGGCCAGAACTCGAACAATTCGGTGCGCGTCACCGACGACTTCCTGCGTCTCGTCGAGTCCGACGGCGACTGGAATCTGACGGCTCGGCGCGACGGGCGCGTCGTGAAAACCCTGAAGGCGCGCGAGTTGTGGAGCCAGGTCGGCTACGCCGCGTGGGCCTCGGCCGATCCCGGCATCCAGTTCCACACGACGATCAACGACTGGCACACCTGCCCGGAAGGGGGCGAGATCATCGCCTCCAATCCGTGCTCGGAATACATGTTCCTCGACGACACCGCCTGCAATCTCGCCTCGCTGAACCTTCTCCAGTTCCGCGAAGCGACGGGCCGTTTCGACACGGACGCCTTCGAACATGCGACGCGTTTGTGGACGATCGTCCTCGAGATCTCGGTCCTGATGGCGCAATTTCCCTCCAAGGAAATCGCTCAGCGCTCCTACGATTACCGCACGCTCGGCCTCGGCTTTGCCAATATCGGCGGGTTCCTGATGACGTCCGGCATTCCCTATGACTCCGCCGAAGGCCGCGCGATCTGCGCCGCCGTTTCGGCTCTCATGACGGGCGTCTCCTACGCGACCTCGGCCGAGATGGCCGAGAAGCTCGGCCCCTTCCCCGACTATGAGCGCAATGCGGACCATATGCTGCGCGTCATGCGCAACCATGCCAGAGCCGCGCATGGCATCGCCAACGGTTACGAGGGCCTCGCCGTCGACCCGGTGCCGCTCGACCACACGTCGTTGAAGGACAAGCGGCTCTCCGGCCGCGCGAAGGCCGCCTGGAGCCATGCCGTCGAACTCGGCACCAAGCACGGCTATCGCAACGCGCAGGTCTCGGTCATCGCGCCGACCGGCACGATCGGCCTCGTCATGGACTGCGACACGACGGGCATCGAGCCGGACTTCGCCCTGGTCAAGTTCAAGAAGCTCGCCGGCGGCGGCTACTTCAAGATCATCAACAACGCGGTCCCCGCGGCGCTGCGCACGCTCGGCTACTCGGAAGCCGAGATCGCGGAGATCGAAGCCTATGCGGTCGGCCACGGCAATCTGAACCAGGCGCCCGCCATCAATCCCGGCTCCCTGCGCGCCAAGGGCTTCGGCGATGGCGAGATCGCGGCGCTGAACGGTGCCTTGAAGAGCGCCTTCGACATCAAGTTCGTGTTCAACAAGTGGACGCTCGGCGAGGCTTTCTGCCGCGACGTGCTCGGCGTCACCGATGCGCAGCTCGCCGATTTCAGCTTCGAGCTCCTGCCCCATCTCGGCTTCTCCAAGGGAGACATCGAGGCGGCGAACGTGCATGTCTGCGGCGCGATGACGCTCGAAGGCGCGCCGCACCTCAAGGACAAGCATCTGCCGGTCTTCGACTGCGCGAACGCCTGCGGGCGCATCGGCAAGCGGTTCCTCTCGGTGGAGAGCCACATCCGCATGATGGCGGCAGCTCAGCCGTTCATCTCGGGCGCAATCTCCAAGACGATCAACATGCCGAACGAGGCGACCGTCGAGGATTGCACGAGCGCCTACATGCTGTCGTGGAAGCTCGCGCTGAAGGCGAACGCGCTCTACCGCGACGGCTCCAAGCTCTCGCAGCCCTTGAACGCATCGCTCATCGCCGAAGACAGCGACGACGAGGACGACATCGTCGAGGAGGCGACCGCCGCCCTCATCGCCGCGCCGTCGGCGGCCCGCGCGACGGAAGTCGCCGAGCGCATCGTGGAGCGGATCGTCGAGAAGGTGGTGCGTGACCGCGAGAAGCTGCCGAACCGCCGCAAGGGCTACACCCAGAAGGCGATCGTCGGAGGGCACAAGGTCTACCTGCGCACCGGCGAATTCGACGACGGTCGTCTCGGCGAGATCTTCATCGACATGCACAAGGAGGGCGCCGCCTTCCGTGCGATGATGAACAACTTCGCGATCGCCATCTCGCTCGGGCTGCAGTTCGGCGTGCCGCTGGAGGAATATGTGGAGGCCTTCACCTTCACGCGCTTCGAGCCGGCAGGCATGGTGCAGGGGAACGAGGCGATCAAGAACGCCACGTCGATCCTCGACTACATCTTCCGCGAACTCGCCGTGTCCTATCTGGGACGGCAGGATCTCGCTCATGTCCAGCCCGAGGATTTCGGCGCCTCGACGGTGGGTCGCGGCGTGGAGGGCGACAAGCCCGCGCCGCTGCCGATCTCGTCCGGCATGGTGCGCGGCCAGACCGCGAAGTTCCGCCTGGTCTCCTCGACCGAGCCTGTCGGTTCGGCGGCGGCTCCCGCGCCGAAAGCCGTGACGCCCGCCGTCGCGGCGCCCGCCACGCCCATCGGCGGGGTCCGCGCCACCGCCATCGGCACCGGTTCGGTGCGCGCGGCGACGGCGGCCAAGCCCTCGACGGCGAGCGAGCCTGTCGCCTTCCGTCGCGGCGCGGAGGCTCCGCTGGCCAAGCCGTCTCCCGTCGCCGACGTCTCGCCGGCCCAGGGGCTCTTCGACAGTCCCCTCGCCTTCGCGGCGAGCGAGGAGGACAAGGCGCGCGTGGAGGCCTCCGGCTCTCCCAAGCCCACCAGCGCCGACCGCCGCGCCCAGGCCCTCATGCGCGGCTACACCGGCGAAAGCTGCTCGGAATGCGCCAATTTCACCATGGTGCGCAACGGCACCTGCCTGAAGTGCGACACCTGCGGAGGTAGTTCCGGGTGCAGTTGATTGTTCCGTTTGTGTCGAGAACACCAATGTTCTGTGAAAAGTCACCTTTGTTCTGAACTCGAACCAGCAGAAACAATGGCTTAGCACCGACGAAGAAACTGAACGAAAAGGGCCGCGGCGTCTCCACCGCGGCCCTTTTCATATTGTCGCTCGACTCTGATTCAGGTCAGATGCGTCTTGGCGAAAGTTGCCAGGACTGCGCGTCCGAGGACCCGTCGCTCCAGCGCCAGTTCGGCCAGAGCCAACACCGCCGAGCGATGTTGCGAAACGATCATCAACGCCTCGGCATAAAGACGCCGCAGCCGGACCTCAACCGACCCGCCGTCGATCTGCTGACCGTATGACAGGTGGTCCCCAAGACCGAACTGCGCCTCGATCCGCATCAGCCACGCGGTCGCCTGACCCAGATCGGAAGAGTCAGAGCCTCCGGCACCCGCCGAAGCCGAGCCAAGGACGATCTCCTCGGCGGCCCGGCCGGCAAGGATCGGAATGATCAACGCTTCAATGTCCTGCCTCAGTCCTTCGACCGAACTCTCGCTGAAGTCCAGGACCACCGCTCCTGCCGACGTTCCATCTCGAACGATCGACAGGGATGACGGTCTCCCGCCGAGCAGCATGTGCACGACGGCATGTCCCGCCTCGTGGATGGCGACCCGCCGAAGAACGGCAGTGGGCCTCGTCTCCGGCGGCAGCGCGATGGAAAGCAGATCCTCTACTTGAACGCTCCTTCCCGCCAATCTCGCAATGCGCCGTGCATCCCGGGCGATGCGGGCGACGTCCGCACCCGATGTCGTTCCAGCCAGCGCCGTGGCAATCGGCTGCACGGCATCGTCGGCGATGCTCTCGCCGAGATGGCTGCGGAAGATGCCGACGAGCGCGTTTTCGTCTGGAAGATCGATCGTGAACCGCCGGTCGAGACGTCCCGATCGAACCAACGCTGGATCGAGGTTCGTTCCGTCGTTGCAAGCCGCCAATATGATCACGCCCTCTCGGCGGCTTGTACCGTCCAGGCACTCGAGCAGTCCGTTGGTGATGGAGCGCCACCAGTCGTCGTGACTGCTGGCGCCACCGCGTGCCGGCAACGTGTCGATCTCGTCGATGAAGACGATCGACGGTGTGCTGGATGCGGCCTCGTCAAACACATGGCGCATCCTCTTCATGAGGTCGCCAAGGTGCCCGGACTTCGCCGATTGCCAGTCCGCATACGATGTCGGCAGGAAGACACAGCCAGCGGACTCGGCCAGCGCCGAGGCGAACAGCGTCTTGCCCGTGCCGGGCGGACCGACGAGCAGACAGCCGGAATCGACGTCGGCCCACGTGATGCGGCCGGCTTGAAACGAAGCCAGATCGGCGACCAGTCGAAGGCCCCAATCCTGAGCTTCTCCGTAGCCGTGAAGGTCTTCGAGACGAGCTCGGTCGCCGGTCGCACGGACACCGACAGCTGTCGTATCCACCGCCCGCAGCAGCCGAATCGCGTCGTCGGAATCCAGAGCCTTCTTCATGATCAGATCGAAGACGTCGGGCGGAACCGCATCCGCACGCAGATCGTGGGGCAGGACGTCAGGGCGTTCCGGAAATCTGACCGCGAACGATGTCCTGATGCCGTCGTTGGTCAACGGCGCGACCTGATGTTCGAAGTCGACGAATGCCGCCACCCGGCCCGGCAATGTGTCGCTACGGCCGACGATGCAGCAGACCGTGTCGCCGTAGAGATCCTTCAGAATCTCCTCGGCCGTGAAGCTGCCGCGTCTGCCGGACTTCACGACGGAAGGAGAGTAATGGTGGGCCGTCCGCAGGTGCGTGCCGCGGATCGCCATGGCGACGGCCTCGAAAGCTTCGACCGCAGGCTCCGCCCAGGCATCCGAAGGTATGCGCAGGACGATCAATTGCGGACGGTGGGACGCCAGCGCCTGCCGGGTCCGTGGCGGAATGGCCGACAGCATCGTCCTGTAGACCAGTCTGGCCGATGGACGCAGCCCGACGACCGCCTCCCGGGCGGACGCGGTCTGTTCAACCCGAAGGAAGGCTGCGAGATCTATGTCTTCGGACGCGTCCGCGTCCTGGATGTCGTCGATAGGTGCAGCTCGGGTCATGGCCCTACGCCTCTGTGTGCTTGTCCGTACGATGGATTCCAGGCTCATCTTCGCAGTCTGACCTGGGTCTCGGGCCCGATCGGCATCTCGTGCCATTCGATCGCGACATGCCGTTTCAGCACCATCGCAAGCACCGCGCCGACCGGTTCTCCCGACTCGCGCATCGCCGATGCGGCTTCGATCAACGTCACGGAACCTGCCTCCTCGAGCCAGGCGAGAAGTCGCACACGATCGCCCAGCGAGACCGTCCGCCGGGCGTACCGCATCATCTCCCGTGCATTGGTCAGCGCAGGTTCGGTCCGGATCTCGCTCGTCGAAATGGACCTGTAGGCGGTCGTCGGATCGCAGGGTCTGATCCCGATGGGCCCTTCCGCATCCATAAGGATCGTCGAGCCGTCTTCGTTAAGCACCAGGAAATCGGGCGCGTGGGATAGGATCTCACCATCGGAATCGTGGAATTCGACGGCTGCAGGAAGACAGCGCCAAGCGGCGATCTCGTCGTCCAGATCGAGGAGAACGCCAAGGTCGCGGGCGAGCTGGGTGCGGAAGGTCGGTCTTCCGTCGCAGCGGACCGTGCTGAACGGGAGGAAGCGCCGACGATCCGGCCCTGATCGGAAGCTCCGGCAGTCGATAGTGTCGGCAGATCTGGAATTATGATCGAGGGAGTCGTTCATGGTCGTCGCTCCGGAGCCGCTGCGGGCCGCACGCCGTCAGGCGCCGGAGGACGGGGTGGAACCCTCTATCTCCGGCGTTTCTCAAGCCGCATCGCGGCTACGGGCGTTTTCATTCGAAGCTCGATCATGGTGAGAACATAAGAGGTACGGAGACGAAGAGGCAAGCGTTTTGATTCGCACGTGGGCCGTTTCGGTTAACGACGGGCGCCACGCAGATTGCGGCCGTCGTCCGGTACGAGCGGCCTGGTCTCGACCGATCCGTCCGAATTCTGGCCCATGCGATAACCGAGGACGAACTCCTCGACCTTCGCCATGGACATCTCACAAGGCTTCACCAGGAACGTCCCGTCAGTCAGGCGGTACGCGTTGAAGCTGACGATCCCGTTCGCACCGAGTTCCTCCGCGAACAACCAGATCCGGCTACCGTCGGGGGACGGTTTCTTCGTAGCGGACCATCGCCTACCCCCGAACATTCCGCAGCTATATCCTGCCGGAACAGCTGCGAGGGAACGCTCGAACAGGTGCTGATCCGCGGCGGACCAGAGCGATCTCGGACCGACCGAACTCACGACAACGCGTCGAGGCGAGCGGTCACGACGGGAAGGATCCCTTCGACGATCCGATCCACTCCGGCAGCGTTCGGATGGATGCCGTCGCCGAGATTGTAACCGGAACGCATCGCCACCCCCTTCAGGAAGAACGGATACAGAGTAGCCCCATGCTTGGCGGCCAACCGTTCGAAGATGGTGTTGAACGATCGGGAAAACGCGTTCCCCATCCCGGGAGGCGCGATCATCCCGGCCAGCACGACGTCGCTGCCGTTGCTTTTCAGGCGATCGAGGATCGCGTCGAGATTGCGTTCCGTCACAGTCGGCGGAACTCCCCGCAGGATGTCGTTCGCGCCGAGTTCGAGAATGACGAGGTCGGCGGACTTCGGCACGTCGCGAGCGACACGGGCGAGACCGCCATCGCTGGTGTCGCCCGAGATGCCCGCGCTCAGGACAGTGACGTCGTATCCGCGCTTCTTCAACGCCTGTTGCAGCCTTGCGGGAAAGGCCTCGCTGCGATCGAGCCGGTAGCCTGCGGTGAGGCTGTCGCCGAATGCGACGATGCTGATCGGCTTGGCCTTGGTCTTGGCCTCTGCCGGGTGGTCGAACGTGGTCGCCGCAACGAGTGATGCGGCCCCGAGAGCAGCTCGGATCGCCTTGTTCTGGAACATGTGGTTGCCCGTGATCTTCGGTGTCGGTTGGATCGCATCTATGCATCCCGCACGTTCATTTCGACGGCCGTTCCGATCTCCGCTCGATTACGGATGCGACGATCGGCTGTAAAGCGTAGCTCTCGAAGGATCGTCGTCGTCGCCGACGTCAGTCGACGTCAACGATCAGTCCGGGGTCGAAACCGGTTCGTTCCTCCGCACGACCGGCTGGATTGCAGACGATGCGCGTGCTCCCGATCCGATAGTCCCGTGCGGTATGGATGTGTCCATGAACCCAGAGGTTCGGTCGCCAACGTTCGATCTCGGGCTCGAGGTCCGAAGCGTAGCACTGGTTCAGATCCGCGGACGGAATCTCCAACGATCGGATGCTGGGCGCGTGATGCGAGACGACGACCGTCCGCGACCCATCGCTCGTCGAGAACGCGCTTTCCAAGAAGCGTCGCGAGCCATGATGGAGGCTGAGAGTGTCGGAAGGATCGAGCCGCCGCGATCGCCGCGTGGACGATCGTCGATGGATCCGTCGGTAATCGTTCATGCCTCTGCGCGCATCGCCGGAGGCGTGCGAGAGGCTGTGATGGACGCCGGCGCGCAGATCGGTCCACAGGGTCGAACCCAGGAAGCGCAGTCCGCCGACGTTCGCCTCCCCGTCGACGAGAAGATGGATCCCGAGCCGGTCCGCAAGCTCCTGTCCGGCCTCCGTCTCGTCCTCGATCGTGAAGCCGTCGGGGCCTTCGTCGCGGTAGAAGTCGTGATTGCCGGGCGTGTAGATCGTCGGCGTGCCGGCGAAGCGGTCCGCAAGCCACGTGATCGAAGACGTCAAACGGCCGGCGCAGTCGCCGGCAACGACCACGATGTCGAACTGATCGCTCAGGCGAGCAGGATCGTAGGGTGGACCACCCTCCCCCTGATGCAGATCGGAAATGATGAGAAGGCGCTGGCTGGTCATGGAGCCGGACCTCGGAACTAAGCCCGGCGATCGTCCGAGCTGGGAAGACTGCCCGATTTCGGGCGTGCGATGCCATCCGCCTTCAGCGTTGCCGCCGTGGCGTCCTTTCGAGCATCACTGTCTTCGTCGTTCGTGGCATCGTTCCAAGCGTCCGTGATCTGTGTCGATCTCGACACACTAGCACGGCGTGGTTTCGCGAGCACGTGAAATGCTCGTCACGCGGGATCGGTTTCTGCTGCTATCGCGCAGGCCAGATATCTAGCGGTGATTCGGTGACGGAAGATGAAACGAGACGGACCAGTCGCCGTGCAGACGGACGAGAACCGCTTCTCGTCTATCTGGATCCCGATTTGATCATCCGTCTTAAGAAGTTGGCGCTGGATCGTCGGACGCATGCCTACCTCCTTGTAGAGGAGGCAGTGAGAGATTGCGTGGACGCATCAAGAAACGTGGTTGAAAAATGAACTGTTTGTGCACTCTGACCAGTGGAAAAACGTGTAAGCTTATCGGAAGTTCTTTCGTGTTCGTTGCTGAGCCGTGGATTTGGTTTTGATTACGGATCCGATCGACGCTACGCAGCTATTCAAAACCCGTGTCGCCGTTGCTCGTCACGGTGAGATGGACCGCGCCAAATGGTGGAACACCAACAAGGCGTTGTCCTCGACCGGCGCCATGGTGTTCAAACGAGGCTTTCCACGCACGCATGCATTCGCACAGGCACGTGCCGTCTTCGCGGTAGCAAAGCAGCGCTGCGACGAACACTTCAACCCCCCGAAGTCGGCTACCCTCTGGCGACTGCCGCAGGAAATCGAAGAGCAGGTCGAAGCGGTGTGGGACGTTTGGCTCGATGACGCCGCGAAGTGGTCCGAGTTTTTCGATGCGATAGCGATGCCGCTCGAAGGTGATCTTGCTTCACTGATGCGGAGACTTGGCCTGGTAAACGACAGCGACGTGGCCGCGTCCAAGGATCTGCGTCGATCGGTGGAAGGACGTTCTATTCAATTGCCTGGGACCTTCGGCTCGACCCGCAGAGAACTGGCGCTTCTGGCGTTGGGCTTCGAGCGCGGCGGAGACAGGCTTGTGGTTCCGTATGCAAGGCTAGGCGGTCTATGAAAACGCCGAAGCTCTTCTCCCAGCGCCTGTTGAGGAAGGGTCCGCTCGCAGCGGAGACATTTGATCTATTCTCGCAATGGGACTTCGAGGTCGGTGTCGATCTGAATCTCAAGCGAGGACTGGAAGGGCAATTTCGAACTACGGCGTGGGAAGCTGAGGTTCACTCGACAATCCGGGCGCGGTTGACCGATATCGATGCTATCCGTCCGCTTATCCAACTATCAAAAAGCGGCATCTCGTTTGCAGACTGGCGGGACTGCTACCGGCTTTGGCTCATCATCACCGAACAGCCTTTCGGCGCATTCGTCTTGGACTGGCTGTATGAGGAGCGCGGAAATGGCCGTTACCAAGTGCGTGCAGAGGAAATTCGACCGTTCGTAACTAGTTCCTGGCAGCTGGCGCAGAAGGCACCTCTTTCCCAATATGGAGTAGTTCGCGCCGCACGAGATTTGCTCAAAAACTCCACCGACCTTGGGCTCCTTTCGGGAACGTCACCGGTCAAAACGCTGAACCATCCAGGCCTCGATGACGGCGCATTCGTTTTTCATCTGCTTCTGATCGCCGAAATCGAGGGCAGTGCATCTCGTGCAATCGAAAGCCGCTACTGGCGCGCCGCATTCATGGCGCCGTCCGACGTTCACAATAGGCTTTTGCTACTGCACCAGTATCGCAAGGTCGACTACCAGGTCGCCGGCAGCCTTATTCAACTCTCCCTGCCCTATGCCAACAGCCTGGCGTTCGCCGAAGCGGTAGCAGCATGACCGAGTTTCAATCGCGCCTCAATCGGCTCCAGCCTATCCTGGAAGATCGCGATCCGCGGAAGCAGATCAGTGCCTATCACGACATGCCGTATGCGATCTTCCGCTATTCGCCTGGTGAAGAATTCGCGTTGCGGAACGCGGTCACACTGTTGGCGACACGTCTGGAGAATGTCGGGAAGCGCGTTACGCATATCTCTCTTGGTGACTGTCTGAAAGAGGCGCTGGAGTCCCAGCGTCCTCTCGAGGACTGGTTCCAGATCGAGCGTGAGATCGGATTATCCGAAACCATCCAGACGATCGCCAACGTGTTGGAAGAGTATCGCCCACTCGTCGACATGGTCAGCGAGCGTCTGCCGGAGACGTCCGACCCTCAGAAGGATGTGGTCTTCATCACCCGAACCGGTGCGCTGTTTCCGGTCTACCGAACTTTCTCCTTGCTCGAGCAGCTTAAGGGCAAGGTCTTCGTGCCGACCGTCCTCTTCTATCCCGGCGACCTCGATGGCGCCGCTGGGCTCCGTTTCATGGGCGTGCTCCAGGCCGAGCACAATTATCGCCCCAAAATCTTTTGACCGGATTGAGCATGAGCACCATTGGGACGCTTTTCGCGAACGACATCAATAGGAAAATCGAGGAGGTCATCAAGGTCGATCAGATCGATGCCGAGATTCTGCGGTCGGAAATTGAGGAGTATGTCGTCACCGATGCGATTCAGACGCATTACGTCGACATTCTTGAGCAATACCAAGCGGCACCCCAGAAGCCGACCGACAGCATCGGCATCTGGATCTCAGGCTTTTTCGGATCGGGCAAGTCGAGCTTCGCCAAGAATCTCGGGCTCGCGATCGGAAACAGGGAGATCGGGGCCAACCGCGCTGCTGACCTTTTCTCGAAGCGGGTTACGGACAACCGCCTGAAGGTCGTTCTCAAGACGATCAACGAGAATATACCGACACACTCGGTCATCTTCGACGTCTCGACCGACCGTGGCATCCGCACGGGCAACCAGATGCTGACCGAGATCATGTATCGGCTGTTCCTCGAGAGCCTTGGATACGCCAAGGACCTCGACCTGGCGGAGTTAGAGATTGGGCTGGAGGAACAAGGGCGCCTCGCCGGCTTCGAGACTGCATATCGCGAAAAATATGGCAAGGAATGGTCCAAGGCGAAGGGCATGCTCGCCTTCGCCATAAACGAGGCTAGCGCGGTGCTTCATGTCTTGGAGCCCGCTACCTATCACGTCCCGGACAGCTGGGCGAAATCCCGCGCCAAGGCCGACATCACCGCCGGCCTGTTCGCCAGGCGCGTCGTGGACCTCATGAAGAGGCGCAGGCCAGGCCATTCGATGATCTTCGTCATCGACGAGGTTGGCCAGTTCGTCGCGCGTGACGTCCAGAAGATGCTCGACCTCCAGGCGATCGTGCAGCAGCTCGGCATCCACGGGCGCGGACGGCATTGGATCGCAGTCACGTCGCAGGAAAAGCTTAGCGAGCTCGTCGGCGGTCTCGACGACAAACGCATCGAGCTTGCCCGACTTATGGACCGTTTTCCTTCTCAGGTTCACCTCGAGCCGTCGGACATCTCCGAGGTCACAAGCCGGCGCGTGCTGTCCAAGAGCGCGAACGCTGAGGCGACCCTGGGCAAAATCTTCGACGATCATCGTGGGCGGTTCGCCCAGGCGACGAAGGTCACTGCCGACATCAGCCTCCCGGAATTGACGCGGCAGCGGTTCGTAGATCTCTACCCTTTGCTGCCTTACCAGATCGACTTGATTATCCAGATCGTATCCGGGCTTCGCACCCAAGGCGGCGCCAGCAAGCACGTCGGCGGCGCCAATCGGACCATCATAAAGCTGGCGCAGCAGCTGCTCATCCATCAGTCGATCGACATCGCGAGCCAGCCCGTCGGCAACCTGGTGCGCCTCGACCAGGTTTACGACCTCGTGGAGGGCAACATCGCGTCCGACATTCGGGCGAAGATCTCGGCCATCCCCGACCGCGTCCCCGATGTCAGGCTGGCCCAAGCCGTTGCCAAAGTGATTTGCCTGCTTCAATTCGTGAAGAGCGTCCACCGGACTGCGGAAAACATCGCGGCCACGCTGCATCCCTCTGTCACCGGCGATGCCGAGTTGGCGGCTGTCAAGGACGCCCTGAAGGCGTTGGAGACGGCGTTGGTCATCCGCATGGGCGATGGCGGCTATCGCATCCCCACGCCCGCCGAGGACGATTGGGAGCAGCGGCGCACCGCCATCGCCGGAAGTCGCTCAAGCGACAACAAGTGGATCGCGGACACGATCGCCGGGTTCTGGGCGCCGGCCCCGACATACAGCCTGCATGACACGAAGCCGTTCAAGGCGGGCTTGATCGTCGCCGGCAACGAACTCGCCAAGGGCGACATCGCTTTCAATCTCCAGATCGCCGGAGATGCAGACGAGTCGGCGAAGATGTCCGCCGAGGCCCGCATTCGCAGCCAGGCCGAGGCCGGTACCGTGTTTTGGGTGGCGACGCTGACGGGGGACATCCGCAGGGAGCTGCTGGAAGCCCATCGATCGTCCCAGATGGTGACGAACCACGGGCACGGACCGACCACCGTGGACGAGAGCACCCTCATCACGGAAGAAAAGGCTCGCCTGAGGCGCCATACGGACCAGTTGAAGGTCTACCTCAAGATCGCGTGCCTTTCGGGCGCGATCTACTTCCGCGGCAATGACCGGAGCCCCGGGTCCGCGGCCGACGTGGCCAAGGCCGCGGTGGAGGTCATGAAGGCCATCCTCCCCGACGTCTACGACCGCTTCCGCGAAGCCTCGGCCAAGCGCGCCGATCTCCAGAAGGGCCTGGAAGTCCTGCTCGCCGCCGAGAACCTCAACGGGCTTCCCGCGGTGTTCAACGAGCTGAAGCTGATCAAGACTGAGAACGGGCGGACCGTCTTCGAGGCTGATCGCTCGCCACTCTCCGAGATCCTCGGGCAGATCGAGGAAAAGGCGGGCTACGGGGAAAACGCCCTCGGCCGGCTGCTTGAGGAAGCGTTCGGGCGTGCGCCGTTCGGTTGGGATTTCGACGCCGTGCGCCTCTTAACGTTGTCGCTGCTTAGGGCCGGCAAAATCGAGGCCCAGCACAAGGGCCAGGGCATCGACGACGCTACGAGCGTGGCCGCACGCGACGCCTTCATGAACAACTCGCATTTTCGGGCGACGACGTTCCGGCCCAAGAAAGGTGTCGACTTCATCGAGATCGCGCACGCCGCCGAGAACTACAAGACGACCTTCGGCGAGGAGATCAAGGAACTCTCCGAGACCGTCGTCGCCAAGGCGATCCAGGCGGCGATCACGCGTTCGGAGGACAGGGTGCTGGCCGTCCTCGGGCGCCTGCGGGAATCCAGCCTGCCTGGACGCGAGAAGGTCGAGCAAGCTTCGGACCAGATGAAGGCGATCCGGCGCGGCAGCGAGACCAACGCGATCCTGGACTTCAACGCCTCGCACGCCGCTATCCGGGAGGCGATCCAGCATGCGGGCGAGGTAGACAAGGTTCTCGACGACGCTCGGGTCGCCATGCTCGCGAGGGCAAGGGAGAGCCTGCGCGTGCGGTGGCCGCTGCTGGTCGACGAAGCCGATCTCGGTGAAGGCTTGATCGGACAGGGCAACACGCTCCGCGACCTGTTGGAGCGCGAAACCTTCTACCGGGAAATGCACCGCATCGAGCAGATATCCGGTGAGATCGACGACGAATATCGCCGGCGCTACGACAAGGCCCTCGATGGACGCGTCACGGCTTATGTCTCGGCCCTCGAACGAGTCTCGCATCGCGCAGAATGGCCACGGTTGACGCCAGCGCAGCAGGACGAGATCGCGGGCCCCCTGCGTCTTCGTGCCGATCGCACCTTCAATAACCAGACGATCCACCATCTTCGGTCGGAAGCCGACGCCTGCGAGGGAAGGCTGCGTGCCGCCATCAACAAGATGCACCAGATCCTTGAGGGCGAGCGTTTGGCCACCGTGCATGTCGCCAACTTCTTTCAGGACGGAATCGAGACCGTGGAACAGCTCGACCAGACCCTTGCAGGCATTCGCGAGGAGGTCACCCGCCTCATCGGTGCCGGCAAGAAGGTCGTGGCGACCTGGAGCGTGTGATGGAGAAGGACACCCGCAACCTGCTCCAGGGTGCGACGCAGCGCGCAAGGACCCTGGTGACGCAGGACATTTACGAGCAGCTTCAAGGGACTTACGACGTGATGCCCGATGGCGTGATCGCGTCCGAGCCAGGCATCCACCTGACCGAACGCCAGCGCCTCCTCCGCCCCCGGATCGTGGCCGCGATCCAGCACAAGCAGGCCGCGGGGATGAAGCCCGCCGACGCGGTCAAGGACTACGTCCGCGATGCCGCGTTCACGACGTTCAACCGCTACGCCGCCCTCAAGCTTCTGGAGGCCCGCAACCTCGTCCTGGAGTGCGTGACCCGCGGTGACCAGTCCAGCGGCTACCTGGAGTTCACGGGGCTTCTCCCGGGGATCAGGCTGCTGCCTGACGGCGAAGGGTATCGCCTGTATCTTGAATCCGTCTTCGACGAGCTGTCCACCGAGGTGAAGGTTCTGTTCGACCGGCGTGATCCTGCATCGGCCCTATGGCCGAAGCGAGCAACGTTCGAGACGCTGCTCGACATCCTGAACGCTCCCGAGCTGGCCAGCGTCTGGTTCGAGGACGAGACGATCGGTTGGGTCTACCAGTATTTCAACTCCACCGACGAACGCCGGAAGATGCGCGACGAGTCCCAGGCTCCGCGCAATAGCCGCGAACTGGCGATCCGGAACCAGTTCTTCACCCCTCGATACGTCGTCGAGTTCCTGGTCGACAACACGCTGGGCCGGCTGTGGTTCAACTGGACGGGGGCCCAAACGAGCCTGCGGGATCGGTGCCAGTACCTTCTGGCCAAGCCGGACGAGAAGCCCGAGCCGGCAGGCAGCCTGCGTGATCCGCGCACGATCAAGATGCTCGATCCCGCATGCGGCTCGATGCACTTCGGGCTCTACGCCTTCGACCTGTTCTACGAGATCTATCAAGAGGCGTGGGCCTGGGAGCAGACCCATGGTGCCGGATCGCTCGACCGAGTCACTGGCGGTCACGCCGGTCTGAAGCCGCTCGCCGACACCTATGCAGACATCGACGCCTTCCTGCGCGAAGTCCCGCGGCTGATCATCGAGAACAACATCTATGGCGTGGACATCGACCCCCGGGCGGCACAGATCGCGTCCCTTGCCCTTTGGCTGCGGGCCCAGCGCGCCTGGCATGAGGGGAATGTCAGGGCTCAGGATCGCCCGCGCATCTTGCGCGGTCATGTCGTTGCAGCGGTGCCGCCGCCGGCAGAACTCGATCTTCGCAAGAGCTTCATGGCCGGGCTCGACGAATTGGATGCCCAGCTGTTCGAGAAGACCCTGTTCCTGCTGAAGGGACTGCCCGAGCTGGGGGTGCTCCTGCGAGTCGAGCAGGAATTGCCGAAGCTAATACAGCAGGTTTTCAAAGGTCACGGCGGGATATTTGCAGAACAGGACATGTTGCACTGGCAGAAGGCTGAATCTCGTCTGCGAGAAGCATTGACGAATATGTACAAAGAAGCACGATCAACATACAAAGGCAGACTCTTCGCAGATGACGCGCTTCAAGGGTTGAAAATTGTCGATATCGTCCACGAAGTCTTCGACGTGGTAGTGATGAATCCGCCGTTCGGCGATGCAAGCTCTGGCGCTAAAGATTATGTTTTTAAGGAATATAATAGCTCGAAGTCAGACTTGGCGACAATGTTTGTTGAAAGATCTGTAGAAATAATTCGACCTGGAGGACGTTTAGGCGCAATTACATCGCGCACTTGTTTCTTCTTGTCAACCTACAGAGATTGGAGGCAAAATGTTATTCTGAATCACACAAGTCCAGATATTTTCGTCGATCTGGGCCTAGGTGTAATGGATGATGCTATGGTTGAGGCGGCGGCTTATGTTCTTGAGGTTAATCAATGACAATCTTCGTTAGAGCTCTCCAGGCAACCGATAAATCATCAGTATTGAGCGACGCCGTCAATTGCGTCAGGGAAGGTGTCACATCCAAGATTGTTTTTGACGTAGATCCCGCTTCTTTTCACAAAATTCCAGGTTCTCCATTTGCCTATTGGGTAAGTGAAGCATTGAGGGATCTGTTTTCAATTCTTCCTCCGTTTGAGGCCGAAGATCGTATGGCCCGCGCAGGACTACAGTCTTCAGATGACTTCCGGTTCTTAAGAACTAACTGGGAGGTACCTTTGATAAATCAAAAATGGATTCATTTTGCCAAAGGCGGTAAGTTCTCTCCGTTTTATGCTGACGTAAACATGAAAATAAACTGGAAGGACGACGGTAATGAAATAAAGGCTTGGGCCGGCTCTCTTTATAACGGCAGCCATTGGTCGAGAATAATCAAAAATACACACCTGTATTTCAAACCTGGTATGTTTCAGACCCTGCGAGCTGACCAGTTAGCACCTCACATCACACCCTCCGGCTGCATATTCAGCGACAATGGAACTCAAGCCTTCAGCGATATGCATAATATGCTGTCACTGACCGCTATACTAAACTCTTCTGGCGCAGATTTTTTGCACAAATTGTTGCTGGGAAGAAATGGGTTTGGACTATATAGGAATGGAACGTTAGCGAAGCTTCCCATCCCCGATTTTAACGAGCATTCCGATAGTTTGTCGCGTTGCTCTAAGAATTGTTGGTCTCTCAAACGAAAAATTGACGAAATTGAAGAGACATCCAACGCGTTCGTGCTTCCCCTCATACTGCGACGCCGCTTTGATAAGTATGATCTGCGTTCCACGGAATTAGATATATCCCTCAATATGGCCGAAATCGATGAAATCGTATTCAGGTTGTATGGATTTGATACTTTAGACATCGCGTCTGCTCATGGCGATCGTGGTGGGAGCAACAAAGAGAGCTTGGAAGGTATAGAGGACGCTGCTGACGGCAACCACGAAGAGGACGTAAGTCCACGGGACGAATGCCACTCTCTGCTTAGCTGGACAGTCGGGGTGGCGTTTGGTCGTTTCGATTGGCGTCTAGCTACTGCCGAACGGATAATATCGCCTGAGCCGAGTCCCTTTGATCCGCTTCCTGCAAGAAGTGTCGGAATGCTTCCCGATGGCCTGGAGCCATTTCATCATCACGCGGGCTTCCTTGTTGACGATCCTGGGCATCCGTATGACTTGGGTCGTATCATTGAGGAAGTCTTGCAGCGAGTAGATGCACATATCCCACTATCTGTTCAACACTGGCTACAACGAGACTTTTTTCCAGCACACCTGAAGCAATATACAAGGAGTAAGCGTAAGGCGCCGATTTACTGGCAAATTTCGACTGCCTCGGGGAACTATAGCATTTGGCTTTATGCGCCTGCCGTGACTAAGGACACGTTCTTCCGGCTAAAGCAGGATATTTTGGAGCAGAAAATCATCAGTGATGAGCGAGCACTTGCGGCACTATTGCAGGGTGGCAATGAGCTTTCGAGCCGCGACCGCAAGTCCATAGAAAACCAGCAGAAGCTAGTTGAGGAGCTAAAGCAGTTAACCGATGAGGTGAAGCGGGTCGCCCCATTGTGGAACCCTAACCTCGACGACGGTACCGTTCTAACGATGGCTCCGCTGTGGCGAATGGTTGGCAATCACAAACCATGGCAGAAGGAGTTGCGAGCCAGATGGGGTGAACTTCAACTGGGCAAGCACGATTGGTCCCGTCAGGCCATGCATCTTTGGCCGGAGCGCGTGGTCCCTAAATGTGCCGAGGACCGTAGCATCGCGATCGCGCACGACCTCGAAGACGTGTTCTGGTTCAAGTCCGAGGCCGGTAAATGGGCAAAGCGTGATGTGCCATCGCATGCGGTGAGCGACATCGTGCGGGAGCGCAGCAGCGACGCCGTGAAGGAAGCACTGAAGGCGCTCCTCGAAGCTCCCGAGCCAACGGCTGGAAGCCGCTTGCGGAGCAAGGCATGATCGGAAATACCGTGCATCCTCTTCATGACTACATCGCGACCCAGATCGCCCACCACCTCAAGAGCAGCACGGTTGTCGTGCTCTACGATCGCAATGGCGATCTGAAACCGTTCTTCGGCGAGACTGGCGCCGATCCCAGCATCGGCGGCCGGCTCGACAAAGTCCGCTTCGGCGAGGTGCCGGCCAACTTCACGGCCTTCGCGGGATCGTTCCTGGAGACGAGGCTGGCCATTGAGGACGTGACCGGGGGCGACGATCCCGAGCGAACCCTCGTCTATGTCTCGGGCACGGTCTGGGACGAGCAGGGCTCGTTGTTGATGGAAGTCGAAAAGGCCGGCTACGTCTATCGGCCCGTGTTGAAGCAGATGGCTCGGATCGTGTTGAAGCAGCGCTTCAACGATGTCCAGATCGACGAGATCCTCAAGTCCGACGCCGTCGGGTACGACGACCTGGCCAAGGTCGCATCCGCCAGCGCCGACGGGGAGAATGCCTCCATCCTTCGCGGCATCTTCGACAACACCTCCGACGCGATCGCCATCATCGTTCGGTGGCTGCGCGGCGATCACGCCGATCAGGCCATCCAGGACAAGGGCGCCGTTCCCGAGCTTCGCAAGCTTCTTGCCGTACGTCTCGGCTTGACCCTGCCCGACGATACCAGCCTGCCTAGGTTGAGGTCGGTCGCGCAGCGGCACGTGCTGGGCAGCGAGTTCCTGCTCGATACCACGTCGGCCGCCATCACCTTGCCGGGCGTATCCGCGCCAACCACGCGAGATCAGATTGAAGCCGTGCGCGCCGTCGCCGAGAGGCTCAGGCGGGACGACGCTGACGCCTACGAGGACATCGCAAACCTCGTCCAGGGAGCGCTCGGGATCGACGACCTCGGAATCGACGGTGACGCTTTCGGCTCCATCGACACCTTCAAGATCGAAGAGTTCCTGGTCGTCGGACATTGCTTCAGGCTCATCGCGGCCCGTCGCTTCGCCGATGCACGCGCTATCATCGAGGAGCGTCATGGCAGCTTTTGGATCGAGCGCTCCCAGGAGCGCAGTGCCGTCTGGCAGGCGTGCCGCCTGATGACCGACCTGGGGCTGGTCGCGAGCGAGGTGCAGAGCACGATCGCAAAGGCGAACGGCACGGTGAAGATCTGGGTCGATCGCTATACCGACGCCAATGGCTGGCACCGGATCGACAGAGCGCAACGCGAACTCGAAACGGTCGTCCAGAGCTGCGAGGAGCATATCGACGAGCAGGCGTTGGGGATCGTTCGCCAAGTCTATGAGGAGACCGCGGCGCGGATGGCGGAAGGCTTCGTCAAGGCCCTTGCGAAGGCCGACTGGGCCGTGCCGGGCGCCACACCCCAGAGCCGGGTCTATGCGGAATCCGTCGCCGGCAGCCCCAAGCCGGTGGCCTACATCCTCGTCGACGCGATGCGCTACGAGATGGGTGTTGAACTGTCCGCTCGTATCGCGAAAGTCGCGACCGAGCAGAAGCTGCGATACGCCGTGGCCAGCTTGCCGAGCATCACCCCCGTATGCATGGCGGCGCTTCAGCCTGGTGCGGCGGCGTCCTTCTCCGTCGTCGAGCGGAACGGGAAACTGGGCGCCGAGGTGGACGGCACCTTCCTACCCGACCTGAAGGCGCGCCAGCTTTTCGCGAAGGGCCGGCTGCCTGGCTCCATCGACCTCACGCTGGACAACGTGCTTCAGGGCACGACGAAGGCGTTGGCCAGCAAGATCGCCGGCGCGTCGGTGATCATGGTCCGCTCCCAGGAGATCGACGAGGCTGGCGAAGGCGCGACCTCGTATGCTCGCCGGATGATGGCTGGCGTCATCGAGGATCTGGCGCGGTGTCTGACAAAGCTCGCGGGCGCCGGCGTGGAGCATGCCGTCATCGTGGCCGATCACGGCCACCTTTTCTTCGCCCATGATCGCGACGAGAGCATGCGCATCGACGCACCAGGCGGGGCACAGGTCGGCCTACACAGAAGATGCTGGGTGGGCCGCGGAGGTGCAACCCCTCCCGGAGCCGTTCGGGTGTCGGCTTCCAAGCTTGGCTACCAGTCCGACCTCGATCTTGTCCTTCCGGTCGGAACTGGCGTCTTCAGGGCTGGAGGCGACCTTGCCTATCATCATGGCGGTGCAAGCTTGCAAGAACTGATCATCCCTGTTCTCACCGTGCGTTTGAAGGCCGACAAATCCGGCACCAACACCAAGAATCAGGTCGAGGTCCAGCACGATGCCGCCATCACCAACCGCATCTTCACGGTCCGGGTGTCCCTCGGAACCACCCTGTTCTCCGTCGAGCGACCAATTCGCGTGGTGGCGGTCCATGCGGGACGCCAGGTAGCAACAATCGGAATGGCGGACATGCCCAGAGAGGCCGACGGAACCATCAGGTTGGAGCCTAAAAAGACCGTCTCTGTAGGCTTCCTGCTAACTGACGAGGAAGCCAAGATGCTGACTGTGCAGGTTCTCGACGGTAATACCGACGCGATCCTCTACCAGTCCAAGGACCTACCGGTCCGGCTGGGAGTTTGAATATGGCCGACTTCACGCCCCTAGCTCGCGACGGGCTCGACGATAAGGCAAATCGGCTGTTTGCCGGCAAGGTCGTGCGCAAGGACTTGGTCCGCAAGGTGAAGACTGGTGCGAACGTACCTGTCTTCGTTCTGGAGTTCCTTCTAGGGAAGTACTGCGCGTCATCCGACGAAATGGCCATCCAGATGGGCCTTGGAGTCGTCAACGATACGCTGGCCAACAATTACATCCGCGCCGACGAGTCGATGAAGGCACAGAGCAAGGTCAAGGAAAAAGGCCGTTGGACGTTCATCGACAAGGTCAAGGTCCGGCTGGTGGACTCTGACTATTGGGCCGAGCTGAGCAATTTCGGGAACAAGTTCGTCCGCATTCCCTCGGAATACGTCCGGGACTACGAACGTCTGCTGACGGGCGGAATCTGGGCCCAGGTCGAGATGAAGTTCGAATACGACGAGGACAACAAGGGCAAGAATCCCTTCAAGATCGACAAACTCAACCCGATCCAGATCGCGGCTTTCGATCTCGCCGAGTATCAGCGGATGAGAGCAGATTTCACGACCGACGAGTGGATCGATCTGATCCTGCGAAGCATGGGTTACGAACCCAGCGAAATGCCGCGTCGCCTCAAGATGCTTTTTTTGACTCGTCTCGTGCCCCTTGCCGAGCGGAACTACAATCTCGTCGAGCTCGGCCCCCGTGGAACCGGCAAGAGCTACGTGACCCAGGAGGTCTCGCCCTATACCGCGCTGATGACGGGCCCAACCACGGTGGCTAACCTGTTCGGCCACATGGGAGGGAAGTCGAAGGGGCTGGTTCAGATCTGGGACGTTGTCGGCTTCGACGAGGTGGCCGATCTCGAGAAGATGCCGAAGGAGGTCATCACCACGATGAAGACCTATTGCGAGTCCGGCACCTATCAGCGCGGCCAGGAAGCAGCCTCCGGCGACGCCAGCATCGCGATGTACGGAAATACCAATCAACCGATCGACGTCATGGTGCAGACGGGGCACCTGTTCGAGCCGATGCCGAGGGTCATTCGCGACGACATGGCGTTCATCGACCGACTTCACTTCTATCTCCCGGGCTGGGAGATTCCGAAGATGCGGAACGATCTCTTCACCGATCACTACGGCTTCGTGGTCGACTACCTCGCTGAAGCGCTCCGGGATCTCCGCCGACACAACTTCACCGAGATCGTGGATCGCCATTTCGCGATGGGCTCGCACCTCGTCACGCGTGATCGCAAGGCCGTCAAGAAGACGGTATCCGGATTGATGAAGATCATCCACCCGCACGGAGAGGCTTCCAAAGAGGAGATCGCGGAGCTGCTGGAGTTCGCGATGGAAGGTCGCCGGCGGGTGAAGGAGCAGCTGAAGAAGATGGGCTCCTTCGAGTACTACCAGACGTCCTTCAGCTACACGGACATCGAATCCGGCGAGGAGCGTTTCGTCGGTGTTCCGGAGCAAGGCGGCCGAAACATGATCTCGTCCGACCCGCTCGCTCCAGGCAGCGTCTACAGCGCATCCGTGGGAATGGACGGCGCAGTGGGAATGTACAGGATCGAGGTATCGCTCTCGACGGGATCGGGGAAACTGAAGATGGCCGGTGGGATCAACGGCGCCACCAAAGAGTCGATCAATCGCGCCTTCAGCTACATGCTCACCCGGAAGGGCGAGCTTTCGATCGCCAGGGAGATGGACGAGTCCGATCTGCATGTCGAGGTCATCGATCTCATGCACAACCGAGCGGAAGGCGAAATCGGATTGGCGTTCTTCGTTGCCGCGTTTTCTGCTTTGAAGAAAGCGCCGGCCATTGCGGCAACTCTGATCATGGGCGACCTCAGCGTACAGGGAAACATCAAGGGAGTCCGGTCTCTCGTCGAGCCGCTCCAGGTCGGCATGGACAACGGGGCGAAACGTGCGCTCGTCCCTATAGAAAACAAGCGAAGCTTCCTCGAAGTCACCGCTGACGTCATGGAGCACATCGATCCCGTTTTCTTTGGCGATCCCAAGACTGCTGCCTTGAAGGCGCTCGGACTGAACTGATGGAGGTTGGTGTAGGGCAAGATGGTATCTCATCCGCAGCGAGAGAGATCCTATCGTCCAAGGCAAGCTCCATGGACATCTCGACGAGACCCTCGGATCTGCGCGCCAAATTCCGGACGTCTTTGTACGCAGACCCTGTGGATGCGGTGTTCAAGGCGATGGGTATCGACTGAAGAGGAACGATCGTCGGCGTCCGGCGAGCAGGGAGGAAAATTGTGGCAAAACCCTTCGAGACCTATTCGATGGTGGAGGTCGAAAGTTATCTACCGGCCAAGACCGGCGGGCTGCACGGCAAGGTGCATATCCGTCCCTGCCCCGGTCAGGGATACCCAGCCGACATGCATGTCGAATGTGCGAGAAAGCTTCGTACGGATTATCCGGTTGGCACCCGTTTCAGACTGAAGGCGAAACTGACGGATCGGCTGGGCGAAGGCGAGTTTCTGTACAGCAGTTTCAGCTGGAGCTTCGAGGTCCTCGGATAGCCGGAGAGCGTTCGACACGAAGCAGTGTCCTTTCCTGACGACGACGCTCGTCAGTGACTCGAACTCCCGATGTTGACTATCACTTCGCTCTGTTCACATATTGTTCTCCGACCTGCAGCCGCGAGATCGGCTTCATGAACCATTTTCAGGTCCGAGACAATTTGGGAGATGGTCTTAACCATACCTCAGCGGCTGTGCCGTATGGTGGCGTCATCAGGAGCACGAACATGTGGAGCACGACCTTCAGCAATGATCCCCTCACCCTTGCGCGCATGCGTACCGGCTCGGACAAATCCGTAGCCGCGATGGTGACGTCGGTCTGCTGATCCGTTCCGCGACTTCCCGCTCGACGAACCGCCGGCGCCCATAGCCCGGCCGCTTCGAACAGCCGGATCGTCTTCTCATCCAGAGAGTGAAGCCGCCTGGTAGTGCGAAGCCATCGGCTCGCATCGCGCAGCTCGGCGCCGCATGACGACAGACCGTCGGGCACCCTGCCCGCGGTAACTGCTCCGAGCATCCAGCGGAAAGATACACCACGCCCCTCGCGGGGCGGCGCCCTCTTGCGCCGTCAACTCGCGACCTTCCGTTTCAGAACCGACCCGGCTCCGCCGTCCCATCCTTGAAACGCCCGACGTCGGCACCTTTGCCGGCGATCGGTTCCTCATGTCCGAACCACAGGAGACAATCATGCGCATTCGTCATTCTGGTGCCCTGGAACTCATACGCCGACGTCTCGTCGATGTTGCCGGTCGCTCCTGCGGCGACCAACCCGCCCGGGAGGGCGGCATGGCCGGCGGATCGGGATGCCGAAAAGTGTAGTTGATCCCCTCTGGCACCAGCGTCGCGCCGTTCCGTTGATCCGCCCGTCGGTCGCGTCCCGTTTTCCGGCACCTCGGAAGCGCGGTTCGCGAACGGGCTTCGTCGTGGATCCATTCCGCCGCCGATCGATCGTGTTCGAAAGCGGCCTCGAGAACCAGGGCATCAACGTCCTGGTCGCGGCGCCGCAGGTCGCCGAGATCGAGGAGCAGGTTCGTCCCGTGCGATTCCTCGACCGTGCCGGCATCGACCGGAGCCATTGCTTCGACGTCCGCGTTCGCCTGATCTGCGGCCGTCGTGTCGCGATCGCCTTCAAGTACGAGGAGGACGCCCACCGCGACGGACTGGCCGAGCTCCTCCAGACGATAGCCCAACAGGCGTTCGAAGAGGACGCCAACGGCAACCGCGTACCATTCGCGGACGAATACCGCATCGTGACCGAGCGCCATCTCGACGGGATACGCGTGCGCAATGCCGAAATGGTCGTGGAATGCGGGTCGGACTTCGACGAGGAAGGTCAGGCGATCGTCCGAGATCGGCTCGCCGGCGCCCCACGTTCCTTCGCTCTCGGCGAGGTCGGTCGCATGACCGGGCTCGGCTCCCGTGGCTTCCGCGCCGCCGTCGCACTCGTCCAGGCCGGGATCGTCGAGGTCCCCCTGAACCATCTTATCGGTTCGGCAACCATGGTCATGAACCGACTTTTCAACTCGTGATCGTAAGGGTGGGAGGCCGATCCTCCCACCCTCCGTCCCGCTGCAACAGCGGATGAGGCTTCCCCCATGAACATCCACGTCCCCGCCAAGACCGCATCCTACCGGATCGAGCGCTACGACCGCGTCACGTACAACGGCCGCACCTACCGGCACATCGGCAAGGATCAGCGCATCCACATCCTGCAGTTGGTCGATGGCGACTACGTCCAGGACCACTTCGCACGGTTGTCCGACGCCGACATCTCGAAGGCGATCCAGCGAGGTACCTTCGCTCACGAGCCGGGCTTCTTCTCCCTCATCGCGAAGAAGTTGCAAATCCGCCAGGACGATACGGACCTGCAGGATCTCGACGAGCGAGGGTACGCCCGCATCCACCTGCGGCATCGCTGGGTCCGCGAGTTCCTGAAGCTCGAATCCGAGAACGGGTATCTCGAACGCCCCCGGGTCGGACGCTCGGCGAGGCTTCTCGGCCTCGCCATTCGATTCCTCAGTCCCGACATCGGCGCATGGTACGCGGATACGTTCGAAGGCTGGATCGCGACGCTCAAGGTCCATGCCGTCCCGCAGGTGCCTTCGGCGTCAACCCTCTATGCGCTGGTGCGCGCCTACGAAGCCGCGGGCTTCACCATCGGCGCCCTGCGCGAGAAGCGCTCCAACTGCGGAAACAGGGAGCAGCTCCGACCCGAGGTCCGCGCCGTCATCGCCGTGGCCGCCGAACGGTACATGAGTCTGCAGAGGCCATCGAAGGCCGACATCGTCAAGGACGTCCACGATGCCATCGATCTTCTGAACGCGGATCGTCCGGCATCCGACCAGCTTTGCCGGACATCGCCGAGGATCGTCCGCAAGCAGCTCGATGCGCTCGATCCCTTCAGCGTCATGGCGGGCCGCAAGGGGCAGGATGCGGCCGAACGCTGGTTCACCATGGTCGGCAAGGGTATCGTCTGCGATCGACCTTTGCAGCGCATCGAAATCGACGATTGGGAGGTCGATCTGCAGGCGCTCCTGTGCCGCTCCGACCAGGTCCACCGCATGACGAAGAAGCAGTTGGGCGAACTGGAAAGGGTCCGGTGCACGCTGTCGGCCGCCATCGACTGCCGCACGTCCGCGATCGTCGGGATCAACCTGTCGGCGGAGGCTCCGAGCGGCCACACGTCCAAGTCCTGCCTGCGATCCGTCGTCTCCGACAAGACGGGCCTTGCAGCATGGGCGAAGTGCGAGATGGATTGGCCCATGTACGGACGGCCTGCCCAGGTCGTGACCGACAAGGGTCCGGCCTTTCGTCTCGAGTTCGAGGATGCGGTTCGGGAAACCGCCGCCGGGCGTTCCATTCCCGACGCCGATCCACGCATGCGCGGGCACATCGAGCGCTTCTTCGGAACGCTGAAGGGGCAGTTCCCGGCCTGGTTCAGCGGTCGGACGTTCTCCAACGTCGTGGAGAAGGGCGACTACGACGCCGAGGCCATGGCGAGTTTGACGCTCGAGGACCTGCTGAAGTTCGTCGTTCGATGGATCGTGGACGTCTACCACAATACTCCGCATGTAGCCCTGGACGGGCAGACGCCGCGGAACGCCTGGCTCATGCTGGCGAACGACGAGGAAGGCATTCCACCGCCGCCGAGCGCTGACGATATCACGCGTATCTTCGGTCTCCGGCACAGGCGCAAGCTCGGCCGCGAAGGCATCCTGTTTCTGGACAACCACTACGTCTCCGACGACGTCGCCTGGCTGCTCCGAAACGAGTCGAACCGCGAGATCGTCTTCCGCATCAATCCGGACGACCTCGGCTCCATCCTTCTCGAGGTACCGGAAGATGTCCGGGGACGTGACGTATTCGGAGGTCGCAGCTTCGTCACCGTTCCGTGCCTGAACGAAGAACTGATCGGCATCAAGCTCGGGAACTGGCTGACGAACCGAGAGGACTGGAAGGACTTCGTCGAGTTGGAAGCGGAGGCAGGCCGCAAGGTCCGTGCGAAGGCCCGAGCCGACCTCTTCAATGGCGGATTCGCTGCGATGGCGGCCGCGGGAATACCCAACCACTGCCTGACCCAGAGTGCCTTCGACAAGTACATGAAGGGGGTGGGACGCAAGCAGCTGGCAGCCTTCCGCAATCCCGCCGACCGGAAGACCGACAAGGGATCGGACGAACCGCTTGGAAGGCTGGCAGCCCTCGCAGAGACGACGCCCGCGGCGAGAGCCGACGCCGACAAGACGACGCGTCGCAAGGCGGCGGTGCCGGAACGGTTCGTCAGGCCGACTGCGGAACCCATGCAGGGCAGATTCGAGAATCTCGATTCCGATTTCGAGGAATAGCCATGAGCAACACCGAACAGTCGTGCGGCCTTCCCGATGTCGCCGCCATCGTGGCCGCCCGCCGCGGCGAGATGCGGCAGGAGATCGTGCGCTCGATGGCGAAGGTCCGTGCCGCCTATGTCACGACCACTCGAGACCGTCTTCTCAGGGAGGGCTTCGACGAGTTTCTCGATCTCGTTCTAGGCACCTCCGCGGACGGACGACGGGAGGACGGGCGTTGCTTCTTCGTCACGGGTGAGAGCGGAGCCGGCAAGTCGAGGTCCATTAGGCGACTGTTCGACACCAACGAAGCGCTGGCGCCCATCGGGACGAACGGACGCGTCTACGTCCCGTGGGTATCCGTCAAGGGGCCGAGCCCGAGCACGCTGCAGCGCCTCGGACTGAGGATCCTACGGGAAGTCGGCTATCCCCTGAAGCTCGACACTCCGGAAAGCCGCGTCTGGGAAATCCTCGGCGATCAGCTCCGGCTTCGCAGGATCCTCGTCGTGCATATCGACGAGGCCCAGCACCTCGCACGATCCATGAAGAGCGAGTTCGAACGCAAGGCGGTGGCGAACGCGTTGAAGGACATCCTCGAGCACAAGGGATGGCCCGTCTCCTTCGTCCTTTCGGGTATTCCGACCGCCACCGAGATCGCTCGCGTCGATCCGCAGATCGAGCGGCGCGGTCGCTTCCTGGCGTATCCTTCCCTGGACATGACCAAGACGATCGACTGCAAGATCGTGCAGGCGATCGTTCGGAAGTTGGCCGACGCTGCGACCCTTCGCATCGACGGGCTGACCGACAGCCTGTTCGAGGATCGCCTGTGCCATGCGGCGAACCACCAGATCGGGAGAGTCGCTCAGATCGTCGCCGGAGCGATCCACAAGGCTCTCGTACGCGGATCCAGCGAGCTGACCTCGGAGGACTTCGTCAACGCCTACCGGTCCGCATCCCACACCACCGGCCTCGACGAACTGAACCCGTTTCTGGCCTCCGACTGGAAGGAGTTGCCGGCGGGCTCGTTTCTCATCGCGACGGAGAGCTGACATGGCGCGCAGAAGCTCGGCCGTCCGCCGCGGCACCAAGGGTCCGACGTTCTCATGGGCTCCCGTGGTCGGCCGCCACGAGACCGCCGTGAGCTACCTCTCGCGCCTGGCCGTCATGAACGGCCGCAGCATCGGCGACCTGCGGACCGAAACTGGCATCCTCGCCCGGGACATCGATCTCGGCCTGGAACCTGCCGTCAGGAAGATGGCCTCCCTATGCGGGATGGGAGTCGGGCGCCTGGCCCAATGGTCGCCGAGACGCCTGCCGGACCGGTCCTGGCGTCTGCACGGCCAGGACCTCGGGAGAGAGGGCCCGGATCGAACATTCTTCCGCTGGTGTCCGACGTGCGTCAGGGAGGACGCCGCGGGGCATGGCGAGATCGGGCCATATCTGCGGGCCGAATGGCAGGTTCCGCATATCCGCTCCTGCGACCGACACGGCATCATGCTCCTCGCGGCGACGCCGGCACGGAGGCAGTTCGAGCCGTTCCATTTCGCGGAAACGATCGCGGCCCTTCTTCCAAGCATCGATAGGATAGTCGGCGAGACGGTATCGGTGCCTGCCTCACCGTTCGAGGGTTATCTTCGAAGGCGTCTTGCCGGCGAGCGCCGCTCGGTAGTCTGGCTCGATACGATGCCCTTCCACGCCGCGGCGGATTTCTGCGGCATCGTCGGTGCCGTGGCGAACCATGGGAGGAAGGTCCGACCTACGTCGCTTTCCGCCGCTCAGTCGTATGCCGCCGCGGAAGCGGGCTTCTCGGCGATCGGCTCCGGACCGGCCGACCTCCGAACCTTCCTTGCCGGCATCCATGCCGGCACCCGCAACGGTCGCGGCGTCTGGGGCGCCCGCGCTTCGATCGGGCATGTGCACGTATTCCTCGAGAGGAAGATCGCGGACGAGGCCTACGCACCAGCCATCGAAGCCGTCCGCGACTTCCTGTTGGACACCGTTCCCTTCGATGCCGACGACGTTCTCTTCGGAACGCCGGTCGGACAAAGGCGCATCCATACCGTCCGGACGGCATCCCTCCAGTCGGGAGCGCACGCCAGGACGATGCGGAAGGTGCTCGTCAGGACCGGACACGTCGACGCCGACAATCTGGCGAAGCATCGCGATCACCACACCACGCTCGACGCGCAAGCCGTTGACCAGCTTCTGGTCGATCTGCAGACGGCCCTGACGACGCCGAAGGTCATCGAGCGGACCGGCATTCCGCGTCTGCACCTGAACTACATGATCGAGGCCGGACATCTGCCCAGCTTGACGATGTCGACGGACGTGCGTTGGGCGAAGCACAAGTTCGGACTTCGCGACATCGACGTTTTGATAGCGCGCATATTCGACGGCGCGCAGGAAATGCCAGGTTCCCTGCCCGGCATCTACGACATCATGGAGACGAGGGCGAAGGCGGTCTGCTCGGTTCAGGAGATCGTCACGCTGGTCCTGGACGGGAAGCTGACCTGGAAGGGACGGCTGGCCGGCCGGCACGACTACATGGCCCTGATGCTCGATCCGGAAGAGGTGCGCCAACTCGTCCGCCGCCAGGAAGGAACGGGCCTGACGATGATCGCCGCCGCCGTCTTCATGGGCATGTCGGCGAAGTCCGTGAAGAAGTTCGCCGACTCCGGCGATCTTCCGACCGTGGTCGAGATCAATGCCGTCAACCGCTGCCCGCAGACCGTCGTGACGCGTGCAGGGGCGGAGAAGTTCAAGAGCGATCACATCTCCCTGTTCGAGGCCGCCGAGCGCTTCGACATCCATTTCCTGCGGGCTAAGGCGATGCTCGAAGATGCCGGGATCAGGCCGGCCTTCGATCCCGTCGAATTCCTGACGACCTTCTACGACAGGCGCCGGGTCGAGGCTTTCGGAGCATAGAGTATCGCTCCGAGGCCGCCGTGACCTTGTCAGCCGGAAGAGAGGACCGTGGCCGGGGTCGGCAGCGGTCTGCGCCTCCCTGCTTCCCGTCGTCGCGTCTTAACCCTTCCCGAGGTTCTCGATATCCGCTATCGAAGAATGCTGGTAATTCGCTGATAAGCTGATTGACAACTCGGGGTGGGCTTATGAGTGACGTGACGTTCGGATCGTACATTTCGGCGGAGAGGAAGAAGAAGTCGATCAGTCAGAAGGAACTGGCCGCCCGCGTTCTCCGGGAGGAGGACGACAAGCCGATCTCTCCCCAGTACCTGAACGACATCGAAAGGGATCGTCGGCAGCCGACGTCGGACCATCTGATCCATCAATTCGCTGCGGTGCTGGACGTTCCCGTCGACTATCTCTTCTACCTTGCAGGGACGTTGCCCAAGGAAGCCAAGGAAGCCCGCCTGGACCCGTCCGAAGCGGTGAAGGCCATGAGTGCATTCAGACGAGGATGATGGTCGCATGGTGAAATGGCTGCCCGACCAGACCGGTCGATTTCCAAAACGTCCCCACTACGAGCCGATGGAGATCGACCGTGATTGCGAGACGCTTGTGGAAAGCTTCCTCCTGAAGAAGTACGGCAGGATCGAGTATCCCATTTCGACCGACGATCTGAGCAGCATGATCGAGGAGCATGTCGAAGATCTCGATCCCTACGCCGATCTTTCAGAGGAAGGCTCCGACGTCGAAGGGGTGACGAGATTAACTCTAGGGCGGCGCCCCGTCATCGAGATTTCGGAGACGCTTTCAAGTTCGGAGTCGCGTCAGAATCGCCTTCGGACGACGCTCGCCCATGAGTTCGGGCACGCGCTCTTCCACGATCCCGTCTTCCAGTCGGCATTCGGAAGTGGCGACCTTTTCGACGGAAACCAGCATAGCCTCGTTAGCCGGAGAGATGCCGATGACGTCGTCGCGCCTACCAAGGACTGGATGGAATGGCAGGCGAAATACGCTTCTGCCGCCTTCCTGATGCCGAGGAAGGCGGTCCAGGCCTGCATGAGGACCGTGTGGGAAGGCGAAGGGAAGATACCGCCCGTCCATGTGGACGAACCCACGGCGAGGCGAATGGTCCAAGGAGTCGTCGATCGCTTCCAGGTCTCGCGTGATACCGCGACCGTCAGGCTGATCGAATTGAACATCGTCACCCGCCAACGACGGCCGCCCGATTTGTTCGGTTAAGAAAATCTGAATCGAGATTGACTCCTACGTCGATCCGCCGATATGCTGTTTAGCGTATCGACTGATCGGCGTACTTGATGTGCCGGTCCCAACTCGAAAGGACTGGCCATGAGCGCCGACGAGAAGCAGGCAGGCCCCGACGCGGGGCGCGAGGACTACAAGGTCCAGATCGGAGACGAGAACCTCGCCTTCCGCCAGATCGGGATCGACGACGCGGTGGTGCTGGGACGCCAGCTGATCGCGGCAGCTGGGTTGCGTCCCGTCGAAGAGTACGTGACATTCGCGGTCCTGCCGGACGGCTCCCTCGAGGAGATCCGGCTCGACGAGAGCTACGACCTGCGTGGCAAGGGCGCGGAGAAGGTCGTCGTTCTTCGAGCCGACGCAACCTATCGCATCTTCATCGACGGACGTGAGTTCTCCTGGCGGCGGCTCGCTACTGGTGCGGTCCTGAAGCGGCTCGCCGGCGTCGATGTCGGGGCGAACGACATCTTCCTCGAAGTTCGAGGCAAGGGCGACGACGTCCTCGTCGCCGACGGCGAGATCATCGATCTTTCGACGAACGGGGTCGAGCGCTTCTACACGGCCGCCAAGGTCGAACAGACCTTCGAGATCGTCGTGAACTCCCGTCTGCGTATCGTGCCCGAAGCCGCCGTGACGTTCGAACAGGTCGTCGCTCTCGGCTTTCCGGGCCACCACGACGCCAACGTGACCTTCTCGATGACGTACCGCCACGCCGCGTCGGTGCCGCACAGCGGCGAGCTGGGTGCCGGCGGAACCGTCGCCGTCAAGAACAAGGGGACGGTCTTCAATGTCACCCGCACCGTTCAATCGTAGTCCAGACCTCCGGCGACTCCGCGACGAGGGATACCACGTCGCGATCGACGGAGGTTTCCTCCTCATGCACGGCGTCCCCTACGTCGACTCCCGGCGCGAGGTGCGCCGGGGCACCCTTATCTCCAGTCTCACGATGGCCGGAGACACTACCGTCCGACCCGATACGCATGTGGTCTACTTCGACGGGGATCGACCCTGCTCCGCGACCGGCAGGCCGATCGCGGCGATCGCCCACCATGAAGGCGACATTGATCTCGGTCACGGCGTCCGGGCGAAATTCGGCTTCTCGAGCAAGCCGGACGAGGGGTACACCGACTACTTCCACAAGATGACGACCTACGCGTCCATCCTGTCCGGACCCGCCGCGACGCTGCAGCGAGGCGTGACCGCGAAGACCTATGCCGTTCCCGACGAAGACGAGGACAACGTCTTCAACTACGTGGAGACGGCATCGGACAGGGCCGGCATCGGCGCGTTGACCGATCTCCTCGCCGATGAACGAGTCGGCATCATCGGCGTCGGCGGGACCGGCGGGTATGTCCTCGACTTCGTCGCGAAGACGCCCGTCCAGGAGATCCGGATTTTCGACGGAGACGTCTATCTCCAGCACAATGCCTTCCGGTCGCCTGGCGCTCCATCGATCGAGGATCTTCGCGACGCCCCCAGGAAGGTCGACTACCTGAGCGGGATCTACTCGAGGATGCATCGCAGGATCACCGCGCATCCCGTGCATCTGACACCGGAGAACGTCGACCTGCTCGACGGCATCACCTTTGCCTTCATCTCGATGGATGCCGGCGATGCCAAGCGTGCGATCGTCGCGAAGCTCGAGGAGATCGGCGCGTCCTTCGTCGATGTCGGCATGGGGCTCGAGCTCGTCGATGGTTCGCTCGGCGGGATCCTGCGCGTCACGGCCAGCACGCCGGAACAGCGCAGCCACGTGCACGAGGGTCGCATCTCTTTCGCCGGTGGGGGCGCGGACGACGTCTACACCTCCAACATCCAGGTTGCCGATTTGAACGCGTTGAACGCGATCCTGGCGGTCGTGAAGTGGAAGAAGATCCGAGGGTTCTATCGCGACCTCGAACGCGAGCACCACTGCACCTACACGACCGACGGCAACATGCTCGTCAATGGAGATCTGGGATGATGCGTCACTCCAGGCTCGATCACCGCTTCGTCGAACACTTGCCCGACGATCTCGACCCGGGGGTGCTCTACATCTCGGTCGCGTTCGGCACCGCGTCGCATTCGTGCTGCTGCGGCTGCGGCGAGGAGGTCGTGACCCCCATCACTCCGACGGACTGGAGGCTCACCTACGACGGCGAAACCATCTCGCTGAACCCGTCTGTCGGCAACTGGAGTCTCGCCTGCAGATCCCACTACGTCATCAAGGCCGGGAGGGTCATCGAAGCCGGGCCATGGTCCGATGAGCAGATCGCAAGGGAACGGTCCAGGGACCAAGCCGCGAAGGCTCGCCACTACGGCAACGCTGTCACGAAGGATCATACGGCTGTCGCGCTTCCGCCAGCTCCGTCGCCGTCCGTTCCGTCCAACAACGGTTTGTTCGATCGCATCAGAGACTGGTTCTCGGTCTTCGGAAAGGAAAGAAAGCCATGACGAGTGTGATGTTGGGGATTCTCAATTGGTTCGACCAATATGGCTTCGTTCGCCGGCATAGCTATGAATTGCCTTACGGGCTGCGTCTCGCAGTCGACATATCGCCCGGTACGTTCGTCATGTCGTTCGTTCTGCCGATAGCGTTGTTCGTGCTGCGCAACATCGCCGACCGTCTGGATGCCATCAGCCCGTTCGCGCCGATGATCAAGCCGATCTACGGGTATCTCCTGATCGGGATGTTCGTGCTTTGGATCATCTCGGTCCTGGTCAGCATTATCGCGCTTTTCATTGTTGCGATCAGCGGGCGTCGCGACCGATACTGAGATGGACTGCCTGACCTCTAGTTGCGAAGGCGGTCAGGCAGCCGGTCGATCATCCTAGAAGACCGGCAGGTGTCGGCCAGATCGTGAATGCCAAGGAAGCCAAGGCTTCCCCGCGTTCGGCGATTTTTGCTTCGTCCCAGCTCGTCTGCTTGGCGATCTTCCGGTTCAAGGTAAGGTTGGAATGCTCGACCAACTTCACTTTCTTCGTATCGAACGACAGATTGCTGAGCGATCGATTGAGGGCGTCCGTAACGATGGTGAGATTGCCCAACGTGTGCACGGCGGCGTCTCGTCGCCAATACCGAGGGTCTTCCGGTCCGACGGCGGCCTGCGTGGTGTCGTCGACGATCTGCCAGTTCGTCTGCCAAGTCTGCGGCATCACATGCTCGACCCACAGCGAGCCTGGCCGTCTAGTCGCCTCGGTCATGTTCGTTCGTGACGCGATCTCGAACTCCCAGAAGATGTCGTTCAAGATGCGGGAGGGGATACGGCCGTACGCCTGCTTTTCCAGAATGCAGGTCCGAAGCTCGGTGTCGTCCGGAAACCTCGTGGTCGGTCCCGCCAGACCGGCGAAGAAATCCTGCACGGAGGCGATCGATACGCCGTCGCGTCGGAGGCGGCTCGAGAGGCGTGGGAATATTTGGTTAAGGTTCTTAGGCGTGAGGTCGCACAGCGTCCTGCGGACGAGATAGCTGTCAATGAGGCGTGCGATATTGCGCCTGGTTCCCTCGTCGACGCCGGGCTCCGCGATCTGAAAGGCGATCGGGTACGCGGTGGTGTTCTGCCACATCTTCAATCGCTCGCCGAGCCAGGCAAGCGTGGAGCCGTTGTCGACGCGCCCTTCCAGCGCTTCGTACGCCGGCGCGTAGCGGTTCAGGACAGCCAGCTCGTCCTCGACGGCCTCGAATCTCGGTCGACGGTTGGGCGTGGCCCACGCCCGATATTCCGCATAGAGTTCTCGAACCGTGGTCCGATCACCGGTCTCGGTGGTCAGCACGTTCGCCAGGAAGTGGTCGATCCTCGGACGAGTCGGGCGAGCATTCGGGGCAGGCTCTCGCCACCATGCGTCGTCGAAGGGTCCCCATACCTCGTCGTACAGCCTCTCGGTTCTGGCGCGAGCGTCCTGCCTACCCCGGTTTTGGGCTTCGGCTCTGTGGAAGACGTTGTTGCGAACCAGATCCATCGCCAAGAGGGGCTGACCAGCCGAGTTGAGCGTTTCGAAGATGACCTGTGCATCGTCCTCTGGGCCGAGGGTGATGACGATCAGCTTCAGATGGAAGACGACGGCTTCCAGAACGGCGCTTAGTCGCTCGAGAAACCTGTCTTCCTCGACCGGGATCGACAAGGCATCGGCATTGGCCGACGTCTCGTCATCGATGTCGATTTCCGTCTCGTCGCCAGGCCCGTTTTTCACGAACTCCTCAATCTGGGCGAGGAAGAATTCGTACGCCCGGAGTGCGCGTCGCGAGGTATTCTTCGGAACGCCTCCACCCCAGTAGAGCCCCTTCGCTCGATATTTGCGACGGACCTCGGCCATCGGCTGCTCGAGAATATCGATGAAAACGTCCCTGTCGCTGGGCGTCGGCGTCAGCTTGAAGCGGGCCAGCTCGTCGGTGTCGGCGCGACCGGTCTCGTTGAAGAGAAGGCGCTGGCACTGCGTGGCGACGCCGTCGAACCCGCGCCCGATCGCGATCTGACGCATGGCGGCGATCAGAATGAGAAAGGTCGTCAGCCGTTGCTGACCATCTACGACATGAGTGACCAACGTCGAACCGAAAGAACGCTGCGACACGTCGGGGGCCAGAAGCAGGGCGCCCATGTAGTGGTCGAACTTCGCCTGTCCTTCGAGCACGTCTCCAGCCTTCGCCGCGACGTCCAGCCAGAACGCCTTTGTCCTGCCACCATCGTATTCGTCGTGCCACTGGTACTGGCGCTGATAGAGGGGAACGATGAACCGCTCGTTGCGGGTCAACACGTCCGTCACCTTGAACTCACGAGCATCCACGGTCTGCGTATCCTCTGCCTGCGATGCCGCCGAATCGCGGACGGTATCGATTATGGCAGATGTCGGTTCAGACCACCCCGATTGCCTGTAGTGCCTGATGCACCTCGGGGCGGAGCGTGTAGCGGATGCTCCCCTGCCCCCGGAACTTCTCGATTAGAACCGAAGACTGGTCCTCCTTGTCGTCGATGAACCGCCGGAAGCAGCCGTAGCGATCGTAGACGAGGTGGCCGATGCAGAGCCCTAGGTCGCTCTTGCCGTAGACCTTAACGGCCTCGGCATAGGACCCGCCGGGGTTGACAGCCTGCCATCGCAGATACCGGACCTCGTCGTCGCTTGGCGGGCGGACTTTCGTGAAGGCGTGCCGGACCACTTCAGCGAGCGTCATGCCTTCGGTCTCTTCCTCCGATCGCTGAATCGACACCGCGGTAGCGGCATCCACATCGTACGGACGCCGACCCAGCTCCTCGTCACATGCAGCGACCAGATCGGAAAGCCCCTTGGCGGTCGCGGCCTTTCTGACGAGTTTTATTTCTGAGGAGGCTTGGATCGTGAGGCGTTCGATCGCCTTCTGGACGAGAGCTGGGGAAAACGGATCCGGCATGTTCGACACCCTGCTAGCCTTACGATTGCAGCATATCAGAAATCGTCTGGCTGCGAGCTACCTCCTCTTGCAGCTGCAATGGGAGACCACTGTAATCCACCCTGACGATTCGGTCGTAAGGGGAGAAGATGGGGATCACCTGGGTCTACGACGACGCTCGCGAGGCCTATCAGGCTAATACCGAGACGGTCCCCTCCCCAGGAGGAAGGGCTCCGGTCAATTTCCTCTGTCCCTTCTGCAGCAGCACGTTTACCGAGTTCTCCTCGATGCAGCGCCATGCATCGAGCCAGCATCAGTTGCGTCGTCCGCTCCTCATGTGGCGGGGCCATGAGGTGGGGCGTGAACGGAAGATCGCAACGCCGGGTGAGTTCAAGATAGCAAACTGCACCAGGGCTATTATTTCGGTGGATCGAGCCGCCGAGGAGACGATCGACATTGCGAAACTGGAGGCGCTTCTGGGGTCGGCGACGAACGCTTCGGTTCGAGTGCGACTTGAAAACCGACCCGACAAGAAAATGGCTGCCGCGGTCTCGTCCTATCGGCTGGAATTTCGGATCGCCGACACGGAGGCGCTGTCTCAGGTCGAAGAGGCATTTCAGGAATATCTTGTTCGAGCCATCCCCAATCCCGACAGGATCCGAATTTTCCTCGAGGATCCTCGCTGCACCGGAGTAGGAGAGGAGTATGCGTCGGGCCTCTATGCCTACGTGCACGCCCTCCTGCTGAAGGAAGGGGCTGGCGACAATGGATTTATCTCCGCCTATGCCTTGCACACCGAAAGATTTGGCGAAGCCCTTCAGAAGCTCGAGGGAATGGACCGTAAGCTCGCTCGTTCAGTGTGTTCTCTGGTGCGTCTGATACGCAACGACCTGTCGGGTGACGGAGATCCAGGTCTGGGACAGATCGGTGTCGCCTACGACATGCTCCGCGGCCCGGATGTCTACGGAGCCTCGGTCCGCGGGTCGGTGCCAGCCGGAGAATTGCCCCTCTGCCCTATCGACCATGGAACCAGCCGCATCATAGCACTCGCCAACCGCCTTGCCGACGCCGATCGGTGGAGCGCCATGCTGAGGGAAGAATGCCGTACGACGGCTTCCGACGCGCTCCTGCATGCCGATGATCATCGAAAGGTCTTCGCCTACTGGGCGGTGACCGCCCTTCGCCTTGGTGATCGAGGCGCCGCAAGATATGCCCTGCAGCAAATCGCCAGCATCTATCCGTTCGACGGATGGGCATCTGCCGCACTAGCAGGAAACGGTAGTCCGTAGGATGAACGACAAGATCAGCCATCAGCCGAAAACCGGCATCAGGAAGCCTTCTAGGAAAGGCAACCATCGCAAGGGACAGCCACCTGCCAAGGACGGCAGGCAGACTGCGATAACGGCGGCGCCAGTGTCTCCGATCGAACCTGTCGCATCACCCGAGCCTGTCGTCGAAATCGGAGCGTCCTCGTCCCGGATCGAACCTGTCGAATCGCCGAAGGCTGTCGTCGATACCGCGGTGACAGGGTCCCCTGCTACCGATCACGCTGCCTCAAACGAGCCCGACGCCACGGCGATCGCGGGCATTTCCGAAGATGAAGCAGCGAACCCTGCTCCAGCGGACGCCGAAGCCGACGAAGTCGCCATCGAGCCGACGCTCATGGCCTATTTCCAGAGGCAGTCGGTCAAGACGTCGACCTTTCTGAAGGCGCTCAAGGAAGCCAGGATCTCCCGATTTACGGGTACGGACACGTCGAACGTCGAGTTGATCGTTGCCGAAAAGGACAAGGACGGCTCGAGGTTGTGGCAGCTGGTGTCGGTAGCGTCTTCGTCGGATGCTGTGTCGGCCTGGATCTGGCCCTTCATCAAGAACAGGGTCAACCTGCTTGTGGGCAATCTGGTCGACCTCAACGTTCAATCGCCGTCGCAGACCCTCCAGGGAGTGGTTACGTCGATCTCGAATGCGCTGAACGGGGAAGACAAGGAACGCGTCAAACGGGCTGAGAACGACCTTCGTCTCGCGGTGGCGTGGTTGATCGAGAAACGCAACATCGAGCCGACGGATGTCGCCGATCGGCTCCGGCATCTCTACGTCACCTCCGACGAAGCGGAGCGGCGCGTTCTGAAGTCGATGGCATCTGGCAGCAAGGTGGAGTTTCAGGCTTCCGTGGTTGCCTTGTGCCTGACCGAGGATCAGCTTCGGCGGGCTCGTCACGAACGTGAGGTCGAACGCAACCAGCATTTCGACACCAAGGCGAAGCTAGATGCCTTGCGTCAGGATACCGCCGCGCATGCTCGGACGATCAAGCAGCTGGAAGAAGCGAAGGCCGACCTCGAACGCCAGCTCGCCGAAGAACGAATCCGGTCGGACAACGACCGGCGTTACCAGGCCCATTCCTCATCCCAGACCAAGGCCGACTTCGGTCTGGCCATGCAGCGGGTGAAAACGCTCGTGGAAGAGGCCGGGGAAGCGGTGCAGATCGCCATGAAGAGATCCGACGAGGGCAGTGTCCGAGGCTTGCAGGCCGCCGAGCGGCGCATTCGATCCGCCGTCGACGCAATGACGGAGATCGGGAAATGAGCAGATACACTTTCGGGATCGATTTCGGCACGACGAACAGTCTGGTCACCCTCGTCGACGAGCAGGGCCAGTCTGTCTTCTACGTCGACGGCGGCAGGCCCCATCCGTCCGTCATCTGGTACCGCGGAGGCGAGGTCGTCGTCGGTCGGCAGGCTCGCCAATATCTCGACATCACATCGGAAGGAGTCCCTCCCGGCTTCGTCCGATCGCCGAAGATGGCGCTTCGCAACGACAGCCCGATCTACGTCGACGGTCGCGTGATCGATCCGGCAGATGCGATCGCCGAAGTGCTGAAGCATCTCGTCGCCCATGCGGCGAAGCCCGATGCCGAGCATGAGGGGGAGACCGTCTCCAGAGCGGTAATGACGATACCCGTGAACTTCGGGGGGCCACAGCGCAGGGCGCTTCGCACGGCTGCGGCGAAGGCCGGCATTGGTGTGGTCCAGTTCGTCCACGAGCCCGTCGCCGCCCTCTATGCCTACCTGCGATCGCAGAAGAACTGGGATCGGGAGATCGCCCGATACGAAGACCGCACCATGCTTGTCTTCGACTGGGGTGGTGGCACCCTCGACCTGACCCTCTGCCGCATCCAGGGCGGCATGATCCAGCAGATCGACAGCCTGGGCGACAACGACGTCGGCGGCGACCGTTTCGACGAGCGGCTGCGCAACCTTGTGCGAGAGAAGCATGCAAAGTCCTGCAAGCTGCAGGACGTCGAGGCGCTCGAGCGCCCGGGCATGGCTGCCAGACTTCTGAACCAGTGCGAGAACGCGAAGATCGACCTTTCGGACCCCGACAAGGATCGCTCCGACTTCATCATCAACGGCTATCTCCAGAGCGACGACAGTTCCGAAGATCTCCTCGAGGACATCACCCGCGAGGAGCTGGACAAGGTTAGTCGCGACATCGTCCTTCAGGGCCTCGGACGCATCGACGAGATTCTAGCCCGCGCCAGCCTTCAGACCCGCGACGTCGAGTTCTGCCTGGCGACCGGCGGGATGGTGAACATGCCGGCAATCCGGAATGCATTGGCCGAGAAGTTTCCCGGCCGATATCGAGCACCTCCGAACGGAGACCGAATTATATCCGAGGGTGCGGCATGGATTGCCGCCGATGGTCTTCGTCTCTGCCTGTCGAAACCGATCGAGATTCTTAGCGCCGACAGCAGCGGTCGAGGGATCTACCAGACGCTCGTCGCCGAAGGAACGACGCTCCCGATCGAGAATGCATCCCATGCGGTGACGAACTCGAGGCTGTACTGCGTGGACCCGAGAGAAGGGGTTGCGTGCATCGAGTTCGCCAAGCCGACCCGTCCGGGCAAGCCCAGGCCATCCGACAAGCGAACCACGCTGCAGACGCTGACCGTCGCCGTGGATCGCAATGCGCGGCCCCTCATGGAACGCATCATCTGCGATCTCGTCATCGATCACGACTATGTCGCCAAGGCCACCTTGCGCTCGACGGCTCGCCAGGACGTTGCCGAGGTCGAATTCCACGATCTGGATTTCGCACTCGCCCTACCCGGGCGACGTGAGATGGAAAGCGATGCGGAGGACAAGCCGGCGACGGGAGGTTTCGTCAAACCCGCCTCAGGCCCTCCCCTGGTATCCGCCGGCAAGGTCAACCTCGCGCAGCGGACCAACGTGGTCTTCATCCCCGGCGCGGTGGACCGCATCGACCCGTTCTGGAGGTTCGTACCCGGAGATATCGTCGGCAATTACCAGTCGAACTATTTCGACGTCCGCAGCTCTTCGGCAACCCCGCTGCAGCTGGAGGAGAGCGCGTTCTACACACCGTGCGGATGGTGCGGGCGGATGCTGACCGAGATCAACGCGGTGGGCCCGATTGCAGAATGCATGAAGCGGCACTGCGGAGAAATGCGCCTCGCGTGAGCTAACTCGAAATTGGGGAAGACGTCCTTATTATATGAATAACCTCCCTGACCGTCTCTGGGTCTATACAGATATAATCTTTATGGTTAAATCTGCCAATTTTGAACAAACCATCATTTTTTATGATATTTGACCACCTATTACGAAATCTATCAGTAAATTTGTAGCTTTTTCCATGCTTAATTGTATTGTTAAGTAGATTGACGTTCTTTAGATCTGGATTTACGGATGGCATCATCGACGAAAGTATTTCAAAATTACAACCATTAATCTTACGACCCACGAATCTTTTTGCTGAGTTCTCCCAATAGTGAAATAACGAAGTAACAAAAGCAGCGCATATCTCGCCTCTCGCCAGAATGTTCATTTTTACTTCTAATTCAAAGTCGTATTCATATTCGAGTTCGACAATTATCCCGGAATCGTCATGATGCTCGATGTGATCGAACATGGAGAAAATTGTAAGCTTCTCCGAATACTCATTATGATTTTTTGATATTTTCGCTTCAACCGATGACAATGCCGTCTCGAATGCAAGTTCGATCACATCTAAACCTGACGAATAAGGGGACGGTGGCGGAGGAGGTCGTTTGTGAACGCTAGTTTCTTCCATGTCATCGCGAGTCTTGCTCATTGTAATTGGCAACCTTCACACAAACGCTGATTAACAATATTTCGATGAGTCATAGGCTTTAAATGAAGGAGTGGCGTGATGTGCAACTACCTCATCCATATCCGCTCTTTTTCAAACCAATCGTGCACGTCCTCCATCTGTGCACCTGGAAGACGCATTAGAATAACCCGTATCGTCTTGACAGCAAAATAGGCATCTCTAATCAGTTCTCGTTGCCTATCTAAGATTTCAGGCGAGAATTGATTAAATGAAATGGTGTGAGCTGGCTTCGACCTTTCTTTTCTCACCTTCTTAAAAGTTCTCAACATTTCATCTATCTCGCTTAGATAATCAGCGTGATGGACAAAATAGTTTTTGCACCAGTCTTCCAGAATTCGGATAGTTCCTTTTTCTCTACCTTCTTCGTCTGTGGTAGCAACGTCGCTTCCAAAAAAGTTCTTGGATATATCGTCGGACATCAACCTATCCAGTAGCATAGCGAAATCATTGTATTCCTTGCTGGTCAGACGAAGCAAGAAACCAAAGGAATCAGGACGTTTGTATGCCCTAAATTCTGACTTGAATAAAAGAGGCCTGCCAAGGGATCGGCAAATATTTTGTATCTGAAATTTCTCTTCGAGAAATGCATCAAAGACAGAGGCCCCTTCCGGGAATTCTGCCATGATCGTTGTTTTAAAATAGTCAGGGTGAATTTCTGACTTTTCATCTGATTGATATCGCTTAAGCCAGCCTTGTAGCTTAGACGGCATAGAATACAGATCTCTTCTATAAATGGCTACGTACCTATGTCCATTGCTATCGAAGGAAAATCCGAACCTGCTTATCTCGTGGGCTTCATTCCTGTTGTCATATATAGCGCCATGAATGTCATCAACACGGTAGTCATACCGTGGATCATTACGAAACTCCTCAAGAACTGAAACGTCGAACGTGATATGCTCGATCTGAGGGGCTCCTAAAGCAAGCTCTAGGCTGTATGGCCGACCCTCATATGCCAACCTGTCAACTTCGTTCCGAAGGACTTCCGGGCAAGGATAAAGACATCCATCGCTTAAGCCATCCAATGATAATATTGCACGGAGTTGGTCTTCATGGTCGAGCGGCGCGAACAGCTTGATATGAGGATTTACGGTTTGGACATGATCAATAAGCTTTTTTCTGATCAACGAGAGTGCGTCCGCCTCCTGGTTCGCACGAAGTGCATACACGGGCAGGCCATTGAAATCGCTGTTGAGATATTTCTGGACAATCGCTTGTAGAAGCGAACTTTCGGATTCGCTCAATTCGGATGATGTATCCATCTCGATAACGTCGTCGGTATCTGATCGAACAATCATCCCAGTCGTCCGGGTTTCATCATCTCGCTTGGCCATTTGCTGCCTCTAAGGGGACATGTAATCCTGATGGTTCCACACGTTGATGCAATACCCAAGTCGAACTACGGTCGCCTCTTGTTGGTTTGGCAGCTGCACGCCCCCCTCGGTGCAGCGAGCGAGGCAGCGTAGCCGATCGAATCAACCTTTATGTTATCCTGCAGCGGGCACTTTGACGGGCGGGCAATATGAGCGTGAGAACGATTTTGGTAGGTGCTGCCGCGATCCTGGTAATTTCGATGTCGGCTTCAGTGTCTCATGCGCAGACGACGTGTCGTGCGGATGGTTTTGGTGGCAGCCGCTGCACGGACGGCGGTGGATTTTCCGCAGACGGTTTCGGCGGCGTACGGGGAACTGGAGCCTACTCCGGCGGTGGCTATTCATCCGATGGATTCGGCGGTGTCAGAGGAACCGGCAGCAATTCTGGTGGCGGTTATTCCTCGGACGGCTTCGGTGGAGTCAGGGGCACGGGCAGTAACTCGGGCGGTGGCTGGACCTCTGATGGGTTTGGCGGATTGCGCGGCACCGGCAGCAACGCCCGGCAGCGCTGTGCATCGGACGGCTTCGGCGGCACGCGCTGTAACTGACAAGATGCCAGGCGTCTTCACTTGGAAACCCGGGACCAAATACAAAGATCGGATTGAGTCCGAATATCGTTTCACGTCCCGCTACGATGGTCTCATGGAAGAAGTTGGCCTCGGATGGGTCGTCTTTCACCGGTCGAGAAGAGGCGATGACAACGCACCATCGGCATACGTCGGCGTCGGCGAGGTTCATTCGGTCGAGAACCTGACGTTTCCGATTGGAATGCGAGTTGCTCGTATCCGGAACTTTCTCGCCTTCGATCCCCCTGTGCTTTTCCTCAATGGAAATATCAACCGTGAAGAGACCCTTCGGGTTCTCCCGCGGACTTCGGTCGGTCCTCACACCCAGGGTAATCCTATACGCCCCCTATCGAACGAAGATTTTGGCGCGATCGTCAGGGTCGGCCTCGCCGACTTGTTCGACGGGGATAAGACCGCTCTGCTCGATCTCGACGATCCGGATGTTGATTTCCACTGAGAGCTGACCCAGGCAGCTTCGGTTTTTCCATCGAGAATTGACCCATGTTTGAACTCGTCTCCACGCCATCGGTGCGGGGACATCGGAGT
>NZ_LMQT01000020.1:0-390000 GCF_001424685.1 Aureimonas sp. Leaf454
GGAGAAAACTCGGAACTTGACCAAGGCCTGACCAGCCCAACATCGTCAAAGCCGGGTCAGTTCTTGATGGAAATCCTGGGTCAGCTCTCAGTGGAAATCAACACTTTGTGCTCTTGTCTGGCGAAATGAGTTCCTGCGGAACTTTAGTGTGGCGAGGACACTAAACGGCACGGTGGCGAAATCTCAAAATAATGTAGTGAAATCAGTAAGAGACCCGAAGTCTTATCTGGCGAGCAAGACTTCCTGACAGAAATGCGGATACGAGGACCGTCGGACTTTCCGGCGACGACCTGCTCTAGTTTCTGTCTGCATTCATCGGATCCAGATCATCGCGCAGGCAAGATGGACGACGCCCTGTAAGGCGGCGAGTGTCCTCCCCATGGCATCTCTGAACCAATCGGCGTCGTAGCCGCGGTCGCCGAGCAGCCAATGCGCCTTCGGCAAATCGTCCAGCAGAGCGGCCGATCCGGTGTCGTCGCTGATGTGCCCCGCGTTCATGAAGAAGCTGATGATCGAGCGCGAGATCCTGTTCCGCGTCTCCCAGGGACCATAGGGCGACTTGCTTCGGCAGATCGCCCGGCCGGACCGTCGCCTGTCTGAGGTCCGCCGAGCTCTCGACGGGATCCGGGCGCACTTCAACGAGCCGTTCCGCGTCGAGCCGCTCGCAGCCTTAACGAGGATGCGTGTCGCGGCCTTCTACCGTCACCTCAAGGCGATCACTGCCATGACGCCGATCCCCGTACCAGAAGCGCCTTCGCCTGCTCGAAACGCGCAGGCTCCTGTTGTTCGAACCTCGCGACGCCGCCGCGATCGCCTTCGCGGTGGGTTACGAGAGCGCGTTCCAGTTCCGTCGGGACTACGCCCGCATGGACGCCATGCCCCCGGTGCGGGACATGGCGCGGTTCAAAGATGAGACGGTCGCAGCCCCCCTGTTCGGGTGACTTGACGCGGCACGGGCGGCCGGCCCGTCCGTCGGCACAAGCGCAGCAGCGGTCCTGACGATGCGCCTTTTTCTTCTCGGCGGTCCGGCTGTCGCGAACGAGAACGTTCCGATGGGCCTTCCGGGCCAATGGGATGTGCTCGCGGTCCACCCCCGGACACCAACGGCCATTCCCCGAAACCGGCCGGACCGACCACGAGAGCGATGGTCGCGATCGCCATCAGGGACAATCCCGCAGCGGTTTGCGCTGGATCAAGGCACGAGGCCCGACGGACCACGTAAGTCAGCGGGGTGGTCACCATGCCTACGCAGACGCGGATCTCCTGGTCCACACAGGATTGCTCGACCGCAGGCATCACCCCGGGATCGGCTGACCCTGACCGATCCCATGCTGTTCGGTCGGCAGGAAGAGGCCGCCCGGCGCGGCTTGTTTCCCGAGAAACGCGAGGCCACCATGCGTGCTATTTCCAACATCGTGAATGCCACGATCGGGGCGGACGAGCCGTTGCAGACGGTCACCGTCGGTCGTGTCGCTGCGGCGTCCTACCGGGATCTGCTCTCGATCGTCGACGGTTCCGCGACGGACGAAGCTGTCCTGGCACATGCGGAGTCGATCGCCGAAACCTTCGATGCCCATATCGAGGTGATGCTCGCCAACGAGGTTCCAAGCCCTGCCGTCTATGCGGCCGAGGGACTGGGTCCGACCTACGCATTGATCGAAGCGGAGCGGGAAACCCGCGACGCCAAGGCCGATGCTTTGCGCCAGCGCCTGGAAGGCATCGACCGTCGCCACGATGTCCGACGTTGCGACGCCTATCCGGGCGAGCTCCAACGCCTTGCAGCATCGCTGTCGCGTTGCGCAGACCTGACGATCGTCTCTCGACCATACGGTCGTCAACATCACGACGCCACGACCTTGGAGGCCGTGCTGTTCGAAGGTGGCAGAGCCGCCTATGTCGTCCCGCACGAACCGTGCAAGCCCGTCCTGCCGGAGGTCGTCGTCGTGGGTTGGCGGGATACGCCCGAATGCGCACAGGCGATCGGGGCGGCCATGCCGTTTCTTCAGAGGGCGCGGCAGGTCTATCTCGTCTCGGTCACGGAAGGCGAACCCGCCGAAGCCCGTCGTCAGGAACCCATGGCCGACATGGTCCGCCATCTCGCGCGACACGACGTCAAGCTCGAGGTCCGCCACCTGCCGGAATGGAGCCATCCCGCCGACGCCCTCCTCAACGAAGGAAGGATGACAGGCGCCGGACTGATCGTGGCGGGCGCCTATGGTCGCTCCCGACTGCGCGAATGGATCCTGGGCGGCGTCACGAGGGAACTCCTCAAACGCAGTGAACTGCCCCTTCTGCTCGCTCGATAGGAGGGCTTGGGATGGTGCTTCGACGCGTGCCCCACCCGGTCGAGCCTCGCGAGGGGCATGGGACGGTCGCGTTCTCGCCCTGTGCCGGCGCGACCAAATCCCCGGAAGGCGCAGTTCCCCGGGGCCTTGCCGGCGATCCGCACGTCGCAGGTCCGCACGCCGCCGGGACCCCTCGATGAAACCGAACCAAATGCTCGGCTCGCAGGCCGGCCCATTCGACACGCTGCCGCACTCCTGCTCGGCGCGTTCCGTGGCGAGCAAACCGAAAGGGGCGGTCCGGAACACGAGGGCGGCCACGCGCTGGACTGCCCTATTCCCGATCGCCTGCGCCTTGATCGGCCTTGCCACCGGCTTCGCGATGCAAGGGCTGGGACGTCCGGACGCTGCCGGACTGGTCTGGTCGGCAGGCGTCGTGCCGGTTCTGGCCATCCTTCTCTGGCAGATCGTCGCCAGCCTTCGCCGGGGCGATGTCGGGCTCGACATCGTCGCCGCCCTCTCCATGTCGGCCGCGCTCCTCATCGAAGAGACACTCGCCGCAGCGGTCGTCGGGTTGATGTATGCCAGCGGGCAGGCGCTGGAGGCCTATGCCGCGGGCCGTGCGACGAGAGAGATGAACGCTCTCCTCGACCGCGTTCCGCGCAGCGCCGTCCGCCACTCGAACGGGACGCTGGAAACCATCCCCATCGCGCAGATCGCGGTCGGCGATCGCCTTCTGGTTCATCTCGGCGACGTCCTGCCTGTCGACGGGACGGTCGTGGGTACGGCTCTGCTCGACGAGGCGCCGCTGACGGGCGAATCGCTTCCGGTCACCCGGCGCGACGGAGAGGCCGCCATGAGCGGCTCGACCAATGTGGGTGCCGCCTTCGATCTCGTCGCGAGGGAGCCTGCGGCCCGCAGCACCTATGCGGGCATCGTTCGGCTTGTCGAGGAAGCAACGAAGTCGCAAGCTCCGATGACGCGTCTCGCCGACCGCTACGCCCTCGGCTTCATGGTGGCGACCATCGGACTTTCGGCTCTCGCCTGGTGGATCTCCGGCGATCCGGTCCGTGCCGTCGCCGTCCTCGTCGTGGCGACGCCCTGCCCGCTGATCCTCGCCGTGCCCGTCGCCATCGTGTCCGGCATCTCCCGGGCGGCGAAGATCGGGGTCCTCGTCAAGGGCGGGGCCGCCCTCGAAATGCTCGGACGCATCCGGACCCTCGTCGTCGACAAGACGGGGACGCTGACCCACGGAACCGCGGCCGTATCGCAGATCGTCGTCGGACAGGGCTGGTCGCAGAGCGAGGTCCTGCGGTTGGCGGCCAGTCTCGACCAGGTCTCCCAACACGCGGTGGCCCAGGCGATCGTCGCGGCCGCCGCCGAGCAAGGGCTCGCGCTGGCGCTTCCGACCGAAACCCGGGAAGTGCCGGGAGACGGCGTCGAGGGGCGCGTCGCAGGGCATCTTGTCCGGGTCGGCGGCAAGGCTTTCGTCTCGGGCGGCCTGCAGGAACGAGATCGGGTCCTGTTGAGGGCCGCCGTTCCTGCTGGCGCGCTGACCGTTGCCCTGTCCGTCGACGGTGCGTTTGCCGGGCTGGTGCTGATGCGGGACGCGCTCCGCTCGGATGTCTCCGGAACCCTGGCGCGGCTCCGGGAGCTCGGCGTGACGCGCGTCGTGCTGGCGACCGGCGACCGCAGGGACGTCGCGGTCGCGATTTCCGCGGGCCTCGCTCTCGACGAGATCGCCGCCGATCTGGTGCCCGAAGACAAGATCGCGCTCGTCCATCGCGAGAAGGCACGCGCGCCCGTCATGATGGTCGGCGACGGGGTCAACGACGCCCCCGCTTTGGTGGCAGCCGACCTCGGCGTCGCCATGGGCGCCAGGGGCGCGGCCGCCTCGGCCGAGGCGGCAGACATCATCCTCCTGCGCGACAGTCTCGACGGTATCGGCGATGCGATGGCGATCGGCCAACGCTCGCGGAAGATCGCCCTTCAGAGCGTCTTCGCAGGAATCGGTCTTTCCGCGTTCGGGATGGTCGCTGCGGCACTGGGTTATCTGCCGCCGGTCCAAGGGGCTCTCGTGCAGGAACTCATCGACGTCGCGGCCATCTTGAACGCGCTGCGCGCCCTTCGGCCGGGCTAAAGCCCGGCACGGGCGGGACGTCGCCGAGCATGCGGGACGTCCGTGACCAAGCTTGCGGGCCAGGTTCGCCGATCGACGATGCTCCCGTTTCCCATGTCTGCCGCCACACCGCTTGGCCGAAAGAACCGCACCAGAACGCATGTCCCTTCCATCCTCGCCGCCATGATGGCCGGCGGTGCCGATGAATGTGCTATGCGTCAACGGCACCGGGCTCGATCGCGAGGAGTGCAAGAGCCCATCTCGGCCGAAGCCGGGAGGAGCAGGGCTCCCACAGCGAACCGGATCGGACATTCCGTCATACGAAACCGACGGCGATCTCGGCGGAATGTCTCCGTGCCTGTTCGGCAATAGGGGCGACGGCGAAACGTCGGGCCAGCGGACGGAAGGCACGGTAGCGGGAAAGGTATACGGCCATGAACGAGGACGTCGCTCGACTTGCTCGTCAGCTTCTGGACAACGGGCTCGGGGCATTGTCGGCCCGCGAGCAGCGGGTGATCCTCCACATCGCCAAGCGGCTGAACGTCACGCGAAACGTCAATATTGTCGTATCGGAGCAACAGACCTTCGGCGAGCGTCTGGCGGACAAAGTCGCTCAGTTCGGCGGCTCCTGGACTTTCATCATCGTCTTTTCCAGCCTGCTTGTCTCCTGGATCGGACTGAACGCGTTTGCAATGAAGGCTCTGGGCGCGACGTTCGACCCGTATCCGTTCATCTTCCTGAATTTGATCCTGTCTATGGTTGCAGCCCTGCAGGCGCCCGTCATCCTGATGTCCCAGAACCGTCAGGCCGCCCGAGACCGCATCGCGGCTGGGCTCGACTACGAGGTCAACCTCAAGGCCGAGCTCGAGATCATGTCGCTTCACGACAAGCTGGACCGCCTGCGCGTGGAACATCTGGAGGCGATGCTGGGGGAGCAGACACGTAGAATCCAGGAACTGACGGAGCGCGTCGGTGTTGGTGGCACACAGCCGGCAGCTTCTTGACATCGCTGAACCGTCGGCGGTGCGAGGATGACCGAGTCGCAGCCCGCAACACCAGCGTCGATCTGACCGATGCAGGAACAGCGATGGCGCCTATTTCACGACGCCTTGCCAGTGCGTAGCCGGAAAACGAGACCTGCATGAACGAAACAACTGCCCAGGTGGCACCCACCGTCGATCCAACGGCAACCGCTGACGCCATCGCCGCCAATGCACCCGAGACCGTTGAACAAGCGGTTCGCGTCGATCCTGCCTTCGTCCTCGCCAAGATCGAGACGTGGGTCGTCGGCTTCCAGCAGCTCCTCCCCAACATCGTGGTCGCGATCGTCGTGTTCGCCGTCGCCTTCGGTATCGGTTGGAGCATCGAGCGCTCGTTCCGGGCTTGGGCCGACAAGCACGAGCGCGCCAATCTCGGTGCGGTGCTCGGCTCGTTCCTGAAATGGATCGTCCTCCTGTTCGGAGCGCTTCTGGCGCTCACCATCGTGATCCCCTCGCTGAATCCCGGCGACCTTCTCGCCGGCCTCGGTATCGGATCGGTGGCGATCGGCTTCGCCTTCAAGGACATCCTCCAGAACTGGCTGGCAGGCCTCCTGATCCTGATCCAGCGGCCATTCGAAGTCGGCGACCAGATCATCGTCGACGGCTTCGAGGGCACGGTGGAATGGATCGAGACGCGAGCGACGATCATCACTCTCTTCGACGGGCGTCGCGTCATCATCCCGAACGCCAGCGTCTACTCCAGCTCCGTGACAGTGAACACCGCGCGGCCCCTCCGCCGCTCTCAGTATGACGTCGGCATTGGGTACGGCGACGACATCGAAGTCGCTCGAGCGGCCATTCTGGCGGCCATTGCGAATGTGGAAGCGGTCGTGGCGGATCCGGCCCCCGAGGTCATCGTGTTCGACCTCGCTGCCTCCAGCGTCAACCTGCGGATCCGCTGGTGGACGCCGTCCAAGGGATTCAATCTCGTCAAGGTGCAGGGTGAGGTGCTGGAGGGCATCAAGCTGGCCCTCGATGCCAAGGGCATCGACATCCCCTATCCCACCCAGGTCACGCTCTTTCACAACCAGACGGAAGAAGCGGACGGCCGTCGGGGCGAGCAGCGCGAGGGATGGCCGCCACGCCCCGGCATCCGCCGAAATGCCACCGGCGCACAGGAGCCTGGAAGCGAGGATCTGGCCGGACGACCAGCCTCATCCTGAGGGCTCGTCAAAAGTGAACTTGCCCCGGAAGAGTGAGGCGTTCTCCGGAGTTTTGCGGAGGATCCCGCATGGCAGAAGTGCAAGGGCGGTTCACGATGGAAGCTGCGTGACAGGAACCCGGCGCCGGGAAGCGTCCTGTCGTCCTTCGGCGGCATCATCCGCTTCCACAACCCATCGGCGACCGTGCGGCATCATCACCGAACGCCGATGCCCCTTCGCAGCCCGTGCCGCTTCATCTCCAGCAGATCGACGGAACAGAGCCGGTAAGAGCCGGCTCCAACCCCATCGAGGATGCTCGTGCGTGTCTGCTCCCTTCCACGAAGGGAACGGAACGTCTCGGTCTCTGCTGGAGCCCTCGACGCGGCTGGAGCCATCGATCCCATCGCTCGAAGGACGATCACCCCGGCGTCAACGCATGCCCTGTTCGCGCAACAGCTCCGGTATCTGCTCCCTGAACTTGAAGAAGCCTTTGGTCGCGTGCGGCCAAAAGAGATCGTCCCAGTCCCGTCGAACCTGCACGAGCGTGATTCCCTGGCCTGCCAGGCTCGGCGTCAATCTTGCCAATGCGTCTGCGACCGGCCCGACGGGAGCGTAGGCCGTCACGATTTGGTGCGCACCAGCCGAACGCGCCGCGATCGCCAGCGTCTCGGCGTCCAGATCGACCAAGACGTTCGCTTCGCAATCGAAACTCACGGCGACCCGCGACGCGGTTTCCGCCGCAGCCTTCGCAACGAAGACCCGTGCGCGATCGCCCCAGAGCCCGTCGGGAGAGGAAGCGACAACGGCGGCCTTGATGGGCATGTCGGTGCGAGCGACGGTTTCGGGATTGAGATCGTCCGATGTGACAAGCAGAAGCGACTGGTCCGAAGATGCCGATCGCATCGGTCGAGGCAGGGGTTGCGGCCGCGGAATGGGGGGCTCGGTGATCGCGAACGCCTCTGTCGCCAGTCCTTTCGGCGAGAAACGGCCATTGGTGTAGCGAGCGATGTTGTCGGCGGTTGCAAGGTAGGTTTTGCCGACCGTCTGCAAGCCTGCCACCCACCGCCAGGACAGCGTGTTGCTGGCAGCATCCGCGTCGACGAGGTGGCGCAGGAAGAAGTCGGCGCCGAGCGTCCAGGGCAGACGAAGGGTAAAGATCCAGATCGACGCGAACCACATCCGGGCATGATTGTGAAGATAGCCTGTCGCGAGGAGCTCGCGCGCCCAGTCGTCGAAGCCCTCGATTCCCGTCGAGCCGCTCTCGGCAGCGGTCAGGGCACGTTTGTTGGGAAAGGTCTGGCGCTGGCGGTCTCGTTCCTCGACGAAGCGCGCCCAGACCGTCGGCCGCATCTCCAGCCAGCCCTTCCAATAGGTCCGCCAGAGAACCTCCTGCACGAACTTCTCGGCCGGCTCGAAGCCGTGCCGTTCGAGGACCGCCGCGACGACGTCGCGCTCGGTCACGAGGCGATATCGCAGGTAGGGCGAAAGCTTGGACACGGCGGTCGCCCTGCCGGGTCCGTCATCGGTGTTGCGTCCCGCGGCATAGGAACGTCCGGCACGGTTGACGAACTCGGCGAGGCGATCCAGGCCGGCGCTGCGTGACGGTTCGAAATCAGACGGGTCATCCTGCATGGCCAGAGAAGTAGTTGGAGAACCGTGGTCGTCATCCGCGGCATCGGCGCGCGGCCGTCTTCCGTCACGTCCCGGTCGGAATGGCCACCTTTGTCCTCGCCGGGCACAGTGTTCGCCCGCGAACATGGCGGAGGCCAAGAAACCAGGAGAGTTGCTTGTTCCCCTGCGCGACGCACGCGTCGCCTGCATCCTCGTTACGGTGTTACGGCCGGGAAACGGAGCCGTTGTCGCCGGGGCTGAATGGCAGCGATGCTTCTGTACCCTTCCAGAAGCTGGCGGTCGCCGTTCCACCCGTGTCGGAAATGATGTCTGGCAGCAGTCACGCGCCGAAAGCAGCCTGTCCACATCCGGGCCAGCTTTTGCGAAGAGCAGCCAGTCCGCGTCGACCGTCAGCCGACATTCAAACAGGGACCGGTGCGCCCGTTTTACGGGCGATATCGACGGGAAGCGGAGGCTTGCAGCGCCGGCCTTCGCCGCAACCTCTTTCGTCTGTCAGGCGATGACCGTGGCCGGCGTTTCGTTTGCTTCACCGGGTTTCAGCGTGCAATGCGCGGCTGTCGCCGGCTCCCAAAGCGCAACGCTGGGGATCCGCCTGCACCCGCGGTTCCCACTCGACCATTCGGGCTCGTCCCCGAAGCGGACGCGATGAAAGGGACCGGGACATGACCTTACGTGAAGCGCTCCGGCAGGCAGAAACCAGAGGATTGCAATCCCCAGAATCCATAGACTGCGCCATCCATCCAGCTTCGCGCCAGCTTCACATCCGACAACACTGTCCAAGCCGTGTTTAGGAAAGATCAACTGATGTTCTCGACCGTTCTCGAAGCCACCCGCACTGATGACGCCGAGAAGGAAGCCTTGGCGGCCTCGATGATCGAGGTCTCGAAACTGACCCGCGATCTGCTCGCGATGCATCTGGCGACCATCGCCCTATTGCCGGGTGAAGACGACTACCTGCTTGCGCTCAGCACCCGCGTCCCCACCGACCTCATCGAGGCGGCTGAGGAACTCGGCGTCCGTCGGCTCGTCGCCGCAAGGGCGTATGAAAGGCTGTCTGTCCGGAACTTCGTTGAAATCGATGGCAACACGGTCACCCTGACGGCCTCCGGCCAGGACATTCGCTCGCAGATTTCGACCGTCTACCGCATGGTCGGCGAAGACATCGCGGACAGACTGAGCACCAACACGATCGAAGTCGTGAAGGGTGCGCTCGCCGAAGTCAGACGGAACATGAAGCGCGCGCTCAAGCGGAAGGGTTGAGACCACGAGCCAGCCGGCAAGGGCGCGAGCGAGCCTCTCTCATGCCGCCAGTGGGCCGATGGCTGCCCGTCGGCTTTCGGGAAGGCAGAGGCCACCAGCTGCCGTTCCGGCTTCGGTCCATCGGCAAAAGCCGTAGCGAACCGCGTCCGTCACCTTCGCAAATGGCTCCGCCCGTGCCTGGTTCCTACCGGCCGGCCTTCGTCGCGGAATGAAAATCGGCGGGCTTGTTGGCGACCCATTTCACGAAGCGTGCGACGCTTTCGTTGTCCGTCAGCGCTGTTCCCGATTCCGCATGACGGACAAGTTCGCTTGCCGAGAAATTGGCGTCGATGGTCTCTCGGCAAATAGGATGGACGGGTACGGTGTCGCGACCTCCTCGGCTCTTCGGGATCGGGTGAAAGCGGTCCACGGTCTTTCCGAGCAGCCGTCCGCAGAGCCAGCACGGCTCCGCCGGCTGAGCGTCCACGGCAGCTTCCGTGAGCCAGTCCGCGTCTCGAATCTTGCGTGCCATCCTGCAACTCCCGACCTACGGAACGAGGTGACGCCTATGGTGATGGCGCCATCATCCTTGCCGCGACTGATGGAGCGGACCAGGGCGCTCGGTCAAGCCGATGGGGAACAAGGTTGATCCCCCGGCAAGCTCAAGCCTTGGATGCCGGCGCCGCGGTCCGTCAAAGACCGCCCTCTTGCGCCGTCAAGGCCGATCGCGGACCGGCAGCTTTCGGCCCGTGCGGTGGGAAAGCTGTCCATCCGCCAAAGGCCTGATCTCGCACTTCAAGCTTCGTATGCGGATCCGGATCGTTCCGGACGTCCCCCACAGGGTGCTGCGGACCGACAGCGCCCCTCGAGGACCCCGTCGGCTCGAACTCGGCTCGCCGACCGGTTCGCAGCCGTTGATCCGGCCGACTACGTTGGCCGTGCGAGCAGGCGGGCAGCATTTTCACGGTCAATGGCCGGGCGCGACAAACCCTCCACGTCCATGTCTTCCAGCGCCCTGACGAAGGTTCTGATGCCGAAATCGGGCGCCATCGGGAAGTCGGTTGGTCGGACGCGCGGCTTGCGCGGATCGTGGGGATGGCGCGGACTCCGCCCACCGTCGAGCCGCAGGTCGAGCGAAGCGCCTCAGGAAATCTTGTACTGTCCGCCATCGACAGGGATCGCCTGCCCCGTGATGAACGAGGCATCCTCGCTGGAGAGGAAGCAGATCGCACCGGCAATGTCCCTGGGTTCGGCGAAGCGCTTGATCGCCTGCTGTTGCCAGGTCTGACGCTTGGCCTCCTCGGGCATGTCCTGCGTCAGCCGCGTGTTCGTGAGGGCGGGAAGAACCGCGTTGACCGTAATGCCCCCGTCCGCGACATCGTTCGCCAAACCTCGAACGAAGCCGATGACGCCCATCTTGGACGCCATGTAATGGCTCATTCCGGGTATCGCGAGCCCGATCGAGTTGGACGATATATTGATGAAGCGGCCCCAGTTGTTGTTTCTCATCTGCGGCACAAACTGCTTTGCACTGAGAAAATGCGCATCGAGATTGACGGAAAGCGTCTTTTTCCACTGCTCGAAGTCCAGTTCGTCGATGCGCTTGGGGCTCCCGATACCGGCATTGTTCACCACGATATCGGTCCGACCGAAGCGCTGCTGAACCTGCTGGTCGATGCGCGCCCAGTCCGCCGCGCTCGTGACGTCGGCGGCGACGACCAGACTGGGACCGCTCAGGAGGGCGGCGGTCTCGTGGGCTTCGTCGATATCGACCAGAACGAGGCTGGCGCCGCGTTCGGCCAGTTGAACGGCAATGGCCTGCCCGATGCCGCGGGCTGCGCCCGTGACGAGGGCGACGCGACCTTCGTGACTCGATCTTGGCTCGTTCATGCTGTGTGGCTCCCAGAGATGGATGACGTGGAGCGGTGCCGATTGCGGATCGGCGCCGCGATCTTGGTCAAAACGGATGGTCGGCCTGGTTCGCGCTGTGGCGGGCGTTGATCCAGATCGTGTCCGTGACGTCCTTCATGCAGTCCGGCCCGGTCCGGCCCCCGCCGCTGCCGCGCACCCCGCCCATGGGCAAAGATCCGAAACGGCGGTTCGCGCGGCGTGATCGACATCGACATCGACATCGACATCGTCGAGCACGATCAGCCTTTCATGTGCTTCGCCGGAAAGGCTTCGACATAGACGTTCGACGGCGTTGAAGGCCCGGCTCATCTCGACGATTCCATCCTGGCACGGGTGATGTTGGGGCCCGGAGGCTGGACGGCCCCTTGTCCCGCAGGGCTCGGCAAACGGTTCGATGCCGTTCGCTCGGGCCCGTTGCGCCAGGTTCCGGCGCATGTCCGGGCGGAGCGACCTCGCTTCGCCCGGACATGGCTTAGGTCATGGAAGCGGCGATACGCTCGGCCAGCATCATGGTCGGGAAGGCCGTGGCGACCGAAGGCACGTCCGGCCAGATCGAGGCGTCGATCACGCGCAGGCCTTCGATGCCGCGAACGCGGCCCTCGACATCGACGACGGCATGGGGATCCTGCGAGCCGCCCATCGGCACCGTGGAGGTGGGATGCTGATAGGTGACGACCGACGCAGCCAGGGCGGCGTTGATCGAGGCACGGTCGCCGACGGCGGCGCCCGGCGCCAACTCCCCGTCGATCATGTCGGCGAAAGGCTTGTGACGTGCGATGTCGCGGATCATCTCGACACCGTCGATCAAGCGCTCCCTGTCGTCGTCGTCCTGGAGGAAACCGAGATCGATGACGGGAGCCGCCTTGGGATCCCGGCTGGCGATGGTCAGCAAACCGACCGATCGGGGTCGCACGAGCGCCGCGAAGAGAAGGAACATCGCGCCGGCGGATGAAGCACCGTCGTCCGGCAGCGTCGCGGTGCTGATATTGAGGTCAACCTCTACGCCCCTGGCATGGTTCGACCGCGCCCACAACATCGCGCCGATCGGCGGATACGGAAGACCGACCGCCTCCTTGCGGATGGACCAGACGGTTGGAACGAGCGGATGATCCTGCAGCCGGCGACCGACCGGCAGATCGGCGATGATCGGGATGTCGAGGCGACGCAGCGTTTCGGCGGGCCCGATGCCGGACCGCATGAGGATGGCGGGGCTGCCATAGGTCCCCGCGGAGAGAATGATCTCCCCCCCTTCGACGATGTCTCCGCCAGCCAGGCGAAGTCCGGTCGCACGGCCGAGCGTCACGACGACGGCGTCGACCAGTGTCTCGTCGCGGATCGTCAGATTGGGGCGAGCGCGGATCGCCTCGCCGAGGAGCGTCATGCCGGTGTTCAGGCGGACGCCCATGCGGGTGTTCATCACGTAGGGGCCGACACCCCATGGCTGTTCGGTGGCAAAGCCCGCGGATCGTCGGTGGCCTGCAGCCAGGGCGGACGCGATGAAGGCTCGGTGTTGATCGGAGACCTCTTCGTCGCCGAGCTGGTGCAGCGGGAAAGGACCGTCCTGCCCCTCGCCGCCGGTGCCGGAGGTCCGCTCCAAAGACGTGTAGAAGGGATGCGTGGCCTCCCGGCTGAAGGCGCCGAGGTCGTGGTCGCGGGCCCAACGGTCATGATCGTCGCTCGGCAGCCGCATGGCGACCGCCCCGTTGATCGCGGACGAGCCACCCAGAACCTTGCCGCGGTTGAGGGGGATCGTCCGGCCGAGGAGACCGGGCTCGCTCTGGAAGCCCCAGTCATGCTCCGCGTCGCCGCCGACGATGTCCTGGCGCCGCACCGCGTCCGGATAGGCATGGGGCGGGTAAGCCTTGCCGGCTTCGATCAGGAGGACTCGCCGCGATGGATCCGCGCTCAATCGGTTGGCCAGCACGGCTCCGGCCGAGCCGCCGCCCACGATGATGACGTCGAACCTGGAGCGGCCTCCGGCTTGTGCGGATGCGGCGCCGGAGACCGGCCGTACGACCGTCGCGACCCCGCCACCGACGACATCCCGCCCATGGGGCCCGTTCTCGTCGGGTTGATTGCTATCAGTCATGCTTACTTTCTTTTATTCGGCGGCGAAGCGGATCTGCTGTCCGCGACCGCTGCGCCTTCAAAATCTTTTCTGTCGGAAACTCGGAATGGCGAGACCCCGACGACATAGATTCTGGTTCATCTCGCGTTTGCCCCATCAAGATGGGGTGCGCATTCATGCCAAGCTTTCGTTATCAGGAGCAGCCTGTATTTTCTGATGTAGACCATCGGCTCGACCGATATGATGATCTCGACATGGTGGAAGATCTATCGCTGGATCCGAGTGTTGCGGCGCAGGTCGGCGGCTGTCGACGATCGGTCCATCCGATCCGTCACGGCTGGACTGCCGGCTCTCGCGCGTCCGTCGGATCCGGGACAAGCCGCGCCAGCACCTCCACGTCGTTTCCCGACATCCGGACGACGATCATCTCCCCGGACGCCGGGAAGACGCCCGTCAGAGACGTGATGTTGACCTGATGGGTGACGAGCGTCGCTCTCTGACCTGTCCGGTCGAGGTCGGACAGCGTGCGCCTCACCTCGTCCGACTGCGTCCGGGCGGTCTCGCGCGTGTCGAAAAAGGAGTTGAGCGCGGCGTCCTCCACGATCGGCCCGAGATCGAGGAGCGTCGCGGTCTCGGCCGCCCGGCACCATTGGCTCGTCAGGATGCGGTCGACACGGATCCCTCGATCCTTGATCGCTTCGCCGATGCGACGCGCCTGTTCGCGCCCCGCCGCAGACAGGTTGCGCTGGGTGGCGCAATCGCCGAGCCGAAACCCCGCGGGGTCTCCGACGCCGGGCGCCTCGGCATGCCGCATCAGGATGTGGGTCTGCGGCTGAGACAGGGCGTCCCATCCCGGCGTCCCTTCGGCCTTTGACGGAGCCGTGACAGCCGAACACGCGATCATGACCGCGGCGATGAACGGAAGGCGGTGCTTCATGGAGCGAACTTTCGGTTGGGCGGACATCGCCGGAACGTACGCTCCGCATCGAGAGCGTAAAGGGTCAGCCGCAGGTCGTCCGGTCGCATGGACGACGATCCCGTGCCGGTCGGATCGGCGCTCGATCCCGCCGGATCGACGGATGACATGCCCTCCCCCAACTGCGCCGAACCGCATGTCCCTGCGTCGCGCCTCGCCGAAGCCGGACCGGGCTCGCCTCGTCCTTCGGGAAGGGCGGGTCGATCCTTTTTTCCGGCTTTCGACGCGCGCATCGGCGTGCAGGGCGAACGAAAAATCCGCTTCGGGCTGCAAATACGAACTCTTTTATCTACTTCATCGATAGACATTATGATCGGATCAGGGCCTCAACGCGATGGGGAGCCCAGAATGCCCAAAACCGAATCCAACGCCGTCCCACTCGGCACGAAGGCCATCGAGTTCTCGCTCCCCGGCCCCGGGGGCCGTGAGGTCGCGCTGGCCGACTACGCGGACAAGCCCGCCCTTTTGGTCGCCTTCATTTCGAACCGTTGTCCCTTCGTCCTCCTGCTGCGCGAGGAATTCGCAGCCCTGGCGCGCGACTACGCGGACAAGGGCCTCGCCGTCATCGCGATCAACGCCAACGATGCCGATGCCCATCCGGAGGAATCACTGGACCGCATCGCGGCGGAGATACGGGACCAGGGCTACGGATTCCCCTACCTCAAAGACGGCTCGCAGGAGGTGGCCAAGGCCTATCGCGCCGCCTGCACGCCGGATTTCTTCCTCTTCGACGCCGACCGACGGCTGGTCTACCACGGGCAGTTCGACGACGCCCGGCCCGGGAACGGCAAGCCGGTGACCGGCGCGGACCTGCGCGCCGCGGCGGACGCGGTTCTCGAAGGCCAGACGGTGGCCGCGCACCAGACGCCTTCGATCGGCTGCAACATCAAATGGAGCGCCGGCAACGAACCCGGCGCGGCGCAGAGAGCGGCCTGAGCCTTGCGCCCGCGTCCGAGCCGCCCCGCGGCCCCCTCTACCGATTGATGTGAGATCCGAACATGTCCTCGACCCGGAAGGACCGCTTCCTGCCCGATGGCCAGACCCTTTCCTGCGACGTGCTCGTCGTGGGCGGCGGCCCGGCGGCCGCATGGGCTGCGCTTTCGGCGGCAGGCGACGGCGCGACCGTCATTCTCGCCGACAAGGGATATCTCGGCACCAGCGGGGCGACCGCGCCCTCCAACACCGGGACGTGGTGCGTTCCGCCCGGAGAGGGGCGTGCCTCGGCCGTCGAGGCACGCTGGAAGCGGACGGCGGGCCTGGCCGACAAGCCGTGGATGCTCCGCTGCGTCGACTAGAGTTTCGAGAACCTCGCCAAACTCGTGGAGTGGGGCTACCCCTTCCCGAACGACGACGGCGGCAACCTCTACGTCGCCAACCTGCGCGGTCCCGACTACATGCGCTTCATGCGGGCCCGCGTCGCGGCGGCGGGCATCCGCATCCTCGACCATCACCCCATCCTCGAACTCATCGGTGACGGCCATGCCGTCAAGGGTGCGCAGGGGATGGCTCGGCGCACGGGCGCCAGCTTCCGCGTCGAGGCCGGGGCGGTCGTCCTCGCGACGGGTGGATGCGCCTTTTTCGAACGCATTCTCGGCGGCACCGGGCTGACCGGGGACGGGCATCTCTTCGCAGCGGAAGCCGGCGCCTCGCTCTCGGGCATGGAGTTCACGGGCAAGTACACGCTGGCGCCGAAGGGCTCGTCGCTGAACAAGGGCCTGCCCTTCCGCTGGGCGACGTTCTACAGGCCGGACGGCACGCCCCTGAAAGGACACGACGGCGAGATCCTCACCAATGGCATCGGACCGGCCGAGCGCGTGATCGCCCGCGCCCTGACCGAGGGCGAGGTCCTGGCGCGTCTGGATCTCGCGGACGCGGGTATCCGCGATGCCCTGCGCCGGGGCCAGCCGAACTGCTTTGCCCCTTACGACAAGATGGGGATCGACCCGTTCAGCGCGATGTTTCCGGTCGAGCTGAAGTTCGAGGGCACGATCCGGGGAACCGGCGGCATCCGGATCGCGTCGTCCGAATGCGCCACCGAGGTTCCTGGCCTCTTCGTCGCCGGGGACGCGGCCAGCCGCGAGAACGTCACCGGCGGGATCTCCGGAGGCGGCGCGATCAACTCCTCCTGGGCCATGGCCAGCGGCTGGTGGGCGGGCCGGGGTGCGAGCGCGCAGGCCAGGCGCCGGCGCGGCCGGCCCGAGGCCGCATCGGCACCCCTCGGACGGACGGGCTTGCGGGCCCGGCACGAGGCGAGCCCCGTCGACCTGGATCGGGCCGTGCGGACCGTGCGCGCCGAGATCGCGCCGCTGGAGCGCAACTACCACCGAACCGCCGCGACTCTGGCTTCCGGCCGCCAGGCGGTCGAGGACGTCTGGCGCGAGTTGGAGAAGCATCTCGAGGCGACCGGCCGCGACCGTTTGCGGGCCCGCGAGGTTGCCGCCGTCACGGCGGCGACGCGGTGGACCCTGGCGGCGGCCGAACTGCGCACGGAAAGCCGGGGCGTCCATCGGCGCAGCGACCATCCGGCCGAGAACGATGCCTTGCGTCGCCGCATTGCCGTTTCGGATCTTCGTTCCGTCCAGGCGGACTGGGAAGACGATGCGGACACGCTCGGCCTGCTCGAAGGATCCGCGTCGTGATCGAGGTCGTGTCCGAGGATCGCTGCATCCGCTGCGACATCTGCGAGCGGGTCTGCCCCGCCTTCGTCTTCGACCGCGACGAGACGGGACGGCCCGTCATCGCGCGGCAGGACGACTGCCAGACCTGCTTCCTCTGCGAGATCTACTGCCCGACCGACGCCCTCTACGTGGCCGAGCGCGCGGACGGCCCGACCGGGATCACCGAGGCCGAGGTCGCGGAGCGCGATCTCTTCGGGACCTATGCCCGATCGCTCGGCTGGAACCGCGGCCGGGCGGGCGGGACCCAGAACGACCCGACGCACCGCCTGCGGCTCGCCCAGGGCTGAACCGGACGAAAAGGAGAGACCCATGGACCGCATCGCCGTGCGCGACCTGCGCAAGACCTTCCAGCTCAAGCCCGGGCAGAGCGTGACCGTCGACGGACGCACCAGCGACCGGGTCAGCGTCCTCGGAGGCGTCGACCTCACGATCCGGCGCGGCGAGTTCGTGACGCTCGTCGGCCCGTCCGGCAGCGGCAAGTCCGTCCTGCTCGACGTCATCGCGGGCCTCACCGAGGCGAGCTCGGGTGCGGCGGAGATCGACGGCGACGCCGTCGCCCGCCCCCATCCGGGAACCGCCTATGTCTTCCAGCAATACGCCCTGTTTCCCTGGCGCACCGCGCTCGAGAACGTCGAATACGCTCTCGAGGTTCGCGGCGTCGGCCGGAAGGAGCGCCGCGACAAGGCCCGGGCCTTCCTCGACCTCTTCGGGCTCCGCGCCTTTGAGGACCGGTATCCCTCGCAGCTCTCCGGCGGCATGCAGCAGCGCGTGGCGATCGCCAGGGCGCTGTCGAACGATCCCGAGGTCCTCCTCATGGACGAACCCTTCGCCGCCCTCGACGCCCAGACCCGCGACATCCTCCAGTCCGAGCTCCTGCGGATCTGGGAGCAGATCAAGACCACCGTCGTGTTCGTCACCCATTCGATCGACGAGGCGATCTTCCTGGCGGACCGAATCGTCGTGATGACGGCACGCCCGGCCCGCGTGAAGGAGATCATCGAGATCGACCTGCCGCGGCCGCGCGAGCCGGGTGTGCGAAACGGCGACGACTTCACCCGCTACCGCGCCCGCGTCTGGGAAGCGCTGCGCGACGAGGTCCGCAAGGCGCAGGGCGACTGGTCCCTCGCCTCGACCTACGCTCATTGAGGAGCAAGACCGATGACGCTCGTTTCACCCAAGACACTGGATCCGTCCCTCGTCGGCACCCGGCTTCGCTTCGGACCCGCCGCCAGCTCGCTGCGGCGGTCCTTTCAGCGTTTCAGCCTCGGACTGCCGGCAGTGCTCGCCTTTGCGCTCCTGTGGGAGATCGCGCCGCGAGCGGGCTGGATCAACGCCCTCTTCTTCCCGCCGCTCAGCCGCGTGCTGAGCGCGCTCGGCGAGATGATCGCGGACGGCACGATCGCGGAGCACATCGGCATCAGCCTCCAACGCGCGGCCCTCGGCTTCCTGCTGGCGGTCGTGGTCGCCGTGCCGCTCGGCCTCGTGATGGGCCGTTACGCGCTCTTCGAGCGCATGAGCGATTTTCTCGTCCAGACGCTGCGCAACACCTCGCAATTCGCCCTGATGCCCGTCTTCATCCTGATGCTCGGCATCGGCGAGGCTTCCAAGATCGCCATCACCTTCTACGCGGCGGTGTTCTTCCTGCTCGTCAACACGATCGTCGGCGTGAAGTCGGTCGACCCGTTGCTGCTCAAGGCCGCGAGGTCGATGGGAACGTCGGACTGGGACCTCTTCAAGAAGGTGATCCTGCCCTCCGCCATCCCGTCGATCGTGGCGGGCGCCAGGCTCGGAGTGAAGACCTCGCTCTTCTCCGTCATCGCGGCCGAGATGCTCGCCGCCCAGTCCGGCATCGGCTTCCTGATCCAGCACGCGTCGCTGATGCTGGAGACGGACCGGATGTATGCCGGGATCCTGACGCTGACGGCGACGGGCCTCATCCTGAACTACCTGCTCGTCGCCCTCGAGGCTCGCGCCACCCGGTGGCGCAGCACCGACGCCAACGGCCCCGCCTGACGACACGATCGCAGCCCGGCCGAATGCCCGCTTCCCGTCCACGTCTCCAAGAGGATCCCGTCATGAACCGCATCACCTGGCCCCGGCGCTCGCTGCTTCGGCTCCTCGCCCTCAGTCTCGCCCTCGGCGTTGCCCCGGGAACGACGGCCCTGGCCGAGGAGGCCAAGCCCGACGTCATCCGCATCGGCTCGACCGCCCCTGGCCACCTGAAGTTCATTCTCTTCCGCAACCAGAAGCTTCTGGAGAAGGAGTTCGCCAAGGACGGCATTGCGGTGGAGTTGACCACCTTCGACGGCGGATCGGCCGCCTCCTTCGCGCTGGGATCGGGAGCCATCGACCTGACCTACATCGGCAACAACCCGTCCCTGCGGCTGGCCGCCAGCGGCGCCGACGTCAAGGCCATCGGCCTGTCGAGCTGGGTTCCCTCGAACGAGACGACGATCGTGGTGCGGCCCGACTCGCCGATCCGCTCGCTCGTCGACCTCAAGGGCAAGAAGGTCGCCTATCTCTCCGGCACCGTCCGCCATTCCACGTTCGCCAAGGCGCTCCAGGCGGAGGGTCTCTCCATCAAGGACGTCGAAAGCCTCAACATCGGCCTCGAGAACTCCGGCCCGGCGCTGTCGCGCGGCGACGTCGACGCGATCGTCGAGAGCACCGGCCCGGTCCAGAAGCTCGTCGAGGCGGGCCAGGCCCGGGTTCTGTTCGACGCCGCGGTCTCCGGCAGGCCGGAATGGGCCGTCCCCTATCCGATCAGCGTCAACGGCACCTTCGCCAAGACCTATCCCGAGATCGTCGAACGGATCTTGAAGGTCGACATCGAGGCCGCTCGCTGGGCGGACGCGCATCCGGACGAAACGGTGGCGATCTTCGTCCGGGAAACCGGGAACAGCGAGGCGTCCGTCCGGGCCACCTACGCGGACGGCAAGTTCCACCTCGATCCCGAGATCACTTCAAAGGCCGTCGAAGCGCTGAAGGGCGAGGAAAGGTTCATGGCCGACGCCGACCTCCTGAACGGCATGGTCGATTACGACGCCTGGGTGGACAGGAGCTTCTACGACGCGGCAAAGGCGCAGGTGGCGGCCAGCAACTGACGCTCTCCCCGCGCGGTTCCGGGGCACCGGCAGGGTTGGCCGACGTCCACGTCGCGTTGGCCGTCATGGAAATCACCGGAGCGATCGCCTCGCTTCGGTTCCTGGCCTTGGCCTGGGATGCCGGCGCCGAAGTTGCCGGGACACGAGCCGCAGCGCGCTGAGACCCCGTGTCCGGGGGAGACCGGCCTCGCCTTCGCTCAGGCCTCGTTGGCCCAGCGGATGGGATCGGATGGATCCGAGCCGTCTCAGGCGGAAGGCCGCGCGCTCCATCGCCGAGAAGACGAAGATAGGAGCGTGACGCGGCCGAGCTCAAGCGCCCTGCACGGCTTTCGAGAACGCAAGACAGGAAGACCCGGCCGGTGCCCCTGGGAGCGGCACCGGCCGGGTGACGGCAACCGACGGCCGGGAGGAGCGCTGTCGGTTGCAAGCTTCGAATCGCGTCGCCGCGTGAGCCTCCTCGACGAAGCGCATCGCAACGAGGGGGCGTCGTCCGCGCGGGCAGCGGGCACAGCGGGCCCTGTCCTTTCAGCGAGCGCGGCGGGCAGCTGGCGCTGCCCTATCAGGAAGGCCGCGGTCGTTGCGACAGCTCCCGAGGGAAGCCGCCCTTCATGACGCGCTGGCCGCTCGTGCCTCGGGAATGCTCGTATTGGCGATGGCCTCGCCGACGAGACGGGAGTCTGCCGGGGCGGCCGCGGCGCGGGGATCGTCGTGGTCGAGGGTGAGCCTTGGGAGGACGCGCTCGCCGAAGGAATAGGCCTCCTCGAGATGCGGATAGCCGGAGAGGATGAAGGTGTCGATGCCGACGCGGCGATACTCGTCGATCCGCTCGGCGACCGTCGCCCCGTCGCCGACGAGCGCCGTGCCCGCCCCGCCGCGGATCAGGCCAACGCCCGCCCAGAGGTTCGGGCTGATCTCCAGCTTCGTCCGGTCGCCGCCGTGGAGCGCGCGCATTCGGATCTGCCCGACCGAGTCCTGCCGCGCCAGCTGCTTCTGCGCCCGGGCGATCGTCTCGTCGTCGAGTTTCGAGATCAGGCTTTCGGCGGCAGCCCAGGCCTCCGCGTTCGTGTCGCGCACGATCACGTGGAGCCGGATGCCGAAGGACACCGAGCGGCCCTCCTTCTCGGCGGCCGCGCGCACCTTCGCGACCTTCTCGGCGACGGCCGCCGGAGGCTCGCCCCAGGTCAGGTACTTGTCGATCGTCTTCGCCGCGACCTCGATGCCGGCATCCGACGAGCCGCCGAAATAAAGCGGCGGGTACGGTCGTTGATGAGAGCGGAGCATGAGTTGCCCGTCCTTCACCTTGAGGTGCCGACCCTCGTAGGTCACGGTCTCGCCGGAGAGCTCCGCCTTGTAGATGTCGAGGAACTCGCGCGTCACCTCGTAGCGCTCGTCGTGGGCGAGGAAGATGCCGTCGCCCGCGTTCTCGACGGGATCGCCGCCCGTGACGACGTTGATCAAGAGCCGGCCGCCGGAGATGCGGTCAAGGGTCGCCGTCATGCGGGCGGCCAGCGTCGGCGACAGAAGGCCCGGACGCACGGCGACGAGGAAGCGCAGGCGCTCCGTCGTGCGCGCCAGCGCCGATGCGACGACCCAGGAATCCTCGCAGCTTCTGCCCGTCGGCAGGAGCACGCCGTAGTACCCGAGCCGATCGGCGGCCTTCGCGACCTGTTCGAGATAATCGATGTCGACGACGCGCCCGCCTTCGGCCGAGCCGAGAAAGCGTCCGTCGCCATGGGTCGGCAAAAACCAGAGAACCTTGAGCTTGTCGGGAAGGGCAGCGGTCATGGAGACTCCCAATCTGAACGTGACGCGAATGCTATCGGCCGCGGGCGCACCAGGACAGGAACTGATTGTCTATCATGACGCTGGATTGAGTAGATTTTACCTCGCGCCGTTGCCGACCGGAGCATTAGCCTTCGAATCGAAGCGGGCGGGTCGAGGTCATTCGGACCCGGCTCGGTCGGCGCCGAACGGAGATCGCCACCTTGAAGAAGACGAAAGCCCTGATGCTGTGCGCCGCCCTTTTTAGCTCGGCCCTCTCCGCCGGATCGGCCGGCGCCGCGCAGACCATCCGGATCGTCCAGCAGTTCGGCACGATCTACCTGCCGCTCCACGTCATCCGTGACCAGGACCTCATCCAGAAGCATGCGACGGCGCTCGGCCTCGGCGAAGTCGAGGTGGAATGGGCGAGGCTTTCCGGCGGCTCGGCGATCAACGATGCGCTTCTGTCCGGCCATGTCGACGTCGCGGCGGCCGGCATCGGCCCGTTCCTGACGCTCTGGGACCGGACGGGCGGCGCGGTGAAGATCATCGGCGGGCTTGCCCACCAGCAGAACCACCTCGTCACATCGCGTCAGGACATCCGGACGCTCGCCGACTTCAAGCCCGGCGACAAGATCGCACTGCCCGCCGTCGGCGTGTCGGTGCAGTCGCGCATTCTCCAGATGGCCGCCGAGAAAGCCTTCGGCGAGGGCCAGCACGGACGGCTCGACGCGAACACCGTGTCGCTTCCGCATCCCGACGCGACGGCGGCGCTCCTGTCCGGCTCGACCGAGATCGCCGCGCATCTCTCCAACTCGCCCTTCCAGGAGCGGGCGCTGGAGGACCCGAAGGTCCACAAGATCCTGTCCTCCTACGACGTCCTCGGCGGCCCCGTGACGCCGACCTACGTCTACGCCACCACGGCCTTCCACGACGAGAACCCGAAGCTCGCGCAAGCCTTCTTCGAGGCTTTCAAGGAGGCCTCCGCCTGGATCGAGGCGAACAAGCCGGAAGCGGCGAAGACCTATGTCCGCGTCGAGAACTCCAACCTCGATCCGGCCTTCGTCCAGTCTCTGCTGGAATCGCCGGACTCGCTCTACACGCTGGTGCCGGCGCGCTCCTACGACTTCGCGGCCTTCCTGAACCGCATCGGCGCGATCAAGACGAGGCCCGCGAGCTGGAAGGACTACACCTTCGAGTCGCTCCACGGCGAGGATGGAAGCTGATGTTGGCCCGTCCCGATCAAGGCCGGCCGGACGGCGGAATCGCCTTTGCTGCCCGTGGGCTGACGCTCGACTACGCGACGTCCCGCGGGTCCGTCCGCGCCGTCGACGATGTCAGCTTCTCCGCGGGCGAGGGAGAACGGCTCGTGCTTCTCGGGCGATCGGGCTGTGGCAAGTCGTCGATCCTGAAGGCGGTCGCGGGCTTCATCGAGCCGGCCGACGGTGAGATCCTGGTGAAGGGACGCCGTGTGAACGGACCGGGTCCGGACAGGATCGTCGTCTTCCAGGAGTTCGACCAGCTCCTGCCGTGGAAGACGGTGCGCGAGAACGTCGCCTTTCCCTTGCGCGTCTCCGCAAGGCCCGGTGGCCGCCTGTCGAAGGTCGAGGCGAGCGAGCGGGCGGCGGATGCGCTGCGCAAGGTCGGGCTGGAGCGGGTGATCGACGCCTATCCCCACACGCTGTCGGGCGGCATGAAGCAGCGAGCGGCGATCGCCCGTGCCCTCGTGACGAACGCCGACGTGCTTTTGATGGACGAGCCGTTCGCCGCGCTCGACGCCCTCACCCGTCGGCAGTTGCAGGAGGATCTTCTGCGGCTGGCCGAGGCCGAGCGCTTCACGCTGCTCTTCGTCACCCATTCCATCGAGGAAGCCATCCTCGTCGGCACCAAGCTGCATCTCCTTTCGCCCCATCCCGGGCGCACCATCGCCTCGTTCGATACGTCGGAGTTCGGTCTCGGCAACAGCGGCGGCGATCGCTTCGAGCGCGTGGTCAAGGAGGTCAACGGTCTCCTCTTCGACGCGGCGCCGATCCCGGAGTCCGTCCATGTCTGACGCCGCCACGATATCGGGCATCGCCGCGGTCCGCTTCTCCGGGACGACCTCCGCCGTCCTTCGCAAACTTGCGATCCTCGTCATCCTGGCGGCGGTCTGGCAGGCGGCCGCTGTGTGGACCGCCAAGCCGATCCTCCTGCCGAGCTTCACGGCCACCATGTCGGCGCTTGCCGACGGGCTCTGGAACGACGGGCTCCTGTCGTCCTCCTGGACATCGCTCACGGTCCTCGTGAAGGGCTATGCGCTCGCGGTCGCCATCTCGCTCGTCCTCGTCTCCCTGGCCGTCGCCAACGGGTTCGCGCGTGAGACGCTGCGGACCCTCATCTCGATGTTCAACCCCCTTCCGGCCATCGCCATCCTGCCGCTCGCCATGCTGTGGTTCGGGCTCGGTCAGGCGAGCCTCATCTTCGTGCTCGTTCATTCCGTGCTGTGGCCGTTCTCGCTCGCCGCCCTCGGCGGCTTCGACGGCGTTCCGGAGACACAGCGTCTGGTCGGGCGGAACTACGGGCTGAAGGGCCCGGCCTATGTGGGGCTGATCCTCATCCCGGCGGCGCTGCCCTCGATCCTCTACGGCCTGAAGATCGGCTGGGCCTTCGCATGGCGGACCCTGATCGCGGCCGAACTCGTCTTCGGCGTCTCGTCCGGCCAAGGCGGCCTCGGCTGGTACATCTTCCGCAACCGGAACGAGCTCTTCACCGACAAGGTCTTCGCCGGACTGGTTCTGGTGATCGTGATCGGGCTGCTCGTCGAGGGTGTCGTCTTCCGGCTGCTCGAATCCCTGACCGTCCGCCGGTGGGGCATGCAGCGCTAGCCGCTCCGGCATCTCTCCTCCCGACCCGTCCGCCTCCCATCGTCTTCGAAAGGCCAGAGCATGACATCCGTTTTCGCCCGCGTCCGCGCGACCCGTCGAACCCTCCTCGGCGCCGCGGCCGTCGCAGCCCTCGTCGCGGCGATCCCCTCGGCGGCCCTCGCCGAGGGCAAGATCCGCATCGCCCAGCAGTTCGGCATCGCCTACCTCATCCTCGACGTGGTTCGTGACCAGAACCTCATCGAGAAGCACGGGAAGGAAGCCGGGATCGACATCGAGGTCGAATGGGCCAGCATTTCCGGCGCGACGGCCATGAACGAGGCCCTTCTATCGGGCTCGCTCGACGTGGTGTCGGCGGGCGTTCCCCCGGCGCTCGCGATGTGGGACCGCACCAAGGGCAGCGGGCAGGACGTCAAGCTCGTCGCGGCCCTCGGCTCGCTCCCGAACCACCTGATCACCAACAATCCGGCCGTGAGGACGCTCGCCGACTTCGGGCCGAACGATCGCATCGCCGTCCCGGCGGCCGGGGTCGGCTTCCAGTCCCGCACGCTCCAGATCGAAGCGGCGCGGCAATTCGGCGCCGAGAACTTCAAGAAGCTCGACGACATCTCGATCAGCCTGCCCCATCCCGACGCCACGGCCGCCCTCATCGCCGGCGGCACCGAGATCAACGCGCACTTCTCGTCGGCGCCCTTCTACTACCAGGCTCTCGCCGCCAACCCGGCCGTCCACAAGGTGCTGAGCTCCTACGACATCCTCGGCGGGCCGGCCACGTTCAACGTGCTCTATGCCACCAGCGAGTTCCACGACGAGAACCCCAAGACCTACAAGGCTCTCTACGCCGCCCTCGGCGAGGCGGCCGGATGGATCGCGGCCAACAAGGAGAAGGCGGCGGAAACCTTCATCCGGCAACAGAAGTCGAAGCTGTCACCGGACCTCGTCCTCCAGATCGTCAACGACCCCGAGAACGACTTCACCATCACGCCGGAGAAGACCGAGGTCTACGCTCGGGAGCTTCACAAGCTCGGCGTCCTGAAAAACGAAGCCGCTTCGTGGAAGGACTACGTCTTCGAGGAAGCGACGGGCGAGAACGGCAGTTGACCCCGGCTGCGGATCGACGTCGCTTCGTCGTCGGCATCACCGACCACATGATGGGCGGACCGGCGATCGAGACGGACATCCTCGCGCCGACCGCCGACGTCGAATTCTTCGACGCCCGAAGCGAGGCTGACTTGGACGTCGAACGCCTTGCCCGCGTCGACGCGCTCATGGTCTGGGGCGTGCCGCTCGGCCGTCGGAGCGTCGACCACCTGCACAGATGCCGCGCGGTCGTGCGGTACGGGGTCGGCTACGAGAAGGTCGACCGCGCCGCCCTGGCAGATGCGGGCATTCCCTTCGCGAACAACCCCGACTACGGCACGGAGGAGGTCGCCGACCACGCGGTCGCGATGATCCTCTCCCTGCAACGCAGGCTATGGGAGCACGACCACCGCTCCCGGCGCCATACGACAAGCTGGCAGGCGAACACGCTGTCGCCGCTCCACCGCTCGAGCGGGGCGACGGTCGGCGTCGTCGGCGCGGGCCGGATCGGAACGGCCGTCATCAACCGGCTGAAGCCGTTCGGATACCGGATCGTGGTGTTCGATCCCGACCAGCCGCCCGGACACGAGAAGGCGATCGGGTACGAGCGGGTCCCGGACCTCGCGTCCCTCCTGAAGGTCTCGGACGTCGTGACCCTCCATTGTCCCGCCACGGCGGACACACGCGGCATGATCGACCGGACGGCGCTGGACGGTCTCAAACCGGGGGCGATCCTCGTCAACACGGCGAGGGGCGATCTGCTGGACGGCCTCGACGCCGTGGAGTCCAGCCTGCGTTCCGGACGCCTTGCCGCCGCCGCGCTCGACGTCCTGGCGCAGGAGCCGCCCGAGGATCATCCGCTGCTCGACGCCTGGCGCGAGCGGGCGGACTGGCTGGCCGGACGTCTCGTCATCACGCCGCACAACGCCTTCCATTCGGATGCCAGTGGAGTGGAGATGCGCCGCAACGCCGCCGACACGGTGCGGATGTTCCTCGAAGGCCGAGGATTGCGAAACCGCGTCGAGCCGGACTGAAGCGTCCGCGGGTTCGTCGCGAGCCGGCGCGGCTTCGGATCGGCGGCGTCGAAGCTTGCGTCGCGCCACGTCCCCTCCTCGTTCGCTCACGCCAGGCGCGAGGCGTCGACGTCACCGCGCCTCCCCAGGTTGAGCCAGAGCGCCATCCCCGCGACGATCTGTCGAGATTGGCGCGCTGGGCTCCGGCGCTCCCCATCTCCGAGCAACGGATCTGGATCTTCGCTGAAGCGCTCCGAAGCCGTCATGGCGTCACGTCCATCGTGGAGGAGATCGGGCGGGTCGCGGGCATGTCCCGCGACGGCGGAGGTCGCGGCGCCGGGCCTTCGAACCCGCCGATCCGCTCGTCGCCGGCCGGGTCCGAGGTTGCGGCCACCCCCGTTGCCGCAGTACGGCTGGGCACGCCGGAGCAGGTCCCGGTGAAGCAGGGTATCGCCATGAAACGACTGGACTTGATCGACGGGTTGCGGGGCTATTTCCTCGTCTTCATGTTGATCAACCATCTCGCCTTCGACGGCGGCTACTGGCTGGTGGAAATCAATCACCGCCAGCTGGCCTTCGTGGAGGACGCGCAGGGCTTCGTCTTCCTGTCCGGCCTTCTTGTCGGCATGGTCTATGCCGGCCGGATGGAGCGCAAGGGTTTCAGCGCGGCGGCTGACGGCATCTGGAGCAGAGCGGGCGACCTCTATCGCCAAACCCTCGTTCTTCTCGCCTTCGCGATGACGATGATCGTGTTGTTTCCCGCCGCCAAGCTGGCCTGGGTCGATTGGATGGCGGATCTCGACTGGCGCAATCCCTTCCGGGCGGCGAGCGCGGCGCTTCTCCTGTTCCAGCCGACCTATATGGACATCCTGCCCCAGTACATCGTCTACATGCTCGCGGCACCCGTCCTGATCCGCGCCTGCCTGAAGGGTCGCGGGCCGGAAATTCTGATCGGCTCCTCGCTTCTGTGGCTGGCCGCGCAGTTCGCCGTCCAGCGGCCCATGACGGCCGCGCTGAACACCTGGCTCGCAGGCGACACCGGGCACGGGCTCCGTGTGAACTTCAATCTCATGGCCTGGCAGATCGTCTTCGTCGTCGGTCTCGTCTTCGGGGCGCTGACGGCGATGAACCGGATCGACTGGAGCCGGGTCTTCCGGCCGGACGTCACGATCCTGCCGGTGGCAGCGCTGTCGGTCTGCCTGTTCTTCCTGCCCTTCCGGTTCGCGACGGCCCACGATTACATGCCGCTCGACGTGCTCGGTACGTTCCAGAGCTACGAGAACCGCTCGGAGTTCGGGCTCGTGTACCTGCTGAACTTCGCCGCGGCGGCCTCGGGGATCGCCTGGCTCCTGATCGCCGGGCCGGACCACCCGTCCCGCCGCGTGCGAGCCTTCTCGCGGGGCCTGTCCGGGCTCATCAGCCTGCCCTTCCTGCGACTTCTCGGACGCCACTCGCTCCAGGTCTATGTCTGGCACGTCGTGATCGTCTATCTCGTCCGCTTCGTCGACATCGAGACGCCCCCCTTCAGCCAGCCGTTGAAGACCGCGGTCGCGTTCGGCTGCATCGCGCTTCTCGCGCTCCCGGCCCTCTATCGGGAGCGCAAACGGCTCTTCGGGCAACTCGGCCCCGGCACGCCCCCGGCATGACGAGCACGGCGCCGCAACCGCCCAAAAGGTCGGCGATCGTTCGGACCGTCATCGCTGGCATTCGGTTGGCCCCATGAGATGGCCACCCAAGATCGCTGTCTCCAAGGAAGCCATCCTCGGGAACCGCTGGATACGTCCGTTCGCCCACCGCTTGACGCATCCCTCCCTCTGGCACCTGAACCGCAGGTCCGTTTCGAGGGGCGTCGCGCTGGGCCTCGTGGCGGGCTTCCTGATCCCGGTCGGGCAGATCGTCGTCGCCGCTCTTCTGGCGTTCAGCGTGCGCGCCAACATCGTGGTGGCCGCGACCGCCACCCTCGTGACGAACCCGCTCACATTCCCGCCGATCTACTACGCGGCCTACCGCGTCGGGCGGTTCATCCTGGGCACCGGCGCGCGCGAACTGTCGGAGGATCAGGTGTTCGTGCTGGCAGAGAACGCGGCATCGGCTGCGGAAGCGTCGAACTGGTCTTTCGTCAACGTCCTGCTTCCGCTGGCGCTCGGGCTCCTCGTTTTCGCCGCCGTATCCGGGGTGCTCGGCTTCGCCCTCGGCCGCCTCGTCTGGACGATGCGCATTCGCCGGAAATGGCGGCGCAGGATCACCGCCAGGTCCCGGGGCCGGAAGATGGGCGCGGCGCCGACGGACGCCCGGTAGCGGACACACCGGCAAGCGCCGAGCCGTTCAAACCGGCCCCCGCCACGAGGGGGTCGATCGCCTCCTGCGGACAGACGCGCTCGCGCAACGCCTCGGCCTCGGCCTCGATCCGCCAGCCCCTCCGCCGTCCGTCGGACCTCTCGTTTGAGCGATGGCCGCGGTCCCTCGGCATGCCCCCGATGCACAAGGGGCTGCCCTTCCCCGACGGACGAAGACGCGGGCGCCGGCAAACGCAGAAAGGCGCGCGAACGGATGTCGCGCCGGCGCTCCGGATGGCGACGCCCGCGAAGTCTCGGACCCTTAAGCGGTCAGGCGAGGGCCGGGTCGGCCGCGAGGGCGTTCGCCAGGGATCTCGCCGTGACCTGTTGTGTCGTCCAGCCGTCCAGCCATTCCAGCTGGCGTGTCGATCCGGCGGAGTACTGGCAGGACGAGGTGGGACGTTCGGCGGTGAAGGAAGCTGCGCCTTCCAGGCGGGGCGTGTTGGTCATGACGTGGCACTCCTGTCGCCGGCGATGGCCCGCAAGTGCGCCGATAGCGCCAAGTGCAGCATCGCTTGTGGCAGGCGCATAAAGCGACGGGAACTTTGGGATGTAAAGCAGAATGCGTCTCAAGCGCTCGCAGCGACGGACGCCTCGGCCTCCATCTTTTGATGCCCAAAAATATCCATAGTAATCACCGGCGTAAGGTCTTACATGTGTGGTGCAGGTAATGCTCGAATTGTCGGATTTTCCACGCATTTGCGTGAAGCGATCAACAATCTGACTGACCGAAAGCTTTCACCATGCACCCCAGAGACACTGCCCGCCAACGCGCCGAAGCGCTGTTCAAGCCCTCTGCGCCCCACGCGGCGAGGGCGGAGGCTCCGAGCCCCTTCGACAGCATCAAGCGACAAGCCGCCCTCGCTCACTCGATCGGCAGGCTGAAGCGCTCCGATCGTCCGGTCGGCACGATCGCGCTGCCGGCGGTCGCCGACGGAACACGGGAGAGCTGACATGGCCTACATGCAGAAGTACCCAACCTCGGCCAAGCTGCCGGACCTGCTCGCTTCGGTCGCCACGGTGGCCAACAATAGCGTCATCGTCGAGCGGGAGGGTTCGGAAGCGGGCGAGGACCAGTTCAACTGGCCTCCCCCGAGCGCGGCGGCCCGGCGCTTGCCCGATCTGAAACGCGCATGAGCTTCGAGACAACGACGCATGACTCCTTCACCAAGCGGAAGGATGCCCGCGGCGAGTGGTCCGTGATCGTCAACCTGAGCGGCCAGCGCCAGCCCGCGGTGTTCTGCAAGGACGAGGCGCATGCCGACCGCACCATCCGCGAACTGAAGCTGAAGCATCCCGAGTGACGCCGCGCCTGCAACCGATCTGGAGACGGTCACCATGAAGAAGAACCAAACAGCCCGCGTGACGATCGGGACGCTGCACCGCGTCTCCGACACCAAACCCGTTCTGGTGTCGCCCGCGGACATGGCGCCGCGGGACGCCGAGGTCGTGCGCTCGATCAACAGGATCATGCGAAACCTCGAAGGCGACGGCACAAGAAGCGACGCCACCGAGGCGACCCCGCTCGATGTGGGGCCCCGCCGCTGAAGCTCGGGCGCCATCATCCCGCCGAGCTCGATCCGCCATCGTGGGGCCTGTCGCCTCATCCAATGGTTTGGGTGCGCTGTCGTGTCCGTTGCGCAATCTCCCGGCATCCCCACTTGCCCAAGACCCAAAGGAGCATGCCATGGATAACGCCATCACCGACGACGGCCCCTCTTCCAACCTGACGCCGACGGACGGCGACCGCATCGCCTGGATGAGCGACATCGCCATTCCCTGCATGGAAGCTTTGGCTGAGGAAGCGGCGAGCGCCGGACGCTCCGTGACCTACGAAGCGGACCTCGGCCCGCAGCGGCTCCCGGGCGTGAGCCGCTCCCTTCGGCTCAACATCGATCGGCCCAAGGGCGCGCTGTCGCAGACCTACAAGGCGCTGTTCACGGTCGTCGTCACCGAGCTCGGGGAGATCAAGGCGTTCGGTTACGGCGAGCGCTTCGCTCTACTCGGCCGCATCGGCGACGTGAAGCTGGCCGATCTCCGCTCGGCGCTCGACCGGATCGTCCGCCCCTACGGGATCGGACCGCGGGCCGCCTGACCGCCGCCTACCACCGCGAGCGTGGAAGGGCGTAGATGGCGAAGCCGAGCGTGAGGACGGCCATGGCGCCGATCCAGATGACGGCCCTCGCAACGACCCAGAACCGCCGGTCGGTTTGAGCGGCGGCACGGCGGTCCATCTCGCCGTGGATGTCGTCGAGATAGGCCGAGACCGGCGCTCCGGCGGTCGCGCTTGCCTCCCAGCGGTAAAGGTCGGCCAGGGTGGCTCGCTTAATCTGGACCACGGCTTCCGGACGTTGCGAGCTCAGCGGCAGACGATTGGGCATGAGTCGATACTCCAGAAGCCTGATCACCAAGCCCGCGCATGGCTATCGCACGCCTGGCTGACGTGAGCCTCTGTCGCGTCCTGACCACGAGGTTCCGCATCGGCTCCGCCTTCGGACGGGAAGAAGGGCATTCATCGCCCCCCTCGTGTCCATGCGAGATGGCACCCCTATTTCCCCCTGTCCGGGAGACGCGGATCTCGGGACGGAACCGGGACCGGCGGATCGAACACAGGAGCGAACGCACATGGACATCACGAGGAACGGCTCGAAAGCCTCCAGCAAAGGTCCCTCCGACTGGTTCACGGGGACCGTCCGGATCGACCCGCTCTTTGCGGCCAACGACGCACGGCGCGCAGCAGCCGGAGCGGTGACGTTCGAGCCGGGTGCGCGCACCGCCTGGCACACCCATCCGCTGGGCCAGACGCTGATCGTCGTCGCCGGATCGGGCCTCGCCCAGCGTGAGGGCGGTCCGATCGAGGAGATCCGGCCCGGCGACGTCGTCTGGTTCGAGCCCGGCGAGAAGCATTGGCACGGCGCTTCTCCCACGACGGCCATGACGCATATCGCGATCCAGGAACACCAGGACGGCAAGGTCGTCGACTGGTTGGAACACGTGTCCGACGAACAGTACGAGGCACGCTGAAGCTCGGTTCCGCGGAGCCGAGACGCGGCGTCGTTCGCGGGGCGAGGACGACCGTGACCTCCGTCCCGCCAGGAACCGTGCGGGAAAGGCCGCTTCGAGGGAACGGACGGTGCCGCGCCGCGCCCCGCGGGATCTGGCAGACCCTCCGGCGCTCGGCCTTCGTCCGTCAGCCGCGAGACCGGAGGGCATCGAGAACGAGCGAGAAGGCGGCCGACGGCTGGCGGCGGCTGGGATAGTAGAGGAAGTAGCCGGGAAACGGGTCGCACCAGTCCTGGAGGACGCTGACCAGCGCGCCGGAGCGCACGAATGGCTCGACATAGTCGGCGGGAAGATAGGCGAGACCGGAGCCCTCCAGCGCTCCGAGGCGAGCCAGGATGTTGGAGTTGACCAGGAGCTGGCCTTCCACGCGCACGTTCAGGGCGCGGCCCGCCCTTTCGAACTCCCAGACCGCCCATCCGCTGTTGGCCGTGTAGCGAAGGTTGATGCAATTGTGGCCGGACAGCTCGTGCGGTGTGACGGGCGGCTTGCGAGTCCGGAAATAGCCGGGCGACCCGACGATCGCCATCCGGATGTCCGGTCCGATCCGGGCCGCCACCATGTCCTGCGCGACCGTCTCGCCGAGACGCACGCCGGCGTCGAAGCGCTCGGCCACGATGTCGACGAACCCGGCGTTGACGCTGATCTCCACGCGAAGATCGGGATAGTCCGGCAGGAGCTTGGCGATGGCCGGCAGGATGATGCCCTCGGCGGGCGTGTCGCCGACGGTGATGCGCACCGTGCCCGCCGGCTTGTCCCGGACTTCGGTGAGTGCGGTCAGGCCCCCTTCGATCCCGGCGAAGTGTGGCGCTATCGTGCGAAGAAGGCGTTCCCCCGCCTCGGTCGTGGAGACGCTGCGCGTGGTGCGGTTCAACAGACGCACGCCCAGCCTCGCTTCCAGTTCCCGGAGCGTATGACTGAGGGCAGGCTGCGAAACGCCGAGATCCTTGGCGGCTCGGGTGAAGCTGCCGGCCTTGGCGACCGCCAGGAAGACAACGAGATCGCCGACGTTCTCGCGCAAGACGGATCATTCCTGTTGACGGGCTTGCGCCCCATCTAGCGTCTGGTTTCAGAACGTACAGGCGCCGGTTCTGCGCCGAGGCTCGGCCTCAAACGATCGGGCCTCGGGCTGCGAAGTCCCATCAAGAAAGCTTCGATCCGGTCGACGCGCCGTCTCGACCATCGCCGGGGGCTGCAGGCTGGATGCCCGGTGGCGGCAGCCGGGCCGCTTCGTGCTAGAGACGATCGCGGAAAGCCGCGTCCCCTGCGAACACGCAGGACGAGGTCCGGACTCGCGGACGGGCCGGCTTCATGACGAGGGAAAGGAACCGAGATGCCGCATGTCATCGTGAAGCTCGCCGCGGGGCGGTCCGACGAGATGAAGCAGGCGCTGGCCCAGCGGGTGGCGGAAGCTCTGACCTCGACGATCGGCTGCGGCGCCGAGGCCGTGTCGGTCGCCATCGAAGACGTGCCGATGTCGGACTGGACCGAGGCGGTCTACATCCCGGACATCGAGCCGCAGCTCGACCGGCTCTACATCAAGCCCGGCTACGGACGAACCTGAAGCCTAGAGCCTCGGCGGATCGGTGCGCGCGGACGATGCCGCGCGCACCGATCGTCGCTCAGGCGACGTCCGGCAGGTCCTCGATCAGCTTGTCCAGCGTGATCGGATAGGACCGGACGCGAATGCCCGTCGCATTGTGGATCGCGTTGGCCACCGCCGCGCCGACGCCGCAAAGACCGAGCTCGCCGATCCCCTTGGCCTTCATCGGGGACGAACGCGGGTCGGTCTCGTCGAGGAAGATCACCTCCTGGTGCGGGATGTCGGCATGGACCGGGACTTCGTAGCCCGCGAGATCGTGATTGACGAAGAAGCCGTGGCGCTTGTCGACGGCGAGTTCCTCCATCAGAGCGCCGCCGACGCCCATGGTCATCGCGCCGATCACCTGGCTCCTCGCCGTCATCGGGTTGAGGATGCGGCCGGCCGCGCAGACCGACAGCATGCGGCGCACGCGAACCTCCGCCGTCGCCACGTCGACGCCGACCTCCACGAAATGCGCGCCGAAGGTCGACTGCTGCTCGGCCTCGGAGAAGCCCTCGTCGAACTCGATCGTATCCTCCGCGACGATCTCGCCGTCGGCCGCCGCATCGGCCAGCGGGACCGACCGGTTTCCGGAGCGGACCTCTCCGTCTGCGAAGGTGAGATCGTCGGCCGAGTTGAACCCGAGCTTGGCGGCGATGGACTCGCGCAGCTTGACGCAGGCGGCGTAGACGCCGGCGGTCGCCGAGTTCGCGCCGAACTGGCCGCCGGAGCCCGCCGAAACGGGGAAGCTGGAATCCCCGAGATTCACGTCGACGCGCGACAGCGGGACACCCATCATCTCGGCCGCCGTCTGCGCGATGATCGTGTACGAACCCGTGCCGATGTCGGTCATGTCGGTCTCGACGGTGACGACGCCGTCCCGTCCCAGCCGCACGCGCGCGCCGGAGGGCAGCGTCAGGTTGTTGCGAAAGGCGCTCGCGACGCCGATGCCGACCAGCCACTGCCCGTCGCGCGTCTGGCTCGGCCGCGGATCGCGGGCGCTCCAGCCGAAGCGTTCCGCGCCCTGCCGCAGGCATTCCACGAGCTGGCGCTGCGAAAACGGGCGATCCGGCTTCATCGGATCGACCTGCGTGTCGTTGAGAGCGCGGAACTCGATCGGATCGAGCCCGAGCTTTTCGGCCATCTCGTCCATGGCGATCTCCAGCGCCATGAGGCCGGGCGCTTCGCCCGGCGCGCGCATGGCATTGCCCTCCGGCAGATCCATCTCGGCCATTCGCAGGGACGCCAGGCGATGGGCGCCGGCATAGAGGAGCTTGGTCTGCGCCACGGCCGTTTCCGGATCGCCGCCCTTCAGATTGCCGGACGTGCTTTCATGCGCGATGGCCGCGATGCGCCCGTCCCGGCCCGCCCCGATGCGGATGCGCTGGATGGTGGCCGGACGATGGGTCGTGTTGTTGGCAATCATCGGGCGCGCGAGCGCCACCTTGACCGGGCGCTCGACGGCCTTGGCGCCGAGCGCGGCCAGAACCGCATCGGTGCGCAGGAAGAGCTTGCCGCCGAAGCCGCCGCCGACGAAGGGCGAGATCAGGCGGACCTTCTCCTTGGGCAGGTTCAGGGTTGCCGCAAGATCGGTGACGCTCCAGTCGATCATCTGGTTCGACGTCCAGACCGTCAGTTCGTCCCCATCCCATCGCGCGGTGGAGGCTTGGGGCTCCATCGCCGAATGGCTCTGGTCGGGCGTCGTGTACTCGGCGTCGAGCTTGACCTGCGCATCGGCGAAGGCTTGCTCGAAATCGCCGATCCGGTCCTCACCGGGCGTGGCGCTGCCCTCGTCGCTGTTGCCTGGGACGAGCGGGGCGTCCTTGGCGAGCGCACCGAGATCGAAGCGCCCCTCTCCGCGATCGTAGTCGACGCGCACGAGACTGGCGGCGGCCCGCGCTTCCTCGAAGCTGCGGGCGACGACCAGCGCAAGCGCCTGATGGTAATGATCGACGGCGGGGCCGCCGAGCAGCTTGGCGACGTTGTACTTGCCCTTTCCGAGGGCGCCGGCGCTCTCGGCCGTGACGATGGCGAGAACGCCCGGCGCGCGCCGCGCCTCGTCGAGATGGATCGCCGAGATCCGCCCCTTGGCGATCGCGCTTGCGACGACGTAGCCATAGGCGGCGTCGGGAGCGATGTCGTGGCGCTCGTAGGCGTAAGGCGCGGTGCCCGTCACCTTGTGACGTCCGTCGATGCGCTCGTGCGGCTGGCCGACGATCGTCATCCGGTCGATCGGGTTCGTGGTGGCGACTGTGTCGAACTTCATCGGATCAGCTCCTCGCCTCGGCCATCACCGCGCCGAGCGTGCGCTCGACCAGCGGAATCTTGAAGGCATTGTGTTCGGTGGGCCGGGCATCGGCGAGCAGCCGGCCCGCGACGGCCTTCGCTCCCTGCGCCATCGCGGCGTCGGCCTCTTCCCTGCGCCACGGCTTGTGCGCGACGCCCCCGACCGCCAAGCGGCCCGAGCCGTCCGGCTGGACGACGGCGGCGACCGAAATCAGGGCGAAGGCGTAGGACGCGCGGTCGCGCACCTTGCGGTAGATCTGCCGGCCGCCGAGAGGCTTGGGCAGCGTCACCGCGGTGATCAGCTCCCCGGTGTCCAGCACCGTCTCGATGTGCGGCGTGTCGCCGGGCAGCCGGTGGAAGTCGGCCATCGCGATCGCGCGCGTCTGCCCATCCGGCTTCACCGTCTCCACGGTGGCGTCCAGCACGCGAAGCGCGACATTCATGTCGGACGGATTGGTCGCGATGCAGGCGTCGCTGACGCCGACGACGCCGAGCTGGCGCGAATAGCCCTCGAGCGCCGAGCAGCCGGAGCCGGGCTGGCGTTTGTTGCAGGCCATGTTGGTGTCGTAGAAGTAGGGGCAGCGCGTGCGCTGGAGGAGGTTGCCCGCCGTCGTCGCGCGGTTGCGAAGCTGGCCGGACGCGCCGGCGACGATCGCCCGCGTCAGCACGCCGTAGTCGCGCTTCACACGGGCGTCGCTGGCCAGATCGGTGTTGCGCACGAGCGCGCCGACGCGAAGACCGCCGTCGTCGGTCGCCTCGATCGTGTCGAGCTTCAGGCCGTTGACGTCGATGAGATGCCGCGGCGTCTCGATCTGGAGCTTCATCAGGTCGAGGAGGTTCGTGCCGCCCGCGATGAACTTCGCGCCGGGCTGGGCGGCTGCGGCCTTGGCGGCATCGGCGGGCGTCGCGGCGCGTTCGTAGGTGAAGGACTTCATGCAGGCCTCCCGGCGACCTCGGTCATCGCCTCGGCAATGTTGGAATAGGCGCCGCACCGGCAGATGTTGCCGCTCATGCGCTCGCGAAGCTCCGCGTTCGACGCCTCCGGCGCTGCCGACAGATCGGCCGTGACATGGCTCGGAATGCCCGCCTTCACCTCGGCCAGAACGGCCACCGCCGAGACGATCTGTCCGGGCGTGCAGTAGCCGCACTGGTAGCCGTCGTGCTTCACGAACGCGTCCTGCATCGGATGGAGCTTGTCCGGCGTGCCGAGCCCCTCGATCGTCGTCACCTCGTCGCCCTCGTGCATGACGGCGAGCGTCAGGCACGAATTGATGCGCTGTCCGTTGACCATCACCGTGCAGGCGCCGCACTGGCCGTGGTCGCAGCCCTTCTTGGTGCCGGTCAGATGCAGGTGTTCGCGCAACGCATCGAGCAGCGTCGTGCGCAGGTCGAGGTCGAGCTCGCGACGCTCGCCGTTGACTGTGAAGGAGACGTTCGAGGTGACGGGCGCCGGCTCGGCGCTTTCGAGTGTCTGTGCGCCGGACGAGGACGGTACGATCGTCGCCACCGCGCAAGCGGAAGCGCTGACCATCAAGTCCCGGCGATTCAATTCAAGGTCGGTCGATCTCATCAAGGCGTCCCGTTTCAATGGATGGGGCCCCTTCGCACCATTGGTTTCCGGACAGCCGGCAAGGCGGCTCGGACAGGAAGGCAGCCGTTCGAGTTTGTAACTAGTCTAAACTTCGCTTTTGATTACCGGCGGAAAGCTGAATGCTCCCATGAGCACAGCTTATGAATGACGGAGCCAAGCGGCCCGTTCGCGGTGGGACAATCGGCACAACCGGGGGCCGCGACGGGCCGGACGCAAAGGCACGAGGCGAGCCGATGATTGGCGATCCGTATAGTCGCAGCCATTGGGCGGAGTGGATCCTCCCCCAGAACACTCGCAGCCAGCGCTGCGGGATGTTGCATGCTCTCCGACAAACGTTCGATTCGGTCCGCGCTTCTTGCCGGGATCGTGATGCTGGCGGTTCCGCTCGGCGGGACCGCGGTTCGATATGCGAGCGGCAACGTGCACGAGGTCGAGGCCGGTGTCCTCTACCGGTCCGGCCAACTCGACGATGCGGGCTTGCGCGCGCTCATCGCCGAGACCGGCATCCGGACGATCCTGAACCTTCGAGGCGCTCATCCGGATCAGGATTGGTACCGGCGGGAGACGGCGATCGCGCGGGACAACGGCATCGACCATCGCTCGGTCTCGATCTCCGCGCGCTCGGTTCCCGACATGGCGAGCATGGTCGAGATCGCGCAGATCCTGCGGGAGGCTCCTCGCCCGGTCCTGGTTCACTGCAGGGGCGGATCGGATCGCTCCGGCCTTGCCTCGGCGATCCACGAATTGGTCGTCGAAGGATCGAGCGAGGCGGAGGCGGCCGGTCAGCTCTCGATCGCCTACGGTCACTTCCCCTGGCTCGGCTCGAAGACGGCCGCGATGGACCGTGCCTTTTCCCAGTTCGCGGATTATTGGAGAAACGGTCGGCGCCAACTCGTGGCGTCCCAATGACGGAAGCGCCATCGATGAAGATCCTGGTGATCGAGGACGACGCGCAGACGGCGTCCTACGTGGAGAAGGGTCTTCGCCAGGAGGGGCACGACGTCGATCACTGCGCCAGCGGACCGAACGGCTTGGAACTCGCCGTCTCGCGGGATTACGACGTCATGGTGGTCGACCGCATGCTCCCCGGACTCGACGGCCTGTCCATCGTGCGGGCGCTCCGGGCGGCCCGGCGGGACACGCCCGTCCTCTTCCTCACCTCCATCGGCGGCGTCGACGATCGCGTCGAGGGCCTGGAGGCCGGCGGCGACGACTACCTGCTCAAGCCCTTCGCGTTTTCCGAACTGATGGCACGCCTCAACGCGCTCGGCCGTCGCGCGCCGTCGAAACGCGAGGAGACGATCCTCAAGGTCGGCGGCCTCGAGATGAACCTCATCGCCCGCACCGTGACGCGCGACGGCCAACCGATCGATCTCCAGCCGCGGGAGTTCAGGCTGCTCGAATATCTCATGCGCAATCGCGGCCGCGTCCTGACGCGCACGATGCTCCTCGAACGGGTCTGGGACTTCCACTTCGATCCCAAGACCAACGTCGTCGAGACCCATATCAGCCGCCTGCGCTCCAAGGTCGACAAGCCGTTCGCCGCGGAGATGATCCGCACCGTGCGCGGCGCCGGATACGCGCTCCATGCGCCTTCCTGATCAGTTCCGATCCACGTCGTTCCGGCTCGGCACGATCTATGCCGGTCTCTTTCTCGTCTCCGTGATGGCGATCCTCGGCACGACCTACGTCGCCGCGACGGCGGAAGTGGCCGGGATCGTGCGCCTGTCCGTCGCCGAGGACATGGACGCGTTCGGCGAGGCGTTCCGGACGGGCGGCGGCGACGCCCTCAAAGCCCTGGTCGAAAACCGGGTGAACGGCGGGGCCGACGACCACTTCTATCTCCTGACGGATGCGGCAGGGGCGCCGATCGCCGGAAACGTTCCGCCGAGCGTGTGGCGAAGCGGATGGAGCGAGTGGAAGGTCGACGGAGCGACCGTGGCCACCAGCCCGGCGCTGAAAGCAGCCGCGGCGAAGAACTCCGACCGGGAGGTCCGGCTCTTTGCGTCCGGCGAGACGATGGGGCCGTTCCACATCCTCGCCGCGCGGAACTCGCACGTGCTCGACGAAACGCAGGAGATCATTCTCGCCGGCCTGCTCTGGGGCAGCCTCCTGACGACGCTGCTGGCCCTTGTCGGCGGCTATGTCGTCAGCATCGGCCCGACGCGGCGGGTGGACGCCATCGCGGCGGCCATGCGCCTCGTATCCGACGGGCGCTTCGACCAACGGCTTCCGGTCACCGGACGCCGCGACGAGCTCGATCGGTTGTCGAGCGACATCAACGGCATGCTGTCACGCATCGAGACGCTGATGAGCAGCCTGAAGCAGGTGTCCACCGATATCGCGCACGATCTGCGCACGCCTTTGGCGCGGATGCGCCAGCGGCTGGAGGGCGCGCAACGCGAGGCCGCCGAGCCCGAAGACCTGCGCGAGGCGATCGAGGGAGCGGTGCTGGAGACCGACTCGATCATCGAGACCTTCAACGCGCTCCTTCGCATCGCGCAGATCGAGGCGGGAGCCCGAAAGGCGAAGTTTCGCCGGATCGATCTTTCCGAGCTCCTCCGCGAGATCCACGAGGTCTTCGAGACGGTGGCGGAGGAAGCGGGGCATCGGCTCATCATGGACGTCGCCCCCGGCCAGATCATCGAAGGCGACCGCGACCTTCTCCAGCAACTCCTCGCCAATCTCGTCGAGAACGCCATCACCCATGTGCCGCCCCCCGGCTCGATCCGGCTCGTCGCGCGCCGGGAGCGGGGTTTCGTCGCCGTGGACATCGCCGATGACGGGCCGGGCGTCCCGGAGGAGGAGCGCGAGCGGATCTTCCGCCGCCTCTACCGTCTCGACCGGAGCCGCACCACGCCCGGCAACGGCCTCGGTCTCGCGCTCGCAGCCGCCATCGTGGATCTTCACGGAGGGACCATTCGCGCCCTCGACGGCAGGCCCGGATTGACCATGCGCGTGTCGCTGCCCCTCGTCGACCGGGCCGAACCGGCAACCTCGAGCCGCAGGGTCGGGCTGACGGCGCTCGCGCCGCCGCATCCCGGGAGCGCGGACCCGAGGCTCCTGCGGGGAGACTGACCCGCGCGCCCGCGCCCGCGATGCCGCCGCGGCTCGACCGCGCCCGACGGCTGCGGCGACGGGCCGGAGACGGGCCGGAGACGGGATCGCCGCGCCGATGGCGCCCCGCCCGCGATGGCGGTCATTGTTACGGATCCGTATAGGGCCGCCGGGCTAGCCGTAAGGTCGGGACCTCATCCTGCCGGTGCATCTGAATGCCGGCGATGCGCTGTCGGCGCGGCCGATCATGGCCTTGACTCCGAAGGATCACGGTCATGCCCGATGTTTCGCTCGCGAGCGCCTCTCCCTCGTCCCCGGGGACTCTCGCCATCGCATGGCTTTCGGACCTCGGGCGCTGTCGGTCGAGGTCCGAAGCGACCGCTCGCCTGACCTTCCATGAGGCCGGTGCGTGAAATCGGTGCTGACGCCCGCCGGCCGATGGCGGCGTCGCGAGGAGAACCCCGTGCAGCCACGACCGGCCCGGCGATCGGCGCCCCGCTTCCCTGCAAGCCTTTAGAGATCGACATGAAGCTTTACAGACCGCGGGTCGGCAGCGTGACGCTGGCCGTCCTCGTATCGGCCTACATGCTCGCCTTCACGAACAGCACGTTCCTCGACAAGGGCCTGCGCACGTTCGCAGGTCATGAAGCATCGTTCGCGGCACTGATCGGCGCGGTCTTCCTCCTCTCGGTCGCGGCGCTCACGGCCCTGTCGGTGAAGTACCTGATCAAGCCCGCCTTCATCCTCCTGGTGCTGATCGCGGGATCGGCGTCCTATTTCACCGATGCCTTCGGCACCATCATCGACCGCGAGATGATCCAGAGCGCCCTCGTCACGACCTCCGGCGAAGCGCGAAATCTTCTGACGCCGAACCTCTTTCTCCACCTCGCCCTCTACGCGCTTCTCCCGAGCCTTCTGATCGGCTGGGTCCGGGTGGTCCATCGACCGTTTGCGTCGAAGTTCCTGCGCAACATGGCCGTCATCCTGCCGTGCCTTTGCGGTGCGCTCGCGATCGTGGCGTTGAACTATGCCACCTTCTCCTCGATTTTCCGGGAACGTCGCGATCTGATGGCGACCCTCAATCCCGGAGCGCCGATCGCCGGCGCCGTCAAGTACGTTCAAACCGTCACGAAGGACCGCGACATCGTCGCGGCGCCCCTCGGCACCGACGCCCGGCAGGGCACGCGCTTCGCCGCCGCCGGCCAGCGCTCGCTCACCGTGATCGTCGTCGGCGAAACCGCGCGGGCCATGAACTTCAGCCTCAACGGCTACAGCCGCAACACCAATCCCGAACTGTCCGAGCGGAATGTCCTGAACTTCTCCCGGACGTCGAGCTGCGGGACGGCGACCGCGGTCTCGCTCCCGTGCATGTTCTCGGTCTACCCGCGCTCCGACTACTCGACGTCCAGGGGCCTTGCGACCCAGAACCTCGTCGACGTCCTGTCCCATGCCGGCATCGCGGTCGACTGGTTCGACAACAACACGGGCAGCAAGGACGTCGCGGACCGGATCCGCTATGAATTCCTGCCCGACACGAACGATCCCCGATTCTGCATGGGCGGCGAGTGCAAGGACGAGATCCTGGTCGAGAGGCTGAAGACCTACCTGCATCAGCGGCCGAAGACCGGGAACGCGGTCGTCGTCCTTCATCAGCTCGGCAGCCACGGCCCGGCCTACTTCAAGCGCTACCCGCCCGAATTCGAGCGCTTCAAGCCGGCCTGCGAGACCGCCCAGTTCGCCGACTGCACCCAGGAGGAGATCGTGGCGGCCTACGACAACACGATCCTCTACACCGACCACATCCTGTCCGACATCATCGACCTCCTGAAAGCGGAAGATCCGCGGACGGCCACCGCCATGGTCTACATGTCCGATCACGGCGAGTCCCTCGGGGAGGATGGCCTCTACCTTCACGGCACGCCCTACTTCATGGCGCCCGAGGCGCAGACGCACGTGCCGTTCGTGGCGTGGCTCTCGGACGGTTTCGCAAAAGCGGGCGGACTGGCCATGGACTGCCTGCGCGGCGAACGGGACCAGCCCTTCTCGCACGACAACCTGTTTCACACCGTTCTCGGGCTCGCCGACGTTTCGACGGAGGTCTACGATCCGTCCCTCGATGCCTTCGCCGCCTGTCGGCGCGGGCCGGGTCCGATCGCGGGCGAAGGTGACGCGAGGACCCCATCGTGACGGACGGAGCCGCGGGCGAACGGCGCAAACCCGCGCCGCGGACCGGTCTGCGGCACGGTCTGGCCGCCGCGGGATACTCGTTCGCCGGCTTTCGTCGGTTGCTGGAAGAGCCGGCCTTCCGCCAGGAAATCGGCGCGGGTCTCGTCGTGCTCGCCCTCTTCGCAGCCGTCGGCGCCCCGGTTTGGACCTATGCCGCCCAGGCTGTCCTCTTCCTGGTCCTGATGGCGGTGGAGGCCTTGAACACCGCCGTCGAAGTGCTCGTCGACCGGATCTCCCCCGACTACGCGGAGTTCGCGCGGCACGCCAAGGATCTCGGATCGTTCGCCGTCTTCTGCCTTCTCGCCGCCAACGCGATCCTTGCCGGCGCGGTGCTTTGGACGGCGTGGCGCGGCTGACGAACGCTGCGCAACCTCGGCCGGCAGGCCAGACAAGGACCGCTCATGCCCCCGTCGTTCCAGCACCCCGAACGTCACCTGGTCTCCCGCATCGGCTGGCTGCGCGCCGCCATCCTCGGGGCGAATGACGGCATCGTGTCGACGGCGAGCCTCATTGTCGGGGTCGCGGTCGCGGCCTCCGCGCGGGGCGACGTCCTTCTGGCGGGGACGGCGGGCCTCGTGGCGGGCGCCATGTCGATGGCGGCGGGCGAGTACGTTTCCGTCAGCTCGCAATCCGACACCGAACGGGCCGATACCGAACGCGAGCGGCGGGAACTCGCCGACCAGCCGGAAGCCGAGCGGCAGGAACTGGCCGAGATCTACGTGCGTCGCGGCCTCGAACCCTTGCTCGCGGACGAAGTGGCGCGCCAGCTCATGTTAAAGGACGCCCTCGGCGCCCATCTGCGCGACGAGCTCGGCATGGCGGACGAGACGGCGGCGCGTCCGATCCAGGCGGCGCTCGCGTCGGCTGCGTCCTTCACGGTCGGGGCGATCCTGCCGTTGGCGACCGCCGCCTTCGTGCCCGCTTCCCTGGTCGTGCCTGCCGTGTCGGCAGCCTCGCTGCTCTTCCTCGCGCTTCTCGGCGCCGCCGGCGCTCGCGCCGGGGGCGCCGATATCGTCAAGGCGACGGTGCGCGTGACCCTCTGGGGCGCGATCGCCATGGCGGCGACGGCCGGGATCGGCGCCCTGTCCGGCACCACGGTCGGCTGAGGGGGCGAACGCGACCGACGGCGGCGCAAAGGTCCGCACCGCTTCCTGGCGTGATCACCAGATGCGCATCCGGCCGATCAGGCCGTCGCGCTTGACGAAGTGATGGCGCAGCGCACCCGCGACATGGAGCGCGACGAGGACGATGAGAACCCATGCGACGGCCTCGTGAAGCTCGAAGAACCCGTCGCTGCGGTCCTCGTTCATCGCAAGCAGGTCCGGAAGCGGAAACCCGAAGGCCCGGATCGTTTCTCCGGACAGGGCAGACGCCACCCATCCCAGGATCGGCATGGCGACAAGGCAGAGAAGGAGCGCCGACTGCACGGCCGAAGCCAGAAAGCGCTCCCATCGCGGCGACGCTTCGGGCATCGGGTCGATGCGATGGGTCGCCCGCCATGCCAGCCGCGCGACGACGACGAGAAAGAGCAGGAGTCCGAAGGAGCGGTGGAGGTCGACGAGGGTGACGCCGAGATCGCTCGGTCCGATCCCCTCGAAGCTCCAGGCCAAGGCGAACAGGACGACGAGAAGCCCCGCCGTCGCCCAGTGAAGGACGCGGATGGTCTTGGGCAGCGGCGGGACGCCATCCCGTTGCGAGAGAGGATGCTTCGACATTACGGACATGTATAGAAACCGCCTGACTGCCGACATGATTGTCGTTGCAATCTGACATATCGTAGATTCAATCAGAATCAAAGATACAGATCAGTATAGAATCAGCTAATAGCCAAAACCCGAAAGACAACGACATGAACCGCATTGCAATCTATGCCGCATTCGGCGTCCTCCTCTCCGCCGCGCCCGTCCTGGCCGCCGAAACCGTTTCGGTCCAATTGATCGGGGAGCGAGGCGGCCAGATGTCCATTAAGCTCGACAAGAGCGAGGTTCCTGCGGGCGAGGTCACCTTCGAGGTCGTGAACGCCGCGGCCAACACCCCGCACGAAATGGTCGTCATCAAGCTCGACAAGGCGGGACAGACGCTCGAGATCGACCCCGCCAAGAACCGGATCGACGAGGACAAGCTGATGAGCATGGGCGAGGTCGGAGACCTCAAGGCCGGGAAGATGGACACGCTCACCGTCACGCTGGCGCCGGGCGCCTACGAGCTGATCTGCAACCTGAAGGGCCACGCCGCCGCCGGCATGATCGTGCCCTTCACCGTCAAGGGCTGAGGTCGTCCGACAGCGACGACGAGCGGGTGCGGCGCGCTGCGCCCGCCTCCGTCATCGGCTCGCACAGGGATTGTCATTCGCGGGACCGGACGTCCGTCCGCGCCGCCCCGCGGCTCGTCCGGACATGAAGGGTCCCGCTCGCATCTGGGAAAGCGAGCAAGGCCATCACGTCATGCGGCCTCGTGCGGGGAACCCGCTGCCGCATCGACCATCTGCCGAGCGCAAGTTCGTCGCGGCGCCGATGGACCCTCGCAGGTCCTCTGCAAGGCAGAAGCGGCGCTCAGGGCCCGGCGATCGGACGCCGTCAGAACAACTCGATGGCGGCTCCGGGTTCGCCGCCCTCCTCCACGCCCACATGCGCCCTGCGCTGCGAGCTCATGACATAGGTCTCGTAGAGGTCTTCGAGGATGGCGGGAATGCGCCCGCCGTCTGCGCCGGCGGGGTCGTCGATGATGTCGGCGCCCGCGTCCGCAATGCGGCGAATGCCGCTTTCCAGAGCCTCCGTCTGCTGCCGGACGATGTCCTGGAACTGGACGCAGCCGGCGATCTCCTGAATGGGCCCCGAGAGGTCGGCGCCGAGGCGCCCGACCTGCCGGAGCATCTCGGCCTGCTGCCGGGACACTTCGTCCAGCGCCGCCGCCATGGATCCGTTCGACTGCGCGATCCGCTCGCGCGTTCGCACATCCTGGCGACCACGATCCTCGATGGACCGCGTCAGGACCCCCTTCACGGTCGCCTCGATCTCCTTCACGCCGGCGCCGATCGACCGGGCGATGGCGTCGGTCTGTCCCGCCAGCGTGCGGACCTCGTCCGCCACGACGCCGAAGCCCCGTCCCGCGTCGCCGGCGCGCGACGCCTCGATCTTGGCGTTCAGCGACAGGATGCGCGTCATCCGGGTGATCTCGTCGATCCGTTCGAGACCGGAGACGAGGGAGGCGGCCAGCGTCACGACGAGCGCGAGGGCCCTGCGCGTCTCCTCCTCCAGTCTGGAGCCGGCCAGGGCGGCTTCGTCGAGAAGCGTATGGTGGTCGCCCAGCTCCATCCGCACGCGCCCGACGACCTCTTCGAGGGGCGCGGCCGACGCCGTCACCGTCTGAGAAAAGGCATCCACCAGATTCTCGACGGGACCGAGGAGACCGATGATGCGGATGGCGGCGGTTTCCGTCTCGGTCCGGACGAGATCGAGCTGGGCTCCCGCCAGATCGCCGAAGGAGCGCAAAGCTTCCGCCTCGCGTCCCAGGGCAGTGTCGCCGGTGGAAGTCTCCAGGCGCTCGTCCGCCCGCCGGACATCGCTCTCCGGCGCCGGCGTCTCGTCGGAGGCCCATGGTTCGGCTACGGCACTCACGTCTTGAAACTCACGCGGGAACGAGTTGCTTGATGACGCCGAGAAGGGAGTCGGCCGGGACGGGTTTGACGAGCCAGCCCGCGGCTCCCGCGGCCTTCGCCTGAACCCGCTTTTCCTGCTGGGACTCCGTCGTCAGCATCAGCATCGGCGTGAACGCCAGGCCCGGAACCTTCTTGGCCGTGCGGATGAAGTCGATCCCGTTCATGCCGCCCATGTTGAGGTCGGTGATGACGAGCCTCGGCTTCGCACCGCCCTTCAGCTTCGTCAGGGCCTCCTCCGCGGACAAGGACTTCACCACCTCGTGCCCCGCACGCTTCAGAACGGATTCCATGCTCGCCAGGAGCGTCGGGGAATCGTCGACCAACATGACCATCATCGGAGAAAACCTCGCTTCGTCATCAGGTTCAATGCGCTGCGATCGGCAGCAGCGGTGCGACCCAGAGGGCCAGAAAGGGATCCACGGGGGCGCCCGACACGGGCACCCGCGCCTCGGCGAGCGCCTGCACGATCGCGGTGTGCAGATGCGTGGAGGAGCGGAGGTCGACGAGGGGCGAGGCCGCGGCGTCGAGCCACTCGGCCAGAGCGGGGACCTCTTCCACGCCGCAGGCGCCCTCCATGGTGACCGTCCGGTCGTCGTAGGTGATGGGCATGCTCGTCTCCGTTCGTGTCACAGAAGTTCCTTGATGTTCAGCACCAGGAGCACCTCGCCATTGCCGAGGACGGCGGTGCCGGCATAGCCCGGCAGCCCCGCGAGAAGGCCCGACATCGGCTTCAGCACCACCTCGATGCCGACATTGAAGTCGTCGACGACGAGCCCGACCGGTGCGCCGTGCAGGCGGCAGACGAGGACGGCCTCGCTCTCCCGCGGTTCGGCGTCCGCCGACAGCGCGAGCCGGGTGCGCATGCGGACCAGCGGCACCAGCGCATCGCGCAGGAGGAACATCTCGGCCTGCTTGAAGCGACGGATAGAGGCGGCGGGAACGCGGACCGTTTCGGCGACCGTCTCCATGGGGATACCGATGAGCGTTCCCGCGACCTCCACCATCATCACCCGCGTCACGGCCATGGAGAGCGGCAGACGAAGCAGGATCCTGGTCCCGACGCCCGACGTCGAGGCCAACTGGACGTCGCCGCCCATCTGCTCGACCGTCGTGCGCACCACGTCCATACCCACGCCGCGGCCCGACAGGTCGCTGGCCTCGTCGCGTGTCGAGAAGCCGGCGAGGAAGACGAGCTGGACCGCGTCCTCGGGCGACATGGACGCCGCGCGGGCGGCATCGATCAGGCCCTTGGCGAGCGCCTTCTCGGTGATGCGGGCGGGATCGATGCCGCGGCCGTCGTCGGTCACCTCGATGCAGACCCGGTCGCCCTCCTGGAAGGCGCGGATGCGGATCACCGCGGTCCGTCGCTTGCCCGCGGCCACGCGGTCCTCGGCCTCCTCGATGCCGTGATCGAGCGAGTTGCGCATGATGTGCAGGAGCGGGTCCGAAAGCGCCTCGACGACGTTCTTGTCGGCCTCGGTCTCCTCACCCTCGATGACGAGTTCGATGTCCTTGCCGAGCTTGCGCGAAATGTCGCGCACGAGGCGCGGATAGCGTCCGAAGAGGCTGCCGACCGGCATCATGCGGATCTGCATGATGGCGTCCTGCATGCTCTGCGTGATGCGGTCGAGCGCGCTGTACTGGTGCTTGATCTCGCGGGCGAGGTCCCGGCAGCCGAATTCGTTTTCCGCGCGGCGCGACAGATACGGCAGCGCGTTCTTGGCGACCACGAGCTCGCCGACGAGATCCATGATCGCGTCGACCCGCGACTGCTCGACCTTCAGGAGCTTCTCGCCGTCCGCCTTGACGGCCGTGGCGTCGCGGGCGTCGGCGGTCGACTTGCCCGCGTCCGGCGCGGAGGGCTCCGGCGCGGCGATGCGCGCGAGAACGGACAGGATCGGCTCGGGACCGCCGCCCGCCAGCGCCGCGCCGAGAGCCGAGGCCAGCGCCTCCCGGCCGTCGTTCCCGGTCGTTGCGAAGACGACCCGCGCAAGGGTCTCGACGACGGAGGGCAGCCGGTTCCGCCAGGCCTCGGTTCCCGGCGCGATGGCAAGGATCCGGTGCTGGACGGCGATGAGGTCGTCCGCCAACGAGCTCGCCCCCGCCGACGCGCCCTTGGCCGCGCCGAGGGCGGCGGGGACGCGGGCCTGCGCCTCGAAACCGTTCAACGCGCGCACCACGGCCTGGATGGCCGCGCTCGGCGGCACCGGCGCTTCGAGGAGCGTCGACAGCCAGCGCGCGCCCGATCCGACGAGGCCCGCCTGGTCGCAGGCCGGCCCGACGGCCTCCGACAATCCGAGCCAGTCGCCGTCGGCGGCGAGCTCCAGCCAGTCCCGAACCGCCTCCCTCGATGCGTCGTCGCGATCGTCAGGCCCGGAGAGGCGAGCCAGATCCTCGATCGCGACGTCGCAGATCGTGACCTGCTCGCTGACATATCGGAACAGCTCCTCGACGCTCTTGCGCGAGGCGTCGGCAAGGACCCGCAGGACGACGCGGCAGGTGAAGAGGTCGGCGGCCCGCAGTTCCTCCCAGTCCTCGCGGTGGGTCCAGGAGAAGGCGAGCAGGCTGGGGATCTGCCGGATCGCGTAGAGCGGGTCCTCGCCCGCATAGAAGCACTGCGGATCGGGGCGATACTCGACCGCGACGAGCCTGGCTTCCTCCCCGAGGGAGGCCAGCACGCTCGCGGCGGCCAGCCGATCCACCTCGTCGAACTCCGCGACCCAGGCCGGGACGGCGTCGGGCGTCGTCGGAGCCTCGGCGGCCCGGCGCGTCGCCTCCGCGCCCGCATCCGCCGTCAGACGGCTGCGATAGGTCGCGATGTGGACGGCGCCCGTCCGCGCCGCGTCGGACGGCAGCGCGCCGTTGTTGCCGAGCCAGTCGACCCAGTGCGAGAGAAGATCCATGCCGGCGAGAAGCTGGTCGACGAGCTCCGGCTCGAGCACGATCTGGTGCTCGCGCACGAGGTTGAGCACGTCCTCGGCCGCGTGGACGAGCTTGGTGAAGGCCGGGATGTCGAAGATGCCCGCCGTCCCCTTCAGCGTATGGACCGACCGGAAGAGCCCGTTGATCGCGGCGTCGTCCGTCGGATCGGCCTCGAGCGCCACGAGGGCCCGGGAGGAGGACTCGAGGAGATCGCGGGCCTCGGGGATGAACTGCTGGAGAAGGAGATCCATCACATCACCGCGGCGGTCATCAGGCGGGCGCAGGCGACGAGCTGGTCCGGCCGGATCGGTTTGAACAGGTAATGGTTGGCGCCGGCCTCATAGGCGGTCGCGACGTCCTCGGGCTTGCTCTCGGTGCTCATCATGATCGCGGGGATGGCGCGCAGCGCCGGATTCTGGCGCACCCGCCGTAGCATCTCGTGCCCGTCCATCTTCTGCATGTTGACGTCGGCGAGGATGAGGTCGAACGGCTCGGCCATCAGGCGCTCCAGACCTTCGAGCCCGTTGATCGCCTCCTCGACCCGGTAGCCGGCGCCCTCCAGCACCTGGCGGCTGAAGAGACGAACGGTGACGGCGTCGTCGACGACGAGGACGCGATGGCCGGGCCAGTCGAACCGCGGGGTTGCGGCATCGGAGCGGGAAGTCGGAACGTGGCTCATGCGACCTCGCGGAGGGACGGCTTCTGGTAGACGAGGGCTTCGGCGAACTGGCGCGGCCGGAAGAGATTGCTGATGCGGCTCATGCTTTCGGAATGGCCAAGGCAGATGAATCCGCCGGGCGTCATGCAGTCGAACATGTTGTCCGCCGCCAGCCGGCGCGACACGTCGTCAAAGTAGATCAGGAGGTTGCGGCAGAAGATCAGGTCGATCTCGCGATAGCGGACGGTGTCCTGCGGATCGCTGAGATTGACCGGACCGAAGGTGATCGAGCTGCGCAGGTCGTCGATCAACTGCCAGCGGGCGGGTCCGGCGGGCTTGAAGTAGCGCGCGCGCAAGGGGGCCGGCAGGCGGGACAGCGCCCGCTCCTCGTAGATCCCCTGCTTGGCGCGCTTCAGGACGTTGCTGTCGATGTCGCTGGCGAAGAGCTCGATCTCGAACTCGTCGGCCCTCGCCCAGTTCTCCAGGATGTGGATCGCGATCGTATAGGGCTCCTCGCCCGTCGAGCAGGGGATCGACCAGATGCGGATCCGCTGGCCGGGCCGCTTCGAGCGGGCGATCTCGTCCAGCATGTGCCGGGTCATGCACTCGAACTGGTAGTTCTCGCGCCAGAAATAGGTCTCGTTGACCGTCATCTCGTTGATGAGGGCTTCGAGCTCGTTGGCGAGCCCGCCGAACTTCAGGCGCGCGAAATAATCGGCGAAGGCATGGCACCCGCTGGCGCGGATGCGGTCCACGATCCGCCGTTCCATGTAGTAGCGCTTGCGTTCGTCGAGCCGGATCCCCGTCTTGCGATAGAAGAAGTCGGAGAATTTCGCGAGCTCGTCGTCGGAGATCGTCGGCACATCGGCGGCAAGGCTGCTCATGGCCGCGCGATCCGGGCGATCGCCACGTCGGCGGAGAAGCACAGGAACGGCTCGGACGGGAAGCGCGCCATCGCGGTGCGCAGCGCGGGCACGCAGCCCGGGGTTCCCGCCTCCATCAGGGCTTCGATGGCTGCGGCGCAGACGTTCGGGTGCTGGTCGGTCTCCAGAACCGCGCACAACCACTGGCAGGACCGCTCGTGTTTGAGGCCGGCCAGCACGTTGCAGACGAGGATCCTAACGTCGGAATCGGGATGAGCGAGCAGGCGGTCGAGATGGGGGGCGAGCGCCTCCGGCATGCTTTCCAGGGCCTCGACCACGCCGTTGCGCAGTTCGACGTCCTCGCCGCCGAGATGGGCGACGAGGCCGAGAACGGCCTCGTCGGTGCCTTGGGCGATCAACGACAGGATCAGCGTCTCGCGAACCTGCCGGTCGGTCTCGACCTGCAGGCGCGCCAGAAGACTGCGCTCCGAACCCTCGACGCTCGAAAGGCGGCGGGCGGACGTTCGACGGGACGCGGTGTCCTCGGCGTCGAGGTCCCCGAGGGACGTCGCGACCTTCGTTCCCGCGCGTCCCGCAATCTTGGCTTTGACGAGTCCCATGGCTGTCCTCAGGCGGTTTGCGGGGGTGCGACGGCTGTCCAGCGACCGATTTCACGTCCGATGCGGGTGCTCGGCAGCACGCTCGTCGCCCCGCCGAGATCGATGAGTTCCTTTGGCATTCCGAAGACGACGGCCGTTTCCTCCGACTCCGCGATCGTGCGTCCCCCGAGACGCCGAAGCTCGGCCATCTCCGCCGCGCCGTCGTTGCCCATGCCGGTCAGCTGCACGCCGACGAGATGGGCCGCCTCCGCATGCTCGAGCGCGCTGGCCACGAGACGGGAAACCGAGGGATGCCAGAGACGACTGGGATCGGCGGGCACCGGGCTGAGGGCGATGCCGTTTCCCCGGCGCGTGACGACGAGGTCGGCGCCGCCTTTGCCGAGATAGACGTTGGCGGCCTTGATCTCGGTCACGCCCGTCACCTCGGTCACGGGGAGCGGGCAGACCCGACCAAGACGCTGGGCCAGACTGTGGGTGAAGCCGGCGGGCATGTGCTGGGCGATCGCCATGGCGCCCGGCATGTCCGGGGGAAGCTTCGACAGGACGTCCTCCAGCATGCCGGGCCCGCCCGTCGAGACGCCGACGAGAACCAGGTAGTCGAGGGCCGGTTCCTTGCCGGCGGCGCGCGGCCCGGCCGAACGGACCGGTCCGGCGGGCGCCTCCGCATCGGCCGCGACCCGGGCCTTTCGCGGACGCGCCGACACCGCGGCGCGGACCTTGGCGAGGATCTCGTCCTCGATGCGATGAAGGGTCGGCGACACCGTTCCATCGGGCTTGAGGATGATGTCGACGGCGCCGAGCGCCAGCGCCTCGAGCGTGGCCGTGGCGCCCTTTTCCGTGATCGAGGAGCACATGACGACGGGCTTGGGACACTCCGTCATGATCCGCGAGAGGCACGTCAGTCCGTCCATCTCGGGCATGTTGACGTCGAGGGTCACGACGTCGGGATTCTCCTGCCGCAGCACGTCGAGGGCATGCACGCCGTTGTGGGCGATGACGACATCGAACCCGCCCTCGACCAGCATCCGGGTCAGGACGCGGCGCATCAGGGCGGAATCGTCGACGACGAGCACTTTCTTTGTCGTGGGCATGGCGAAGCTCGCTGGGGATCTCAGGCGGCGGCGGCGGGAAGGCTGTCAGGCTCGCGCGTATCGAGGAGTTCCTCGACGTCGAGGATCTGGATCATCCGCTTGCGGTCCGGCAGGTTGGCGACGCGCCGGATCAACCGGTTCTGTTCGTCGGACATGTCCGGTGCCGGGAGGATCTCGGCCCGTGCGATGCGCCGGACCTCCACGACGCTGTCGACGATGAAGCCGGACCGCACGCCCTTCAGCGTGAACACCACGACCCGCTGGCGCTCGTTGCGCTCCATCGGCGGCAACCGGAAGCGGCGGCGCTGGTCGACGAGCGGCACGATCGTGCCCCGAAGGTTCATGATCCCCTCGATGAAGTCGGGCGCGTTCGGAACGCGGATCAGCTTTTCCGGGAGGCGGACGATCTCCTGGACGTTGTCGATCGCGACGCCGAACTCCTCGTCTCCGAGCTTGAAGACGACGACCTGCTCCTCGTCCACGGAGGCACGCGACGATCCATCTGCGGTCATGACGTTCTCCTCGGCGTTGGCGACGCTCGCTTCGGCGGCGGCCTGGATTTCGGGAAATTGGAAGATGCGCCGGGGATCGAGCACGGAGACGAGGCGTCGTCCCCCATCCAGGCGACAGACCGCCGAGATCTCCGCGAGCCCGCCGTCGGCCGCCAGCATCGGCGGCATCGGGTCGATCGTGCCGACGCCGATCCGCAGGACCTCGCGCACGGCATCGGTGAGAATGCCGACGGTCATCGAATGCCCCGTCGCCGCCGGCGAAACGACGACGATGCGATCGTCGGGTCCTGCGGCGCGCGGCGGCAGGCCGAGCAGGCTGCGCAGGCTGAGGATCGGCAGGAGCCGGTCCCTCAGCGTCACCATGCCCATCACGGCCGGCGAAGCGTTGGGAACCGCCGCGATGGTCTTGGGAACATGGACGATCTCCCTGACGTCGGCGATCGGGAGTGCGTATTCCTGTCCCTCGACCACGAAGCTGACGAACTGGCGGAGCTCTTCCGACACGCGCTCGGCGCCCGGTGCCGATGCGTCGGCGACCCGGTTCCCGCGGGCCTGCGCCGACGTCGCGGCGACGGGCGAGACCGCACACTCGCGCGCGACGATCCCCTCGATGTCGAGGATCATCGTGATGGACTGACCTGCCCCCTCGTTTCGGATGGCGCCGACGACGAGCGTGCGGTCGGCCTGTCCGACGAAGCCGCCCCGCATGTCGATCCGCGCAGCGTCGACCGACTCGACCGCCGACATCCGGTCGACGACGATGCCGACGGGCTTGCCGAGATCCATCACCAGGACGCGCGTCGCGTCGTCGCGCGGCACCTGCGCCAGACCGAACGCCCGTCGAAGATTGAGCACGGGGAGCACGCCGCCCCGCAGGTTGGTGATGCCGTCGAGGCTGGCCGGCGCCAGAGGAAGGCGCATGAGCGACGGCATGCGGATGATTTCCTTCACCCGCCCGAGCGGCACCGCGAAGGTCTCCGGGCCGATGAAGAAGGTGACGAATTCGGATGCGCTCGAACCGCTCGACCCGACCGGGTCTTCGCGCGGATCGCCGACGGCGACTGCGGTCATGGTTCTGTCCTGACGGTTGCGGGGCTACGGGACGCCGTCGGGTTCAGCCCGCCGACTGAAGCTCGTCGGACAGGGCCGCGACCTCTTCGACGGCCCGCGCCAGTTCCTCGGCGCCCTGGCTCTGCTGGCGGGCCGCGGAGGCCGCTTCCTGCGTCGCCGAGGCGGCCTGGCGGGCGGCGGCCAGCACCTGTTCCACGCTGCGCTCGCTGGCATCCACGAGGCTCGCCATCTCCTCGCTGTTGGCCATGACCTCGCGATTGCCGGCGACGACGTCGCCGACGGCGCTCTGCAGACGGGCCATGTTGGCGCCGATCACCTTGTTCTTGGCTCCTTCCTGGAGCGTCTGGGCGGAGATCTCGCCGAGCTCGCGCGTCACGGTCGAGATCTGGTCCTGAATGCCCCGGACGAGATCCTTGATCCGGTCTGCGTTTTCCGACGAGTCCTGCGCGAGATTGCGGATATCGGTGCTGACGACCATGAAACCCTTGCCGAACTCGCCGGCGCGGGCGGCCTCGACCGAGCCGTTGACGGCGAGCATGTTGGTCTGCACGGACACCATCGTGATGGAATCCACGATCTTGTCGATGCGACGGGAGACCTCGGAAAGCCCGCCGATCTTCGCGCGGGTCTGGGCATTGGCGTCGAGCGAGGCGGAGACGCCCGCGATCAGGCCGTCGATCCCGGCGCTCGCCTCGCCGAGCAGCCGTTCGAGAGCGGTCCCGCGCTCCAGCGCGGCGCCGGCCCTCTGGCGGGTGACGTCGATGCCCTTGCGGATCTGCTCGATCGCGGCGCTCGACTGTTCGGCAGCGGCGCTCTGCGCATCGGCCCCTTGCGAGATCTGGTTGATCGCGACGAGGATCTGGGACGACGCGCGGTTGAGCTCCTCGACCGTGACCGACAGCTCCTCGGCGGTCGACGCGACCTCCTGGGCGCTCTTGGCGATATCCGTCGAGGTGCGCAGCTCGTCGGCGACCTCGCCGAGATTCTCCGCGGCCTTCTCGGCCTCGATCAGCGCGGCGGACTGCTCCTTCAGCGCGTTGAGGCTTTCCTCGCACGCCGCCGACTGTTCCTCCGCGCCGGCTGCGATCTGCTCGGCGCCCTTCTGGCTTTCCCGTGCCGCCAGCTCGGACTCCGTCGCGTATTTGGCGATCTCACGGCTTCCGTCCGCGATGACCGTCATGTCCTGGCGGACGCGGCTGATGTGCCCGCTGACGGTCTTGCCGCTCTCGACCTCGGCGCGGACCGCGTCGCTGGCCGCGCGGATGCCTTCGGCGATCGCCTGCACTTCGGACTGGATCTGCCCGATCAGGGCCGAGATCTCGCGGGCGCTCTTCTCCGAGACCTCGGCGAGGGTGCGCACCTCGTCGGCGACGACGGCGAAGCCGCGCCCGTGCTCTCCGGCGCGCGCCGCCTCGATGGCGGCGTTCAAGGCGAGGAGATTGGTCTGATCCGCGATGTGCGCGACCGTCTTGACGATCTCGCCGATGGCTCCGGCCTGCCGCTCGAGCTCCTCGACCACCCGAACCGAGGCGGCTTGCCGCTCCGAGGATGCGGAGATCGCGGAAATGGAGGCCTCGATCTGCTCGCGCACGGCACCCAGCTGGGTCTGCAGCTGCTCCGTGCCCAGCACCGATTCGTCGGCGGCAGCCCGACACCGCGCCACGATCTGGCTGAGGGTGGTCATGGCCTTGAGGGAGGATTGGGAACTGCCCGACGCCTCCTCGGCGGCCTGCGCGATCTGGTCCATCGCCTGCTTCAGTTGCTCGGAGGCGGCGGCGGCCTCCGTCACGCCCGATGCCAGCTCCGTCGTCGCGGAGGCGATGCGCTCCGCGGCCTGCTGCTGCCGGGCGAAGGTGCGGGCCCGCTTCTTCTGGGCATCCGCGGCACCGGCCGTCCCGCGGTTCCTCTCCGAAGCCGTCGACGCCGGCAGACGCTGCGCGACGTCGCGGACCATGTCGCCGACCGGGCCGCCCTGTCCTGCGCCCAGAGCCGAAGAGGTCGCCGGATGCTTCGTTCCCAGAGAATGCGTCTTTACCAGTGCCATTGCGGCCCCCTGCCACGGAAGAGGCGCCGAGAGCCCCCGTGGCCTCTGAACACCCAGGACAAAATGCGCCGGGGAGGATTAACGGAAGGTTTAACTGACAGTATTGCCATGTTTCTATATCATAAGTAATTATTCTTATTGGCTTACCATCTCGTATAATCCAACAAAAAATATGTAGAGTTTGATCATAATGCCTGATTGCTTCCAATTTTTGGTAGACATCAACAACGATCTAAAAGACATTTGCCCTAAACTGATGTCATCCCCGCGAGCATGACTGCAGATCACCCTTCGTGTCCGTCAAATTCCGATCGGACAGTCCTCGCGCAGGACGACCGGTTGCGCTCGCCAACTTTACAACCGGACGGCTTCTTCTAAGATCATGGCTCTCCGCCCCGGATCGACGTCGCGACGGGAACCCGCGAGATGCGATCGCCTCCCGGTTCTGGGATCCGTCGCGATGGCATCGACGCTTTGCGACAAGCCATTGCAGGATTCGCCACCGCCGGTCGCAGACCCTCTGGACATGCGCCCCGGGGGATGGCGACCTCGATTTCGGCTCGACGATGGAGCATCCGTGACCAAGCCCTCCCTGCCGTTCGATCTCGATCTTCTCCGCGTCTTCGAAGCGGTCGCCGAATGTGGAGGCTTCACGCGGGCGGCGACGTGCATCGGGCGAACGCAGTCGACCGTCAGTCTCGCGATCAAGCGGCTGGAGGATCGCCTTGGGCGACGCGTGTTCGAACGCGCCGGCGGCGGTCTCCATCTGACGGAAGCCGGCGAGACCCTTCTCCCCTATGCCAAGGCGATGCTGAAGCTCGGCGAGGATGCACGCCTGCGCCTCTCGGAACCGGCGGTCGCGGGCAAGGTTCGCCTGGGAACGCCGGAGGACTTCGCGACCGTCCACCTGCCCGAGGTTCTCGCGCGCTTCGCCTCGGCGCATCCCGGCGTCGTCCTCGACGTCACCTGCGACTTCACGCTGCATCTTCTCGACGGCTTCTCGAAGGGCCAGTACGACCTCGTGCTCCTCAAGCGCGAGCCGCAGGGTCCATCCGGCGGCGTCTCCATCTGGCGCGAGGTCCTGATCTGGACGGCGTCCGCCAGCTTCCAGCTGCGACCCGACGAGCCGCTGCCCCTGGTGCTGGCCCCGGCGCCGGACCTCTATCGCAAGCGCGCGCTCGCCAGCCTCGATGCGATCGGCCGTCCCTGGCGCGTCGTCTACACCAGTTCCAGTCTGGCCGGGCTGCAGGCGGCGGTGCGCGCGGGACTGGGGCTGACCGTGCTTCCCAAGGAGATGGTGCCGCCGGGTTTCCTCGATCTTGGACCGGAACACGGCCTACCCATCCTCCCGGATGCCGAGATCGCCCTCTACCGCGCTCCGGGAAGCCCCTCCAAGGCCACCGTCCTCCTCGCCGAGCACATCGTTCACTGCCTGGAGGTGGCGATCCCGCGGGGGCATTGACGACATCAATGGGCATCATCGGCCGTTGCAATCTCGCAGAGACCGGCAAGACCCCCCATATCCGGATCAACCCGGGTCCGGGCCCCTCTGGCGAGCCGACATGCCGGCCACCTCGCGATGTCGGACCGTTTCAGTCGCTTCGCCGGCGCGCGAGACCATCGACATGCAGGACATCATCGCATCCCTCATTTCGTTCTTCCTGATCCAGCCGATCCAGGCGGAGATGACCGAGCGTCTCTCCGCCGCGAGAGCGCCGGTCGAGCTGGTCGAGACGTTGACGGGCTGCATCGCGGATGCGGGACCCGCGGTCGTGCGACGCGCGAGCGACGATCCGCTCTGGGCGATCGGCAGCGCGGCCGGCATCCTCGTCGGCCTGACCGCGCCGGACGCGGTTCTCGTCGAGGCAGCGCCGGGCTGCGCGCAGGCCGTCTCGGCCGTGCGCCCCTATCTCGACGAGGGCGAGGCCTGATCGCGGCCGGCGCATCGCGCTGACGCAGGCGCAAGGGGCGGCCGAAGATCTTCGCCGCACCTGATCCTCGCGGGGTCGGGTGACCGATCCCCTCGTCTCAATCCCTGATCCGGGCCCCTCTGGCGGGAGCCGTCGGCTCTCTCGCCATGTCGGATCGCTCTTCGACGCAACGGTCGACACGGAGCAGATCGAATGGACCTCGCTTTCCTTTTCCTCGACTGGCTGGGCAAGCCGGCCTGGATGTGGCTCGCCTTCCTGGCGATCGTCATCGCCCTTCTCGTCTTCGACCTCGGCGTCCTCAACAAGACGGACCACGAGATCGGAGTCGCGGAAAGCCTCACATTGTCGTCCCTGTACATCGGGCTCGGCCTCGCCTTCGGCGCGTGGGTCTGGTGGTATCTCGGGGCCGAGTCCGGCATGAACTACCTGACGGGATTCGTCGTCGAGAAGACGCTGGCGATGGACAACGTCTTCGTCATCGCGATGATCTTCTCCTTCTTCGCGGTTCCGCGCATGTACCAGCACCGCGTCCTGTTCTGGGGCATTCTCGGCGTCATCGTGCTGCGGGCCATCATGATCGGGTTCGGCGCGGCGATCGTGACGAACTTCTCCTGGGTGCTCTACGTCTTCGCCGCCTTCCTCGTGGCCACCGGCGTCAAGATGCTGATGTTCGGCGAGAAGGAGCGTCCGCTCGGCGACAATCCGCTGGTCCGGCTGATGAAGCGCCGGCTCAACGTCGCCGGGGAGCACCACGGCGAGCGGTTCTTCGTGCGACTGCCCCATCCCGTGACGGGCCGGTCGACCTGGTTCGTCACACCGCTCTTCATGGCGCTGGTGATGGTCGAGGTGGCGGACGTCATCTTCGCGGTCGACTCCGTGCCTGCGATCTTCGCGATCACCACGGACCCGTTCATCGTCTACACGTCGAACATCTTCGCCATCCTCGGCCTGCGCGCGCTCTACTTCGCCCTGGCCGCCATGATACACCGCTTCAGCTACCTCAAGCCGGCGCTCGCCTTCGTGCTGATCTTCATCGGCTCCAAGATCTTCCTCGCCGACCTTCTCGGCATCGAAAAATTCCCGCCGCAGGTCTCGCTCGGGGTCACCTTCGCCATTCTCGCCGCGGGCATCGCCTACAGCCTGTGGAAGACGCGCGGGACGAACGGGGAAGGCCGGGCCGAGACCGCCTGACGAGGATGTAAGCCGCAGGAATGATCATCGACCGCTCCCCGTCCGCCAGCGCACGGGGAGCGACATGGCGGGCAGCCGCCCGCCCGCCGGCCCGACGCCGCGAAGCCTTCCAGCCATCCCTGGGCCGAGCGCGCCGCCGCCGGGCCGGACGAGATCGTGGACGATGACGGATATGATGGCGGGAACCGGTTGCGACCCGTTGACTATGCCCGCGCGACGGAGCGCAATGCCGGCGGATTTCGGGTGGACGGAATTCGGGTGGACGGGATCGTCGGTGCGACGTGGGACGCATCGGCCATCGTCTTGCGATGGAACGGGTCGTGATGTCGGATGCTCCGGCCAGCGAACGTCCGGGAGCTTGCGGGACGCCATCGCTGAGGACGGGAACGGCGCGCGCGCGCGAAAGAGAGAGCATGTGACCAAGGATCGTCGCTTCAGGGGAATCTCGCTGGCGCAGGTGGAGAGCGTCCAAGCGCTGGAGGACGGCTCGATCAGCGTTCTCGGCGTGAGCGGTTCGGGAGATGCCGTCGTCCTGACGGTCCACCGGGCCGCCCTCGACGAACTCCTGTCGGGCCTTGATCATCCCAAGCCCGCCCCCTCTCACGAGGGCGGGCAGTAGGACCTTCGCTCACCCGGCGCCTTTCGCGCGCGTTTCAGGCGCGGCGTCCGTTGCTCCGGGCCCGGTCTTTCCCAAAGCCTCCAGGCGCCCGGACGATCAGCGCCTCGCGGCAGCGGATCGCAACTCGTCCGAGAGCCGGGACAATCCCGGAACGAGGGGCAGCAGCGTCGCCTGGACGGAGTGGTAGATGTCGGGCTTGCCCGCGAACTGCCGGGCGACGGGTCGTCCTTCGTCGTCGATCTCGGGAAACCAGCCGCCATGCTCGTGGTCGATGAGGCTGCGATCGGCAAACCGCCAGAGCCGCCGATAGCGCTCCTCGTCGGCGGGCTGGGGCGCGAGCTTCATCAGCGCCGACAGCGCGCCGATCGCCTCGGTCACCGGCCACCAGTAGCGGTCCGAGACGAGCGGGCGTCCGTCGCCCGCGACCGTGTAGACGAAGCCGCCGTCGGCCTCGCGCCACGCGTCGGAAAAGGCCTGCTCGAACAGGCGGCGGGCCCGCGCGGGCGCCTCGGCGTCGCGGCGTCCGGCGAGATCCCAGTGCTGGAGCGTGAGGCGAGACAATTCGAAGGAATGGCCCGGCGTCGTCCCGGCCGGCCGGAACATCGGATTGCCGCGATAGTCGGGATCGGGCGTCCAGTCTTCGTTGTAATGTTCCGGCAATCGGAGGCCATGGGCCGGACCGATGCGACCGACGAAGAAATCGAGGATGCGGCCCGCCCGATCGAGAAAGAGCGTCTCGCCGGTCGCCTCGTAGGCGGTCACCAGCGCTTCGACGCCGTGCATGTTGGCGTTCATGCCGCGATAGGTCGAGAACGGCGTCCAGTCCCGGTTGAACTCGTCGCGGAAGAGGCCGGTCGCCTCGTCCCAATAGTGCCGGTCCAGCACCTCGGCCGCATCGGCGAGGAGCCGGTCGGCGTCGGGATGGCCGACGAGCTTGGCGCTTGCGGCGGCAAGCAGCACGAAGACATGGCCATAGGCGAGCTTCACCCCGTCCACGATCTCGCGGCCGCGGATCGAGGCGGCATAGCCGCCGTGCAGATCGTCGCGGTGCCCGTTCCAGAGATGGTCCATGCCGCCGTCGATCACGGCGTCGGCGCCTTCGAGGCCGAACGCCTTTCCCAGCGCGTAGGAATGGACGAGACGGGTCGTCGAATGCAGTTCCTGGAGCGCATCGGGAAAGGGCGTGCCGTCGCGATCGAGGACGTCGAAGCCGCCGTCGGCTCTCAGGCTTTTGCGAAAGAACGCGAACTGGCGCTCCGCATCCGCGGCGAGCCAGCGGCGGTGCGTCTCATCCTGCCGCCAGACTCCGCCCGGTCCCGGCGTTCCCAGCCGATCCCCGCTCGGCGATGACGCCTCCGTCCGTTCCACCATCGGTCCCTCCCCCGTCGAACCCCTATGTCGTCCGCCGGATCGGCGGACATCGGTTCGCCCCCGTCGATGCCATTCCCCGGCCGGCCGGCGCAAGACCCGCCGGGGCGAGCTGGCGCCCACCGGCACGCCCGGCGGGTCTTGGGCTTCCCCGCCCCGGCGGCGATTCCGGCTCGAAGCGCGTCAAGACGCTTCGTCCCCTCGCAAACTTCGGCTAGGATGCCGCGATGAGCAACGTGCACAAGTTTCAGCCCCGCAAGCCGGGCGACAAGACGCGCGGAGCGGCCGGCGCCCCGCCCAAGGGGCCGTCCTCCGGCCGACCCGAAGCTTCGACACCGGGCCGTCCGGGCGCCGCGCGACGCGTCGACCCGACCGGGCGACCCGGTCCGGCGAAGCGCCCCGATCCCGCCCAGCGCAATGCGGCGGTCGTCATGATCGGCATCGGGCTGATCATCGGGATCTCCCTTCTCGCCGGCAATCTCGCGCCCTGACGGAACGTCGGGCGAGGCAGCGACCCTCGGGCGATTCTCGGGTGGACGGATCCTCTCGGGAGCCGGCCGGAGCCGGGACCGGTCCCTCGCCTCGCGGAACGGTATCCGGGCCTACTCCGCCGCGACGAGATGCCCGCCGCCGACGTCGCGAAGATCGAAGCGCGCGGGCGGATCGTTCGGGCGCCGAACGGCGCTCGGAATGTCGCCCGCCATCCGCGCGAAGGCCGGGCGTCGACGCGAGGGATCGGGAACCGGCACGGCATCGATCAGTCGGCGCGTGTAGGAATGGCGGGGATCGCCGAAGATCTGAGCGCGCGTGCCCGTCTCCACGATCTGCCCGAGATACATGACCGCGACCCGGTCGGAGATGTTCTCGACGACGGCCATGTCGTGGCTGATGAAGAGATAGGCGATGCCGAACTCGGCCTGGAGCTCCTTCAGGAGTTCGAGCACGCGCTTCTGCACCGACACGTCCAGCGCCGAGACGCTCTCGTCGGCGATGATGAGCTTGGGGCGGAGCGCCAGCGCCCGCGCGATGCAGATGCGCTGGCGCTGGCCGCCGGAGAACTGGTGCGGATAGCGCCGCATCGCATCGGGCTGAAGCCCGACGCGCTCGAAGAGGGAGGCGACGCGCTCGCGGCGCTCGCCTGCCGAACCGATTTTATGGATGACGAGCGGCTCGCCGACGAGATCGCCCACGCGGCAGCGCGGATCAAGCGAGGCGAACGGATCCTGGAAGATCATCTGCACGTCGCGGCGGAGCGCCTTGCGCTCGGGCACCGTCAGGTCTTGCGCGGAGCGCCCGGCGACCGCGAGCCGGCCGTCATAGGCGACGAGCCCGGCGATCGCCTTGGCCGTCGTCGACTTGCCGCAACCCGATTCCCCGACGAGGCTGAGCGTCCGGTTCGCCTCGATGTCGAAGGAAATGCCTGCGACGGCATGGACCTCCGCCACGGTGCGGCCGAACAGCCCGCCCTTCAGCGGGAAGCGCACCGTGAGGTCCCGGATCTCGGCGACGGGCGCGGTGCGCCCCGCGCCCGGTGTCCCGTTCGCGCTTCCGCCGGCCTCGTCCTGGAGGCCGCCCGTGCCCATGCGCGGCACCGCCGCGAGGAGGGCCCTCGTGTAGTCCTCCTGCGGCCGGGCGAAGAGCGGCGCGACCGCGCCGGTCTCGACCATGCGCCCCTCGCGCATCACGACGACGCGGTCCGCCATTTCCGCGACGACGCCCATGTCGTGCGTGATGAGGATGATCGCCGTGCCGCGCTCGGCCTGGATCTCCTTGAGGAGGCCGAGCACCTCGGCCTGGATGGTGACGTCGAGCGCGGTCGTCGGCTCGTCGGCGATCAGGACGTCCGGCTCCAGCGCCAGCGCCATGGCGATCATCACGCGCTGGCGCATGCCACCCGACAGCTCGTGCGGATATTGCCCCATCCGCCGCTCGGCCTCGGGAATGCGCACCGCCTTCAACGCGGCAAGCGCCAGACCGCGCGCCTCGCCGGAGCGAAGCGGCCGATGCGCCTCGATCGCCTCCGTCAGCTGGCGGCCGATGGTCAGAACCGGATTGAGCGAGGTCATCGGCTCCTGGAAGATCATCGCGATCCGGTCGCCCCGCACCCGCCGCATCGCCCGCTCGTCGAGCGCCACGAGATCCTCGCCGCCCAGACGGATCGCGCCCCTCGCCACCACGGGTCCCGGCTGCGGCAGGAGACCCATGATCGCGAGCGAGGTCAGCGACTTGCCCGAACCCGATTCACCCGCGATGCAGAGCGTCTCGCCGCGCCCGAGCGTGAAAGACAGGCCATCCACGAGCACGCGGCGCCGCTCGCCCGTCCCGACCGCGATCGTCAGGCCCTCGACGGACAGGACTCGATCCGAGGACGCCGCCGAAGCGCCGTCCCCGCGCGCAAGAGCCGGCACGCTCGTCACTCGAACACGACCCGCGGGAAGTAGAACGAGACGACCCAGTTCGGCATGTCGACGATCTCGGAAATGCGCAGGTCGCCGCACGTCGAGACGAGCATGTAGGCGTCGACGGGGGCCAGATTGTAGCGCCCCGCCAGAAGCTCCACCATGTCGGCCACCGCCTGCCGCGCGCCGGTCATGAGGTCCGGGCCGACGCCCGTCGTCACCTCGTATCCCTTCGCGTCGAGATGGCGCGTGACCGGCCCCGCCGTCGTGAAGCGCGGCATCTTGAGGTTCGCGCCCTTCACGAGATCGAGCGTCAGGACCGTGTTCATCGGGCTTTCGATCGCCGTGCCGCAGACCTCCCCGTCGCCTTGCGCGGCATGGGTGTCGCCGACCGAAAAGAGCGCGCCCGCCACCTCCACCGGCAGGTAGAGGACGGTGCCCGCGCTGAGATCCCGAATGTCGAGATTGCCGCCGACCCGGCGCGGGGGAACGACCGAATGGTGCCCCGCCTCTGCCGGCGCATTGCCGATCGTTCCCGCGAAGGGCTTCAGCGGAACCCGCCCGTGCGGACCGAAGGCCGCCGGCGAAAGGCTCTGGGGATCATAGGACCAGATCGTCAACGCCGGATTGGTGAACTGGTCGGCGAGGAGGCCGAAGCCCGGAATGTTCGCCGTCCAGCCGAAGCCGGACGGCTTGAAGCCCTCGATCGTGACCTTCAGCGCGTCGCCGAGCTCGGCCCCCTCCACGAAGATCGGTCCGGAGACCGGATTGATCCGCGAGAAGTCGAGCGTCTTCACGTCCTCGACGGTCGAAGCCGGCGTCAGCTGTCCGGCCGAGGAATCCCGGCACTCGAACTCGATCGTGGCTCCCGGCGCCACACGCAGCGCCGGCTCGATCGTGTTGTCCCAGCCGAAATGATGCTGCCGGCCGTGGATCGTATAATCGCAGGCTTTGCACATCTCACTTGGTCTCGACGTACTTGTAGTTCATCGGCGTGTTGACCGGATCGATGTAGAGCGCGTCGTCGCCGCCCATCTTGTCCGAGCGCATCGTGTAGCGCTTCTCGTTGAAGACGGGGACCCAGGGCGCGTCCGCCATCACGCCCTTGTAGACCTCGCCCCAGGCCTTGGCCCGGTCGGCGGCCTTGGCGGGATCGACCATCGCGTCGGCCTCGGCGGCCTTGGCGTCGAGATCGGCATTGCAGTACTTCGCCCAATTCCAGCCGCCCTCGGCCGCGCCCGAGCAGCCGAGGATCGGGCCGTAGAAGTTGGACGGGTCGGGGAAGTCGGCGATCCAGGCCATGCCGCCCGACCAGATCATCGGCGCGCCCTCGGCCGAGCCGCCGGCGGCGATGACGTTCGCCTGGGCAAGCGACTGGATGGAGGCCTTGATGCCGACCGCGGCGAGATCCTGCTGGATCGCCTGCGCGATGCGCGGCTGCGGATCGACATTGGCGACGAAGAGCTCGGTCTCGAAGCCGCCCTCGTGGCCGGCCTCCGCGAGCAGCTTCTTGGCCGCCTCGACGTCGTACTTGTAGCCCTCAAAGCCCTCGACATAGCCGGGCATGGTGGGCGGCAGCGGCTGGTTGGCAGGCGTCGCGCGGCCATTGATGATCTGCACGATGCGATCCTTGTTGATCGCCATGTTGACGGCCTGACGCACCTTCAGATCGTCGAAGGGCGCGGCCTTGGTGTTCATGGTGATGTAGCCGGTGTGGAGCTGCACGCCCTCCACGACCCGGCCGGCCTCGGTCGGATTGCCCATCACCTCGCGGAACTTCGCCGGCGGAATGCCGTCGCCGGGAACGTCGACCTCGCCGTTCTGGACGCGCAGCAGCGAGACGACCGGCTCCTGGCCGATCTCGAAATTGATCTCGTCGAGCTTGGGCGCGCCCTCGCGGTAGTAGTCGGGATTCTTCACCAGCTGCAGCTTCTGCCCGAGCGTCCATTCGGCGAGCTTGAAGGCGCCCGTCCCGACGGGCTTGCGGCCGAAATCGGCGCCGGACGCCTCGACCTCCTCCTTCGGCACGATGAAGGCGAAGTTCAGCGCCATGACCGACAGGAAGGTCGCGTCGGGGCGCGACAGCGTCACCTCCACCGTCTTCGGGTCGACGATCTTGACGCCGGAGAGCTCGGTCGACTCGCCCGACTGCATCTTGTCGAAGCCCGCGATCGAGCCGAGGAAGCCCGCGCCCGGCGACTGCGTCTTCGGGTTGGTCGTCCGCTCGAAGGAGTATTTGACGTCCTCGGCCGTCATCGTCCGGCCGTTGTGGAATTTCACGCCGTCCCGCAGCTTGAACGTGAAGACCGTGCCGTCGGCGGAGATCTCGTAGCTCTCGGCGAGGCCCGGCCGGAGGGTCGCGGTGCCCGGTTCGTAGTCCATGAGGCCGTCGAAGATCGCCTTGATCATCGAGAAGTTCTGCCAGTCGTAGCCGATCGCGGGATCGAGGGTCGCGATGTCGTCCTTGTAGGTGACCGTGATCGAGCCGCCTTCGGCCGCCGGCGCGACGGACGGCAGGGCGAGAAGCGAGACGGAGAGAGCGAGCGCGGCGAGGCTATGCTTCAGAAGAGACGTCATGGATCGGTCCTTTCCCATGGGGCGACGAGGGTCACTGGAGCTTGATGCGGGGGTCGACGAAGGGTGCGACGAGGTCGGCGAGGAGATTGCCGAGGACGATGGCGACGGCCGAGACCAGCGTGACGCCCATGATGATGGGAAGGTCGACGCGCTGGATCGCCTGCCAGGCGAGCTGTCCGATGCCGGGCCAGCCGAAGACGCTCTCCACGACCACGATGCCGCTCATGAAGAGGCCGATGTCGATGCCGATCATCGCGATGACGGGCAGGATCGCGTTCGGGAGCGCATGGCGCAGGAGGATGGTCCAGCGGCGCAGGCCCTTGGCGCGCGCGGTGCGGATGTAGTCCTGGCGCAGGACGTCCACCATCGAGGAGCGCATCATCCGCGAATACCAGCCCGCGCCGAGAAGGCCGAGCGTCAGGGCCGGCAGGACGAGATGCGAGACCGTGCCGTAGCCGCCGATCGGAAACCAGCCGAGCTTCACCGCGAAGACGTAGAGGAGGAGGAGGCCGACCACGAACTGCGGCGCCGACACCGTGACGAAGGAGCCGACCATCAGCGCGTGATCGCTCGCCCGGCCCCGCCGCACGGCCGCCGCGATGCCCATGGTGAGGCCGATGGCGAGTTCGCAGAGGATCGCGGCGACCATCAGGAGAAGGCTCGCCGGCAGACGCGATCCGATGAGGGCCGAGACCTCCGAGCGCTGGAGATAGGAGCGCCCGAGATCGCCCTGGAGGAGCTGGGCGAGATAGCGCCCGTACTGGACGAGGAAGGGCTGGTCGAGGCCGAGCTGCGTGCGGATGTTGGCGACCTGCGCGGCGCTCGCCGTTCGCCCCGCGATCTGCCGGGCGGGATCGGCCGGCAGGAGGTACAGGAGCGCGAAGGTGATCAGCGAGACGCCGAGGAGGATGAGCGCGGCCTGGAACAGCCGGCGCAGGAGATAGATCGCCATCAGTCGCGTCCCTCCTCGGTCGGATCGAGCGCGTCGCGCAACCCGTCGCCGACGAGATTGAAGGCGAGCGCGAGGAGAAGGATCGCCGCGCCGGGGAAGAAGACGAGCCAGGGCGCGGACTGGAAGTAGGTCTGGTTCTCGAAGATGATGTTGCCCCAGGAGGCGTCCGGCGGCTGCACGCCGACGCCGAGGAAGGACAGGGTCGCCTCCAGAAGCACCGTCGTCGAGATGCCGAGCGTGCCGTAGACGATGACGGTCGAGGTGAGATGCGGCAGGATGTGGCGGAAGAGGATGCGCGCCGAGCCCGCGCCCAGCGTCTTCTCCGCCGCGATGAACTCGCGCTCGCCGAGCGATCGCGTCTCGGAATAGACGACCCGCGCCACCTGAACCCAGTTCACCAGCGCGATGACGAGCGCGACGATCCAGAGGCTCGGCCGCAGCACCGCGGCGAGGCAGATGGCGAGGAGGAGAGCGGGAAACGCCATCATCAGGTCGGTGAAGCGCATCAGGACCGTGCCGACGATTCCTCGGAAATAGCCGGCGACGACGCCGACGAAGGTGCCGATGAGGAGCGCCGCGCCGTTGGCGACGACGCCGATGATCAGCGAGTTCCGCGCGCCGTAGAGGATGCGCGAAAGGAGATCGCGGCCGAGGAGATCGGTGCCGAGCCAGTAGGTCGACGAGGGCGGCAGCGGCGAGCCTTCCAGCGTCAGGCCGTCGAAGAACTGCTCGTTGGGATCGAAGGGCGCGACATGCGGCGCCAGAACGGCCGAGACGACGACGACCGTGATGATGAGAAGCCCGAGCACGGCGAGCTTGCGCTGGAGGAGCCGGCGCAGGAGGCCGCGCTCGGCAGGTGCGCAGGGCGGCGGAAGCGCGGCCGGGGCGGGCGTGACGAGGGCGCTCATGCCGGAGCTCCCCTGCTCTTGATGTCCCGGCTCTCCGCGTCCCGGCCCTTCAGCTCGACCACCCGCCGCGCGGCCTCCTCCATCGTCACCTGCCACGTGGTGGCGAGCGTGCGCAGCTGTCCGTAGGCTTGGTCCTCTCCCGTCGCGGCGGAGGACAGCGCGACGACGGCGCGCACGATCGTCTGCCGCTCGGCGACGCGGTCCTTCAGGCTGGCGATCTCGGCGGCGAGGCGGCGGCGCTCGTCGAAGGCGCGCCTTGCGATGAGGAGCGCGGAATAGACCCCGGCATTGCCGACGGGCTTCACGATCTGGACGTCGGCCTTCTGCGACAGCGCCCATTCGATCCGGCCGGGCGCTTCCGAGCCGATCAGCGCCACCAGCGGCATCGGCGCCTCGCCCGGGCGCCAGGGAAATTGCTCGTCGAAGCCGAGATCGACGTCGAAGAACAGGAAGTCCGCGCCGGCCGCGGAGGCCGGCAGATCCGGCCAGGCCTGGTCCACGTCGAGCCCGATCGCGGCGAGCTGACGCGCCAGTCCCTCGATGCCGGCATGGGGCCGGTGCAGGATCACCGCCTTCGCGCCGCCGAGATTGGGAATGCGGGCGCGCCGGGTCATCGCACGAGCCTCAAGGGTGCGCGGAAGGTCGCCGCGGGGTCGTAGCGGGAGAGGTAGGGATCCGGCTCGACGAGGCTCGGAGCCTCCTCGATGACGTCGAAACGCTCCCCCCGGATGCGGCCGATCTTGACGGGAAGACTGGCGTGCTGCGTGGCGGGATCGATGCGGATCGTGCCGAGCACGGTCGCGATCGGCCGCCCCGAAACGGCGCGCCGCACGGCGGCGGGATCGTCCGTGCCGGCTATCTCGATCGCGTCCGCGAGCGCGATCACCGCGGCATGGGCCGCCGCCTCGAAGCTCGATCGGGGACCCGAACCGCCGTCATGGATGAAGGGAAGGCAGGACAGATGCCCCTCCCCATGCGGGACGATCGAGGGAAGCTCCTGTTCGGTGAGATTGCAGGAGACGATCGGCCGGCGCTCCGCGCGGAACCGCTCGTCCTCCCGCCCGAGCGCGGCATAGGCCTCGAAGAAGGCGTAGGAGGACGGACCGATGAGCGTGTTGAGAACGAAGTCCGGCACCGTCGCGCGGATCTCCTCGATGAGGCGGGAGACGTCGGTGTCGCCGAGCGGCAAATAGCGCTCGCCCCGGATCTCGCCGCCCGCATCGGCGACGAGATCGCGCGCGATGCGGTTCATCTCCCAGCCCCAGATGTAGTTCGAGCCGACCAGGAACGGGCTGCGGCCGTGGCGGGCCGCGACATGGGCGACGAGCGGCACGAGGTGCTGGTTCGGCGAGGCGTTCATGTAGACGACGTGGTCGTTGGTCTCGAACCCCTCGTAGGGCGCGCCGTACCAGAGCAGCCCGCCATGCCGCTCCAGGGCCGGAATGACCTCCTTCCGGCTCCAGGAGGTGATGCAGCCGACGACGTGACGCGCCTGCGTCCTCGTCAGGAGTTCGGTGCAGAGCGGCGCATAGGCATCGATGCGCCCTTCCGGATCGCGCTCGATCGCCCGGAAGGCGACCGCCCGCCCGGCATCGGCATTGACGGCCTCGATCCCGCCGAGAGCGCCGGCGCGCCCCGCCCGTCCGAGCAGCTCGTAGCTGCCGGAGCGCGAGAAGAGAACGCCGATGTCGATCTGCCGCTTCACTCGAAAGAAACCCCGAAACGAAAAAGCCCCGTGATCGCGCCACCCGATGAAGGGAAGACGGAGATCGACGGGGCTTGATTGCCGTCCGGCATCCAAGGCCGGTATGTGAGGAGAGCTTACTGGCTGCCATGGCCAAGTCAAGCAGTCCTGATGCGACAATACACATGCTCAAATCATAGGCGGCCGATCGTCGGGGGGTGCGGGACCAGACGGCGGGAACACCGTCAGTCGAGGGCCGCGTTGCGCGATTCCACGTCGACCAGCGCCACGCAGAGGGCGGCCGCCGCCAGCACGGCCGAGATGACGACCAGCGCCAGCACGAAGTTCGCGACCATGATCGGCACGATGATCGAGGGCGCGAGAAGGCCGCCGACGCGGGCGACGGCGCCGGCCGTGCCCATGCCGCTCGCGCGCAGATCCGTCGGGTAGATTTCCGGGGTGAAGGCGTAGATCGCGCCCCAGGTGCCGAGGAGCGAGAAGCTCATGAGGAGGGTCGAGCCGACGACGAGGGCCGGGCTCTGTCCGAGGCTGTAGAGGAGGCAGCCCGCCGCGCTGAGGAGGAGGAAACCGATCAGCGTCGGCCTGCGGCCCCAGCGCTCCACACCATAGGCGGCGAGCGCATAGCCGGGAAGCTGCACCAGCGCGATGAGGACGAGGAACATCTGCCCGCGCAGGAAGCCGAAACCCTCTCCGGAGAGGCGCACCGGCAGATAGACGAAGATCCCGTAATAGGAGATCGAGATCAGGAACCAGGCGAGAAGAAGAAAGACCGAGCGGCGGCGCAGGAGCGGCGAGAAGAGCGCCGAAAAGGGCGCCCGCCGGTGCATCTCCGGCGTCAACTCGCCGATCACCGCGCCGCTGCCGTTCGCCGTGGCCACCCGCTGCAGAACGGCGCGCGCTTCGGCCGAGCGACCCTGCCGGTTGAGATAGCGCGGCGATTCCGGGATCTGGAGGCGCAGGACGACGCCGATGAGAGCGGGAATGCCGGTGAAGAAGAAGATCGTGCGCCAGGCTTCGCCGCCCTGCGAGCCCGCGCCCAGCGCCAGCAGCGCCAGCAGCACCGTGCCGAGCGCCCAGAAGGATTCCAGCAGCACCAGCCAGCGCCCGCGCCGGTCGGCGGGCAGGAACTCGGCGAGCATCGTGTAGTCCACCGGCAGGGTCGCCCCGACGCCGATGCCGGTGAGGAAGCGCAGCGCCAGAAGCCAGCCCAGATCGGGCGCGAAGGCCGAGGCGATGCCGAAGACGGCATCGATCAGGATCGCGATCATCAGGACCGGCCGGCGGCCGATCCGGTCGGCGAGCCGGCCGAATACGAAGGCGCCGATCAGCATGCCGACGAAGAACAGCGTTCCCGTCTGCAGCGCCTGCGGAATGGTGACGCCGAAGCTCTTGGCGATCGAGGGCGCGCTGAAGCCGATGGCGAGGACCTGCATCGCATCGGCCGCCCAGACGAGGCCGAAGATCACGAAGAGGCGTTGCTGGAACCGGCCGACGCCGGCGGCGCCGATGCCCTCTTCGACGGTGATGGTGCTGGTCGACATGGACGATCCGATCCCGTGACGCTCTGACTTCGAGATCGCGGCGCGACTCGATGATGCCCCTCTAGCAGCCGAACGAGACGCAGAGAAACTGACGATCGACCCATCGCGTCGACGCCGCGAAGCCGTCGGCCGACCTCTCGGTCCGCCTCACGTCCCCAGCGAGGGCCACGTATCGGAGAGCCGATAGCCGTCCGGCCAGGGATCGTCGGGGTCGAGCATCAGTTGGCTCGTGCCCGTGATCCAACCGCGACCGGATATCTCCGGAAGGATCGCGGGCCGGCCGCCGAGCACCGTTTCCCCGACGATCCGGCAGTGAAACTCCGAGTCCATGACGGAGACGCCGACGAAGGTCTCGCCGAGGCCGAGTTCGCCCCGCGCCCGAAGGACCGCCATTCGCGCGGAGCATCCGGTGCCGGTCGGCGAACGGTCGAGCTTGCCCGGCCGGATCGCGACGGTGTTGCGCCCCCGCGCCACGCCGCCCTCGCGCGTCACCGGCGCGGTGAACTGGCAGAAGGAAATGTGATCCCAGCCGGGATTCTCGGGATGGACGAAGCCGATCTGCTCGTTCGCCGCCCGCGTGATGCGCATGCCGGTCTCGGCGAGATCGCGCGCCTCGTCCGGCCGGATCTGAAAGCCCAGCGCTGCGGCATCGACGAGAACGAAGCTGTCGCCGCCATAGGCCGTGTCCACCGCGAGCGAGCCGATCCCCTCGACCTCGATTCTCTGGTCCAGCCTGTCGGCGAAGGAGGGCACGTTGCGCACCGCGATGCGCACCGCCTTGCCGTCCCGGCAATGTGCGGTGATCGCGACCGGACCGCCCGGCGCCTCGAGGACGAAGCGCGTTTCCGGCTCCTCCATCGGGATGATGCCGCTGTCGAGGAGGACGGTCGCCACGCAGATCGCGTTCGAGCCCGACATGGGCGGCGTGTCGGCGGGCTCCATGATGATGAAGCCCATCGCCGCGTCCGGATGCTTCGGCGGGACGAGGAGGTTCACATGCCGGAAGACACCGCCGCGCGGCTCGTTGAGGACGAAGCGGCGAAGCCGGTCGTCCCTTGCGATGAAGCGCGACTGCTCCCAGAGCGTTTCGCCCGGCGGCGGGGCGACGCCGCCGACGATGACGTCCCCGACCTCCCCTTCCGCATGGCAGCCGACGATGTGGATGACCTTGGTCGAGCGCATGGGCGGCACCTCGCAGGCGTCGGAAGGACCGATCGGGATCGGACGGACTGAGCGGGCCTCAGGCCGTCCAGCCGCCGTCGACGATGTGGATGTGTCCGGTCGTGTAGGTCGCGCCGAGGAGATAGACGACGAGGTCGGCGATCTCGGCGGGCTGCCCGATGCGACCGATCGGCTGGCGGGCGATGAAGGCCGCGCGGGCGCCCTCGTAGTCGCCGCCGGCCGAAAGACGCTGCTGGAGCGAGGGACTTTCCACCGTGCCGGGGCAGATGGCGTTGCAGCGGATGCCGCGGCCGACGAAATCCGCCGAGACCGACTTCGTCAGGCCGATGACGGCCGCCTTGGTGGCGGAATAGGCGAAGCGGTTCGGCACCGCCTTCACCGAGGAGGCGACCGAGGCCATGTTGACGATCGCGCCCTGGCCGCGCTCCAGCATGCCGGGGAGCACCGCCTGGATCGTGCGGACCATCGCCTTCACGTTGAGGTCGAAGGCGAAGTCGAGATCGGCGTCGGAGGTTTCGAGGATCGAGCCGCCATGCACGACGCCCGCGCAGTTGAAGAGCCCGTCGACCGTGCCGATCTCGGCGACCAGCGCCTCGACGGCCGCGCGGTCGAGAACGTCGAGCCGCGCCGTCCGGATGTTGGCAAGTCCCGAAAGCTCGGCCAGCGCGGCTTCGTTGATGTCGGTCGCGACGACCTGACCGCCCGCGGCGGCGATGGCCTCGGCGCTCGCCCGCCCGATGCCCTGGCCGGCGGCGGTGACGAGAATGGTCTGACCCGACAGGTCCGTCATGTCTGTTCCTTCCAGGACAAGCGTCGAAACGGTTCGAGGCCGCGCGGGTGGCGGCTCACGCAGCGCGGGATACTAGAAGACCAAGCGCTGAGCGAGCGCAATCCGCCGCCGTGCCTGCACCGTCCCGAACCTTGTTCCTGTCCGTGCCGGACCGGAACCGGCCGCAAGATGCCGAGCCCCTTCGCGCGACGGCCCGGCATCGCGGCCGGGCCATCGTTGAAGGACGATCTTCGGCGGGCGGCTTTTGCCGCGTCCTATTGCGGCATCTCGATCTGCATCTTGACCTCGCCCTTCGGCGCGGACGCGGCGATCTCGAAGGCATGCACGCTCTCGTCGAAGGAAAAGCGGCGCGTGATCAGCGGCTTCACGTCGATCGAGCCCGACGACAGCATGGCGACGCAGCGCGGGAAGACATGGGCATAGCGGAAGACATGCTCGACGCGCGCCTCGCGCACCATGGCCTTGCCGACGTCGTAGGCGACGCTCTCGGTCTGCGAGCCGATGAAGACGACGCGGCCCGCCGGGCAGAGCGGATCGAAGACGCCGGCCGCGGCCCGGGCATTGCCCGAACATTCGAAGACGATCTCGACGCCCCAATGGTCGGTTGCCGAAAGGATCGCCTTCGCGGCGTCCTCGCGCGCGACGTTGATCGGCGTGATCGGCCCCAGGGAGGCCGCGATCTCCAGCTTGCTGTCGTCGACATCGGTGACGAAGACGCGCGCGCAGCCGGCCGCGAGCGCCGAAAGCGCCGTGACGAGGCCGATCGGGCCGGCGCCGATCACGAGCGCGTTGTCGCCGGGCTTCACCTGTGCCTTCGTCGCGGCGTGAACGCCGACCGCCAGCGGCTCGACCATCGCGGCTTCCGCGAAGGAGACGTTGTCGGGCAGCTTGAAGGTAAAGGCTTCAGGATGCACGACGGTCGGGCGCAGCACGCCGTGGATCGGCGGCGTCGCCCAGAAGCGCACCGCGGGATCGACGTTGTACTGCCCCATCCGCGTCGCGCGGCTCATCGGATCGGGAATGCCGGGTTCCATGCAGACGCGGTCGCCGACCTTCAGCGTCGTGACCTCGGAGCCCGCCTCGATGACCGTTCCGGACGCTTCGTGGCCGAGGATCATCGGCGCCTTCACCTGGAAGACGCCCGTGCCGCCATGCGTGTAATAGTGGACGTCCGAGCCGCAGATGCCGACGGTATGGAGCTTGATGCGCACGTCGCGCGGCCCCATCGTCTCGTCGGCCTCGATCGGGAAATCGCGAAGCGAGAGCTTCATCTTCTCTTCGAGCACCAGTGCCTTCATGAGGCCTCTCCCATGTTCAGTTCGGCGTCGGCGCCGGGAGCGAGGCCCGGCGACGGGACCTTTCCGGAGCGTCAGCCCTTCCAGATGATCAGGACGCCGACGACGAGCGACAGGATATGCGCGCCGGTCAGCGGGATCGACGCTTCGAGGAATCGCATCCAGAAGAGTTCGATCGCGACGAACAGATAGATGCCGATGAAGAGCCGGTCGAACCAATTGGTGACGATCGGCAGGAATCCGTGCCGGGGTGCGGCGGCCTTGATGCCGCGCGCCTCCTCGTCCGCGGCGTCGAGATCGACGAGATGGTCCATCGCATCACTCCTTGACGGCGCCGAAGGTCAGGCCGGCCACGATGTGCCGCTGCACGACGGAGAAGATGACGAGCGCGGGAATGAGCGTGATGATGGCGATGGAGGCCATCGTGCCCCATTCCGTGCCGGTGGAGGTCACGTATTCGGACAGGCCCGTCGTGATCGTGCGCGCGTTGAAGCTCGTCAGCGTCGCGGCGAGCAGGAACTCGTTCCACGCGAAGACCCAGGTGAGGATCAGCGTCACCGCCAGGCCCGGCCGCGCCAGCGGGAAGATCACCTTCGAGACGACCTGCCAGGTCGTCGCGCCGTCGATGGCGGCGGCCTCGTCGAGCTCCTTCGGGATGCCGTCGATCGTCGGCCGGAGCGTCCAGATGGCGAAGGGCAGGTTGAAGGTGCAGTAGAGGAGGATCATGCCGATCCGCGTGTCGTAAAGCTTCCAGTCCCCGATCGTGAAGACCTGCGTGAACAGGAGGAAGAACGGCAGGAGGAAGACGGCTGCCGGCGCCATGCGGTTGGTGATCGTCCAGAAGAAGATGTTCTCCTTGCCCGGCAGGTCGTAGCGCGAGAGCGCATAGCAGGCCATGAAGGCGAGCAGCGTGACGAGCACCGCATTGCCCGACGAGATGATGATCGAGTTGATCATGTAGCGCTGCAGCGTCGGGTTGTTGAGGACGTTGACGTAGTTCTTCCAGTAGATCGTGTCGAGGAAGACGCTGGGCGTCGTGAAGAGGTCGACCGCCGGCTTCACGGAGATGACGAAGAGCCAGTAGATCGGAAACAGCGTCGCCAGGCTGAGAAGGGTCCAGCAGACGATCGAGAGAAGCGGACGGTCCTTGCGCATCAGGCTCGGCTCCGGGAGGTGCGAGGCGCGACGAGGCCGACATAGAGGAGCCAGCACATGACGAGCGTGAGATAGAGGACGATGATCGAGATCGCCGAGCCGTAGCCGTAGTCGGTCTTGGGGAAGACCACCTTCCAGATGTGGAGGCCGAGATAGCGCGTGGCGGCGCCCGGGCCCCCGCCGGTCAGCATCCAGACCTCGTCGACGGTGCGCAGCGCGTCCATCATGCGGATGAAGACGGTGGCGAGGATCGCCGGCCGGATCATCGGAAGCGTGATGTACCAGAAGATCTGCCGCCGGCTGGCCCCGTCGATCTGCGCCTGCTCGAAAGGCTCCTTCGGCAGCGACACGAGGGCGGCGAGCAAGGTCAGCGTGACCAGCGGCGTCCAGTGCCAGATGTCCATCACGACGGTGAGGATGAAGGCCGCGTTCGCATCGCGCCCGATGTTCAGGTCGTAGCCGAACCAGGCCTGCACGTAATAGGGAATGATGCCGATCGACGGCGTCGTCATCAGGCGCCAGACCGAGCCCACGACGATCGGCGCGACGATCAGGGGCAGCGTGTGGATCGTGCGGAAGAAACCCTTGCCGGGAAAATCGCGCATGAACATCTGCGCCAGGAAATAGCCGATCACCACCTCGCTGAAGACCGCGAAGAAGGCGAATTTCAACGTGTAGAGGATCGAGGTCAGGAATTCCTGGTCGAAGACGAGGCGTCGGAAGTTCCGCGCCCCGTTGTAGATCATGTCCGGGCTCGCGCCGAACGGGTTCCATTGGTGGAACGCGACATAGAGGACGTAGATGAAGGGAAGGATCCCGAACAAGGCGAGGATCAGTATCGTGGGGGCCAGCAGAAGCCATCCCACTCTGTTGGAACGCATGAGGACCACCCTTGGCGAGGACGCTTCGTCGCGACGATCCGCGCGGCCGGCGCGCGGCGGGAGGATCGCCGCCTCGAGGGCGGCGATCCCGTCTGGAGCGTTCGACTACTTGCGGTAGCCGAGGTTGGTCAGTTCCTCCTCGGCGGCCGCCGCCATCTTGTCGAGGCCCTCGTCGGGCGCGACCTCGCCGATGAGGATCTGGTAGAAGATCGGCGCCGTCGCCTCGCGCACCTGGGCGTGGAACGGATAGGGCGGCGCGCCCGCGAAGAGCTTCCCGTCGTTCTTCAGCATCGTGTAGTAGCCGCCGAGCTCGGCATCCATCTTCATGACGCCGGGATCGTCGTAGGTCGCGGTGTTGGTGATGCGCGGCGCGGCGACGGCCCAGCCGCCCTGCACCGAATCCTGGCCGATATACTGGAGGAAGAGGAGCGAGGCCTCGCGGTTCTTCGACGTGACGGGCAGGCCGAAGGCGCCGCCGTCGTAATAGCCGATGTAACCCTTGCCGGCCGCGGCCTCTTCCATGACGCCGGGCGCGGTGGGCGGCAGGGCGACGCCGACCTTTCCGACGACCTTCGACTTCTCCGCGTCCGATGCGATCCAGGCCGCGTTCTCGCCGTAGACGAGGCCTTGCGCGGCGCGTCCGGCCGCGAAGGTCGTGCCGACCTCGGTCCAGGTGGAGGCGGCCGACTCGGGCGGCGCGATGTCGCGCAGGTGCAGCCAGTATTTCAACGCGGCCTTGGACTTGTCGCTGTTCATCGTGCCGCCGTTGGCGACCGAGGCGGCGTAGTTGTTGTTCGCGTCGATGCCCCAATTGTAGACGCCGTAGGTCGGCGCGATCGACTCGAAGAACTCGTACCAGGAGGCGGGATGGCCGGTATGGGCCTGCGCCGTCGTGCCCCAGAGTTGTTCGCCCTTCTCCTTGCCGTATTCGGTGAAGAATTCCGCGATCTGCGTATACTCTTCATGCGTCTTGGCGGGCGCGAGGTCCTTGCCGGTCTTGGCCTTGAAGGCTTCCTTGACGGCCGGATCGTCGAACAGGTCCTTCCGATAGAGGTAGACCTTGATGAAGGCCTCCATCGGCACGCCGAACAGATCGCCGTCCTTGTTCTTGAAGTAGTTGGCGAAGGTCGTGAAGTGCGTCTCGTCGAATTCCGGCGCCTTCAGCGATGCGTCGTCCTTCAGCGCCTTGGTGATGTCGACGAGGAAGTCGCGGGCGAGATAGGCGTAGATGATGTCCTGCTCGATATAGACCATGTCATAGATGCCGGTCTTGGCCTCCATGTCCTTGATGGCCTTGTCGTACATCTGATCCCAGGAGGTCGTCTCGATCTCGACCTTGATGCCGGTCTTCTTCTCGAATTCCGGCGCGAGAACGTCCTTGATGTAGTTCGAGGGCGGCGTGCTTTCGGTGACGCCGTGAAGGGTCACGCCCTTGAACTTCGCACCCGCATCCGACCAGAAGTCGGCCCGCGCCGGCGCGGCGCCGGCCATGAGGCCCACCACCAGGGCGGCCAGACCCAATCCCACTGCACGTCCTGCTGTCCGTCGCATCGTCGTTCCTCCCCAAAAACCTCGATCCCACGCGGATCGCTCTCCCTGTCCGGTTTCGCGGCCCTCCCGAGGGACTGCCGACGCCTCCTCCTCCAAGGAACCCGGACCCGGCCCGTCCGCTCTCAGTCGTCAGGCCACCCGATCGTCTAACGCATCTTCCCCGGCGGTTCAAGATTTGTTGCGATATGATCCAAATAAGGTCGCGCCCTGTCCTCGCACTGCCGTAGCGTCGAAGCCGTCGCCTCGCGACGAAAATCAGCCGGTTGGGTGAAATCAGCCCGTCGAAACAGATCGTCGGACATGCAACCTGCGGGGCCCAAGCAGGGAGCGATCTCGCAAGTGCTCATTTGCATTGCGATATTCTGCTGCAATGCAAGGCAGACAGCCGATATCGCGTTTCAAATCGAATCCTTCGTTGGCGCGACGGCAGAGCTCCAAAGACTGCTGGGCGCGCGCGAGCAAGCCAGAGGCCGCAGACTTGACTTTTGCCCATGATCAGCTTTTTGTTGCAAACAACAACAATAAAAGGCGGGAGGCTTGAGCGATGCGGCGCTTGGGAATTCATTCGTTCGTCTGGACCGGAGGGGGGACGCAGGACGAACTGGAACGGGCGATGGATCGGTCCGCCGAATGCGGCTACCGGCTGATCGAGCTGGCCTATCTGAGGCCCGACAGGTTCGATCTCGACCGCCTCGCCCAGCGCTCCCGCGCGCTCGACCTCGACATCGCGGTGACGATGGGCCTGTCGCCCGACACCGACATCTCAAGCGAGGATGCCGGCGCCGTCGGCCGCGGCGAAGCGCTCCTCGCCGATGCCGTGAGGGCGGTGCGCGACGTCGGCGGCTCCAAGCTCGGCGGCATCCTCTATTCGGCCCATGGCAAATACGCCTCCCAGCCGACCGACCGCGGGAGGAAGAACGCGGTCGCGGCCATCGCCAGAACGGCCGACATCGCCAAGGCCGCCGGCGTCGATCTCGTGCTGGAGGTCGTGAACCGGTTCGAGACCAACCTTCTCAACACGACCGCGCAGGGACTGGCCTTCATCGCCGCGACCGGCTCCGACCATGTGCGGCTCCATCTCGACACGTTCCACATGAACATCGAGGAGGCCAATCCCGCCGCCGCGATCCGCCTGGCCGGCGACAAGATCGGCTACTTCCACATCGGCGAGAGCAATCGCGGCTATCTTGGCGACGGCACGATCGACTTCGACCTTATCTTCGACGCCCTTCTCGACATCGATTACGGCCGGGACATCACGTTCGAGTCCTTCTCGAGCGCCGTCGTCGACGAAGGCCTCTCCAAGGCCTGCGCGATCTGGCGGGACACCTGGACCGAGAGCATGCCGCTTGCCCGGCACGCCAGGACCTTCATCGAGATGAAGCGCGAGGAGGCCGCCCGCCGCCGCCGGACGAACGCCCGCCCCTGACGGCGGCATGTCCCGCTCGCCGATGGCCGCGCGGGCCGCGCGCGGACAACGCGACCGGGACAATGCTATAAGCCATGCCACCGTCCGGCCGCGCCTCGTGCGGCCGGATCACCTCGGAGACACCGAACCCTTGGACGATCTCGCCTCCATCGCCAGCTCGCCGCGCCGGGTGCGGCAGAGCAACGAGGTCGCCGCCCTCCGCGCGCTCCACCAGTTCGGCCGCCTCAGCCGGGCGGAACTCGCGCGCAAGCTGAAGCTGAACCGCTCCTCCTCCGGCCACATCATCGCAGGGCTCACCGCCGACGGACTCGTGCGCGAGGTCGTGCGCGAGACGCCATCCGACCAGCCGGAGCGCGCCGGCCCCGGACGGGCGGGCCGTCCCGGCATCCTCCTTCAGCTCGTGCCGGAGGCGATCTTCTTTCTCGGCGTGGAGATCGGCGTCGAGCACATCAGCGTCGTGGAACTGGACCTGGAAGCCAAGATCGTCGGCACCAGCGTCGAGCCGCTGGACGGCCCCTCCATCGGCGTGGAGGCGGCGGTCGAGCGCGCGGTGAGCCAAGCCTTCAAGGCGATCCCGAGAGAGCGATGGGACCGCTGCGAGGGCGTCGGCGTATCCGTTCCGGCCCAGATGGACAAGACGGGTCTCGTGCGGGTCGCCCCGCTGCTCGGCTGGCGCGAGATCCGACCCGCCGAGATCGTCCGCAGCGCCCTGCCGATCAAGGTTCCGGTGCTCGCCGAGAACGATGCGAACGCCTTCGCGATCGGGGCGACCTATGGCCAGGAATCCTCGATTTCGGGCGTCACGCTCTTCCTCGTCATGGAAAGCGGGGTCGGCGGCGGCATCATCGTCGACGGCACGCTCCTGCGTGGAGCCCACGGCCTTGCCGGCGAGATCGGGCATCTGCGGGGCGCCGGCGCGGACCGCGACCGCATGCTGGAGGAGATCGTCGGGCTCGAGGCCATGAAGCGCGCCTATCGCGCGGCGAGCGGCCTGCCCAAGGCGAGCTTCGAGCGCTTCGTTTCCGACGTGCGCGACCGCGTGCCGGCGGCGGTGACCGTCGCGGAAGACTGGGCGAAGGCGCTCGCCTTCGGCATCGTTCAGGCCTGCCGGATCATCGACCCCGACCGCATCGTCCTCGGCGGATCCGGCGCGGCGCTCTATCCCCTCGTCGCCACCCGCGTCGCGTCCCACATGGCGCGCTCCCAGGAGGCGAGCTTTCCGATCCCCTCCATCACCGTCTACGGCGAAGCCGCCTTCGGAGCCGCCTTCGGCGCGGCCTGCATGATGCACCAGAAGTACCTGTCCCTTGAAAGCCAACGCTACGCCGAGGAACAGCCGGACGCCCTCGCGGTCGAATCCGGTGGGCATGCCGCCTGACGTTGCCGGTATCGCGTCGCTCGCGGGCAGATGAGAGAAACCGGGGTCAATCCCGACCCGATATGTTGCGCTCTAATACAAACGAGAATACGAAGAACGCGAAAACGACGCATCGCCGTCGAGCGGGCAGGTCCCGCAAGGGCCCGGGCGGAACGACCGGCACGGGCGGCGGAACCGGAAAACCGGCCGCGAAGGGGGAGACGCCGGTGACGATCCGATCCAAGCGCCATCGGGTGCATCATGGCTAGGGGCCGGGACCTTGCTCCGGACGCCCTCGGCCCGACGATCGTGATCGGCGAGATCCTCGTCGAGATCATGGCGACGACGCGCGGGCTCGGTTTCCTCGAACCGATCCCCCTGCTCGGGCCCTATCCGAGCGGCGCGCCCGCGATCTTCATCGACCAGTGCGCGAAGGTCGGCGGCTCCGCGGGCATCGTCGCCACGGTCGGCGACGACGATTTCGGCCGCATCAACGTGGCCCGCCTTCAGGCGGACGGCTGCGATGTCTCGGCCATCCGGGTCAGTTCAGATCATCCGACGGGCAGCGCCTTCGTGCGCTATCGCGAGGACGGCTCGCGCGATTTCGTCTACAACATCGGCACGTCCGCCGCGGCCCGGATCTCGCTGACGCCGGAAGCCCAATCCCTCTTCGAGCGCGCCGGCCATCTCCACGTCATGGGCACGGCCTTCGCCATTCCCGGCGCCTTCGAGATGATCGAAGCGGCGCTGTCCGCCGTCGTGGCGCGCGGCGGCAGCGTCTCGCTCGATCCGAATCTTCGCAAGGAACTGATGGGCCAGGGCCAGACGGCGGAGCGCTTCGCGAGCCTCGTCGACCGCGCCGACCTCGTCCTGCCCTCCGGCGACGAGCTCTTCGTCGCGGCCGGTCTCGACGCCGAAGACCCAAGCGAGGCGGAGGCGGTCGCCGCGCTCTTCGCGCGCGGCGTCGGCGAGATCGCGCTGAAGCGGGGCGAGCACGGATCGACGGTCTTTCGCGCCGATGGCGCTCGCGTCGACGCCCCCGCCTTCGCCGTCGAGGAGGTGGACCCGACGGGGGCGGGCGACTGTTTCGGCGGCGCCTATGTGGCCTGCCGGCGTCTGGGGCTCGGCCCGGCCGAGGCGCTCGACTATGCCAACGCGGCCGGCGCGCGGAACGTCGCCGTGCGCGGACCCATGGAGGGCGCGGGCACCCGCGCCGAACTCGACGCCTTCATCGCCCGAACACCACGACGAAGCTGACGCCGGCCGCCGCGCGGGCGCGCTGACCGGCTCTTGAAACGAGGGAGAAACGATCATGTCACTCGGACAATTCCGGCTCGACGGGAAGGTCGCGCTGATCACCGGCGGCAATCGCGGGATCGGCCTCGCCGTCGCGGAGATCTTCGGCGAGGCCGGCGCAAAATCCGTGCTGACCGCCCGCCGCGACCACCCGGAAGGCGAGGCGCTTCTCCGCGACAAGGGCTACGAGTTCGACTTCGTCTCGGCCGACGCGACCGATCCCGAAACGCCCGAACGTCTCGTCCGGCACACGCTGGAGCGCTTCGGGCGGGTCGACATCCTCGTCAACAATGCCGGCGTCGCGCAGCACGGCGGAACGGAGGAGTTCGACGACGAGAAGCTGGAGAAGATCCTCTCCACCAACGTCACCCAGGTCTTCCGCTTCTCCCGCGCCGCCCTCCCCGCCATGCGCCGGCAAGGCGAGGGCGTCATCCTCAATGTCGGCTCCATGTCGGGCTTCGCCACCAACATTCCCCAGCACCAGGTCGCCTACAACGGCTCCAAAGCCGCGGTTCACATGATGACCAAGAGTCTGGCCAGCGAGGTCGCGGCCGAGAACATCCGCGTCAACGCGGTCGCGCCGGGCTATATCGACACCGACATGTCGCGCGGCGGCTTCACCAATCCCGACTGGGATCCGGTCTGGCGCGGCCGCACCCCGATGGGCCGCTACGGCAGCGCCGAGGAGGTCGCCAACTGCGTCCTGTTCCTCTGCTCGCCGGCCGCGAGCTACGTCACGGGATCGGTGCTTCTCATCGACGGCGGCTACACCACGCGCTGACCGGCGCCGGGTCCAGACCGCATCATCCAGTTCAGAACGAGACGGTCGCTCCGGGCGGGCGACGACACGACAAAGGGGAGAAGTGCCATGAGCCAGGAACTGTCGGGCAAGGTCGTCGCGATCACCGGCGCGGCGTCGGGAATCGGTCTCGCCTGCGCCAAGGCTTACGTCGAGGCGGGCGCGCGCGTCTTCCTCGTCGACCGGGCCGTCGACCAGCTGGAGCGCGTCTGCGGCGAACTCGGCGAGACCGCCATTCCCCTCGTCGTCGACCTTCTCGATCCCCAAAGCATCGAGACGATGATGCCGGCGATCCTCGCCAAGGCCGGACAGCTCGACGTGTTCCACGCCAATGCCGGCTCCTATGTCGGCGGCTTCCTCCTCGACAGCCATCCCGACGAGTGGGACCGGATGTTGACCTTGAACGTCAACGCCGTGTTCCGCACGGTCCACGCGGTCCTGCCGCACATGGTCGAGCGCAAGACCGGCGACGTCATCGTGACGAGCTCGGTCGCCGGTCACGAGCCGATCCAGTGGGAGCCGATCTACACAGCCTCCAAGAACGCCACCTACGCCTTCGTCCACACCGTGCGCCGGCAGTTCGCCCAGCACGGCATCCGCGTCGGCGCGGTCTCGCCGGGCCCGGTCCTCACCGCGCTGGTCCAGGACTGGCCGAAGGAGAATCTCGACAAGGCCATCGCCGCCGGCAACCTCATGGATCCGAAGGAAATCGCCGACGCCGTCATGTTCATGCTGACGCGCCCGCGCACCGTGACGATCCGCGACATCGTGATCCTGCCCGCCGGCTTCGACGTCTGAGCGCCGGCAACCGCATGCAAGACAAGGAACATCCCATGCATCTCAAACGATTCCGCGTCGACGGCGCGGTGGCGGTGATCACGGGCGGCGGGCGTGGCATCGGCCTTGCCTGCGCCGAACAGCTGGCGGAAGCCGGCGCGCGCCTCGTGCTGATCGAGCCGGACAAGGCATCCGGCGAGGCCGGCCGCGACACGCTTCTCGCCAAGGGTTTCGAAGCCGAGGCGATCGTCGGCGACGTCACCTCCTCGCAGCGCATGGCCGAGATCGCCGACGAGCTCGCCGCGCGCGGCACGCCCGCGACGATCCTCGTCAACAATGCCGGCATCGGCCAGAGCGGCATCGCGTCCGAGGAGGTCGGCGACGCCGACTGGCTGCGGATGATGGACGTCAACGTCAACGGCGTCTTCTGGTGCTCGCGCGCCTTCGGCCGGCACATGCTGGCGATGAAGCGCGGCGCGATCGTCAATCTCGGCTCCATGTCCGGCACGATCTGCAACCGGCCCCAGCCGCAGACGCCCTACAACGTCTCCAAGGCCGCCGTGCACCACATGACGCGCTCCATGGCCGCGGAATGGGCGCCGCACGGCGTTCGCGTCAACGCCGTCGCGCCGACCTACATCGAGACGCCGATGGTCAACGCCAATCCCGCCAACGCGCCGCGCATTCCGGTCTGGCTGAACGACACGCCGATGGGCCGCATGGGCCAGGCGGAGGAGGTCGCGAGCGCCGTGCTCTTCCTCGCCTCCGACGCCGCGAGCCTGATGACCGGGGCCATCGTTCCCGTCGACGGCGGCTTCACCTGCTGGTAGGCGAACGCGCCGCCGCCGCCGCAGCGACGCCGGCACCCCCGTGCGGCGTCGCTGCGGCGGCCCACCCGATTTCCGGAGCCCTGCCGATGACCCGCGCGCTTCCTCCCACGCTCCGGCGGCGCCTCGTCCGGAACGCCGCCGGCATCGCCTCGGTCTGCTCGGCCCATCCCCTCGTGATCGAAGCGGCGCTTCGGCATGGCGCGGCCGGCGGACGCGACGTGCTGATCGAGGCCACCTGCAACCAGGTGAACCAGGACGGCGGCTATACCGGCATGACGCCCGCCGGTTTTCGCGCCTTCGTCGCGGGCATCGCGGCCGATGTCGGCTTCCCCGCGGAGCGCCTGATCCTGGGTGGCGACCATCTGGGGCCGAACCCCTGGAAGCACCTTGCCGCGCACGAGGCCATGGCGAAGGCCGAGACGATGATCGAGGCCTTCGCGGCGGCAGGCTTCGTCAAGCTGCATCTTGACACGTCGATGGGCTGCGCCGGCGAACCCGCGGCTCTGGACGACGACACCACGGCGACACGCGCCGCCCGTCTCGCCGCCGCCGCGGAGCGCGCCGCGTCCGATGCCGGCGCCCCTCCCCCGATCTACGTCGTCGGCACCGAGGTGCCGGTCCCCGGCGGCGCCTTCGAGGCGCTGGATCACTTGGAGGTCACCGCGCCCGATGCCGTGCGCCGGACGCTCGACGTCCATCGCCGCGCCTTCGCGGATCTCGGCCTCGAAGCGGCCTTCGAGCGCGCCGTCGCCGTCGTGGTCCAGCCGGGCGTCGAGTTCGGCAACACCGAGGTCATCGCCTACGATCCGGAACAGGCGCGCGACCTCAGCGCCGCCCTGCCGGATCTCGGCGACATCGTCTTCGAGGCGCATTCGACCGACTATCAGACCGAGCAGGCCCTCGCCGCCCTCGTCGGCGACGGGTTCGCCATCCTGAAGGTCGGGCCCTGGCTGACCTTCGCCTTGCGCGAAGCGCTCTACGGTCTCGACCACATCGCCGCGATCCTCGATCCCGAGGAGACGGGCGAGCGCCTGCCGGAAGCCCTGGAGCGGATCATGCTCGAAGCGCCCGGCCACTGGCGGAAGTATTATCCGGGAACGCCGGCGGAGCAGCGCCTGCAGCGGCACTTCTCCTTCAGCGACCGCATCCGCTATTACTGGCCCGAGCCCGAGGCCCGCGCCGCCGTCGAACGGCTGACGACGCGCCTCGGCGATCGCGAGATCCCGCTTCCGCTGGTCAGCCAGCATCTCGGCCATCTCTACGACGGGGTGGCGGAGGGGCGCGTCCGGCCGGTGGCCCGCGAGCTTCTGATCGCGAGCGTCACCCGCGTCCTCGCCCTCTACGACCGGGCCATCGGCGCGGCGCTGTAGCGCCGGGCACCGGCGACGCAGAGGACGACGATCGCCGTCGCCGCGACCATCGACGGCGCCACGGGCTCTCCGAGAATTAGCGCCGCCAGGGCGAGGCCGAAGAAGGGCTGGAGCAGCTGCAGTTGCCCGACCCCCGCGATGCCGCCGAGCGCAAGGCCCCGATACCAGAAGACGAAGCCGACGAGCATCGAGAAGACCGAGACATAGGCGAGCCCGAGCCAGGCCGGCAGCCCGATCCTCGTCCCGGCGGCGGGCAGCGTGAGAAGCGCCACGGTCGCCATGGCCGGCAGCGCGAGGACGAGCGCCCAGGAGATCACCTGCCAGCCGCCGAGCCGGCGCGACAGGCGCGCGCCTTCGGCATAGCCGAGACCGCAGAGAAGCACCGCCGCGACCATCAGGACATCGCCCGTGAGCGACGCCGCGCCGCTCTGCGACAGGGCGAAGCCCGCGACGGACGCCGCTCCGATCGTCGAGAAGAGCCAGAAGGCCGGCCGAGGCCGCTCGCCGCCGCGCAGAACTCCGAACAAGGCGGTCGCGAGCGGCAGGAGGCCGATGAAGACGATCGAATGCGCGGCGGTGACATGCCGGAGCGCCAGCGCTGTGAGAAGCGGGAAGCCGATCACGACCCCGGCAGCCACGACCGCGAGCGGGCCGAGATCGCCGCGCGCCGGGCGCGTTTGCCGGAGGACGAGGAGCAGGGCGGCGCCGAGAAGCGCCGCGATCACGGCGCGCGCCGAGGTCAGGAAGACCGGCGAGAACCCGCCGAGGGCGACGCGCGTCGCCGGAAGCGAGCCGCTGAAGATGACGACCCCGAGGAGCCCGCTGCCCCAACCCGCTGTCGAACGTTCCATGGCCGATCTCCCTTTGCCGGGAGAGCGATAGGCCGCGATCTCTGGCAAAGACAGGCACGCTCCCATACGGTCGAGACGAACTGTAGGGCCAACGGAGACCACACGCTTGGAACGCGAGCACGATTCGGCGGTGACGGCGGCAGTCCCGCGCACCCGCGCGCTGATGGACGAGATCCGGCGACGCATGGCGGCGCGAAGCCTCAATCCCGGCGAGCGCCTGCCCTCGATCCGGGGCTTTGCCGCGGCGATGGGCGTGTCGCCGTCGACGGTGGTCGAGGCCTATGATCGTCTGGCCGCCGAGGGCCTGATACGATCCCGGCCGGGCTCCGGCTTCTTCGTGGAGGGCGCCGTTCCGCCCTTGGCTCTTTCGGAGGTGGAACCGCGGCGCGACCGCACGATCGACCCGTTCTGGGTCTCGCGCCAGTCGCTCGATGCACGGCCCGCGACGCTGCGGCCCGGCTGCGGCTGGCTGCCGGCGGACTGGATGCCGGAGGCCGCGATCCGCCGCGCCATCCGCCGGCTCGGGCGGGCCGAGCCGGGCCTTCTGGCCGATTACGGGCCGACGCGGGGATCGCTCGCGCTGCGCAGCCTGCTCGCGCGCCAGTTCGCGATGGAGGGGATCAAGGCCGGCGCCGACGAGATCCTTCTGACGGCGACCGGCACGCAGGCGCTCGACCTTCTCTGCCGCCTTCTCCTCCAGCCCGGCGACGCCGTCCTTCTCGACGATCCCGGCTACTTCAACGTCCAGGCTCTCCTGCGCGCGCACCGCGTTCGGATCGTCAGCGTCCCGCACACGCCGGCCGGCCCCGATGCCGCCCGCTTCGCCGAGATCGTCGCACGGGAGAAGCCGCGGCTCTACATCACCAATTCCGCGATCCACAATCCGACCGGCGCTTCGCTCTCTCCCCAAACGGCGCATCGTGTTCTGGTCGCGGCCGCCGCGAACGGCATCGTCATCGTCGAAGACGAGATCTTCGCGGATTTCGAACCCGATCCCTCGCCCCGCTATGCGGTTCTGGCCGGGCTCGGTCGTTGCGGCGGGGGCAGCGGGGGCGCGAGCGCCGACGTCGTTCGGATCGGCAGCTTTTCCAAGACCCTCTCGGCCTCGATCCGCTGCGGCTACATCGCCGCACGCGCGGACTGGATCGAGGGGCTGATCGATCTGCAGGTCGAGACGAATTTCGGCGGACCGAGCCCGATCGCGGCCGAACTGGTCGTCTCGACCCTGAGCGACGGAAGCTATCGCAAGCATCTTTCGGCGCTCCGCCTGCGGCTGGCCCGTCGCCGACAGGAGGTCGCGACCGCCCTGGCGGCGATCGGCATCCGGCCCTGGACGATCCCGCGCGGCGGCTTTTCCCTCTGGTGCCGCCTGCCGGACGCGCGCGACGCCGGAGAGGTCGCCACCGCCGCCTTGACGCACGACGTCGTCCTCGCGCCGGGCAACGTCTTCAGCCCCGGCCGATCGGCCGGCGACCTCATGCGCTTCAACGTCGCGCAGATGGACGACCGGGTCATGGACGTCCTGCGGCGCTGCCTCGCCGCCACACCCGTCGCCTTGGAACCCGCGGCATCGCCGTTCGATGAACCCGCCCCGTCGATCCGGCCCGATCCGATCCGCGTGGCCGGCGACGGGTAACGCGTGACGTCGGCGTGACGCTGAAGCGGCGACGCGGACCCTGGCGAAGTTTCGGGGCCGCCACGGTTCTCAAGACGGTTCCGACGCCCTACAACCATTTTCGATTTCAATTGTTCACGATGCACATGTCCGGACGACCCCTCAGCGATCACCTGTCCCATCTCCTGCTCCAGGCCAATCGCCAGATGACGCGCCGGCTGACGGCCGATGGCGTTTCCGTGGACCAGTGGCGCATCCTGAAGGTTCTGTCGGAGCGGCAAGGCGTGACCATGGGCGCCATCGCCGAAGAGTTGACGCTGAACGCCCCGACCGCGACCAAGCTGATCGACCGCATGGTCCAGGAAGCGCTGGTCTATCGCGGTCCCGATCCGCTGGACCGCCGGAAGGTCCTCGTCTTCCTCGCGGAAAAGGGCACGCGACTCCTCGTCGCGCAGAACCGGCAGGTCGACGAACAGGAAAGCTCGGTCGAGACCACCCTCGGCAACGAGGATTCCCGCAAGCTGAAGGACATGCTGGAGAGCTTCATCCGCCAGATGGGCTGATGCCGGAGCCCGCCCACGGCGCCGTTGCAGATCGTGGCGGCTCGAACGGGGCACCGCCTTTCTCGACCGCGGCCTCGCCGCTCATCGAGACCGGTCCGGTCAGCCCGGCATGCCGGTTTTGGCCGAGATCTCGTCGGCCGCCACGAGGATCACCTCGCCGTCGAGAAGCGGCTCGGCGATGGAGAAGAAGACGGCGACGGCCGCAGAACTGTTGTGCCGGTCCATCGCCGCCGCATTCGCGAACCGCTCGTAGGTCGTGAAGACGCGGGGCGAGGCGCCGTCCTGCGAGACGAAGAAATCGATCGTCTCCGGCTCGTTCGCGGCCACGTGCGCCGCCACGTCGAGTAGCGCGCGGCGCATCACCGCCTCGGCGCCCGCCTTGACGCGGATGATCGCGCTGATCGTCTTCATGCAGGCTCTCCCAAGGCATCGGCTCGACGAACTGGACGCACGGCGCTCTAGAACGTCTTCCAGTCGCCGTCGGCCTCGAAGGCGCTGGCGGCCTGATAGATCGTCGCCTCGCTCCAGTCCCGGCCGGTCAGCATCAGGCCGACCGGCAGTCCCTCGACGAGGCCGCAGGGGATCGACATCGAGGGATGGCCCGTGACGTCCATGGGCGAGGTCGAGGCGACCATCTCGAAAGCCCGCGCGACGATCTCTTCCAGCGAGGCGTCCTTCTCCGGAAGCTTCGTCGCCACGCAGGGCAATGTCGGGCAGAGCAGGAGGTCGTAGGAGGCGAAGGCCTGCTCGTAGGCGATCTTCATCCGGCGCGAGAGGTTCTGGGCCTTGCCGTAATAGCGGCCGCGATAATGGCTGATGCCCCATTGGCCGACGAGCATGGAAAGCTTCAGCGTCTTGGAAAGCTCGTCCGCCCGCTCGCGCCAAGCCGAATGCGCGTCCATCAGGCCGACATCGTAGAAGCCCTTCCAATTGAAACCCATGCCGTTGCCGAACATCATCTGCATCGTCAGGCCCTCGAGCCCGATCGGGTTCCAGACCGCGGCGGCAAGCCGGTGTTCGGGGATCGAGACCTCCTCGACGGTGGCGCCCATCGCCGCGAAGCGCGCGGCGCCCGCGCGCACCTTGTCGGCGACCGAACCCTGCATGCCGGGGATCTCGAAACCCTCCTTCAGGATGCCGATCCGGAGCCCCTCCGCGCCCTTGCCGAGCGCCTCGGTGTAAGAGGAGACCTGCGGGGCGTATTGCCGGGGATCGAGTCCGTCCGGCCCGGCGAGCACTTCCAGGAGCAGCGCGTTGTCCGCCACGGTCGCCGTCATCGGGCCGGTGTGGTCGATCGTGGATTCGATCGGCATGACGCCGGTATAGGGCACGAGGCCGTGCGTGCCCTTCATGCCGTAGATGCCGCAATAGGAGGCGGGAATGCGGATCGAGCCGCCCTGGTCGCCGCCGATCGCCATGTCCGCCTCGCCCGCCGCGACCAACGCGCCGGAGCCCGAGGAGGAGCCGCCGGCGGAATAGCCGAGCTTGTGCGGATTGTGGACCGGGCCGGGATCGGACGTGTGGCTGCCTCCCGACAGGCAGAAATGCTCGCAGACCGCCTTGCCGAGGATCGTCGCCCCGGCATCCAGCATGCGCGTGACGATGGTCGCGTCGCAGATCGGCACGAAACCCTCGAGCGTCGCCGCTCCGTTCATCATGGGGACGCCGGCGAGCGAGACATTGTCCTTGAGGACGACGGTCTTGCCGGCGAGCTTGCCCTCGGGCGCGCCCTTCACCTCGCTCTTGTAGTACCAGGCGCCGTACCGGTTCTCCTCGCCGACCGGCCGGTAGCCGGGCGTGCGGGGATAGGCGACGGGAGGCACGAAGTCCGGCAGGGCGTCGACGACGTCGTAGGCGTCGAAATTGGCCTGCATCAGCGCGAGATAATCGCCGGCCTCGGCGTCGGTCATGGTCATGCCGAGGCTGGCGGCGAGTTCGACCACCTGGTCGGCATTGGGGCGGGTGATGGGCATGCGTCCTCCTTCTCGCCGGAAGCGAGTTCGGTTCGGTGCTTCGAGGGGTGGGAGCGGCGGCCCGGAAGGGCCGCCGGGACTGGAGCGGATCGGCGGTCTTCGGAGCCGCCGAACGTCCGGAGGTCAGGCGGCGGCCATGCCGACGCGTCCGGAGAGAAGATCCTCGCGCGCGACCTCGCCGGTGATCCGGCCCTTCTGGATGCCGAGGACGCGATCGGAGAGTTGGGTGATGAAGTCGAGATTCTGCTCGACGATGATCATCGAGAGGGACCAGCGCTTCTTCAGGCCGAGCAGCGTCTCGATGATCTCCTCGATGATCGAGGGCTGGATGCCCTCCGTCGGCTCGTCGAGAAGGATGAGCTTCGGCTTGGTGCAGAGGCAGCGGGCGAGCGCCAGAAGCTGCTGCTCGCCGCCGGACAGCGCGCCGCCGCGCCGGTCGAGAAGGCGCACCAGCCGGGGAAAGTCGGCGAGCACGTCCTCGATGATGGTCGGGTCCTCGCGCGGGGCGCTGGCGAGCCCCATCCGCAGGTTCTCCTGGACCGACAGCGTCGCAAAGATCTCGCGCCCCTGCGGCACGAGGCCGAGGCCGAGACGCGACCGCTCGTGGGTGGGACGCCTAGTGATGTCGGCCCCGGAAAAGCGCACCGTCCCGGCGGTGGCCGGCAGCTGGCCCATCAGCGTCTTCATGAGCGTCGTCTTGCCCATGCCGTTATGGCCGAGAATGCCGAGATACTCGCCCTCCGCCATGTGAAAATCCACGCCGGCGAGGATCGGCACGCGCCCGTAGCTGGCCCTGAGGCCGGAGACGTCCAAGAGCGCACCCATCAGGCCGCCACCTTCTTGCCGAGATAGACGTCGCGCACGCGCGGATCGGCCAGCACGGTGCCGATGTCGTCCTCCATCATGACCCGGCCCTGGTGGAACACGGTGACCTTGCGGGCGATCATCTTGATGAACTCCATGTCGTGCTCCACGACGACGATCGCGCGCGTCAGGTTGATCTCGCGGATGATCTCGGCGGTGCGGTGGGTTTCCTCGTCGGTCATGCCGGCGGCGGGTTCGTCGAGAAGGATCAGCTCGGGATCGCCGGCGAGAACCGTGCCGATCTCCACCCATTGGCGCTGGCCGTGGCTGAGTTGGCCGACGATCGCGGACGCGCGCTGCGTCAGCCGGATCTTCTCCAGGATCTCGTCGACGACGCCCTTCACCGTGCGGGGCGTCGCCGCGCGGCGGGCGGAGAGCCAGATGTTCTCGCGCACGCTGAGGCCGTTGAAGACGTTGGGTACCTGCGTCTTGATGCCGATGCCCATCCGGGCGATCTCGTGGCTCGGCCGGCCGGCGACCGGCTGGCCGCGAAAGGCGATCGTGCCGGAGGTCGGCACGAGCTGGCCGGTCAGCATCTTGAAGAAGGTGCTCTTGCCGGCCCCGTTCGGCCCGATCAGGCAGCGCAGCTCCATTTCGCCGAGGCTGAAGGTGACGCCGTCATTGGCGACGACGCCGCCGAAGCGCATGGTGAGGTCGCGGGTTTCCAGAAGCGGGACGAGCTCGGCCATCTCACTTCGCCCCCAAGGGCCGGGCCCCGAGGCCCTGCGGGTCAGCAAGCGCCGCCGTCTTCGACCGGCTGCGCGAACCGAGGCGATGCCGGAGACCGGAAAGCCCGTCGCGCAGCGTCGGCACGATGCCCTTCGGCAGGAGAAGCACGAAGGCGACGAGAATGATCCCGAGCACTAGATTGGCGTTGAACGTCTGCTGCGAGCCGATCTGGCTGACGAGATACTGGATGAGGAAGCAGCCGAGGATCGGGCCGATGAGCGTGCCGAGCCCGCCGATCGTGATCCAGATGATGATCTCGGCCGAGAGCGAGAGCGAGAAGATCGTCGGTCCGACGAAGGCGCCCCAGTTGACGTAGAGCGCACCGGCCAGCCCCGCGATCGCGCCCCCGAGGACGAAGACGCCGAGCTTCACGAGGCGGGGATCGTAACCGAGCAGCGCGGCGCGCGTCTCGTTCTCGCGCACCGCCACCGCGACGCGGCCGAACGGGCTCGCGAGGACGAGACGCATCAGGCAATAGACCGCGATCAGCGCGCCGCCGGTCACCCACCAGGACGCCTCCGGCGAAAGGATCTGCTCGGGCTGGTAGGGCATGTTGAAGGTCGGCACGGCGGGAATGCCGTTGAACCCGCCGAGCCGCGCCGTACCGATCGTATAGGCGTCGCTCGAGGTGGAGTTCACGACGTTGAAGAGCACCAGCGTCACGGTGAGGGTGATGACGCCGAGATAGACCTCGCTGATCCGGCCGTAGAAGACGAAATAGCCGAGCGCTCCGGCAAACAGGGCGGGCACGAGCACGGCGAGGAGGATGGCGTTGGTCGAGTCGCCGAAGTTGATCGCGGCGATGGCGTAGGCATAGCCGCCGAGGCCGAAGAAGGCGGTCTGGCCGAAGGACAGGATGCCGCCGAAGCCCCAGATGAAGGCGAGGCTGAGCGAGAGCACGCCCATGGCGGCGAACAGCGTCACCTGCATCAGCGCGAAGAGGTCCATGTGGCTCGGCAGGATCGCCACGATGACGACCGCCGCGAGGACCGCGATCGACTGGAGGATGATCGTCTGCATGTCCGACATCACAGCGTGCCCTTGAAGAAGCGACCGGAAATGCCCTGCGGCAGGAGGCGGATCAGGAGGATGGCCGACAGGAAGAGGATGACCTCGCCGTAGACCGGCGTCGTGAGATAGGCGCCCATCTGATTGACGAAGCCGAAGAGGCCGGCGGCCGACAGCGTGCCCGAGACGATCGCGGCGCCTCCGCCGACCACGGTGATGAAGCTCTTGGCGACGAAGGCCGAGCCCATGACGGGCGTGATGCCCGAGACCGGCGCGAGCAGCCCGCCCGCAAGCCCGGTGACGGCCGCCCCGATGCCGAAGGTCGCCATGTAGACGCGGGCGGGATGGACGCCGAGCGTCGCGGCCATGCCGGGATTTTGCATGACGGCACGGGCGACGAGGCCGAAGCGCGTGAAGCGCATGACGCCGTAGACGAGCGCCATCATCAGGACGGCCATGGCGAGGAGGAAGATCGTATACCAGCTGGACCGGTATCCGCCGATCTCGAAGCCGCCGAGCGGCGTCGGCACACCGTTGATCGTGTTGCCGAAGATGGTCGTGACGAGGCCGATGAGAAAGAGGCTGAGGCCCCAGGTCGCCAGCATGGAATCCACGAGGCGCCCGTAGAGGAAGCGGATCAGGCATCGCTCGATGACGAGCCCGACGAGCCCGACGAAAAGCGGCGCGACGACCAGCATCGCGATCCAGATATTGACGCCGTGGTTGGCCGAGATGACCGTCGCATAGGCGCCGAGCATGACGAACTCGCCATGGGCGAGATTGATGATCTTCATCATCCCGAAGATGATCGCGAGTCCGAGGCAGAGCAGGAAGAGCGAGGCCGCGCCGTTGACGACGTCGAGCGCGAGAATGACGGCAAGATCCATGGGTGGGCCTGCTCAAGGATGGAGGACGGCGGCGCGCAGAAGGCCTGCGCGCACGGAGTTCCGATCGAGATCGAAGGTCTCGGATCGAGAGCCGAAGCGCCAGATCGAGATCCGAAGCATCAGATCGAGATCCGAAACATCAGATCGAGATCTCGTACTGCTTGTTCTCGGTCGGGTTCGTCACGAGGTCGCAGACGGCCGCGGTGTCGAGCGGCTTGGCGTCCGGATAGGTCTCAAGGACGCTCCACTTGCGCGCCTTCACGTCGGCGAGGAAGGCGTTGCGCGTGACGTGATGGGTCGGATGGTCGATCGTGACCTTGCCGCTCGGCCCTTCGAAGGAAAGGCCCGTCTCCAGCGCCTCGATCACCGCCATGCGCTCGATCGTGCCGGCCTTCTTGACGCCCTCGACCCAGAGGTGGAAGCCCTCGTAGGTGCCGCAGGCGAGCTCGCTGATATAGGGAATGTCGGGCGACATCGTCTTGAGAGCGCCGACATAGGCCGTGCTGGCCGGCGTCGTCAGCTCCTCGAAATACCCGTAGGCGCCGATGACGCCCTCGCTCTCCGCCGCATCGAGGGTGGACGGCTCGTTGACGAGGCCGAAGGTGGTGGAGGCGATCGGGATCTGGCTCTTCATGCCGGCCGATGTCCATTGCCGGTAGAAGGCGGTGTGGTTGCCGCCGACGAGCGCGGAGAGGATGAGATCGGGTTTCGCCGCCTGGATCTTGGAAATGGTCGGGCCGAAATTGGTCACGTCCAGCGGGAAGAAGTCGACCGACAGCGTCTCGCCGCCATGATCCTTCACATATTTCTGCATCCACTTGGCGGTGATCTGGCCGTAATTGTAGTCGGCCGCGATGATGTAGACCTTCTTGCCGCTCTTCCCCATCGCATAGGGCACGAGCTTCTCGACGGTTTGAGCGGGCGTCGTGCCGGTGCAGAACGTGTTGCGGTCGCAGACGCCCCCTTCGTAGAGCGTGTTGTAGAAGTAGAGCGTGCGGAAGCGCGAGAAGGTCGGGCGCACCGCCTCGCGCGAGGCCGAGGTGATGCCGCCGTGGACGACCGCCACCTTGTCGCGCACGGCGAGTTGCTGGGCGTATTGCGAGTACATCTGGATGTTCGACTGGGTGTCGTAATGCACGAGCTTCAACGGTCGGCCGAGCAATCCTCCGGAAGCGTTCACCTCCGAAATGCCGAGCTCCAGACTCCTGACCATCGGCACGCCGGACGCCGCGATGGGGCCCGACTGGTCGTGCAGGGAGCCGACGAGGATCGGATCCTCGGCGAAGGCATTGCGGATGAAGGCAGGAGAGGCGAGTGCGGCGCCGGCCCAGGCAGACGTGCGAAGAAAGGAACGACGTGAGAAATCCATGATGGAGCGCCCCGAGAGCTAAGCCGAAGCCGGCAGACCTCATTAATTCACTCTACAATATTTCCCTTTGCAACGACTTTTTGCGGTGCAGCGTGCTTTTCGCACGCACATGCGAGCCTTGCTCAAAGCGTGGGCAAAACGGTGAACTCATAGCCGTCGACACGCGCAAAATGGATGCGCGGGCGTGCGCCGGTGACAGGAGCGCGCACGTCGCCGCGGGCGGTTCGGCTCTGGCAGGCGCGGCCGAGACCTTCGACGACGGCACTCGCCCGCGTCGAATCCGCAGCGCCCATCAGCGAGGCGAGGCAGTGCAGACCCTCGTAGCAGGACTGGCCGAAGGCGTTGGCGGGCGGCGCGCTGGCGCCGTGGAGGTCGTGATATTGTTCGAGGAACGCGCCGTTGTTCCGCGTGTCGAGGGCTTGGAAGTAAGCGGAGGAGACGTAGAGGTTCTCCGTCGCGTTCTCGTCCAGCCCGTAGACGATCGTCTCGTCCACCGCCGAGGTGAAGCGCAGGGTCCGGGCGGCAAGACCGGCCTCCGCGAAGGCCCGATGAAAGGCGACGGCTTCCGATCCGAGGAAATACGGCAGCACGACATCGGCTCTCTGGCGGGACATGGAGTCCAGAAGTCTCCCGAAATCCCGGTCGCCGAAGGCCATGTAGCGCTCGCCGACCACCGCGCTCCCGGCTTCGCGGATCAATGTCTTGGCGATGGCGAGGCTTTCCCGCGGCCAGACGTAATCGCTCCCGCACAGGAAGAAGCGCCGCGCGCCGCGTCGCTCCGCGAGCCAGCGGATGGCGGGCTCGAGAAGCTCGCGTGCGGTCTCGCCGGTCGTCACGACGCTGCGGTCGCGTTCGCACCCCTCGAATTGCGGCGTGTAGACGAAGGGCACGCGTCGATCGACCGCATCGCAGACCGGCCGGCGCGCGAAGCTGGGAAACATCCCGACGATGGCGTCGACCTCCTCGACCGCGACCGCCTCGTCCGCGGCATCGGCAGCGCTCCGGGCCGTCGATCCCGCGTCGATCGTCAGAAGCTCAACCGGCTGGCGCAGGATGCCCGATCCGCGATTGAGTTCCGAGACGGCAAGCTGCGCGCAGGCGACCGCCGACGGCGCCCAGAGGCCGCTCGGGCCCGTCTGCGGCACAAGGAGCCCGATCCGGATCATTCCGTCACCCTCCCAGGGACGACGCCGGGCGAAGCGGAACCGAAGGACGGGATCGAGAGCAGGAACACCGTTCGCATCCCAAACGACATGCAGGCTTCATGCCAACCCGGTCCGCGGCGTCGACGGCTCTGCCGTCAAGGCGAAAGCCGGGTGGGAGCGCGCGCAAGCCCTGCGGGCCGACGACGGACGGATGCCGGGCGTCCGCCGCGCCGCCTTATTTCGAGGCGACCGTCGCCGGCATCGGCTGGACGGGCATGCCCGCGCCGATCTTTTGGAGATTGCCCGTGATGATGCGGTCGCCTTCCGCGATGCCCTCTGCGACCACGAGGTCACCCTCGGACTGGCCGAGGGTCACGGCCTTCTGCTCGACCTTGTTGTCCTTGCCGATCACGTAGACATACTTGCCGAGCTGCCCGGAGCCGACCGCGACGCTCGGCACCATCAGGACGCCCGGCTCGTCGCGGATCTTGAGGCTCGCGCGGACATACTGTCCCGGCAGGAGCAGGAATGTCTTGTTGCGGATCGTCGCCCGCGCCGAGATCGTTCCGGTTTGCGGGTCCACCATGTTGTCGACGAAGCTGAGTTCGCCCTCGTGCTGGAGCCCGTCCACGCCGGGCAGCGTCACGGTCACGCTCACCGGCCCCTCCCCGCGCGCCTTGACGATCTCGGCGAGATCGCCTTCGCTCGGGTTGAAGGTCACGTAGATCGGATCGAGTTGCACGAGCGTGTTCAGCGCCATGCCGCCCGCGCCGATGAGCGTGCCGACCGGCGCCTTGTCGCGGCTGAGCCGCCCGGCGAAGGGCGCCCGGATCTCGGTATAGCCGAGGTTCAGCTCCGCCGAACGGATGGCGGCCCGGCTGATCGCGAGCGCGGCCTCCGCCTGGCGGCGCGTGCTGACGCGAAGGTCCGCCGTGTCCCGGGCGAGCGAGCCGCTCTGGACGAGCGAAGAAGAGCGCTCGGAGGTCGCCCTGGCATAGTCGAGCGCCGCGGCGTCCCGGTCGGCCACGGCGCTCGCCTGCGCCAGGGTCGCCTCGAAGTCGCGCGAATCGAGCCGGTAGAGAAGCGCGCCGGCCGCCACGTCCGCCCCGTCCGGAAACAGCTGTTCCGACACGAAGCCGCCGACCTTGGACTGCAGCGCGACGGAACGGATGGCCTCGGTGCGCGCGGCATAGTCGAGGACGACCGGAACCGTCTTCTTCACGACCGCGACTGTCGGCACGGGCATCGGCGGCGGGGCGGCGGGCGCGGCGACCGCCGGCGTCTCCGTGGCGGCCAGCGATGGGAGGGAGACACGGTTGCGCCAGGCCATGTCGGCGCCGATGCCGAGCACCACGACGACGCCGAGCGTCACGACGAACTTCACGAGTTTCATGGGGAGAACTCCAGCACTATTCCGCCGGAACGGCGTCGACGGCGTGGGAAGGGACGGGCGCGCGGCGCTCCCGCCAGCGCTCGATCAGGGCGTAGAAGACCGGGACGAAGAGCAGCGTGAGGATCGTCGCGGCGAGCATGCCGCCGAAGACGGTGGTGCCGATCGACTGCCGGCTCGCCGCGCCGGCGCCGGTCGCCCGGACCAGCGGCACGACGCCGAGGATGAAGGCGAAGGCCGTCATCAGGATCGGCCGCAGCCGCAGCCGCGCGGCGTCCTTGGCAGCCTCCACGATGGTGAGCCCCTCTTCGCGCCGCCGCTTGGCGAATTCCACGATCAGGATCGCGTTCTTGGCGGCGAGGCCGATCAGCATCACGAAGCCGATCTGCGAATAGACGTCGATCTGCAGCCCCCGCCATTGCAGCGCGGCCACCGCGCCGAACAGCGCGAGCGGCACGGCGAGAAGCACCATGAACGGCATCGACCAACTCTCGTACTGCGCCGCGAGGATCAGGAAGACGAAGACGAGGGCCAGTCCGAAGATGACGCTGGCGAGCGACCCCGCCTTCAACTCCTGGAAGGTGATGCCTGTCCATTCGAAGGTGAAGTCGCGCGGCAGCGCGACCGCGGCCGCCCGCTCCATCGCCACCACCGCGTCCGCCGAGGAATAGCCCGGCGCGGGGCCGCCGTTGATCAGGGCGGAAGCGTAGTTGTTGTAGTGCGGCACGGTCTCCGGACCGACGATCGGCTTCAGCGTGCCCAGGGTCGACAGCGGCACCATGCCGCCCTCCGCGTTGCGCACGTAGAGGCGCGACAGATCGGACGCATTGGCGCGCGCGGCCTGCTCGGCCTGCAGCGTCACGCGGAAGGTGCGACCGAAGAGGTTGAAGTCGTTGACGTAGAGCGATCCGAAGAAGATCTGCAGCGTGTTGAACACGTCGGGCAGGTCGAGCCCGAGGAGCTTGGTCTTGTTGCGGTCGAGATCGAAGTCGAACTGCGGCGTCGAGGTCGAGAAGGACGAAAAGAGCTGGTAGGGGTTCAGCTCCGGCTGCTGGCGCGCTTCCGCCAGGACCGCCTGGACCGCCTCGTTCAGCGCCACGCTGCCCCGCCCGGCGAGATCCTCCACCTGGAACTCGAAGCCGCCGGTGGCGCCGAGGCCGGGGATCGAGGGCGGGTCGAAGGACAGCGCGAAGGCGTCGGGGATCGCCATCAGCTTGCCGCGGACCTCCTCCACGATCCTCGAGGCGTTCTGTTCGGGGCCTCGCTCCTCCCAGGGCTTGAGGATCGCGAACTCGACCGCCGAATTCGACTGCGCCGCGCTCGTCAGGAAGTTCAACCCCGAGATCGAGCCGACGATCTCGACGCCGGGCGTGGCTTCCAGGATCTCGCGCACATCGCTCGCCACCTTGTCGGTGCGCTCCAGGGAGGCGCCGTCGGGCAGCTGGATCACGACGAAGAAATAACCCTGGTCCTCGACCGGCAGGAAGGTCGAGGGCAGCGTCTTCCAGATCTGGTAGGTTCCTCCGAGCGTCAGCGCGAAGGCGACGAGCACGACGACCCACCAGCGGATCAAGCCGCCGACGAGCCGCGCATAGGCGTGGCTCAGACGATCGAAGGCCGTGTTGAACCAGCGGAAGGCGAAGAACTTCACCTCCGGCCGGTGCTTGAGGAAGGCCGCGCTGAGCGCCGGGCTCAAAGTCAGGGAGTTGAAGGCCGAGATGCCGACCGAGATCGCGACCGTCAGCGCGAACTGGTTGTAGAGCCGGCCCGCGACGCCGGGAATGAACGCGACGGGGATGAACACGGCCATCAGCACGGCGGTCGTCGCGATGATGGGGCCCGTCACCTCCTTCATGGCGAGGCGCGTCGCCTCCATGGGGGGATGGCCGGCCTCCAGCTGCCGCTCGACGTTTTCCACGACCACGATCGCGTCGTCGACCACGAGGCCGATCGCGAGCACCATGCCGAGAAGGCTCAGCATGTTCAGAGAGAAGCCGAGCAATTCCATCACCACGAGCGTGGCGACGAGCGAGACGGGAATGGCGATAACGGGAATGAGCGTCGTGCGCCAGCTCTGCAGGAACACGAAGACGACGAGCACCACGAGCACGAGCGCCTCGCCGAGCGTCACCAGCACGTCGTGCATGGAGGCCGACACGAACCGCGTCGTGTCGTAATGCATGGCGTAGGCGATGCCCTTGGGAAAGCGCTCGGACAATTCCTCCATCTTCGCCTTCACGCTCGCCTGGAGATCCAGCGCGTTCGAGCCCGGCATCTGGTACACCGCGAGGATGACCGTCGGGTCCGTCCCGAAGAAGGCGGTGGAAGCGTATTGCAGCGAGCCGAGCTCGATCCGCGCGACGTCGCGCAGAAGGATCGCCGAGCCCGCCGCCGGATTGGCGCGAACGACGATCTCGCCGAACTCCGCGGGGTCGCTGAGACGGCCGACCGCGTTCACCTGCATCTCGAAGGGCGTGCCGGCGGGCGCGGGCGACTGGCCGATCTTGCCGGCCGCGACCTGCACGTTCTGCTCGGCGACCGCGCGCTGCACGTCGACGGCGGTGACGCCGAGATTGGCCATGCGGTCGGGATCGAGCCAGATCCGCATGGAATAGCGCCGCTCGCCGAAGATCTGGACGTCGCCGACGCCCGCCACCCGCTTCAGCGGATCCGCGACCTGGAGGAAGGCGTAGTTCGACAGCGCCACCGGATCGAGCGACCCGTCGGGCGAGGTGAGATTGACGATGAGCGCGAAGTTCGGATTCTGCTTTTTGACCGTCACGCCGCTCTGGTTGACGATCGCCGGCAAGGCGGAGGCCGCCTGCGAGACCCGGTTCTGTACGTCGACGGCCGCGATATCGAGGGAATAGCCGATCTCGAAGGTGACGGTGATGGTCGCCGAGCCGTCGTTCGAGCTCGACGAGGACATGTAGGTCATGCCCTGCACGCCGTTGATCTGCTGCTCCAGCGGCGTCGTCACCGTATCGGCGACGACCTGCGCGCCGGCGCCCGGATATTGCGCGGAGACCACGACCTGCGGCGGCGTGATGTCGGGAAACTGGGAGACGGGCAGCAGGAAGTAGCAGATGGCGCCCGCCAGGACCATGACGATGGCGATGGCGGACGCGAAGATCGGCCGACGCGTGAAGAAATCTACCATATCGGTTCCGATCGAATGGGATCTGTGTCGAGGGAGCCGGGACGGCTCAGCCCCAGACGGCCCGAGCCGCCGTCTCGCCGCTGCCGGCGCACAGGTGCGACCAACTGGAGCCACGACGCTCCTGCGGGGAAGCGGGACGGCGACCGTCGGCTTCCATCTTCAGGAGGCTGCGCCGAAGACGATGGGGATTGACGCCGTCGGCCAGCATCAGCGCCTTCACCGCGGGGTCGGCCAGGATCTCGTCGATCGTCGGCTCGTCATGCGCGCAGTTTGCCATGTCATCAACTCCCTGTGTCGGCCTCTTTCGCACGCTGCATCTTTGCAGCCAGTGCGTTACGGACCATCTGTCTTGAAACCCGACCTCTCGGGTGTTACAGGTCAGTACCACTGTTAAGTGACAGATCGGTAACATCCCGTCAAGAGGCGGCAGCCAACGGAGTTCGACAGCTGCAATGACCGACACCGCGCCCACCTCCGGCCGCCCGAAGGACCGCATTCTCGGGACGGCGCGATCCCTGTTCCGCCGATGCGGCATCCGAGGGACGGGTGTCGACGCGATCGCGGAGAGCGCGGGCACCAACAAGATGACGCTCTACCGGCATTTTCAGTCGAAGGACGCGCTGATCGTCGCCTGTCTCCAGGAAGCGGCTCACGATGCGGACGCGCTGTGGGACACGGTCGAGGGCTCCGCGCCCGGCAATCCGCGCGAGCAGCTGGAAACCTGGGTGCGACTCGTGGAGGGCTCCCTCCACGACAATCGGGGCTGCGAGGTCTCGAACGCGGCGGTCGAGCTTCCCGAGGCCTGCGACGTCGTCCGGCAGACCATCTCGGACTTCAAGCGCCTCCAGCGCGCCCGCCTCGCCAAGCTCTGCGAGGACGCCGGCATTCGGGAGGCCGAACGCCTTGCCGATACGCTCGGCCTGATGGTGGAGGGCGCGCGCGTCAGCCGTCAGGCGATGGGCGAAGACGGTCCCGGCAGCCGCTTCTCGGACTGCGCGCGGTCGGCCATCGACCATTTCGTTCTACAGAGCGCGCCCGCCGGCGGCACGCCCTGACGAGGACGTCTCTCAAGCTTTGAAACGACGAAGCCCTCGCCAGGACGAGGGCTTTTGCTTGTCGGGATGAGGCTTGGATTTACGCGAAGACGACGGCGCTCGACGGCGCCCCCCTCTGTCCTGCCGGACATCTGCCCCTCGAGGGGGAGATCGGCAGCTTCCAGGGGCGTCGGTCATTCTGAAATGCCGTCAACGAGACGGATCTCCCCCCTTGAGGGGGAGATGCCGGCGGGCAGAGGGGGGCGCCTCCCGCCGCCGGTCGACGTCCTCAGATCGTGACGCTCACCCGCGATCCAATCCCGCTTCCGCCGCGAAGCGCTTCAGCGAACGGTGGCCGAGCGATTGATAGTCCAGCGGATTGCGAACCGCCGAATCCTGCTCGGCCTCGATGACGAGCCAGCCTTGGTAGCCGTGCTCGGCCGCGACCTTCAGCACCGAAACGAAGTCCACCGCACCCTCCGCGTCGCCCGGCACCGTGAACACGCCGCGCCGCACACCCTCGAGGAAGGATAGATTCTCCGCCGCCACCTGTTTCGCGATGTCGGGGCGAACGTTCTTGGCATGGATGTGCCGGACGCGTCCCATGTGCTTGCGCGCGACCTCGGCCGGGTCCGAGCCGCCGAACCAGGCATGGCCGGTGTCGAGAAGCAGCTTCGTCGCCGGGCCGGTGTTCGCCATCAGAAGGTCGATCTCCTCGCCGGTCTGTACGATCGAGCCCATGTGATGGTGATAGACGAGCGCGATGCCCTGGATCGCGCAATAGGCGGCGAGCTGCTCCAGCTTGGCGCCGAAGCTCTTGAACGCATCGGGCGAAAGCGTCGGGCGGTCGCGCAGCACCGCCTTGGTGTCGTCCCCATGGATCGTGTTCGAGCACTCGCAGACGATGCAGACCTCCGACCCGTTGGCCGCGAGGAGATCGAGATGCGGCTGGATCGCCGCCTTTTCCGTCTCGATGTCGTTGACGAGAAGGTTGGTCGAGTGCCAGCCGGAGACGAAGACGAGGCCGTATTCGGCGAGCTTGGCCTTCAGTTCCTCCGGGTCGGAGGGCATGAGATGGCCCTTCTCGATGCCGTCGAAGCCGATGGTCCGGCAGTCGGAAAGGCAATCCTCGAGCGTCAGGTGCCCGCCGATGGAAAAATCGTCGTCGTTGGTCCAGGCGATGGGATTGGTGCCGTAGCGGATCATGGGATCGGGTCTTTCGAAGAGGGACGAAGGGGCGACGGGTGTCATCCGAGCCGCTGAGCCGTGCGCGCCTTCTCGTAGCCGCGGCGCGCCTCCAGCACCTGCTCTCGCGCCGAAACCTCCGGCACCGCGACGTCCCACCAGTGGCCGCCGGCCTCGGTGGTCGCGAGATGGTCGGTGTCGATGGCGATCAGAACCGGGCGGGTTTCCGATTTCGTCTCGGCGAGCGCGCGTTCGAGTTCCGCGATCGAGGCGACCTTGCGCGTCACCGCGCCCATCGCGCTCGCATGCGCGGCGAAGTCGATTTTCGGCAGGTCGACGTGATGGGCGTCGGTGAGCATGTTGTTGAAGTTCGCGCCGCCGGTGGCCATCTGGAGCCGGTTGATGCAGGCATAGCCGCCATTGTCGAGAAGGACGATCGTCAGCTTCGCTCCGATCATGACGGCGGAATAGATCTCCGAGTTCAGCATCATGTAGGAGCCGTCGCCGACCATCACGACGACGTCCGCGTCCGGCCGGGCGAGCTTCACGCCGAGGCCGCCGGCGATCTCGTAGCCCATGGTCGAGAACCCGTATTCCATGTGGTAGCCGCCGGGAGCCTCCGCCTGCCAGAGCTTGTGGAGCTCGCCCGGCAAGCCGCCCGCCGCGCAGACGAGGACGGTGTCCGGCCCGTTGCGGGCCCGGTGGATCGCGCCGATCACCTCGGCATCGGACGGCAGGACCGCATTGGTCGGCGCGATCGCCGCCTCGCTCGCCGCCATCCATTCGGCTTTGCCCGCCTTCGCCTTGTCGGTCCAGGCCGCATCCGTCCGGTAGGAGCCGAGGGCCGCCCTCAGCGCCTCGATCCCGACGCGGGCATCCGCGACGAGCGGCAGCGCCTCGTGCTTGCCGGCGTCGAAGGCCTGGACGTTCAGGCCGACGAGCCGGACGCCCTCGCCCTGGAAGAGCGCCCAGGAGCCCGTCGTGAAATCGGCGAGGCGCGTGCCGACGGCGAGAACGAGATCGGCCTCGGCGGCCAGCGCGTTCGAGGCCGAGGACCCGGTGACGCCGACCGCGCCCATGTTCAACGGATGCGAATGCGCCAGCGAGGACTTGCCGCCATGCGTCTCGGCGACGGGAATGCCGTGCGTCTCGGCGAAGGTCTTCAGCGCGTCCGTCGCCTGCGAATAGAGAACGCCGCCGCCGGCGATGACGATCGGGCGCTTGGCGGCCTTCAGGGCGGAAACGGCAGGGGCGAGCTCGTCCTCGTCGGGGCGGGCGCGGCGCGGCGTCCAGACCCTCTCATCGAAGAAGCTCTGGGGATAGTCGAAGGCCTCGGCCTGCACGTCCTGGCAGAGCGCGAGCGTCACCGGTCCGCACTCCGCGGGATCGGTCAGGACCTGCATGGCGCGGCGCAAAGCCGGCACGATCTGCTCGGGACGGGTGATCCGGTCGAAATAGCGCGAGACCGGCTTGAAGCAGTCGGTCGCCGAGACCGTGCCGTCGCCGAAATCCTCGACCTGCTGGAGCACGGGATCGGGCAGGCGGTTGGCGAAGACGTCGCCCGGCAGGAGCAGCACCGGCAGCCGGTTGGCATGGGCCATGGCCGCCGAGGTCACCATGTTCATGGCGCCCGGCCCAATCGAGGTCGTGCAGGCCATGAAGCGACGGCGGAAGCTCGCCTTGGCGAAGGCGACGGCCGCGTTCGCCATGCCCTGCTCGTTCTGCGCGCGGTAGGTCGTGATCTCGGCCCGGACGCCATGCAGCGCCTCGCCGAGGCCGGCGACGTTGCCATGGCCGAAAATCGCGAAGACGCCGCCGAAGATCGGCAGCTTTTCGCCATCGATCACCGTCATCTGCCGCGTCAGGAACCGGGCCACGGCCTGCGCCATGGTGAGACGCACCTGTGTTATCGTCATCGGATCGATCCTCCCAGCGGCCGCCTCCCGGCTCCGCTCCGGCGGCCTTCGGCCTGCCGCATCATGATATCCAGCGCAAGCGTTCCGGCGGGCCGGTCAGGCCGCGGCCGTGCGCCCCGCCTCGACCCAGGCATCGCAGAGCGTCCGGTAGCGCGCCGCCATGTCGGCGACGGCGGCGCGATCGTCGATCTCGCCGGCGAACCAGCGCCGGGCGGCCTCCACCCAGAGCGTCCGGCCGACCGCGAAGCCGCGCACGCTCTTCGACGTCCGCGCGGCGGCGAAGCCCTCGCGCAGCGCCTCCACCGGCGCTTCGAGCCCGAGCAGCAGCACGCCGCGGCAATAGGGATCCCGCGCCGCGATGACCGCGTCGATCGCGGCCCATGCGGCCTCGCTCGCCTGCGGCTCCAGCTTCCACCAGTCGGGCGTCAGACCCGCATCGTAAAGCTCGGTGAGGGCGCGAGAAATGGTGTCGTCGCCGAGCGCGCCGTTCTTGCCGGCGATGATCTCGATCAGGATCTCGCGGCCGACCTTGCGCGCGGCCTCGAAGGCGGCGCGGAGCTTCTCCACCTGCTCGGCCTTCAGGTCCGATGGGTCGTCCGGATGGTAGAAGCAGAGGACCTTGATGCAATGGTCCACCGGCCAGTCGATCAGCCGGGAGCCGAGATCCTGGCTGAACTCGAAGCGCAGCGGGCGCGAGCCCGGCAGCTCGATCGGCTTGCCGACCCAGAAGTCCGGCTCCCGCGCGGCGGAAAAGAGGGCGTCGCGGCCGTATTTGTCGTCGAGAAGCATGCCGTAGCCGGGCCGCTTCTCCGCAACCCGCGCCGCCGCCTCGACGGCCAGCACCTTGAACCTTGGAATGCGCTGCAGCTGCGCTGCGTCGCCGGCGGCGATGTCCTCGAGCTGCGAGCGGTGGTCGATCGCGAAGGCCATGAGATCGGGGATCGCGCGGCGCCGCGTCGTCGCCCAATGCACGTGGTTGATCGCGGCGTCCTTGCGCAGGGCGCGCTCCTGGGAGCCGTGCCGGAGGAAGTATTGCAGCTCCTCCCAGGTCGGGATTTCCGGCGCGCAGAGAAGGCGCGAGACCGCGAAGGCCCCGCAGGCATTCGCCCAGGTCGCGGACGTCGCGTGCGGCTCGCCCCGGAGCCAACCCCGCAGGAAGCCGGACAGGAAGGCGTCGCCTGCGCCGAGCACGTTGTAGACCTCGATCGGGAAGCCCCGGCCGACAATGCCCTCTTCGAGATCGGCCGGAATGTCACCCTCGTAGACGATGCAGCCCATCGGGCCGCGCTTCAGGACGATCGTCGCCCTCGAATGCCGGCGAATGGTCTTCAGCGCCGACACCAGATCCGTCTCGCCCGACGCGATGAGGACCTCCTCCTCCGTGCCGACGATGAGGTCGCAGTCGGCCAGAACGGTCCGCATGTGCGCCGAGACCGCCTCGGACGCGATGTAGCGGTTGTCGCCGGCATCGTGGCCGGCCAGCCCCCAGAGGTTCGGACGATAGTCGATGTCGAGCACGACACGCGCGCCGTTGGCCTTGGCGATCCGCATCGCCTTGCGCTGGGCCGCATCGGTGTTGGGCTTGGCGAAATGCGTGCCGGTGACGAGGACCGCCTTCGCGCGGCCGATGAAGGCCTCGTCGACATCGGCTTCGCACAGCGCCACGTCGGCGCAGTCGTGACGGTAGAAGAGCAGCGGAAAGGACGTGTCGCTTTCCACCGAGAGGATCGCGAGCGCCGTCAGACGCTCGGGATCGGTCGTGATCCCCGCGGTCTCGACGCCCTCGCGGATCAGCTGTTCGCGGATGAACCGGCCGAACTGTTCGTTGCCGACGCGCGTCAGAAGCGCCGAGCGCAGGCCGAGCCGCGCCGTTCCGACGGCGATGTTGGTGGGGCAGCCGCCGACGGATTTGGCGAAGCTCGCGACGTCCTCGAGCCGCGTGCCGATCTGCTGTCCGTAGAGATCGACCGAGGCGCGGCCGATCGTGACGATGTCCAGCTCTCCATCCGTCCGGTTCATGCGTTCCTCCTCGGGTGGACCTCGCGCGAAGCATCCGCACCCACCCTGTCGGCCGCATGAAACATAAAGAATGACGGTCGGTCAATGTAGAATTTTTGTTCTATTTCAGACATCGCGCTGTTCCCCTCTCACGCTCTCTGCCCGACCAACAGCGAGTCGCCCGAAAATGCCGCAGCGAAACCCTCCGCCTCCCGGCGCACGAAATCGGCCAGAACCCGGATGCGCGGCGCGCTGGCGAGATCCTCGTGGAAGCTCATCCAGTAATCGCGCTCGAGATGGATCGCTTCGGGAAGGATCGCGACGAGATCGGGATGCCGATGCGCGATGAAATGGGGCAGGATGCACAGGCCGAAGCCCGAAAGCGTCGCCTGCAGCTGGGCCTGGATGCTGGAGCTTTGATAGCCGGCGCGCATGCCCGGCAGGATCTCCTGGAGATAGTCGAGGCCCGGCGTGAAGATCATGTCCTCGACGTAGCCGATCAGGGGATGGCCCTTCGTCTCCGCCGCCGTCCCGATCGCTCCCTGCGCCGCGAGATAGCCGCGCGAGGCGTAGAGGAAGAGCCGATAGCGCGCGATGCGTTCGCTCGAATAGGGGCCACCCGTCGGAGCGCTGAGGGTGACGGACAGATCGGCCTCGCGCCGCGACAGGGAGACGATCTGCTGGAGCGTCACGAATTCGACCAGCAGTCCCGGATGGGACCGCGCGAAGCGCGGCAGGCGCTCGGCGAGGAAGAAATTGCCGAAACCCTCCGGCGTGGAGAGCCGCGCGACGCCGCGTGTCCACTCGCCCGAGCCGAGGATGGTCTCGCCGAAGCCCTCGACCTCGCGCTCCATCGCCTCGGCATGGCCGACCAGCCGCTCGCCGAGGATCGTCAGCGTGTAGCCGCGCGGCGAGCGCTCGAAGAGGCGCATGGCGAGCGCCTGCTCCAGCCGGTCGATCCGCCGCGACACGGTGACGTGGTTGGAGCGCAGCCGGCGCGCAGCGGCGGACAGTTGGCCCGTCCTCGCGACGGCGAGGAAATGCCGGAGATCGTCCCAGTCGAACCGCATGCCCCCGCCCCCGCCCCGCGTTGATCTGACCATTTTCGTACAGGACATGCACGAAAGATGCCATTCTGATGTGGCCGAGCCGATGTTAGCGTTCGCGTGTCGGCACGACCCGCTGGGAGGCGGAGCGGTGCGGATGGCTCGGGATTGCGTGCGACAGACACGCGCCGGGCCGGGAGGAGGATCGACGGCCACCCGCATCGCCTTATGCCCCGGTCGCGGACCGGCGCGGACCGGCGACGCGACGGGAGCCGTCCTGTCTCGTCCCGAAGCCTGATCGAACGATCCGACGACCTTGGGAGGACTTCATGAAACGTCTGGCAGCCGCGACCTTCGCCCTTCTCGCATCGACGGCCTTGCCCGCCGCCGCGCAGGAGGTCTCCGACGATGTCGTCAAGATCGGCATCCTGAACGACCAGTCCGGCGTCTACGCCGATTTCGGCGGACGCTGGTCTTTCGAAGCGGCCAAGATGGCGGTCGAGGATTTCGGCGGAACCGTGCTCGGCAAGCCGATCGAGGTGATCACGGCCGACCACCAGAACAAGCCCGACATCGCGTCCAACATTGCGCGCCAGTGGTACGACACCGAGAAGGTCGACACGATCATGGAGCTGACGACCTCCTCGGTCGCGCTCGCCGTGCAGGGCCTCTCCAAGGAGAAGAAGAAGATCGACATCGTCACCGGCGCGGCGACCACCGATCTGACCGGCAAGGCCTGCAGCCCCTACGGCTTCCACTGGGCCTACGACACGCATGCCCTGGCCGTCGGCACGGGCGGAGCCCTCGTCAAGCAGGGCGGCGACAGCTGGTTCTTCCTGACCGCGGACTATGCCTTCGGCTATTCGCTGGAGGAGCAGACCTCCAACTTCGTCAAGGCGAACGGCGGCCAGGTCCTCGGCTCGGTCCGCCACCCCCTGGCGAACACCGACTTCTCCTCGTTCCTCCTCCAGGCGCAGTCCTCGGGCGCCAAGGTGATCGGCATGGCCAATGCCGGCCTCGACACCGCCAATGCCGTGAAGCAGGCGGCCGAGTTCGGCATCGTGGCCGGCGGTCAGCGACTGGCCGCCCTCCTCTTCACGCTGGCCGAGGTCCATGGACTCGGGCTCGAAGCCGCGCAGGGCCTGTCGCTGACGGAGGGGTTCTACTGGGACCGCGACGACGAATCGCGCGCCTTCGCGCAGCGCTTCTTCGAGCGCACCCAGCGCATGCCGAACATGATCCAGGCCGGCACCTATTCCGCGGTCTCGCAGTACCTCAAGGCCATCGACAAGGCCAAGACCGACGCGACCGAGCCGGTCGCTGCCGCCCTGCACGAGATGCCGGTCGAGGACGTCTTCGCGCGCGGCGGCAAGGTCGCCAAGAACGGGCGCATGATCTACGACATGTACCTTCTCGAGGTGAAGACGCCGGCCGAGAGCACCAAGCCCTGGGATTACTTCAAGGTCCTCGCCACGGTTCCCGGCGATCAGGCCTATGTCGATCCCGCCAAGAGCGGCTGCTCGCTGGTCACGCCTTGATCCCTCGGTCGACGGGACGAGAGCGCCGATGAGTGCGACCCATCCCTCCGCGAACGCGGCCAAACACGGGCTCCCCCTCGCGGGGGCGTCCGGCCAGCCGCTCGCGCGCGGCGAAACCGTCCTGTCGTGCCGGGATCTCCGGCGCGACTTCGGCGGCTTCACCGCGGTGAAGGACGTCGATCTCGACGTGCGCCATGCCGAAGTCCACGCCCTGATCGGTCCGAACGGGGCGGGCAAGACGACCGTCTTCAACCTCCTGACGAAGTTCCTGCAGCCGACCGCGGGCACGATCACGCTGCTCGGCGAGGACGTGACGAAGACCCCGCCCGCAGCGGTCGCGAGGAAGGGCCTCGTGCGCTCCTTCCAGATCTCCGCGACCTTTCCCCATCTGACCATCCTCGAGAACGTGCGCGTCGCGCTGCAGCGGCAGAACGGGCTCGCCGTCCAGTTCTGGCGCTCGCTCTCCGTCCTCGACCGGCTCGACGCCCGCGCGATGGAGCTGATCGAGGCCGTCGGCCTCGCCGATGTCCGTCATCGTCCGGCGGCGAGCCTCTCCTACGGCCGCAAGCGCGTGCTCGAAATCGCGACGACGCTGGCGCTGGAGCCGAAGGTGCTTCTCCTCGACGAGCCGATGGCCGGCATGGGTCACGAGGACGTGGAGAAGGTGGCCGACATCATCCGCGAGGTGGCGAAAAGCCATGCCGTGCTGATGGTCGAGCACAATCTGAAGGTCGTCGCCGATCTCTGCGACCGCGTCACCGTTCTCCAGCGCGGCGAGATCCTGGCGGCCGGCGACTACCGGACGGTCGCCGCCGACGAGCGCGTGCGCACCGCCTATATGGGAACCGACCATGCGTGAGCCCGCGCCCTCCCCGATCGGCGGCCGGGCTCCCCTCCTCAGCCTTCGCGACGTCAAGGGCTGGTACGGCGAGAGCCTAGCGCTGCACGGCATCGATCTCGACATCTTTCCCGGCGAGACCGTGACGCTGGTCGGGCGCAACGGCGTCGGCAAGACGACGACGCTGCGCGCCGTGATGGGCCTTCTCTCCCGGCGCACCGGCACGATGCTCTTCGAGGGCCGCGATCTCCTGAAGGTCCCGCTCCATCGCACCGCCCATCTCGGCATCGGCTACGTGCCCGAGGAGCGCGGCATCTTCGCGAGCCTCACCGTGGAGGAAAATCTCCTCCTGCCTCCGATCGTCGCCCCCGGCGGCATGAGCGTGGAGGAGATCTATGCGCTGTTTCCGAACCTCAAGGAGCGGCGCGGCAGCGGCGGCACCCAGCTGTCCGGCGGCGAACAGCAGATGCTCGCCATCGCCCGCATCCTGCGCTCCGGCGTCAAGCTCCTCCTTCTCGACGAGCCGACGGAGGGACTCGCACCGGTGATCGTGCAGCGCATCGGCGAGATTCTCGAAGTCTTGAAGAGCCGGGGCATGACGGTGCTCCTGGTGGAACAGAACTTCCGCTTCGCGGCGCGGATCGCCGACCGCTTCTATCTCATGGACCACGGGCGCGTGCTCGACGGCTTTCCCGTCGGCGAACTGCCGGCCCGGATGGGCCAGCTGACCGAAACGCTGGGGGTTTGAAGCCATGACCATGGTGTTCGGAATTCCGATCCAGGCCTTTCTCGGCCAGCTCCTCGTCGGACTGATCAACGGCTCGTTCTACGCGATGCTGTCGCTCGGCCTCGCCATCATCTTCGGCCTCCTGCGCATCATCAACTTCGCGCATGGCGCGCAGTACATGCTGGGCGCCTTCGTCGGCTATCTCTTCCTGTCCGTGACCGGCCTCGGCTTCTGGCCCTCGCTGATCCTCGCTCCGCTCGTCGTCGGCCTGCTCGGCGCCCTCGTCGAGCGCGTGGCGCTCCGTCGGCTCTACGATCTCGATCCGCTCTATGGGCTGCTCTTCACCTTCGGCCTCGCGCTCGTGATCGAGGGCACGTTCCGCTACTATTACGGTGCGTCCGGCCAACCCTACGCGCCCCCCGCAGCCCTCGCCGGCGGCACCAATCTCGGCTTCATGTTCCTGCCGAACTATCGCGGCTTCATCGTCGCAGCCTCGCTCATCGTCTGCATCGCCACCTGGGCGCTGATCGAGAAGACACGGCTCGGCGCGACCCTGCGGGCGGCGACCGAGAACCCGTCTCTGGTGCGCGCCTTCGGCATCAACGTGCCCTTTCTCCTGACGCTGACCTACGGCATCGGCTCGGGGCTCGCGGGCCTCGCGGGCATCCTCGCCGCGCCGGTCTACCAGGTGAGCCCGCTGATGGGATCGAACATCATCATCGTCGTCTTCGCCGTCGTCGTGATCGGGGGAATGGGGTCGATCGGCGGGGCGATCGCGACAGGCTATCTCCTCGGCCTCTGCGAAGGGCTGACCAAGGTCTTCTATCCCGAAGCGTCCAACATCGTGGTCTTCGTCATCATGGCCATCGTCCTCCTCATCCGCCCGGCGGGCCTCTTCGGGAGAACGGCATGACGCCCGGCATCACCCTCGACAGGACCGCGGCTCCCGCGGCGGACGAGCGCGGAGGATCGAGGCCGCTGAAGCTCGTGCTCCTCGTCGCCGCGCTCGGCCTCCTTTCGGCCGCGCCCTTCTTCTTCTACCCGATCTTCCTCATGAAGATCCTCTGCTTCGCCCTCTTCGCGGCGGCCTTCAACCTTCTCCTCGGCTATACCGGCCTCCTCTCCTTCGGCCATGCCGCCTTCTTCGGCGGCGCCGCCTACGTCACGGCCTACACGGTCAAGGAATGGGGCGTGACGCCGGAGATCGGCGTTCTCTTCGGCGTTCTCGCGGCGGCCGGTCTCGGCCTCGTCATCGGCGCGCTCGCGATCCGACGCCAGGGCATCTACTTCGCCATGATCACGCTGGCGCTCTCGCAGATGGTCTTCTTCGCCTGCCTCCAGGCGCCCTTCACCGGCGGCGAGGACGGGTTGCAGGGCGTGCCGCGCGGCCGCTTCCTCGGTCTCGTCGATCTTTCCGACCCCATCGCCATGTATTTCTTCGTGGCGGGCGTCTTCCTCTTCGGCCTCTTCGCGGTCTACCGAATCGTCCACTCGCCCTTCGGCACGATCCTGCGCTCGATCCGCGAGAACGAGACCCGCGCGACCTCGCTCGGCTATTCCGTCGCCGCCTACAAGCTCGGCGCCTTCGTCATGTCGGCCGCGCTGGCGGGCCTTGCCGGCGGCGTGAAGGCGCTGGTGTTCCAGTTCGCGACGCTGACCGACGTCACCTGGCAGATGTCGGGCGAGGTCATCCTCATGACGCTTCTCGGCGGCATCGGCACGATGCTGGGGCCCGTCGTCGGCGCCGGTCTCGTCGTCGCCATCCAGAACAGCCTCGCCACCTCCGCCTTCCCCGTGACGGTGATCACCGGCCTCATCTTCATGGTCTGCGTGCTCCTCTTCCGGCGCGGCATCATCGGCGAGATCCTCGCCTCGCGGCTCGGGCGACGGCTCGGCGGATCGAACGGCGGTTGATCGCGGTGGACACGCATTACGATCACATCGTCGTCGGCGGCGGCACGGCCGGCTGCGTCATCGCCAATCGCCTGTCGGCCGACCCCGACCGGTCGGTTCTCCTGCTGGAGGCCGGCGGGCGCGACAACTACGCCTGGATCCACATCCCCGTCGGCTATCTCTACTGCATCGGAAATCCCCGCACCGACTGGTGCTTTTCGACCGATGCGGAAGCGCGCCTCGGCGGGCGGGCGCTCGCCTATCCCCGCGGCAAGGTGCTCGGCGGCTGCTCCTCGATCAACGGCATGATCTACATGCGCGGCCAGGCGCGGGACTACGACGGCTGGCGGCAGATGGGCTGCGAGGGCTGGGGCTGGGACGACGTCCTCCCGATCTTCAAGCGCTCGGAGGACAACGCGGCCGGCGCGGACGAGATGCACGGCGTCGGCGGCGAGTGGCGGGTGGAATCGCAGCGCCTCCACTGGGACATCCTCGAAGCCTTCCAGGCCGCTGCGGAAGCCGCCGGCATTCCCCGCATCGAGGATTTCAACCGCGGCGACAACGAGGGCTCCTCCTATTTCAAGGTGAACCAGCGGCGCGGCGTGCGCTGGAACGCGGTGAAGGCCTTTCTGAAGCCCGCGAGGAACCGGCGGAACCTCACCGTGGTCACCTCCGCCCATGTGCGCCGCCTCATCATCGAGAACCGCGCGGTCGCGGGCGTCGAGTTCGAGGTGGCGGGCGAGGTGAAGACCGTGCGCTGCCGCCGCGAGACGGTGCTCTGCGCGGGCGCGATCGGCTCGCCGCACATCCTGGAACTGTCCGGCATCGGGCGGGGCGAAGTCCTGCAGGCGGCGGGCATTCCCGTCCTCCACGAGAGCCGCGACGTCGGCGAGAACCTGCAGGATCACCTGCAGCTGCGCTGCGCCTACAAGGTCACCGGCATCCGCACCTTGAACGAGCGGGCGAACTCGGCTTTCGGCAAGGCGACGATCGCGCTGGAATACGCGCTGTCGCGCTCCGGCCCGATGTCGATGGCGCCGAGCCAGCTCGGCGTCTTCACCAAGTCCGATCCGTCCTTCGAGACGGCCAATCTCCAGTACCACGTCCAGCCGCTGAGCCTGGAGAAGTTCGGCGAGGGCGTGCACCTCTTCCCCGCCTTCACCGCCAGCGTCTGCAACCTGCGCCCGCAGAGCCGGGGCAGCGTCCACGGCCTCGACCCGGACCACCGCCGCCAGCCCGCGATCCGCCCGAACTATCTCGCCGCCGAGGCCGACCGACGCGTCGCGGCCGACGCCATCAGGCTGACCCGCCGCATCGTCGAGCAGGCGCCGCTCCGCCCTTACCGGCCGGAGGAGTTCAAGCCGGGCCCCGCCTATCAGAGCGAGGAGGAACTGGTGGAAGCGGCAGGCGCGATCGGCACGACGATCTTCCACCCCGCCGGCACCTGCCGCATGGGCGCCGATCCCGGCTCCGTGGTCGACACCGAGCTTCGGGTGCGCGGCATCGCCAACCTGCGCGTCGCGGACGCCTCGATCATGCCGACCATCGTGTCGGGCAACACCAATTCGCCGACGCTGATGATTGCGGAAAAAGCCGCAGAGATGATCCGCCGCGCCTCGCGTTGAGACGCTTCGCCGCCGCCCGCCCGGAGAGCCCGCCATGACACGCAACCGCATCGCCTTTTTCGGCCTCGGCCATATGGGTCGCCCGATGGCATCGAATCTCGTGCGCGCCGGCCACGACGTCGCGGGCTACGATCTCGTCGAGGCTATGCGCGATGCCGCGGGAAAGGCCGGCATCGCGATCGCCGCATCCCCGCTGGAGGCGCTGTCCGGCGCGGATGTCGTGATCACCATGCTGCCGGCCGGCGTTCATGTCGTCGCCGCCTTCGAGGCGGCGGTGCCGCATCTCAAGCCGGGAACGCTCCTCGTCGACTGCTCCACGGTGGACGTGGCAAGCGCCCGCCGCGCGCATGAGATCGCCGCAACCGCCGGGCTCCTCTCGCTGGATGCCCCGGTCTCGGGCGGCACGAAGGGCGCGGAGGCGGGAACGCTGACCTTCATGGTCGGCGGCAGCGAGACGGCGTTCGCGAGCGGCCGGCCGCTCTTCGAGATCATGGGAGGTCGCGTCGTTCATTGCGGCGAGGCCGGCACCGGGCAGGCCGCCAAGATCTGCAACAACATGATCCTCGGCGTCTCGATGGTGGGCGTGGCCGAAGCCTTCGTCCTCGCCGAGAAGCTCGGCCTGTCCCACGAGGCCTTGTTCGACGTCGCCTCGACCTCCTCCGGCCAGTGCTGGTCGCTGACGAGCTATTGCCCGGTGCCCGGCCCCGTACCCGCCTCCCCCGCCAACAACGACTATCGCCCGGGATTTGCGACGGCTTTGATGCTGAAGGACCTGCGCCTGTCGCAGGAGGCGGCGCGCGACAGCGGCGCCGCGACGCCGATGGGACAAAGGGCCGAGGCGATCTACGCCGCCTTCGACGGAGCCGGACACGGCGGCGAGGACTTCTCCGCCATCATCCGCCATCTGAGGGCCGCGCCCTTGGACATCCCGCGCTGAGGCCGGGATGTCCTGCCCCGGCCCGTGACCGCCCCTGTGGCCGCCCTGTGGCCCGAAGACGATATGCGTTCGCTCGACCGTATTTCGAAAGGCTGAAACGCTAAGCGCTTCAGAGTTTCCGCGGGAACTTTACGAGACTTTAAGACGGTCGCCGTCTAGTCAGTTCTACTTACTAGAACGGGCAAGACATGTGGCGCATCCAGTCCCATTTGAAGCGTTTTCTACAGGAAACCCGGGCTAACATCCCGATCCTGACCGCCGTCATGATCGTCCCGATGGTGCTGTTGGCCGGTGGTGCGATCGATATGGTCCGCCAGGAGCAGATCCGGATCGCCCTGCAGGATGCGCTGGATCGTGGCGTGCTCGCCGCGGCATCGCTGAAGCAGACGGAAGAGCCGCGCGCCCTCATCAAGAGCTATCTCGCCAATGTCTCCCAGGGGAGCACGGCCGCGCTCACGCTGAAATACGAGGACAAGCTGAACTTCCGGAAGGTCGAGGCCTCCGCGACGATCGATTACGCACCGGGCTTCCTCAAGATGGCCGGCGTCAAGAAGATGCCGGTCGAGGCGACGTCCTCGGCTCAGGAGGCGCGCTCCAACATCGAGCTGTCCATGGTGCTCGATATTTCCGGCTCCATGTACGACAATGGCGGCATCAACCAGCTGAAGCCGGCGGCCAAGGCGTTTCTTGACATCGTCCTGAAGGAGGAGCTGCGGCCGGTCACCTCGGTCAACATCGTGCCCTTCGCCGGGACGGTCAATCTCGGCTACGACGCCTTCAACGCCATTTCGGGTTTCATTCTCCAGAAGGACAAGACCGAAGCGGAGGCCAAGTCGACCGGCGTCTGCACGCACGCCTCGAACTCGCCCTATACCCGGCGCAACCACTGCTACTCGTCCTGCTTCGAAATGAACGCCTCCGATTTCCAGGAGGGAATCCCGAACTTCAAGACGCTCGATCAGGCGCCGCATTTCTCGGTCTACAACATCAGCGCCGCGGGCAAGAAGCCCTGGTGGTGCCCGGTCGACGCGGCGGCCGTCACCTACATGACCAACGATCTCGATCTCCTGAAGAAGAAGATCGACGCGCTCGATCCCTATGACGGGACGGGAACGGCCTATGGCATGAAATGGGCCGAACTCCTTCTCAATCCGGGCATGCGCAAGCCGATCGCCGCCGTCGCCGCGGCGGGAGCTGCCAAGATCCCGGCCGGCATGACGAACCGCCCCGCCGATTTCGACGATGCCGACACGCAGAAGTTCATCGTGCTGATGACCGACGGGCAGATCGGCTTCCAGCCGCGGCCGAAGGCGCCGTCGGACCTCTACGTGAACACCAAGCAGAACATCACCGGCAACATCCAGAAGGTCGTCTATTCCGAAGGTGAGTCCGCCTCCTTCTACAAGAAGGTCTGCGATTATTCGAAGAAGGAGGGCATCATCATCTTCACCATCGCCTTCAAGGTCAGCACGGCGGTGGCCAAGACGATCGCGGAATGCGCCAGCGATCCCTCCTTCGCCTACAAGGTGGACGGGCTCGACATGGCCTCGGCGTTCGAGTCCATCGCGACGTCGATGCAGAAGATCCGGCTGGTCCGCTAGCGATGCTGCGCTCCTTTCGCGCATCCAGATCCGGCGCCGCGGCGCTCGAATTCGCGATCATCGCGCCGATCTTCCTGTCGATGAGCCTGTCCTGCCTGGAGGGCGGCCTCTACATGACGAAATCGATCCTGCTCGACCGCGCCGTCAACCGCGCCGTCCGCATGGTCCGCGTCGCCGCGGCCGGTGCGCCGGCCACGCAGCAGGACATGAAGAAGGCGATCTGCGACGGAATGATGCTCGTCACCGACTGCCTCTCCGTCATCACCGTCGAGATGACGAAGATCGAGAGCGTCTCGGATTTCCCCACCTCGGGCATGCCGTGCGTCGATCGCGGACTGAGGATCCAGCCGACCGTCTCCTACAATCCCGGACAGCGCGGCTCGATCATGTATGTGCGGGCCTGCATCGTCAGCGATCCCGTGACGCCGGGGCTCGGCTTCGCGCTGGAACTGCCGAAGGACGGCAACGGCGGCTACAGCCTGCGCTCGGCCTCGGCCTACATGAACGAGCCAAGCGCGTGATCCGTCTCCTGCGCCGTCTCTCGTCCCCCCGGCAGGGCGAATTCTGGCGGTCCCGACGCGGCGTCTCCACGATCGAGTTCGCGATGATCGCCCCGGTGATCCTGGTCCTGCTCTTCGGAAGCTTCACGGTCTTCGGAATGGCGCGGGATTCGTACCGGGCGGAATCGGCGACCTTCACCGTGGCCGACATCGTCTCGCGCCGCAACGACGTCTCCAAGGCCTTTCTCGACACGACCTACGCGATGTTCGTCCGGATGCTTCCGGCCACCAACACCGGCGTGAAGTTCCGCGTGAGCAGCATCCTCATGACCAAGAACGGACCGAAGGTCGACTGGACCTATCCGATCTCGCCGATGACGGCGCTCACCGACGCCGCGATCCCCACGACGAAGCTTCCGATCGTGGCGATCAACGATTCCCTGGTGCTCGTGGAGACGCAGGTGGGCTACACGCCGCTGACCGGCCTTCTCGGTCTCGCCAAGGGCTATCACAGCCACATCGCGGCCAACCGGCCCCGCACCACGGCGGCGATCGACGCCGGCGACGTCAAGAAGAAATGAGCCTCGCGGGGCTTGGTTGTCCATACAGGCTCGGTCGCGCTCAGGACGCGCTGTCCAGCCGGTAGCGGCTGCCGGGATAGAGCAGCCGGACCGAGGAGACCACGCCGCCCTGCGCGAAGGTGCGGCGCCGCACGAGGAGGCACGGCTCGGTCCGCGCGATGCCGAGGAGGCGGGCCTCCCAGGGCGCGGCAAGGACGGCCTCGATCTGCTGCTCGGCCCGGACGATCGGAGCGACGCGGGACAGATAGGCGTTCGGCGTGATCTCCCGGAAGGGCTGGTCGATATAGTCCGGCGCGGCCGCGGGTCTCACGAAGCGATCTTCCAGCTGGATCGGCAGATCGTCCTCGAGATGGACGAGGATCGAGTGGAAGGCCGGGTCTCCGAGGGCGAGAGCGAGCGCTTCCGACAGCTCCGGGCCCGCCGTTTCGATCTGCAGGAGCACCAGGGTGACGCCGTGCCGCCCGCCCCGCTCCCCGATCTCGTCGGCGATGTTCGGCACGGACTGGAACTGCGAGCTCCGCTTGCGCGCGGCGACGAACGAGCCCTTGCCCCGAACGCGAACGACGAGGCCTTCCTCGGCGAGCTCGCGCAGCGCCCGGTTCGCCGTCATCCGGCTGACGCCGAGGAGGTCGACGAGTTCGTTCTCGGACGGCACGCGCTGCCCCACCGTCCATTCGCCCGCTTCGACGCGGCTCCGGACATAATGCTTCAGCCGCGCATAGAGCGGCTCGCCCTGCGGCGCGACGGCTCCGGCGTCCGGCGGCTCCTCGTTTGCTCGTGACATCCCTGCCTCCCGCGGCCCGATGACCTGTCCCATCCGCCCTGCCCGGCGGTGGGATCCCGTCCGCCGCTTGCATCAGACCATGGATTGGAGGATGTTGTATAGATAACTTGCGGGAGCCGGCATGACACCGTCAGCGCGAACCCTGTTCTGTCCGATGGCGCTCCTTCCCGGCGGCTGGGCGAGCGACGTCGCGATCCGGCTCGACGACGAGGGCGTCATCGCCCGCATCGAGACCGGGGCGACGCAGGCCGGCGGCGAGCGACTGGCCGGCCCCGTCGTGCCGGCCCTCGCCAACCTCCATTCGCACGCCTTCCAGCGCGCCATGGCCGGCCTCGCCGAGACGGCGGGCAGCGGCGAGGACAGTTTCTGGACCTGGCGGACGGAGATGTACCGCACGGTCGGCCGCATGACCCCCGACGACATCGAGGCGATCGCCGCCAAGCTCTATGTCGAGATGCTGAAGGGTGGATTCTCCCGCGTTGCCGAGTTCCACTACCTCCACCACGCCGCGGGCGGCACGCCCTATGCCGATCCCGCGGAAACCTCGCTGCGCATCCTGGCGGCGGCGCGAACGGCCGGCATCGGCCTCACGCACCTGCCGGTCTTCTATGCTCATTCCGACTTCGGCGGCGCGGCGCCGGGCGACGGCCAGCGCCCCTTCCTCCATGACGTCGACGGCTTCCTCGCGCTTCTGGAGCGCCTCGCCCCCGCGACCGCGGCGTCGGGCGCCCGGCTCGGGCTCGCCGTCCACTCGCTGCGCGCCGCCACGCCGGACGAGATGCGCGCGATCCTCGCCCACGAGCGCACCGGCGGCCCGATCCACATCCACGTCGCCGAGCAGGAACGCGAGGTCGAGGCCTGTCTCGCCTGGAGCGGCCGCCGGCCCGTGGAATGGCTCCTCGGCGAGATGCCGGTGGACGCGCGCTGGTGCGCGATCCATGCGACCCACATGACGCCGGCCGAGACCGAGGCGCTGGCCTCATCCGGCGCGACGGCAGGCCTTTGTCCGGCGACGGAGGCCAATCTCGGCGACGGCATCTTCCCCGCCACCGACTATCGCGGCTTCGGCGGCCGCTTCGGCATCGGCACGGACAGCCATGTCGCGACCGACGTCGCAGAAGAATTGCGGCTTCTGGAATACGGACAGCGCCTGCGCGATCGTCGGCGGTCGCGCCTCGCGAGCGGCCCCGGCGCCTCGGTCGGCCGAACGCTGCTCGACGCCGCGCTCGAAGGCGGCGCGGCGGCGACCGGCACGGCGGCGTTCGGGCTGCGGCCGGGCGCGCCAGCCGACCTCGTCGTCCTCGACGGCGCCAATCCCTACATCGCCACCGCCAAGGGCGACGCGATCCTCGATCGCTGGCTCTTCGCCCTCGGTCGCGAGAGCATCCGCGACGTCCTCGTCGGCGGGCGCTTCGTCGTCCGGGAGGGCCGCCATGCAGCCGATGCGGCGGTGGATGCCGCCTTCCTGAAGACGCTCCGGCGGCTCGCAGCATGAGCCGCGCGACGCCCGGATCCTCGATCCCGCGCCGGCCCGCTGAGGAGACGTCAGCATGAAAACCCTCCTGATGAACCTCCGCCTGGCGACGCTCGCCCCCTCCCGGCCCGGCCTCGGCATCGTCGAGGCCGGCGCGATCCTCGTCGAGGGCGGACGCATCCTCTATGCCGGCGCGGCGGACGGGCTCTCGGCCGAGGCGGGACGGGAGGCGGAGACGGTCGATCTCGGCGGCCGCTGGGTGACGCCGGCCCCGATCGACTGCCACACGCACATCGTCCATGGCGGCAACCGCGCGAAGGAGTTCGAGATGCGGCTCGCGGGCGCGAGCTACGAGGAGATCGCCAGGGCCGGCGGCGGCATCGTCTCGTCCATCGCCGCGACGCGGGCCTCCTCCGTCGACGACCTCGTCGCCTCCGCGCTCCCCCGCCTCGACGCGCTCCTGGCCGAGGGCACGTCCACGGTGGAGATCAAGTCCGGCTACGGGCTCGACGTCGAGACTGAGATCGCCATGCTGGCCGCGGCGAGACGCCTCGGGCAGCACCGCAGCGTGCGGATCGTGACGAGCTGGCTCGGCGCTCATGCCACCCCCCCCGACCACAAGGGGCGCAACGCCGCCTATCTCGCGGAGGTCGCGATCCCCGGCCTTCAACGCGCCGCCGCCCTCGGCCTCGTCGATGCCGTCGACGGCTTCTGCGAGGGCATCGCCTTCTCCGCCGAGGAGATGGAGCCGGTCTTTTCCGCGGCCAAGGCCCTCGGCCTTCCCGTGAAGCTCCATGCCGAGCAGCTGTCGCATGCCGGCGGCGCGGCTTTGGCCGCACGCTTCGAGGCCCTGTCGGCCGATCACCTGGAATATGCGACGGCGGAGGACGCGGCGGCGATGGCCAAGGCCGGCACGGTCGCGGTGCTTCTGCCCGGCGCCTATTACTTCATTCGGGAAACCCGGCTGCCGCCGATCGAGGCTTTCCGCGCGGCGGGAACGCGGATGGCGCTCGCCACCGACTGCAATCCCGGCACCTCGCCGCTGACCTCGCTCCTCCTCACGATGAACATGGGCGCGACGCTCTTCCGCATGACGGTCGAGGAGTGCATCGCCGGGGTCACGCGGGAGGCCGCCCGCGCGCTCGGCCTTCTCGCCGAGACCGGCACGATCGAGGTCGGCAAGTCGGCCGACCTCGCGGTCTGGGACATCGAGAGCCCCGCCGAGCTCGTCTATCGCATCGGCTTCAACCCGCTTCAGGCCCGCTACTTCAAGGGCGAGGAAATCCGCCGATGAGCCCGTTCGAAGTTCGGCGAGGCGCTTCGCCCGTGATCCTCGGCCTGCCCCACACCGGCACGGATCTGCCGCCGGAGATCGCCGCGCGCCTCAACGACGAGGGTCTTCGCCTTCGCGACACGGACTGGCACATCGAGCGGCTCTATGACGGGCTTCTGCCGGAGGCGACGATCGTGCGCGCGACCTTCCACCGCTACGTCGTGGACGCCAATCGCGACCCCGACGGCGTCAGCCTCTATCCCGGCCAGAACACGACCTCCCTCGTTCCCGAGACCGATTTCGACGACCAGCCGATCTGGCGGGACGGCAAGGGCCCGACTCCTCGCGACATCGCGGAGCGGCTGGCCGCCTACCATGCCCCCTATCACGCCGCGCTCGCCGCCGAGATCGACCGCGTGAAGGCGATGCACGGCACGGCGATCCTCTACGACTGCCATTCGATCCGTTCGGTGGTGCCCTTTCTCTTCGAGGGCACGCTGCCCGATCTCAACGTCGGCACGGCCGGCGGCACGACCTGCGATCCCCGCGTCGAAGCCGCGACCATCCAGGCCTGCCGCGCCGCGCGCGGCTACACGTCCGTGCTCGACGGCCGCTTCAAGGGCGGCTGGACGACGCGCCATTACGGCCGGCCCGCGTCCGGCGTCCATGCGATCCAGATGGAGATCGCGCAGAGCGCCTATCTGGCGAGCGAGGCGCCGCCCTTCGCCTATGACGGGGCCAAGGCGGAGCGGCTTCGCGCCGTGCTCGGGCCGCTCCTCGCCACCCTCGAAGCCCTTGCCCCCGACCTCGCCGCCGCCGCTCCCGCCCATTCCTTCGAAGGTCCCGCCCGATGACGCCGATCGATCGCCGCCACAACGCCCGCACCGTCCGCGCCGCCCGGGGGAGCGAACTCACCGCCCGGCACTGGACGACCGAGGCGCCGCTGCGCATGCTGATGAACAATCTCGACCCGGAGGTCGCGGAGAACCCGAACGAGCTCGTCGTCTACGGCGGCATCGGCCGCGCGGCGCGCACCTGGGACGATTTCGACCGGATCGTCGCCGCGCTCCGCGAATTGTCCGAGGAGGAGACGCTGCTCGTCCAGTCGGGCAAGCCGGTCGGCGTCTTCCGCACCCACAAGGACGCGCCGCGCGTCCTCATCGCGAACTCCAACCTCGTGCCGCACTGGGCGACCTGGGACCATTTCAACGAATTGGATAAAAAGGGCCTGGCCATGTACGGCCAGATGACCGCCGGCTCCTGGATCTATATCGGCACGCAAGGAATCGTTCAGGGCACCTACGAGACCTTCGTGGAGGCCGGACGCCAACATTACGGCGGCGATCTCAAGGGCCGCTGGGTGCTGACCGGCGGGCTGGGCGGCATGGGCGGCGCGCAGCCGCTGGCCGCCGTCATGGCGGGCGCGTCCTGCCTCGCCATCGAGTGCAATCCGGACTCGATCGAGTTCCGCCTGCGCACCCGCTATGTCGACGAGAAGGCCGAGACGCTCGACGAGGCCATGGCGATGATCGAGGCCTGGACGAAGGCCGGCGATGCCAAATCCGTCGGCCTCCTCGGCAATGCCGCGGAGATCCTGCCCGAAATGGTGAAGCGCGGCATCCGGCCGGACATGGTCACCGACCAGACCTCCGCGCACGACCCGATCAACGGCTACCTGCCGGTCGGCTGGTCGATCGCCGAGTGGAAGGCGAAGCGCGAAAGCGATCCCAAGGCCGTGGAAGCGGCGGCGCGGGCCTCGATGCGCCGGCATGTCGAGGCGATGATCGCCTTTCGCAACCAGGGCGTCCCGACCTTCGACTACGGCAACAACATAAGGCAGGTCGCCAAGGACGAGGGTCTGGAGAACGCCTTCGATTTCCCGGGCTTCGTGCCGGCCTATATCCGCCCGCTGTTCTGCCGGGGAATCGGCCCCTTCCGCTGGGCGGCGCTGTCCGGCGATCCCGAGGACATCTACAAGACCGACGCCAAGGTGAAGGAGCTCACCCCCGGCAACACCCATCTTCACCGGTGGCTCGACATGGCCCGCGAGCGCATCGCCTTCCAGGGCCTGCCCGCGCGCATCTGCTGGGTCGGTCTGGGCGACCGCCACCGGCTCGGCCTCGCCTTCAACGAGATGGTGCGGACGGGAGAGCTCTCCGCGCCGGTCGTCATCGGCCGCGATCACCTGGACAGCGGGTCCGTCGCCTCGCCGAACCGCGAGACCGAGGCCATGAAGGACGGCTCCGACGCCGTCTCCGACTGGCCGCTCCTCAACGCGCTCCTCAACACCGCATCGGGCGCGACCTGGGTTTCGCTGCACCATGGCGGCGGCGTCGGCATGGGATTCTCCCAGCATTCCGGCATGGTGGTCTGCGCCGACGGCACCGACGACGCCGCCCGCCGCCTCGAGCGCGTCCTCTGGAACGATCCGGCGACCGGCGTCATGCGGCATGCGGATGCCGGCTACGAGGAGGCGATCGACTGCGCGCGGGAGCAGGGGTTGAACCTGCCGGCGATCCTCGGGCGATAGGCCTCGCCATGCACGTCCTTCCCGCCGCCGCCCACCGCCGGATGCCCTGGAAGAACGGCGGAGGCGAGACGATCGAGATCGCGGTCCATCCGCACGGCGCCGGCCTCGACGTCTTCGAGTGGCGCGTCTCGATGGCGACCGTTGCCTCGGACGGACCCTTCTCCCGCTTTCCCGGCGTCGACCGCACGCTGGCGATCCTCGACGGCTGCGGCCTGGTGCTCGACATCGAGGGCCTCGGCCGCCATCGCCTCACGGTGGCCGACGCGCCGCTCGCCTTTCCCGCGGATGCCGCGACGAGCGCGCGGCTGGAGGACGGGGCGATCACCGATCTCAACGTCATGACGCGGCGCGGGGTCCGAACGCACGCCGTGACGCGGCTGGAGGCCGCGACGGCGCAGCGCGTGGAAACGGTCTCCGGCTGGACGTTGATCGTCGCACGCGGCACGCTCTCGATCTCCGACGGCCGCGAGGAGCGCACGCTCCAAGCGCGGGACGCGATCCTCGTCGAAGGACCGGGCGCGCTCGGCGTCTCCATCCCGGCGGACGCGGCAGGCGCCTTTCTCGTGGAGATCGCGTGAACCCGTCAGCGGCCGTCCGGCCTGCCGGGGGCCGGAACGCCCGCTCGAACGAAAACGGCGGTGGATGCCTCGCGCATCCACCGCCGACATCAGGGTCGAAAGGCCTGGAAGGGGCGCGACGACGCGCCTTCAGTTGAGGCCCTTCTCCTTCAGGAAGTCCTCGGCCACCACGTCGTAGCTCTCCTGCGCGGCGAGGCGGCCGTTCATCTTGATGAGATCCTCCGTCGTCAGCGCGGCCGAAACGGCGTCGAGCGTCGTGGTGACCGCCTCGCTCGCCTTCGGCGTCGCGATCACGGGCACGACGTTCTGAGCGGGGAAGAGATTCTTCACGTCCTCCAGCGCGACGAAGTCGTTGGCCGCCATGGCGGGATCGGTCGAGAAGAGATTGGCGGCCTGCACCTGTCCGTTGGACAGAGCCGAGACGGTCAGCGGGCCGCCGACATCGAGCGCCCGGAACGACTGGAATTCAAGACCGTAGACCTCCTTCAGCCCGACCACGCCCTCCTTGCGCGTCTTCCACTCCGGCGGGCCGCCCAGCACCATCTCGCCCGCGACCGGCGCGAGATCGGCGATGGTCTTCAGCTTATACTTCTCGGCGGTCGCGCTTGTGACGACGACGGCGTCCGCATCCTGCGCGGCGGACGGCGTCAGCATGGACACGCCCTCGGGAAGAGCCGCCTTCAGCGCCACCGCGACGTCGGCGGGCGAATGGGCGGTCGCGGTCTTGTCGAGATAGCTCAGGGCCGCGCCCGCATATTCCGGCAGGAGGTCGATCGAGCCGTCGAGCAGGGCCGGCATGTAGACCTCGCGGCTGCCGATGCTGGCGCGCACCTCGGTCGTGATGCCCTTGGCGCCGAGAGCCTTGGCGTAGATCGTGGCGAGGAGCTGGCTTTCGGGGAAGTCGGCGGAGCCGACGACGATGGTCGAGCTGTCGCCGCGCGCCGGCGGATCGGCGGCAAGCGGGTTGTCCTGCGCGAGGGACGGGGCGGCGCTGAGCGCCAGAAGCGCGAAGGCGCCGAGCGTCGTGATCATCCGGGCGGTCATGGTCGTCTCCTGAAGGGTCGAGGTCTGATCGGCATCGGCGAGGCGGCCGAGAGGCTCGCATCGCGCGGCATGCCGGAAGGATCGGGGACGCCGGACGGATCGGCGGCACGCCCACCGCTAAGAGTATGGCGGAGAGGCCGATTGGCCAGCCCACCGGCCCCTGCGACGCTTTGACGGTCCCGATGGTCCGCGCTCGCCGCCGCCGCGATCGCGACGTCGGCCGCGGAGCGATCCGGCCTCCCGCCCAAAACGGCGAAGGGGCAGCGCGGCCTCGCCGCACCACCCCTTCCCACGATCGTCCGCCGACGGTCCGGCCGTCAGGCGGCGGCGCGCGAGGAGCCCTCTTCCATGCGCTTGGCGACGAGCGTGCGCAGGGAGGTCAGGTCCTTGGCGAAGGAGCGGATGCCCTCCGAGAGCTTCTCGGTCGCCATGGCGTCGTCGTTCATCATCCAGCGGAAGGTCTTCTCGTCGACCACCATCGGATCGGCCTTGACGGCGCGCTCAGGGCTGAGCTTGCGCTCCAGCGTTCCGGTCGCCGCGTCGAGCTCCGACAGAAGGTTCGGCGAGATCGTCAGCCGGTCGCAACCCGCCAGCGCCTCGATCTCGCCGGCATTGCGGAAGGATGCGCCCATCACGACGGTCTTGATGCCGTTCGACTTGTAGTAGTCGTAGATCGAGCGCACCGACAGAACGCCCGGATCGTCCTCGGGGCCGTAGGTCTTGCCGGTCGATTTGGCATGCCAGTCCATGATGCGGCCGACGAAGGGCGAGATCAGGAAGACGCCGGCATCGGCACAGGCAATGGCCTGGGCCAGCGAGAAGATCAGGGTGAGATTGGTGTCGATGCCCTCCTTCTGGAGAACCTCGGCGGTGCGGATGCCCTCCCAGGTCGCGGCGAGCTTGATGAGGATGCGCTCGCGGCCGACGCCGCGCTCCTCGTAGTCGGCGATGATGGCGCGAGCCCGCTTCAGCGAACCCTCGACGTCGAAGGAGAGATCGGCATCGACCTCGGTCGACACGCGCCCGGGAACGAGAGCGGCGAGCGCCGAGCCGACGGAGACGGCCAGCCGATCCGAGACGGCATTGGCGACCGCCGTCTTCTCGCCGCCCTTCTTGGCGCCCCAGGCCAGCGCCTCGGCGAAGGCATCGTCGAAGGCCGGCGTTCCCAGCGCCTTCAGGACGATCGTCGGATTGGTCGTGCAATCGACCGGCTTCAGCGTGCGGACGGCTTCGATGTCGCCGGTGTCGGCGACGACCGTCGTCATCTCGCGCAACTGTTCGAGCTTGGATCTGGTGCCCATCGTCTCATCCCTTTTCACGTCATGTGCGTTTTCATCATTTAATGCGCTTTGCCCCTCGGTGCGACCCCGGATCGCCCGCTTGGCGCGGCAATGACACGAAAACGCTTCCTCGCTGCGAGCGACGTCGCGCGCCGGACCGTCCGGGCGGGCCGCCATGACGGATGCGGCCGGGCTTGCGATCCTGTAGGACTGACGCGAATCTTTTCCGTCTCCGCGAAAGGTGAACGATGGCGACCGTGAAGCTTTGGACCGACGAGGAGGTCGCATCCGACCCGCGCGTCAAGGCGATCTTCGACGACATTCGCGCCGTGCGCGGCTCCGATTTCGTGAACCGGTTCTGGCGCGGTCTCGCCAACCAGCCCGCCGTGCTCGAGCGGACCTGGGAGCAGCTGAAGCTGGTGATGATGTCGCCCGGCAGCCTCGATCCCTTGACGCGTGAACTGATCTACATCGCCGTCTCCACCGCCAACGGCTGCGGCTACTGCGTGCACTCCCACACGGTCGCCGCCCGCGCCAAGGGCATGACGGACGAACAGCACGGCGAGCTTCTCTCCGTGATCGCGATGGCCTCTCAGACCAACGCCCTCGTGACCGCCCTGCAGATCCCGATCGACCCGGAATTCCAGATCGCCTGAACCGGCGCGACCCCCCCGGCCGCCGAAGGCGCGGCCGGAGCTTGCCGTTCCCTGCCGTCTTGCCGCACGCTTCCGGCCGCAGCTGTTTCTCTACGAAGGACTTCGCATGCACCGACTGATCGTGACGCGCCGCCTCCCGCCGGCCGTCGAAGCCCGTTGCGCCGCCGAATTCGATGCGGTTCTGCGCACCGACGACGCCGTTCTCTCCGCCGATGCGCTGATCGAGCGCGCGGCGGGCGCCGACGCGGTGCTCTGCGCGCCCGGAGACCGGATCGACGCCGATGTCGCCGCACGTCTGCCGGACAGCGTGAAGGTCGTCGGCACCTTTTCCGTCGGCACCGACCATCTCGACACGAAGGCGCTGGCCGCGCGCGGCATCGCCGTCTGCAACACGCCGGACGTCCTGTCGCTGGCCACCGCCGAGATCACGATGCTCCTGATGCTCGCCGCCGCCAGGCGCGCCGGCGAGGCCGAGCGAATCCTGCGCGCGGGCGCCTGGACGGGTTGGGCGCCGACCCAGCTGATCGGGACGCAGGTCTCCGGCCGCCGCCTCGGCATCTACGGCATGGGCCGCATCGGCCGCGAGGTCGCGCGGATGGCGCGTGGCTTCTCCATGGAGGTGCACTACCGCAACCGCTCGCGCCTCGCCCCCGACCTGGAGGAGGGCGCGATCTTCCATGAGAGCGACGACAGCCTCCTCGCCGTGTCCGACATCCTGTCGCTGAACGCGCCGGCCTCGGTCGAAACAAAGAACTGGCTGAACGCCGAGCGCATCGCCAAGCTTCCGCCCCGTGCCATCGTCGTCAACGCCGCGCGCGGCACGCTCGTCGATGACGAAGCGCTGATCGCAGCGCTCGCCTCGGGCCGCCTCGCCGCCGCCGGCCTCGACGTCTTCACGGGCGAGCCGAAGCTTCACCCCGGCTATCTCGACCTCGAGAACGCCGTGCTCCTGCCCCATCTCGGCAGCGCCACCGAGACGGCCCGCGACGCCATGGGCTTCCTCGCCCTCGACGGGATCGCCGCGGTGCTGAAGGGCGAGCGGCCGGAGAACCTCGTTTGCTGACCCGGTGTGGACGCCGGTCCCGGCTCGGGAACCGGGCGCAAGCGGGTGGTGAGCTTGGAAGGGAAGGCCGCCCTCTTGCGGCCGAAAAGCAGGGAGAGGGTCGTCCGGCCATGACCGTGAGGACCGACCCTTGAACCGATTCCTGCTGGCAGTCCTTCTGCTTCTTCTGCCCGCCTCCGCCCTCGCCCAGCACGCGCCGACGCGCGCCAAGCTCACCGAAACGATCGAGGTGGCCGCGTCGCCGGAGACGGTCTGGGAGCGGGTGAAGAACTTCGACGATCTGTCCTGGAACCCGCTCGTCGCCTCGGTGGACACCGTGCCCGGCAACGTCCTCGACACCGCGCGCCTCGTCACACTGAAGACCGGCGGCGAGATGGCCGAGACGCTGTATCGCTTCGACGAGGAGAAGCACATGTTCGCGACGCTCGTCCCGCACATGGATCTGAAGGTGCTGCCGGTCTCGACCTATTCGTCCTACCTCACCGTGAAGCCCGGCAAGGCGCCGGGCACCGCGCTCGTGGAATGGCGGGCCGCCTTCTATCGCGGCTGGCCGAACAACGATCCGCCGCCGGAGCTGAACGAGGCGGCCGGCATCAAGGCGGTGGGTGCCTATGTGCGCGAGGCTCTGGCGGGCCTGAAGTCGACGGTCGAGCACGGCTCCTGACGGGAACCATCGCATCGCCGCGTGCTTTTTCTCCAGAGCCTTGACCGCAAAGGAGAAACCCATGTCCAACACGGACGAGACCCGCCGGGACGACCTCGGCCGCGATGCCGCCTCCTCGACGCTCGGCGATGGCGACACCGGTCTAAAGCCCGCTCGCCTCGGCGACGCGCCGGAGCCGACAGGCGGCAAGCCGACGCCCATGGAACAGACGGCGGATGTCGCCAACCAGTCCGCCGCCGCCGAAAGCCGCCGCGACGTCGCGGCCGGCGTCAAAGGAACCGGTTAACAAAAAAGCGACGCTCCAGCCTTGCACAAGGTGGAGGTCGTATCCATCTCTCAGGAACGCGAGGCTGGTCGGAGACATCCAGGCCCCTCGCCGTCCCGGCCTTCGCGGCTCGTCCGACCACGGATGTACTGGCGAGGTGAGTTGAGAAGGCCTTGAGACTCTTTGAAAAAAGACGCGGAGCCGCCGGCGGAAACGCCCGGCGGCTTTTTCGTGTCCAGCGCCGGCTTCCCGGCGATCGCCGAGGCGGACCCCGGCGATCTCGGCGTCTGGCGATCAGCTCTCGCGATGCACCGGGAACGGCCCGAAGCTCTGGCTGACGGGCATGATCTCGAGGCTGTTGACATTGACATGCGGCGGCTGCGTCGCCACCCAGAAGATCGTCTCGGCGATGTTCTCCGGCTGCAGCGCGTGGGCGCCGCCATAGAGCTTGTCGTAGGCTTCCTGGTTGCCGCCGGTGCGCACCAGCGTGAACTCGCTTTCGCACAGGCCGGGCTCGATCGAGGTGACGCGCACGCCTTTCCCGTGGAGATCGGCTCGAAGGCCGAGGGAGAACTGGCGCACGAAGGCCTTGGTGCCGCCGTAGACGTTGCCGCCGGGATAGGGCCAGCTCGCCGCGACCGAGGAAATGTTGAGGATCGCCCCGCGCCGCTCGATCAGCCTGGGCAGGAGATGGTGCGTGATCGTGACGAGGCCCGTCACGTTCGTGTCGATCATCGTGCGCCACTGCTTGAGATCGGTCTGGTCCGCGGGCGCGGTGCCGAGCGCCAGGCCGGCATTGTTCACGAGAACGTCGATTCCGGCGAAACGCTCGGGAAGGCTCGCAAGCGCGGCCTGCGTGGCCTCGGCATCGGTGATGTCGAAGGCGAGCGGATGGAAGCTCGAACCGAGTTCGCTCGCGAGCGCCTCCAGCCGGTCGACGCGGCGGCCCGTTCCGATGACCTGCCAGCCGGCGGCCGTGAATCGCCGGGCGGTCGCCGCGCCGAAACCGGCCGTGGTGCCGGTGATGAGGATGGTCTGCGTCAAATCGGGAAGTCCTTGGGTTGGAAAGCGACGTGGCACATGGACGCGCCGGAGCGAGAAAAGGACGAACCGGGGATCTGCGATCCGGCGGCCGGGCGGCTTGCGCGCGGTTCAGACACGAGCCCCGAAAGAGCGCCGATGTCCAGTACGACTTGGTGAATCGGCTGCCGGACGGTCTGCCGGGGGCCGATCGCAGCACCGATGCGAAGATCATGGTTCCGCTCCGAAAATGCACCTCTTGCACCGCTTTCGCAATCTCTGCACCCGGCTACATCTTGCGACGTTGTCGAGCGGCCGAGACCCGACGTAAGGTTTTCTTCGAAGGGAACCATACGGCCGGTGAGCAGCGAAACCAGCGCCTCGAACGACGACGGACCGGACCGCGACGTCACCGGTTTTCGCGGACCCGTGCCCGACCGGTTCCGGTCCTGGCCGGCCGCAGGCGCCGATCTGGAGAACCGCCTGTTCCAGGCTTGCGCCGCGGCGCGTCTCGCCGAGGAGCGGCTGGCGCTGACCTTCGAGGCGGCCGATGCCGTCGGTTGGTGGGATTGGGACATTGCCGCGGACCGGTGCCGGGCGAGCGCCGGCTTCGCCCGCCTCTTCGGCGTCGATCCCGATCGGGCGGCCATCGGCCTGCCGCGCGCCGCCTATGCCGATGCGGTGCATCCGGACGACCGACCGTCCGTCGCAATGGCCATCCGCGATGCGATCGAGGGCAGCGGCGCCTTCTCCCACGAGGTTCGGATCAAAGGGCCGGACGGCGCGACCGTCTGGATCCTGTCCCGGGGGCGCTGCGAGCGCGACGCCGGCGGAAAGCCCGTGCGCTGCTCCGGCGTCGCGCTCGACATCAGCCAGCGCAAGGCCTCCGATGCCCGCAAATCCGCCTTGCTGGAGCTCGGCGATCGCCTTCGCGATCGCGAGAATGTCGGCGAGATCGCCTATGTCGCGGCCGAGATCCTGGCGAAGGTTCTCGGCGCCACGCGGGCGGGCTTCGGCCTCGTGGATCCCCTTCACGAGACGGTCGTCCTGCAGCGGGATTGGCGCGCGCCGGGCATGTCCAGCATCGCCGGCTTCCATCGCTTTCGCGACTACGGCTCCTTCGTCGACGATCTGAAGCGCGGCGAAACCGTGATCATCTCGGACGTCGCGACCGATCCCCGGACGGCGGGGAATGCCGAGGCGCTCGCCGGGATCGGGATCCGCGTTCTCGTCAACCTCCCCGTGATCGAGCTCGGGCGGTTGGTTCTCGTGGTCTTCGTCCATCACGATCGGCCGCGGACGTGGCTCGAAGCGGAACTCGCCTTCGTGCGCAACGTGGCGGACCGCACGCAATCGGCGATCGCGCGGCTGCGAGCCGAGGAGCAGCGGCGGCTTCTGCATCGCGAGCTCGGCCATCGCCTGAAGAACAACCAGGCGATGATGCAGGCCATCGTCGGGCAGACGCTGCGCAACGCGCCGGACCTCGAAACGGCGCGCTCGTCGCTGACGCAGCGCCTCGATGCCCTCGGTCGCGCCCACGACGTCCTCGTGTCCGGCGAAGCGGAGGATGCCGATGCCCGCGCCATCATCGAGGGCGCCCTCGCCCTCCATGACGACGGCCAGAACCGGATCCTGCGCGACGGGCCCGCGCTGCGCGTCGCCGCGCCGGTCGCGCTGTCGCTGGCGCTGATCCTTCACGAACTCGCCACCAATGCGGCCAAATACGGCGCCCTCTCCTCCGAGAACGGTCGCATCGCCATTTCGTGGTCGACCTGCGCGGCCCCGGCTCCGGACGCCAACGGGGACGGGGACGCGGACGCAGAGGCTGCGGGCGTTTCGATGTTCCGTCTGTGCTGGCGCGAGACGGGCGGGCCGCCGGTCGCCCGGCCGAGCCGGCGCGGCTTCGGCACCCGACTCGTCGAGCGGGGCCTCTCCGGCGCGACCGGCGGCTCGATCCGCCTCGACTATCCGGCCGAGGGCTTCGTCTACGAACTCCTCGTGCCGCTCGCCGATCTGTCGCGCCGGGGCTGATTCCCACGGCCGAGGCAAGGACCGATGTCGTGTGCGACGGCCGGGGAAGCCGGCCGGGGCGACGATGGCGCTGGCCTCGAAGGCGTGCGGGTGCTTTAAGCCCGGGGAACAATCCGCCGGGACAGATCGATGGCCGAAAAGATTCTCCACATCGTCCAGCAGTTCGAGCGCATGGGCAAGAAGCTCGTCGCCGGACGTGCGATGGAGTTCAAGACGGCGGCGGAGGCGCTGGCGCGGGCCGAGCGCGATGCGGCCCGGATGGCCGGGGTCGTCGCCCTCACGCAGACGATCGATCCCGACACCGGGGAGGTGCTGGAGGATCCGGTGATCCTTGCACGCCATGGCGACCTGCCCCGCGAGTTCCAGCCCGAAGATTGAGTGCGGTGACCTTGGGACGCTTCGTCCCCGAGCCCCTCCGCGACGGGCCTTGCCCGAGCCTTCCCCCTTCGAACGGCCCCGGCGCAGCGCGCCGGTGCGCCGGACCTGCGAGACGAGACCCATGACGAACGCCACAACCCCTTCCCCGACAGGCCCTTCCCCGACAGGCCCTTCCCCGACAGGCCCCTCCCCGACAGGCCCCTCGACGAGCCACGCCCTCTTCGGCGAACGGATCTTCGATGCCATTCTCTTCGACATGGACGGAACGCTCATCACCTCCATCGAGGCGACGACGCGCGTCTGGGAGGCCTGGGGCCGCAGCCATGGGCTCGACGTCGAGACGCTGATGCCGACGATCCACGGCGTGCGGGCAATCGACACGATCCGCCGGCTCGGCCTGCCCGGCGTGGATGCGCAGGCGGAGGCCGATGCGCTTCTCGCCGCCGAGATCGCCGATACCGGCGGCGTCGCGCCGATCGACGGCGCGCTCGCCTTCGTCGCGAGCCTGCCCTCGGAGCGCTGGGCGATCGTCACCTCCGCGCCCCGCGCGCTCGCCGAACGTCGGCTTGCCGTCGCCGGCCTCCGGCCGCCCGCCGTGCTCGTCACCGCCGAGGACGTCTCGCGCGGCAAGCCCGCGCCCGACTGCTTCCAGCTCGCCGCCGAGCGCCTCGGCTATCGCGCCGAGAACTGCCTCGTCTGCGAGGATGCGCTGGCCGGCATCGCTGGCGGCGTCGCGGCGGGCGCGGCCGTTCTCGTCATCACCGCGACCCACACCCACACGATCGAAACCGGGCACCCGATGACGCCGAGCTATGTCGACATACGGGCCGAGGCGCGCGACGACGGCGCGCTCCACGTGACGCGCAAGGCCGGCTGATCCGCCACTCGTCGCCCTCGCCGCCGTCCTCGCCGCCGTCCTCGATCGCCTCGGCCCGCGCGGTCGGTCACGCCTGCGCGACGAGCGGAATGCCGTCCTTGCGCAGCCGCTCCAGGAGCGAGAACAGGACGGCGCTCCGCGTCGCATAGACGGCGCGGGGTCCGGACACGAAGGCGAAGGACTTGAACGCCACCTGACCGCCCTCGATCCCATCGATGAAGATCGAGGGCGCGGGTTCCGGCAGCACCGCATTGTGCCCGGCATAGACCTCCAGCAGCGCCGCCTTCACCGCCGCCACGTCGACGTCGAGGGGCGCGGCGAAGTTGATCTGGATGCGCCCCAGCGGATTGGCGAGCGTCATGTTGCGGATCGACTTCGTGATCAGCTCCGAATTCGGCACGATCAGCGTCGAGCGGTCGGCGATCTGGATCTCGGTGGAGCGCACGCTGATGCGCTTCACGTCACCTTCGTCCGTGCCGATGCGCACGGTGTCGCCGATCTTCACGGGTCGCTCGGCAAGGAGGATCAGCCCCGAGATGAAGTTCTGCGTGATCGCCTGGAGGCCGAAGCCGATGCCGACCGAGAGGGCCGAGACGACGAGCGCGATCCGTTCGACGCCGATGCCGAGGAGGGTCAGCGCCCAGAAGCCGGCAAGGATGAAGCCGACATAGCTGACGATGGTGGAAACCGAGTTGCGCGCGCCGGGATCGAGGTCCGTGGCCGGAAGGTAGCGCTCGTCGAGCCAGCTGCGCACCGCCCGCATCAACAGGATGCCGACGACGAGCGCGATCACCGCCTTCAGGATCGCGCCGGGCACGAGCGTGACGCCGCCGATGCTGATCTCGGCGGTCGAGCCGAACTGGTAGAAGAGCGACGTCGCGCCGGGTCCGAGCGGTCCGGTGAGGAGGAGCGCGGCCAGGACCAGAATGCCGATGCGCAGCAACGCCGATGTGACGACGCCGAGCTGCCCGACCTGAGACTTGCGCAGGCCGAGTCCGGAATGGAGCGAGCGGCCGAGTCGGCTGTTCGGCGACAGGAAGGTCGTGCAGAGATCGTCGACGACGATCAGGAGCAGATAGGCGGTCGAGGCGACGATCGCGGTCCAGATCGTCTGGCGGCTGAGGAAGAGCGCGATGTTGACGTAGCCCTGGAGGGCCGCGCCGATCGACACGGCGACGGCGATCCAGGCGAGGATGGTGGCGAGCGTCACGATCGTGGTGCGCACGTTCGGCTCGCGGTTCGCATCCTCCGGATGGCTCCGGCGCAGGCGACCGAGGCTGACGAGGATCGCGATGATCAACCCGCAATAGGTGAAGGCGACGATGTAGTTGCCCAGGATCGCCGCGGCCCGGCTGACGCCGATCGAACGGCCGCCCTCGACGAGGAAGACGCCGAGAAAGGTCAGGAGCGCGCCGAGCGGGGGAAAGGACCGCAGCTTTCTCGCCGCTTCGTCCGAGATCGGCAGGAGGCGCCAGGAGGATTGGCCGACCAGAAGGAGCGCCGCGCCGAGCGAGATGATGAAGGCGCCGATCGAGGCCGTGATCATCATCGTCTCGGCGAGCGGACGCGTGCCGCGCGTCAGGATGTTCGCCCAGTTCATCGCGAGATAGAGGACGAGACAGGCGAGCGCGGAGGTCGCGGTCCCCACCACCACGAACCAGACCGCCAGGGCCGAGCGGCGCGCGCGCGTGCCGGCCGTCTGCTGCAGGGCGAAGGTCCGGCCCATATGCCGGAGGCGTCGCCGCGCCGGTCCGACGAGGAGCCAGGCCGCCAGGAGGCTCGCCAGCAGCACCACGTAGCGCTGCACCGTGCCTTCGCCCGGAATGCGCAGGACCTGATCGGTGACGAAGTCCCCGAACCGCGCCCAGTCGTCGGGAAAGCGGTCGGCCACGTCCGACCAGAGGCGGGGCGACAGCGGTGAGGCGACCTGCTGGAACGTGTCGCGGCTGAAGGCGACGTTGATCTCCCGGATCATCCGGTCGATCATCTCCTTGGCGTCGGCGGCCAGCAGCCGGCCCCGCTTGATCGCCGAGTCCACGGTGTCGCGCTCGCCCTGGAGCTCGGCGCGCTGGGCCTTCACGTCGCCGGCCTCGCCTTCGCTCGGCTCGCCGAGTTCGGCGATCCGCTGGTCGAGCTGGGCGAGCTGCGGCTCGAGCAGCGCGACCGTGGCATTGGCGGTCGTTCCGACGACGATGCCGCGATCGCGCAGGTCGACCTTCTGCTCGGCCGTCGTGGCGCGGTCGGCCTCGGCGCTGATCGCCTTCAGCGCCTCTGCCTGCAGGTCGAGCACCGCCACCGGGTTCGGCACGGCCTCCTGCGCCAAGCCCCGCGGCGCGATCGCCAGGAAGACGCAGAAGAAAAGCGCGGCGAGGAGGCCGCCGGGAATGGTCCGGATCGTCATCGCATCTGGCGGCGCCTGGAGAGCCGCCCCTTCATGAATCGGGAGGACGTCCGTTAGACCGCGATCATGGCGAAGTCGACACCGCCGGACGATTTGGTGAAGCGCGCGTGCGACCTCGGTTCGGCGGGGAAGCGGATGCCCCGCCGTTCACACCGGCTCGCCGGACAGGGTCGCCGCCGTCTGGATCAGGGCGAGATGCGTCAGGCCCTGCGGCATGTTGCCGAGAAAGCTGAAATCGCGGGGATCCATCATCTCCGGCAGGATGCCCGGTCCCTTGTCGACGATGCGCAACAGCGCCTCGAAGCGCGCCTTGGCCTCCTCGGCATGGCCGAGCAGCGCCAGCCCCTCGATCACCCAGAAGGAGCAGGCGAGGAAGCAGCCCTCGTCGCTCTCGACGCCGTTGTAGCGAAAGTGAAGCTCGCCCCGTCGAAGCTCGCGGTCGATCGCGCGCAGCGTCTTCTCCAGCCGATCCTTGCCGTCGAACCCGAAGCGCACGGCCAGCGCCAGCGAGGCGTCGATCCGGTCGGACCCGGGAAAGAAGACGTAGGACTGAAGCCGCTCCGACCAGCAGTTTTCATTGATCCAGTCGATGATCCGATCGCGCGCGCGCACCCAGCGCTCGCGGCTGGTGCCGGGAATGTGGCCGCCGTCGGCGAGGTCCACCGCCCGCGCCAGCGCCTGCCAGGCCGAGATCTTCGACATCGTGTAGTGCTCGCGCTCCTCGAGCTCCCAGATGCCGCAATCCTTCCGGCGCCAACGCTCGGCGCATTCGTCGGCGGTGCGCGCCAGCGTGGCGGCGCTTTTCGGGTCGAGCACATGGCCCGCCGCGACGAAGCGCGCCGCGGTCTCGAGGATGTCGCCGTAGATGCCGTGCTGGTGCTGGTCGGCGGCCTGGTTGCCCGCGACGACGGGGCGCGAACCCCGATAGCCCGGCAGATCGACCTCGCGCATCTCGTCGAGGAGGCGTCCGTCGAGACGGTAGCAGACCTTCGCGCCATGCTCGTCGAGCCGCTTGATCAGCCAGGTGAAGGCGGCTTTCGCCTCCGCCATCGAGCCGATCCGCATGAAGGCCTTGATCGTGTAGGAGGCGTCGCGGACCCAGGCATAGCGGTAATCGTAGTTCTTGGTGTTGCCGATCCCTTCCGGCAGGGAGGTCGTGGCAGCCGCGGCGATGGCACCGGTCGGGGAATAGAGGAGGAGCTTCAGCGCCAGCGCCGAGCGCAGGACGAGCGGGCGATAGGCCCCGCCATAGCGCATGTTGCCGCTCCACTCGCGCCATTCGGCATCGGTGGTGTCGATGCGCTGGTCGATCGTCTCGGCCGCTTCCGCCACCAGCGGCTCGTCCTCGCCCGCGAGAATCGCGACGACCTGCCGTTCGCCGGGGCCGACCTCGATCGTTCCGTCGATCCGCTCGTCCGTCTCCGTATCGAGCCTCACGCCGTCGCTGTAGCGCAAGAGCCCGATGACGCTGCCGGCGTGGAAGGTCGTGGCATTGTCGTTGCGCGACAGGAAGGGGCAGATCGTGTCGGCGCGGGTGCCGAAACGCAACTGCATCCGGAACCGCACCCGGCCCTCCAGGCCTTCGACACGGCGGGCGAGCTCGCACCAGGGCAACCGTCCGGCCGTGCCGCTGTTCAGCGATTCCGTGACGCGCGCCCGGCCGCTCATCGTGACGAAGGTGGTCTGAAGGACGTTCGAGCCTTCGAGATAGGTCCGCTCCGCCTCGAAGGGCTCGTCCGGCGTCAGGCCGAAGCAGCCGCCGGATTGCTCCGCGAGAAGCCGGTCGAACATCGGCGGCGTGTCGAGATTGGGCACGCACCACCAGTCGATCGAGCCGTCGATGCCGATCAGCGCGACGCTCCGCCCGTCGCCGATCGCGGCGTAGCTTTCGAGCGGGAGATAGCCGAGCGCCTCGCGGTCGTGGACGGGGCTCGTGTCCGATCGCTGATCCATCAGAACCTCATGCCGAAAGAAACGCGTCGGCGGTGCGCAGCGAGAGCGCCATGATCGTCAGCGCCGGGTTGGCCGAGAGCGAGCTCGGAAAGGTCGAATTGTCGGAGATCCAAAGGTTGTCCACCTCGAAGGACCGGCCCGTCGGATCGACCACCGCCCGCTCGGGATCGGTTCCCATCCGGCAGGTGCCGATCGTGTGGGCCGTGCGCTCGAGGACCCAGATGTCGCTCGCGCCCGCCGCCTCCCAGACCCGCGTCATGAAGCCGACGGCATGATCGCGGATGGCCGTCTCGTTCGGACCGTAACTATAGCAGATCAGGGGCTTGGAGAGGCCGCTCTCGTCCTTTTCATCGGACAGGGTCATCAAGTTCGCCTCCGAGGGCAGGCCCTCGCCGTTGATCCCGATCCCCGCGATATGGTTGTAGCGATCGAGATAGTCGGTGAGGCGCGAGCCCCAGAGCCCGCGCCCGCGCGCCACCTGGTCGGCGAAGGTCTGGAGCACCACGCCGAGACTCTGAACGAGATAGCCGCCGGCGAAATCGGCATCATTCGGGCGCACCATCTCCTCGGTGATGAGCGAGGACGGATAGCCCTTGTTCATCCGCATCTCCGCTTCGAAGGTTCCCCAGACCTGCGTCGCGACATGGGCCGTGTAATTCCGTCCGACCTGTCCGTTGCGGTTGGCGATGCCGTTGGAGAGAAGCAGCCGCGGCGTCTCGATCGCGCCGGCCGACAGGAACACCGCACGGCAGCGCTGACGATGCTCGCGATCCTCGTGGCGATAGATCACGGCCGAGATCCGTCCCTCGCGGTCGAACTCGAAACCGGTCGCGAAGCAGCCCGGCCGGATCTCCGCGCCCTCGCCGACGGCGAAGGGCAGGTAGGTCACGTCCATCGAGGCCTTGGAGCCGTTGCGGCACCCTTGGTGGCAGAAGCCGCAATTCGCGCAGCCGTAGCGCGTGTCGCCGCCCTCCTGCGCGAAATCGCGGGACGTGACGGCGACGGGCGCATCGTCGGCGAGGACGCCGAGCGCGGCGCAGCCCTTGGCCATGGCCTCGGCCGGCGCATTGCGCTTCACCGGCGGCAGGGCATAGGCGCGGGAGGTGTCCCAGGGATAGCGGGCGGGTCCGGACACGCCGATGAAGCGCTCGACCTCCTCCCAATAGGGCACGAGGTCGGCGTGGCGGATGGGCCAGTCCTCGCCCCGCCCCGTTTCCGATTTCAGGCGCATGTCGCGCGCGTCCGCGCGCGGCACGAAGGCGCCCCAGTGCAGCATGGAGCCGCCGACGCCGATCCCGCTGTTGTTGGCGCCGAAGGCTTCGGGCGTGCGCCCGCCGCTGATCCGCTCGTTCATCCAGTAGAGATCGGCGGCCTTGGCCTCGTCGGCATAATAGGCTTCGGGATCGCGGTTGCGGCCGGCCTCCAACGCGACGACGCTGAGCCCGCGGGCGGCGAGGCGCGCGAGCAACGGCGCGCCGCCGGCTCCGGTGCCGATCACGACGGCGTCGACGGTCTCGCCTTCCGCATGGCGGCGCATGGCGTCGAGCTTCACGATGCCGCTCCTTCGACGAGCGCCCGCGGCTCCCAGTCTTCGCGCCGGCCGATTCCGACGGCCGAGAAACCGGTGAAGGCCGCCCCGCCCGCGCCGCCATTGGCGATGCCGGAATAGCCGATCCGCGCCATCGTCGCGGGATGGGCGACGTAATGGCGAACCGCGTCGGACCGGAGCTCCTCGAACCAGAGCACCATCTGCGCGGCCGTGAAGCGGTCGCTTCGACCGTCCATGCCGGCCGCTCCGTCCGCGATCGCCTGCAGCAGCGCGTCGCGCGCCGGGCGCGGCAGATCCGCAAGGCCGCGGCCCTCCCGCTCCAGCGCGAGGTCGTCGAGCGTTTCCAGTCCCACCCGATAGGCGTCGGGATCGCTCGGCAGCGCCTCATAGCGCCAACCGTTGCCGGTCGCCTCCGCCATCATCGTGTCGAGGCGGGCGGCCAGATCGATCGACGCGCCGGGCCCCTGCGGGATGACGCTGTCCAGCGCCGCGCGCAGCACGTCCAGATGACGCGCGTCCAGCGAACGCGGACGGGTCGCGGGATCGAGCGGCTCGGCCCGTTCGAGAAGCGCGGCGCGCAGATGGGGACTGACGCGCGAGGAGCGGATCAGCGCCTCGTAGGCAGAGGGAATGGCCGGCGGGGCCTCGGTCGGACGCGTGGCGGAAGCCTCGCTCGGTCGGTCGTCTTTCACGCAGAGGTCCTGATCGTTTGACGTTCTGATTGGACGGCTAACTGGTCCGCCCGTCCCGCCAAGCAACCACTGAGCCAAACTGCCGCATTGCGGCAGGACCACCGCCGAGCCCGCCAGCGGTCAGTCCGGCCCGGCCTCCGCCTGGACGATCAGCACCGCCCGTCCCTTGCTCAGCGACACCTCGACCGGCCCCGTCGCCTCGTTCGACTGCGTCAGGATCGAGGCGAAGGACAGCGACATGTTCTCCAGAGGCCATTTCGCGCCGGAAATGCTGAGGCCTTCGACATCGGAGAACCGGAGCACGGAAAAGGCCGCGCCCGGAACGGCCTGCAACCGCGTCGCCTGGCCTTCCACCAGCGGCACCGCGCGCTCCGCTCCGTCGAAGAGTTCCACGGGAATGCCCCGCTCGGCGAGGCCGAGGGCGAGGACGAGATGCATGAAGGCGTGATCCGTGCGCGGCCCGCCGGAGGCGCCGACGACGAGAAGGCTGGTCGCCCCGCGCGCGAGGGCCGTCTCGATGGCGAGTTCCCCGTCGGTCTTGTCCTTGTCGCGCGGAAAGGTCCGCCGCACGACACCGGCATGGCGCGCCTGAAGCTCGGCATCGGCGGAATCGAAGTCGCCGATCCAGAGCTCGGGCACGATCCCGAGCGGCTCGGCATGGCGCATGCCGCGATCGGCCGCGATCACCCGCGTCGCCGCGACGTCGGCGATCAGCGCGGATGTCGGGCGGATCGTGCCGGCGAGGAGGATCGTGAAGCGGCTCATGCCCGCCGCTCTAGACCAGCCCCGCAAGGCCCGCAACGCCGGCGGATCCCGAGGGAGCTTGCGGCGGGATCGACGCCGCACTAGGATCGCCGCGCTCACACGGGGTGCCCATTGGGGCTGAGAGGCGGAACGCGCCAACCCGACGAACCTGATCCGGCTCGTACCGGCGGAGGGATGGGGAGCGGTCCGCGGGAAGCGCATCGCCCGTGGTCGGCCGCCGTCCAGCCCGACGCTGCGAACCGCCGCCCGCGAAGGATGAAAACCCCCGTGACGTCAGCCGCCGTTCCGACCTCGCCGCTCGTCCTGTCGCTGCTGGCGACGATCCTTCTGCCCGCCGCCGCCGGGGCGCAGGGATCGGAGAAGCCGGTCCTCACCGTCTACACCTATGACAGCTTCGTGCCGGACTGGGGGCCGGGGCCGAAGATCGAGGCGGGGTTCGAGGCGTCCTGCGGCTGCGATCTGAAATTCGTCGGCCTCACCGACGGCGTCGCCATCCTCAACCGCCTGAAGCTCGAAGGCGCGAACACCAAGGCCGACATCGCCCTCGGCATGACCGCCGAGCTGGTGCCGGAGATGAAGGCGAGCGGCGTCTTCGCGCCGAGCGGCGTCGACGTCTCCAAGCTCGCCGTGCCCGGCGGCTTCTCCGACGACACGTTCGTGCCCTTCGACTATAGCTATCTCGCCTTCGTCTACGACACCGAAACGGTGAAGACGCCCCCGACCAGCCTCGACGCGCTCGTCAACGGCGATCCCGAGGAGAAGATCGTGATCGAGGACCCCCGCTCCTCGACGCCCGGCCTCGGCTTCCTTCTCTGGATGAAGGCCGTCTACGGCGAGGAAGCGGACGAGAAGTGGAAGCGTCTGTCCAAGCGCATCCTCACCGTGACGCCCGGCTGGAGCGAGGCCTACGGGCTCTTCACCTCCGGCGAGGCGCCGATCGTCCTCTCCTACACGACCTCGCCCGCCTACCACATCATCGAGGAAAAGACCGAGCGCTACCAGGCGGCCGCCTTCTCGGAAGGACACTACCTGCAGCTCGAACTCGCCGGGCGCCTGGCCACGTCGAAGCATCCCGATCTCGCCGGACGGTTCCTCGCCTATCTCGTCTCCCCCGAGGTCCAGGCGATCCTGCCGACGACCAACTGGGCCCTTCCCGTGACCGCGCCGGCGACGCCGCTGCCCGACGCCTTCGCGCGGCTGGTCCAACCGGCAAAGCCGCTCGTCATCCCCGCCGAGGAGGTCGCGAAGAACCGCAAGGCCTGGACCGCGGAATGGCAGGCCGCACTCGGTCGCTGATCCGATGACGGCCGAGATCCGCCGCGCCATCGCCCACCCCGACCGGCGGGAACGCCTCGCGTTCGGAGCGGCGGCCCTCTCGCTGCTCGCGGTCCTCGTCGGGGGGGCTTTCGCCGCGCTTCTCGCCTTCGCGGGAACCGGGCCCGGCTTCGCCGCGCTCCTGTCCGACGCCTATCTCCAGGGCGTCGTCCGCTTCACGCTTCTCCAGGCGGCGCTCTCGACGCTCCTGTCGATCGGCTTCGGCCTCCTCCTCGCGCTCGCGCTCCATCGCACGCGCTTTCCCGGCCGCGCGCTCGTCATCCGGCTGATGGTGTTGACGCAGGCGCTCCCCGTTCTCGTCGGCGCGCTCGCGATCCTCGCGGTCTGGGGTCGCAACGGGATCGTCTCGGAGGCGCTCGTCGCGGCCGGCCTCGGGCGGCTCGACGTCTACGGGCTCGGCGGCATCCTGCTCGCCCATACGTTCTTCAACATGCCGCTGGCCGCCCGACTGATCCTCTCGTCTCTCGACGCGGTGCCCGGGGAGAGCTGGAAGCTCGCCGGACAGCTCTCGATGAGTCCGCTCGCCACGCTCCGCATCGTCGAGGCGCCCGCGATCCTCAAGGCTCTGCCGGGCGCCGCGAGCCTCGTCTTCATGCTCTGCGTCACGAGCTTCACGCTCGTCCTGGTGCTCGGGGGCGGTCCGGGCGCCACGACGCTGCAGGTCGAGATCTACCAGTCGCTGCGCGCCGACTTCGATCCCGGTCGCGCCGCGCTGCTCGGCCTCGCGCAGATCGCGCTGACGCTCCTCGTGCTCGCCGCACTCCTCCGGCTGGAGCGACCCACCGACACCGGCGCGACGGACGGACGCACCGCCCGGCGCCACGACCGACCCGGCGCCGCCGTCGCCGCGCTCGCCGCCGTCATCGCGGGGCTCGGCACCGCCTTTCTCATCGCGCCGTTCCTGGCCATCCTGATGCGCGGTCTCGCCGCCGACCTGCCGCGCCTTCTCGGCGAGGCCGCGGTGCAACGCGCCGCCGGGACGAGCCTCGCCCTTGCCCTCGTCTCCGCGCTCCTGTCGCTGACGCTCTCCGCGCCGCTGCTCCTCGCGGCCGAAACGCTGCGCGCCGAGCGGTCGGCCGGGCTGCGGCGCTGGCGCTCGGTCTTCACGCTGTCCGGCGGCCTCGTCCTCGTCGTGCCGCCGATCGTGCTGGGCGCCGGCTGGTTCCTCGGCCTCAACCGCATCGCAGACGCCTTCGCGCTCGCCCCCGCCGTCATCGTCGCGGCCAATGCTCTGATGGCCATGCCCTTCGTCACCCGCATCCTCGCACCGGCGCTCGCAGACGCGGCCGCGCGCCAGGACAAGCTCGCCACCAGCCTCGGCCTCTCCGGGCTCGCCCGCCTGCGCCTCGTCGAGCTGCCCGCATTGCGGCGGCCGATGGGTCTTGCCTTCGCCTATGCGATGGCCCTGTCGCTCGGCGATCTCGGCGTCGTCACGCTCTTCGGCAACGAGGACCTCCTGACGCTGCCGCTCCTCCTCTACCAGCGCATGGGCAGCTACCGCACCGCCGATGCAGCCGGTCTCGCGCTGCTTCTCGGCCTCGGCACGCTGCTCATCGTCGTGGTGGCCGAACAGCTCTTCGCGGCGCGCACATCCCGGCACCGGACATTCGAGACCGGGACATCCCGGTCATGACCGCGCCCACCCGCCCGCTCCCGACGCCCGCCCTCCACCTCGATGCCGTCACCTGCCGGTTCGGAACGGAGACCATGCGTTTCGACCTGTCCGTCGCGCCCGGCGAATGGCTCGCGATCATCGGTCCGAGCGGCGCCGGCAAGTCGACCCTGCTCGACCTCGTGGCGGGCTTTCTGTCGCCCGACGAAGGGCGCATCCTCATCGACGGGATCGACCGGACGGGGGATGCGCCGGCTCAGCGCCCGCTCAGCCTCGTCTTCCAGGACAACAACCTCTTTCCCCATCTCGACGTCTTCCGGAACGTCGCGCTCGGCATCACCGCGCGCCGCCGGTTGTCGGACGGGGAGCGCGCGCGCGTCGAAGCCGCGCTCGACGCCGTCGGCCTGCCCGGATTCGGCCACCGCCGCCCCGGCACCCTGTCCGGCGGCGAGCGCCAGCGGGTCGCGCTCGCGCGGGCCGTCCTGCGCGAAAGGCCGCTGCTTCTCCTCGACGAGCCCTTCGCGGCCCTCGGCCCGGCGCTGCGCGCCGACATGCTCGAGCTCCTCACCCGTCTCAAGGCGGCGCGCAGCGGCGGCGCCCCCCATGGCGACGACCGCTCCGCGAAGCGCAGCGCCCCGCCGATGACGATCGTCCTCGTCACGCACAATCCCGAGGATGCCCGCCGCCATGCCGACCGCGTGGCCTTTCTCGATGCGGGGCGGATCGCCGTCACCGGCCCTGCCGCGATGCTCGACGCGCCGGAGGACGCCGCTCTTCGTTCCTATCTTGGACGTTGAGTCCATTGGCCGAATCCCACTTTCGACGGAATCGGGGTCCAAGGGCTTCGCTGGGGACCGCGCCATCATCGTGCATTGCGAAAAACCTTCTCGACTGTGTCCTGGCGAGCCTTTCGCGCAGATCCCATTTGCAGGTAAGGAAGCCGGCTTGCGATGCCGGCCTCTTCGAATCGAACGCGACGAGGCCGGCGATCGGGCGATGGGCGTGTCCGGCAGGCGCAAGGGAACGAAGACCGACATGGCGGCTTTCTCCTCGACAGGACGGCGGTTCTCCGGCGCAGGACGCGCTTCGGGCGTCGGTGCGATGCTGCTCGGACTTTCGCTGCTGGGCGCCTGCACGACGATCGAGAACGGCCTCCAGGAGGCTGCCGGCGTCGAGGCGTCCAAGGCCGCCTACCTTCCGGGTCCCACGCGCGAACCCGTGACCTTCGAGAATCTGCAAAAGGCCGATCCGCAGTCTTCGATCGGGCGCTCGCAGCACCCGAAGATCCTCCAGGCTTATGGCGGGGCCTATTCGGACCCGAAGCTGGAACAGACGCTCGCCGGTATCGTCGGCCGTCTCAGCGCCGTGACGGACGATCCGAACCGGGTCTACCGCATCACGGTGCTGAACTCGCCGAACGTCAACGCCTTCGCGCTGCCGGGTGGATATCTCTACGTGACCCGCGGTCTTCTCGCGCTCGCCAACGATTCCGCGGAGGTCGCCGCCGTTCTCGCGCACGAGATGGCCCACGTGACGGCCAATCACGGCATCGAGCGCCAGAAGCGCGAGGAGGCCGCGGAAATCGCGGGCCGCGTCGTCACCGAAGTCCTCGCCAGCGACTCGGCTGGCCGTGCGGCCCTGGCGCGCGGGCGGCTCAACCTCGCGAGCTTCTCGCGCAATCAGGAACTCCAGGCCGATGCGCTCGGCATCCGCCAGACCGGACGCGCCGGCTACGATGCCTTCGCGGCCTCGCGCTTCCTGCGCGCGATGGACAGCTATTCGCACTTTCGCACCGCCTTTCAGGCGGACGATCCCAATCTCGACTTCCTCGCCTCCCATCCCGCCGCGCCGCAACGCGTGGAACTCGCCGAGCGTCACGCCCGCGAGTTCGGCATGAACGGGACGGGCCTGACCGACCGTGATCGCTACCTCAACGGCATCGACGGCATGCTCTTCGGCGACTCCGCCGTCGAGGGCTATGTGCGCAACCGGTCCTTCTACCATCCCGGCCTCGGCATCACCTTCGACGTGCCGGCGGGCTTCGTCATCGACAACACCGCCGAGGCGGTGCTCGCGACCGGCCCCGGCGACACCGCCATCCGCTTCGACGGCGTCGCCCTGCCCCGCTCGTCCGGCCTCGTCGATTACATCAAGTCCGGCTGGATCGGCGGCCTCGACGTCGGCAGCATCCGCGAGTTGCGGATCGCCGGGCTCGATGCGGTCTCCGCCCGCGCGGCCGGCGGCGAATACGTCTTCGACGTCACCGTCATTCGCGTCGGAGACCAGGTCTACCGCTTCCTCACCGCTCTGCCCGCCGCCTCGGACGCCAGCGTCGGACAGATCGCGGGCACCGTCGCCAACTCCTTCCGGCGGCTCAGTGCGGAGGAGCAGGCCTCGCTGAAGCCGCTGCGCATCCGCATCGTCGCCGCCTCCAGCGGCGACACCGCGCAGAGCATCTCCAACCGGATGATCGGCGTCGACCGCAAGCTCGAAATGTTCCAGCTGCTGAACGATCTGAAGCCGGCCAGCACCTTGAAGGTCGGCGGACGCTACAAGATCATCGCGGAATGAGCCGGGGATAGGCCCGCCCGCCGGTTCGTTCGGCGGCGGCGGGCTGCGCCGGTCGGGCCATCATTGAAGGTCCTTCCATGCAAAAGGCCGGACGCGAGCGCCCGGCCTTCGATAATGTCCTTCGGTCGAGACCGCTTCAGCTGAGATAGGCGGCCTGATCCGGATTGGTCTGCAGGAGCGCGGTGCGCAGCTTCTCCAGCGCCCGCGTCTCGATCTGCCGGACACGCTCCTTGGAGATGCCGAGCTTGGAGCCGAGGGCCTCCAGCGTCGCGCCGTCGTCCTGCAGGCGACGTTCGCGGATGATCTTCAATTCGCGATCCGACAGGACGTTTAAGGCCGAGTTCAGCCATGTCACGCGCCGCTCATCGTCGATCGAGGTCGACACCATCTCGTCCGGCAGGGGATCCTTCGCGACGAGGAAGTCCTGGCGATCGGCCGATCCGGACTCATCCTCGATCAGCGGCGCGTTCAGCGAGGAATCGGGTCCCGAAAGCCGGGAATCCATGAGAGCCACGTCCCCTTCGGACACCTTCAGCGCGGTCGCGATCTCACGATACATCGCGGTGCCCGACAGGCTGTCCGAACCCTGGCTGAGGCGCGCCCGCAGACGACGGAGGTTGAAGAACAGCGCCTTCTGCGCCGACGACGTTCCACCGCGCACGATCGACCAGTTGCGCAGGATGTAGTCCTGGATCGAAGCGCGGATCCACCAGGTCGCGTAGGTGGAGAAGCGCACCTCGCGCTCCGGCTCGAACCGGGCGGCGGCTTCGAGAAGGCCGACATGCCCTTCCTGGATCAGGTCGTTCATGGCCAGCCCGAAATGCCGGAACTTGGAGGCCATCGAGATCACGAGGCGCATATGCGCCGAGGTGATCTTGTGAAGAGCCTCCTGGTCCTGGTTCTCCTTCCACTTCACCGCCAGCTCGTACTCCTCTTCCCGCTGGAGATAGGGCGCGGCCATCGCGGCTCTGATCATCGTGCGACGTGCGGATTGGGACTTCATCGCTCAAACCTTCCGGTGCGGGCCTGACGACGGGTCTCGCGGAGAACGAGGCGCCGATCGAGAAGGCGATACGGTGAGGCGGAGCGGAGCAGGCGAACTGCGGTCTCGACCTCGGCGGCCGGACACATGGAGGAAGAGACCCCATGCGTCACGTCCCTCATCAACGCGATGATAAGGACAACGTTCCCGCAGGGGCAAACTTTTTAAGACTGAAGTTAGGGCAGGCACGAAACGCGGCAAGCCTGACGCCGGTCGAAACCGAACGGGAGACGGCGGGCAATCCCGCGCGACGACGCGAACGCGCCTCCCCTGCCCGACCGGCCCAACGCCCCGCGTGGGCTTTCCGGTCCGCACGACGGCCTCGCGAACCCCGCCGCCCCTGACGTCATCACTCGAGTGTGGAACGCGCCGACGGCAGCTCCGATCCCGGGTCGGCGCGAAACCCCGAAAGCGCCCGAACCGCTTGCCGGCGCGAACGTCGTCCGCAGGCAGGCAGGCCGCATGCCTGCGCCCAAAACAAAGCCGGCCGCGAGGATGTCGCGGCCGGCTTGAATCGGATGGGTCGTTGAAGCGGGGTCAGGCCGCCTGAACTTCCTCGGCCACCACGTCCTCGGCCTCGGCGTCGGTCTCGCCGTCTTCGTCGACCTTGGCGGTGCGCTTGGGGCCCTTGTTGAGGTTCACCTCGATGAGGCGGACGGCCTCGGTCTCGGATACCTCGTTGACGGCGGCGAGTTCGCGCGCCATGCGGCCGAGCGCGGCCTCATAGAGCTGACGCTCCGAATAGGACTGCTCCGGCTGGCTGTCCGCGCGATAGAGATCGCGGACGACCTCGGCGATCTGGATGAGATCGCCCGAGTTGATCTTCGCGTCGTATTCCTGAGCGCGGCGGCTCCACATGGTCTTCTTCACGCGGGCGCGGCCTTGGACGACCTTGAGGGCGCGCTCGACGAAATCGGTCTCCGACAGCTTGCGCATGCCCACGGCTTCCGCCTTGGCGACCGGCACCTTGAGGCGCATCTTGTCCTTCTCGAAGTCGATGACGAAGAGCTCGAGCTTCATCCCTGCGACGACCTGTTCCTCGATCGCCACGATCTGCCCGACGCCATGCGCGGGATAGACGATGCTTTCGCCGGTCTTGAAACCCTGACGCTGGGAGGTCTTCTTTTGAATGGTCATACGCCCTCTTAAACTCCCTGTTGTGCCGGGCCGCGACAGCCGCTAGACACGGGGGGTCGGTGCTTCGCACCACCCATCTTCGATGCGCTCCGCGAGACCTGCGAAGCGACAGCGGCACCCTTCGAAGACGACGGGATCCGTTGAGGTCCAAGGCGCTCCCACGGCCCCCGGGATGTCAGGGGCGTAAGCGGCGAACCAATGGTGGGAAAACGTCCTTTCGAGGCACCCGGAGCGATCGGACTTCCGTCACCGGAAGCAGTTGTCGCTCGACTGTCATCATTAGATTATCTTATTCTCCCGCAAAATTCAAGGTTTATACCGAACCGCTGCAGATCGGTCACAGCTGGGCCGGACGCACCGCGTCGATGGTCCGCGCCGTCGCCGCGCAGGCGAGGCGAGGCCCGCAGAGCCTGGGAAACATGCGAAAAGCCGGAGCGAGCCCCGGCTTTCCTGCAGAAGTCTCGTCGAGTTGGACTGCCGGAATCGCGCGGTCAGTCACCCTGCCCGCGCTCGGGAGAAAAGTATTTTTCGAACTTGCCCGTTTCGCCATCGAACTTGGCGGCATCGGCCGGCGCATCGCGCTTGATCGTGATGTTCGGCCAAGCCTCCGCATATTCGGCGTTGACCTTCAGCCACTTGTCGAGACCCGGCTCGGTGTCCGGCTTGATCGCCTCGGCCGGACATTCCGGTTCGCAGACGCCGCAATCGATGCACTCGTCGGGGTGGATCACGAGCATGTTGTCGCCCTCGTAGAAGCAGTCCACGGGACAGACCTCCACGCAATCCATGTACTTGCACTTGATGCAATTGTCGGTCACGACATAGGTCATAACGGGTCCTCGGGATCGGACCGCGCAGCGGCCCCTGTCCAATGGCGAACGGGACCCGATCCCGCCCGGCCCCATTCAAGCCTGCGGAGGTAACGGCTGTGCCGTGCGCTGGCAAGGGCAAACCATGCCGCACGCGGGGTCCGTTCCGGAACTCTTTTGCGTTGCAGCGACTCCGCCGCATCTTTCGGGGTCGATCGCCGCAGGGCGGAACCTGCTGCGCGTCAGCTCTCGCCGTCCCACCGCAGCCGATCGAGCGCGCGGCGCTCCCGCTTGTTGGGGGGATGTTCGCTCGGCGTGTAACCGGCCTCCACCGCGGCGGCGGCCTTCTCCTCCGGCTTGGGCGCCGGAGGCGTCAGATCCTCGTAGAGCACCTGCGCCTCGGGCGCGGGCCCCCGGCGCTGGCCTGGATCCAGGATCTTGAGGACCTTGACGCTTCGTCCGAGCGTGATCGTCAGGACGTCGCCCGGACGCACGAGTTTGGCCGCATTGTCGATCTTCTCGCGGTTGACGCGCACGCCGCTCGCGAGGACCAACTTCTGTGCAAGGCTACGCGATTTGACGATGCGCGCGAAGAACAGCCACTTGTCGATGCGCTGTTCGACCGCTCCCGTCACCGACCGCCTCTACTTCCCGAGTTTGTCCTTGAGCGCCGCGAGCTTGGCGAAGGGCGAGTCGGGATCGATGCGCGCCGGGGCTTTGGAGGTCTCGAACCGACGTGGCTCGCCCGCGCCCGGAGCCTTGTCCGGACGAGGACCACGCTTGTCGCCGCCAAAGCCATCGCGCCGATTCTCGCGACCGTCCCGATTGTCCTTCGAGCCGCCGGCGCCCTCGCCGCCGCCCTTGCCGCCGAAATTGCGCGGTCCACGATCGCGCTCGCCGCCCGGTCCCTTTCCGCCGCCGCCCTGTCGGAACGGACGTCCGCCGCTGCGCTCGCCCTCCGGACGCCCCGGACGCGACGCGACCGCTTCGGCCGGCGCGACCGCTTCGCCGCCAGCCGGTCGCTGGCCGTCGCGTCCGGTCTGGGGACGCCCGCCGCCGCGCTGATGACGGCCGCCGGGGCGCTCGCCCGCACGACCCTCGCGCGGACCGCCACGGCCCTCATGGCGTTGCGGACGCCAGACCTGGACGATCTTGATCTCGGCAGGGGCCGCCGGTTCGGCAGGCGCCGGGGCCTCCGAAGAGGGAACCGCGTCCCCGGACACGACTGCGCCGTCGGCGGGAGAGGCATCGGCCGAACCGACCTCCTCTGTCGCCGTTTCCGGCTCGGTCGTCGCGGATGTCTCGACCGAAGCGTCCGCATCGACCGGGGCATCCGGCTGGACATCGTCCTCGACGGCGTCCTTCGCCGCGTCTTCGGGCGGCGCTTCGACGATCGGGCCCTCCGAGACCGCGGGCTCGCCGACAACCTCGCTCGCGGGCTCGCTCTCGGCAGCCGTGGATGCGGCGTCCTCGGAGGCAGGCGCGTCGAGCCCCGGTGCGAGAACGCCGTCGGCGGCCTCCGCAACGGCGGCCGTCAACGCGTCGTCCGTCGTCGCGCTGTCCGTCGTCGCGTCGCTCTTCGGTTCGGGCGCAAGACCATCGGCGGATGCCAGAGCGTCGGCCGGCGCAAGAACGCCGCGCGCGGCTTCCGCCGCAGCCGCTTCCGCCGCCGCGGCCTTGGCAGCCTGCGCCTCGGCGGCTTCCGCTTCCTGGCGGGCGATCGTCTTCTCGATGTCCTTCGCGTCGATGCCCTGGCTGCGATAGCCCAGTCCGCGCAGGATCTCCTCCATGTCGTCGGCGGTCGCGCCCAGAATCGACATCATCGCGGGGGTCACCAGGAACTGCGAACCGTTGAAGCCGCCCTCGGGGCGCTTCGAGGTGCCCGGCTTCCAGGCGAGCGCCGGCCGGATCAGATCGGCGAGGCGCTCCAGGATGTCGATGCGCACGGCACGCCGGCCGAGCAGGCGGTAGCCCGCCAAGGCATAGAAGATCGGATCGAAGGCGGGATCGGCGACGGCCGAGGTGCGCCCCGTCGACAGGAGATGGGTGACGTCGCCGAAGCCCGGCTTGTCGCGCCCGTCCTTGGCGATGGCCCAGAGCAGCGTCAGGAGGTTGGCGGGCGCGGGCTTCACCAGCGCCGGCACGAAGATGTGGTAGGCTCCGAACCGGACGCCGTGGCGCCGAAGCGCGGCGCGGGCGTCCTGGTCGAGGGAGCGGACCTCCTCGGAAATGTCGCGGCGCTGGATGAGGCCGAAATTCTCCACGAGGCGATAGGCGATGCCGCGCGCCGTGCCGTCGAGCCCTTCGGCGGACTTGAGGTCCATCAGCGGCTTCAGAACCGTCGAGACCTGGTAGGTCACGAAGCGCTCGGCGCGCGCGGCGACCTTGTCGCGGGCGGGACCCGTCAGCTGCTCGTCGGCCAGAAGCACGACGCGCGGGCTCAGCGCATCCTCGCCCGAGGTCAGCGAGGCGACCGGAGCGCCGAGCCAGCGCAGGAGGCCGTCCTGCCCGAGCGCGAGATCGCCGTTCGGCGCGTTGGAGAATCGCTCCGCGCGCGATTCGAACTCTCCGGCCAGCGCCTTCTGCGCGGCCAGTCGAACGGCTTTGGCGTCGGGTCCGTCGGCTTTGGTGTCCGGCGAGAACCTGAATCCCTGCAGTTCGCCGACATGGTGGCCCTCCACGAGCACCTTGCCGTCGACGCCGATTTCAGCCTCCATGGATGCGTTCTCTCTCAGCCGCTTCATCAAGACGCTTGTCCTGCGGTCTACGAAGCGTTTCGTCAACCGTTCGTGAAGAGCGTCGGAAAGCCGGTCTTCGATGTCGCGGGTCTTTTCCTGCCAGTGTGACGGATCGGCCAGCCATCCCGGATGGTGCGAGATGTAGGTCCAGGTGCGGATTTCGGCGATCCGGCGGGACAACGTGTCGATGTCGCCCTCCACCCGGTCGGCGCGAAGCACTTGGGCGGCCATGTAGTCTTCCGCCACGTGCCCGCGCCCGACGAGATCGCCGAAGACGCTCGCGATGATCTCGGCATGCTGGGCGGGCGCGATGCGGCGGTAGTCGGGAAGCTTGCAGGCCTCCCAGAGCGTCTCGACGCGCTTGGCGTTCGTCGCGCGATCGATGACGAAGGGATCGCGCGACAGGAAGTCGAGCGCTCTCGCATCGACCGCCGGCAGCGCCCGCGTCAGTTCCGGAGCGTCCGGCAGGACGTCGAGGCTCGCCTTCAAGCGCTCGATCGAGCCGAAGTCGAGTTGATCGGATCGCCATTGGAGCACGCGCACCGGCGGAAAGGCATGGGCCTCCAGCGCCTCCACCATCTCGTCCGGAAAGGGATCGACCCGGCCGGTCACGCCGAACGTGCCGTCGCGCAGATGCCGTCCGGCCCGGCCGGCGATCTGCCCGAGTTCGGCGGGCGTCAGCTGGCGATACTGGAAACCGTCGTATTTCCAGTCCTGCGCGAAGGCGACGTGATCGACGTCGAGATTGAGACCCATGCCGATCGCATCCGTCGCGACGAGGAAGTCGACGTCGCCGGACTGGTAGAGCTGGACCTGCGCATTGCGCGTGCGCGGGGACAGGGCGCCCATCACGACCGCCGCGCCGCCGCGCTGGCGCCGGATCAGCTCGGCGATGGAATAGACCTCGTCGGCCGAGAAGGCGACGATCGCCGAGCGCCGCGGCAGGCGCGTCGTCTTCTTCTGCCCGGCATAGAGGAGCTGCGACATGCGCGGCCGCGTGATCACCTGGATCCCCGGCAGGAGCCGCTCCAGCACGCCGCGCATCGAGCCCGCTCCGAGCAGCAGCGTCTCGGAATGGCCGCGAGTGTGGAGGATCCGGTCGGTGAAGACATGGCCGCGTTCGAGATCGCCGGCGAGCTGGACCTCGTCGATGGCGACGAAGGCCGCGTCGGTCCTGCGCGGCATCGCCTCCACGGTGCAGACGTGGAAGCGGGCATGCTTGGGCTTGATCTTCTCCTCGCCGGTGATCAGCGCGACGTTGGAGACGCCGACCCGGTCGACGACCTTCTGGTAGACCTCGCGCGCCAGCAGTCGAAGCGGCAGCCCGATGACGCCCGAGGAATGGGCGACCATGCGTTCGATGGCGAGGAAGGTCTTGCCCGTGTTCGTCGGCCCCAGCACGGCCGTCACGCCGGATCCGCTGTAGGGGCTGTTGTGGGGCGCTCGAAAGGAGGCGATCATATGCAGGCTACTTAGGGTGTCCGCGTCGTCAGCGGAAGGCGCCGTCGATGGGCGTCGGCGAACGGTTGCCGGGAAGGGTCAGAGCCAGAGCGCTTCGCGCAGGATCCGGTTGGCGCGAAACGCCCGATCGGGCCCATCCGATCTCAGGCGCTCGATGAGGTCGATGTCGAGCCACGCCCCCTCGCCCGGACCCGCCTCCTCTTGGAAGAGCAAGGGAGGATCGTCGCGGTCGCGGCGCGTGGCGGCGGTGATGACCGCATCGTCTTCCGGTGTCGTCGTATCGATCGGATCGACGGCGCGGGACGCGGCACCCGCCATCGCGGCCGTCCTGCTTGTCGCGGCGGGCATGGCGCTCGGCCTCTCCTGTCGTTTGCCGTGCGACGCGAGATCACCCGGAGATGGGCATCGCGCTCCATGCGGACGAGGACGTGAACACGCCGCTCCACGCGACCGAGCGCGCCCCACCGAAGCTCGCCCTACGACCGGCGACTGTCCGGTTCGGTCGACGCCGTCGCCCCGTCGAGCGCCGCGACACTGTCGAACGAAACGCCATGCGGAGCAAGATTGCTCGCCGCCGTCGCCGGGTCCCGTTCGAAGACCGCGCCGCCACGCATGGCGGCGCGGTCTTCTTCATGCTCGAGGCGAAGCAACCGGGATCGAGGCGAAGCACTGGGCTTCCGGCAACGTACCGGGCTTCAGGCGAAGTACTGGCCGCCGTTCGCCGAGATCGTCGCGCCGGTGATGAAACCGGCATCCTCGGCGACGAGGAAGAGGACGCAGCGCGCGACCTCCTCGGGCTCGCCGAGACGCCCGACCGGGATCTGCGGGATGATGCGCTCGTTCAGCACCTTCTCGTCGATGGCGCGGACCATCTCGGTGCCGATATAGCCGGGGCAGATCGCGTTGACGGTGATGCCGACGCGCGCGCCCTCCTGCGCCAGGGACTTGGTGAAGCCGATGTCGCCCGCCTTGGCGGCGGAGTAGTTGGCCTGCCCCGCCTGTCCCTTCTGCCCGTTGATCGAGGAGATGTTCACGACGCGTCCGAACTTCCGGTCGCGCATCCCCGTCCAGCAGGGATGCGTCATGTTGAACAGGCCGTTCAGATTGGTGTCGATGACGGCCTTCCACTGGTCCGGGGTCATCTTGTGGAACATGGCGTCCCGCGTGATGCCCGCATTGTTGACGAGGATGCCGACCGGGCCGTGCTCGGCCGCGATCGTCGCGACGTTCTCGGCGCAGGCCTCGTAGCTCGCCACGTCCCATTTGGCGACATGGATGCCGGTCTCGTCGGCAAACGCCTTCGCGGCGTCGTCATTGCCGGCGTAGCTCGCCACGACCCGGTGTCCGGCGCCCTTCAGCGCCTTCGAAATCGCCGCGCCGATGCCGCGCGTGCCGCCGGTCACGATGGCCGTTCTCTGCATGTCGTCCTCCCACCTTGTTGCCCATCCCGAAGGCTCTCGCCCGCGCGCTTCCACCCGGCGGCCTCTCGGCGCCGCGCGTCGTCCCGGCGGTCCTCTCGAGGGGACCGCCTTTTCCCTGGCCGTCCCGGCAGGCCTGCCGCGACGGCGCTTCGTGTCGATGACGGTCGGTACGCCCAGCGTTCAGTCGCGCTCGAAGCACATGGCGACACCCATGCCGCCGCCGATGCAGAGCGTGGCGAGGCCCTTCTTGGCGTCGCGGCGGATCATCTCGTGGATCAGCGTGTTGAGGATGCGCGCGCCGGATGCGCCGATGGGATGGCCGATCGCGATCGCGCCGCCATTGACGTTGACGATGTCGGGATTCCAGCCGAGATCCTTGTTCACCGCGCAGGCCTGGGCCGCGAAGGCCTCGTTGGCCTCGACGAGATCGAGGTCGTCCACCGACCAGCTCGCCTTTTCCAGCGCCCGGCGGGAGGCCGGGATCGGTCCGGTGCCCATGACGGCGGGGTCGACGCCGACCGACGCCCAGGAGACGATGCGCACCAGGGGCTTCAGGCCCCGGCGGTTCGCTTCCGCCTCGCTCATCAGGACCGCCGCCGCCGCGCCGTCGTTGATGCCGGACGCGTTCGCGGCCGTCACGGAGCCCTCCTTGTCGAAGGCCGGGCGCAGCTTCTGCACCTTGTCGAGCGTCGTGCCGGCCTTGATGTACTCGTCGTCGGACACGACGATGTCGCCCTTGCGGGTCTTCACCGTGAACGGCACGATCTCGTCCTTGAAGCGACCCGCGCTCTGGGCGGCCTCGGCCTTGTTCTGCGAGGCGACGGCGAAGAGGTCCTGCTGTTCGCGCGTGATCTGGAACTGGCGCGCCACGTTCTCGGCCGTGATGCCCATGTGGTAGCCCTGGAAGGCGTCGATCAGGCCGTCCTTCAGCATCGTGTCGACCATCTTCAGGTCGCCCATCTTCGTGCCCGAGCGCAGATGGGCGACATGCGGGGCCATGGACATGGATTCCTGACCGCCGGCGACGATGATCTTGGCATCGCCGAGCGCGATCTGCTGGAGGCCGATCGCCACCGCGCGAAGGCCCGAGCCGCAGAGCTGGTTGAGGCCCCAGGCGGTCGCCTCCTTCGGGATGCCGGCCCCCATGGCCGCCTGCCGGGCCGGGTTCTGCCCCTCGCCGGCCGAAAGAACCTGGCCGAGCACGACCTCGTCGACCTCGCCCGGCTCGACGCCGGCGCGCGACAGCGCCTCGCGGATCGCGGCGGCACCGAGCTCGTGGGCCGGGACATCGGCGAAGGCGCCGTTGAAGGAACCGACCGGCGTGCGTGCGGCGCCGACGATGACGACCGATTGTGCGTTGCTCATCTCATGTCCCTCCTCGGACGTTGGCGAAGCGCTCGACCTTTGCAATCGAGGATACGCCCGCTGTGACAACCCGCTTGTCGCAGAGGCAGTCGAAGCCTGTCAAACGCCCGTGACGTGACGGGAGGCGCTGGAGAGGCCGAGCGGCGGTTTCCCGCTTCGCATGCGCTTCCCGCTGCGCCGCCGGCGTCGTGCAAACCCCCGCGAGCGTGTTGGAATGAGGGTTTTTTTGTGCCACTCATGATCCATGGCGCACTGCAAAACGCCGGATCAACCGGCGCGGAACCGGCAACAACCGGCAGCGCGAGTGGGAGAGATCGACATGGCCAAGACCACGGACGTCACCGTCATCAAGAAATACGCCAATCGGCGTCTCTACAACACGGGCACGAGCACCTACGTCACGCTCGAAAATCTGGCGGCCATGGTGAAGGGCAACGAGGAATTCGTCGTCCAGGACGCCAAGACCGGCGAGGACATCACCCATTCGGTGCTGACGCAGATCATCTTCGAGCAGGAGAACAAGGTCGGGCAGAACATGATGCCGATCGCCTTCCTGCGCCAGCTCATCCGCTTCTACGGCGACCAGATGCAGATGGTGATCCCGAGCTATCTCGAGCAGTCCATGACCGCTTTCGCCCGCGAACAGGAGGGCTTTCGCGACAAGGGAGCGGGAACGGCCGCCTCGACCCAGAACGCGATCAAGCTGATGGAAACGCAGGTGCGGCGCAACACCGAGATGTTCCGTCAGGCCATGTCCATGTTCAATCCGTTCATGGCCAATGCCATGCTGCCGACCGATGCCGCCTCTCCGGCGTCCGCTCCGGAGCCGGTCCCTGCGGCGCCCGCCGCGGCCGAAGACTTCAACGCGATGCGACGCCAGCTCGACGAGATGCAGAAGCGGCTGGAAGCGCTGGACGCGAAATCCGGCGAGACCGCGCGGGACGGCTGATCGTCACCGCCGCGCGGGACGCGGGGCGGCTTTGAGGCAGCGACGTCCCCCGGCGCTCCCTGGGCATCGATGATGCCCATTGCGGCGCTTCTTGGCGTCCCGGAGGTCGCGCGCGTTCCCCGACCGTCCCCTGCGCGATCGCGGCGCACCGGCGGCGCATGCGGCACCGTCTCGTCGCGCGGGCGCAGGGCGCGGGCGGGTCTGCGGAAGATCCTCGAACGAAAACGGCCGGACCCGAAGGTCCGGCCGTCCAAATCATCTGGAAGCGCCGCCGGCTTGCCGGACGGCCGCCGGCTCGATCAGGCGTCGGCCTTGACCGTGAGAACCTGCTTGCCGCGATACATGCCGGTCTTGAGGTCGATGTGGTGGGGACGGCGCAGCTCGCCCGAGTTCTTGTCCTCGACATAGGTCGGGGCCTTCAGCGCATCGTGCGAACGACGCATGCCACGCTTGGAGGGCGAGGTCTTTCTCTTCGGGACGGCCATGCTCTTCTCCGTATCGATCGGGCGAGGAGGGGCGCATCCGCCCGGCCCGCCGGTCTGGTCAAATCTCTCTTGCGCCGCCCTTTGCCACCTGGCCGGGAGAAGCGCGTCTGCCGCCAAGCGGAGGGCGGGCGGGATCGATCTGCGATCCTCCCCTGTCCGACCGAATGACGGGAATTGGGCGATCCCTTATCAAAGCCGGGCTGGATTGGGAAGAGGCGGGCGCGCATTCGCGCCGTCCTTCGTGTCCCGCGTCCTCGCCCGTCATCCTCGCCCGGTATCGAGACGCTGCCGCGTCTCGGGAGTCCGGCCGCCCGGTCAACCCGTGCGCCGCTCCGTGGCGACGCAGCCGACATAATCCCCAGAGGCGCGCGCTCGGCCCGCGATCTTCGAAGCCTGGGCGGAGAGACCTCGCGAGGGCTTGGCCGGATTGCGCTTCAGCGGCGAGGGCAGCGTCACGGCGAGAAGCGAGGCCTCGCGCGGCGTCAGCGCGAAGGCCGGCTTGTCGAAATGGTGCCAGCTCGCCGCCTCGACCCCGTAGATCCCCTCGCCCCATTCCGCGATGTTGAGATAGATCTCCATCAGCCGGCGCTTGGACAGCATGAGGTCGAGATAGAGCGCGAGCGGCACTTCCAGGCCCTTGCGCACGAAGGAGCGGCTGTTCCAGAGAAAGAGGTTCTTGGCCGTCTGCATCGGGATCGTCGAGGCGCCGCGCGTTTCCTCCCCCTCCAGCGTCGAATCGATCACCGCGTTCAGCTCGCGCCAGTCGACGCCGCCGTGAAAGCAGTACTGCCCGTCCTCCGACATCATCACGGACTGGACGAGCACCGGCGAGATGTCCTCCAGATCCACCCAGTCCCGCGTCACCGGCCGGAACGTGATCCAGTCGCCGAGCATCAGCGTCGAGACGGGATGCACGACCGGGATGGCATAGACCGGCACGAGGGCGATCGGCAGCGCGACGAGGATCGCAAGGATCACGATCAGGAGGCCGAAGGCACGTCGCAGCATCAAGGACTCGGGGGCGAAGGTCACGATGGGGCGAAGGCCCGATGTGCATCCGTCTTATCGGCGCGCGCCCATGCAGGCAACCGGCCGCGCGATGCCGGCGTCGCACCGCGGGGCGCTTGACGCCGTGGTCCCGATCGGCGAAGGCCGCCGCAGGAGCGCAGGGGAAGGCTTGAGGCACATGAGCGACCGATTCGAGACCGCCCTCGCCGCGCGGGGCGCCGAGGTGGAAGCGCGGCTCGCCGCGACGCTCGCGGCGGATCATCCGCTTCTCGCCGGCGCGCCGCGCCGTCTCCTCGACGCCATGCGCCACGGTGTCCTGAACGGCGGCAAGCGCCTCCGGCCCTTCCTGATTCTCGAGACCGCGGCGCTCTTCGAGGGCGACGGGGATGCGGCCCTCACCGTCGCCGCCGCGCTCGAATGCGTCCACTCCTATTCGCTCGTCCACGACGACCTCCCCGCCATGGACGACGACGACCTGCGCCGCGGCCAGCCGACGGTGCACAAGGCCTTCGACGAGGCCACCGCGATCCTGGCGGGCGACGCGCTCCTGACGCTCGCCTCGGGGCTCGTCGCGGGAGCGGAGGCGATCGCGCCCGCCGCGCGGCTCGATCTCGTGCGGCGCCTCGCGATCCAGGCGGGCGCCGGCGGCATGGTCGGAGGGCAGGCGCTCGACCTCGCGGCCGAAACGGCCGAACTCGACGAGAGCGAAATTCGCCGCATGCAGGCGATGAAGACCGGCGCGCTGATCGCCTTCGCCTGCGAGGCCGGTCCCATCCTCGCCGGCGCGTCGCTGGAGGACGTCGTTCGCCTGCGACGCTTCGGCGAGATCGTAGGGCTCGCCTTCCAGCTGGCAGACGATCTGCTCGACGAGACGGCCGATGCCGGCGCCCTCGGCAAGGCCGCGGGCAAGGACCGCGCCCGCGGCAAGAAGACCCTTCCCGCGCTCCACGGCCACGACTGGACGCGCGGCGAACTCCAGCGCCTCGTCGGCGAAGCGGAAAACCTCCTCGCGCCCTACGGGGACCGGGCCGAGCCCCTCGCGGCCGCCGCCCGCTTCGTGGCGCTTAGAGGGCGATGAGGTTCGTTGCGGACGCCCGAGCCCGCACGCGTCGCCCCTCCTCCGTCATCGCCGCCATCACCGCTCCGCTGGGCGTTTCGGCCAGCCCCGCCCTGAAGACCCCCGCGCTAGCGGGCCCCTTCGCATCATCGTCGATGCCCATGTGAAACGCCTTTCCCCGCCTCGGCGACCCTGCCCGTCGCCGCGTGCCGGGAGCAGCCGCGAGGAACAGCTCGAAGGGAAAGGTCCCGGGCGCTTCGCGTCAACCGGAGGAGAGAAGGGGTTCGACCGCCGCCAGCACCTCGTCGCGCGCCGGCCCGGAAAGCGGCAGGAGCGGCCGAGGCAGTTGCGCCGCACCAAGGTCGAGCCGATCGAGCAGCACGTAGATCACGCGCAGGCTTCCGAATCGTCGAAAGCAGTCCCAGAGCGGCGACAGCGCCGCATCGGCCTCGCGCGCCGCCTCGACATCGCCGGCTCCGGCAGGGCGTGCGATCGAAAGGGCGCAAGCCGGCAGGATCCCGCCGAGAACGCTGTAGAAGGCATCCGCCCCCGCCAGCAGCGCGTCCGCCATGCCCCAGTCGCCACTATAGCCGACCAAGAGTCCGGTCCGTTCGCGCAAGGCGGCCAATTCGCCCGCGCCATCGCCTCCGGCCGGCAGGGGCATCTTCACGGCCCGGATCGTGGGAAGACGGGAGAGCCGCTCCAGGAGATCGAGACCGAAGGTGAAATGCGTGGTGCCCGGATTGTTGTAGACGCAGAGCGGCAGGCCCGATGCGGCCGAGACCGCCCGGTAATGTTCGAAGGCCTCGTCCTGCGTCAGCGGCGTGTAGGAGACCGGCGCCATCAGCAGCGCGTCGGCGCCCGCCGCCTCGGCATCCCGGGCGAGATCCTCCGCCGCGTCCGTGCGGAGCGCCCCGATGCCGACGACGAGCGGCACGCGCCCCCGCACGCAGGCCACCGCCGTCTCGACCGCGCGGCGCCGCTCATCGCGCGTCAGGTAGGCGTAGATGCCGGTCGAGCCGAGCAGTCCGATCGAATCGACCCCTGCCTCGCACAGGCGGTCGATGAGACGCGCGAGCATCTCGACATCGACACGGCCCTCGCCGTCCGCGGGCGTGATCGGAAAGGCCGAAAGGCCTCGGAAAAGCGGAGAAACGGGCATCGTCGGCTTTCTCAACGGGTTCGTCTCGACAGAGGCAGGCGAAGACCGGTGCCTGCCGGACCCACGGCGAGCATCCCCTTCCATCCCGCCGGGCCCCGGCATCGGCGCGCATCGCGGGCGCCGTCGAGACGGGACGGCATGGGCCGCCCGGACGACGGGGAGGTCGCGGGGGTTGATGGACCGATCACACCGGCGAGGAGAGCGTGCCGACGACGAGCGAAGCGGCCAGCGTCAGCATGACGATGCCCACCACGGCATCGAGAATGCGCCACGCGGCGGGCCTCGTAAAGACCGGTTGCAGGAGCCGCGCGCCGTAGCCGAGGCCGGTGAACCAGGTGAAGCTCGCCAGGGCCGCGCCGAACACGAAGACCGGGCGCGCGGCTTCGGGTTGCGCGGCACCCGCCGTGCCCATGAGCAGGACCGTGTCGAGATAGACATGCGGGTTGAGGAAGGTGAAGGCCGCCCCCGTCGCCAGGGCGCGTGCGAGCGACAGCCCGCCGCCGGCCTCGGCCGACATCGCGCCGGGCGAGGCCATCCGCCGAAGCGCGGCGATCCCGTACCAGGCGAGAAACAGGCCGCCGCCGAGGCAGAGGATCGTCGTCAGCCGCGGGATCGCAGACGCGAAGGCGCCGACCCCGCCGACGCCGGCCGCGATCAGGACGGCGTCGGAGAGGCCGAAGAAGAGGACGAGCGGCCCGACATGCTCGCCGCGCAGTCCCTGGCGCAGGACGAAGAGGTTCTGCGCGCCGATCGCCATGATCAGCGCGGCCGACAAAGCGAAGCCGGACAGGAAGGCGGGAAGAAGATTCGTCATGCCTTCGTCGTGGCCGGATGAGGGAACGAAGTAAAACTTGTTCTTCTCAGCGCGGTGAAGCAAGACTTCATCGATGCTGGACTACCCCGCCCTATCGGCCGTCGCCGCCGTGATCCGCGAAGGCAGCTTCGAGCGCGCCGCGACGATCCTCGGCATCACGCCATCCGCCGTCTCGCAGCGCGTCCGGGGTCTGGAGGAGCGTCTCGGCACGATCCTCGTCGTTCGAGGCCAGCCCTGCCGGCCGACCGATCCCGGGCGTACGCTGTGCGCCCATCTCGACAAGGTCCGCCTTCTCGAGGCGGAGCTCGACCCCGCCCTCGTCTCGGCGGGCGGGGCCGACGCCCATCGCATGGCCCTGAAGGTGGCGGTCAATTCCGACAGCCTCGCCACCTGGTTCCCGCAGGCGGCGACGACGTTCGGACGTGCGACGGGCATCCCGCTGGACCTGACGCTGGACGACGAGGCGCACACGGTGGACCGGCTTCGCTCGGGCGAGGTCCTGGCCGCCGTGACAGCCGAGGCCGGCACCGTGCCGGGCTGCCGGACGATCCCGCTCGGCGCGCAGCTCTACGCCGCCTGCGCGAGTCCGGCGTTCGCCGCGACCTTCTTTCCGGACGGCGTGGACGAAGGCGGGCTGGCGACGGCGCCGTGCCTGCGCTTCGACCGGCGCGACGGCCTTCAGGCGCGATGGGCGCTGGACACGTTCGGCATCGCGTTCGACGCGCCGCGCTACACCGCCGCCTCGACCCACGCCTTTCTCGATCTCGCTTTGGCGGGTTTGGCCTGGGGAATGCAACCGGTCATGCTGGCCGAGCCGCACCTCGCCGCGGGGCGGCTCGTCGAACTCGCGCCGGGGACCCGCCTCGGCGTGGAACTGCACTGGGTCGTCGCCCGCCTTCCCGTCGCATCCCTTCGACATCTGACCGACGCCGTGCGCGCAGCGGCCTCGGCGGCGTTGGTCTGAGCCGACGGAGCCGGGTCCGTTCGAAGCCGGAAGGTCCAACGCCGACACCGACGCCGACGTAGACCGACTCCCGCCCTCCCGCGAGGCCGACGCTCGGCATGGACCTGACAGGTCCTAGTTCCGCATCACGACGCAGGCGCCGCCCGCTGCGCGGTATTTCGTGCAGAACCGGTTCGCCTGACCCCGCGAATCCGCGCCGATCCGCACGGCGGTGATGCGGCGGGGACCGGAAATCGGACGCGTGCGCATGACGATCGGCTCGACGCCGCCGAGGACGCCGGGATAGCGGTCCTGGAGCTTGCGATAGATGCGGACCGCGATCGCCTCGTTCGGATGCCCCGCGACCTGCACGCCCCAGGGGCGCATGGGCGCCGATTCGACCGCGGCGAAGACCGCGCGCGTCGGCAGGATCGGCAGGCGCCGGCAGGCCGCGTCGAAGTCGAGATCCTTCACCAGGGGCTGGACCTCCGCCTCGCGACGCTCCTCGCGGAACCAGGCGGCGGGCTGCGCGGTGATGGAAAGGACGTAGTCCTCCGTCTCGTAGGGCAGCCGCCCGTCGGTCTTCATCCAGCGCTTCACGCGGTTGATGCCGCCATTGTAGGCCGCCGCCGCGAGCCCCCAGGACCCGAGCTCGGCCCTGAGGTCCCGCAGATAGGTGGCGGAATGGAAGATCGCCTGGCTCTTGTCGTAAGGGTCGGCGAGACCCCGCTCCTTGGCCGTGTAGGGCATGAACTGGGCGATGCCCTGCGCGCCGACGGGCGAGCGCGCGCTCTCGTCGAAACGCGATTCCTTCCAGATCAGCCGCGCGAAGAATTCCGGCGGCATGCCGACGTCCCGCGCATTGGCTGCGATGAGGTCGCAGATCGCCGCCACGCGGGCGTCGCCCGCCTTCTCCGGCTGCTCGGCCGAAGCGCCGCACACGCCGAACCCGAGCGACAGCGCGACGCCGATCGCCCGAGAGAGCCGCCGCGGACCGCCCATCGTCACTCCGCGGCGGCGCCGGAGGAGCGCCCGAAGCGCTTCTCGATATAGTCGGCGACCATGATGCGGAAATCGGCGGCGATGTTCGGGCCGCGCAAGGTCGCGACCTTCTGCCCGTCGACGAAGATCGGCGCGGCCGGCGTCTCGCCGGTGCCGGGCAGCGAGATGCCGATATCGGCATGCTTGGACTCGCCGGGGCCGTTGACGATGCAGCCCATGACCGCGACCTTCAGCGCCTCGACGCCCGGATAGGTCTCGCGCCAGACGGGCATGGATTCGCGCAGGTCCCGCTGGATCGTCTCGGCCAGTTCCTGGAAGACGGTGGAGGTCGTGCGCCCGCAGCCGGGGCAGGCCGCCACGATCGGCACGAACTGCCGGAAGCCCATCGTCTGCAGGATTTCCTGCGCGACCTGCACCTCGCGCGTGCGATCGCCGTTCGGCTCGGGCGTCAGCGACACGCGGATCGTGTCGCCGATGCCCTCCTGCAGGAGGATGCCCATCGCGGCCGAGGATGCGACGATGCCCTTCGACCCCATGCCGGCCTCGGTCAGGCCGAGATGCAGCGCATGATCGGTGCGGCGGGAGAGATCGCGATAGACCGCGATGAGATCCTGCACGTTCGAGACCTTGGCCGAGAGGATGATCTTCCGGCGATCGAGCCCCGTCTCCTCGGCGAGCGCGGCGGAGTGGAGCGCCGACTGGATGATCGCCTCGCGCATCACGGCCCGTGCCGTCATCGGGCGAGGACGGGCCGCGTTCTCGTCCATCAGGCGCGTCAGCAGTTCCTGGTCGAGCGAACCCCAGTTGACGCCGATTCGCACCGGCTTGTCCCAGCGGATCGCCTGCTCGATGATTTCGACGAACTGCCGGTCCTTCTTGTCCTTGAAGCCGACATTGCCGGGATTGATCCGGTATTTGGCGAGCGTCCGCGCGCAGTCCGGATGATCGGCGAGAAGCTTGTGGCCGATGTAATGGAAGTCGCCGACGAGCGGCACGTTCAGCCCGAGCCGCGCGAGGCGCTCGGCGATGCGCGGCACGGCCGCGGCGGACTCGTCGCGGTCCACCGTGATGCGCACGATCTCCGAGCCTGCCTTCGCCAGCGCCGCCACCTGCGCGACGGTGGCATCGATATCGGCCGTGTCGGTGTTCGTCATGGACTGGACGACCACCGGCGCCGGCCCGCCGACGAGCACGCCGCCGACGTCGACGCCGACGGTCGCGCGGCGCGGCGAGGGCTCGTCCAGAAAGGGCGAGACCGGCGGGACGGAGGTCATGGGAACGTCGATGTTCATCGCGCTGATCGCCTGAAACGGCCTCGAACCTCGGGGCCTTGGGGGAGACTTCGAGCCGGTGGCAAGCGGCAAGCCGCCGAGCCGGCCACGGCCGTCGCCGTGCCCCTCGGCCCGGTCCGGCCATCGAGAGACGGCAAGGCCGAGGTGGCCCTTTCGCTCGACCTTGTCAAATCCTCCTCGCGCGGCGCTGGAATGACAGGAACCCGAAGAAGCGAACAAGTGTTTGTGATCGTCTCGAAACCGGAGTTTGCGCCGATGTCTCTGTCCGCGATCCTGCTCGTCCTCGTCATCCTGATCCTCATCGGCGTCTTCCCCGCCTGGCCCCATTCGCGCGGCTGGGGCTACGGCCCGAGCGGCCTGCTCGGCGTCGTCCTCATCGTCGTCGTCATCCTTGTTCTGGTGCGCGGCGGCGTCTGACGAGCGGCGTGCCTACGCCCCGGTCCGATCGTCGGCCGGGGCGACGAGCCGCGCCGCCAGGAACACGCCGGCAAGTCCGGCGGCCAGCGCCAAGAAGATCGGCTGGAAGCCGTAATGCTCGGCGACGAAGCCGATGGCGGAGGGCGCGACGAGAATGCCGGAATAGCCGAAGGACGTGACCACCGACATGCCGACGCCCTTCGGCAGGCCCGGCATGTTCCCGGCCGCGGAAAAGGCGATCGGCACGAGATTGGCGAGCCCGACGCCCATGACGGCGAAGCCCGCGAGGGCGACCGGCACGTTCGCGCCGACCGCGATGAGAAGGAGGCCGATCGCGCCGAAGACCGCCGATCCGCGCGTGGTCCGCACCGCGCCGAATCGGTTGCGGATGCCGTCGCCGGCAAAGCGCAGCACCGACATGGAGGCCGCGACCGCAGCGAAGGCGAGGCCCGACACGGCCGTCTCCGCGCCGAGCGTCTCGCGCAGATAGATCGCGCTCCAGTCGATCGCGACGCCCTCCGGGATCATGGCGGTGAGCGCGAGGAGACCGACCGCGATGGCGCGCCCATAGGCGGCGAGCCCGCCCGACGCGACGGACGCGTCCGCCGTCCCGTTCGCCGCGGGCTCCGGTTCGTCGGCCAGCGCCGAACGCCAGACCGGCACGACGAGAAGGGCGATGACGGCGCCGACGAGGAGGCCGTGCGACGCGCCGCCGAGTCCGGCTATGGCGAAGCCGCCGACGGTCGCGCCGATGAGCCCGCCGATGCTCCAGAAGCCGTGGCAGGCCGACATGATCGCCCGCCCCATGCGCCGCTCGACGGCCACCGCGTTGACGTTCATCGCGACGTCCATGCCGCCCGTCGCGATGCCCGCGAAGAGGATCGCCAAGGCGCCGAGCGGCACGGTCTCGACCAGCGCCAGCGCCGGCATGGCCGCGATCATCGCGGCATGGAGGAGGAGCATCGGCACGCGCGAGCCGCGCCCGGCGATGAGCCGGCCGACGACCGGCATCGCGGCGATGGCGCCGAGGCCGAAGGCGAGGATCATCAGGCCGAGCTCGGGCTTGGAAAGGCCGATCCGTTCGGCGAAGAGCGGGATCTGCGGCGCCCAGCTGCCGATGAGGAAGCCGTTGGCGAGGAAGGCCGCGGACACGGCGATCCGTTCGGCCGGCCAGGAGCCGGCGGCGATGCCGGGCGCCGGGCTGGTGGTCGCCGGGGACAGGATTTCGGTCAAGACGGGGTCTCCCCAGGGGCTTTGCCCCCTTGCAGATGTTGAGGGGCTTCGCCCCCGTGCAGATGGTCTGGGGCTTCGCCCCCGGGCGGATGGTCTGGGGCTTCGCCCCCTGGCGGATGACGAGGGACAGCATCCCCTCGCGGTTGAAGCGGAATGTCGTCGCTCCCGTCATGACGGGGAACGACGTCCCCCTCCCGGCTCAGGGCGGCGGGACGTCCCTCCCCTCCACCCGAGTCGGTCACCGTCGGCGACGCGCCGGGGAGACCTTTCGCATTCGAAGTGGGAAGCGGGACGACGCTCGCGGACGGCGTCTTGCGGGACCGGCGCAGCCCCGTCGCCTCCGCGGCGAGCGGAGGCGCGGCCCGGATCGCTCGGATCCGCGCGGCCTCGAAGGGCGCCAGCCGCGAAGCCGGGCAATCCGCCTCGACGAAGAGGGTCGAAATTCCGCTCGCCGGCAGGACATGGAAAGCCGCCGCCGTGCCGATCTTGGCATTGATCGCCGCGACGAGGACCGAAGCGCTGCGCGCGGCCGCGGCGGCCTTCAGCTCCGCCTCCTCGAAGACATGCGCCGTCACGCCCGCGACCGCATCGACGCCGCAGGCGCCGAGCACGAGGGCGGAGAACCGGAAGCGTTCGAGATCTCGCAGCGCCTGCGGCCCGAGACAGGCACCGCTCGCCACGTCGAGCCGCCCGCCGATCACGATGATCTCGAACCGGCCGCGGCCCGCCAGGACATGCGCGATGCCGGGCGCGTTCGTCACGACCGTCAGGTTCGCCTCCGCCGGCAGCGCGTTCGCCACCGCGAGATTGGTCGAGCCCGCATCGAGAAACAGGCATGAACCCGGAACGATCGTGCGCGCCAGAGCGGCTGCGAGAGCGGCCTTGCGGGGGGCCGCCTGCCCCGCCCGCTCGGCGAGCGTTCCCTCGTCGGGTGCGGCCGGCAGGGCTCCGCCATAGACCCGGCGACAACGCCCCTCGGCCGCCATTTCGCGCAGATCGCGGCGGATCGTATCCTCGGATACGTCGAAGCGGACCGCCAGGTGTCCGGCCACGACGCGACCGTCCCGCGCCAGGAGCGCAGCGATCTCCGCCTGGCGCTGCGCCGCAAGCGGAAAGGACTCGGATGTCGAAACGTGCATCATCGTGCACGCTTTGACGTGAGGAGACCTCGGAGTCAATCCCGCGACGTCCCGATCTTGGACCGGGCCGCGCGAAACTCTCCCCATGCAAGGAAGCAATGTCGGACAGATCCGCGCGGTCTTCCAACGGATGAAGGGCCGGGACCGGCGCACCGAGCGCCGCTGCAGCATCGTCCCGAAATCGAAAAGGATCGTCGGCAGGACGGATGCGTCGTCGAAGAGAGGGAGAGCGGCCTCTGTCTTCGCTCGCGAGCCATCCCGGAGGGCGGCGCGAGACCCGTCCCCTTCGCCCCGCTGTCTCGCTGAGACGGCCGTTACCCGTTCGAGGTAGGATCCGTCTCTCCGGAACGGATCCTTCAAGCTCCGGAGGGAACCGCTCCCTCGATCCAAGACCGATCGAATCGTCGACCGACGAGATCCTCGGTTCGTCCGCCGAACGACCGCCGGCGGCGATCACTCGGGGAAACCGTCATCCCGCCTTGAAGGAGACGAGGAGGTCCTTGGCGTCGATCTGGTCGCCGACCTTCACGTTGACGGCTTCGATCGTTCCGTCGCGGTCGGCATGAAGCGCCGTTTCCATCTTCATCGCCTCGATCGAGAGGAGAACGTCGCCGGTCTTGACGCTCTGGCCGGCGGCGACCGCGAGCGTCGAGACGACGCCGGGCATCGGCGCGCCCACATGGTTCGGGTTGCCCGGCTCGACCTTCGGCTTGGCCACGGCCGCGCCCGCGCGGTTGCGGTCGGGCACCTTCACGCGGCGGGGCTGGCCGTTCAGCTCGAAGAAGACCGTGCGCATGCCCTTGTCGTCGGTTTCGCCGAAGCCGAGATTGCGCACGACCAGCGTCTTGCCCCGCTCGAGATCGACGAGCACCTCCTCCTCCTGGGCGAGCCCGTAGAAATAGGCCGGCGTCGGCAGCATGGAGACGGGGCCGTAGAGGTCCTGGGCGGCATGGAAGTCGGTGAAGACCTTGGGATACATGAGATAGGCGGCGAAAGCCTGATCGTCGATCTTGCCCCCGAGCTTCTCCTCGATCTTCGCGCGCTCGGCGGCGAGATCGGCATCGGGAATGAGCGAGCCCGGGCGCACCGTGATCGGCGCCTCGCCCTTCAGCACCTTCTTCTGCAGCGCCGCCGGCCAGCCGCCGGCCGGCTGTCCGAGATCCCCGCGCAGCATCGAGACGACGCTGTCGGGGAAGGCGAGATCCTTGGCGGGGTCCTCGACCTCGGCCACCGAGAGATCCTGGCTGACCATCATCAACGCCATGTCGCCGACGACCTTGGAGGACGGCGTGACCTTCACGATGTCGCCGAACATCTGGTTGACGTCCGCATAGGTCTGCGCGACCGCGTGCCACTTGGTGTCGAGGCCGAGCGAGCGGGCCTGCTCCTTGAGGTTGGTGAACTGTCCGCCCGGCATTTCGTGAAGATAGACCTCCGACGCCGGCCCCTTGAGGTCGCTCTCGAAGGCCGAATACTGGTGCCGCACGGCCTCCCAGTAGAACGAGATCCGGCGGATCGCGTCCTGGTCGAGGCCGGGATCGCGCTCCGAGCCCGACAGCGCCTCGTTCAGGGAGCCGAGGCAGGGTTGCGACGTGTTGCCGGAAAAGGCGTCCATCGCCGCGTCGATCGCGTCGACGCCCGCGTCCACCGCCGCCAGGATCGTCGCCGCCGCGATGCCGGACGTGTCGTGCGTGTGGAAGTGGATGGGCAGGCCCACCTCCTCGCGCAGCGCCTTGAAGAGAACGCGCGCGGCGGCCGGCTTCAGGAGGCCCGCCATGTCCTTGACGCCGAGGATGTGCGCGCCGGCCGCTTCCATCTCCCGGGCGAGGCCCACATAATATTTGAGGTCGTATTTCGGGCGGGCCGAGTCGAGGAGATCGGCCGTGTAGCAGATCGCGCCCTCGCAGAGCTTGTCCGCCTCGCGCACCGCGTCGATCGAGACGCGCATGTTCTCGACCCAGTTGAGGCAGTCGAAGACGCGGAAGAGATCGACGCCGCCCTTGGCCGCTTCGGCGACGAAATACTTGACGACGTTGTCGGGATAATTGGTGTAGCCGACGCCGTTCGAGCCGCGCAGCAGCATCTGGAGGAGGATGTTCGGCGCGCGCTCGCGAATGAGCGCGAGCCGCTCCCAGGGATCCTCCGTGAGGAACCGCATGGCGACGTCGAAGGTCGCGCCGCCCCAGCATTCGAGGCTGAGGAGCTGGGGCAGCGCGCGCGCATAGGCGTCCGCGATCGTCACGATATCATGCGTGCGCATGCGCGTGGCCAGCAGCGACTGGTGGCCGTCGCGCATCGTCGTGTCGGTGACGAGCACCTGGGGCTGCGCGCGCATCCAGGCCGCAAACCCCGCGGGCCCGAGCTCGTCGAGCTTCTGTCGGGAGCCTGGCAGGAGCGGCGCCTCGTAGACGGGCGCGACCGGCCTCGCCAGATCCTTGTTCGGCTTCGGCCGGGCGCGCGTCTCGGGATGGCCGTTGACGGAGACGTCGGCGAGATAGGTCAGGAGCTTCGTCGCGCGGTCGCGGCGCTTCACCTGCGCGAAGAGCTCCGGCGTCGTGTCGATGAACTTCGTCGTGTAGGAATTGTCGCGGAAGGACGGATGCGTGATGATCGCTTCGAGGAAGGTCAGGTTCGTCGCGACGCCGCGGATCCGGAACTCGCGGAGCGCCCGATCCATGCGCGCGATCGCCTCCTCGGGGCTGGGCGCCCAGGCCGTCACCTTCTCCAGCAGCGGATCGTAAAAGCGCGTGATCACCGCCCCGGAATAAGCCGTGCCGCCGTCGAGCCGGATGCCGAAGCCCGTCGCGCCGCGATAGGCGGTGATGCGTCCGTAATCGGGAATGAAGTTGTGCTCGGGGTCCTCGGTCGTGATGCGGCACTGCAGCGCATGACCGTTGAGCCGGATGTCGGCCTGAGCCGGCACGCCGCTTTCGGGCGTGCCGATCGCATGCCCGTCGAGAATGTGGATCTGCGCCTTCACGATGTCGATGCCGGTGACGACCTCGGTCACCGTGTGCTCGACCTGGATGCGCGGGTTCACCTCGATGAAGTAGAATTCGCCGCTATCGGCATCCATCAGGAATTCGACCGTGCCGGCGCCGACATAGGCCGTCGCCTCGGCGAGTTTCCGCGCATAGGCCGCCAGTTCGCGCCGCCGCTCGTCGGAAAGATACGGCGCGGGCGCGCGCTCGACCACCTTCTGGTTGCGGCGCTGGATCGAGCAGTCGCGCTCGAAGAGGTCGACGACGTTGCCATGCGTGTCGCCGAGGATCTGCACCTCGACGTGCCGGGCGCGCTCGACGAGCTTCTCGAGATAGACCTCGTCCTTGCCGAAGGCGGCCTTGGCCTCGCGCTTGCCCTCCATGACCTCGCGCTCGAGGTCCTTCTCCTCGCGCACCGCGCGCATGCCGCGCCCGCCGCCGCCCCAGGAGGCCTTCAGCATCACGGGATAGCCGATCGTGGCCGCCATGCGGCGCACCTCGTCCATGTCGTCCGGCAGCGGGTCGGTCGCGGGCACCACGGGCACGCCGACCTCGATGGCGAGGTTGCGCGCCTGCACCTTGTTGCCGAGCCGGCGCATCGTGTCGCCGGTGGGGCCGATGAAGATGAGCCCGGCTTCCTTGCAGGCATCGACGAATTCCGGGCTTTCCGACAAAAGGCCGTATCCCGGATGGATCGCATCGGCGCCGGACAGCTTGGCGACGCGGATGATTTCCTCGATCGAGAGATAGCTCTCGATCGGCCCGAGGTCCCGCTTGAGGTGCGGACCGCGCCCGACCTGGTAGCTTTCGTCCGCCTTGAACCGGTGCAGAGCGAGCTTGTCCTCTTCCGCCCAGATGGCGACGGTCTTCAGCCCGAGCTCGTTCGCGGCGCGGAACACCCGGATCGCGATTTCGGATCGGTTCGCCACGAGGATTTTGCGGATGGTCAAGCGTCTGCCCCCAGAAAGTTCGATACCCCGCCAAGAGCTAACGCCAAGTCAGCTCTCGTTGCAATGCAGCACGGAAAGGAGATTGTGCGAAGCGCCGAATGACGGAATATGGAATCGTTCCAAGGCGGAGGCATCGCTATGTGTCACGTATTTTCGGGTATCCCGATGGCCGAATATGAAAGCGAAACGCGCTCGGTGCGTCTGGCCGGCTATTCCACGTCGATCCGCCTGGAGGTCATGTACTGGCGCGTGCTGGAGGATCTGGCGCAGGCGCAGGGCATGACCCTGCCGCGCTTCCTCACCGCCCTCTACGACGAGGTGCTGGAGCTTCATGGCGAAGCGCGCAATTTCGCCTCGCTACTGCGCTGCGCCTGCCTGCGCTTTGCCGAAACCGGTCGCACGACGACCCTGCCCGTCCGCGTCGCGGCGTAACGACAAAGGCCCCGACGCCGGACGCCGGGGCCTTCGCTTCTCCCGTCCCGACCTCTGCGAGGCCTTACAACTCCCCGCGGCTCATCCGCGTCGCGATGTGGTCGGCCTGCCGCAAGGCCAGCGCCACGATCGTCAGCGTCGGGTTTTCCGCCGCGCCCGTCGTGAACTGCGAGCCGTCCGAGACGAAGAGGTTCGGGATGTCGTGCGTCTGGCCGAAGCGGTTCACGACGCCGTCCGCGGCCGCCTCGCTCATCCGGTTGGTGCCGAGATTGTGGGTGGAGGGATAGGGCGGCGTGTGGATCGTCTTCAGCGCGCCGATCGAGTCGTAGATCGCGGAACCCTGCTTGTAGGCATGCTCGCGCATCGCCTTGTCGTTCTCGTGGTCGTCGAAGTGTACCGAGGCGACCGGCATTCCGAAGGCGTCCTTGTCGTCAGAGGCCAAGGTGATGCGGTTGTCCTCGCTCGGCATGTCTTCGCCGACGATCCAGAGGCCGGCGAGGTTCTTGTAGTTGTCGAGCGCATCCGAGAAGTCGCGGCCCCATTTCTGCGGGTCGAGGAACGCCGCCATGAACGGCAGGCCGAGCGACAGCGTCTCCAGTTCGTAGCCGCCGGCAAAGCCCCGGCTCGTGTCGTGCCGCGCCTCGTCGCGCACGATGCCGGCCATGGTCGTGCCGCGGTACATGTGCACCGGCTTGTCGAAGAGGCCGTAGACCGAGCCGGTCGTATGACGCATGTAGTTCCGTCCGACCTGCCCCGAGGAATTGGCGAGCCCGTCCGGGAATTTCGACGAGTGCGAGTTGAGGAGGAGGCGCGGGCTCTCGATCGAATTGCCCGCGACCGCGATGCCGCGCGCCTTCTGGCGCTGCTCCACGCCGTCCGCATCGGCATAGACGACGCCCGTGACCTTGCCGGCGTCGTCGTGCTCGATGCGCAGGACCTGGCAGGACGGGCGCACTTCGAGCCGGCCGGTCGCCTCGCCCTTCGGAATTTCCGCGACGAGCGTCGACCATTTGGCGCCCGACTTGCAGCCCTGGAAGCAGAAGCCGATCTGCAGGCACGAGGACCGCTCGTCCCGCGGCTCGGAATTGATCGCCATGTTGCCGGTGTGGACCTCCTTGTAGCCGATCTTCTTGGCACCGGCCTCCAGAACCTTGAAATTGTTGTTGCCGGGCAGGCCGGGAATGCCGTTGGTGCGCGTCACGCCCATCCGGTCCTCGGCCATGGCGTACCAGGGTTCCATCTCCTTGAGGTCGATCGGCCAGTCCAGGAGGTTCGCGCCGGCCATCTCGCCGTAATGGGTCTTCGTCTTGAACTCGTGCTCCTGGAAGCGCAGCGAGGCGCCCGCCCAGTGGACCGTGGAGCCGCCGACCGATTTGACGATCCAGGCCGGCAGGTTCGGGAAGGTCTTCGTGATGTCCCAGGATCCCGAGGTCAGGCGCTTGTCGGTCCAGGCGAGCTGGGAGAAGCTGTCCCATTCGTCGTTGATGAAGTCCCAGGTCTCGTGCCGTTTGCCGGCTTCCAGGATCACCGTGTCGATGCCCTTGAGGGCAAGCTGCGTGCCGAGCGTACCGCCGCCGGCGCCGGAGCCGACGATGACGAAGACGCTGGAATCGTTGAGATCATAGGGTGCGGGCATGATTCTGTTCCTCCCTGCCGCGAGTTCCGGGCGTCCGTCTTTGCGGACGGCCCGGACCGGGCTCGAACGTGACGTGGTGGATGGCGGGCGGATGACCGCCGGTCAGGCGAGCCAGCTGATGTCGTCGAAGCCGCGCTCGATGTAGCCGCCCTTGTCGAAGGACGCGCCCTCGTAGCCGAAGATCGGCCAGAGCTCCTTCTGGTTGTAGAACCCGACCACCAGATTGCCGCGGACCTTCTGGAAGAACGGCCCCTCCTCGATCGCCTTCAGGAGAGCGACGCGGTCCTCTTCCCGGGCGAGCTTGGCGTAGGGCGAGCCGTGCGCATCGGCGGCCGCCTTGTCGAGAGCGGCCATGCCGTCTTCGAGAAGCGCGAGCTGCTCGGGCGAGGAGCGCGCGGCCTCGTCGATGATGGTCACCGCGTTGGCGTAGTATGTGTCCTCGATCTTGTCGTGCGGATAGCAGTCGCGCGACATCTGGACGAGCGAGGCGAAGGTCTCGGGCTTCGTCGCCTTGGGCATCTGGGCCCAGGCCTTGCCCGAGACGAGCCCGTCCGGGCCGATCGTCATCGCCAGAAGCGTCGAGCCGGCGACGCCCTGCAGAAAGCGGCGGCGGGACAGGCCTGCGGCCTGGAGGTCCGGTTTGGTCATGTCGTCAGTCTCCTCCCGAGATCGACCGCCGAAAGGCGCCTCCCAGCGCCGGCGGTTCCAGTCTTCGGCCCGCCTCCTTCCCTGCGAAGGACCGCCGGCCGGTCGTTCGTGGGTCTAGAGGTATCGGCCCCCCCGCTGGAGAACCTCGATCTTGTAGCCGTCGGGATCCTCGATGAAGAAGAACCGCGCCTTGAGGCCGCTGGGATGGCCGAGCTCCTTGATGTCCTTCGGAGACAGACCGGCCGCGACGAGGCGCCCGTGCTCCGCCTCGAGGTCGTCGACGGACACGGCGAGATGGCCGTAGCCATCGCCGAGATCGTAGGCGGTGCGGCCCGCGTTGACGGTGAGCTCCAGTTCGAAGCCGGTCTCGGCATTCGAGAGGTAGAGAAGCGTGAACCCGTCGAATTCGAACCGGTCCGCGACGACGAGCCCGAAGGCCGCCTCGTAGAAGGCGACCGACCGCGCCTCGTCGACGACGCGGATCATCGCGTGAATCAGCTTTGCCATGCCCTGCCTGCCCTGCTCTCCGCCGGAAGGCCGACCGGCCGTCCCTCAGCTTCCCTGGCAACGAGACTAGGATCGCTCGCGAGGCGGCGGGTAGTAGCTGGATACGACATGGCTTGGGTCGGTGCGGCGCGAGGACGCGGCAGGACGGCCGGATCCTCGGGCCGGGACCGGAGCGCAATCGCGCGGCGCCGGGTCCTCAGATGCGGTTGCGCACCAGCGGCGTGCGCCAGGACCACTTGAAGCGCTCTTCCTCCCGCAGAAACGTGAAGAGCCCGGCCGTGCCGACGAGCGCCATGCCGAGGATGCCGACGAGATCCGGCACCTCCCCGAAGAAGCTCGCGCCGATCACGGCCGCCCAGATGATCTGGCTGTACTGGGTCGGCGCGACGCGGTTGGCGGGGGCGGCGCGCGTCGCGAAGACCTGGATCAGATGGCCGAGCCCGGCGCAGATGCCGGCGCCCACCATGAGATGGAAGATCTCCGGCGAGGGCATGACGAAGGTCGGGATCATCAGGACGCCGTTGACGGCGATCGAGGCGACGATGACGGAGCCGATCAGCGTGATGCGCCGCTCGGTCGGGCCGAGCTTGCGCAGGACGATCACCGTCACCGCCCCGCACAGCGCGCAGCCGACGGCCGCGAGGTGCCCCGGCAGGATCTCGCGAAAGCCTGGACGCACGACCAGGATGACGCCGAGAAGCCCGACGACGACGGCCACGCGCCGCTTCCATCCGATCGTTTCCCCGAGGAAGATCGCGGACAGGACCGTGACGAAGATCGGGAGGAGGAAGATCAGCGCGTAGGCTTCGGCCAGCGGCAGCGTCGTGAAGGCGACGACCGCGAGAAGGCCGCCGATCGTGCCGCTCGTCATCCGCACGGCGACGAGCGTCTTGTTGCGGGGCACGAAGATCGCGCCCCAGTCGTCCTCGCGCCGCTTGGTGAAGAGCGCCGGGATCAGCGCGAAGAGCGCGGTGAAGAAGGCGATCTCGAAAACCGGAAGCGAGGGTCCGAGCGCTTTGATCAGCGCATCCGAACACGCGTAGATGAAATAGCCGAGAAAGCCGAGAAGGACGCCGGTCTGCATGGGTCTGGCAATCCGATCCGCTGCCTGGAACTTGAGGTTCCACGTAGCCGAGGAAGCTTGCCCGAGCCCGAGCCCGAGTCGGAGCGGCCGTCCCCTCGCCCGGCACGGATCGCCCAAGGATCGACGCCGCCCGCCTTCCCTTCGACGAGGAAGACCGGCGGCGTCGACGAAGTCCCTTGTCTCAGGTCGAGATCAGGAGCGCGAAGGGCAGGTCGTTCGGCAGTCCCGCCATCTCGATGGCGGAGCCGATCTTCACCGTGCCGCCCTCCAGCCCGTCGTCGTAGGTGAGGCCCGACAGCTTGCGCGGCAGAATCACCCGCGTGTCGCCCCAGCCGCCCTCGCTCGGCAGGAAGCCGGCTCCGCTGCCCAGAAGCGACAGGCAGAGGCGCGGCGCGATCGCGATGGCGGCGCGTCCCTCCCCGTCGGTGCGGGCGAAGGCGACGACATGGGCCGCCTTCTCTCCCTCGACCTCCAGCGGCACGTAGGCCCCCTTGGTGAAGAGCTCGGGCGCGCTCGCCCGCACCTTCAGACCCGCGGCCGTCAGCTTGGCCTTCACATGCCCGTTGCGCCAGTGCTCCAGCGCGCCGGTCATGGAATGGCCGTTCGACATGGTTTCCTCGCGCGCGGGAAAGTCGATCGAGCGGCGGTTGTCGGGATCGACGAGGCTGAGGTCGTAGAACTCCGTGCCCTGGTAGATGTCCGGCACGCCCGGAGCCGCCATCTTGATCAGGGTCTGCGACAGCGAGGTCAGTGCGCCCGCCGCGACGAAGGGCTGAGCCTCGGCCCAGAAGTCGGCGAGGAACGAGCCGGTCTTCCCCGCGTCGAGGGCCGCGGCGACGAAATCCTGCAGCGCGGTCTCGTAGGCTTCCGCCGGCGCGGTCCAGCTCGTGTAGCGCTTGGCCTCCCGCACCGCCTTTTCCATGAAGCCCGCGAGCCGCTGGCCGATCGCCTTGCGGGCCTCGGCATCCGACGGATCGAAATCCGCCGGCAGGACGCCGAGAAGCCCCTGGTAGAACATCCACTCGCTTGCAGGATCCGGCGAGACGACGCCCGGCGCGACCTCGATCCGGAAGGGCGCCATGCGCTCGGCAAGGCCCTTCACGATCTCCGCCCAGCGGTCCGGCGCCTCGCTCAAGCTGTAGAGCCGCGCACGGGCGTCCTCGCCGCGCTTGGTGTCGTGGGTGGAGGTGGCGAGCAGGCCCTCCGGCTGGTCCTCCACGCGGATCTCCATCGCCGCGTGGAAGCTGGAGACCGGCGCGCCGTAATGGTCGGGCTCGCCGCCGACCTCGTTCAGCGCGATCAGGCGGTTGTAGCGGTAGAAGACCGTGTCCTCGACGGCCTTGGCCATGACCGCGCCGGTCGTCTGCTGGAAGCGGCGCGTGAAGTTCAGCGCGCCCGCGACGTCGCGCCCGTCCTCGAAGTCGAGCTTGAGGAGCCGGCCGATGAAGTCGATCGGCTCGTCGGCCTCGACCTCCCGCCGCGATTTCGCCAGATCCACGGCGGCGTCGATGATGGCGGCGTCCTTGGCGGGAACGCCCTCGACGCCGACATAGGTGCGGTAGACCGGCAGCGCCGCCGCGACCTCGACGATCGAGCGCGAGATCGTGTCCTGCCCGAGATCGCGCGTGGCCAGACCCCGGCCCGCGACGCCGAGCGCCTCGCCCGTGAGATAGGCGAGTTCGCCCGCCAGATTGCGCGAGAAGATCGAGCGCTTCTGGGACAGGATCATGGCGCGCAGATCCTCCTCCTGTCCGAGGAAGCCGGCATAGGCTGCCGTCATTGCGGCCTCCTGCCCCGCATCGACATAGAGGCCCGCCAACGCGGTGATGAACTCGTAGCCGGTCGTGCCCTCGATCTTCCAGGAGGTGCGAAGGCGCTCCTCGCCGGTCAGGATCTTCTCGACATGGATCATCGGCTCGCGTCGGACCGACTGGAAGGCCTGGCGCAGGTCCTCGAGATAGGCCTTGGGATCGGCGAGGCCGTCGACATGGTCGATGCGGATGCCGTCGAGGCGGCGCTCGCGGGCCAGCCGGATGATCGTGCGGTGGGAATCGCGAAAGACGTGGCGCAGTTCCTGGCGCACGCCGATGAGGTCCGCGATCTCGAAGAAGCGGCGATAGGTCAGCTTCTCGCGCGCCGTGCGCCACCAGGCGAGCCGCCAGACCTGCGCCTCGTGGAGATCGTGGAGGGCCGCCTTGTCGGCGTTCATCGCGGCGATGGCGGCATCCAGCGCGGTGGCGAAGCTCTCCTCGGCCAGATGCTCGCGCAGCCGCTCGGTCAGCTCCTCCGCCTCCACCGGCGTCGCGACCGCGAAGCGGCGGATCAGCCGGTCGCGCTCGGGATGGTCGAGAAAGCCGAAGATCGCGCCGAGCGTGCGCGGATCGAGCGGCAGTTCGTAGCCTGCCGCGTCGAAGCGCAGGCGTGCCCGTTCCCGGTCGAGCACGACCGACAGATCGCCCGATGCCGCGGCCTCGCCATAGGGCTTGCCGAGGACGGGGATCAGCACCTTCTCCGCATCCCAGGCGATGTCGAACGTGTGCGCGTGACGGGAATCGCGGCCCCAGGCGAGAACGTCCTCCCACCACGCGTTTTCAGGGCTGACGCCCATATGGTTCGGAACGAAGTCGAGGAGCAGCCCGATGTCGCGCCCCGACAGCGCGTCGCTCATCCGCAGGAACCCGTCGTCGCCGCCGAGATCGGCCTCGAACCGGTTGTAGTCGACGACATCGTAGCCGTGCGTCGAGCCGGGCGAGGCCGAGAAGATCGGCGATGCGTAGAGATGGCTGACGCCGAGCGTCTGGAGATAGGGCGCCAGCGCCCGCGCCGTCTCGAAATCCGTCCCCTCCCGGAACTGCAGCCGGTAGGTGGCGATCAGGGTGCGGCTCATGCGCTCTCCGGAGTCTCGAAGCCTGGACGCTCCAGGCGAAGGGCCGCGGCAACGCTGCCGAAGCCTTGATGGTCCGCGAGATCCTCCAGGCGCACGGCCTGCCGGATCCGCCAGTTCGGATATTCGTCCATGGTGCCGGGCAGGTTCGGCTGGCGGTCCGAGCCGACCATGTCCTCGATCTGCGCGGCGACGAGAAGGCTCGGCGTGCGTGCCAGGAACCGATGAACGGCGTCGCTGAGATCCTGTTCCAGGCGTTCGGGCAGCGGGTCCTCGCCGGTGGCCACGCGGTCGTAGCGTTCGGGCAGGACGGTCTCCTCCTTCAGCGCGGAAAGGAGGAGGCGCCGGTCGCGCCGGCGCTCCTCGCGCTGCTGCTCCGTGCGCTCGGCGTTCTGCCGTCCGGTCTCGGCGCGAAGGTCGACGTCGATCGCCCGCCACCAGCCGGTCAGCGTCGGCAGGTCGTGCGTGGAGACGCAGGCGAGCGCGAGATCGGGATAGGCGGACGGCGGAAGAAAGGCGATCTCCCCGTGCCGCTCGAAATAGAGGACGCGGTAGGACAGGATCCCCGCTTCGCTCATCACGTGCCGGAAGCCCGGCGGCACCGTGCCGAGATCCTCGCCGATGACGATGCAGCGGTTCGTGGTCGAAGCCTGGGCGACCGTGTCGACCATCCGCCCCAGCGGATAGCGGACATAGCCTCCGCCGGCGGAATCGCGCCCTTCCGGGATGAGCCAGAGGCGGGCGAGACCCATCGCATGGTCGATGCGGATCGCGCCGGCATGGCGCGTCAACGCGTCGAAGGTCGCCGCGAGGGGCTCGTAGTTCCGATCCGACAAGGCCTTGGGCGAATAGGGCGCGATGCCCCAGTCCTGGCCGGACGAGTTGAACATGTCCGGCGGCGAGCCGATGCGCGCCGTCTTCATGGTGAGGTCCGCGTCGAGCCAGGTTTCCGCCCCGTCCGCCGCAACGCCGACGGCGAAGTCGAGATAGAGGCCGATCCGCATGCCGGCGCCCCGCGCGCGCGCCTGCGCCTCGCCGAGCTGGCCGTCGGCGACGAACTGCAGCCAGACGTGGAAGAGCACGTCGTCCTTGTGCGCCTCGGCGAAGTCCGCGACGACGTCGGCGGCATGATCGCGGTAGGCGTCCGGCCAGCTGTGCCAGCCGGCGTGACGGCCCTCCCGCACCATATGGGCCGACAGCGCCTCGAACAGCGCGAAGGCCCGAAGGGACTCGCCGCCGCCGGCGACAAAGCGCTCGAAGCCGTCATCCGCGAGGATCGCCCCGCGCGATGCGTCGAAGATCGCGCGCAGCAGGCGGTTCTTGATCCGGCCGACGGCGGCATAGTCGATGATGTCGCCGCCGAGTGCGGCGAAATCCTCCGCCATGTCGGCCCGCACCGTCTCGATCGCCTCCGGCCCGCCCGGCAGCTTGTCCACGGCGATGAAGATCGGATTGAGGAAGCGCCGGCTCGACGGCGAGTAGGGGCTGCAGCGCGCCGCATCGGCCATGAAGAGCGCATGCAGCGGATTGACGCCGACGAAGGCCGCGCCGACGCCGGCTGCGATCGAGGCGAGACGGGCGAGGTCCTCGAAGTCGCCGATGCCGAGATTGCGGTCCGAGCGCAGGCTGTAGAGCTGGCAGGCGACGCCCCAGACCTTGTGATGCCTCAAGCTGTCCGGCACCTCGCAGCGCGCGGTGACGGGGTCGAGATTCTCGTCGTACGAGCCCGCCTCGCCCCCCTCGGGATCGACGCCAAGGGCGCGCAGAAGCGCGATCTTCGACGCATCGTCGATGACCTTGCGCTCGCCGAGTTCGGAAATGTAGCCGATCTGGATCCCGTGGCTTTCCGCGAGCGTATCGAGACGGTCATGCATCGGCAGTCTTTCCGATCTGGAGGCGGTCGGCGAGACGGACGACCACGGTGTTGCCGGGCAGGCGCCGGTCGCCGAGCATTTCAACCGCTTCCGGCTCCGAGGCATAGAGGACTTCGCCGTCGACGAGCTCGCTTCTCGCGATTTCCTCCGGCAGGCCCCAGGGCTCGTCGTCGAGATTGGCGAACAGGTGCAGCGCCTTGCCGCCGCCGAGCGTCCAGCAGACCTCGAAGGCCCGGCTGTCGGAGACGTGAAAGGAGCCGGAATTGGGCGGAATGTCCCGGAGATGCGGGACGATCTTCTCCTGCCTGATCTTCAGGAGCCGCTTGTTCTCCTCCCAGGCCAGCCGGTAGGTCGGCCGCATCCGGCCGCTCCAGTCGAGCCGCGAGGCCTCGAAGGTGGAGAGCTTGTTCGGATCGGGAATGAGATCGCGGTTGCGCTCCTTCTTGAAGGCCGCGAAGGTCTTGAACTCTTCCTTCCGGCCCTTCGACACGGCCTCCCCGAGCTCGCCGTGGAAATCGGTGAAGAAGCAGAAGGGCTGCGTTTCTCCGTATTCCTCGCCCATGAAGATGAGCGGGATCTGCGGCGACAGGAAGAGGATAGCCTGCAGGCACTGCACGCTGCGCCGCGAGGCGAGGTCGGCGAGTCGGTCGCCGAAGGCGCGGTTGCCGATCTGGTCGTGATTCTGGATGAAGTTGACGAAGGCGGTCGGCGGCAGGTGCACGGAGGAGAAGCCGACGTCTCGGTCGCGGTGCTTGGAATGCTGGCCCTGATAGGTGAAGCCTTCCGCCAGCGTGCGCGCGATCTGCTTGGTCGAGCCGCGCGAATAGTCGGAATAATAGCTTTCCGTCTCGCCCGTCGCCAGCGCGTGGGCGCAGTGGTGGAAGTCGTCGTTCCACTCGCCGCTGACGAGCTTGGGATCGCCGGCCTCGTTGCGCTCGATATGCCAGGTGATGTTGCGCGCGTCCTCGGTCGTCAGGTGCACGTGGCGGTCGGTGATCTCGGCGCGGACGCGGGCGGCGAGTTCGCGCACCAGTTCCACGTCGGTCGTATCCTCGATCGAGTCGATCGCGTCGAGCCGCAGCCCGTCCAGCCGGACCTCGTTCAGCCAGTAGAGCGCGTTGTCGATCATGAAGTCGCGAACGGGCTTCTTGTCGTAGGCGATCGCCGCGCCCCAGGCCGTGTGGATCTCCTGGTGGAAGAACTCCTCGGCATAGACGCCGATGTAGTTTCCGTCCGGCCCGAAATGGTTGTAGACGACGTCCAGAAAGACCATGAGGCCGCGCTCATGCGCGGCGTCCACGAGACGCTTCAGCCCGTCGATGCCGCCATAGACCTCGTGCGGCGCGTAGAGGAGGACGCCGTCGTAGCCCCAGCCGCGCTGCCCGCCGAACTGGGCGACGGGCAGAAGCTCGATGGCGGTGACCCCGGTTTCCTTGAGATAGTCGAGCTTGTCGATGATCGCGTCGAACGTGCCCTCCGGCGTGAACGTGCCGGTGTGCAGTTCGTAGAAGACGGTCTCTTCCCAGGGACGGCCCTTCCAGCCGCTGGTGCGCCAGCGATAGGACTCGGGATCGACGAGCCGCGACAGGCCGTGCACGTCGCCGATCTGGGCGCGGGAGGCCGGATCCGGCACCACGGTCCCGCCATCGATGCGAAACCCGTAGGCCTCGCCGATGGCGATGGCGTCGGTGGAGACGCCCCACCAGCCGTCTTCCCGGCGCTCCAGCGGCGCCACGTCGACCGGCTCGCCGCCGTCGCGCGCGGTGACGAGGTGGATCGAGGAGACGGTCGGCGCCCAGAGGCGGAAGTCGGCGCCCTCCGGTGTGATCTTCGGCCCCCAGGACGTTTCCTGGAAGAAGGTCCGGTCGCTATTGGTGGTCAGCATCGAAGTCCCTTTCATCGCAGGCCGGCCGACGCCCGTGCGGATCGTCGTGCCGCGCTCCGCGCCGTCGTCCCTCGTCCGCCGCGCCGGTCTCCCGCCTCGCGGGAGGCAGGGTCGATGCTGGACGGGGGACCCTTTCGCGAACGATGTCGCCATCGGCCGTTGAACGACTAAGTGGCGCAAGGACCGGCTTTGGCACGCCCGAGCCCGCCGCGATCTTGCGTCACGGGCATCGGATTTGCCGGATCAGGCCGCGACCGTGTCCGGCCGATCGCCGACCTCGACCGAGCCTTCGGGGATCGTCCCGCCCGTGTCCTCGACAGCCTGTTCCAGGCCGGTCCTCGCCTTGCCCGAGCCGACACGGCCGTGCACGAGATCGTGGATGAAACCGATCTTCTGGATCACCTTCGGCGACAGGATGAACGGATAGACGTCCTTCTGGCCCATCGAGCGGTTGAGCGAGTTCAGCGCGGAGGACAGTGCGTACCAGGCCTCCGAGATCTGCTCGATCGTCGTCGTCGTGTCGAAGACCTTGAAGTCGAGCTCCGTCGTCAGGATCCCCTCCCGGTCGAGGCGCGGATGCAGCGTGATGCCCCAGGAGCCGCCTGTCTCCAGCGAGTCGACGATGTGGAGATAATGCGCCCAGGTCTCGGCGAAGTCCTCCCATGCGTGCGAACCGGCATAGGCCGAGACGTAGTCCTCCTGCCAGTCGGGCTTCGGCCCGTTGGCGTAGTGACGCTTCAACGCCTCGCCGTAATCCTCGGTGTCGTCGCCGAACACCGCGCGGCACGCCTCGAGGACGCCGCCGTCGCGCACGAGCCGATCCCAGTACCAGTGGCCGACCTCATGGCGGAAGTGGCCGAGCAGCGTGCGGTAGGGTTCGCCCATGGCCGTGCGCCGGCGCTCGCGCTCGGCATCGTCGGCCTCGGCAAGCGAGATCGTGATCAGACCGTCCTGGTGACCGGTCAGAACCTTTTCGGAACTGGCGGGATCATCGCTGAGAAATTCGAAGGCGAGGCCCTCCGGATGCTCCGCTCGGCCCGGCAGCGGGAGTTCGAGCCGCAGCAGCGTGTAGATCAGCCGCTGCTTGGCGAATTCCATCCGCTGCCAGAGCATCATGTTCTCGGGCTTGGACAGATCGGGAATGACGCGGTTGTAGCGTGAGGCGAGCGACAGGCGCTCCGGACTGTCGGCCGGCAGCAGCCAGTTACAGACGGCGTATTCGTAATTGGCGCAATACTTCCACTTCGACCCGTCCGCCTTTCGGCCGACCGAGACCCAGAAGCCGGTCTCGGGATCGGGATCGAGGGCGATCATCCGGTTCGACAGGGGCTCGTAGCCCAGCGAATGGCCGCAGCGCTCGCACTTCGTGTTGTTGAAAAACACGACGTTGTCACAGGACGGACACGAGAAAAGCTTCATCGAAAAAGGCTCTCAGGGCGGCACGGAGCCGGCGCGTATGTGTTTGCGGCTAATGCAAGGCGGAAATGTCGGTTCCGCCAAAGGCGTGTGCGTTGCAAAAATACTTTGACAGATGGGCTCCGGGGACGGTCTCTATCGGAGGGTCGGGCAAGCCTCTAAGGTCCGGCCCGAGCCGCCGCCCTGCCGCGGGTCCGCTGCGCATCGCAGCAGGCCCGTCGCCGACCGAAGAGTGCCGATGTCGATTCTCGCAGCCGTTCATCACGTCACGCACTACACCTACGATCGTCCGGTGGGCCTCGCGCCCCAGGTCATCCGCCTGCGTCCTGCGCCGCACTCTCGGACGCGCGTGCCTTCCTATTCGCTGAAGGTCACGCCCGAGAACCATTTCGTGAACTGGCAGCAGGACCCCTTCGGCAATTACCTCGCGCGGTTCGTGTTTCCGGAGAAGGCGACGGAGTTCAAGATCGAGGTCGACCTGACGGCCGACATGACGGTCTACAATCCGTTCGACTTCTTCGTGGAGGAATATGCCTCCGCTTGGCCGTTCCAGTACGAGGACGGGCTGAAGACCGATCTTCTCGCCTATCTCGGCGCGGAAGAGGCGGGGCCGCTCCTCGCGACCTTCCTGCGCGATCTCGACCGGTCGGAGACGCACACGGTCGACTTCCTCGTCGGGCTGAACCGCCTCCTGTCGCAGAAGATCAATTATCTCATCCGCATGGAGCCGGGCGTGCAGACGCCGGAAGAGACGCTGGAGCGCAGCTCCGGCTCCTGCCGCGACACGTCCTGGCTGCTCGTCCAGGTGATGCGCCAACTCGGCTTCGCCGCGCGGTTCGTGTCGGGCTACCTGATCCAGCTGAAGCCCGATCTCGTCGCCCTCGACGGCCCCGCCGGCACGACGGTCGACTTCACCGACCTCCATGCCTGGGCCGAGGTCTACCTGCCGGGCGCCGGCTGGATCGGCCTCGATCCGACCTCGGGCCTCATGACCGGCGAGAGCCACGTGCCGCTCGCCGCCACCCCGCACTATCGCTCGGCCGCCCCGATTTCGGGCGCGGTGGATTATGCGGAGGTTGAGTTCGCCTTCGAGATGACGGTCGAGCGCATCGCCGAGCGGCCCCGCGTCTCCGCGCCCTTCGACGACGAGAGCTGGGCGGCGCTCGACGCGCTGGGCGAGGCGGTCGATGGGGAACTGGCCGCCAACGACGTGCGCCTCACCATGGGCGGCGAGCCGACCTTCGTCTCCATCGACGACTTCCAGGCCGAGGAGTGGAACGCCTCCGCGACCGGGCCGGCCAAGCGCGCGCTCGCCGACGACCTGATCCGCCGCCTGCGCGAGCGCTTCGCGCCCGGCGGCTTCCTCCATTACGGCCAGGGCAAGTGGTATCCCGGCGAGACGCTGCCGCGCTGGACCTTCTCACTCTACTGGCGCCGCGACGGCAAGCCGATCTGGCGCGACGTGAACCTCGTCGCCCGCGAGACGGCCGAGACCGGCGTCACCGTCGCGGACGCGGAGATCCTCGTCCGGGACGTCGCCGCCACGCTCGGCGTGCCGGCGGACAATGTCGCGCCCGCCTTCGAAGACCCGTCATACTGGCTGGTGCGCGAGGCGCAGCTGCCCGAGAACGTCGAGCCGACCGATTCCAAGCTGGAGGACCCCGAGGAGCGCCTGCGCCTGTCGCGCGTCTTCGACCGCGGCCTCAACAAGGTCTCCGGCATGGTCTTGCCGATCCAGGCCTGGCAGAGCCAGGCGCACGGCATCCGCTGGATGTCGGAGCGCTGGGGCACGCGGCGCGGCCACATCTTCCTGACGCCCGGCGACAGCCCTGTCGGCTATCGCCTGCCGCTCGGCTCGCTGCCCTATCTCGCCCCGGCGCGCTATCCCTATACGCATCCGGCCGATCCGACCGAGCCGCGCGGTCCCCTGCCCGATCCCGAGGATCTCGGCCGCGACCAGCGGCGCATCGAGGCCCACGACACCCCCACCTGGTCGCCGCCGATGCAGGTGAACCAGGAGATCTTCGGCTCCGTCCGCACCGCGCTGTCGGTCGAGCCGCGGGACGGCCGGCTCTGCGTCTTCATGCCCCCGCTGGAGACGGTGGAAGCCTATCTCGACCTTCTCGCCGCCATCGAGGCCTCGGCCGAAGATCACGGCCTGCCGATCGTCGTCGAAGGCTACCCGCCGCCGCATGATCCGCGCATCAACGTCGTTCGCGTCGCGCCCGATCCCGGCGTCATCGAGGTCAACGTCCACCCCGCCTCGTCCTGGAAGGAGTGCGTCTCGATCACGCGCGCCGTCTACGAGGAGGCGCGGCAGTCGCGGCTCGGCACCGACAAGTTCATGATCGACGGCAAGCATGCCGGAACCGGCGGCGGCAACCATGTCGTCGTCGGCGGGGCGACGCCGAACGATTCGCCCTTCCTGCGCCGGCCCGATCTCCTGAAGTCCTTCGTGCTGCACTGGCAGCGCCATCCCTCGCTGTCCTATCTGTTCTCGGGCCTGTTCGTCGGCCCGACCAGTCAGGCGCCGCGCGTCGACGAGGCACGTCACGACCAGCTTTACGAGTTGGAAATCGCGATGGCGCAGGTGCCCCTGCCGGGCGAGGGCCCGCCGCCCCTGCCCTGGCTGGTCGACCGGCTCTTCCGCAACCTCCTCGTCGACGTCACCGGCAACACGCACCGGTCCGAGATCTGCATCGACAAGCTCTACTCGCCGGACGGCCCGACGGGCCGCCTCGGGCTCGTCGAGTTCCGCGGCTTCGAGATGCCGCCGGACGCGCGCATGTCGCTCGCCCAGCAGCTGCTCATCCGCGCGCTCGTCGCCAAGTTCTGGAAGGAGCCGCAGACCGGCCGCTTCGCGCGCTGGGGCACCACGCTCCACGACCGCTTCATGCTGCCGGCCTTCCTCTGGCAGGATTTCCTGGAGGTGCTCGCCGATCTCGGGCGTTCGGGTTTCCCGATCCGTCCCGAATGGTTCGAGGCGCAGTCCGAGTTCCGCTTTCCCTTCTGCGGGAAGATGGAGCGCGGCGGCGTCGAACTGGAACTCCGCCAGGCGCTGGAGCCCTGGCACGTCATGGGTGAGACCGGCGCCATCGGCGGCACCGTGCGGTTCGTGGACTCTTCGGTCGAGCGGCTTCAGGTGAAGCTCTCGAACTTCGATCCCGGCCGCCACGCGGTCACCTGCAACGGCCGCACCGTGCCGCTGACGCCGGTCGGCAACGGGCGCGACGCGGTGGCGGGCGTGCGCTTCAAGGCGTGGCAGCCGGCATCGGGCCTTCATCCGACGATCCCGGTGCACGCCCCGCTGACCTTCGACATCTACGATCGCTGGTCGAAGCGCTCGCTGGGCGGCTGCGTCTACCATGTCGCCCATCCCGGCGGGCGCAACTACGACACCTTCCCCGTCAATGCCAACGAGGCGGAGGCGCGCCGGCTCGCGCGCTTCGAGGAGCTCGGCCACACGCCGGGCCACTTCGAGCCGCTTCGCGAGGTGCCCGATCCGTCCTTCCCGATGACGCTCGACCTCAGGCGACCGTCCGGCCTGGCGCTTTGAGCGCCAGCCCGGCCAAACCGGCGCGGGCGGCGGCCGGCAAGGAAACGCTCGCCGCGTTCCTGTCGGCCTATCGCCGGCAGCCCGGCGTCTATGACGAGATGCTGGACGAGGCGGGCGCGCTTCGTCCGCACTACCGCCCGCTGATCGAAGCGCTCGCCGCGATGGCTCCGGCCGAGCGTGCGGCGCGCTTTCGCTCGTCTCGACAATATCTGCGCGAGGCCGGCGTCTTCTACCGCGTCTATGGCACGGGCGCGACGGAGGACGACCGCGGCTGGCCGCTCGCCCATCCCGCCCTCGTCATCGATTCCACGGAATGGACCGCGCTCGAAGCCGGCCTCGTCCAGCGCGCGAGCTTCCTCGAAAAGCTCGGGGGCGATCTCTACGGCACGCGCGCCCTCATCGCCAAGGGCCGCCTTCCCGCCGCTCTCGTCGGGCGCAATCCGGAATTCCTGCGCCCGCTCGGCCGCCAGGGCCTGACGGGCAAGCCCCTGATCCGCTTCATCGCGGTCGATCTCGGCCGCGGCCCGGACGGGCGCTGGTGGGTGCTCGGCGACCGGACGCAGGCGCCGTCGGGCGCGGGCTTCGCGCTGGAGAACCGCGTGGCGACCTCCAGGGCCTTTCCCGAGATCGCCGCCAGCCTCAAGGTCCAGCGCCTCGCCGGCTTCTTCGGCAAGTTCCGCGATTCGCTCTTCGCCCTCAACGGCCGGGGCGCCCAGCCGCGCATCGGCCTCCTGACGCCCGGCCCCGCCAACGAGACCTATTTCGAGCACGCCTACCTCGCGCGCTATCTCGGCTTTCTCCTGCTGGAAGGCGGCGATCTCGTCGTCCACGGCAGCTCCATCGAAGTGCGCACCGTCGATGGTTTCAAGCCGCTGCGCGTTCTCTGGCGCCGGCTCGACGCCGATTTCGCCGATCCGCTGGAGCTGTTCCCGAAGAGCTATATCGGCACGCCCGGTCTCGTCCGGGCGGTGCGCTCGGGCGAGGTGGAGATCGTCAACGCGCTCGGGTCCGGCATCCTCGAAACGCGCGCGCTGATGGCCTTCCAGCCGAGTTTGGCCGAGGCGCTGATCGGCGGCGGCCTGACCTTGCCGACCATCGCCACCTGGTGGGGCGGCGACGCGGCGGCGGCGGCGCATCTGAAGGCCGAGGCCGAGCGCCTGTCGCTGGACAGGGCGTTCCCGCAGGGGGCGAGCGCGCGCGGACCGGTCCTGCAAAGCCAGGACGAGCTGCGGCAAAGCCTCGATCTCGACGCGCTGGGCGTCGTCGGCCAGGAGGTCGCGGCGCTTTCCACCGCCCCGGTCTTCGTCGGCGATCGTCTGGAGGCGCGGCCGGTCGCGCTCCGCGTCTTCCTCGCCCGCGACGAGGATGGCTGGCACGTCATGCCGGGGGGCTTCGCCCGCGTGGCGGACGCGACCCGAGCCACCGCCGTCTCGATGCAGGCGGGCGGGCGCTCCATCGACGTCTGGGTCTCCTCCGAGACCGAGGCGAAACCGGTGACCCTCCTCGGGCCGCCGCAGGCCCGCTTCATGCGCCGCGTACCCGGCGCGCTTCCCGCGCGCGCGGCCGACAACCTCTATTGGCTCGGACGCTATGCCGAGCGGGCCGAGGTCGCGACGCGGCTTCTGCGCCTTTACGCGGCCCGCGCCTCGCTCGCCCGCCCGGGCCTTCTCGAAACGGAGGTGAAGACCCTTCTCGCGACCCTGGGCGTCGACGTCGCCGCGCCGAAGCCGGCGGCGGGGCTGCTCACCCTCGTCAAGGGCGCCTTCGACATCGCATCGCGCATCCGCGACCGCTTCTCGCCGGACGGCTGGCGCGTTCTCGGCGAGATCGTGGAGCTCCTGTCCGAAAGCCTGGCGAGCGAGGCGGAGGACGACGCGGACCTCTCCGACGTCACGAGCGCGGTCCTGACGCGCCTTGCCGGCTTTACCGGCCTCGTGCGCGAGAACATGTATCAGTTCGCGGGCTGGCGCTTTCTCGCCTGCGGGCGATCGATCGAGCGCGGACGCGCGACCGCCGGCGTCGCCTCGCGCATCCTGGGGACCGACGCACCGGAGGGTGCGTTGGAAGCGCTGCTCGAATTCGTCGACAGCCGCGTGACCTACCGCCGGCGCTATTCGGTGACGCTCTCGCCCCAGACCGTGCTCGATCTGTCCGTGCTCGATCCTCTGAATCCGCGCTCGGTCGCCTTCCAGGTGAACACGCTGAAAGAGACGATCGGGCAATTGCCGGGCGTCCAGCCCGGCGCTTCGCTCGACCAGCTCTCGCGCCGCGTGGCGCGCCTGCAGGTCCGTCTCGCCACCGCCGGACCGGTGGAGGTCGACCAGGCGTTCCTCGATCGCATCGCGGGCGATCTCGGCGAGATTTCCGATCTCCTGACGCAGCGCTACTTCGCGGCGGGGCCGGACACGGCGGTCTCGGGACTGGACCACGAATGATCTACGACATCACGACGAAGTTCGGCTACCACTACCCTTCGGCCGTCAAGGATGCCCGGCATATCCTTCGCCTTCGACCGCGCGAGACCCGGCGCCAATGCGTCCTCTCGAAGCTCGTCAAGGTCGACCCGGAACCGGACGAGCGCGTGCGCGAGACCGACTTCTTTGGCAACGGGGTCGATCACCTGCGGCTCTACCGGCCGCACGAGACGCTGAAGATCGAGATGCGCGCGCGGGTCGAAACGCGGGCGAACGCGCCGGACCTCGGCGGCACGCCCGACCTTGCGGCCCTCCGCCGGACCGCGCTCCTCTGCCGGGACACCGGGGCGCTCAGCCCGGTGCATTTCCTCGGCGCCAGCCGGATGCTGCCGTGCTCGCCGCTCGCCACCGCCTTCGCGCGCGAGCACCTGCCCGATCCGGACGAGCCCGCCGGCCCCGCCATGCTGCGCCTCACCAAGGCCATGTACGAGGCCTTCACCTACCAGTCGGGATCGACCACGATCGAGACGCCGGTCGAGACCGTGATGGAAACGCGCAAGGGCGTCTGCCAGGATTTCGCCCATGCGATGATCTCCGGCCTTCGCGGGGTCGGCGTTCCCGCGGCCTATGTCTCGGGCTTCCTGCGCACCCTCCCCCCGCCCGGCCGGCCCCGCCTAGAGGGCGCCGACGCCATGCATGCCTGGCTCGCCGTCTGGCTCGGCGACGAGGCCGGCTGGATCGGCTTCGACCCGACCAACGGCGTGGCGGCGGCAGGCGACCATATCGAGGTCGCCATCGGCCGCGACTATGCGGATGTCGCACCGATCGGCGGCGTCATCGTCACGTCGGGTCCGCAACGCTCCACACACTCCGTCGATGTCGCGCCGCTCGAGGATGCGACGCCGGAAGCCGTTGCGATCTCTTAACCATCGAGGACGCTTCGGCCTTCTTGGTAAGGGAACATTGTACTGTCTCCTGCAGGATCGGGCGACCGCAGGAACCGAAGCGCCCGATGCAGATCGACATCCCCACCCTTTATCTCCTCACGGTCGGCACGCTGTGCGTCGGCGCGGCGATGACCGTGTGGGAGCGCTCGGCGCAGGTTCGCCGCTCCCGAGAGCTCGGCATCTGGGCCTGCGGCTACCTCGTCCTCGCCATCGGCTGCGTGATCATGATGCAGCGCGCCCGCTTTCCCGGAATCTGGGGGCCGACGCTGACGAATGTCGTCATGGTCACGGGCTATCTCACGCTGCTGCACGGCATCTGGCGTCTCGACGGCAAGACGGGGCGATGGCTGCCATCGCTTCTGATCGTGGCGGCGGTGGGCTCGGCGTGGTTGCTGCTCGGATCGCGTTTCACGGGACTGCTGTGGAACTACGTGAGTTCCATCCCGGTGGCCCTGGTCTCCGGCGGCATGGCCATCGCGCTGGCCCGGAGCCGGACCGTTCGCGGGCTGCGATCGCGTCCGGTGGCGATCGCAATTTCCGCGATCCACGCGCTCTTCTACATCGGGCGCGCGGTGGCCCTTCCCGTCCTCGTCTCGGTCTATGGACCGGACGTCCTCACGATCGCCGCGCGGATCACGATGATCGAGGCCGTGCTCTATTCCGTGGCGATGCCCATGGCCTTCCTGGCGCTGGTGCGCGAGGAGAGTCAGGGCGACCTCCTCAAGGTGTCGCAGACCGATTATCTCACCGGCCTCGGCAACCGGCACGCCTTCTTTGAGCGCGGAGGCGTCGTTCTCGGGGAGCACCGCGACCGCCGGCCGGTGACGCTGCTCGCCTTCGATCTCGATCACTTCAAGGCGATCAACGATCGTCATGGCCATGCCGTCGGCGACGAGGTCTTGAAGCTGTTCGCACGGATCGCCCGCGACGAGGTCGGCGTCAATGCGGTTCTGGCCCGGCTCGGCGGCGAGGAGTTCGCCGCCCTTCTGCCCGGCATTAGCGCGATCGGCGCGCGTGGTCTGGCCGAACGCCTGTGTCGCCGTTTCGCGGACACGGCGGCCCGTCCCGACGGTCTCGGCCTCTGCGCGACCGTCAGCATCGGTCTCGTCGAGGCGACCGGCGATGGACGCGCGCTGCCGGAGCTTCTCTCCGCCGCCGATCGCGCGCTCTACACGGCCAAGTCGCTCGGCCGCAATCGCGTCGAGTTCGCCCCGCCGGTGGCCGCGGCGGCCTGAGCCGCCGCAGATCCGCCGCTCACCCCGCGACGAGCACGATCGTCGCGAGCGGCGGCAAGGTCAGCGACAGCGAATGGGAGCGCCCGTTCGCGCCGATCTCGTCGGCCGCGCGCGACCCCATATTGCCGGTGTTGGTGCCGCCGTAGATCTCGGCATCGGTGTTGAGACGCTCCGTCCAGTGACCGCCATGCGGCACGCCGACCCGGTACTCGTGGCGCACGATCGGCGTGAAGTTGGAGACGACGAGCACCGATCGCCCCTCGGCATCCTTGCGCAGGAAGGCGATGACGCTCTCGGCCTCGTTCTGCGTGTCCACCCATTCGAAACCCGCGGGATCGCAGTCGAGCTGATGGAGCGCCGGAATCTCCCGGTAGAGCGTGTTGAGATCGCGCACGAGGCGCTGCACGCCCTGATGCTGCGGCTGGTCGAGAAGATGCCAGTCGAGCGAATAATCGTGCGCCCACTCGCCCTCCTGCGCGAACTCGCCGCCCATGAAGATCAGCTTCTTGCCGGGATGCGTCCACATCCAGCCGAAATAGGCGCGAAGATTGGCGAACTTCTGCCAGCGGTCGCCCGGCATCTTGCCGAGCAGCGAGCCCTTTCCGTAGACGACCTCGTCGTGGCTGAGCGGCAGGATGAAGTTCTCGGAATAGGCGTAGACCATCCCGAACGTCATGTGGTGGTGGTGGTAGCGCCGGTTGATCGGGTCTTCCTGCATGTAGTGCAGCGTGTCGTGCATCCAGCCCATGTTCCACTTGAAGTGGAAGCCGAGACCACCGGCATAGGTCGGGCGGGACACGTCGGGAAAGGCAGTGGATTCCTCGGCATGGGTCGAGGCCTTCGGATAAAGCGCGCCGACGCGCTCGTTCGTATCCTTCAGGAAGGCGATGGCTTCCAGATTCTCGCGTCCGCCATGGATGTTCGGCTCCCATTCCCCGTGCTTGCGCGAATAGTCGAGATAGAGCATCGAGGCCACCGCATCGACGCGCAGGCCGTCGATGTGGAACCGGTCGAGCCAGTAGAGCCCGTTCGAGACGAGGAAGTTCTTCACCTCCGTGCGCCCGTAATCGTAGATCAGCGTGTTCCAGTCCTGGTGGAAGCCGCGCCGCGGATCGGGATGCTCGTAGAGAGCCGTGCCGTCGAAGCGCGCGAGCCCGTGAACGTCGGTCGGGAAATGGCCGGGCACCCAGTCGAGGAGCACGCCGATGCCGGCCTGGTGCAGGGCATCGACGAGGCGCGCGAACCCTTCGGGCGAGCCGAAGCGGGAGGTCGTGGCGAAGAGGCCGATCGGCTGATAGCCCCAGGACCCGTAGAACGGATGCTCGGACACCGGCATCAGTTCCACATGGGTGAAGCCCATGTGCTGGACGTAGGGCACCAACTGTCCGGCGATCTGGTCGTAGTCGAGGATGGAATTGCCGTCGCCGCGCCGCCAGGAGCCGAGATGCACCTCGTAGATCGAGATCGGCTTGGAGGCGTCCTGCCAGTCGGCGCCATGCGCCTGGAAGTCCACGTCCTTCCACTCGTGGCGCACGAGCCCCTCCACGATCGACGCCGTCGAAGGGGCCTGCTCGTGGTAGAACCCGACCGGGTCCTGCTTCAGCGGCTGGAGGTCGCCGTGCACGCCCACCACCTCGAACTTGTAGATCTCGCCGCGCCCGATGCCGGGCACGAAGAGCTCCCAGGCGCCGCAATCGTGGCGGAAGCGCATGACGTGGCGCCGTCCGTCCCAACCGTTGAAATGGCCGACGACGGACACGCGCTGCGCATCCGGCGCCCAGACGACGAAGCGCACGCCCGAAACGCCCTCCATCTCGAACGGATGGGCGCCGAAGGCTTCGTAAAGTCGGTTGTGGGTGCCCTGCGCCAGAAAGTAGGCGTCCTGTTCGCCGAGGATGGGTCCGAAGCGATAGGTGTCCTCCTCCTCCCAGGTGATGCCGCCGTGGGAGAAGCGCAGGCGATAGGGGGAGCCGCGGGTCAGAGACGGCACGAGGCCGGCATAGAACCCCTCCTCGACGCGATCGAGATCGGAAAGCACCGCGCCCTTCGCGTCGATCACCTGGGCGGTCTCGGCGCCCGGTCGAAACACGCGAACGAGGAGCCCACCTTCGGCGGCGTGCGGCCCGAGCAGCGAGAAGGGATCGCGATGGCGCCCCTCGATCAAGGCCCGCACGGCGCTTTCGTTCGGCACGTGCGCGTTCGGGACGACGGTGTCGGCCTGCGGCCCCGTGGTCGTGTCGGCAGCGCGGCTGGGTGTCATGCTCATGAGAGGACCTGTCGGTTTTCGAGGAGCGTGGTGATGCCGCGCAGGGGGATGGAGAGCCAGGTCGGACGGTTGGCCGCCTCGTATTTCAGCTCGTAGAACGCTTTCTGAAGGAGGAAGAGGTCGAGCAGGCGGCCCGCCTCGTCCCCCGCGGCATCGATGCCCGAAGCCTCGCTCCAATGGGCGAGGAAGGAGCGCGAGACGTCGGCCTTCCAGGTTTCCGCGATCGTGGACAGTTTTTCCAGTGTCGCATCGGTCGCCGGACCCGCTTTGTCGAGGGCGGCGAAGGCGGCATAGTCGAAGGAGCGCAGCATGCCCGCGACGTCTCGGAGCGGCGAGGACTTGGCGCGGCGCTCCTCCAGCGGCGCACCCGGCTCACCCTCGAAGTCGAGGATGACGACGTCGTTCTTGGAGACCAGCACCTGCCCGAGATGGTAGTCGCCGTGGATGCGCGTGCGCTGTCCCGAAAGGCTCGAAGCCGTGAAGCCGTCGAACCAGTCATGGATCGCGCTGCGCGCCGCGACGAGGCGCGACGCGTCGGCCGCCAACTGCTCCGTCCCGTAGGAGCCGAGCCGGGCAAGGACGTCGAGCGCGCTGTCCGCTTCGGCCCTCGCCCCTTCGACAAATGTCGACAGGGACGCCGCGTCGATCGGCTCGGGATCGAAGTCCGGATCGCCGGTGACCGTCGCCAGCGCCCGATGCATCTCGCCGGTTCGCCGGCCGATGATGTTGCCGGCGTCGATCCGCGTCTGGAGCGGAACGCCGCCTTCCGGTTCGGCCGCATCGCCCATCGTCTCGGCCAGCGGCTCCGTGGCATAGGCGTTGTCGCGAAGGTAGCGGGCGAGCCCCTCCGTAACGACCGTCCAGGCGTCGCCCTGGTTCTCCACCCGCTGGAAGAGCGCGGCGACCGCCGCGCGCGTTCCATCCGCCCGTTCCAGCTCGACCGAGCCGAGAAGCGCGGGCGCGGCGGTGAAATCGGTCTTCTCCGTAAGGAAGCGCGTCACCTCCAGTTCCGGCTGGATGCCGTCGCGCAGACGCCGGTAGAACTTGAGGATGCCCGTCGTGCCGATCGCGACGGAGGTGTTCGACTGCTCGCCGCCGAGCGGAGCGATCGTCTCTGCCGGTTCGGCCGCCGCCGCCGCCAGGGCCTCCGCCGCGCTCGCCGAGGCGTGGACGTGAAGCTTCGACGCGCCGAGGTCGAGATCGTCCCCCTTGGCGATCATGTCGACGAAGATCTTCGAAAGCGAGGCGTCGCGCGTGCCGTCGATGATCACGCCGAGCTTCGGCCCCTGGCGCAGCTTCATCAGCGTATAGGGAAGATTCGGCCGATTGGCGGGCGCCTGCGGCTCGCCCCAGCGCGCCGACAGCGGCAGGAAGTAACGGCGCTCGCCGGCCCGCGTCTTCATCACGGCTTCGGCGAGAAGATGGCGCGGCTCGCCCGGAGCGGGCGCGCCGAGCACCACGAAATCGGCCGTCGCCTTGCCCTCGTCCTTGCCGGAATACCAGCGCTGGCCGCCGACGAACTGCGGCAGGACGGTTTCGATCTCGCGCCTGTTCTGGGCGTTCAGCGTCGTCTTGAGGTCGCCGAGGATGACGACGGTCGAGAATTCCGGCAGCGGCTCGGGAACGGGCCGGATCAGCGGTCCGCCGAGCGAAGCGCCGGAAACGTCGAACCAGAAGAAGCCAAAGGCCGGCAGCGTCAGGACGTAGGGCGCTTCGCCGATCGCCGGGAAGGGCGAGAGGCCGAGCATCTCCACCGGGGCAATCCCCGCGAAGGCCGATAGGTCGAGTTCGACCGCCTGCGCGGTCGAAGACAGGTTCGCGACGCAGAGGATCTTCTCCTCCTTGTGCTCGCGCAGGTAGGCCAGCACCTTCCGGTTGGACGGGTAGAGGAACGAGATCGTGCCACGCCCGAAGGCCTCGCGGGTGCGTCGAACCTGCACGAGCCGGCGGGTCCAGTTGAGCTGGCTCGCGGGATTGTTCGACTGCGCCTCGACGTTCACCGCCTGGAAGCCGTAGATCGGATCCTGGATCGGGGGCAGATAGAGCCGCTGCGGGTCGGCTCTGGAGAAGCCGCCGTTCCGGTCGGCCGACCATTGCATCGGGGTGCGCACGCCGTCGCGGTCGCCGAGATAGATGTTGTCGCCCATGCCGATCTCGTCGCCGTAGTAGAGCGTCGGCGTGCCCGGCATCGACATGAGGAGCGCATTCAGAAGCTCCACCTTGCGCCGGTCGTTGCCCATCAGGGGCGCAAGCCGGCGGCGGATGCCGAGATTGATGCGCGCGCGCGTGTCGGCGGCATAGGTCGACCAGAGATAGTCGCGCTCCTCCTGCGTCACCATTTCGAGCGTCAACTCGTCATGGTTGCGCAGGAAGATCGCCCATTGGCAGTTCTCGGGAATCTCCGGCGTCTGGCGCATGATGTCGGTGATCGGATGCCGGTCCTCCTGCGCCAGCGCCATGTACATGCGCGGCATCAACGGGAAGTGGAACGCCATGTGGCATTCGTCGCCCTCGCCGAAATAGGGACGCGTGTCTTCCGGCCACTGGTTCGCTTCGGCGAGCAGCATGCGGTCGGGATAGTGCTTGTCGAGGTCGGTGCGGATCGCCTTCAGGACGACATGGGTCTCGGGAAGGTTCTCGTTGTTGGTGCCCTCGCGCTCGACGAGATAGGGGATCGCGTCGAGCCGCAGCCCGTCGACGCCCTTGTCGAGCCAGAAGTGCATGACGTCGAGCACCTCCTCCAGAACCTTGGGATTGTCGAAGTTGAGGTCCGGCTGGTGCGAGAAGAAGCGGTGCCAGAAATACTGGCCCGCCACCGGATCATAGGTCCAGTTGGAGGTCTCGGTGTCCGTGAAGATGATGCGGGTGAGGTCGTAGCCCTTGTCGTCGTCGGCCCAGACGTAATAGTCGCGCTCCGGCGAGCCCTTCGGCGCGTTGCGCGCGGCCTGAAACCAGGGATGCTGGTCGGAGGTGTGGTTGATGACGAGTTCGGTGATGACGCGGAGCCCGCGCTTGTGCGCTTCCTCCACGAAGCGCTCGAAATCCTCCATCGAGCCATAGGACGGATTCACCGAGCGGTAGTCGGCGATGTCGTAGCCGTCGTCGCGCAGCGGCGAGGGATAGAAGGGCAGGAGCCAGATCGCGGTGACGCCGAGGCCGCTGATATAGTCGAGCTGCGTCAGCAGCCCCGCGAAATCGCCGATGCCGTCGCCGTTCGAATCCACGAACGTCTTGACGTGAAGTTGGTAGATGATCGCGTCCTTGTACCAATCCATCGCCGCCGGATTGGGGCCGGCGGTCGGATCGGTGGGCGTGAGGGCGACGTGCTCGTTCATGACGACTCGCTTGCTTGATCGAAGGACGATTTCAGGTCTGACGGAGGCAATCGGCGCCGGTCGTCAGGCGGAGAGCCGAAGCACGATGTAGGGCTGCACGGCGGGATCGAGACCCCAATACTGGATCTTTCCGGTCCAGGAGAACGTCTCGCCGCTGACGAGGTTCTCGACCCGCACCGTTCCGTCGTCGGGCAGGCCGAACTCCCAGAGCGGGACTTCCAGATTGCCGCCCTGCGCGTTGTGCGGGTCGAGCGTGACGATGAAGAGAAGCAGCTCGGACCGGTCCGGCGACCACTTTCCGTAATAGAGGACGTTGTCGTTCCAGAAGTTGTAGAAGACGAGGTTCCGGAACGACTTCATTCCCGGTTCGGAGCGCCGCAGCCGGTTGAAGAAGGCGAGATCGTCGCGGATGTTGCCGGGCGCCTTCCAGTCGAAGACGCGGATCTCGTACTTCTCGGAATTGAGGTATTCTTCCTTGCCCTGGACGGGAATGTACTCGCAGAGCTCGAAGCCGGAATAGACGCCGTAATTGCCGGCGAGCGTCGCCGCCAGCGCCGCCCGGATGCGGAACCCGGGACGCCCGCTCGTCTGGAGGTAGCGGGGGTTGATGTCCGGCGTGTTCACGAAGAAGTTCGGCCGCATGTAGTCGGCGCATTCGGTCTGCGTCAACTCGGTCATGTACTCCGTCAGTTCCCGCTTCGTGTTGCGCCACGTGAAGTAGGAATAGGACTGGTTGTAGCCGACCTTGGCCAGACGCTTCATGGGCTTTGGCCGCGTGAAGGCCTCGGCGAGGAACACCGCGCCCGGCTCGACCTGCCGCACCTCGTCGATCAGCCATTCCCAGAAGGGGAACGGCTTGGTGTGCGGGTTGTCGACGCGGAAGATCCGCACGCCCTTCTCCACCCAGAAGAGGACGATGCGCAGCCACTCGAACCACATGGCCGGCAGCGCGTCGCGGTAGAAGTGGACGTTGACGATGTCCTCGTACTTCTTGGGCGGGTTTTCGGCGAACTTGATCGTGCCGTCCGGACGCCAGTCGAACCATTCGGGATGCTGGCGGATCCAGGGATGGTCGGGGGAGCACTGGATCGCGAAATCGATCGCGATCTCGAGACCATGGTCCCGAGCGGCCGAGATCAGCCGGGCGAAATCCTTGAAATCGCCGAGTTCGGGATGCAGCGCGTCGTGACCGCCATCGGACGAGCCGATCGCGTAGGGGCTGCCCGGATCGTCCGGGCCGGGCGTCAGCGTGTTGTTCTTGCCCTTGCGGTTGGTCTTGCCGATGGGATGGATCGGCGGGAAGTAGAGGACGTCGAAGCCCATCTCCTGGATGTCCGGCAGGCGGGCGATGACGTCGTCGAACGTGCCATGCCGCTCGACCGAGCCCGATTGCGAGCGCGGCATCAGCTCGTACCAGGCGGAGAAGCCGGCGGCCTCCCGGTCGACCCAGACGGGGACCTCGACAGAATAGCGCGTCAGATGCGTGCGAACGTCCGTCGCCGCGATGATCGCCTTTGTGTCCTCCGTCTGGAGAAGCTCGTATTGGGCAGTCTTGTCGCCCTTGTCCGCCAGCTTGTCGAGCTTGGCGAGAAGCTGCGCCAGCGCCTTCTGGTCGCTCTTCGAGCCGCGACCGGACTGCGTCGACAGCCGGAGCAGCGAGCGCGCTTCGGACAGTTCGAGCGCGATGTCCTGACCGGCGTCGCGCTTCTTGCGCGACTCGTCCCGCCATGTCGCCATGAGGTCGCGCCAGGCCAGGATGGTGAAGCGGTGATGCCCCGGCTTCTCGAAGGAAAAGCTCGCCCGCCAACGATCGTTGACGACATAGTCCATCAGGATCTCGGTCTCGGACGATCCATCCGCCGGGCCGTAGAGGACGGCGGCCGCGATCACCTCGTGTCCGTCGGTGAAGACGTCGGCCTCCACGGTCAGAGCCTCGCCCTCCATGCGCTTGACCGCGAAGCGCCCCCCGTCGATCTCGGGCGCGACGCCCTCGATGACGAGCCGCGAGGCCGCGAGATGGCGCAGTTTCGCCTCGCTGGCGGCTCGCGCATCGGCGAGACCGCGAGAGGTGTCGGATCGCTTTGCCCTGCGGGGAGCTTCGATGGCGTCGGCCATGAACGGACCTCTTGGGATCGGACTTCAACAAAAACGGAGGCGACCAGAGGGTGCCTCGCGACGATGGGTTGGCCGGACGGCACCCGCTGTCGAAACAGCCGAACCTCCGGCAGGTTGCGCATCGCAGCGCAAAAAGGCGATCGCTTTGGGAGAAAAAACCGGAAGCGCCGGGGTTATGGCGTGGCGCGGACGGTCTGGCGCTGCTCGCCGAGCCCGGCGCCGCCGAGCTGGACGATGTCGCCCTCCTTCAGGAAGCGCGGTGGTTTCATACCCATTCCGACGCCCGGCGGGGTTCCCGTCGTGATGACGTCGCCGGGCATCAGGCGCATGAAGCCGGAAATGTAGGAAACGAGCTTCGTAACCCCGAAGATCATGGTCGCCGTCGAACCCGACTGCATCTCGTCGGAACCGACCTTCAGCCAGAGGTCCACGGCCTGGACGTCGGAAATCTCGTCCGGCGTCACGAGCCACGGGCCGAGCGGACCGAAGGTCGGCGCGCTCTTGCCCTTGACCCACTGCCCCCCGCGCTCGGTCTGCCAAGCCCGTTCGGACACGTCGTTGCAGAGGCAGAAGCCCGCGACATGATCCATCGCCTCGGCCTGCGAAACGTTGAAGGCCGTCTCGCCGATGACGATCGCGAGCTCGACCTCCCAGTCGAGCTTGGTGGAGCCCGGTGGAATGAGAATATCGTCGCGCGGGCCGACGATCGAGGACACCGCCTTCGAGAACAGGATGGGTTCGTCGGGAATCGCCGCACCCGTCTCGGCGGCGTGATCGGCATAGTTCAGACCGACCGCGACGAAGTTTCGCGTTCCGCCGACCGGTGGCCCGAGGCGCGCGCCGGGATCGGCCTTCGGCAGGCTCCGCGGTTCGATCGCCGCGATCCGCGCGAGCCCGGCCCTGGAGAGATGCGCGCCGGCGATGTCGTCGATCTCGCCGGACAGATCCCGCAGCACGTTGTCCGCATCGATCAAGCCGGGCTTTTCCTGACCCGCGACACCGAATCTGACCAGTCGCATGCGTCTCTCCTCACCGATGCCTCATGCATCGGTCGGGGAGATAGCTCGCACCGCCGGTTTGTCGCCCCAGAGGGCGTAAACAAGCGGGATGGCTCTGGTTCGAAAGGAGGAAGGTCAGCCCGCTTTAGAATCGAGACAGCTATGCACAAGCCGTCGTGGCTATTTGTTTTGCGAAGGCCCCTACGGATGTAAACCCTTCATCTCCCGGAGCCGGGTGGGAAGCCGGGTATCGGTGATGACGATGACAATGAGATTTGCCTTGACCCAAGCCGTCGCAGATCAGAGAGCGATCCACAGCGTTCCGGCGCCCTGTGTCGCGACGGCCCCGACGGTGATACCGATGGCTGGCCAGACGACGGACCAGCCGTCGATCCAGCCGTCGATCGATCCCGATGAGTTTCGGCGCCTTCCCGAAGTGCTGACGCTCTATCACGCCAAGCGGGCGCTCCGGCGCATCGCGGAGGCGAACGCCTTTGCAGCCTTCGCCCTCCTTTCGGTCAAGCCGAACGGCGCCGCGCTCGCCTTCGAGATGGTGACGTCGACCTGGCCGAGCGATCCCTGCGAGGCGCTTCGGGAGCCGGCACCGATGCTCTGCGAATTGCGGCATCGCCTGGCCGACGACATCGTGCCCTTCCATCTCACGCCGGCCGAATCCGCCGCGATCGGCACGCCGGGCACGACGGCCCTCTGCCTTCCCGTGTTCAGCGACCGCAGCCGCGGCGCGCTCGTCTTCGCTCTCGACGGAGCGGCGTCGTCGGGCACCTATGCCGATCTTCACCTCTACGCGCTCTACCTCTTCGCGCGCCTGTCACAGCTCGACAAACCCCGCGGGCCCGTCGTGACGCTGGCGCCGCGCGAACTCGATTGCCTGCGCTGGAGCGCGGCCGGGAAGACCTCCGGCGAGATCGCGGCGATCCTCGGCGTGTCGGAGAACACGGTGAACTCCTATCTCGCCGCCGCCGCCCAGAAGATGAACGCGGTCAATCGCGTCCAGACCGTCGCTCAGGCGATCCGGCTCGGCCTCCTCACCTGACCGCGGTGGCGCGAACCGGACAGACCCCTCGGGTGAGCGCAGGATGAAAATCCTTTCGTCATATTTACGAAGCCTTAAGGACGCGGAGCCGAAAACTCATGGGACGGCCTGACGAGACTCCGACGCTTTCGGAGCCTCCGCCGGTCGACATGTTTTCGGAGGCTTCATGCCGCATCTGACGTCGCTCCGCGCTCTCGCCGCCCGGTTTCGCCGAAACGGCGCTGCGTCCAAGTGCGCGCCGCTTCAGGCCGGCGGCTTCGTCCGGCAGCGTCAACGCGGGCAAAGGTCCCGTTTCCTCCTCGCCACCGGCCTGTTCTGCGGGATCTACGCCGTCATCGGCGGACGGCTCATCCTGTTCGGGGCGACGAACACGAGTTCGTCCGACTATATCGCGGCCATGTCGCACCAGCCGGTCACGCGGCCCGACATCGTCGATCGCAACGGCAAGATCCTCGCCATCGACATCAAGACGGCCTCGCTCTTCGCCGAGCCCAAGCGCATCGTCGATGTCGACGAGGCGACGGAGCGGCTTGCGAGCGTGCTGCCGAACCTCGACACCGAGGCGCTCTACCGCAAGCTCTCCTCCAAGTCGGGCTTCGCCTGGCTCGAACGCAAGCTGACCCCGCGCCAGCAGCAGGAGATCTTCGCGCTCGGCATTCCCGGCATCGGCTTCCGCACCGAAAAGCGCCGCTTCTATCCCGGCGGCTCGACCGCGGCCCACATTCTCGGCCTCACCAACATCGACAATGCCGGCATCGCGGGCATGGAGAAGTACATCGACGACAGCGGCTTCTCCGCCCTCCTGGCGAGCGGCCTTGCCGGCGGCGAGCGTCTGGAGCCGGTCAAGCTTTCGATCGATCTCTCCGTCCAGCACATCCTGAACGACGAGATCGTCAACGCGATGAAGAAGTACCGCGCCGTGGCGGCCGGCGCGATCGTGCTCGACGTCGAGACCGGGGAGATCGTCGCCATGGCCTCCGCCCCGACTTTCGATCCGAACGAGCCCGGCGACGCTCTGAAGAAGGAAAATCTGAACCGCATCTCGGCGGGCGTCTTCGAGATGGGCTCGACCTTCAAGATCTTCACCACGGGCATGGCTCTGGATTCGGGGAAGTTCAACTTCAACAGCCGCGTCGACACGACCCCGTTCCGTGTCTCCGGCCATACGATCAAGGAATTCCACAACAAGGGCTCGTCGCTGACGGTCCCCGATATCTTCAAGTATTCCTCCAATGTCGGCTCGGCCCGCGAGGCGGACGCGGTCGGCGTCGAGGGCCACCGGGAGTTCCTGACGCGGCTCGGCCTCCTGTCGCGCGTCAAGACCGAGCTGCCCGAAGTGGCGACGCCGACGCAGCCCAAGGTCTGGAAGAAGATCAACTCGATGACGATCTCCTTCGGCCACGGCGTTTCGACGACGCCGCTGAACACCGCCGTCGCCGCGGCATCCTTGATCAACGGCGGCTGGTACATCCCGCCGACCTTCCTGCCCCGCACGAAGGAAGAGGCGGACGCGGTGAAGACGCGCGTCGTCAGCGAGGCGACGTCGGCCGACATGCGCCAGATCTTCCGCATCAACGGCGAGGAGGGTTCGGGCCGGCAGGCGAACGTTCCCGGCTTCCACGTCGGCGGCAAGACCGGCACGGCCGAGAAGGTCGAGAACGGCCGCTACAATCACAACAAGCGCTTCAACGCCTTCGTCGGCGCCTTCCCGATCGAGAAGCCGCGCTACGTCGTGCTCTCGATCGTCGACGAGCCGCAGGTCGAGCCGGGCAAGCCGAACGCGCAGGCCGGCTGGAACGCGGCCCCGATGGTCGGCAACATCGTGCGCCGCTCGGCCGCCCTGCTCGGCGTGAAGCCCGATTTCGGCCCGATCGGGAAGTCCCTGATGGTCAAGTTCTGACGCCGAGGACGTCGCGGACCGCGCGATCGGGCGCTGGACGGCGCTCCCGTCGCTCGCGGTTCGTCGACATTCCCCCGCCTACTGCGCCGTGTCCTTCAACGGGTCGAAGCCCGGCTGCGCAAGACTGGGCGCGTCCGGCCGTTCAGGAAGCGCCGGGCCGTCGAAGTTCTGCCGATCGTGGCGCTTCACCCCGGCGGCATAGGTGGCGACGACGGAGCGGTCGTCGCCCATCGTCAGAAGCACGAACAGCTCTTCGGCCAGCGTCTCGCACCGCCCCATCCGCCGTCGCATGGCGGGCGTCGCCTGTGCGTCGAGCACGACGACATCCGCCTCGAAGCCCGGCGCCAGCCGGCCGATCCGCTCACCGAGGCCCATCGCCCCGGCATTGCCGGCCGTCATCATGTGGAAGGCGTCGAAGGCGGGCAGCGTCTGCCCCTGCAGGGCGAGCACCTTGTAGGCCTCCGCGCCCGTGCGCAGCATGGAATAGCTGGTGCCGCCCCCGATATCGGTCGCAAGGCCGATCCGCGCGCCCGATGCAGCCACCCCCCGCCGATCGAAGAGGCCGGAGCCGAGGAAGAGGTTCGAGGTCGGGCAGAAGATCGCGGAGGCGCCCCGCTCGCCGAGCACCGCCCGCTCGCGTTCGGTGAGATGGATGCAGTGGCCGAACAGCGCCTTCTCCCGCACGAGGCCGTGGCGCTCGTAGACGTCGAGATAGTCGCGCGACCAGGGAAAGAGCTCCGCCACGAAGGCGATTTCGGCGTGATTCTCCGACAGGTGCGTCTGGATGTGGAGGCTTGGATGCTGCCTGGCCAGGGCCCCGGTCGCCTCCAGCTGCTCCGGCGAGGAGGTCGGGGCGAAGCGCGGCGTGATGGCGTATTCGAGCCGCCCCTGCCCATGCCAGCGTTCGATCAGCGCGATGGACTGGTCGTAGCCCGATTGCGCGGTGTCGAGAAGGGCCGGCGGCGCGTTGCGGTCCATCATCACCTTGCCCGCGACCATGCGCAGATCCCGGCGTGCGGCCTCCGCGAAGAAGGCGTCGACCGAGACGGGATGGCTCGTGCAATAGACGGCGGCCGTCGTCGTACCCGAGCGCAGGAGTTCGTCGACGAGGAAGACCGCGGCCTCCCCGGCGATCTCGGGATCGCCGTAGCGGCTCTCTTCGGGAAACGTATAGCGCGCCAGCCATTCCATCAGCTCCGCGCCGTAGGAGCCGATCACCTGGGTCTGCGGCATGTGGAGATGCGGGTCGACGAAGCCCGGCATGACGAGATGCGGGCGATGATCCACGACGCGCGTGCCGTCGGGAAGGTGGGCGAGCAGATCGAAGGCCTCTCCCATCGCGGTGACGACGCCGCCCGCCATGACGAGAAGCCCGTCCTCGACGAAGCGCGGCTGGTCTCCTTCGGCGACGGGCTCGAAGGAGACCAGCCGCCCGCGGATCGCGGTGACGGCGGCAGGGACGGGCAGCGTGGTCATGGCATCGGCTCCGACGAGATCGGTCTGACGATGGACGGAACTCACCCCATCGCCGACGAGAACCCCCGCAACGAGGCCGGAGGTCGTCCTTCGTCACGGCACGGCGGCAAGGCGCGGCGGATCGAAGAACGGAGGTGTTTCGTCTAGCCGATCCCCAGCCATTGCGCGAGCACCTCGCGCTCCGCCGGCTCGAGCCCGGTCACGTTGCCGGGCGGCATGGCATGGCTGCGCACGGCCTGGGTCGCGATCTGGCTCGCATGGAAGATCATATCGTCGGCGGTCTCCAGATAGACCGCCTTCGGGGCATGGCCGATGCCCGGCCAGAGCGGCTCGCGCCCATGGCACATCGAGCAGCGCGACTGAAGGATGCCCTGCACCTCCTCGAATTGCGGCGAGGCCGCGAGTGCCACCTCCGGGTCCTTGCGCCATTCCCGCGCCGCGCCCTCGACGGGCGCCTCCGCCCGCCAGCCGGGCGAGCCCGAGAGCGTGATGACGGCGGCGAACAGCACGCCCGCCACGACCCAGCACCACCAGAGCTTCCGGTGCGTCTTGTGGAACGTGTTGAAGTAATGCCGGATCACCGCGCCCATCAGGAGCACCAGTCCGGCGATCGCCCAGTTCCACTCCGTGGCGAAGGCGAGCGGATAGTGGTTGGAGAGCATCAGGAAGACGACGGGCAGCGTCAGATAATTGTTGTGAAGCGAGCGCTGCTTGGCCTCCGCGCCGAGCCGCGCCTCGGGCGTGCGCCCGGCTTTCAGGTCGGCGACCACGATCCGCTGGTTCGGCATGATGATCATCAGAACGTTCGCCGTCATGATCGTCGCGATCATCGCGCCGGTGTGGAGCATCGCGCCGCGCCCGGAAAAGAGCTGCGAGAAGATGTAGCTGGCGAGGACGACATAGACGAAGAGCGCGGCGAGGAGCGCCGTATCGTTCGATTTCAGCGGCGACTTGCAGAGGAAATCGTAGACGATCCAGCCGAGGGCGAGCCCGGCGATCCCGATCGCCGTCGCGCTCCAGGGCGCGAGATCCGCGCGTTCGGGATCGATCAGGTAGAGCTCCGCGCCGAGATAATAGACGAGGAACAGGAGCGCGAACCCGGACAGCCAGGTCGCATAGCTCTCCCATTTGAACCAGGTCAGCTCCTCCGGCATGTGCGCCGGCGCGACCATGTACTTCTGCACATGGTAGAAGCCGCCGCCATGCACCTGCCACGCCTCGCCGCCGACGCCCGGCACCGGCTCGCGCTGCTTCCGGAGGCCGAGATCGAGCGCGATGAAGTAGAAGGACGAGCCGATCCAGGCGATGGCGGTCACGACATGCAGCCAGCGCACGGCGAACTGCAGCCATTCGGTGAGATAGGTGCCCATGGCTGGTGCCTTGCCGGTGGAGGCCGCGCGAGAGTGCGGCGGTTGGTTTCGTCTACGCGCCGATCAAGCGCATGCGGCCGGTTCGAAGAGCCGAGGTCTCTCGTCCCCCTGCCCTGCCCGGCATCTCCTCTCAAGGGGGAAGATCGGCAGTTCGACCGGCAGAGATAAGCCTGATCTCCCCCTCGAGGGGGAGATGTCCGGCAGGACAGAGGGGGCGCCTCGCAGCGCCCGCCAAATCTGGTCAGATGGCTGCGCTCTTACGACGCCACGCCCTCCACGTACCAGTCCATCTTCAGGAGGTCCGCGTCCGGCACTTCGGCTCCCGCCGCGATCTTCTCGGCGCCGGACTGATCCTTGATCGGGCCGGTGAAGATCTTGTAGGTGCCGGCCTTCGTCTCGTCGACGATCTTCTGGGCGGCGGCCTTCACGTCCTCGGGCATCTTGGCGTTGAAGGGCGCCATGGCGACCTCGCCTTCCTTCATGCCGGCCCAGACGTCGCCGGCCTTCCAGGTACCGGCGAGGATCTTCTCGATCTGCTCGACATAGTACGGGCCCCAGTTGTCGACGATCGCCGTCATGTGAGCGTTCGGCGCGAAGCTCGTCATGTCCCAGGCCTGGCCGAAGGCAATGACGCCGCGCTTCTCGGCCTCCTGCAGGGGACCCGGCGAATCCGTGTGCTGGGTGATCGCGTCGGCGCCCTGGTCGATGAGGGCGGAGGCGGCCTGCGCCTCCTTGGCCGGGTCGTACCAGGAGTTCACCCAGACGACCTGCGTCGTGAAGGCCGGGTTCACCTTGCGGGCGGCGAGCGTGAAGGCGTTGATGCCCATGACGACTTCGGGGATCGGGAAGGAGGCGACATAGCCGCCCTTGCCGGTCTTCGACATCATGGCCGCGATCGTGCCGAGAACCGCGCGGCCCTCGTAGAAGCGCGAATTGTAGATGCCGAGATTGGGCGCGGTCATGTAGCCGGTCGCGTGCTCGAACTTCACGTCCGGGAACTGCTTGGCGACCTTCACGGTCGGCTGCATGAAACCGAAGGACGTGGTGAAGACGATGTCGTTGCCGGCCTGGGCGAGCTGGCGGATGACGCGCTCGGCGTCCGGGCCTTCCGCGACGTTCTCGACGAAGCTCGTCTCGACCTTGTCGCCGAGCTTCTCGACGAGATACTTTCGCCCCTGATCATGGGCGAAGGTCCAGCCGAAATCGCCGACGGGTCCGACATAGACGAAGGCCGCCTTGACCTTCTCCTTGGGTGCCTGCGCGAAGACGCGCGTGACGACGCCCGGCATGGCCGAGACGGCGGCAAGCGTGGCGCCGGTGGCGAGCAGGCGGCGGCGTGACAGGTCGATCATGGAACTCTCCTCGTGGAACGGTGGAAGCGGATCGGGATCTCAGGTGCTCGCCCGGAATGGCTGACCGAGGCAGGCGGGCGCCGCCGTCGCTCGACCCTTGCGCCCGATCGAGATCAGGGCGAGGACGAGGATGGTGGCGAGATAGGGAAGGCTCGACAGGAATTCGGGCGCCAGCATCGAGAAGCCGGCGGCTTTCGCCTGCAGCTCCAGCGTCAGCACCGCGCCGAAGAGATAAGCGCCGAGCGCGAGGCGCCCCGGCCGCCAGGAGGCGAAGACGACGAGCGCGATGGCGATCCAGCCGCGCCCGGCCGTCAGTCGCTCCGCCCACATCGGCGTCAGCACCAGCGAATAATAGGAACCCGCGAGCCCTGCCATCGCGCCGCCGAACAGGACGGCGAGATAGCGCACCCTCAGCACGGGATAGCCGATCGAATGCGCGGCGGAATCGGACTCCCCGATCGCCCTCAGCACGAGCCCCGCCCGCGTGTGCTTCAGGAACCACCAGACCGCGGCGGTGAGGATGAGCGCCAGATAGACCAGCGGCGAATGGCCGAAGACGAGCCGCAGCATGGGATCTTCCGCGAGCGCGGGCGGAAAGAGAAGCCCGAGCGTGCCCGTCGTGATGCCGACGAAGGGCGCGCCCGCCAGCGCCGAGACGCCGGTGCCGAAGATGGTGAGCGCGAGACCCGTCGCGACCTGGTTCGCCGTCAGGGTCAGCGTCAGATAGGCGAAGATCAGCGAGGCCGCCGCCGCCGTTCCCATGGCCGCGATGGCGCCGAGCGCCGGCACGCCCGTCGTCACCGAGACGGCGAACCCCGTGACGGCGCCGATCAGCATCATGCCCTCGACGCCGAGATTGAGGACGCCGGCCTTCTCGACGACAAGCTCGCCGAGCGCGGCGATGAGGATGGGGGTCGCCGCGGCCGCGACCGTCATCAGGATCGAGACGAGAAGCGCGGTGGTCATGCGGTGGCGCCTTCGCGAACGGGGGCCGGAGCGGGCGCGGGAGCCGCAGCCGCCGGCTCGCGGTCGGAGACGATGCGGTAGCGCACCATGATGTCGGCGGCGAGCAGGAAGAAGAGCATCATCGCCTGGAACACGCCGGCTGCCGCCGCGGGCAGGCCGATCGTCGTCTGCGCGCTTTCGCCGCCCACATAGGTCAGCGCCAGGACCAGCGCCGCCAGAAGGATGCCGACGGGGTGAAGCCGTCCGAGAAAGGCGACGATGATGGCGGTGTAGCCGTAGCCCGTGGGAAAGGCCGGCACCATCTGACCGAAGGGGCCCGCGACCTCCAGAACGCCCGCAAGGCCCGCGCAGGCCCCGCCGAGCGCGAGCGCCAGCCAGACCGTCCGCTTCTCGCGGAAGCCGCCGTAGCGCGCGGCGTCCGGCGCGAGGCCGACGACGCGGAGCTGGAATCCGGTCACCGTGCGCGCGACGAAGAACCAGACGGCGAGCCCGAGCGCGGCGGCGATCGGAACGCCGATGTGGATCAGCGTCCCGGACACGGCGATCGGCAGCGTCTGCCATTCGGAGAAGAGCACGGTCTGCGGGAAGTTGAAGCCCATCGGGTCCTTCCAGGGCCCGCGCATCAGGTAATAGAGAAGCTGGATGGCGACGTAGTTCAGCATGAGGCTGGACAGGATCTCGTTGACGCCGAGCCTCGTCTTCAGGATCGCGGGGATCGCGGACCACGCGATGCCGCCGACGATGCCGCAAAGGATCATCGTCGGCAGGATCCAGGATCCCGTCATGTCGTGCGTGGCGAGCGCAAGTCCCGTGCCGGCGAGCCCGCCGAGCACGTACTGGCCTTCGGCCCCGATGTTCCAGACATTGGCGCGGAAGCCGATGGACAGACCGATCGCGATCGTGGCGAGCGGCGCGGCCTTCACCAGGAGGTCCTGCCAGCGGTAGGCCGAGAGCAGCGGCGCGACGAAGATCTGCCAGATCGCGCCGAGCCCGTCATAGCCGAGGAGCGTGAAGACGATCGCGCCCGCCACCACGGTCGCCAGCACCGCGATCACGGGCGAGGCCAGCATCATCGTGCGGCTCGGTGCGAGACGCTTCTGCAGCTTAAGCCCCATGCGACGCCGCCTCCGGAACGCTGACGGAAGGCGCGGGATCCGCGCCGTGCACGCCGCCCATGAGAAGGCCGATCTCCTCGATCGAGACGCCCTTCACGTCCATGACGCGCGACAGCCGGCCCTCGTTGATGACGGCGATCCGGTCCGAGAGCTCGAGGAGTTCGTCGAGATCCTGGCTGATGACGACGATCGCCGCGCCCTTGGCGACGAGGTCGATCATCGCCTGCCGGATGAAGCCGGCGGCGCCCGCATCGACGCCCCAGGTCGGCTGGGACACGACGAGGACCGTCGGGTCCTGCCCGATTTCGCGGCCCATGATGAACTTCTGGAGATTGCCGCCGGACAGGCTCGAGGCGAGCGCTTTCGGCCCGGTCGTTCTCACGCCGAAGGCGGCGATGACGCCGCTGGCATAGGCCGTCGCCGCGCCGGGCTTCAGGAAGCCGCCGGCGCTGAGGCCGCGCCGCGTTCGCGCGGAAAGGATGGCGTTTTCCATCAGCGACATGCCCGGTACGGCGGCGTGGCCGTTGCGCTCCTCCGGCACGCTGGCGAGCCCGCGCTTTCGGCGCTGCGTGACGCCGAGCGCGCTGATCGAGGCGCCGTCGATGGCGATCCTTCCCGTCGACGGCGTCTCGCCGGCGAGGGCCGCGACGAGCTCGTTCTGACCGTTGCCGGCGACCCCGGCGATGCCGAGGATCTCGCCGCCGCGCACGGTGAACGAAATGTCCTTCAAGGCCGTGCCGAACGGCTCCGCGCCGGGTGCGGACAGGCCGGAAACGCTGAAGCGCTCGCCCCCGTAGACGCAGGCCTCCTTCGAGGACAGGTCCTTCAAGGCGCCGCCGATCATCATCTCGGCCATGGAGCGCGTCGTCTCCGCGCGGGGATCGCAGGTCGCCACGACCTTGCCGAAGCGCAGGATCGTCGCGCTCTCGCAGAGCGCTTTGATCTCGCCGAGCTTGTGCGAGATGTAGAGGATCGAGCAGCCGCCCGCCGCCAGTTTCCGCAACGTTTCGAAAAGCTTCTCGACCTCCTGCGGCGTCAGGACCGAGGTCGGCTCGTCCATGATGAGAAGCTTCGGATGGGTCAGCAGCGCGCGCACGATCTCGATGCGCTGGCGCTCGCCGACCGACAGCGTGTGGACGTCGCGATGGGGATCGAGCGCGAGATCGTATTGGGCGAGCACGGCGCGGATGCGCGCCTCCAGCTCGCGCCGCGGCGGCGGATGATCCATGCCGAGCGCGATGTTCTCCAGCACCGTCATCGCCTCGAACAGCGAGAAGTGCTGGAAGACCATGCCGATGCCGAGCCGGCGCGCCTCGCGCGGGCTGTCGATCACCACCGGCTTTCCGTCCCAGAGAAGGGTGCCTTCGTCGGCGCGCTGCACGCCGTAGATGATTTTCACGAGGGTCGACTTGCCCGCGCCGTTCTCGCCGAGCAGCGCATGGATCTTGCCCGCCCCGACAGCGAAGGAAACGTCGGAATTGGCGACGACGCCCGGAAAGCGCTTCGTGATATGGGCGAGTTCAAGTCGCATGGGGCGTCGCTGATGCTGAAATGGTCGGACCCTCCGTCTGCCCACTATTGCATCGCCGCATTCGCTTCGCCAAGGGCGGCGCGACGTTTTCCTCGCGTTTGGAGAAGAGGATTTCGGCGAGCTCCGCAACGGTCAGGGCGGCGATGATGTCCGGGCGCTTGTCGCGGAGGAACGAGCCGCCGATTGGCAGGATCAACCTGTCGATCAGGCTTTCGCGGCCCCCCTCCCGAAGCCGGTTCCGGAAGGTCGCGCGCTTGGTGGCCGAGCCGATCATGCCGACATAGGCCGCGTCCCCCCTCGCCAGCGCTGCTTCCGCGACGAGGAAGTCCAGCGCGTGGTCATGCGTCACGACGACGAAGGCGCTGCCCGGCCGCGCCGCACGAACCGCGTCCTCGGGTATGGCGAGCGCCTGGGCGAGGACGCCCTCCGGGAGGCCCGCCAGCCGCTCCGGCCGCGTGTCGACGACCGTCGTCTGCAGCGGAAGCAGCGCCAGCGCCTTCGCCAGCGCGTGTCCCGTATGCCCGGCGCCGAAGACGAGGACCGCCGGCAAGGCCTTCAGCCGCTCCGCCTCGCGCGCCTCCTCGTGCGCCAGAAGCGCGGCGTCGACCCGCGCGAGCGCCAGGACGACGCGGCCGCCGCAGCATTGGCCGATCGAAGGCCCGAGCGGCACGTCGAGCCGGGCGCTCTCGCGCCCGTCCCCGATCATCGCCCGCGCCTCGTCCATCGCCATCAGTTCCAGACGCCCGCCGCCGACCGTCCCCACGGCATCCCTGGAGGTCACCAGCATCGCCGCATCGGTCTCGCGCGGCGTCGAGCCCAAGGCTTGCGCGACGCGAACGAGGATGGCGGGCGTGTCGGCGGCGACGGCGGAACGGAGGGCGGGAAGGATGGTCATGGAACCGACCGTGCGAAACGGCGTCCGTGGATGCCCGTCCGCGCATCGCGCAGATTCCGAGGCGAGATCTGGAGGGGCGAGCGTTCCATCACCGTCCCCGCACCGCCTCGACGGCCGCCAGCACCCGCTCCGGCGTCGCCGGGGCGTCGAGATCGGGGAACGCCCGCCCCTCGCCGGCCGCCAGGACCGCGTCGGTCAGCGCGGAGAAGACCGAAATGGCGAGCATGAAGGGCGGCTCGCCCACCGCCTTCGACCGGTAGATCGTCTCGGCCCGGTTGTAGCCCTTCTCCCAAAGCCGAACGCGGAGGTCGTCGGGCCGGTCGTTCGCCGTCGGGATCTTGTAGGTGGAGGGCGCGTGGGTGCGAAGGCGCCCGGCCTTGTCCCACCAGAGCTCCTCCATCGTCAGCCAGCCCATGCCCTGGATGAAGCCGCCCTCGATCTGCCCGAGATCGAGGGCCGGGTTCAGCGAGCGACCGCAATCGTGGAGGATGTCGGCCCGCAGGAGCCGGTTCTCGCCGGTCATCGTGTCGATCACGACCTCCGAGCAGGCCGCGCCATAGGCGAAGTAGTAGAACGGCTTGCCGCTCGCGCTCTCGCGGTCGTAGGAAATGCCGGGCGTCGCGTAGAAGCCCGTCGAGGAAAGGGAAACGCGGGCGAGATAGGCCTCGCCGACGAGATCGTTGAAGCTCTTCTCCTCGTTGCCGATCCGCACCCGGTTCGGAAGGAAGACGACCTGATCGACCGGCACGTGGTAGCGCTCCACGGCATAGGCGATCAGCCGGTCCTTGATGGTTCGCGACGCGGCCTGCGCCGCCATGCCGTTGAGATCGGAGCCCGAGGAGGCCGCCGTCGCGGAGGTGTTCGGCACCTTGGCGGTCGTCGTGCCGGTGATGCGGATGCGCTCGACGTCGATCTGGAACTCTTCCGCCACGACCTGCGCGACCTTGGTGAAGAGCCCCTGCCCCATCTCGGTGCCGCCGTGGTTCAGCGCCACCGAGCCGTCCTTGTAGATATGGACGAGCGCGCCGGCCTGGTTGAGATGGCTCGTCGTGAAGGAGATGCCGAACTTCACCGGGGTCAGCGCCAAACCCTTCTTCAGGATCCGGTTCTGCGCGTTGAACGCGGTCACGGCGGCCCGCCGCGCGCGGTAGTCCGAGGATGTTTCCAGCTCCTCCACCATCTCGGCGATGACGCAGTCCGTCACCTCCATGTGGTAGGGCGTCAGCGCCCCGCCCTCGGCCGGATAGAAGTTGCGCTTGCGCAGGTCGAGGGGATCGAGCCCGAGGGAGAACGCCGCCTTGTCCATGGCGCGCTCGATGCCGACCATGCCCTGCGGCCCGCCGAAACCGCGAAAGGCGGTGTTGGAGACCGTGTGCGTCTTCAGCCGGCGCGAATGGATTCGCGCGGCGGACAGCGCATAGGCGTTGTCGGCATGGAACATCGCGCGGTCGGCGATCGCGCCGGACAGGTCCTTGGAATAGCCGCAGCGGATCAGCTGCTCCATCTCGGCCGCCACGATCCGCCCCTCCGTGTCGAAGCCGAGATCGTAGCGGATGCGCGCCTCGTGGCGCTTGCCCGTCATCTCCATGTCGTCGTCGCGGTCGAGCCGGCATTTCGCCGCCCGCCCGGTCTTGACGGCGGTGAGCGCCGCGACCGCCGCGAACAGCGCCGGCTGGCTTTCCTTGCCGCCGAAGCCGCCGCCCATGCGCCGGATCTCCACCGTCACGACGTGGTCCGGGACGCCCAAGGCCTTGGCCACATTGTGCTGGACCTCGGAGGGATGCTGCGTGGAGGAGCGCACGGTGACGTCGCCGTCCTCGCCGGGAACCGCGACCGCGATCTGTCCTTCGAGGTAGAAATGGTCCTGTCCACCGAGATCGAGCGCGCCGGAGACGCGCGTCGCGGCTCCCGCCAGGGCCGCGCCGGCATCGCCGAGACGCATCTCGTGCGCCGGCAGGAGATCGGCCCCGGCCTCGTCGGCGAAGCGCTCGGCCTCGTCGATCGTGATCGCGGCGGGAAGATCCTCGTAGTGGACCTCGGCGAGCTTCGCCGCGCGGCGCGCCAGATCGAGCGTTTCGGCGGCGACGGCGAAGATCGACTGGCCGACATACTCGACCTCCGTCGTCGCGAAGATCGGGTCGTCGCCGAAGACCGGCGAATAGTCGTTCTTGCCGGGGATGTCGGCGGCCGTCAGCACGAGGGCGACGCCGGGCGCGGCGCGCACGGCGGCAAGATCCATCGAAACGATCCGCGCATGGGCGCGCGTCGACATCGCGATGTAGCAGTGCAGCGTGCCCGGCAGTTCCGGGTCGTCGTCGATGTAGCGGGCCGCGCCCGAGACATGCTTGGCCGCGCTGTCATGGGCGAGCCTTGCCGCGACGCCGCCGGTGATCGATTCCTTGGCGGGAGGAAGGTCGTGGTGGAGATCGGGAACGATCGTCCCGGCCTCGCCGCGGTCCTGAATGCGGGTCTCGCCCAGCTCTTGGCTCATCGCGCCATCCCGATCTTCGTTGCCACGCTCATGCCCGTTCCGCTCCTGCCCCGTCGCTCAGACCCCGGGAGCTCGGGCCCATGGAGTTAGGGCCCCGGCCGCTCGGGCCACGGACACGCAGGCACCGGACATTCAGGCCCATGGCGCTCAGGCGATCTCGAGGACGCGGGCGCGCGGCGCGCCGGACGCCTCGAGACCAAAGCGCAGGAGGAGGTTCCTCGCGACCGTCAGCCGGTAGGCGCTGGACGCGCGCATGTCGTCGAGCGGCGTGAAATCCTCGCCGAGCTTCGAGGCGGCCCGCTCCGCCGCCGCCGCGTCGAACGGCGCCCCGAGCAGGGCGGCCTCCGCCATGGCAGCGCGCTTGGGCGTCGCCGCCATGCCGCCGAAGGCGAGCCGCGCCTCGGCGACGACCCCCTCCTCGATCGTCAGGCGGAAGGCCGCGAGCACGGCCGAGATGTCGGAATCGAAACGCTTGGAGATCTTGTGGCAGGAAAAGAGCTGGTGAGGTCCGAGCACCGGCACTTCGAGCGCCGCGACGAACTCCGACGACGTCCGGTCCTGCTTTCCATAGGAGATGAAGAAATCCTCCAGCGGCAGCGAGCGGCCGACATCGCCCTTGCGCAGGTGGACCCGCGCGCCGAGCGCGATCAGCGCCGGCGCCATGTCGCCGATCGGCGAGCCGTTGGCGATGTTGCCGCCGATCGTTCCGGCATTGCGGATCTGCCGTCCCGCGAAGCGCCGCACGAGTTCGCCGATGTCGGGGTGGATCTCGGCGAGCCGGCCATGCGCCTCGGTGTGCGTGACGCCGGCTCCGATGTAGAGCGCGCCCGGTCCCTCCTCGATCAGGCGGAGATCGGCCGCGCGCGAGACGTCGATGAGAACCGGAAGGTCGCGATGCTGCTTGGTCACCCAGAGCCCGACATCGGTCGCGCCCGCGACCAGCGTCGCATCGGGATGCGCCTCGTAGGCGTCGGCGAGAGCGTCGGCATCCCCCGGCGAAAGCCAGAGCCCGTCCGGCGTCTCGTAGCGAAAGACGCCGGTCCCGCGTAGATCCGCCAGCCGCGCCGCCGTCGCTTCGTCGGCGGCGGCGGCCGTGTCGGGCACGGGATGGCGCGCGAGATCGAGCCCGGCCTCCACGATCGGACCGTAGCCGGTGCAGCGGCAGAGATTGCCGGAGATCGCGTCCTTCACGCCCTGCCGGTCGGCATTTCCATGCCCGTCGATGAGCGCCCCGTTCAGCCAGCCCGCATGCAGCTGCATCACGAAGCCCGGCGTGCAGAAGCCGCACTGGCTGCCATGCCGCTCCACCATCGCGGTCTGCAGGGGGTGGGGTCCGTCCCGCCCGAGATGCTCGATCGTCTCGATCGCGCGGCCGTGCGCCGACGGCAGGAACTGGATGCAGGCATTGACGGCGCGTCTGGCGAGCCCGCCCTTCCCGTCGGGCTCCGAGAGAAGCACGGTGCAGGCCCCGCAATCGCCCTCCGCGCAACCCTCCTTCGTGCCGGTGAGATGCTCGGTCCGACGCAGATGTTCGAGGATCGTCGTCGTCGGCTTCACGCCGGAGACGCTGCGCTCCGCGCCGTTGAGGAGAAACCGGATGGGTCCGCTGGCCTCGCTCATCAACTGCCTCGATAGGTTGAATAGGAGAAGGGCGAGACGAGCAGCGGCACATGGTAATGCGCGGCCTCGGACATGCCGAAGCGGATCGGGATCAGGTCGAGGAACAGCGGCTCGGCGAGCGCGGACCCTTGCGTCGCGCGAAGATAGGCGCCGGCCTCGAAGACGATCTCGTAGATCCCCGTGCGAAAGGCCTCGCCCGAAAGGAGCGGCTGGTCGCAGCGCCCGTCCGCATTGGTCCGGACGGCCAGGATTTCGCGACGGTCGGCCCCTTCGATGGCATAGAGCCGCAAGGCCATCCCCGCCGCGGGCTTGCCGAGGCTGGTGTCGAGCACATGGGTGGTGAGCCGCCCGGCCGTTCCGTCCGCCATGCCTCTCCTTCTCGACATTGGATCCAATGGCTCGATTTTTGACCAAGTGGTCAGGGGAGGATGCACCGCGAAAGAGCCCGCCGTAAAGTGGAAAGGTTCGAAGCTTCGACTTGCCCCCGCCATCCCCCTTGCCTAGCCTTGCCCCGGACCTGTCCCGGCAGGGACCGGCTCCTCTCGCACCCCTGCGCGAGGCGGACCGGGATCGCCGACGAGACTTCGAGGATGCCCCGCATGACCGCCCCCTCCCCGCGCTATCCCCGGAACCTGCGGGGCTACGGACGCCACGCTCCGGACCCGCATTGGCCCAATCCCGGCGGCGAGGGCCCTGCCAGGATCTGCGTGCAGTTCGTGGTGAACTACGAGGAGGGCGGCGAGAATTCCGTGTTGCACGGCGACGCGGCCTCGGAGGCCTTCCTGTCGGAGATCGTCGGCGCCGCGCCTTGGCCGGGCATGCGCCACATGAACATGGAATCCATCTACGAATACGGGGCCCGCGCCGGTTTCTGGCGGCTCTGGCGCCTGTTCACCGAGCGGAACCTGCCGGTGACCGTCTACGGCGTCGCGACCGCGATGGAGCGCGCGCCGGAGATCGTGGAGGCCATGCAGGAGGCGGACTGGGAGATCGCCTCGCACGGGCTGAAATGGATCGAGTACAAGGACGCGAGCGCCGAGCACGAGCGCGCCCACATGGCGGAAGCGATCGCGCTCCACACCGCCGTCACGGGGGAACGCCCGCTCGGCTGGTACACCGGCCGCTCCTCGCAGCACACGCTGGACCTCGTCGCGCAAGAGGGCGGCTTCCTCTACGCTTCCGACGCCTATGCCGACGACCTGCCCTATTGGCAGGATACACCGCACGGCCCGCTCCTGATCCTGCCCTACACGCTGGATTCCAACGACATGCGCTTCGCCACCGCCGGCGGCTTCAATTCCGGCGACCAGTTCTTCGCCTATCTCCGGGACTCCTTCGACGCGCTCTATGCGGAAGGCGAGTCCGGCGCGGCGAAGATGCTGAACATCGGCCTTCATTGCCGCCTCGTCGGCCGTCCCGGCCGGGCCGCCGCGCTCGCCCGCTTCCTCGATTACATCGCGGAGAAGCCCGGCGTCTGGGTCGCCCGGCGCATCGACATCGCGAAGCACTGGCGCGAGCGCTTCCCCTACGCGCCCGGCCTTCGCCCGAGCCGGATGGACCGCGACACGGTCCTCGCAAGCTTCGGCGGCGTCTTCGAACATTCGCCCTTCGTCGCGGAGCGCGCCTTCGACAAGGGCCTCCACGACGCCCATGACAGCCCGGCCGGCCTTTCCGGCGCGTTGAACACGGTCTTCCGGCAGGCAAGCGAGGAGGAGCGTCTCGGCATCCTGAAAGCCCATCCCGATCTCGCCGGACGCCTCGCGCTCGCCGGGGACCTCACGCCGGACTCCTTGTCCGAACAGGCCTCCGCCGGGCTCGACCGCCTGACGCCGGACGAACTTCGGCGCTTCACCGAACTGAACGCGGCCTATGTCCAGCGCTTCGGCTTCCCCTTCATCATCGCGGTCAAGGCGATCCGGCCGGCCGGCGCCGGCAAGACGGAGATCCTGAAGGCGTTCGAGGCCCGGATCGGCAATGAGCGCGCGGCGGAGATCGCGACCGCCTCGCGCGAGGTGGAGAAGATCGCCCGGCTCCGCATCGAGGCGCTCTTTTCGAAGGGTCCGGCATGAGCCGTATCCTTGCCGTCGAGGCCTTGACGATCGAAGCCTTCGAGCCCTTCGGCGACGTGATCGAGCCCGACAATGCCCGCGAGATCCGCCTCATCAACGGCGGCACGACGACGCGCTTCCACGACCTCGCCCCCGTCGAGATCGCGGGAGACGGCGGCCGCCCCCTCATCTCGATCTTCCGCGGCAAGCCCTTCGCCTTTCCCGTGGCGATCGCGATGATGGAGCGCCATCCCCTGGGCAGTCAGGCCTTCATGCCGCTGACGGACCGCCCGTTCCTCGTCGCCGTCGCCCCCGACGAGAACGGCCGCCCCGGCCCGCCGCGCATCTTCCTCGGCCAAGGCCGCGGCGTCTCCTACCGAAAAGGCACGTGGCACCACCCGCTCCTCGCGCTTGAGGATGTTTCGGACTTCCTCGTCGTCGACCGCGGCGGGGACGGAGCCAATCTGGAGGAAGCGGACTATGCGGAGGCGTTCCGGGTGGAGACTCCCTAGCGCGGCGGCACCAAACGATCAGACCGTCGTTCGCTCCAGCATGACGAAGCTCTTGTCGCGGTACACGGTCTCGTCGAACGGTTGATAGCCGAGCTTGTCGGCGACCTTCAGCGAGGAGTCGTTGCCGCGCTCTATGATGCAGACGGTGCGTCCCGCGCCATGGATGCCGGCAAACCAGGCGTGGACGGCTTCGGCCGCTTCCGTCGCGTAGCCTCGGCCATGGCTCGCGCCGCCGAGCAGCCAGGCGGCCTCGGGATAGGGATCGAAGCCGTCACCGAGACCGCGGCCGAAATCGAGAAGCCCGGTTTCCCCGACATGGCGACCGCTCCCGCGCTCGAAGATGGCGAACATCCCGTAGCCGAGAAGCGCCCAATGGCCGGCATAGCGCAGGAGCCGGTTCCAGGCATCCTCGCGCGACATGGGTTGCCCGCCGAAGAGGCGGGTGACCGCGGGATCGACGACGAGCGCGGCATAGGCTTCGAAATCATCGAGCGCGTAGGGACGCAGGAGAAGGCGCGGCGTTTCGATCATGGGGCCGACGGTCCTGGTCTAGCACCCGATCGCGCCGAGATGAGGCACGTCGCGCCCATCGCCGTCACGCCTTCAATCCGGCGAAGCGGCGAACGCCAGGACCCGACGGACAAAGCCATTCGCTCCGACGCGGTCACGCGAACCGCGCCGCCGCCGCCCCGTGCTCGGCGCGCAGCCGCGCCACGTCCATCCCGACCGGCATGGCGTCCACCACGCGCCAGTCGCCCTTCACCATCACACGGTCGGCCCTTGTCGCGCCGCAGAGGACGAGGGCGGCGATCGGATCGTGGGCGCCGGAAAAGCGAAGCTCGTCCAGCGTGAAGAGCGCGAGATCGGCCTGCAGCCCCGGCGCGATGCGGCCGATGTCGCCGCGCCCCAGGCAGGCGGCGGAGCCTTCGGTGGCGAGGCGCAGGACACCGCGTTCGGTGACGGCTGCGGCCGACTTCGTGCGCAGACGGCCGACCATCAGCGCGTGGCGCGCGGCCTCGATCAGGTTGGAGGCGTCGTTCGAGGCGGAACCGTCGACGCCGAGACCGACCGGGCTGCCCGCGGCCTCCAGCGCCTCCACCGGGCAGAAGCCGGAGGCCAGCACCGCATTCGAGGTCGGGCAATGGCAGACGCCGACGCGGTGCCGCCCGAGCCGGGCGCACTCCTCGGTCGTGAAGTGGATGCCGTGCGCGAGCCAGGTCCGGGGGCCGAGCCAGCCGACCTCTTCCAGATAATCCACCGGACGGCAGCCGAAGACCTCCTCGCAGAACCGGTTCTCGTCCTCGGTTTCGCCGAGATGGGTGTGAAGCCGGCAGTCGTGCGTTTCGGCAAGCGCCGCGCTCGCCGTCATGAGGCTCTTCGTCACCGAAAAGGGGGAACAGGGCGCGAGCGCGATCTGCACCATCGCCCCGTCGGAGCGGTCGTGATAGCGCCCGATCAGCCGTTCGGAATCGGCGAGGATCTCGTCCTCGTCCTGCACGACGCTGTCCGGCGGCAGCCCGCCGTCCTTCTGGCTGAGATTCATTGAGCCGCGCGTCAGCGTCACGCGGATGCCGAGCGCTCTCGCCTCCTCCGCCTCGATGTCGATCCCGCTCTCCAGCCCGTCCGGGAAGAGATAATGGTGGTCCGCCGCCGTGGTGCAGCCGGACATCAGAAGCTCCGTCAGCGCCAGCCGCACCGACAGGCGGAAGCTGTCGGGATCGAGCCGCGCCCAGATCGGGTAGAGGCTCTGGAGCCAGGGAAACAACTCCTTGTCGATGGCGGCGGGATGGGCGCGCGTCAGCGTCTGGTAGAAATGGTGATGCGTGTTGACGAGGCCGGGCAGCACGACATGGCGCGAGGCGTCGAACGTCTCATCGACCGGCGCGGACGGGGCGGCCCCGGAGGCGACGAGTTCGGCGATCCGGCCGTTCTCGACGACGATCCCGCCCCCCGCGCCCTCGCAGAGGATCGCGAGCGGGTCCTTGATGAAGAGGCGCGCCATCGGCTCAGGCCGCCGCTGCGATGGCGGGAAGCCCGCCCTGGCGGGCCAGGAAGTCCAGGATCTCGGCGACGCCGACCCGGCGCGAAAGGTCGGTGAAGAGCGTCGCCCGGCCCTGCCGGCCCTTGGCGGCATCTCCCTTCATCCGCTCCAGATCGGCGCCGACGTAGGGGGCGAGGTCGGTCTTGTTGACGACGAGCAGGTCCGAGCGCGTGATCGCCGGCCCGCCCTTGCGCGGAATGTCGTCGCCCTGGCAGACGGAGATGACGTAGATCGAGAGATCCACGAGATCGGGCGAGAAGGTCGCCGCGAGATTGTCGCCGCCCGATTCCACCAGAACGAGATCGAGATCGGCATGGCGCTGCCGGAGCGTGCGAATCGCGGCGAGATTGATCGAGGCGTCCTCGCGGATCGCCGTGTGCGGGCAGCCGCCGGTCTCCACGCCGATGATCCGGTCGGCGGGGAGCGCCTGCCGGCGCACGAGCGCCTCGGCATCCTCCACCGTGTAGATGTCGTTGGTCACGACGCCGATCGACCACTGGTCGCGCGCGGCCTTGCAGAGCATCTCGACCAGCGTCGTCTTGCCGGAACCGACGGGGCCGCCGATGCCGACGCGCAGGGGTCCATGTTCGTTCATGAGCGGAAGAGCCTCGTTCCCAGCGTTTCGTGCCGCATGGCGGCGATGTCGGACAGGATCGCGGCCGAGCCGAGATCGTCGAGCGTCGCGCCGGCCGCGCGCGCGGCGGCGGCGAGCACGAGAGGTTCCAGGTCGTGCAGCGCGCGCATCGCCGCGCTCTGGCCGAGCGGCACGAGCCGGGTCGCCGCGGAAACGAGATTGGCGGAAAATCCGTGGGCGAAGGCTTCGAGCGCGGGGCGCAGCGCGATGCCGGCAAAGGCCGCGACCCGGGCGACCGCGACGGGATAGGGATCGGCCTCGCGGACGTCCTCGCCCCTCTCGCCGTCCTCCGGCGCGCACCAGGGGGCCGCACTGCGCCGAAAGGCGTCGCCGAGGGACAGTGTCTCCTCGCGCCGCTCGGCCGAGCCGGCGAGCGCGCGCGTCAGATCGGCGATCGCCAGAAGTTCCGTCTCGTCGCCGGCCCGCGCCGCCCGGTGCGCCGCGGCGAAGAGAACCAGATCGTTCCAGCCGGACCCCTCCGTCACCAGAAGTCCGATCCAGTCGGCCACCGCCGCGCCGCTGTCGAGCCGCCCCTCGACAATCGCCGTCTCGAGCCCGTGCGAAAAGGCGAAGGCGCCGATGGGAAAGGCCGGCGAAAGCCAGGTCATCAGTCGAACGAGCGCCGCATCGCCCGGGCCGTCAATGGTCATGGCCACCCGAAACGCCGTGGGAATGGCCCCCATGGGAATGGCCCTGCCCATGCACCTGCCCGGCGGGCCCCCCATAAGCACCCCCTTCGGGATCGAAGGCCGCCTCGATCTCCTCGACGAGCGCGCCGAGACCTTCCAGCATGGAGCGCAGGACGGGCTCGCGGCGGATCAGGACATGATCGGAGAAGATCTGCGCGGCCTGATGGCGGTTGCCGAGATGCCAGGCGAGCGTCAGGAGATGGGTCGCGTTCTGCCCGCGCACGACATAGAGCGGTTCGGGCCGCGCCACGACGCGCAGAACCCGCCCGTCGTCGAGCAGCAGGCCGTCGCCCTCGCCGAGCCTGACGGTTTCCGGCAGATCGAGCAGGAAGGCGATCCCGCCGTCGGAGACCATGGCCATGCGCCGGCGATGGCGCTGCGATTCGTCGAGCGTGATCGTGTCGGCGGCCTCGAAACCGGCGGCCTTGGTGCGAACTTCCCGCGCGTGGATCATCTGGCCACCTTGCATGTCACGGCCGTCGCTCCGGCCTTGCGTTCGTCGGAAATGTCGGCCCGGTTGCCCCGCGTCCAGAACAGATAGGGCCCCGACACGTATCTCGCGCCCGATGCCGCCAGCACCGAGACGAACAGCCTCGGCTTCCCCGCCTCGATCTCGATCACCGCCAGCGACTGGTCGGCGAGGTTGTAGTAGGTCACCTTCGGCGCCGATCCGTCGTCGCAGGCATAGGCGACGCTCTGCCGGTCGAGCTTGCCGGGAAGGTCGAGCGTGACCGGATCGGCATGCGCCGACCCAAACGACGCCGCCAGGATCAAGCCAATGGCGAGCAGCGCGCGGATCATGCAGCCTCCGGATAGAAGTTCGGATCGAGGATCTGGTCGATCGTGAAGGGACAGGCGTCAGGGAAGGTCTCTTCCGGCAGGTGGGTCTCGCCTGCCGCCTTGATGCGAGCGGTCTCGTATTCGCGCTGCAAAACGCTTTCGGCGTAGCCGGACAAGCTCGGGCTTTCCGCCATTTCATCTTCGATACGCCGACGCTGTTCGATCAACGTCCCCTTCCAGCTTCGAGATCGACGATGGGATTGATGACGCCATTTGAGAAGATGAACGAGAATGACGAGAAGGCGGCTTCTGATTTCGCTTCTCTGGCTCCGGCCCAAGCTCTCGATCTCCTCGGCGGCATGGTCCCAGTCGATGTCGCCGCGATTGTCGAACGTGGCCCGCACGCGCAGCTTCTCCGCCTGGTCCTGCGTCCAGGCGTAGAAGTCGCGCTCGTAGAGGCTCGTCGTTTTCGCGGACTGTGCCATGGCGGCCAATCTAGATCAGGCCGGCGGCCTAGAACAGGAAATAGCGCTGCGCCATCGGCAGGACCTCGGCGGGTTCGCAAGTGAGGAGTTCGCCGTCGGCGCGCACCTCGTAGGTCTCCGGGTCCACCTCCACCACCGGCATCGCGTCGTTCAGCTTCATCGAGGCCTTGGAAATGCCGCCGCGCGTGTTCTCCACGGCGAGGAACGTCTTCTCGCAGCCGAGCCGGGCCCTGAGATCCGTGCCGAGCGCGGCCTTGGAGACGAAGGTCGCGCCGATCGCGCCGATCGCCTTTCCGAAGGCGCCGAACATCGGCCGGTAATGCACCGGCTGCGGCGTCGGGATGGAGGCGTTGGGATCGCCCATGGGCGCCGCCGCGATCATGCCGCCGAGCAGCACCATGGCCGGCTTCACGCCGAAGAAGGCGGGGTCCCAGACGACGAGATCGGCGCGCTTGCCGACCTCCACCGAGCCGATCTCCTTCGACAGGCCCTGCGCGATCGCCGGGTTGATCGTGTATTTCGCGACGTAGCGCCGGGCGCGCAGATTGTCGTTGTCGCCCATCTCGCCGGCAAGCCGCCCGCGCTGGCGCTTCATCTTGTCGGCGGTCTGCCAGGTGCGGATCACGACCTCGCCGACGCGGCCCATCGCCTGACTGTCCGACGAGATCATCGAGAAGGCGCCGATATCGTGGAGGATGTCCTCCGCCGCGATCGTTTCGCGACGGATGCGGCTTTCGGCAAACGCGATGTCCTCGGGGATCGAGGCGTCGAGATGGTGGCAGACCATCAGCATGTCGAGATGCTCTTCGAGCGTGTTCTTCGTGTAGGGCCGCGTCGGGTTGGTCGAGGACGGCAGCACGTTCGGCAGGCCGCAGACGCGGATGATGTCCGGCGCATGGCCGCCGCCGGCCCCTTCCGTGTGGAAGGCGTGAATCGTCCGGCCCTTCAGCGCCGCGATCGTGTGCTCCACGAAGCCCGACTCGTTCAGCGTGTCCGTGTGGATCATCACCTGCACGTCGTGCTCGTCCGCGACGGAAAGACAGCAGTCGATCGCGGCCGGCGTCGTGCCCCAGTCCTCGTGCAGCTTCAGTGCGGCGGCGCCGGCCAGCACCATCTCCTCGAGCGCGGCGGGCCGCGAGGCGTTGCCCTTGCCCGACAGCGCGAAGTTCATGGGAAAGGCGTCGAGCGACTGGAGCATGCGCGCGAGATGCCAGGGGCCGGGCGTGCAAGTGGTCGCCAACGTCCCGTGTGCCGGCCCGGTGCCGCCGCCGACCATGGTCGTGACGCCGGAATAGAGCGCCTCGTCGATCTGCTGCGGGGCGATGAAATGAATGTGCGCGTCGATGCCGCCCGCGGTGACGATCTTGCCCTCGCCCGCGATCACCTCCGTACCGGGGCCGACGATCACGGAAACGCCCGGCTGCGTATCGGGGTTGCCGGCCTTGCCGATGACGGCGATCCGTCCGTCGCGAAGGCCGATATCGGCCTTGTAGATCCCGGTGTGGTCGAGGATCAGCGCATTGGTGATGACCGTGTCGACCGCGCCCTCGGCCCGGCTTGCCTGGCTCTGGCCCATGCCGTCGCGAATCACCTTGCCGCCGCCGAATTTCACCTCCTCGCCATAGGTCGTGAGATCGCGCTCCACCTCGATGAAGAGTTCGGTGTCGGCGAGTCGCACGCGGTCGCCCGTCGTCGGTCCGAACATGGCGGCATAGGAGGAGCGGGCGATTCGGGCGGCCATCGGCATCTCTCGTTGACGGAGCAGCGAGCGGCCATTCGCTTTGCTGCAGTGCCGCGGATCGGACCGCAAAGCCGAGGGTTTGTCAAAGCGATATGAAGGCCCATCTGAAGGAGACACCATTTCCCGCCGATCGCGCGGACGGCGGCTCGTCCGACGCTCGGGACGACGCCAGGTCGGCGATCGGGCCGGAACAGGAAAGGCAGACCTCACGATGCTTCATCGGATCGGCCCCGCCACGACCGCTCTCCTGGCCTTCGCGGCTCTTGCCGCGACGGCCCTGCCCGCCTCCGCCCAGGCCTTCGGTCCCGGCCCTGCGGGCATTCCCGTCGGCAGTTCCATGGCCGGAGCCCGGATCGGCGGCGCGCCGCCGCCGCAGAACAACCGCCGCATTCCCAATGCGGACGTCTTCGGCGACGAGGCCGAGGAACGTGCCTTCGGCCGCGATTACGACGACAGCTATCTGCGGCCGAAGGTCGGCACCTTTCCACGGGACGGGGTGACGGAACGACGGGCGATCGAGGGACGCTCGTCGCTGAACGGCCTCGGCGCCGGCGTCTTCGCGCGGGAGGGGCCGAGCGCGATCGGAGGAAGCGCCGTGACGCGCCCCTCCTCCAAGGGCCGGGCGAAGATCGTCTTCACCAAGCCGCAGCGCGCGCGCTGAATCTTCGGCTCCGCTTCCCCTTCGCGTCGCGAGATGCCGTTCGTATCGTGAGGTGCCGTTCGCACGAAACAGTGATCCCGAAATGGCATCCCGGCTTTGCCGAAGGAGACCTCGTGCGAAGGGAAGGCCCGGGCGGCCGGGCGGCCCCTGCTGCTGGTCGGCGGGCGTGGTGGACGGCCGCTGCTCCGAAAGGGCCGGCGCGGAAAGGGAACGTCTCCCCGGCGCCGGGAGTTGGGTCGGCATGATGAGCGGGGCGCTGCGGCCCGCCTGCTCGAACCCCGTCCGGACCGGCGCTTGGCCGTTCGCCCGGACGTGCATCAGGGATTGACCGACATGAAGAGGACCATCGCAACCCTCGCCCTCACGCTGGCGCTCGGCGCGGCCACGGCTTTTGCCCAGTCGTCGGGCGGCGGGTCGTCGGGCGGTGGCTCAGCCGGAGGCGGATCGGCGGGCGGCGGCGTTTCGGGCTCCAGCGCCGCATCGGGAACCGGTACGTCGTCCGGCGTCTCCAGCGGCGCCACGTCGGGCACCGCGTCCGGCACCGGACTTGGCGGCACGGGCGTCGGCGGGTCGGCGATGGGCGGAACCGGCCTGAGCGGCACGGCCGGGGCCTCGGCGGGATCCGGCATCGGAGCGGCCGGCGGCGCCAATCCCGGCTCCACGGGCGCCGGCTCCACTGGACTGAGCGGCAATGGCGCGGGCATCTCGTCGAGCGCGCCCGCGATCCTTCCGAACACCGGAACCGGCACGGACACCGAATCGCGCGCCACCGAGGGCTCCAGCGGCATCAACTCCACCAATGTCGACGGAATCGCGCGCAGCGGGGATCCCGGCGCGGCGACCACGCTGGGGGGAGCATCGACGGCCGGCGGTGCCGCCGTCGGACAGTCCGGCGCCGGCACGAACGCCGACTATGACATTCCGCGGCCGAAAATCGCCGTCGACGTGCAGGGCATTCGCCGCGCGCTGGATGCCGACCCCTCCGCCACGCCGAAGCCGAACGGCGACTGAGCGCAGACAAGGCCGGGACTGAGCCTAGATGGAAAAGGGTGCCCCTCGGCACCCTTTTCCACGCGCGGGCTCCACCCTGGCTCGCATTGCGCGATCAGGTCAGCGCAAAGACCCGCGAGGGACCACCGGTGCCGCCGCGATGTTTCGGCGCGCCGACGACGATCGTCGCACCCTTGGCGGGCAGCGCGTCGAGGCCCGCGACGCATTCCAGTCCCCACCGCCCACTGGGCAACCAGGTCTTGTGCCCGACGAAGTCGGGAGACGACCCGAAATCGAGCGACAGCGTGTCGACCGCGATCCCGATGGCCGTCGACTCCTCCATGAGAAGCTTCATCGCTTCGACGTGAAATCCCGGGAAGTGCATGACCTTGGCGTCGTCGGCATTCCTGAACTTCGCTGTCGCGACGTGCTGCGACCAGCCGGAATTCATGGCGACGCAGCAGTTTTCCGGCAACGGGCCATGGGCGGAGATCCAAGCCTTGATGTCGTCGGGGGTCACCTGCGCGTCAGGGCTCGCGGCGGCCTTGTCGCGGATGTCCACCACGACCAGCGGCGCCATCAGCTTTTCCACCGGGATCTCGGCGACGCTCGTCCCATCCGCCGAAAAATGCAGCGGTGCATCCATATGCGTGCCGGTGTGCTCGTCGATGGTGAGGACGAAGAGGTTGTAGCCGTCCTTGTCGATCGCGTATTTCCGCTCCATCGCGAAGCCGGATTGACCGGGATAGGTCGGAAAGTCGGCATGAAGCTCATGGGTGAGATCGGTGATCGTGGAGACCGACACGGGGCTGGTCGCGGCGTTCGCGGGCTTCGCGCTCGCCCCGAGCAGACCGGCGGCACCGGCCGCCGCGCCGAGACCGAAGAGCGACCGTCGACTGAGCATCGAGGTTTTCACCTCGTCGATCACGCAGGCACCACACATGGTCGTTTTCCTTCCGTCGTCGATCGTTGCTTTCGGAGAAAAGGCGCGGCGGAGCGCGCTCCTGCTGGGGAATGGGCGCGTCAGAGCGCGCCCATCACCTGTCCGTTGAACCCGTAGACCGCGCGCTTGCCGCGGAACGGCACGAGCGTCACCTCCCGCGTCTGGCCGGGCTCGAACCGCACCGCCGTTCCCGCCGCGATGTCGAGCCGATGGCCGCGGGCGGCCGAACGATCGAAATCGAGGGCGGGATTAGTTTCGGCGAAATGATAGTGCGAACCGACCTGGACCGGCCGGTCGCCCGTGTTGGACACTTCGAGGACGAGGGTTGGGAGACCGTCGTTGAGGACGATCTCCCCGCCCCGCGTGATCACTTCGCCGGGGATCATGGCGATCAGCCCGCCATCAGGGCGAGGCCGGCAACCGCCGTGCCGAGGCCGAGGCCACGCGCCAGGACCCGGCCGGCCCGAGCGCCGAGACCCGCGCCCGACGACAAGGCGAGGCCGAGGCCGAGGCCGGCGAGGTGGAGAAGCGCCGTCGCGGCGACGAACCCTGCGGCGAAGGACAGGGCACCCGCCGATCCGAGCTCGGCCGCATGGGCATGGCCGTGGAACAGCGCGAAGGCGCCGACGACCGCAGCACCCGCCGCGGCCGGCAGGCGCACGGCGCAGGCGACGAGCAGCCCGAGAACCACGACCGAGGCCGCGATCATCGGCTCCACGAAGGGCAGCGATGCGCCGGACAGGCCGAACGCGAAGCCGAGCGACATCACGGCAACGAAGGCGACCGGCACGGCGAGAACGGCGCGCCCCCCGATCTGGGACGCCCAGAGGCCGACGGCCACCATGGCGAGGATGTGATCGGTGCCGAAGAGCGGATGCGACAGGCCCGCCATGACCGAGCCGTGCGCGGCCGGATCGAGATGGGCGAAGGCCGGCGCTGAGGCGGCGAGAACCGCGGCTGCGGCAAGGGAAAGGCGTTGGATCATCATGTCCTCGATCTGAAAGACGACGGCGTCCCGGTTGGGGTCACGCCGTTCGCAGGTAGCGGAATCGAACGCATGTCATTCGGACCGCCCGGCGAATGACGTCATAGTGAAAGCCCCGTTCGTCCTTGTCAAAGCGCTTAACGGGCAGGAAGGGCTGGAACGAAGTTTTCGTCCAGCTGGTTGAAGACGACAGGCCGGAGAAACACTCCGGACATTCCGATCTGCCAGTCTCGATCTCGAGACGCCCGCCCGCCTCGTCTGCCGTGAGACGGCGCAGCGGCGGACATCGCCGGGACAGACCCGCCCTCCCAACGCCGGGTCATCGACGCAACGGGCCAAGACCATGCCGAAGAAGACGTTCGCCCTTCTCATCGCCGCCCTCGCGGTTTGCGGCTTCGCCGCGCCGGCGGGAACGGGACAGCCGAGCCTCATCCGGCACGTTCACATCAACGGCGTCTCCGGCCCGGCCTACTATTCGGTCGTCGACGGCGGCTACCGCCCCATCCGGCCGGTTCTGGCGGCCTCGGCGAGCGCCGAGCCAATGCGCGTCACGACGGACATCGCGGACGCGACCGGAACGAACTGATCGCCCGGACAATCCCCATCGCCTCAGCGAATCGGCTCGTGCACCGTTACGAGCTTGGTGCCGTCGGGAAAGGTGGCCTCCACCTGAATATCGTGGATCATCTCCGCGATGCCCTCCATGACCTGTGCCCGCGTCACGATATGAGCGCCCGCTTCCATCAGGTCCGCGACCGAACGCCCGTCCCGCGCGCCTTCCACGACGAAGTCGGTGATGAGAGCGATGGCTTCGGGATGGTTCAGGCGCACGCCGCGGGAAAGCCGCTTCCGGGCGACCTCCGCGGCCATGGCGACGAGAAGCTTGTCCTTTTCGCGCGGCGTCAACTGCATGAAGAAGCCTTTCGAGGCGTTGGATCGGTCACGTCGACCATATCCGGGGAAGCGGTCCGTCCGCCAGAGCGGCCAGCACGGGAACGAGGCGGCGCCGCAGCGCCAGACCGCCGGATGCCACGAGCCGCACGATGAGAAGTCCGTCGACGAGACTTGCGCCCCCGGCATCGCCGATCGTCTCGCGCAGGACGCCCATGCGTGTCTCCAACGCGGGTCCCTGGAAGAGGATGGTGGAAAAAGCCCGGCCGCCGCCGAGCGATGCCGCTCGCGCCGCGGTGTCGCACACCCGTCCCGACAGCCGGAGATCGTCGGCCAAGACGAGCCGTCCGTCGCGGCGAATCCGCCAGCGGTCGCGAAACTCGCCCGTCGCCACGGTCTCGCCCATCGTTTCGCGCCCCAGAATGACGCTTTCGCAGAGGAGCACCCGGCTCGAGGCCGACATCTCCACCTCCAGCCGCCGCAGAAGCGCGCCCCCGTCGAACAGGATCGTCTCCTGCGGCACGAAGATGAAACGCGCATCCGGCGCGACGAGCGCCCGCGTTTCCACCGTCGCGGGATCGCCGAGCGACCGGTAGACCCGCTCGCAGGCCTGCGTCGTGACAGTGAGATCGGCGCCGTCGCCCAGGGTGAAACCCTGTGCGAGCCGGTCTCCCCCGGCAAGCCCGCCGCAGGAATTGATGAGGATCGCCTCGGCGGACGTGCCCTCATGAACCGTCGGGAACCGCAGCTTCAGCGCGCCCCCCTGGTGCAGTCGCCGCAGCCGCGTGCGCCCCGCGACGACGCCGACCTCCGCCCGCGCCGCACCGACGGCGCGCTGCATGCGAACCGGGCGGTGGACGGGAGGAGCCGTCGCCACGACGGGGTCGAGATCGGTCACCGGAGCGTTCATCGCCCCCGCCTATCACACCGTCAGATGCTTGCGCACCTCGGGATCGTCGAGCCCCTCCGCCGGACCCTCGAAGACGATCTCGCCGCGATCCATGATGTAGACCTTGTCCGCGAGCTCCCGGCAGAAATCGAGATACTGTTCCACGAGGAGGATCGCGAGCCCCGCTTCGACCTTCAGATAGCGGATCGCCCGCCCGATATCCTTGATGATCGAGGGCTGGATGCCCTCCGTCGGTTCGTCCAGCACGAGAAGCCGGGGCCGCGTCACCAACGCGCGGCCGATCGCCAGCTGCTGCTGCTGCCCGCCCGACAGATCGCCCCCGCGCCGTCCGAGCATCGTCTTCAACACCGGAAACATCTCGAACACATGCGGCGGGATCGTTCGATCCGCGCGCTTCAACGGCGAAAACCCCGTCTGAAGGTTCTCCTTCACCGTCAGGAGCGGAAACACCTCGCGCCCCTGCGGTACGAAGCCGATGCCCTTCCTCGCCCGCGCATAGGGCGCATCCCGCCCCAGCACCTCGCCTCCGAGCGAAATCGTCCCCGACCGGATCGGCTGCTGCCCCACCACCGCCCGCATCAGGCTCGTCTTCCCCACCCCGTTCCGCCCGAGGACGCAGGTGATCTGCCCCTCCTTCGCCTCGATCGAAACACCCCTCAGCGCCTGCGCGGCGCCGTAGTAGAGATCGACATTGGACACGGTCAGCATGCGCGCTCGCCTTGGTTGGTGGAAGGGCCGGGGCTGCCGCCCCGATCCCCGCCCGGGAACGAATTCCCGGACCCTTCTTTCTTTTTGGATCGTCCAGGGGGCCGAGGCCCCTTGGACAATCCAACACGAGAATGGGTTCCAAGGGACTTTCGTCCCTTGGCAGGGGTGCAGGGGACGGCCGTCCCCTGCCTGCTGCGGACCGAGGCCCGCGCCATGCCTACCGTCCGAGGTAGACCTCGACCACGCGGGGGTCGGCGCTGACGGCGTCGAGCGTGCCTTCGGCGAGGACCGAGCCCTCGTGGAGGCAGGTGACCTTGACGTCGAGGGCGCGCACGAAGTGCATGTCGTGCTCGACGACGACGACGGAGCGCGTGCGGGCGATGTCTTTGAGGAGCCGCGCGGTTTCCTCGGTCTCGGCATCGGTCATGCCGGCGACGGGTTCGTCGACCAGCAAGAGTTCGGGGTCCTGGGCCAGCAGCATGCCGATTTCGAGCCACTGCTTCTGGCCGTGGGAGAGGTCGGCGGCCAGCCGATCGCGATGGGTGCCGAGGCGGGTGAGGCCGAAGATCTCGTCGATCTTGGCCGCTTCCTCGGCGCCGTTTCGGTGGAGAAGCGCGGAGAAGACGCCGCGCGAGCCGGCCATGGCGAGGCGCAGATTGTCCTCCACCGTGTGGCTGTCGAAGACGGTCGGCTTCTGGAACTTGCGACCGATCCCCATCGAGGCGATGGCGGCCTCGTCGTGGCGCGTGAGGTCGACGTCGCCCCGGAAGTAGACCTCGCCCGTGTCGGGACGCGTCTTACCCGTGATGATGTCCATCATCGTGGTCTTGCCCGCTCCGTTCGGGCCGATGATGGCGCGCATCTCGCCCTTCTGGATCACCAGGGACAGGCCGTTGATCGCCTTGAACCCGTCGAATGCCTTGGTCACGCCGTCGAGATAGAGGAGCGTCTCGCGGCGCGCGCTGCCCTCCGCTTCGAGCCGGGCGCGCTCCAGGGCGCGCTGGGTGGCGTAGGGGTGCGGCGAGACGAAGGGCTCGGGCGGCAGATGGTCGAGGGAGGTGGCTGACGGGTTCATCAAGGTCACTCCGCGGCCGAGGGCGCGGCGTCGCCCGGCATGGTGGCGGCCTTCGAGGTGCCGACGCCGCGCTCGGCCTGCCGGGCGCGCAGGCGGTCGCGGCCCGAGGCCCAGCCGTGATCGATGGTGCCGACGATGCCGCGCGGCAGGAAGATCGTGACGAAGACGAAGAGCCCGCCGAGAACGAAGAGCCAGTAGTCGGGGGCGGCGGCCGTGAAGACGCTCTTGCCCGTGTTGACGAGAAGCGCGCCGAGAACGGGACCGAGGATCGTTCCGCGCCCGCCGACCGCGGTCCAGACGACGACCTCGATGGAGTTCACGGGCGAGAACTCGCCGGGATTGATGATGCCGACCTGCGGCACGTAGAGCGCGCCCGCGATGCCCGCCATGACCGCCGACAGCGTGAAGGCGAAGAGCTTCACGTGCTCGGCGCGCCAGCCGAGAAAGCGCGTGCGGCTTTCCGCGTCGCGCACCGCGATCATCAGCTTGCCGAGCTTGGAGCGCGTGACGACGCCGGTGACGACGACGCCGAGCGCCAGCGCGAGGCAGGAGGCGACGAAGAGGCCGAGACGCGTTTCCGGCGCCGACAAGGGATAGCCGAGGAGTTCCTTGAAGTCGGTCAGGCCGTTGTTGCCGCCGAATCCCATGTCGTTCTGGAAGAAGGCGAGGAGCAGCGCGTAGGTCAGGGCCTGCGTGATGATCGAGAGATAGACGCCGGTGACGCGGGATCGGAAGGCGAAGTAGCCGAAGACGAAGGCGAGGATGCCGGGCACGAGAACGACCATGACGGCGGCGAACCAGAACTGGTCGAAGCCCTGCCAGAACCAGGGCAGTTCCTTCCAGTTGAGGAAGACCATGAAGTCCGGCAGTTCGGCATTGCCGTATTGGCCCCGGCTGCCGATCTGGCGCATCAGGTACATGCCCATCGCATAGCCGCCGAGCGCGAAGAAGGCGCCGTGTCCGAGCGACAGGATGCCGACATAACCCCAGACGAGATCGAGGCTGAGCGCGAGGAGGGCGTAGCAGAGATACTTGCCGATCAGCGGGACGGCATAGGGCGGAATGTGGAACGCGCTGTCGGCGGGGAGACCGGCTGCCAGAGGCACCAGGATCGCCGCCGCGACGAGGGCGGCCACGACGAACCAGACACGAGGCCCGAGGAATTTGGCGAAGAGCACTTATCGGCTCCTTGTCCTGGAGGAACGACGGGCGAATATGGCGAGGGAGAGGCCGGTCATGCGTCCACGAACCTTCCCTTCTGGGCGAAGAGTCCGCGCGGGCGTTTCTGGATGAAGAGGATGATGAGGACGAGCACCACGATCTTGCCGAGAACCGCGCCGGCATAGGGCTCGAGGAACTTGTTGACGATGCCGAGCGACATGGCGCCCACCAGCGTGCCCCAGAGATTGCCGACGCCCCCGAAGACGACGACCATGAAGCTGTCGATGATGTAGCCCTGGCCGAGATCGGGCGAGACGTTGTCGATCTGGCTGAGCGCGACGCCCGCGATGCCGGCGATGCCCGATCCCAGAGCGAAGGTCATGGCGTCGACGAAGGGCGTGCGGATGCCCATGGCGGAGGCCATCTTCCGGTTCTGCGTGACCGCCCGCATCTTGAGGCCGGCGGACGTGCGGTTCAGCGCGAAGAGGAGCGCTCCGAAGACGGCGAGCGCGAAGAAGATGATCCACATGCGGTTCCAGGTCACCGACATCAGCCCGACCTGGAAGGAACCCGACATCCAGGAGGGATTGCCGACCTCCTGGTTGGTCGCGCCGAAGACGAGGCGCACGGCCTGCTGCAGGATCAGCGAGACGCCGTAGGTCGCGAGCAGCGTTTCCAGTGGGCGTCCGTAGAGGAAGCGGATGAGGCAGCGTTCCATCAGGAGCCCGACGGCGCCCGCGACGAGGAAAGCGAGCGGCAGGGCGATGGCGAGCGAATAATCGAAGAGGAACGGCGCGTGGCTGCGGATCGCCTCCTGCACGACGAAGGTCGTGTAGGCGCCGAGCATGATCATCTCGCCATGCGCCATGTTGATGACGCCCATCACGCCGAAGGTGATGGCAAGGCCGATGGCGGCGAGGAGCAGCACCGAGCCGAGCGAGATGCCGTACCAGACGTTCTGGGCCTGGGTCCAGGCCGCGATCCGGCTCTCGATGGCTTCGGCGGCCTTCGTGGCAGCGGCGACGAGGCCGACATCCTCGCCGGCCCGGATGCCGGAAAGGACGGCCAGCGCCTGTCGGTCGCCGCGCGCCGAGACGAGATCGATGGCCTCGAGCTTCTCGGCGGACGCCCGGTCGGATTTCAGGATCGCGGCGGCGCGCGCCTCGCCGAGCTTGGCCTTGATGTCGGGAACGCTCTCCTCGGCGAGCGCGGCGTCGAGCACGTCGATCTGTTCGGGCGTCGCGGAGGTGAAGAGGTTGAGCGCGGCCGTCCGGCGAACGCCCTCGTCCGGCGAGCGCAGCGTCAGCGAACCCATGGCGTCCGCGACGACGTTGCGCGTGGAGTTCTTGACCTTGACCTTGTCGAGGTCCGCCTTGGCGGCCGTGCCGGCCGGCGCGCCGGTCAGCGCGTCGAAGACGTCCAGCGGATCGCCGCCGCGCGCGATCACCACGGAATTGTCCGCCTTGCGATAGTAGAGCTCGCCCGCCGCCAGCGCGTTCAAGGCGTTCGCCACCTGAAGATCGCCGGTGGCGGCGAGCTTGCGGACGGTCTCCTCGGTTTCGGCAAAGCTCTTCTTGCCGGCGAATTCGGCGATCACCGCCGCGGGGCTGTTCTCCTGCGCGCCGGCCGGGCGGCCGGCCAGAGCGGCGATGGCGATGGCGAGGAGGAGGAGAAGCCGCTTCGCGAATGTCGTCATGGGAGAACCCGATCAGCGAGGGGACGCCGCCGACAAGGGGGCGGCCGGGATGAAACGGGGCGACGCCGGAGGGAAGCGCCGCCCCGAAGGGACGATCCGTGAGGTTTGGGAGCCCGGACGGATCGTCTGGGAGAGGTTCAAACGAGAGCCTTCCTCGCGCGAAGCGTGTAAGGCATGGCGCCTTGCGCAAGCTCGTCGCCTGCGCAAGGCCTCCGATCAGTTGGCCGCGACGCCCGCGCCGCCGCACTTGCCGGTTGCGGTGTTGAAGTTGCCGCAGGACATCGGAGCGCGCCAGTCGGAGAGGAGGGGCTTGGACTCCGGAAGGAAGTCGGACCACTCGTCGCCGAGCACGAGGCCGGGCGTCTCGTAGACGACCTCGAACTGGCCGTCTTCCTGGATCTCGCCGATGAGGACGGGCTTGGTGATGTGGTGGTTGGCGCCCATGGAGGACAGGCCGCCCGTGAGATTGGGCACGGACACGCCGACCATCGCGTCGATGACCTTGTCCGAGTCGGTGGTGCCGGCGGCCTCGACGGCCTTCACCCACATCTGGAAGCCGATATAGTGGGCCTCCATCGGGTCGTTGGTCACGCGCTTGTCGTTCTTGGTGAAGGCCTTCCACTTCGCGATGAACTCGGCATTGGCCGGGTTGTCGACGGACTGGAAGTAGTTCCAGGCGGCGAGATGGCCGACCAGCGGCTTGGTGTCGATGCCGGCGAGCTCTTCCTCGCCCACGGAGAAGGCCATGACCGGGATGTCCTCGGCCGTGATGCCCTGGTTGGCGAGTTCCTTGTAGAACGGCACGTTGGCGTCGCCGTTGACGGTCGACACGACGCCCGTCTTCTTGCCGGCCGAGCCGAATTCCTTGATGGCCGCGACCTCGGTCTGCCAGTCGGAGAAGCCGAAGGGCGTGTAGTTGACCTTGATGTCCTCGGGCTTGACGCCCTTGGCCTGGAGATAGGCTTCGAGGATCTTGTTCGTGGTGCGGGGATAGACGTAGTCGGTGCCTTCCAGCACCCAGCGCTCGACGCCTTCGGCCATCATGTAGTCGACGGCCGGAATCGCCTGCTGGTTCGGAGCGGCGCCCGTGTAGAAGATGTTGCGCGAGGATTCCTCACCCTCGTACTGCACGGGATAGAACACGACGGTGTTCAGTTCCTCGGCCACGGGCAGGATCGATTTGCGCGAGACCGAGGTCCAGCAGCAGAACACGGCCGCGACCTTTTGGGCCGAGACCAGATCGCGCATCTTTTCGGCGAAGAGCGGCCAATCGGAAGCGGGATCGACGACGACGGCTTCCAGCGGCCGGCCGAGGAGACCGCCCTTGGCGTTCTGCTCCTCGATCATCATCAGCATCGCGTCCTTCAGCGTCGTCTCCGAGATCGCCATCGTGCCCGACAGCGAATGGAGGACGCCGACCTTGATCGGCTCGCCCGAGGGCTTGGTCTGCGCCATCGACCCCGTGACGGAGGCCGTGATCATCGCGCCGGCCGCGAGACCCTTCAGCCAGTGTTTGCCCGAGAAGAAACCCATTCGTCTAACCCCCTGTTGAGATCCTGGGGGCGGCGCCATGCTGCACCGCCGTAACGGGACCTTCCGATGAAGGGTTGACGAGCGGTATACGTCGATTGACGTAGCTGGTGCCGAGCTTGCGCCTTGACGCTGCATTCGCAGGCGGGACGCGACATCGTGACGGAGCGGAATGGTTCTTGCTTGTCGCGCGAAAGACGCGCGATGTCGGGCGGCTGATCTGGAAGGATTCGATGGCAGGGCGACAGCGCATTCTTCCCGTTCGCCGGGACTACAATCGCTGGGTCGCCAACCAGACGCTGGAGGATTACGCGCTCCGCTTCACCGCCAAGAGCGCCCGCCGCTGGACCGCCCAGCGCGTCTCGCAGACCGCCATCGGCGCGATTTCCTTTCTGGCGCTCGAAGCGGTCGGGGGTGCGATCACGCTCTCCTTCGGCTTCGTCAACGCATCCCTCGCCATCGTCGTCGTCTCCGCGATCCTGCTCCTGACGGGCATTCCGATCAGCCGCTACGCCGCCAGATACGGCGTCGACATCGATCTCCTCACGCGCGGCGCGGGCTTCGGCTATATCGGCTCGACCATCACCTCGCTGATCTATGCGACCTTCACCTTCATCCTCTTCGCGGTGGAGGCGTCGATCATGACGGCGGCGCTGGAGCTCGCCTTCGGCGTACCGCTCTGGCTCGGCTACATCGTCTCCGCCCTCGCCGTGATTCCGCTCGTCACCCACGGCGTCACCTGGATCAGCCGCTTCCAGATCGCGACCCAGCCGCTCTGGATCGTGCTCAACATCCTCCCCGTCGGCTTCATCCTCTGGAAGGATGCCGGCTCGATCGCGGCCTGGACGGCCTATCCCGGGTTGGACTCGGCCGCGCTCGGCCTTCCCGACGGGTTCGACCTCCTGAAGTTCGGCGCCGCCTCCGCGGTGATCCTCGCCCTGATGCCGCAGATCGGCGAGCAGGTGGACATCCTGCGCTTTCTGCCCGCCAGAAAGGGCAGGCCGGAAGCGTCCTGGCGCTTCGCCTTGCTGGCCGCCGGTCCCGGCTGGATCGTGCTCGGGGCGCCGAAGCTGTTCTTCGGATCGTTCCTGGCCGTGCTGGCGCTGCGCGCCGGCCTGTCGCCCGAACACGCGGTCGAGCCGGCCTACATGTACGATGTCGCCTTCTCCTACGTCCTGCCGTCCCCGACGGCCGCCGCCGTGCTCACCGCCGCCTTCGTCGTGGTCAGCCAGCTGAAGATCAACGTGATGAACGCCTATGCGGGCTCGCTCGCCTGGTCGAACTTCTTCTCCCGCCTGACGCACAGCCATCCCGGCCGCGTCGTGTGGCTGATTTTCAACGTCGCGATCGCGCTTCTTCTGATGGAGCTCGGCATCTACGGCGCGCTGGAGGTGACCTTCGGCCTCTTCGCCAACGTCGCCGTCGCCTGGCTCGGTACGATCGTCGCGGATCTCGCCATCAACAAGCCGCTCGGCCTGTCCCCGCCGGGCATCGAGTTCAAGCGCGCGCATCTCTACGACGTGAACCCGGTCGGCCTCGGCTCGATGAGCCTTGCCGCCCTGGTCTCGCTCACCGCCTTTTCCGGACTTCTCGGCGAGGCGGCGGCGGCCCTGTCGCCCTTCCTGGCGCTGGGCGTCGCGCTCGTGGCGGCGCCCGCCATCGCCTATGCGACGGGGGGCCGCTACTATCTCGCCCGCCGGCCGCGCGCGGAATGGAGCAACCGGACCGAGATCGACTGTTCCATCTGCGAACATGCCTTCGAGCCCGAGGACATGGCCTATTGTCCCGCCTATGCCGGCCCGATCTGCTCGCTCTGCTGCTCGCTCGACGCGCGCTGCGGCGACCTCTGCAAGCCGCACGCCAAGCTCGAGGCGCAGATCGCGAGTGCCGCCCACGCGCTTCTCCCGGCCCGGACCGCGGCGCGCATCGACAGCCGCCTCGGCCATTATCTCGTCAGCTTCGCGCTGCTCGCCGGCATCATCTCGATCGTCCTCGGCCTCATCTACTATCAGGCGACGACGGCGAGCCCGAACGATCGCGAGATCATCGCCAAGGCCTTGTGGGCCGCCTTCTTCATCCTCCTCATCGTCGCCGGCATCGGAACCTGGTTCGTGACGCTCGCCAAGGAAAGCCGGCACGTCGCGGAGGAGGAGACCGCCCGCCAGACGACGCTGCTCCTCAAGGAGATCGAGGCGCACCGACGCACCGACGCCGCGCTCCAGAAGGCCAAGGAGACCGCCGAGGCGGCCTCGCTCGCCAAGAGCCGCTACGTCGTCGGCATGAGTCACGAGCTGCGCACCCCCCTCAACGCCGTCCTCGGCTATGCCCAGCTCCTGGAGCGGGACGAGGCGATTCCGCCGGAGCGGCTTCGCGGCGTGAAGGTGATCCGCCGCTCGGCCGAGCATCTGTCCGGCCTGATCGACGGTCTCCTCGACATCTCGCGCATCGAGACCGGTCGCCTCCAGCTGCAGCGCGGCGAGGTGCGGCTCGCCGACTTCCTGAACCAGATCGTCGACATGTTCCGCCTGCAGGCCGAGGCGCGCGGCCTCGCCTTCACCTATCAGCGCCCGGAGATCCTGCCGGAAATGGTGCGCACCGACGAGAAGCGGCTGCGCCAGATCCTGATCAACCTCCTCTCCAACGCGGTCAAATACACCGAAAGCGGGTCGGTCGGCCTCGAGGTCACCTATCGCAGCCAGATCGCGACGCTCGCCGTCACCGATACCGGGCCGGGCATCGCGCCGGACGAACTCGGCCGCATCTTCGATCCGTTCGAGCGCGGTTCGGCGACGCTGGGAGCGACCTCGGGCCTCGGGCTCGGCCTCACCATCACGCGGCTTCTCTCCAACCTCATGGGCGGCGACGTGACCGTGACGTCGACGCCGGGCGTGGGCAGCCGCTTCGAGGTCCGCGTGATGCTGTCCTCCGTCTCCGGTCCGGCCAAGCCGCGCGCCGGCGCCGCCCCGCCCCGCGGCTACGAGGGAAAGCGGCGCACGATCTTCGTCGTGGACGATGACGAGGTGCATCGCGAACTGATGCTGGAAGTCCTGCGCCCGCTCGGCTTCATCGTCCTCACCGCCGCCGACGGCCCGTCCGCGCTGGACCTCGTCTCCGGCCTTTCGCCCGATCTCTTCCTTCTCGATATCCAGATGCCGGGCATGAACGGCTGGACTCTCGCCCGGCGCTTGCGCGAGATCGGCCAGGACGGCGCGATCCTGATGCTCTCGGCGACCCTCGGCGAGACGCCGGCGACCACCGATGCTGGCGAGCCGTCCCCGCATCCGGCCGCGCAGGGCGCGCTTCCCAAGCCGGTCGACCTGCGCCAGCTCCTGACGCGTGTCGGCGACCTTCTCGCGCTCGACTGGACGCAGGACGGACCGGGACCACTGCCGGAGGCCGCCCGGCCGGCAGCGCCGGGTCCCGTCAAGCCGCCGCCGCCCTCCGATCTCGCCGAGCTTCTGCGGCTCGGCCGCATCGGCTACATCCGGGGGATCGAGGTCAAGCTCGCCGCCCTCGAGGCCGATCCCGGTTTCGCGCCCTTCGCCGAAGCCATGCGCGTCCATGTCCGAGGCTTCGACCTCAAGCGCTACATCGCGGAACTGGAGGCCCTGGCCGATGCCTGATCCCGGCCAGTCTCCCCGCATGTTCCGCGACATCGTCCTCGTCGTCGAGGACTCGCCGGACACGCTGCGCATGCTGACCGAGGCGCTGGAGGGGGCCGGCGCGACCGTGCTCGTCGCTTTGGAAGGGACGCAGGCTCTCTCGATCGCCGCCGAGATCACCCCGGACATCGTTCTGATGGACGCGATGATGCCGGGCATGGACGGGTTCGAGACGACGCGGCGTCTGAAGGCCGATGCCGGCCTCGCCCATGTTCCCGTCATCTTCATGACCGGACTGTCCGAAACCGAGCACGTCGTGAAGGGGCTCGAGGCCGGGGGCGTCGACTACGTGACGAAGCCGATCGTGCCCGACGAGCTTCTGGCGCGCATCCGCGTCCATCTCGCCAATGCCAGGGCCGCCCAGAGCGCCCGCGCCGCCCTCGACACGGCGGGCCGTTTCCTCCTTGCCGCCGATCGCGACGGTCGCGTCCTCTGGTCGACGCCGCAGGCGATCCGCCTCCTCAACGCGGCGCTGGCGACGGAAAACGGCAACTTCGTCCTGCCGGATTCTCTCACGGCCTTCCTGCGCTCGGGGGCCGATGCCGGCCTCGCCGCGCCGACGGCTGCGATCGAGGGCGAGGCGGGACGCCGGCTGTCCCTCGCCTTCCTCGGCAAGGTCGGCGACAACGAGCATCTCTTCCGCCTCACGTCCGAGGAGGAAGGCGGCGAGACGGCGCGGCTCCGGACGAAGTTCCAGCTCACCGCCCGCGAGGCCGAGGTCCTCCTCTGGATCGCGCGCGGCAAGCCCAACCGCGACATCGCCGAGATCCTCTCGCTCAGCCCGCGCACCGTCAACAAGCACCTGGAGACGGTGTTCTCCAAGCTCGGCGTCGAAAACCGGGCATCGGCGGCGATCCTCGCGATCCGGACGCTGGGGGAGGCTTGAGAGGCGTCACAAGCTCGCAAGACAACCCAAGAGTTGCTATGTTCCAACGCTACGAAGGCGGGAGAGCCGCGACAGCCTCGGCCTGAAGGCAGGAGGTTCGGTCGAGATCGGAATCGGTGCCGATGGACGCGCCTATCTCGAGCGCGTGACACCTCAGAAGCCCCTCGATCCCGATCGCTGGGATCGTCTGAGAGGGACTGCCACGACCGGCATGACGACCGACGAGATCATGGCCATAACCCGCGGCGAGGAATGAACACGTTCGTCGACGCGAATGTCTTGCTCGACGTCAGTACGAGCGATCCGATCTGGGAAGAATGGTCGATCGCCAAACTTCGCGAGGAGTCCAACCGCGGGCTCGTCGTGATCAACTCCATCGTCTACGCGGAGTTTTCGGTCGGCTATGACACGATGCGGCAGACCGACGAGCTTTTGGCTGAAATGGGCATCGTCGTCCAACCGATACCGAACAGCGTCTTGTTTTCAGCTGGCAAGGTCTTTCAGCTTTATCGAAGACGCGGTGGAACGCGAACGGGTGTCCTTCCCGACTTCTTCATCGGCGCTCACGCCGAGAGCGCAGGCATGACGCTGCTGACGCGAGACACGCGGCATGATCGCACCTACTTTCCCGGCGTTGCGCTCATCACTCCCGACCAGTAACGACGCGACCCTCAAATCCCCTGCTTGCGGTCTTCCGGCCAGGCGCATTTCCAGCTCTTCACCGTCCATTCCGGATGGTTGCCCGCCCAGTCCGCCACATAGGGGCTGGACAGCATCATGCATTGGGCGAGCGTGCCGCGGCTCTCGTAGTAGAGATGCTCCTCCTTGCAGGTGGTGGGGCTCGAAGCCATGCACACCGACAGGACGAGATCGATCATTGCGCCTTCCATCAGTCGGGTCCTCCCAAGGGTCCGGTCTTGAACGGTGCCCACCGCGCCGACCGGCGGTGACGCCGATCGCGAGACGAAACGTAGCGCTGCATCTGCGACGCGCCCATCACAAAGCCGGGACTGCGGCGCCAGATCGCAGGGACCGGAGCGGCGGCATCCCGATCCGTGCCCCCGGCCCGCCCTTTCCGGTCCCGCCGGTCAGACCGGCAGGAAGACCTCGCCCAGCGAGGACACCGCGGTGTCGCCCGCCAGGCGCCGCATCGGCCGGCCGTCGAGCAGCGCCGGAAAGGCCCGCGCCATCAACCTGAGCACGATGAGGTCCTGCGGGCCGTTGTCGAGGAAGGTCGGCCCGAGCGGCTCCGCGCCGCCGGAGAAGAGGAGCGTGCCCCGTTTCATCAGCGCGCCCGCGCCCGGCCCGGCCCGGCCCTTGCACAGAAGGCTCCCCGCGATCATCCGGCAGCCGGCCTGCGGCCCGCAATCGCCGCCGACGAGGATCGTGCCGCGCCGCATCCGGTCGCCCGCGCGCGCGCCGACCGAGCCGGACACGCGGATCGTGCCGCCCGTCATGCCCGCCGCCTCGCCGAAGCCCGGACCGGCGAGATCGTCGCCGGCATCGCCCGCGATCGAGAGAACGCCGCCGCGCATACCCGACCCCGCGAGGACGCCGACCCCGCCGCCGATCTCGAGCACGCCGTCGGTCATGCGCCGTCCGACATGAATGCCGGCCGGCCCATCGACCCGGATCATGCCCCCGTCGAGCCCTTGGCCGAGCCGGTCGAAGCGCTCCGAACCACCGTCGAAACGGATTTCCGCCGCATCGTCGCCCGTCACCGCGAAAACGTCGCCGACATGAAGCGGGCGGCGCGTCGTGCCGATGACGATCCGCTCGATGTCGCCGATGCCGAGCTTCGCGAGCCGGGACGGCAGCAGCGGCGACAGATCGAGCCGTTCGGCCGCCCTTCCTTCCGATGTGCCCGATCCCGGCGTGCCGCCCTTCAGCGTAAACGTCAGCGCGCTCATGGCAGGAGATCCCGGAGATGGAAGTGGTGCGGGCCGAGATTGCCGCCGTAATTGCCGGCGCTCACCCGCAGACATCCCGCCTCCGGCCCGAGATCGACCACCGCTTTCAGGCCGGCCCGCATCGCATCCGCGACGATGCCCGCGGTCAGCCCGTCGATCACGATCTCCAGCACCGAGCCGATCTCGGCCGTCAGTTGGCTGTTCGTGACGCCCTTCAACGTCGGGCAGTAGGCATCGTTGGTCGAGGCCATCATGCCCTTGTACTTCCCGCCGACCTTGGAGCCCGAGCGCACGACGCCGCCGGGAAACGGCATGATCGCGCCGGAAACCCCATGGATCGCCTCGACGGCCGCCTCCGCGGCCCGCATCGCGCCGGCGGCGTCGCGGGCGAGAAAGAGGAGATTGCCGCCGCCGACGGCCTCCGTCGTTAGCCCCGTCTTCGCCTCGCAGAGGAATTCGCCCTCCATCACCGGCATGCGCCAATAGTGCTGGCCCGCGATCTTCTTGGAGACCTGCCAGCCATCGGCGAAGTAGCGGATGGCATTGCCGAGATCGATCTCCACGGCCCCTTCGAGCCCCCGGAAGCAGGCCGAGGACGGACTGGTCAGGATGCATTGGCCGAGCCGGGTGACGAGTTGCTTCTCCAGCATGTCCGGCGACATGCCGAAGATGAGGATCATCGCGCCCGGCCGCCCGTCCGGCGTCTCGTCCGGCGAGAGCAGCCGGTCGATCCCGGCCTCGCAGCCGCAGGCGATGACGGAGGTGGCGAAGCCCGTCATGGAGCGCGCCGCCTCCAGCACCCACTTCTCGTTCGCCGCCGTCACGACGATGCCCGATCCCGCCATGGGAAAGGCCTCGGCGAAGGTGTCGTCGATCGAAACGCCGTTCAGCACCATTCCGGGCGCCCTCCCGATCACGTCCGCCATGCCACCTCCCCAAACGCATGCCGCGCCCCGACGGCCCCCTCGGACACGCCGAAGAAGCGCGAGGGCAGACCGAAGCGATCCTCGTAGAACCGGTCGAGCCGCTGCGTCATCGAAGCGTCCGTCCGCGTCTGGAGCGAGAGCGTCCGGCCCATGCGCCGGTTCACCACGACCCCGTTCTCCACCACCTTGACGCCGTCCTTGTAGAGCAGCGCCGCACGGCCGAACTGGGCTTCCTTGTCGCCCGAGGCCTCGTAGACCGCGACGTCGGCGACCCGGCCGGGCGCGAGGCTGCCGCGATCGTCGAGGCCGAGGAGCTTGGCCGGCGCCGCCCGCGTCATGATCGCGATCTCGTTCAGCGTGTATTCGCGGTCGAGTTCGGCGAGCCGCGTCGCCTTCACCACCGCTTTCGGCAAAGCGTCCAGCCAGCGCCGGCGCACCTCGCGGTCCATCAGCAGCGCGAAGAGTTCGGGATAGGCCGTGAACGGAGCGCCGTTCGGATGATCGGTCGTGAAGAAGACGCGCCAGGGATCCTCGATCAGGAGGAAGAGCTCGAGCCCGATCGCCCATTGCAGGGCGTTGTAGAAGCTCTTCTCCTTGTATTCGATCGGCACGACGCCGCCGCCATTGCCCTCGCCGTCGACGATGACGCTCTTCTTCGGGCTCGCCGTCGCGCGCCCCGCGAACTGGCGCAGCGCGTCCGAGGAAACCGTCACGGTCTGCCCGAACATGACCTGTCCGATGTCGACCGTCACCTCGGGCCGCGCGTTGACGATCTCGGCGAGCCGCGTTCCCTCGGAGGAGAAGCCGCGCTTGCCGCCGGCGCCGTAGCCGTAGAACTGGATGTGGGCGAAGTGGAGGGGCAGCCCTTCCGCCGCCTCCATCGTCGCCGCGACCGAGTCGGAACCCGTGCCGGGGACGCCCAGATTGTTGCAATGGACATGCAGCGGATGGGGCACGCCGAGCCGGGTCACGGATGCCTGCAGCGCCTTCACGATCGCCCGCGACGAGACGCCGTAATCGGGCACCACGTCGTCGAAGGAGAAGGTGCGCACATTGGCCTTGAAGGCCGCGGAGCCCCCGGCATTGATGGTTTTCACGCCGAGCGCCCGCGTCGCGGAGACGACGTTGGCGACGTAATCGTCGATCGCGGCCTCGCTCTCGCCGTCGCGCAGCATGGAGAGCAGCATGTCGTCATTGCCGAGGACGACGAGCGTGCCCTTGTCGATGATCGGGATGTCGGCGAGTTCGAGATGCGCGTGGAGCGCGGAGGACGGGCTCATCGCCGGTTCGACGACCGTCGTGAACCCCATCTCGGCATAGCGCAGGCCGGTCTCCTCCGTGGTCCAGCCGACCTTGGAGAGCTTGGTGTCGGAGGGTCGCGCGAGATGCGCCTTGTGGAACTCCGGCAGCAGCAGGCGCGCCGTGTTCACATGGCCGCCCGCGATGTGGGAGTGGATGTCGATCGCGCCCGCCATCACGATGCGGCCGGTGCAGTCGACGGTCTCGCCCGGCTCGCCCGCCCCGGGCGCCTCGACGATCCGGCCGTCCTCGATATGGAGATCGCGGACCTCATCGATCCCTTGCGTCGGATCGACGACATGCCCGCCCTTCAGTCGGATCAGCATCAGGCGGCCCTCCCGGCCGAAAGAAGAGGTTCGAGCGCGCCGGCGATGGCGGCCAGGACGTCGCAGGCCTTCGGTGCGTCGGATCTTGCGCCCGCGCCCTCGCCCTCGCCCTCGCCCGAAGCGAAGCTCGCCAGCCGCTCGTCCCAAAGCGCATCGTCCGCGTCCGCGCCGGCCGGCGCGACGTCGAAGGCGACGGCGGCCGATCGCACGGTGTCGGGCGCGGCACCCGCCGAGAGGGAAACGACCGGCACGGCCGATCCCTCGGGTAGGCCGAGCGAAACGCCGGCGCGCGCGTCGACATGCACGGCGAGATCGCATTCGCCGGAGGCGAGAAGGCGTGCGCCGTCGAAGCGGACCGGATCGTGCTCGGCGGACCCGCGCGCGAACCCGACGCGCAAGGGATAGCCGGACAGCCACGTCGCCGCCTCCGCCGTTCCGTGCGCCTCGCCGGGCTCGCCGAGAGCGATCGCGCTCGCGCGGGTCGCGGCGTTGAGCTCGGAAACGAGACCGGTCAGGGATTCGATGGCGATCGCATCGAGGGTTCCCGCCGACCAGACCACGGCGGCGAATCGCGCCGCCGCGAGCCATTGCACGATCTCCACCGCCCGCCCGGCCGATGCTGGCCCGGATGCCGCCGAAGCATCGAAACGCCGTCCGGCAAGGCTCGCGCGCATCAGCCCGACGAAGCCCGCGATCTCTGCGGCCTCGATCGGCACGGCGTCCAGATAGACGCCGGGCAGGACCGCGCCGTCGCCGCCGCCGAGCCAGACCGTGCGCCGCGGCTCGCCCCGGCCGGGGCCGAGATCGGGAGATCCGCGCAGGAGAAAGGCGAGGAGATCCGGCGCCGTTTCCACCGCGTCGCCGCCGACGAGGAGCACGCGGTCGCAGCGCCGGCGAAGCTCCGCGGGCACGCCTCGAAACAGGCCCGTCCGACGGAAGACGTCGAGATTGCGATACAGCGCGGCCGAGCGGGCGTGGTCGATCACGCCGCCCGAAAGAGCCGCGAGGTCCATGGCGGCGCGAAGTCCGGCGACGTCCGTGGCAAGCCCCGTGATGAGCGGCAGACGGCTCGCCGCCAGCCGGTTGGCGGCCGCCGCCACGGCGTCCGCGAAGGGGGCCGGCGCCCCGTCGATCCATGCCTTGCCCAAAACGAAATCGCTTTCTGGCGCCCGGCGTCAGTTAAATCGAATGCGGGCTCCGCGCAAACCCCGTCATCTCGGGATTTACGCGAAGGCCCCGCCATGGTCCGGGCAAAGCGTCTTTCAGCGCTCGTGCTTGATATAGGCGAAGCGCGGATCGTCGGGCGTTCCCGTCAGGGCGCCGCCCTCGGTGCCCGGCTGCCAGGAAACCACCTCCTCGATCTTGCGGGCGAGCTGAAAATCCTTGTCGGTCACGCCCTTGGCGGCATGATTCATGAGGCGGACCTCGACCCAGGCATAGGAGGCGGTGAGATCCGGGTGGTGGAACGCGGCCTCCGCGAGATGGCCGATCGTGTTGATCACCATCAGGGTCCCCTTCCAGGAATGGGTCTTGTAGGTGCGGCGGATCCAGCCGTCCTCCAGGCGCCAGTTCGGCAGCTCGGCTTCGAGCCGCTTCTGGATCTCGGCGTCTTCGTAGGTTCTTTCCTTAACGGCCATCGTGCTGTCCTCTTCTCCCTTGCCCGTCCGCATCCGATCGGAATAATAGGGCACCAGGGCACAGGAAGGCAGGCATTTCGTGGCAGCGAACGTCGTCAGCGTCTCCGCACCCGCGCGGTTGCATCTCGGCTTCCTCGATATGCACGGGGGTCTGGGACGCGTCTTCGGCGGAATCGGCATGGCGCTCGCGGCACCCGCGACGCGCATCCGGATCGAGCCGGCCGACGAGACCAGCGTCGAGGGCCCCGATCGCACGCGCGCCCGCTGGCATCTCGAGGCCATGCGCTCGCGACTGGGCATCGACCAGCTTCACCATCGCCTCGTGATCGAGGAAACGATCCCCCATCATTGTGGGCTCGGCTCGGGCACGCAGCTCGCGCTGGCGGTCGCGGCGGCCCTGCGCACGCTCGAAGGCATGCCGCTCGATCCGGAGGGCGACGCGGCGTTTCTCGGCAGGGGCGCCCGCTCCGGCGTCGGCGCGGGCTTTTTCCTCGAAGGCGGCGTCCTCGTCGACGGCGGTAAGGGCCGGAACGAACTGCCGCCGCCGGTCATCGCCCGCCTGTCCTTTCCCACGGCCTGGCGCGTGGTCCTCGTCTTCGATCCCTCGACGCAAGGGATGCACGGCGGCGCGGAGGCGGAGGCCTTCAAGGCCCTGCCGCCCTTCCCCGAGCGCGACGCGGCCGACATCTGCCGCCTCGTCCTGATGCAGGCCCTTCCCGGTCTCGCCGAGGAGGACATCGTCTCCTTCGGACAGGCCATCGCCGAGATCCAGATCCGCGTCGGCCGGCACTTCCAGCCGGCACAGGGGGGCATCTACGCCTCGCCGAAGGTGGCGGCCGCGATGAAGCGCCTGACCGCGGCCGGCGCGCACGGCGCGGGCCAGAGCTCCTGGGGACCGACGGGCTTCGCCTTCGCCGCGAGCCAGGCCGAGGCGGAAACCTTGGTCGGCGCGCTCGGCGCTCACCGCGAGGGTCTCGACATCCGCATCGTCGAGGGGCGCAACACCGGCGCGAGCGTCGACCGGCACAGCGAGATGGCGCTCACGCGCTGAGGCGATCCGCCGTCGAAGGGGATCGCCGAGAGACGGATCGGGAACGGACCGCTCGACCGGTCCCATGACGCCCTCGAAGGGCCAAGCGCCGGAACAGCCGCGCGCCACCGCCGCCATCGGGCGGCGGATCGACCGATCCTTCGGGGACACCGACCATTGAGCGAAGAAGGCGTCGGCGCGAGACCCTCGAACGGGTCGGCCCGAACGCCGAGGGAGGACGAGCATGCCCAAGAAAATCCTGCACATGTTGACGCCGCACAAGCATGTCAGTCCGTTCGACGCGAACATGGCGGCCGATGCCGGCTACGACCTGATCCTTCCCTACGAGAGCGTCGAGCTGACCGAAGTCGCCGATCTCGTGCAGGACGCGATCTTCTCGCGCCCCCCCGCGCACGGCACGTCGACCACCATCTTCTTCGGCGGCGACGACGCCATTCTCGCGCTCGACATGATCGAGGCGGCCAAGAACGCGCTCGTCGCGCCCTTCGGCGTCCATGTCTTCGCCGATCCGCAGGGCTCCTTCACGACGGCCGCGGCCATGGTCGCCTGCGTCGAGAAGATCCTCGTCGCCAAGAAGGGCGGCGGGCTGGCCGGGCGTCGCATCGCGGTCTTCGGCGCGACCGGCGTCGTCGGCTACTGCTCGGCCGTCATCGCGGCGCTCGAAGGCGCCGAGGTCACCCTCGTCGGCCATAGCGGCGTGCAGCGCGTGCGCGAGCGCGCCGCGCAGATGCGGGTCCGGTTCGGCGTCGAGGTCGATTCGGTCAACGGCAAGACCGATGCCGAGAAGGCCGCCGTTCTCGCCAAGACCGACATCGTCTTCTCCGCCGCCAAGGCGGGCGTGCGCGTCCTGTCGGCCAAGCTCGTCGAGGCCGCGCCGCACCTTCTCGTCGCCGCCGACGTCAACGCCGTGCCGCCCGCCGGCATCGAGGGCGTCGGCGTCTTCGACAACGGCGTCGCGATTGCGGGCAGTCAGACGCTCGGACTCGGCGCGCTCGCCGTCGGCAACGTCAAGTACCAGACCGAGGCCGGCCTCTTCCGGCGCATGCTCGCCGCCGAGGACGAGGTTCTGTCGCTGGACTTCCGCGACGCCTTCAAGCTCGCTCGCTCGCTCGTCCCCGAACTGTGAGCGCCGACCGGGCTGAGGCAGAGGAGACACCCGCCGGGGACCTCCTCATCGCCACCTTTTCCGGCCGGTCGATCGCCGCCTCCGCGCGGCGCGCGCGCTATCGACCGCTGGTCGCGGACCTCTTCGCCGACAACGACCTGCGCGACGTCGCGGCCGACCTGCGGATCGTCAGGGGCGATTTCGTCGACGGGTTCGACGGGGGCGACCTCCTTTCGGCCCTGGAGGACCTCGCCCGCGGACGCGATCCCGTCGGCGTTCTCTGCGGCCCCGGCTTCGAGGACCGGCCGGAGCTGCTCGATGCGATCGCCGAGCGCTGGCGCCTTCTCGGCAACACCGGCGACACCGTCCGCCGGCTGAAGGACCCCCGGAGCTTCGCAGCCCTCTGCGCCGGGCTCGGCATCGCCCATCCCGAGATCCGGATGGAGCCTCCGGCGGGCGGCGCGGCATCCGAATGGCTCGTCAAGCGCGTCGGCGCGGCCGGCGGGCTGCACATCGGCTTTCTCGGAACGCGCGAGCCCGCGCCGGACCGCTACTACCAGCGCCATGTCGAAGGCGCCCGTCGCTCCGCGCTGTTCGTCGCCGCCAACGGCAAGGCTCGGATCCTCGGCTTTTCCGAGCAATGGCCGAGCCCGAGCGAGACCGAACCCTTCCGCTACGGCGGCGCCTGCGGCCCGATCGCGCTCGACCCCGCGACATCCGCCGCCGTCGAACGGGCCATCCGGGGCATCGCGGCCGAGCTGCCCGCCCTAGTCGGCCTCGGCAGCGCCGACTTCATCGTGCCGGATGAAGGCGAGCCCTGGCTGCTCGAGATCAATCCCCGGCCCGGCGCGACGATGGACGTCTTCGAGCGCGACGGAACGCCGGCGCTCGTCGCGGTGCATCTCGATGCCTGCGAGGGGCGCCTGCCCGAAGCGCCGCTCCGCCCCGACGGCGTGCGGGCGGCGGGCTTTGCCTATTGCGACGTCGACACGGTGACGATCGGCGCGGTCGACTGGCCGTCCTTCGTGTCGGACCGTCCCGTGCCGGGAACGACCATCCGGCGCGGCGAGCCGCTGTTCACCCTCAAGGCCGACGGCGCGAGCGCGGACGATGCCATCACCCTGTTCGCCGCGCGCCTCTCCCAGATGAAGACGATGATCGAGGAACCCGAGATATGAACGTCTCCCCCAGCCCGCGCCGCCGTGTCTCGGCCCATCGCCTCTCCGTCAACGGCGGCGCCGGACCGCTCGTCGAACAGCTCGCCTTCGATGCCGACCGGCTCGGCTGCGCCGTGTCGACGGGATCGGCCGGCGAGCGCCTGATCGATGCCGGGGCCTCCGTCATGGGAAGCCTCGAGGCCGGCCGCCTCCTCGCGGAGATCTGCCTCGGCGGGCTCGGCGAGGTCCAGATCGAGGCCGGAAGCGGCCTTCGCCATCATCCCTTCGCGCTGACGGTGCGCACCTCGCAGCCCGTGATCGCCTGCCTCGGCAGCCAATATGCCGGCTGGCAGCTGACCAGCGAGGACGGCGGCGGCTATTTTTCGATGGGATCCGGACCGGCCCGCGCTCTCGCCGGCAAGGAAGCGGTGCTCGACGACATCGCCTATGCCGATCGCGCCTCGGAAGCCTTCCTGGTCCTGGAAACCGGCAGCCCCCCGCCGGAGGAGCTGGTGCGGCGGATCGCGGAGGATTGCGGCGTCGCGCCGAGCGATCTCACCATCCTCTACGCGCCGACGCAGAGCCTCGCCGGCACGGTCCAGATCGTCGCCCGCGTCGTCGAGGTCGCGCTGCACAAGGCGCATGTCCTTCATTTCGACCTGTCGCGCATCGTGTCGGGCATGGGCAACGCGCCGTTGCCGCCGCCCCATCCCGACTTCGTCACCGCCATGGGCCGCACCAACGACGCGGTGATCTACGGCGGACGCATCCTTCTCCACGTCACCGGGCCGGCCTCAGACGCGCGCGATCTCGCCGAAGCCCTACCGAGCCGCAATTCCAAGGATTACGGAACGCCCTTCGGCGAAATCTTCCGCGCCTACGAAGGCGACTTCTACAAGATCGACGCCAACCTCTTCAGCCCGGCCGAGGTCGCCGTCGTCGCGCTGGAGACCGGCGAGACCTTCCGCGCCGGCGGCATCGTCGAGAAGCTGGTCGATGCCTCCTTCGGCTGACCGCTCCCTCGCGGACGCCGCCGGCCTCGCCCCTCGCATCCTCCTCGTGACGGCCGCCCTCGACCGTCACGCGCGGGAGATGCTGGCGTCGCTGCGCGCCGCGGGGGCTCTTCCCAAGGCCGTCAAGCTTTCGGAGATCGCCCATGACAGCGGATCGGCCTCGGGCTTGCGCATTCCCGGCTTCGGCGAGGACCTGCCGGATGCGGTCTGCGTGCGCACGATGGACGGCGGCAGCTTCGAGCAGGTGACGCGGCGCCTCGGCATCCTCCATGCGCTCGGCCGCCGGGGCGTCCTCGTGTCCAACAACGCGCCCTCGATCGAGCTCTGCGTCGACAAGTCCGCGACGAGCTACCGCCTCGCCGAGGCCGGCCTTCCCAGCCCGCGGAGCTTCGTCGTGGAGACCCGCGAGGCGGCCCTCGCGATCCTGGCCGCGGAGGGCGGGCCCCTCGTCCTGAAGCCGCTCTTTGGCGCGCAGGGCAAAGGCCTCCTCCTCGTGCGCGAGCCGGACGACCTTCCGGACGAGGCGACCGTCGCCGGCGTCTACTATCTCCAGCGCTTCGCCGGCCGGCTGAGCGAGGGCACCTACAGCGACATGCGCATCCTCGTCTCGGCGGGGCGCGCCGTCGCCGGCATGGTGCGTCGGTCCACCGGCTGGATCACCAACATCAAGCAGGGCGCCGAGGGCCTGCCGATGCCGCAGGACCCGGAGCTCGAACGCCTCGCCGAGCGCGCGGCGGCCGCCGTCGGCGCCGATTTCTGCGGCGTCGACCTCCTTCGCGATCCCTCCGGCGCGGCCCAGGTGATCGAGGTCAATTCCATGCCGGCCTGGACCGGCCTCGCGGCGGCGACCGGTCTCGACATCCCCGCCATCCGCGCCCGCGATCTCCTGGCCGCACTGGCCGCGCGCCGCCGGCCGGACGCGCCGCGTCTGGCCTGGGCGGGATGATGGCCGGACTTGCCGAGGGCACGATCGCCGCTCTCTACGTCGCCGCCTGCGAGGCCGAGCTCGACGCGCTGAAGCCGGGCAATGTCCACCGCATCGCCGGTGGACATCGGATGGAGGTGGCGGCCTTCGAGACGAGCGCGCGCGTCTCGGCACCCCATGTCGCCGCGGCCGGACGACGGCTCGGGGCCCGCGTCCTCGGCGCGGTGCGGGCGACCCGCGGCGCCGTCGGCGAGAACACCAATCTCGGCATCCTCCTTCTCTCGGCTCCCCTCGCCATGGCCGCCGAGCGCGGCGGCGACCTCCGGCGGTCCCTGGAGGCCGTTCTCGCCGGTCTCGACGGGACGGATGCGGCGGACGTGTTTTCGGCCATCGCTCTGGCCGCGCCCGGCGGTCTCGGCACGCGGGGCGAGGCGGACGTGCGCAGTCCGCCGTCGATCGGCCTCCTCGACGCCATGCGAATCGCCGCGCCGGGCGACCGCATCGCCCGCGCCTATACGGACGCGTTCGAGGATGTCTTCGCCGTGGGGCTGCCGAATCTCATCGAAACGCCCGAGCCGCCGCCGGCGTCCACGACCCGATGTTTTCTCGCCTTTGCCCGGCGCTTTCCCGACAGCCACGTCGCGCGCAAATACGGGCTCGAAACCGCCGAACGCCTGCGCCACCGCTTCGAGATCCTCAGCAAGCAGTTGAAAGTCATCACCAATCCAGACGCTCGGCAAGCCGCGCTGCTCGACCTCGATTGCGCCCTGAAGGCCGAAGGCGTCAATCCCGGCACGAGCGCCGATTTCACCGTCGCCAGCATTTTCGCCATGGGACTTTCATCCGGCTTGAAGAATAACGAGGCGGGTGGTTGACTGCGCCGCGTCGAGAGGCCGACAAGCCCTCGTCCGCTATCTGGCCAACCGGTCCTTCGGGATGCCGCGAACAAGGATAGCCGAGCGTCGAATCGAGGGGCGTCCGGTCCCCGTTACGAAAAAGCTCCGGCGACATCGCCGGGGGAAGAGGTTCCGATCGAAGGCCGCACCGGAGGGATGGCGGCCGACGAAGGGTTCGGCGCAACGCCAACGAGTTTGGACGAAACACTTAGGAGGAACATGGCCATGGCGATCATCAACAAGGTAATGGTGGGCGAGTCTCTCGTGGGAGACGGCAACGAGGTCGCCCACATCGATCTCATCATCGGACCGCGCGGCAGCGCCGCCGAAACCGCTTTCTGCAACTCGCTGACGAACAACAAGGACGGCTTCACGTCGCTCCTGGCCGTCGTCGCGCCGAACCTGCCCTGCAAGCCGAACACCCTCATGTTCAACAAGGTGACCATCAAGGGCGCCAAGCAGGCCGTGCAGATGTTCGGACCCGCCCAGACGGGCGTCGCGCGCGCCGTCGCCGATTGCGTCGAGCAGGGCATCATCCCGGCCGCCGAAGCCGACGACCTCTTCATCTGCGTCGGCGTCTTCATCCACTGGGAAGCCGAGGACGACGCGAAGATCCGCGAGTACAACTATCAGGCCACCAAGGAGTCGATCGAGCGCGCCATCAAGGGCACGCCGACCGCTGCCGAAGTCGTCGCCAAGAAGGGTTCGGCAACGCACCCCTTCGGTGGACCCACGACCTAGACAAGACACCATCCCGAAGCAGAACAGCCGGCGATGAAGGCCGGACTGCTCCGGCGATTGGCTGCCATTTTCGGATTCCAGTAGGCCGCACGTCTCCTCCGGGAGAAGGCCCTGGAAGGGGACAAGACGGGAAAAGGGGCCTTGCGGCCCCTTTTTTCATGAGAGATCGCCGGCGGTCCCGCCGCGGAGCCACCGCCGGCCTGCCCTGCCGGCCGTTCAGCCGCGCAACCGTCCGTCATGCAGCGCCGAGGCCACCAGCACGCCCGAAATCCCCTCGGCATCGAGACGGGTCACGTCCTCCGGGCCGCGCACGCCGCCGGCCGCGAAGATCTGGCGTCCCGGCCCCGCCAACCGCTTCACCTCGGCAAGCCGGGCAAGATCCGGTCCCGCCCCGCTGCCGACCTGGGCGAGCGTCATCGCGATGACGCGGTCTGGCCAGATCTCGGGGCGCGCAAGAAGGCCGGCGGGCCCGACGAAGGCATCGCCGCGATAGTCGAGCGACAGCACCACGCGCGGCTCCTCCGCCAGGGCGTCGAGCTCATCGACGGCGCGCAGCGTCTCGCTGCCGATCACGGCGACGGTCTGCGGGCGAGCCAGAAGCGCGCGCGCCCCTTGCGCATCGGCGACGCCGGCATCGACCCAGAACTCCGTCGCGGGGAAGGCGGCCGACAGCCGATCCAGCACGCCGTGCTGCACGGCGCCGCCTTCGATTGCGTCGAGATCGGCGATGTAGAAGGCCCGGAACGGCCCGAGGCCCTGCAGCCCCTCGGCCACCGCCACGGGATCGGCGGTGTCGGAGAGGGGCGTCACGATGGGCCGGTAGTTCGCGCGGTCGCCGAGATGGCCGCGCACGACGAGGCCGCCCATCAGGTCGAGCACCGGAATGATCTGCATCGAAGCCCCGCTGCGTCCGGTTGGTTTTGCAGACCGGTGGCTTTATAGAACGGGGATGGAGCGGGCCTTGCCCGCAACGGACGAAAAGCGGGAATCCCCGATCATGACGAAGACGCCGGCTCATTCATGACGAAGACCCTGGCATGACGAAGACCCTGGGATGGGATGTCGGCGGCGCGCATCTGAAGGCGGCCCTCTGCGAAGGCGGCGAGATCGTCAAGGTCTGGCAGGAGCCGACGCCGATCTGGCGGGGCCTGGACCATCTCTCGTCCGCGCTGGACAGCATTCTCGCCAAGTCCGGACCGGTGGAGCGCCACGCCGTGACGATGACGGGGGAGCTCGCCGACATCTTCCCGCACCGGCAGGCCGGGGTCGAGGCCCTGGCCGGCATCCTCTCCGCCCGCCTCGGCGAAACGCTGCGCTTCCATGCCGGCGACCGCGGCTTCGTCGATGCCGGGGGTGTTCCGGAGCACTGGTCCCGCATCGCCTCCGCCAATTGGCACGCGACCGCCTCGCTCGTCGCCGCGCGGATGGAGGAGGCGCTGCTCATCGACATGGGCTCGACGACGACCGACATCGTGCCCGTGCGCGACGGCGCGGTGACCTTCGCCGGCTTCACCGATGCCGAGCGGCTCGGCGCCGGTGAACTCGTCTACCAGGGCTACACGCGCACCGCCCTGATGGCGGTCGCGAGCCATGTGCCGAACGAGGGCCGCGTCACGCCGATCATGGCCGAATTCTTCGCCACCATGGCCGACGTCCAGCGCATTCTCGGCGTCCTCGACGAGGCGGACGACCAGCATCCGACCGCCGACGGCCAACCGAAGACGGCCGAGGCCTCGCGGGCGCGGCTGGCGCGCATGATCGGACGCGACGCCTTCGACGCGCCGCCGGGCACGCTGGAGCGCACGGCCGAAGCCTTCGCGGAGGCCCAGATCCGCCGCGTCCACGACGCCGCGCTCCTCGTCGCCTCGCGCGGCATGCTCGGCGGAAATGCGCCGGTCGTCGTCGCCGGCGCCGGCCGACCGGTGCTGCGCCGCCTCGCGGCACGCCTCGATCGCGGCGTGGTCGATTTCGCCGACATCATCGAGTGCCGCTCGGCCCTGCGCGACGACGTCGGCCGCGCCGCGCCCGCCGTGGCGCTGGCGATCCTCGGGGCGGAGGCCTGACGAACCCTGCACGCCCCCCAGGGGGCGTCAGGGCGTCGTGCCCGTCACAGCGTCGTGCCGATCGCCCGTCCCAAGGCGAAGAGGCGCTGCTCGATCAGCGTCGGCACCTCGCAGACATAGGTCAGCGAACGTCGGCGCTCCTCGAAGATGCGGGTGTCCCAGAGCAGCGCTTCCTGCGCCTCGGCGGCCTTCTGCGCATCGCCGCCGGATCGAAGGGCGCTCAGCGCCGCGATGTTCTCGCGCAGCTTGGCGGCGAGATCCTGCTGCTTGGCGCCATAGCGCTCGATCCCGCGCATGATCTCCGAGCGCTCCGCGTTGAGGCGGGCGAAGAGATCGGCGAAGATCGCGGTCGCCGCTTCCCCCCGCGTCTCCTGCGGTAGAGCCTTCACGAACTCGACCGCCTTCGCCTCGGCTTCGGACAGGGGAACCCGGCGCTGCGAGAGCGTCGCCACGAGCTCGCGCATGGCGTCGGTGCGCGGGGCGGCGGTGGCCCCGGCGAGGTCGGGACCCGACCAGACCTGCCGCTCGTCCACGTGATCGATCCGGCGCTGGATGCAGGGCCATTCATGTGCGGACGTGCCGCCCGCGCCGAGCCGCGTGGTGGAGGCGCCGCCCGGGATGAGAAAGGTCTGCGTCGGAGCCGCTGCGCCCGTCGAGGCGCCGAGCGCCGGGGCGGGCGATGCCGTCGGCGCCGGAGCCGGTGACGGAGCCGGTGTCGGAGCCGAAGCGGGCGGCGCAGGCGGAGCACCGGCCGGCTTTGCGCCGGTCGGCGCGGGACCGGGCAGCACGAAACCCTGTGGAATGTCGCGCGGAGCGGGCGCCTGCGCGTGCGCCGGCCCGGATGCGGCGGCCAGAAGAAGCGCCGCCAGGATCGCGGAGCCCCGGATACGAATCGTCATCGAGAACGCCCTCCCAAGAGCCTGTCGTTCCGGCCGCGCCCGATGTCGAGCGCGCCCGGCGAGCCTCATCCCCGCTTGCGGTTGATCAGCCCGCGCGAGGGATCGTAGGCCAGGATCGCGCCGCCCAGGAACAGGGCCGTACAGCCGAGAACGACGGCGAGCGCGGTGAGGTTCATCTGCCCGTAAAGCGCGAAGCGGATCAGCTCCACGGCATGGGTGAACGGGTTCACGAGGCAGATCTGATAGAGGAGCGGCGAGGATTCCTGCACGCGCCAGAGCGGATAGAGGGCCGAGGACGCGAAGTACATCGGGAAGATCACGAAGTTCATGACGCCCGCGAAGTTCTCCAGCTGCTGGATCAGCGAGGACAGGAGCATGCCGAGCCCGCCGAGCATCAGCCCGGAGAGAACCAGCGCCGGCAGCACGTAGAGATAGCCCATGACCGGCGGCTTCACGTCCCAGAACCAGGCGATGGCGAAGAAGACGTAGACCTGCACGATCGACACCGCGACGCCCGCCGAGAGCTTGGAGACGATCAGGAACCAGCGCGGCATCGGGCTGACGAGCAGCGTCTTCATCGAGCCCGTTTCGCGGTCGTAGACCATGGAGAGCGAGGACTGCATGCCGTTGAAGAGCTGGATCATGCCGATCAGCCCCGGCGTGATGTAGACCTCGTAGAGGATGTAGGTCTGGTAGGGCGGCACGATCGAGACGCCGAGCACCTGCCGGAAGCCCGCCGCGAAGATGAAGAGCCAGAGCAGCGGGCGCACCAGCGCCGAGACGAAGCGCTCGCGCTGGTGCAGGAAGCGCAGGGCTTCGCGCCAGACGATGCCGGAAAAGCAGGTGGCATATTGCCGGGCCGTGAAGCCCTCGCGCGGGAGAGGCGCGGGGGAGGTCGCAGGCGTCGCGATCGTGCTCATGGCAGGGCCTCCGGATGCGGCTCGCGCAGGAGACCGGTGAGCGAGGCGAAGGCGTCGCGGATCGAGACCGCGTCCTGGCGCGCGACGATCTCCGGCACGGAGCCCTCGGCCAGGACCCGTCCCTTGTGGAGCACGACGACGCGGTCGCCCTCCTCGATCTCGTCGATGAGATGGGTCGCCCAGAGGACGCTGACGCCCTCCTGCCGAACGAGGCGGCGAACCTCCGCCACGATCTCGGCGCGCGAGCCGATGTCGAGCCCGACGGTCGGCTCGTCGAGGAGGATCAGCCGGGGACCGTGCATGAAGGCGCGTACGATCTCGACGCGGCGCAGCTGGCCGCCCGACAGGTGCCGCGCCTTTTCGCCGAGCCGGTCGAACAGGTCGCTGCCCTCGAGGATCTCGGCCGTCCGGCGCTTGGCCTCGCCCCGCGACAGGCCATGCAGGGCCGCGTGATAGGAGAGGTTCTGGCGGATCGAGAGGTCGAGATCGAGGGTTCTGGCCTGAAACACGACGCCGAGCCGACGCAGCGCCTCGCCCGGCGCCTCCGACAACGAGCGGCCGAGAATGCGGATCTCGCCCGCGCGCACGTCGAAAAGCCGGGTGATCAACGAGAAGAGCGTCGACTTGCCCGCCCCGTTCGGCCCGAGCAGCGCGGTGAAGGAGCCTTGCGGCACCTGGAAGGAGACGTCGTCCAGCGCCCGGCGCGCGCCGTAGGCGTGGCTGACATGGGCGACGTCCAGCGCCGGAACGGCGACTTCCGCCGCCGTCCGCGCCCTGTCGAGCTCGTTCAATCTCGCATCATCCAAACGAAGCCCCTCCCAAAGGCTCCGGCGGCGGAACCGTCAGGGAACGACCGTGATCGTGCCCTTCATGTCCTGCGCGCCCTCCAGGCCTTCGATGTACCATGTGAAGTTGCCGGGGCGAACCGTGTTGAATTGAACCTGGATCGTGCCCTTGGCGTCATATTCGAGCCAGGCCGGCGGACCGGCCATGTGAAGTTCGAGATCGCTGATGACGATCTGGTTGAACCAGACGTTTCGGAAGAACTCGGGCGCGTGGAGCTTGTATTCGAGGCTGCCCGCCGAGGAGATCTTCCAGCGATAGGCCTGGCCGGCCCGCAGGACGAAGTGCTTGCGGTTGACGGAGAAGTCCTTGTCGGCCGAGCCGAGGACGAGGTCGGGAATGTCCTGGCTGGACTTCGACAGGGCGGGCAGGCCGAGTTGCTCGGCGTTCATCGCGCTCGCCGGCATGCCGGCCATCGGAGCCTCGGCCGGCGCCATGGGCGAGGCGGTCGTGTCCGCCGGGGCTGCAGCGGCGCCCGCCGTGGCAGCGCCCGCCGCGTCGTCGTCGTCGTCGTCGTCGTCCGCCGCCTGCGCGACGATGACGTCCTTCGCCACGGCATTCGCCACCGGCGCGAAGGCGAGGCTCGTCGCCATCAGCGACAACCAGAATGCTCTCATTTCATGTCCTCCCGTATGCGGATGTGATCGCGGCAGCGGGCCTCCACCCGCTCCGCATGGCCCAAACGGCCGTCGTCATGTCCCGGTGGAAACCGGCCCTGCCAGTTCGCTGGCCCCGGTCAGTTGACTGGAACGTCCGCCACCGCGACGCCCCAGGGCTGCTGCCCCACCTGCACCGACTTGATCACCTCGTCGTCCGCGACGTTCACGATCGAGATGTCGTTGGAGATACCATTGGTGGAGAAGAGGTGCGAGCCGTCCGGCGAGAAGACGAGCTGCCAGACGCGCTGGCCGACAAGAAGATAGTCGAGGACCTCGTAGGTCTTGCCGTCGACCACCGCGACGCGGTTGGCCGGTCCGAGCGCCACATAGGCCTTGGACCCGTCCGCCGTCAGGCGAACGCCGACCGGCTGGATCGTCTCGGAGGAGAGGCCGGGGATCTCGAACGTGACCTTGTGCTTGATTTCCTTGGTCGCGTTGTCGATCACGCTGACCGTGCCGCCGATCTCGGCCGAGACCCAGATCTCCGAGGAGTCCTGCTTGTATTCGGCAAAGCGCGGCCGCGAATCGACGAGCACGTTGGAGACGATCTGCTGGCTCTCCTTGTCGATGAAATGCGCCATGTTCGTCGTTTCCGACGTGTTCACGATCGTGTTTCCGTCCGGCGAGATGCCCATGCCCTCGGGCTCCACGCCGACCGGGATCTCGACGACGCGAGCCCCGGTGCCCAGATCGATCACGGTGACGAGATTGTCGTCCTCGTTGGCGACGTACATGCGTGTCCCGTCGGGCGAGACGACCATCAGTTCCGGGTCCGGCCCGGACGGCAGCGTTCCGACCTTGGCGTAGGTCTTGGTGTCGTAGACCTCGATCGTGTCGTCGTCGCTGGCGCAGACATAGACCTTCGTCCCGTCCGGGCTCGTCACGATGCCGCGCGGCCGCTGCCCGACCTTGATCGTGTGGATGACCTCGAAGCTCGTTCCATCGAGCACGGTGACGTCGTTGCCCTTCTCGTTGGACACGAAGATCTTGTAGGCGAAGGCGGGGCCGGCCGACATCAGGACGGTTCCGGCCAGCGCCGCTGCGATCAGGTTCCTCATCGTTCCTCCCGGTGGACGCCGCCGGTCCGGCAGCGCCTCTTGGTCATGTCGAGCATTCGGACCCGCCTCCTCGCGGCTCCGAAACCAGAAGCCATCGCAAATGGCTTTCGGTGTTCTGTTTGCGAATGTCTTAAACCGCTGACGCAGCTGAGACATTCGCAATTCTTTCGATGGTCGGACGCGTCAGCGTCTTCGACCGTTGATATGCCACGTCGCGTCTCACTCGTCGCTGGTCATGACAGTGATCTTGTAGTCCCCGTTCAGCTTGATGTCGTACTGCCCGATCTCGCATTGCGCATCATCGATCTCGAAAAGACTCGCACTTTCCTTCTCGATCTCCTCGGCCTTGCAGCCGACCTTGGCGATGGCCTCGGAAACCTTCGCGGCCTCGTCCGCGGACGCCATCGTGGCGGATTCCTGCGCGGACGCCGTGGCGACGCCGAGCGCGAGGGAGGCCGAAAGGATCAAGCTGGAGAGCGTCTTCATGGCATCGACCTCGTCGGAAATGCCCCGTGATCGGGCGGTTGCACGGCAGGGGCGACCAGGCGACCCAACGGGAGGCGGACGATGCGAGCAGGGCTCGACATCCGCGGATCAGGCGTCGCTCCGGCGGTGCCCGGCCGAACGACGCAGACAGGCTCGCCCCATGGAGAGCCGTGGCCGGCCGGCCTCGCTCGCGTTGGGAGCGCAGGAGGCCGGCCGAAATGCCCGCGAGGCGGATCATCCGGCACCGGTCGTCTTGGGAACCGAGCGGAGCGGCGAAGCCGACCTCGACATAGGGCTACCCCGCCCTGCCCCGTCCCGCCATGGGAGAACTTCCCGTCATGCGCCGAACGGCGAAGGCGCACGCCCCTATCCGCGTTCGAGATCGCGTCAGAGATCGCCGCGGTCGATCAGCCGTCCGCCCCGCGTTTCCACCGCGAAGCGGATGAGGTCGGAGGTGCGCTCGACGCCGAGCTTCTCCTTGATGCGGGTCGAGGTGTTGGCGATCGTCTTGTAGGCGACGCCGAGACCCTCGGCGATGTCGGACAGGCTCTGCCCCTCGCCCAGCATGTGCAGGATCTCGAGCTCGCGCGTCGAGAGCTTGCGCGCGGGCGCCGGGGCCTCGGCCGCATCGCCGCCGCTCGTCTCGGCGTCGACATGGGCTTCGCCCTTCATCGCCTTGCGGATGGCGAGGATCAGCTCGTCCGATGGCGCGCTCTTCGAGACATAGCCGAGCGCGCCCGCCCGCTGCGCCGAATGGGCGTAGACGAGGTCGGAATACATGGAGAAGACGACGATCCGCGCATCGGGATCGTCCGCCCGGAGCCGCCGGATCACCTCCAGCCCGCTCCCGCCCTTCAGGTTGATGTCGAGGACGACGACGTCGGGCCGCTCCCGGCGGAAGGCCGCGAGCGCCTCGAACGGCGTCTCCGCCTCGTAGACGGCGTCCGCCGGCAGGACGGCCAGAAGCCGCCTGACGCCCTCGCGCACGATCACATGGTCGTCGACGACGAGAACGCGCATCACTCGGCCGCCTCCCGCCGTGCCTCGGCCGCGGCGAGCGGCACCTCGCCGAAGATGCTGACGCCGGCGGGTATCCCCGTCTCGGTCACCGAGAAGCGCCCGCCGAGCCCCTCCACCCGCTCGCGCATGCCGATCAGCCCGTAGCCGCCGCGTTCGCCCTCCGGCCGCGAAAAGCCGCCGCCGTCGTCGCTCACGCGAAAGGAGATCGCGTCGCCCCCGTCGGCGACGCGGATTGCGACGTGCCGGGGATGGCCGTGGCGCAACGCGTTGTTCACCGCCTCGCGCACGGCGCGGACGACCAGCGCCTCGACGGCGGCGCCCGGATCGCAGTCCTCGACCGAAAGCGTGAAGGCGATGGCGGGATGGCGGGCCCGCGCCGCGTCCACCAGATGCTCCAGCGTCTCCACGAGGCCGAGGCCGGGCAGGATGCCCGGGCGAAGCTGGCCGAGGATCTTGCGCACCTGCAGCCGCGCGTGGCCGGCCGCCTGCCGGATCGCCTCGGTGCGGTCCACGATCTCGGACGGGTCCGCGCCGGCTTCGGCCAGACGCCGGATGCTCGCGGCATCGACGTCGACGGCGAAGAGGAACGGGCCGACATCGTCGTGGAGATCGCGGGCGAGCTCCGCGCGCTCCTCGTCGGCGAGGCGCGACAGCTGCTCGGCGAGCCGCTGTCGATCGCGCGCCAGCCCGTCCAGCCGCTCGGCCATGGCGTTGACGCCGCGCGCGAGCCGCGCCACCTCCGGCGGGCCCTCGACGGCGAGCCGGATGCGCGTGTCGCCCTGTCCGATCCGGTGGAAGGCGCTGGAGAGACCACCGAGCGGGCGCAGCGCCCGGCGCACCACGAGAAGGCCGAGCACGGCCGTCAGAACGGCGAAGACGAGGAGAAGGGCGAGGTCGAGCGCGAGCCCGCCCCAGATCTCCGCCACCTCGTTCGCCGGCATCACGACCACCATGGCCGCGACGATGGGCGCGGAACGGACCGTCATCGGGAGAATCGTCGTCGTCTGCGCCGGCGACAGGAGGGCGACGAAGAAGCCCGGCACCGACCGGTCGGGTTCGGCGAGCGCCGATTGCGCGCGCACCTGTCCGAAGGCGTCGATCATCAGGATGCGCACGTGCCGGTCCCCGTTGAAGGTCGAGACGAGCGAGGCGATGTCGGCCTCCGGATTGCGCGAGGCCGGCAGCGCCGCGATCAGCCGCGTCACGGCGTTCACCGCGACGCCGCGCGCGGCCTCGAGTTCGGCCCGGACCTCCTCCCCGGCCTTCACGTAGCCGAGCGCGGCGCCGAGGAGGAGCACCGCCACCATGGCGCCGGCGAGCGTGAGGGCGAGCCTTGCGAACAGCGACACGGGCGAGCGGTGCTTCCTGGCGAAACCGATCCCGGTCTTCTCCGCGAAGACGGGACCGCGGGGAGAAAAGGCCCCGGTGAAAGGTCTGGTTGGGGGTGCCGGCGTCAGAAGGCGCAGCGCGTCTCCGGCCGATCCGTGCCCAGCGTATCCAATTCCGAGGCCTGGTGCAAAAAGCCTTCCTGCGGCGAGGCCGAGACGACGGAGGTCTCGTTGCCGAGGATCACCGGCTGGCGCAGCTGCCAGTTCCAGTCGCGGAAGGTCAGGCGCTGCCCCTTGAAGGCGGCGACGGTGAAGTCCTTGCCCTTGATGAAGGCGTCGATGACGGCGGGATCGACCGATTGCGTGCGCGAGGCGGCCTCGCCGAGAATGCGGATCGCGGTCCAGACCTGCATGTCCTTAGCCTGCATGCGCCGGCCGGACGCCTTCTCGAAGCGGTTCTGGATCTGCGCCCCGCCCCATTGCTCGCTCGCGGGATGCCAGGAGGCCGGCACGAGCCCGGCCGTTCCCGCCACCGGGCGCGGGACCCAGGTGCGCCACGGGATGTAGGAGCCGAAGACCTCGCTCTCGTCCGCCACGAGCACGACATCGTGATCCGGCAGGCCCTGCATGAAAACCGGGATCTGGCGCTGGACCAGCGCCTGGCCGGAATCGGTCGCCCGCGCGCCGCCCTTGTCCTCGAAGATCCGCTCCTCGAGAATGGTGCCGCCGAACTTCTTGGCCGAGGTCTTCATCGCTTCCGCGAAGAGCTTGTCGCCCTCGTGGCTGCCGGTGATCAGCACCCAGTTCCGCCACTGCTTCCACATGAGATATTGCGCGAGCCCGTCGGTCAGCATCGAGCGCGAGGGCGCGGTGTGCAGAAGATTCGCCCGGCAACTCTCCTCGCGCAGCGAATCGTCCGTCGATCCCGCGTTGAAGACGAGCGCGCCCGTTCCCTTCATGGCGTCGGCGACCTTCAGCGTATCGGCCGCGGACAGGTCGGTCACGATATAGTGCACGCCCGCGGCCGACATCGCCTCCACGGCCGGCATCACGTCCTCGCCCGGCTTCAGCGTCGCCACGTCGAGCGCGAAGGATTGGCCCATGAAGGAGCCGGTCGTGTTGTTGTCCGCGATGGCGACATTGGCGCCGGCGATGCCGATATCGGGCGGCGGAATGTCGAGGACGGAGAGCGCCAGCGTGCGCTCGTAGGTCCGGATGAAGCCGACCTTGACCACCGCCATCGCCTTGGCGGCGGGCGGGGTGGCCGTGGCCGGCGCTGCCGCAGCGGGGGCCGGCGCGGCCGGGGTTTCCTGCGCGGCGGCGGGCCCGAGAAGCGCGATGGCGAAGAGCGCACCGGACAGCGGCCCGGCCAGGCGGGTGAGGGTCATGACGTTCCTCCCGTTTCCGCTCCGACCCGACGACGTCGGACACCGGACGGATTTTTCTTGGTCCCTTCCGGCGTCGGCGCTAGATCAGCCGAGCGGGCGCCGAGGGCCTTTGGCCGAGGAGGAGCAAAAACCCCATGCGAGTTCAAGCCGGAACTATTCCCGTTTTTCTTCTGTGTCTTGCAGCGCTTCCCGCGACAGCGGCGGAGAAGACGGTGGCGGTGTTCGATTTCGAGCTGATCGACACCAGCCTCGAAGGCGAGGTGAAGGGCGTCGACCCCCGCCAGACCGAGCGCCTGACGCTGCTCGCGCCGAAGCTTCGCGCCGACATCGAGGCCGAGCCGAAGCTCTCCATCGTCGAGATCGCGCCGGTCGCCGAAGCCGCGAAGGGACAGGTGCTCAACAAATGCGAGCGCTGCGCCCTCGATCTCGGCCGGGACCTCAAGGCCGACATCGTCGTGACCGGCACGGTGCAGAAGGTCTCGAACCTCATTCTCAACGTGAACGCCTACGGGCACGAGGTCGCGACCGGCAAGCTGGTGGCGCAGGGAAGCGCCGACATACGCGGCAACAACGACGAGATGTGGATGCGCGGCGTCACCGCGCTGTGGCGCAACACGCTGAAGAAGCAGTTCGAGGCCGTCGAGGCCGCCCCTTGAACACGTCCCTTCCGGCGGGTCCGACCGGTCTTCTCGCCAGCGTCACCGGCCCCGACGAGGCCGAGATCGCCCTCGCCGGCGGCGCCGACATCATCGATCTGAAGGACCCCGCCAAAGGGGCGCTCGGCGCGGTCGCGCCGGACGTCCTCGTCGCCACGCTCGCCCGCATCGCGGGCCGGCGGCCCGTTTCCGCGGTGGCGGGCGACCTTCCGATGGAGCCGGACGCCGTCTGCGCCGCCGTCGCGCTGCGTCGCTCCGCCGACCATGTGAAGATCGGACTCTTCCCCGCCTCCGCCGCAGACCGCCGCGCCGTTGTGGCGGCGCTGTCGCAGGAGGCCGCCCGCACCTCGCTGATCGCCGTCTTCTTCGCCGATGGCGATCCCGATTTCTCGCTGCTCGCCGACCTCAAGGCGGCCGGCTTCTCCGGCGCGATGATCGACACGATGAACAAGGGCTCCGGCGGGCTCCTGAAGCACCTGCCGACCGCCGAGATCGCCGCCTTCGTCGAATCCTGCCGGACCTTCGACCTCATCAGCGGGTTGGCGGGCTCGTTGGAGCCGCCCGACGTGCCGCGCCTCGCCGTCCTACGCCCGCACTATCTCGGCTTTCGCGGCGCATTGACGACCGGGGGTCGCGCCGGCCCCATCGATCCCCTCGCCGTCGCCGCCATGCGGGCCCTCATCGACGCGGAACAGGACCGACGCGTCGCCCCGGACAACGCTCCGACGGATCGGATCTTCGTGCGCGACATGGTGGTCGAGATGGAGATCGGCGCCTACGGCTTCGAGCGCGGCCAGCGCCAGAGCGTCCGCTTCACCGTCGAAGGCGACGTTGTTCGAACCGCCAGCCGCGACGACCGGATGGTCAGCGTCTACTCCTACGACATCATCATGGACGCCGTCCGGCGGCTCGTCGCCCGAGGCCATACCGATCTCGTGGAGACGCTCGCTGAGGATCTGGCCGAGATGCTGCTCGCCGATCCGCGATTGCGCCGGGTTCTCGTGCGCGTGGAGAAGTTGCAGCTGGGTCCCGCGGCCGTCGGCATCGAAATCCGTCGGCCGGACGCCGGGAGCCGCCTCTGACCACACTGGCAAGCATCCGCAATACTGTCATCATTGCGTCATGAGGTGCGCCCCTCGTGTGCGGTGCAGCATAGATTTCCAAGTCCTGCTCGGAACTTAGGTCGATTTTAGACCCTTGCCCCATTGTCGCCGCAACAGGGCGGGGCTTTAGTCTGCGACGGGTCGGCCCGCTTCCGGGTCGATGGTCAACATCGGTGAAGGGCACAATCGATGGACGAAATTCTGGTCGTCAAGCTGGGGGGCAGCTGCGCCTCCTCACCCGATTTCAACCGCTGGCTTCAGGCGATCGAGAAGGCGACCCGGCCGATCGTGCTCGTCCCGGGCGGCGGCCCCTTCGCCAACACGGTGCGTCGCTACCAGCCGCGCCTCGGCTACGACGATGCGGCCGCCCACCACATGGCGATCCTCGCGATGGAGCAGTTCGGCTGGGCGCTGGTCAGTCTCGGGCAGCGCCTCGTTCCCGCCGCCTCGCGCGAGGCGGTGAAGGCGGCGCTGGCGGAGGGCCGGATCCCGGTCTGGATGCCGGCGGCGACCGCCCTCGCCGCTCCTGAGATCGCGCAGGACTGGACCGTCACCTCCGACAGCCTCGCCGCCTGGCTCGCCGCCTCGCTGCCGGGCGCTTCGCTTCTTCTGGTCAAGCAGATCGACGTGCCGGCCGACGTCACGCTGGAGGCGCTCGCCGGGGCCGAGATCGTCGATCCGTCCTTCCTCGCCATGCTGCACCCCGACACCACGGTCTCGGTCGCGGGCCCCGCCGATCTCGTCCTCGCCGGCCACCAGTTCGCGGACGGCGCCGTGCCCGGCCACGCCATCGCGGCCGAACGGCGCATGGCGGTGGCGGCGGAATAGAAGGCTCGCTCCGGGGCTTCGCATCGCGGCGCCTCCCGTGCTAACGCATGGGACCGGCGCCGGGGGCGCCCGCGACCCGTCGAAGCCCTGCCGGGTCGGCCCTTTCCCCATCCGCATGGACCGAAATGGCGGGCGAGACGCTTCTATTCCTCACCGGACGTCTGGCCCTGCCGCGCCTCGAGCGCGTTCTGCAGGGGCTCGGCCGCACCAACTTCGACTGGGCGATCGAGGACATCGGCGTCAAGGTCGCCGCCCTCATGACCGGCGAGATCATCGAGCGGCGTTTGACGCGCCCGGTCGCGGCGACCCGCGTCGTCGTGCCGGGCCGCTGCCGCGCGGACCTCGACAGGCTCTCTGCGAGCTTCGGCGTGCCCTTCACGCGGGGGCCGGACGAACTGGCGGACCTTCCTGCCTATCTCGGCCGCAAGGGCGCTCCGCCCGATCTGTCGCGCCACGATATGAAGATCTTCGCCGAGATCGTCGACGCCTCCGCGCTGACCATCGAGGATCTCGCCGCCCGCGCCGGATCGCTGCGCGCTGCGGGCGCCGACGTCATCGACCTCGGCTGCCTGCCGGACACGCCGTTTCCCCATCTGGAGGAGGCCATCGCGGAGCTGAAGCGTCTCGGCCTTTGCGTCAGCGTGGATTCCGCCGATCGGGGCGAACTCGCCAGAGCCACCCGCGCCGGCGCCGACTATCTCCTCAGCCTCACGGAGGAGACGCTGGACATCGCGCGCGAGGGCGAAGCGGTGCCGGTGCTCGTGCCCGCCATCCCCCACGACATGGCCTCGCTCGACCGGGCCATTGCGCGGGCCGAGGCGGAGGGCATCCGCTTCCTCGCGGACCCGATCCTCGACCCCATCCATTTCGGCTTCTCCGCCTCGCTCGCGCGCTACCACGCCCTGCGCGAGCGCCATCCCGGCGTCGAGATGCTGATGGGCACGGGCAACCTCACCGAACTGACCGATGCCGACACGTCCGGCATCACGGCCATGCTGCTCGGCATCTGCTCGGAACTGTCGATCCGCAATCTCCTCGTCGTCCATGTCAGCCCGCACACCAGGCGCACCGTCGAGGAGCACGATGCGGCCCGCCGCCTGATGTTCGCGGCGCGGGCCGACGGAGCCCTGCCCCGCGGCTACGGCGCGGGCCTCCTCCAGATCCACGACACCAGCCCCTTCGCCGCGACGCCGGACGAGCTCGCCGCCCAGCAGGGCGCGATCCGCGACCGCAACTGGCGCATCGAGACCGCCGAGGACGGTATCCATCTCTACAACCGCGACGCTCATCACGTGGCGCGCGACGCGTTCGAGCTCTTCCCGCACATCGCCGTGGACGGCGATGTCGGTCACGCCTTCTATCTCGGCGCGGAGCTTCAGAAGGCCGAGATCGCCTGGCGCCTCGGCAAGCGCTACGCCCAGGACGCGCCGCTCGATTTCGGCGTCGCCGCGCCGATCCCCGAAACCGATCGCACGCGGCTCGAAGCTGCCGGCCACACGCTGAAGCCGAAGACGGCGGACGTGCGGCCGGACAGGGACGACCCCGGCGGCGCGTGACGACCGGCGACGGTGCCCCGGACGTGGGGCGTTCCCCGGCGGCGAGCGGCGGTCCCGGTGCCGCGCCTCGGGGGCGAACCGCAGACTGAAAGGACTGACATGCCGTATATTCGCGAGACGATCCTGACGACGGCCGATGCCGAGGGCCGCGTCCACATCGCTCCCCTCGGCATCATCGCCGAGGGCGGGGACTGGGTCGTCGCGCCCTTCCGGCCGTCGAAGACGCTCGACAACCTCGCCGCCACCGGCATCGCCGTCGCCAATCTGACGGACGATCCTCTGATTTTCGCCGGCTGCCTCACCGGCCGCAAGGATTGGCCGCTCGTCGCAATCGAAGGCTCGCCCGTGCCGCGTCTCGCCGCCGCCCTCTCGCACGACGTCCTCGTCGTCGAAAGCGTCGCGGAGGACGAGATCCGGCCGCGCTTCCGCTGCCGCGTCTCCACGTCCGGCCAGCACGCGCCCTTCACCGGCATGAACCGCGCGCGCGCGGCGATCGTCGAAGCGGCCATCCTCGTCAGCCGGCTTCACATGCTCCCCGCCGAGAAGATCGAAGCCGAGATCGCCTATCTCAACATCGCGATCGAAAAGACCGCCGGAGATGCCGAACGCCAGGCCTGGTACTGGTTGATGGAGCGCGTCATCGCGCATCTCGCCTCACTGGAGGCGTAACGGACGCGGCTGCGACGCGCGTCGGGACAGCGCTACTCGTCCGGCCGCGGCTCCGGCTCCCGCGGCTCCAGCGGCAGGCCGGCCTCGGCCCAACCGTCCGTGCCGTCGGGATACCAGTGGACGGCGGTATAGCCCTCGCCGATCGCGCGCTTGGCCGCGTTCCAGCTCATCCAGCAGTCGCGAAGGCAGTAGAAGACGAGCGCCCGGCTTTTGTCGCCCTTTGTCGCCCGGACCAGCCCGTCACGGAAATAGGCCTTCATCACGGGCGCGAGCTCGCCATAGCCCGTGTCCACGAGCCAGATCGAACCCGGAATGTCGGATCTCGGCTTCGGTCGCCAGACCGTGCCCTCCGGCAGTCCTTGCGGCTTCGGCGCCCGCGGCAGCGTATCGACGAAGATGGCCGCCTTCTCCTCGAAAAGCCGCCGGGCGGAGGGCGTGTCGACCACCGAGGCTCCGGCCAGGGTGTCCGGCGTGGGCGAGCGGTAGTCGTCCAGGCGATAGGCGGCCGGCTCCGGAATGCCATCGGCCGCCGTCGCCGCCATCGTCGATGCCGACAGAAGCGCGATCGCGAGCCAGGCGGCACCCCGCCGCATCTCAGCCCCCGTGCTTGGGCGCGATCGGCTGATTCGCCTCGTCGAGAAGCGGAATGCCGAAGGACAGGAGGATCTCGTTGATCTCATCCTGGTTCTCGCGGATCACGGTGTTCAGCCGGCGCTTCCACTCCTGATCGGAGGGCCGCACGCCCATCGTGATGCGGAAGATCATGGCCGGGCCGCCCTTGGGCTCCTTGACCAGCGGCGTCACGGTGTAGTCCTTGCCGGACTCGCGGGCATAGTAGCCGGCCATCGGCCCCCAGAGCACGGCCGCGTCGATCTCGCCCTTGCCGAGGTCCGCGATCATCGCCTGCGCGGAATTCTCGATCCGCGTGTCCACCATCAGCTGGTAGCCCTTCGCCCGGCCCATCAGTCCGGCCCGAGCGAGATAGGTGCCGGGCGGCGTGCCGGCAACGACGCCGATCCTCTTGCCCTTCAATCGCGGGTCCTCCAGCACGTCGACCCCGTCGAGGTCGCCGCCCTTCGGCACGATCAGCGCATAGGCCGTGCGATAGTAGGCATTGGTGTTCTGCACGAGCTCGTCGCCTTGCGGGTAGCTCATGATGACGTCGCAATTGTTGGCCCCGAGCGTCATGCGCACGAAGCCCGTCGCCTGCGGAAAGAAGCTGTAGGAGACGGACGTGCGCTCGAGCTTGCCCGCCAGGAACTTGGCGAGCGCGTTCTCGAACCCCTCCTCCTTCTCGTTGGAGAAGGGGAGATTGGACGGGTCTGCGCAGACGCGCAGAACGTTCGGATCGACGAGTTCGATCGAACCGCCGAACTCGCGGTCCTGCGCGGCAGCCGGAGCCAGGGCGGAGACGACCGCGGCGAACGCGAGGACGAGGCGGCGGATCATCACCGGATCAGAACCCGAGGCACGCGTTCTCGGCGGCCTGCGCTTCCTTGTTGACCGCCGGCTTCTTCGGCTCGCCGCGCGGAACGGCACCGTCGGCGCGTCCGCGCAGATAGACGTAGATACCGTCGAGGAAGCACATCACGTTGAGGTCTTCGCCCCAGGCCGGCATGATCGAGTTGACCGGATGCCACTTGTTCTGCTGGCCGTTCACGATGATGCCCGTGAAGTCGTAGTAGTTGATGCGCGTCAGCGATTCCGTGAGATTGGGCGCGAAGGACGAGCCCATGCCGTCCGGGCCGTGGCACTGCATGCAGTTGGCCATGAACTTCTTGTAGCCGCGCCAGGTGTAGTAGTCGAAGGTCCCGTCCGCATTCTTGGCATAGATGGGATTGCCGGCGGAATCGACGAACTTTCCGCCTTCGCCGGGCGTCGCTTCAGCGCCGCTGGTCATTGTGTCCGCCGATTGCTTGGCGCCATTCGCCGCCGGTGCGGCCGGTGCGGCCGGAGCGGCGGCGGTCGCGGCGGGTGCTGCTGCCGGAGCCGCCGGTGCGGCGGCGGCCGGAGCGGCCGGTGCAGCAGCGGCCGGAGCCGGCGCGGGCGCCGCCGGCGCGGCGCTGGCGGCCGGAGCGGCCGGAACGACGGTGGCGGGCGTTCCCGCATCTTGCGCGAGCGCGAGGCCGCAGACGGACACGGCGAGAAGGCTGGCGAGAGAGAGAACGCTACGGGTCATCGAAACCTCATTCTGATCCGGATCGGCCACACGAGCGGTTCCATGCCTCCGATCCCACCCGTCGAGGCGACGTGTCATGGATGGGAATCGCGGGTCCGCGAGGTGCAGCATCAAGGAATCCCGGCGACAGCAACGGCCGATCGCCGGGCTCCGGGAGAAAACGTTCGGGAAGTTCGTGCAGCTTCCCGTAGAAACGAAAACGGCTCCGCCCTTTCGAGGCGGAGCCGTTCAGTCGACTTACTTCGAGGCCGTCTGGTTCGGAACCGTGAAGACCGTCAGCTGACCGCCGAGAGCGGTGTACTTCGACAGGGCGGCGTAGCCGCCGACCGCGCCGAGACCGGCATTCGGGTCGGTCAGGCCGGCCGCGAGGCCGATGCCGGCCCAGCCGCCGATGCCCGACAGCACCGCGACATACTGCTGGCCGCTGTTCTCGTAGGTCATCACGTTGGCGATGATGCCGGACGGGGTCTTGAACTTGTACAGTTCCTCGCCCGTCGTCGCGTCGACCGCCTTCAGGTAGCCTTCGAGCGTGCCGTAGAACACGACGTCGCCAGCCGTTGCGAGCGCACCGGACCACACCGAGAACTGCTCGGGCAGCGACCAGACGATCTCACCCTTGCCCGCGTCCCAGGCGATGAAGTTGCCCATGCCGCCATGGCTGTTCGGAGCCGGATACATCGAGAGCGTGGCTCCGACATAGGGCTGGCCGGCCGTGTAGGCGACGCGGAAGGGCTCGTAGTCCATGCAGACGTGGTTGGTCGGTACGTAGAACAGCTTGGTCTTCGGCGAGAAGGCCGCAGGCTGCTGATCCTTCGTGCCGAGAGCCGCCGGGCAGATGCCCGTCGAGTTCACGTCTTCGCCGTTCTGTTCGGTCGAGTACTGGGCGACGACCTGCGGCCGGCCGTACTGGTCCGAGTTCTTGTCCATGACGACTTCCGTCGCCCAGTTCACGGCCGGATCGTACTTCTTGGCGACGAGCAGTTCGCCCGTGGCGCGATCCATCGTGTAGGCGAAGCCGTTGCGGTCGAAATGGGCGAGGACCTTGCGGTTCTGGCCGTCGACGTCGATGTCCGCAAGGATCATCTCGTTGATGCCGTCGAAGTCCCACTCGTCGTGCGGGGTCATCTGGTAGACCCACTTCGCCATGCCGGTATCGGCATCACGCGCGAAGATGGTCATGGACCACTTGTTGTCGCCGGGGCGCTGCGAGGGGTTCCAGGTCGAGGGGTTGCCCGAACCGTAGTAGATGAGGTTCAGCTCGGGATCGTAGGAATACCAGCCCCAGGTGGTGCCGCCGCCGATCTTCCACTGATCGCCTTCCCAGCTCTTCAGCGAGCTGTCGGGACCGACCGGCTTGCCGAGGGCCGTGGTGTTCTGCGGATCCATCAGCATTTCGGCATCGGGACCGGTGGAATAGGCGCGCCAGGCCTGCTTGCCGTCCTTGATGTTGTAGGCCGTCACCGACCCGCGAACGCCGAACTCGCCGCCGGAAATGCCGATCAGCACCTTGTCCTTGAAGACCATCGGCGCTGCGGTGCCGGTCTCGCCCTTGGACGGGTCGCCGTTCTTGGTGGTCCAGATGACCTCGCCCGTGTCGGCCTTCAGCGCGACGACGGTGGTGTCGGCCTGGTGAAGGACGATGGTCCCGGCCGCGCCGCCCTCGCCGGGCGCATAGGCGACGCCACGGTTGACCGTGTCGCAGCACATGACCGGAATGACGTTCGGATCCTGGGTCGGCTCATACTTCCACTTGATGGCGCCGTCGTTCTTCAGGTCGAGCGCGTAGACGATGTTCGGGAAGGGCGTGTGCACGTACATCGTGTCGCCGATCACGAGCGGATTGCCCTCGTGGCCGCGAAGAACACCGGTCGAGAAGGTCCAGGCGGGGACCATGTCCTTGACGTTCGTCTTGTTGATCTTCTCGAGAGTCGAATAGCGCGTGTTCGCGTAGTCGCCGGTCGGCATCGTCCAGTCGGCGGCATTCTTCGCCATCGTGGCGAGCGCATCGTTGGCCGATGCGGCTGAACCCAGCCCTAGGAGCAGCGTGCAGCCAAGTGCGGCTTTCGTCAGTGTCTTCAACATCGTTTCCTCCCAAGAACCGTGTCAGGTCGGTATCGCGAGCAAAATCGCCCACGTGTTACCGTTCGATCTCATTTGGGGAAGGTTCCCGGCAGCGTGTCACAACCGCCAATAGGGGTCTTGGTGGGCACCGTTGATATCGCCCTACCGTGGCCTTCGAGATTCGCGGGTGCTCCCAACACCTGCGACCTTGAAGCCGGAAACCATGGTGCAAGCTAGGCCGGGATCTCGAACGACGCAAGCTGTCCGGGACGGAAATAATATATGCACCGCAGCAAAACGCGCGTGCAATGCAGCAAGAAGGTCATTTCTACAGGTTTCCCTTTATGATATCTTAAGATCATCTTCCAATGCGGTCGGGCTTGAACGGCAGGCATCAAGACGGAACTCGTCGCATCGACGTGGAAGCGCTGTATACTATGTCGCATGAAATGAATTGGATGAGCCAAGACGCCGCGAGGGATGTCCCGGCGACGTGGATCTTCTTGTACCGGAGGAGGTGTGGCGCCGAACATCGCCCGGCGTCAGCAACGAAACGACTTGTCGTCACGTTCGTCGCGCCGGCGCGACCCGATGACGGAACCGCTTCTTCGGCGCACGAGGCGCTGACATCCTCGTTATCTCGGCGCGAGACGATCGCATCTCATCATAAAGTATCAGTCGGCCTGAACGCTTCGCTCGGCTGAAACAGAACCCTGGAGTCCGCTTCATGATTCGGCGCCGCGATATCCTGGGCGTTCTCGCAACGCTCCCCCTCCCGATGTCGGCCCTCCCCGGCTCGGCGCTTGCGCAGTCGGCCGGTGCGGCGGCGGCGACGCCGACCGAAACGACGTTCGTCGAGGTCGCCGAGGGCGTTCATGTGCGCGTTGGTCCCGTGGAGGAGATGACGCCGCACAACCGGGGCGGCGTCGCCAATCTCGGCTTCGTCGTCGGGCGCGAAGCGGTCGCCGCGATCGATTCGGGCGGCAACCCCGCCGAAGGCGCCGCGATGATCGCGGCGATTCGCCGCGTCACGGATCGCCCGATCCGCCATCTCGTCGCGACCCACATGCATCCCGACCACATTTTCGGCAATCAGGCCTTCAAGGCGATCGGCGCGGAGATCGTCGGCCATCATCGACTGGCCGCGGCGCTCGGCGCGCGCGCCGAGAGCTACGCGATGTCGATGACGGCCGAGATCGGCGCGGCCGCGATGGCGGGCCTCGTCGTCACCCTTCCCGACACGGGGGTCGCCGACGAGCGCGTGCTCGATCTCGGCGGCCGGACATTGCGCCTGAAGGCCTGGGACACCGCCCACACCGACAACGACCTCACCGCTTTCGACGAGACATCCGGCCTTCTCTTCGCTGGCGATCTGGTCTTTCTCGATCATCTCCCGGTGATCGACGGCAGCTTGAAAGGCTGGCTCGCGCAGGTGCCGGCGCTGAAAGCGGTGCCGGCCCGCGCGGTCGTGCCCGGCCACGGCCCCGCCACGGCGCCCTGGCCGACGGCGATCGACCGGCAGACGGCCTATCTCGAAGCCCTCGCGCGCGACATCCGACAGGCGCTCGCCGAAGGACGGACCCTGGCCGAGACGGTCGGCACGGCCGCGCAGGACGAGGCGCGGAGCTGGAAGCTCGCCGACGCCTATGCCGAGCGGAACGCCACGGCCGCTTTCGCCGAGCTCGAATGGGAGTGACCCGTCCAGGGCGAAACCCTGCCGAAGCGGCCGGACGCCCGCCGCCGAAGTTGATCGGGCCTCGCCTTGAGATTTGACGACGCACGGCTCACACTCTGGCCAAATGGGCGCTTCAGACCCAACCGGGAGACGAACATGGCAGCGATCGCGCGCAATTCCCGTTCTCATCGCGTGGAGGAAGCCGGCCCGGCGCGTTGGGCTGCTCTCTTCGGCGCCTCGCTCCTGACCGTCTCGCTCTTCGTCGCGCCGGCCTCTGCCGCGTCGCCGACGCCGGAGGAAGCAGCGGCCGCGGCCGATTCGGCCTGGCCGGGCCTCGTCAGCGACGTCTTCGACGACCGGCCGATGCAGGACGGCACCGGCGTTGTCTCGCTGGAAGCGCCGATGCGGGCCGCCGATCCCGCGGTCGTGCCGGTCAAGCTGACATTCGCCCCGGAGAAGAAGATCCGCAAGGTCACGCTCGTCATCGACGAGAACCCATCGCCGGTCGCCGCCACCTTCACCATCGGGGCGGCTTCGGGCCTGACGGAGATCGAGACCCGCGTCCGCGTCAACGCCTATACCGACATCCACGCCGTCGCGGAGGCCGAGGACGGCACGCTCTACATGGTCAAGCGCTTCGTGAAGGCGGCGGGCGGCTGCGCTGCGCCGGCCGCCAAGGATGCCGCCGCGGCGGCGAAGTCCATGGGCGAGATGCGGCTGAAGCGCTTCGCGGCGGAGGCCGGAGCGAACGGCGCGCGGGACACGGCGCAGCTGATGATCCGCCATCCCAACAATTCCGGCCTGCAGAAGGACCAGGTGACGCTTCTCTACATCCCCGCGCACTTCGTCTCGGATCTCACCGTGACGCGCGGCGCGGATCTGGTCTTCGCCATGAGCGGCGGGATCTCCATTTCGGAGGACCCGAACTTCCGCTTCGATTACGATCCGAAGGGCGACGAGCCCTTCACGGCCAAGGCGGTCGACACCGAGGGCAAGGTCTTCGAGAAGACCTTCGCCGGCAGCGATTCCTGAAGCGAGGCGCCGGCCTCGCCGCGCCGCGGGGTCGCTCGACCGTCGGTCACGCGCATCGAGGCCCGTGGGATCGGAACCGCGGGCTTGCCGATACGCCGGGCCTCACTCGAAGCAGCGGATTTCCGCCTCCGCCTGTGCGCGGCGGAGATCGCCGATGGCGTTCTTCGACTCGACGCCCGTCTTGAAGAGAACGCCCTTCTCGCCCGTGACCTGTCCCATCGACAGGAAGGTCGACGCCTCGACATAGCGCTCGTAGGGCACGACCGAGGCGACGACGTCGAAGGAGCAGGAGCAGCGCTCCAGCGATTGCGGGGTGTTGCCGTTGGCCTGCATGCAGCCGAACACGTAATCGGCCGTGGCCGTGGTCGGATAGTCGTTCGGCGCGGCCGCCGTCCCGGCGGCGATCTGGGCGAGCGCCGGCGCGGCCCCGCCCGCCGCCGACCCCAGTGAAAGCGCAATCAAAAGCACGGCATATCTCGTCATGGCAGCGTCCTCCGAAAGGTCTGGAGCGTCGTGCCGCCGTTCGGCCGCGCGAGACGCTCGATTCTGTCGATCCGCTTCGCTGGGCTTTCGATGGCCCGGCCGGATGCCCGTGGCAGAAGTCAGGTCGCGAGCCGCTCGTCAGGGCCGCGACGCGATGAACCGGCCGAAGGCGCGCGGCCCGTCGCCGACCTCCACCGTCGCGACGGCTTTCAGCGTTCTGGCATCGATCTTGGTCAGGATGTTGTCGAACCAGCTGGCGACATAGACGAAGTCTCCGCCCGTCCCCGCCTCGATCCCTTCGGGATATTCCCCGACCGGAATCGTTTCGATCGCGGACCGGCTCTTCGCATCGAAGACGCTGACCGTGCCGCCATATTGATCGGTGACGAAGACCCGCCCTCCGGTTTCGGCGCTCGCATAGGGCCGCTGGCCGACCGGCGCCGAGCCGATCACCGTGCCCGCCTTCCAATCGACGACGCTGACATCGTCCGAGCCGACATTGGCCGTGTAGACGCGCGTTCCGTCGGGCGAGAAGCTGACGCCGAAGGGCCGTGTTCCCACCTTGATCGTTCGCGAGACGGCCAGCGTCGCCACGTCGATCACCGAGATCTGGTCGGAGTCGCGATCCGCCGTCACGACGGTCGAGCCATCCGGAGAAACGGCGACCCCGGAGGGCGATTGCCCGACGCCGACGCGGGCGATGATCACGCCCGCCACCGGATCGATCACGAACAGCTGGTGCTCGAACCAGTCCGCGACATAGACGGGCGCGCCGGACGGATGGACCGCGATCCCGAGTGGCCCGCCCGACAGAGTCATGCGCTTCAGGACCGTGCGCGTCTGCGTGTCGATCACCGCGAGGGACTTGGCTTCGGGGCTCGTGACATAGACGCGGGCGCCATCGGCGGAAACGGCGACGCCCGCAGGCTTGCCCCCGATCGGGATCGTCGCCTCGACCGTCATCGTTTCGAGATCGACGACCGAGAGATCGTCGCTCGACTGGTTCGTGACGAAGGCGACGTCGCGCGCCGCCGCCGCGCCGCCGGGCGCGCAGAGCAGCGGGAGCCCCGCGGCGAGCGCCCACGCGGCTCGGCGCAAGCGCGTCATCAGCTGCCCGATTCCACCGCCGTCTTCAGCCCGCCGAGGCCGGACAGCGTGAAGGCGGTGACCGCCTTGATCGCGGCCTCCTCGTTCAGCTCCGGCGGCGGATCGTTGTTCGGATAGCCGCGATAGAAGGCGCTGCGCCATTCCACCAGGGAGCTTTCCGGCGTCTTGCCGGGCTTCACGGTGATCGTGTCGGAATAGTTGTTCACCGGCAGGACCTTGACGTCGACCTGCGGGAGCAGGGTCGAGACGGTCATCTTGGCGTCGTCGTACTTGTAGAGCTCCTGCGTCAGCTCGCCGCCGTTCTTGAGGACGACGAGGCGCGTGGTCTTCACGACATTGCCGGGCGCGGCATTGGTCGATGCGACGTCCGGATGCCAGGACATGTCGCCGAATTCCTTGATCTTCGCCCAGACCTTGGCCGGAGGCGCGGCGATCTCGACGCTCTCGGTGACCTTCTGGCGGGTCGGCCCGTGTGCGGATGCCCCGGCGGGCAGAAGTGCCGGCACCAGAAGAAGCGCCGCGAAGGCGCTGAACAGACGTCGGTTCACGACGATCCTCCCATGTCATTTCCGTCTCGGTGCCCGGCCGAGAGACTAGACGATCGACCGGCGAGCGAAAGCCGCAATCGCCGGGATCACCGAAAAATCAGCGCGCGCCGATCTCCGGCTCCCGGCCTCGGGCCGTCAGAAGAGCCCCGTGAAGCTCCCCTCCTCCCGGACGAGCCGCTCCAGGAGGCCGGATGGACGGAAGGCGCTGCCGAGCGCCGGCTCGTGGCGGCGCAGGACCTCCAGCACCTCGCCGAGCCCGTTCGCGTCGGCCCAGAACATCGGCCCGCCCATGACGGGCGGCCAGCCGTAGCCGTTCACCCAGACGACGTCGATGTCGGAGGCGCGCGCCGCGATCCGCTCCTCCAGGATCTTCGCCCCCTCGTTGATCATCGGATAAAGGCAGCGCTCGAGAATTTCCCGATCGGTGATCGCCCGGCGCTGGAGGCCGGCGGCTTCGGACAGCTCCCGCACGAGCCCCTCCGTGACCGGCGAGATCGTCGCGGTCCGTTCGGCATCGTAGTCGTAGAATCCCGCCTTGGACTTCTCCCCGCGCCGGCCGATCTCGCAGAGCCGCGCCCGGAGCGAGCGCCCGCTCGAGGCTTCCCGGCTCCAGCCGAGATCGAGCCCGGCGAGATCGGCCATGCGGAACGGCCCCATCGGCAGCCCGAAACCGGTGAAGACGCGGTCGACGTCCCACGGCATCGCTCCTTCCAGCACGAGCCGGTCCGCTTCCTGGCGCCGCACGCGCACCATGCGGTTGCCGATGAACCCGTCGCCGACGCCGACCGCCACGCCGACCTTGCCGAGCGACTTGACGAAGGCCATGGCGGTGGCGGCGACCTCGGGGGTGGTCTTCGCCCCGCGCACCACCTCGACGAGCTTCATCACATGGGCCGGCGTGAAGAAATGGAGGCCGATCACCCGCTCCGGCCGCTTGCTGCCGCCGGCGACCTGGTTGACATCGAGATGGGACGTATTCGTGGCGAGGATCGCGTCCGGGCGGACGATCGCGTCGAGCTTGCCGAAGATCTCGCGCTTCACCGCCAGCGTCTCGAACACCGCTTCCACGACGAGGTCGCAACCGGCGAGATCGGACAGGGCGGTGGAGGGCGTCAGCCGGGCCATGCGCCCGGCGACCGCCTCGGGCCGCAGCCGTCCCTTGGCGGCCGAGGCCTCGAAGGCGGAGCGGATGGCCGCGACCCCGCGCCCGAGCGATTCGCGGGCCGTCTCGACGATGGTGACGTCGAGGCCACCGGCGAGGAAGGCCATGGCGATGCCGCGGCCCATCGTTCCCGCCCCGACGATGCCGACGCGGGCGATCGGCTTCGGCCGCGTGCCCGCGGGAAGGTCGCCGAGCTTGGCGGCGGCGCGCGTGGCGGCGAAGAGATAGCGCTGCGCCTTCGACTGCGGCCCGTTCATGAGCTCGGCGAAGATCTCCCGCTCGCGGGCGAGGCCCTCCTCGAAGGGCAGCCGCGTCGCCGCATGGAGCGCGTTCAGCGCGCCCCGTGCGGCGTCGTTGCGGGCGATGATCCGCGCGTGCCGCATCTTCGCGGCATCGAACATGTCTGCGGGATCGATCGTCCCGGCGAGCCGGCCCGCATCCGCCGCGATGCGCCGGAGCGGCGTTCGCTGCTCCAGATGAGCCCGCGCGAAGGCGGTCGCCGCGGAGCGGAGGTCGCCATAGGCGATCTCGTCGATGAGACCGAGCGTCCGCGCCCGTGCCGCGCCGATCGGCTCGCCCGTGAGGATGAGATCGAGGGCGTGGGACAGGCCGACGAGGCGCGGAAGGCGCTGCGTGCCGCCGGCGCCCGGAATGAGACCGAGCTTGATCTCGGGAAAGCCGAGCTTGGTGGACGGCCGGGCGATGCGCGCATGGCAGGCGAGCGCGAGCTCCAGCCCGCCGCCGAGCACCGTGCCGTGGAGCGCGGCGACCACGGGCTTGCCGGCGCCTTCGATCGTCGCGATGAGGGCCGCCAGCGTCGGCTCGGCGATCGGCCGCCCGAATTCGCGGATGTCCGCCCCCGCGATGAAGGTGGCGCCCTCGCACAGGATCACCACGGCCTCCACCCCGGGATCGGCGAGCGCGCGCCCGAGTCCTGTCGCGATCCCCTCCCGCAGGATGCGCGAGAGGGCGTTCACCGGCGGATGGTCGAGCGACAGGACCGCGATCCTGTCCTCGATTTCCAGCCGGACGACCTCGTTCACGATCGTCATCGCGCCGTCCTCCCCCGTCGATGGCCCGGCGGGATTCGCGACGCGATCCCCGCCTTCGAGCGGTGGCGTCTTTCGCGCAATTTCGCAAGGCCGTTCGCGCCTCGCGATGCCGCGCCGGGCGAAGGCGTCAGAGGGATCGGAGTCGTCTCGAACCGGCCGCTCGATCTTCGGCCGCCCGGTCCGCAAGAACGGACCGGTTCGACGAGTAGATCGGGAGCAACCCGCCTGCGTTCCACTGATCAACGCGATCGCCGCGACCTGAAACGAAGCCTGCTCACGGCGCTCGTCTTGCGCCGCACCGACGGCGATTCACTATTTTGACAGTTTGACTCGAATGCAGGCCATTCGGAGTCCGATTCGGGCGCTGATTGCGCTATGGTGCCGGTGTCGACGAGGCGCCCGGACCCGACATCAAGGGTCGTCTCTCGTCGCGGCTCGAACGATCCATCGAAGAGGCTTCGGCTGCGGTCCGCGCGGCCTTCCGGAGAACGAAGCGCCCATGACGAGCTTCCCGGCATTGCGCCGAGACTTGGCCGACCCGACGACGGACGACGAGGAACGCTCGGCGGTCGAGGGTCTCGTCCTGCCGCTTCTTCCGAAGCCGAGCCGGGCCGCCTTGGCCGTTCTCGCCTTCTTCGCGCGATCCGAGCCCCTTCATCTCATCACGCCGACGAGCCGCTTCCTGCACTGACCGCGCCCTTCGTCCGCGCACGGCCGCCTCGCGAGAACGAAACGTGCATCGTCTCCCGCTTGACCCCGGCCCCGCCGCGCGTCACTTCGGAGGCCCCAAGCGGAGCTTTCCGATGCAGACGATCTTCGTTCAGTTCAAGTGCCGGCCGGGCCGGGCCTATGCCGTGGCCGACGCGCTCGTCGGCGACGTCGAGGAGATCTCGGAGGTTTACTCGACCTCCGGCCAGTACGATCTCATCGCCAAATTCTATCTCGAGGACGGCCGCGACCTCGGCCATTTCGTGACCGAGCGCCTGCAGGTTCTCGAAGGCGTGTCCGACACCTTCACCACCGTCGCCTTCAAGGCCTTCGGCGGGAGCTGAGTTCGGCGAGCCGGCGCGCCGCCAATCAACGCACCCTCCGTCGACGCGCCCTCGATCGACGCGTCCTTGATCAAGGCGCCCTCCGTCGACATGCCCTCAGTCGACATGCCCTCAGTCGACGAAGGCACGCTCCACGACGAAGGTGCCCGGCATGGCGTTCGAGCCTTCCACGAGGCCGAGCTTCTCGCACAGCGCCTTGGTGTCCTTCAGCATGTCCATCGAGCCGCAGATCATCGCGCGGTCGGTCGCGGGATCGATCGCGGGCAGGCCGAGATCGGAAAAGAGCTTGCCCGTCTCGATCAAGGTCGTGATGCGCTCGCCCCTCTGCTCGCCTTCTCGCGTCGCGGAGGAATGCAGCAGCAGCTTGTCGCCGACGAACTCGCTCATCAGCTCGTCCGCCTTGATCTCCGCGACGAGATCCTTCCCGTATTGCAGCTCGTCGATCGTGCGCGTCGTGTGCGTCAGGATGACGGTCTCGAACTTCTCGTAGGTCTCGGGATCGCGGATGACGCTCGCGAAGGGCGCGATGCCGGTGCCGGTGGAGAAGAGGTAGAGGCGCTTGCCCGGAATCAGCGCGTCGTGGACGAGCGTGCCGGTCGACTTCTTGCGCATGAGCACGGTGTCGCCGACGACGATCTTCTGGAGATGCTCGGTCAGGGGGCCGTTCTCGACCTTGATCGAGAAGAATTCCAGCTCCTCGTCCCAGGCCGGGCTCGCGATCGAATAGGCGCGGAACACCGGCTTCTCCGCGTTCGGCAGGCCGATCATCACGAACTCGCCAGAGCGGAAGCGGAACCCGTCCGGCCGCGTCATGCGGAAGCGGAAGAGCCGGTCGGTGTAGTGCTGGACGGCGGTCACCGCCTGCGCATAGACGCCGGCCGGGATGGGGAAGGCCGGCGCGGCGGGCGAAACGGTCTGGGCTTCAGCGGTCATCGAAGGCGGACCTTCCGAAAGGGAGTTCAGGGGTCCCGCGCGAACGGGCGGGCTCGGCATCGTCTGCCAGGCACGGACGGTCGGGACGTATCACGCGAGGGTTTCGGCGGAAAAGGCGGCGAGCGCGAGAAAATGCGTTCTCAAACCCGGACGTCGCGGAGAAAATTCTGCGAATGGCCGAAGACGCGGCGGTAGCGCTCGATCTCGGCCGGCTCGCCCGTCGCCTTGGCGGGGTTGTCGGACAGCTTCACCGCCGGCCGGCCGTTCGCCTCGGACACCTTGCAGACCAGCGAGATCGGCTCGAGCGCCCGCCCGCCATCCGGCGACAGGCCGCGGAAGTCGTTGGTGAGATTGGTCCCCCAGCCGAAGCTCATGCGCACGCGCCCCTCGAAGTGGCGATAGGCCGCGACGATGCCGTCGACATCCATCCCGTCGGAGAAGACGAGCAGCTTCTCGCGGGGATCGACGCCGCGCGAGCGCCACCAGGACAGGATCGCCTCGCCGCCCTCGATCGGCGGCGCGGAATCGGGGCGAAAGCCCGTCCAGTGCGCCACCCAGTCCGGCGCATCGCGCAGGAACGCGTCCGTTCCGAAGGCGTCGGGCAGGACGACCAGAAGGTTGCCGCCGTAATGGCGCTGCCATTCCTCGAGAACCGCGTAGGGCGCTCGGCGCAGCGCCTCGTCGTCCCGCGCCAGCGCGGCCGCCACCATCGGCAGCTCGTGCGCGTTCGTTCCGATCGCCTCGACATCGGTGTCCATGGCCAGGAGAACGTTGGAGGAGCCCAGAAAGCGGTCGCCGAGCCCCTCCTTCAGTGCTTCGACGCACCAGCGGTGCCAGAGAAAGGAATGCCGGCGCCGCGTGCCGAAATCGGAGATGCGCAGATCGGGCAGCGTCTGCAGGCGCTCAACCTTCTCCCACATGCGCGACTTCGCGCGGGCATAGAGAACATCGAGCTCGAAACGGCCGAAGCTCTTCAGCGCCGCGCGCGAGCGCAGTTCGTTGATGATCGCGAGCGCCGGGATCTCCCACAGCGTCGTGTCGGTCCACCGGCCGTGGAAGGTCAGTTCGAACTGTCCGTCCACCCGCTTCAGCTCATAGTCGGGCAGCTGGAAATCGGCGAGCCAGGCGAGGAAGTCCGGTCCGAAGATCTGGCGGGAGCCGTAGAAGGAGTTACCGGCGAGCCAGATCATCTCGCGCTTGGAGAAGCGGACGGATCGCGCATGGTCGAGCTGCGCGCGCAGCTCCGCCTCCTCGATCTCCTCGGCGACCTTGACCGCCTTCGTGCGGTTGATCATGGAGAAGGTCACCGCCGTGTCGCGGTGGAGCCGCCAGATCATCTGCAGCATCAGGAGCTTGTAGAAGTCCGTATCGAGCAGGGACCGCACGATCGGGTCGAGCTTGAACGTGTGGTTCCAAACCCGCGTCGCGATATCCGTGATCGCCATGGCGCCATTCCCCGCCGGACGATCGCGACCTCGTCAGGAGGATCCCGCCCGTCCGGTTCTTGCCGGCCGCGCCGGTTTTCCCGCGCCTTCCTAGCGGAGGACGGTCTGATCAGCCAAGCGGAAAGGCGGCGCTTGCGAGGGAAAGCCGGGGCGGCCCGGTTCGCGGCGTGGCCGATCGCCCCACCCGGCCGTTCGCCTCACTTGGCATCGGCGTCGCGGGACGGCTCGTCGTCCGACCGCAGCACGTCGCCCGCGCCCCCCTCGCCCTGCAACTGGTCGAACAGCCGGCGCAGATCGTCCACCGATGCCTGGTCGGTCACCACGGACAAGCCCTTGGCCACGCGCTCCAGGTCTTCGAGAAAGCTCTGGTCGGATGTCTGGTCGGTCATGGAGACCTCCATCTTGGTCGCGGACGGCGTCGGTTTGGACATGGTGTTCGGTCGAAAGCTCCTCAGCGTCCCCGGAGTCAAACAGAACTTTCCCGTTGCGGCAACCTTCGGCGGGGCGCGGACCGGACATCGGGCGCGTCCCGGGTTCAGCCAGCCTCCCAAGTCGGCCGTTATGGAACCAAATCCGCCACCGCCGGTTCTCGTCGTCAACAAGTCGTCGGGGCGGGGTCCGCTCCGGACGTAGGAGAACTTCCATGAAGACCATGTCGAAGATGATCGGCCTGCTCGCCCTTTCGGCGGCGGCTTTCGCAACCCCCTCGATGGCGCAGACCCTGTCGATCGGGCCGGACGGCGTGCGGGTGCTCGAGGAGCGGCCCGGCCGTCCCGACCGTCCGGAGCGCCGCGACGACCGTGGCCGCGGCGAGGTCAGCGAGCGCGAGGCCGTCCGGATCGCGCGCGGCGAGGGGCTGCGCGAGGTCGAGGACGTGCGTCGCACCCGCTCATCCTATCGCATCGAAGGCCTTGATCGCCGTGGCGACGACATCCGCGTCGATGTCGATCGCCGCAGCGGAGCCGTGATCGACGTTCGCTGACCGACGTCATCGTCGGATTAAAGCCCCGTCCGGCCTGCCGGGCGGGGCTTTTTCATGCGCCTGTCCGCCAACCGAACGGCGTTCAGGTCGCCGGTCCGCTCGTCGAGGCCGTCGCCGGCCGGTGCATCTCGGCAGCCGCGGCCCCGGCGACCGCCCGGGCCCGCTCCGCGAAACGGCCCGCCGTCTGCGGCTTCACGAAGAGTGTCGTCACTTCCGGCACGTCGGTCTTCAGCGCCGCCTCGATCCGGTCGACGGCGGCTTCGATCTCCGGCGCCGTCGCTTCATCCTCGAACTCCGCACTGATCGAGGCGACGATCTGGTCGGGACCCAGATGCACGGTCACGACGCCGTTCGCGCTCTGGACCGCAGGGTCGCGCTGCGCGATCTCCAGAATCCGCCGCTGGACCGCGACGCTCGCGGGCTCGCCGAGGAGAAGCCCCTTGCTCTCGCGCGCCAGAAACACGGCCGTGGCCGCCAGAACCAGCGCGATGCCGATCGAGGCGGCGCCGTCGAGTTCCGGAATGCCCAGCATCTCGGCCGAGAAGATGCCGACGAAGGCGATGGCGAGGCCGATCAGCGCCGCGCTGTCTTCGAAGAGGACGGTGAAGGTCGTCGGGTCCTTCGAACGCCGCACCGCCTCGAAATAGCCCATCCGCCCCTTCTGCCGGCGGAATTCCTTGAGCGCGACGAACCAGGAAAAGCCTTCGAAGGCGAAGGACAGGCCGAGCACGGCATAGGTGATCCCTGAATTCGTGACCGGCTCGGGATCGAGAATGTGGACGACGCCCTCGTAGAAGGAGACGCCGGCGCCGAGCGAGAAGACGAGAAGCGCGACGATGAAGGTCCAGAAATAGATCTCCCGCCCGTGGCCCAGGGGATGCGTCACGTCGGCGGGCCGCGCGGCGCGCTTCAACCCGTAGAGAAGGAGGATCTCGTTGAAGGTGTCGACCAGCGAATGGACGCCCTCCGAGAGCATCGCCGAACTGCCGCTATAGGCGGCGGCGGCGAACTTGGTGACGGCGATGAGGAGATTGCCGGCGAGCGCGGCGTAGATGACGCCGGTCGAACCCGAATGCGATGCCATGATGGAGACCCCCGGCCCGCACGCTGCGGGCGACTGAACGGCAGACATAGGGGAACGCGGGACGACGGCAGGGGCGCCGCTCGCGCCCATCGTGCAGCCGGCCACGCGCCGCCGCACGCGGCTCCTCGGCTTCCGGGAACGACGACGGACCGGCGCGACGCCGCGTCTCCATGTGCCGACGTTTGATTTCGCGGGCGGGATCACCATGTCCCGGTGACGAGGACGACGATCCCCGCCGCGCCCCGGCCGGTGCCGGGATCGTCGCCCATCGACAACGAGAGCGCGAGGCGATGATCCTCGGCGCCCAGAGACCACGGGATGGAACCCATGAGCGTTGCCTTCGTCAAGGAACCGAACGAGGATCAGGTCGAGACCCTGCCGGACCGCGACCTCGGCACGGACGTCAATCTCGTGACCCCGCGCGGCCTCGTCCAGCTCGACGCCGAGTTGCAGCGACTGGGCGACGCGGTGGAAACGGCCCGCGCGGCCGGCGACAAGATCGCCCTCGCGACGTTGAACCGGGATCTGCGCTATGTCCACGCCCGCCGCGCCAGCGCCGAGCTCGTCGAGACGCCGTCCGACGCGGCCAGCGTGCACTTCGGCAGCCGCGTGACGATCGAGCGCGACGACGGGCGCCGGCAGGTCTTCGCCATCGTCGGCATCGACGAGGCCGATCCGACCCAGGGCCTCGTCTCCTATCTCGCTCCGCTGGCCCGCGGCCTCCTCGGCAAGACGGTCGGCGACACCGTCACCGCCGGCGCGAACGAGGCCGAGATCGTCAAGATCGAGATCGCCTGACCCGTATCCTCCAGGCGTCGGACGGGATCGATCGGAGCGTCTACGATCCGAAGATGCACATGACGACGGCGGCGGAGACGCTTACGTAGAACGAAACCGGCATGTCCGTGATGATGGCGAGAAGGTCCATCTCTTCCTCCCGTTGCTCGCGGGCGCAGGACGCCCCTGGAACAATCAGCGGAGGCGCGGTGCGAGATGCGGCGATGCAGCCATTGCGCGTCCTCCGTCGTATCGAAGCCTATGCCCCTGAAGCGTCGTGTCAATCGTGCAGCGCGGCAGGATTTTCTTGCAGTTGCAGCATCTTGCGCCAAACGAGGAAGCAGCCGCGGTCGCAGGTCCGCGTGGAAAAGCGCCGTCGCACGGCAAGGACGCGGACTTGAACAAGAGCAGAGGCTGCGACGCGTCGACGGTCGTCGCGGGCTCGATTTCGCGTCGGCCCGGGGGGTAGAACCAAGGGATCGATCGTTCGCGGCGTGAGACGAACGGCTCGAAGCCACCGAGGATGAAAGGGTGCCATCATGTCGGAAAGCGGTCTGCGCGAGGAGATCTGCCGCTTCGGGCGCTCGTTGTTCGAGCGGGGTCTGACGCCGGGTTCCTCCGGCAACATCTCGGTGCAGCTGGAGGACGGCGGCTGGCTGGTCACGCCGACCAACGCCTCGCTCGGCTTCCTCGATCCCGCCCGCATCTCGCGGCTCGACCCCGCCGGCCGTCTCCTCTCGGGCGATCCCCCCACCAAGGAAATCCCGCTCCACGCCGCGCTCTACGAGACGCGCTCCAAGGCGCGCGCGATCGTCCATCTCCATTCCACCCATTCGGTGGCGCTGAGCATGCTGCCGGAGATCGACCCCCGCGCCGTGCTGCCGCCGATGACGCCCTATTATCTGATGCGGGCCGGCGCGACCGCGCTCGTCCCCTACCACCGGCCGGGCGATCCCGCGGTCGCCGACGCGATCCGAAGCCTTGCCGGACGCTATTCTTCCGTGCTGCTGGCCAATCACGGCCCCGTCGTCGCCGGCGCCAGCCTCGAAGCCGCCGTCTTCGCGACCGAGGAGCTGGAGGAGACCGCCAAGCTCTATCTGCTGCTGCGGGGTCTCAATCCGCGCTATCTCTCGCCGGATCAGGTCGCCGACCTCAACCGCCATTTCGGACTGGAGCCGCCGGACGAGGAAGGACACGAGGGGCACGATCACTGACGCCGCGGGCTCTTTCCTTCAAGAAAGCGAGCTAAGGGAAACGAGCGGTCCCGATGCCTCGCGCGCCCCTTCCGCTGCCCGTCGTTTCGCGATATCCGACGGGATCGTTCGTCAGCCCCGCCGGAAGGACCCATCCTGGAGACGCTCGCTCTGTCCCCCGAGGAATGGACCGCCGTCCGCCTGTCGCTGCGGGTGGCGACGGTGGCGACCCTGGCGAGCCTGCCCTTCGCCCTCTTCATCGCCTGGCTGCTCGCCCGCAGGCGCTTTCCCGGCAAGGCGCTGCTCAACGGCATCGTCCATCTCCCGCTCGTCCTGCCGCCCGTCGTCACCGGCTATCTCCTTCTTCTCGCCTTCGGCCGGCGGGGACCGGTCGGGGGCGTCCTGGAAGCCTATCTCGGCCTCGTCTTCTCCTTTCGCTGGACCGGGGCCGCGCTCGCCTCCGCCGTCATGGGATTTCCCCTGATGGTGCGCGCGATGCGCCTCTCCATCGAGAGCATCGACCGCCGGCTCGAGGATGCCGCGAGCACGCTCGGCGCCAATGCCGCCTTCGTCTTCCTGACGGTCACCCTGCCGCTCGCCCTTCCCGGCATCGTCGCCGGTCTGATCCTCGGCTTCGCGAAGGCCATGGGCGAGTTCGGGGCGACGATCACCTTCGTCTCGAACATTCCCGGCGAGACGCAGACGCTGCCCGCCGCCATCTACACGTTCACGCAGGTTCCCGGCGGCGAGACCGGCGCGCTGCGCCTGACCCTCGTCTCGGTCGCCATCTCCATGGCCGCCCTCCTCGTCTCGGAGGTCCTGGCCGCGCGCGTCGGGCGTCGGGTTCATGCGGCATGAACGGGCGGTTGGCATGACGGGACGGGCGGCATGAGCATCTTCGTCGACGTCGATCACCGTCTCGGCGGTTTCCATCTGTCCGCTCGCTTCGAAAGCGCCGGCCGCCTCACCGTCCTCTTCGGGCCTTCGGGCTCCGGCAAGACCTCGCTGGTCGATCTCGTCGCCGGCCTCGCCCGTCCCGATCGCGGCCGGATCGAGATCGAGGGAACCGTTCTCCTCGACACCGCGCGGAGCTTCGCCCTGCCGCGCCACAAGCGGCGGATCGGCTACGTCTTCCAGGATGCGCGCCTGTTTCCGCACATGTCCGTGCGCCGCAACCTCATCTATGGGCGCTGGTTCGCGGCCCGAGGCGAGCGAAACGCCTCCTTCGGGGACGTCGTCGAGCTTCTCGGCCTTCAATCCCTTCTCGACCGCGCGCCCCAGCGCCTGTCCGGCGGCGAACGCCAGCGGGTCGCGATCGGCCGGGCGCTCCTGGCGAGCCCCCGGCTTCTCCTGATGGACGAGCCGCTCGCGGCGCTGGACGAGGCGCGCAAGCAGGACATCCTGCCCTTCATCGAGCGCCTGCGCGACGACGGCCGCGTTCCGATCCTCTATGTCAGCCATTCCGTGCCGGAGGTCCTGCGCCTCGGCACCGATCTCGTCGCCCTCGACGCCGGGCGCATCGTGGCCTTCGGTCCGCCCGCCGAGGTCCTGCGCCGGCTCGACCTTCTGCCCGCCGGACCCGGCCTCGAAGACGGCCGCTTCCTCGACTCCCTCGTCGTCGCGCAGCACGCGGCCGACGCGCTGACCGAACTCGCCTCGGCGGCCGGACCGATCCTCGTGCCCCGCATCGAGGCGGCGCACGGCACGCCCGTGCGCATCCGCATCCTCGCCCGCGACGTGCTTCTGGCGCTCGAGCCACCGAAGGGGCTCAGCGCCCTCAACATCCTCTCCGCCACGGTCCGGAGCGTGCAGCTTCGGCCGGAGGCCGGGGCGGACGTCGTCCTCGATGCCGGCGGCGCCGAGATCCTCGCCCGCCTCACCCGCCGCTCCGCCGAGGCGCTCGGCCTTCGTCCCGGCCTTCCCGTTCACGCCATCGTCAAAGCCGTGGCGTTCGACCGGTCGGCCCCCTCCGCCGCGGCGGAGACGGCCGGCGCATGAGCGTGGAGACCGGTCTTCGACCGGCTGCCGGCTGTCCCGACGGTTCAGCCGCTCGAACCTTTCGGCGGTCCATCCACCCGTCCGATGCGTCGCCGGACCTCTTGACCGCGCCGGTTCGGCCTCCGAAGGATGCAGCGTGACCGACGCCATCCAACCCCGTGTCCCGCCCGCGCCGACCCGCATCTCCATCCGCCTCGATCTGGAGGGTGGCCGAAGGCTCGGCCCCGGCAAGGTGCAGCTTCTCGAAGCGCTCGGCCGCGAGGGCTCGATCGCCGGCGCCGGCCGCACCTTCGGCATGTCCTATCGCCGGGCCTGGTTGCTCGTCGATGCCTTGAACCGGATGTTCGCCGAGCCCGTGGTGGAAACGCGCGGCGGCGGGCGGAACGGCGGCGGCGCGGTTCTGACCCCGACCGGCGAAGCCGTCATCGCGCTCTATCGCGCGGTCGAGGCGAAGGCGCGCGAGGCCGCACGATCCGACCTCGCGGCGCTCGAGGCCGTCCTCGCGCCCGTTTCGGTCGGAACGTCCGCCGCGTCGCCGGAGACCGGAACGCGATGAGCGTGGGGAACGAGGCATCCGTCCGGCGTCCGCAGCCGTTTCTTCCGGGAGCCGATCGAGGAGACGGGCCATGACGAACGACGATGCGACAGGCGCCGGCTTCTATGCCGGCCTCCCCGCGGTGGACAGCTTCGCCGATCTCGCGGACCCCGCGGCCTATCGGCCCGTGCCGGCCGGCTGGGTGCTCGGCCTCGCCGACATCGTGCGCTCCACCGATGCGATCGCCGCCGGACGCTACAAGCAGGTGAACACGGCCGCCGCCGCCGTCATCGCGGCGGTGTCGAACGCTCTGCCCGGCGTCCAGATCCCCTTCGTCTTCGGCGGGGACGGCGCGAGCTTCGCCCTCGCCCCCGAGCATGCCTTGACCGGGCGCACGGCCCTGGCGCGCACGGCCGCCTGGATTTCGGAGAACTTCGATCTCGACCTTCGCGTCGCCATGGTCGAGGTGGACGAGCTTCGCCGCGGCGGCCACGATCTCCGCCTCGCCCGCTTCACGCCGACGCCGGACCTGTCCTACGCCATGTTCTCCGGCGGCGCCCTTGCGCATGCCGAAGCGCGGATGAAGTCCGGCGACGTCGCCATCCCGCCCCTCGACGACGGCACGGGCCCCGATCTCACCGGCCTCACCTGCCGTTTCTCCGAGCAGCGGGCCAAGAACGGCGTGATCCTGTCCCTGATCGTCATGGCGCCCGACGGCGGCGACGAGGCGCTGTTCCGGCAGACGGTGACCGATATTCTCGAACTCGTCGACGGGGAGGTCGATGCGGGGCGGCCGGTGACGAACGCCGCCGCCGCGCCGGACCTCGCCTGGCTGACCAACGGCTACCGGACGGAGGTGCGCACCTCCGGCGCCCGCACCGGGCGCTCGCGCCTCGTCTCGGCCGTCGCGGTCGCCCTGCGCACGCTCCTCGCCTATGTCGCCTTTCGCCTGAAGCTGAGCCTCGGCGGCTTCGATCCCGAGCGCTATCTGCGCGAGTTCGTCGGCAATTCCGATTTCCGCAAGTTCGACGACGCCCTGCGCATGACGCTCGACTGCATGCCGGCGACGGCCGACCGCATCGAGGCCCTGCTCGTCGCCGCGAACCGACGCGCGCCCCTCGCCTACGGCCTCCACAGGCAGGACGCCGCGCTCGTCACCTGCTTCGTGCCGGCCCCGAGCCGCAGCGACCACGTCCATTTCATCGACGGCGCCGCCGGCGGCTACGCCATGGCCGCCCAAGCCATGAAACGCGCGCGCGCCGCCGCGCCCCGGCCGGGAAGCGCCGCATGATCCTCGACACGGTCGAGCCCGCCCCGCCCGAGAACGCCAGCCGGCTCGCCCGGGTGCGCGCCGCCTGCGCCCGCGTCTATCATGGCAAGAGCCGGCGGGCGCAGCGCTTCCAGACTGCGATCATCGTCATTGATCTCCTGACGATCGCCTTCTTCGTCGCGACGCCCGCGCTGCGCGACACGGCGTCCTTCCTCTGGGTCGATTCGATCCTGGCGCTGATTCTGGCCGCCGACATTCTCGCCCGGTGCCTCGCCAGCCGGAACGCCTGGCACTGGCTTCGCCGTCCGACGACGCTCGTCGACCTCGCCATCCTCGTGACGCTGCTCTTCCCCTATTGGCTGATCAACTTCAGCTTCCTGCGGATCCTGCGCCTCTGGTCGATCTCGCGCTCCGGCATCATCTGGCTGCCGCTGAAGCGCCACGGCCTGCAGCGCTGGGAGGAGGCGGGGCGCTCGATCGTCAACCTCGTGACCTTCCTCTTCGTCGCCACCGGTTTCATCTACACGTTCTTCTTCCGCACCGGCTCCGGCTTCACCGGCTATGTCGACGCGCTCTATTTCACGGTGGCCACCGTCACCACCACGGGCTTCGGCGACATCACCCTGCCAGGCCCGGCGGGAAAGCTCACCTCGATCGTGACGATGCTGATCGGCATCTCGCTCTTCGTGCGCCTCGCCCAGTCGATCTTCCGGCCCTACAAGGTCGACTTTTCCTGCCCGCGCTGCGCCCTGTCGCGTCATGAACCCGATGCGGTCCACTGCAAGGCCTGCGGATTTCTCCTGAAGATCCCCGACCACGACGACGACTGATCCGGCTGGGCCGGATCCGGTCCCGGCATCGCCCGCGACCCCGCGCCGCGCCGCGCCGTCCGGAGGTGCAAAGGTGCAAAGCTTTCAAGGCGCAAGGTGCCGAGAGGTGCCGGCCGGGCCGCCTGCAGGTCACCCCGCGCAAGACCCGGCCGTCAGCCCCGCACGGGCCTCCCAACCGCGTGCCCGCGGAACTCACCGCCCATTTCCATACCAACATCACGGCGCCCGGCCCGGCAAGCCTTTGCTCGCCACGTCCGTCCCTTATGCTTACGAATCTGCGATCCGCTCGGCCAGGCAAAGCGCACGGCGCGCGGATTGCTGCTGTTTTGTGACAATCAGGCATGCCAATTCTCATCACGGATGGCAGGAGCCGTCCGGCATCCGGGCGGCCGGACGACGGGGGGAGCATCGGGATGGGCATCGAGATCGAGCGGCGTTTCCTCGTCGAGACCGACGCATGGCGCGCGGCCTTCTCGGCGGGCGGCGGAGCCGCGAGGCGCCTGCGCCAGATCTATCTCGCCGCCGACGAGACCCGCACGATCCGCATCCGCGTCACCGAGGGCGTCTCCGCGGCGCTGACGATCAAGCTCGGCGCGGGGCTGTCGCGGGGCGAATTCGAATACGCGATTCCGCTCGCCGATGCCGACGCGATGGCGGTGGGCGCGCTCGGACAACCGATCGACAAGACGCGCCACGACATTCCGCTCGGCCGTCACACGATCGAGCTCGATGTCTACGAAGGTGCGCTGGCGCACCTCGTCGTCGCCGAGATCGAGCTGGAGACCGAGACCGACGTGCTGGATCTGCCCGCCTGGCTCGGCCGCGAGATCACCGGCGACCCTGCCTATTCCAATGCAAGGCTGGCGCTCGCCGGCCGGCCCTGACACCGCTCAAGGACAGACCCGACCCATGGCCTTCCGCATCACGTTCGGCACCCCCCTCGACGCCGAGTTCCGACGCATCGCCGCCGAGCAGCTGGACAAGGCGTTCGCCGAGCTTTCCGGTTCCGGCGATCGCCACGAGGCGATCCACGACGTGCGCAAGCGCTTCAAGAAGCTGCGCGCGCTGTTCCGGCTGCTGCGCTCGGGCGACTCGAACCTCTTGCGCGCCGAGAACGCGCGCCTGCGCGACGCCGCCCGCGCGCTCTCGGCCGTGCGCGACCGCACCGCGCTCCTGGAATCGCTCGAAGCCCTGGAACAGCATTTCGCGGACGACGTCGCGACCGATGCCTTCGCGCCCGTCCGTGCCGAGCTCGAAAGACGCCGCGAGGCCGCCGTCGAGGCCGAGGGCGATCTCGGCGAGACCATCGCCCGGACGCTGGCGACGATCGAGGACAGCCGGACAGCCCTTGGCGAGGCGTCCTTCTCCAAGCCGCTGAAGCGCGCGCCGCTGATCGTCGCCGAGGGCGTCCACCACACCCAGCGCGCCGCCCGCCGGGCGCTCGGCGAGGCCGCGCTGAACGGCGAGGCGGAAGCCTTCCACGACCTGCGCAAGCACGCCAAGGACCACGCCGCCCATCTCGGCCTTCTCGCCGATCTCTGGCCCGACGCGTTCCGCGTCGCGCGCGAGGTCGCGGCCGGCATCGGCGATTCCCTCGGGCTCGACCACGATTATGCGATCCTGCGCGCCGAGATGGCCGGCGACGCCGGGGCCTTCGGCACCGAGGCCGACCGCGCCGTGGTGCTCGGCCTCATGGATCGCCGCCAGGGCGCGCTCCGCGCGACGTCCCTGTCCACGGCCCGCCGCCTCTTCGCGGAAAGCCCGAAGGCGGCCGCGGCCCGCATCGAGCGCCTCGTGCGCGACGCCGCCAAGGCCGCGCGCTCGCCGGAGGAGACCGCCCTTCCCTTCGAGGCCGGCCTATCCGCCTGAACGCGAAGCGTTCGGACGGATAGGCCCAAGCCGAATGCCTTGAGGCTTTCGGCGACCGCACGAATGCCCCCGGCATTCGTGCTCCCACCCGCAAGTCTTCCCGCCTGAACGCTCTGCGTTCAGGTTCACCTGCAGACCTTTCCTGCCGCGATTTCCCCTCCCCACCATCCCTCTTCCGCGCGGCAACAAAACCGGTAGGCAGTTTTCATCGAATTCTTTATATCCCGGCCATGAGCACCACCACGCCCCTCGACCACATCCGCAACTTCTCGATCGTCGCCCATATCGATCACGGGAAGTCCACGCTCGCCGACCGGCTCATCCAGGAGACGGGCGGACTGGAGGCGCGCGAGATGACCGAACAGGTCCTCGATTCCATGGATATCGAGCGCGAGCGCGGCATCACGATCAAGGCGCAGACCGTTCGCCTGCACTACAAGGCCAAGAACGGCGAGACCTACATCCTCAATCTCATCGACACGCCCGGCCATGTCGACTTCGCCTACGAGGTCTCGCGCTCGCTGGCGGCCTGCGAGGGCTCGCTCCTCGTGGTGGACGCGGCGCAAGGCGTCGAGGCGCAGACGCTCGCCAACGTCTATCTCGCCCTCGACAACGGCCACGAGATCGTGCCCGTCCTCAACAAGATCGACCTCCCCGCTGCCGAGCCGGACCGGGTGAAGGAGCAGATCGAGGAGGTGATCGGCCTCGATGCGTCCGAGGCCGTGATGATCTCGGCCAAGGCCGGCATCGGCATTTCCGACGTGCTCGAAGCCATCGTCCACCGCCTGCCCCCGCCGAAGGAAGGCGACCGCTCCGCGCCCTTGAAGGCTATGCTGGTCGACAGCTGGTACGACGCCTATCTCGGCGTCATCGTGCTGGTCCGCATCATCGACGGCGAGCTCCGCAAGGGCCAGATCATCCGCATGATGGGCACGGACGCGAAATATCCGGTCGACCGGGTCGGCGTCTTCACCCCGAAGATGCTGGCCATGGACGTTCTCGGCCCCGGCGAGCTCGGCTTCATCACCGCCTCCATCAAGGAGGTCGCCGACACCCGCGTCGGTGACACGATCACCGAGGACAAGCGCCAGACCAAGACCATGCTGCCCGGCTTCAAGCCGGCCCAGCCCGTGGTCTTCTGCGGCCTCTTCCCCGTCGACGCCGCCGATTTCGACGAGTTGCGCGCCGCCATGGGCAAGCTGCGCCTCAACGACGCCAGCTTCTCCTTCGAGATGGAATCCAGCGCTGCCTTGGGCTTCGGCTTCCGCTGCGGCTTCCTCGGCCTTCTCCATCTGGAGATCGTGCAGGAGCGCCTGTCGCGCGAGTTCGACCTCGACCTCATCGCGACCGCGCCCTCCGTGGTCTACGACATCCGCCTCACCAACGGCGAGACGATCCAGCTCCACAATCCCGCCGACCTGCCGGACGTCATGAAGATCGAGGCGATCGACGAGCCCTGGATCAAGGCCGTCATCCTCACGCCCGACGAATATCTCGGCAACATCCTGACCCTCTGCCAGGAGCGGCGCGGCCTCCAGACCGACCTCTCCTATGTCGGCAAGCGCGCCATGGTCACCTACGAGCTGCCGCTGAACGAGGTCGTCTTCGACTTCTACGACCGCCTGAAGTCGATCTCGAAGGGCTACGCCTCCTTCGACTATTCGCTCATCGACTACCGCGAGGGCGACCTCGTGAAGCTCTCGATCCTCGTCAACGCCGAGCCGGTCGACGCCCTCTCCATGCTGGTCCACAAGCTCCAGGCCGAGCGCCGCGGCCGGCAGATGTGCGAGAAGCTGAAGGAACTGATCCCCAACCACCTCTTCAAGATCCCGATCCAGGCGGCCATCGGCGGCAAGGTGATCGCCCGCGAGACCATCTCGGCCCTTCGCAAGGACGTCACCGCCAAATGCTACGGCGGCGACGCCTCCCGCAAGCGCAAGCTCCTCGACAAGCAGAAAGAGGGCAAGAAGCGCATGCGCCAGTTCGGCAAGGTCGAGATCCCGCAGGAGGCGTTCATTGCGGCGTTGAAAATGGATAGCTAGCGGTTTTCGAAGCGTCTTCGACGCTTTGAAAACGCGAAGCCCCAGTGGGGCTTTGCGAGCGCAGCGATGCCGGGGCGTTGCCGCAGGCAACGGGCCCCAGGACGGCTTAACGTAAAACAACTGGGCCGGAAACAAAGCTGCTTTTTCTATTTCTCTTTAAGACGTTCGACAGATTTTGCTCCTCGACAGATTCGAAGTAGCGCATTCTTTATTTGAGCGGATCACGTGGGAGGCTTAGACGCATATCGTCCACCAAGCCGATCATTCCCTTGATACTAAAAGACGCAACCCCACTTTCGGATAACACCAGATGTCCTTTCTCTAGGTTTGGTTCAAATTTAATTTTAGAGATTGATCTTGGCCCATTAAAACCAAGTTTATCCGCAACCTCAACAGCCTGTTTGCTGGCTATGATATTGAGCTTCCCAATCGCGCCTGCTGATAGTCTTTCGTAGATTATCTTAGCGGAGGTCACTCGTCCGACGAGATTCTTCTGAGATTGCAAATTCTCGAGCCACTTTTGAGGATCCACCCTCACACTTTCCACTTCGGAATTGAAATCGGTTAACTGTAAGACACTATTAATAAAGCCACGCGCCGTTCTAGGCGGGTCTGATATTTGGAGTTCCGGATATTTGTCAGACAACCGAAATTTGACTACACGATACTCCACATTTCTATTAACTGTCTCATTTCCAAAGGGATCTAGGACATGATCTTCATAGTTAATGCGTTCAATATATCGCCCCTCTACGAAACTATTTCTAACTCTATCAAGCAAGAAACCACTATCGGACGAGAGGGTGAAGGGTGCGTCCCTCATTTTCGCAGCAAGCGACTCGACCTTCACGCTCCATACTGCCTTGAACCACCTAGAACGCTGCATCACTCTAGGCCGATTTGTTTTGTGAGATTTTGGAAGAGGATTTCAGCAGCTCATCGTCAACCTCGATACCATTATTCAGAATTTCAGCTATAGCTGACCGAGCCGTAGACTCAATCAGCGAAAATAGATAGCGTTGACGAATATCGGAAGGAAGTTTTAGCTGCTTCGAGTATGTTCCCTTTGATGTTTGTTTTGCAGTTCGCGCAAGATATTTGAAACCCGTCCCCGCAGATGCATCCTCAAACGTCGCTTCGAATTCCGCCAACTCATACGGATCCGATAATTCGCGAGCGCGCCATCGTATCAATGTAATATAAAAACCATCCTTTTTCAGTCGTTGGTACTAACGAGAAGCAACTAGGTTTTCACCAGATATCGCTACACTTCTCACGACTGCCATCATTTCAGCCGCGGCCTCGCCAAGCTCCTCATCGTCGCCATCATCGCTCAGCGCACCAAGACTCGATGGCCACGCCGCCACCTTCAAACTTGTTACGCCTTCTAGAACAAATTTGTCCATTTCTGATATTAGCTTTGTAAAGAAAGTACTTCGCTCATCGGCAGTAGCAAGAAGAGAAAGAGACACCTCGTCAAGAGGCAATTCCTTCTTTTTGATTGATTCAATACGAGAATGTAAACCAGTGACAACTGAGCGGGATTTTTCCGTTGACGGCAGTCGAATTACCGTCTTCCCCTCCCCAACCTCTAAGACAAGCGACGCATTTCGAGGTGTTTTCTGCGCGAGGCGCGTCTTCGAGAAATCATAATCTGTATATTCAGGATTTATGGTAGATGTTTTAGCTCCTCCATGGAGAGTCATATTTTCCACTCCCCTATTCTTGTCATTAAAGCTCGAAACAAACTCTTTTATTTCAGATGCCGTCAGTTCTATCGGGATGGTGATGGATGTATTTTTCTCGGAGCGCCTTGACGATTCACGCCTCTCAAGAATGTCAAGCACCCCGTCATAGTCATAAATTAACAAAGACATATACTCTATTATATCGTCCCTGTTTTCATGAGTGAAAAAGAAAGTCCTTCGTCCTTTGCCAATCTCAAGCATGTTACTTCTTGTTAACCGCTGTTGAGCGGATATCATGATATCGTACAGATCTTTATCGGTAGCGAATAGTTTAAGAAGTGATTCTTTCATCTTCCATACCCAGTTGTATTGATGAGAATATCGATCCTGCCTGCTGAATTGCGCTACAATCCACTGATCGTATTATATCAGCCAGTTCGGAATGCTCTGGCAACAGGAATCTATCAATGTACTGGCTTGCGGCCTTTTCAAAAACGGAGCCGGCATCTCCGTGATCAGAAAGATATTTTATTGAAACTCTATAAGATTTTGTTAAGAACTGATTATGCTTTAAGTAGTCAATTATGTACATCAAGCCATCGATAGTCGGTCTGTTTCTATGGAAGAGAATTATACCATTTTGATGATTATCCCCAAATTCATCATGCTGCAGCACAATCCAAGGAGACAGCAGCATCTCTATATTGGCCGCGAGCGACGCATCCGGTTTTAAATTGAGCTTCTGAACAAGATGGGGAAAGTGGAATTTGCATTTTGCAGCGAATGGGATTTTTTCATCACCGCGCAACTGTCGGATTTCAAAACGTACGTTATCAAGCCAATTAATATCATCTGGCCCTAAGACAAATAATCTAGATCCAGCCGGAATATCAAACCCGTCCGATTTGGCCGCCTCCACAATCGCTTGAAAATCCCTATCATACAGCCCGTCATGGTTGTATACAAATAGAAGCCCGTGAATTCGACTTTGTATGTGGGTATTACTATATAAGGCCTACCAAGCCCCGCTAATTTCTGCACAACTCACCTGCTTTGCAAGACTTTCAAGCGCCGCCCTTATGGTGCTTTGAGTTATCGATCCTTTTGCATAACTTTTTAAGTCGCATTGAAGAAAGGTTCTCATCATTGAGTACGGCTCATCGTAGTAGAACACGACATCCGTTGGATGGGAGTCAACATCGTGCACATCGGTTCGCTCGCACGCCCAATTTTGATTAGTAGGGCCTACCTTTTTCCAAAGAAATTCCTTAAATAACTCATTCGATAGCTTTTCTGCCATCGCGGCGATGTTGACCGTCTCTGCCACAAGCAATCCTTCTCGCTTTTTAGATCCAAACGTCCTGCGCTCTGAATGCTGCTCCTATGAGTTGCACCATAACTCCCTGTTTATGGCACTTTCATCAAGCAGAAACTTATCCCCACCCTCCGCCCCTCCCGTATCCTCCCTCTCACCACCAGCCCGCGAGACGGGCGCGAATGATCACCGGGATCGTTCGGGGGCTGGGGGCGGGTCTCGGGAAGAAGCCTTCTTCGGAAAGGTCGAACCCCTTGGTTCGGATGTTCGCGTCGGCTCCGGGAAACCGGGGTTGCGGGAGAGATCGGCGTAGACCCAGGGGCGAAGTCGCTGGAACCAATATGCCCGATCGACGACGCACGAAGCGGGATTGACCATCCCGTCCACGACGGTCGAACAGACCTCGCTTGGTCGCGAGGTATCCGGACAGAAGCCCGCGCGTGGACGCCGGAGGCGGACCAACCTTATCGCATACCCCAAACCGGAGGGTCTTCCTCCGGCGTCCCGCCGCTCCCTTCGAGGACGGCACGAGCAGACCGGCAAGACACCCGCCGGCTTCACCATCACCCCGGCGCGGCGGCGTGCGGGCGCTTTGCCGTGTCAAGCTCTTTTGTGCGGTGCGGCCGATGCGGCGTTGCCATTCCGGCCGGGGGCCTTTATGTCCCGCCCTCCCCTTTTCCATGGGCGCGGCAGCAAGGCGCCCGTCCCGATCCATCCGGTGCGTGACATGACGATCCAGAGCTGTGGCCTCGATTTCGGGACCACGAATTCGACGCTCGGCATCGTCCGGGACGGCCGCCCTGAGCTGATCGCCCTGGAGAACGGCCAGCGCACCATGCCGACCGCGCTCTTCTTCTCCCGGGAGGACGGGCGGACCTATGCCGGCAGAGCCGCCGTGCACGAATATGTCGACGGCGCGGAGGGGCGCTTCATGCGCGCGTTGAAGAGCGTGCTCGGCTCCTCGCTGATGGGCGAGAAGACCGTGGTCGGGCGCGAGCGTCTGGCCTTCGCCGAGATCGTCGGGCTGTTCCTGAAGCTCCTGAAGGAGCGGATGGAGGCCGAGACGGGCGCGTCCGCCTCGCGCGTCGTGCTCGGCCGGCCCGTTCATTTCGTGGATGGCGACGAGGCCGCGGACAAAGCCGCCGAAGGCCAGCTCGAGGGCGCGGCCCGCGCGCAAGGCTTTTCCGAGATCGCCTTCCAGTTCGAGCCCGTCGCCGCCGCGCTCGACTACGAGCGCACGGTTGCCGGCGAGGAGCTCGCCCTCGTCGTCGACATCGGCGGCGGCACGTCCGACTTCTCCGTCATCCGCCTCTCGCCAGAGGCCGCGAGGCGACCGGAGCGGAAAGAGGACATCCTGTCGGCCACCGGCGTCCATATCGGCGGCACGGATTTCGACCGCCTGCTCTCGATCGCCAAAGCCATGCCCGCCCTCGGCCTCGGCACCTCCACCCGCGACGGCAAGCGCCGCCTCCCCGTCTGGTACTGGAACGACCTCGCCACCTGGCACCGGATCAACCTCCTCTACGATCCGAAGGTCGCGAACGGCCTGCGCGATCTCCAGAAGCAGGCGGCCGAGCCGGAGAAGCTGACGCGCCTCCTCGCCCTTCTCGACGCGCGCGCCGGCCACCGCCTCGCCGGGGCCTCGGAAGCCGCCAAGATCGCGCTGACCGACGATGAGCTGGCCTACATTCGCCTGAAGGAGATCGGCCTCGATCTCGACGAGCCGGTGACGCGCGGCGAGTTCGAGAGCGTCGTCGCCGAGCTGGTCGCGGGCATCGCGGGCAGCGTCGGCGAGGCGCTGACGGTCGCGGGTGTCGCGCCGGAGGCGATCGACACGCTTCTTCTCACCGGCGGCTCGACCCAGGTGCCGATCGTGCGCCGAACGGTGAAGGCGATGTTCCCGAACGCGCGGGTGGTCGATGCCGACGCCTTCGGCTCGGTCGGCCTCGGCCTCGCCATCGACGCGAGCCGCAAGTTCGGCTGAGTTATTTCGCCGGCGGGGCGGCGGGGGCCCCCATGCCGTTGCCCATCGTCATACCCTCGCAAGGGTCGGAAATGTCGAAGCGCGGCGTGTAGAGCGTGAAGTCGGAGAGAGCCAGCTCTTCGGCGGCCGGCTGCGCTTCCCCCTCCGAGACCTCCGCGAAGGCGACCGACACGACCGCCGCCCCCGGCTGGAGCGCTTCGAGGATCGCCGGCACCGCCCGGTCGCGGCGCGTGTGACCGGCTCCCGCGATCAGAACGGCGGGACCGCCGGAGCCGATCATCGCATCCGCCAGCGCCCCGTCCCGCGCCCGCTGCACGGAGATCATGGCCGGGATCGCGGTGGCCGGCAGCATCCCGCAATGCGAGGCCTCCAACTCCCTGGCGAGGTCCGCGCGCGCGCCCTCCGGCATCGCCCGATCGAGCCCGAGGCGCGCCTTGCGCTCGGCCCCGAGCACGTCCGCACCTTCCCGGGAAACCCGCCGCATCGTGTCCCGATCGAGATCACCCGCCCGCATCGGCAGATCCGCCGCGAGCGCCGCCTCGACGATCGGCCGGTAGATCGCAAAATCCGGCCAGCCCCGCTCGTCCCAAGCGACCGCCGCCCCGATCGCATCGGCGTCGCCGCCCTTGGCGACAGCCGCATCGAGCGCGCCCTGCAAGCCCTCCGGGATCATCTCGAACACCACCGTCGGCCGGTCGCCCGTGCCGGCGCGCTCGGCGAGAAGCGCCGCCTGGAGCCGGTGATGATCCGGGTTCGTGTGCGTTTCGCCGAGCGCGAGGAACCGCGCGCCCTTCACGGCGTCCAACAGGCGCTCCGGCGCGACCTCCCGTCCGTCCGAGGCAAAGATGCGTCCGACGAGCGGATGATCGGCGAAATGGGGCGAGGCGAAGGGTCGAAGCTCCAGCGCCGCCGCCGGGGAACAGATCGCGGCGAAGGTCAGGGCGGTGCCGAAAGCGATCGGGCGCAGCATGGGAGAACCTCGTTCATTCGACGCCGCGGGATATCCCCATCCCCGGCAGGCGGTGTAGATAGGCGCCATTCCCGTGCCCTTCCATGCGGCACGCCAACGCTTGCGCTTCGAGGACCTTTCGCCGTGACACTCACGCTCGCCCATGCCCGAACCATCGTCGCCGCCGCTTTCGAGAAGGCGGCCGCGCTGAAGCTGAAGCCTTTGACCATCGCCGTGCTCGACGCGGCGGGCGATCTCGTCGCGCTCGAGCGCCAGGACGGCGCCAGCCCGCTCCGGCCGGCCATCGCCATCGGCAAGGCCAATGGCGCGGTGCAGCTCGGCATGGGCTCGCGCGCGATCATGACGCGGGCGGAAAGCCAGCCCTTCTTCGTGCAGTCGATGAACGCGCTGTGCGGCGGCTCGCTCGTTCCCGTTCCCGGCGGCGTCCTCATCCGGGAGAACGGCCGGGTCGTCGGCGCGGTCGGCATCACCGGCGACACGTCCGACAACGACGAGACGGCCGCCGTCGCCGGCATCGAGGCCGCCAACCTTCAGGCCGACGCGGGATGAGCGGCGCCATGGTTCCCGTGACGCTGGAAGGGCTCGTCGTTGCCCTCCGCCAAGCCGCCGAGGGGCGCGAGCGCCTCGTCGTGGCGCTGGCCGGCCCGCCCGGCGTCGGCAAGTCGACCACGGCCGACCGCATCGTCGAGCGTCTGAACGAGGGCGAGCCTGGACGAGCCGCGGTCTTCCCGATGGACGGCTTCCATTTCGACGACGTGGTGCTGAACGAGCGCGGCCACCGTCCCCGCAAGGGCGCGCCCTTCACCTTCGATCTCGACGGCTTCGCCGCGACGCTCCAGCGCCTGCGAACCGTTCCGGCGCGCGACGTCGCCGTTCCCGTCTTCGATCGCTCGATCGAGATCGCGCGCGCCGGCGGCCGCATCATCGCGGGCAAAACGCGGATCATCGTCGTCGAGGGCAACTATCTCCTCCTCGACGAACCCGGCTGGCGGGACCTCGGCCCGCTCTTCGACGTCACGGTGACGCTGGTGGCGAGCGAGGCGGTCCTCGAAGCGCGCCTCACCGAACGCTGGCGGGGCTTCGGTCTCGAAGGCGAGGCCATGGTGACGAAGATGGAGGGCAACGACCTCCCCAACATGCGCCTCGTCCTGCGAAACAGCCTGCCGGGGGACTACGCGCTCGCGACGGACGACAACAGGGCCTGAGGCGCGCCCGCGCTCCTCAGATCGCCATTGCCGGCGTCCGGCCGCCATCCTCGAGCTCCCAGGCGGCCGACCAGCGGCCGCCCTCGCGCGCCAGCACGAGATAGTTGCGCTCGGCCGTGTAGACGCCGCGCCGACCGGGAAGCGCCTTGAGGCGGATCCGGCGTCCCGGCAGAGGGGCGTCGCCCAACTTGGCCAGGAGGCCGAGCGCGATCGCATAGGCCTTGGACGGCCGGGGATGGGCGATGCCGGAGGCGACGAGCTGGTGCAGCACCTGCCCGTCCTTCAGCCGCATCTCGGCCCGCGTGGCGAGATGGATCTCCCCCGACACGACGGTGACCGGCGAGGCCCGTTCCACCATCTCGCGCTCCAGCCCGGCGAGAAAGCGCTGCCATTCCGCGCGATGGGCGCGGCTCTGCCACTGGTCGCGCAGATCGTCCTCGTATTGCTGGGCGCGCGGCACGAGATCGAGCGCGGCCTCCACCACCGACAGACGCGGGCCGAGCACGGGCACGCTCGACAGGATCATCCGGTGGTTGCCGTCCGGTGCGGCGGCGAGCGCCGCCTCGTGCGCGGCCCATCCCGTCTCGTCCATCACGCGGTCCGGCCGCCGTTCGCTGCGAAGATCCGGCGCGATGACGGAGAGGCCGGGATAATGGGCGCCGAGGCTGAAGCTGCGCCCCGTCCGGTCGAGCGCCAGAGAGGGCGCCTCGTCGGGGCGGCAGCCTTGCTGGAAGAGAAGGAACATCTCCCGAGAGACCTGGAAGATGCCGCGCCCGACCGGACTGTCCAGGAGCTTGGCGGGATGGCTGCCCCAGCCGTCGATGATGTCGTGGTCGTCCCACATCATCAGCGAGGGGACGCAAGCGACGAGGCCGGCGATCGCCGGCTGCGCCATCAACGCGAGATAGCGGCCGGCGAGATAAAGCCGCGCCGCCTGCCGCATCGCCTCGGTGAAGGCCACCGTGCCCTTCCGGCTCGTCGGCAGGTCCTCCCAGCGCCTCAGTTCGGGATGGCTGTGCAGGATCTCGTCCGCATAGAGCTGGTCGCCGCCCTGGAAGAGGAGGTGGAACGGGCGCGCCGCGTTCTCCTCGCCGAGCCGCTGCCACATGCGGTCACGTTCGTCGAGATCGCGCTCGCCGTCGCCGTTCTCCTTTCCGTTGCAGGAGACGAAGGCGCAGCGGATGTCCCCGGCAAAGCCCGTGGCCACGGCGTGACGCCGGCCGGCGAGGTCGTAGGAGACCGTACCGGGACGGACCGGCAGGGAGAAGTCGTAGGCCTGGAGCGTCCGGTCGAAGAGCCGGGCGAGTTCGCGCGGCTGGACGGGATCACCGCCGTCCGGAACGAGCGCCGGCGCGAGCGACCCGGCGGGGAGCGCCAGGAGCGCCGTCAGCCGCGCCTCGTCCCTGTCCGCCCCGCGCGACAGGAGAAGCGGTCCGATCGCGGACGGCACGGGATCGGTGGCAAGCGGACGATCGGAACGGACGGACAAGAAGCGACCTTTTCGGGAGCGGACCGGAGGACGCCGGTTTGCTCCCCGATCTACGGTCGATGCCGGTCGATGCAAGGTTGCATCGCGAAATTCCCGGTCGGCACCGTGTCCCGTTTCATCCGACGGGAGAGAAAACCCGTCGTCATCCGCTTGGTCTTCATGTCCTGGCGGGCTTGACCCAATAGCTCGTCGAGACGATGCGGTCGCGCTCGATCCGGTCGGCATGGCGGCGGGCGACGTCGACCACCTCCGTCAGGAGCCCGTCCGAGAGCCGGGTCGGTTCGAGACCGAGGTGGAGCAGCGTGTCGTTGACGACGACGAGGTCGTTTTCCGGCGCTTCCTTGCGCGGGTTCTCGCGAAGCTCGACGGGAACGCCGGTCATGTCGGAGACGAGACGGGCGAGGTCCCGGACGCAGTGGGTCTCGGTCATCTGGTTGATGATCCTCACGCGCGACCCGCGCTCCGGCGGCGTCTCCACCGCGGCCGCGACGCAGCGCACGGTGTCGCGGATGTGGATGAAGGCGCGTGTCTGCCCGCCCGTTCCGTGGACGGTGAGGGGATGGCCGATCGCCGCCTGGCAGAGGAAGCGGTTCAGCACCGTCCCGTAGTCGCCGTCGTAGTCGAAGCGGTTGACGAGCCGCTCGTCGAGACGCGTCTCCGGCGTCTCCGTGCCCCAGACGATGCCCTGATGGAGGTCGGTGATCCCGAGTCCGTCGTTCTTGGCGTAGAAGAGAAAGAGCAGCTGATCGAGCGTCTTCGTCATGTGGTAGATCGAGCCGGGATCGACGGGATAGAGGATGTCGACCGTCGCCTCGCTGCCGCCCGAACGGAGCGTCGCGTCGATATAGCCTTCCGGGATCGGCATGCCCTTGGTCTTGCCGTAGCCGTAGACGCCCATCGTGCCGAGATGGACGAGACGGGCGTCGGGCGCGGCCTCGACCATGGCGCAGAGCACGGCATGGGTCGCATTGACGTTGTTGTCGACCGTGTAGCGCTTGTGGCGCGGCGACTTCATCGAATAGGGCGCGGCCCGCTGCTCCGCGAAGTGGACGATCGTGTCCGGCCGGATCCGCCGGAACAAAGCCTCCAACGCCTCGTAGTCGCGGGCGACGTCGAGCCTTGCGAAGGCGATCGGGGCATGGCCGGTCCCGGTCCAGGCCTCCAGCCGCTCGTCGATGGACCGGATGGGCGTCAGGCTGGCGACGCCGAGCTCCTCGTCGGTTTGCCGACGAACGAGATTGTCGACGATCGTCACCTCGTGGCCCAGCGCCGCGAGATGGAGCGAGGTCGGCCAGCCACAGAACCCGTCGCCGCCGAGCACGATGATCTTCATGGGACAAAGGCTCCAGCGGCCGGTCGAACGCAAGGACGGCACAACCACGAGGTCCCTCGACCTTGGAGCTTGCCGGAACGCCATGTAGAACGCCAATCCCGGTCTCGGAAGCAGGTCATATCAATTTCATGCGCATCCTCATCGCGAGCGACGCGGCCGAGCCGCAGGTCAACGGCGTCGTCCGCGTCTTCGAGACCACCCGGCGCCATCTCGAAGCGGACGGCCATGTCGTGCGCCTCGTCGGCCCCGGCGATTTCGGATGGACGGTCCCCGCGCCGGGCTACCGAGAGGTGCGGCTCGCCCTTCCCTTCGGCGGCGCGCTCGGACGCGCCATCGGGGACTTCGCGCCCGATGCGATCCACATTCCCGTGGAGGGGCCGATCGGCCTTGCCGCGAGAGCCTGGTGCCGGCGGCGGGCCCTGCCCTTCACCACCTCGTTCCACACGCGCTTCGGCGACTACTTCGCCGCGCGCCTCGGCTTCGGCACCGATGCCGCCTACGCCTTGCAGCGCTGGTTCCACAACGGCGGGAACGGCTTCATGGTGCAGACCCCGACGCTGGAGCGCCAACTCGGCCGACGCGGCTTTGCCAACATCCGCCGCTGGGGCCGCGCCGTCGACACGACGGCCTTCCGGCCGCATCGCGAGGAGCCCGGCTTCGACGCGGACTTCCTCGCCTTGCCCCGTCCGATCTTCCTCTATGTCGGCCGCGTCTCGGCGGAGAAGAGCCTGGAGCGGTTCTTCTCCCTGGACCTGCCCGGCTCGAAGGTCGTGGTCGGCGACGGACCGGCCCGCAAGGGCCTGCAGGCCGCCTTTCCCGCCGTGCATTTCCTCGGCTACCGCCACGGCGAGGACCTCGCGCGGCACATGTCGGCCGCCGACGTCTTCGTCTTCCCGTCGCGTTTCGAGACCTTCGGCCTCGTCGTCCTGGAGGCGCTCGCCTGTGGCACGCCGGTCGCCGCCTATCCGGTCCAGGGGCCGGCCGACATCCTCGGCGATGCCCCGCACGGCGTCCTCTCGGAGGACCTGCGAGGCGCGGCGCTGCAGGCGCTCGGGATCGACAGGGCCGGCTGTCGGCGCTTCGCCGAAACCTTCTCCTGGACGGACTGCACGCGGCAGTTCGCCGCCAACCTCGTGCCGATCAGCGGGCGCGAAGGCCGGACAGGAGATGGGCGGTGATCGTCGAAAAGATCAGCGCGCCGCCGATGAAGGACGCGGTGCCCGGCACCTCGCCGAAGGCGAGCCAGACCCAGAGCGGCGCGAGCATGATCTCCAGCGTGATGATGAGGCCGCTCTCGGCCGCGGGGATCAGCCGCGAGCCCTTGAGGAAGATGAAATAGGCGACGACGAAATTGGTGAAGCCGAAAGCCGCGAGGAGCAGCCAGTCGCGGAGCGCGATCGAACCGAGCGAGGCGAGCGGCAGGAAGACGAGGAAGGTCGCGTAGCCTCCGAGCATCGAGACCGTGAGGATGTCGATATGCGGCCAGACGCGGGGCACGACGATGATCGCGGCGAAGGCGATCGTCATGGACAGCGCGATGAGATCGCCGAGGATGCGTCCCTCCCCCGCCGAACCGGAGACGACGATGAGGACGCCGACGAGAACGATCGCGCTGGCCACGAGCGTCTGCCGGTTCACCCGTTCCCCGAGGAGCCACCAGGCGAAGCCGCCGGCGAGGAAGGGCGAGGAGGCGTAGATCACGGTCACGTTGGCGACGCTGGTGAGATAGAGCCCGCCGACCGTCGCGGCCATCGTGACCAGCTGGAGAAGCACGACCACGACGCCCGGCCAGCCCATATCCGTGATGCGCGTCCAGCCGTTCCGGCGGTGGATGAGAAGAAAGGCCGGAAGCAGGAAGGTCGCCCCGAAGAAGCAGCGCAGGGCGATCGCGGAATAGACGTCGGTGCCCAGAAGCCGCGTGTAGAGGCCGCTGAAGCTCCAGGCGATCGTGGCGACGAGGACCATCGCGATGCCCCGCGCCCGGTCGCCCGCACGTCGCTCGGGCGCGGCCGCGACCCGTCCGAGGCGTTCCGCCCGGCTCATCCCCGGGCGCGGCGCTTGTTGGAGCGCCGGTTTTCGCGGACCCCGTCGCCGCGATCCTGCGCCGGGGCGCGCTGCCCGTTGCGGGCGCGGTCGAGGACGAACTTGGCGTAATCGTCCATGTCGCCGTCGAAGGGCTTCACCCGGCCGTCGGCGGCGAGCCACAGGCGGTCCGCGACGAGCTCCATCAGCGAACGATCGTGGGTGATGAGGATGACGGCACCCTCGTATTCGTTCAGCGCGTCGAGCAGCGCCCGGCGGGAATCGATGTCGAGATGGTTCGTCGGCTCGTCGAGGATGAGGATGTGCGGCGCGGCCATCGCGACCTGGTTGAGCAGCAGGCGCGCCCGCTCGCCGCCCGACAGCGAATCGACGATCGTCTCCTGCTTGTCGAAGTTGAAGCCGAACTGCGCGAGCTTGGAGCGCCGCTGCGCCTCCGAACTCTCCGGCATGGTGCGCCGGATGATCTCCATCGGCGTCTCGTTCGGATCGAGCGCCTCGATCTGATGCTGGTGGAACCAGCCGGTCTCGACGCGCCGGTCCCTCTGCATCTGGCCCCGGAGCGGCTGAAGCGCGCCGGCGGCGAGCTTGGCGAAGGTCGACTTGCCCGCGCCGTTGACGCCGAGAAGTCCGATCCGGTCGTCGACGTCGAGGCGAAGGTTGAGATCGCGCAGGACCGCGACGCCGTCGTCGTAGCCGACGTCGACGCCTTCGAGCTGCATCAGCGGCGGCGCCAGGGGACGCTTGGGCGAGGGCAGCGTGAAGGGCGCGACGCGCGCCTCGATCGTCATGTGGACCGGCTCCATCTTGGCGAGCCGCTTCATGCGCGACTGCGCCTGCGCGGCCTTGGAGGCCTTGGCCTTGAAGCGGTCGACGAAGGCCTGGAGATGGGCGCGCTCGGCATCCTGCTTGGACTTTGCCGAGGCCTGGAGGCGCTGCGCCTCGGCCCGGCGCTTCTCGAACTCGTCGTAGCCGCCGGTGTAGAGCTCCAGCTTGCGCTCGGCGACGAGCAGGATGTGATCGACGGAATTGTTGAGGAGCTCGCGGTCGTGGCTGATGATGAGCGCGGTGTGCGGATACTTCTTGAGCCGTTGCTCCAGCCAGAGCGCGCCTTCGAGATCGAGGTAGTTCGTCGGCTCGTCGAGAAGGAGCATGTCGGGGGCCGAGAAGAGCGCGGCGGCGAGCGCGACGCGCATGCGCCAGCCGCCGGAGAACTCCGCCATGGGACGCTGCAGGTCCTCCGTGGAGAAGCCGAGGCCGCCGAGGATCTCCGCCGCGCGCGCGGGCGCGCCCTCCGCGTCGATGTCGATCAGCCGGCCCCAGATCTCGCCGATCCGCTCGGGTTCGGCGGTCTCCAGCTCCGCCATCAGGCTGTGGCGTTCGAGATCGGCTTCGAGGATCGTGTCGATCAGGCTCATCGGCGTCGCGGGATGCTCCTGGTCGACCGAGCCGATGCGGGCCGCCTTGGGCAGCGCGATCTCGCCGCCGTCCGGCGTGAGATGGCCGAGGATCAGCTTGAAGAGGGTCGACTTTCCGATGCCGTTGCGACCGACGAGGCCGACCTTGGCGCCGACCGGCAGAAGCGCGCTCGCGTCGTCGAAGAACTTGCGGCCCCATCCGTTGAAGACGAGGTTGTTGATCTGGAGCATGGACGGGTCCGGCGGACGAGGGAACGGGCGAACGCCGCAAGCCGAAGCTGCGAGCGAAAGGCGGGCGCGGTCTGATGGAATTGCTGCAATGCAGCGTCCGACGGGACGTAGCACGAACCGGCCATGCCTGGCGAGAGCGGGCCTGAAACAGCGTCGCCGGAGAGGTTTGGAAACCGGACCAGAGAGCTTGACCGGCTGGGATATTAGGATATGGCAGGKGGAGGATCTTGGGCGCCCGAGGGAGAACGATCGCCATGAAGCTGCTACGTCACGGACCCGCCGGCCAGGAAAAGCCGGGCCTCATGGCGCCGGACGGCACGATCCGCGACCTTTCGGCCGAGATCGCCGACATCGGCGCCGAGGCGCTGTCGCCGCAGGGCCTCGCCCGGCTCGCCGCGATCGATCCGGCGACGCTTCCGGAGGTCTCGGCCGGCACGCGCATCGGATGCCCCGTGGCGAATGTCGGCAAGTTCATCGCCATCGGCCTCAACTTCTCCGACCACGCCGCGGAATCCAACCTGCCCGTGCCGGCCGAACCCGTCGTCTTCACCAAGGCGATCAGCTGCATCCAGGGCCCGAACGACGACGTCATGATCCCGAAGGGCTCGGTGAAGACCGACTGGGAGGTCGAACTCGGCGTCGTCATCGGCTCCGTGGCGCGCAATGTGCCCGAGGACGAGGCCCTCGCCCACATCGCCGGCTACGTTCTCATCCACGACGTCTCGGAGCGCGAGTTCCAGATCGAGCGCGGCGGCACCTGGGACAAGGGTAAGGGCTGCGACACGTTCGGTCCGATCGGGCCCTTCATCCTGACCTCCGACGAAGCCGACGAGGCCAAGTCGCTGGGCATGTGGCTCGACGTGAACGGGGTGCGCAAGCAGACCGGCACGACGGACACGATGATCTTCAACTGCGCCCACATCGTCTCGTACCTGTCCCGCTTCATGACGCTGATGCCCGGCGACGTGATCACGACGGGCACGCCCCCCGGCGTCGGCATGGGCAAGAAGCCGCAGGAATTCCTGAAGGCCGGCGACGTGGTCGAACTCGGCATCGACAAGCTCGGCACGCAGCGCCAGCGCGTCGTCTCCTACGAGAGCGTCTACGGATGAGCGAGCGCTTCGCGGGCCGCCGCGCGATCGTGACCGGCGGCGCTTCGGGCATCGGCCTGACCGTGGCGCGGCGCCTCGCCTCGGAAGGCGCGAAGGTCGCGATCCTCGACCGGGACGCGGCCCGCGCGCAGGAAGCCGCGGGCGAGGTCGGCGGGCTCGCCGTCGCCCTCGACATCACGGACTGGTCCGCGGTGGAGGCGGGCGCGAAACGGGTCGCGGATGCCTTCGGCGGCATCGACATCCTCGTCGCCAGCGCCGGCATCACCGGTCCGAACGCGACGCTCGCGGACTATCCGCCGGATGCCTGGCGACAGGTCTTCGACGTCAACGTCCACGGTCTCTTCCACTGCGACAAGGCCGTCGTGCCGATCATGACGGCCGGCGGCTACGGACGCATCGTCAACATCGCCTCGGTCGCGGGCAAGGAAGGCAATCCGAACGCCTCGGCCTATTCCGCATCCAAGGCGGCCGTCATCGGCCTCACGAAGTCGCTCGGCAAGGAACTCGCCCGGACCGGCATCACGGTCAATTGCGTGACGCCCGCCGCGGTGAAGACGGCGATCTTCGACCAGATGAGCCAGTCCCACATCGACTTCATGCTGACGAAGATCCCGATGGGACGGTTCGGGTCGGTCGACGAGGTCTCGAACCTCGTGTGCTGGCTGGCGAGCGAGGAATGCTCCTTCACGACGGGCGCCGTCTTCGACATTTCCGGCGGACGCGCGACCTACTAGGCCCCGAAGGCCGGGCATCGGCGGCATGACGTCGAACGCTGGATATCGAGGAACATCCGGCGCGGCGGGGCGGTCGCGGCGGCGGATCATCCGAAAGACTGATATGTCAGTCGAACTTATTATGCTGTGTTGAGGCTGGGAGCGGCACCATGACGAACGGAACCAACGGAACGGCCAAGGTCGCGGTGGTGACCGGCGGCGGAACCGGCATCGGCAAGGCCATGACCCGCGCGTTGGCCGCCGCCGGCTGGACCGTCGCGATCACCGGGCGTCGGCGCGAGGTGCTGGAGGCGACGGCAGCCGAATTGTCGGCCGAGGGCGGAGCGTCCATCGTCGCGATCCCGGCCGATATCGGCGACGAGGCCTCCGTGGAGTCCCTCTTCCGCGAGGTGATCGGCCGCCTCGGCCGCCTGGATCTCCTCGTCAACAATGCCGGCGTCAACGCCCCGGCCAAGCCTCTGGAAGAGCTGACCGCGGCCGAGTGGAACACGGTCGTCGCGGCCAACCTCACCGGCGTCTTCCTCTGCACCAAGGAAGCCGTGAAGCTCTTCAAGTCGCAGTCGCCGCAGGGCGGACGCATCATCAACAACGGCTCGATCTCGGCGACGACGCCGCGCCCGAACTCGGCTCCCTATGCGGCCACCAAGCATGGCGTGACGGGCCTCACCAAGGCGACGTCGCTCGAGGGCCGGCGCTTCGACATCGCCTGCGGCCAGATCGACATCGGCAATGCCGCGAGCGAGATGACGACCACGATCCAGAAGGGCGTGCTGCAGGCCGACGGGACGACGATCGCACCGGAAGCGACGATCGATCCCAAGCTGGTCGCGGACGCCGTCGTCTACATGGCGGGCTTGCCTTTGGACGCAAATGTTTTGACCATGACCATTATGGCGAACAAGATGCCCTTCGTCGGCCGCGGCTGACGACGAACATGCGCGGGACCGACACGCTCCGGGAGGGAGCGGTCCGGCGCCAGGACTGACAATGGAGACGGAACGCGGCGGGCGCCGAGGGTTCCGATCGGGAGGATGTGCATCATGGCTTCAGTCGATATCGTCGACGTCCGGAAATCCTTCGGCGCGCACCCTGTGATCAAGGGCGTGAACGTCGAGATCCAGGACGGCGAGTTCGTCATTCTCGTCGGCCCGTCCGGCTGCGGGAAGTCGACGCTCCTGCGCATGCTGGCGGGGCTGGAGCACATTTCCGGCGGCGAGATCCGGATCGGCGACCGCGTGGTCAACGACCTGCCGCCGAAGGACCGGGACATCGCGATGGTGTTCCAGAACTACGCGCTCTACCCGCACATGACGGTCGCCGAGAACATGGCCTTCTCGCTGAAGCTGAAGGGCGCCTCGAAGCCCGACATCGAGACCCGGGTGAAGCCGGCCGCCGAGATCCTCGGCCTCACGGCCTATCTCGACCGCTATCCGCGCCAGCTGTCCGGCGGCCAGCGCCAGCGCGTCGCCATGGGACGCGCCATCGTGCGCGATCCCCAGGTCTTCCTCTTCGACGAGCCGCTGTCCAATCTCGACGCCAAGCTGCGCGTCTCCATGCGCACCGAGATCAAGAACCTCCACCAGCGCCTGACGACGACCACCGTCTACGTCACGCACGACCAGATCGAGGCCATGACCATGGCCGACAAGATCGTGGTCATGCAGGACGGCCTCGTCGAGCAGGTCGGCGCGCCGCTCGAACTCTACGACCGGCCGAACAACCTCTTCGTCGCCGGCTTCATCGGCTCGCCCGCCATGAACATGCTGCACGGCAAGCTCGACACCGCGGACCCCACGCGCTTCCTCACCGGCGACGGCGTCGCGCTGCCCGTGTCGGGCTCGCGGCCGGAGGCGCTCGGGCGCGAGCTCGTCTACGGCGCGCGGCCCGAGTCGATCCACATCGGCGGAGACATTCCGCTGCAGGTCGTCGTGATCGAGCCGACCGGCTCGGAGAGCCAGGTCCTCGGCAAGATCGGCGCGACCGCCGTCACCTGCGTCTTCCGCGAGCGCGTCATGGCCAAGCCCGGCGAGACCATCCACGTCTCGATCGACCCGAAGGCGGTGCATCTCTTCGACGCCAAGAGCGGCAAGCGCCTCTCGAACTGACCTCGCCCGTCTCGGACGCAGCCGGCCTCGGGAGGAGGACCGGCCCGCCGAGCCCGTTCCACCCCATCGACCACCTCATCGACCATCTCTGGGAGGAGACCTCATGACCATCGACCGCAGAACCCTTCTCGCCGGCTCGGCCGGCCTCATCGCCGCGACCGCGCTCGGCGGCCGCTTCGCCGGCCCGGCCGCCGCCCAGGCCGCCATGCCGACCTACAAGCCCGAAGAGGGCGCAACGCTCCGCGTCCTGCGCTGGGCGCCCTTCGTGCCGTCCGAGGAAGCGGCCTGGCTCGCCAACACGCAGAAGTTCACCGATGCGACGGGCGTGCAGGTGCGCATCGACAAGGAAAGCTGGGAGGACGTCCGTCCCAAGGCCGCCGTCGCCGCCAATGTCGGCTCCGGCCCCGACATGGTCATGAGCTGGTTCGACGATCCGCAGCAATATCCGGACAAGCTGGTCGACCTCACCGAACTCGGCACCGCCATCGGCGCGGCGAACGGCGGCTGGTATCCCGGCCTCGAGGGCTACGCCAAGCGCGACGGCAAGTTCATCGCGCTCCCCGTCTGCGCCATCGGCAACGCCATCGTCTACCGCGACAGCCACATGAAGGCCGCCGGATTCCAGGAGTTCCCGAAGGACACGGCGGGCTTCCTCGAGCTCTGCAAGGCGCTCCAGGCCAAGGGCACGCCGGCCGGCTTCCCCCATGGCAAGGCGGTCGGCGACGGCAACAACTACGCGCACTGGCTGCTCTGGAGCCATGGCGGCAAGATGGTCGACGAGAGCGGCGCCGTCGTCATCAACAGCCCGGAGACGCTGGCCGCGGTCAAGTACGCGCAGGAGCTCTACAAGACCTTCATTCCCGGCACCGAGAGCTGGCAGGACGTCAACAACAACCGCGCCTTCCTGGCCGGCCAGGTCTCGCTGACCGCCAACGGCGTCTCGGTCTACTACGCCGCCAAGAAGGACCCGGCGATGAAGGAGATCATGGACGACATGCGCTCCGTCAACCTGCCGATCGGTCCGGTGGGCGAGTCGGTGGAACTCCACCAGACGTCGACGCTCTCGGTCTTCGCGCACACGAAGTACCCGGAAGCCGCCAAGGCCTATCTGGCCTTCATGTACCAGCCCGAGAACATGAACGCCTGGATCGAAGGCGCCAGCGCCTATTGCTGCCAGCCGCTGAAGGGCTTGGAGAACAACCCGGTCTGGACCTCGAACCCGATCCACGCAGCCTATGCCAAGGCGTCCTCGACGCTGCGCCCGAACGGCTATGCCGGCCCGCTCGGCGCCGCCTCGGCTGGCACCATGGCCGATTACGTGCTGGTCGACATGTTCGCCGAAGCGGTCACCGGCCAGTCCTCGCCGGAGGACGCGATCGCCAATGCCGAGCGGCGTGCGAACCGGTATTACCGGGTCTAATCGAAACGGGGCGCCGGCCGTCCTGACGGGATGGTGGCAGGCGCCCCCCTCTGCCCTGCCGGGCATCTCCCCTCGAGGGGGGAGATCGGCAGCTTCATCGGCCGTGACGCGACGGATCTCCCCCTTGAGGGGGGAGATGCCGGCAGGCAGAGGGGGGGCGCGTCCCGCCGCTGCCCGCCGCTCACGGCACCAGGCCGCCCGCCATTCCAGGAACCGCACCATGTCCACGACGACGATCAGACACGCGCCGCCGCAACGGGCCTCCGCCTTCGAACGGCTGGCGCAGAGCCGGAACGGGCTCGGCTTCCTGTTCATGCTGCCCGCCGCACTGTTCCTGCTGGTCTTTCTCACCTATCCGCTCGGGCTCGGCGTCTGGCTCGGCTTCACCGATGCCAAGATCGGCCGGGCCGGCATCTTCATCGGGCTCGAGAACTACGAATTCCTGATGCGCGACCGCGTGTTCTGGATGTCGGTCTTCAACACCGTCCTCTACACGACGGTCGCCTCCGTCCTGAAGTTCGCGCTCGGCCTCTGGCTGGCGGTGATCCTCAACGAGAACCTGCCCTTCAAGAGCTTCTTCCGCGCCGTGATCCTCCTGCCCTGGGTCGTGCCGACGGTGCTCTCGGCGCTGGCCTTCTGGTGGATCTACGACGCCCAGTTCTCGATCATCTCCTATGTCCTCATGTCCTGGGGCTGGATCGACGCGCCGATCAACTTCCTCGGCGATCCCTGGAATGCGCGCGCCTCGGTGATCGCGGCGAACGTGTGGCGCGGCATTCCCTTCGTCGCCATCTCGCTGCTCGCCGGCCTCCAGACGATCCCCGTCTCGCTGCACGAAGCCGCCGCGCTCGACGGCGCGACCTCCTGGCAGCGCTTCCGCAACATCACCCTGCCGCTTCTGACGCCGATCATCGCCGTCGTCATGACCTTCTCGGTGCTCTTCACCTTCACCGACTTCCAGCTGATCTACGTCCTCACCAAGGGCGGTCCGGTGAACGCGACGCACCTGATGGCGACGCTGTCCTTCCAGCGCGGCATTCCCGGCGGCGCACTCGGCGAGGGCGCGGCCATCGCGGTCGCGATGGTGCCCTTCCTGCTCGCCGCCATCCTGTTCAGCTTCTTCGGTCTGCAACGCCGCAAATGGCAGCAGGGCGGATCGGACTGAGGACCAGAACCATGACCGACAGCACCCTCGCCCCCGTCCCGCATGGCACGCTCACCGACGACATCGTCGGCATGTCGCATCACGATTCCAAGCTGCGCCGGATCCTCGTGATCTGGTTGCCGCTCGCGGTGTTCATGTTCGTGCTGCTCTTCCCGTTCTACTGGATGGCCATCACCGCGGTGAAGCCGAACGAGCAGCTCACCAACTACTCGACCTACAGTCCCTTCTGGGTGGTCGGCCCGACCCTCGACCACATCAAGTATCTTCTCTTCGAGACCTCCTATCCCGGCTGGCTCTGGAACACCCTGATCGTCGCGACCTGTTCGACGGTGATCGCGCTGGCGGCCTCGGTCTTCGCGGCCTATGCGATCGAGCGCGTGCGCTTCACCGGCTCGCGGGTGACCGGCCTCCTCGTCTTCCTCGCCTATCTCGTGCCGCCCTCGATCCTCTTCATCCCGCTCGCCTTCATCGTCTTCCAGGTCGGCATCTTCGACACGCGCCTCGCGCTGATCCTGACCTATCCGACCTTCCTCATCCCCTTCTGCACCTGGCTCCTCATGGGCTATTTCCGCTCGATTCCCTACGAGTTGGAGGAGAGCGCCCTCGTGGACGGCGCGACGCGCTGGCAGATCCTGACCAAGATCGTTTTGCCGCTCGCCGTGCCCGGCCTCATCTCGGCCGGCATCTTCGCCTTCACGCTCGCCTGGAACGAGTTCATCTATGCGCTGACCTTCATCCAGTCCTCCGAGAACAAGACCGTTCCGGTGGGCGTCCTCACCGAACTCGTGCGCGGCGACGTCTACGAATGGGGCTCGCTGATGGCCGGCGCCCTCCTGGGATCGCTGCCGGTGGTGATCCTCTACTCGTTCTTCGTCGACTATTACGTGTCGTCGATGACGGGCGCCGTTAAGGAATAGACAGTCCTTGCCAAACCGTTTCGAAGGATAGGGCCTGACGCCTCCGCATCTGGTCCCTCTCCCATTACGGAAGATCTCCAGGCGGACGTAACCATTCGGCTCCCTGATGACTTGACTTTGGGGAAGAGTTTGACGCCTGTGACGATCTAGAACTTCGGACGGCTTGGGGAGAAGCGGGGCGAAGGTCGGCAGATCGGCGAAGCGATGGGGGTCGAGCCATCAGCATGGGCAGAATGATCCAACCCCGGGCTCCCGGAGCCCCGAAGCGCATCCTCGTCGCCGATGCCGGCGGCTTCGGGCGCAAGCTCGTCTTCGACGTGCTCGACGGCGACGGATACGAGGTCGACTGCGTCGGCGACGGCGACGGCACCGTGGCCGCCGTGGCCTGCGGCGACTACGATCTTGTCGTGATGGAGATCGGTGGTCCGTTCCTCGACAGCGCGGCGGCGATCCGGCGGATCCGGGCGTTGCCGGGACCGCACAACCGGGTGCCGATCGTGCTGCTCACGGGCCTCACGCGAATCGAGAGCCCGACCTTCGCCATGCACGGCGCCGATGAACTTCTGCTGCGGCCGGTGAGCCTTGCGGACCTTCGAGCGGTCGTGACGCGCTGGACGTCGCCGGACGGCGCGCTGTCGGGTTGATGAAGCCGCGGCGCTCGTGCGGATCTCGTTGAATCCCGCGGGCCCGACTGCTATTTTGCAGATCATGCAAGCGATCGCGACCTCGTCCGCCTCCCTGCCGACGACGCTCGGCTTCACGCCGATCGACGATCGCACGCGGCTGCCCTGGCGCTTCTTCTACCGGCTGATCGCAGGGCTCGGACGTCTGGGCTGAAGCGCCTCCGGGCGCCGAATCCCGCCTGCCTCCTTTTTTCCTGGCGATCCCGACCTCTACGGTCGGTCGATCGCCGCTCCTGCGGACGAACCCCTCCATGACCACCGACACGACGAAGCCGCGCACCCTCTACGACAAGATCTGGGACGACCACCTGATCGAGGAGAAGGACGGGTCCTCCCTGATCTACATCGACCGCCATCTCGTGCACGAGGTGACGAGTCCGCAGGCCTTCGAGGGCCTTCGGGTCGCCGGGCGCCGGGTGCGCCATCCCGAGCGGACGCTCGCCGTCGTCGACCACAACGTGCCGACCTCGCCGGACCGCATCCACGGGATCCGCAACGACGAGAGCCGCCTGCAGGTTGAGACGCTGGAGAAGAACGTCGTCGAGTTCGGCATCGAATACTACTCCGCCGCCGACCGCCGGCAGGGCATCGTCCACATCATCGGCCCCGAGCAGGGCTTCACCCTTCCCGGCACCACCATCGTCTGCGGCGACAGCCACACCTCGACGCACGGCGCCTTCGGCGCGCTCGCGCACGGCATCGGCACGTCGGAGGTCGAGCATGTGCTGGCCACGCAGACGCTGATCCAGGCCAAGGCGAAGAACATGCGGGTCGAGGTCAACGGCACGCTCGGCGACGGCGTGACCGCCAAGGACATCGTGCTCGCGATCATCGGCGAGATCGGCACGGCCGGCGGCACCGGTTACGTGATCGAATATGCCGGCGAGGCGATCCGCGCCCTTTCCATGGAAGGCCGCATGACGATCTGCAACATGTCGATCGAAGGCGGCGCGCGCGCCGGCCTGATCGCGCCGGACGAGACGACGTTCGCCTATGTGAAGGATCGGCCCCGCGCGCCGAAGGGCGAGGACTGGGAGAAGGCTCTCGCCTATTGGCGCACGCTCCAGACCGACGAGGGCGCGCATTTCGACAAGATCGTGCGGCTCGACGCGGCGAACCTGCCGCCGATCGTGTCCTGGGGCTCCTCGCCGGAAGACGTCGTCTCGGTCGCCAGCACCGTTCCCGATCCCGAGGCCATCGCCGACGAGAACAAGCGCGCCTCCAAGAAGCGTGCTCTGGACTATATGGGCCTGACGCCCGGCACGCGCATGACCGACATCACCGTCGACCGCGTGTTCATCGGCTCCTGCACGAACGGGCGCATCGAGGACCTCCGGGCCGCCGCCAAGATCGTCGAGGGCCGCAAGGTCGCCTCCACCGTCTCCGCCATGATCGTTCCCGGCTCCGGACTCGTGAAGGCCGAGGCCGAGGCCGAGGGTCTCGACCGGATCTTCATCGAGGCCGGCTTCGACTGGCGCGAGCCCGGCTGCTCCATGTGCCTCGGCATGAACGAGGACCGCCTCAGCCCTTACGAGCGCTGCGCCTCGACCTCGAACCGCAACTTCGAGGGCCGCCAGGGCCACAAGGGCCGCACCCACCTCGTCTCCCCCGCCATGGCGGCGGCCGCCGCCATCGCGGGCCGCTTCGTCGACATCCGGGAGTGGAAGTAGACCCCCGGGCGACCGTCGACCGGACCCGTCGCGGGCGAAAGCGGCGACGGGGACGCAGCGAGCCCCGCCGCCGCTCGACCGGACGGAGCCGCGGCCGGGCGTCGCGCGAAGCCCGTCGCCCATCGGCGAGGTGACCTTTCGCCCGACGGCGACGGACGCCGTTGACAGCCCCCTCGATCCGTCCGACATCACCGGGATGGAACCCTTGCCGCTTCCGCATCCCGATATCGACATCTCGCTCCTGCGCCTGCGCGACGCGCGCGACCTGGCGCCCCTGCTCTCGGCCTACAACCAGGCGGTCTTCCGCGGCGCGCCCGGCGCGCCCGACAAGGTCTATGCCGAACAGCTGCTGCAGGACCGGAGCGCGGAGATCCTCGGTGCGCGGCTCGACGGGGAGCTCGTCGGCTTCCTGATCTTCTACGACCTTCCGGACCCCTGGACGGGAATGCGCTCGGGCCTCGCCGACCACATTTACGTGCACCACCTGCACCGGCGCAAAGGCATCGGCCGCGCGATGGTCGACCTCCTGGCCGACGAGGCGGACACGCGCGGCTGGTCGAAGCTCGTCCTGCACGCTCCGCGCAATCCCGAAAACGGACGCCAGCTCTACGAGCGAATCGCCGAGCCCGCGGACTGGTCGAGCTACGTGCTGCGCTTCACCGACCGCCAGCCCTGACGGCGGGCGCGACGACGCCCCCAGGCCGCCCGGGGGCGGGAATGCCATGCGAATCGATTGGGAGGAGCGGCGGATGGACGCCCGGCGTCAAGACCTCTTGCTTTCGCAAGTGCGATACGCCTTCTAGCCCTTTAGAAGATTTCCAGGCGGATTGTGCGATGGCCTCCGCCCGGGTTCCAGTGGACAGGAGGCACCGTTGTCCGACGCCAAGACCGCCTTGCGCATGAAGGAGCGGCCCCTTTCGCCGCATCTGTCGATCTACCGGTTCCGACCGACCATGGCGATGTCGATCCTGCATCGCATCACCGGCTCCGCCCTCTATGTCGGCACGCTCCTCGTCGTCTGGTGGCTCGTCGCCGCCGCCAGCGGACCGGACGCCTTCGCCACGGCCTCCTGGTTCTTCGGCTCCTTCATCGGCCGGTTCATCCTGTTCGGCTATTCCTGGGCCTTGCTCCACCACATGCTCGGCGGCATCCGCCATCTCGTCTGGGACACCGGTCACGGCCTCTCCAAGGAGACCTCGACGCGCTACGCGCTGGCGACGCTCGCCGGCTCGCTCGGCCTGACCGTTCTGCTCTGGCTCATCGTCATCGTGCTCTGAGGGAGATGAAATCCATGAAGATGCGCACCGACCTTTCCCGAGTCCGCGGTCTCGGCTCGGCCCGCGAGGGCACCGGCCATTTCTGGCAGCAGCGCCTGACCGCCGTCTCCAACATCGTCCTGATCACCGCCTTCGTCGTGATGCTGATCGCCTTCCATGACGACAGCTATGCCGAGATCCGCCTCGCCTTCGCCAATCCGCTCGTCGCCCTCGTGATGGCGCTGACCGTCGTCTCGGCGACCGTCCACATGCGGCTCGGCATGCAGACGATCATCGAGGATTACGTGCATGGCGAGCTGCGCGTGCCCTTGCAGATCCTCAACACCTTCTTCGCGATCCTCGTCGCGGCGGCCTCGGTCTTCGCGGTCGTGAAGCTGACCCTGGGAGCCTGACCGACATGGTACAGTCCGACACGCCGAGCGGCGGCCAGCCGCACCGCCAATCGTTCCAGGCCGCGCCGGGACTGAACGGCAAGGCCTACACCTTCACCGATCACGTCTTCGACGTCGTGGTGGTCGGCGCCGGCGGCGCGGGGCTGCGCGCCACGCTCGGCGCAGCGCAGGCCGGCCTCAAGACCGCCTGCATCACCAAGGTCTTTCCGACCCGCTCGCACACGGTCGCGGCGCAGGGCGGCGTCGCCGCCTCCCTCGGCAACATGGGCGAGGACAACTGGCGCTGGCACATGTACGACACCGTGAAGGGGTCGGACTGGCTGGGCGACCAGGACGCGATCGAATATCTCGTGCGCGAGGCCCCGAAGGCGGTCTACGAGCTCGAGCATTTCGGCGTGCCCTTCAGCCGCACCGAGGACGGGCGCATCTACCAGCGGCCCTTCGGCGGCATGACGACCGATTTCGGCAACGGCCCGCCGGCCCAGCGCACCTGCGCGGCCGCCGACCGGACCGGCCACGCCATCCTGCACACGCTCTACGGCCAGTCGCTTCGCTACTCGTCGGAATTCTTCATCGAGTATTTCGCGATCGACCTCATCATGGACGAGGAAGGCGCCTGCCGGGGCGTCGTCGCGCTCTGCCTCGACGACGGCACGCTGCATCGCTTCCAGTCCAAGAAGACGATTCTCGCCACCGGCGGATACGGGAGAGCCTATTTCTCCGCGACCTCCGCCCACACCTGCACCGGCGACGGCAACGCCATGGTGCTGCGCGCCGGCCTGCCGCTGCAGGACATGGAGTTCGTGCAGTTCCATCCGACCGGCATCTACGGCGCGGGCTGCCTGATCACCGAGGGCGCGCGCGGCGAAGGCGGCTATCTCACCAATTCGGAGGGCGAGCGCTTCATGGAGCGCTACGCCCCGTCCGCCAAGGATCTCGCCTCGCGCGACGTCGTCTCGCGCTCCATGACCATGGAGATCCGGGACGGACGCGGCGTCGGTAAGAACAAGGACCACATCTTCCTGCATCTCGACCATCTCGACCCCGCGATCCTGCATGAGCGCCTGCCCGGAATCTCGGAATCGGCCAAGATCTTCGCGGGCGTCGACGTGACGCGCGAGCCGATCCCGGTGCTGCCCACGGTCCACTACAACATGGGCGGCATCCCGACGAACTATCACGGCGAGGTCCTGACCAAGAAGAACGGCGATCCGGACTCGGTCGTGCCGGGCCTGATGGCGGTCGGCGAGGCGGCCTGCGTTTCCGTTCATGGCGCCAACCGCCTCGGCTCCAACTCGCTGATCGATCTCGTCGTCTTCGGCCGCGCGGCGGCGCTGCGCTGCGCCGAGACCGTGACGCCCGGCGAGGGCCACCAGCCCCTGCCGGAGAACGCCGGCGACAACTCGCTTTCGCGGCTCGACCGCTTCCGCCATGCCAAGGGCTCGACCTCGACGGCGGAGCTGCGCGACCGCATGCAGCAGACCATGCAGTCGAACTGCGCGGTCTTCCGCACCGGCGAAATCCTGGAGGAAGGCCACGAGAAGATCCACGACGTCTGGCGCGCCTCCGACGACGTGTCGGTGACCGACCGCTCGCTGATCTGGAACACCGATCTGATCGAGACGCTGGAATACGACAACCTGATCAGCCAGGCCGTCGTCACGATGGATTCGGCCCGTGCCCGCCAGGAGTCGCGCGGCGCCCATGCCCGCGAGGACTTCCCCGAGCGCGACGACCAGAACTGGATGAAGCACACGCTGAGCTTCTGCGACACGGCGGCCAAGACGGTGAGCCTGGAGGACCGCCCGGTCCACACCTACACGCTGTCGAACCAGATCGAGTACATCAAGCCGAAGAAGCGCGTGTACTGATCGAGGACGACGTCGGCGGGACATCGCGGAGCGCCTTCATCCGAAGGCGCCCTGACGCCCTGGCGCCCTGGCGCCCTGCGGAGGCCGGTGCTCGATGCTTTCCGCAATGGAATGGCTTCGAACATCGGCGAGGAACGGTCGACGTGGCCCGTCCCGACACCGCAGCGGCGGACGGCGTCGCGATCCCTCAAGATGCCTATGCGGTCTCCGGGATCCCATCGTCGCTCCAGGACAGGCGATTGTTCCGCGGGGCAGGGGCAGCGACCCGCTGGTCGTCCCCGTTCGCGGGCATGGGCGCAGCCGGCATCGGAAGCGCCCCGGGACCTGAAGCTCCGCCCGTCGGACACGCGAGCATGCGGGATCGCGGATGCGAGCGACAGGGTCGGCTCCTGCCGGACGAGCCCGCTCGCCCTGCCATATTGAAACCAAGACGCTAAGTCGTCATCAGGGCACGAGGCGACCGTCCGATCGAGAAGGCGGCGCCGTAGCGGAGGACATGGAATGACGAACTTGAAGCGCGCCGGACTGGCCGGGATCATCGCCATCGCCCTGGCGGGCTCGGCCCTCGCGCAGACGGCACCGGTCGCACCGGCGGGCGCACCCACCGCGACCGATCCGGCCGCGACGGAAACGCCGAAGACGCCGGCGGCGTCCGGCGGCGACGCGAGCGATGCGACGGCCTCCGGCCAGCCCGCGGGCTCCGCGGCGCCGGCCGACGCATCGGGCGGGGCCATGGCGCCCGCCGCAGGGGCCGCGACCGCCGAGAAGACCTTCCCGATTCCGCGGGCCGGCGATACGGCGCAGCAGGTCGAACTGATCACCGGGCTCTGCGGCGTGCAGATGAAGGACATGAAGCCTGAAAGCTGCAAGTGTCTGGCCGAACAGTCGCTGACGAACCTTTCCGATCCCCAGCGCGACTACCTCATCGCGACCGTCGTCTCGCCGCCGGCCGCCGACCGGATGCTGGCGGATGGTCGCGTCGGCCAGCCCGACCAGCAGGTCATCTCCAGCTTCATCGACAAGACGGCGGATGCCTGTTCGACCGGCACCTACAAGCCGGCGCCGTGAGGCGATCCCTCACAGGTTGAGAAAAAAGGGGCGGGCTCTCGGATCCCGCCCCTTTTTTTATGGCTCGCCGCCCGTCGTTTTGGGCGACGTCAGTTCGCCGTCGGGGAAACGCGCCAGACAATTCCGCCGGCATCGTCCGCCACCAGGAGAGAGCCGTCCTGCGCCGCGAGCACGCCCACCGGCCGGCCGAAGGTCTCGCCCTTGGCTTCATCCGGCATGAAACCCGTGAGGAAGTCCTCGATCGGACCGGACGGCTTGCCGTTCTCGAAGGGCACGAAGGCGACGCGGTAGCCCGAGAAGTCCGAGCGGTTCCAGGAGCCGCGCTGCCCGATGAAAGCGCCGCCGCGATACTTTTGTGGAAACGCTTCACCGTCGTAGAAGGCGAGCCCGAGCGAGGCCGTGTGCGCGCCGACCGCGAAATCCGGCACGATCGAGCTTTCGATCAGGCCGGGCTCGGCCTTGTCGGCGATGCGCGGGTCCGGCACGCGGCCGTAATAGCTGTAGGGCCAGCCGTAGAAGCCGTTCTCCTTCACCGAGGTGATGTAGTCCGGCACGAGCGAGTCCCCGATCATGTCGCGCTCGTTGACGGCGGTCCAGAGCGTCGAGGTGCCCGGCAAGAAGTCCATGCCGACGGGATTGCGCAGGCCCGACGCGTAGATCCGCTCGTTGCCCCCGTCGGGGTCGACCGCGAGGATGTTGGCGCGGCGCTTCTCCTCGTCGAGCCCGTATTCCGCGACGTTGCTGGCCGAGCCGACCGAGACGAAGAGCGTCGAGCCGTCCTCGGAGGCGAGGAGGTTGCGCGTCCAGTGATTGTTGTAGCCGCCGGCGGGAAGATCGAGGATCGCCTGACCCGGCTCGGCGATCTCCGTCGCCCCCGGCGTGTAAGGAAAGGACATCACGCCGTCGGTGTTGGCGACGAAGAGGCGCTCGCCGATGATCGCCATGCCGAACGGCTGGTTGAGATCCTTCAAGAGCACGGACCTCGTCTCCGGAATGCCGTCGCCGTCGCCGTCGCGCAGCAGCGTGATGCGGTCGGCGCTGTCCTTCACGGTCCCGGACTGCTTCTGCAGCTCCTGCTTGCGACGCTCCTCCTCGTCCTTGGGCTCCTTCGGCTTCGTGGCGGCCTCCGCGACCAGGACATCGCCGTTCGGCAGCTGGTAGAGCCAGCGCGGCCCGTCGAGTCCCTCCGCAAAACGGGTGACGGTGAAGCCGTCGGGCGCGGTCGGCTCGGCATCGGCGGGCCAGCCGATCTGCTTGTTGTAGTTCTGGACCTCGTGGGAGAGATCGGGAGCGGGAAGATCGAGCGAGGCGGGATCGCCCGAACCCGAGGTGACCGCGATCTGCGCGGCCGCGGGCATGGACAGAAGAGCGGTGGAAAGGCAGAGAAGGGAGAGTGTTCGCAAGGGACGCCGGGCTCCGATGTTGAGGGCGTGGATATCGAAGGGCGAATGCAACCCCTCTCCCGCCGTTCCGCCGCGCCGGCGCGTCCCGTCCAACACTTGCGTGAGGCGAGCGCGAGCCGGCCCGGCCCGGCGCGCCGTCTCCTGCGAAAAACTCTCCTGGTTTCAAACGATTCGCGGCTCCTCGCGCGCGCATTCGCCGCTGGCGTTTCGCAGCGCACGCTTCTATGTTTCGAGCTGTTCCAAACAGGCACCGGACACGCGAAATGGTCGAACTGACGCTTCCCAAGAACTCCCGAGTCGAGAAGGGCAAGGTCTGGCCGAAGCCGTCCGGAGCGAAATCGGTCCGCGAATTCGGCATCTACCGCTGGTCGCCGGACGACGACCGCAACCCGCGCATCGATACCTACTATGTCGACACCGAGGATTGCGGTCCGATGGTGCTCGACGCGCTGCTCTGGATCAAGAACAAGGTCGATGCGACGCTGACGCTGCGCCGCTCGTGCCGCGAGGGCATCTGCGGCTCCTGCGCGATGAACATCGACGGCTCCAACACCCTCGCCTGCACCAAGGGCATGGACGAGGTGAAGGGCGCCATCAAGGTCTATCCCCTGCCCCACATGCCGGTGATCAAGGATCTCGTCCCCGATCTCTCGATCCCCTATGCGCAGCTGCGCTCGATCGAACCCTGGCTGAAGACCGAGACGCCGGAGCCCGAGAAGGAATGGCGCCAGAGCCACGACGATCGCGCCAAGCTCGACGGCCTTTACGAGTGCATCCTCTGCTTCTGCTGCCAGACGTCCTGCCCGTCCTATTGGTGGAACGGCGAGCGCTATCTCGGCCCGGCCGTTCTCCTCCAGGCCTATCGCTGGCTGATCGACAGCCGCGACGAAGCGACGGGCGCCCGGCTGGACGATCTGGAGGATCCCTTCAAGCTCTACCGCTGCCACACGATCATGAACTGCACGCAGGCCTGCCCGAAGGGCCTCAATCCGGCCAAAGCCATCGCCGAGGTCAAGAAGATGATGGTCGAGCGCCGCGTCTGAACGTCGCGACGGCGTGAAAATGTCCGGGCGGCGACGCCGGTCCGCTGACGGACAGGACGTTGAAAAGTTTCAAAGGCCCGGTCGTCGCGATGACGGCCGGGCCTTTCTTTTGCGGGACGGCCTTATCGCGGGGTGGGCCCGATCGGGAACCGGAGGCTTGGTCGGCGATTAGGGATGCGAGATCGGAACGTCAGGCGAGCGGATCACCGCGCCCTTGCGTTCGACCCCATTCCTGAAGGGACAGACCATGGCCAAGACACCTGACGCGAAGACCCCCGACATCAAGCTCCACTCGACCAAGAACCCACAGAAGGAGAACGTGCGCGGCGCGATGGTCCAGCTGCTGCAGACGCATCTCGGCACGTCGATCGACCTGTCCTACCAGGCCAAGCAGGCGCACTGGAACGTCAAGGGCATGAACTTCATCGCCGTTCACAAGCTCTTCGACGAGTTGCACGAACAGGCGGAAGGCTATGTCGACCTCATCGCGGAACGTCTGACCGGCATGGGCGGACAGGCGCAGGGGACGGTTCAGGCGTCGGTGTCCAACACGATCCTCGAGCCCTACGCGCTCGACATCGTGCATGCCGAGGACCATCTGCGCCGCCTGTCCGATAGCTACGCGGCCTGGAGCAAGGCGCTGATCGAGGGCATCGAGGAGGCCGACGAAGCGGGCGACGACCTGACCGCCGACCTCCTGACGGAGATCGGCCGGGGCATCAACACGAGCCTCTACTTCCTGGAGAGCCATTTCCAGGTCGAGCCGGGCCGCGCGATCTAGGTCGACGGTCGAAGACCAGAAAGGCGGGCGGCGCGCGAGCGGCGCCCGTTTTCGTTTCAGCCGCACGACGCCATTGCAGCCTTGCGCTTGCGATGCGAAGCCCGGCCCGCGATATGAAGGGTCATGACGAGCGCGCCCGGCCTTCTCGACCACCTCTTCCCCGAAGAAGCCAAGCCGCGATCCTCCCAGAGCCCGGCCGTGGTGCCGGTCCTCGTTCCCTTGCCGACCGCGCGTCCCTATTCCTACGCCGTGCCGGACGGCATGGACGTCGCGCCGGGTTCCATCGTGCAGGTGCCGCTCGGACCGCGACAGGTGGCCGGCATCGTCTGGGATGGCGCGACCGACGGCGTCGATCCGAAGAAGCTGCGCCCGATCACCCATGCCTTCGACTGTCCGATCATCGACGAGGGCATGCGCCGCTTCATCGACTGGGTCGCCGACTACACGCTCTCGCCGCCGGGCCTCGTCGCGCGCATGGCGCTGCGCGCGCCCGCCGCCTTCGACCCCGAACCCTTCATCGAGGGTCTGGCGCGAACCGGTCTCGAACCGGAACGGCTGACCGGCGCGCGTCGCCGGGTGCTCGATGCGAGCGTCGATGCGCCGGCCTGGTCGCGCTCCGGCCTCGCCCATGCGGCGGGGGTCTCGACCTCCGTCGTCGACGGCCTCGTCAAGCTCGGCGCCTTCGAAGCGGTGCGCCTGCCCCCGCCGCCCGTCGTCGCAAGGCCCGATCCCGGCTTCGGCGGCGCCGACCTCAGCGCCGACCAGCGGGCTGCGGCCGACAGCCTCGTCGATCGCGTGCGCATGGGCGGGTTTTCGGCGACCCTTCTCGAAGGCGTCACCGGGTCCGGCAAGACCGAGGTCTATTTCGAGGCGGTCGCCGCCGCCATCGCAGCCGGCGGGCAGGTGCTCATCCTCCTCCCCGAGATCGCGCTGACGCAGGCCTTCATCGATCGCTTCCACGCAAGGTTCGGCGCGCCGCCCGCCGAATGGCATTCCGACATGCCGCCGCGCATCCGCGAGAAGGTCTGGCGACAGGTGGCGGAGGGTGAGGTGCAGGTCGTCGCCGGCGCCCGCTCGGCACTGTTCCTGCCCTTCCCCAAGCTCGCCCTCATCGTCGTCGACGAGGAGCACGATCCCGCCTACAAGCAGGAGGAGCGGACCTTCTACCACGCCCGCGACATGGCGGTGGTGCGCGCTTCGCTCGGTGGTTTTCCCGCGATCCTCGCCTCCGCGACACCCTCGATCGAGAGCCGCGTCAACGCGAGCGCCGGGCGCTACGGTCACGTGCGCCTGGCAGGCCGCTACGCCGAGGCGGCTATGCCGACCCTTCGCCTGGTCGATCTCCGCCGCCATCCCCCCGCCCGCGGACGGTTCGTCTCGCCGATCCTCCACACGGCCATCGCCGAGACCATCGCGCGCGGCGAGCAGGCGCTCCTCTTCCTCAACCGGCGCGGCTACGCCCCGCTGACGCTTTGCCGGGTCTGCGGCCACCGGTTCCAATGTTCGGAATGCTCGACCTGGCTGGTCGACCACCGCCTGCGCGGGCAGCTGCAATGCCACCATTGCGGCTTCTCCGTGCGTCGGCCCGAACATTGCCCCGACTGCGGCACCTTCGATCATCTCGTCGCCTGCGGACCCGGCGTCGAGCGCATCGCCGAGGAGATGCTGGACACGTTTCCGGACGCCCGCACGATCCTTCTGTCGTCCGACATGGCGGGCGGTCCGCGCCGGCTCCGCCGCGAGCTCGACGCCATCGCCGACGGCGAGGCCGACATCGTCATCGGCACGCAGCTCGTCGCCAAGGGGCATCACTTTCCCAAGATGACGCTGGTCGGCGCGATCGACGCGGATCTCGGCCTTTCCAACGGGGATCCCCGGGCGGCCGAACGCACCTTCCAGCTGCTCCACCAAGTGACGGGACGCGCGGGACGCACCGGCCTTGCGAGCCGCGGCCTCATCCAGACGTTCCAGCCCGAGCATCCCGTGATGCAGGCCATCGCGAGCGGCGAGGCGACGCGCTTCTACGACCGCGAGATTGCCGAGCGCGAACGGGCGGGCCTGCCGCCCTTCGGCCGCCTCGCCTCCATCGTCGTCTCCGCCGCGACCCGCAAGGAGGCCGAAGATCACGCGCGGGCGCTGAAGAGCGCGGCCGGCGAGGACGAGGCGATCGAGGTGCTGGGACCCGCCGAGGCGCCGCTCGCCGTCCTGCGCGGACGCCACCGGTTCCGGCTGCTGTTTCAAGGCTCGCGGCGGTCTCCGATGCAGGCCTTCCTGCGCGCGGTCATCGCGGCGGCGCCCAAGCCCCGCGGCACCGTCGAGGTGCAGATCGATATCGACCCGCAGAGCTTTCTCTGAAACAGCGGAAGACGCCGGGCGACCGGGGCTTCGCCGTCATCGCTCTTCTCGGCTCGTGATATTCCCGGAGGGCTGTGATACCGGCTGCCCCATGCCCGACTGCAAAGGATGCCGCCCGTGGAGATCCCGCTTCCCCAGACGAATGCCGATCTTCTGCCCTTCGCGGCGGCGGTGCTGACGATTCTCGTCGGCCTGTTCGCGATGTTCATGCCCCGCCTGATGCTGCGCGCCTTCGGCATCCGCGGGATCCACCCGCAGCCGCAGGCGGTCGCCGAGATGCGCGCGACGCTGGGCGGATTCTACATCGGTCTCGGCCTTCTCTCCCTTCTCCTCTTCGACCAGCCGGTGATCCAGATGATCCTCGGCGGAGCCTGGGCCTTCTCCGCCTTCGGACGCCTCGTCGCCATCCTCTCGGACGGTGTATCGGCCTGGAAGAATACGCTGATCCTCCTCGTCAGCCTTCTCGTCGCGGCAGCGCCGCTCGCGGTCGCCTTCGGCTTCGTGCAGCCCTGACGGCGCTCGGCGGCCCGCGAGCGGGCCCTCTGGCGGCGAAAACCAAGCCGACAGGGTGAAATGGAGGGCTTTCCGGCGTTGTGGCGGGGAAACCGCTATGCTAGAGGGTCCTTGCCTCCCGCATGTGGGCTTCTCGATCGAGAGGGTCTGGCGGAAATAATCTGAACGGTTTCAAAGCGTTGGCTCGATCCCTTTGGGCGGACCGGGTGCTTGGCCATCAAGGAAGAGAGAAGCGGTCGTCCGTGGCAACATCATCCTCTCCCGTTTCGGGAGTCGCAGAACGCTACGCTCTGTCCCTGTTCGAACTCGCGCGTGATGGGGGTTCGGTCGACACCGTCGAATCCGAACTCACCGCGTTCGGGGGCCTTATCGAAGACAATGCCGATTTCCGGCGCCTCGTCGTCAGTCCCTCCTTCACGTCGGAGGAGCAGCTCGCCGCCATTTCGGGCGTCGTGGCGGAGACGCGCCCGAGCCAGCTCACCGGCAATTTCCTGAAGGTCATCGCGGCCAACCGGCGCCTCTTCGCGCTGCCGGCGATGATCCGTTCCTTCAAGGCCATGGCTGCCGCCCATCGCGGCGAAGTCGAGGCCGAGGTGACGACGGCACAATCGCTCGACGACGGCCAGCGCCAGGATCTGCGCCAGACGCTCGGCGCCTATGCCGGCAAGTCGGTCACGATGCGTGAAACCGTCGACCCCGCCATTCTCGGCGGACTGATTGTGAAGATCGGCTCGCGCCAGATCGACACGTCGCTCCGCACCAAACTGAATTCGCTCAAGCTTGCGCTGAAAGAGGTCGGCTGATGGACATCCGCGCCGCGGAAATTTCCGCAATTCTGAAGAACCAGATCCAGAACTTCGGCAACGAGGCGGAAGTCTCGGAAGTCGGTCAGGTCCTGTCGGTCGGTGACGGCATCGCGCGCGTCTACGGCCTCGACAACTGCCAGGCCGGCGAGATGGTTGAGTTCCCCGGCGGCATCCGCGGCATGGCTCTGAACCTCGAGTCCGACAATGTCGGCGTCGTGATCTTCGGCTCCGACCGCGACATCAAGGAAGGCGACACCGTCAAGCGGACCGGCTCCATCGTGGACGTGCCGGTCGGCAAGGGCCTTCTCGGCCGCGTCGTCGACGGTCTCGGAAACCCGATCGACGGCAAGGGCCCGATCGAGGGCGCCGAGCGCCGCCGCGTCGACGTCAAGGCGCCCGGCATCATCCCGCGCAAGTCCGTGCATGAGCCGATGTCCACCGGCATCAAGGCGATCGACGCCCTGATCCCCGTCGGCCGCGGCCAGCGCGAGCTCGTCATCGGCGATCGCCAGACCGGCAAGACCGCCATCCTGCTCGACACCTTCCTCAATCAGAAGCCGGCGCACGACGCGGGCAACGAGAAGGAAAAGCTCTACTGCGTCTACGTCGCGATCGGACAGAAGCGTTCGACCGTCGCGCAGTTCGTCCGCACGCTCGAAGAGCGCGGCGCGATGGAATATTCGATCGTCGTCGCCGCGACCGCTTCCGATCCGGCCCCGATGCAGTACATCGCGCCCTTCGCCGGCTGCGCCATGGGCGAGTACTTCCGCGACAACGGCATGCACGCCGTGATCGCCTACGACGATCTGTCCAAGCAGGCCGTCTCCTATCGCCAGATGTCGCTCCTGCTCCGCCGCCCGCCGGGCCGCGAAGCCTATCCCGGCGACGTCTTCTACCTGCATTCGCGTCTTCTGGAGCGCGCGGCCAAGCTGAACGACGAGCTCGGCGCCGGCTCGCTGACCGCCCTTCCGGTCATCGAGACGCAGGCGAACGACGTGTCCGCCTACATCCCGACCAACGTGATCTCCATCACCGACGGCCAGATCTTCCTCGAGACCAACCTCTTCTACCAGGGCATCCGCCCGGCGGTGAACGTCGGCCTCTCGGTCAGCCGCGTCGGCTCGGCCGCGCAGATCAAGGCGATGAAGCAGGTCGCCGGCTCGATCAAGGGCGAGCTCGCCCAGTATCGCGAGATGGCCGCCTTCGCGCAGTTCGGCTCCGATCTCGACGCCTCGACCCAGCGCCTCCTCAACCGTGGTGCCCGTCTGACCGAACTCCTGAAGCAGCCGCAGTTCTCGCCGCTGAAGACGGAGGAGCAGGTCGCGGTGATCTTCGCGGGAACGCAGGGTTATCTCGACAAGCTGACCGTCGCCCAGGTGGGTCCGTTCGAGCAGGGGCTTCTCTCGTCGCTGCGCACCGAGCACAAGGATCTCCTGGACACGATCGCCCGCGAGAAGGCCCTGTCGGACGACAGCCGCGCCAAGCTCAAGGCGGCGCTCGACGGCTTCGCCAAGTCCTTCGCCTGAACCGGCCTCGCGGCTCACGACACTTTTGCCGGAGATGATGCGGCCCTATGGCTTCGCTTAAGGATCTCAGAAACCGCATCGCCTCCGTCAAGGCGACGCAGAAGATCACCAAGGCCATGCAGATGGTCGCGGCGGCCAAGCTCCGTCGCGCCCAGGAAGCAGCCGAGGCGGCTCGCCCCTATTCGGAACGGATGGCGTCCGTTCTCGCCAACATCGCCGGTGCGATGGAGGGCGACGCGCCGGCCCTGATGACGGGAACGGGCAAGGACGACGTGCACCTGCTCGTCGTCTTCACGTCCGATCGCGGCCTTGCCGGCGGCTTCAACGCGCAGATCGTGCGTCTGGTGCGCGAGCATGCGCGCAAGCTGGTGGCGTCGGGCAAGACCGTGAAGATCGTGTCCGTCGGCCGCAAGGGCACCGACATGATGCGTCGCGACCTCGGCAAGCAGATCGTCGATCGCCGCGAGCTTCGCGAGGTCAAGAAGATCGGCTTCGTCAACGCCGACGAGATCGGCTCGAAGGTCATCTCGATGTTCGAGGCCGGCGAGTTCGACGTGGCGACGATCTTCTTCTCCGAGTTTCGGAACGTCATCACGCAGATCCCGACCGCCAAGCAGGTCATCCCGTCCGCGATCGAGGGTGCCGGCGTCGGCGACAATGCCAGCGGCGCGGTCTACGAGTACGAGCCGGATCCGGCCGAGATCCTCGCGGACCTCATTCCGCGCAACATCAAGATCCAGATCTTCCGCGCGCTCCTGGAGAATGCGGCTTCCGAACAGGGCGCTCGCATGAGCGCCATGGACAACGCCACGCGCAACGCGGGCGACATGATCAAGAAGCTGTCGATCTCCTACAACCGGCAGCGCCAGGCGCAGATCACCACCGAACTCATCGAAATCATCGCGGGCGCCGAGGCGCTCTGACGTTTGCCAGGAGGAGGCCGTGATGGCTGACACGACTTTGAACAGGGCAGCGACCGGCCGCGTCGCTCAGGTCATCGGACCCGTCGTCGACGTGCAGTTCGACGGCGAACTGCCCGCGATCCTGAACGCCCTCGAGACGACGAACAACGGCAGCCGCCTCGTCCTCGAGGTCGCGCAGCATCTCGGCGAGAACACCGTCCGCACCATCGCGATGGATCTGACCGAGGGCCTCGTGCGCGGCCAGCCCGTGACCGACACCGGCGAGCCGATCCAGGTTCCCGTCGGCGACGGCACGCTCGGCCGCATCATGAACGTCATCGGCGAGCCGATCGACGAGGTCGGCCCGATTCAGTACGAATCCAAGCGCGGCATCCACCAGCTCGCGCCTCCCTATGTGGAGCAGTCCCCGGAAAGCCAGATCCTCGTCACCGGCATCAAGGTCATCGACCTCCTCGCGCCCTATGCGCGCGGCGGCAAGATCGGCCTGTTCGGCGGCGCGGGCGTCGGCAAGACCGTTCTGATCCAGGAGCTCATCAACAACGTCGCCAAGGCGCACGGCGGCTATTCCGTCTTCGCCGGCGTCGGCGAGCGCACCCGCGAGGGCAACGATCTCTACTACGAGATGATCGAGTCCGGCGTGAACAAGGACCCCCACGAGAACGGCGGCTCGACCGCCGGCTCCAAGGCCGCCCTCGTCTACGGACAGATGAATGAGCCGCCGGGCGCCCGCGCCCGCGTCGCGCTGACCGGCCTGACGATCGCCGAGCACTTCCGCGATCAGGGCCAGGACGTTCTGTTCTTCGTCGACAACATCTTCCGCTTCACGCAGGCGGGCTCGGAAGTGTCCGCGCTTCTCGGCCGCATCCCCTCGGCGGTGGGCTATCAGCCGACGCTCGCCACCGACATGGGCATGATGCAGGAGCGCATCACGACGACGACCAAGGGTTCGATCACCTCCGTGCAGGCCATCTACGTGCCCGCCGACGATCTGACCGACCCGGCGCCGGCAACCTCCTTCGCCCACTTGGACGCGACGACGGTTCTCAATCGCGCGATCTCGGAAAAGGGCATCTACCCCGCCGTGGATCCGCTCGACTCGACGTCGCGCATGCTCTCCCCGATGATCCTCGGCGAGGAGCACTACACGGTCGCCCGTAAGGTGCAGGAGACGCTCCAGCGCTACAAGTCGCTGCAGGACATCATCGCCATTCTCGGCATGGACGAGCTCTCGGAAGAGGACAAGCTGACGGTCGCGCGCGCCCGCAAGGTCGAGCGTTTCCTGTCCCAGCCCTTCTTCGTCGCCGAGGTCTTCACCGGCTCGCCGGGCCAGCTCGTTCCGCTGGAAGACACGATCAAGAGCTTCAAGGGCCTCGTCAACGGCGAGTACGACCACCTCCCCGAAGCTGCCTTCTACATGGTCGGCGGCATCGACATGGCGGTCGCCAAGGCCCAGAAGCTCGCGGCGGAAGCCGCCTGAGCATGAGCGGCGACGGCGCTCTCCGCATCGAGGACGCCGTCAACGACACGTGCCCCTGGTCGGGGAAGCCGGTGTCCCCGGACTCCCTGACGCTCTACAACGGCGCGGTGGTGGGATTCTGCAATCCCGGCTGCCGCGACAAGTTCCAGACGGCCGTCGATCATTTCGAGGCCGCACGAAACGGGTCGACCCAAAATGGCTGAGAGCTTCCAGTTCGAACTCGTGTCGCCCGAGCGTCTCCTCGCCTCCGAGGCCGTGACGGCGGTGCAGGCGCCGGGCACCGACGGCTACATGACCGTCATGGCCCGCCACGCTCCGCTGATGACGACGCTGAAGGCCGGCGTCGTGGTCGCGACGCTCGCCAGCGGCACCGAGCGTCGCTTCTTCGTTCGCGGCGGCTTCGCGGACGTTTCGAACAGCGGCTTCACGCTGCTGGCAGAACGGGCGGTACCCGTCGAGGAGTTGAGCGCGGCCGATCTCGACGCTGAGATCCGCAATGCCGAGGAAGACGTCGCCGACGCCAAGACGCCCGAGGCGAAGACGCGCGCGGACATGCTCCTCTCCGAGCTTCGCGATTCCCGCGCCGCCGTCGGCATCTGATCGACGACAGAGCCGCTCGACGGTGCGATAGAACGACGGCCGCCCTCGGGCGGCCGTTTTTGCGTCGACTCCTTCGCACGATTCGGCGGACTGTCGCGTTCAAGACCCGGGAAGCGCGGTCGGATCCATCCTCGCCTTGAGCTCCGTCAACTCGGCACGGGTCGCCTTCAGCGCGCTCCAGAGAATCGGCAGCAACTGGTCCGGCCGAAGCCATTGCCGGCTGTCCGGATCATCTCGGTCGCTGAGGCCCCAGACGCCGAAGTCGACGGCCTCCGCCCGGAGCGCGCGCCGCACATCCTGTGCGATGAAGCCGAGTTCGCGCGTTCCCGTCGCGCCGCCCTCGTCGCCCGGTCCCGCTGCTCCCCCGCCCTCTCCCGCTCGCTCGGCTTCCGCCGAAGCGAATGTTTCGCCATCCGTCCAGCGGAAGGTCACGGGATCGATCGCCTGGAGCAGGCTCGTCGCCAGGGTGCCCGGGAAAATCGAGATCGCCGCTTTGTCGCGAGCGTCCGAGGTCTGGATCACACCGGTCGCGGCATAGACGGAGGCGAAGCGGCGGGTCGCGCTGCCGAGGCTCGCGACATTGTCGGCGCCCGGCTCGATGCCGCCGCCGCTCGCCACGGTCAGTCGCGTGCCGAACTGCTGGTCGATGATCGAGAAGGCGCCCGTGGCCCCGGCGGACAGAAGGAATCCGCCATGTGCGCCGCTCTGGGTGTGGGCGAGATGGAGCGCGACGGTACCGGACGAGGCCTCGATCACCGCCTTGTTGGCATGGATGCGGACGGGGGCGCGCAGCTGGATGGGTTCGACGACCGCGGGGTCGACGGGGCCGCCGAGCGCGAGCTTGCCACCGGGATCGGCGACGAGAACCGGCGAAAAGACGCTGCCGTCGGCGGACACCTTCACCTGGAACGCGTCGCTGCCGAAGGTGCCGAGAAGGGCGCGGCTGGAATAACCCGTCTGGAAGATCAGCCCGCCGTCGCGCCCGGCCGCGCTCTTGTTGAGGGTGACGGTCATGTGACCCGTGCCCGGCGTCACGTCGTCGTGCGTGAGAAGGGCGGCATTGGATTTCAGCGCGAAGCGGTTCTGGGCATCCGGCGTCGTCAAGATCCCGAGCTTCGGGACGACCTCCGGCCCCTCGGCCCTCAGGACCTGGCAGGTTCCGGCGGCATGGACGAGAACCCGTGCCTCGTCGGCGACCCAGCACCGCCATCCCTCCGCCGGCAGGTGGAACCGCCAGGCACCGGCATCGAAGGCCGCGATCCGGCCGCCCTGCCCCATCCAGGCGCCGGAAGGGGCAGCGCCGACAATGTAGCGGGCGCCCTCCGCGGGATCGGCGGGTGGCGCCGAAAGGCCGCGCGAGACCACGGCGAGCTGCACGAGGGCGTCCACCGCGAGCAGCGCCTCGTTGTGGGTCACGTGCTTCTGGGCTTGCGATCCCATGATGAAGGGCAACTTCAGCCGGTTCGTCTCGCTCATGTCTCGTCTCCGTGAAAGGGTCGGAGGACGAGTATGCGACGGCGCCGTGAAACGGGGACAAGTTCGAGCGGCCTGATGGTCGAGCGAAGTCCCGAGAGCCGTGTCGTCAGACGAGCTCGAACGGCCGGAAGTTCGCGACGACCTCTTCATAGACGCCGCGCTTGAAGGGAACGACGGATGCCAGAACCTCGTCCATCGGCTTCCACGCCCAGTCGTCGAACTCGGCGCTGTGGCCGCCCGGCGGAGGGTCGATCGCCACCTCGCTGTCCGCGCCTTCGAAGCGGAAGGCGAACCATTTCTGGCGCTGTCCGCGAAAGCGCCCCTTGAGCGCGATCCCGACGAGTTGCGGCGGCAGATCGTAATGAATCCAGTCGGGACTTTCGCCGAGCAGGGAGACGGACCGGATACCGGTCTCCTCGTAGAGCTCGCGCCGCGCAGCCGCCAGCGGGTCCTCGCCGTCGTCGATGCCGCCCTGCGGCATCTGCCAGAGTGCGGTCGCGCCTTCCATCTCGCCCTTGTCCTCGACGAGACGCCGACCCACCCAGACGAGACCTTGCGCATTCAACACCATGATGCCGACGCAGGGGCGGTAGGGCAGGACTTCGAAGTCGATCGGCTTCGTCATGGGGCAGGGTCCGGGAATCAGACGAGATCGGGCATTCCTACAGCATCTTCTCCGGTTGACGAATCGATTTCCCGTCGGCGCGACCGGACGCGGTCCGCACCGCCCCGCCTAGCCGAGCCTGCCCCGGGGAACCGCCCTCGTCCTCGGCCTCCCCCGCGAGCCGCGCAGGCTCGCCTCGGCCGGATCGCCGCAGGTCGACATCGACGACGCATCCCACGGCGACGACGACGCCGGTCGGCTCAGCGCACGCGTTCGAGGATGTCGAAGATGGCCTCGCCATGCTCCTTCAACTCGCTGCCCTTGGTTTCCAATCGCAGATCGGGGCGAATGCGATCGCGAAACTCCGTTTCGTCGAGCGGCCTCTTCGCCAGGAGCTCTCCGATCATGCTCTTTCGCAAGACGGAGGTCGCCCGATCGTAGGCTGGATGGTCCGCGGCGATCCGCTCGCGAAGTTCGATCAGCAGGAGTCGAGCCTCTTCCTGCGTGATCGAAGCGTCGGCGATCGTCTTGGGAGCTTTGGGAGGAGCTTTGGGCGAGGATCTCTCGAGAGATGGATTCAGCGGGTCCCGTGCCGCCGGTTCGAACAGAACGGCTTGTCGCGCGGAGGATCTGGTCGGTTTCGAGGCCGCGGGCGTTGCCGGCTCGACATCAGGGCGCGCCGGGGCGGCGGCGTCCGGGGATCCCTCGCCCGTGGATATCGGATGAAGCTCGGTGCGGGAGGCTTCGGCAGGCGGCGGGCTCGCTGGCACCTCTTCGCCGCGGTCGGCTGAGCCGGTTCCGGGGGGTCGACGTCGTCCGTCCTCGATCGCTCGGATGCGGCCGAGGAGGCGGGCCAGTTCGCGATCCGGATCGCGGAACCAATCGGTCGACCAGACGCGCTCGATGGTCCAGCCCTTCGATTCCAAAATGTCTTGTCGCAGCCGGTCCCGGTCACGGGCCGAGAGCGTCGAGTGATAGCTCGCGCCGTCGCATTCGATGCCGAGCAGGAACCGTTGCGGGTCCTGCGGATCCACGACGCCGATATCGATGAAGAAGCCGCTCGATCCGACCTGCGGCACGCAGACATGGCCGGCCGCGGACAGGCCCTCCATCACCGCGACTTCGAAATCGCTGTCGGGATCACGCCCGCTCGGGCCGGGTGTTGCCCGGGTTCGATCCAGCCGGCCGGTTTCGGCGAAGTGAAGGAAGCTCTTGAGGGCGCGCGGGCCCCGCCGGGCATCCTCGCCGGGCGTGACGTCGCCCTCGCGCATCGACGAGACGACATGCATTCGCTTCTTGGCGCGCGAGAAGAGCACGTTGAGGCGACGCCAGCCATTGTCGCCGGTGATGGGGCCGAAGGCCTGCGCGACGCGCTCGCCCGGGGCCGGCGGTCCATAGGTCATGGAGATGATGATGCCGTCGCGCTCGTCGCCCTGCACGTTTTCGAGATTCTTGACGAAGAACCGCTCCTGCAGACTGTCGAGCGCTTCGGCGGCGTCGACACCGCCGCGACCGTCGGCGGAGAGGCGTTCCAGCCGCTCGAGAATGAGATCGCGCTGCTTGACGTTCATCGCGACGACGCCGAGCGAATCGCCGGGATAGCGTTCGAGATGGTCGAGAACCGCGGAGGCGACGGCCTCTGCCTCGGCCGGATTGGTTCCGTCGCGAAAGGCTCCCTCGGGAACATGCTGGAACCGGATCCCCAGATCCTCCGAGGTCTGCGTCGGGCTCGGATAGAGGACGAGATCGCCATTGTAGAACGCATGGTTCGAGAAGGCGATGAGATCGGGGTGCTGGGATCGATAGTGCCAGCGCAGCGAGCGCGTCGGCAGTCGGATCTCGGCGACTTCGAGGATGGATTCCGCACCGGCGGCGATGGCCCCGTCCTCGCCGCCATCTCCGGTCCGCTGGAAGAAGTCGGTCGGCGGCAATTGCTTGGAATCGCCGACGATGACCGCCTGGTCGCCGCGGGCAAGCGCTCCGAGGGCCTCTTCGGGGCGAACCTGCGAGGCTTCGTCGAAGATGACGAGATCGAAGCGCAGACCACCCGGCTTGAGATATTGGGCGACGGACAGGGGTCCCATCATGAAGCACGGCTTCAGGGCCTGGAGAGCGCCGCCCGCCCGCTGCACCAGTTGGCGGATCGGGATGTGCTTGGTCTTCTTCGCCATCTCGCGCTTCAGAAGCTGAAGGTCCGTCAGATCCGACACCCGCGCGCCGCTCTGCCCCTCCGGCACGGGGCGCCGTGCGAGTTGGGCGGCGATCTCGATCGCGCGAAGGTCCATGACGCGCTCGTCCTGCTCTGCGTACCGGCGGCGCGCATCGTCGATCTCGGACTGGCCGAGGTCGTGAAGAAGCGGTGTGCGGGCGATGGCGAGCCGTGCGAGACCATCCATGATCGCGAAGTCGAAATGGTCGCGGGCGGACCGGTGATCGATCCGGCGCGCCACGACGGCCTGAAGGATCTGACGTGCCAAGGGCATGTCGATCCGGCGCAGGTGCCGGTCGATCTCCAGCCATTCCGTCAGCCGGTGAGCCGCGTTCGAGGCTCGTGTCGCCCGCAGAGCCAGACGCTCGAGGTCGTCATCCCCGATCGGCCAGAAGGCCGGGTCGAGCCCCGTGCGCGTGGCGAAGGCCTGTGCCGCGGCCTTCTCCTCGTCGAGCGCGAGAGCGATCTCGCCGAGGACGGCGACATAGCCGCTGCGCTCCTCGACGGTCATGCTGGCGACCGCCGCCGCCGCCGGACCGGCACCGAGAGCGTCGAGGATCGCCTCGCGCGTCGACGTCGCGTGCGGGTGGGCGCCTGGCTTCAGGAGATGAGACAGCCGTTCGCCGACCGTCCGGAGCGCGACGCCCTCCTCGGTGCGCGCCGCCGAGGCGAGGTCGGCCGCGTCGCCCGGGGACAAGGCGAGCAGCGCACGGGTCAGCCGGGCTTCCTTCGACAGACCGCGCCCGAAGAGGGCCTCGACCCGTTCGGCATAGGCGCGGCCGGCGCCGAGCTGATCGAGCGAGCGCCGGGCAACCTCGATGTCGGAGACCGGGGCGGAGCCGGCGAGCCTCAGCAGATCCAGGTCGGCGAGCAGCTGGCGCTCGTCCGTCTGCAGGCGCGCGGCTCGCCGCAGACGCTCCGGCATCTCGCCCAGTTTGCTGGACGACCGGCCGAGCGCCAGAGCCTCCTGCCGGGCTGCGCGCCAGGACGGCCGGAACCAGCGCAGGAGCCCGCCGCCCGACAGCGTGTCGGCGATCTCCTCCAGACGCCCCGGACGCCGGGAAACGGCGGCCTCGATATCGAGCTCCTGCCCGAGATCCTTGCGGGTCTGCGACAGGATTGCGAGGGTCGCTGCGATGTCGCTGCGTCGGCTTTCGTCGCTGCGGTCGGACAAGAGGCCGGCGGAGAAGCGCTGGAGGTCGGGCGGACGATGGGTCGCGAGGTCGAGGATCGTTCCGGCCAGCGCGGCCTGCCGCGACTCCGGCTCCTGCGTCAGATCGAACATCGCCGCGATCTGGCCAGGCAGATCGCCCATCCGCCCGGCCGCCTGAAGGCTCTCCTCGACCGCATCGCGCCGGTCGTGAAGGGCCGCGAGGCTTTCGGCGGCTCGGCGCGAGGACGGGACATCGATACCGGAACGCCCCGCCGAATCGGCCAGTCGCCCCGACAGGCGGCGGAGGCCGTCCTGCCATGCAGCGAGAAGGGCGAGCACCTCTTCGCGATCGGGCGCCCCGAGGAGCCTGGCCGAGGAAAGGCCACCGAAGGGATGGTCGGCCAGCGTCTGCCCGGCTTCGAAGAGCGGGCCGGCGACCTTGAGGAAGCTTTCGAGCGAGGTTCCGCCCGCCGTCATCTGGGCCGGCGTCATGCCGCCGATCTCGTCGGATGAGACGGTCAGTCCGACCGTGTGGGGATCGGGCAGCCGACGGCGAAGGCGGCCGGCCTCGAAGAAGACCTTCGACGCGGGAATGCCGAGGGCGCCGACCCTCTGGCCGAGCGCGGCGTGGATCGCCTGGACGCGATCGCGGTCACGCGCCAGGCCCTCGATCGTCGACGCGAAGCTCTGCGTCCGGCGGAACGAGGCGCCGGCGTCCAGCCGGTGCCGCAGGTCGTCGATCAGAGCGGCCTTGCGGGTCTTGTTCGAATGGAGTTCCAGCACGAAGTCGCCGAGGCCGAGCGCATCCAGGCGATGGCGGACGACTTCGAGGGCCGCCAGCTTCTCGGACACGAACAGGACCGTCCGGCCCGCCGAGAGCGCGCCGGCGATGAGATTGGTGATCGTCTGCGACTTGCCCGTGCCCGGAGGGCCCTGGATGACGAGGTGGGTGCCGCCGAGCGCCGCGTGGATCGCGCCGGCCTGGCTGCTGTCGGCCCGTTCCACGAGGTCGAGGTCGAGATCAAGGGTCCTCGCCTCCGCGGGAGCCGGATCCTCGAAGCCGATCCCGCCGCCCGAGGCGCCGGAGGTGATGTGGCGGATGACCGGATGCAGCGCGGGCTCGCCGCCCTCCGGCCAGGATCGCGGATCGAGATCGCGATAGATCAGCAGCTTGCCGAACTGGAAGAGCGACAGCGTCGCGAAACGGCGGACCAGCCATCCCTCGCGCGGACGAACCAGCTCGCGCACCGCGTGGAAATAGCGCTCCGGCGTCAGCCCCTCATCGAAATCCTTGAGGTCGAGACCGAACTCTTCGCGCAGCTTCTTCTGAAGCGAGAGGTTCGGCTGGAGATCCTCGCCCGACCAGGACAGGTCGTAGACGAGATGGCCGGCGGGCGAGCGCTTCTGCGTGATCTCGACGGGAACGAGGATCAGCGGCGCGAGGCTGCCCTTCGCGCCCGCTCCGTCCCCATCCTTCCAGTCGAGAAATCCGAAGGCGAGGTGAAGGAAGTTCGTTCCGGTTTCCTCGACGGCGGTCGAGGCGTCGCTGCGAAGCTTGCGCAGCCGCGTTTCCATCTGTGCGGGATAGAGCAGCGTCTGGATCTGCCAGTCCGAATGATGCCGCTCCAATGGGTCGCCCTGATCCAGCGGCAGCTCGAAGCTGACATCGGTCCCGAACTGCTGCGCCCATTCCTCGGGCTTGGGGGGCGCGAGGGTCGCGGGATCGACGGAGGCGCGGGGCGCCGCCGTCCGCTGCTCATGCCAGCGCACGATGTCGCGCTCGGTGGGCTCGGGAACCGGCACGAAGGTGAAGCTCTTGCCGGCGAGAAGGCCGGCGAACAGCTGATCCGGCAGTTCGTCCACGATGCGCAGGCAGTTGGTCGAACTCGCCCTGAAGTTGAGCAGCCGATTGCTTCCGGACAGATCGAGGAGCCGGGTCCGCATCTCCTCGATGATGGACCGTGTGTGTGCGACGTCGACCATGCCTTGGAACCTGCAGAATGCGGCGGGAGCAGAGATTGCCTTATCAAAGCGTTACAGACCGCGTTCGGCGCCCGCAAGAGCGATGCCTCCGCCCCGGCGCAAATGGCGGGAGCGTCGCGGCGGGCGGACGCGCCGCCGTTCCAAAGCGATGAGAACCCGGCGAGATCTACACCCTTCGGATGTAGACGTCCCGAGCGGCGGACCCGCCGGCCGGCGGCCTTCGCACGGGGAACATCGCGCGCGGATCGATGCCGCCGGGAGCGCCGTCCGGCCGAGCGGCCTTGCTCATTCGCACGAGGTGATCGGGGTCGGGACCGACGGTGCGATCGCGGCAAGCTCGGCCCGTCGCTCCGGCGGGTCGTTCGGTCTCCCCAGGCGTCGGAAACGGCAAGGGTCCGGAAAAGGACGGCGAGCCGTCTCCCCCTCCGTGACCTCTCCGCGGCGGTGCGACGAAGCCGAGCGGCCACGGCTCGCATCCGAACGGGAAGCGTCTGAATCCGCAAACGCCGTCGCAAGGCCGGGTCCTCGATCCCGCGCGGCCCTCCGGGATCGCATCCTCGGCGACCCATGCCTCGCCATCGCGGCACATTTAGAACGTCAGCGACAATCGGTTCTCAGGTCACACGACCGACGGCTTCATGATCGTCGGAGCGGTGCTGAATTCGAGCGGTCCTGGCGGAAAGGGGGGGATTCGAACCCCCGATACGGTTGCCCGTATGCCGCATTTCGAGTGCGGTGCATTCGACCACTCTGCCACCTTTCCGGGGCGGACATATCTTTGAAACCGAATGCCGTGTCCAGATGAATTTTGATGGAATCGATGGGTTTTTAATGCCGCGGTGCCGCGGGAGCCGGAATGGCGAGCGATGCGCGGCAGGACGGGCCCGTCCCGAACGGCGCCCGCCGCGGACGGTCCCGCTCGATCGCGCATTGACCTTTAGGACCCGTGACGCTAGGAAACCGCAGGATGGGCGTGGGGCGACTTGCGTCCATCGGCTCGTCATGACGTGTTTCGAAGCGACGGTCGTCCAGCCGGCGCATCGCCATGTGCGGGACGAGGCCTCGTCCGATCGGGTTCGAGGCGATCGAGAGCTGACTTTGCGATCTCCTCCGGGAGATCGACGGAGCGGCAAAGAACAACAAGAAGACGGTCCGGGGTTTCCCGAGAGCCGGCGCGAAGTCCAACGAGGTTTCTCATGTTTGCAGTCATCAAGACCGGGGGCAAGCAGTATCGTGTCGTCGCCAACGACGAGTTCACGATCGAGCGCATTCCCGGAGAGGCCGGCGACGCCGTGTCCTTCACCGAGGTTCTGATGGTCGGCACGTCGATCGGCGCGCCCTTCGTCGCCGGCGCATCCGTCGCCGCCGAGATCGTCGAGCAGACGCGCGGCCCGAAGGTCATCTCCTTCAAGAAGCGTCGTCGCCAGAATTCCAAGCGCACCCGCGGTCATCGCCAGGATCTCACGCTGATCCGGATCGGCGAGATCCTGACCGACGGCAAGTCCGCGACCCCGTCCGAGGCCAAGGCACAGACGCCCGCAAAGGCCGAGACCGCGCAGCCGGCGACCGCCGAAACCGCGCCGGCCGCCACCTCGGGCGAAGGCGCATCCGCTGCCGATGCCGCGCCGGCCAAGAAGCCGCGCGCGCCCCGCAAGACCAAGGCTGCCGAGGCCGAAGGCGGCTCCGAGGCCTAAGGGTTCAGCGCCCGTCAAGGGCCAGCGCATTCGAGATCAGGAGAGTTTCACATGGCACATAAAAAAGCAGGCGGTTCTTCCCGCAACGGCCGCGATTCCGCCGGCCAGCGCCTCGGCGTCAAGAAATCGGGCGGCCAGGCCGTGATCCCGGGCAACATCATCGTGCGCCAGCGTGGCACGCAGTGGCATCCGGGCGCGAATGTCGGCATGGGCAAGGATCATACGATCTTCGCGACCGCCGAGGGCGTCGTCACCTTCCAGACCAAGGCCCGTGGCCGAGCGTATATTTCCGTCACACCGAAGGCCATCGCAGCAGAGTGACCGGAGCAGATCGATGCGCCGGTGTCCCAGAGACCCCCGGCGCATCGATCCGGCCCGAGAACGGGCGGCCTGACGCGGAACAAGAGGGGAGATGGGGCGCCATCTCCCCTTTCGCGTTGAGGATTCCCGCTGTGGAACAGGACTTCGACTCCCTTCTCGCCGACCCTCTCGAACCGATCGCGACGCGTCGCCTCGTGCTGCGTCCGCCGGTTCCCGCCGATGCCGTCGCCATGGCGCGGCTCGCCAACGACCGGGGCATCGCGACGATGATGGCGCGCCTGCCGCATCCCTACGAACTGCACCATGCCGAATCGTTCCTGGAAACCTGCGACCACGAACTGGTCTTCGCCGTGACCCGCCGGGACGACGACGCCTTCATGGGCCTGTGCGGCGTGCGCGCGACGGCCAAGCCGAGCCTCGTCGATCTCGGCTATTGGATCGGCCGCCCCTTCTGGGGCAAGGGCTACACCACCGAAGCGGCGCAGGCGGTGATCGACTTCTCCTTCACGCGGCTCGACGTCGAGAGAGTCACGGCGAACTGCCGGGCGATCAACCTCGCCTCCCGGCGGGTTCTCGAGAAGTGCGGCTTCCAGCATCGGGGCACCGGCACCTTCCTGTCGGTCGTCGCCGGCCGGGTGGCCAGCGAGGACTTCAACCTCGATCGCCGCGCCTGGACCGCCCTCAAGCAATGGGGACGCGCCTGATGCTGCGCAGCCTGCTGGCGGCCTTGCTCCTCGCTCTGTCCGGATGTGCCGCGGCGCCCCGGCCGGACGCCGGCGGGACGTTCCGGCCGGAGGCGTTCTTCGCGGGTGCGAGCGTCAGCCGTGGGGAGATCCGGACCGCCTGGTTCTTTCGCGAGGCCTTCACGGCGGACTTCGAAGGCCGGGCGGCGCGCGGCGCGCTGTCGCTCGACGAACGCTTCCGGTTCACCGACGGCGACCGGTTGCAGCGCTGGCGCCTTCGGGCGCAAGCGGACGGACGCTATACCGGCACCGTCGAGACGGAGACGGGCGACGGCGTCTTGAGGGAGCCCGTCGCGGTCTCCGGCTATCGCACGGCGAAGGGCCTCGTCTTCGACTACGAAGGCTTCGCGCCCGGTGGCGGAGACACCCGCCTGCGGTTCCGGCACCTGATGGAGATGCGCCCGGACGGCAGCGTCTCCAACACGGTGCGCATCTCCAAGCTCGGCGTGCCGATCGCGGGTGCGCAGGTTGTCTTCTCCAAGCCGCCGGCACGGGGCGACTGAACGCCCGGTCTCGGCCGGGACGCGGTCGCGCAGGCGGGACGAGCGCTCCAAAAACCCTGTCCGATGGTCGGGCCGATGCTGTAGAAGAACGAAAACCGAAGCGACCGGGCCCCCATCCACTGGGCCGGGTCGACGGATGGAAAGAACGACGATGAAGTTCCTCGATCAGGCCAAGGTCTATATCCGCTCGGGCGACGGCGGCGCCGGCTCGGTGTCGTTCCGCCGCGAGAAGTTCATCGAATTCGGGGGACCGGACGGCGGCGACGGCGGGCGCGGCGGCGATGTCTTCATCGAGGCGGTGTCCGGCCTCAACACGCTGATCGACTATCGCTACCAGCAGCATTTCCGCGCCAAGACCGGCACGCACGGCATGGGCCGCAACCGCACGGGCGCCAAGGGCGAGGACGTGACGCTGCGCGTTCCCGCGGGAACGCAGGTCTATGCCGAGGACAACGAGACGCTGCTCTTTGATCTCACCGAGATCGGCCAGCGCTACCGGATCGCGGCCGGCGGCAACGGCGGCTTCGGCAACCATTATTTCAAGACCTCGGTGAACCAGGCGCCGCGCCGCGCCAATGCCGGCCTTGAAGGCGAGGAACTGACGATCTGGCTGCGGTTGAAGCTCATCGCCGATGCCGGCGTCGTCGGCCTGCCCAATGCCGGCAAGTCGACCTTCCTCGCCTCGGTGACCGCGGCCCGGCCGAAGATCGCGGACTATCCCTTCACGACGCTCCATCCCAATCTCGGCGTCGCGACGATCGACAGCCACGAATTCGTTCTCGCCGACATTCCCGGCCTCATCGAAGGCGCGCATGAAGGCGTCGGCATCGGCGACCGCTTCCTCGGCCATGTCGAGCGCACGCGCGTCCTTCTCCATCTGGTCTCCGCGACCGAGGAGGACGTGGCCGAGGCCTACCGGATCGTGCGGGCGGAACTCGAAGCCTATGACGAGGCGCTCGGCGACAAGCCCGAGATCGTCGCCCTGTCGAAGATCGACACGCTCGATGCCGACGAGAAGGCCAAGAAGCTCAAGGCGCTCGGCAAGGCCTCGGGCAAGCGGCCGCTCGCGATCTCCGCGGTCAGCCGCGACGGCATGACCGAGGTCCTGCGCCAGCTGCGCCGGGAGATCGCCGGCGTCGGCGGCGAAGCGGACGAGGAGGCGGAGTTGGATCGCTGGTCGAACCCGCCGTCGGACGAGGGCGCGGGGCGCGGGAGCGAGCGCGGGTGAGCGCGGCCGCCAGTCTCGGCCGGGCCGGCCGCATCGTCCTCAAGATCGGCTCGGCGCTTCTCGTCGACCGACAGACCGGACTTCGGCGCGACTGGCTGGAAACGCTCGTCGCCGACGTCGCCGCCATCGCAAGCTCGGGCCGCGACGTGCTCGTCGTCTCGTCGGGCGCCATCGCGCTCGGGCGCAAGGTCCTCGGACTGCCCCACGGGGCGCTGAAACTCGAGGAGAGCCAGGCCGCCGCGGCGGTCGGGCAGATCGCCCTCGCCCATGCCTATGGCGAACTTCTCGGCGCGCATGGGTTGACGGCGGGCCAGATCCTTCTGACCCTCGGCGACACCGAGGAGCGGCGGCGCTACCTGAACGCGCGCGCCACCGTCGGCACGCTCCTGTCCCTCGGCGCGATCCCCGTGATCAACGAGAACGACACCGTGGCGACGACCGAGATCCGCTACGGCGACAACGACCGGCTCGCGGCGCGCGTCGCCACCATGATGTCGGCCGATCTCCTCGTGCTCCTGTCCGACATCGACGGCCTCTACACCGCGCCGCCCGCCAGCGATCCGACCGCGCGCCACATCGAGACGGTCGCAGCGATCACGCCGGAGATCGAGGCGATGGCCGGGGGTGCGGCCTCGATCTTCTCGCGCGGGGGCATGAAGACCAAGATCGACGCCGGCAAGATCGCAACGGCGGCCGGCGCGTCGATGATCATCACGCGCGGCGACCGGATGCATCCTCTGGCGGCGATCGAACGCGGCGAGCGGGCGACGCTGTTCCGGCCGACGGCCAATCCCGTGACGGCGCGCAAGCGCTGGATCGCGGGCCATCTCAACACCGCCGGCCGCCTCGTCGTCGATGCCGGCGCGGTGCGGGCGCTGCGATCGGGCAAGAGCCTGCTGCCGGCGGGCGTCCGCGTCGTGCATGGCGAATTCGGGCGCGGCGATACGATCATCGTCGCCGACGAAGAAGGCCGCGAGGTCGCGCGCGGGCTCGTCGCCTACGATGCGGCGGAGGCGCGTGCCGTGGCGGGCCTGCGCTCCGCCGAGATCGAGGCGGCGCTCGGCTACGAACCGCGCGCGGCGATGATCCACCGCGACGATCTCGTGATGGAACGTCATGGTTCGGCCGGAGGCGTCGCGACCCCGCCCACGAGGGCGGAAGCCCGGATCGACGAGCCCTTGGCCGCGGAGCCCCGGACCGCGCAGGAGGAGAACCATGCTGGATAGACCCGTTTCCGCCGCCGCCGATGACGGCGACACCGCGGCGCTGATGGCGACGATGGGCGAGCGGGCCCGGCGGGCCGCGCGCCAGCTGGCGCTGGCCTCCCGCGAGACCAAGGACCGCGCGCTTCTCGCCATGGCCGAAGCCGTGGAACGGGCGGCACCCGCGATCCTTGCCGCCAACGCGGGCGATCTCGCCCGTGCCCGCGCGGCCGGGCTGTCCGCCCCCCTTCAGGACCGGCTGATGCTGGACCCCGCTCGCGTCGCCGGCATCGCCGCCGCCATCCGCGACGTCGCCCGCCTGCCCGATCCCGTCGGCTCGGTGATCGCGGAATGGGACCGTCCGAACGGGCTGTCGATCTCGCGCGTGAGAACGCCGCTTGGCGTCGTCGGCGTCGTCTACGAGAGCCGGCCGAACGTCACCGCCGACGCCGCCGTTCTCTGCCTGAAGGCCGGCAATGCCGTGATCCTGCGCGGCGGCTCGGATTCGGCGGCCTCGTCCGGCGCGATCCATGCCGCGCTCGTCGAAGGACTGGAATCAGCCGGTCTGTCCGCCGACGCGGTGCAGTTCGTGCCGACGCCCGACCGGGCGGCGGTCGGCGCCATGCTGACGGGCTTGTCGGGGGCGATCGACGTCATCGTGCCGCGCGGCGGCCGCTCGCTCGTGGAGCGCGTGCAGCGCGAAGCGCGCGTGCCGGTCTTCGCCCATCTCGAAGGCCTCTGCCATCTCTTCATCGACAAGGCCGCCGATCCGGACATGGCGGTCGCCATCGCCGTCAACGCCAAGATGCGGCGAACCGGCGTCTGCGGCTCGGCGGAAACGCTGCTCGTCGACGAAGCGGTGCTGGACACCCATCTGGCGCCGATCCTCGACGCGCTCGTCGCCAAGGGCTGCGAGATCCGCGCGGACGACCGGGTGCGCGCCGCCTATCCGGCCGCCCTCCCCGCAAGCCCGGAGGACTGGGAGACCGAATATCTCGACGCGATCATCTCGGTCGCCGCGGTGAAGGGCGTCGCGGGCGCCATCGCCCATATCGAGCGCTACTCCTCCCACCACACCGAGGCGATCGTCACCGAGGACATCGCCACAGCCGAGCTTTTCCTGGCCTCGATCGATTCCGCCATCCTCCTCCACAATGCCTCGACGCAATTCGCCGATGGCGGCGAGTTCGGCTTCGGCGGCGAGATCGGCATCGCGACGGGCAAGATGCACGCGCGCGGGCCGGTCGGCGTCGAGCAGCTGACGAGCTTCAACTACAGGGTTCGCGGCACCGGCCAGACACGGCCGTGAAACGATCCAGCTTCGTTCCCGGCACGCAGGGGCTGGATGCCGCGGCGCTGCGGCTGCCGCATGTCGAGGCGGGCATGTCGGTCGGGCTTCTCGGCGGATCGTTCAACCCGCCCCATCCCGGCCATCGCCTCGTCGCCGAACTGGCGCTGCGCCGGCTGGAGCTCGACCGGCTCTGGTGGATGGTCACGCCCGGCAATCCGCTGAAGGACCACGGCGATCTGCGCTCGCTCGCCGATCGCGTCACCGCGTCGCGCGCCATCGCCCGGGATCCCCGCATCTGCGTCACCGCCTTCGAGGCGCGGTATCAGGTGCGCTACACGGCCGACACGCTGGCCTTGCTCCGCCGCATCCGGCCGGACGTCACCTTCGTCTGGATCATGGGCGCCGACAGCCTCTCGACGTTTCACCTTTGGCAGGGCTGGCGCCGGATCGCCGCCACGACGGCGATCTGCGTGGTGGATCGGCCGGGCGCCACGCTCTCGCTTCTGTCATCCCCGGCCGCTCAGACCTTGTCGCGAAGCCGGATGGCCGAGCGCGACGCCAGCCGGCTGAAGCATCGCAAGCCGCCGGCCTGGGTTTTTCTTCACGGCCCAAGATCCGCCGTCTCCTCGACGAAGCTTCGGGCAGGAACAGGCGCGTCTTCGTCATGAAAAAGACCCGCCGTCTTGAAACCGACACCGATCGGTGCCTATGTTGAAGGTGTGTCCCGGCGTTCCGCGGGGACAGCGCTATAAAAGGAACGACGAAACTGAGACCTGCCACACAGCCGGAGGAAGCGACCCTGAACGCTCCTGCCGATGCGCCCGTCGCGACGCCCGCGTCCGACCGGAACCTCGTGGACATCGTCCTGTCGAGCCTCGACGATTCCAAGGGCGAGGACATCTTCTCGATCGACCTTCGCGGAAAATCGGCGCTCGCCGATCACATGGTGATCGTCTCGGGCCGTTCGAACCGTCACGTCACGGCGGTCGCCGAGCACCTTCTCACCGACATCAAGGACGGCGGCTTCGGCAATTGCAAGGTCGAGGGCCTGCAGAACGGCGATTGGGTGCTGATCGATGCCGGCGACGTCATCGTCCACATCTTCCGCCCCGAAGTTCGGGCCTTCTACAACATCGAGAAGATGTGGTCCGTCACCGAAACGGGCGACTCGACGGTCCACTGACCGTCGGGATCGCGTCTTCGCCGTGATCTCCCGCATGGTTCGGTCCGGCCATATCCGGCCGACCCTGCGATCGTCGATGCCATGCGGCTGACGATCGCCGCCATCGGCCGCATGAAGGCGGGCCCCGAGCGCGATCTCGCCGCCCGCTATCTCGAACGCCTCGCCAAGTCGGGCGCGCCGCTCGGCCTCGACTATGCCGGCCTCGTCGAGCAGCCGGAATCACGTTTGGGCACGGTGCCCGAGCGCAAACGCGACGAAGCCGCCCGGCTGACGGGACCCTTGCCGGACAAGACCGGGCTCGTCGTCCTCGATGAAACCGGCAAGATCCTGTCCTCCGAGACCTTTGCCGAAGAACTCGCGCGGCTGCGCGACGAGGGCCTACGCGATCTCGCCCTCCTCATCGGCGGACCCGACGGCATCGATCCCGACTTGCGCGGGCAGGCGCGCCTCGTCCTGTCGCTCGGCCGGATGACGTGGCCGCACCAGATCGCGCGCATCCTCCTCGCCGAACAGCTCTACCGGGCGACGACCATCCTCGCCGGCCATCCCTATCACCGGGTCTGAGGAGCATTCGTCGCGGCCGATGTCGACGGGATCGAAGGGTTCGGCCGGCTCGACGGCCCTGGAAGCGAGGCCCATCTTGCCCGCGCCAACCTGCCGCCGCTTCACGATGGTTCCGGCCGGCGCCATCGTGCCGCCGCTTCACTATGGTTGATGTCTTGTTAACGACCGCGGGCTAGGGTCTCCTCGCTTCGCAAGGCGCCGGGCGGACGCGCGGCGACGCGGTGGCGGACCGGCGGTCGAAGAACTGGACGAAAGGTCGGGGACTCTTGGCAGGACCATCGGGACGAGACGCATCGCGGCGCAAGCCGCGGCTGAGGCCGCTCCTTCTGGCGGGAAGCCTCGCATGTCTCGTCTGCCTCGACGCTCCCTCCGTCGTCGGACAGAGCCTTGCCGAACCCCGATCGGGCGAGATCGACGTTCTGGCCAGCGCTTCGCCCGCTTTTGCCGCCGACGAGACCGTCGGCAGCGTCACCCGTCTCGTGACGCTCGATGCCGAACGGCGCAAGACCGCGCTCGACCTCGCCAATCTCGCGGACCAGATCCAGCTGACGGAGGAGGCGATTCGCCGGCTCGACGGCGAGATCGACACGCTCGCCTCCGATCGGGACGGCATCCGCTCCGCCATGATCGAGGCGGCCGCGCGCCAGAGGGAAGCGGCCGCCGACATCGCCGCGACCGAAGCGCGCATCGAGTCGCTGGGCGAGGACGAAGCGGAGATCAAGGTGTCGCTGCGCGAGCGTCGCGGCCTTCTCGCCGAAGTGCTGGGCGCGCTGGAGCGGATGGGGCGAAAACCGCCCCCGGCCCTCCTGGTGCGGCCGGACGATGCGCTCGGCTCGGTGCGGAGCGCGATCCTCCTCGGCGCGGTCGTTCCCGGCATCCGGGCCGAAACGCAGAAGCTCGTCGCCGACCTCGACCGGCTTTCGAACGTGCGCCGCGACATCGTGGCCGAGAAGGAACGCTTCGTCGCGGGCCTGACGCGCCAGCGCGAGGAGGAGGTGAGACTGTCCCGCCTGTTCGCGCAGAAGGAACGCCTCGAAGCCGATCACCGCGGGCGCCGGGAAGCCGAGGCGCGGCGCGTCGCCGAACTCGCGGCCAAGGCGACGACGCTCCAGGATCTCATCGAAACGCTGGAAGGCGAGGCGACGAAGGCTCGGATCGCCGAGGAAGCGGAAGCCAAGCTCGCGGCCGAACGCCGCGAGGCCGCGCTGAAAGCCGAGCGGGACCGTCAGGCGGCAGACGCGGCCGATGCCAAGGCTCGGCAAGAGGAAGAGGCGCGAATCGCCGCGGCAACTCCGCCAGCGCCGCCCTCGACGCCCTCGGCGCCCGACGACACCGTGGTCGCCGCCACGACGCCGGACCAAACGCCGCGGGCCTCGCCGTCCACGGCCCCCTCCCCCGGCCCCAGCCCGGAGACGGGCACGAGCACTGGAATGGGCACCGACATCGCTGCGCTGGAGCGCGAGCCGGTCGCCGAACCGCCGGAGCCGACCTACGATATCGCGTCACTTCGTCGTGACATGAATCGGCTCGAACCCGGCGCCCCATTTTCGACAATGAAAGGCCGTCTGTCCAAACCGGTGGCCGGACCGGAACGCGTGGGATACGGACAGGGCGACGGCATCGGCCGTCCGGCTTCCGGCATCACGCTGGATGCGCGTCCCGGCGATCTCGTGACGGCGCCGGCCGATGGACAGGTATTGTATTCAGGGCCTTTTCGGTCTTACGGACAGCTCTTGATCCTCAATGCAGGCGATGGCTATCATGTCGTGCTTGCGGGTATGAGCGAGATCGACGTCAGCGTCGGACAGTTCGTGCTTTCGGGAGAGCCCGTCGCCGTGATGGGAGCGAAGAGGGTGGCCAGCGCCGCGGCGGCGGATGTCGGCCTGCCCGAGACCTCGCTCTACGTCGAATTTCGCAAGGACGGGAAACCGGTCGATCCGTCTCCCTGGTGGACGGCCCGACCTTCTGGAAGGACGAGGAATGATTCGTAAGCTCTCGATACTCTTCGCCGGGGCGCTCATGGGCGCGACCGCGATGACCGTCATCGTCGGCCAACAGGCCGGCGTCGCCAATGCGGCCGGTTCCGACACCTATCGCCAGCTTGCGATCTTCGGCGACGTCTTCGAGCGCGTGCGCGCCCAGTATGTCGAGAAGCCGGACGACCAGAAGCTGATCGAGACCGCCATCAACGGCATGCTGACCCAGCTCGACCCGCATTCCAGCTACATGAACGCCAAGGAAGCGGCGGACATGCGCACGGAGACGCGCGGCCAGTTCGGCGGCCTCGGCATCGAGGTCACGATGGAGGACGAGCTCGTCAAGGTCATCTCCCCCTTCGAGGGCACCCCGGCCGACAAGGCCGGCGTCCTCGCCGGCGACCTGATCGCGGAAATCAACGGCGAGCAGGTCCGCGGCCTGACGCTCGGCGAAGCCGTCGAGAAGATGAAGGGCGACATCGGGACCTCGGTCACGCTGACGATCGTGCGCGAAGGCGCCACCAAGCCGGTCAAGCTCACGCTGAAGCGCGACGAGATCAAGGTTCCCTCCGTGCGCCACACGGTCGAGAACGACGTCGGCTACATCAAGCTCCTGAAGTTCAACGAGCAGACGACGGTCGGCCTCGAAGAGGCGATCGCCGACATCGAGGAGAAGGTGCCGGGCGACAAGCTGAAGGGCTTCGTGCTCGACCTGCGCCGCAATCCGGGCGGTCTTCTCGACGAGGCGGTCAGCGTCTCCGACGCCTTCCTCGAATCCGGCGAGATCGTCTCGACCCGGGGCCGCAACGCCGAGGAAACCCGTCGCTACAACGCTCGCACCGGCGACGACATCAAGGGCAAGCCGCTCGTCGTCCTCGTCAACGGCGGTTCGGCCTCGGCGTCCGAGATCGTGGCGGGCGCGCTCCAGGATCAGCGCCGCGCGACGGTCGTCGGGTCGCGGTCCTTCGGCAAGGGCTCGGTCCAGACCATCATCCCGCTCGGGGCGAACGGCGCTCTGCGACTGACCACGGCGCTCTACTACACGCCGTCGGGCCGCTCCATCCAGGGTCGCGGCATCGATCCCGACGTCAAGGTCGAGCAGCCCCTGCCGGACGACATCAAGAAGCAGATGGGCCTCGAGAGCGAAGACGAGGTCGTGCGCGGCGAATCCTCGCTGAAAGGCCACATCACCGGCAACGAAGAGAACGAGGAAGGCTCCGGCTCGCTCGACTACGTGCCGCCCGAGCAGAAAGACGACCTGCAGCTGATCTACGCGATGGACCTGCTGCGCGGCGTCAAGACCGACGCGTCCTTCCCGCCCAAGGCCGACAAGCGCGCCGCCAACTGATCTGGGCGGGATGCGGGTGATCCGCAGACCCGCGATCGACCCCAAGGCCTCGGCTCCTCCAGGAGCCGGGGCCGTTTCATGTCGGCGCCGGGAGACCGGCCCGATCGAGCCCCGGTCCAGCTTGGACTGCTAGCCAGGGCCATGCTCGACGATCTTCGACGCCCTCTCGGCCGGGACCTTCCACGCCCCGCGACCCCCGGCCGCAGGCCGCCGAGATCGGGCACGCTCTTCGGCATGGCGTTCGCCGCCGCTCTTCTCGCGGGCTCGGCGGCGACCGCCTGGTTTCAGCCGACCTATCCGACCGGCGACCTCATTGCCGAGATCGAGGCGCGGCAGGCTCGCGCTGCCGAAGCCGCCAAGGCCGAGATCTCGTCGGCGCCGGTGCGCCCGCTCCCCGTCGTCGTCGCCGCGAACGCGCCGCCCCCCGTCGATCCCACGCTTCCCGTCGTGACCTATCCCCCGGGCGTTTCCGGCGCATCCGGCGCGCTGGTCTCCGTCAGCGATCCCGGCTCGATCCGGCAGGCGCCGAGCTTCGCCGACCGGCCGGACGAAGCGCTGATCGAGACCTCCGACAACGGGCCGCTGCCGATCCGCTCGCCGGACGGACGTCGCCCCTTCGACGTCTATTCCATGGCGCCGTCGGCCGATTCGGGAACCCGCATCGCCATCGTCGTCGGCGGTCTCGGGATCAGCCAGACGGGAACGCAGGCCGCCATCGAGGTCCTGCCTCCGGGCGTGACGCTCGGCTTCGCGCCGGCGGGCAACAGTCTCGACCGCTGGATGAAGGAAGCGCGGCGGACCGGGCATGAACTCCTGCTGCAGGTGCCGATGGAGCCCTTCGGCTATCCCGCCACCTCGCCGGGCGCCGACACGCTGACCGCCGCCGACGTCTCGTCCGGCGATTTCAAAGCTCTCGACCGGTCGCTCGGACGGCTCACCAACTATGTCGGCGTGTCGAACTTCATGGGCGCGCGCCTGACGTCCGATCCCGCCGCCATGACGCCGTTCCTGAAGGAACTGGCGCGCCGCGGCGTGATGTATCTCGACGACGGCTCCTCGGTGCGCAGCGTCACGCGGGATGCCGCACGGCAGGCGGGCGCCGTCCATGCACAGGCCGACGTGCTGATCGACAGCGAGCAGGACGCCGCCGCCATCACCAACCGGCTCGACTCGCTCGAACGCGCAGCTCGCGCCAACGGCTCGGCGATCGGCACGGCTTCGGCCTTCGACGTCTCGGTGTCGACCATCGCGGCCTGGATCAAGGGCGCGGAAGCCCGCGGCGTCCGCGTCGTCCCGGTCTCGGCGCTGGCGAGCGATCCCGAGAGCCGCTGACGGCGGACCCGCAAGGACGAGACGCCCCGGCTCTTCCCCAAGCAGTCAGCCGAAACCGAACGCTCGGGCCATGGTCGTCAGCGCAGGGGGCCGGCCGCCTCGAAGGCACTCCAGTCGACGAGTTCGGAGCTCGACGACGCATCGTCGCCGGACCGTCGCCCAGGCTTTCCCACCTTGCCCACCTTGCCCGTCTCGCCCGCTTTGCCCTCCGGGCCAGCGCGGCGCTTGAGCGCCGCCTTGCTGGCCGCGCGCCGCCGCGCTTCCGCCGTCGCGGCGGCGTCCTCCTCGCGCCAGATCGTCACGAGATCGCGGTCCAGCACGTCTTCGACGACGCTCGGATCGAAGACGTGGAACGTGACCGTCCTGGCGCGTCCCCGCAGCTGGACGGTTCGCGTTCCCGCGCTCTGGAGGCGCCCGTCCTTCGTCCACTTCAGCCGCTCGCGGGACGAGATCGCGAGGATGTCCTCCGCTTCGCTCGGGAGAACGGGAAGCGTCCCGATGCCGGCGAGCACCTGCGCGACGATCCGCTGCGCCCCCGCGAAGCGTGCCTCGTCCCCGGCGGGTATGCGCAAGCGGATCAGGCCGTCTTCCGCGGACAGGCGCTTGCGGTCGGGGAAGGCCAGCCGCGCCTTGATCTCCCGCTGGATTCCGTCGGCCCGCACCGAGGAGCCGAGCGCAGCGGCGACCGGAAACGGCCACTCGGCGAGCTGGAGCGCGGTCCTGTCCGGCGTTTCGCGTGTCGTCATGCCGCTTCAGCGAAAACGGGGCCATGGTGGTTCCCTCGGCGGCTGCGGCGGCTCTGCGCGGGCTCCCGAGGACGGGTGGCGAGCGCGCCTCGCAAGAGCCCGCGTCAGTCGCTGCCGCCGAGCCGGGCGGCCATATCCGCCGCGCCCATGGCGCGCGCGCCATCCGCTGCGGTGAGTCCCGCTCGATCCCGGGCGCCGGCGTCGGCGCCGCGCTCCAGCAGGAGATCCACGATCGGGGCCCGGTCGAACATCGCGGCGACCGCGAGCGCGGTGCGCCCGGCGGGATCGCGGGCATCGACCGTCGCGCCGTGATCGAGAAGGAGCCGGGCGATGGCGAGGTCGCCCTTGAAGGCGGCGCCCGCCAGCGGCGTCTGTCCGCGATCGTTCGCAAGATCGGCGTCGGCGCCGTTCTCCAGGAGCAGGCGGCTGAGATCGGCATGGCCGTGATAGCTCGCCAGCATCAGGAGACTGTCGCCCTTGTCGTTGCGAAGGTTCGGCGGAAGGCCGCCCGCGATGAGATCGGCCATGGGCGCGAGGTCTCCGGCGCGCGCATGGGCGAAGACGCGCGCGGCGAAGGCCAGCGTTTCTTCGTCGGGATCGGTCGATGCCGAAAGGGGTGAGGAAGCGTCGGCCGCGGCGGGAGACGAGGCGTCCGTGTCGGTTGTCATGGGCGATGTCCGATCGAGGATGACGAGCGTTTCAGGAGAACCCGACGACCGTGTGCGGCACATAGGGCGCTTCCAGCGCCGCGATCTCATCGGGCGTCAGGGTCAGGTCGAGCGCCGCGACGGCGTCGTCGAGATGATGGGGCTTGGAGGCGCCGACGATTGGAGCGGTGATCTCCCGTTTCTGGAGAACCCAGGCGAGCGAGACCACGGCCCGGGGCACGCCGCGCGCCTCCGCCACTCGTGCGACCGCCTCCACGACCTTGCGGTCGGCATCGGCGGTCGCGGCATAGAGCGTCTTGCCGAACTCGTCGGTCTCGGACCGCGCGCTCGTCGCATCCCAGTCGCGGGTCAGGCGGCCACGGGCGAGCGGGCTCCAGGGGATGACGCCGATGCCCTCCGCTTGGCAGAGCCGCAGCATCTCGCGCTCCTCCTCGCGGTAGAGGAGGTTCACGTAGTTCTGCATCGACACGAAGCGCGCCCAGCCGTGGCGCTCCGAGGTCGCCAGCGCCTGGGCGAACTGCCAGGCATACATGGAGGACGCGCCGATATAGCGGGCCTTGCCGGCGCGCACGACGTCGTTCAGCGCCTCCAGCGTCTCTTCGATCGGTGTCTCGGGATCCCAGCGGTGGATCTGGTAGAGATCGACATGGTCGGTGCCGAGCCGGGCCAGACTGGCGTCGATCTCCGCCAGGATCGCCTTGCGCGACAATCCCGCCCCGTTCGCGCCGGGCCGCATCCGGCCTTGGACCTTGGTCGCGATCACGACCTCGTCCCGGCGCGCGAAGTCCTTCAAGGCGCGGCCGAGGATCTGCTCGCTGGAGCCGTCGGAATAGACGTTCGCCGTGTCGAAGAAGTTGATGCCGAGGTCGAGGGCCTTGCGGATGAACGGCCGGCTGTCCGCCTCCGGCAGCGTCCAGGCATGGTTTCCGCGATCGGGCTCGCCATAGGTCATGCAGCCGAGGCAGAGGCGGGAAACGTCGAGGCCGGTCCGGCCAAGCTTCACCCATTGCATCGCAATCTCCTCTCGAACGCCGCGTCGCCGGCTCGCTCGCCGCAGAACTAGACCGCGAAGGCCGCTTGTGAAGCGTGCGAGGCGTCGACATGGGGTCGGCGAGATGGGTCGGCGTCGGCGATTCCCTGTCGCCCGACGCCGACCCCCGCGTCACCCTCGGCCCGCCGACGCAACGACGGGCCGTGTCAGGGCGGGAACGTGGATCAGAACTCCGACCATTCCGCATCCACCGGCGCCGGCTTCGCCGCCGCGCCGCCACGACCCGAGGCGCGCATCTGAAGGACCGGTGCCGCCCGACGCTTCGGCGCGGCGGGACGGGTGTCGGCAAGCGGCCTTTGCGCAAGGCTCGTCCGGAACTGCCCCACCATGGCGGCGAGTTCGGCCGTTTCGCCGGACAGGGTCTCGGCCGCCGCCGTCGTTTCCTCGACCATCGCCGCATTCTGCTGCGTGACCTTGTCCATCTGGTCGGCCGCGACGGACACCTCCCTGAGGCTGGAGGCCTGCTCGCCCGCCGACTGGGCGATCTGGGCGACGACGTCGCTCATCTCTCCGACCCGCGCCTGGATCTCCTCCAGCGACCGGCCGCTCGCCGTGACCAGTTCGACGCCGTCCCTGACCTGAGCCGAGGAAGCGGAGATCAGCGTCTTGATCTCCTTGGCCGCCTCCGCCGAGCGCTGGGCGAGGCCACGCACCTCCTGGGCCACCACGGCGAAACCCCGACCGGCCTCTCCGGCCCGCGCGGCTTCGACGCCGGCGTTGAGCGCGAGGAGGTTGGTCTGGAACGCGATCTCGTCGATGACGCCGATGATCTTGCCGATCTGCTCGGAGGATTGCTCGATCGCTCCCATCGCCGTGACGGCGCGGCCGACGATCTCGCCGCCCTTCTCGGCATTCTTGCGGGCCGTCGCGGCGGCGGTCTGGGCCTTGGCGGCATCCTGCGCCGTCACGTTGATGCCGCGCGTCACCTCGGCCAGCGCGGCGACCGTCTCCTCGAGGCTCGCCGCCTGCTGTTCGGTGCGCTGGGACAGATCGTTCGCAGCCACCGTGATCTCGCCAAGACCGGTCTTCATCGTGCCGACAGCCAGGACGACCGCTCCGATCGTGCTCTCCAGGCTCTCCACGCTGCGATTGAAGAGATCGCAGACCTCGACGTAATCGGCGTTACGGGCGGGATCGAGCCGCGCCGTGAGATCGCCGTTCGACAATTGCTCGAAGCTCGGGCGGATCGCGGCGACGAAGGCTTCCCTCGCAGCCGTCGTGGCGCGCTGCTCCGCGGAACGGCGCGTCGTCTCGGCCGAGCGGCGCTCGTCGGCGTTCATGCTGTCCTGACGGTCCTTCTCGAGGGCGGCTTCCCTGAAGGATTCCACGGCTGCCGCCATGGCGCCGAGTTCGTCGCCGCGACCGACGCCGGGAATGACGACGGACGTGTCGCCGGCCGACAGGCGCCGCATCACCTCGGTCATGGCGACGACGGGCCGCGCGACCGCCTTCGAGAGAAGCCCGCCCATCGCCGCCGCCAGAAGAAGCGTGATCGCCGACCCCGCGCCGAGGACGAGGAACGTGGTCTGGAAGGCGGCATCGGCATCGGCGCGACGCGTGGTCAGCAAGTCCTGCTCCGCAGCCCGGATGGTGGCGACGTCGTCCTTCACCGCCTGGACCCGCGGCGCCGTGACGCCGTCGATCACCATCTGGAGGGCCCTTTGCCGCGTCGCGGGGTCTGAGGCGAGACCCATCTGGACGTCGGCGACGTTCGCCGCGTACTCCGCCCCGTCGGTCTTCAGCTTCGCGACACGCACCTGCTGCGTCGCATTGTCGCTCGTCAGCCGGGCGATGGTCTCGATCGCGGTCTCGAAGTCGTGGGATGCCGCTTCGAAGGCGGTCCGGTAGAGCGGCGTCGGGCTGATGGTGAAGCCCCGAACGGCGGCGACCTGTTCGACGAAGGCTTCCCGCGCGGCATCGGCCTGCGCCAGCACGGTCGTCGTGTGACGATCCCAGCCGCTGGCCGTCTGAATGCCGGACAGATTGTAGCCGACGAAACCGGTCATCGTCAGCACGGTCAAGAGGATTGTCGAGAAGGTCACGATCAACTTGCGATTGATCTTCAGATCGGAGAAGGACATGGAGAGTTCCAGAAGACCGTTTTGCTGCGCGTCGACCATCGTCGCGCTCCCCCTTCTCTTAAGCAGAACTACTTAATTTCATCTCAATGGAAAATTAATTATGTAAGCTTTGCTTTGTATTTCGAGACGCGAGCACGGTCGCGACCGGAACCCGCTCGTAGACAGGCCCCATGGGGGAATCACGCGGGGTCGCCGGGCGTCGGGCGATCCGTTCCGATGTCGGTCCCCGGTCTCGGCCTTCGATCCACCGCCATCGATCGACCGGACGGCGATGGAGGCCAAGGCCGGATCAGATCGCGACGGCGAGATAGGCCGAGACGGTCAGGATCGAGAGAAGCGTCGAGACGAGCACCACGGTCGCCGTGAGATGGCCGTCGCGTCGATGGAGTTCGGCCAGCATGAAGGGCCCGGTTCCCGTGGGCAGCGCCGCCATCAGCACCGCGGTGTGCGTCAGCATCGGTGTGAGGTCGAAGACGAGGACGGCGAGCGTCCAGGCGATCAGCGGCTGCACGAGGAGCTTCAACGCGACGATGAGCGTGGCGGAACCGGCATCGCGCGTCGCGGCGGCCCGCTCGGCGGCGAGAAACGAGCCGAGGGCGACGAGCGCCGTCGGAGAGGCAGCCGCACCGAGAAGCTTCAGGAAGCCGTCGAGGGACGCGGGCACGGACAGTCCGAGCAGCGGCACGAGAAGGCCGAGCGCCGGCGCGATGACGAGAGGGTTGCGGGCGAGCGAACCGGCGACCGCGCCGACGAGGCGCGGACCGCGGACCGCGTCGTTCACGCCGATTTCGATGAGCACGAGGGCGATGCCGAAGAGGACGCAGACGGTGAGGATCGTCGCCAGCAGGGTCGGCGCCATCGCGGCCGGGCCGAGAGCGGCAAGGGCCAGGGGAAAGCCGACGAAACCGGTATTGGCATAGCCGGCATTCAGACCGTCGATGGCCGCGTCCGCGAGCGGGCGCGAGCGGCGGCGGACCGCGACCGTTCCCGAAAAGACCAGAAGTCCGCTGAGGCCGAAGGCGGCGATGAAGCCCGGCTGCCACAGATCGCTCCATCCGGCATGCGCCACGATGTCGAAGAGCAGCGTGGGCAGGGCGAGATAGACGACGAACCGGTTCAGTTCCGACGTGGCATGCGGGCCCAGAAACCCCAAACGCCGCGCCAGCCATCCCGCGAAGACGAGAGCGAAGACCGGCAGGACGACGGCAAGGGTCGAAAGCATGGGGAGAACCATTCGTGGCGGGATGCGAGGACACGCCCCGGCTCGGCGGTCGCTGTGCCGGGGCGCGTCGCGGGTGCGGGAAACGCGGACCGGGCCGGGCGTCGCAGGCACGGCCGATCGTCTCGCGGCGGGATGCACCGAGCCGGCCGACGATCCTCTCCCCGCGCTCCCGGGGATCGATCGCGGTCGCTCGGCATACCGAAACATGGCGGCGAATGCCAATGCCGATCGAGCGTCCTTCTTCGGGCCGGATCGGTCGTCGAAGCCCGATGCGCAGCGGCATCCAGGCAGAGATCCTGCAACGCTCCTCTCGCCAAAGGATGGCAGGGCCGTCATGCCCCGGCCGAACAGCATCCGACAGGGTCTTTGCAGCTCAGTGATCCCCGAAACGGCCGGATGATAGCCATAAAACCTTTCTGGGGATGATTTCATCCCGGGATGGGAGAAGAGTGTTCTTCGACGTCGCGAGGGACCGGCCCCTCGTTGATCGACATCAAGGGGCGACGACCGGAGCGTCGGACGAGGACATCGGGAGGGCGAACGCGAAGGGCGCGGCAAAGTCGCCTTCGCTCGGCCTCGCCGTGAGCCCTCGCCTCGCCCCCTCGCAGGGTCGAGCAGTCGGAGCTTCCGCGGGGAGCGAGGTTCTTTGAGGTAGAAGGAGAGCCGTGATGCTGGAAATTGCGACGCCTTCCCACCGCGCCCGGCGGCATGAGACGTCCGCGCCTCGACCGACATCTTCGATGCCGCACGAGATCGGATTGGTGCCCGCTTTGTTGTCGATCGCCAAATCCACGCGCGCCATGCATGGGCTGAAGCTGGCCGAATGTGGCTTCAGCAACGGGCAGGACGAACTGCTGCTCGCCATTCCCGAGGGGGGCCTCGCCGTGAACGAACTGGCGGACCGCCTGATGGTTCGCCCGTCCACCGTGTCGAAGATGACGGACCGCCTGATCGAGAAGGGGCTCATCCGGCGCATCGCCGACGGCAGCGACGGGCGCCGGACGATCGTGCGGATCACGGCTTCGGGGATCCGGGCCCGCGCGCGGCTGATCCAGGCGCGGAGCGACCTCGACGACGACCTGACGAAGCCGCTCGGCGAGGAGGCCTGTGCCGCCCTGCAGGCGCGCCTGACCGACTGCGTCGAACGCCTGGCCAAGCGTCTGCGGCGGCTCCGATAGGGCATCGTTCGGCCGATCGGAGGCAAGGATGTCGGCGGGCTGCGGGTTCGCGGCCGCAGGCGACGATCGACGGAAGGGGGCTGAAGCGACCCGGCGCGATGCGCCCGGTATCACGCACGATGCTCCGGGGCCGGGAGCCGCCGCCCCCTCCAACGGATATCTCGAAGCGGCCGGCACCCCGACGAACCGGCACCCCGACGAATCGGAACGCTCATGCCCTACGAAGACACCACACCCCGGGTTCGCGAGCGCGCCTATCGTCTTTGGGAGAAGGCGGGACGGCCCTATGGCCGCGAGTTCGAATTCTGGGCCGAGGCTTCGCGGGAGATCGAGGCCGATCGCGAGGCGGAGCGCCAGCGCCTTCAAGCCGAGCGGATCGTCGCGCGCTGACGGGGCGGCGTCCGGCCGACGGGAGGAAGCATCGGCCTATTCGAAGAGATCCGGATGCGCCGCTTCCGCCTTGGGAAGCGCTCTCAAGATCTCTGTGAGGTGCAGGCGCATGGCCGCCTCCGCGCCCGGCGCATCCGACGCATCGATCGCGGTCATGATCGCGCGATGCTGGGCGATCAGCGGCAGCATGGAATGGCGGCCGGGCAGCGTCAGGTGGCAGACCCGGTCCATATGGGCCTTGATGTCCCGGATCGCCTCCCAGGCGAGGCCGCAGCCCGCACCCTCCGCCAGCTCCACGTGGAACTGCTCGTCGTAGCGCTGGAAGCTTGCGTGGTCGCCACGCTCGGCAACCATCTCCTGAAGGGCGAGGAGATCGGAAATCCGCTCCCGGCTCTGCGGTGAGAAGGCGGTCGCGGCCTGCCGCACCACCGCGCATTCCACCGCCTCGCGCACGAAGCGCGCCTCCATCATCTTCTTCACCGAGAACTTCACGACGACCGTCCCGCGCTGCGGCTGGATGTCGATGAGGCGGGAGCGGGCGAGCGCGATCAGCGCTTCTCGAACCGGCTGGCGCGACACGCCGTAGCGCAAAGCGATCTCCTGCTCCGACAGCCGTGCACCGGGCGGCAGTTCCAGCGTCACGATCGTTCGCCGGAGCTCCGCTTCGACGCGCTGCGCGCTGGACTGCGATCCGCTGGACGAGGACGGCGCCGCGATGGATGCGCTCATGGTTCGATCCCTCCATGGCGCCTTGCGCACCATACAGTCTTATACTACCATACAATCGAGCTCGGACCAAGGATCGTTCCGAGCGTCAGTCACGTGCCCGCCGTCTGGGAGGACGAGTCGCCGCGCCGACCTTGGGCACCGATCGGGAGAAATGTCCATGAAATGCCGCATCCTCGCGCTGGCCTCAGCAGCTGCGCTCGCCTGCGTCCTCGCAGCGCCGCTCTCGTCCGCCCTCGCTCAGGAGGTCACGCTCCGCTCCGCCGACATCCATCCCGACGGCTACCCGACCGTCGAGGCCGTGAAGTTTTTCGGCGAGGAACTGTCCAAGGCGACGGGCGGGCGCATCGCGGTCCAGGTGTTCCACTCCGCCCAGCTCGGGCAGGAGAAGGAAACGATCGAGCAGGCGAAGTTCGGCGTGATCGACCTCAACCGCGTCAACATGGGACCCTTCAACAACCTCGTCCCCGAAACGCTGGTGCCCGCCCTTCCCTTCATCTTCCGCGACACCGCGCACATGCGCACCGTGATGGACGGACCGATCGGCGAGGAGATCCTCGCGGCCTTCGAGGGCCAGGGCCTCGTCGGCCTTGCCTTCTACGATTCCGGCGCGCGCTCCTTCTACAATTCCAAGAAGCCGATCAAGACGGTCGCGGACATGGCGGGCCTGAAGGTTCGCGTCATCCAGTCCGACCTCTTCCTCGACATGGTCAACGCCATGGGCGCGAACGCGACGCCGATGCCCCCGGGCGAGGTCTATTCCGCGCTCCAGACCGGCGTCGTCGACGGCGCGGAGAACAACTGGCCCTCCTACGAGAGCTTCCGCCATTTCGAAGTGGCGAAATACTACTCGATCACCCAGCATTCGCTGTCTCCGGAGGTCCTCGTCATGTCGAAGGCGAGCTACGACAAGCTCTCGCCGGAGGATCAGGCCGCGGTGAAGACGGCGGCGAAGGCTTCCGTCGCGAAGATGCGCGAGCTCTGGGAAGCGCGCGAGACGGTCGCGGAGGAGAAGGTCCGCGCGGCCGGAATCGAGGTGAACGAGGTCGACAAGGCGCCTTTCGTGGAGGCCATGAAGCCGATCTACGAGAAATACGCCGGCGAAGCCAAGCTCGCCGGCATGGTCGAGCGCATCCGCGCCACGAAGTGAGATCGTCGGGCGGGCGCCTCCCCGGAGGGGCCCGCCCTCTCGCCCGTGTTTCTCTCCCGTGCTTTCCGGTGATCCCATGCGCGCCTTCGCCTCCGCGCTGCCGCCCCTCCTGTCGCGCGTCTCCACCGCCGCGCTCTGGATCTCGGGTGTCGGCCTGGTCCTCATGACTCTCGTCGTCGGCTGGCAGGTCTTCGGCCGCTACGTCCTCAACGCCTCGCCGAGCTGGACCGAGCCGGGCGCCCTTCTCCTGATGAGCTGGTTCATCCTTCTGGGCTCGGCCGTCGGCGTGCGCGAAGGCAACCATCTCGGCTTCGAGACGGCCCTCCACTACGCGCCCCGCCCGCTCCGGCGCGCGATGCTCCTCGTCACCGAACTGCTCGTCACCGGCTTCGGCGTCGGCATGGCCTGGTATGGCGGGCATCTGGCCGCCGACACCTGGGGCGCCAAGATGGCGGGCCTGCCGATCTCGCAAGGGGCGGATTACCTGCCGCTCGCGGTCGGGGGCGCGCTGATCGCGATCTTCGGCCTGGAGAAGCTCGTTCGCCTCCTCGTTCTCGGCGAGGAAGCCCCGCTCGTCGCGCCCGATGCCGAGCCCGGCGAAATCCCCGCTCCCGGCGAGCGGTCCATCCCTTCGCGAGCGGAATAGACCGATGGCGCTCACCGTCCTCTTCGGCACCTTCACGATCCTTCTGATCATCGGAACGCCCGTCGCCTTCTGCCTCGGCATCGCGTCGCTGGCGACGGTCCTCTACATGGGCCTGCCGCCGGTCGTCGTGTTTCAGCAGCTGAACGCCGGCATGAACGCCTTCGCGATGATGGCGATTCCCTTCTTCATCTTCGCCGGCGACCTGATGATCCGCGGCGGCATCGCCGAGCGGCTGATCCGCTTCGCCGCCTCGCTCGTCGGTCATCTCCGGGGCGGGCTCGGCCAGGTGAACATCGTCGCCTCCACCTTCTTCGGCGGCGTCTCCGGCTCGGCCATCGCCGATGCCTCCGCCGTCGGCGGAATCATGATTCCCCAGATGGAAAAGCGCGGCTACGCCAAGGACTATGCCGTCAACGTCACGGTGAACGCCGCGATCATCGCGCTGCTCGTGCCGCCCTCGCACAACATGATCATCTATGCGATCGCGGCCGGCGGCATCGTCTCGGTGGCGGACCTCTTCACCGCCGGGATCATTCCGGGCCTGCTCCTCGCCGCCGCCCTGATGGTCACCGCCTATATCGTGGCGGTCCGGCGCGGCTACCCGTCCGAGCCCTTTCCCGGCTTCCGGCTGGTCGTCGCCTATTTCGTCGCGGCCTTTCCGGGCATTCTCCTCATCGGTCTCATCTTCGGCGGCGTGCGCTCGGGCGTCTTCACGGCGGCGGAGAGTTCGGTCGTCGCCGTGTTCTACGCCGCCCTCGTCACCGCCTTCGTCTATCGAGAGCTGACCTTCGCGGACTTCATCCACGCGACGCTCGGCGCGGTGCGCACCACCGCCATGGTGCTCCTCGTCATCGGCACGGCCAGTTCCTTCGGCTGGCTCATGGCCTTTCTCCAGGTGCCGCAGGCCGCGATCGCGGCGATGCAGTCGATCTCCGACAACCCGATCGTCATCCTCCTCCTCATCAACGTCGCGCTGCTCGTCCTCGGCACCTTCATGGACATGGCGCCGATGATCATCATCTGCACGCCGATCTTCCTGCCCGTGGTGAAGACCTTCGGCATCGATCCCGTGCATTTCGGCATCGTGATGATCCTCAATGCCGGCATCGGCCTGAACACGCCGCCGGTCGGCTCGGTCCTCTTCGTCGGCTGCGCGGTCGGCAAGATCACGATCGGCGAGGCCATGAAGACGATCTGGCCCTTCCTCGGCGCGAGCGTCTTCGTGCTCCTTCTCGTCACCTACATCCCGGCGCTCTCCATGTGGCTGCCGCGGCTCTTTCACTGAGGACAGACACGATGACCAACGACATCCGCCAAGTCGCCCATCCCGACGCCGTCAAGCGCTTCGACACGGCCGAGCTCCGCCGCCATTTCCTGATCCAGCGCCTCTTCAGGCCCGGCGAGGTCAGCCTCACCTACAGCCACATCGACCGGCTGGTCGTCGGCGGCGCGATGCCCGTCGCGGGCGCCCTTCCGCTGCCGGCCTCGAAGGCGATCGGAACCGACAGCTTCCTCAAGCGACGCGAACTCGGCATCGTCAATGTCGGCGGATCCGGCCGCGTGACGGTCGGCGGCACCACCTACGATCTGCACCCGCGCGATGCTCTTTATGTCGGGATGGGCGCCGGCGAGGTCTCCTTCGAGAGCACGGACGGCGCCCAGCCCGCGAAGTTCTATCTCGTCTCGACGCCCGCCCATGCGAGCCACGACACCGTGCTGATCGGCGCAGGCAAGGCCAAACAGGTGAAGCTCGGCGAGGATCGCACCGCCAACAAGCGCACGATCAACCAGTACATCCACCCCGACGTCTGCCGCTCCTGCCAGCTTCTCCTCGGCCTCACCGAGTTCGAGGAAGGCTCGATCTGGAACACGATGCCGGCGCATGTCCACGACCGCCGCTCGGAGGTCTATCTCTATTTCGACGTGGCCGAGGACCAGCGCGTCATCCATCTCATGGGCGAGCCCCAGGAAACGCGCCATCTCGTCGTCGCAAACGAAGAAGCGGTTCTCTCGCCGGGATGGTCCATACATTCAGGGGTCGGAACGAGTCGCTATGCCTTCATCTGGGCGATGGGCGGCGACAACCAGGATTTCACCGACATGGACATGATCGCGATCCGGGATCTGAAATGAGCGGACTCTTCGATCTCTCGGGCAAGACCGCGCTCGTGACCGGCGCCAACACCGGCCTCGGCCAGGCCATTTCGCTGGCCCTGGCCGCGGCGGGCGCCACGATCGTCGGCGTCGGGCGCTCGTCGATGGACGAGACCCGCGACAAGGTCGAGAATGTCGGCGGCGATTTTCACGAGATCGAGGCCGATCTCGCGACCCTGGAGCCGATCCAGCGGATCGTCGAGGAAGCCTCCGACATCGGCCGCATCGACATTCTCGTCAACAATGCCGGCACCATCCGCCGAGCCGATGCGATCGACTTCACGGAAGCCGATTGGGACGTGGTCATGGACGTCAATCTCAAGACCGTCTTCTTCCTGACGCAGGCGGTCGCGCGCGAGATGCTGGCCGACGGCGCGGGCGGCCGGGTGATCAACATCGCCTCGCTCCTGTCCTTTCAAGGCGGCATCCGCATCCCCTCCTACACCGCCTCCAAGAGCGGCCTTGCCGGCCTGACGCGACTTCTCGCCTGCGAATGGGCCTGCGAGAGGATCAACGTCAACGCGATCGCGCCCGGCTATTTCGTGACCAACAACACCGAAGCCCTGCGCGCCGACGAAGACCGCAACGCCGCCATCCTCGCCCGCATTCCCGCCGGTCACTGGGGACGGCCCGAGGAGATCGCCGGAGCCGCGGTCTTTCTCGCGTCGAGAGCCGCCGACTACATCCATGGCGTCGTGCTGCCGGTCGACGGCGGCTGGCTGGCGCGCTGAACGACCGGGAGCCCAGACCATGACACGACGGAACGAGACCTTCGCCCGAGACGCCGACCTCGCCTGGGAGCCCACCGAAGAGGGCGTCGCGCGCAAGGTCCTCACCTATGGAGACCGCGCCATGATGGTGCGCGTGCGCTTTGCGGCCGGCGCGGTCGGCGCTCTCCACCACCATCCGCACATCCAGTGCTCGCTGGTGGAAAGCGGGCTCTTCGACATCACGATCTTGGGCGAGACGCAGCGCCTCGGCCCCGGCGACAGCTTCCTCGTTCCGCCCGATGCGGTGCACGGAGCCGTCGCGATCGAGGCCGGCATCCTCGTCGACGTTTTCACGCCGATGCGCGAGGAGTTCGTCGCGGACTGATCGCGTCCGGTCCGGCCGAGGTGGCGCCGCACGTCGGGCGGCGCCGGCCCGGACACGAGTCCCGCTCGCGTTCGCGTGAACGAAGGCTTGCTTCGCCGCCGGGCCGGCTTCTAAGGTCCGCGGACGGGGCCCAGCCCATGCCTCACCGAGACCGCGCCTCATGAAACCCGTTCGACGGCGACTGGTCCTGCATTTTCCCGGCTTCGAAGCCCTGGATGCCGAGGCCCATCGCCGCCGCTACGAGAGATCGGCCCGCCAAAGCGGGCCCGTCTACGGGCTCGACATCGAGGTCGGCGCGCTGCGGACGGACGGCGCCCCACCGTTCTTCGACGTCGTCGGCCGCTCGGACGGCGCGCAGACCGAGAGCCGCATCCTCGTCTTCGCCTATGACGACCTGATCACGCGAGCCCTTCGCGGCTCCACCCTGTCCCGGCTCCTCCGGGGCTATGGCAGCGCGATCGGCGTCGTCGCGGAGGGCGGGCTCGGCGGCTATATCCGCCACGGCTGGCGCTTCGCGCTCTTCTTCGCCTATCCCTTTCTTCTCGCGACTCTCGCGATCCTGCTCTGCCTCGCCCTTGCGGCGCTTCCCATGGCGCTCGGCGGCTCGCCTTGGCACGGGCTGTGGAGCGCGCCGCTCGCGGCCGCCGTCTTCCAAGGCATCCTTGTCCCCGTCTCGCGGCGCTATCACATCCTTCACCTCTTCGCCGACTGGGAACTCGCCGTCGCCATCGCCCGGGGGCGCGACCCGGCCCTCGTCGCCTGGCAGGCCGCCGCCCGGGATGCGCTGCGCCGCGCGCTGGCTGGAGACCACGACGAAATCGTCGTGACCTCCCATTCCATGGGATCGAGCATGGCCGTCCTCGTCCTCGGCGGCCTCCTCGAGGCCGACCCGGCTGCGCTGGCCGGCCGACGCGTGACGTTCCTGACGCTCGGAGGCGCGGTTCTCCAAAGCGCGCTTCTGCGGTCGGCTCACCGCCTGCGCGGGCATGTCGGTCGCCTCGCCGAAGCGCGCGAGGTCGACTGGATCGAGATCCAGTGCCTCACGGACGCCGTCAATTTCTACCGATCCCGGGTCGTGGCCGCCGCAGGGCATCGAACGTCGCCGGCGGCCCGCATCGTTCTCATCCGCATGAAGCGCATGCTGACGCCGGAGCACTACCGGCGGATCCGCCGGGACGCGCTGCGGGTACACCGGCAATACGTGCTCGGCTCCGACCGGCGCTCGTCCTTCGATTTCAGCGTCCTGACGGCCGGACCGACGCCGGCCTCGGATTTTGTCCTGCAGGGCGACGAGAACGATGCCGCCGCCGCGTCGGCCGGCATCTAGAAGGGGCGGATCGCCGCAAACCCGGAATCGGTGCCGGACCTGCCGGCGTCGCTCGGCGATTGTCCGCGCGAGGCGGCGTCGTCCCGGCGGGAGCCGCGCTCCCGCCGCCGAACAAAAATACCAGCCCCGGAGGCTCCGGGACTGGCGTCGTCTGGCGGGCCGATCGATCGCTGACGAAGGATGGCGGATGCGGAATGCACCTCGCCCTCCTCCCAAGATCAGAGCTCGAGACAGGAGACCGAGCCCGGACCGTCAGGCGATCCGGGGCCGGCAGAAGCGCCGTTTGCCGGCTTACTTCAGCTGCTCTTCGGTGTAGTAGCCGCTGTCGACGAGAACCTGCTTGTAGTTCTCCTTGGTGACAAGCACCGGCTTCAGAAGCTGCGAGGGGACGACCTTCACGCCGTTGTCGTAGGTCTTGGTGTCGTTGACCTCGACCGTCTCGCCGGCCGCCATGGCGTCGACCATGCCGACGGTGACCTTGGCGAGCTCGCGCGTGTCCTTGAAGACGGTGGAGGTCTGCTCGCCCGCGATGATCGACTTGATCGAGGGCACTTCCGCGTCCTGGCCGGTGATGACGGGCATCTTGAGGTCGCCCGAACCGTAGCCGACGCCCTTCAGCGAGGAGATGACGCCGCGCGCGATCACGTCGTTCGGGGCGAGGATCGCGTCGACCTTCTTGTCGGAATAGTAGGCGGACAGGACGTTGTCCATGCGCGACTGGGCGGTCGCCGCGTCCCAGCGCAGCGTGCCGACCTTGTCCATGCCGGTCTGGCCGGAGGTCACGACCAGCTTGCCCGCGTCGATATAGGGCTGCAGGACGCTCATCGCGCCGTTGTAGAAGAAGAAGGCGTTGTTGTCGTCCGGCGAGCCGCCGAACAGCTCGATCGAGAAGGGGCCGGCCGCAGTCTTCAGATCGAGGGCCTGCTCGATGGACGTGCCCTGGATGACGCCGACCTGGAAGTTGTCGAAGGTCGCGTAATAGTCGACGTTCCCCGAGTTCTTGATGAGGCGGTCATAGGCGATGACCTTGATGCCGGCATCGGCGGCCTGCTGCAGGACGTCGGTCAGCGTGGTCCCGTCGATCGAGGCGATCACGAGGACCTTGGCGCCCTTGGTGACCATATATTGCAGATCCGGGGCATAGCCCTTCTCGGTCAGCTGCTTGACGATGTTCGCGCCGTCGTCGATCCAGCGCGCGACGGTCTTGTCGGGCATGGCGACGCCGATCGCGCCCTTGTCCTGGGCGAAAGCGCCCGGCGTGGCGAGAGCGAGGCCGAGGGCCGCGCCGGCCAAGAGCATCTTGATGGACTTCATGCTGGTTCTCCTCCCGAAAGGGCGCAGCAAAACCCCTCCGCTGCGCCGGAGCGCCTGGCGTTCGACGGAACGCGCGAAGGCCGCCCGAATGTGGTCATCCTCGGATCCATGTCCCCGGCGCGCGTTCGTCGCACGCCCCGGTGGAAACGAGGCATCATGCCGGACGGCCCGGGGGCCGTTCCGGATCCGCGTCCCAGGCGAGACCCGCGCGCCCGGATGGTCGCGATTTGGAAAGGCCGAGCCGCTCAGACGTAGCGGTTGACGACGCCTTCCAGATACTCCTGGCGGCCCGACCGCGGCTGCGGGTTCAGCCCGCGTCCGCGCTCCGCCACCGCCTCGAACGAGCGCTCGCCCTTGAGAATCGCCTGATTCTCCGGGGTCGCCCAGCCGGCGTAGCGCTCCGCGAGCGGATGTTCCAGAGCGCCGTCGGAGAGCATCCGGTCGGCCGCGACAAGGGCGCGGGCGCAGGCATCCATCGAGGCGACATGCGCGATCACGAGATCCTGCGGATCGATCGACTGGCGCCGGATCTTCGCGTCGAAGTTGAGGCCGCCGGTCGAGAAGCCGCCATGCTTCAGCATCTCGTGGAAGACGAGCGTCATCTCCTTGATGTCCATGGCGAACTGGTCGGTGTCCCAGCCGAGGAGATCGTCGCCGCGGTTGATGTCGAGCGAGCCGAACAGGTCGCAGGCATAGGCGAGCTTGACCTCGTGGTCGAAGGAATGGCCGGCGAGGATCGCGTGGTTCTGCTCGAGATTGAGCTTCACGTCCTTCACGAGATCGTATTTCTGCAGGAAGCCGAAGACGGTCGCCGTATCGAAATCGTACTGGTGCTTGGAGGGTTCTTTGGGCTTGGGCTCGATCAGGATCGGCCCCTTGAAGCCGATCTTGTGCTTGTAGTCGACGAGCATGGAGAGGAACCGGCCGAGCTGGTCCAGCTCCCGGTCGACATCGGTGTTGAGAAGGGTCTCGTAGCCCTCGCGCCCGCCCCAGCAGACGTAGTTCTCGCCGCCGAGCGCATGGGTCGCGTCGAGCGCGGCCTTCACCTGTCCGCAGGCATAGGCGAAGACGTCCGGATCAGGGTTCGTCGCCGCGCCCGCCATGTAGCGGCGGTGCGAGAAGAGGTTCGCCGTGCCCCAGAGGAGCTTGACCTTCGCGGTCTCCATCTTCTTCGCGAAGATGTCGGTGATGACCTTCAGGTTGTCGATCGAGCCCTGCAGCGTCTCGCCCTCGGGCGCGACGTCCGCGTCGTGAAAGGAGAAGAACGGCACGTCGAGAATCTCGAAGAGATCGAAGGCGACGTCGGCCTTCTGCTTGGCGAGCGTCAGCGGATCGGAGCCGTGCATCCAGGGCCGCAGGAAGGTCTCGCCGCCGAAGGGATCACCGCCCGGCCAAGTGAAGGAATGCCAGTAGCAGACGGCGAAGCGGAGCTGCTCCTCCATCGTCTTGCCGCGCACAACCTTGTTCTTGTCGTAGAAGCGGAAGGCCAGAGGATCGGTCGATCCCTCGCCCTGAAACGAGACGGCCGTGTTCAAGCCGAAGAAGTTGCCGGTGCCGGGCATGCCTTGCCTCCCAAGGATCTGATTTTTGAGATACGTACCTCATAATCACCCGGGGATGCAATGGCGCAAATGACGCGAGCCCGCATCCGCCGGCTCCCGGGCAGCTTCGGGGTTCGGCGGGGTCGCTGGATGTTCGGCGGGGTCGACGGTGTCCGAATGGGCGCGGCAGGGTGCGGCCGCTTATTTCGGCAAATTGTCCGGCAGAAGGATTTCGATGCGGATCCGCTCCTGGTCCTCGCTGATCGCCCCGCCCGTCAGCGCCGCCATGAGAACGCGAACGGCCGAGCGCGCCTCGTGGCCGGGGTCCTGAACGATCAGGGCATCGATGGCCCCGGAGACGAGCAGCGGGTGGGTCTCGTCCGTCAGCTCGTGGGCGACGACGACCGGCGAGCCTCCCCGCTCGCGGAGCGCGGCGACGAGACCCGACGCGCCGGCGCCCGCGCTGTAGACGGCATCCGGCATCCCGATGCCGGACAGCACCTCCCGCATCGCGGTCTCCGTCCGCGCGGCGTCGTCGTGACCTTCCACGATGGCCGCGATCTCCAAGGCCGGAAAACGCCGGCCGAGCGCATCGCGAAAACCGTCGAGCCGGTCGAGATGGTCGCGCAGGGCGTGGGAGCCGAGGAGGACGAAGGCGCGCGTCGCCCCACGTCCCGCGAAGCGCCCGACGAGCGAGGCCGCCACGCGTCCGGCCGCCCGGTTGTCGATGCCGACATAATGCCGGCGCCGCGAGGCGGGAACATCCGAAACGAGGGAAACGACGGGAATGCCGGTCTCGGCAACCGCGTCGATGGCGGCGGTGACGAGCGGATCGTCGAGCCCGATGGCGATGATCCCCTGCGCCTGGCCGGCCGCCGAGCGGATCGCTTCGGCCAGCCGTGTCGGCTCGAAGCTGTCGGTGCGCAGGATGGAAAGGTCGAGCCGGCGGAGCCCCTGCAGGCGGGCGGCGAGATGGAGTTCGTCGGCAAGGCGCGCGATGAAGGGGTTGGTGCCGCGCGGCAGGAGGGCCACGGCCCGGAAGCTTTCCCGGCGCGCAAGCGCGGCCGCGCCTGCATGGCGCTCGAAGCCGAGCACCCGCACCGCCTCCTCCACGCGCTCGATCGTCGAGGCCCGCACGCCCGGACGCCGGTTCACCACGCGGTCGGCGGTGGCGAGGCTGACCTCGGCATGCCGAGCGACGTCCCGAAGCGTCGGCACGAAGGGCAGCGTCGGCACGAAAGGATGGGAGTGGTCGACCAAGAAGCGGTCCTTCGAGGAAAGGGCGGTCGGAGCGGTTGCGACCGCGGCGGCAGGCGAGGATCGCCGGTCCTGCACCGGCGGGCCGCCGCATCCGTGCCGCCGACTATGCGCGGCGAAGGTGCGATGCATCAAGCCGTCGCGGCCTCCTCCCGGCCGCGCGGAGGGAAAGACGATCCGCGTCATCGGACCGGTGACCGGTCCGGCCGGTCCGGCCGATGCCGGCAAACGTCTGTTCCGGAATCAGGCCGGCGAGCCCACCGATCGACGTGTTACGCCGCAGCGTCTTTCGTTGTCGTCGACGAGGAGGGCGACGGGAGCGGCCGTTTGAACATCGGTCAAAGCTGGCAGGACGGAACGAGGCGCACGCCGAGCCCGCCCGCATCCATCGGAATGAGGACGACGCCCGCCCGCGCGAAGGCCTCGATCAGGTGCTGCTCGGAGGCGCGGTTCAGATGATGGCGCAGCTTCTCGAAATCGCGCACGGTGCTCCGGGAGACGCCGGCTTCCTGGGCGAGCTGCTCCTGCGTCCAATCGAGAAGGCCGCGCGCCGCACGGCACTGTTCCGGTGTCAAAATCATCCATCGGGCCTTGAAATTCTCGTCGAAATGTCAACCATAAAGGGCGAGATCTGACAAGAGCACGACCCGGTCCGCCGGGCGGAAGGGCATAACGGCACGATGACGAACGGGACGCTCCTTCTGATCCTGCTCGTCCTTCCCTTCCTCGGCAGTCTCGCCGCCGTGATTCTTCCCACCGACGCACGCGGCGTGAATGCGGGACTGGCCGGTGGCGTCGCGCTGGTGGCGCTCGTCATCACCCTCTGGCTGTTTCCCGGCGTCGAGGCAGGCGGCGTCATCCGCTCCGAGGTCGCCTGGATGCCGAGCCTCGGTCTTGGCCTGTCCTTGCGCATGGACGGCCTTGCCTGGCTCTTCGCCTTCCTCGTCACCGGCATCGGCCTGCTCGTCGTCATCTATGCGCGCTACTACATGTCGCGCGAGGACCCCGTGGCGCGCTTCTTCGCCTTCTTCCTCGCCTTCATGGGCTCGATGCTCGGCGTCGTCCTGTCCGGCAATCTCATCCAGATCGTCTTCTTCTGGGAGCTGACGAGCCTCTTCTCGTTCCTCCTCATCGGCTATTGGCACCACAACGTCGCCGCGCGCGACGGGGCGCGCATGGCTTTGACGGTGACCGGCCTCGGCGGCCTGGCGCTGCTCGGCGGCATGCTCGTCCTCGGCAACATCGTCGGCAGCTACGATCTCGACGCGGTTCTCGCCGCCGGCGCGCGCGTCCAGGCCCATCCGCTCTACACGACGGCTCTCGTCCTCATCCTTCTCGGCGCCTTGACCAAGAGCGCGCAGTTTCCGTTTCACTTCTGGTTGCCGCAGGCGATGGCGGCTCCGACGCCTGTGTCCGCCTATCTCCATTCCGCGACCATGGTGAAAGCCGGCGTCTTTCTTCTCGCGCGGCTCTGGCCGACCTTGGCCGAGACCGAGACCTGGTTCTGGATCGTCTGCTCCAGCGGCCTCGTCACGCTCCTCGTCGGCGCCTGGGTCGCGATCTTCCAGCAGGACCTGAAGGGGCTGCTGGCCTATTCGACGATCAGCCATCTCGGCCTGATCACGCTTCTCTTCGGCCTCGGCAGTCCGCTCGGCGCGATCGCCGCCACCTTCCACATCCTGAACCACGCGACCTTCAAGGCCTCGCTCTTCATGGCGGCCGGCATCATCGACCACGAGACCGGCACACGCGACATGCGCCGCCTGTCCGGTCTCTTCCGCTTCATGCCGATCACCGCGACGCTTGCCATGGTCGCGGCGGCCGCCATGGCCGGCGTTCCGCTCCTCAACGGCTTCATCTCCAAGGAGATGTTCTTCGCCGAGGCGGTGGAGTTCCACCAGGGCTCCTGGCTCGACCGGTCCCTGCCCTATGCCGCGACGCTCGCCGGCGCCTTCTCCGTGGCCTATTCCATCGGCTTCGTTCACCGCGTCTTCTTCGGCCCCGCACCGACGGACGTGCCGCGCGAGCCCCACGAGCCCCCGCGCCTCATGCGCTTTCCCGTGGAGTTCCTGGTGGTCGCCTGCCTCGTCGTCGGCGTCGTCCCGGCGCTGGTCGCGGGCGGCGTTCTCGACGCGGCGGCCCGCGCCGTGGTCGGACGCGAGCTTCCGCCCTACAGCCTCTCCGTCTGGCACGGCTTCAACGAGCCGCTTCTCATGAGCATCCTCGCGCTGGTGGGCGGCGCGGTGCTCTACCTCGTTCTCAAGAACAAGCTGGCGCGCGGCGAGGACGGCCCGCCGCTCCTGCGGCGCGTGGACTCGACCCGGCTCTTCGAGCGCATCCTCGTCACGGTCTCCTGGCGCTGGGCACGCACGCTGGAAGCAGTTCTGGAAACGCGGCGGCTTCAGCCGCAGCTCCGCCTGATCGTCGGCCTCGCGCTTCTGGCGGGCCTCGCCCCGATCGCCGCGCACGGGCTCGGTTCGCGCCAGGACTGGCCGCTCGATCTCGACGCGCCCTTCGCGCTTCTCTGGTCCGTCGGCATGGTCTGCGCGATCGGCGCGGCCTACATGGCCAAGTACCACCGCCTCGCCTCGCTGGTCCTTCTCGGCGGCGCGGGCCTCGTGACGTGCCTCACCTTCGTCTGGCTCTCCGCGCCCGATCTCGCCATCACGCAGCTCCTCGTCGAGGTGGTGACGACGGTGCTCATCCTTCTCGGCCTGCGCTGGCTTCCCAAGCGCGTGCGCGGTCACGACGGCGAGGCCGGCGAGAGCTTCACCGCGCGCTATCGGCGCGGCCGGGATCTCGCGCTCGCCATCGCGTCCGGGCTGGGGACAGGCATCGTGGCCTTCGCCGTGATGAACCGACCGTTGACCGATTCCATCGCCGCCTTCTTCCTGGAGCGCGCCTATTCGGAAGGCGGCGGCACCAATGTCGTGAACGTCATCCTCGTCGACTTTCGCGGCTTCGACACGCTCGGCGAGATCGTCGTGCTGGGCGCGGTCAGCCTCACGGTCTTCGCGCTCCTCCTGCGCTTCCGCCCCGCCGCCGACAGCCTGGAACTGCCCGAGCAGCAGCGCATCCAGAATGCCTTCGACGAGGCGGCCGAGCACCGGCGTCCGGGCGACACGATCGCCGACTATCTCCTCGTGCCGAGCGTCATCATGCGCCTGATGTTCCCGCTGATCGCGACGCTCGCCGTCTATCTCTTCCTGCGCGGCCACGATCTGCCGGGCGGCGGCTTTGCCGCCGGCGTCGCCATGTCGATCGGCTTCATCCTGCAGTACATGGCAGGGGGCACACGCTGGGTGGAGGCACGCCTGCGCATCCGGCCCGTCCGCTGGATCGCCTTCGGCCTCCTGGTCTCAACCTTGACGGGTGCAGGCTCCTGGCTCGCCGGCTACCCGTTCCTGACCTCGTATTTCCGCTATGCCGACATCCCCGTCATCGGCCAGGTGCCGGTCGCGAGCGCGCTTCTCTTCGACCTCGGCGTCTTCGCCCTCGTCGTCGGTTCCACCGTGCTCATGCTGATCGCCATCGGCCACCAGTCGCTGCGCAAGGCGAGGCCCGCCCCCGTACCGGACGATGCCGAACTCGGGAGCGGCGTCTGATGGAACTCGTCCTCGCCATCGCCATCGCCACCCTCGTCGGGTCCGGTGTCTGGCTGCTTCTGCGGCCGCGCACCTTCCAGGTGATCGTCGGCATCAATCTCGTGTCCTACGGCGTGAATCTCTTCATGTTCTCGATGGGTCTCGGCAAGCCACGGCTCGGTCTGCCGCCGATTCTGGGCAAGGGCGAAAGCGGCACGCTCGCGACCTATGCCGATCCGCTGCCGCAGGCGCTCGTCCTCACCGCCATCGTCATCGGCTTCGCCATGACCGCGCTGTTCCTCGTCGTCCTCCTCGCCTCGCGGGGCTTGACGGGCACCGATCACGTCGACGGGCGGGAGAGCGGTTCGTGATGTCGGCGCTCGACCACCTGACGATCCTGCCGATCCTTCTGCCGCTTGCGGCGGCGGCGATCATCCTCCTGTTCGACGAGCGCCGTCGCACGCTGAAGGCGGGAATCAACGTCGCCGCGACGCTCCTTCTCCTTTGCCTGTCCGCGGCGCTGGTGATCCGCGCCGGCGGACTCGGCGGCGTGACCAGCGTCTACCGGCTCGGCGACTGGCCGGCGCCCTTCGCCATCGTTCTCGTCGCGGACCGCCTCTCCGCGCTGATGGTGCTCCTGACGAGCGTCCTCGGGCTCGCGACCCTCGCCTTCTCGCTCGCCCGCTGGCACCGGGCGGGCGCGCATTTCCATTCGCTGTTCCAGATCCTCCTGATGGGGCTGAACGGGGCCTTTCTGACGGGCGATCTCTTCAATCTCTTCGTCTTCTTCGAGGTCATGCTGGCGGCCTCGTTCGGCCTCCTCCTGCACGGCTCCGGCGCGGCCCGCATCCGTGCCGGCCTCCAGTACATCGCGGTCAACCTCACGGCGTCGATGCTCTTCCTCATCGGCGTCTCGCTCGTCTACGGCGTGACGGGCACGCTGAACATGGCCGATCTGGCGACTCGCGTGCCGGTGATCCGGCCCGGCGACCGCACCCTTCTCGAGGCGGGCGCCGCGCTGCTCGGCATGTCGTTCCTGATCAAGGCCGGTCTTTGGCCGCTCTGCTTCTGGCTGCCGCAAGCCTATTCGGTGGCGAGCGCACCGGTGGCGGCGATCTTCGTCATCACGTCGAAGGTCGCGATCTACATCATCCTGCGCCTGTCGCTGCTCGTCTTCGGCCCCGGCAGCGGTGCGGAAGGCTTCGGCGCCGACGTCCTCGTCCTCGGCGGCCTCGCCACGATCGCCTTCGGCGCGATCGGCGTCCTCGCCAGTCAGGCCATGGGTCGCATCGCGAGCTTCAGCACCGTGGTCTCCTCCGGCACGCTTTTGGCCGCGATCGGCTTCGGCAATGTCGGCGTGACGGCGGGCGCGCTCTATTATCTCGTGTCGTCCTCGATCACCATATGCGCCTTCTTCCTTCTGATCGAGCTCGTCGAGCGGGGCCGCGAACCGGGCGCGGACATGCTCGCCGTCACCGCCGAAGCCTTCGGCGGCGACGAGGACGATGCCGAGAAGACGGTCCACGAGAGCGAGCAGGTCGGCATCGCGCTTCCCGCCGTCATCGCCTTCCTCGGCACCGGCTTCTTCGCCTGCGCCATCCTCATCGCGGGCCTGCCGCCCCTGTCGGGCTTTCTGGCGAAGTTCGCGATGATGACGGCCATCCTCAATCCGCAGGGGCTCGGGCGCGGCAGCGGCATCAGCATGCAGGCGCTCGGCTTCCTGGCGCTTCTCCTCCTGTCCGGCTTCGCCGCGCTTCTCGCCATGGTGCGGACCGGCGTGCGCATCTTCTGGGTCCCCCGAGAGGACGCGCCGGTGCAGCGCGTGCGCGTCATCGAATTCACGCCCGTCATCGCCCTTCTCGGCATCTGCGTCGCGATGACCGCGGCGGGCGAGCCCGTCATGGCCTATATGCGGGCCGCGGCTGAGGGGGTCCACGCGCCGAAAGCCTATATCGACGCCGTGCTTCCCCCGAGATCGCCGATGCCCGCCGTGGCGGTGGAGGATGCCGGGCGTCCAGAGACCGGCGACGAGAGCACGCCATGATCGCCTATCCCGTCATCGCCGGCTTCGTCGCGCTCTTCTGGCTCGTTCTCAATCAGAGCGTCTCGCCCGGACATGTCCTGCTCGGCCTCGGGCTTGGCCTCTTCGCCTCCGCGACCTTGACGCGGCTGCAGGAACCCGGACTTCGTCCCCGGAACATTCCCGCGATCCTGAGGCTCCTGCGCCATGTCGCGGTCGAGATCGTGCGGTCCAATATCGCCGTCTCCCGCATCATTCTGCGGCGGGACATGCGGCCGACATCGGGCTTCCTCATGATCCGTCTGGACCTCCAGGACCCGCACGCGCTGGCGGTCCTGTCCTGCATCCTCACCGCGACGCCCGGCAGCCTCTGGGTGGATTTCGATCCGAAAGACGGCCGGCTGCTTCTCCACGTTCTCGACCTCATCGACGAGGACAGTTGGATCGCCATCGTCAAAGGCTACGAAGAACGCCTTCAGGAGATCTTCCGATGAGCCTTCTCATCCTCGACTGGTCGATCACGATCGCGCAGGTGATGCTCGGCCTCGCCTGCGGCTGCGCGGCCTATCGCATCGTCGTCGGCCCTCGCGCGCAGGATCGCATCCTCGGGCTCGACACGTTCTACATCAACGTGATGATCGTCCTCGTCACGATCGGCATCCGGTCGGGGACGAACATCTACTTCGAGGCCGCCCTCGTCATCGCGCTGCTGGGCTTCGTGGGAACCGTCGCCCTCTCGAAATTCCTCATGCGCGGCGAGGTGATCGAATGAGCGAGGCTCCCGATCTTCCGCTCTGGGCCGCCCTGGTCGTGTCGTTTCTGATGCTGGTCGGCGCCGGGATCACGCTCGTCGGCGCGATCGGCCTCATCCGCTTCACGTCCTTCTACGACCGGGTCCACGCACCGACGCTCGGCGCGAGCCTCGGCACGATCGGAATGTCCTTCGCCTCGATCGTCTACTTCACGGTCCTGCAGGAGCGTCCGGCGGTGCACGAGGTGCTGATCGTCATCTTCGTCACGCTGACGACCCCGGTCACGCTGATGCTCCTCACCCGTTCGGCGCTCTATCGTGACCGAACGGAAGGACAGCCCGGCGTTCCCGCACGCTCCTCGACCGACGAAGTCTCCGGAACGACGCCGAACCGCGAAACCGAGGGATGAACGACGGTAGGGCACTTGAGACGCCGCAGCCGTCGTCGCTCGCGCCCGGCCGCCTTCCTCCGTCGTCGCCCGATCGCAAGCACCGCCTCCCGTGAGCCACCAGCCCCGGACCGGCGCAAAAGCCGTCCCGGCGGCGGCGATGTGACGACAAAGCGAGAGGCCGCGACCTCGCAACCGGCAGCAGCCAGACGCGATCGCGCGCGTCTTCGACGGCACAATTCGACGAAAGCGGATGAGGTCGTGGAAAGCGCGTTCTAACGGTTCGGGCGAGGAAATCCCATTCGCCGCGTTCGGTCGAACGCGACGGGGATCTCGTCAGCGCAGGCGTCGCAGACGGCCCGCGATATAGTGGGCGAACTCTTCCAGTTCCTGCGTGATCTCGGCGCAGCGCTCCGCGTTCATGGCGGAGGCGATCTCAAGGTCGAGTTCGCTGCGTGCACGGATCAGCATCTTGCGCGCTTCGATACCGTCTGGCGTGATCCGGATGAGCGTGCGCCGACCGTCCCGGGAATCGCCGATCCGTTCGACGAGGCCCTTGGCGACCAGCCGGTCCATCATCTTGGAGACCGTCGAAGGACGGATCGACAATTGTTCGGCGACGTTGCTGACCGTTTCGCCCTTCGTGTCGATGGCCATCAGGAGTTCGTCCTGGCCATTGTGAAAGCCGAGCGCCGCGAGCTTCATTCCCTGCAGGGCGCGCATGGATTTGGAGATCGAGAGAAGCGCCGGCACCAAACGCTCGCCCTGCGGTTCGGTCGGGACGGAGGTCGAAGCCGGTCGTGTCGGCATGCTGGTCATACTTACGGACATCGGCGTCAGGCCCCACTTTCCAAGCAGCAGATCGGTCGAGAATGCGTGGCCTCCGACGGCCCCGGGCGCTGAGGCCTGTCCTGAGCGCCGGGGGCCCTCAGCCTAAGCAGGCTGGGATCTTGATCCGCCAGACAGAGGACGGCATCGACGTCGCTCCGTGCCGACAACAGCAAGACGAGGCCTGCTCTCTCCTTCCCGCTGCCAAATCGATGGTTCGAATGGCTATGAACCGCTAGTCTTAGGCGAATTTCAGGGCTGCATAAATGTCTGAAAGCGTACAATCGCCGAGCGCGTTGGAACGATACGGGTTCTGCGATTTCGAGAGCAAGTGGCAACGGGGAGGCGAAGGGCGGGTCAGAGATGACGTGTCAAAAGGGGCGAAGGCAGCGCCTTTCGGCGAGCACCGATCTCGCGTTCTCTCATGCTCCTATGTCGAAAACGTACACTTCGCGAGAAACCGTAGAAAGTATGAGCCGTCTGCAGCATAGACTACGGGCCGCGTGGCCGCCTTTTTGCAGCATCACAAGGTGAGATCGGGCTGAACCCTGGTTGGAACGGAAAAGATGCCGCGACCCTCGCAAGCCGATGTTGCCAACCGCGTTCTGTCGGTGATGAGGGCGGAAAGCTTCGAGCGTTTGAGACCGATCCTCGAATTCGTCGACCTGCCGACCCGCTCGGTGTTGGTCGGGGCCGGCGCGGCGATCACGCATCTCTACTTCCTGGAGCGCGGCCTCGCATCGGTCGTCGCGAGCAATCTCGATTCCGAGGAAATCGAAGTCGGACATGTCGGGTGGGAGGGCGTCTGCGGAGTCGCCTGCCTTCTCGGCGTGACATCCACGTCGACGCGGACCTTTATGCAGATCGCCGGAAGCGGCTATCGTGTCGCAGCCGCGGCCTTGATCGACGTGATGGGCCGCGACGCCGACCTCTCCCTGCTTCTGCAGCGGTACATCTACACGATGGAGGTTCAACTGGCCCATTCCGCTTTGGCGAACGGCCGGTACAGCATGCAGCAGCGCTTGGCGCGTTGGCTTCTGATGTGCCACGACCGGATCGAAGGCGATCAATTACCACTGACCCACGAGTTTCTGTCGCTTATGCTGGGGGTGCGGCGGTCGGGCGTGACGAACGAGATTCATGTCTTGGAAGGGTATGGACTCCTCAAGGCGACGCGGGGACTGATCCGGATCGTCGATCGGTGCGGCCTGGAGGCTCTGGCGGGCGGATGTTACGGCATTCCGGAGCGCGAATACGAGCGCCTCTTGGGCATCGGCCTCAAGGTCGCCTGACACCGTCTTTTTCTTCTTGTGCTTTGCGTGTTTTTCSGCGTTTCGCATTTCGAACGCCAAACGCCCGGCGACCTTTCGGCGACCGGGTTATGTTGGAGTTTGGTTTGTGGTGGTGTGTTGAGATGTGAGAGATATCNGCGTTTCGCATTTCGAACGCCAAACGCCCGGCGACCTTTCGGCGACCGGGTTATGTTGGAGTTTGGTTTGTGGTGGTGTGTTGAGATGTGAGAGATATCTTGCGATTTGCAGACCTGGCGGCGACCGACTTTCCCGCGTCTTGAGACGAAGTATCATAGGCGCTGGAGCGTTTCACGGCCGAGTTCGGGATGGGATCGGGTGCAGCCGCTCCGCTGGAACCACCAGGTCGGCAAATGGCAAGTAAGAAGCTGGTGTTTTGAGGAGGGACGCTCGCGCCGGTTTGCCAGGAGCAAACCGTCTCCGCTGGGGCGGAACGCTGACGTGTTCCGACGCCCGATCGGGCGACGCGCCCCTTCGGGTTCGAAGGGACTTGGCCCAGGTCCGGATGCGTCGAGCGCGATATGAGCCGCCGGATGTCAGCGGTTGAAGCGTCTGATCTCACCTCTGCAGGGAGGTGGTTTCGGTGAATGGAATGGTTGGTTTTCAGCATGGATCCTTGCGCCTTGAGCGGCTTTCCAGGGAAAGCCACTTTGTAGGACGCTCGTCCGTCGSATCGCCACTGCGATCCGCGCCGTCCGCAGACAGCTTGCCCGAGGCAAGCTGGCGTGAAGACACCAACACCGCGCAAATCCCACAGGGATTTGTCGCGAGAGAACCATGAGCACATGAGCCTCCCCTTTGAGGGGAGCTCATGGGCGAATGGGAATGATCAAGCCGATCGGGCTATTAGTACCGGTAAGCTTCAAGCATTGCTGCTCGTCCACACCCGGCCTATCGACGTGGTGGTCTACCACGGCCCTGATAGGGAACACTGGTTTTGAGGTTCGTTTCCCGCTTAGATGCCTTCAGCGGTTATCGAGTCCGTACATAGCTACCCTGCACTGCGGCTGGCGCCACAACAGGTCCACCAGAGGTACGTCCATCCCGGTCCTCTCGTACTAGGGACAGATCCTCTCAATATTCCTACACCCACGGCAGATAGGGACCGAACTGTCTCACGACGTTCTGAACCCAACTCACGTACCGCTTTAAATGGCGAACAGCCATACCCTTGGGACCTGCTCCAGCCCCAGGATGCGATGAGTCGACATCGAGGTGCCAAACAACCCCGTCGATATGGACTCTTGGGGGTCATCAGCCTGTTATCCCCGGCGTACCTTTTATCCGTTGAGCGATGGCCCTTCCACACGGGGACCACCGGATCACTATGACCGACTTTCGTCTCTGCTCGACATGTCCGTCTCGCAGTCAGGCGGGCTTATGCCATTGCACTCGACGACCGATTTCCGACCGGTCTGAGCCCACCATCGCGCGCCTCCGTTACTCTTTGGGAGGCGACCGCCCCAGTCAAACTACCCACCATACACTGTCCCGGACCCGGATAACGGGCCGCGGTTAGACATCCATGACGATAAGGGTGGTATTTCAAGGATGGCTCCACACGAGCTGGCGCCCATGCTTCAAAGCCTACCACCTATCCTACACATGCCGACACGAATGCCAGTGTAAAGCTATAGTAAAGGTGCACGGGGTCTTTCCGTCTGACCGCAGGAACCCCGCATCTTCACGGGGAATTCAATTTCACTGAGTCTCTGCTGGAGACAGCGGGGAAGTCGTTACGCCATTCGTGCAGGTCGGAACTTACCCGACAAGGAATTTCGCTACCTTAGGACCGTTATAGTTACGGCCGCCGTTTACTGGGGCTTCATTTCAGAGCTTGCACCCCTCCACTTAACCTTCCAGCACCGGGCAGGCGTCAGACCCTATACGTCGTCTTGCGACTTCGCAGAGCCCTGTGTTTTTGGTAAACAGTCGCTACCCCCTGGTCTGTGCCACCCCACCACACTTGCGTATGAAGGGGTCACGCTTCTTCCGAAGTTACGCGTGCAATTTGCCGAGTTCCTTCAGCAGAGTTCTCTCAAGCGCCTTGGTATGCTCTACCAGTCCACCTGTGTCGGTTTCGGGTACGGTCTATACGGTGGGGCTATTTCCTGGGACCCCTTCGCTGCCCAATCAATCCGTTAAGACTGAACAACACACGGGATCCGTCACTCACCACCAGGCCCACGATTATTAACGTGGTTCCCATCGACTACGCCTTTCGGCCTCGCCTTAGGGGCCGGCTAACCCTGCTCAGATTAACTTTAAGCAGGAACCCTTGGACTTTCGGCGAGGGTGTCTCTCACACCCTTTATCGTTACTCATGTCAGCATTCTCACTTCCCATACCTCCAGAGGCCCTCACGGGTCCTCCTTCAACGGCCTAGGGAACGCTCCGCTACCACTCTTCTCAAAGAGAAGAATCCACAGCTTCGGTGCATGGCTTTAGCCCCGTTACATTTTCGGCGCAAAGACCCTTAATTAGACCAGTGAGCTGTTACGCTTTCTTTAAATGATGGCTGCTTCTAAGCCAACATCCTGGTTGTTTTGGGATCTTCACATCCTTTCCCACTTAGCCATGACTTGGGGACCTTAGATGGTGGTCAGGGTTGTTTCCCTCTTCACGACGGACGTTAGCACCCGCCGTGTGTCTGCCGGACAGTACTCTTGAGTATTCGGAGTTTGATTGGGTTTGGTAAGACGGTGAGTCCCCCTAGCCCATTCAGTGCTCTACCCCTCAAGGTATTCATCCAACGCTCTACCTAAATAGATTTCGCGGAGAACCAGCTATTTCCGAGTTTGATTGGCCTTTCACCCCTAGCCACAAGTCATCCCAATCTATTGCAACAGATGCGGGTTCGGCCCTTCAGTGCGTGTTACCGCACCTTC
>NZ_LMQT01000021.1 GCF_001424685.1 Aureimonas sp. Leaf454
ACTCCGATGTCCCCGCACCGATGGCGTGGAGACGAGTTCAAACATGGGTCAATTCTCGATGGAAAAACCGAAGCTGCCTGGGTCAGCTCTCAGTGGAAATCAACACCGAAACGCGCTTTCAACGTATGAGAATAGCTCGGAAATCGTTCACGTTCGTCCCGGTCGGACCGGGGGTGAATAGGTCGCCGACTGAATCGAATGCTGTCCACGCGTCGTTGCCGTGAAGCATTTCTCGGGCGACGACTCCCGCTTGCCGCATCCGTGACACGGTCGTACCGTCGGCGAAGGCGCCCGCATTCCCTTCCGATCCGTCGATCCCGTCGGTGTCGGCCGCCAAGGCATGGATCGAGCCGCAACCCTGGATGCCAAGCGCAAACGACAGCAGGAAGGCACTGTTCCGCCCACCCCGTCCCTTACGGTCTCTCCTCATCGTCACCGTCGTCTCGCCCCCGGAAAGAACCAGTACGGGCTTGCGGAACGGCCGATCTTTCCTTGCGATCTCAAGTGCGATGGCGGCATGGACCTGTCCGACATCGCGAGCCTCGCCCTCGATGGCGTCCGACAGGATCACGGCGTCGAGCCCCTGTCCTCGAGCCAGATCGGCCGCCGCTTCCAGAGATTGGGCGGCGGAGGCGATCACCTTGGTCTCGCAACGCGAGAGCCGCGGGTCACAAGGTAGAGGGCTGTCGGGTTCGCCTGAACTGAGATGCGCAAGGATCGCCTCGGGCAGTGCAAGGCGGTAGTCGGACACAACCGCAAGGGCGTCGGCGCGGGTCGACTCGCTGGCGATAGTCGGCCCCGAACAGACCAGAGCCGGATCGTCGCCGGGAACATCCGATACGACGAGCGTCACGACGCGTGCAGGAAAGGCCGCGATGGCCAGTCGTCCTCCCTTGATGCCGGATATCGACTTGCGCAGTACGTTCATGGCCGAGATCGGGGCGCCGCAATGGAGCAGCGCCCTGTTCAGCGCGATCTCGTCGTCGAGCGTCAATCCCGCCAAAGGCGCCGGCAGGAGCGCCGATCCACCGCCGCACATGAGGCTCACGACGAGGTCGTCCTCGGTCAGATTTGCGACCAGTCGACGGAGTTCGAGCGCCGCAAGCAAGCCCGCCTGGTCCGGTACGGGATGCGAAGCCTCGCGCACCGCGATGCGCGGACAGTCCACGCCGTAGCCGTAGCGCGTGACGACGGTTCCCTCGAGCGGCGCGTCCCACGCCTCGTCGAAGGCACGGGCGAGATGTGCGACGCCCTTGCCCGCGCCGATGACGATTGTTCGACCCTTTAGTCTGGACGGCAGGTGTACAGCGATGATCCGGCGCGGGTCGGCCGCGTCCACGGCTGCCGTAAACAAGGACGCCAGAAAAGGCTTGGGATCAATGTTCCAGAGGAAGCTCACGACGCTGGACCTGCCGAGCGGGATAGGACTCTCAACCCTTCACCGCACCGGCCGTTAGGCCTGCCACGAAATGCTTCTGCATCATGAAGAACAGGCAGACGGGAGGAAGCGCCGCGAAAAGGGCACCCGCGGATATGAGATTCCAGGCCGTCAGCCATTCGCCCTTCAATCCGGCGATGCCGAGGGTGAGGGGCTTGGCTTCGTCGCTCTGCACCAGCACCAGCGCCCAGAAGTAGTCGTTCCAGACGAAGGTGAAGATCAGGACGGACAGCCCTGCCAGTGCAGGCCGGAGGAGGGGGATCACGATCTTGCGCAAGATCTGGAATTCGGTAGCACCCTCAACGCGTGCCGCCTCGAACAACTCGTTGGGAAGTGTGATGATGAAGTTGCGCAGGAACAGGGTCGCGAACCCGGTCTGGAAGGCTGTGTGGAAGAGGATCAGGCCCCAGACCGTGTTGTACAGCCCGACATCCAGGACCATGTTCCGCACCGGGATCATGAGGATCTGATACGGAATGAAGTTCCCGCCGATGAACATCGCGAAGAGCAGCGTCGCACCTGGCAGGCGATACTTCGCAATGGCGACCGCAGCCATGGTCGACAAAACCAGCACCAACACGACGGTGACACAGGTCACGACCATGCTGTTGATGAAGAAGGTCCACATGGGCGAGGTAGCGAACACCTCGCGGTAGTTCGCGAACAGGCTGAAGGTCTCGGGCTTGCCCCAGTAGTTGCCGGCGAGGAGGTCACCTTGCGAGCGGATGGCCGTCATCATGATCGCGAGGAGGGGAGCCATCCACAGCAGCATCGCGAGGTAGATCGCGGCACGGTAGCCGAGCCGGACGCCAAAGGCGCGCTCCGTTACGGGCGTTGGAAACATCAGCCGACCCTCGCTTCGCGGCGCAGCGTGTGCCAGAGGAACACGGCAATCCAGATGGACATGAGAAGGAACAGGACGGTCGCGATAGCCGCGCCGTAGCCTGCCCGGTAGCTGAAGATCGTCGAATCGAACATCTGATACGCGAGCACCGTGGAGCTGCCGTAAGGCCCGCCCTGCGTCATGACGGAGATCAGGTCGAAGTTCCGGAGCGAGCCGATCACGGTAATGATCGTGGCGACGAAGGTGACCGAGCGAAGCTGGGGCAGGACGACGTAGCGAAGCAGCGTCCAACCCGACGCGCCGTCGATCCGGCCTGCCGCGATCAGCTCTGCATCGAGCTGCGACAGTCCGGCGAGGAACAGCACGAGGCAGAAAGCGATCTGAGCCCACAGGGCGGCGGCAATGATGCCGAAGGTGACGAAGTTCTCGTCCGAAAGGATGGCGATCGGTTCCATTCCCAGCGCCCTGAACAGGATGGCAAGAATACCGAACGTCGGATCGTAGAACCAGGTAAACACGACGCCGATGATGACGGGTGCGAGCACCAGGGGAAGGAAGAAGACCGCCTTGATGAAGCGCAGCTCCTTGAGCGGCTGGTTCAGGAACAGGGCAAGCCCCAGACCGAACACAGGCGCCAGCAGGAACATGAGAATCCAGATGACGTTGTTCTTCAGCGAAACGAAGAACTGCGGGTCTTCGAAGAGTTCGACGTAGTTGGCAAGCCCGATCCAGGTCGCTTCCCCCGTCCCGTCCCAGTCGTAGAAGCTCGTCCAGATGCTCTGTACTATCGGGATCGCGATCATCGTCACGAACAGTCCGACCGGAAGGAAGAGCAGGATGATCGGCGTGAGCCAACTTTGGTTTTTCTGCCAGAATGTCGGCATCTGAGCCTCAGGTCGATCGGTCGGAACTGTGACCGGAAAATCGGCGGACGTCGCCGTCCATTCGCTCGGCTGCTTCGGGATGCCGGGAAGGCTGACAAGGCCTGCCTTCCCGGATCTCTATGCTACTTGAAGACGCGCTTGCGTGTCGCTTCGAGCCTCTCAAGGATGGCGTCCGCCCGGTCCGGACGCGCCAGGAACTCCTGGAACCCCTTCATACCCTGCTGAGCCATGTCCGGGTTGGTGTCCCGGTCGTAGAACTGCGACGAGCCGGCCGAGTCCTCCACGAGCTTGAGCTGCACCGAAGCGAAGTCGTTCGGGTCGAGCTTGGCGTCGCTCCGAGCCGGGACGACCGATCCGCCTTTGGCGAACGCGTCAAGCTGGGTTGGCTGCGCAAGGAAGGCGAGAAACTTCTTCGCCAGGTCCTTGTTCTTGGCCCCCTTGGGGATGCCTACGCCGTTGATCGAGACCTGTTCGTAGTCGGGAACGGCCGGATCGACCTTGGGGAAGGGGAAGAAGCCCATGTTGCCGCGTGCCTCGGCGGGCAGCGAAGTGAGCACGTAGGGACCCAGGAGGTACATTCCGGCCTTGCCTTGGTTAAGGAAGGGGATGGCCTCCTGCCAGCCATAGGACGAAGCGTTGTCGAGGAAATAGCCCTTGTCGATCGGGTCCTTCCAGATTTCGAAAACCTTCTTGATCTTGTCGTCCGTGTAGCTGGCCTTGCCGTCCATCAACTGCATGTAAAACTCGAGGCCCGCGGTCCGCTTGGTCAGGAAGTCGAACCAGAGCGCGTTCGCCCAGAGGTCGCGGGTGCCGATCGCGAACGGAACGATCCCGCTCTCCTTAAGCTTCGCCGAGGCCGCCATGAGTTCATCCCACGTCTTCGGCGGCGCGATGCCAGCCTTCTCGAACACGGCCTTGTTGTAGAAGAACCCCCAGACGTTGAAGTTCGTCGGCATCATGTATTGCTTGCCGTCGGCGGTGACGGCGTCGATGAACGGCTTCATCGGTTCGCGAAGGTTGTTCTCGTCGAAGAACGACGTCAGGTCCTCGAACAGATCGCGCTGCGTGAAGGCGCGCATGCGGGCGCCGGTAAACCAGAAGGCGACGTCGGGAGGGCTCGCGACGAGGAAGTTGCGGATGGACGTCTTGTACGACTCGACGTCGCTGTAGTTGATGTTGACGGTCACGCCCGGGTTGGCGGCTTCGAAGTCGGCCGCGATCTTGTTCATTGCCTCCTTCTGCCCGGCGCCGCTCCGATCAGTGTTGATCACGAGCGTCTCGGCAGCCGCAACGGGCACTTGCCAGGTTGCCAGTGCCGTGAACGCCAGGGCCGTAATGGCCAGCTTGGAGAACAGCCTCCGGCTCATTTCTGTCTTCTGATTGTCCTGCATCGGTTTCCTCCCGTTTTGATGAATTGTGGCACTTACGCTGCGGGGACTTCACTCCCACCCCCGAACGACGCCGTTTCTCAACTCAGGCGACGTCCGTCGTCCTGGCTGAAGAGGTGGACCGATCCCAGGTTGGGCCGTACCCGGATGGTCTCGCCCGGCCGCAGGTCGAGACGATCCCGGAACAGGCAGCTGAACTGCGTTTCGCCCTTGCGGACGACGACTTCGGTCTCGGAACCCGTCGGCTCGACCACGACGACCTCCACCGCTTGCCCGTCCTCCGAAAGCTGCAAGTGCTCAGGGCGGACGCCGTACACCGCTTCCCCAGCGGGCCGGGGCTTCCAGTCGACGCCGACCGGAAAGGAGAGGCCTCCAACCGTGCGGAAGGTGTCGCCTTCCAGCCGCCCCGGTAGGAAGTTCATCGCGGGGGATCCGATGAAGCCGGCGACGAACTGGTTGGCGGGACGATCGTAGAGATCCAGGGGTCGTCCGACCTGCTCGATCACGCCGTCGCGCATGACGACGATCTTGTCAGCCATCGTCATCGCCTCGATCTGGTCGTGCGTGACATAGATCGTCGTGGTCTCGAGGCGTTGCTGGAGGCCCTTGATCTCGGCACGCATTTGGACCCGCAGCTTGGCGTCGAGATTGGACAGCGGCTCGTCGAAAAGGAAGACCTTCGGATCCCGGACGATCGCACGGCCCATGGCGACGCGCTGCCGCTGGCCGCCGGAGAGCTGTCGCGGATATCGATCCAGCAGCGGCTTGAGTCCAAGGATATCGGCCGCCTTGGCTACTCGCGACTCGATCTCCTCCTTCGGCGCCCGTTTCAGCATGAGCCCGAACGACATGTTCTCGGCGATCGTCATGTGGGGGTAGAGAGCGTAGCTCTGGAACACCATCGCGATGTCCCTGTCCTTGGGCGAGTCGCCATTGACGACCCTGTCGCCGATCCGCAGTTCGCCTGCGCTGATCGATTCCAATCCGGCGACCATGCGCAGGAGCGTCGACTTCCCGCAGCCGGAAGGGCCGACCAGGATCACGAACTCTCCGTCTTCGATGTCGACCGAAACACCCTTCAGAATATGCACGGCACCGAACTTCTTGTGCATGTCGGAGATGGTGACGGACGCCATGGAAGTTCCTCCGATTGGTCTCGCCTCCACAAGGCGAAGGGCAGGCCTCCCGCGAAAGATCCGGAGAGCGACGTGGGAAGCGCTTGGGTCACAGAGCTACATCGGTCGGGTTTGACGGTCAATCAAAAATTACTTATCGATAAGTAAGTGATGTCACGACGAGGAGCGGTGGGATGGAACAGGCCAATGCGCAGGACGGACGCCGTCTTCCGGCAGGAGAGTACGGCTATGACGACCTGGAGATCGGAGACTTTTTCCTCACGTCCGGGATGACGGTTACGGAATCACATGTCGTGTCCTACGCTGGGCTCTCCGGCGATCTCTTCGACGTCCACATGGACGACGACTTCGCTCGTGCGCAGGGTTTTCCGGGACGCATCGCGCATGGCCTTCTCGGTCTTGCCCTGGCAGATGGGCTGAAGACCCGCTCCCCGGTGCGGCTGCTCGGCATCGCCACTCTAAATTGGAACTGGTCCTTCCGTGCACCGCTCATGATGGGAGACCGGATCCAGGTACGTGTCGCAGTGCTAGGAAAGCGTGCGACGCGCAGGGAAGACCGAGGCATCGTCACCTTGGCGATGCGCATCATGAACCAACATGACACAGTGGTGCAGGACGGTGAGACCCAGCTTCTGATGTCCCGCCGTCCGGCCGCGGGCGGAGTAGCGCAGCCTGGCCTGGAAGCTGCGGACGTGGGTGGAACGGAGAACTGAATGGCTCGAAGATCTGAGGGCGCCGCGCCAGTGGTGGGAAAGTCGGGCTCGACACGGGATGCGATCAAGACCGTGACGACCGAACTCCTGATCCGGCACGGCTACCACGGGACAAGCTTCCGCAATATCGCGGAACGCCTCGACACGACGACGACCAACATTCACTACCACTTCGGCAACAAGGAGAAGCTGGTCGAGGAGGTTCTGCGCGATTACGTGAACGCCACGTCCCTGCGCCATCAGCAGATCTGGCAGGTTCCGGACCGGGACCTCCGTCAGAAGCTGCGCGACATCGCGGAGTTCAACTTCACCCGGTACAAAGCGTTCAACAAGGACCGGAAGGGCAGTCGCCCTTGGAGCTTGATCGGGCGCCTTCGTCTCGACGGCGAGATCCTCAGTCCGGAGGCGCGGGAGTGTCTCGCGTCCTTCACGGTCCGGGTGCACGATTCCATCCGCATCGCCGTGCGGAATGCCCATCGTCGCGGCGAACTGCGCGAGGACGCGCCGCTCGACGACATAGCCTTCCTGCTCGTCAACATCGTGAACTCCTCGTCCGTGTTCACCCAGGACGCCGGAAGTTTCGAGAGGCTCGAGCAGTTCTTCGATACGTTCTCCCGCGTCGTCCTGTCAGCGTACGCTCCGTCAGGCATCTCAGGCGGCAACACTCCGTCATCCTGAATCCGGTCGACGTTCGTTCAGTGCGGTGTCCGACGCGATCGGTCCCGTACGTTCGGACATGCCTTCACGGACTTCCGGCTCTCATTGTACGGCGGCGATGCTCACGGCCAATGCCTTCGTTCACGCGATGCCGCGACGCATCTCCGACCCTCGACAGAGCTGACGAAAGTCGGGGGCAGCAAGGCCGTATGCGCCTCCCTTATATGGCACATGCGGAATGATGGTTGCCATTCTCCAAAATCTTACTTATCGGTCGGTAAGTCGAGACATCTCGGAGCTACGTTCATGCAAGTCATCTCCGCTTCTCAGGCCGGACTCTTGGTGAAGGACGGCGACACGATCCTGATCGGGGGATCGGGGTCAGGCCACGCTGTTCCAGAGTCGCTGATCGCAGCGGTCGAAAGCCGCTTCCTCGAACATTCGGAGCCGCGAGGCCTGACGACCATCCATCCGGTCGGTCTCGGCAACAGGGCGACCGCCGGCGCTGCGCGCTTTGGACACGAAGGGCTACTAAAGCGCGCCGTCTGCGGCACCGTTGTCGATGCGCCATCGGTCGCCGAGCTTGCCCGCCAGGGCAAGGCGGAGGTCTACACCTTGCCGCAGGGGGCGCTCTCGCAACTCGTCCGCGAGATCGCGGCGGGACGTCCCGGCCTCATCTCGCACGTCGGACTCCATACCTTCGTCGACCCTCGGCAGCAGGGCGGTAAGCAAAGCACTGCCTGCACCGAGGATCTCGTCGAGCTGATCGAGCTGAAGGGGAGGGAGTGGCTGTTCTACAAGCCGTTCGACATCGACGTCGCGTTCCTCCGGGGCACGACGGCCGACGAGGACGGAAACGTCTCGATGGAGGACGAGCCGCTCTTCGGGGAGATGCTGTCCATGGCTCAGGCGACGCGACGCTGCGGCGGCATCGTGATCGTGCAGGTCAAGCGCCTCGCCAAGCGCGGAACCCTTCCTGGCAAGTCGGTAAAGATCCCTGGCATGCTCGTCGACGCCATCGTCGTGGATCCGGACCAGCGTCAGACCTATCAGACGGAGTTCGACCCCGCCTTCGCAGGCCATCTGAAGATTCCGTTCGGCTCGTTTCCGAAGCTGCCGCTCGACGAGCGCAAGATCGTTGCAAGACGCTGCGCGATGGAGCTGCGGAAAGGGGCCGTCTGCAACATCGGATCGGGCATCTGCACGGGCATCGGGCTCGTGGCGGCGGAGGAGGGGCTCCTCGACCACGTCGTCCTAACGAACGAGCAGGGCCTCATCGGAGGCGCTCCCGCGAGCGGGCTCGATGCAGGCGCGGCGAGGAACTACTGGGCGATGATCGACCAGCCCTACCAGTTCGATTTCTACGACGGCGGCGGACTGGATCTGGCGTTCCTTTCGGCCGTCGAGATCGACCAGCGGGGCAGCGTCAACATCAGTCGGTTCGCCGGGCGCGTCGTGGGGATCGGCGGCTTCGTCAACATCAGCCAGAATGCGCGTAGGATGGTCTTTGGCGGAACCTTCACCGCGGGCGGGCTCGCGATCGAAGCGAAGGGAGGGCGCCTGACCATTCTCAACGAAGGCAAGCACCGCAAATTCGTCCGCGAGTTGGAGCAGGTCACTTACAACGGCGCCTATGCCCGGGAGAAAGGGCAGACGACTCTTTTCGTCACCGAACGGGCCGTCTTCAGGATCGGTCCTGACGGGCTCGAGCTGATCGAGGTTGCACCCGGCATGGACCTCGACCGCGACATTCTCGCCCACATGGCCTTCCGGCCGGCGATCTCGGACGACCTGCGGGAGATGGATCCTCGCCTCTTCGACGAGCGGCCGATGGGGCTCGAGGCCGAACTTCAGGGCGCGTGGCCTGTCCACGAGCGGCTTGTCGACGCCGACCGAACGCAGGGGATCTGACGATGGGACCTCAACTCAGAATCCGACTTCCCGGGCTAGGCCGTACTATCGAGAATTACGGTCTCACTGGAACACCAGTCCCCGTCGTTCGACCCGATAAGCCATTCAATCGGGTCGCCTACGCGGCCGGGCACGTCGTGTTCGATCCCTTGGCGCCAAGCGACCCATGGGTGGCGCCGGTCGTGGACTGGGACCGCACGATCGCCTTTCGCGAACATCTCTGGAGCCTAGGCCTCGGCATAGCCGAGGCGATGGACACGGCGCAGCGTGGGATGGGCTTCGGGTGGGACATGGCTTTGGAGCTGATCCAGCGGACGATGGATGCCGCAGGCCCAGACTCGCTCGTGGCGTCCGGTTGCGGCACCGACCAGCTCGATCCAGGGCGTTCGCATCACCTGGATGAAGTCGTCGCCGCATACGAGGAGCAGATGGAGGCGATCGAGGCCTGCGGGAGCCGGGTCGTCCTCATGGCGTCGCGAGCGCTCGTCAGGGCCGCACGCGGCCCCGAAGACTATCTTGCTGTCTACGACCGCCTCCTCCGCCAGGCCAGTCGACCCGTTGTGCTTCATTGGCTCGGTCCTATGTTCGATCCGCAGCTCGAAGGCTACTGGGGACATGCGGGATTCGAGGCTGCACGCGACGTCGTCGTGGACATCATCGGATCGAATGCCGACAAGGTCGACGGCATTAAAATCTCGTTGCTCGACGCTTCCAAGGAGATCGATCTGCGCTCGCGTCTGCCGTCAGGTGCGAAGATGTTCACCGGCGACGACTTCAACTACGTCGACCTCATCGCCGGAGACGGCGAACGCCATTCTCATGCGCTCTTGGGGGCGTTCGACGCCGTAGCAACCGCCGCGTCGGCGGCGTTGTCACGACTGAGTGCCGGCGACGAGGCAGGCTATCGCGAGATCCTCCAGCCGACCGAGGCCCTGTCGCGACATCTCTTCGCGGCCCCGACGCAGTTCTACAAGACGGGTGTCGTGTTCATGGCTTACCTGAACGGTCACCAGGACCACTTCACGATGGTCGGCGGCATGGAAAGCGCCCGTTCGACACTGCACCTGGCCGACATCTTCCGCCTGGCCGACCGTGCGAACCTTCTGTCCGATCCGGAGCTGGCCGTCCGCCGGATGCGTGCGGTTCTCGCCGTGCGTGGCATTGAAGCCTGAGGACGCGAGGATGAACGATCCCCAGCTTGGCGTTCCGCTCCCGCTGACCGGCGCCACACGCCTGTACGCTATTCTCGGCGATCCCATTGCGCAGGCCGGTTCTCCAGGCCTCTTCAATTCCGCGTTCCGGCGGAAGAAGGTCGAAGCCGTTCTGGTCCCCTTTCACGTCGGTCCAGAGGGCATCGCGACGATGCTTTCAGCCTTTCGTGCGGGTAAGAACTTCGACGGACTGGTCGTCACAGTTCCCCACAAGATCGCGATCGCCGCGCTGCTTGACGAAGTGGGTCCTATGGGACGGCGTATCGGAGCGGTCAATGCGATCCGGAAGCTTCCGGATGGCCGCCTGATCGGTGATAACTTCGACGGGCACGGCTTCGTAAGCGGCCTGACGAGGAAAGGGCATTCTCTTCGAGGAAAGCGGATCCTCGTCATCGGCGCAGGCGGTGCAGGCTCTGCGGTAGCGCATGCCGTCGTCGATGAGATGCCGATGGCCTTCGGTATTTTCGATACAGATCGCAGCCGTCTCGAGGCACTCGCGGCTGATCTTGCGCCGTTCGCGAAGGCGATCGATGTGCACGTCGCCGAGGCCGACGCGGATGGCTACGACGTCGTGGTGAACTGCACGTCGGTTGGCATGCGGGAAAGCGATCCACTGCCGCTCCGGTTGGACTGTCTTAAGCCTTCGGCCCTCGTCGTCGACATCATCCTTCATCCCAGGACCACGCCGCTCCTGCGCGAAGCCGCCCTTCGGGGCTGCGCGACGCATGAAGGCATCCACATGCTGGAAGGACAGGTCGAAGAGATCTGTCGCTTCTTCGGCCTTCCGGAAGATGCCGATGCCCGTTCCGCTTCATAACGTCTCGATCAACACCGCTACCCTTGGCTACAAGGCATCTATCAGGGAGACGGTGGATGCGATCGCACATGCGGGATTCGGAGGTATTGCGCCCTGGCGGCGTGAGATCGAAAGCGGAGCGGCGAGGACGATCGGCCGGTACATACGGGATGCTGGCCTACGCGTCAGCGGCTATTGTCGAAGCACCTACTTCCCGGCTTCCTCGCCGGAAGCCTGGTCGGCAAGCATTGAGGACAACCGACAAGCTCTGCGAGACGCCGCCGAACTGGGCGCCGAATGCTTCGTCCTCGTTGCTGGTGGTCTGCCGAACGGAAGCCGAGATCTGGCGGGTGCGCGTCAGCAAATCGCGGACGGGATTGCTGCGTTGATGCGCGACGCAGCCGCATTAGGCGTTCCGCTGGCGATCGAACCCCTTCACCCGATGTATGCGGCTGACCGTTCCTGCATCAACACGATCGAGCAGGCACTTGATCTCTGTACCCTGCTCGATCCTTCGGGGATTGGACCGCTTGGCGTGGCGATCGACGTCTACCACACGTGGTGGGACCCTAAGCTTGAAGCGATGATCGGGAGAGCAGGGCGCGAAAACCGTATCCTGGCCTATCACGTGAATGACTGGCTAGATCCAACGAGCGATCTTCTAATGGACAGAGGGCTCCCGGGGGAGGGCGTGATCGACCTCAGCTGGTTCGGAAACTGTATTCGGGACACTGGATACAATGGGCTGAGCGAGCTGGAGGTATTCTCTAAACTGCTCCAGAATACCCCTAACGACCAACTTCTGAAGAAATGTGCCGCATCGCTTACGGCTTTGTGACTTGAAGAAGCATTCCGCACGTTCTTCTGGGCGCCAGGACATCTCATTGGTCTAGCGGCGAAAGACGTGTGGCCGCTTCAACAAGCCATGATCGAAGCCCTTTTGGCTTCGGGATCGGCGCTCTCCAGGTGATGCTAGCTGCAGATGAGGGCCAGGTTGGAACGCAACGCGACCTTGTACACTTCGCCAAGAAATGCGGTTGGACGGCGACTGGGATTGACCGTTCTCGATCTGCAGTAACTGGTCCAACAAAGCCTACGTACGGCATACGCGATGCATCTATAGAGCATGCGCGCATTTTTGGTGTCCTCCATCGGGTCAAGGCCCGCAAAGGCAACAAGAATTGTTTGAGGCTGTCTATCAATCGGCAAGCTGTACCTCCTGACGAGGTCGGGTGCCTGGAGGGTGTTGATCAGCCTCTCCCAAACTTTAGAAGACTGGGAGGTCCTGCTTACCGCGCACGTCGCCGGACACGTCAAGAAGGTGATCGGCAGCGTAACGTTCGAGTGAGGAATGGCTCACTGGGCAACTGGCTTGGCGCTTATGACGCTGAAGGCGCAAACACCATAGACATAGCCCTACAGTTTCTCGTTCATGCCGGAGATCAGGGAGGTGCGGCGCGGGTGCTGGTTGGGTGAAATAGAGTTCGACGAGTTCGATGCCTTCTTGGCCGTTGGTTTCGGTCCGGCGGAAGCAGAGGCACGAGCTGCGCCGCGAACTGGTTCGAGCGGGAGAAGGCGGCGGGATGTCCCTCTTCGCCTTCCGCCTTATCGCAGACCACTACGAACTGAACGACGAGAAGTACATGGGCCTAGCCGCCGAACTTTCAGACAATGATCTGCGTGTGGGTTGCGAAGACGAGGTGTCGGAGTTCGTGTCCGGTGCCATCCAGTCCGACCCAACTCGGTTCACGGCTTGTGACGACATCGATGCGATCTCATCGCAACCGATGCTGGACAAGGCCTACTGCTACGAGGTCGCCTCGAAGGGCGACGCGCCTTCGGCGCGCATCTACTTTCGAGCTTCGGTGACGGTGCCGGTAACGCCGACCTACGACCACGAGGAGGCAGCCTCGAAGACTTTTCCGGTCAGGCGGTCGGTCACATCGGTCAAGGCGAGATGAGTTTGACGGAATTCACCGTGGATCCGTCCAGCTTCCAGGACTTGGAGGCCGCCAGCCCGTCGGGCAAGGTCGGCGTTGGCTCATGTGACCGTTGAAGCCGCCAGTCGCTCCCCATCAGTTCCGCTGACGCGCAAACCTGCGCTGGAAAGCGGACGTCCCGAGGCGGCCGAGATAGACCGTCTCAGGATGCCGAGATCGTTAAACCAACTGATCTGAGGACGCCGAGACCGCAATCTCGCGGCTTCGCTCGACCTCTATCGCATTCAAGGGCGTGCTTGTCGGTACGCTATGCAAAACCCCGACGGCACTGGGTGAGTCATCTTTTCACGTCGAATGAGTCATCTATTGCGACTCAGAGTCTAGTTAGAGTGACGCAACAGGCAGTATTTCCGACGATCGGCATACCAGCGGCAGAGATCGGTGAGGAAGCAGGACTCGCAATGCGGCGTCCGGGCGATGCAGATCGCCTTGCCGAACTGGATCAGCCAGAAATGCCCGTCGCGCCGGGCGAAATCGGGAGCTTCGGCCTCGAGTTGGCGCGCCGTCTCGTCGGCGGTCTTCGCCTCGGTGAGGCCGGTGCGGTTGGCGACGCGGAAGACGTGGGTGTCGACCGCGATGACGTCGGCGTCGAAGGTGAAGCTCATGACGATGTCGGCGCATTTGCGTCCGACGCCGGGCAGCGACATCAGGCCTTCCCGCGTGTCTGGCACCACGCGGTCATGCGCCGAGATCAGCTCCTCGCACAGGCGCCGGATGTTCCGGGCCTTCATGTTGTAGAGCCCGCAGGGCTTGATCGCCGCGGCGATCTCGGCCTCCGGCAAAGCCAGCATGTCGTCCGGCGTTTCGGCGAGCGCGAAGAGGCGCGTCGTCGCGAGATGCGTGTTGGCATCCCGACTCTGCGCGGACAGGATGCAGGACACCACCGAGCGAAACGCGTCGGGCTGGTCCTTCGGTCCCTTGGCGCCCGAGATTCGCCCCGGCATATGATCGCGCAGCCGCCGGAAGACCTCCGCCGCCTCGTCCGGCGACAAGCCTCCGCGGGGCTCCCGGCCGCCCTCCCGGTCGGTGTCATCGCCTGTCCGGCCGGGACCGGAGGCGGGAGATCGGGCGGCTCGACGGCTCATGTGCGCGCGAGGATGCCGGCTTCCCAGCCGAGCATGGCGCGCTTGCGCGACAGGCCCCAATGGTAGCCGGTGAGGGCGCCCGACTTGCCGAGCACGCGGTGACAGGGAACGACGAAGGAGATCGGATTGCGGCCGACCGCCGCTCCCACGGCCCGCGCCGCCTTGGGCATGCCGACCCGCTCGGCCACCTGCGAATAGGTCGCCGCGCAGCCGACGGGAATGGAGAGCAGCGTCTGCCAGACCCGAATCTCGAAATCCGACCCGATGAAGACGACCCGCAGCGGCCGGTCCGGCGACCAGGCGGCGGGATCGAAGGCTCGGGTGGCGTAGGGACGAACCATGGCCTCGTCGAGCCGAAAACGCGCCTTCGGCCAGCGCCGCACCATGTCGTCCAAGGCATGCGCGTCGCCTGCCGGCGTTCCGTCGGAAAAGCCGACGCCGGCCAGCCCTCGGTCGGAGGCGACGACGATCGCCCGGCCGAAGGGCGAAGCTGAAAAACCGTAGGCGAGATCGATGCCTTCGCCCTTGGCCTTGTAGAGCCCGGGCGACATCGCCTCGTGCTTCACGAAGAGGTCGTGCAGGCGCGAGGGCCCGGAAAGGCCGACATCGAGGCTGGCATCGAGAAGCGAGGCGCCCTCCGCCAGAAGCCGGCGGGCGCGGTCGAGCGTCACCGCCTGCAGGAAGGCCTTCGGCGTCAGCCCGGCCCAGCGCTGGAACAGCGTCTCCAGCGCACTGGGGGTGAGATCGACGGCCTCCGCGACATCGCGGAGGGACGGTTGGCTCTGAACTTCGGTCGAGATGAACTCGATCGCCCGCCGAACGCTCTCGTAATCCGAGGACTCGGCGGGACGAACGGGCAAGTCGGGCATGACGGACACCGCCGCGTGCCGCGCTTCGTTCTCGATCGGGGACAGGGGCGGAGCGGTCGTGTCTTTGCCAAGCATCGTCATGTCTCCTTCGATGCGCGAGGAGACCATAGGCAGGGTCGCGTGCGCCACCCGCTTTTCCCTCACCGCCCCTTTGCGGTCAGGAGCGCGCGGTTGAAGGCAAGCGCGAAGCTCTCGCGGTCGTCGGGATTGAGGAAGCCGCCGATCTCGGTCGCGCGTCCCTCGCCGGCCACCTGCATGCGGGTGATGCCGATCTCGTCGTGGCGCTGGACGTGGAAGCGCGCCCAGAACGGGTTGTAATGGCTTTCCCGCACCGCGCCGTTCGGCGCGATCTTGCGGATGGCGAGTTCGAGGCGCGTCACCTCCACCTCCTCGCGCGCCCGCGCCGACCGGTAGCTCGCCCGGAAGGCGAGATAGACGAGGAGGACGTCGAGCCCGAAGAAACCGAAGACGGGCCAGGCGCCCTTGACGAGGAAGCCGAGGCCGGTGGCAAGGCTCACCACGCCGAGGAAGACCATGAGCACGGTGAAACCCCGTCGCCCGAGCGATCGGTAGGGCACGAGCAGGGCCCGGAAGATCGGGGTCTCGGTCCTGGCTTCGTCGATCATTGCGCCATCCGTCATCGCGCCGTCCGTCGTCGCATCGGTCTTTCGATGCGCTGCATCCTGGTCCATAGGATCGGGCCTCGTGTCGAGCCTCTCGCCGCTCTCCGTCAGGGCGCGGCGTCGAAGGCTCATGGCTCCCATGCGTCGAGGACGGAAAGATGGCAGAAAAGCCGGCGGAGGCGAAGCGGACGGGCGCGGCAAAGCGAAGCGCCCCGGGAAAGACGGGCCAGGGGACGACGGGCAAGGTGACGACGGGCAAGGCGGCTGGCGTCGCCCGCGCGGTGGCGCGCAAGGCCGAGGGCGCGACGGACCCGATCCCCTATACGCCCGAGACGATCGCGGAAATCTTCCGCCGGTTCGCGGTCCAGCGTCCCGATCCCAAGCCCGAGCTCGAGCACAGCGACCCCTTCACGCTGCTCGTCGCCGTGGTTCTCTCCGCCCAGGCGACGGACACCGGCGTCAACCGGGCGACGCGCATCCTCTTTCCCTTGGCCTCGACGCCTGCGGCGATGGCCGCACTGGGGGTCGAACGGATCGAGGAGGCGATCCGCTCGCTCGGCCTTTATCGCAACAAGGCCAAGAACGTCGCCGCCCTGGCGAAAACCATCGCCGAGGAGCACGGCGGCACCGTGCCGGCAACGCGCGAAGGGCTGGAGGCTCTTCCCGGCGTCGGCCGCAAGACCGCCAATGTCGTCCTCAACTCCGCCTTCGCGGAGGAAACGCTGGCCGTCGACACGCACATCTTCCGGGTCGGCAACCGGCTGAAGATCGCGCCGGGCCCAACGCCGGAAGCGGTGGAGCGCGCCTTCCTGCGCATCATCCCGCCCGCTTACCTGCGCAACGCGCATCACTGGATTCTTCTCCACGGCCGCTACGTCTGCAAGGCGCGAAAGCCCGATTGCGGGATCTGCGTCGTCGCCGATCTCTGTCGGGCCGACGAGAAATGGAACGCGGTGGCCGCGCCCCTCGTCCCGCTGCCCCTGATGCCCTCCGGCCTGCAGGGGGCGCCGGAGGCGCGGGTCGCGGGATGACGCCGTTGCGGGTGATCCGGGTTCGCCGGCCGTTCTGAATCCCGGATCTCGACGCCCGCACCCGGCATCCGTCGCCGCCGTTTCGCCGGGCACGGACCGGCCCTTGCGAGGGAGCCCCCGTCGCCCCGGTCGCACGGGCGGCCATCTAGATCCGTGTCGAAGCCGGGGGCGGGGCCGTCGTGGACAGGCGCGTCGCGGGCAGGCCGGCGGCGATCGGCAATCCGCCATCGCGGGCCGAGACACGCTGGTGGAGATGCACCATCAGGGCCGCCGCGAAGAGGGGTGTCAGAAGGTTGAGGATCGGGATCGCGAGAAAGCCGGCGATCACGAGACCGGCGAAAAAGACGAGGGTCGAATGCCGGCCGCGCACGGCCTTCGCATCGCCCTCGCTGCGATAGCGCAGGGCGGCGAAGTCGAAATACTCCCGGCCGAGCAGGTAGCCGTTGACGAGAAGGAACGCGACGACGTTGACGCCGGGGATCAAGAGCAGCGTGAAGGCGAGGATATTGCCGAGGATCACGATGGCGAGGAACTTCACCGACATGACGAGGCCGGTCACGAAGGGGAGGGGACGCCCGGCCGGCGCGTCCGGATAGCTGTCGCGCTCGACCACCTCGGCGACGTCGTCGAGAAAAAGGCCGGCGATGACCGCCGAGATCGGCGCGATGAGGAAGGCGAGGAGGATGGCGAGCGCGAGGCCCGCCGCGAAGCCGGCGGTGCCGTCCGCCCAGGTCGGCAGATCCGGCGCCCATTCCCCGAGATACGGCACGACGACGTTCTCGAAGAGCGCCGTGACGCCGAACCAGAGCGCGATCAGGACGACCAGCGAAAGGCCGAGCGACTTCCAGAGCGCCGCGCGAAACGGAGCGGAAAAAATGTCGCGGAAGGCGAGGCCTGCTGCGGCGAAGATCATGGGCGGCACTCCCCGGGACGGCGGACAGGCTGGAGATAAGCGCAGGTCGTCGACCGGCAATGGCGTTGCACCCGGAGATGACCGCTCCCGAAGCGATCACGATGGCGCCAACGGCCCTTCCGCTCGGCGTCGCGAGACCAAACCTTGAGGAACACGTCGAAACCATCGGCCCCCCAAACGAAAGACCGATCCATGACGAAAACCGCCCTTGCTCTCGGCCTCGGCCTCTCCGTCCTTCTGCCGGCTGGCGCCTTCGCCTATGACGAGACGCTGGAAAGCCGCGCCGGACCCCTTGAAGCCAAGACCTTCGCCGACGGGCTGTCCCGCCCCTGGGGCATGGAGTTCCTGCCGGAGGGCACGATTCTCGTGACGGAAAAGGGCGGCTCGATGCGGCTCGTCTCGGCATCCGGCGAGGTCGGAGACGAGATCTCCGGCTTGCCGGAGGTGGCCGCGGGCGGCCAGGGCGGGCTCCTCGACGTGGCGCTCGACCCCGGCTTCGCCGACAATCGCCGCGTCTACGTCACCTGGTCGGAGCCCGGCGAGGGCGGCAATTCCACGGCGGCCGGCTTCGGCATCCTGTCCGCGGACGGAGCGGCGCTGGAAGGCTTCACGAAGGTCTTCACGCAGGAGCCGAAATACGACGGCAACAAGCATTTCGGTTCGCGCATCGTCTTCGACGGCGAAGGGCATCTGTTCATCGGTCTCGGCGAGCGATCCGACCAGCCCATCCGCAACCGCGCCAAGGATCTCGACAACCATCTCGGCAAGGTGGTGCGCCTGAACCTCGACGGCACGGTGCCCGCCGACAATCCCTTCGTCGACCAGGCCGGGGCCAAGCCTGAAATCTGGTCCTACGGGCATCGCAACATCCAGGGTGGCGCGCGCGATCCCGCTTCGGGCGAGATCTGGTTCTCCGAGCACGGGCCGAAGGGCGGCGACGAGGTGAACCGCATCCGGAAGGGTGCCAATTACGGCTGGGCTGAAGTGTCCTACGGCGTCAATTACGACGGCACCCCCGTCGGCACCGGACGGCAGACGGCCGAGGGCGTCACCGACCCCGTCCATCAGTGGACGCCCGTCATCGGCGCGTCGGGCATGACCTTCTACGACGCGGACCTCGTTCCCGCCTGGAAAGGCTCGAGCTTCCACGGCGGACTGGCGACCGAGCAGCTCGTGCGCCTCGACATGAAGGACGGCGCCGTCGCGGGCGAAGAGCGCTTCGATCTCGGCCAGCGCATCCGCGACGTGAAGCAAGGACCCGACGGCGCTCTCTACGTTCTCGCCGAGGACATCGGAGAGATCATCCGCATCGCGCCGGCAGGAAGCGCCACATCGGGTTGAGTTGTCCCGGAGCAGCCTTCTCCGATCCCGAGCGAGCCCATCGAACGCGGTCCGAAACTCGGCGTCCACCGTTCGAGGCAGATGGGCCGGGGGGACGCCGAGCCGCTGGGTGGCGGGTCGGGGAAACGGCGTGGCGTCGTTCAGAACTCCTCCCAGTCGTTCGCGACGGGAGCCATCGAGGGCTTTGACGCCGTCATGGCGCCGCGCGAGAGGCGGCGGACGGGCGCGGCGGGTCGTGGCGCGGCTGCCGCGCGATGCGGAGCGGAGCGTGGCCGGGACGAAGCCACGCTGCTTTCCGTGGTGCGGAAACGATCCGTCAGGCGATCGAGGCTTTCGCTTTCCTGCGTCAGCATCTGCGTCGCCGCCGTCGTTTCCTCCACCATCTCGGCATTCTGCTGTGTCACGTGACCCATCTGCTCGGCCGCCGCCGAAACGTCCTTGAGGCTGGTGGCCTGCTGATGGGCCGATTGGGCGATCTCCGTGACGAGACGGCTCATTTCAGCGACGCCGGCGACGATCTCGTCCAGGGAGTGACCGGATTCGGTGGCGAGCGTCACGCCGGACTGGACCTGCGAGGTCGATGTCGAAATCAGCTCCTTGATCGATTTGGCGGCTTCGGCCGAACGCTGCGCCAGCCCGCGCACCTCTTGCGCGACGACGGCGAAGCCCCGGCCCGCCTCACCCGCCCGCGCTGCCTCGACGCCGGCATTCAGTGCGAGGAGATTGGTCTGGAAGGCGATTTCATCGATGACCCCGATGATCTTTCCGATCTCGTCCGACGAGACGGCGATCCTCGACATGGCATCGATCGCCTTGGCGACGATGTCGCTGCCTCGGCCGGCATTGGCCTGCGCAACGGTCGCTGCCTCCTGTGCCTTCCGGGCCGCCTGAGCCGTGCCGTTGATGCCGTCGAGAACGTTCGCGAGCGCCGCCGTGGTTTCTTCGAGCGAGGCGGCTTGCTGGCTGGTGCGCTGGGACAGGTCCGTCGATGCCACGCTGATCTCGTCGAGGCCGCGGCGGATCGATCGCGTCGCTTCCACGAATGTGCCCATCACGTCGTTCAAGCCTTCGACGGTGGCATTGAACCGGATGCGGATCGGCTCGAAGCGCTCGGGAAAGGCCGTTTCGAGGCGAACGGTGAGATCGCCTTCCGCAAGCTTGCTCAGCGCTAGGGCGAGACTGTCCACGATGAACCCTTGCGCCTCGCTCGCACGGTTGCGCTCTTCGGCCTGAAGCCGCTCTTCGTTGATCGCGGCAAGATAGACCGAGATGCCGTAGTCGATGTCGATCATCGCGACCTTCACGAGGGCGGTCAGTTTGGCGGCGAGCGCCTCTGATCCGCCGCGGCCGAAGCGCGACGGCCATTCCTTCTGCACGACGCCCTCGATCAGGCGGCCGATGATCAGCGCATATCCGCCGATGTACCAGCGCGGTTCGAGGCCCAGTCGGGCGTGAACCTGTCCGATGGCGGAGATCGCCTTCAGGTACCCGTCGTCGAAATCGGCGCTGCTGACCTTTTGCCAGTGCGTCTCTTGCCGCCTCTTGGCGTTGCCGATCTGCGCAGCGTTGGAAAAGAACTGGCGTGTGTGCGGATGGCTCCCGGCCTTTTCGTAAAACGTGTCGAGCGCCGTGCCGATGGACGACATGATCGTGCCTTGGACGCCTCGGATGGTCTCGCGCGCGGCGGCGTCGATACCCACGAACTGAAGGCGCTCTTCAAGATCCCGAAGCTGAGAAGAAGTTTGGCTCATTGTCGACATCCGGTTTCTGGGAATCTCAATACATCATGATTTTCTATCGTTAAGAAATCGACAAAATGATCGGGCGGGCACCTTTTGTTCAGTATAAGAACATTACAATAACATCTGTTGCGCGTGGCGAATTCTTGAAATTGCTCTGATGCTCTGATGCTCTGATGCTCTGATGCTCTGATGCTCTGATGCTCTGATGCTCTGATGCTCTGATGCTAAGGTCCGAAGTGTGGATTGGCTTCATCGGTTACGGATCGAACCTGCCGGGCGCGGCCCGTCCGTCATCGACCCTGCGTTTCCGGCAGATCCCCTCCGCGGCATCGTGCGTGATCGGTGATGCGTTCTGGCGGGTTCCTTCGACCCGATCCCCCTTCAATCCTTGCCTGCAGCCGTCTCGCCGCCGCGACCTTTTCGAATGGCTCGGCCCTCGACCGAACGTCCGCCGGCATCATGGCGTCCGGTATCGCGCACGATGCTCTAGGCTGCGCTCCTCAGCCGCTCGCCCGCGATGCGGTAGGAGATCGCCTCGGCGAGGTGGATGCGGCGCACCGTGTCGTCGCCGTCGAGATCGGCGAGCGTCCGGGCGACCTTGAGGATGCGATGATAGGCGCGCGCGGAAAACTTCATCTGCTCGGCCGCGTCCTTCAGAAGGCGGGCGCCCGCATCGTCGGGCGCTGCCGCCGTCTCGATGACCGAGGCGGGACAGGTGGCGTTGAGAACGGCCCCTTCGAGGCCGAGTCCCTCGTAGCGCTCGGCCTGGATCGCCCGTGCCCGCTCCACCCGCGCCTTGACCGTCCCCGACGTCTCTGCGGGGGCGGGTCGGATCATGTCGAAGGCGGTGACGGCTGGAACATCGACGCGCAGGTCGATCCGGTCCATCAGCGGGCCGGAAATGCGCGCCTGATAATCCGTCACGCAGCGTGGGCCCCGGGCGCAGGAATGACCGGGCTCGCCCGCCATCCCGCAGCGGCAGGGATTCATGGCCGCGACGAGCTGGAACCGCGCAGGATAGGTCACGCGGTGATTGGCCCGCGCGATGACGCTTTCGCCGTTTTCCAGGGGCTGGCGGAGGGAATCGAGGACGGCGGGCGTGAATTCGGGAAACTCGTCCAGGAAGAGCACGCCGCGATGGGCGAGCGAGACCTCGCCCGGCCGAGCCCGGAGACCGCCGCCCACCATCGCGGCCATCGAGGCCGAGTGATGCGGAGCGCGGAAAGGGCGTCGGTCCGACAGCTTACCGCCGGCGAGCTCCCCCGCGATGGACGCGATCATCGAGACTTCGAGCAATTCGCGCGCCGACAGCGCCGGCATGATGCCGGGCAGCCGCGCCGCAAGCATGGATTTTCCCGAACCGGGTGGGCCGACCATCAGGAGATTGTGCCCGCCCGCCGCCGCGAGCTCGAGCGCACGCTTGGCGATCGTCTGCCCCTTGATCTCGGAGAGGTCCGCAAGATCCTCGGGCGCGGCGCGAATGGCGGGCTCGGGCCGGGCCATCACCTGCGTGCCGCGGAAATGATTGGCGAGCTGGATCAGGCTGCGCGGTGCGAGAATCGGCATCTCGCCGCTGGCCCAGGCCGCTTCGGCGCCGCAGTCGGCCGGGCAGATCAGCCCCATTCCCTGCGCGTTCGCGCCCATGGCGGCGGGAAGGACGCCGGCGACGGAGGCGATCATGCCGTCGAGCGACAGTTCGCCGAGGACGACGAAGCCGGACAGAGCATCGCTCGGGATCGCGCCGAGCGCCGCCATCAGGCCGAGCGCGATCGGTAGATCGTAATGGGAACCTTCTTTGGGAAGATCCGCCGGGGCGAGGTTCACCGTCACCTTCTTGGGCGGCATGGACAGGCCGGAGGCGTGAAGCGCGGCCTGCACGCGCTCCCGGCTTTCCGCCACCGCCTTGTCCGCGAGCCCGACGATCTGGATGCCCATCTTGCCCGGCGCGATCATCACCTGAACGTCGACGGGAATGGCCTCGACGCCCTGGAAGGCGATCGTCTTCACGCGCGAGACCATCGCTGCGCTCCCGAGAGAGGGGCGGCCTTCGTGCAACCGATGCGCGATGCCGTTTCAACCCGAGGCTAACGCAACGTCAACGCCTCCGCAAGAACAGGAGGGGAACATTCTCCGTGCGGGAGCGGACGGTGCCGGCCGTTCCGCCGATGGTCGCCCGGACCCGTTCCTCAGCGCGAAGCCGACACCTTGTCCTCGATCCGATCCCAGAGGAGGCTTGCGATATCGGCGCCGCCGAAGCGCTTCACCTCGCGGATGCCGGTCGGCGAGGTCACGTTGATCTCGGTCAGGTAGTCGCCGATCACGTCGATCCCGACGAAGAGGAGCCCGCGCTCGCGAAGGGCGGGGCCGATGCGCTCGCAGATCTCGCGCTCGCGGGACGTCAGCTCGGTCGGCTCGGCCCGGCCGCCGACATGCATGTTGGACCGCGCATCCGTCTCGGACGGCACGCGGTTGATCGCGCCCGCGAATTCGCCGTCGACGAGGATGATGCGCTTGTCGCCCTGGCGCACGTCCTTGAGGTAGCGCTGCACGATGAAGGGCTCGCGGAAGAGAAGCGCGAAGGTCTCCATGAAGGAGGTGAGGTTGCGGTCCTCCTTCGTGATGTGGAAGACGCCGGCCCCGCCATTGCCGTAGAGCGGCTTCATGACGATCTCGCCGAACTCGGCCCGGAAGGCCGCGACCTCGAGCGGGTCCTTGGTGATCAGCGTTTCCGGCATGAGGTCCGGGAATTCGGTGACGAAGATCTTTTCCGGCGCGTTGCGCACCGAAGCCGGGTCGTTGACGACGAGCGTTCTCGGATGGACGCGCTCCAGGATGTGCGTCGAGGTGATGTAGGACATGTCGAAGGGCGGATCCTGGCGCAGAAGCACCACGTCGGTGTCCGCCAGATCGATCTTCGTCGGTTCGCCCAGCGTGAAGTGCCGCCCCTGTTCCTCGAACAGCTCCATCGTCTCGGCCCGTGCCGTCGCCCGTCCGTCGCGCAGCGACAGCCGGTCCGGCGTGTAGTGGAAGAGGCTGTGCCCCCGCCGCTGCGCCTCCAGGCAGAGCGCGAAGGTCGAGTCGCCCTTGATGGAGATCGAGGAGACGTGGTCCATCTGGACGGCGACGGAAAGGGCCATGGGGCACTCCTGCGGCAGGGATTGCGATGCGGAGGTAGCGGGGAAGGCCCGTTCTGTCCATGGACCTCGTCGTCAGCGCGCCCGCCAGGCGTCCTTCACGTGGGTCGGCCAGCGCCGGGGCAGGACGGCGACGATGTCGAAGCGCAGCGACAGGCGGGCGTGGTCGCGCCGGCGGGCGAGCCAGAGATCGGCGGCGTTCTCGATGCGGCGCTGGGCGGCGGGGGAGACGGCGTCCATCGCCGCCTCGAGGCTGGCGCGGGCCTTCACCTCGACGATGGCGACCGTGTCCCCGCGCCGGGCGATGATGTCGATCTCGCCGAGCTTCGTGCGGTGGCGGACGGCGAGAATGCGATAGCCCTTGAGGCGCAGCGCCCAGGCGGCGAGCCATTCGCCGCGATGGCCCTTGGCGAAGCGGTCGCGTCGCTCGGCGAGCCCGGCCCGGCTCACGATTCGCGTCCGGACGACCCGGTGACTTTAAGCGCGAGCGCCCGCACATAGAGATCCCGGCGGGAAAGGCCCGTCAGGCGCGCGGCTTCCTGCGCGGCCTTGGTGGGCTTCATCTCGGCGAGAAGGCCGAGGAGGATCGCGTCGGAATCGGCTTCGCTCGGCGGGGCTTCGGCGAGCGGCGGCCCGATGCAGACGACGATCTCGCCGCGCACGCGCTCCATCGCCTCGAAGGTTGCGGCAAGCTCGGGCAGCGTGCCGCGGTAGATCGTCTCGAAGGCCTTGGTGAGTTCCCGGCACACGGCGGCGGGACGCGACGGACCCAGCACGTCGGCCATGTCGAGAAGGCTCTCGCGGATCCGATGCGGAGCCTCGAAGAGGATGAGCGTGCCGGGAATGCGCGAAAGCTCCAGAAGACGCTCGCGCCGGGCGCCGGTCTTCTGCGACAGAAAGCCGGCGAAGAAGAAGGCGTTGGACGGCAGGCCCGAGGCGGTCAGCGCGGCGAGCGCGGCGGAGGGGCCGGGGATCGGCACGACGGGCAGACCGAGCCGGATCGCCTCCTCCGACAGGCGAAAGCCGGGATCGGAGACGAGCGGCGTTCCCGCATCGGACACGAGGGCGACGGACAGGCCCCCCTGGAGGTCGGCGAGGAGGCTCGCCCCGGCGTCCTCGCCGCTGTGCTCGTGATAGACGCTCATGCGGCGCTTGATGCCGTAGCGTTGGAGGAGCGTCGCCGTGACGCGCGTGTCCTCGCAGGCGAGGCGATCGGCGCCCGCGATGATCTCGAGCGCGCGCAGCGTGATGTCGCCGAGGTTTCCGATGGGCGTCGCGACGAGATAGAGGCCGGGCTCGGGCCGGGGTGCGGGGAAAGGCGTCGCGCGGATGGAGAAGCCGGCGCGCGTCTCGTCCTCGGTCATGCGCCGGCTCGCGGCGCGAAGAGGATGATGCCGGCCCCGATCAGGCAGACCGCCGCGCCGAGGACGTCGAAGCGGTCCGGTCGCTCTCCTTCGACGACCTGGAGCCAGAGGAGCGAGGCGAGGATGTAGACCCCGCCATAGGCCGCATAGGCGCGGCCGGCATGTTCACTTGGGGCGAGCGTCAGGAGATAGGCGAAGAGCGCGAGCGCGAGGAGCCCCGGTGCGAGCCAGAGCGGCGAGCGCCCCAGGCGAAGGACGGCGAAGGCCGCGAAGCAGCCGCCGATCTCGGCCAGCGCCGCCAGGCCATAGACGAGGAGCGTCGGGGTCACCGGTCCGGTCATGCGAGATCGGCGACGACGGCGTCGAGAACGAGCATCCCGGCCGGCGTCGCGCGGATCCGGTCCGGTCCGAGCCGTTCCACCATGCCGTGGGCGCGAAGATCCGCCTCGACCTCGGTGTCGATGTCGCGCCCGGCGAGGCGTCGCCAGCGCTTGAGGTCGATGCCCTCGGCGAGGCGAAGTCCCATCAGGAGCAGCTCGTCGGCTTCCTCGGCCGGCGTCAGCGCGTCGTCGGTGACGATGCCGCTGTCCCAGTCCTCGACCATCTTCAGCCAGGTCTCGGGATGGCGCTCGGTCGCGACCGCATGGCGACCGCCCGGTCCCATCAGCCGTCCATGTGCGCCGGGACCGACGCCGGCATAGAGGCCGTAGCGCCAGTAGGTGAGGTTGTGGCGGGATTCCGCCCCGGGCACGGCGTGGTTGGAAATCTCGTAGGCCGGCATGCCGTGCGCCTCGGTCAGGCGCTGCGTCGCCTCGTAGAGGTCGGCGGAGAGCTCGCCGTCCGGCACCTTCAGCTTGCCCGCCTTGTGCAGGGCGTAGAAGGGCGTGCCCTCCTCGATGGTCAGCTGGTAGAGCGAGAGATGGTCGGCGGCGAGATCGATCGCTTCGGTCAGCTCCGCTTCCCAGGCCTCGACGGTCTGGCCGGACCTTGCATAGATGAGGTCGAAGGACAGGCGCGGGAAGATCGCGCGGGCGAGACCGATCGCCTCGCGGGCCTGGTCGACATCGTGCAGCCGGCCGAGCGCCCGGAGGTCCGCGTCGTTCAGCGCCTGGACGCCGAGCGAGACGCGGTTGACGCCCGCCGCGCGGTAGCCCCGAAAGCGCGAGGCTTCCACGCTCGAGGGATTGGCCTCCAGCGTGATTTCGGCATCGGGCGCGATGTCCCAGGCCTTCGCGATGGAGTCCAGCACGGCGCCGACCGTCTCGGGCTTCATCAGCGACGGCGTGCCGCCGCCGAGGAAGACCGAGGTCACCCGCTCGCCGGCCGAGCGCTTCGCCATCTCCGCGATCTCGCGGGCGAAGGCGGACGCATAGCGCTCCTGGTCCACCGGCTGGTGGCGGACATGGCTGTTGAAGTCGCAATAGGGGCATTTGGCCGCGCAGAACGGCCAATGCACGTAGACCGCGAAGCCCGGATCGCGCGGCACGGGCGGGAATCGGCTGACCGTGGCCGAGGGGCGGCCGAATTCCATCACGTCAGGTCCGCTCCACCGCGTTCGAGGTCTCGGACGGTCGCACGCCCTCGGGAAAGGCGTCCGCGACGAGGCGCTGCACGGAGCGCGCGCGGTGCGACAGCGGACCCGGCGCATGCCAGATCGAGCCGTGCTTCTCCTCGGCCGTCATCTCGCCGAAGGTCCGCGTCTCGCCGTCCGGCATGAAGACGGGATCGTAGCCGTAGGCGATGGGCCCGCGTCGGCCGGGCCAGACGAGCGTGCCGGCGCGCTCGCCGAGATATTCCTGCGTGTGTCCGTCCGGCCAGGCGAGGCAGAGAAGGGAGACGAAGGTCGCGCGGCGTTGCGCGGGCTCGCGCGCCCCGACCGCCTGCAGCTTCTCCTCGACCGTGCGCATGGCGAGATCCCAGTCGCGGTTCGGGCCGGACCAGTCGGCCGTGTAGACGCCGGGTGCGCCGTCCAGCGCGTCGACGCAGAGGCCGGAATCGTCCGACAGCGCGACCTCGCCCGACGCGGTCGCAGCCGCGAGCGCCTTGATCCGCGCGTTCTCGACGAAGGTCGTGCCGTTCTCGACCGGCTCCGGCAGGCCGAGAGAGCCGGCCGTCACGAGTTCGATCGCCAGTCCGCCGAGCAGGAAATGCAGCTCGCGGATCTTGCCTTGGTTGTGGCTGGCGACGAGAAGCCGCTGTCCGTCGATCCGTCGTGCCGTCATCCCGCGAGACTCCTTACCGTCCGAGCGCTTCGGCCTGGAGCGCGACGAGGCGCTGGATGCCGCCCTTGGCCAGCGTCATCAGGCTCTGCAACTCGGCCTCCGAGAAGGGCTCCTTCTCCGCCGTGCCCTGGATCTCCACGATGCCGCCGCGTCCTGTCATGACGAAGTTCGCGTCCGTGTCGGCGGCGGAATCCTCGAGATAATCGAGGTCGAGCACCGGCTCGCCCTTGTAGATGCCGCAGGAAATGGCGGCGACATGGTCCTTCAGGACCTTGGACCGAACGACCATGCCGCGCGTCTCCATCCAGGCGAGGCAGTCGGAGAGGGCGACGAACGCACCGGTGATGGCGGCCGTGCGCGTGCCGCCGTCGGCCTGGATCACGTCGCAGTCGATCGAGATCTGACGCTCGCCGAGAGCGCCGAGATCGACGATGGTGCGCAAGCTGCGGCCGATCAGGCGCTGGATCTCCTGGGTGCGGCCGGACTGCTTGCCCGTCGCGGCCTCGCGGCGCATGCGCTCGCCGGTGGCGCGCGGAAGCATGCCGTATTCGGCGGTGACCCAGCCCTTGCCGGAGTTCTTGAGGAAGGGCGGCACGCGCTCTTCGAGGCTCGCCGTGCAGAGCACATGCGTGTCGCCGAACTTGACGAGGCAGGAGCCTTCCGCATGGCGGGAGAAGCCGCGTTCGAGCGAGACCGCCCGGAGTTCGTCGCTGGCGCGCTGGGATGGCCGCATGGGATGCTCGTTTCCGTCTTTGCTGGTCGTCGGTCGGACTGATCGTCGGTCGGATCGGGCCGCAGCGCGAAGGAGACGCGCTGCTCGGCCGTGAGCGCGCCTTTAACCATGAGCCCGGCAGCGGCGCAAAGCAATTCCGGACAGGGCCCGCCGGATCGCATGCGCCAGGCGCCGGCCCGGGAACGGCCGGCCGCGCTGCCTTGCCGCTTGGCGTGGCGTGCGCCGATCCCTATAGTCGCCCTCATGCAGGATCGGCCCCGACGATGAACGATTTCAGGCTGCCCGTTGCGGATCTGCCGATGCCGCTGGACGACCGGTCCCGCGACATCTTCCGCCTGCTCGTCGAAACCTATCTCGACATCGGCGAGCCCGTCGGCTCGCGCGCCCTGTCGCGCCTCCTCTCGACCTCGCTCTCGCCCGCCTCCGTGCGCAACGTGATGAGCGATCTCGAAGCCCTCGGCCTCATTTACTCGCCCCATGTCAGCGCCGGCCGCATGCCGACGGAGCTCGGCCTGCGCTTCTTCGTGGATGCCTTCCTGGAGGTCGGGGATCTCCCGCAGAGCGAGCGCGACAACATCGAGGAGAAGGTCCGCGCGACCGGCGACCGCCGCTCCTTCGCCTCGCTTCTGACCGAGGCGAGCCAGCTTCTCTCCGGGCTGTCGCGCGGCGCCGGCCTCGTTCTCACGCAGAAGGCCGATCTTCGCCTGAAGCACATCGAGTTCATCCGCCTGGAAGCCACCAAGGCGCTGGCCGTGCTGGTCGGCGAGAGCGGCGAGGTGGAAAACCGCATCGTCGACCTGCCGGCGGGCGTCACGGCCTCCCAACTCGTCGAGGCGTCGAACTTCCTCAACGCCCATGTCGTCGGCCGCACCATCGCGGAGGCGCGCGCTCGCGTCGCGGCCCTGAAGGCGGAGACGTCGAATGCGCTCGATCTCCTCGGGCAGGCGCTCGTGGAAAAGGGTCTCGCGGTCTGGTCCGGCGCCTCCGCCGAGCAGCCGGCCCGCCTCATCGTGCGCGGACGCGCCAATCTCCTCGAGAACGTCACCGCCGCCGAGGATCTGGAACGCCTGCGCCTGCTCTTCGACGACCTGGAGACCAAGAGCTCCATCATCGAGCTTCTGGACCTCGCGGAGACCGGCAACGGCGTGCGCATCTTCATCGGCTCGGAGAACAAGCTCTTCTCGCTCTCCGGTTCCTCGCTCGTCATCGCGCCCTACAATGACGGGGAGGAGCGGGTGATCGGGGCGGTCGGCGTGATCGGCCCGACGCGGCTGAACTATCGACGGATCGTGCCGATGGTCGACTACACGGCCCGCCTCGTCTCGCGACTTCTGGCGCAAGGGGCGGCCGCCCGACGTTCCTGACCGCGCGGCCGTGCGGGCGATCGCGTCGCGGACAGCCTTCGGACGGCCTTGATTTTCGCGCGCGCCCATTCGATATGCGGCGACGAGACACGCCACCACCACCGGCTTCGACGGCACGCGCCCGCCTCCCCGGCATCCTGGCGACGGCCCCGGCCGGGACATTCGCGGGGACGACATGACGAGCGATACCGAGAACCGCACGAAGGACGAGATCGAGACCGAAGCCGCGACCGAGGCGGCCGCGCGGCCCGAGGCGTCGGCCGATCGCCCCGCCAGCCCGTTCGAGCGCGGCGGCTATTCCGACGACGATGCCGAGGCCTTCATCCAGAGCGTCGCCGCCGACCGGATCGCGGGCCTCGAAGCCGAGAACGCCGAGTTGAAGGATCGCATGCTGCGGCTGGCCGCGGACATGGAGAACCTGCGCCGCCGCACCGAACGCGAACTGAAGGATGCGCGCGTCTACGGCGTCACGGGCTTCGCCCGCGAGATGCTCGCCGTGATGGACAATCTGCGCCGCGCCATCGAGGCGGTGCCCGCCGACGCCCGCGAGGCCGGCGCCGACACCGGCCTGACCACGCTGATCGACGGCGTGGAACTCACCGAACGGGCGATGCTCGCGACGCTGGAGAAGTTCGGCGTCAAGAAGCTCGAGCCGGAAGGCCAGCGCTTCGATCCGAACTTCCATCAGGCCATGTTCGAGATCCCGAACGCCGATGTCGCCAACAACACCGTGCTCCAGGTCGTCCAGGACGGCTATGCCATCGGCGACCGCGTTCTGCGCCCGGCCCTTGTCGGCGTCTCCAAGGGCGGGCCGAAGATGGCGGCGGAAGCCAAGCCGGCCGCCGAGGGCGACGCGGCCTGAAAAGCCCTTCGTTCGCCGAACGGCAGCCGGGCCTTATCGGCGAAGCTCGGATTATCCTGAGGGAAGAGTTTGCGCCCTTCTTCGACAGGAACGATCATAGCAGCGGCACGACCGTGCTTGGTGACGATCGTAGGTTCTCCGCGTTCCGCCGCTTCGACCAAAGCCGAAAATCCTGTCTTGGCCTCCCGCAACTGCAGCTTTTTCGCGGTTCCAAACCCATTGTGACCACCTGTGGTCCCAATGGGATGAAGCCTGCAGCGTCGCAAGAACGCGGCCGACGTTTCAGAACGTCGGCACCGCGCGTCCCATCGTCCGGCAGGCCGAGACGACCGTGTTCGCCATGAGGAGCGCGATCGTCATGGGGCCGACGCCGCCCGGCACCGGCGTGATGGCGCCGGCGTGCTCGGCGGCTTCGGCATAGGCGACGTCGCCGACGAGGCGGGACTGGCCCGGCCCGCGCTCCGGCGCGTCGATCCGGTTGATGCCGACGTCGATCACCACGGCGCCCGGCTTCACCCAGTCGCCCCGCACCATTTCCGACCGACCGACGGCGGCGACGAGAATGTCGGCGGTGCGGCAGAGGGCGGGAAGATCGGACGTGCGCGAATGGGCGATGGTGACCGTGGCGTTCGCGGCCAGCAGCAGCTGCGCCATGGGTTTGCCCACGATGTTGGAGCGCCCGAGCACGACCGCCGTCTTGCCGGAGAGATCGTCGCCGAGCACCTCGCGGATGAGGATCATCGAGCCCGCGGGCGTGCAGGGCACGAAGGCGGCGGCGATGTCGCCGGAGCCGAGCCGGCCGACATTGAGGAGATGGAACCCGTCGACATCCTTCTCCACGGCGATCGACTGCACGATGCGCGTGGAATCGATCGACGCCGGCAGGGGCAGCTGGACGAGAATGCCGTGGATCGCGGGATCGGCGTTGAGGTCGCGCACGAGGTCCAGGACCTCGTCCTCCCCCGCGGTCTCGGGCAGGACATGCTTCACCGACCTGAACCCGCAATCCTCGGCCATTCTCGCCTTGGAGGCGACATAGACCTGGCTCGCTGGATCCTCTCCGACGATGACGACGGCAAGCCCCGGGCGTGTTCCGGTCTCGGCGAGAAGCTGGGCGCTCTCGGCCTTCACGCGCTCGATGATCGTCGCCGCCGCCGCCTTGCCGTCGATCCGTCGAACCATGAAGCGTCTCTCGCGAAAGAAGGGGCGGCCGCGGCCCCGAGGATCCGAACGATCGGTCCGGCCGAACGGCGAGGACCGGCAGATCCGCCGTCAGCGACCGATCGCAGCGCGTTCTATAGCAGAACCCGTCGCGCTGCGAAGACGCGGCCTTCGACCTTCGACCTTCGACCTTCGACCTTCGCCGTCGCCGCGGCACGCCGATGCGAGACTTCGACCCTCCGCCTCGGCCAGGAGTAGAACGCCGACCCGCCGTCGAGGCGCGGCGAATCATCATCCGGGTCCGCATCCGTCGGAAGGTGGCGGCGAACTTTCCGGGAGCGCGCCAGTTGTCGGGGAGACATCGGACTGCAAGGAGCGGGCATGACGCAGGCACATCGCATCGTCGTTCTCGGCGGGGGATCGGGCGGCCTCGAACTGGCATCGGCGCTCGCCGGTCGGGCCGGTCGGGCCGGTCTCGCCGTCACGCTCGTCGATCGCGTCGGTTCCCATCTCTGGAAGCCGCGTCTCCACGAGTTCGCGGCCGGCACGGTGACGTCCACCCTGTCGGAGATCAGTTTCTACATGCTGGCGGACATGCGCGGCTTCCGCTTCGAACAGGGCTGCGTGGAGGCGATCGACCGCAGCCGGCGCACGGTTCGCCTCGCGTCGATCACCGGCGCCGACGGCGAAAGCCTCGCCGACGCGCGCGATGTCGCCTACGACACGTGCGTCGTCGCGCTCGGCGGGCAGACGGCGGATTTCGGGACGCCGGGGGTCGCGGGCAATGCCATCCGCCTCGACGCGAAGGCGGATGCCGATGCGTTTCGCGAGCGCTTCGTGTCGCTGATGATCCATGCGCGCGAGACCGGCCGGGCGGCGAAGATCGTGATCGTGGGGTCGGGTGCGACCGGCACCGAGCTTGCCGCTCACCTGAGGGTCGCCGAACGCGCCTTCTTCGACCGGGCGGGAGAGCCGCCGGACCGGTTGCTCGAGATCACCATCCTGGAGGCCGCGGCCGAGATCATGCCGGGGTCGGACGAGGCGCTGCGGGAGGGCATCCTGGAGCGGCTTTCGGCGCTCGACGTCGCGGTCGTCACGGGTGCGAAGATTTCGAGCGTGGAACGGGGCGAGGTGCGCAGCGCGGCGGGTCATTGGCCGGCGGACATCACGGTCTGGGCCGCGGGATCGTCCGGGCTGCCCGTGCTGGCGCGCCTCGCCGATTTCAACCTGGACGCCAAGGGACGCATCCGCGTCGACGAGCATCTGCGGACCGACATCGACGAGCGCATCTTCGCGCTCGGCGATGCCGCGAGCCTGACCCTGCCGGGCGAAGAGCGGCCACTGCCGCCGACCGCGCAGGTCGCGAGCCAGGAGGCGGCCTACCTGGCGGGCGTCCTGCCCGAGACGATCGAGGGCCGGGTCGTTCTGCCGTTCCGCTTCAAGGACAAGGGCAAGCTCGTCTCGCTCGGGCGCGCGGGAACGGTCGGCCTTCTCGGCCTGGGGCGCCGGAACGACGTTTTCATCGACGGCCAGTTCGCGACCGCCGCCTACAACGCCCTCCAGCGCCAGCATCAATGGGCGGTGCTCGGCCCGCTTCGCGGCTCCCTCGCCATCTTCGCCGACATGGTGTCGCCGGCCCGGGGGCCGGCGCTGAAGCTGCACGGATAGACGGGCGGGGCCGCGAGGCGCCCGCCCGGTCGCGGGGAAAACCCTCAGGCGGCCTTCGAGGTCTTCGCCCAGCCGGCGAGCACCTTGTCCAGCGTCATCGGATAGTCGCGCACGCGCACGCCCGTCGCATTGTAGACGGCGTTGGTGACGGCCGCGCCGACGCCGGAAATGGCGAGCTCGCCGATGCCCTTGCCCGCCAGGAGCCCCGCAGCCGTGTCGCGCTCCGGCAGGAGCACCACCTCGAGCTGCGGCACGTCGGCGTTCACCGGCACGTGGTATTCCGCGAGATCGTGGTTGACCATGAGACCCGTGCGCGGGTCGATCACCAGCTCCTCGGTCAGCGCGCTGCCGATGCCGAAGATCTGCCCGCCATAGCATTGCGAGGTGGCGGTCTTCTCGTTGAGGATGCGCCCGGCGGCGGCCACCGTCATCAGCCGGCGGATGCGCGTCTCGCCCGTCACCGCATTCACCGCGACCTCGCAGAAATGCGCCCCGTAGCTCGCCTGGTGCGTTTCCTTGAAGGCCTTGCCCGGCTTGTAGGTGCCCGTGACCTCGATCGATTCGCCGGCGAGAACCTCCGCGATGGGCGTGCGCTTGTTGCCGGCCGTCGCCATTCCATCCTTGAGGGTGAGGTGCTCGACCGAGACGTCAAGCCTCTGGGCGATGGCCTCCGCGATGCCCTCGCAGGCCGCGTAGACCGAGGAGCCCGAGGAGTTCGCGCCCCAGGAGCCGCCCGAGCCGGACGCCTGGGGGGACTTGGAATCGCCGAGCTTCACGTCGACATGATCCAGCGGCAGGCCGAGCATCTCCGCCGCGATCTGCTGGAGGATCGTGTAGGTGCCGGTGCCGATGTCGGTCATGTCGGTCTCGACCAGCGCATGGCCGTCCGCTCCAAGCGTCACCTTGGCCGCGGATTGCTGCACGAGGTTCTTGCGCGAGGCCGCCGACATGCCGTAGCCGATCAGCCATTCGCCCTCGCGGCGCGACATCGGCGTCGCCGGCCGGCGGTCCCAGCCGAAACGCTGGGCTCCCTCGTCCATGCACTCGACCAGCATGCGCGAGGAGAAAGGCAGCCCCTCCTGCGGGTCGACCTCCGGCTCGTTCCGCTTGCGGAATTCGATCGGATCGAGCCCGAGCTTTTCCGCCATCTCGTCCATCGCGTTCTCGGTCGCCAGCATGCCGACGGCCTCGCCGGGCGCCCGCATGGAGGAGGACAGGAGAATGTTGACGTCGGCCTTGCGGTGGGTGATCTGACGGTTCTCGCCAGCGTAGAGGAACTCGGTCGAGATGCCGGCCGGCTCGAAGAAGTCGTCGCCGCGCGTGTTGCCGGTGATGATGTCGTGAGCGATCGCCGTGATGCGCCCGTCCTTGCCGGCGCCGATGCGCACGCGCTGGATCGTGTCGGAGCGACGCGAGGTGCCCTGGTAGACCTGCTGGCGCGTCAGCGCGACCTTGACCGGACGACCGATCGCCTTCGCCGCCATCGCCGCAAAGACCGATTCCGGACCGATCCCGAGCTTCCCGCCGAACCCGCCGCCGATATAGGGGTTCACGAGACGCACCTTCGAGGCGGAAATGCCGAGCGCCTTGGCCAGCTGCGGCACGTTGGTCGAGACCAGCTGGTAGCAGCCGTAGAGCGTCAGCTCGTCCTCGTCCCAGACCGCGACCGCGGCATGGGGTTCCATCGCCGAATGGCTCTGGCTCGGCGTCGTGTAGGTCGCGTCGAGCGTCACCTCCGCCGTTCCGAAGGCCTTGTCGAAGGCGCCCTTCTTCACAGTCGAGGGCATCGTGCCGTCGCCGGGATCGTAGGCCTTCTCTTTCTCCTCCTGGAGATCGTATTTGCCCTCGGCTGGCTCGACCTCGATCTCCACCAGGGCGGCGGCCTCGCGTGCGATCTCGAAGCTCGTCGCGACGACCATGCAGAGGGGCTGGCCGAAATGGGTCACGGCGCCCTTGATGGACGCGGGCTTGTTGTCGTTCGGATCGGCCGAGGCGCGCGGCGCCGTGTCGTCGACGACGACGTGAAGAACGCCGGCAAGGCTCATCGCCTTCATCGTGTCGATGCGCTTGATGGTGCCCGAGCCCACGCCCGAGGTCACGAGATAGCCATAGGCGACGTCGCGGCCCCGGAGGTTCTCATAGGCATAGGTCGCACGGCCCGAAACCTTCAGCGGTCCCTCGTAACGGTCGACACCCTTGCCGAGCACCGCGAGCGAGCCCCGGTCGAGCCGGGTCTCGCCGAGCCGCTCGTTGTTCTGCATCGTCTTGGTGGTGGCGCTCATGCGGGATCTCCGACAGCTTCTGACAGGACGGCCGGCAGCGTCCGGCGCACCAGCTCGATCTTGAAATCGTTCTCGCCCTGACCGATCGCTCCGACGAGGAGACGATCCGCGGCCTTCTCGAAGAGGGACCGCGAGGGAGCCTGGCCCTCCAGCAGGGCCTCGACGCTTTCGTCGCGCCAGGGCATGTGGGCCAGTCCGCCGAAGGCGAGGCGAACCTTCGTCATCACGGCGTTCTCGACCGTCACGGCCGCGGCGACCGAGATCAGCGCGAAGGCGTAGGAGGCGCGGTCACGGACCTTGCGATAGACCTGCCGCCCGCCGAGCGGGGCGGGAAGGACGACGGCGGTGATCAGTTCGCCCGGCTGCAGGTTGGTCTCGATGTGGGGCGTCGTGCCGGGCAGGCGGTAGAAGGCGTCGAGCGGCAGGAGACGCGTCTCGCCGGACGCCGTCAGCGTCTCGACCTTGGCATCCAGCGCTCGCATGGCGACCGCCATGTCGGAGGGATGCGTGGCGATGCAGTGCTCGCTCGCGCCCAGGATCGCATGAATGCGGTTGAACCCGCCGATCGCGTCGCAGCCCGATCCCGGCTCGCGCTTGTTGCAGGCCGCGTTGGTCTCGTAGAAATAGCTGCAGCGCGTGCGCTGGAGAAGATTGCCGCCCGTCGTCGCCTTGTTGCGCAGCTGGCCGGACGCGCCGGCGAGAAGCGCGCGCGACAGGACAGGATAGTCTCTGCGGATCCGCTCGTCGGCGGCGAGATCGGCGTTCGGAACGAGCGCGCCGATCCTCAGACCCTCGCCCTCGGCCGCGATGTCGCGAAGCGGCAGATGGGTGATGTCGACGAGCTTCGTCGGCGTCTCGATCTGCAGCTTCATGAGATCGAGAAGATTCGTGCCGCCCGCGATGAAGCGTGCGGAGGCCGAAGAAGCGGCGGCGGCGGCGGCCCCGGTGTCGGTCGCCCGGACGTAGTCGAAGGGCCTCATGCCGCGGTCCTCCGTTGCTGGCTGCCGGCGTCCCTGCCGGCGTCCGCGCCCGGTCCGGCGGTGCCGACCTCTCGGATGGCGTCGACGATGTTGGGATAGGCCGAGCAGCGGCAGATGTTGCCGCTCATGCGCTCCGAGATCTCCTCGTTCGACAGGGATGCGCCGGCACCGAGGTCCTCGGTCACGTGGCTCGGCCAGCCCTTCTCGACCTCGCCGAGCATGCCGACGGCCGAGACGATCTGGCCGGGCGTGCAATAGCCGCACTGGTAGCCGTCGTGCTTCAGGAAGCTTTCCTGCATCGGATGCAGATCGCCGGGGGCGCCGAGCCCTTCCACGGTCGTGATCTCGTCGCCGTCGTGCATGACGGCGAGAGACAGGCAGGAATTGATGCGGCGGCCGTTCACCAGGACGGTGCAGGCGCCGCACTGGCCGTGATCGCAGCCCTTCTTGGTGCCGGTGAGCGCGAGGTGCTCGCGCAGCGCGTCGAGCAGTGAGGTGCGGACGTCGAGGTCCACCTCATACTCCGTTCCATTGACGCGGAGATGGGTCAAGTCAGGCTCCTTGGGATCGTTCTAAGTCGACAGAACGAATCAAGGCGCTGAAATGTTCATCGCCATCGTGCGATGCATCCTGTCGCAGCCGGGAAGGCCCGGCCGTTCGGGAGCGATGATCAGAATTCGATGCCGCGCTGCGCTTTCACGCCGGAGCGGAAGGGATGCTTGATCGCCTCCATCTCGGTCACGAGATCGGCGAATTCGATCAGGTCTTCCTTGGCGTTCCGCCCCGTGATGACGACATGCTTCATCGCCGGCTTCTCGGCCAGGACCGCGAGCACCTCGGCGAGGTCGAGATAGTCGTAGCGAAGGACGATGTTCAATTCGTCGAGCAGCACGAGCTGGTGCTCCTCGTCCATGATCAGCTCCACCGCGCGCGCCCAGGCGGCCTTCGCCGCCTCGATGTCGCGGCGGCGGTCCTGCGTCTCCCAGGTGAAGCCGTCGCCCATGGCGGTGATCGTCACCTCGCCGGGAAAGCGCTCCAGCGCCTGGCGCTCGCCGGTCTCCCATTTGCCCTTCACGAACTGGACGATGCCGACCTTCATGCCGTTGCCGAGCGCGCGGAAGACGAGGCCGAAGGCGGCGGTGGACTTGCCCTTGCCCTTGCCGGTGTGAACGATGACAAGGCCCTTTTCCTCGGTCTTGGTGGCGAGGATCTTGTCGCGCGCGGCCTTCTTCTTCTTCATCTTCTCCGCATGGCGCGCGTCGAGCTCGTCCTCGGTGAGGTTGGCGATGGCGGGGGAGATCTCGGCCATGTCGGTTCGTCCGTTCAGTCAGATGCGGGAGCGGCTGGGTGGGCGGCGGCGAGGGACATCCTCGCCGAGTTCGAGCGGGGCGACCAGAGGCCCCGGTCGATCGCCTCGAGAAGCCTGGCGTTCATTTCTCGATAGGCCGCTTCGTTGTGGGCGAGGAGGAAGCCGCGCACGGTCTCGTCGAGGAGATAGGCGCGATGGACCGCATCGAAATGATGGTCGGCGACGGCGCCCGTCGTCGCCGCGAAGGCGAAGAGATAATCGACCGTCGCCGCCATTTCGAAGGCGCCCTTATAGCCGTGGCGCATGACGCCCGCGATCCATTTCGGATTGACCACGCGGGCCCGCACGACGCGGGCGATCTCCTCCTGCAACGTGCGGATCACGGGGCGCTCGGGCCGCGAGTGGTCGTTGTGGTAGACCGCCGGCCGCGCGCCGGAGAGATGCTCCACCGCCGCCGTCATGCCGCCTTCGAACTGGTAGTAATCGTCGGAATCGAGAAGATCGTGCTCGCGATTGTCCTGGTTCTGCACCACCGCGTCGAGCCGTCCGAGCCGTGCCTCGAACTCGGCGCGCGCGCCATCGCCCTCGACCTCGTGGCCGTAGGCATAGGAGCCCCAGACGAGAAAGCCCTCGGCGAGGTCGCCGGCGTCGCGCCATCCGCCCTCGTCGACCAGCGCCTGAAGACCGGCTCCGTAGGCGCCGGGCTTGGAGCCGAAGATGCGAAAGCCCGCGCGGGCGTCCGCCTCCGCGTGCGACAGCCCCGCCGCTTCGAGGTCCGCGCGCTCCGCCGCCATGCGCGCCGCGATCGGGTTGTCCTCCGCGGGCTCGTCCAGCGCGCCGATGGCCCGCGCCGCCCGGTCGAACAGCGCGATCTGGTCGGGAAAGGCGTCGCGGAAGAAGCCTGAAATGCGAAGCGTGACGTCGACGCGCGGCCGCCCGAGTTCGGCGAGCGTGCGGATCGCGTAGCCCGTGACGCGGCCCGATGCGAGGTCCCAGACGGGTCTGGCGCCGATCAGAGCCAGGGCTTGCGCGAGATCGTCGCCGCCGGTGCGCATGTTCGCGGTGCCCCAGCAGGTGAGGCCGATCGCGGCGGGCCACTCGCCGTGATCCTGCAGGTGGCGTGTGACGAGCAGTTCGGCCGAGGCCGCTCCGAGCGTGAAGGCGGCCGGGGTCGGCACGGCCCTGACGTCGACCGAGAAGAAGTTGCGCCCCGTCGGCAGCACGTCCGGACGCCCGCGCGAGGGCGCGCCGGAGGGGCCGGGGGGAACGAAGCGCCCGTCGAGCCCGGCGAGGAGCCCGGCGATCTCGGCCGGGCCGCAGGCGGTCACGGCAGGCTTCAGCCGGGACTCGATGGCCGCCAGAACGGGGGCTGTGGACGGCATGGGGATATCCGGCCGGATCTCGCCGGAGACGAGGCCGGATGCCAGGAGTTCGATGCGCTCCACCGTGTCGCCGGCGGTGCGCCAGGGGTCGGTGGACAATGTGTGGAGAAGCTGTGGACGGGGGCCGGTCCAGGGCGCGGAGAGGTCGCAGTCGAGGGGATCGAAGGGGCGCCTCGACGCGTCGCTCGTCCCCGACAGCTCCAGATCCGTGGCGATCGCCCGGTGCAGCGAGGCGTCCCCGGCCTCGTAGCCGCGCGGCAGCCGCGCCAGCGCCACGACGAGATCGGTCAGCAACCGCCCCTCCGGCGACAGGCCGAAGATGTGCAGCCCGTCGCGGATCTGCATCTCCTTCAGATCGCAGAGCCAGGCATCCAGCCGCTCCAGAGCGGCGTCTCCGGTCTCGTCCGACGCGATGCCGGCATCCGCCCCGATTCCCTCGTCTCCGAGCAATGCGAAGATCTGGCGCTTCAGGAGCGCCGTTCGTCTCGCGTCGCCGTCCGCCGCGTAGACCTCGTCCACGAGCCGTTCGAGATCGCGCAAGGGGCCGTAGCTCTCGGCCCTCGTCAAAGGCGGCGTCAGATGGTCGACGATCACGGCGGAGGCACGGCGCTTGGCCTGCGTGCCCTCGCCGGGATCGTTGACGATGAAGGGATAGAGGTGGGGCAGGGGCCCGAGCACGGCCTCGGGAAGGCAGTCCCGGCTCAGCGCCAGCGCCTTGCCCGGCAGCCATTCGAGATTGCCGTGCTTGCCCATGTGGACGACCGCATGGATGCCGAACACCTCGCGCAAGTAAGCATAGGTCGCGATGTAATGGTGCGGCGGGACGAGGTCGGGAGAGTGGTAGGTCTCCTTGGGGTCGATGTTGTAGCCGCGCGCCGGCTGGATGCCGACGATGACATGGCCGAAGCGCGCGAGCGGCAGGGCGAACCCCCGCGCCGGATCGAAGAACGGATCGGCCTCCGGTCCGCCCCAGCGCTCGGTCACCGATTGCCGGACGGCCTCCGGCAGGGCGGCGAAGGTCTCGGCATAGGCGCTCGCCGGCATCCATTCCCGGACCTCGCGATCCCGCCAGCCGTCATTGGTCGGTCCCTTCAGGATGTGGGCGACCAAGGCGTCGCCGTCGTCGGGGATCGCGCCGGTGTCGTAGCCCGCCGCCGACATCGCCCGAAGCACGGCGATCGTGCCGGCCGGCGTGTCCAGTCCGACGCCGTTCGCGATCCGTCCGTCGCGGTTCGGATAATTGGCGAGAAGGATCGCGACGCGGCGCTCCGCCGCTGGCGTCGCCCGAAGCCGAGCCCAGTTGCGCGCGAGGCGGGCGACGAAGGCGAGGCGGTCCGGCACCGCGCGGTGCTCGACGATCTCGCACTCGGTCGCCGCGTCCCATTCGGCCGCCGCCTTGAAGGCGACCGCGCGCGTCATGACCCGGCCGTCCACCTCGGGCAGGGCGACGTTCATGGCGAGATCACGGGCGAAAAGACCCCGCGCCGAGGCGGCCCAGGCCTCCTCGCGCCCACCGGAAAGAACGGCCTGCAGCACGACGGCGCCGTTCTCCTCCAGCACGGTCGGCACGTGTGCGCCGCCGGGTGAGGAGACGGCGAAGCCGGTGAGGTTGACGACGACGGAGGGCGGCTGACGCGCGAAGATCGCGCGCACGGTCTCGGCGGAGACGGGATCCTTGAGGCTGGCGACGAAGACCGGCAGCGCCTCGAAGCCCTCGGTCTCCAACGCCGCGCACAAGGCGTCCACCGGCGCGGTCTGTCCGCTCTGCACGAGCGCGCGGTAGAACACGACCGCGGCGACGGGGCGAAGGTCCGCTCCCGGTCTGGTCTGCCCCCTCGAGGGAGAACGGCGGGCAGGCGGACGGGAGGGAGACGAGGCGCCGCCGTCGACGGCCGGCGAAGGCGATGCGCCCTGCGATCTCGCCACCCCCCGCTCCAGCACCCCCGCCTTCATCAGCGGCCGAGGCTCGATCTCCAGGGGCCGTCCCTCGATCACCGACCGGCAGCCGGCCAGGAACGCGTCCGCGTTGGCCGCGCCGCCCTCGCACAGGCACCGCCACAGCCGCTCGCGATCCGCCTGCGGCACGGTCGAGAACCGCTCCAGTCCCGGATCGGGCTTGTCGTCGCCCGGCAGTACCGCGAGCCTGACGCCGGACCGCTGCGCCAGCGACAGCAGCGCCTCGCAGCCATAGGGCCAGTAGCCTGCACCCCCGAGCAGCCGCACGACGATCAGCCCGGCATGCCGGAACGTGCGCTCGATCGAGGTGTCGACCGACATCGGGTGTTGCAGGCGCAGGAGATTGGCGAGCCGCAGCGACGGGGCTTCGAGCCCCTGCCGCCGCGCCGCCCCGGCGAGCGCGGCAAGCTCCGTGTCGGCTGCCGAGAGCACCACGAGGTCTGCCGCGGACTGGCCGAGATCGACCGCCTCGCCGGCCTCCGCCACCGTGCCGGCGCGGGCGAGGAGGAGATGCATCAGGCGGCCTTCGCAGCCTTGGTTCCCAGCGCCGCGATATCGGCGAGGATCGTCGCATCGTCCAGCCCATCGTGGAGGCCGATCACCACCAGGCGCGTTTGGCGCGCTTCGCCCTGCGCCCAGGGCCGGTCGAAATAGGTCTCGATGCGGTGGCCGACCGCCTGCACCACGAGCCGGGCCGGCTTGCCCGCGACATGGGCGAAGCCCTTGAGGCGCAGGATATCGTGGCGTTCGAGGAGGCGTTTCAGGCCCATCGTGAAGTCGGCGACATCCGCGATCTCGCCGGCCTCCGCGACGAAGCTCTCGAAATCGTCGTGGTCGTGCGGCTCGCCGCCCGCGTGCTCGATCTCGTGATGCGAGCGACGGTCGGCGATGCGGTCTTCCGTTGCCGCGCCGAGGCCGAGCAGGATGTCGGCGGGCAGCTTTCCGTGCTCGGCCGGGAGCATCTTCATGACACGCCCGCCGGACGCCTCTTCCACCGTGCGGCGCACGCTCGCAAGACCCGCATCGTCGAGGAGATCGGCCTTGTTGAGGATGAGGAGATCGGCCGCGCGGATCTGGTCCTCGAACAGTTCCTCCAGCGGATCGTCGTGGTCGAGGCTCTCGTCCGCCGCGCGCTGTTCGGCGAGCTTGCCCTCGTCGCTGGCGAAGCGCCCGGCGGCGACCGCCGCCGCGTCGATCACGGTGACGACGCCGTCGACCGTCACGCGCGCCTTCACGTCCGGCCAGTTGAACGCCGCCACGAGCGGCTGGGGCAAGGCGAGGCCGGACGTCTCGATCACGATGTGGTCGAGCCGGTCGGCGCGTTCGAGCAGCTTGGTCATGGTCGGGATGAAGTCGTCGGCGACCGTGCAGCAGATGCAGCCGTTGGTGAGCTCCACCACGTCCTCCTCGCGGCAGGTCTCCACGCCGCAGCCCTTGAGGAGATCGCCGTCGACGCCGAGATCGCCGAACTCGTTGATGATCAGCGCGATGCGCCGCCCGCCGGCATTTTGAAGGAGGTTGCGGATCAGCGTCGTCTTGCCCGCGCCGAGAAAGCCGGTGACGACGGTTGCCGGAATTTTATGCATGACATCAGCCCTTGAGCTTCAGCGGCAGTCCGGCGGCGACGAAATAGACGTCGCCGGCGCGTGCCGCGATGGATTGGTGGAGCCGGCCGGCATGGTCGCGGAAGGCGCGGGCCATGGCATTGTCCGGCACGATGCCGAGGCCGACCTCGTTGGAGACGAGGACGACGGGCGAGAAGCGATCCTGGAACAGCGTCTCGACCAGCGCCTCGCTTTCGGCGAGGACGTCGCGGCCCTCGACCATCAGGTTCGTTAGCCAGAGCGTGAGGCAGTCGACGAGAACCGCCGTGCCGAGCTGGGCGTGCCGCTCCAGCGCGCCGCAAAGATCGAGCGGCGCCTGCGTGTCCCGCCAGCGCTCGCCGCGCCGGGCTCGGTGCTCCGCGATTCGGGCTGCCATCTCGCTGTCCTCGCCGGGAGCGCCCGCGGTCGCGATGTAGAGGGGATCGAGCGGCGAAGCCTCGATCAGCCCCTCCGCGAAACGGCTTTTGCCGGAGCGCGCGCCGCCGAGAACAAGCGTCGCGCCGTTGCGAAGGATCGGGACCGGCAGCGTCATGCGAACGCCGCCGGTCCGGTGCCGCGCTTCAACCGGTCGAAGGCGAGGCCGAGCGCAAGGCCGAGAAACAACCAGAACGCGGCGGAGGTCGCGAGCGAGGCAACGGCGAATTCGGCCGCGAGCGTCGGCGGCACGGGGCTTGCGAGATCGGCCGGCTGCGGCGCGCCGTGGAGATGCGGCAGGACGAGCGCGAGAACGCCGAGCGCCTTCACGGCGGGCCAGCGGGCGAGGATCATGAGCCCCGTCCCGAGCGCCGAGAGCGCGACGGTCGCGATCCACCAGATCTGCCGGTCCGCAAGGTCCGCGGCGGGCATGGCGGGAAGCTCCGGCGCGAGGCCGAGCGCGGGAGCGAGCGAGACCACCGCGAAGCCGAGCGCCCCCCAGGCAAGCCCGTTCGTCGCCGTGATCGGCCGTCCCGCGACGAGGCTCGCGGCGGCGAGAATCAGCGCGAAGCCGGTCCCGGTCACGAGATTGGCAAGGAGCGTGCCGAAGAGCCGGCTCTCGACCGACGCGGGCGCGTGATGCCCATCCGCGCCGGCTCCCGGCTCCCCGTGTCCATGCGCTTCGCCGCCGGCCGCGCTATGGGCGAAGAGCAGTGCAGCGTCCGGTGCGGCGGCTTCGGCCGTCCCAACGAAGCCGCGGGCCGACGCATGGTCGTGCGCCGCGCCGCCGTCTTCGTAGGATTCGGCCTGGATGATGAGCGGCACGATCCCGGCATATTGGATCGGCGTGAGCAGAAGGCCTGCGAGAAGTCCGGCGCCGAGCGTGGCGAGGAGGAGGCGGGTGATCATGGTTTGTCCTGTCGGTGGCCCGGTGAAGCGCTCATCCTTGCGGGAGCGACCTGCGTCTCGGGCGGATGTCATGCCGCCCTGTCCCGACCGCGAAGCGACCGGGACCCTGACGACATCCCTCACGCGGCGATCTCCCCCGGGAGGAGGAAATGTCCGGCAGGACAGGGGGGGCGAACCGCGACGATATCGGAGCCGCACCCATCGGACCGCGACCGTCGTTCTCGACGGCGCGCCCTCTGCCTTGCCGGTCATCTCCCCGCACAAGCGGAGATCGGCCGAGCCTCAAGCGGTCCGTGCTAGAGGCTGCTCATCGGCTCAATGGCAGGGAAAGCCGAAGCCGTGGCGCACGTCGTGGGCGGTGTCGTGCAGCGTCTGGGCGGACGCGAAACCGGCGCCCCAGACCAGGACAAGACCGAGGATCATCGCGGACAGGCCGGCGAGAAGACGCGTCGAAGGGGCGATGGCGACAGGCGAAAGGGTCCCGTGCGGGACCTCGTGGGAAACGGACATGCTCAACCTCCGTGAAGGCACGCGGGAATCGCGGCCTTTTCATGGGATGGCAGGTCTCCTGGCTCGCGGGTCGTCGGTCTCTTCCTGCCTTCCCGGCGCCTCTCGGCGTCAGTGGCGTTTCCCCCGTGCGTCAACGCTGCCGGCGTTTGTCGCTGCGAAAGCGCTGTCGCGCATTCCCCGGGGTGGAAGGACCTCGCCGCTCTACAGTCGCGGGGTCGGCTGCGACGCGGGATCCCGGATTGGGTCGTCCCTTCGCATTCCCTCTTAGCCGATGACGCGAGATCTGCGCCGCCGGACCATCCGCGGGGCAGGATAGACGCATTCGGCTTCAAGTCAACGAACCGGCAGGGTCCCGCCCAAGGCCACCGGCGCCCTCGCGCGCCGCTTGGAGACGTCGACAGCGGTCGTCCGGCAACTATCTGACGGCCTGAGTTTCTCCGTTCCCCGCATCGCAGAGCCGCCCTCCCGGCCGTCCGCCGCCCGGTGCCCATCCGAAAGCCGCCCGATGAACCATCCCGCTCTCGCTCCCGCCAGCACCGCCGTCGTCACCGGCGGTGCTGGCGGCATCGGCCTTGCCGCCGCCCGTCGCCTCGTCGGCGCCGGCCTGAACGTCCTCGTCGCCGATGCCGACGAAGCCGCGCTCGATGCGGCCATGGCGGAGCTTTCGGGGGCCGCGCAAGGCGGTGCGCAGGTGCTGGCCCGCCGCGTCGACGTCGCCGACCGTGCCGCGCTGGAAGCCCTCGCGGACGAGGCCTTCGCGACCTTCGGACGGGTCAACGTCCTCATGAACAATGCCGGCATCCAGCCCGGCAGCGCCATCTTCGGCCCAAAGGACGCCTGGGCGCGCATCCTCGCGGTCAATCTCGGCGGCGTCGTCTCGGGCTGCCAGGTCTTCGTGCCGCGCATGCTGGAGACCGGCGAGCCCGGCCTCGTCATCAACACCGGCTCCAAGCAGGGCATCACGACGCCGCCGGGCGATCCCGCCTACAACGTCTCGAAATCCGGCGTGAAGACCTTCACCGAGGCGCTGGAGCACGAGCTTCGCGGCAAGGCGGGACGACAGATCGAGGCGAAGCTCCTCATTCCCGGCTTCGTCTTCACCGGTCTCACCGCCAAGGGTCGCACCGAGAAGCCGGCGGGCGCCTGGACACCGGAAGAGACGGTCGATTTCATGCTGGAGCGGATCGACGCCGGAGACTTCTACATCCTCTGCCCCGACGGCGAGGTGACGCGGGAGATGGACGAAGCGCGCATTCTCTGGGCGGCCGGCGACATCGCGGAGAACCGCCCGCCTCTGTCGCGCTGGCACGGCGGCTACGACGATGCTTTTAGGGCCTTCCTCGCCGCGCGCATGAAAGCCTGACCTAAAGGCGGCGTCGGGCGATGGCGAGGATCCGCTCCACGTCGAGATGCACCTCCAGCGCGTCCGCAACGGCGTCGAGCGCGGCCTCGACGCCGGCGCGGTGGTCGCGCGGCTCGGCGTGATGGCCGAGCCCCGCCAGGAAGCGCCGCCGCCAGCCGTCGGCCGAGAAGAGTCCGTGGAGGTAGGTGCCGATGATGCGGCCGTCCGCGCTTCGCGCCCCCTCCGGCACCCCGCCGGAGAGGACGACCGGCCGCGCGCGGTCGGGCCCTTCCGTCAAGCCGAGATGGATTTCGTAGCCCTCGACCCGCTCGCCGTCCGGCGTCACCGCCTCGACCTCCCGCAGCGTCTTCTCCCGCGCCATCACGGTGTCCACGTCGAGAAGGCCGAGCCCCTGCGCCTCGCGCACCGAGCCTTCGACGCCATGGGGATCGCGCACGCGCCGGCCGAGCATCTGGTAGCCGCCGCAGAGGCCGACGACATGGCCGCCCCGGGCGACATGGTCCCGGAGGTCGCGCTCCCAGCCGCAGGCGCGGAAGGCGGCGAGATCGGCAATGGTGGATTTCGAGCCGGGAACCAGGACGAGCCTGGCGCGGCCGGGCAGAGGCTCGCCGGGCCGCACGAAGACGACCTCGACGCCGGGCTCGGCGGCGAGCGGATCGAGATCGTCGAAATTGGCGATCCGCCCGAGCATCGGGACGGCGACCGTCAGAGCGCCCGGACCGGCCGCGCTCATCCGCTCCAGCGCGACGGAATCCTCCGCCGGCAGGCGCGCCGTTTCCCGCAGATGCGGCACGACGCCGACCGAGGGCCAGCCGGTGAAATGCGTGACGGCGGCGAGGCCCTCGTCGAAGAGCGAGACGTCGCCGCGGAACTTGTTGATCAGGAAGCCGGAGATCATCGCACGGTCGGCGGCGTCCAGCACCGTGTGCGTGCCGACCAGCGAGGCGATGACGCCGCCCCGGTCGATGTCGCCGACGAGAAGGACGGGCACGTTCGCGGCGGTCGCAAACCCCATATTGGCGATGTCGCCGGCGCGAAGATTGATCTCGGCCGGCGAGCCCGCGCCCTCCACGATCACGAGATCGGCCTCGGCCGAGAGCGCGCGGAAGCTCTCCAGCACCGCGCCGAGAAGCGTCGGCTTCAGCCGCTGGTAGTCGCGCCCGCTCGCTTGGCCGGCGAGGCGGCCCGCGACGACGATCTGCGAGCCCGTTTCCGATTGGGGCTTCAGGAGAACCGGGTTCATGTGGACGCTCGGCGCGACGCCGCAGGCGAGCGCCTGAAGCCATTGCGCCCGGCCGATCTCACCCATCTCGGAGGAGCCGGGAATGGCGGCGACCGCCGCGTTGTTCGACATGTTCTGCGGCTTGAACGGGCGCACGCGCAGGCCCCGGCGCGCGAAGAGCCGGCAGAGCCCGGCGACGAGCACGGTCTTGCCGACATCCGACCCCGTGCCCTGCAGCATGATCGCGGCGGGTCCGCGCACGGCTGATGCCCCGCTCATCCCGCGAGCAGCTTCGTCGCGAGCGCCAGACAGGTGACGACGAGCAGCGGCCGGATGATCTTCGAGCCGAAGCGCATGGCGAAGCCCGCGCCGACGCGTGCGCCGACGAACTGCGCCGCGCCCATGGCGAGGCCGAGCTTCCAGAGGATCGTCCCCGTCGCCGCGAAGACGACGAAGCCGCCGACATTGGACGCGAAGTTGAGAAGCTTGGTGTGCGCGGTGGCTTTCAGGACCCCGAAACCGGCGAGCGTGACGAAGGCCACCATGAAGAACGAGCCCGTGCCCGGCCCGAAAAGCCCGTCATAGGCGCCGATGAGGGGCACCAGCACGAGGGCGAAGACGATCGGCGTGACGCGCCGACCGGCATCCTCGTCGGAGAGCCCCGGCTTGAAGGCGAAGAAGAGCGCGATGGCGATGAGGAGGACGGGCAGGATCGTCTTCAGGACGTCCGTCGGCAGGACCAGGGCGCCGAGCGCGCCAAGCACCGCGCCGCCGAAGGAGAGGAGGGCGGTGGGCGCCAGCTTCTTCAGGTCGACATGGCCTTTGCGGGCATAGGCCAGCGAGGCCGACCCCGAGCCGAAGAGCGATTGCATCTTGTTCGTGCCGAGCGCCGACAGGGGATCGAGCCCGCCGATGAGAAGTGCGGGCACGGTGATCAGCCCGCCGCCGCCCGCGATCGCGTCGATGAAGCCGGCGAGGAACCCCGCGGCGACGAGAAGAAGGAAGGTTTCGGTGAGCATGGCGTCGTCCCGGCGGAAGCACCGGTGCCTAGCCGTCCCCGCGGGCTTTGGAAAGCGGGAAGGAAGACGTGAGATCCGCCGCCTCGATGTCGCGGGGTGAGGATGCGGCCGTGATTTGACGGATGCGCGCCCGTGCTGTTTACCGGGCATCACACTGACGGTGCCCCGTTCGGGGCTCTCCAGCGATTCCGGTGCGGCCGACCCAAGCAGGGGGCCAGGACGGAAGCTGTCGGATCGGTCCGCCTCGGCTTTTCCGCCGTCGGCGCTCCTCCGGCGATTGGGAACGGAGGAGGATGCGATGAACGCCTTGATGCTCTGCGGCCATGGAAGCCGCGACGCGGCCGCGATGGAAGAATTCTCCGGCCTGGCGCAGAAGCTCGTGAAGCGCCTGCCGGACTGGACGGTCGAGCACGGCTATCTCGAATTCGCCCGTCCGGTCATCCGCGAGGGCCTCGACCGCCTGCGGGAGGGCGGCGCGCGCCGGGTTCTCGCCCTGCCGGGCATGCTCTTCGCCGCGGGCCACGCCAAGAACGACATTCCCTCCGTCCTCAACACCTATGCGGCGGCCAACGGCCTTCCCATCGACTACGGGCGCGAACTCGGCATCGACCCGAAGATGATCCGCGCGGCCGGCGAGCGGATCCGGGAATGCCTGCGTGCCAACGGCTGGCGCGACGGCGAGCCGCTGCACGACACGATGCTCGTCGTCGTCGGCCGCGGCGCCTCCGATCCCGACGCCAATTCCAACGTCGCCAAGGTCATGCGCATGCTCTGGGAAGGGCTCGGCTTCGGCTGGGGCGAGACCGCCTATTCCGGCGTCACCTTCCCGCTGGTGGAGCCGGGGCTGGAGCATGCCGCCCGTCTCGGCTACCGGCGGATCGTCGTCTTTCCCTACTTCCTCTTCACCGGCGTCCTCGTTCGCCGCATCCATGAGCAGACCGATCTCGTGGCGGCGCGCCATCCGGAGATCGAGTTCCTGAAGGCGCCCTATCTCGGCGCGCACGATCTCGTGGTGGAGACCTTCGTCGACCGGCTGCACGAGATTCTCGACGGCACGAACAACATGAACTGCGGAATGTGCAAGTACCGCGAGCAGGTGCTCGGCTTCGAGGCCGAGGTCGGCCTGCCGCAGGAAAGCCACCACCACCATGTCGAGGGGATCGGGTCCTCCGCCGACTGCAACCTGTGCGACCGCGCCTGCACCGGCGCCTGCAAGACCGTGCCCGCCAAGGCGACCGCCGACCACCGGCACGCGCCGCATGGCCATGCGCACGGCCACGACCATCACCACGACCATCATCATCCCGACCATGACCACGGCCATGCCCATGATCATCCGCACGGCCATGATCATGCCCATGCCCATGGCCACGACCATGCGCCTGCAAACGCCCATGCGGATCATGCAGAGGCACACGGCCACGGCCACGGCCACGATCACGGGCCCGGCGGCCACGCCCATGTTCACCATCCCTATCCCCATGCCGACCATCCGCTCGGTCCGCGCTCGATGGCGAAGCCTTGAGCGCGTCGGGCTTGGACTACCTGCGCGATCCCGCCGCCATCTATGCCGAAAGCTTCGCGGCGATCCGCGCGCTGGCCGATCTCGGGCGCGTGCCGGACGCGGCGCGGGAGCTTGCGATCCGGCTCGTCCATGCCTGCGGCATGCCGGATATCCTGGATGATCTCGAACTGTCGCCGGGCGCTGTCGAGGCGGGGCGCGCGGCGCTCGCCGCGGGGCGGCCGGTCCTCTGCGATGCCGAAATGGTCGCCCACGGGGTCATCGGGCGGAATCTTCCCGCCGACAATGCCGTGATCTGCCGCTTGAACGATCCGGCCGTGGCTCTGCTCGCCGCCCGGCTCGGCACCACCCGCTCGGCCGCGCAGGTGGATCTCTGGGACGACGCGCTGGAGGGCGCCGTGGTGGCGATCGGCAATGCGCCGACCGCTCTGTTCCGACTGCTGGAGCGCCTTGATGCCGGGGCGCCGCGCCCGGCCGTCATCCTCGGCCTGCCCGTCGGTTTCGTCGGCGCCGCCGAAGCCAAGGCCGAGCTCGCGCGGGATGCGCGCGGCGTGCCCTTCGTGACGGTCCATGGCCGGCGCGGCGGCTCGGCGCTGGCTTCCGCCGCCGTCAACGCGCTCGCCGCCGGGCTTGCCGGAGGCATCGCATGAGCCCGCGCTGGCTGACCATCATCGGCATCGGGGATGGCGGCCTCGCGACGCTGACCCCCGAGGCGCGCGCCGCGCTCGGCACGGCCACGACCGTCTTCGGCGGCAAGCGCCATCTCGCCATGCTCGGCGACCACCGCGCCCGGCGCGTGGAATGGGCGCAGCCCTTCGCCCGCTCGATCGAGGCGCTCGCGGCCCGGCGCGGTCAGCCGACCGTCGTCCTCGCCACCGGCGATCCCATGTGGTTCGGCGTCGGCGCGACGCTGGCCCGCGACATTCCCGCCGCCGAAATGCGCGTCATCGTGGCGCCGTCCGCCTTCTCGCTCGCCGCCGCGCGGCTCGGCTGGCCGCTGGAGGACACCGTCTGCCTCACGGTCCATGGCCGGCCCCTGGAGGCCGTGCTGCGCCATCTCCAGCCGGGCGCACGGCTCCTCGTCCTGTCCGAGGACGGCGACAGCCCGAAGGCGCTCGCGCGCCTTCTCACCTCGCGCGGCTACGGTCCGAGCCGGCTCACCATCCTCGAGCATATGGGCGGACCGAAGGAGCGCTTGCGCGAGTCGAGCGCGCTCGACTTCGATCTTTCCGATGTCGCGGCGTTGAACACCGTCGCGATCCTCTGCCGGCCGGGCCGGGCCGCCGAACCCCGGCCCCTCGTGCCCGGCCTTCCCGACGACGGCTTCATCCATGACGGCAAGATGACCAAGCGGGTGCTGCGCGCCCTCGCCATCGCCGCGCTCGCTCCGATGCCGGGCGATCTTCTCTGGGACGTCGGCGCGGGCTCCGGCTCGATCTCGGTGGAATGGCTGCGGGCCGGCCGCCATCTTCGATCCGTCGCGATCGAGCCGGTGGAGGCGCGGCGCGCGATGATGGCCGAGAACGCCGCCGTCTTCGGCGTTCCCGAGCTTCGGATCGTCGCCGGCCGCGCGCCGGCCGCCTTCGCCGCGCTGGACGCGCCGGACGCGGTCTTTCTCGGGGGCGGCCTGTCCGACGATATTTTCGAGCCGGCCTTCGCCGCGCTGAAGCCCGGCGGCCGTCTCGTCGCCCATGCGGTGACGCTGGAATCGGAGGCGATCCTGATCGGGCTTCATGCCGAGCACGGCGGGGAGCTTCTGCGGGTCGCGGTGGAAACGGCCGAGCCGGTCGGCCCCTATCGCGGCTTCAAGCCGGCGATGACGGTCGTCCACTGGCACCTGACCAAGGCCCCGGCATGACGGTCGCATCAAGGCGCGGCCGGCTCTACGGGGTCGGCGTCGGCCCGGGTGATCCCGAACTCCTGACGCTGAAGGCGCTGCGCATCCTGAAGGCCGCGCCCGTCATCGCCTATCCCGCCTCCGACAGCGGTCCATCGATCGCCCGGCGCATCGTGGAAGGCCACCTGCCGGCGGGTCAGGAGGAGATCGAGATCCTCGTGCCGATGCGCGTCGACCGCGCGCCGGCGAAGGACGTCTACGACGCCGCGGCCGTCCGCATTTCGACCCATCTCGAAGCCGGCCGCGACGTCGCGGTGCTCTGCGAGGGCGATCCCTTCTTCTACGGCTCCTTCATGTATCTCTTCGAACGCCTCGCCGCCCATCACCCGGTCGAGATCGTGCCCGGCATCACCTCGATCAACGCCGCATCGGCGCGGGCCCTTCGTCCGCTCGCCGCCCGCAACGATGGGTTCACCGTCATTCCCGCGCCGCTGGACGATGCCGCGATCGAGACGTTGATCGAACGCGCGGAGGGTTTCGCGATTCTGAAGCTCGGCCGGCACATGCCGCGCATCCGCGCTCTCCTCTCCCGCCTCGGTCTGGAATCCCGGTCGAGCTATGTCGAGCGCGCGACGCAGGCGGACGAGCGCATCCTGCCGCTCCGCCGAGCGCCGGACGCGGCTCCCTATTTCGCCCTGATCCTCGGCTATCGCGGCTCGGAGCCGGCGTTGCTCGGCCTTGCCGGCGACACGGGAGACGCTCGATGAAGCCGGCCGTCGTCACCCTGTCCGCAGCCGCGCTTCCGCTCGCGCGCCGCATCGCGGCGCTGATCTCGGGCGAGGTCCATGGCCTCGCCGGCCGCGCGGATGCGGAGCGGAGCTTTGCCAAGGTCGGGCCGCACCTGGCGTCGCTCTTCGCCGAGGGGCGGCCCATCCTCGCGCTGATGGCGTCCGGCGCCGTGATCCGCATCCTCGCGCCCCTCCTCGCCGACAAGTCGGCCGAGCCGCCCGTTCTCGCCGTCGCCGAAGACGGCTCCGCCGTCGTGCCGCTGCTCGGCGGGCATCGCGGCGCCAACGATCTCGCCCGGCGGATCGCCGCGGCCCTCGGCGTCGCCCCGGCGATCACCACCGCCGGCGATCTGCGCTTCGGCGTGGCGCTCGATGAGCCGCCCGCCGGTTGGCGCCTCGAAAACACGGGGGATGCCAAGACCGTCATGGCCGATCTCGTCGCCGGCGAGGAGGCCTGGATCGCGGGCGACGCGCCCTGGCTCGCCGCTTCCGCGATCCCGATCGCGGACGACGGACGCGTGACGCTCAGCATCACCGAGGAGGATCGCCCACCAGCCGCGCGCGAGCTTCTGTACCGTCCGGCCAACCTTGTCCTCGGCATCGGGACCGAGCGCGGTGCGCCGGCGGCGGACGCGATCGCCCTGGCGCAAACCGTGCTGGCGGAAGCGAAGGTCAGCCGGCTCTCGCTCGCCGCCATCGCCTCGATCGACCTCAAGGCCGATGAGGCCGCCGTCCATGCCGTCGCCGCCCATTTCGCCGTGCCGGCGCGCTTCTTCGACGCGGCCACGCTCGAAGCCGAGGCGCCGCGTCTCGCCAATCCGTCCGAGATCGTCTTCGCCGAAACCGGCTGCCACGGGGTCAGCGAGGGCGCGGCTCTGGCCGCTGTCGGACCGCACGGCGCGCTGCTGGTTCCCAAGCGCAAGGGCGCGCGGGTCACCGCCGCGCTGGCCAAGGCGCCGATGCCGGTGGATCCGACAGGCATCGGCCGGGCGCGGGGCCGGCTCTTCGTCGTCGGCATCGGTCCGGGCGGGGCGCAGTGGCGCTCGCCCGAAGTGTCGGCCATGGTCGAGACGGCCAGCGACCTCGTCGGCTACTCGCTCTATCTCGACCTCCTCGGCCCGCTCGGAACGGGCAAGACACGCCACGACTTCCCCCTCGGCGACGAGGAGAAGCGCGTGCGCCATGCGATGGAACTCGCCGGCGAGGGCCGCGACGTCGCGCTCGTCTGTTCGGGCGATGCCGGCATCTACGCCATGGCGACGCTCGTCTTCGAGCTTCTCGACACGGGCGGGGTCTCCCCGGCCGCCCGTCGCATCGAGATCGCGGTCTCGCCGGGCATCTCGGCCCTCCAGGCGGCGGCGGCGCGGGCGGGCGCGCCGCTCGGCCACGACTTCTGCACGATCTCGCTCTCCGACCTGCTGACGCCTTGGCCCGCGATCGAGCGGCGGGTCATGGCGGCGGCGACGGGCGATTTCGTGATCGCCTTCTACAATCCCGTCTCCCGGCGTCGCCGCACGCAGCTCGCCCATGCGCGCGACGTCCTCCTCCGCCACCGTCCGGCCGCTACGCCCGTGATCCTCGCGACCAATCTCGGGCGCGAGGGCGAGCATGTCCGGATCGTCGAACTGGCGGCGCTCGACATCGAGGAGGTCGACATGCTGACGGTCGTGATCGTCGGCTCGTCGCAAACGCGTCTCGTCGCGGCCGGGGACGGACGGCGCTGGGCCTACACGCCCCGCGGCTATGCGGACAAGCAGGGAAGCGGCCTCGCCGCTGCCCGATCCGAACGAGGGGACAGCGCGGCATGACCGTTCATTTCATCGGGGCCGGCCCGGGCGCGCCCGACCTCATCACCGTGCGCGGCCTGCGCCTCATCGAAAGCTGCCCGGTCTGTCTCTTCGCGGGATCGCTGGTGCCCGAGGCGATCGTCGCGGCGGCGCCGGCCGGTGCGCGCGTCCTCGACACCGCGCCGATGACCCTCGACGAGATCGTCGCCGAGATGGAGCAGGCGCATGCGGCGGGCCTCGACGTCGCCCGCGTCCATTCCGGCGATCCCTCGCTCTACGGCGCGACGGCCGAGCAGATGCGGCGGCTGGACGCGCTGGGCATTCCCTTCGACGTCACGCCCGGCGTGCCCGCCTTCGCCGCAGCCGCCGCCGCGCTGAAGCTGGAACTGACCGTTCCGGAGGTCTGCCAGACCGTGATCCTGACGCGCACGGCCATGAAATCCTCCGCCATGCCCGCGGGCGAGGATCTCGCGACGCTCGCCCGAAGCGGCGCGACGCTCGCGATCCATCTCTCCGTGCGCAATATCGGCCACATCAAGCGCGAACTGGAGCCGGTGGAGGCCTACGGGCCGGACTGTCCCGTCGTCGTCGCCTATCGCGTGGGCTGGCCGGACGAGGCCTTCATCCGCGGCACGCTCGGCGACATCCACACCCGCATCCGCGACGCCAAGCTGACGCGGACCGCGTTGATCTTCGTCGGCCGGGCGCTGGGCGCGACCGATTTCGTGGATTCCAAGCTCTACGACGCGAACCACGTCCATGTGCTCCGCCCCCGTCGCGGCGCGTCTTACAAGGCGGTTCCTTGAGCCGTCACGACAACCAGTCGAGGACCTCCTGCAACTCGGACACCGTCGGCCCTGGCGGTGAAACGGGCCGCGCCACGATGACGACGGGGAGCCCGAGCCGCCGGGCCGCAACGAGCTTTGCCGACGAAGCATCCCCGCCGGAGTTTCGGCAGACGAGATGCGTCACCCCGAAGCGCCGGAACAGCGCGATCTCCTCCACCGGATCGGCCGAGGGAAGACCGAGAACGAGATCGGCCAGAAAGGGCAGGGGCTCCTCCGGCGGATCGACCATGCGCAGGACGGGTCGCAGATCGCTCCGGTGCCGGAACGGGGCGAGGTGTTGTCGGCCGAGCGCCAGGAAAGGCCTTGCGCCCTCGGGCAACGCATCGCGCGCCGCGCCGAGGCAGGAGACCGGCGTCCAGCGATCCCGCGCGCCCGGCGTCCAGGCCGGCCGCAGGAGCTTCAGGCGCGGCACGCCCGTCCCGCTCGCGGCCTGCGCGGCGTTGCGCGCGATGCCGGCGGCGAAGGGATGGGTCGCATCGACGAGCCGCGTCACGCCCTCGGCGAGAAGGAACCGCGCCAGTCCCTCCGCTCCGCCGAAGCCGCCCACCCGGACCTCGCCCGCCGGTCGTTTGGGGAAGAGCGTGCGCCCGGCGAGAGCGGTGACGAGCCGGCTGTCCGGTCGCTCCTCGGAGATCCGTTCGGCCAGCGCGCGTCCCTCCGCCGTTCCCGCCAGGAGGAGGATCGTCTCAGCCGGCATGGCCGACCCCCCCGCCCGAGCGGTCGACGACGAGAATGTCCACGGCGACATCGGCCCCGCGCAGCAGCGCTTCGGCGCGCGCGCGGGCCTGATCGGCGACCGCCTGCCCGAGATCGATCCCCGCGTGGCGCGCGAGATCGAGGGCGGCCTTCGCCGTGTTGGCCGAAAGGATCGACGCGCGCAGCGCATCGCCCTTGTCCGCGCTTGCCGCGAGATCGGCGAGAAAGGCGAGGTCCACCTGGCTGCGGCCCGAATGGAGATCCATCGCGCCTTGGGCGAGCTTGGCAAGCTTGGCGAAGCCGCCGGCGATCGTCAGGCGCGGGACGGGATGGAGGCGGAGATACTTCAAAAGCCCTCCCGCGAAGTCGCCCATGTCGAGATAGGCGATCTCCGGAAGCTCCGGGAAGCGGCGGCGCGCGGCATCCTCGCTGGTGGATCCGGTGGACCCGACGACATGGCCAAGCCCCGCGGCCCGCGCGACGTCGACGCCGCGATGGATCGAATGGATCCAGGCCGAGCAGGAAAAGGGATGGACGATCCCGGTCGTCCCGAGGATCGAGAGACCGCCGACGATGCCGAGTCGGGGATTCCAGGTCTGCCGCGCCAGCGCCTCGCCGCCCGTGACGCCGATCTCGATCTCGAGATCGGCGCAGGGGCCATGTTCCTGCGCCAGCGCCTCGACGACCCCGCGCATCAGCGCGCGGGGAACCGGATTGATCGCCGGCTCGCCCGGCGGGATCGGCAGGCCCGGCATCGTCACGGTGCCGACGCCGGGACCGGCGCGAAAGGCGATGCCGGTGCCGGGCAGGCCTCGGCGGACCGTCGAGACGATTTCGGCCAGATGCGTCACGTCGGGATCGTCGCCGGCATCCTTGACGATCGAGGCCATCGCCGCGCCGTCGAAAAGGCGCTGCCGGTTCAAGGCGAAGGCGGGCCGCTCGCCCTTCGGGAGGAGGATCTCCACGGGATCGGGAAAGGCGCCGGTGAGGAGCGCGGTCAGCGCGGCCTTGGTCGCCGCGGTCGCGCAGGCGCCCGTCGTCCAGCCGCGCCGGAGCGGGCCGCCGGGGCCGGCCTTCGCCCTGTCCTCGCTGTGATCCTCGCGCGCGGCCGTCATAGCGCTTCTATAGGCCGGCCCGGGCCGCTCGGTAAGGTCTTGCTTCGTCGGGGTCGACGGCCATGAACGGACTTCTCGTCGCGTCTCCCGCCTCCGGCTCCGGGAAGACGGTCCTGACGCTCGCGCTCCTCCGGGCCTTGAGCGGCCGCGGCTCGGCCGTCGCCGCGGCCAAGGCGGGCCCGGACTACATCGATCCGGCCTTCCATGCCGCGGCGACCGGACGCGCGGCGCTCAATCTCGACCCCTGGGCGATGCGCGGCGATCTCGTGGAAGCGCTGGCCGGTCAGGTCGACGGCGATGCTTTCGTCGTCGAGGGCATGATGGGGCTGTTCGACGGGGCGGCGGACGGTTCGGGCTCCTCGGCCGACCTCGCCCGGCGTCTCGGGCTGGCCGTTCTCCTCGTCGTCGACTGCGCCAAGGTTTCCCATTCGGTGGCCGCTCTCGTGCGGGGTTTCCGAGACCATCGCCCGGACATCGCCCTGTCCGGCCTTCTTCTCAACCGCGTCGGCTCCGACCGGCACGAGACCATGCTGCGCACGGCGCTGGCGCCGCTGGCGGTTCCGGTTCTCGGCGCGATCCCGCGCGCTGCGGCGCTCGTTCTGCCCGAGCGCCATCTCGGCCTGGTCCAGGCCGGCGAGCACGGCGCGCTCGAGAGCTTCATCGAAGGCGCGGCGCGCCTCGTCGCGGACCATTGCGACATGGAGGCGGTGGAGCGCCTGGCGCGGCGCACGGCGCGACGGGGCCCGGACGTGGCGCGTCTGCCTCCGCTCGGCCAACGGATCGCGGTCGCGCGGGACGACGCCTTCGCCTTCGCCTATCCCCATCTTCTCCAGGGCTGGCGCCGGGCGGGGGCGCAGATCCTGTTCTTCTCGCCGCTCGGCGACGAAGCGCCGGATGCCGGCGCGGATGCGGTCTACCTGCCCGGCGGCTATCCCGAGCTTCATGCGGGTCGTCTCGCCGCCTGCAGCCGTTTCGCGGCGGGCCTCCGGCGCAAGGCCGCCGAGGGCGCCGCGATCTACGGCGAGTGCGGCGGCTACATGGTGCTCGGGCACGGTCTCGTCGACGCGTCGGGCACGCGCCATGCGATGACGGGGCTCCTGCCGCTGGAGACGAGCTTCGCCGCGCGGCGGCTTCATCTCGGCTATCGCAGGGCGAGCGCGCTCGGCACCTTTCCCTTCGCGGGCGACGTGACGGCGCATGAATTCCACTATGCGACCATCCTGTCGCAGGGGCCGGCTCTGCCGCTCTTCCAGATCGAGGACGCGCAGGGAACCGATCTCGGCCTTGCCGGGCTGCGCGAGGGACGCGTCGCCGGCTCTTTCCTCCACGTGATCGACCTCGCGCCATGAGCGCCCATCTGGCCGCGCTGCTCGCCGCGACGGTTCTCGACCGGCTCGTCGGCGACCCCCCCTGGCTGTGGCGGCGCGTGCCGCATCCGGTCGTCGTCTTCGGCCGGGCGATCGCCTGGGTGGACCGGCGCTTCAATCGCGACGCTCTCTCCTTCGCCGCGCGACGTCGGAACGGCGTCGTATCGATCCTGTCGCTTCTCGCCGTCACGCTCGCGGTCGGCGTCGGTCTTCACGCGATCCTCTCTGGCCTTGGAATGGCGGGCCTTGCGCTCGAAGCGCTCGTCGCCGCGGTGTTCCTCGCGCACAAGAGCCTTGCCGATCACGTCGAAGCCGTTGCGCGGGCGCTCCGGCAGGAGGGCCTTGCCGGCGGCCGGCGGGCCGTTTCGATGATCGTCGGACGCGATCCGGACGGCCTCGACGAGGCGGGCGTCTGCCGCGCCGCGATCGAGAGCCTGGCGGAAAACGCTTCCGACGGACTTGTCGCGCCGTTTCTCGCCTATCTCGTCCTCGGGCTCCCCGGTCTTCTCGCCTACAAGCTACTCAACACGGCCGATTCCATGATCGGCCACCGCTCCGAGCGCCATCTCGCCTTCGGTTGGGCGGCGGCTCGGCTCGACGATCTCGCCAATCTCGTCCCCGCGCGCCTGACCGCGCTTCTCTTCGCGCTGGCGTCGGGGCCGGCCTTCGCCCGCGCGCTCCGCGCCGCCTGGCGCGACGCGGGAACGCACCGCTCGCCGAATGCCGGCTGGCCCGAGGCCGCCGTCGCGGGGGCGCTCGGCCTCGCGCTCGGCGGGCCTCGGCGCTACGGCGAGATCCTCGTCGACGCCGAACATCTCAATGCCGGCGGGCGGAGGGACGCCCGGCCGGCCGACATCGACCGCTCGCTGGTTCTCCTCGCGCGGCTCGGAAACATCCTCCTCGCGGCGCTGGGTCTTTCCCTTCTCGCCTCCCTCACGTGATTCCGGCACCGATCGCGAAGCCGAGGAGGATCGTGAGGTCGGCGATCTGCTGCCCCGCGCCGAGCCCATCCCCCGTCTGGCCGCCGAGACGCGCCTGAAGGAGCTTGCGCACCTGTCCAAGGGCGAGGATGCCGAGGACGAGCGGCAGGGCGGCGGCGAACGGGCCGACCGTGACCGAGGCGAGGACGAGAAGGATCGCGGCGCCGATCGCCGCCGATCGCCGTCCCTCGCCGGAATCGGGCTGGCCGACGCGATCGGCGAGACCGCCGGGATCGGCAGAGGGGAGGCTCGACCAGAGCCAGCCCATCGCGCCCCGGCTCGCGGCCGCCGCGGCGAGGAGGATCAGCGCCGCATCGAAAGCCGAGTGCTCCGCGAGACCGGCCAGGAGCGCGATGCGCAACGCCAGGGAGAGGACCAGCGCGAGCGTGCCGTAGGCGCCGATGCGGCTGTCCTTCATGATGGCGAGCGCGCGCGTCTTGCCGTGATGGCCTCCGAGCCCATCCGCCAGATCGGCGAGCCCGTCCTCGTGAAGGGCACCGGTCAGCGCCGTGAGAAGCCCTGTGGCGAGAACCGCGCCGACGAGCGGCGACAGGCCGAGCCCCGTGGCAGCGACGAGCACCAGGGCGGACGGCGCCGCCGCGACGAGCCCGGCCAGCGGAAAGGCGGGCACGTCCGCGCCGAGCCGATGATGCCCGGAAAAGGCGGAGGCGACCGGTTTCAGCCGGGTCAGGAAGGCGAGGGCGCGCAGGGTCGAGGCGATCATGCCGGTTGCTTATCCGATCCCGGCACCTCTGTCCGGTCTCGAGGGCGCGTTCGAACGTGCGGCCTGTACGCGGCGGCGAGGTGGCGCTAGAGCAGCCGTCGAGACCAGCGCGATCCGGCTCGACCGGGCGAGTGAGGAGCATCGACATGTCCGCCACCGGCCTGCCCTTCGACGACATCCGCGCGCTTCTGGCACAGATGCCGGGTCCGGACATCGCCGCGCAGCATGCCGTCCGGCATCGCGACGCGGAGCTGACCAAGCCGGCCGGCTCGCTCGGGCGCCTGGAGGAGATCGCGGAATGGCTGGCGGCCTGGCAGGGACGCCCGCCCGCCGTCACGCGTCCCGTCGTCGCGATCTTCGCCGGCAATCACGGCGTCGCCGCCAAGGGCGTTTCGCCGTTTCCCCAGGAGGTGACGGCCCAGATGGTGGCGAACTTCGCCGCCGGCGGTGCGGCGATCAACCAGATCTGCGCGGCCTACGATCTCGGCCTCAAGGTCTTCGACCTCGCGCTGGAAGTGCCGACCGGCGATATCTCCGAGGAGGCCGCGATGGACGAGCGCACCTGTGCGGCCACCATGGCCTTCGGCATGGAATGCCTGATGGGCGAGCCCGACCTCCTGTGCATCGGCGAGATGGGCATCGGCAACACGACGGTCGCCGCCGCGGTGCTCGCCGGCCTGTTCGGCGGAACCGGGGCCGACTGGGTCGGGCCGGGCACGGGCCACGATGCCGCTGGCGTCGCGCGGAAGGCGGAGGTGGTCGACCGGGCGCTGGCGCTTCATGGGGACCATCTGCGCGATCCGCTGGAGGTCCTGCGCCGGCTCGGCGGGCGCGAGCTCGCCGCCATGGCCGGCGCCATCCTGGCCGCCCGCATCCAGCGCGTGCCGGTCATCGTCGACGGCTTCGTCGCCACCGCCGCCGCCGCCGTTCTGTTCCGGGCTGACCGGCATGCGCTCGACCATTGCCTGTTCGGGCATGTCTCGGCCGAGACCGGGCATGTCCGGGCCCTGGAGCGGCTCGACAAAGTGCCGCTTCTGGCGCTCGGCATGCGCCTTGGCGAGGGCACCGGCGCCGCGCTGGCGGCCGGCATCGTCAAGGCCGCGGCCGCCTGCCACACCGGCATGGCGACCTTCGCCATGGCCGGCGTGACGGATCGGGCCTGACCCGGCGCCAAGGGTTCCGGCACCGGCGCGACCACATCGGGCGCGGATGCTCCGTCCCGAGCCCGGCGGTCTCAGAGATCCGTCTGTTTCGGATAGGTGATGAAGAAGGTCCAGATGGAATAGAGGCAGATGCCGGCGGTGAGGACCGCCCAGGTCGTCTGCCCATGCCAGGCCTCGACGCCGCACCAGATCGCCGTCACGGCGACGACCGCGATCCGCCGCCACAGGGGCCGAAAGAAAGGGTGGTCCTGGTTTCGGATCGCCATTGGATGCCTCCCGCCCGGAGCCTCCGCTCCTCGCCCTCGCAGACGTCCCGTCAGCGGATCGTCGTCGGCCGCGGGTTTAGACGCTGTCGATCGCCCTGTCGAGAAATCCGCCGAACGGCCGGGCTCGGCGACGATCTCGAAAATGAAACGCCCATTGCAGCAGTCATCGAATTTGGCGTAAACGTACCGAAATCCAGCGGGAGAATCCGGCTGGAATCGGGGAGGATGGCGAGACATGCTGAGATTCGGACTCTTGGGCGCCGGCCGCATCGGCCGGATCCACGGCGCGAACGTCGCCGGTTCGGCGGGAGCACGGCTGGTGGCCGTTCACGACGCCGCGACGGAGGCCGCGTCCGGCCTCGCCGAGGCACTGGGCGCCGAGGTCCGGGACGCCAGGGCGATCTTCGCCTCGTCCGACATCGATGCCATCCTCGTCTGCACCCCGACGGACACGCATGCCGAGATGATCGAGGCGGGCGTTTCGGCCGGCAAGGCCGTGTTCTGCGAGAAGCCCGTCGATCTCTCGTCGGACCGGATCCGCCGCACGCTGGAAAAGGTCGGGTCGGCGCCGCTGATGATCGGGTTCAACCGGCGGTTCGACCCGAACTTCGCGGCGCTGCGGGCGCGGATCGGCGACGGTCTCGTCGGCGATGTCGAACTCGTCACCATCCTGTCGCGCGATCCGAGCCCGCCGCCGGTCTCCTACATCGAGCGCTCGGGCGGTCTCTTCCGCGACATGATGATCCACGACTTCGACATGGCGCGCTTCCTGCTCGGCGAGGAGATCGTCTCGGTCTTCGCCATGGGCTCCGCGCTCGTTGATCCCGCCATCGGGGCGGCCGGCGACGTCGACACCGCGGCCGTCCTCATGCGCACCGCGTCGGGCAAGATCTGCCAGATCTCCTGCTCGCGCCGGGCCACCTACGGCTACGACCAGCGCATCGAGGTGCATGGGTCGAAGGGGCTCATCAAGGCCGAGAACGTGCCGGAGACGACGGTCGTTCTGGCGACGGGCGGCGGCATCACGGCCGATCCCGTGCAGAACTTCTTCCTGGAGCGCTATGCCCGCGCCTACAAGGAGGAGCTTCGCCACTTCATCGAGGCGATCGAGGGCGGCAGCGCTCCGTCGCCCTCCGGTGAGGACGGGCTTGCCGCCGGTCTCCTCGCCGATGCCGCCGATGCCTCCTGGCGGTCGGGCGAGGAGGTCAAGCCCGGCTGACCGACGGGATCCGCCCCTCGCTGTCCCGATGCACGGGGAGGGAGGGGCGCTGGCCGAAAGAACTCCGCGCTCCGTGCGAACCCATCGGCCCCCGAACGCCTCCGGGGGGCCGGACCGGCCCCGACGGACCGGTTCGATGACGTCCCGGCGCGGAGGATGCCGAGACGGCCGGGCTCAGCCGAGAACGGGCCGATGGCGGGCGGGCGCCGTCGCGCCCGCCGCCGGTTGAGGGACGGGCGCGGGAGACGGTGCCTTGCGAGCCGTGCTGCGCCCCTGCCGCCGTCGCTCCAGGGCATGGGCGAGGGCGAACTGCAGCGAAAGGCCGACGATCACCATCGCCGTGTCGAAGAGAAAGGCCGGCGGCCGCTCGAACTTCACGATCTGTCCGATCAGCGACAGCACGGTTCCCATCGCGAAGACGGGCAGTGCGTGGCGCCCCAGCAAGGCGAAGGGATTGCCGCGCGCGATCGAGGCGATCGGCGAACTCGCGGGGGCATGAGCGAAGACATAGATCATCGCGAGCACATGCAGGAGCCGCGGCAGCGAGACGAAGCTCTTGTCGAACTGGCCGATCAGCATGGGCAGGCCCAACTGCCGCTCCACGCCCCAGACGTCGAGTCCGACGAAGACGAAGGCGAAGGCGAGATAGACGAGCGCAGCACCGTAGAGGACGGGATGGTAGGGCACCGCTGGAGCGTCGCGCTGCCATTTCGTCAATCCGCAGTAGAGGCCGATCGCGAAGAGAAGCTGCCAGGCGAAGGGATTGAAGAACCAGCCGCCGGGGAGCGGGAAGTTCGGGATGTCCAGCCGGAACGCGCCGGTCGCCGCCCAGAGGAGGACCGCGCCCGCCAGCATCGTGCGGGGCGAGATCCGGGCGAGCGCCAGATGCAGCGGAAGCATCAGGAGCAGCACGGTGTACATCGGAAGGATGTTCACATAGCCGAGCTGATGGCCGAGCGTCGCCACGCCGACCAGCGTCTCCAGCGGATGCGTCAGGATTTCCCCGAGGCCGATCTGGTGCAGCAGCCCGCCCTTGCCGAAGGCGAGCGTCGCCCAGGCGAAGGCCGCGATGGCGACCGTCGTCAGCACGATGTGGACCATGTAGAGGATGCCGGCCCTGCGCCACGCTTTCAGCGTGGCATCGACGACATTCCCGGCGAAAAAAGGCTTGCCGTAGGCGAAGGCCGATGCGAAGCCGGCGAGGAACACGAAGACCTCGGCCGCGTCGGAAAAGCCGAAATTGCGGGTCGTGAAGCTTTCCCAGACGTTGCCTGGCACGTGATTGACGAAGATCATCGCCAGCGCGATGCCGCGGTAGAAGTCGACGCGATGGTCGCGTTGCCCGGCAAGGGCGGGGACTCTGAGCTCTGTACTCGGCACGAAAAGCGTCCTCGGATCCTGTCCACCTCACGAGAAGGTGAACACCGGAAGGGGGCGAAACCGAGACGGCGAGCCGATTCCGCGATCGTCTCCTACGAGGCCGAAGGTGAAGGCAGGCTGAACGTTCGCTTATTCGCGCCGCTCAGGCGGTCCGCGCCGAAAAGGATCCGGGCGTCGTCGCCGCGCCGGCCGAGGCGGCGTCCGGGCCGGTCTCGGCACCGGCGGTCAGCGCCACCATGCGCCGGCGCCATGCCTCCGACGCCTTGATCACCGGCTCCGGATCGAGTTCGAACGGCGTGGCGAACAGGCCGTGATCGCGCGCCGCGTCGCCGAGCGACGGGTCGCCGGTCCAGCTGATCAGGAGGGGCGAGATCATCAGGGGAACGCCGATCGGGCTGACCCAGAGAAACAGGTCGGGCGAGTAGAAGAAGGTCGCGGCCAGCAGAGCCGTGCCGGCGATGACCATCCACCACGAGCTCTTGAACGCTTCCGAGACCGGCAGACGCCCATCCTCGCGTTCCGTCGACGGCCAGCCGCCATCCGCCCCGACCAGAACCTCCGCGACCGCCTTCGACTGGAACATCATCATGACCGGCGCGAGAAGGCTCGTCATGAACAGCTCGGCGGTGGCGCCGGCGAGGACGCGGACCGTGCCGCCGAAGGCCCGGCGGCGGGAGCCGAAGGCGCTGGCGAAGGCGATCAGCGTCTTGGGCAGGAGGAGGAGAAGGAAGATGCCGAGCAGCAGCAGCAGCGCCTTGCCCGTCTCAGGTGTCGGGAAAACGGGGAAGAGCGAATCGGCGGGGAAATAGTCCGGCTGCGCCGCGATGATCGGATCGAGCATCGAGACGATCAGGAACATCAGCCAGATCGGCGACGCAGCATAGGCCATGATGCCGCAGACGAGCGCGATGCGGCTCCAGGCGTTGAGTTGGGGGGCGGTGATCAGCCGGCCGTGCTGAAGGTTGCCCTGGCACCAGCGTCGGTCGCGCTTGGCATATTCGAGAAGGTTGGAGGGCGCTTCCTCGTAGGAGCCGTCGAGATCGGGATCGAGCCGGACGCGGTAGCCCCCGCGCGCGAGGAGGGCGGCTTCCACGAAGTCGTGGCTGAGGATGTGGCCGCCGAACGGCGCCTTGCCCGGCAGGGAGGGAAGTCCGCAGCAATCGGCGAAGGCACGCACCCGGATGATGGCGTTGTGTCCCCAGAAGGGACCCTCGCGTCCCTGCAGCCAAGCGATGCCGCGCGAGAAGACCGGGGAGTAGATCGCGGCGGAGAACTGCAGGGCCCGCCCGAAAAGGGTGCGCCGGCCGATGATGAGCGGCTGCGTCTGCAGGAGGCCGAGATCGGGTTCGGCGTCCATGCGCGCGACCATTTCGAGGATCGTCTGCGGGCGCATCAGGCTGTCGGCGTCGAGAACCAGCATGTAGTCGTAGGCGCCGCCGCTGGTCGTCACGAAGTCGGCGATGTTGCCCGCCTTGCGCCCCGTGTTCTTGGCGCGATGGCGATAATAGATGTGCCCTGCGCCTTCCAGTTCCGCCGTCAGCACGAAGGTCGCCCGCCGTTCGGCCTCCGCATAGACGGGATTGGTGGAATCGCTGAGGATGTGGACGTCGAACGGACCGAGCCGCCCGATGGCCTTCAACCCGTCCGTCATCGCGGCGACGCGGGCGAAGACCGCGTTGGCGTCCTCATTGTAGACCGGCATGAGAATGGCGGTCCGGCTCTGGCTCTCGGTGCCGGGAACCGGCAGCGTGCGCTTCGACCGGCCCCCGGTGAGGATGCCGGCGACGGCGGTGTTGAACCCCCAGGCCAGCCAGACGCAGCAGATCGTCAGCAGCAGGACCTGCAGGACCTGGAGCCGGCTCGTGCCGCTCGCCGTGATGACCGAGGCGAACAGACCGCCCGCGAGGATGGCGAGGGCGACGGCACTGGCCGCGAAGACGAAGCGTCGAAGTGCGATCAACGAAGTGAGCCCTTCCGGCATCGGCCCGGAGATCGATGTCGATCCTCGGGTTGGGCGATGCGTGAACCAAGGAGACGAAGCCGCTTCCGCGCGCCCAGATGGACGCGCGGCGCTGTCGTCATCGAAGCGTCGGCCTCGGACATGCCAAAGCCGGCAACGGCCGTGAGGGCCCGTTGCCGGCAAAAGCCGTCATTTCCAGTCAGCGACCGAAGGACAGTCGGCTGAACCACGATCCCCGTTCCTCGCTTGCCGCGGACGGCTCGCGCAGAATCGACTGGATCGGCATCTGAAGAGGCGAATGCGGCAGCGGCAGCACCAACCGGCGCAGGAAGGCCCGCGCCACCGGGCGCCCTGCCATGGCGGCGTTGAGCACCGCCTTCGCCTTGCTGGCGTCGCGGCCCTCGAAGACCATCCGATCGACGATCGCGCCGAGAACGGCGTCCTCCGACAGGTCGGGACGACCGACGAGGAGTCCGGGCGTCATTCCCGAGCGCGCCGACGACGATCGATGCGAAGAAGCGGTTTCCGGCGACGTCGCGGCGGTCATCGGCATCGCTTCCGGCAGGCGCCGAGACGACGCGTAAGCAGCGAGCGGCGTCGACGATGCGCCGTTCGCGTGAGATGCGGCCATGGAGTTCATGCGGTGCCCGTCCACTGATAGAGCCATGTCTCACTAATAATGCGTTGCAGCATCGAAAGTTTCGCCCGAAGTTCCGCGGGAGCCGAATCCAGCTTCTCGAATTCCATAGACAGACGCCAACCTCCGTCCGGAAGCCGGTCGAGATGGCTGTCGATGAGCTTGGCGTTGGGCGGCACGTCGATGATGGAATCGACGGACGTGCCGAGCGGAAGATTCGCGGCCGTGCCCCCGGTGAAGTTGATGGCGAAGCGGCGCGTGTTCGTCACCTGCGTGTCGGCCGCGTTGCCGCCGACCCCGCCGAGCGTCGCGGTGACGCGGGCCTGCCCGTCGGCCGCCTCCGTCTCGACGCCCCAATGCATGCGATAGCGGAACTCGTATTGGCTGCCCGCCTCCGGACGACGCTCGGGAACCCAGAAGGCGACGATGTTGTCGTTCGCCTCGGAATCGGTCGGGATCTCGACGAGCTCGACCATGCCCTGTCCCCAGTCGCCCAAGGGTTCGATGAGCAGCGAGGGACGCAGGTCGTATCTGGCCTCGACATCCTCGTAATGGGAAAAATCGCGATCCCGCTGCACGAGGCCGAAGGCGGCCGGCGAGAGCTCCTGGAAGTAGGAGAGCGACAGCTCGGCCGGGTTCTTCAGGGGCCGCCACAGGCGTTCGCCGTTGCGCCGCTGGATGGTCAGTCCGTCGCTGTCGTGCACCTCCGGGCGGAAGTCGTCGCGATTGCGCCGGTCGTTCTCGCCGAAGGTGAACATCGAGGTGAGCGGCGCGACGCCGAGCCGGTCCACGGCGTTGCGGAAGTAGAGGCGCGCGGTGACGTCCATCAGGGTCTGCGGACCCGGCGTGATGGTGAAGGCGTAGGCGCCCGTCAGGCTCGGGCTGTCGAGCTCGGCGAAGAGGCGGATCGTCTTCGAGCCAGGTTCGGGCCGAACCACGTAGAAGGAGCTGAACCGCGGAAACTCTTCCGGCGTGCCGGTCGCGGTGTTGATGGCGATGCCGCGCGCCGACAGGCCGTAGCGCGTGCCGGTGCCGAGCGCTCGGAAGTAGCTCGCCCCGAGGAAGGTGATCAGCTCGTCGAAATAATCCGGGCGCTCCAGCGGATAGTGCAGCCGGAAGCCCGCAATCCCAGGCAGGCCGATGTTCTGGAAAACGGAAGGATCGAGCGGCGCGCGATATTCGAAGTCCGCGCCCGTGAAGCCGCGCAACTCGAAGCGCTTTCCGTCGCCGACGAAAAGGCGCGTCGTGTCCTTGATGAGGAAGCCGGGCGAAAAGGCCTGGAGCTGGAAATTGACGGGCTCGTCGCGCCACAGCGCGCGCTCCGGGCGATAGCGGATCGCCCGATGCTCGTCGTAGCTGAGGTTGGCGAGAGCGTCCGGAAGGGGCGGGCGGTTGTCGACATATGGCGCTTCCGAACGCCGACGCATCATGGCGGAGAAGGACTCGAAGTCGAAGTTCTCGACCACGGACGCGTTCTCGCTGGGCGCCTGGGCGGGCGGAGCGGGCGCAGGCGCGGGCGCCGCCGGAGCCTGCGCGAAGGCACCGCGTCCGGCACCCGCAACCAGCGCGATACCGGCGATGCTCATCTTGAGGGCGGCACGGCGGGACAGGCGGGAACTCTGCTTCACGGCTGCTCGATCTTGGTTATGACGCAACTGCACACTCATTTAGCATATGCACAATCGGGCATGCTGCATAGCGAGCCTGCGCAATTCTTCCGGGGGAAAGTCGGTCGCGTTCTGGACCCTTGAGGTAACCAAAACGTTGACGATCGTCATGTTGGCGACGGAACGAACCTATGCAAGACGTAGCAAATATTTTGAGCCACGATCGGTCCATTCTCGGTGAGGGGATCGGTCTGGATGTGATGACGGGTCGGCTCCGCTGGTTCGACATTCTCGGCAGACGCAGGCTTTCACAGGATTCCGGCCAAGACGTGACCGAGGCGGTCGCGCTCGCCGCAATGCCCTCCGCCGGCGCCGCGATCGACGAGACGCGCGAGATGATCTTCACCGAAACGGGTCTCTGGATCTTCGACCGAGCCCGCGGCGTCCTCGGCGAATGCCTGGCTCCGATCGAGGTCGATCGGCCGGACCTGCGCTCCAACGACGGCCGCACCCACCCGTCCGGCGCCTTCTGGGGCTCCACCATGGCGCTCGACCAGTCCGATGGGCAGGGGTCGATCTACTGGTTCTTTCGCGGCGAACTGCGCCGGATCTATTCCGATCTCACCGTCGGCAACGCCATCTGCTTTTCCGAGGACGGGACCTACGCGCATTTCTCCGACACGCCCCGCGGCACGATCTGGCGCGTCGCGACGCATCCCGAGACCGGTCTGCCGGACGGCGAGCCGGAGGTCTTCGATCAGAAGGCCGAGGACGATCCCGGCGGACCCGACGGTGCGGTTCTCGACCGCGACGGCTACCTCTACAGCGCGCGATGGGGCGGCGCCGAGGTTCAGGTCTTCGCGCCCGACGCCCGCCTCGTCCGGCGCATCGCGACGGGCGCGCCGAACACGACCTGCCCCGCCTTCTGCGGACCCGGCCTGTCCCACATCGCCATCACGAGCGCCCGCGACGGTATGACGCCGGACGAGCTCGCCGCCCATCCCGATGCCGGCAAGACCTTCCTCTTCGATGCGGGGTGCCGGGGCCGTCTCGACCCGCCCCTTCGCCTCGACTGACGCGGCGGAGCCGCGTCGCGCGTCCTCAGAGGGCTTCGAAACGGTAGAGGATCTCGTGCCGGTAGGTTTCATCCGGCCGCACCAGCGTCGAGGGAAAGCCGGAATGGTTCGGCGCGTCCGGCCAGGCCTGGGGCTCCAGGGCGATGCCGCCATGCGGCTGGATCGCCTCGCCGTCGAGGCCCTGGATCGTTCCGTCGAACTTCGCGCCGTCGTAGACCTGCAGGCCGCGTTCGGTGGAGAACAGCGTCAGCGCGACGCCGCCGGTCTCGCTCGACAGATGCGCGATTCGCCGAGGTTCCGCGTGGCGGTCGTGTCCCAAGCAGAAATTGTGGTCGAGCATGTCCGGACCGTCGGCGAGGCGCTTGGCCGTGCGGAAGTCGAAGGGCGTTCCGACGACCGGCCGGATCTCGCCGGTCGGGATCAACGTCTCGTCGACCGGCAGATAGGCATCGGCGGCGATCTCGAGGCGATGGTCCTGCGTGGAGGCCTCGCCGGACAGATTGAAATAGAGATGCGAGGTCATGTTGAGGATCGATTCCCGGTCGACCCGGCCCTCGTAGACGATTCGCAGCGTGTCGCCGCCCTCGATGGTGAAGAAGGCCGAGAGAGCCGCCGCGCCGGGATAGCCGTCCTCGCCGTCGCGCGACGCGAGCGTCAGGTGAAGGCTGTCGGGCGCCTGCTCCTCGACCGTCCATTCTTGCGCCCAGGCGCCGGTCGTGCCGCCATGCAGGTGATGCGGCGGCTCGTTCGCGGAGAGTTCGAAATGCTGCGCGCCGAGGGAAAAGCGCGCGTTCGCGATGCGGTTGGCGCTGCGCCCGATCGACGCGCCGAGGAAGCTGCGGTTCGCCGGACCATAGACCGAGAGCTCGCGCGCCCCGAGCGCGAGGGAACGACCCTCGCCGAGCCGGATCGAGCGCACGGAGGCGCCCATCGGCAGGATGATGGCATTGAGGCCGTTCGGCGAGCCAATGCGCAGGAGGTCGAGCGATGAGCGTTCGGGCATGGTGCGTGTCTCTTCGTTCCCATCGAGCTGGGTCGAGGGCAGAGAGCGCACGCGCCCGCCTCTGTCAAATCGTCACCCGCCCCTTCGGAATGGCGGTCGCCGCGCGAAGCGGCGCGGGACGCGATCAGCGCAGGCGGCGCAGCTTCACGCTGAGAAGATCGTCGACCTGTTCCACGGCTCCGATCAGTCGGTCCATGTCGGTCGAGGACAGCGAAGCGGTCAGCTCGTGCTCCAGGCGGTTCCAGATCCGCCGCACGGCCTGCTTGATCTCCTCGCCCCGGGGCGTCAGCGCCACCATGGTGCGCCGTGCGTCCCGGTTGTTCGCCGCGCGCACCACGAGCTCCTTCTCGATCAGCCGATCGAGCATCTTGGAGACGGTGGAGGGACGGACGGCCAGCTGGTCGGCGAGCATGGACACGCTCACCGTCTCGCCGGGCTCCAGCCGATGAAGCAGCTGATCCTGCCCCGGATGAAGATCGATCTCGGCCAGAAGCAAGGCGAGAAACGCCCGCGTCGACTTCGCGATCGACAGGAGCGTCGGCACGAGCCGGGCGTCGATATGCCCCTGCGTCGCCACTCCGGCACTGTTGCGGCTCAGTTTGATCGAGGAGTCTTGGTCCAGCATGACGATCTTATGCGCCGGACACGGATGCCGCGTCTTTAACGTGGTTTAATGCGGCGAAGAATGGTCAGGTAGAATTAGCTTTAGCCGCGTCCCGATCCCGTGTTGCCAGCGGACGGACGGACGGGTAGGCAGGTCGGCACGATGGAACGGCGGCCTGCGATCCGATGACGACCAACAGCTGCCTCGTCTCCAAACTCTCCCACTACGTCGAACTGACCCATGCCGAGGCCGAGATGCTCGCCGGGCTGGAGGAGGCGAGCGAGACCTATCGCCGCCGGGACTGCATCCTCGATCGCGGTCAGGCGATGTCGGATGTCTACGTCGTCAAGTCCGGCTGGCTCTACGGCGAGGTGACGAGCCAGGACGGGCGCGAGCTCGTGGCTGACATCTTCTATCCCGGCGATCTCGTGGGCGTCGGCCAGCTCGCCTTCGCGGAAGCGACCATGAGCTACCGGGCGGCGACCGATCTCGTTCTGTGTCCGCTGCCCAAGCGCGCGCTCGGGCGCATCTTCGTCCAGCATCCGCGGCTCGTCGCCCTGTTCTTCGCCTTCACGGCGCTGGAGCGGGCCGCGATGATCGATCGGCTGCGGGCCGCCACGCTGATGAACGCGCGCGACTGCGTGGCCCTGTTTCTCCTGCAGGTCCAGGCGCGGCTGCGCATCACGCTTCCCCGGCTCGGCGAGAGCTTCGAGATGCCCCTGACGCAGGAGCTGGTCGGCAGCGCCGTCGGGCTCAGCACCGTTTCCGTGAACCGGGCGATCCGCAGCCTGGAAGAGGAAAAGCGCATACGGCGCGACGGCCGCATCGTCCATTTTCTGAATTCCGAAGCCCTGGCGCGCGAGGTCGACTTCGTCGATCGCTTCTACCGCATCGACGCCAGCTGGTTTCCCGGCATCGACTGACGCGGGCGCGTCGGTCCCTCGACCTCGAAGGAGAGAACGACATGGCGGACGTGCGGGCGATCTGCGCCATCGGGCAGTCGGGACAACTCGGCCTGAACGGCCATCTTCCCTGGGAAGGCTACGAGGGGCGTCCCTTCGTCGAGGATGTCGAGCGCTTCTTCGACATCACGCGCGGCCACGTCCTCATCGCCGGTCCGACCACGATCGGCGCGGTTCCGGACTTCGCCCGGCGGGATCGCACGCTCGTCGTGATCCGCTCGCACGAGGATCCCGAGGAGGTGCTGGCGCGCTTTTCGGAGCGCGTCGTCTTCGTCGGCGGCGGTCCGCGCGTCTGGGACGTCTATGCCCGGTACATCCGCCACTGGGACATCAACCGGATGCCCTATGACGGCGTCGCGGATCGCTGGTTCGATCCGGCCTGGCTGATCGCAGGCGGCACCGCGCCGCGCAGGTGAACGCCGCGCGCCGCGGCGGATCAGACCAGGAGGCGCGCCCCGAGCGCGCGCGGATCGGTGCCGCATTCGAGGGCAATGGCCTCGCAGAGGCCCTCCATCAGCCGCCGCAGGGTCTCCGGCACGTCGGCGCTCGTCGCCGGACCCGATAGGGTCGCGGGGGAGACGAGGCGCAGGCTGTTGGTCAGGAAGATCGCGTCGGCCTCGTCGAGCGCCTTCCTCGGGATCGAGCGCTCGATCGGCCGAAGGCCGTAATCCTCGGCATGGGCGAGGATCCAGGCCCGGAGAATGCCGGGCAGGACGCCATCCTTCAGCGGCGGCGTCGCGAGGTCGAACCCCTCCACGACGAAGACGTTGGCCAGCGAGGAGCAGGCGAGCGTGCCGCGCGTGTTGAGGAACAGGGCCTCCGACGCGCCGGATTTGGCGACTTCGCGGGCGGCGAGCACGGCATCGAGATAGGACAGGGATTTCAGCCGCGAGAGCGGGGAGGTCTCGTTGCGGCGCACGGCGGAGAGGCCGAGCCGGATCGGCGCGAACATCGAGGCGGGTGCGAGCGGCGCCGAAGAGCCGAGGATCGTCGGATGCGGTTCGGCCGGCGCCTTCAAGCCGCGCGGACCCGGCCCGCGCGTCACCGTGATGCGGATCGAGCCGTTGCCCTCACGCGCGGCGAGCGCGTCCATGGCGCTCTCGATCGCGGCGCGGGGGGCGGGGATGTCGAGAAGGCCGAGAGCCGCCTCCAGGCGATCGAGATGCGCCTCGCGCAGAAAGACGCGCCCGCCGACGACGAGGGACGTGTCGAAGACGCCGTCGCCGAGAAGAAGGCCGCGATCGGCCGCGTCCACGGAATCCGACGCCTCCCGGAAGCCGCCATCAATCCAGACGGTTTTCGCCATGCCAGCGCTCCGCGAGTTCGAGAAAGGTCCGGAAAAGGGTCAGTCCATGCGGAGTCAGCACGGATTCCGGATGGAACTGGATGCCGTAGGTCGGGTGGGTGCGATGACGCAGGCCCATGACCTCGCCTTCCTCCGAGCGGGCGTCGACGAGGAGATGGCGCGCCATGTCCGCGGTCTCCTCCACGATCAGCGAATGGTAGCGTCCGGCCTGCATCGGATTGGGCACCTGCGAGAAGAGACCGCTCTCCTCATGCCGGACGGTCGAGGCGCGACCGTGCAGCGGCCGCCGCGCCCGCGTCACCGCGCCGCCGAAGACCTCGCCGATCACCTGATGGCCGAGGCAGACCCCGAGGATCGGAACCCGGCCGGAAAAATGCGCGACCGCCGCGCGCGAGATGCCGGCATCCCGGGGGGCTTTCGGACCGGGCGAGATCACGATGGCGCTGGGCGCCATGGCCTCGATGGCGTCGAGGTCGAGCTCGTCGTTCCGGCGCACCTCGGTCGCCGATCCCGCACGCTCGATGTAGCGCGCGACGTTGAAGACGAAGCTGTCGTAATTGTCGACGACGAGGATCATCGCGCTGCCTTGAAGGCGTCGAAGACCCGCGCGGCCTTGGCGAGCGTCTCTTCGTATTCGGCGGCGGCGTCGGAGAGGATGGTGATGCCCCCGCCGGCCTGGAGCGTCGCCGTCCGCGCACCGTCTTCGTTTCCGTTTTCGAACGTCACGGTTCGGATCGCGATGTTGAGATCCATCGCGCCGTCGAAGCCGATCCAGCCGATCGAGCCGCAATAGATCCCGCGCGGCCGGCCTTCGAGTTCGGTGATGATGTCCATCGCGCGGATCTTCGGCGCGCCGGTGATCGAGCCGCCCGGGAAGGAGGCGGCGAGAAGGTCGAGCCCGTCCGCCCCGGGCTTCAGCTCGCCGGTGACGACGGAGACGAGATGATGGACCGAGGCATAGGTCTCCAGCCCGCAGAGCACCGGCACGTCCACCGAGTCGGGTCGGCAGACGCGCGCGATGTCGTTGCGCAGAAGATCGACGATCATGACGTTCTCGGCGCGGTCCTTTTCCGAGGCGAGCAACGTTTGGCCGAGCGCTTCGTCCTCGGCGGGATCGGCGCTGCGCGGCGCCGTTCCCTTGATCGGCCGCGTCTCGACCGCGGTGCCCGACAGCTTCAGGAACCGCTCGGGCGAGGAGGAGCAGACGGCGAGGTCCCCGTATTCGAGAAAGGCGGCGAAGGGCGCGGGATTGGCGGCGCGAAGGTCGAGATAGAAGCGGAAGGCGTCGAAGTCCGCGTCGAGACGCGCCGTGAAGGCCTGTGCGAAATTGGCTTGGTAGATGTCGCCAGCGAGGATGTAGGCCCGGATCGCCTCGATCGCGGTGGCATAGCTCTCCCGCGTGACGCTCGACGCCCAGGCGGGAGGCTTGCGGGACCTCTGCGGCCGGATGGGCATGGGTGCCGCGAGCGCCTGGCCGATCTCGGCCATCCGATGGCGCGCCCGGACCTCGCGGTCGGCGTCCGCGGCCGGATGGCCCGAGGCCACGATCCAGGCGGATCGCTCCCGAAGGTCGAAGGCGAGGATCGTGTCATAGAGGTTGAGGCGGAGCACGGGCTTTGCCGGGTCGAGCCCCGGTGGTCGGTCGAGCCGCTCGAGGTGATGGGCAAAATCGTAGCCGATCGCGCCAATCGCGCCGCCCTGGAAGGGCGGCAGGCCGGGAAGCGTCTGGATCGGGTATCGCGCGAGCACGCCGCGCAAGGCGTCGAGCGGCGGCCCCGCGAGGCGCGTCCCGTCGAGGCTCGCGCCGAGCCCGTCCACGGTGAAGCTCGCGAAGGGCGAGACCGCGACCGTGGCGTAGCGGCCGAGCATCTCGTGCCGCATGGCACTGTCGAGCAAAGCGAGCCCGCCGAGCGGCCGGAGCTTGGCGGCGGCCTCTGCCGGGTCCAGGAAATCGATGCGCGTCTGCCACATTCGCGGATGTGAAGCACGGTTGCGGTGCCTCGTCAAAGCGGCCGAAGGTCCGACGGAACGATGGGCGCGCCCAGGCGGACGGGACGCTACTCCGGCTTGAACTTGAAGAGCTTCGTCGGCAGGGCCGCGGGGCTTTCCGGCCTGTACCAGTTCATGTCCATGATCCGGGAGGCCGTGACGTAGATCGAGCCATCCGGCCCTTCGGCGAACGTGTCGGGCCAGCGAAGCCGCTCGTCGCTGAGGACCGTGGAGACGGTCTCGCCCTCGCGGCGCTTGATCGCATCCTCTTCGAGGGCCGAGATGTACATCCGGTCGCGCCCGTCGAGCCAGAGGCCGTCCGAGACGCCGTTCTCCCCGCGCGTCTTGATCGCGGCGGCCAGCGCCTCGTCGCTCGTGGCGGGATCCTCGAGAAGGCTCGTCGAGATGGCGTAGAGCGTCTTGCCGGTCAACGCCTGCCAGAACAGCGTCTCGCCGTCCTTCGAAAGCGCGATCCCGTCGGCTGCGAACTCCACGCCGCGCCCGTCCGGCCGGCGGATCTCCGCGCCCCGATGCTTCACGACGACGTCCTTCTCCGCCTGCACGGTGGGGTGGCCCGAAAGGAGCCGGCGCGCCTGCTTGGTCTTGAGGTCGATCACGATCAGCGCGCCGATCGGCCCGGAATCGGTGATGTAGGCATGACCGCCGTCGGGGCTGAAGCGGACGTCGTTCAGATAGCTTCCCTGCGGCGCCACGCTCGTGTCGACGGGATAGGTCTCGGCGACCTTGTTCGTGGCCAGATCGATCTTCATGAGCTTCGGCCCCTTCGGCACCACGAAGGCGCTGGCGGGCGCGGCGGGGTCGAGCACCCAGAGGCTGCCCTTGCCATCGGCGACGACGCTCTGGACCGAAACGAAATGATCCTCGGCCGAGATCTCGTTCTTGCGGGCGTTGCGCCAGGAATTCCAGGCCTCGTCGGGATAGGCCGTGACCACCCCGTCCTTCACCTCGCCGACCGAGATCGGGGCGTCCTCCGTCCAGCGGGGAAAGTTCACGAAGACCCGGCCGTCCGGCGAAACGGTGACGCCGGTCACCTGATGATCGAAGCTCGCGACCTCCTCCAGCTTCGGTCCGGCCGCGCTATCTTGCGCCTGCACGGGCAAAGCCGCGAGGGGGCAAGCCGCGACGGCCGAAGCGAAAAGGGCGGCGAGCGTGCGGGTCGAAGGGGTCATGGAAGGATCCGTGCTGTCGTCGAAGGAAGCGCTCGTCCAACGGTCGTGCCGGAAGGCCCGTTCCGGTCCAACTTCTTAGGCATGACGGAACTCCGGCCGTGGAGCCGGCGCTCCGCCCTTCGTTTTGCCACCCGCCAGCGACTGCGGACCGTGTCGCCGTGAGTCCGGACCCGTGCCGAACAAGCCGGCCTGCGCGACGCAGGCGCCGGGCGGCCCATGACAGGAACGGATCGGGGCGACCTGACGGGGCCGCACCGACGAACAGGAGACTGCGATGATCGAAGCTGCAACCATCGAACGTCTGGCGGCGACCATCGTCCAGCGAGGCCTGTCCGGCATGACCGAGCCCGAACTGTTGCGACGCTTCTGCCTCGATCTCAGCGCGGCGGGCGTGCCGCTGTGTCGCGCCAGCCTGATCGTCGACACCCTCCACCCGATCCACGAAGGCCGCGCCTTCCGCTGGCGCAGCGACGGCGTGCCGGAAGAGGCGGTGGTCGAATATGGGCGAACCGACAGCGGCGACGCCGCCGAAACCTGGCGCCGCACGACCTTCTACCATCTCGACCGCACCGGCACGACCGAACTGCGCCGCCGCCTCCAGGGTGTGGCTGCGGGCGTGGATATGGGCGGGGGCGAGGGCGATTTCGCGGTCTTCGACGAATTGCGGGCGGAGGGGCGCACCGATTATTTCGCCTGCCGCCACCTCTTCACCGGCACCGACACCATCGCCGGGATGGACTGCATCTATTCCAGCTGGCTGTCCGATCAGCCGGACGGCTTCGGCGACGACGATCTCGATGCGCTCCGGCGGCTGATCCCGGTCCTCGTCCTCGCCATCCAGTCGCTCTCGCTCGGTCGCGTCGCCCGCACGCTGGTCGAGGTCTATCTCGGCCGCGACGCCGGCGCGCGTGTCCTGTCCGGCAAGATCCAACGCGGCGTCGCGGAGAAGATCCGCGCCGTTCTCTGGTTTTCCGATCTGCGGGGCTACACCGCCATCACCGACCGCACGGACCCTTCGGAGATCCTGCCGCTCCTCAACGATTATTCCGAAGCGGTCATCGGAGCGGTTCATCGAGCGGGCGGCGACGTCCTGAAACTGATCGGGGACGGCGTGCTGGCGGTCTTTCGGGCGGACGATCCGGCGCGGGCCTGCCGCGCCGCGCTCGGCGCCGAGGTCGACCTGCGCGAACGCCTGGCCATCCTGGCGGAGCGACGCACCGCCGAGGGGCGGGCCGTGACGGATGTGACGCTCGGCCTGCATCTCGGCGACGTTCTGTTCGGCAATATCGGCGCCGACGACCGTCTGGACTTCACCGTCGTCGGCCCGGCCGTCAACGAGGTCAGCCGCATCGCCTCGCTCTGCCGTTCGGTCGATCGCCTGCTTCTTCTGTCGGCCGAGTTCGTGGCGGCGACGCCGGAACCCGAGCGCGGCGATCTCGTGTCCGTCGGCCGCTATGCCCTGCGCGGCGTCGGACGGGCGGAGGATCTCTACACGATCGATCCCGCCCTTCTCTCGGAGCCCCTGCGGTGATCTCGCACGGCGGTCGAGGGAACGCTTCACGCCGGACGGGCTTCTCCTGACGAGACCTGACGCCGGCCGAGACCCCTCGCGGACCGGCATCCAACCGGGAGAGACCGATGTCGAACACAGAGAAGTCGCCGGACGCCGCCGCCATCGATGCCTCGATCAGCGTTCTCGGCGAGGATGAAGGCGAGGCGAAGGTCGCCAGCATCGAGACCACGGCCGGCGCGCAGGGGCCGGGCTCGGTCGAACGGGCCGATACCGGCCGGCAGGGCGCGCAGGAGAATCTCGAAGCACCGATCCGCGAGTCCGACGGCGCCGGCCGCGCGGCCGACGGAGCGTCGGTGGAACGCCCCGGCAGCGACCCCGACCTGATCTGACGGCTGCCGGCCGAAATCGGTTGCAGTGCAGCACGTGCAGGCACAAGATCGGGTTCGCGCAATGTCGAACTGCTAGGCCCCTTCTTCCTCGGCACTCCCTGCCTCAACCTGTTTCTCGAAGCGTCGGTCCATGGCTCACTACGACATGATCGTCATCGGCAGCGGCCCGTCGGGCCGCAGGGCCGCCATCCAGTCCGCCAAGCTCGGCAAGTCCGTGTTGGTGGTCGACAAGCGCCGCCGCGTCGGCGGCGTTTCGGTCCACACCGGGACGATCCCGTCGAAGACGCTGCGCGAGACCGTGTTGAACCTCACCGGCTGGCGCGAGCGCGGGTTCTACGGCCGCGCCTACCGGGTCAAGCGGGACATCACGGCCGCCGATCTCCTCGTGCGCGGATCGCTGACGCTCGACCACGAGGTCGAGGTTCTCGATCATCAGTTCGCCCGCAATCACGTCGAGACGGTCGCATCGGCGACCGCGAGCTTCGTGTCGCCGACCGAGATCCGCGTCGTGACCGCCTTCGGCGAGTCGGAGACCCATACCGCGGACCATGTCGTGATCGCCGTCGGCACGCGGCCCTTCCGCCCGGGCTACGTGCCCTTCAACGGCACCAGCGTCTTCGACAGCGACGAGATCCTCGGCATCGAGAAGCTTCCGCGCAGCCTCGCGGTCATCGGCGCGGGCGTCATCGGCGTGGAATACGCGACCATTTTTTCCGCGCTCGACGTCGCCGTCACGCTGATCGAGCCGCGCCCGACCTTTCTCGACTTCATCGACAAGGAGTTGATCGAGGAGTTCGTGCACGAGCTTCGCGACCGCAACGTCTCGCTGCGGCTCGGCTCGGAGGTGGAGTCCGTCGAGTTCGATCCCGCCGGCCGGCCGCTCTGCAAGATCAAGAGCGGGCGTCATGTCGCCAGCGACATGCTGCTCTTCGCGGCCGGGCGCGTCGGCGAGACGGATGCGCTCAACCTGCCCGCCGCCGGCATCGCCGTCGATCATCGTGGCCGCATCGGCGTCGACCCGAAGACGCTCCAGACCTCCGTGCCCCACATCTATGCGACGGGCGACGTCATCGGCTTCCCCTCGCTCGCCTCCACCTCGATGGAGCAGGGCCGTCTCGCCGCCTGCCACGCCTTCGGCCTCGCCCCGCCGCCGGCCCCAGAATTCTTTCCCTACGGCATCTATTCGGTGCCGGAGATCTCGACGGTGGGCATGACCGAGGAGGAGGTCCTCAAGCGCGGCATTCCTTACGAATGCGGCATCGCACGCTTCCGCGAACTGTCGCGCGGTCAGATCATGGGCCTCACCTCCGGCATGATGAAGATGATCTTCTCCAAGAAGACGCGTCGCCTTCTCGGCGTTCACATCGTCGGCGAGGGCGCGACCGAGCTCGTGCACATCGGACAGGCGGTTCTGAACCTAAAGGGCACGATCGACTATTTCATGGAGAACACGTTCAACTATCCGACCCTCGCCGAAGCCTACAAGGTCGCCGGCCTCGACGCCTGGAACCGCGCCTTCGCGCCGGCGGCGGCCGCCCCCGAGCTCCCCGATCTGCCGGAGGCGGCGACCGCCTGACGTCCCAAGGCCGGGGCGTCGTCCTCGTCCGTCAGCGTCGCCGGCGTTCGAAGGCGGCCACCTTGAAGCGGCCGAGGCGGCGGGAGAGGACCGGCGCGAGACGCCGCGCCAGCCGCGCGGTCATCTGCGCCTGGGCCCGCGCCGGCAGGATGGCGGCGTCGGCGAAGGGCGTGACGTGGTGGAGGACGACGATGCGGCCGCCGGGCGCAAGAGCTGCCAGAAGCCGGTCCGTCAGCGCGTCGAGCGCGCGGGGCTTCAGGTAATAGGCGATCTCGGACACCACGATGAGGTCGAACGGGCCGCGCGGGGCGTCCTCGGGCAGGCGGGCGGTGCGGAACGTCACCGGCTTGGCGTAGCGGCCGGCGCGTGCCTCCTCGATCGCGGTCGGCGAGGCATCGACGGCGAGAAGCCGCCGGCAGAGTGGCGACAGGGCCTGCGTCGTCGTGCCGATGGCGCAGGCGAGTTCGAGGCCCCGCCCGTAGGGCCCAAGGCCGCAAGCCTTGAGGAGCACGCCGCGCTTGTGGGCTTCGAAGCGCGAGGTGCGGTAGTTCCAAGGGTCGATCGAGCGGGAGAAAAGGGCCTCGAACCCGTCCGCGTCGATCGCCTTCATGGTCGTCCCATCATCCGTCCAGTCCGCCGAGGCAGACATATTTCATATCGAGATAGTCCTCGATTCCGTATTTCGAGCCCTCTCGGCCCATGCCGGACTCCCTGACGCCGCCGAAGGGCGCGACTTCGGTGGTGATCAGTCCCTCGTTGATGCCGACCATCCCGGATTTCAGGGCATCGGCGACGCGGAAGGCGCGACCGAGATCGCGCGTGTAGAAATAGCTGGCGAGGCCGAATTCGGTGTCGTTCGCCATCGCGATGGCCTCCTCCTCGGTATCGAACCGGAACACCGGCGCGATCGGCCCGAACGTCTCCTCCTTGGCGACATGGGAGGAAAGCGAGACGCCGGTCAGGACCGTCGGCTGGAAGAAGGTGCCGCCGAGAGCATGGCGATGGCCCCCCGTGGCGATAGCAGCGCCCTGTTCCAGCGCATCGGCGATATGCGCCTCGACCTTGGCGACGGCGCGGTCGTCGATCAGCGGCCCCTGCTCGGTGCCCGTTTCCAGACCGTTGCCGACCTTCAGCGCCTCGACGGCCTTCACCAGCGCCTCGACGAAGCGGTCGTGGATCCCGGACTGCACGAGGAACCGGTTGGTGCAGACGCAGGTCTGGCCGGAATTGCGGAACTTCGCGATCATCGCGCCCGCCACCGCCCGCTCCACGTCGGCATCGTCGAAGACGATGAAGGGCGCGTTGCCTCCGAGCTCCATCGAAACGCGTTTCAGCGTCGGCGCGCACTGGGCGACGAGCATCTTGCCGACCGGCGTCGAGCCCGTGAACGTGATCTTGGCGACGTCGCGGCTTTCGGTGAGCTCGGCGCCGATCTCGCTCGCCGATCCCGTGATGACGCTGACGACCCCGGCGGGAATGCCGACGCGCTCGCAGAGGACGCCCCAGGCGAGACCCGAATAGGGCGTCTGCATGGCCGGCTTGATGACGATCGTGCAGCCGGCCGCGAGCGCGGGCGCGAGCTTGCGCGCGATCATCGAGGAGGGGAAGTTCCAGGGCGTGATCGCGCCGACGACGCCGACCGGCTCGCGCGTGACGAGGATCTTGCGGCCCGGCCAGGGAGAGGGGATCACGTCGCCATAGACGCGCTGGGCCTCCTCGGCGAACCAGCGGACATAGGCGGCGGAGAACTTCACCTCGCCCGTCGCCTCGGCCAGCGACTTGCCCTGTTCGGCCGTGAGGAGCGTCGCCAGGGGCTTGGCCTCGGCCTCGATGAGATCGGCGAGCTTGTGGAGCAGCGCGCCGCGCTCCTTGGCCGTCTTCGCCCGCCAGGCGGGAAAGGCGGCCTTGGCCGCTTCGATCGCGCGCCGGGTCTCGGCGCGTCCGCAATCGGGAACCGTGCCGAGCGTGGCGCCGGTGGCGGGGTCCGTCACCGCGACGGTTCCTCCCCCGTCCGCCTCGATCCAGGCGCCCCCGACAAAGGCCGTTTCGCGGAGATAGGCGGAGAGATCGGGCATGTTGGTCATGGCGAAACCCAGATGAAGCGAGGGCGGGACGCGCCGAACCGGAGCCGGCGGCAGGACGCGATGAGACGTTCGGGTTTAGACCTGCAAAGCGGAGAGGAAAAGCGCCATATCCTGTTCGGGCGGCCGGCCGAAGGTTTCGGGATGGACGGGGCCGGGACGTCGCCGTGGACGCCCCGATTTCTCCATGGCATCCCTCGGCGGCGCCTCACGTGCCGGCGGCGTCCACTCCCCGAGGCCCTTCCATGCCCCATCCCCTTCCCGACGAGCCGGAAATCCGGGACTTCATCCGGACCTGCGACGCCTTCTACCCGCCGGATGCGGTGTCGGCCCCGATCGAGCGCCAGCGCGCCTGGTACGACGCGCTCTGCGCCGCCTTCGACCGTCCGAGACCGCCGGGATTGACGAGCGTGGATGCGGAGATCGCGGGCATCGGCACGCGCGCCTACCGCCCGGCGAACCTCCGGCACGACGTGACGATCCTCTATCTCCATGGCGGCGGCTTCGTGGTCGGCTCTCTGGAAAGCCACGACGCGATCTGCGCGGACATATCCGACGCCGTCGGCGCCGACCTCGTCGCGGTGGACTATCGTCTCGCGCCGGAGGATCTCCATCCCGCCGCGTCGGACGACGGCGCGGCGGTGGTTTCGGCCCTCATCGACGAGGGCAAAAGGCTCGTCGTCGTCGGCGACAGCGCGGGCGGCAATCTCGCGGCCGGTCTTTGCATCCGCGCGCGGGACGCGGGGCTCGAGGGGATCGTCGGGCAAGCGCTGATCTATCCCGGCCTCGGCGGCGACCTGTCCCGCGGTTCCTTCGTGGAGATGGCCGATGCGCCGGGCCTCTCGACCTCCGACGTCGCCTGGTATCGCGCCCTCTACGATGCCGATGCGGACGATCCCGTCGCTTATCCGCTGGTGCTCGGGGACGCGGCCGGTCTGCCGCCCGCCTATATCACGGCCGCGCGGTTCGATCCCTTGTCCGACGATGCGAGGCTCTACGCGGACAAGCTCGGCGCGGCCGGCGTCGCCGTGACGTTTCGCGAGGAGCCGCAGATGATCCACGCCTGGCTGCGCGCCCGGCACATGAGCCCCGGCGCGCGGGACGCCTTCGCCGCGCTCTGCCGGGGGATCGAGGATCTGTGCCGTCTCACATGAAATCGCGCGGGATCGCCGTGTCCCACGTCTTCACATGCACCTCCCGCTCGCCCTCGTAGGCTCGGGCTTCCGCGGACAGATGGAAGTCCGTCGCCGTCGCGGACAGGCTGGCCCGCGTCCGCGTCGTGACGACCCAGCCGTCGGCGCGGCGCATCTCGGTCGACCAGCGGGTCTCCCCCACCATCGAGAGCGGATCGTCCGGCTGGATCGTCCAGGTCTCGTCGCGGACCTGGCGGGTGGAGAGGCCGGTGTCGGGGTGCTCGAAGAGACCGGTATCCTCCAGGAGGTGGTAGCGCGTGACGCCCGCCATGAGATCGCGCTCGACGCTTCGGCGCGAAACGGAGGGCGCGTGCTCGATATAGGTCGGCAACGGATCGGGATCGGCCGGCTCGGGGATCTCGATCTCCCTCGCATCCGCCGAAAGAAGCGGCAGGGCGAGCGCCAGCGAGGCGCTGTCGACCGTCACGCCGGCGGATCGCGGCCCCGGCAGGATCATCGGCCAATAGGCGGTGGACAGAGACAGGCGCAGGACATGGCCCGGCGCGAGGCGATAGCCGCAGGCGTCGAGCTGCAGCCTCACCTCCACCGGCCTTCCCGGCTCCAGGGTCGCGGGCTCGGCATGCCCGCCGACATGGGTGAGATTCAGCGTGCCGAAGCTGATCCGCGTCGCCGCGCCGGTCGGGTGAATGTCGACGAGCCGGGCGACGAGATGGCCCCCGGCGGTCTCCGGCGTCAGGCGGAGCGTCACGCGGGGAAAGCCGAGGAGTTCGACGGCAGCCTCGAGGGGCCGCGTGTCGAAGGTGAGCGATCCCGCATCGTCGAGCCGCTGGTCGCCGGCCATCTCGGCGTCGGGCTTCAGCGTGAACCATTCGCCCGCCATCACGCCGGTGTCCTCCGGCGAGCACAGGAACAGCGGCTCGCTCGTGAGGCTCGCTTCGGCGCCGAGACGACGGCCCGGCTGCCCGTGCAGCGTCAGCACCTCCGGCGCCGCCCATCGGTCCATCGCGACCCAGCGCCCTGGTTCGATCTCGCGCCGGAGCGCCGGCTTCGGACCGTCGAGGATGAAGGCGCGCAGCTGTGGCCCGTTCTCCGCGCCGTTCGCCTCGCCCTTCAGCCAGCGGTTCCACCAGGCGATCGCTTCGCCGAGGAAATCCGTGCGCGGCTTCGGCCAGGCGAAATGCGGATACTTGTGCACCCAGGGACCGACGAGCGCCTTGGCCTTCTCGCCGAGCCCCTCCACGGCCTTGAACGGCGTATTGCGATAGCCGTCCGCCCAGCCCGCGATGACGAGCGCCGGCACGGGAAAGCCTTCGAAGTCCTCCGCGATCGAGCCATGGCGCCAGAAATCGTCGCGCCGCTGATGCCGCAGCCATTCCTCCAGCATGAAGGGCTCGCCCTCCAGCCGCTCCCGCCACATCTCGCGCCAGCGCTCGCCGACGATCGCGGGATCGGGCGCGCGGGACTGATAGGCCAGCATGTAGGCGGCCCAGGAAAGGTTTGCCGACAGGAGGCAGCCGTTCTTGTGGTGGATGTCGTCATTGTATCGATCGACGGTCGAGGCGATCGAGATCACCGCTTTCAGAGCCGGATGTTTCAGCGCCGCGACCTGCAGCGAATTGAAGCCGCCCCAGGAAATGCCCATCATTCCGACCGCGCCGTTCGACCAGTCCTGCGCGACGATCCAGTCGATCACCTCCAGCGCATCGGCGAGTTCGCGCTCGGTGTATTCGCCGTCGATCACGCCGTCCGATTCCCCCGATCCCCGGATGTCGACGCGAATCCCTGCAATGCCGGCCTCGGCGAAGCCCGGATAGGTCGCCTCGTCGCGCATCGACGTGCCGTCGCCCTTTCGGTAGGGCAGGTATTCGAGAACGGCCGGCACGCTCCCGGCCGGCGCATCCGTCGGCATCCAGATGCGGGCGGCGAGGCGGGTGCCGTCCGCGAGCACGATCCATTGGTTTTCGGTGACGGTGAAGCCAGTCATGTCCTGCGTCCGGTCTGAAGTCTCAGGCGACCCTGGCGGGCAGGGCGAAGCGGGAGGCGAGCGCCTCGGGAAGTTCGGCAAGGGAGCCGATCACGAGATCGGGGCTGTTGCCGAGAGTGTCGGCGGCCCGGCGCGTGCGCGCGATGCCGATCGCGAAGGCCCCGGCCCGGCGGGCGGCCTCGATGTCGTGCGGTGAATCCCCGACGAGAACGATCGCCTGGGGGTCGGCCTTGGCGTGGACGGCGAAGGCGGTGACCATGCCGGGCTGCGGCTTGCCGCCCCAGCCGGAATCATAGCCCGCGATGTAGCCGAATCGGTCGAGAAGCCCGAGCGCGCCGAGATGGGCCCTTGCGGTCCGTTCGGAATCGTTGGTGGCGAGCCCGACGGCGAGGCCCTCCGCCCGAAGCCCCTCGATCACCGGCCCGACATCGTCATAGGCGGTGAGGTGCCGGAGGCTCGCGGCCCGGTAGAGGTGGTTCACCTGATCGGCGAAGGCCTCGTCCGGCGCTTTCCCCAGGATCAGGGCCCAGGCCGGCGCGAACTCGGTCGTGTCGCCGCCGATGATCGGGGAATCCGGGCGGAAGCTGCCGCTGTCCGGGAGATAGCCACCGATTTCGGCCAGCGCCCGGAAGCGACCGGCATCGCCGCCCGCCAGCGTTTCCAGCACCTCCCGCGTCGCCGGACCCCAGGTCGCGTCGAAGTCGAGGAGGGTGCCGTCCTTGTCAAAGAGGACGCCGGCGAGCGCGATGGGGGAAGCGGGCATGGGAGAGGGACCGATCAGTTTCCGGCAGCCGCCATGCGGCGCTGGTCGCGGACGGCCTCGAGCCACCCGATCCGCATCTCCGGCACCGATTTGAGGAGGAGGTCCGTGTAATCGTCGAACGGCGGCGACAGAACCTCCGATTTCGGCCCGAAGCGCACCAGCCGGCCGCGATGCATGACCGCGACGGAATCGGCGATGGCGCGGACCGTCGCGATGTCGTGGGTGATGAAGAGGTAGGAGACCTGCGTCTCCGCCTGCAGCCGCATGAGAAGGTCGAGAATGCCCTCCGCCACCAGCGGGTCGAGCGCCGAGGTCGGCTCGTCGCAGAGGATCAGTTCGGGATTGGCCGCGAGCGCGCGGGCGATGGCGACGCGCTGCTTCTGCCCGCCGGAAAGCTCGGCCGGATAGCGCTCGGCAAAGCCCGCGCCCATCTCGATCTGCTCGAGGAGTTCCTTCACGCGCGCCGCCTTCTTGGCGCCGCGAAGCCCGAAATAGAAGGTCAGGGGACGGCCGATGATGTCGGCCACCGTGTGGCGGGGGTTCATGGCGGTGTCCGCCATCTGGTAGATCATCTGGATCCTGCGCAGATCCTCGCGCGTCCGGCCGGACAGGGCCGCCGACAACTCCCGGCCCTGGAAGGTGATGCGTCCGTTCCGGGCCGGCAGAAGCCCCGTGATCACGCGCGCGAGCGTCGACTTGCCGGACCCGGACTCGCCGACGACGGCGAGCGTCTGGCCCTTGGGCAGATGCATCGTGATGCCGTGGAGGACCTGGAAGCCGTTCGGATAGGCGGCGTCGACATGGTCGATGCGCAGCAGCCGGTCCGACTGGTCCGGCGCCTCGGGCTTGCCCTCGCGGCGGATCGAGACGAGCTTGCGGGTATAGTCCTCCTTCGGCGCCTCGATGATCTCGCGCACCGTGCCGACCTCGACCGTCCGCCCGTGGCGCAGCACCATGATGTCGTCGGCGATCTGCGCGACGACGGCGAGGTCGTGGGTGACGTAGATCGCGGCGGTGCCGGTCTCCTCGATGGCGCGCTTGATGGCGACGAGGACGTCGATCTGCGTCGTCACGTCGAGCGCGGTGGTCGGCTCGTCGAAGACGATGAGGTCGGGCGAGGGCAGAAGCGCCATCGCGGTCATCGCGCGCTGCAACTGGCCGCCGGAGACCTGATGGGGATAGCGCTGGCCGAACGTTTCCGGGTTCGGCAGGCCGAGGATCTTGAAGAGGTGGTCGGCGCGCGTCTTGGCCTCCGCGCGCGTCAGGATGCCGTGCTTCAGCGCGGCCTCCACGATCTGGTCGCCGAGCCGAAAGGCCGGGTTGAAGGCCGCCGCCGCCGATTGCGCGACGTAGCAGACCCGGGCACCGCGGATCCGCCGGAGCCCCGAGGGGGAAAGCGTCAGGAGATCCTGCCCGTCGAGGGTCACCGTGCCGCCCGTGATCCGGACCCCGCCGCGTCCGTAGGCGAGGGCCGAGAGACCGATCGTCGACTTGCCCGCGCCGGATTCGCCGATGAGGCCGAGCACGCGGCCCTTCTGGAGATCGAAGGACACGCCGTGGACGATGATGATGTCCTTCGGCGCTTCGCCCGGCGGGTAGATCCGCGCGCCGATCGTGAGGTCGCGAACCCGGAGGAGGGGACCGGTGGCGCTCATCCGCGGCCTCCTTTGAGGCTCGACGTGCGGTTGAGGAGCCAGTCGACGACGAGATTGACCGAGATGGCGAGCATCGCGATGGCGGTGCCGGGAATCAGCGCCGCGGAGACGCCGAAGATGATGCCGTCCTTGTTGTCCTTCACCATGCCGCCCCAGTCGGCGTCCGGCGGCTGGATGCCGAGGCCGAGAAAGGACAGCGTGGAGAGGAAGAGGACGGAGAAGGCGAAGCGCAGGCCGAACTCAGCGAGCAGCGGCGAGAGCGCGTTCGGAAGGATCTCGCGGAAGACGATCCACGCCGTTCCCTCGCCGCGAAGCCGGGCCGCTTCCACGAAGTCCATGACGACGATGTCGGTCGCGACCGCCCGCCCGAGGCGGAAAACGCGGGTGGAATCAAGGACCGCCATGACGGAGATCAGGATCCAGAGCTTCTGCGGCAGGACGGCGAGGACGACGAGCGCGAAGATCAGCGTCGGGATCGCCATCATCAGGTCGTTGAGGCGCGACAGCGCCTGGTCGGTCCAGCCGCGGACGACGGAGGCCGTGAAGGAGAGGATGACGCCGATCGAGAAGGAGAGGAGTGTCGCGGCCGCCGCGACGAGGATCGTCGTCTGCGCGCCGAAGATCAGGCGCGAGAGGAGATCGCGGCCGAGATTGTCGGTGCCGAGCAGGAAGACCGGACCCATCGGCTCCCAGACCTCGCCGACAACCTCGCGCTCGCCGAAGGGCGCGAGATAGGGGGCGAAGAGGGCGCAGACGAGGGCGAGGCCGATGCCGAAGAACCCGATCCAAGCGCTGACGGGGATGGAGCGCAGACGCATCAATTCGCCCCTCTCATTCGGGGTTCTCTCATTCTGCGCCCTCGCATGGGTGCGCCGCTCACTTCGGATGCCTCAGGCGTGGATTGAAGACGATGGCGAGGATGTCGGCCACCATGTTGAGGAGGATGTAGACCGCCGCGAAGAGAAGCCCGCAGGCCTGCACCACCGGCATGTCGCGCACGGTCACTGCATCCACCATGTACTGCCCGATGCCGGGATAGACGAAGACGACCTCCACGACGACGACGCCGACGACGAGATAGGCGAGATTGAGCGCCACCACGTTGATGATCGGCGCGATGGCGTTCGGCCCGGCATGGCGGGCGATGATGCGCATCTTGGAGAGGCCCTTCAGCTCCGCCGTCTCGACGTAAGGGCTGGCCATCACGTTGAGGATCGCGGCGCGCGTCATGCGCATCATGTGCGCCAGCACCACGAGGACGAGCGTGCCGCAGGGCAGCGCGATCGCCTCCAGCCGTTCGAAGAACGGCATGCCGGCATAGACGGTGGAGGGAAAGGACACCCAGCCGAGCGTGATCGCGAAGACGAAGATGAAGAGATAGCCGACGAAGAACTCGGGCAGCGAGATGGCGGCGAGCGAGAAGACGTTGATGATCCGGTCCGGGATGCGGTCGCGGTAGAGGACGGACAGCATGCCGAGCCCGATCGCGAGCGGCACGGAGACCACGGCCGCGAAGAAGGCGAGGAAGAGCGTGTTGCCGAGCCGGTTGGCGATCTGCTCCGAGATCGAGTTCCGGCTCGCCCAGGACGTGCCGAAATCGCCCTGCACCGCGCCGCCGAGCCAGGAGAGGTAGCGGGTGACGGCGGGCTGGTCGAGGCCGAGTTCGCGCCGGATGTTCTCCACCGCCTGCGGCGTCGCGGACTGGCCGAGATAGGTCTGCGCGAAGTCTCCCGGCAGTGCCTGAATGCCGAGGAAGAGGACGACCGAGACCGCGACGAGGAGGAGAAGGCTGAGGGCCAGCCGCTGCACGATCATCGCGGCGAGCGGATTGTCCCCCATGAAGCGCCCGAGCGCCGACCGATCGTCGGCGCCGGGTGCGAGCGAGACGAGCATGCCGCCGAGAGATCCCGCGGACGCGATGGGGTCCCCCGAGGGGAGGACGCCCGCCGTTCCGGGACCGGCCGGACCGACGCCGGAGCCCGTCTCGACGCTCATCAGGCTTCGAGCCAGACGCGCGTGGCGACGAAGCCGTTCGACATGTCGTTGCCGATGTCGTGGACGTAGCCCTTCACGCTCTTCTGCGAGGCGTTCACGAAGTCGTTGAACATCGGCAGGATCAGGCCGCCCTCGTCGCGCACCAAGGTCGCCATGGTCCGGTACATGTCCTTGCGCTTGGTCTCGTCGAGCTCGGCGCGGGCTTCGAGCAGCAGCTTGTCGAAGTCGGGGCGCAGGAAGCGCGTGTCGTTCCAGTCGGCCTTCGAATAATAGGCCGTCGTGTACATCTGGTCCTGCGTCGGACGCCCGCCCCAGTAGGAGGTCGAGAAGGGCTGGACGTTCCAGACGTTCGACCAGTAGCCGTCGCCGGGCTCGCGCTTGACCTCGATCTCGATGCCGGCCTTCTTCGCCGATTCCTGGAAGAGCACGGCGGCATCGACCGCGCCGGGGAAGGCGACGTCGGAGGTGCGCAGGAGCACCGGCCCGCTATGCCCGGACTTCTTGTAATGGAACGAGGCCTTGTCCGGATCGTAGGCGCGCTGCTCGATCCCGTCGGGGAAGAGCGCGTAGGTGTCGTTGATCGGGAAGTCGTTGCCGACCTTGCCGAAGCCGGCGAGCACCGTCTTCAGCATGGCTTCGCGGTCCATCGCGTATTTCAGCGACAGGCGCAGGTCGACATTGTCGAAGGGCGCCGTGTTGCAATGCATGATGAAGACGTAGTGGCCGCGGCCCGACGTGTTCAGGATGTCGATCTTCGGCGAACGCTTGAGGAGCCCGACGGTCTTCGGGTCCACGCGGTTGATGTAGTGGACCTGTCCCGAGGAGAGCGCCGCGACGCGGGCCGTCGCGTCGTTGATGACGATGATCTCGACGGAATCGACATAACCGCGATCGGTGCGCCAATCGCTCGCGTTCTTCTCGAAGGTGATGCGAACGCCCGGCTCGAAGCTCGCGAGCTTGTAGGGGCCAGTTCCGATCGCCGCGTTCACGTCGTCGTTGCCGCCGTTCGGCTGGATGATCAGGTGATAGTCGGTGAGAAGGAGCGGCAGGTCCGCATTGCCCTCGGCGAGGGAGATCACGAGATTGCCGGCATCGGCCTTGATCTCGCCGATCGTCTTCATGACGCCGAGCGCGCCGGAATCCGACTTCTCGTCGGTGTGGCGCTTGAGCGTGGCGACGACGTCCTCGATCGTCAGTTCCTTGCCGTTGTGGAACTGCACGCCCTTGCGGATCTTGAAGGTCCAGGTCTTGGCGTCGGGCGAGGATTCCCAGCTTTCCGCGAGCGCCGCGACGGGCTGGCCGGTCAGCGGATCGCTTTCCACCAGCATGTCGCCCCAGTTGCGGCCGACGACGAACATGACCTGCGAGAGCGCCTTGGCGGGATCGAGCACGTCGGTCGCCGCACCGCCTTCGAGCCCGAGCTTCAGGTGCCCACCCTTCACCGGCGTCGCGGTCTGCGCCATCGCGGTGGAGGCGAAGAGATCGCCCGCGACGGAAAGGCTGATGCCCGCGGCGAGCGCACGGCCCATGAACTCGCGGCGGCTGAGGCCCCCGCGCTTCGCCGCTGCGGTCAGATCCTTGAAGGTGTCGCTCATGTCCGTCTCCTGCCGCGCCTTTTGGGGGATCCCACGCGACGGCTGGAACCGGACCGCATCGGGAGCGAGTTCCTTGTTCGTGCCGGAACCCTTCCTGGAAACGCTATCGGCTCAATGAGAAGCTAAGCTGCTCAAGTGCGACATCAGTTGTCGTTTTGAGGCGTGAAGGTCTTCAAAGACGAGAGAAGGCCTTTCGCGATCAAGGATGCTTAGCAATTAATCAGGCAATGCTTTGCGTTGCAGCATTTCGGTCGATCCGGTCAAGGAAAAGACTTCCGCTCGCCGAAGGGCGGCGGCCGATCACCCATCTCGCCGCTCGCGCCTGGCTCGTCCCGGACTCTCCCCGTATCGACGGCGGAAGGCGCGTGCGAAGGCGGATGCGGACGAAAAGCCGCAGCCTTCAGCAACAGACGCCATATCCGTTCGCGTTTCAAGGACCATTCGGCGGCCCGCCTCCAGTCTCAACCCCGCGTAGAAGGCGCGCGGAGAGGTGCCCACCGCGGCTTGAAAGAGGGCCTCCAGGGTGCGGGGCGCGACGCCGGCCGCACGCGCGATCGCCGAGACCGGAAGCGGCCGGTCGATCCGCGTCTCCATGGCGCGGATCGCGCGCGCCACGCGCGGTTCGTGCCAGTCGAGGCGGCCGAGCGATACGCTGGGCTGGGGATCCTCGCCGGCGCGCGCCTCCTCGTAGATGAAGATGCCGGCGACGCCGAGCGCGAGCGGCGCGCCCTGGCGGCGGCGGATCAGCTCCAGCATCATGTCGAGCGCGGGCGAGGCGCCGCCCGTCGTGAACCGATCGCCGCCGCCGCGCCTGAGATCGAGAACGAAGCGGCTCGGCACGACCTCCACCTCGGGAAAGGTCGCGGCGAAGGCGTCGAGATCCTCCCAATGCGTCGTCGCGCGCCGCCCTTCGAGAAGACCCGCCATGGCGAGCGCCACGGCACCCGCTTCGACGCCGCCGACCGCGATGCCGGTGCGCGCCACCCGCCGCAGCATCGCCAGGACCGGCCGCGTCGCGTGGCGCGCGACGTCGAAGGCCGCCACGACGAGCACCGCGTCCCGTTCGTCCGCCGCATCGAAGGCCCGGTCCACGGCAATCTCGACGCCGCTCGAGCTCGTCACCGGCCTTCCGTCCGGCGAGAGGAGCCGCCAGCGATAGAGCGCGCGCCCCGCCACCCGGTTCGCCGCGCGCAGGGGCTCGAGGGTGGAGGCGAGCGACAGGAGCGAGAAGGCCGAAAGGAGCAGGAGGTCGATCGACAGCACATCCTCGGAGGGCGCGAAAATCGTCGCGGTCATGCGCATCGGGCCTCGTCGTCGGCGCTTTCGGTATCCCACGGCCTTCGGGTGCCGGGCAAGCTTCCCGCCGTCGTCGATTGCCACGGGAGTCCTTCGCCCATGTCCCTCCAGATGAACCGCGAGGTCTTCATCACCTGCGCCGTGACCGGTGCCGGCGATACGGCGGGGCGCTCGGCCAAGGTGCCGGTGACGCCGAAGGAGATCGCGGCGGCTTCCATCGAAGCGGCCGAGGCCGGCGCCGCCGTCGCCCACATCCATGTCCGCGATCCCGCGACGGGCAAGGGCTCGCGCGAGCTCTCGCTCTACCGCGAGACGGTGGAGATCATCCGCGCCTCCGGCGTCGACGTGATCATCAACCTCACGGCCGGCATGGGCGGCGATCTGACCCTCGGCTCCGTCGAGACCCCGCTGCCGCCGTCGCCAGAGGGCACCGACATGGCCGGCGCGACGGAGCGCCTCGCCCATGTCGCCGAGCTTCTCCCCGAAATCTGCACGCTCGACTGCGGCACGATGAACTTCGGCGAGGGCGACTACGTGATGACGAACACGCCGGCCATGCTGAAGGAAATGGCCCGGCAGATGCAGGCCTTGGGCGTTCGCCCGGAGATCGAGGTCTTCGACACCGGCCATCTCGTGCTCGCCAAGTGGCTGCACGCGCAGGGGCTGATCGACGGCCCGGTGCTCGTGCAGCTCTGCATGGGCATTCCCTGGGGCGCGCCGGACGATATCGGCACGCTGATGGCCATGGTGAACAACCTGCCGAAGGACTGGGTCTTCTCCGCCTTCTCCATCGGCCGGAACCAGCTGCCCTATGCAGCGCTCGCCGCGCTCGCCGGCGGCAATGTCCGCGTGGGGCTGGAGGACAATCTTTGGCTCGGAAAGGGCGTGCTCGCGTCGAACGGCGATCTCGTCGCCGCCGCGAGGACCACGTTGACGTCGATGGGCGCCAAGGTGCTGACCCCGGCCGAGACGCGGGCGAAGCTCCAGCTGACGAAGAGGGGCTGAAGCCATGACCGAGATCCGCAAGGTCGCCGTCGTCGGCGGCGGCGTCATCGGCGGCGGCTGGGTCGCCCGCTTCGCGCAGAACGGCCTCGACGTCGCGGTCTACGACCCCGACCCGCAAGCCGAGCGCAAGCTGCAGGGCCTGATGGCGAACGCCGCCCATGCCTTCGCCCGGCTGATCCCCGGCGCCCGGCCGGCGCCCGGCCGTGTCACCTTCGTGGCGAGCCTCGCCGAGGCGGTGGCCGATGCCGACCTCATCCAGGAAAGCGCGCCCGAGCGCCTCGATCTGAAGCAGGCGCTGTTCGCCGAGATCGATCGGCATGCGCGGCCCGACGCGCTCGTCGGCTCCTCGACCTCCGGCCTCCTGCCGACCGATCTCCAGGCCCGCATGTCGAACCCGGAGCGCCTCTTCGTCGCCCATCCGTTCAATCCCGTCTATCTCGTGCCGCTGGTGGAACTCGTCGCTGGCGAAAAGACCGCGGACGCGACGATCGAGCGGGCGCGCACCGTCTACGCCTCGCTCGGCATGAAGCCCCTGAAGATCCGGAAAGAGATCGACGCCTTCGTCGGCGACCGGCTGCTCGAAGCGCTCTGGCGCGAAGCCCTTTGGCTCGTCCACGACGACATCGCGAGCGTCGAGGAGATCGACGACGTCATCCGCTATTCCTTCGGCCTGCGCTGGGCGCAGATGGGCATCTTCCAGGTCTATCGCATCGCGGGGGGCGAGGCGGGCATGCGCCATTTCATGGCCCAGTTCGGTCCCTGCCTGAAATGGCCCTGGACCAAGCTCATGGACGTGCCGGACCTCACCGAGGCGCTGGTCGACAAGATCTCCGACCAGTCGGACGAACAGGCCGACGGCCTGTCCATCCGCGAGCTCGAGCGCATCCGCGACGACAATCTCGTCGCCATCATGCAGGCCTTGAAGGCGAGCGGGCGCGAGGGCTGGGGCGCGGGCGAACTTCTGAAGACTTACGAGGCGAGCCTTACCGAGACCGCGCCCGTGCCCGAGCCGCTGCCCGTCGCGTATGCCGTCACCGTTCCCGCCGACTGGGCCGACTACAACGGCCATATGACCGAGCACCGCTATCTCCAGGTCTTCGGCGAGGCGACGGACGTCCTTCTCGCCCGGCTCGGCCTCGACGCCGCCTATCTCGCCGGCGGCCACAGCTTCTTCACCGTGGAGACCCACATCCGCCATCTCGCGGAAGGCAAGGTCGGCGATCGCCTCGCCGTCACCACCGAAATCCTGTCGGCCGACGACAAGCGCCTGCGCCTCTTCCACACGATGCGTCGCGGCGAGACGGTGGTCGCGACCGGCGAGCACATGCTTCTCCATGTCGACACGGCTAGCGGCAAGGCGGTGCCCGCCGGCGCCGACATGGCCGCCGCGATGGCGGCACTCGCGGGGGCCTCGGCCGCGCGACCCCGTCCGGACGGTGCGGGGCGGGCGATCGGGGATCGACGCTAGAGGGCGATGCGCGTCTTCCCGATCCCGAAGGAGCGCGTGCTTGTCGGTCGTCGCAGGCCTTCACCGCCATGAAGGCGGGCCGCAGACGCCGCCATCACGACGCGCTGGTGCAACCTTGCGAGCCCTTCTCACGCAAGCTAGGTTCACGCCCGTGAAACAAGGGCCGCCATCCGTTTCGACAGCGGATGAGCCGGCTTGCAAGGTGAAGGCTTTGGGGTGACCGACGACCAAGCGCTGGAGATGAGGGAACACGCGGAGCCGGAGGACGACCGCGTCGGCGAAACCGCCTCCGACCCCGTCGCCGCGCTCGGTCCCCTGATTCGCGAATTGCGCAAGCAGAAGGGGCTGACGCTGTCCGACGTCGCGGCGCGGACCGGCCTGTCCGTCGGGCATCTCAGCCAGGTCGAGCGCGGTCTCTCGACGCCGACGATCCGTCAACTCCAGCAGGTGTCCGAGACGATGGGCGTCACGATCGGCTGGTTCTTCCGTGCCGACCAGCCGGAGCCGCCGAGCCCCGACAGCGACGTCGTGGTGCGTGCCCACCGGCGTCGCCGGATGACCATGTCCGGCGTCGGCATCGTCGACGAGCTTCTGACGCCGAGCCTCGACGGCGCGCTGGAGCTTCTCTTCTGCACGCTCCAGCCCGGCGCCGGCAGCGGACCGGAGCCCTATGCGCATGCGGGCGAGGAAGCGGGCCTCGTCCTCACCGGCGAGATGGAGCTCTTCGTCGAGGAGACGCGCTATCACCTGCGCGCCGGCGACAGCTTCGCCTTCCCCTCCACCAAGCCCCATCGCTACCGCTCCACCGGCACGGTCCCCCTCCAGATCGTCTGGGCGATCACGCCGCCGAGCTATTGAGGATCGGACGAGAGGGCGAAGAGGTCGGCGGCGGTATAACACCAACGGCCGAAGCCGCTGACGCGTCCAACCGAATGCCGAGTGTCATTTGCAATGGCTCTTGGCATAACGCAATCGCAGGAAGTTGCGTCTAGCCTGGTGGACAGCGCTTGGCAGGATGACCCTTTGTTGGTTCTCGGCATCATTTTCGATTGGATCGGGTATCGGACGGCGCGGTGGCTTTTGCCGCTCGTATCCTCCGGGGCTTGGCGTGTCGAACAGGATGCAGGCCGCAATGGAGGCCATGATTGGAAAGGCACCCGTCGCAGGCTCGATGCGGTTCTAGAGTTTTCGAGAACGATCTCCGAATGGATCGGTGTTTTCGTCTGGTCGAGCGTCTTCGCTTTGCTGATCGTGCTTCGCGAAAGCGTTGGGTGAAGCCGGGACGAATTCGGCCAATCGATGGATTTCAAAAAGGATCAGCAATAAGCCGATCCTTCGTCCTCGATTGCTGAACTTGAATTCAAACAAGGGGTTAGAGGGCGTTGCCGTCTTCTGCGACTCCTTCCGCACTGATCGCTGTCGGCCCACCGCCTCCCGCAAGCGCATCCTTCAGCGCCCGGATTTCCGCGTTCAGCGCCTGGATGCGGGGCAGGGACATGCCCGCTCCGGCCAGGAGGGCTTCGCCGAGGCAGGCGCATTGCTCTTTGAGGGCTCGGCCGGCTTCGGTGAGGGCGACGACGACCTGGCGCTCGTCGGCGGGATTGCGGCGGCGGGTGACGCGGCCGGCGGCCTCGAGGCGCTTGACGAGGGGCGTCACGGTGCTGGGTTCGAGGTCGAGCCGGTCGGCGATGGCGCCGATGCTGCGCCCGTCCGTCTCCCACAGCGTGTGGAGCACGAGATATTGCGGATAGGTCAGGCCCAGCGCGTCGAGCAGGGGCTTGTAGGTGCGCGTCACGGCCATGGAGGCGCTGTAGAGCGCGAAGCAGAGCTGGTCGTCGAGCGGCAGGGTCTTGCGAGCCGGCAAAGTCATCATCCCTTCGAGATGTTCGCGATCACCCTAGCACGATTTCGATATCGCGATAAGATTGATCTCGACAAGCACCTGCCGTTTCGCTAGATATTCGGTATCGCGATAAGGAATCGCACCCTGCCAGCGGCCGACGCGCCGTCCCGCAGGTTCGGATCGAAACCAGGAGACGACCATGCCCGTCGACGTGATCTACAAGACCCGCGCCACCTCCACCGGCGGCCGCGATGGCGCCGCGAAGTCCGACGACGGCTCGGTCGACGTCAAGCTCGTCGTGCCGAAGGAGATGGGCGGCCCCGGCGGCGACGGCGCCAATCCCGAGAAGCTCTTCGCGGCCGGCTACTCCGCCTGCTTCCTCGGCGCGATGAAGGCGGTGTCCGGCAAGGTCGGCGTGAAGGTTCCGGCCGACGCGACCGTCACGGCCGAGGTCGGCTTCGGCCCGCGCTCGGAGGGCGGCTACGGCATCACCGCCGATCTCTTCGTCAGCCTGCCCGGCGTCGACGCCGAAGCCGGCGAGAAGCTGATGGCGGCCGCCCACGAGGTCTGCCCCTATTCCAACGCGACGCGCGGCAACGTGAATGTCGGGCTGAACCTCGCCTGACCCGGAATATCGGCTTCGGCCGAGAATAAAGGCGAGAGGGCCGGGCGCGACGGAGTCGCGTTCGGCCTCTTGCGTTCGGCCTTCTGCTGCGGGCTTGTCTGGCGTTCGAGTGAAGCGCCCCCTCTGTCCTGCCGAACATCTCCCCCTCAGGTGGGGAGATCAGCCGATCGCCATTGCCGCCGGGTTCGATCGACGCCAAAGCTGCCCATCTTCCCCCTAGCGGGGGAAATGTCCGAAGACAGAGGGGCGCCTCGCGCAAAGGCGATGGCCCGCTCTTCCCTGTCCTTTACTCCGCCGCCATCCGGTGTGCGGGCGCGTCGCCCTCCAGCGCCGCGCGGACCATGGCCTGGAAGCCCAGCACCCCGTGCTCGTATTTCGGCGAGATCGGGCCCTGCCGGTAGACGCCGGCATTGAGGTTGCGCTGGACGCCGAGGATGATGTCGATGTCCTCCGAGACGATCTGGGCCGACCATTCCGCCGACTGCCGGTTCGCCTCCTCCTTCTCCGCGCTGACATCGGTGAAGAAGTACCAGTTGATGTGACGGATCTTGCCCGGTCCGATCGGCTCGACGGTCGCGATCGAGGAACCCCAGTCGTAGAAGTTCAGCATCAGGACGGGGAAGCGGTAGAAGTAGAGCCCACGCGTCAACCCGCCCTCGCGCGCCGGTGCGTGCAGGTGGAAGAAGCGATCGTCGAAATGGACGTCCACCTTGTACTGGTTGATGTCCATGGACTCGCAGAGCCCCGGATGCATCGTCTGGCAGTGGTAGCATTCGAGATAATTGTCGCCGTAGGTTTTCCAGTCGACGTCGACGTCGCGGTCCTTCGACATGAAATAGTGCTGGTTCTCCAGTGGATAGTCGGCCGCCATCGTGTCGATCGGACCGAGCCAGTCCTTCAGCGTCTCGCCGCCGCGCTCGATCCGGAGGAAGACCAGCCCGCGCCATTCCTCGGCATCCACGGGGTAGAGGCCCCATTCCACGGGATCGAAGCTCTCGGACCCGCCAAAATCGCGCGCGCGCTTCAGGAGGCCCGCGCGATCGAAGCCCCAGGAATGGTAAGGACAGACGAGGAGCTTGCCGCAATGGCCGCTCTCCTCGCCGACGAGTTCGGCGCCGCGATGCCGGCAGACATTGTGGAAGGCGCGCACCACGCCGTCGTCGCCCCGGATCGCGAAGACCGAGTAGCCCGCCACGGTGCCGCGCACGTAGTCGCCGGGATGGGGGATCTTCTCCGACCAGGAGAAGAGCATCCAGTTCCTCGTGAAGATCTTCGCCCGCTCCTCCTTGAACACGGCCTCGCTGGAATACCAGTCGGCCGGCAGCGTCCAGGTGTGCCCGGTCTTGGCGAAGCCGGCGCTGAAATCGAGAGAGGACATCGCGGGAGGATCCTTCAGCTCTTGTAGGAGGGATCGAGACGGTCGACGAGGCGAAGCTGCGCCGCCCATTCCAGCATGAGGTCGCCGTCGTCGAAGGCCATCTGGTCGTATTGCTCCGTGACCTTCGTGCCGATGTCCGGCGAGACGGGGACCAGCTTCTGCCCCATGGAGAGCGTCGCGACCTGAATCTCGCAGGCCGCGTTGAGGTAGAACATGTTGGAGAACATCTGCGCCGCCGAGCCGCCGACGGTGAGAAGCCCGTGATTGCGCAGGACGAGCGCGGGATGGGCGCCGAGATCGGCCACGATGCGCTCGCGCTCGGCGTGGTCCAGCGCGATGCCCTCGAAATCGTGGTAGCCGACGCGCCCGTAGAATTGCAGAGCGATCTGGTTCAGCGGCATCAGTCCGTCCCGCAGCGTCGAGACCGCGACGCCGGCCCGCGTGTGGGTGTGCATGACCCAGGCCGCGTCGTGGCGCGCGGCGTGGACGGCGCTGTGGATGGTGAAGCCCGCCGGGTTCACGCGGGCCGTGGAGCCGCCGACCTTGTTGCCCTCCACGTCGATCTTGACCAGCGAGGAGGCCGTGATCTCCTCCCAGCGATGGCCATAGGGATTGATGAGGAAGCGCCCCTCCTCGCCCGGCACGCGCGCGGTGATGTGCGTGTAGATGAGGTCGGTCATCTTGTAATGGGCCGCAAGCCGGTAGCAGGCCGCCAGATCCACCCGCGCCTGCCATTCCGCTGCGCCGATCTCGGCGTCAGCCGCTGCGCCGATCTCGGCGTCAGCCGCTGCGCCGATCTCGGCGTCAGCCGCTCCACCGGAGACGTGAAGGTTCATGGCGGCCGCTCCCGATCTTCACCCATATGAAAATAGTTCAACACGTTCCCCGGCCTCTGGCAAGCGGGCCTCGCGACGCCGGGCTGCCGAGGGCGATCGGTCGCCCGCGCAATGGTCGCAGGCCTCACCGCCCCGGCGAGCCGGATCCCGGCCGTCGCGACCTTACGCGCGAAGGACGGGGCGGGTGAGGCAGGTCGGTCCGCCCTCGCAGGCGAGGCACAGCGCATCGGCGGCGAAGGTCTGGACCCGGCAGCCCGCCGTCTCCATCGCGGCGGCGGTCTTCGGGAAGCCGGCGACCATGATCACCTCGCCGGGGGCGGTGGGAAGGACGTTGAGGCTGAGGCCGAAGCTCGCCTTGAATTCGTCCGGGTCGCCCTCGACGAGTCTGATCCCCCGTGCCCGAAGGTCCTGCCAGAAGGCGGCGGGCAGAAGCGGGGAGTGGACGAGGGCGAGATCGTCGCGCAAGGGGCTGATCACCGACATCAGGTGGAGGCAGGCGTCCTCGCCCTGCCAGAGCGGGAGATCGAAGCCGAGCACCGCGATGCCCTGCGGCGCGAGAAGGGCGCGCATCTGCGCGATGCCGGCTTCGTTGCTGCGCACCCCGCGCCCGATCGCGAGCGTCGAGGCGTCGAGCCAGACGCAGTCGCCGCCCTCGACTGTGCCGGGGGCCTCGATGCGCCCGAGGATGGGGATGCCGGCCGCCGCGTAGGCCCTTTCATGGAGATCGACCTCCGGCACGCGCAGCGGCTTACCCATCGACAGGAGAACGGCGCCCGCCGTCGTGACGAGGGACGGGTCGTGCGTGAACATCGCGTCGGCGAGACCGTCGCCGTCGTCCTCGATCCAGAGGATGTCCGCGCCCGACGCGGCGACGATCTCCGCAAATCCCGCATACTCGGCGACGGCGCGCGGGCCGTCGAACCCCGCGCCGTAGTGCCAGCGCCGTGCATCCGCTTCGGCGAGACTGGGGCCGGGTCGCCGCATGAGCACGCGGCGAAGCGGTGCGGCCATCGACTGGCAGCCATAGGGCGAGGTCTCGGTGTCCAAGGCGTCCATCCTCCCGGCGTGAGCTCCACGCCCTTCATCCCCTCTATTCATCGATGTGAAAATGCCCGATTGCAACTCCGTCTCGCAAGTGCATAAATCGAGCAGCCATCGGGATTGGCTTGTCTTTGTGCAGTGCGAGGGGCGGCAGGGATGCAGCGATGATCTTGGCAGGGGAGACGCGCGTGGCAGGACCCTCGTCCCGCTCCTTCGTTCCAGGCCGATCCGTCGTGCCCGGCCGGTCGCCGGATCTCGCGGTGCCGCCGGTCGACATCACCGGGCTGCACAAGAGCTTCGGCCTGCTGCAGGTTCTGAAGGGCGTTTCGCTGAGGGCCGAGCGCGGCGACGTCGTGGCCGTCATCGGCGGGTCGGGATCGGGCAAGTCGACGCTTCTGCGCTGCGTCAATCTTCTGGAGAACCCGACGCGCGGCCAGATCGCGATCGACGGGGAGACGATCCGGCTCAAGAGCGACGGTGCGGGCGGCCTCGTGCCGGCGGATGCCGCGCAGGTCCGGCGCATCCGGACGCGGCTGGCCATGGTCTTTCAAAGCTTCAATCTCTGGCAGCACCGGACGCTCATCGAGAACGTCACGGAAGTGCCGGTCCATGTCCTGAAGGTGCCCAAGGATGCGGCGCGCGCGACGGCGGAAGCGCTGCTGCGGCGCGTCGGCCTCTACGAGAAGCGCGACACCTATCCGGCCTTCCTGTCGGGCGGGCAGCAGCAGCGCGCCGCGATCGCCCGCGCGCTCGCCATCCAGCCGGAGGTCATGCTCTTCGACGAACCGACCTCTGCGCTCGATCCCGAACTTGTCGGGGAGGTGCTGTCCGTGATCCGCGATCTCGCGGCGGAGGGGCGCACCATGATCCTCGTCACCCACGAGATGACGTTCGCCCGCGAGGTCGCGAGCCGCGTCGTCTTCCTCGATGCCGGTCTCGTCGAGGAAGAGGGCACGCCGGAGGCGCTCTTCGGCGACCCGAAATCCGAGCGCCTCAAGCGCTTCATCCGCTCCATCCACTGACCGACGCGCCGGACATCTGCGCGGAGGCATCCTGAAAGGCATCGCATGACATCGCTTCGGATGATCGCCGGTTTCCTCGCCGCAACAGGCCTCACCCTCGGCCTGTCCCTGACCGGCGCCGCCGCCGAGCCGGTGAGGATGGGCATCGCCGCAGAGCCCTATCCGCCCTTCGCCTCGCCGGACGCCTCGGGCAACTGGACCGGCTGGGAGGTCGAGATCGGCCTCGCGCTCTGCAAGAAGGCCGGCCTCGACTGCGTGGTGACCCCGGTCGCCTGGGACGGCATCATCCCCGCTTTGACCTCCTCGAAGATCGATGTGATCGTCGCCTCCATGTCGATCACCGCCGAGCGCGAGAAGACGATCGACTTCTCCGACAAGTACTACAACACGCCGACCGTGGTCGTCGGCGCCAAGGATGCGGACGGTCAGGCGACGCCGGAGGGCATGAAAGGCAAGATCGTCGGCGTGCAGATCGCGACCGTCCACGAGGCCTATGTGCGCAAGCATTTCACCGACGCCGCCGAGATCAAGGTCTACCAGACGCAGGACGAGGCGAATCAGGACCTCGTCGCCGGCCGCATCGACGCGACGCAGGCCGACAGCCTCGCGCTCGACGCCTTCCTGAAGTCGCCGGACGGCGCCGCCTGCTGCAAGGTCGTGGGCGAGGTCGCCGCGGACCTCGAGATCCTCGGCCCCGGCGTCGGCGTCGGCCTGCGCAAGGGCGATACGGCCATGAAGGAGAAGATGAACGCCGCCATCGCGGGCATCCGCGCGGACGGCACCTACGACGCGATCTCCAAGACCTACTTCGCCTTCGACATCTTCGGCGGCTGAGGCTGACGGCGGGGACGCCGTCCCCGCATCCCGTCGGGGAGCCTCCATCCCGGGGCCCTTCCGACATGTCGCGCGGGGTCTCCGGCCTCCCGGCGCGACGTCGGGAAGGGTCGGGAGAATTCATGGCGGGCGGGCCAGGGGCGGCAGACCCGTTTGAGCCCACACCTTCGAGGAGCGTCGATGCCGAGCGGATGGGACCTTCTGGCGCTGTCGCCGCCCGGTTGGGGCGGGGTTCTCCTCTGGGGGTTCTGGAACTCCATCAAGGTGGCGGTCGGCGGTTTCGGGATCGGTCTTCTCCTCGGCGTCGGCGGCGCGTTCGGCAAGCTCTATGGCGGGCCGGCGACCCGCGATCTCCTCGCCTGCTACACGACGCTGGTGCGCGCGGTTCCCGAACTGGTCCTGATCGTGCTCCTCTATTATGCCGGCGGCGATCTTCTGAATGCGGGTCTGGCGCTGGTCGGGGCCGGCCCGGTCGAGGTGAGCCCGCTGGCGGCCGGCATCTTCGTGATCGCCGTGGTGCAGGGCGCCTATGCGACGGAGGTGCTGCGCGGCGCGATCCTCGCGGTGCCGCCGGGACAGATCGAGGCGGCGCGGGCCTATGGCATGTCGCCGCTCCTGGCGCTCCGGCGGATCGTCCTGCCGGCCATGCTGCCCTACGCCATTCCCGGCCTGTCGAATCTCTGGCTCATCGCGACGAAGGATACCGCGCTTCTCGCCGTCGTCGGCTTCGCTGAACTGACGCTCGCCACGCGGCAGGCGGCCGGCGCGACCAAGGCCTATTTCCTGTTCTTCATGGCGGCGGGCGCTCTCTATCTCCTCTTGACGCTCGGCTCCAATCTGGCGATCGGCCGCATCGAGCGCTGGGCGCGCCGCGGCCTGCCGCGGGGGCGGCAGGCATGAGCGCGGGCGGGGCCGGGCCGCTTCCCGCCATTCCGAAGTCGCCGGTCGAAGCGCCCGCCGTCGAGCCGATCCCGTCGAGCGTCCCGGCGCACGGGACGAACCGGTCCGCGTCGTCCTGGCGCCAGCCGCACCGCATCGTTCTCGGGCTCGTCGCGCTCGTCATCCTCGTCGCCGCCCGCGTCTTCATGCGGTGGGACTGGCTGCCGAACTATGGGCCGATGATCCTCGCCGGCCTCGGCCAGACGCTTCTGATCCTCGTCTCGACGGCGGTGCTCGGCTTCCTCCTCGCGGTGCCGCTCGGCCTCGCCCAGGCGGCGGGACCCTGGTATCTCGCCGCTCCCGCCAAGGGTTTCTGCACGATCATCCGGGGAACGCCGCTCCTCCTGCAGGTCTGGCTCCTCTATTACGGCCTCGGTTCGCTGTTTCCGCTGATCCCCGAGATCCGCGGCTCCTTCCTCTGGCCGTATCTGCGGCAGGCCTGGCCCTATGCCGTGCTGGCGTTGACCGTCTCGTTCGCGGGCTACGAGGGCGAAGTGATGCGCGGCGCCTTCGCGGGCGTGCCGCGCGGCGAACTGGAGGCCGGTCGCGCCTACGGCATGAGCCCGTTCACGCTCCTGCGCCGCATCTGGCTGCCCCGCGCCGTCCAGCGCTCGCTGCCGACGCTCGCCGGCGAGACGGTGCTCCAGCTGAAATCGACGCCCCTCGTCGCCACGATCACCGTCGTCGACCTCTACGCCGTCTTCGGCCGCATCCGGCAGGACACGTTCCTGACCTACGAGCCGCTGCTGCTCCTCGCGCTGATCTACGCGATGCTGACGGGCGTCCTGGTGCTCGCGTTCCGGCAGTTGGAGAAGCGGGTGCCGGTGCGGTAGGACGAAGCGGCGCGAACACAGGACCCCCTTGGAATGACCGACACGGCCTATCTGAATTCCGATGCCTTCGGTCGGCGCCTCGCCCTCTTCTTCGAGCCGGCCTTTCTCGGGGGATTTGATCGCATCGTCGAGATCGCGTCGGAGCGGCAGAGCTTGCCCGACCCGGCGGAGGTGCTGGCGACGCTGGGATGCACGCGCGACGAACTCGTCGCCTTCCTCGCCGTGCTCGAAGCCAAGGCACGCATCGACGAAACGCCCTTCAACGTCGACATTTTCGGCTTTGCCGTCGACGTTTCGGCCGTATTGCACGTCGACGAAGGCGCCGGCCTTCTCCATTGGACGTTCAAGCCCTGGTCCGCCGAGGGATTGATGCTGGCCTGATCCACGTCGGAGCTTGCGCTCCGCCGGGTGTCAAAGCCCTCGCACGAACCCGTCGATCCGCCGGCAGGCCTCCGCCAGCCTCTCCTCGCCGAGCGTGAAGGCGACGCGCAGGAAGCCGTCGGCCGGACTGCCGAAGGCGGTGGCGTCGAGGGTGGAGACGCCGGTCTCGCGGAAGAGCCGCCAGGCGAAGTCGAAGGGGGAAAGCCCCGTCCGACGCACGTCGACCATGACGAACATGCCGGCATCGGGCGAGAGGATGGAGAGGCGCGGCGTCTCGGCGAGCGCGGCGACCACGATGTCGCGGCGGGCGCGATAGTGGCGGCGCATGTCCGCGGCGATCGCCTCGTGCTGGGCGATGGCGGTGATCGCGGCCTCCTGGATGAAGCCGGGAAGGCCGTAGAGCATGGAAAGCTCCAGCCGCTCGACATGGCGAACGAGATCGGGAGGGCCGGCGATCCAGCCGACGCGCCATCCGGTCATCGCATGGGACTTCGACAGGCTTCCGATCGTGACGGTCCGCTCGGCCATGCCGGGCAGGGACGCGATCGAGACATGCGGGCGATCGAAGGTCAGCGCGGCATAGACCTCGTCCGAGATCACCCAGAGGTCGCGTTCGACCGCGATCTTAGCGATGGCGAGAAGTTCGTCGCGCGTCAGGACGACGCCGGTCGGATTGTTCGGCGTCGCGAGCACGATCGCCCGCGTTCGGTCCGTCACCGCGGCGCGGATGGCGTCGGCGTCCGGCCGGAAACCGTGCGCGGCCGGCATCGGCACGCGCACGAGCCGGGCGCCCGCCGCTTGCAGCGTCGCTTCGTAGGTGAGATAGGCGGGCTCCAGGACGATCGCCTCGTCGCCCTCCTGGAGGAGGCAGAGGGCCGCCGAGAACAGCGCGTTCTGCGCCCCCGCGGTGACGACGACCTCGTCCGCAGACAGGTTGCGCCCGAAGCCGGGCGACAGGTGTCCCGCGATGGCCTCGCGCAGTGCCGGGCGTCCCGGCACGTCGGAATAATGCGTGTCGCCGTCCCGGAGCGCTGCGATCGCCGTTTCCACGATCGGCGCGGGCGTGGCGAAATCGGGATCGCCGACGGTGAGGAGGATGACGTCCTCGCCGCGTCGGCGGGCCGCGACGGCGGCGCCGTGGATCTCCCAGGCGCGCGCACCCGGACCGTCGATCCGTTCCACGAGGGGCGAGTAGCGCATGCGATGATCCTTCGGGTGCGGGAAAGGCGGTGTTGAACAGGCTTGGACCGGCGAAGGCAAGGGGACAGCGGCGGCGCGGCGATCTCAATAGCCGCGGTCGCGAACAACGCGCTCGGGCGGATCGACGCCGGCGAGGGCGCCCTTCAGGATGCGCGCCGCCGCCCGCGCCTCCTCCTCGGGCGTCAGGACCGCCGCGCCATGCTGCGTCAGGAGAACATTCGGATGCGTCCAGAAGCGATGCTCCGGCGGCAGCGGCTCCTCGCGCGTGACGTCGAGGACGGCGCCGGCGATGCGGCCCGTGTCGAGGGCGTCGAGGAGATCGGCCTCCACGACATGCTCGCCGCGTCCGGCGTTGACGAAGAGCGTGCCCGGACGCGCCGCGCCGAGGAACGCGGCGTCGACGAGGCCGCGCGTTTCGTTCGTCAGGGGCAGGAGGCAGACGAGAATGTCCGAGCGCCGCACGAAGGCCTGAAGCGCGTCGCGTCCCGAAAACGTCTCGACGCCGGGAAGCGACCGGGCGGTGCGGCTCCAGCCGAGGAGTTCGAAGCCGAAGGGCGCGAGCCGCTCGGCCGCGGCCCGGCCGAGCACGCCGAGGCCCATCAGCCCGACGCTGCGCTCGCGCGCCGGACGCGATCCCCGCTCCGGCAGCCATTGCCGGTCGCCCTGCGCGCGTCGCAGCGAGATCCAGTCGCGGTGGAGATGCAGGACGGAGAGCGTCACGAATTCCGCCATCTTCGAAGCGATCGCCGGATCGATCAGGCGCAGGATCTCGGCTGTGTCCGGCACGCCCTCGTCCGCGAGAAGCCCGTCGGCGCCGGCGCCGCGCGAGAGCACGAAGCGAAGGCCGGGCAGGGCGTGCAGGGCGCCTCGCGGCGGTTTCCAGACGACGGCCGCCAGAACCGGATCCTCCTCGGGTCGCTCGACGGCCTCGTCCAGGCGAACCACCCGTGCGTCCCGAAAGCGCTCTGCGAAGATCGAACGCCAGAGCGGAAGGTCGGTCTCCTCGACCTGGACGGCGACGACGGGGCGGCCCTCGGGCATCGACGGATTCTCCTGCGCGTCATCTTCATCTTCGTGAAATCAACTTCATCCGATCCGGACCCGTCTGGCAAGGTCGAGCCTCCGGCGCGAACATCGCATCGCCGCTTCGACGATAGGATCGGACCCGGATGCCGCTTGCGTCGGGGAAAGAGCGATGGCTTAATGTTTTCACGGGAGTGAAATCAGGTGAGATCCCGCGCGAAGGAGACGCCGCCATGTCGAAGGTCTACGATGCCATCATCATCGGTGCCGGACACAACGGCCTCGTCTGCGCCAATTATCTGGCGCGTGCGGGGCTGACGGTCCTGATGCTGGAGCGGCGCTCGGTCATCGGCGGCGCAGCGGTGACGGAGGAGATCGCGCCCGGCTTCAAGGCCTCGATCTTCTCCTACCTGATGAGCCTGCTCCACCCCACGATCATCCGGGACTTCGACCTGAAGAGTCACGGGCTGAAGGTCCTGCCCTGCTCGGACATGATCTCGCCGGTGGGCGGTGACGACTACATCCTGTTTTCCGACAACATCGCCAAGACGCAAAGCTCCTTCGCCAAGTTCTCGAAGAAGGACGCGGCCGCCTATCCCGAATTCGACAAATACCTGATGGAGTCCGTCGCGATCGTGCGCAAGCTCCTCTGGGAGACGCCGGTCGATCCGACCAAGCGCGACTGGAAGACCTTCAAGGACGGTGCGAGCCTTCTCTGGAAGTACCGCAAGATCGGCCGGAAGATGTATCGCATCGCCGACCTCATGACGATGAGCGCCTACGACTTCCTGTCGGAATGGTTCGAGGACGACCGCGTGATGGCGGTGCTCGCCTATTACGCTTCGATCGGCACCTTTGCCGGGCCGAAGACGCCGGGCTCGGCCTATGTGATCATGCATCACGTCATGGGCGAGCACGAGGGGGCGGGGGGCTGGGGCTTCATCGAAGGCGGCATGGGCGCGATCACGCAGGCGCTCGCCTCCGCGGCGCGCCGGCAGGGCGTCGAGATCGTGACCGATGCGGACATCCGCGAGATCCGCGTATCCGGCAACGCGGTCACCTCGGTCGTCACCGCCGAGGGCGACACCTACCGCGCCAAGACCATCGCCTCGAACGTCAACGCCAAGATCGTCTACCAGACCATGCTCGATCCGGCGCTGGTGCCCGCCGAGGTGAAGCGCGAGATCGACCATTACCGGACCTTCTCGACCGCCTTCAAGATGAACATCGCCTGCGAGCGCCCGCCCCAGTACAAGATTCTCGACAAGGTCCGCGCCGACGGCGCGATCGGCGACTTTTCCTATCCGACCTACATGCACATCGCGCCCGACATCGACTATCTCGAGCGCGCCTATGACGACGCGAAATACGGCTGGTACTCCGCGCGGCCCTTCATCACACCGGTCGTGCCGACCATCGTCGACAAGACGCTGGCCCCCGAGGGCAAGCATGTCGTCAATCTCTTCGGCGGCCATGCGCCCTATACGCTGAAGGGCGGCGACTGGGCGACCGAGAAGGAGAACTTCAAGAAGACCGTGTTCGATACGATGGAGGAATTCGCGCCGGGCTTTCGCGACGACGTCATCGAGGCGCAGCTTCTCGTCGCCCCTGACATCGAGCGCATCGTCGGATTGCCGCAGGGCCACATCTTCCACGGCGAACTGTCGTCGGACCAGCTCTTCTTCCAGCGTCCGGTCTCGGGCTATGCGGATTACCGCACGCCCATCAAGGGCCTCTACGTCTGTGGCGCCTCCATGCATCCCGGCGGCGGCGTGTCCGGCATTCCCGGCGCGAATGCGGCGCGCGAGATCCTGAAGGACCTGAAGAAGATCACCAAGAAGAAGGCCGCCTGAGCCGGGGCGCCGAGGCTCCGGTCGAGACCCGCGACCCACCGCGACCCGCAGGAACGCCGTCGTCGTGCCAGGGCGTTCCCGGCATCACGACGGGGCGCGCGAGGAACCAACCGGCGCTCGCGGGGTTTTCACGAGGACGTGTTCTCTGGCAGGTGCTGTGATGTTCAAGGGTGGACTCCTCTGGTTGATCGGCATTCCGATCCCGATCATTCTGATCCTCTGGTTCATGGGGTATCTCTGAGGACGAGACGTCCATGATCGGCGCGACCGGCCGAAAGCCGGAGGTTGACCCGATGAAGCTTTCCGATGATGCCGCGATGCTGGTCTGGATGCCGTTCGGAGAGCGTCCGGAAGGCGACGATTGGCTGCGCCCGAGCGAAGGCACTCCACCCGACGCGGCGACCTGGCAGACCGTCGGCCATGCCATCAACTACGCCGTCGGCATGATGGCCGATCGCGCGGCCGAGGGCCGCGAACCCTGGATCCGCTCGGCCTCGGGTCACATCTACAAGCCCGCCGCCATCCGCGTCATGGCCGAGACCTTCGCGGCCCGGCGGATCTGACCGCCGCGGCCCTTCGCCCTCTGAAACTCTGAGCCGACGCCGATCGGGCGTAGGGGCGGACGTCGCGTGAGCGCGGGACCGCGGCAGGCCACACGGCAATCCGTCGCCGGATGCTTCCGTCGCGCTGCCGTTCGTCCGTTGTCGTCCGTCAGTTGGTGCGTCCCGCCAGGCAACGCGCGATGGCACGCTCCCCTTCGCGCTCCGCCAGAACGGTGTCGAAACCGCTCGGGCCCCGTCCGCCGTTTCGCGTCGAGGACCGCAGCCGATTGCTGGCCGTCTGCTGACCGTACGTTCGGCAGAACGCTTCCGATCCCCTGGGCGCGGTATTGGCCCGCGGCGGCAGGACATACGAGGATGGCAGGGTCGAGATCCCGCTCTCCCGGTCCGGCGCGGCGGTGCAGCCGGGCAGCGCGAGGAGAAGAAACGCGAGAGGAACGATGGCTCTTGGCATGTCGGCGACCTTCGTGATGAAGCGCAGACTTGGCGCGTCGACCTCGCTTGTCGAGCCCCTGTCCGCCCCGCATTCCCGATAACGTGATCGCAAGAGCGAGCGGACAGGATTGGACGGCCGATAATTCGGGACGTCGCTGGATCTCCCTCGTCTGCAACTGCAAAGAAGCCCTTCCGTTGGACCGGAGTTCCGTCGGGATCGGAAGCTAAGGCGAGATGACAACTTGATATTTTCCCGCGCCATCTCGCCGTCGAGGGACGATTTCGGTCGATTGACGCCGTTCGCTTCCCCGGAAACCGACGCCGAGCGGTTGCCGCGGCAAAAAATCTGCGTCCTTAGGTGGCAAAAAATTTAGTCGTTGGCGGATATGATCTGTGAGCGCATGCCCCGCAGGGGTTGCATCAAAGCTCAATCCCTCAAACAACGGGAGCGGCGTCTCGTGCGCCCGATCAACCCTGGCTGTTCTCGCCGCCGAAAGCCTCGATGTCCTACAAGCGTCAGTCCGAGATCCTGCAAGCGGTTCGAGAGGCCGGCAGCTACTCGATCTCAGCCCTCGCCGAGCGCTTGTCGGTATCGGCCGAAACCATCCGCCGCAACATCAAGCCGTTGATCGAAAGCGGCCAGGTCCTGCGCTTCCATGGCGGTATCCTCGATCCGGGGCAGGTCGAGGAACCGGCCTTTCGTCGCCGGATGCAGGTGAACCGCGACGCCAAGCGCGCCATCGCCTCCATGGCCGCCTCGGTCATCCGGGACGGCGACAGCCTGATTCTCAACAGCGGGACGACGACCACTTATCTCGCCGAAGCGCTCGCCGCCCATTCCAGACTCGTGGTCGTGACCAATTCCGCCGAGATCGCCTGCCGGCTGGCCTCGCGAAACGGCAATCGCGTGTTCATGATCGGCGGCGAGCTTTCCGGCGACGATGCCGCCGCCTTCGGCCCGGCCGCCCTGGATTTCCTGCGCCAGTTCGAGGTGCATTTCGCCTTCCTGGCGGTCGGCGGCATCACGCTCCGCGGCGATCTCATGGATTTCCACCTCTTCGAAGCCGAACTCTCGCGTGCTGCCATGGCGCAGGCCCAGGAGGTGTGGCTTCTGGCCGATGCCAGCAAGTTCGGACGCGAGGCACCCGTTCGCGTCTGCGAACTCTCCGAAATCGACGCGGTGGTCTGCGAAGTCGATCCGCCGCCGGCCTTCCTGAAGCAATGTCGCGAGGCGAGCGTGCGCGTCGTCGTGCCGAGCCGCGAGACGCGTCTTCCCCTCGACGGCGCGGAGCCGGTCGTCTGAACCTTCGCAGTCCCGCCGGCCCCTCGATCCCTGTGCCAAGCCGAACACCGGCCGGCGGAAAACCGGACGATGATCGGGATCCAAGGGCCGGCCGGCCTCGTCAGACGGCGCCCGCGTTGGGGGCAGGTTCCTCGGTGCTGATCGCATCCACCGTACGCGGCATCGTTTCCCTCTGCCCGTCCGCCCGTTCGATGGAGATCTGCATCGGACCCGCCTTCATCTGTCCGTAGGGCATGGCGAAGGCCACCTCGGCGGCATCGCGGCCGATGCCGATCCGCACGAGGCCGTCGAGCGCGGCCTGGCGCGTGCCGTCGAAGAGCCACCAGCGCCCGTCGAGATAGGCTTCGAAGACGGCGTGGAAGTCGCTCGGGCTGAGGCCGTAGGCATAGCAGGAGACGAAGCGGGCGGGAATCTCGAGGGCTCGGCAGAAGGCGATGCCGAGATGAGCGAAATCCCGGCAGACGCCCGCGCGCTGCAGAAGGATCTCGTCGGCCGTCGTCTCCGCATCGCTGGAGCCGCGCTGGTAGTCGATGTTCTCGTAGATCCAGGAGCAGATCGCGCTCACCCGGTCGTGCCCCTTCGGCAGATGCCCGAACTGGCGGATCGCGAAGGCTGCGAGGCGGTCCGAGGGCACGAAGCGGCTCGGCAGCAGGAAGGGCAGGATGTCCAGCGGGAGGTCGCGCACCGGCATCTCCCCGACATCGGCGGGGTGGGCGCGATGGACGTCGAGATCGACCTCGGCGGCGTAGCTGACGGAAAACGCGCCGCGCGGAACGACGACGCCGGTGTAGCGGTTCTTCATGTCCGGAACGGTGAAGGTGCGCCGCTCGAGATCGGGGGAAAAGGTCAGCCGGTCCGCGAGGTTTCGATGCCGGGCGAGCGGCGCGACCTCGAGATTGAAGATGAACACGGTTTCTTCGAGCACGTCGTAGGCGAGCTCGGCCCCCAGCTTGAACTTCACGTCATGTCTCCGGATCTGTGACGGCCCTAACGCTGCGTCAGCCGTCGAAAGCTTGAGGCACGGCAATGCGCCACGATCGCGATCGATCCATCGGACCGACGCTTTTTCCTCGCAAGGACCGTCGCGAGCCTCCGGACAGGTCCTGCCGCCACCGCCGTGCCGGCGATACGCGTCGATCCGCGGGGCTTGCCGGCGTTACGCTTTGCTTAACCAAGCTCGTTCCATATCGGCCGGCACTTCAAGCCAAGGAGCAAGCCATGTCCGATATCGACACCGTGGGAATCGCGGGCAGCCGCGTCCGGTCCTTCATCGAGCGCGTCGAGCAGCTCGAGCAGGAGATCGCCGAACTCACCGAGGGCAAGAAGGAGGTCTTCGCCGAGGCCAAGGGCGAGGGCTTCGACGTCAAGATCCTCAAGGAGATCATCAAGCTGCGCAAGCAGGACAAGGACGAGCGCGACGAGCACGAGACGCTGCTCGATCTCTACATGCGCGCCATGGAAGAGCCCGAGCCCGTCGCCAAGGCGGCTTGACCCCACGCGATCCCGAAGGGATCGTCGCACCTCGCGTCCTTTGCGCAGGAAACGGTCGCACGCGTTTTCTGGCGGCGCGACCCCATCCGGGTTGGTCGCTTCTGGGTAAACATCCCGCACGGGCGGGTCGCAAATGCCCGGCACCCCCTCGGAGGGGTGCCGCCTCGTCAACGCATGCCACCCTGGCTTCCCCCGCGTCCCGGGGATAGGTGAAACGGAGAGCGGCGCAGATCGCGTCGCCAGACCCGCCACCAGGGACCTCCTCGCATGGCCGACCACATCGATTTCGGACTGGGAACGTTCGGCGACGTCACCGCGGACGCGGAGGGCGCGCTTCAGCCGCATGCAAGGGTGATCCGCGATCTCGTGGAGGAGGCGGTGCTGGCCGACGCGGTCGGGATCGACGTCTTCGGCGTCGGCGAGCATCACCGGTCGGACTTCGCGGTCTCCGCGCCCGAGGTGGTGCTGGCCGCGATCGGCGCGCGCACGACGCGCATCCGGCTGGGCTCGGCGGTGACGGTCCTGTCCTCCGACGATCCGATCCGCGTCTTCCAGCGCTTCGCCACGCTCGACGCGATTTCCGGCGGCCGGGCGGAGGTGATCCTCGGGCGCGGCTCCTTCACGGAATCCTTCCCCCTGTTCGGCTTCGAACTCGGCGACTACGAGCGGCTCTTCGAGGAGAAGCTCGATCTCTTCTCCCACCTCCTGGAGGGCGGCCCGGTCGACTGGCAGGGCACGGTGCGGCCGCCGCTCGTCGCACAGCAGATCTTTCCGCCGATCGAGACCGGCCGGCTGCGGACCTGGATCGGCGTCGGCGGCAGCCCGGAATCGGTGGTGCGCGCGGCGCGTTACAATCTGCCCATGATGCTCGCGATCATCGGCGGCGATCCGATGCGGTTTCGGCCCTATGTCGATCTCCAGGCCCGCGCCTACGCCGAGTTCGGCACGCCGCGACAACCGGTCGGCGTCCATTCGCCGGGCCATGTCGCGGCGAGCGACGAGGAGGCGCGCGAGCGCTTCTTCCCCGCCTATCGCACGATGCACGCGCGCATCGGGGCCGAGCGCGGCTGGCCGCCGCTGGAGCGCGCCGCCTTCGACCGGGAAGCGACGCACGGTTCTCTCTACATCGGCTCGCCCGAAACGGTCGCTCGACGCATCGCCGCGACGATCCGGGGGCTGGGCCTTCAAAGGTTCGAATTGAAGTACAGCGCCGGACCGTTGACCCACGCGGTGATGATGGATTCGATCGACCTCTATGGACGCCGCGTCGTTCCGATGGTGCGCGACATGCTGGCCTGACGGGGCGTCGCGTCCGCCCTCAGGAGCGGAGATCCTGGATCTTCGCCTTGAGCACCGGACGCACGCGCGCCATGACGGACGGCGGCAGCTGCACCTCGGTCAGCCGCCAGGTCGCGCCCTTCAGGAAGAGCACCACCTCCGTCCAGTCTTCGGGCTCGCCCGCCTCGCCGATCACCGCACGCACCTTGCGCGGCGAGACGTAGTCCCAGCTGCGCAGGAACCGGAGCGGATTGTCCGGCAGACCGATCGCGGGCGCCGGGCTCGAGGCCTCCGCGGCTCCTAGGGACAAGGCCGGCGGCAGACGCCCCTCGCTGAGGAGAAGCCGCAAGATCTCGGGCGTCACGGTCGCCGCGAGATGGCGGTCGAACTCGCCGGCCGCCGCGCGCAGCGCCATGTCGCGGCCGATCCCGCCGAGCTTGTCCAGGTGTCGTTGAACCTCTTCGTCCCGGCCGATCTCGGCGACGATCTGCGAAACGATCGAGCGACGGACGCCGGCGATGTCGATCCGCTCCAGAAGCACCTCGGCATCGGCGGAGCGAAGGGCGGAGCCGAGCCGGTAGAGCCCGACGAACGGCGAGGCGAGGTAGAGAACGGCGACGAGAGTCCCGATGCCGATGCCCACGATCCAGCGACGCATGTCCTGTCCTTCTCGAATCAACGAGCGATGACGTCGCACACGGCGGAAGGCGCGTCGACGGCAAGATCGCATCGCGTTGGAGAGGATGAGGGTCGGACGGCTTCGGGACGAAGATGCGCAGCCGGCAAATCAGCTTGCCGCCAGCAGTCTCGAACCCCGCTGCGCCTTCCGCGTTCCGAAAGGACATGCGGGAGAAGCGCCATGACGTTCGACGATCCACGCGACGAAATGAAGCCCGGCGACGAGGCGGCCCCCGGCGTGCCGGGAAGCGGCGAGAATGTATGCCCGGCCTGTGCCGGGCACGGCCGGGTCGACGGGGAGGAATGCCCCCAATGTATCGGAACGGGCATCGTGCAGGAGGGGATCGGCGGCGGATGAGACCTGCGGCGGTTTCGAAAGGATTTGCGCGCGTGGCTACGGGTCGATGTCTCTAGGTATAAGTACTGATCTTTTGCTAAGTCAGATTTAACAAACCGAGATCTAAATCGACGCGGACTGGGGCTTTCCCAGCTTGCCGAGGATCTCTGATGTTATCGAGTTTGCGCATCTCCCGAAAGATCGGGCTGGCTTTCCTCCTCTTGATCGTCACGGCGGGAGTCATGGGCGCGATGGTGTATCGCAACGTCCTCGACGTCCAGCGCGCCGGTCTGTCCAGCGAGCGCTCCTCGCGGATGGTGGCGACGGCGACCGGCATTCGCCTGTCGATGGCGCGACAGGAAAACTCGCTGCGCGGCTTCCTCGTCTCCCGCGACCCTTATTATTCCAAGCGCGTCCGCGAACATTACGCGACCTTCGGCAAGCTCGTCGCCGAACTCCGGGCCTCCGAGCCCGCGGGCTTTGCGCTCGCCCCGAGCATCGATGCTCTGGTCGGTCACATGGCGGACTGGCATCGCGTGATCGTCGAGCCGGCTCTGGCGGAAGCGGTCGACGAGGCCACGCTTCCCATCGCAGCCAAGCTCATCGTGTCCGAGGAAGCGGCCCGGCATCTCGAGCCGGCCGAGGACATCGTCGACAAGATCCGTGAGACGGAGGCCGCCCGTGTCGCGGTGGACACCGGCGAGGTTGCGGCGGCCAATGTCGCCACGCAGATGACGATCGTTGCCGGCATGGGATTTCTCATCCTGTCGGCCAGCGCGCTCGGCTGGCTCCTGACACGCGGCATCGCCCATCCCGTGAGCCGCCTGCGTGACCGGATGGTGGGTCTGGCCGCCGGCGAGCGCAGCGCCGAGACGCCGTTCCTCGGCCGCCGCGACGAGATCGGCGAAATGGCCGCGAGCGTCGAGCGGTTCAAGCAGGCCGCCGTCGAGCAGGCCCGCCTCGAGGAGGAGACCGCCGCGAGTCGCCGGGTGCAAGAAGCGCAGCGGGACCGGCAGTCGGCGGTCGATTCGGCGAAGGCCGAGGATCTGAAGACCTTCGTCCATGCCGTGGAGGCCGGGTTCGAGGGCCTCGCGGCCGGCGATCTGACGACGCGCATGGGGGATGCCGTGTCGCCGGAGTTCGAGCCGATCCGCGCCAAGTTCAACGACAGTCTCGCCCAGCTCGAGAAGGCGATCGGATCGGTGGTCACGGGCGTCGGCGCGCTGCGCACCGGCTTGTCGGAAATCTCCATCGCCTCCGCGGACCTGTCCCAGCGCACCGAGCAGCAGGCCGCCTCCCTGGAGGAGACGGTGGCGGCCCTGTCCGACGTCACGCGCGGCGTCAACCACACGGCGGAGGGCGCAGGCCAGGCGCGCGCCTCGGCCGAAGCGGCGCGCCAGAACGCCGAACGCGGCGGCGAGATCGTGGCACGCGCCGTGTCCGCCATGGCCGAGATCGAGGAATCCTCCGACAAGATCGGGCGGATCATCGGCGTGATCGACGAGATCGCGTTCCAGACGAACCTCCTCGCGCTGAACGCCGGCGTCGAGGCGGCGCGGGCCGGAGAGGCGGGCCGAGGCTTTGCCGTCGTCGCCCAGGAGGTGCGTGGACTCGCTCAACGCTCGGCCGAAGCCGCCAAGGAGATCAAGGGCCTGATCTCGACCTCCTCCGGCCAGGTCCAGACCGGGGTTCAACTCGTCACCGCCTCCGGCAAGGCGCTCGAGGACATCGTCGCGCAGGTCGCCGCCATGAGCGACGTGGTGTCGGAGATCGCACGGGCGGCCGGCGAGCAGTCGCTGAGCCTCAAGGAGGTCTCGACCGCGGCCGATCACATGGACAAGGTCACGCAGCAGAACGCCGCGATGGTGGAGGAAACGACCGCCGCCGCGCGGACACTGACGGACGAGACCGACGGCCTCGCCGGCATGGTCGCCCGCTTCCGGACCGCCGCGGGATCGTCGGCGCCTTCTTCGAAGGGGCGCGCGTCGCCCCAGGCCTCCCGCTCGCCGGCGCGCGCCCCGGCGCACGCGCCGCACGCGGCGGTGCAACTGCGCTCGACCGGACGAGGCGGCGCGGCTCCGCGGCCCATCGCCGACGAGTGGGAAGAGTTCTGATCCAGCGGGCCTCGTCCTGACCGAACCGCGCCGGCCGAAGGAGCCGGCTCGGCGGCTGGCGATCGGCGGCGTGGACGGCGCAGGCCCGTTCCGCCGGGCTCGAACGCCGTCAGGTTCCGGCGGCGGCGCCTCGGCTTGCTTCCTCCATCGTGCGTCGCTCCTCGGCGACCGCGACCGTCAGCGCCATGGCGAAGGCCATCGAGGCCGACAGGAGGCGAAAGCCGGCATGGTCGGCCTCCGCAAGCTCGAACCATTCGCGCGAGGATTCCACGAGGGGGGAGAAGGCCGAGTCGGTCAGCGAGACGACGGGAACGCGTTGGGCGGCGAGGCTTCGCGCCTGCGCGACGGACTCCGAGGCATAGGGCGAGAAGCTCGCGGCGAAGGCGGCATCCTTCGGGGTGGCGAGGCGCAGGATGTCGTCGTCGATGCCCGATGCCGTCCCCGCGAGCTGGCAGCGGATCCCGAGCTTTCCGAAGGCGTAGGCCATGTAGCTGCCGATCGGGTAGGAGCGGCGCTTGGCGATGAGATAGATCGTGTCGGCGCCGGCGAGAAGCTTCACCGAGCGTTCGAAGGCGGCGGGATCGACGGCCTCGGCGAGCTTGTCGAGCGAGCGCTGGGCCGCCGACAGGAACCCGTGCAGGATCGCCTGCGAGCCGTGCTCGTCCTTCGTGCGCAAAGCGGTGAGGCGCTCGTCGTAATCGGGCTTGCGCTCGCGCAGCCGCTCGCGGAACAGCGCCTGAAGGCTGGAAAAGCCTTCGAAACCGAGATGCTGCGCGAAGCGCACGAGCGTGGACGGCTGAACCTCGGCGGCGACGGAAATGGTGGCGACCGTGCCGAAGGCGATGTCGTCCGGATGGTCGAGCGCGAACATGGCGACCTGACGCAACCGCTTCGGAAAGCTTGCCTTACGATCGATGATGAGGCTCTTCAGGCCGTCGAACGTGGCGGGAAGCGGTTGCGCGGCGTCGGTCATCGGCCGGAAAACTCCGTTTGGTCATGGCCGGCTCAACGCCGGCAGGGGCATGGCCGGCTCAACGCCGGCAGGGGCATGGCCGGCTCAGCGCCGGCGAGGGCATGGCCGGCTCGGCGCCGGCGGGTATGACCGGCTCAGCACCGGAAAGCGATCGAGCCCGGTTCGCTGCCGGGAAGCGGTCCGTTTCGGGAGCAACCGGCAAGGCGGATGCGATCCCCCCTGCTCGCGTTCTGGAACGGGCCTAGCCCCATGGAATATTCGTTTCTTGCACCCCGCGCCATCGTCTCGACCGAGGCCTGCGCAAAAAGGGGGCGGACGGAACCCCCGACAGCGGATCCGACGGAGCGCCCGCCATCATCGAAACATCTGGTCCGAATGGTTGCCGAATGGTGCCGGCATTCCAAAACCGGTTGGCCAGGAAGGGGCGGCTGCGCTAGAAGGGAATCGGTTGCACAGGCAGCGGGACGCGGATGGTCCCGGGGAGGACCGCACCATGTCGGAACTGAAGCGTCGCCCACTGGGTCGTGACGGGCTCGTCCACGACGTGACGCCCGAAAGCGCCGGCTGGATCTATGTCGGTTTCGCCCTGCATGCCTTGGCGGCGGGTGCCGCCGTGTCCGGCGAGACCGGAGACCGCGAGATCTGCCTCGTGCTCGTGTCTGGAAAGGCGCGCTTCGTCGTCGATGGGCGCGACCTCGGCGAGATGGGCGGACGCATGAGCCCCTTCGAGGGTGCGCCGGATGCGCTCTACGTGCCCATGGGTGCATCCTGGAGCGCGGAGGCGACGACGGCGGTGGAACTCGCCGTCTGCTCGGCACCGGGTGCCCCCGGCTTCCAGACCCGTGCGATCCCCGCCGGAACGCACCGGCAGATGGTCCGCGGCAAGGCGACGAACACGCGCCACGTCACCAACATCATGCCGGAAGACGATGGCGCGGCGCATTCTCTGCTCGTCGTCGAGGTCATCACCCCGGGCGGCCACACCTCGTCCTATCCTCCCCACAAGCACGACCGGGACGATCTGCCGGCGGAAAGCTACCTGGAAGAGACCTATTACCACCGATTCAACCCGCCCCAGGGCTTCGGCTTCCAACGCGTCTACACCGACGATCGTTCGCTGGACGAGGCGATGGCGGTGGAGAACGGGGACGTGGTACTGGTGCCGAAGGGCTACCATCCCGTGGCGGCGATCCACGGCTACGACGGCTATTACTTGAACGTCATGGCCGGTCCGACGCGGGCCTGGAAGTTTCACAATGCCGAAGAGCACGCCTGGCTCTTTACCGGCATCTGAGGGAAAGCACCGTCCGCAGAAGACGGGGACGGTCGGGCGCGGACGGGGACAACCGCGTCTTCGCACCGCCGGGCCGCGCCGACCGCGCCATGGGCCAAAAGCCCCGGCGCAGTTGTCAGGCCGTGGCGTTCGCCTGCGCGGCCACCGTTTCCAGCGCCTTCGTATCGTAGGGCTTGGGAATGAGGGGCCACTCGGTCGGTCGGACGTTGACGTAGCCCGAGACGAGGACGATGCGAAGGTCGGGCCAGCGCTGCGAGGCGATGGCGGCGAGCTCCGGTCCCGTCATGATCGGCATTCGGCAGTCGCTGAAGAGCAGGCTGACATCCGAACGTGCTTCGAGCATCGCCAGCGCCTCCGCCCCGTCGCCGGCCTCCAGCACCTCGAAACCCATGTCCTCGAACATGTCGACCGCGTTCATGCGGACCAGGGCCTCGTCGTCGACGACCAGAATGACCTTTCGAACGGAACTGCTCATTGTCATGCACCCGTTGCCCGGCCAACGATCGGCCGTCCGGGTCTAAGGCTTTCCCGCGAGGAAGGTTGCAGCGCGGCGGGAGATTATCGCCTCGCGGAGGAGTCCGGCCGGCCCTTTGGCCCTGCGGGGAACGGCGCGGCTTCTGCCGTTCCGTCTCACCAGAGAGGCGCGTGGCGGTTGACGTCCTTGTAGAGGAGGTAGCGGAAGCGGCCGGGGCCTCCGGCATAGCAGGCCTGCGGACAGAAGGCGCGCAGCCACATGAAGTCGCCGGCCTCCACCTCCACCCAGTCCGCGTTGAGACGGTAGACGGCTTTGCCTTCGAGCACGTAGAGCCCGTGCTCCATGACATGCGTTTCCATGAACGGGATCGTGCCGCCGGGCTCGAAGGTCACGATCGTCACATGCATGTCGTAGCGCAGATCGCTCGGGTCGATGAAGCGCGTCGTGGCCCAGGTGCCGTTGGTATCGGGCATCGCCGTCGGCGCGATCGAGCTTTCGTCGGCGAAGATCGCATCGGGCATGGCGAGACCCTCGACCGGCTGGAAGGCCTTGCGGATCCAATGGAACTTCGCAGGCGCGGCGCCGTCGTTGCGCAGCGTCCAGGCGCGGCCGGACGGCAGGTAGGCGAAGCCCCCCGGCGCCAGGGAGTGGGACGCTCCGTCGAGCGTGATCGTGATCGCGCCCTCGACGACGAAGATCGCCGCTTGCGCCCGCGCGTCCGGTTCCGGCCGATCGCTGCCGCCGCCCGGCTGCACCTCCATCACATATTGCGAGAAGGTCTCGGAGAAGCCCGTCAGCGGGCGCGACAGGATCCAGGCGCGCGTGCCCTCCCAATGCGGCAGGAAGCTCGTGACGATGTCGCTCATCACGCCGCGGGGGATCACCGCATAGGCGGTCGTGAACACGGCCTTGCTGGACAGGAGTTCCGTCTGTGCGGCGAGACCGCCGAGCTTCGAGAAATAGGACGGAGCGCTCATGCTCGGTTTCTCCGGGGGATGGATCGTTCGGCGGGAGGGTTCCTACAGCATCGGACCGGCGACGGGAATCGCCTTTCGACCGGTCACCCGCGCCGAATCAAGGGGATAGGACGGCACGCCCTTCGCCCGGACCTTTCATGCGGCAGCCTGGGGCACCGATCTGCCCGCCGCATCGAGAGCCGTCATCCCGTAGCCTTCCCCGGTTGTGGATGGGGCGGACCCTCGTCCGGCCCTGGAAAGGCCGTGCAGGTGTCAGGCCGCAGCCGGCGAGCCGAACAGGCGCTCGTATTCTGCTTCCGCCGCACCGTAGGAATCGCCCGCGAGTTCCTCCAGCTTGGCACGGTCGAGAACGACGATGTTGGCGCGCTTGGCGCGGATCAGGCCGTTTCCCTCCAAAACATGCGTGGCGGTGGTGATGCTGGAACGCCGCGTGCCGAGCATCATCGACAGGAATTCGTGGGTGAGGGGAAGTTCGTCGCTGCCCAGCCGATCGTGGGTCATCAGGATCCACCGCGCGAGCCGCGATTCGATGCCGAACCTTGCATTCGCGTAGGTGGTCCGGCTCATCTGGATCATTAGGCACTGGACGTAGCGCAGGAGGACGTCGCGAAAGCCGCGGCTCTCGTCGAAGGCCGCGCGGACGATCGCGGCGGGCACCCGGAGCGTCGAGCCGGTCGCCTGGACGATCAGGAGGTTCGGGCTCCGGTCCGTGCCGAGAAGGATCGAGACGCCGCCGAGCCCTTCCGGCCCGACCATGCCCACCTCGACCCGCTCGTCGATTGTCTGCGCGATGATGGAAACGATGCCCTCCTCGACGAAGTGGAGATGGGCGATCGGCGTGTCCGGCTCGATCAGGACCTCGCGGAGAACGAGGTCGACCGGCTCCAGATGGGCTGCCAGTCGCTCGAAATCCGCGGGATCCAAGGCGCGAAGAAGCCGGTTCCGGAGCCCGTTCTGCTGAAGACGCGGCATGGTCTCGGTCCCTTCGATGAGGGCAAGAGCACAAGCGGTCTCTCAGTCGCACCGACCCGTTCGAGACTGTGATGCGATCCTCTGTACATAGGCAGCTAAAGGCCGAAAGCCAGCCGGGGTCCTGCCCCGGCCGTCCGGCATGACGGCGGTTCGTCAGGGATGCCGGTGGATCGGATCGACCCAGTAGACCGTCTCCGGCGCCTCGACGGGGTCTACATCCCCGATGTTCACCACCACCGCCTCGTTGTCGGACCGCACCAGCACGCAGTGCAGCGGCTCGCCGGGATCGGCGTTGATCTCCTGGTGCGGCACGTAGGGCGGCACGAAGATGAAGTCGCCCGGACCGGCTTCGGCGACGAATTCCAGCCGCTCGCCCCAGCGCATGCGCGCCCGGCCGCTGACGACGTAGATCACGCTTTCCAGCGCGCCGTGATGGTGGACGCCCGTCTTGGCATCGGGCTCGATGCGCACCGTTCCGGCCCAGATCTTCTGGGCGCCGACCCGCGCCTGATTGATCGCGGCCTGCCGGAACATGCCGGGCGTCTGCGCCGTGTTGGGATCCAGCGTGTCGCCTTTGATCACGCGGATGCCGTCGTGCTTCCAGCGGGGCTCTTCGCCGGACGCGTCAACGCTCGATGGTCCGTGCCCGTGCCGATGGCCGTGACCGCCTGCCCCGGATGCCGTTTCGTCGCTCATTGCCGTCTCTCCCGGCGACCGGTCCCGCCCGATCGCGGGAATCTCCCACAGATACAGTGCCGGCGCCGCCCGGTCGATGGACCGGGGAGGCGAGGGCGCGTCTCAGTCGGCGAGGCGCCGGCCGTTGGGTCCGAAGGCATGAAGCGCCGAGCTCGGCGCGAAGATCGGCATCCGCTGGCCGATGTCGAGGCCCGTTCGGCCCGCGACGCGGAAGATCACCGGCGACGTGCCGCCCTCGATCGTGCCGTAGACGTAGCTTTCCGCGCCGACGAGTTCGATCGCGGTGACGAGAACCTCGGCGGAGAAGCCCTCGATGCCATCGCCGATCGCGAAGGCTTCGGGACGCACGCCGAGCGTGAAGGCGCCGTCGCCGGCGGGTACCCGGCCAGTCAGCCGGCCGCCGCCGTCGACGAGGACGCCGCCGCCGCGCCGCTCGGCGGGCAGGAGGTTCATGCCGGGCGAGCCGATGAAACCGGCGACGAAGAGGCTGGCGGGCTTCTCGTAGAGATCGATCGGCCGGCCGACCTGTTCCACCAGACCGGCATTGAGGACGACCAACCGGTCGGCGAGCGTCATCGCCTCCATCTGGTCATGGGTGACATAGACGCTGGTCGTGGCCAAGGCACGTTGAAGCCGCCGGATCTCGATCCGCATCTGGACGCGCAGCTTGGCGTCGAGATTGGAAAGCGGCTCGTCGAACAGGAAGGCGGCGGGCTCGCGCACGATCGCGCGGCCCATGGCGACGCGCTGGCGCTGGCCGCCGGAGAGCTGGCCGGGCTTGCGATCGAGGAAGGCGCCGATCTCCAGCGATGCCGCCGCCGCCGCCACGCGCCGCTCGATCTCCTCGCCCTTCATGCCCCGGTTCCTGAGGCCGTAGGACAGGTTCTGCCGAACCGTCATGTGCGGGTAGAGCGCGTAGTTCTGGAACACCATCGCGATGTCCCGGTCGGCCGGTTCGACGTCGTTGACGACGCGCCCGCCGATCTCGACCGTGCCGGAGGTGATCGTCTCGAGTCCCGCGATCATGCGCAGGAGCGTCGACTTCCCGCAGCCGGACGGGCCGACCAGCACGAGAAGCTCTCCGTCGGCGATCTCAAGCGAGATGCCGCGCACGGCCTCGGTCTCGCCGTAGCGTTTGCGCACGTCTTTCAGACTGATGGGGGCCATGGTTTAGGGTCCGTCTGGAAATTCGGGTGGGTCGGTCCATCGGAGCTTTTCCGGTGCCGCATCGTTGCCAATCCTCGCCGATGCCGCCGGCATCGACTGCGTTTGGCGCCTTGCGGCACCAAAAAATCTTTCGATGGCCCTCAGCCACCGAATTCCCAGACGAACCCTTACTTCTCGGACTCGACGAGGCCCTTCACGAACCATCGCTGCATCAGGACCACGACGAGCACCGGCGGCAGGATCGCGAAGATCGCCGTCACCATGACGAGGTTCCACGGCGTCTCGGCATCGGCGAAGGAGACCATCTTTCGCAGCGCGATGATGATCGTGTTCATGGAATTGTCGTTCGTGATGAGGAGCGGCCAGAGATACTGCGTCCAGCCGTAGATGAAGAGGATCACGAAGAGCGCCGCGATGTTGGTCTTCGACAGCGGGATCAGGATGTCGCGCAGGAAGCGCAGGGGTCCCGCCGCATCGATGCGCGCGGCCTCCACGAGTTCGGCCGGGATCGTCATGAAGAACTGGCGGAACAGGAAGGTCGCCGTGGCAGAGGCCATCAGGGGCAGGGTCAGGCCGGTATAGGTGTCGATGAGGCCGAGATCGACCATCACCTTGTAGGTCGGCAGTATGCGCACCTCGACGGGCAGCATCAGCGTCAGGAAGATCAGCCAGAAGGCGACCATCCGGCCGGGGAAGCGGAAGTAGACGATGGCGAAGGCCGACAGGATCGAGATCACGATCTTGCCGACCGCGATGGCGGTCGCGACGATCGCCGTGTTCCAGAGAAGCCGCGCGATGGAGACCCCGCCGATCTGCCCGACGCCCGAAAACAGCGCCGTGCCATAGTTCGTTGCGAACTCGGCTCCCGGCGTCAACGGCAGCGGCGGCGAGAGGATGGTCTGGATCGTCTGCGTCGAGGCGACGAACGTGTAGTAGATCGGAAAGGCGACGATCAGGATGCCGAGGAGGAGCACGCCATGCGCGATCGCTCGGGCGAGGGGGCGGTGTTCGACCATCAGCTGTAGTGAACCTTGCGCTCGACGAAGCGGAACTGGATGGCGGTGAGGCAGATCACGATGGCCATCAGGATCACCGACTGCGCGGCGGACGAGCCGAGGTCGAGATTGACGAAGCCGTCGTTGAAGACCTTGTAGACCAGCGTTTCCGTCGCCTTGGCCGGCCCGCCGCCGGTGACGGCGTGGATGATGCCGAACGTGTCGAAGAAGGCGTAGACGCAGTTGACGACGAGGAGGAAGAAGCTCGTCGGCGCGATCAGCGGAAAGACGATCGTCCAGAAGCGCTTCGGTCCCCGCGCGCCGTCGATCGCGGCCGCCTCGATCAGGGAGCGCGGCACCGATTGGAGGGCGGCCACGAAGAACAGGAAATTGTAGCTGATCTGCTTCCAGGCCGCCGCGACGACGACGAGCACCATCGCCTGGTCGCCGTTGAGAAGCGGGTCCCAGTTGTAGCCCGTCGCGCGCAGCATGTAGGCGAAGGTGCCCATGGTCGGCGAGAACATGAAGAGCCAGAGCAGGCCCGCCACGGCCGGCGCCACCGCATAGGGCCAGATCAGAAGCGTCCGGTAGAAGCCCTTGCCCCGGACCACGGTTTCCGCCGCGGTCGCCAGGAACAGGGACAGGCCCATGGCGAGCGCCGCGGTCGCGAGGCTGAAGACGAGCGTCACGCGCAGCGCGTGCAGGTAATTCGGGTCGGCCAAGACGGCCTGGAAGTTTTCGAGGCCGACGAACTCTGTGACGAGCCCGAAGGCGTCCTCGCGCAGCACCGACTGATAAAGGGCCTGGCCGCTCGGCCAATAGAAGAAGACGAGCGTCACCGCGATCTGCGGGCAAAGCAGGAGATACGGCAGGACCTTGTTCGGAAAGACGACGCGCGGAGAGGCCATCGGGCTCTTTCGGTCCGGCGGCCTAGCGCGTCGCCGCCGCGATGGCCGCGTCGGAGCGCTCCTTGGCCTTGGCGAGCGCCGTCTTGGCGTCCTGGCTGCCGTTCAGCATGGCCTCGAACTCCTCGTTCTCGATGTCGCGCACCTGCGGCAGGTTCACGAGCCGGACGCCCTTGGAGTTTTCGGTCGGCGCCTTGCCCATCATCTGGGTGATCGGCGTCTCGCGGCCGGGATTGGCCTCGTAGAAGCCGCTCGCCTTGGTGGCTTCGTAGGCCTCGAGCGTCACCGGGAGATAACCGGACTTCTGGTGCAGGCGGGACTGGATCTGCGTCTGCGACAGGAAGTTGAAGAACTGCGCGATGCCCTTGTACTCCGCGTCCGACTTGCCGCCGAAGACCCAGAGGCTGGCGCCGCCCGGGATCGTGTTCTGCGGCGCTCCGTTGCCCTTGGTGTCGTAGGGAAGCTGGCCGATGCCGTAGTTCATGCCGGATTTGACGACGTCGCCGAGCCCGCCGGAGGATTCGGTCAGGATCGCGCATTCGCCGGACAGGAAGAGCTGCTTGGCCTCCGCCGTGCGCCCGCCGTAGCGGAACACGCCCTCCTTGGCGAGATCGGCGATCGCCTGGAAGTGCTCGACGAAGATCGGCTGGTCGATCGCGAGCTCCACCTTGCCGCCGGCCAAGCCGTTCTCGCCGCTGGCATAGGAGACGTTGTTCCAGGCCGCGAAATTCTCGAGATGGATCCAGGTCAGCCAGGTCGAGGTGTAACCGCAGGCCGCGGCTCCGCTGTCCTTGATCTTGCGGGCGGCGGCGAAAACCTCGTCCCAGGTCTTGGGCGGATTGGCCGCGTCGAGGCCGGCCTTCTGGAAGGCGTCCTTGTTGTAATAGAGGATCGGCGAGGACGAATTGTAGGGGAAGGACAGCATCGTGCCGTCCGGCTTGGAATAGTAGTTGACGATGCCGGGCAGGTATTTGGACTTGTCGAACGTGTAGCCGCCCTGTTCCAGCACCTCGGCGACGGGCTTGATCGCGCCCTCGGCGCCCATCATCACGCCGGTTCCGACGTCGAAGACCTGGATGATCGCCGGCGTCTGCTTGGCCCGGAAGGCCGCGATGCCGGCGTTGAGGGTCTCGGGATAGGTGCCCTTGAAGACGGGCTTGATCACGTAGTCGCCCTGGCTGGCGTTGAACTCCTTGGCGAGTTCCTCGACCACCTCGTTGTTGGCGCCGTTCATGGCATGCCACCACTGGAGTTCGGTCGCGGCATGGGCGGAACCCGCAAAGGCGGTGCCGAGGACGAGGGCGCTAAGGATCGAGCGTCGAGACATGGTGGACCTCCCGGTGGGATCGAGGGGGCCGGTCCCCCTGAAAGGACCTGCACCTAATCGATCGCCATTTCAGTTTTGCGACGGTCTTCGCCGTCTGCTCCCGTCGGCACACAGCCATCCCGGCGGCGACACGTCAACTATTGGATGCTTACCTGATGAATTGATCTGGGGATCGCAGGCGGCGATCTCGCCGCTATGTGGGCAGACCGGCGCGTCCGATCCTGATAGGACGCAAGGACCCTCCCTTTCTGGATCGCCGCCGCCATGGCCAGCACCTATCGACGCCACGCCGTGGTCCTCGGGCTCCTCTCGGCCGTCGGCCCCTTCGCCATCGACATGTATCTGCCGGCATTGCCGAGGATCGCGGCCGATCTCGACACATCCACCGCTTCGGCGCAGATGACGCTGACCGTGTTCTTCCTGACCTTCGGCCTCTGCCAGCTCGTCTATGGGCCCCTGTCCGACGTGGTCGGACGCAAGCCGCCGCTGTTCTTCGGCATCGCTGTCTTCCTCGCCGCATCGATCGGCTGCGCGCTGTCGACGACCATCGATCAGCTGATCCTGTTCCGCGCCTTGCAGGGCATCGGCGCTTCGGCCGGGATGGTGATCCCCCGGGCGATCATCCGCGATCTCCACACGGGCGTCGAGGCGACCCGGCTGATGTCGCTCGTCATGCTCGTCTTCAGCGTCTCGCCGATCCTCGCGCCGCTCGCGGGCAGCGCCGTCATCGCGCCCTTCGGCTGGCAGGCCGTCTTCGTGGCCGTCAGCCTCGCCTCGCTCGTCGCCCTGGCGCTTCTCGCGACCCTTCTGCCCGAAACCCGGCCGCCGGCCGCCAGAAGCCGCGCGAGCCTTTCCGATCTCCTCCAGGGCTTCGCGACCCTTCTCGGCGACCGGCGCTTTCTCGGCCTCAGCTTCATCGGCGGGCTCGGCATGGCGAGCTTCTTCGCCTTTCTGGCCGGCTCGTCCTTCATCTATATCGACCATTTCGGCGCGACGCCGATGCAGTACAGCTTCGCCTTCGCCTTCAACGCGATCGGCTTCATCGGCGCCTCCCAGTTCGCGGCCCATCTCGGCGAGCGCTTCGGCATGAGCCGCGTCGTCCTCGGCGCGGTCTTGGCCTATGCCGCCTTCGCCGCCCTCCATCTCGGCATGACGGCGATGGGGGCGGACAGCCTGCGCGTGATGATCCCGATGCTGTTCCTGACCTTCGCCTTCCTGGGGCTCGTCGTTCCCGCCTCGATGGTCCTCGCCTTGGAGGCGCATGGGCCGATCGCAGGCCTCGCCTCGGCGCTCGGCGGAACGCTGCAGATGCTGACCGGCGGCGTGGTGGTCGGTCTCGTCAGCCTCGTCTCCGATGGAACGCCCCTGCCGATGGTCGCCGTCATCGCGATCTGCGCCCTCGGCGCCGTCCTTCTCAGCCTCGCCACCCTGCGCAGCCGCAGGGGCAGACCGGCGACGTCCGGCGCCTGAAGCGGGTGCCCCGCGCCCCCCGCTCCTGACGTCCGACGAGCCGTGCGGCGGCGGGATGCCCGCCTCGAACCGCGGGAACGCTGCCGGCCGACGCCGGCCGGCGTGGCGCCGGCCGCTCATGCGACGACTCCCTTGGCCGGCGCTAAAAATTCACTCGCTATTTATCAATGAGTTAAGGACTGCCCCCTCATAGGTACCAAGAGGAAATACTTAGCCGAGACCTCGAAGACCCGTCCGGCAGGAGCCATGATCGACGTGCTGAACCTTTTCGCATCGCATTCCCGTCGGGTTCTGTCGGCGCTCGACCGCTCGATGGCCATCATCGAGTTCGATCCGTCCGGACGGATCCTGCGCGCGAACGGCAATTTCTGCGATCTCATGGGTTACGAGCCGGCCGAGATTGCCGGCCGGCATCATCGCATCTTCGTCGATCCCACGGAGGCAGCCTCGTCGGACTACGAAGGCTTCTGGGCTCGCCTGCGCGGCGGCGACTTCCAATCCGATGATTTTCGCCGCATCGCCAAGGATGGCCGCGACGTCTTCATCCGCGGCAACTACAATCCGGTCGCGGACGGCGCGGGCCGGATCGTGAGGATCGTGAAGTTCGCCAGCGACGTCACGGCCGCGAGGCTGATCCAGATGGAAGCCGCCGCCCGGAACGATGCCGTCGACCGCGCGCAGGCGTCGATCGAGTTCACCCTGGACGGAACCATCCTCGGGGCCAATGCGAACTTCCTGGCCGCGATCGGCTATGAAAGGGAGGAGATCCTCGGTCGCCACCACGCCATGTTCGTCGATCCCGAAGACGCCGCATCGCAGGCGTATCGCGACTTCTGGACGAAGCTGCGGGACGGTCACTTCGTCGCCGACGAGTTCCGGCGGATCGCCAAGGGAGGACGCGAGATCTTCATCCAGGCGTCCTACAATCCGCTCTTCGACTCGCGCGGCCGCGTCGTGAAGGTGGTGAAGTTCGCGACCGACGTGACGCCCCGCGTGAAGGCGGTCACGAGGCTCGGCTCGGCGCTGGGGGGGCTGGCGAACGGCGATCTCGACGAGACGATCGTCGAGACCTTCACGCGGGATCTCGATCCCATTCGGCAGAGCTTCAATGCCTCCGTCTCGACCCTCAAGGGCGCGATGAAGGCCATCCGCCTGAACGGAGAGGGCATCCAGTCCGACACGGATCAGATCCGCATGGCGGCCGACGATCTCGCCCGGCGAACCGAGCAGCAGGCCGCGGCCCTGGAGGAGACCTCCGCGGCCCTGGCCGAAATGACGTCGACCCTTCGGCAGTCCAGCCGACGCGCCGACGAGGCGGGCGACCTCGTCTCCCGGACGAGGACGCAGGCCGAGCAGTCCGGCCTGATCGTCACCCGGGCCGTCGACGCCATGGGTGAGATCGAGACATCGTCGAACGAGATCGGCACCATCATCGGCGTGATCGACGAGATCGCCTTCCAGACGAACCTTCTCGCGCTGAATGCCGGCGTGGAGGCCGCCCGGGCCGGCGAGGCGGGCCGGGGCTTTGCCGTCGTCGCCCAGGAGGTTCGCGGTCTCGCCCAACGCTCGGCCGAGGCCGCCAAGGCGATCAAGGGCCTGATCTCGACCTCGCGCCATCAGGTGGAGGTGGGGGTCGATCTCGTCGGGCGGGCGGGCGAGTCGCTGAAGGCCATCGTGGAGAAGGTCGGCGAAATCGATGCGCATGTCGCCGCCATCGTCGAATCGTCCCGCAGGCAGGCCAGAGGGCTCGGCGAGATCAATGCCGCCGTCACGACCCTCGACAGCGGCACGCAGCAGAACGCCGCCATGGTCGAGGAGTCCACGGCGGCCTGCAACGAGCTCTCGCGGGAGGTCCATGCGCTGAACCGGCGGCTCGGCCAGTTCAAGATCGACGAGGAGCGCCCGTCGCCGGCCGGGAACGCCTCCCCGGTGCACGACCTGCGGGCACGCCTGTCCCGCGCCTGCTGATGCCCGGCCTCCCACGCTCCGGATTCGAACGTCTCACGTTTCGAAAATCGGATCCGGTTTTCCAGCCGATGCTGTAAGACGTGGCCCGACCTTTCCTCGTCGAACCGAGCCATGCCATGGATCTCTCCCTTCTGCGCGATCACGCCGGTCGCGTTCTTCCCGCGGCGGCCATCCCGGAGCTTCCGAACGCCTACAGCGGCAAGGTCCGGGAGAACTACGATCTGCCGGACGGACGTCGTGTCATCATCGCGACCGATCGGCTGAGCGCCTTCGACCGCATTCTCTGCGCCGTGCCCTTCAAGGGGCAGGTCCTGACGCAGACCGCGCGCTTCTGGTTCGGCGAAACCGCCGACATCTGCCGCAACCACGTCCTCGACAATCCCGATCCGAACGTCGTCATCGGCCAAAGGCTCGACATCCTGCCGGTCGAGATCGTGGTGCGCGGCTATCTCGCGGGAACCACCAGCACCTCCATCCTGACGCTCTACAAGGGCGGCGCGCGCGCAATGTACGGCACCCGGCTGCCGGACGGCCTGCGGCCCAACGAGCGCCTCGCCGCACCGATCATCACGCCGACCTCGAAGGCTTTCGACGGCGGCCATGACGAGCCGCTGACGCCGGACGAGATCCTCGATCGCGGCCTTCTGACGCCGGCGCAGTGGGAGGAGGTCAGCGCCCATGCGCTGGCGCTCTTCGCACGCGGTCAGGCGATCGCCGCCGAGCGCGGCCTCATCCTCGCGGACACGAAATACGAATTCGGCACCGATCCCGACGGACGCATCGTCCTTGCCGACGAGATCCACACGCCGGATTCCTCGCGCTACTGGAAGGCCGGCACCTACGAGGCGCGCTTTGCTTCCGGCGAGCGACCGGAAAGCTTCGACAAGGACGTCGTGCGCAGCTGGGTCGCCGAGCGCTGCGATCCCTATCGAGACGAGATCCCGCCGATTCCGGCCGACCTCGTCTTCGAAACGGCGCTCGTCTACGTCGAGGCCTTCGAGACGATCACCGGGCAGACCTTCGCGCCGGATCTGGCCGGGGCGAGCGTTCTGGAGCGCATCCGCTCCCGGCTGATGCCGCTGTTCGGCGCGGTCTGACGGAGCCAGACCCGGCCGCGCGGCGCGATCAGCTTTTCTCCGCGATCATGGACGCGATCCGGCGCAGCGCCAGACCGTAGCCTTGCGTCCCGAGCCCGGCGATCACGCCGTCGGCGCGCAGCGATACGTAGGAGTGGTGGCGGAAGCTCTCGCGCTTGTGCACGTTGGAGATGTGAACCTCGATTACCGGACCGTCGAAGGCGTTCAGCGCGTCGAGGATGGCGACGGACGTGTGGGTGAAGGCCGCGGGATTGATCACGATGCCCGCGCCGATCTCGCAGGCCTCGTGCACCCAGTCGATGATCTCGTATTCGCGATTGCTCTGGTGGAAGCGGATCTCATGGCCGAGTTCGATGGCGGTCGAATGGCAATCCACCTTGATGTCGGCGAGCGTCGTGCTTCCGTAGATCTCGGGCTGCCGCTTGCCGAGCCGGTTGAGGTTCGGACCGTTGAGAACGAAGATCAGGCTCATGGCAGACGTCCTCCGGGCGCTCGCGTCTCTGCGACCGGATCGTGGACCGGCCGTCGCGACAGGCAGGGTTCCGGTTGCGGAAATTCGACGGGCCTGTCAAGCGGCGCGCATTCGGCCGATCGCATCCTCCGCGCGTCATCGCCTCGGCAGGGCAGGTCCGCCAGGGCGTCCGGCGGCTCCCGTGCTGACCCGAAGGCACCAAGGACGCGCCGCGCTGCGACCAGCCGCGATGCCTTAGCCGGCTAACGGGGATCGGAAGCCGCCTTGACGCGTTCGGTCGAGACGTCTGAGGAGGCTTGGCGCAATGAATGGACGACAATCCCCGGCGATCTTTCCCGAAGCGGTCCGGATCCTCGGTCCTCGCCCGCTGCTCGTCTGCCACAACGACGCGGACGGTCTGTCCGCCGGGGTCATCCTTCTGAAGACCCTGCAGCGTCGAAGCGTCGAGCCGATCTTGCGCATCGTCGGCAAGGGTGAGAACGCCTATTCCCGTGATTTCTCAGCCGAGGTCCGGCACCGCGTGGCGGTCGAAGGGATCACCGGCCTCCTCATCACCGATCTCGGCGTCTCCTCGGATCTGCCGATGCCGGGACTGCCGACGATTCTCGTCGACCATCACGTCCCGACCGGCATCCCGCAGGACGCGACCGTGATCACCGGGATCGACGACGTGCCCATTCCGACCTCCAGCCTTCTCGCCCATCGCGCCGCCGCCGCCTGCGGCCCGGCCGGGGATCTTCTGTGGCTCGCCGCGATCGGCATCATCGGCGACATGGCCGAGGACGCGGGCTTCGCCGAGATGGCGGCGGCGCGGGCCGGCTCCGGCATCACGGCGCTCCGCAAGGCCGCCTCGCTCGTCAACGCGCCGAGACGCTCGTCGAGCGCAGACGCATCGCCGGCCTTTGCCCTTCTCGCAAAGGCGGATGGGCCGAAGGCGGTCCTGTCCGGCGCGCATCCGGAGACGGCGCTTCTCCTCGCCGCACGGGCGGAGGTCAAGGCCGAGCTGGACGCGGCGAGACAGGCCGCGCCCCGGATCGTCGGACCCGTCGCGATGGTCAAGTTCCACTCGCCCTGCCAGGTCCACCCGCTGATCGCGCAGGCCTGGAGCCGCCGCCTGAAGGTGCCGATCGCGATGGCGGCCAACAGCGGCTACCGGCCGGGCTGGGTGCATTTCGCCGCACGCGCCGGTGGGGCCGGCGGCGAGGTCGACATCCCGGCCTTCCTCGCCGGGGTCCGTCCGCCCGGAGCAGACGAGCAGTACGGCAAGGGCCACAAGGCCGCGTCCGGCGGGGCCTTGCGCATCGCCGATTGGAACATCTTCGTCCGGTCGCTCGGCTTCGGGCCGGAGATGGAAGAAACGGAAAGGGCGGAGGCCGCCTGATGACGACGATCTCCAAGCTCGGTTTTCCCGTCAAGGTCATGGCGCGGGACGACCTGAAGTCCAACGACGCGCGCCGGTCCGACAGCGATCCCCATCTCAAGGTCTCGCTCGGCTATATCGACGCGATACTCGACCATCTCGACCGCCACGACATCCGCATGTATCGCATGTCGTCCGATCTGGCTCCCTACGCGACCCATCCCGACATGCCGCGATTTCACGGCATGGTCGGCGAAAGCCGTGCCGAACTCGCGGCGATCGGCGCGAAGGCCGACCGGCTCGGCATCCGCCTGTCCTTCCATCCCTCGCAGTTCGTGGTGCTGAACAGTCCCGATCCCGAACTGGTGAAGAAGAGCATCTGGGATCTCGTCTCGCAGGCCGAGATGCTGGACCTGATGGGGCTCGGGCCGGAAGCGGTCATGGTCATCCATGTCGGCGGCACCTATGGCGACGTGCCGGCGAGCCGCGCGCGCTGGGTGGAGACCTGGAAGATCCTGCCCGAACCCGTCCGCCGCCGGCTCGTCCTCGAGCACGACGATCTCCGCTTCTCCGCCGCCGACGTCCTCTGGATCCACGAACACACGGGCGTCCGGCTGATCTTCGACCACCAGCATTTCTGGTGCCTCAATCCCGAACGGGCCGACATGCGCCAGACGCTGGCCGCCATTCTGGCGACCTGGCCGCAGGGCCAGCAGCCGAAGGTCCACTTCTCCTCGCCGCGCACCGAGCTTCGCGAGCAGGTGAAGGTCGACAAGACGACGCGAAAGAAGACCGTCCGCCACGTGGCGCCGGTCTTCACCGGCCATGCCGATTTCTGCAATCCGTTCGAATTCGCGACCTTCATGCGCATCGCCGAGGGTCTCGATTTCGACGTCATGCTGGAGGCCAAGGCCAAGGACCTCGCGCTCCTGCGCCTGCGCCCGGACCTCCTGCGCTATGCGCCCGACGTCGCGGAGCGCTTCGGCCTTGCGGCATCGCAAGCGGTTGCGCTGGAAGCGCAAGAGGACGACGTCCTCGTTGAGGAAGAGGTGGCCGGCGGCGCATGAGCCCGGCGTGACGCCATCGAGCCCGGCTGAAATCTCGGGGGTCCCGTCTACGTCCGCTTCGCTTTCAGAGCGAAACTCACTCGCACTTCCGGCGCCAGCCACTCGCCCTTGGAATCGTTCGCCACGCCGAGCCCGAAGGCGAGCCGGTCGATCGACGCCGTGCCGGCAACCGTCGCGACGCCTGCGGCCTCGTCATAGGTGAACGGAACGGTGATCGGCGCCTCGATCGTTTTGATCGTCAACGTGCCCGTGCCGAGGAAGCCCGTCTCTGTTTTGGCAAAGGACGTGAGCCGGAGGGTCGCGCGCGGGAAGGCCGCCGTGTCGAGGCCATCCGCGCCGGCAAGGTTCGAGCGGATGAAGGCGTCGTCGATCGAGACGGACGCCGTCTCCACCAGGATCTCGGCCTTGGCCCCCGCGAGGTCGGCGGGATCGAAGACGATGGCCGCGTTCCAGTTGCCGATGCCGCCCGTCACGGACTTGCCGGAGAAGGTGACGCTGTAGCCGAGCGTCGAGGCGGCGGGGTCGATCGTCCATCCCGTCGCGGTCGCACTCCGTTCGAGCGTCCCGGTCTCGGCGTTCGCCGGAGCCGCCCCGTCGCGGGCGATCAGCACGCCGCCGCCGAGAAAGACAGCGACGGCCGCCGCCGCGATCGGGATGGCGACGAGGGACGCGGACTGGCGGGGGAGACGGCCGATCGGCAACATCCGGGAGAAGGACGGCGCGCGATCGATGACGGAATGCTTCAGCGCGCCCGCCACGTGAAGGCCGATGAGGACGACGAAGGAATAGGCGAGCCAGATATGCGCGGTTTCCGCGACCTCGTCCCCGCCCGCGCCGCTCAGGAACGCGGGAAGCGGCAGGTTCGGCCAGGGAAGGCTCTCCCGCAGCATCAGAAGCGTCGGGATCTGCGTCGGTGACGCCGAGACGAGAATCCAGCCGGACAGGGGAACGAGAAGCATCAGAATGTAGAAGAGCGCGTGCACGAGGCTGGCGAGCATGCGTTCGTGAGCCGGCATGGGCGCGCCTGGAGGCGGCGGGTTGAGAACCCGCCAGGCGATCCGGGCCAAGGTCAGCGCGAGCACCGAAATGCCGACCGTCTTGTGCCACTGGAAGACGGCGAAGCGCAGGGCGTCGGGCATCACGTCGAGGCGGCTCATCGAGAAGCCGACGACGAGCTGGAAGAGGATCGCCAATGCGATGGCCCAGTGCAGCACCATCGCGCCGGCATGGTAGCCCTCGACTCGATCATGCCCGGCAGTCGACATGGACGTCATCGATCCGCTTCCCTCTGGAGGCTGTTATGGCGCATTGCAGACGGCCGGCATCGCACCGGCCGCCTCTCCGCGGCGTGTCGAAGGCGTTGGATTACTGAGCGACGAATTCGGTCTCGATCGTGACGAGAACGTCGTCGCCGATCGGGCCGACCAGCGTCGCGACGCCGAACTCGGAGCGCTTGATCGTACCGGTCGCGGAGAAACCGACCGTCGGCTTCTTGCTCATCGGATGCGGGTTGAGCGCGGCGTTCAGCTTGACGTCGAGCGTGACGGGCTTGGTCACGCCGTGGAAGGTCAGGTCGCCCGTCACCGTGCCAGTGTCCGCGCCCGTCGTCTTGATCTCGGTGGATTCGAACGTGATCGTGTCGAACTTCGCGGCGTCGAAGAACATGTCGCTCGCGATCTCGGCGTTGAAATCCTTGCCGGCGGCGCCGTCATTGGTGTCGACCGACTTCGGGTCGATCGTCGCCGAGAGCTTCGACTTCGTCGGGTCGGAAGGGTCGAGCACGAGCGTCGCGTCGATCCCGTCGAACCGGCCGATATAGTTGGAAAGGCCGAAATGCTTGACCGACCAGAGAACGTTGGTGTGCGCCTTGTCGGCGGCATAGGTCCCGGCGGGAACGTCGATCGACTGCGCCTGCGCGAGGGCGGCGGAGGCGAGGAGAAGGGCGGCGGAAAGTTTCAGGCGCATGGATCGTCTCTCTCTTCCAGAACAGATTTCCGGGAGCAGGACGTAGGCGATTTTCGACCGCCGAGAAATGCCGGATGCTGCGACGCACTGTTCAACGACAACGCGATCGGAGGGGCTGGCGGGCGCGCTCCGATCCTGATCCCTCGGTGGGCGGCGTCCGGACGGGATCGGGCGCCGGGGATCCGTCAGGTCGTTTTCAGCGTCGCGAGCGACCCGACGATCGTGCCGCCGGATTCGGAGGCGGTGATCGACAGGATGTCGCCGATGCCCGGCGCACTCGAGCCGACCTTGATGCGGATGAGGTTGTCGGGCGTTGCGAGATAGGCTTCGCCGCCGTAGATCGACACGATCTGGTAGTCGGTCGCCGCCGCAACGCGGGAGACGATCTTCGAGACGGGAAGAGGCGGCAGCAGAGCGACGGCGACGGCTTCGCCGTTCTCCCCGATCGCGGTCGCTTCGCCCTCGGCGCCTGCCGCGGCCACGTCCTGCGCCAGTTCGTCCGCTTGCGCTTCGGGTGCATGCGCCACCGCGGCGTCGTCGGTCCATCCGATCATCGCAAGGGCCGTGGGCGCTGCGAAGTAGCCGCCGGCACCGAGAGCGCCCACGAGCGCGAGCGCGACGGCGCTGCCGATGACGATCGTCTTGCGGGAGCGCCGGCGCGCTGGAACGGCCCCGATCTCGGCGCCCTCGGAGGCTGCCGCAGCATCGACCTCAGGGGATTTCGCCACTTCCGCCGTCTTTGCCTTGACCGGTTTCGCCGTCTTCGCCATCTCGTCGCCCCGCGTCGTTTCGCTGGAACGAGCTTGCCTGCAAGGGGTGCGAGGCCGCTGAAAACAAAGCGGCGCATTTTAAGCGTCTGCGGATTTGCGGCCCAAACGCAGCGACCTTGCCGATCGGGGAGCGTGCCGAGCCTCGGCTGCGCCGTTGCGGCGGCACGCCGATCGAAAGGCGACAGCCGATCGGACGAGGGCTGTCGATCTCGAGACGCCCGCGACATGGATCCCAAGACGCCCGCGATGGTCGTTCGACGGCGAAAGCCCGCCGATCTCGCAAAGGCCCGCCGATCTCGGGAAACCGGTAGGGGCGCCATCCTGCCGGTGAAACGCCGCCGCCCAGCCCGATGAGCACGGCATCGAACCATCAGGTCCGCTCGTTGCGAGAGGGTCCGCTCGTTGCGAGAGGGACGGTCGAAGGGACCCGCTTTTCACCGCACACGCGTGTCGTGTCGCGGTTCACGCGCGTCGCGCCGTCCACAAACGACAACGCCCGCCGGGGGAGGACCGGCGGGCGTCGTGTCATTGCCCAGCGGCTGGGAGGAGGATGCCGCGGACGATCCGCTTCGGCCGTTGGGAGGAGGATGGCCGATGCGAAACTTTGAAACTCTGTGGCGCTCTTCAGTGCCGACAATCCAAAAATAATCGATGGGCTCAAAAGTTCCAGCGCATTCATCGCATAGCAGCATTGCAGAAAAGCTGAGGCCAACGGACAGGCTCGCGCAAGATGCCGTGTTTTCGTCGGCGGCGGGCACCGGTGATCGCGGGCCCCGCTATCGCCTCCGAAGATGAGAAGCCTACCTGCCAAGGTCCGGTCTCCGCTCGGATGGGAAGCGATGCTCAATCTCTGGTACAAGAACGCCGTCATCTACTGCGTCGACGTCGACGCCTTCAAGGACTCCGACGGCGACGGCATCGGGGATTTTCGCGGCCTGACGGACAGTCTCGATCACATCGAGGCGCTCGGCGCGACCTGCATCTGGCTGCTGCCCTTCTACCCCACGCCCGACCGGGACAACGGCTACGACATTGCCGACTATTACAATGTCGATCCGCGCTATGGGTCGCTGGGCGATTTCGTGGAGTTCATGCGCGCGGCGCGCGACCGCGGGCTTCGCGTGATCGTCGACCTCGTCGTCAACCACACCTCGATCGACCATCCCTGGTTCCAGGCGAGCCGGAGCGACAAGGCCTCGAAATACCGCGACTGGTACGTCTGGTCGAAGAAGAAGCCGGCGGATGCGCAGGAGGGGGTGATCTTCCCCGGGGTCCAGAAGACCACCTGGACCTTCGACGCCAAGCGCCGGGAATACTATTTCCATCGCTTCTACGACCACCAGGCCGACCTCAACATCGCCCATCCCGAGGTGCGCGAGGAGATCGAGCGGATCATGGGCTTCTGGCTCGAGCTCGGCGTGTCCGGCTTTCGCATCGACGCCGCGCCCTTCATCCTGGAAGACCTGGAACAGATCGGCGACGGGCGCGATCCCCATGCTTATCTTGCGCAGATGCAGAGCTTCCTTTCCTGGCGAAAGGCCGAGGCCATGCTGCTCGCCGAAGCCAATATCACGATGGACGAGGCCGACGAATATTTCGGCAGCGGCGACCGGCTGCATGTCATCTTCAACTTTCCCCTGAATCAGAAGCTCTTCCTGGCGCTCGCGCGCGGCAAGGCCGAGCCCGTCCGCGCGGCGCTGAAGGGCCTGCCGGCCATTCCCGACATCGGCCAGTGGGCGACCTTCCTGCGCAATCACGACGAGATCGATCTCGGGCGTCTGGCCGACGAGGAGCGCGCGGAGGTCTTCGCCGCCTTCGGCCCGGAGAAGAGCATGCAGCTCTACGAGCGCGGCATCCGCCGCCGGCTCGCCCCGATGCTCGGCGGCGACGAGCGGCGGATCGCCATGGCCTTCTCTCTCATGCTCTCGCTGCCGGGAACGCCGGTGATCTGGTACGGCGACGAGATCGGCATGGGCGACAACATGGATCTTCCCGAGCGCCATCCCGTGCGCACGCCGATGCAGTGGAGCGCCGCCGGGAACGGCGGCTTCTCCGAGGCTGCACCGGAGACCTGGGTCCGCGCGCCCGTGCTGGAGGGTCCCTTCGCCCATGAATTCGTCAATGCCGAGCGCCAGCAGACCGACGAGACCTCGCTGCTCTCCACCCTGCAGCGGCTGATCCGCGTGCGCCGGGCCTGCCGCGAGATCGGCTGGGGCGAGCTGGAGGTGGTGGACGTCGAGAGCGATGCCGTCGTCGCGCTCATATCGACATGGCGCGGCGGCGACGTGCTCACCCTCCACAACCTCTCAGACGCGCCGGTCGCCTTCGATGTCGGCCGGGTTCTCGGGTCGCGCCGCGGTCGCTATCTCCTGCGCCAGGATGCGCACGCCATGGCCGATGCCGACGGCAACTGCATCCTGCGGCTCGCCGCCTACGGTTTCGAATGGCTGCGGCTGGAGTAGAAGGCCGGCGCATCGTCAGGCCGAGATATCGAAACGGGTACATTCATCTCCCGCAACAAAAGCTCTCGCAATTCCATTCCTTGAGACCCCGGGTCGAGGCTCGCCATATGGAGGCGACCGCACCGAACACGATTTTATCTGGAAAGATCTCGATGAAACGCCTTCTCGCCGCCGCCGCGATCCTCGCCTCGCTGACCGGCCTTGCCACCGCCGGCAGCCTATCCGACATCCAGTCCGCCAAAGCCCTGCGCATCGGGACGGAGGGCACCTACGCGCCCTTCACCTATCACGACGCGTCCGGCGCGCTCGTCGGCTTCGACGTCGAGATCGGCCGCGAGGTCGCCAAGCGCCTCGGCGTCGAGGCGGTCTTCGTGGAGGGCAAATGGGACGGGTTGATCGCCGGCCTCGCCTCGAACCGCTACGACGCCGTCATCAACCAGGTCGGCATCACCGAGGAGCGCAAGGCCCGCTTCGACTTCTCCAAGCCCTACATCGTCTCGAGGGCCGTCCTCATCGTCAAGGAGGGGAATGCCGAGATCAAGTCCTTCGCCGATCTGAAGGGCAAGCGCGCCGCGCAGTCGCTGACCTCGAACTACGGCAAGATCGCGGAAGAGGCGGGCGCCTCCCTGGTCGGCACGGAGGGCTTCGACCAGTCGATCCAGCTCGTCATCACCGGCCGCGCGGACGGAACGATCAACGACAATCTCTCCTTCCTCGACTTCAAGAAGCAGAAGCCCGACGCGCCGGTCGCCGTCGTCGCCTCGCAGGAGGATGCGAGCGCCTCCGGCATCATCGTCCAGCAGGGCAATCCCGAACTCGTCGCCGCCATCGACAAGGCGCTGGACGAGATCCGCGCGGACGGCACCTACGAGACGATCTCGCAGAAGTACTTCGGCGCCGACGTCTCGCGCTGAAACCCGTCTCCCGGACCGGGATCTTCCGAACCCCGTCGTCTCCCCTATCCTTGGAGGGAGAGGGCGGGGTTTGCCGCTTCAACCTGACCGGATCGGATCGACGTGTCGCCCACGCTCCAACTGATGCTCGACTCGCTCTGGCCGCTTCTTCGGGCGGGGCTCGTCTTCACCGTGCCGCTGGCGATCCTGTCCTTCGCCTTCGGGCTGACGATCGGCTTTCTCGTCGCCGTGGTCCGGCTCTTCGCGCCGAGGCCCGTCGCGGCGGTCGCGCGCTTCTACGTCTGGTTCATCCGCGGCACGCCGCTCCTCGTCCAGCTCTTCGTCATCTTCTACGGCCTGCCGAGTCTCGGCATCCTGATCGACGCCTTTCCCGCCGCCCTCATCGGCTTTTCGTTGAGCGTCGGCGCCTACACGTCGGAAATCATCCGCGCGGCCCTGTCCTCCATCCCGAAGGGCCAGTGGGAGGCCGCCTATGCCATCGGCATGACGCGCCGACAGGCGATGGTGCGCACCGTCGTGCCCCAGGCGATCCGCGTCGCGGTCCCGCCTTTGTCGAACTCCTTCATCTCGCTGGTGAAAGACACCTCGCTTGCCGCCGCGATCACCGTGCCCGAGCTCTTCCAGCAGGCCCAGCGCATCGTCGCCACGACCTACGAGCCGCTGATCCTCTATGTCGAGGCGGCGCTTCTCTATCTCGCCTTCTCCTCCGTCCTCTCCACGCTGCAGAGCCGCCTGGAGAAGCGCTTCGCGACCTATGGCGGCTATCTGGAGGGCCGGACATGATCGGCCTCTTCGCCATCCACAAGCGCTTCGGCGAGAACACGGTCCTGCGCGGCGTGGACCTTTCGATCCGCGAAGGCCAGGTGACGGCGCTGATCGGGCCCTCCGGCAGCGGGAAGTCGACGCTGCTCCGCTGCGTGAACCTCCTCGAAATTCCCGAAAGCGGGCGGCTGGAACTGGACGGTCTGTCCGTCGCCTTCGATCCGAAGAAGCGCCTCGCGCAGAAGGACGTCCTCGCCGTGCGCCGCGCGACGGGCATGGTGTTCCAGAACTTCCAGCTCTTCCCCCACCGCACCGTCGTCGGAAACGTGGTGGAAGGTCTCGTCACCGTCCTGAAATGGCCGGCCGACAAGGCGCGGGCCCGCGCGATGGAGCTGTTGGAGGGCGTCGGCATGACGGAGAAGGCCGATGTCTATCCGTCCATGCTGTCCGGCGGCCAGCAGCAGCGCGTCGCCATCGCCCGTGCGCTCGCAGCCTCGCCGAAGCTCCTCCTCTGCGACGAGCCGACCTCCGCGCTCGACCCGGAGCTTGCCGCGGAGGTGGTCGAGGTGCTCGCCAAGCTCGCGCGCGAGGGCATGACCATGCTGATGGCGACCCACGACCTTCGCCTTGCCGGCCGCATCGCCCACCACGTCGCCTTCCTGCAGGGCGGCGAGATCGTCGAGGAGGGGCCGCCGGACGCGGTGTTCCGCAATCCGGTCGATCCGCGCACGCAGCGGTTCGTGCGGACACTCGCGGCAGGCGGGGAGGTTATCTGAGGGGCGCGCCTCGCGTCGGCCCCTTCCATCCAATCTGCCGCTTACCGCCGCTTCAGGGCCTCCGCCAGCGCCGCCCCGAGACTGCCGGCTTCCGCCGGCTTTGTCGCGGTCTCGTCCTTCGGGCGTCCCCGCACGGGGTCCGAAGCCCGCCCGCGCGATCCCGCGGCCTGCACCGCGCCGGGATCGATCTGCGTCTTCATCGACAGCGAGATGCGCTTGCGGGGAATGTCCACCTCCAGCACCCGGACCCGGACGACCTGACCGACGCGGACCTTCTCGTTCGGATCCTTTACGAACGTGTCCGAGATCTGGGAGACGTGGACGAGCCCGTCCTGGTGGACGCCGATGTCGACGAAGGCGCCGAAGGCCGCGACATTGGTCACCGTGCCCTCCAGCGACATGCCGGGCTTGAGGTCGGAGAGCTCGTTCACCCCGTCCGCGAAGGCCGCCGTGCGGAAGGCGGGACGCGGATCGCGGCCGGGCTTCTCCAGTTCGGCGATGATGTCGAGAACGGTCGGCAGGCCGAAGCCCTCGCCGACGAACCGCTCGGGCGAGACGGCCTTCAGGGCGGCCGGATCGCGCATCACGGAGGCCACGTCCCGGCCGACCGCCGCGACGATCTTGCGCGCCACCGGATAGGCTTCGGGATGGACGGCGGAGGCGTCGAGCGGCTCCGTGCCGCCGGAAATGCGCAGGAAGCCTGCGCATTGCTCGAAAGCCTTCGCCCCGAGCCGCGGCACGTCGAGGAGCTTGCGCCGCGTCTTGAACGGACCTTCCTTGTCGCGGTGGGCGACGATGGCGTTGGCGAGAGAGGGGCCGAGACCGGCGACGCGCGAGAGGAGCGCCGGCGAGGCGGTGTTGAGATCGACGCCGACCGCGTTCACCGCGTCCTCCACCACCGCATCGAGGGCCTTGGACAGGCGGTTCTGGTCGACGTCGTGCTGGTACTGCCCGACCCCGATCGCCTTCGGATCGACCTTGATCAGCTCCGACAGGGGATCCTGCAGACGCCGCGCGATCGACACCGCGCCGCGGATCGAGACGTCGACGTCCGGCATCTCGCGCGAGGCGAGTTCGGAGGCGGAGTAAACCGAGGCGCCGGCCTCGCTCACGACCGCCTTCACCGGCTTCTGGCCCGGCAGCGCTGCGATGACGGCGGAGGCCAGCTGCTCGGTCTCGCGGCTCGCCGTCCCGTTGCCGATCGCGACGAGCTCGACGCCGTGCTTCGCGATGAGGCCGGCAAGCGTCGAGGACGCGCCCTTCACGTCGTTGCGCGGCTGGAAGGGATAAACGGTTGCGCTGTCGACATGGCGGCCCGTCGCGTCGATCACCGCGACCTTGACCCCGGTGCGGATGCCGGGATCGAGGCCCATCGTCGCCTTGGCGCCGGCGGGGGCGGCGAGGAGGAGATCCTTGAGGTTGCGCGAGAAGACGCGGATCGCCTCGCCGTCCGCGCCCTCCTTCAGCGACGACATCATCTCCGAATTGAGGCTCGGCTTGAGCTTGGAGCGCCAGGCCCAGCGCACGACGCCCATCAGCCAGTCGTCGGCGGGCCGCCCGCCGGTGGCGGGGACGCGGGCGTGGCGCGCGACCATCGCCTCCACCGGCTTGACGGGCGAGGCGTCGTTGGCGTCGACCTCCACGTCGAGCGAGACGATGCCCTCCTTCTCCGCACGCAGCAGCGCGAGGACGCGGTGGCTCGGCGCTTTCGAAAAGGCTTCGCGATGGTCGAAATAGTCGGAGAACTTCGCGCCCTCCGTCTCCTTGCCGGGCACGACCTTGGCGCTGATCTCGGCTTTGGCGACGAGATGGCGGCGGATCTCACCGACGAGCGCGGGATTGTCGGCGAGGCCCTCGGCGAGAATGTCGCGCGCGCCTTCCAGGGCGGCCTTCGCATCGGGAACCTCGGCGGTGACGAAACCCGCGGCGAGCGCCTGCGGATCGACGGTCCTGTCGGACAGGATGCGCTCGGCCAGCGGCCCGAGGCCCCGCTCGCGGGCGGCGTCGGCGCGGTTGCGGCGCTTGGGGCGATAGGGGAGGTAGATGTCCTCCAGCTCGACGCGCGTCGTCGCGCCGAGGATCGCGGCGGACAGGCGATCGTCGAGCTTGCCTTGCTCGCGGATCGATTTCAGGACGGCCTGCCGGCGCGTGTCGAGGTCGCGCAGGTAGATAAGACGCGTTTCCAAAGCCCGGAGCTGCACGTCGTCGAGCCCGCCGGTCGCCTCCTTCCGGTAGCGTGCGATGAAGGGCACGGTCGCGCCGCCGTCGAGAAGCGCCACGGCCGCCGCGACCTGTTCCGGCCGCGCGGCGATCTCGCGGGCGATGATGGTCTCGATGCTCGGGCGCGTGGCGCTCATGGAGAGGTCCTTCGATCGTGTCGGTGGCCCTGTCTTGCACCGGGGCAAGGCAGGTCTGAGGCAGGGGGTAGGCCGTGTCCGCCCGCTCGACAAGGCGTCGTCGGCATCATCCGCCGTTGCACCGGGGCTGGGCTCGGCGCAGAACGGTCCGGTGCTTCGGGAAAAGGGGAGATCGCCATGCTCGACACCGGATTGTGGACCAACGAGCCCCGGCAATGGTCCCGGACGGATGGGCGGCTCGAGGTCGTGACCGACGAGAAGACCGACTTCTGGCGCCAGACGCATTACGGCTTCACCCGCGACAGCGGGCATTTCCTCGGTGTTTCCCGGCACGGCGACTTCACCGCGCAGCTGAGGATCCAGGCCCGATACGAGGCCCTTTATGATCAGGCCGGGCTGATGGTGCGCATCGATTCGGCGAACTGGATCAAGGCCGGTATCGAGCAGACGGATGGCATGGCCTGCCTCGGCAGTGTTCTCACGATCGGCGCCTCGGACTGGGCGACGGGCGCCTATGCCGGCGATCCCTCGGATGTCTGGTTGCGCGTCACGGTCGCGAACGGCGTTCTGCGCCTGCAGGCCTCCGGCGACGGCCGCAGCTGGCCGCTCGTGCGTCTTTGCCCGTTTCCCCGCGCCGAGCGCTACGAGGTCGGACCGATGTGCTGTACGCCGGAGCGCGGCGGGCTTACGGTGTCGTTCTCGAACTTCAGTCTCGGCGATCCCCGGGGGACGGACCTCCACGACCTCGGCTGAGGCGGCCCGTTCGGACGGCGTTCGCAGGCCAGCCACGGAAATCCGTCGCAGCCGCCGGAACGGCTCTGCCGCGCGCGTCTTTCCAATCGACATCCACGGATCAGTCGAGGAGACGGACATGGCAGGCAAGGAAAAGGTCGAGGCCGACACGGACGGCAAGGCGGACGCCGTGCACCAACTGGTCCAGCCTTCGGAGGTGCTGGCGCCGATCGTCGGCTCCGAGCCGATCGCGCGCGGAGAGGTCACGAGCCGTCTCTGGGACTACATCAAGAAGAACAAGCTGCAGAGCGAGGACGACGGCCGCGAGATCAACGCCGACGAAAAGCTCGAACCGCTTTTCGGCAAGAAGACGATCAGCATGTTCGAGATGACCAAGATCGTCTCGCAGCATCTGAAATGACGAAGCGCTCGCCGTGATCGGCGAGGTCGGACGAGGCGGCCCGCCGGAGGATTGCCTCGTCCGACGTCAGTGAAGGCGCCGCCGCGGGACGGCGTTCTTGGAGAAGCCCATCGTCATCCGGGCATCGTGGAAGAGCCCGCCGCCCTTCTTCTCGCCGGCCGCCATCTCGCAAAGTTCGAGAAGGTCGGAACAGCAGGCGAGCGCCAGCGCCTCCTCCTCGTCGAGGACCGACCGCGCGACCGCCTCGACGACTTCGCAATAGGTCATGACGATCTCTCCCGTTCGTAGTCGTTCTCTTCAAGTCCTTGTTGCATCGAGCGCTTTAGCCAAGCTGGAGCCGCGATGCCGCGGGCTTTCGGCTCTCCGGCGCCCCGATGGCCCCGGCCGTCATCTTGACGCCGCCCGCCTTCGTGGCGATCTGAGGGCCTGACGGAGCCGCCGCCAGGCGCTTCGTTCCATCCGTTGCGACCGGGCTTGGCTCGGGCGTTGACGGGCCTCGTCCGCAGCGGACGGGCAGCATGCGGCACGACGCGGGCGAGGGGGCTCGAAAGCCATGATGACAGGCCAAACACAGACGCTGGCGCCGCCCCGCGCCGGCACCGGGCACTGGCCCGCGCGCCGCACGGCCATTCTCGACTGGCTGATGCGCGAGACGAGCGGCGAGCGCTTCATCGACAATATCCTGGTGCAGCTCTGCGACAGGCTGGTGGCGGCGGGGCTGCCGCTCGCCCGCGCGACGCTCAACTTCCGCATCCAGCATCCCCAGTGGATGGGCGCGCGCATGCTCTGGCGCCCCGGTTTGGAGGAGGCCGAACTTCTCACCTTCGACCACGGCATCGTCGATCGGGCGGATTATCTCGACAGCCCGATCATCGCCATTCACCGCGGAACCGACCATATCCGCCACCGCTTCGACGACGCGCCGGCGGAGGAGCGGATCTATCCGATCTATGCCGACCTTCGCGGCGAGGGGATCACCGACTATGCGCTCTGGGCGCTCCAGCACACGCTGGACCGCCGTCATGTCGCGACCTTCGCCACCGACCGGGTGGGCGGCTTCGACGAGGACGACATCGCCTTCATCGCCGATCTGATGCCCGCGCTCGCGCTCGTCAGCGAGATCCGTTTGAAGAACCGCTTCGCGCGCACCCTTCTCGACACCTATGTCGGTCCCCACGCGAGCGCCGAGATCCTCGCCGGCGCGATCACGCGCGGCAGCGGCACGACGGTCGGCGCCGCGATCATGGTCTGCGATCTCCGCGACTTCACGGCGATTTCCGAACTGTGGCCGCGCGACGAGGTGATCGAGCTCCTGAACGGGTATTTCGACGCCATGTCCGATCCGATCGAGCGCCATGGCGGCGAGATCCTGAAATTCGTCGGCGACGGCCTGCTCGCGATCTTCCCGCTCGACCGCCCCAACGCGCCGAACGACCTTCTCCATGCGGTGGTGGAAGCGCGCGCCGAGATGGCGCGGCTGAACGAGGGCCATCTCGAACGCGGCCGCGCGCCGCTCGGCTACGGCATCGGCATCCATGTCGGCGACGTGATGTACGGCAATATCGGCTCGAAGAAGCGGCTCGACTTCACCGTCATCGGTCCCGCCGTCAACGTCGCTTCGCGGCTGGAAGCGCTGACCAAGTCCGTCGGCCGGCAGGTGCTGCTGTCGAAGACCTTCACCGAGCTGGCCGGCTGCGAGCGCTACCTCGAGAGTCTCGGCGCCTTTCCCGTGCGCGGCCTCGGCGAGCCGATCGAGGTCTTCGCCCTGTCGGACGACACGCCCGGCGAGATCTGCACGGCGACGGCGACGGCGACGGCGACGGCCACGGCAGGAGCGCGGACGCTGGTCGCGCCGTGATCCAAAGCCCGTCGCCGCTCGACGCGCCCGACGCTCTGCGGTAGACGGGCTCCTGCAGTCGGCGGGGAGGCGCCGGACGCATTCGGGATCGTCTCCGAGGAGCCGCTATGCCCGGCCGCCGATGGGCTCGCCGCCGTGTTCTGAAGGCCGCCGCCGGCCTGGTGGCTGGCCCAGCGCTGCCCGTTTCCGCGTCCCTTGCGGGCTCCTCGCGGGGCACGCCGCCGGCCGTGTCGTCGGCATTGGGGCGCATCGATGCCCTGATCGCGGACATGACGCTGGAAGAGAAGGCCGGGCAGCTGTCCTGCTTTTCCGACCAGATCCGCCCCGTCGGCATCGCCTTCAATCCCGATCTTCCCCGCGGCGGTGCGGACGAGCAGCTGGCGCGCATCCGGCGCGGGGAAATCGGGATGCTTTTCAACGGCGTCGGCGTGTCCGGCGCCCGCGCGGCGCAGGATGCGGCCGTGAAGGATTCGCGCCTGAAGATCCCGCTGATCTTCGCCGGCGACATCATCCACGGTCTTCGCACCGCCTATCCCCTTCCGCTGGCGGAGGCCTGCGCCTTCGATCCCGACCTCGCCATGCGCACCGCCCGTGCGGCGGCCGAGGAGGCGACGGCGCTCGGGCTCCACTGGACCTTCGCGCCGATGGTGGACGTGGCGCGCGACCAGCGCTGGGGCCGCGTGGCGGAAGGCTCGGGCGAGGACGTCCATCTCGGCACCCGCCTCGCGGTCGCCCGCCTGCGCGGCTTCCAGGGCGAGGATCTTCGCGATCCCACGAGCCTTGCCGCCTGCGCCAAGCACTTCGCCGGCTACGGCGCGGTGTCCGGCGGCATGGAGTACAATTACACCGAGATCTCGCCGGGCACGCTGCGCGAGGTGCATCTTCCGCCCTTCGAGGCCGCCGTCGAGGCCGGCGTCGCGACGATCATGTCGGCCTTCAACGACGTCGAAGGCGTGCCGGCCTCCGCCAATCGCTGGCTGATGACCGACCTCCTGCGCGACGCCTGGCGCTTCGGCGGCCTCGTTGTCGGCGATTACGCCGCCGACGAGAACCTGATCGCCCACGGCTTCGCCGCGGACGGGCGGGATGCGGCGAAGAAGGCCTTTCTCGCCGGCATGGACATGTCCATGCAGTCCGATCTCTTCAACCTCTGGCTGCCCGATCTCGTTCGGGCCGGCGAGGTGCCGATGGAGAGGCTCGACGCGGCCGTGCGCCGGGTGCTCGCGCTGAAGGAGGCGGTCGGCCTCTTCGACGATCCCTATCGCTCGCTCGACGAAGCGGCCGAGCGGACCCGCGTCGCGACGCCGGCCATGCTGTCGCTCGCCCGCGAGGCTGCCGCGCGCTCCATTGTGCTTCTGAAGAACGATGGGGTGCTCCTGAAGAGCGACGGCGCGCTCCTGAAGAACGACGGCGCGCTCCTGCCGCTTCCCGCCGATCCCGGCCGCATCGCCCTCATCGGCCCCTTCGGCGAGGATCGCGACAACGTGGTGGGAACCTGGGCCTTCATGTCCGATCCCGGCCTCGACGTCTCGATCGCCGAGGGTCTTCGCGCGCGCGGGATCGAGCCGGACGTCGCCCCCGGCTGCGGCGTCGACGAGATCCTGCAAGGCGGCGTCACCGCGGCGATCGCGGCGGCGCGGCGCTCCGACGTCGCGATCCTCGCGCTCGGCGAGGCGCAGTCCATGTCCGGCGAGGCGCAGGCGCGCACCGAGATCACCATTCCAGCCCCGCAGCTGGCGCTCGCCACGGCCGTTCTCGCCGTCCAGCCGCGCACGATCGTGCTCCTGCGTCATGGGCGAGCGCTCGCGTTGGAGGGCGCCGTCCGCGATGCGCCTGCGATCCTCGCCACCTGGTTCCTCGGCTCGCAGAGCGGCCACGCCATCGCCGACATTCTCTTCGGCGCGGTCAATCCCTCGGCCAAGCTCGCCGTCAGCTTCCCCCGGCGGAGCGGGCAGCAGCCGTTCTTCTACGATCACAAGGCGACCGGCCGCCCCGCCTCGAACGCTCCGGGAGAAGAGTACAAGGCGCGCTATCGCGAGACCAAGAACGAGGCGCTCTACCCGTTCGGCCACGGGCTCGCCTATACGAGCTTCGAGATTTCGGGCGTGACCGTCCCCGAGCGCATGGGCGAGCGGCTGGAGATCGGTGCCGTCGTCACCAACCGGGGGCCTTGCGCCGGCGCCGAGGTGGTGCAGCTCTACATCCACGATCGCGTGGCGAGCCGCACCCGGCCGGTGCGGCAGCTGAAGGGCTTCGAGCGCGTCGAGCTCTCGCCGGGCGAGTCGTCGAGCCTGCGCTTCACGCTGAGGCGGAGCGATCTTCGATTCTGGAGCGAGGACGCCTTCGTGATCGAGCCCGGCGTCTTCGATCTCTGGGTCGCGACGGATTCCACCAATGGCGAGCGGCGGAGCTTCGTCCTGGATTGAGCGGCTCGGCTGTCCGAGGAAGCCCCGCCGCGCGGTTCAGCGACGGAGCCGGGTCCAGACGTTGCCGGCCTTGGAGGAGGCCACCGCCGCTTCGATGAAGCGCATGCCCTCCAGCCCGTCCTCGACGCTCGGATAGGTCACGGCCCCATCCGGCGCGCCGCCGCTGCGCGCGGCGACGATCGCCTCCGCCGCCTCCGAATAGATCGTCGCGAAGGCTTCGAGATAGCCTTCGGGATGGCCGTTCGGAATGCGCGCGACGCGCGTGCCTTCCGCCCAGGCGCCCGCGCCGTTGCGCGTGAGGAGTTGCTTGGGCTCTCCGAACCGCGTGAACCACATCTGGTTCGGGTCCGCCTGGACCCATTCGAGCCCGCCCTTCTCGCCGTAGACGCGCAGCTTCAGCCCGTTCTCGTGCCCGACGGCGACTTGGCTCGCCCAGAGCATGCCGCGCGCGCCGCCCTCGTAGTGAAGGAGGATCTGCACGTCGTCGTCGAGCCGTCGTCCGTCCACGAAGGTGGTCAGCTGCGCCAGGAGTTCCTCGGTGCGCAGCCCCGTGACGAAACCGGCGAGGTTGTGGGCATGGGTGCCGATGTCGCCGATGCAGCCGCCCGCGCCGGAACGGGCCGGGTCCGTGCGCCATTCCGCCTGCTTGGAGCCGGCCTCCTCGGCGCGCTCGGTCAGCCAGTCCTGGGGATATTCGACCTGCACGAGCCGGATGCGGCCGAGTTCGCCCGCCGCGACCATCGCTCGTGCCTGCCGGATCAGCGGATAGCCCGTGTAGTTGTGCGTCACGGCGAAGACGAGGCCGGTCTTCTCGCGAAGGGCGACGAGCTCCTCGGCCTCTTGGACCGTCAGCGAGAGCGGCTTGTCGCAGATGACGTGGATGCCGGCGTCGAGAAAGGCCTTGGCGGCCGGCGCGTGGAGGTGGTTCGGCGTCACGATCGAGACGACCTCGATCCCGTCGGGGCGCGAGGCCTCGGCCGTCGCCATCTCGGCGAAGCTCCGGTAGCTGCGCTCGGGCGCGATGCCGAGCCCCTCGGCCGACCGGCGCGCGCGCTCCGCGTCCGAGGACAGCGCTCCGGCAACGAGCGTGTAGCGGTCGTCGATCCGGGCCGCGATGCGGTGGACGGCGCCGATGAACGCGCCCTCTCCGCCGCCCACCATGCCGAGGCGGATACGGCCGGCGGCAGTCTCGTTGCGGCTGCTTTCGATGGTCATGGGAGTCTCAAGCCTTCTTCCGTCCGTTCACAGTCCGAGCATCCGCCGGTTCGTCGCCTCGTCGACGCCCGAGCCGGCGAAATCGTCGAAGGCGCGCTCCGTCACGCGGATGAGATGCGCCTCGATGAAGGGCGCGCCTTCCCGCGCGCCGTCCTCCGGGTGCTTGATCGCGCATTCCCATTCCAGCACCGCCCATCCATCGAAGCCGTATTGGGTGAGCTTGGAGAAGACGGCGCCGAAATCCACCTGCCCGTCGCCGAGCGAGCGGAAGCGCCCCGCCCGGTTCGCCCAGGATTGGAAGCCGCCATAGACGCCCTGCCGGCCGGTCGGATTGAACTCGGCGTCCTTGGCGTGAAAGGCGCGGATGCGCTCGTGATAGATGTCGATATAGGCGAGGTAGTCGAGCTGCTGCAGCACGAAATGGGACGGATCGTAGAGAAGGTTGGCGCGGGCATGCCCGCCCACTCGCTCCAGGAACATCTCGTAGGAGACGCCGTCGTGGAGGTCCTCGCCCGGATGGATCTCGTAGGCGACGTCGACGCCCATCTCCTCGGCATGGTCGAGGATCGGACGCCAGCGCCGGGCGAGCTCGTCGAAGGCGGCTTCCACGAGTCCGGCCGGGCGCTGCGGCCAGGGATAGACATAGGGCCAGGCGAGCGCGCCCGAGAAGGTCGCATGCGCCTTCAGTCCGAGATGGCGCGACGCGGTCAGCGCGCGCTTCACCTGATCGCTGCCCCAAGCCTGCCGCGCGGCGGGGTCGCCGCGCACCTCGGGCGCCGCGAATCCGTCGAAGGCGAGGTCGTAGGCGGGGTGGACGGCGACGAGCTGGCCCTGGAGATGGGTCGAGAGTTCGGTGATCGCGAGGCCGTGCGCCCCCGCGACGCCCGCGATCTCGTCGCAATAGTCCTTGGATTCCGACGCGCGCTTCAGATCGAAGAGCCTGGCGTCCCAGGTCGGGATCTGCACGCCCTTGTAGCCGAGCCCGGCCGCCCATCGGCAGATCGCCTCGAACGAGTTAAACGGCGCATCGTCGCCCGCGAACTGGGCGAGAAAGATGCCCGGTCCCTTGATCGTCTTCATCGCCATGCCTGTCGCTCCCTGTGTGGATGCCGGTTCCCGGCCGGTGGTCGCAGCCGCGCCGGTGCGCGTCGAGGACGGTTCGGGTGCGCGACGCCGTCGCCGGGCGCGCTCGAACCATGGTCTCCCACGCGGCGGACGACCTCCATCGTCCGCGCGCCGCCTGTTCGATCATGACGCCGAGACCGAGGCAACCGTCTTGCGGCCCTCGGCGGGCCTGAAAGGGAAGAAATTTGAGTTACGTGCCTCAACCCTTGACCGCGCCCGCCGTCAGTCCCGCCACGATGTGCTTCTGGGCCGCGAAGAAGACGATGACAGTCGGCAGGATCGTCAACGTGATGAAGGCGAGCACGAGCTGCCAGTCGGTCGAGAACTCGCCCTGGTAGATCATGATGCCGAGCGGCCAGGGAAACTTGTCCTGACTGTTCAGCATGATCAGCGGCATGATGTAGTTGTTCCAGCTGTTGACGAAGGCGACGATCGCGACGGTGGCGAGGATCGGCCGCGAGAGCGGCAGCGTCACGTGCCAGAAGAAGCGGATGTAGCCGCTGCCGTCGACGAAGGCGGCGTCGAAGAGTTCGCGCGGCACGTTCTTGAAGAAGTTGCGCAGGAGCAGGATGCTCATGCCGAGACCGAAGGCGACCTGCGGCAGCACGACCCCGAGATAGCTGTCGAGAAGGCCGAGATCGCGGATCCGGATGAAGAGCGGCAGGATCGCGGTCGCGATCGGGAACATCAGTCCGACAAGGAAATAGTTCATCAGGAAGCTCGCTCCGAAGAACCGGATGTGGGCGAGCGTGAAGGCGGCCATGGAGGCGGCGGCGACGGTCAGGACGACGGTCAGCGTGGCGATGAAGAGCGAGTTGCCCAGCATCTGCCAGTAGCGCTGGCTGGACAGGATGTCCCAGTAGTTCGCCCATTGCCATTCGGCCGGCAGGCCGAACGGATTGACCCGGAGGTCGCCGAGCGACTTGAAGCCGCCGATCGCCGTCGTCAGGAGCGGCACCAGCACCACCGCCGCCATGATGAAGAGGCTGGCATAGAGGTAGAGCGTGACGACGAAGCCCGGCCGGCGCCGGCTCTCGGAATAGGAAGGTTCGGCTCTGTCAGTCATGGCGCATGAAGATCCGTCGGTAGCCGAAGGCGATGGTGACGCAGATCACGAAGAGCACGACGCCGATGGCGCTGCCGAAGCCGACCTTCATGCGCGTGACGCCGTAGGTGTAGAGGAAGGTCACCATGGTCTGGGTCGAGTTCGAAGGCCCGCCGCCGGTGAGCGGCATGATCATGTCGAAGAGCTGCAGCGATCCGATGATCGAGAAGAAGACCGACAGGCGGATCGTCGGCGACAGCAGCGGCAGCGTGATGCGGCGGAATTTCTGCCAGCCGGTCGCCCCGTCGATGTCGGCCGCCTCGTAGAGCGACTTGTCGATCGACTGCAGGCCCGCGATGAAGAGCATCATGTGGAAGCCGAAATACTTCCAGATGACGACCGCGAGCACGGCGTAGATCGCGAGGTCGCGATCGGCCAGGACATAGGGCGTTGCGATGTTGAGGAGGCTCGCGATCGAGGCGACGAGGCCGTAGTCGCCGTCGTAGATGAAGCGCCAGATCAGGCCGGCCGCGACGTCGGCGAGGACGTAGGGCAGGAAGAACACCAGCCGGAAGGCGGTCGCGCCGGGAATGCGATGGGCGACGAGCGTGGCCAGCCAGAGCGCCAGGGGCAGCTGGATGAGCAGCGAGACGAGAATGATCAGCCCGTTGTTCGTCAGCGCCGTCCGGAAGGCGCCGTTGTTGAACAGGATCTCGAAGTTGCGGGTGCCGACGAAGGTCTCGGGATCGCCGTAGCCGCTCCAGTCGAACAGGCTGTACCAGGCCGCCTCGCCCATGGGCAGGATGACGAAGACGGTGAAGAGAAGAAAGGCCGGCGGCAGGAAGAGGACGAGCACCGGCAGGACGCCGCCGATGTTGCGGTAGCGCGCCGGGCTCGATCCCCGCGAGGTCCTCGCGCCTGCGATGAGGGGGCTCTTGGCCGGGAGAAGTCCCGCTTGCGCCATGACCGTCTCGTCCTTTCGCGTCATCGCCCGGAAGCGGTGGTGGCGGCGAGGCGGGCCGAAGCCCGCCCGCTCGTGCCTTCGTGCCGTTCGACCCGGGCTTACTGCAGCTCGAACGCGTCCTGGATTTCCTGGCCGGCCGCTTCCGGCTCCATCTGTCCGGAAACGATCTCGACGGTGACGTCGTTGACGACGCGCCCGACGGAGGGGCCGAGATCCTGGTCGAGGAAGAGCTGGTGATAGGGAGAGGCGGCCAGATCCGCCGCAAAGCCCTTGACGATCGGATCCTTGAGGCCTGCATCCGCCCCGGCGGCTGCCGGGATCAGCATGCCGGCCTCGGCCATCGTCCGCTCCGCTTCCGGCCCGGTGAACCAGCGCACGAAGTCGAGCGCTTCGGGCTTGGCGTTGCGCGAGACGGCCCAGCAGTTGACGCCACCGAAGGTCTCGGTGCCCTCGGACGCGCCGCCCGCGACCGTCGGGAAGCGGAACGTGCCGATCTCCTCGCGGGGAATGCCTTTGCCGTCGGCCGCCGCCGCGCTCTGCCGGCCGGCGGAATCGTCGAAGGACAGGAGCATCGCCGCCCGCCCGTCGCCGAACAACGCGAGCGTGTCCTGCCAGCGCGTGCCGAGATAGCCGGGCTGGAAGGGCTCCATCGCGCCGAGATCGCGGAGCCTGGTCGAGGCCTCGACAAAGGGCGGCGCGGAGAAGCCGCCGTTCTCGCCGGCCTTGGCCGACGTGAAGGCCGCCTCGCCGCCCAGCCGGAGCGCCAGATAGGACCAGTAGAAGTGGAGCGGCCACTTGTCGCCGCCGCCGCCCGCGATCGGCACGATGCCGGCGGCCTTCAGCTTTTCCACCGCCGCGGTGAAGTCGTCCCAGGTCTTGATCGCATCGCCGTCGACGCCGGCCTTGGCGAAGAGCGCCTTGTTGTAGAAGAATCCGATCACGCTCATCTTCAGCGGGACGCAGAGCGTCTTGCCATCGATCGTGACGCCGGCGACGGAGGCCGGAATATAGGACTTCGCCCAGGCGCCGCCGTCGGCTTGCATCGCCGCGGTGAGGTCCTGGACCGCGCCCGCCTCGGCCTGCGCCTTCAAAACGCCGCCGGACCAGCTGTAGAAGAGATCCGGCGCGTCGTCCGATTGCAGCAGCGTCGGCAGCTTCGCCTTGAAGGCTTCGTTCTCCAGGAACTGGAGGTCGATCGTGATCCCGGGATGGGCCGCCTGATACTGATCGGCGAGGTCGCGCCAGATCTTGGCGTAGTTCGGGTTCGCCTCGACATGCATGAGCCGCACGGTCGTTTCGGCGAGAGACGGACTGGCCAACGCGGTGGCGAGGCCGGCCGCCAGGAGGCAGCGGGCCAGAATCCTGCGCGGATACCGGGCTGGGTTGGACTGCGTCATCGGAACCTCCCTGCTGGCTATTTTTATCGCCTCGCGGATTAAATACGTCGCTATTTTGCTAAGGTGTCAAGCGACAACCTGTGCTGCATTGCGGAACTGGTGGCGATTGCGCAGCTTGGAAGCGTGTTTAAGCCATTGACACGTGCAGCCTCAGCCGTCTTATTTCCGTGATCCGCAATTAAAGCCGGCTGACGAGATGAAGACGGGCGATCCCGAACTGATGCGCGTGATCAACCGCTTCCACATCCTCGACCTCATCCGGAGGTACGGGCCGATCTCGCGCGTCGAAATCTCGCAGCGGGGCGAGCTGTCCTCCACCACCGTTTCGGCGATCACCGGCGCCCTCGTGGAGGACGGCATCATCCAGCCTGTCCCGGTCGGCGGCATTCACGAGCCGGCGCGCGGCCGGCCCCGCGTCATGCTGGAGCTGAACGCCCGGGCCGCGCGCGTCGTCGGCCTTCGCATCGGTCCGCACCAGATCGCCGTCGCCGTCACGGATTTTCGCGGCGACGTTCTCGCCCATCTCGACCTGCCGATCCGCGTCCGGCGCCAGTCCGTCGCGACGGTCGCGGACCTTGCCGAAGACGCGGTGCGGCGCGCCGTGGTCGATGCCGGACTGACGCTGAAGGAGATCGACAGCGTCTGCGCCACCATGTCCGGCATCGTCGAATACGGGATGGGCCGCGTGCGCGTCAGCCCGATCTTCGCCGAACGCGACGTCGCCTTCGGCGAGGCGCTCGCTTCGCGCCTCGCCGTTCCCGTCGTAGTGGAAAGCGAGGCGAACGCGCTGGCGCTGTCGGAGCACTGGTTCGGCGGTTCGCGCGATCTCGGCGATCTCGCGGTTCTCTCGCTCGAACAGTCGATCGGCCTCGGCATCCTCCATGGCGGACAGGTCTTCCGGGGCGTGCACGGACTCAGCCACGACATCGGGCGCATGGTCGTGGGAACGCGCCCCGACGGCTCGCTCCTGCGCCTCGTCGACGTCGCGTGCGAACAGGCCGTGCTGGACGGGCTCGCCGCCGACCCTTCCGTGCGCGATGCCGCCCATGCCGGGCTCGGGCTTCGCCATGCGGTTGATCGGCTCGCCCGCGCCGATGCCGGCGTCGTCGATCTCGTGGAGCGCGCGGGACGCGCCGTCGGCATCGCGCTCGCCAACGTCGTCTCGCTCTTCTCGCCGCCGCGCGTTCTTCTCGCGGGTTCGCTGCTCCATCTCGGCGCCCCGTTTACCGGTGCCGTCGCCCGGAGCTTTTCCGAAACGGTGGCCGAACCGCTCGGCGAGGTGACCGAGATCGTCGTCGATCCGCCGCGCGACGCCCGACGGCTGGGGCAGGGCGCCGCCGCCATCGCGCTGTGCGAACTCTACGGCTCGCCCTGGAACACCACGGGCCCGGCGCGTCCGGCCTGACCATCCATCGATCTCGGGAGGATCATCCATGAAACCCGTCGGTATCGGCGTCATCGGCTGCGGCAATATCAGCGCGGCCTATCTGAAGGCCGCCAGGAGCTTTCCCATCCTCGACATCCGCGCGCTCGGCGATGCCCGTCCGGAGGCGGCCGAGGCGCGGGCGGCCGAGTTCGGCGGCCGCGCGCGGCCGGTCGCCGAGATCCTCGCCGATCCCGACATCGAGATCGTCCTCAACCTCACCATTCCCGCCGTTCACGTGGAGGTCGGGCTCCGGATCGTGGAGGCCGGCAAGCACGCCTATTCGGAAAAGCCGCTCGGCATCGACTATCGCGATGCGCGGCGCCTGACCGATGCGGCGGCGGCGAGGGGCGTGCGCATCGGTTGCGCGCCGGACACGTTTCTGGGCGGCTCGCATCAGGCGGCGCGCGCCTTCGTCGATGCCGGCCATCTTGGCCAGCCGATCGGCGGCACCGCCTTCTTCATGTGCCCCGGCCACGAGCGCTGGCATCCCGATCCCGCCTTCTACTACAAGACCGGCGGCGGCCCGATGCTCGACATGGGCCCCTACTACATCACCGATCTCGTCAATCTTCTCGGACCCGTCGCGCGTGTCGCCGGCCTGTCGCCCGAGCCGCGCCGCCAGCGCACGATCACGAGCGCGCCGAGGAACGGCGAGACGATCGAGGTCGAGGTGCCGACCCATGTCGCGGGCGCGATCCAGTTCGCGAACGGCGCCGTCGTCAACATGGCGATGAGCTTCGACGTCGCGGCGCACAAGCACCTGCCGCTGGAGATCTACGGCACGGAAGGCTCGCTCGTCGTGCCCGATCCGAACTATTTCGGCGGCGAGGTCGCGTTCCGGCGCAAGGGCGAACCGGACTGGAGCCCGGTCGAGGTGACCCAGCCCTATGCCGACGGCAACCACCGCTCGCTCGGCCTTGCCGACATGGCCGCCGCCATCCGCGCGAACCGGCCGCACCGGGCGAGCGGAGACCTCGCGCTCCATGTGCTGGAGGTGATGGAGGCCTTCGGCCGTTCCAACGCGACGGGCCGCTTCGTCGAGATCGAGACCGCGCCGGCGCGTCCGGCGCCGCTCGATGCCGACGCGCCGCTCGACCGTCTTTGATCCCGACAATCCGAGGAGCAACATCATGAAGGAAGCACTGATCGTCTGGGGCGGCTGGAGCGGCCACGAGCCCCAGCAATGCGCCGAGATCGTCGGACGGATGCTCGAGGAGGAAGGCTTCAAGGTCTTCACCGAGAACACGACCGAAGCCTTCGCCGATCCCTCGATCCGCGAGCTGTCGCTGATCGTGCCGATCATCACCATGGCCAAGATCGAGAAGGAGGAGGTCTCCAACCTCCTCGAAGCCGTCAAGGGCGGCGTCGGCCTCGGCGGCTATCACGGCGGCACCGGCGACGCCTTCCGCGACCAGCCCGAATACCAATTCATGATCGGCGGCCAATGGGTCGCCCATCCCGGCAACATCATCGACTACACGGTCGACGTGACGCGGCCGGACGATGCCGTGATGGCGGGGATCGCGAGCTTTCCCTATCGGTCCGAGCAATATTACATGCATGTCGATCCCTCCAACGAGGTGCTCGCCACCACCCGCTTCAACGGCGACCACGCCGAATGGATCGACGGCACGGTGATGCCGGTCGTCTGGAAGCGGCGCTACGGGAAAGGGCGCGTGTTCTATTCCTCGCTCGGCCATGTCGCTTCGGAGTTCGAGGTGCCGCCAATGCGCGAGATCCTGCGGCGGGGCCTCGTCTGGGCCGCGGCCTGAAACGCCCGCACCCCCTTGCCTCGACGCGTTTCGGGCCAACTTGGCCCCTTGCGCCGGGGCGGATCTCCGCCGCCGGGAGGGGAGACGTCCAGCCATGACGAAACGCGTGAAGTGGGGCGTGCTTTCGACCGCCCAGATCGGCCAGAAGCACGTCATTCCGGCCATGCAGATGGGCGAGCGATCCCAGATCGTGGCCGTCGCCTCTCGGGACGAGGCGACGGCGCGGAGCGTCGCCGATCGGTTCGGCATCGAACGCGCCTACGGCTCCTACGAGGCGCTGCTCGCCGATCCCGACATCGAGGCGATCTACAATCCCCTTCCGAACCATCTCCATGTGCCCTGGACGATCAAGGCGCTGGAGGCGGGCAAGCACGTCCTGTGCGAGAAGCCGGTGGCGCTGACCGCCGAGGAGGCCGCCGAACTCGTCGCGGCGCGCGAGCGCACCGGCCGGCTCGTCGGCGAGGCCTTCATGGTGCGCCATCACCCGCAGTGGCGGGTGACGCGCGATCTCGTCGCGGGCGGGCGCATCGGCGAGGTCCGCGCCATCCAGACCGCCTTCGCCTATTTCCTCGCCGACCCGACCAACATCCGCAACAAGGCCGATATCGGCGGCGGCGGGCTCTACGACATCGGCTGCTATGCGATCAACACCGCGCGGTACCTCTTCGGCGCGGAACCCCGACGCGTCGTCGGGGCCTTCGACATCGATCCCGCCATGGGCACGGACCGCATGATGAGCGGCCTCGCGGAGTTCGAGGGACCGCGCCATCTCGCCTTCACCTGCGCGACGCAGCTCGCGCCCGCCCAGCGCGTCACGATTCTCGGAACCAAGGGCCGGATCGAGGTGGAGATCCCCTTCAACGCCCCGATCGACCGCCCGACCCGCATTCTCGTCGACGACGGCCGCGATCTCTTCGGCTCCGGCCGCGAGGTGATCGAATTCCCCGTCTCCAACCAGTACACGCTGCAGGGCGACGCCTTCTCCGCGGCCATCACGGAGGGCCGAAGCCTCGAATGGGGCATCGAGGACGCCGTCGCCAACATGCGCGTGATCGACGCCTTCTTCCGCTCCGGCCGCTCGAACGGCTGGGAGACGCCTTGACCGCGAAGGCGACGGTGCCCGACGCGCCGGACGCCAAGGCGATCGCGATGGACGAAGCGCGCCCGGCCCTTTAGGCAGGCGTCGCGGGCCGCGTCGTCCGCGTCAGCGGAGGCGTTCCATGGGCAATCGCGCGGATCGGCGGGCTTCGGCCAAGATCGCCAAACAGGCGGTGAAGCGGGCGAAGACCCCGGTCGAGGGCGCGATCCTGCGTGCCGCGGGCGCCTTCGCGGGGGAGGGCGCCGCCGGCCTGCTCGCGCCCCATCTCTCCGATCCCGATTTCGACGCGGCCTGGACGCGCCTCGCCGAGGATCTCCACGACATCCTCGAGGAGCACTATCCCGACTTTCTGCTCCAGGCCTTCGTCGAGGCGGGCATGGGCGCGCTTCGCTTCGGCCGCGCGGACATCGGCGCGGGCGATCGCGGCACCCGCCTCTTTCTCTGCCCTCTCGTCGGGGCGCGGGACCGGGTCGCGGCCTTCGCCGCAAGCCCGGACGACATCGGCGCGCTGGCGCTCTCCCTACGCCAATCCGGCATCGTCGACGAAGCCGGCGCCTGCTACGTCCTTCCCCATCCGGTCGATCTGTCCCAGCTGTCGCCCGCCGACGCGACGCCCGGCCGGGTCCGCGCGATCCACGATATCCTCGCCCGGCGCCTCGCCGCCGATCTCTCCGGGACGCAGGCGGCCGAAGGCGTCGAAGACGAGCGTGCCGACATCGCGGCGCTGCTTCCCGCCGCGAAGGCATCTTCCCGCGAGACCGCTCTCTGCGCGCTCATCGGCATCGAACTTTTGTCCGCCGAGGCGTCCTCGGGGCGGGATCTGTCGGAGGAGGCTCTGGACGCGGAGGACATGGCGGCGGAGGCGGCGGAGGCATCCTGGTACGATTCCTATGCGGCGGATCTTGCGGGTCTGTCGCTCGGCGCACCGCTGGACTGGCCTTCCTGCACGGCCGCGCTCGCCGTCGAGGGGCTGCGCCTGGAGATGGACGCCGCGCGATCCCGCCGGGGTCTTGCCGAGGGACGAGCGGACACGATCCACTGCGCGCCGTCCGCCGACGGAGATCGTCTCGTCGTGTCGGCGGTCTACGGAACCGAGGCGCTCGGTCCCTTCTCGGTGCCGGCCGAATTCGTGTGGTTCGACGCCGATGCCTTCTTCGACCGGCTGGAGGCCTCGACCGAGACCCTTCTCGAGCACGAGGACGAGGGCGCCGTCATCGCGCCGCTGCTCGGCGCGGGCTGAGGGGCCCCGCCGTCCGCGGCCGGGGCACGGAGCGCCCGTTCAGAGGATGGAGGATTCCGGCGGTTTCACCGTGTCGAGCTCCTCGGCGAGCGAGCGCCACATGGCCTCGCTGGTCGCCAGCGCGCTGCGCAGCCGCGTCACCTCGTCGTCGAAGACGGGTTCCACCGAGATCGTGTCGGACACGAACAGCGTCTCGACCGGCACCGAGGCCAGCGCATCCGTCCAGCTCATGCCGTTGCGCTCCAAGATCTCCGTCGCGCGCGCGGCCGCGTTGGCCCGCTCCCCGGCATTGTCGGAGGCGAGAAGTCCGGCGACTTTGAGCAGCTTGGCATGGTCTTCGGGGGTCATCGCGGCCTCCTTCGGTCGGTGCCGTTTCTGACGTACTGCACCGCGGGGCGAAGGGCAAATCCTTCGCCCTCTCTCGCTTGACCCGCCGGGATGCGCGTGGGACAGCAGCCTGCCTGAGCAATGGCCGCCGGTCGCAATGCGACCGATGGCCTCGTACCGATGTCCGGAGGTTTCATGAGCGCCGCTGCAACGCCGTCAGATCTGGCTCGCCTGATCGACCACACGATCCTGAAGCCCGAGGCTTCGCGCGCCGACGTCGCGCGTCATTGCGACGAGGCGCTTCAGTTCGGCTTCGCCTCGGTCTGCGTCAACGGCGTCCATGCGGCCTTCGTCGCCGATCGCCTGCGCGGCAGCGCGGTGAAGACCTGCGCCGTGCTCGGCTTCCCGCTCGGCGCCGGCGGGGCGAAGGTCAAGGCGGAGGAGGCCGCCTGGCTCGTTGCGCAAGGGGCCGACGAACTCGACATGGTCCTCGACATCGGCGCCCTTCGCGAGGGAGACCTCGACCGCGTGCGCGCGGACATGGCGGCGGTGCGCCAGGCGAGCGTCGCCCGGGTGCTGAAGGTGATCCTCGAGACCTGCCTCCTCGACGACGCCCAGAAGGTCGCGGCCTGCCGCATCGCGGCCGAGGTCGGGCTCGATTTCGTGAAGACCTCGACCGGCTTCTCCACCGGCGGCGCGACCGAGGCGGACGTTGCGCTGATGCGCCGGACGGTCGGTCCCTCGATCGGCGTCAAGGCGTCCGGCGGCATTCGCACCGCCGCCATCGCGCGGGCGATGGTCGCGGCGGGCGCCTCGCGGATCGGCGCCAGCGCCAGCGTCGCGATCGCGACCAGCACCGAAGCGGCGGCCGGCGGCTACTGATCGCCGTTCGGACCGTCGCGGGCCCCTTAGACACGCCGCCGGTCTCGTCCGGCGGCGTTTTTCTGCGACGGCGTTCAGCCCCGGCCGGTCTTCGGCCCGCCCGCCACCGTGATGATCGCGATGATGATGAGACCGGTGAGGAGAAGCCGAAGGCCCGCACCGACGCCGAACGTGTTCAGCATGGTGACGAGCAGGTAGAGAAAGAGCGAGGCGCCCCAGAGGCCCGCGACGTTCGACTGCCCGCCGGAGACGGAGGAGCCGCCGACCACCACGACGGCGATCGAGGCGAGCAGGTATTCCTCGCCCATGTTCAGCGAGGACCCGCCGGAAAAGCCCGCCAGAACCGCGCCGCAGAGGCTCGCGAGCATGGCCGACAGCACGTAGGTCGCAAAGCGCACGCGGTCGACGCGGATGCCGGCAAGTCCCGCCGCGCGCGTGTTCTGCCCGATGGCCGAGACCTGTCGGCCGTAGACGGTGCGGTGGAGCACGACCGCCATGACGAGGCAGAGGACGAGCGTGGCCAGAGCCAGGTAGGGCACGCCGAGGACGCGCCCGGTCGTGAAGGCCGCGAAGCCCTCCGGCGGGCGCACCCGCAGGCCCCGTCCGTAGGCGATCGCGACCGACTGGACGAGAAAGCTCGCCGACAGCGTCGCGATGATCGGCGGGATCTGGAGGAGGCGGATCAGCGCGTAGTTGAAGCAGCCGACGAGAAGGCCGGTGCCGAGCGCCGCCGCGATCCCGAGCGCGATCCGCGCATCGCTCCCGCCCATCACCACCATCGCCACCGCGCCGGACAGCGCGATCGTCGCCGGGATCGAGAGGTCGACGTTGCCGGGGCCGGTCGTGACGACGAACATCTGCCCGAGGCCGACGATCACGTACATGGTCGCGAAGGTCAGCGCCGTCGACAGGATCTGCGCGCCGCCGACGCCGCCGGTGAAGATCAGCGTGGCGGCGAAGATGAGGAGCGCGCCGGCGAAGGAGAAGAGCCAGGGCCTGTCGAGGGCCCGGCGCGGCTTGCGCTGTGCGGCGGCGGCGCTCATGCGGCTCTCCTCTCGGTCTGGTTCACGAGGGCCCGGAGCGCGAGGACGAGGATCAGGATCGCCCCTTGCGCGCCGATCTGCCAGTCCGGCGAGATGCGCAGGAACGACAGGAGCGAGCCGGCAAGCGTCAGCGTCAGCGCGCCGATCACCGCGCCGACCGGCGAAACGCGCCCGCCCGTGAACTCGCCGCCGCCCAGAATGACGCCGGCGATCGAGAGCAGCGTGTAGCGCAGCGCGATATTGGCGTCCGCGGACGTCGTGAGGCCGACGAGCGTCAGCCCGCTCAGCGTGCCGAAGAAGCCGCAGAGCGCGTACATCGTCATCTTGGCGCGCAGCAGCGACCAGCCCGCGCGGCGCACCGCCTGCGGACTGCCTCCCGCGCCCCGCAGCACCGCGCCGACCGAGGATCGCATGAGGAAGAGGTGGACGCCGACGGCGAGCGCGGCGCTCGCGAGGATCGCGAAGGGCACGAGCGGGGTCTTCAGCTTGACGAGGCCGGACAGCCAGGCCGGCGCGCTGCCGCCGGGCGAGGGCAGGAGCAGCACGGCCGCGCCGAGCCAGACGAAGCTCATGCCGAGCGTCACGACGATCGAAGGCAGGTTGCGCCAGTGGATCAGGGCGCCGAGCGCGGCATAGACGGCGATGCCCGCGAGGAGCGCGGCGACGCCGAGCAGCGGCTGGGTCGGCAGGATCGTCGCGCCGATGCAGGCGACGAGGCTGACGAAACCGCCGATCGACAGATCGAGGTCGTTGACGGTGATGACGCAGAGTTGCGCGATCGTGGCGAGCGCGATCGGCAGCGCGAGGTTGAGCATGAGGTTGAGGCCGAGATAGCTCATGGCCCGCGGCTGGATGATGAAGATCACCGCGAGGATCAGGATGAAGGAGACCGGCGGCAGGAGCGCGCGCAGAAGCCGTGGACTGGTGAAGGCGCCGCTCATGCCGAGGCTCCCGTCGTCGCATCGGCTTCGAAGGAGGATTGCAGGATGCGCTTTTCCGACAGTTCGTTGCGCGGCAGGTCCGCGACGATCCGGCCCGTGCGGAAGACGTAGATGTGGTCGCAGCTTTTCAACTCGTCGAACTCGGTCGTGTACCAGACGAAGGTCCGGCCCTTATCCGCTTCCGCCCGCACCAGGGCGTAGACCTCCTGCTTGGTGCCGATGTCGACGCCGCGCATCGGGTCGTCCATCAGGATGATGTCGGCGTCGGAGGCGAGCGCGCGGGCGAACAGCGCCTTCTGCTGGTTGCCGCCCGACAGGGTCAGGATGTTGTTGTCCATGTCGGGCGTGCGGATCGCGATGCGCTCCTGCCATTGCGTTTCCAGGGCCCGGGTCCGGGCGCGGTCGACGAGGCCGAAGCGCTGGAGCCGGCCGAGCGAGCGGATCGTCACGTTCTCGCCGATCGACCAGAGCGGAAAGACCCCGTCCGTCTGCCGGTCGCCCGCCACGAAGGCGACGCGGCCCTCCATGGTCGCCAGGCGCGAACGGCCGTGCGCGGCGTTGTGCAGGAGAACGAGGAGGCCCGTCTGGCCATGGCCTGCAAGGCCCGCGAGCCCGACGATCTCGCCGCGCCGCGCCTCGAAGGTCGCCGCGCCGCCCTTCGGCATTCGCGCGGTGGCGACGACCGGCGCGGCCGATCGCGCCCGGGCGGCGGGCGCGATCGCATCGGCTTCGTCGCCGGCGACCTCGTGGACGACGACATGGCCCATGGCTTCCACGAGCGAGGCGCGGTCGAAGGCCGAGGCGGGGCGAAGGTCGACGACGCGCCCGTCGCTCATCACGGCGATGCGGTCGGAGGTCGACAGGATCTCGCCCAGAATGTGCGAGATGAGGATGATGCTGCCGCCGCCCGCCACGAAGCGCCGCACGAAGGCGAGAAGCTGCGCCGCGATGCTGGCGTCGAGCGAGGAGGTCGGCTCGTCGAGGATCACGAGGCGCAGCGGGTCGCCCGTGGAGGCGAAGACGCTCGCGATCTCCACCATCTGGCGCTGGCCGAGCGCCAGATCCGAGACGAGCTCGTTCGGCCCGATGCCGTGGCCGGGAAAGATCTCGTCGAGCTTGGCGCGGATGAGCGCGGCGGCCCGACGCCGCCAGCCCCATCCCTTCAGCGCGGCGTGACGAACGCGCGTGTTCTCGACCACGCTGAGATTGGGGCAGAGGGAGAGTTCCTGGAAGACGCAGGCGAGGCCGGCCTGATGGGCCTTCGAGACGCCGTAGCGTCCCGTCATCTCCTCGCCCGAAATCTCCAGTCGTCCCGCGTCGGGCACGACATTGCCGGCCAGGACCTGCATCAGCGTCGACTTGCCCGCACCATTGTGTCCGGCGAGGCCGAGACATTCCCCGGCGCGGATGTCGAGATCGATGCCGACGAGGGCGCGCACCGCGCCGAAGCTCTTGGCGATCCCGGACAGCCGGACGAGCGCGCGCCCGCTCGTGCCGGCAGAGGGGGCTTCGACGGTTCGGGACATGGGCCTCGGTGATCCCCTCTGCACGAAAACGAAAGCCCGGACCGCCGTCGGTCGGCGGTCCGGGCGATGGAAAGCGGGATGCTTACTTCTTGGCGTCCGCGATGACCTTCTTGGCGTCGTCGAGCGTGTACTCGACATTGGCGACGCCGCCGGCTTCCGTGGTCTCCAGGGACGTTTCGAGGCCGGCCTGATCGATCGACAGGAAGGGCACGACGAGATCCTTGGGCACGTCCTGCCCATCGAGGATCTGCTGGGCGACCCAAAAGGCGAGGGTGGAGACGCCCGGCGCGATGGAGACCGACATGGTCTCGTAGCCGCTCGCGTCCTTCTGCGCCTTCCACCAGCGCAGCTCGTCGTCGCGATTGCCGAGGATGATCGTCGGCGTTGGCCGGCCGGCGGCCTTGAAGGCCTCGGCCGCGCCGAACCCGTCGCCGCCCTGCGTCACGACGCCGACGACCTCGGGAAGGCTCGGCAGGACGCCCGCGACCGACTTCTGCGCGACGGTCTGCGTCCAGTCGCCCTGGACGGCGCTGACGATCTTGAACTTCGGGTTGGCCGCAACGCCGCTCGCGATGCCCTCGGAAATCTCGGTGTCGACCGACGTGCCGGCAAGGCCGCGGATTTCGAGGAGATTGCCGCCGTCGGGATAGCGCTTGGCCAGATAGTCGAGCTGGCCGGCGCCCATCTTCTTGAAGTCGACCGCGACGCGCCAGGCGCAGGGCTCGGTGACGATGCCGTCGAAGGAGACGACGATGATTCCGGCGTCGCAGGCTTCCTTGACCGCGCCGTTCAAGGCGGTCGGCGAGGCCGAGTTCACGACGATCGCGGAATAGCCCTGCAGGATCATGTTCTGGATCTGCGCGGCCTGTTCCGTCGCCTGGTTCTCGGCGGTCGTGAACGCGTCGGCGCTCTTCACGATACCGTCCGCGACGGCCTTCTTGGTGATCTTCTCCCAGCTCGCCAGCATGGCCTGGCGCCAGGAATTGCCGGCGTAGTTGTTGGACAGCGCGATCGTCTTGTCCGCCGTCTCCGCCGAAGCGCCGGTGGCGATGCCGGAGGCAAGGACGGCCGCCGACAGCAGGAATGCGAGCTTGGTCTTCATGGTTTCCTCCCCCAGGGATGCCGGCCTCCCAGCCGGCGTCAAGTGCCGGCGACGCATCCACGGCTGGCGGCGCGAAGATTGAAATACCGGCTGACGGATGTCCAAGCCCCGAACCGCATCTCTTTTGCGGGAACCCGCAAGCCGGATGCCGGATCGCGCGGGCGATCGACCGGCTTTCCTCTGGCGATCCCGCGGCGAACATGTTGCTCTCCCCGCCATGACCAAGGCCGCTCCCCCGATCCGATCCGGCGAGCCGAAGCCGGCCCGGCCGCGCCTCGGCGCGGAGGCCGTCTTCCGCCGCCTTCTCCAGATCTCGAAGGCGCTGGCCGGTCAGCTCGACTTCCAGACCGCGATCCAGGCGGTCTCCGACGAACTCGCGCACATCCTGCCGCACGATCATCTCGACGTCTGCATCCTGCGGCGCGACCAGCACGTGGCCTACGAGGCCGGCGCGCACACCGACTGGAGCCTCAACGAGCGCCCGCTTCCCGTCGAGGGCAGTCCGATCCGAGTTGTGCTCCTGGGGCAGGCGCCGTTTCTCCTCACCGGCGACGCGATGCGCGATCCCCGCTTCCATTTCGACGGCGCCTTCTCCCATCCGATCTTCGCGGAGGGCCTTCGCAGCCGCATCCACGTGCCGCTTCTCGTGCGCGGCGAGATCATCGGCGCCTTCTCCTGCTCGTCGCGCATGCCGGACTTCTTCACCGACGAGGACGTGCCCTTCGCCCAGCATGTGGCCGACATGCTCGCGCCCTATTTCTTCGCGCTGCGCGTGTCCGAGGACACCCGCCTTCTCGCGATCGAGGAGGCGGAGGGGCGCGCCCGCGAGGAGGGGCTGCGCGAGGGGGCCCTGCGGCTGACGGAGGAGCTCGAACGCGAGCGCCAGCGCATCGGCATGGATCTCCACGACCTGACGCTCGCCGATCTGACGCGCCTGTCGCGCCGCGTCGACCGGCTGCGCGCCGGCGAGGCGCTGGAGCCGGACATGCTGGAGCCGATCGCCTCCGCGCTCGACCGCTGCATCCGCGAGCTTCGCGAGATCATCGACGACGCCAGGCCGAACGTCCTTCAGCTCTTCGGCCTCGCCGACGGGATCGAGGACTTTCTCGGCCGCGCGCTCGATGGCGGGGGAACGCAGATCGCGTGGCGATTCCGCGACGACAGCGAGGCCTGTGTCGACGTGCTGGAGGAGCCGCTCCGCGTCGCCCTGTTCCGCATCGTGCAGGAAGCGGTCAACAATGCGGCCCATCACGCCGAACCCTCGCTGATCGAGGTGGACCTCCGGCGCGAGCCGTGCGGGGAAGAGGCCCATCTCGCGATCGAGATCCGCGACGACGGGATCGGCTTCGCCTCGCTCCAGCAGCGCAAGCGCGTCGGGGGCATCCGCAACATGCAGACGCGCGCCCGTCTCGTCGGCGCCCATTTCCAGATCGCGCGCCGCACCGACGGACGCGGCACCCTCGTCGCCCTGACGCTTCCCTTGCCCCCGCAGGCGGCGGATCGGTCCGCAGGAGAGCAGGCTTGAAAGTGCTGATCGTCGAGGACGACGCCGTCCACCGCGCCTTCCTGCGCGACGTTCTCGCCGGAACCTTCCCCGGCTGCGACTGCATCGAGGCCGAGAACGGCCTCGTCGGCGAACGGCTGGCGCGCGAGCATGCGCCCGGCAACGTCGTCGTCGATCTCCAGATGCCGCATCGCACCGGCGTCGAGATGGCCAAGACCCTGTGGCGCGAGCGCCCCGGCACCTCGATCCTGTTCTGGTCGAACTATGCGGACGAAGCCTATGTGCGCGGCGTCTCGCGCATCGTCCCGACGGGCGCGGCCTACGGCTACGTCCTGAAATCGGCCTCCGAGGAGCGGCTCGGCCTTGCCTTGCGCAGTGTCTTCCTGGAAGGCCAGTGCGTGATCGACCGGGAGATCCGATCGGTGCAGCAGACCTCGGCCGACCGCTCCGACAGCTTCACCGACGTCGAATACGAAATCCTCCTCGACCTTGCGCTCGGCCTCACCGACCGGCTCATCGCCGAGCGCCGCAGCGTCTCGCTGCGCAGCGTCCAGAACCGGCTGCAGCAGATCTACGACAAGCTCGGCGTCTACGAATCGGAAGGGGGCACGGAGGCCTTCAACCTGCGCATGCGGGCCGTGACGCTCGCGTTTCTGCGCAAGCTCCTCAATCGCGGCAGTCTCGAACAGGCCGAGGCCGAGCTCGCCGCCTGGCTGGAACGCAAGCGCTGAGCGGGCCTGCCTGTCAGAGATAGGCGCTGACGAGGCTTTTGAGGCCGACCCGCGCCTTCAGCCGGGCGGCGAGGAGATAGGTCCCGCCGAACTTGCGGTGGAGAAAGAGCGTGTCGGTCGGCGGCAGGCGCCAGCCGTCGCGCTCGGCGGCGAAGTCCATGCCCTGTTCGCGCAGCGCGCGCACGATCGCGGGATCGCCGAAATCGAAGATGTCGGAGGCCAGGAACGGCTCCAGCGCGAGATCGAACAACGCCATGACCTTGTCCTGGTGGCGCTGCGGCACGCTCTCGTCGATGAGGCCGATCCGCACCAGCGCGGCGCGGGCGGCCTCGCGGTCGCCGGCCAGGGCCGCCGCCGCCAGAGCCCGGCACCGCTCCGCGAAATCCTCGGAGAAGGCGCGCGTCGCGCCGAAATCGAGAAGCACGATCCGCTCCGTGGCGGGATCGTAGCGGTAATTGGCCAGGTTCGGATCGGTCTGCATGAGCCGGAAGGCGAAGAGTTCGCGCAAGGCGAGATCGACGAGGAGGCCCGCGACCCGGTCGCGCTCGGCCTGCGGCGCGCTCTCCAGCGTCTCGATGGGGACGCTGTGGAGATAGTCCATCGCCAGGATCTCCGGCCGCGTGAGGTCGCGATGGACGGCGGGCACGACGACCCCCGGATGATCCCGGAGAAGCGCTCCGAAGCGCTCGATGCAATCCGCCTCCCGCTCGTAGTCGGCCTCTTCGTGAAGCTGGCGCTTGGCTTCGCCGAGCAGCGGCGACACGTCGAGATGCCGCGGCAGGATGCCCGAGACGCGCAGCAGCGTCGCGACATTGTCGACGTCGCTGTCGATGCTGCGGCGAACGCCGGGATACTGGATCTTGATCGCCAGCTCACGTCCGTCCGCGGTCTGAGCCCGGTGGACCTGCCCGATCGAGGCGGCCGCGATCGGCCGGAACGCGAAGAAGTCGAATCGCGTCTCCCAGCCCTTGCCCCAGCCCCGGTCGAGCACCGACTGCACCTGCGCGCGCGGCATCGGCTCGGCATCGGCGCGCAGCCGCGCCATGATCGCAGCCAGTTCCGGCGGCAGCACGTCGCCGGCATCCATCGACATCAGCTGGCCCATCTTCATCGCGGCCCCGCGCAGCTGGGCGAGCTGCTCGGTGACCTTGAGGACGTTGGCCGGCGTCATGAGAAGGTCTTCCAGGCGCGGGCGACCGCCGCGCGCGAACTGCCGCGCGCCGTCGAGGAGCATGCCGCCGGCGACGCCCGTCGCCATGCCGCCCAGCCGCGCGAGGCGCGACAGCCGGCTGCTCGGAACGGACGAGCCGTCGCGGAAGGGAGTGCGAGGCGCCAAGGGACGTCCTTTCGATGAGGCGACACGGGACGGCAGCCGCGAGGCGAGAGGCGGAACGCCCTGCCATCGAGGTAACAACGGCGATGCCCGCTTCAAGGCGCGCAAGGCGGTCTGCGGCGCTTGGTCGTGGTCGGCGCCCGCGCCCGCGCCCGCCCCCCTGCCGGGGCTGCCCAGGCGAAAACTCGTATCGATCCTTTATGCCGATCCGCACGATCTGAACGGCGTTCCCGAAAGGAGGGTTCGCATGTTCGATCTTCTGTATCTCGCCACCGGCCTCGGCTTCTTCGCCCTGATGGCCGCCTATGCACGCTGGGCCGGGCAGGCCTGACGATGTTCGATCTCCTTCTCGGCGGCGCCGTCGCGGCCGCCCTTGCCGCCTATCTCGTCTTCGCCCTCGTGCGGCCCGAGCGGTTCTGAGGCTTCCGACGCCCATGCCCCTTCGCTTCGAAAGGTTGATGCCATGACCGTCCTCGGCTGGCTGCAGATCCTCGCCATTCTCCTCGTCGTCCTTCTCGCCGCGGTGCCGCTGGGTGCCGTCCTCGCCCGTGTCTTCGCCGGCGAACGGACGATCCTCACGCCCGTCCTGCGCCCCGTCGAGAACGGCTTCTATCGCCTCGCCGGCATCGATCCCGCGCGCGAGCAGACCTGGCTCGGCTATACGCTCGCCATGCTCGCCTTCAACGCCGGCGGCTTTCTCCTCCTCTACCTGCTCCTGCGCCTCCAGGGCGTGCTGCCCCTGAACCCGCAAGGATTCCCGGGCCTCTCGCCGCATCTCGCCTTCAACACGGCCGTCTCCTTCGTGACCAACACGAACTGGCAGTCCTATGGCGGCGAGACGACCATGAGCCATGCCAGCCAGATGGCCGGGCTGACGGTCCAGAACTTCCTGTCGGCCGCGACGGGCATGGCGCTGGCGGTGGCGCTGGTGCGCGCCTTTGCGCGCTCCGGGCAGACGACCGTCGGGAACTTCTACGCCGACATGACCCGCGCGACCCTCTACGTTCTCCTGCCGCTCGCCATCGTCACGGGTCTCGCCCAGGTCGCCATGGGAACGCCGCAGACCTTCGAGGCGTCCGCCACGGTCACGACCCTGGAGGGCGGCCAGCAGACGCTGGCGCTCGGACCCGTCGCCTCGCAGATCGCGATCAAGCAGCTCGGCACGAACGGCGGCGGGTTCTACAACGCCAATTCTGCGCATCCCTACGAGAACCCGTCGCCGCTCTCCAACGCGCTGACGATCTTCCAGATGCTGGTGGTCTCGACCGCCCTGGTCTTCGCCTTCGGCCGCCTCGTCGGCGACCGGCGGCAGGGAAGGGCGATCCTGTCGGTGATGGCGCTCCTGCTCGTCGCCGGCATCGCGACCGCCTATTGGGCGGAAGCCGCGGGCACGCCGATCCTCTCCGCCGCGGGCCTCGATCCCGCCGGCGGCAACATGGAGGGCAAGGAGGTCCGGTTCGGCCTCGCCGCCTCCTCGATGTTCGCCGCCGTGACGACCGGCCTCTCGGACGGCGCGGTCAACGCCATGCACGGCTCGTTCACGCCGATCGGCGGCATGGTGCCGATGGTGCTGATCATGCTCGGCGAGATCCTGCCGGGCGGCGTCGGGTCCGGCCTCTACGGCATTCTCGTCATCGCGATCGTCGCCGTCTTCGTGGCGGGCCTCATGGTCGGCCGGACGCCCGAATATCTCGGCAAGAAGATCGAGGCCAAGGAGATGAAGATGGCGATCCTCGCGATTCTCATCCTTCCCGCCGCGATCCTCGGCTTCTCCTCGGTCTCCGCCGTCCTGCCGGTCGCCCTGTCCGGCCTCGGCAATGCCGGTCCGCACGGCCTCAGCGAGATCTACTACGCCTACACGTCCGCGGCCGGGAACAACGGCTCGGCCTTCGGCGGCCTGTCCGCCAATTCGCCCTGGTGGAACACCACGCTCGGCCTCGCCATGCTGCTCGGCCGCTTCGCCTATATCGTGCCGATGATGGCCATCGCCGGCTCGCTCGTCGCCAAGCCGAAGCTCGCACCCTCCTCGGGCACGTTCCCGACGCACGGGCCGCTCTTCGTCGGGCTCCTCGCCGGCATCATCCTGATCCTCGGCGGCCTCCAGTTCTTCCCCGCGCTCGCCCTCGGTCCGATCGCCGAACAGGTGCAGATGCTGGGCGGCAAGACCTTCTGACGACACGGGCGCTCCGCCGCTCCCGTTCCGGGGCGCCCATCCGTTCGATCCATCCCCATCCTCCGTCGGTCCCCGCGACCCGACCACAAGGAATTCCTCCCATGGCTGCCAAGGCCGCAACCTCCATCGTCCGGCCCGACCTCGTCGGCCGGGCCACCGTCGACGCCTTCAAGAAGCTCAACCCCGCCGCGCTCCTGCGCAATCCCGTCATCTTCGTCACCGAGGTCGTCGCCGCCGTCGTCACGATTCTCTTCGTGCGCGACGTCGTCTCCGGCAACCCGCTCCTTTTCACCGGCCAGATCATGGCCTGGCTCTGGTTCACCGTCCTCTTCGCCAACTTCGCCGAGGCGATCGCGGAGGGGCGCGGCCGGGCGCAGGCGGATTCGCTGCGCAAAGCCCGCACCGATACCGTCGCCAAGAAGCTCGCGAACCCGAAGGAACGAGCGAACGTTCAGCCCGTCTCCGCGCTGGACCTGAAGGTCGGCGACCTCGTTCTCGTCGAGACCGGCGATCTCGTGCCCGGCGACGGCGAGATCGTCGAGGGCATCGCCTCGGTCAACGAGGCCGCGGTGACGGGCGAGTCCGCGCCCGTGATCCGCGAGGCCGGCGGCGATCGCTCGGCCGTGACGGGCGGCACGACGGTCGTGTCGGACTGGCTGGTGGTTCGCATCACCGCCGCCGCCGGCTCCTCCTTCCTCGACCGCATGATCGCGCTGGTGGAGGGCGCCGAGCGGCAGAAGACGCCGAACGAGCTGGCGCTGACGATCCTCCTCGTCGGCATGACGCTGATCTTCCTCGTCGCCGTCGTCACGCTGACGGGCCTCTCGTCCTATGCCGGAGCCGCCATTTCCGTGCCGATCCTCGTCGCGCTCCTCGTGACGCTGATTCCGACGACGATCGGCGGGCTTCTCTCGGCGATCGGCATCGCCGGCATGGACCGTCTCATCCGCCACAACGTCCTTGCCATGTCCGGCAAGGCCGTGGAGGCGGCGGGCGACGTCGACACGCTCCTCCTCGACAAGACCGGCACGATCACCTTCGGCAACCGCATGGCGTCGGAGGTCGTGGCGGTGCAGGGCGTGACGGAGACCGAGGCGGCCCAGATCGCGGTCCAGGCCTCGCTGACGGACGAGACGGCCGAAGGTCGCTCCATCCTCGTACTCGCCCGGGAGAAGTACGGTATCAGCGTTCCGGAGGCGGCACCGGCTGACGCGACCTTCATCACGTTCTCGGCCGCCACGCGCCTGTCCGGCGTGGACATGGGCGGCAAGCAGATCCGCAAGGGCGCGGTGGACGCCATCCGCAAGTTCGTGCGCGAGACGGCCGGGCATGACGTGTCCGAACCCGCCGCCTTCACGGCCGCCGTCGAGCGCATCGCCAAGTCCGGCGGCACGCCGCTAGGGCTGGCCGAGAACGGCCGGTTCATCGGCGTCATCCATCTGAAGGACGTGGTGAAGCCCGGCATCAAGGAGCGCTTCGCCGAACTGCGGCGCATGGGCATCCGCACCGTCATGGTGACGGGCGACAATCCCGTGACGGCCGCGGCGATCGCCTCGGAGGCGGGCGTCGACGACTTCATCGCCGAGGCGACCCCGCAGGACAAGCTGAACTACATCCGCAACGAGCAGCGCCAGGGCCGGCTCGTCGCCATGTGCGGCGACGGCACCAACGACGCCCCCGCGCTCGCCCAGGCCGATGTCGGCGTCGCCATGCAGACGGGCACGCAGGCCGCCCGCGAGGCCGGCAACATGGTCGATCTCGACAGCGACCCGACCAAGCTCATCGAGATCGTCGGCATCGGCAAGCAGCTCCTGATGACGCGCGGCTCGCTCACGACCTTCTCCATCGCCAACGACGTCGCGAAATACTTCGCCATCATCCCCGCGCTGTTCATCGCCGCGATTCCCGAGCTCGGCGTCCTCAACGTCATGGGCCTCGCCACGCCGGAAAGCGCGATCCTCTCGGCGGTGATCTTCAACGCGCTCATCATCGTCGCGTTGATCCCGCTGGCGCTGCGCGGCGTGCCTTACCGCCCGCTGGACGCCGCGACCGTGCTTCGGCGCAACCTCCTCGTCTACGGCCTCGGCGGCCTTCTCGTGCCCTTCCTCGGCATCAAGCTCATCGACCTCGCGGTCTCCGCCCTCGGCCTCGCCTGACCCCATCCTCAAGGAGAACACCCATGTTGTCCCAGATCCGCGCCGCGGCGACGCTCCTCGGCATTCTCACCATCCTTCTCGGCCTCCTCTATCCCATGGCGATGACCGCCATCGCCGCGTCCGTCTTTCCGGATCAGGCGTCCGGCAGCCTCGTCTCGCGGGATGGTCGGGCCGTCGGCTCCTCGCGGATCGGCCAGAGTTTCACGCAAGCCGGCTACCTCCGGCCTCGTCCCTCGGCCGCCGGCGAAGGCTACGACGCCGCCGCGTCCTCCGGCACCAATCTCGGTCCGACCAGCGCCAGGCTCGCCGAACGCCTGACGGCGGACGCCGCGGCGCTTCGCTCGCAGACCGGCGCCGATCGTCTGCCGGCCGACGCGATCACCACCTCCGGCAGCGGCCTCGACCCCGACATCTCACCCGCCTATGCCGACCTCCAGGCGGCCCGGATCGCAAAGGCCCGTGGCCTTTCCGTGGAGGACGTGCGCCGGATCGTCGCCGACAACACGGCGGGGCGCACGTTCGGCTTCCTCGGCGAGCCCCGCGTCAACGTCTTTGCGACCAATCTCGCGCTCGACGCGCGGGCGCCCCTGTCCCCGGCGATGAACGCCGCGCCGCCCGCCGGCGCGCCGACGGCCTCCGTCGCGACGCCGGCCGGTTCATAGCCGCGCGTCCCCATCGCACGGACGATCCCGATGCCAATGCCGATCCCGATGCCGCGCATCGGACCATCCGTCGGATGGGGCCGTTCTCGAGCCCATGCTGTAGAGAGATTGCCAAGGGGTGCTGACGAGCATCCCTTGGCGCCATGTCGGGACAGGGAGCATCCATGAACGCGATCGAGGCGCCCCGAGCATCGGCCGACGCGCTTCTGGCGGAGGCGGATCGGGAAGGGCGGGGACGGCTGCGGCTCTTTCTCGGCGCGGCGCCTGGCGTCGGCAAGACCTACGCCATGCTCCAGGCCGCACGCGCCGCGGCGACCGGCGGGCGCCGGGTGCTCGTCGGCATCGTCGAGACGCATGGGCGCGCGGAAACGGAGGCGATGATCGCGGGGCTCGACGTCCTGCCGCGCCGGGGCATCGCCTACAAGGGGCGGCTCATCCCGGAATTCGACGTCGACGCGGCGCTGGCCGAGCGGCCGGACCTCCTCCTCGTCGACGAATACGCCCATTCCAACGTACCCGGCAGCCGCCATCCGAAGCGATGGCAGGACGTGCAGGACTGCCTCCTCGCCGGAATCGACGTCTGGACGACGATGAACGTCCAGCACGTGGACAGCCTCAACGACGTCGTCCAGCGCATCACCGGCGTGCGCGTGCGCGAGACCGTGCCGGACACGACGCTCAAGGTCGCCGACGAGATCCTCCTCGTCGATCTCCCCTCCGACGAGCTCATCCGGCGGCTCGGCGAAGGCAAGGTCTATGTCGAGGACACCGCCACGCGGGCGACGCAGAACTTCTTCAAGCCGTCCAACCTCACCGCCCTGCGCGAGCTGGCGCTGCGGCAGGTCGCGAGCCGCGTCGACAGCGATCTCCTGGAGCGCATGCAGGGCGGCGCGATCGAGGGCCCCTGGGCCGCGGGCGAGCGGCTTCTCCTCTGCCTCGGTCCGGACGATGCCGCGGAGCGTCTCGTGCGCGAGGCCAAGCGTCTCGCCGATCGTCTCGGCGCGCACTGGTTCGCCGTGACGATCGAGCGGCCGGGCACGACGCTGGCGGAGGGCCCGGCCGACCGCCTCGATGCCGCCATGCAGCTGGCCAAGACGCTGGGCGCGGAGGCGCAGAGCCTGGTCGCGGTGGACTTCGCGAACGAGATCCTGAAATTCGCGCGCTTCGAGAACGTCACGCAGATCGTCGTGGGCAAGGCCCGGCGAGGGCGGTCCTGGCCCGGCTCCGCCGGCCGGAGCCTGGCCGATGCGCTGGTGAAGCGGGCCACAGGCGTCTCCGTCCATGTCCTCACCGAACGCGCGGAGGCGCCGGCCTTTGCGCGACGCTGGCCGGATCGCGGCACGGCCCTCGGCTATGCCTCGGCGGCGGGAAGCGTCGGCCTGGCGACCCTCGTCGGCTCGCAGCTGGTGCGTTTCGTCACCCTTCCGAACGTCTCGATGCTCTACCTGCTGGCGGTCCTCGTGCCGGCCATCGCCTTCGGCGTCTGGCCGGCGGTGCTCGCCTCCTTCCTGTCCTTCGCGGCCTACAATTTCTTCTTCATCGACCCGACGCACACCTTCACCATCGCCCGGCCGCACGAGGTGCTGGCGCTTGCCGTCTTCCTCATCATCGCGGTCACGATCTCGGCCCTCGCCGGGCGCTCTCGAGAGGAGATGCGCGCCTCCGCCGGGCGCACGCGCGCGGCGCGGCGGCTCTATTCCTTTACGCGCGCGCTCTCCGCGCTGCCCGACGCCAACGCCGTGCTGGAAGCGGCTGCGAGCGAGATCAACGCCGCGACGGGGCGCGCTTGCGTCCTCCTGCGTCCCGAAGGCGAGGATCTCGCCATCGCCGCGGCCTGGCCGCCGGACGACCGGATGGACGCGACCTCCCGCGCCGCCGCACGCTGGGCCTTCGAGAAGGGCGAGCCCGCCGGCGCGGATACGGGAACGCTGCCGGCCGCCGGCTGGACCTTCTGGCCCCTGGCGGTGCCGGACCGCAAGGTCGGCGTCCTCGGCATCGAGCGGCCGGGGGAGGGCCGTCCGCTCGGCCTCGAGACGCGCACGCTCCTCTCCGCGCTCTGCGAGCAGACCGCCGCCGCGCTCCATCGCGCTTTGCTCTCGACGGAGATGCGCAGCGCCCGGACCGCGGCCGAGACCGAGCGCGTGCGCAACATTCTCCTCGCCTCGATCAGCCACGACTTCCGCACCCCGCTCGCCTCGATCCTCGGCTCGGCGACCGCGTTGCTCGACTATGGCACCCGCATCCCGGAGGATGCGCGGGACGGGCTTCTCGGCGAGATCCGCGACGAGGCGCGCCACCTCGACCAGATGGTGCGCAACCTCCTGTCGATGACGCGGCTGGAGGCGGGCTCGCTGGAGCTCCATCGCGACTGGATCGACGTCGGCGAGGCCCTCAACCGGTCGGTGGACCTCGCCCGACGTCGCGGCGCCCGGCAGAGCTTCGCCGTCGACGTCCCGACCGAGCCGCTTCTCGCCTTCGTCGACGGCACCCTTCTCGACCAGGCCATCTCCAACATCGTCGCCAATGCCGTCCGGCACACGGGACCGGCGACGCGGATCGCCCTGTCCGCCGCTGCACGAAGGGAAAGCGACGGCAACGGCGTGGCGATCGAGATTTCGGACGACGGGCCCGGCGTGCCGGACGCCCTGCGCCCGCTCGTCTTCGAGAAGTTCACCCGCGCCGTCAGCTCCGGCGCCGACGGCGGCGAAAGCGCCGGGCTCGGGCTTGCCATCACGAAGGGGATCGTGGAGGCGCATGGTGGTTCGATCTCCCTCCTCGACGGCGGTCCCGATGGACGGGGCGCGGCCTTCCGAATCCTCCTCCCTTTCAGCGCGGGCACCGACGAACAGGGTGAAAACGGCGACGGGAGCCGGACATGACGCGATCGACGGTCCTCGTGGTGGACGACGAACCGGCGATCCACCGGTTCCTGCGCCCGTCGCTCGTGGCGGAGGGCTACCGCGTGGTCGAGGCGCGGACGGGGGCGGAGGCGCTGGATCTCGCCGCCACCGAGCGGCCGGACATCCTCGTCCTCGATCTCGGCCTGCCCGACATGGACGGCAAGACGGTGATCCAGCGTCTTCGCCGCGTGTCGGACGTGCCGATCGTGGTCCTGTCCGCACGGGACCGGGAGGCGGAAAAGGTCCGTGCCCTCGATCTCGGCGCGGACGACTTCGTCAACAAGCCCTTCGGCGTCGGCGAACTCATGGCGCGCCTTCGCGCCTCGCTGCGCTCGCGAAGCCGCAAGGCCAACGATCTCCTCTTCACGTCCGGCGATATCTCGCTCGATGCGGGCGCCCATGTCGTGACGCGCCGGGGCGAGGCGGTGAAGCTGACGCGCCGCGAGTTCGATCTTCTCGCGGCGCTCTTCCGCCAGTGCGGCAAGGTCGTGACCCACACGCAGCTTCTGCGCGAGATCTGGGGGCCGGCGAACGAGAAGGACACGCAATATCTGCGCGTCTATATCGGCCATCTCCGGACGAAGCTCGAGGACGATCCCGCCGCGCCGCGCTTCATCCTGACCGAGCCCGGCATCGGCTACCGCCTCGCCTGACGGCCGGAGCCTTTAGCTCTTGCCCGGGTCCGGCCGATAGGCGAGGACGAAGTCGATCACCTTGTCCCTCGGCATTTCGCAGGGCTTCAGAAGCCATCGTCCATCCGCAAGGCGGTAGAGGTTGCAGCTGATCCGGTCGAGGCCGCCGAGCGCCTCGCCGAAGAGCCAGCGCCGGCGCCCGTCCTCGGAGATCCGGACCGTGACGCCGTAGCGCCGTCCTTCGAAGACGCCTTCACTGTGGCCGGTCGGCAGGGCGTCCAGCCGGGCGAGGAACGGCGCCAGCTCTTCCGGCACCGCGCCCGAGGAGATCGTCTCGCTCAGCGCCCCGGCCTCACTGCATGAACCAGCCATGGCTGACGACGATCGACTGGCCGGTCAGCGCGTTGGTCGGGAAGGCCGCGAGGAAGACGGCGGTCTGCGCGACGTCGTCGACGGTCGTGAACTCGCCGTCGACCGTGTCCTTCAGCATGATCGTCCGCACGACGTCCTCCTCGCTGATGCCGAAGGTCGCGGCCTGTTCGGGGATCTGCTTCTCGACGAGGGGCGTGCGCACGAAGCCGGGGCAGATGACGTTCGAGCGCACGCCATGCGCCGCGCCCTCCTTGGCGACGACCTTGGCGAGGCCGATCAGCCCGTGCTTGGCGGCGACATAGGGCGCCTTCAGCTTGGAGGCCTCCTTGGAATGCACCGATCCCATATAGATGACGCTGCCGCCCCTCCCTTGCGCATACATGTGCTGGAGGCAGGCCTTGGTCGTGAGGAACGCGCCGTCGAGATGGATGGCGAGGAGCTTCTTCCAGTCGGCGAAGGCCATTTCGTGCACGGGCGCGACGATCTGGATGCCGGCATTGGAGACGAGCACGTCGATCGAGCCGAAGCGGGCGGCGATGGCCTCGATGCCGTCGGTCACCGCGTCCTCCTCCGTCACGTTCATCGCGACGCCCATCGCCCGGTCCCCCGTCGGGTCGAACGCCGCTGCGACGGCCTCGGCAGCCTGCCCGTCGAGATCCGCGATGGCGATCTTCGCGCCGGCCGCGAGGAAATGCCGCGCGATCTCCTTGCCAATGCCGCTCGCGCCGCCGGTGACGACCGCAACCTTGTCCTTGAGACTCATCGTCCGTCCTTCTGAAATGTCGACGCGGGCCTTCGGCCGCACCGGGGATGGTTGGAAACCGGGGCCGGATTCACCACTTAACCTCTCACCACCATCATCTCCAGCAAGGAAGGACGTTCTATGAGCCACGAGCGCGCAGTTCTGGCGGGAGGCTGTTTCTGGGGAATGCAGGATCTTGTCCGCAGACAGCCCGGCGTCGTCTCGACGCGGGTCGGCTATTCCGGCGGCGAGGTGGCGAACGCGACCTACCGCCATCACGGCAACCATGCCGAGGCGATCGAGATCCTGTTCGATCCCGCCGTCACCACCTATCGCCGCATCCTCGAATTCTTCTTCCAGATCCACGATCCCTCCACGAAGGACCGGCAGGGCAACGACCGCGGCGCGAGCTATCGCTCGGCGATCTTCTATGCCGACGACGAGCAGAAGCGCGTCGCTCTCGACACGATCGCGGATGTCGACGCCTCCGGCCTCTGGCCCGGCAAGGTGGTGACCGAAGTGTCGCCGCTCGGCGATTTCTGGGAGGCCGAGCCGGAGCACCAGGATTACCTCCAGCGCATTCCGAACGGCTACACCTGTCACTTCGTCCGGCCGAACTGGACGCTGCCGCGCCGCGCCGACGCCGCCTGATCCGAGCCGCCTGATTCGAGCCGGCGGATCGGGGCCGCCCGATCCGGGCGGCCTGACCCCGGCCTTGGTCCTACATCCGGCCGGACGGTCGCCGCGTTCTCGCCGCGCCGTGCGAGCCGGCTTCGTCGACCATGCCGGCATCTCCGGATGCCGGTGTCCGGGTTCCCGGCCGAAGTTCGCCCCGCGCGGACGCCGTCGGCCGGCGACGGGCGAGTTCGGTTCGGTTCCGGCCGGCGCCCTTGGCCTCGTAGAGAGCTTCGTCCGCCAGTTTGATGAGGCCGGCCGGGCTCACCGGCGCGTCGCCGCTCGGGTAGCTGCTGACGCCGAGGCTGATCGTCACGTGGCGGAAGGGGCTGCCCTTGTGGTGGATGCCGAGGTCGGCCACCGCCGAGCGCATCGTCTCCGCCCAGCCCGCCGCTCCGTCCAGCGAGGTGTGGGGCAGGATCGCGGCAAGTTCCTCGCCGCCGTAGCGTGCGCCGAAATCGCCCGGCCGCCGCAGCAACTTGCCGAGCTGGCTCGAAATGGCCCGCAGGCAATCGTCGCCGGCGGGATGTCCGTAGGCGTCGTTGTAGCGCTTGAAGTGATCGACATCGATGAGAACGAGGCTGAGTTCGCTCTGCTCGCGGACGGAGCGCGCGATCTCGCGCTGAAGTGTCTCGTCGAAGGCTCTGCGATTGGCCAGCCCCGTCAGTCCGTCGGTGGCGGCCAGCATGGACAGCTTGTGGTTCGCCTCCTCGAGCTCGCGTTCCATCTCCTTGCGAGCGGTGATGTCGCGGCTGGAGAAGATGGCGCCTCCCTTCGGGGAGAGGGGCTTGCCGTTCAACTCCACCCAGACGTAGTGACCGTTCCGGTGGCGCTCGCGCAGCTGCACGCCAATGACCGGCGTTCCGTCCCGCAACTGCTGCAGCATGCGCTCGAGGGCCGGATGGTCGTCGGGATGGATGAGATCGACCGAGGTGCTTTCGAGAAGGTCCTCCGGCTCGAAGCCGAGCATGTTCCGGCTCGCCGGGCTGACGAAGACGCGTCGTCCCGCCTCGTCCACCTGCGTGATGAGGTCCAGCGTGTTGTCGGCCAGGAGGCGGTAGCGCGCTTCGCTGGCGACGACGACCTGTTCGGCCGCGTCGCCGGCTTCCAGCTGGACCGCCATCTGGTCGAGCGTCGAGCCGAGTTCGCGAAATTCGGGGGCCTGCCAGTCCTCGATCGTCGCGCGCGCCGAGAACTGACCTCTGGCGATGTGCCGGGCGCTGCTGGTCAGGCGCTGGACCGGTCGAAGCTGCGTCCAGTAGCCGAGCCACCACGTGCCGGCCATGGCGGCGAGGAAGACGCCGAGGATCGCGAAGCTGTAGAGGAGGGTCCGGTGCTGGACGGCCGCGAAGACGGCATCGGAATCGGTTCCGACCAGAAGCATCAGGCCCGCCGTCTCGGCGCCCGCGATCGGGTAGAAGCCGTGCATCCGCTCGACGCCGTCGAAACCCGGCCCCTCCACCACGCCGCCGCTGCTCCTCGACTGCATGAGCGCCATCAGCGGATGCCCGGCGAAGGTCGTGCCGACCGGCGCCTCGGTCGCGGGATGCTGCACCAGCATCCGGTTCGACCGGGGCTGGACGAGCGTCACGGTTTCCCAGCGCCCGCCCGTCAGCCCCTTCGCCGCCCGCCCCATCCGCGTGAGGTTCATCGAGACGAAGACCGCGCCACGCACGAAGCCCTCGACCTTGGGCAGGCCCATGGCGATCGCGAATGTCGGCTGCTTCGTCGCGCCCGCGATCATGAAGTCGCCGACCACGAAGCGGGGCGCCTGGGGCGCGAGCACGCGGCGCACGAGGCTCTGATCCTCGAAGGTGGCGGGGGCATCGAGATCGCTGTGGCAGGTGATGTTCCCGCGCTGGTCGAAAACGCCCATCGTCAGGAACTGCGGGTTCGAATCGCGCACCGCGCGGATCAGCCTGCGGCAGGCGTCTCCGCCGTCGGCGGTTACGCCCGGCGTCAGGCGGACCACCGACAAAAGGGACTTCGTCGCGGAAAAGAGCTCCGACTGCTGCAGCGAGGCGACCTGCGCCAGCTGTTCGAGCTCCTGATAGGCCTGTTCGGTCGTGTCCCGGTAATCGAGGACGATGCCGGCGACGAGCAGGCCGGCCATGGGCAGGAGCGCCGCCAGGAGAAGGAGGATGAGACGGGCGCGGGTGCTGATGGACCCGATCAGGGACGACAAGATGAACACTCCCCTCCGCTTGTCCTGCGGCATCATGCTAAGGTGCACATAGTACTCTTAAGGAAAGTTTGCCGGGTACGTAGATGTTCGTAACGGGTCTGCGATCGCGCGCGGAATGCGGGTCGTCCCGATCCGCGGTCCCGACGAAAGGATTCGGAGAAGTCTCTTTCCTGCCGCAGGAAGGCGTGCGCGAACGGAAAGGCTCGAAGCGCCACATCCAACCATAGCGCAACCGCCATTGCAACCTCTGGCGGTGGTCGAGATGCCGCAATCCGCGACGATCCGTGGCCGATGGGTGACACGCGGCGCCGCAGGCGGGAACCGGGACCGAAGGACCCCGCTTTATCTTGACTCTGATTATCAAGTTTATTAGCGCGGATGGGATCCCATCTCCTGCTTGGAGCCTCCCGTGAGCACCCTTCGACCCCCGTCGCATGTCCGGACCGCAAGCCGTCTCCTGCGATCGATCCTGGCGGCCGGCGTGTCCATGGCGACGCTTCTCCAGGCTTTTCCGTCGATGGCGCAGGTCGACCAGCCCATCGTCCTCGACACCGTGACGCTGGAGGGCGGCGCCGGCGGTTCGGGCGCCGGCCCGGCGGGGGGGGCGGCTTCGAGCGGCGTCACGACGCCTGCCGGAGCGACCACCGCGATCAAGGGTGCCGGCACCCAGCGGGGCACGCCGCAGCCGGTCTCCGTCGTCGGGCGGGACCAGTTGGAGACGCGCGACGTTCAGACCGTCGACGAGGCCACGCGCTATTCAGCCGGCATCCAGGGCCAGAAATACGGCTCCAACAACCGCCTCGACTGGTTCAACATTCGCGGCTTCCCCGCCGAGGCCGACGGCCTCTTCCTCGACGGCCTTGCGCTCTTCTCCACCGCCTTCGCCTCCTGGCGCATCGATCCGGTGGCGCTCGACCGCGTCGAGATCCTTCGCGGTCCCGCCTCGGTTCTCTACGGCGGCTCCTCGCCGGGCGGCATCGTGAATCTCGTCTCCAAGCGCCCGACGAAGACCCGCCAGGGCGAGGTCGAGACCGGCGTGAACGCATTCGGGCAAGGCTATGTCGCGCTGGATTCCGGCGGCCCGCTCGACGATCAGGCCATCTGGTCCTACCGCCTCAACGCCAAGATCTTCGGCGGCGACCAATATGCCGACGAGGGCGACGAGTTCGAGGGCGTCGTCGCCCCGAGCCTCAACTGGTCGCCGGACGGCGACACCAGCCTCACCGTTTACGGTTACTATCAGAAGGACGATTCCAACAACACGCCGGGCTTCCTGCCCTATATCGGCACCGTCCGTCCCGCGGCCTATGGCCGGATCGCCCGCGACGTCTTCTCCAGCGAACCCGGCGTCGACACGTTCGAACGCGATCAGGCGATGCTCGGCTACGAGTTCGAGCACAGGTTCAACGAGACCTTCACGGTCCGCCAGAACACGCGCTACAGCCATCTCGATTCGACCTACCGCGTCGTCTATGGCTTCGGCTACGCGCCGGGTTCGACGACGGATATCAACCGCATCGATTTTCGCACCACGCCGGAGGCGGACGCCTTCAACGTCGACACGCAGGGCGAGGCCCGCTTCGCGACGGGCGCCGTCGACCACGTCCTTCTCGCGGGCATCGACCATCGCTTCTACGAATTGTCCGACAATCAGGCGGTGGGCGGCCAGTCCCGGCTCAATGTCGTCCATCCCGTCTACGGGCTGAATCTCGCTCCGATCGGCGCGCCCTATATCGACAACACGCAGACCCTGAACCAGACCGGCTTCTACCTCCAGGACCAGATGACCCACGACAAGCTCGTGGTCACGCTGAACGGCCGCTACGACGTTCTCGACACCGAGCTCGACAACCGCATCGCCGGGCAAGCGGACGCCTCGTCCGACGAGGGCGCCTTCAGCGGACGGGCCGGCGCGGCCTATCTCTTCGACAACGGCATCACGCCCTATGTCAGCTATTCCCGCTTCTTCACGCCCGTCCTCGGGCTCGACGCGGACACCAACCAGCCCTTCCAGTCCGGCGACGGCGACCAGGTCGAGGTCGGCGTGAAGTACCAGCCGTCCGATCTCGACGCCGTGCTGACGGCCTCGCTCTTCGACCTCACCCGCCGCAACGTGCTGACGCGCGACGTCAGGGGCGGACGCCCCTTCACCGACGTTCAGACGGGCGAGATCCGGTCGCAGGGCGTGGAGTTCGAAGCCCAGCTCGGCCTCGGCAGCGGTTTCAGCCTGCTCGCGGCCTTCACCGCTCTCGATCTCGAAACCACCAGGTCCAACGGCGTCGATCTCGGCAAGGTGCCGACGGCCACGCCCGAGGAGTTCGGCTCGCTCTGGCTCGACTATACCGTTTCCTCCGGGGCCGCCGAGGGACTGCGCCTGGGCGCGGGCGTGCGGTATGTCGGCGACAGCTGGGCCGATCGCGCCAACACGTTCAAGGTGCCGGACCACACCGTCGTCGATGCCGCCCTGTCCTATGAGACGCCGAGCTGGCGAGCGCAGCTGAACGCATCGAACCTCTTCGACAAACGCACCGTCCAATGCGGTCCCGACGAGAATTCCTGCTTCTACGGCGATCCGCGAAAGGTCTCCGCCAGTCTCGCCTACAAGTTCTGATCGCCGCGGGCGCGGCGCCGTGGATCCTCGCGGCGTCCGGCCTCGCCGGTCCTCGTGCCGCATGGGATCGTCCTGGATCGAGGCGAGGGGATCCCGGTCGTTCCAGGACGATGCGACGACGTGGAGGGCGATCGATCCGTATTGGTTTCAGGATATCGAAGATCAATCAGTATGAATGACAGAATTGTCCTCTCAACTTAGTTAAAATTGGGTTACGCCATCTTCACGATTTCCCGTCAAGGTTGATGGAGCCGGCTCGAAGTATCGACGCCGTTTTCCGATCGACCAAAGGGCACTTCGTGAGGATAGCCGCGAAATTCAACATGTTCTCCGTCGTGACGGCTGTCGCTCTGGTGGCATCCGCCGGCTTCGGCCTCTTCGCCTTCGAAAAGCTTCGCATCGGCGGGCCGATCTACCGCAATGTCGCGGAGGCTCAGGTTCTGACCGCCGATATCATGCCGCCTCCGATCTTCGTCGTTGAGGCCTATCTCGACACCGTGCTCGCGGTCCACGGGCAGATGACCCCCGATGTCCTGAAGGGCCGGCTCGTCCGCCTTCGCGGGCAGTATCAGGAGCGCATGTCCTATTGGCAGACTTCGGACATGCCGGCTTCGATCAAGATGCTCCTGCGCACGAAGGTCGCCGAACCCGCCGACACCTTCTGGCGGCTCGCGGAGACGAAACTGCTGCCGGCGCTCGGCCTGCAGGATCCCTCGGTCAGGGACGCCGTCTTCGTCGGCATGTCCAAGGCCTATCAGGACCACCGCAGCGCCGTCGACGAACTCGTCACGCTCGCGGTGGATCTCGGAATGTCGATCGAGACGGACGTTCAGGCCCAGGCGGCAACCGCCTTCTATCTGCAGGTTGGTCTGTCCCTCGTCGCTCTCGCGGCACTCCTTCTGAGCTCCGCGGCGACCCTGATCTCGATCGTGCGTCCCTTGAATGCGATCACCGGGGATATCGAAGCCCTCGCGGCCGATCGCCTGGAGCAGACGTCGGACCTCGGCGCGCGCAAGGACGAGATCGGCGCGATTGCTTCGGCGCTTCAGGTCCTGCGCCAGTCGGCCTTCCGCCGGCATGAACTGGAATCGGCCTCCGCCTCCCAGCGCCACGAGATGGATCGCCAGCGCGACCGACAGCTCGCCATCGACAATGCCAAGGCGGACGACCTGAAGCACTTCGTGCATGCGGTGGAGGCCGGCTTCAACGGGCTGTCGTCCGGCGATCTCACGACCCGGATGACGCAGGCGGTCTCCCCCGAATTCGAGCCGATCCGCGTTCGCTTCAACGACAGCATGGCCGAACTCGAGGTGACGATGGGCGCCGTCGTCGAGGGCATCGGCAGCATGCGGACCGGACTGGCCGAGATCTCCATCGCCTCGGCGGATCTTTCGCAGCGAACCGAGCAGCAGGCCGCCAGTCTGGAGCAGACGGTCGCGGCCTTGACAAAGGTCACGCAAGGGATCGATCGCACCGCGCAGGTCGCCGACGACGCGAGAGCCGCCGCCTGCATGGCGCAGACGGAAGCCGAAAAGGGCGGCGGCGTGGTCGAGCGTGCGGTGGCCGCGATGTCCGCCATCGAGACCTCCTCGGCCAAGATCGGGCAGATCATCGGCGTCATCGACGAGATCGCCTTCCAGACCAATCTCCTGGCGTTGAATGCGGGTGTCGAGGCCGCGCGCGCCGGCGAGGCCGGCCGGGGCTTCGCCGTGGTCGCCCAGGAGGTCCGGGGCCTTGCCCAGCGGTCGGCGGAGGCCGCCAAGGAGATCAAGTCGCTGATCGCCACGTCCACGACGCAGGTCGAAGAGGGAGTTGCGTTGGTGTTGGCCTCGGGCCGCAGCCTGCAGGACATCGTCAGCCAGGTCGGGGGCGTGTCCCAGATCATCACCCAGATGGCGCAGTCGGCGCGGGAGCAGGCCTTGAGCCTGCAGGAGGTCTCCGCCGCCGCCGACGACATGGACAAGGTCACACAGCAGAACGCCGCCATGGTCGAAGAGACCACGGCGGCAGCCCAGACGCTGACGCGCGAGACGAACGACCTCTCCGAGATGGTCGGCCGCTTCCGGACCGCCGCCATGACGTCGAAGACAGGCCGTGACCGCCAAGGCCAGGCCTTGGAACAGCCGGTGTCGAGACGTTCCGCTTCACCGCGTCCGGTCGCTCAGATGCGCACGACCGGCACGGGCGGCGCTTTCGTCAAAGCCCGAAGCGCCGCAGAGGATTGGGCGGAATTCTGACGACGGATAGGCCCGCCGCCGTCGAGATGGTCGGGGCAAGGGCCACGATCGCAGGCAGCGGTTCGCACCGCTTCCCGATACGAGCGCGACCGACGAGAAGCGCAGCGTCCTCTCGGTCGACAGCCCCGACGTCCTCGCCGTTTCCAGGGGAATGCGGGGGCGTCGCCGGTTTCCAGCACCCGTCCCGCCGACGCGGGGCACGACGCCGAGATCGTCCCGCCCCAAGGGACTCCGACCGACCGCGCTGGACGGCGTTCTATTTCTTGGGCTTGGGCGGAGCCGCCGCCGGCATCTTCTGGCTCGGAGCCGACGCATTGGTCTTCGGCGGCGCGGCCTTCTTGGACTTGCCTTTGCTTTCTTTCACGAAACTCTCCTGCAAACCCAGTGTGCCGATCGTTCGAAACGCTCTGACCGATCAGGCAAAGCTCGCGAAGGACGGCGTGCTCGCGGGTATTGAGGCCGCTTCCGGCGAAGACGGCACGACGATGGAAGCCCCATCGATATCTCCCGCCATCTTGCGCCAGGCGGCCTCCGAGCGCAGCGAGCGATCCCGCACGTTCTGCAGCGTCGCGGACGCGGCGATTCTTCCGCATTCGTCGGCCTGTTCGAGATAAAAGGCGATTTTGACGGAGGGGTGACTTTTGGGGGCGATTTTGATCATGACCATTACATAGGCTCTTTTTCGCAAAAGTCTTGCCCGACAGTTCGGAAATGTTCGTTAGGGCCTCTCGCCACCTGCGCCTTGCTGTCCCCGTCATCCGTCTTCGAATTGGATGAAGGACAAAAGCTGCTGGATCGCGGCGCCGCCGGACAGCATCGATCGCAGGTCCGCTCACCAAAAGGCTGTGACCCCCAAGTATCGTCTGGCTCCTTCGATGAAATAGCCAGTGAACATACTCATTGAGCACGCAATAATTCGTGAGAACTGTACGCTTTCGACCATTATATCGCTGCCGAAAAGGGTCTAGTCTCCAGAACCCAAGCAGCAGGGGGCGTTGGTCATGAGATATGTTCAATCGAAATCAAGCTGCTCCGAAGCCTTCGAAGCAGCCGACAAGCCAAGCGCGATGGTTTCCAGAAAGCTGTCGTCTCTCCAGTTGCGTCAGGTCTTTGCTCGACGGAAGGAGGATGCCGACCGCCGGGCATCGCCCATTCCCGAGGTGCGATCGCCGAACGCCCGCCGGGAGCGCGCGTGATGCTGGACCTTCAGACGGTTTCCAAGCCTGCGGCCCGTCCCGTGGCGCTCGAGGATGCGCCGGTCCATCAGTCGGAGCTGGTGCCGGCTCTCCTCTCCATCTCCAAGTCGATGCGTGCCTTGCGGGGCATCAAGCTCGCGGCGCTCGGTTTCAACAACGGTCAGGACGAGCTTCTGATGGCGGTGCCCGATGAGGGCCTGCCCGTCGCGCAACTCGCCGACCTCCTGATGATCCGTCCGTCCACCGTATCCAAGATGACCGATCGACTGATCGAGCGGGCTCTCGTCGAGAGGGTCGGCGATCTCCGCGATGCGCGGCGAACCATCGTGCGGATCACCCAGGCGGGCCTCGAGGCGAGAGAGATGGTGATCGCGGCGCGGCAGGAGCTCGAGAAGGAACTGACGCGGACCCTCGAGGAAAAAGACCTGATGCAGATGCAGGCCTGCCTCGACGATTGCGCGGACATGCTGGAGCGACGTCTGAAGCGCTTGCGCTGACGACCGTCGCCAGCGTCGCCGGAGGCGATGCGGCCTTCAATCCGGGCCGCTTCGCGCCGACGCGACCCTGCGCCGAACCGGAGCCGACATCCTGCGAGCGATTGCCCGCACGATGCTTTAGCCGCCGAGATCCTCCACCATCGCGGCGCCGAGCTCGGCGATGACGCCATTGCGCTGGTCGATCGAAAGCTTCGTTCCCGTGAGGTAGACGGCAGCCAGGATCGGTCCCTTCGCAGGCGCCGCGTCGTCTTTTGGCCAGATGACGGCGATGATGCCGCGTGTCCCGTATTCGCCGGCGCCGGTCCGGTCGGCGATGCGCCATCCCTCGGGAAGGCTCGCTCGCAGAAGCGGACCGCCGACGGCATTGGCCGCGAGCCAGGATTCTAGCTGCCGGCGCGAATTTGCCGAGAGAACGTCGCCGAGCACCAGCTTTTGCAGGCTGGCGATGGCGGCGTCCGGGCTTGTCGTGTCGCGGTCGTCGCCCGGACCCACATCGTTGAGATCGGGTTCGAACCTGTCGAGCCGGGTCGTGTCGTCGCCGATCGAGCGCAGGAATGCCGTCAGCGCGGCGGGGCCGCCCGTCGCCGTCAGGATGAGATTGGCCGCCGTGTTGTCGCTGGTCCGCGTGGTCGCCTCGCAAAGAGCCGACAAGGACAAGCCGTCGCCGACATGGTTTCGGGTGACGGGCGAATAGGTCTGGAGATCGCCGGCCCGGATCGGCTCGCGGCGACCGGGATCGATCGTGCCGGCGTCGGCCAAGGCCAGGAGATGGGCGCAGGCGAAGGCCTTGAAGGTGCTGGCCATCGGAAAGCGCTCGCTGCCGCGATGCGAGAACGACGCGCCGGTCTGAAGATCCCGGATGCTGACGCCGAGACGCCCGCCGACCTGCGCCTCGATCCGTTCGATCGCCGGTGCGAGCGTGTCGCCGAGCCTCGGCCCGGCGGATGCGGGGGCGCAATCCGCCACGAGCCAGCCGATGGAGAGGCTGGCGGCGGCGGCGAAGCGAGCGGCGCGTGTCAGCACGAAGGGTTCTCCTGTTTCACTGCGTGCAAGCTGGGCGTCGAGCCGGCGATGGGAAGAGCCGGGTCGCCGTTCGCGAAGGGCGAGCGGGCGTTCGCGCTCGCCCCTGCCGGAAAAGCCGGGCCTTGCCGGGCCGGCCGCCACCGGAACGATCCGTCGTCCGGGCGAGACGATCTTCAGGGAATCAGACGATCGGCCCGCAGGCGCTCGAAGAGATCGAAGAAGGCGTCGTCCGTCGCCTGATAGGCGGTGAAGCCGAGACGCCGGCTCTTGCCCATGTCGGTCACGACCTCGATCGGCCGTCCGAGATCGGCATCCGTATGCCAGGGGGAGGCGAGGCGGGCGAGGTCCGGCTCTGCGAGGCCCTCCCGCTCGGCGATGTCGCGCCAGATCGGTGCATCTCCCGCCATCTGCCCCTCCAGGGGCTGGACGGTGCCGTCGAAGGGTGCGGCCTCGATCCCGAACCAGTCGGCGATCCGGCCCCACATCCAGCTCCAGCGGAAGACGTCGCCGTTCACGATGTTGAAGTCCTCGTTCGCCGCCGCGGGCGTCGTCGCCGCCCAGAGCAGATGGCGGGCGAGCTGCCCGGCATCGGTCATGTCGGTCAGCCCGTTCCACTGCGCCGGCGAACCCGGGAAGCGGAAGGGGCGGCCGGTCTCGCGGCACAGCGTGGCGTAGACGGCGAGCGTCGTGCCCATGTTCATCGCATTGCCGACCGCCTTGCCGATCACCGTGTGCGGCCGGTGGACGCTCCAGGTGAAGCCGTCACGCCGGGCGGCGGCGAAGACCTCGTCTTCCTGGGCATAGTAGAAGTTCTGGACGTCGAGCCGGCCCTGGCTTTCGCGGAAGGGCGTCTGCGGGAGGACGCCCTTCCCATAGGCCTCGAAGGGTCCGAGATAGTGCTTGAGGCCCGTGACCAGCGCCACGTGCCGCACCGAGCCCGCCGGCCGCAGACCGTCGAGGAGGTTCTTCACCATGGCAGCGTTGACGCGGATGTTCTCGGCTTCGGTCTCCTGGCGCAGCCAGGTCGTGATGAAGACCGCCTCGGGCGCGATGCCGTTCAACGCCTGCGCCGTCGCGGACGAATCCTGGAGATCGGCGGCGACCGGCTGAACGTTCGGCCGATCGGCCGGACGCCGCGCTAGGCCATGGACCGACCAGCCGTGATCGAGGAGATGATCGGCCGTCGCGCTGCCGACGATTCCGCTTGCGCCCACCACCAATGCCGTTTTCGTCATGCCGTCGTCCTTCTCTGGCGTTTTCACCGAGCTAGGCAGGCTTGCCATTCGCGTCCAGAAGGCACCAAAAGGGGCCTCGGCCACCTGGAGGTTCCCACCATGCAACCCGGCACGCCCGACGCGGAATGGCGCGAGGACTGCGCACCCCGGCGCGTTCTCGAGCTCTTCGCGACGAAATGGACCAGCATGGTCCTCCACACGCTGCACGCCCGCCACGCCGGCGCCGCGCGGGCCGGCGTCCTCCTGCGCAGCCTGCCCGGCATTTCCAAGAAGATGCTGACGCAGACGCTTCGGGAAATGGAGGAGAGCGGTCTCGTGACCCGCCACGTAAAGGCAACGATTCCGCCCGCGGTCGAATATCGCCTGAGCGATCTCGGCCAGCGGTTCGTCGAGCCGGTCGAGATGCTCTACGCCTGGGGGCGGGCGAACGCGGACGCGCTCGACCGGCTCGCCGTGCGGCCGACCTCCCGCCGCGTCTGACGCCGCGCGCCGCGCGAGAGGGCTGGGTCCGGCATTCGCATCTCGGACGACGTCCGGCATTCCTCGGACGACGATCCTTCGCGCGTCAGGCGAGGATGTTGGAGCCGCGGATGGCCTCGCAGACGGCGGCGGTCACCTCCTGTGTGGTGGCCGTCCCGCCGACGTCGGGGGTGCGAACGCCGCTGCCCGTCACCGCCTCGACGGCATGCATGAGGCGCGCTGCCGCCTTGGCCTCGCCGAGGTGCTCCAGCATCTGCGCCGCCGTCCAGAAGGTCGCGACGGGATTGGCGATGCCCTTGCCCGTGATGTCGAAGGCCGAGCCGTGGATCGGCTCGAACATGGAGGGAAAGCGCCGCTCGGGATCGATGTTGGCGGTCGGCGCGACGCCGAGGCTGCCGGCGAGGGCGCCCGCGAGATCGGACAGGATGTCGGCGTGGAGGTTGGTCGCGACGATCGTGTCGAGGCTTCGGGGGTTGAGCGTCATGCGCACGGTCATCGCGTCGACCAGCATCTTGTCCCAGGTCACGTCGGGAAATTCGGTGGCGACCTCGGCGGCGATCTCGTCCCACATGACCATGCCGTGGCGCTGGGCGTTCGACTTGGTGACCACGGTCAGGAATTTTCGCGGTCGCGCCTGTGCCAGCCTGAACGCGTAGCGCATGATGCGGGTGACGCCGACGCGGGTGAAGATCGCGACCTCGGTGCCGACCTCTTCGGGAAGGCCGCGATGGGCCCGCCCGCCATGGCCGGAATACTCGCCCTCCGAGTTCTCCCGCACGATCACCCAGTCGAGATCGCCGGGTCCGACGCCCGACAAGGGCGACGTGATGCCCGGCAGGATCCGCGTCGGGCGGACATTGGCATATTGGTCGAAGCCCTGGCAGATCGGCAGCCGCAGACCCCAGAGCGTGATGTGGTCGGGCACGTCGGGCGCGCCGACCGCGCCGAAGAAGATGGCGTCGAAGGGCTTCAACTGCTCGATGCCGTCCGCCGGCATCATGATGCCCTTCCGCCTGTAATAGTCCGAACCCCAGTCGAAATGCGTCACGTCGAGCTTGAAGCTTCCCGCGCGGCGCTCCAGCGCCTCGAGCGCCTGAAGGCCCGCGGCGATCACTTCGGGGCCGATGCCGTCCGCCGGAATGGCTGCGATCTTGTAGGTCTGCATGGGCCGTACCTCGACGGGTGCGAAGGACATGTCGGCCGGATCAACCGGCTCAACGCGGGAAAGACCCTGCCTAGACACGTTCGAGGCGCGACCCAAGGCTCGCTCGATTATACAATCTCATGATATAATCAGGCGATGGAGCTCAAACAGATCCGCTGCGTCCTGGCGGTCGCCGATGCCATGCATTTCGGCAAGGCGGCGCGGGCGCTCGACATCCTGCCCGCATCGCTCGGGCGTCAGGTGCGCGCCTTGGAGGAGGAGCTCGGCGTACCCCTCTTTGAACGCACCACCCGGTCGGTCCTCCTGACGCCGGAGGGCAAGGCTTTCGTGCCGGACGCCCGTGCCCTGGTCGAACGCGCGGACGCTCTCCTCGAGGGTTTCCGGGACCGGGCGCGCGCGGGAGCCCGGATCATCCGCCTCGGCGCGATCGACAGCGCGGCGGCGGGCCTCGTTCCCAGTCTCATCCACGATCTTCACCGGCTCGATCCCGGACTGACGGTACGGCTCACCGAGGAGAAGTCGATGCGCCTTCTTCCCAAGCTCCTCGCCGGACGGCTCGACGTCGCGATCCTGCGACCGGGCGCGCGTCTCGATCCGCGTCTGCGGATGCGGTTCCTCCTGCACGAGACCGCGGTCGTGGCGCTGGCCGCGGATCATCCGCTCGCGGACCGCGCCTGCATCCGGGTCGACGATCTTCGCGACATCCCGATGATCATTCCCGAGCGCGGATCGCGGCCGCACAGCCACGACCTCACGATGAAGCTCTTCGAAGAGCGGGGCCGCACCCCGAGGATCGCGCAGATCGCCGAGGAAAAGCAGACGATCCTCGCCATGGTGGCCGCAGGCATCGGCGCGGCGATCGTTCCGCGATGGTCGGCCCGCCCGGCCGCACCCGGCGTCGCCTTCCTGCCGCTCGCGGACATTTCGGCCGACGACGCCCATCGCCTTCCGCTTTCGGTCGCCTGGCAGGCCCATGTTCGCGACGCCAACCGGGATCGCCTGCTGAAGCTCCTGTCGGACAGGCTCGCGATCTATGCCGCGCAACAGGACGGGGCGGCCTAGAATGTCGGCGGAGACCCGGACGCGGACGGCCACGGTCTCGACGATGTCGAGACCGGCGAGGCGGGCGTCTCCGAGCCGGGCGACACCCCAAATCGCCCCGAAAGGGGAGGGGGCGCTCGACGGCCCGGAGCGGGTGTCAGGCGTCTTGCCGCCCCGCCTGCGTGATGGCGTGGCGCAGGACGTTCTTGCGCTTGCGCCGGTCCATGTCCGGCTTCAGGATGCCCTTCAGCATCTCGTCGCCGATCGCGCGCTTTTCGGCCTGCGTCAGATCGCGGCGCTTCAGGGCCGCGGCCTCGGTCTCGAAGCCTTTCAGCATTTCGTCCGACATGATGGGTCTCCTTCAGGTCTTCGGTTCGACGAGAACGCCGAGCTCGGGGTTCCAGGCGACGCCGTCGAGCTGGACCCGGACATCGAAGCCGCGCCCCGCGGCGTAGTCGCGGGCGTCGCGAAGGACCGCGTGAGGCTCGCCGGTCGTCGGGTATTCGAAACGGGCGCCCTCCGCGGCCGGGCCTTCGAGCGAGGCCTGCGCGCCGGGCTTGCCGCCGTCGTCATATAGCCGGACCTTCACGTAGGCGCTGGTCTCGTGGCCCTCCAGGGGAAAGTAGAGGTGGGTTTCGGCGGTCACAGGCATGTCTCCGTTTCGCTTCGTCGGACCACAACGCGCGAAACCTTCGAAGGTGGCGGCCCCCCGGCCGAAGGGGCCGGCGAGCGAAGGGTGCAGATGACGGTGTCGTTGGATCGAACCGGCGATGCGACGAGGGCTGCCGGGATAGGTCACATTCGCGCCACTCCGGTATAAGCTCGCGGCATGTGCAATCTCTACAGCCTCACCAAGGGCCAAGCCGCCATTCTGGAATTCACGCGCGCCTCGGTCGATCGCACCGGCAACCTCGCGCCCATGCCCGGCATCTTTCCCGATTATGAAGCGCCGGTCGTGCGGTCGGTCGACGGACGGCGCGAGTTGACCCTGATGCGCTGGGGCATGCCCTCGCCGGTCTTCGCCATGAAGGGCCGGACCAGCGATCCCGGCGTCACCAACATCCGCAACACCAAGAGCCCCCACTGGCGGCGCTGGTTGCCCGCGGAGCACCGCTGCCTCGTGCCGTTCACGTCCTTTTCCGAATACGAGGAGACGGCGGAGAGGCGAAAGCTGCCCGTCTGGTTCGCCGCAGGCGAGGACCGGCCCCTGATGGTCTTCGCGGGGATCTGGACGACCTGGACGAGCGTTCGCAAGACCAGGGACGGCGAGGTGACGGTGGATGCGTTCGGCTTCCTGACGACGGACGCCAACAAGACCGTCGGAGCCGTCCATCCCAAGGCCATGCCGGTGATCCTCACGGACCGCGAGGAGATGGACGTCTGGCTTCGCGCACCCTGGTCGGAAGCCGTCAAGCTCCAGCGCCCGCTGCCGGAGGGGGTTCTCGAGATCGTCGCGAAGGGACAGCGGAAGGACGAACGACGTGACGCAGACGATGCGCATTGACGGCGGATGCCATTGCGGACGGATCCGCTACGAGGCCGACATCGATCCCGATGTCGTCACCGTCTGCCATTGCACCGATTGCCAGAGCCTGACGGGAACGGCCTTGCGCGTCTCGGTCGTGACGGATGTCTCCGATCTCCGCGTGATGGGCGAGCCGAAGATCTACACCAAGCTCGGCGACAACGGACGCAAACGCTTTCAGCATTTCTGCGGCGAATGCGGATCGCCGCTCTTCACGAGCGGGGAGGGCGAGGGCGCCGACATCTGGGGAATCCGATGGGGCGGCATCCGGCAGCGAGCCGACCTCGTGCCGCGACGCCAGATCTGGTGCCGGTCGAGAGTGCCTTGGCTCGGCGGGATCGATCATCTTCCGGGGTTCGCGGAAGACGAGACGTCCGACGCATGAAGAGGGCCATTGCCGCGGCCCGCGGACCCGCCGGGATCAGTCGTCCTTGACCGCGCCGATCAAGCTGCTGACGCCGATCCGCAATTCGCCCTGGCTCCGGAGCCCGGTCTTGACGAAGATCGACTTCAACTGCGTCCGGATCGTTTCGCGGCCGACATGCAGCGCGACCGCCACGGCCTCGACGTCCTCGCCGCGGGCGAGGAGACGGACGACCCGGCTTTCCGACGCGGTTAATCCGTAGAGTTCAGAGAGAAGGGCGGCCGAAATCTGTGTCTCGGTCATCTGCGGCTTGACCACGACGAGGAAGGCAGGTCTCGAGAAGAGGCCGGCATAGGTCCGCCCGACGGGAATGACATGCGCCAGCGCCGGCGCGCGCGTGATGTCCCGAGGAAGCGCGATCGTGCAGCCGGTGGTCGTCCGGGCGAGGGCCGACGTCCTCAGGAACGTCTCGAACTGTCGCCGCGCATTCGCGGCGGAAAAAACGAGGTGATCGCCGGCATCGATCATCACGTGAGATCGGACGGCGATCCAGTCGTCGTTGTGCGACAGGACGCGCCCGCTGCCGTCGATCGCCGCCGCGGGGAGTCCAAGTCCCGCCAACACGTCGACGAGGCCATCGGACTTGGAGGTGCTGACGCGTTCGGTGATCAGGGATGATCGGATGATATGCGGCCTCAAGTCGTCGAGCGCCTGCATCATCGCTTTTGGAATGGGTCCGGCCGATCGCGCGCGCTCGATCGACAGGACCAGCTGAGTCCCGCTCGACAGACTGAACGTCGTGGCCGCGCCCCATCCAAAGCCCAAGGGATGCAGCAGGTCGCGATACATGGGGATGGTGTTCATCCGCTCGGCATCGAAAAGATCTGCGTCGTTCACGAAGCCGGATTTGGCGACGCGCAGAACGCCCGACGTCCGCTCGTTGTCGCGGTACCACTGGCCTTCGAAGAACTGGTCGACGAGCCTGAGGACGCCCTCCGACGCGATCCAGGACTGGCCCGCCTGACCCGATCGGAACAGGACCGCTCCTTCGGATCCGACGAAGGCGGCGATCTCCGCGAGCACGGTTTCCCATCCGCCAGGATCGAAGGCCGCTTCGTAGATGTGTTGGATGAGGTCTTCCAAGCTCAGTCGATGCGCCATGTCAGCGAATGTTTCTCAACAAGCGGAGGCGCTCGAAGCGGCTTCCCCAAAGTCAGTCCAGTGTTCCTGCGCGGCTCGATCGTGTCGGAACACATGGTTCCAGTTGAAGTCTCTACGAGAGAATGTCGAGCGATCTACCCGGATGGGGGCTGCGGGTTGTCGTGAACGCGATGAGGATTCGGGGCAGGGCGCATTTTGCTCAGTCCGTGTGACTGGAAGACCACGGTGCGATCGAGCGGGAAAAGCGGACGGTTTCCCCGCTTTCGTTCCTCGGGCCGGATGCAGGCAGCGCTGTCTCGCTGCGATGCTTCGAGACGCGAGCCTAAACAGCCTGCGCGAGCGGGGACGGCGCGCGCATCGAACTCCAACGTTTCCACAATGCGCAGAAGGAAGCGCGTCTCGACACGGCCGGCAGAGCCGAAAGGGATCGGGTCGTGGCAGCGCCGTCGCAGGATCGGCTCGAAGGCGTCGCCCCCCTGTCGACTCCGCCTGACGGTCCGCCGTTGCGCACGGGCGGCCGGCCATCGTGCAGGACCAATGACGCCGTCCCTCGCATCACCGTTCACCTCGATATCGCCGGCCCGATGTCCGAACGCCGCACCACCGGACTGCCCACCCGGACGCTCCGTCCCCTATTCGAGATTGGTGTGGCGCTCGCGCATGGCTTCGGGCGTCACCGCCAGTCGGTCGCGCAGCTTGAGGATCATGACCTCGAAGAGCACGAACAGGGCGCCCTCGTAGAGGGACCCCATCGGAAGGACCGAGGTCTTCGCCGTGCCCTGGTCGTCGGCCATCGTCTGTGCCGGCAGGAGGAGAATCTCGTCGGCCATCCGCGAGGCGCGGCCCTCGGGCTGGGCGGTGATGACGAGGACCTTCGCGCCGGCCTTCTTGGCGACGTCGATCAGCGCGACGGCGGTCGAGATCTCGCCCGGTCCGACCGTGACGAGGAAGAGATCGCCCGGTCCGACCGGCGGGGTCGTCATGTCGCCTTCCACGGCGACCGGCACGCCCATGTGATAGAGTCGCATGGCGAAGCCCATGATCTGGAGCCGCTCCCGGCCACCGCCGAAGACGACCGTGCTCCGGGCGCGCGCGATGGCCTCCACCGCTCCATCGACCTTGGCGTCGTCGATGCGCTCGAAGACGGCGCCGAGCTCGGCGACGGCGTTCCGGTAGATCGGGTTCGAAGGGCTGTTCATGATCTCGTATCCTGCAGGCGAGGGATCGCGGTCGCCGGGCGCCGGTCGTCCGGCTGGCGGGCTTGCGCGGTGGAACGCCCCGCGCGGGGCGTTGAATGGTCCGGCGAGGCGGCCGCGCGCGCCATCGCCGGGAGAGCCGTCACCAGCGCGTCGGCTTCGGATTGCGCTCGTCGAAATCCTTCTGATGCCAGTAGGGGTAGATGGGGTCCCTGTGGCTCGCCTTGTCCAGGCGCTCGATCTGGTCGGGGCTCAGCGACCAGCCGACGGCGCCGAGATTCTGCCGCAACTGCTCTTCGTTGCGCGCGCCGACGACGAGGTTGCAAACGGTCGGGCGGGAGAGCAGCCAGGCGAGAGCCACCTGCGGCACGGTCTTGCCCGTCTCCTGCGCCACCACGTCGAGCGCGTCCACGACGTCGTAGACGTGGTCGTCCGACACGGGCGGTCCGCCGACTGCGCCGCCGGAGGCGATGCGACCGGCGCCCGCCGTCTCGCCGCGCCGGATCTTGCCGGTGAGGCGGCCCCAGCCGAGCGGGCTCCACACCATCAGTCCGACGCCCTGGTCGAGCCCGAGCGGCATCAGCTCCCATTCGTAGTCGCGGCCGATCAGCGAATAGTAGCCCTGGTAGGCGACGTGGCGCGCGAGCCCGTATCGTTCGGACGTCGCCAGCGCCTTCATGAGGTGCCAGCCGGAGAAATTGGAAGCTCCGATATAGCCGATCTTGCCCGCCGTGATCAGGTCGTCGAGGGCCCGCAGGGTCTCGTCCAGCGGCGTCAGGGCATCGAAGCCGTGCAGGAAATAGACGTCGACATGGTCGGTGCCGAGCCGTTTCAGGCTGGCCTCGCAGGCCTCCACGAGATGACGGCGCGAGGAGCCGACGTCGTTGGCGCCCTCGCCGTTGCGGAACGTCGCCTTCGTCGAGATCAGCGCCCGGTCGCGCCGCCCCTTCAGGGCCTCGCCGAGGATCTCCTCGGCCATGCCGCCGGAATAGATGTCGGCGGTGTCGAAGAAGTTCATGCCGGCTTCGAGGCAGATGTCGACGAGCCGCGAGGCGCCCGCGACGTCGACCGCACCCCAGCGCTGGAAGAATTCGTTGGCGCCGCCGAACGTGCCGGTGCCGAGCGAGAGCACCGGAACTCTGAGGCCGGAGCGACCGAGATGCCGTGTTTCCATGCAAAACTCCCGACGTGCTGAAGGACCGTCTCGGCCAAGCCGTGGCGAGACCATCTAGCGTCGGGAGGGGCGGGGCAAAGACCGAAGGGGCGCTTGCGTTCACGGGGATCGCGCGCGCGATTTCCGGCTTGGCTTTGTCGGACCCGGATGCAAAGCTCGCCAAGGCGACAGGACGAACAGGCCGTGCGCCACCCCCGCGCATGGTCCGCCGGCCGGTTCACCCACCCGTCTTGCCCGCCCAGTTCGCCCACCGACCGGAGATCCCGATGAAGCCTCGTTCCATCGCCGCCCTTGCCGTCCTCGCCCTTCTTGCGACGAGCCCGGCGGCATCTGCCGAGGAGGCGATCCGGATCGCGACGGAAGGGGCCTATCCGCCCTTCAACTACCTGAAGGCCGACGGGACGCTGGCCGGGCTCGACGTCGACATCGCCAACGCCCTCTGCGCCGAGATGAAGGCGACCTGCACCCTGTCCGCCCAGCCCTGGGACGGCATGATCCCCGGCCTCATCGCCGACAAGTTCGATGCCGTCATCGCCTCCATGAGCATCACGCAGGAGCGCAAGCAGCAGATCGACTTCACGAACAAGTACTATACGACGCCGCTGGCCGTCATGGTGCTGAACGACAGCACGCTGGCCGCCGTCTCGCCCGAGGCCATGAAGGGTAAGGTCGTCGGCGCCCAGGCCTCGACCACCCAGGCCGACTACGCCACCGACAGCTACGGCCCGGCCGGCGCCGACGTCCGGCTCTATCCGACGCAGGACGAGGCGGCCGCCGACCTCCAGACTGGCCGGCTCGACGCGCTGATCTCCGACAAGTTCGTCCTGACCGACTGGCTGAAGGGTCCCGGCAAGGATTGCTGCAAGCTCGTCGGCGACGTTCCCGGCACGGAGACCGAAGCCGGCATCGGCATCCGAAAAGGCAACGGCGCCCTGCGCGAGCGCTTCAACGTCGCGATCGATGCGATCGTGGCGAACGGCACCTACGGCAAGATCGTCGCGAACTACTTCCCCTTCGACATTTATTGAAGACTCGCGCCGACAAGGGCTGCGACAAGAACCGCCGACGAGGGCGCGGCGAAGGCCGGGCTCGGGAATGGCGGGACGAAGCCCGGCCGTTGCGCGGTCGGGCGGACAACAGCGCGGGAACGCCATGAAAGCCGACGTCATCGTCCTCGGCGCCGGAATCGTCGGCGTCTCGCTCGCCCTGCATCTTCAGGAGCGCGGGCGCGACGTCGTCCTCGTCGACCGGACGGGACCGGGCGAGGGGACGAGCTTCGGCAACGCCGGCCTGATCGAGCGGGCGAGCGTCATCCCCTACGCCTTCCCCCGCGGTCTCGCGTCTCTGGCGCGCTACGCGCTGAACCGCTCCTCGGACGTGCGCTACGATCCGCGCTACATCTGGCGCGTGGCGCCGTTCCTCTTTCGCTACTGGCGGCACTCCTCGCCGCGCCGTCTGGCGCTCGCGACGCAAGCGATGCTTCCGCTGATCGAGGCGAGCGTCGCCGAGCACGACCATTTCATCACGGCGGCCGGCGCGGGCGATCTGGTTCACGCCGGGGGGTGGCTCGCGGGTTGGCGGACGCCGGCGAAATTCGAGGCCGCGCAGCGCGACCTTGCCGACCTCGCCGAGTACGGTCTTGCCCACGACATCCTCGACGCCGCCGGGATCGGGGCCCTGGAGCCTTCGCTGCGCACCGGCCGGGAGGGGCTCGCGGGCGCCATCCACTGGCGCGACCCCAAGACCGTCAGCGATCCCGGCGCCCTGACGCGCCGCTACGCCGCCCTGTTCGAGCGGCGCGGCGGCCGGATCGCGATCGCAGACGCCGCGACGGTCGAGACGACGGGCCGGTCCTGGACGGTCGGGCTCGCGCAAGGCCCCCTGGAGGCCCCCCAGGCCGTCGTGGCGCTGGGGCCGCAGTCGGGCGCTCTCCTGAAGCGGTTCGGCTATTCCATACCGTTCGCCGTCAAGCGGGGTCATCATCGGCACTACCGGTTGCCGCCCGACCATGTCCTCCGGACGCCGATCGTCGACGAGGAGGCGGGCTTCGTGCTCGCGCCGATGACGAAGGGCATCCGCCTGACCACCGGCATCGAGTTCGCCGATCCCGCCGCGCCCGCCAACGCCATCCAGATCGGGCGGGCCGAGGCGGTCGCGCGGCGGCTTCTGCCGCTGGGCGAGCCGGTGGAGGAGACGCCCTGGCTCGGGCTTCGTCCCTGCCTGCCCGACATGCGGCCCATCATCGGTCCGGCACCGCGGCATCCCGGCCTCTGGTTCGACTTCGGCCACGCCCATCACGGCCTGACGCTCGGGCCGGCCAGCGGCCGGCTCCTGGCCGAACTCATGACGGGGGAGACGCCGTTCGCCGATCCCGCGCCCTATCGCTGCGAACGCTTTCTCTGAGCCTGCGCCGCCGCACCGGGTGGTGCGCTCGCGCGGGGACGATGTCCCTTTGCCGTCTAAATGATCTCGAAGGGACTCTATCCGATGAGGGCCCGGCACGGGTAAGGTCATTCCATGGGCACATTCACGCGCTATCTCCGGAGACGCTGGTCAGACGCGCATCCCTTTTAGATCCAGCCTCGGATTCGTTTCATTGTCATCCCCCATCCTCTCGGCAGGCCGCAGCTTCGCGCGTCCCGCCGTTCATCTCGACGAGGTCGTCGTCCGGCGCCTCGCCCGTCATTGCCTGCGGTTTCGCGATGCGGACGACCGCGCGGCCTGGTTTCAGTTCGGCACGACCTTGGCGCTCTTTCTCGCCACGGCCGGTCTCATGCTGTTCGGCGCGGCATCGGGCGTTCCTGCGCTCCTGGCGCTCTTTCTTCCCGCCGGCGGCCTGCTCGTCCGCCTGTTCGGCATCCAGCACGATTGCGGCCACGGCTCGTACTTTTCGTCCCGCCGGGCCAACCGTGTGGTCGGCCGTCTTCTCAGCGTCGCGACCCTGACGCCGTTCGGCTACTGGAGCCGCTCCCATGCCGTCCACCACGTCACGGCGGGCGATCTGGGACGGCGCGGCATCGGCGACGTGGACACGCTGACGGTCGACGAATACGCCGCGCTGTCGCCCGGCGCGCAATGGCGCTACCGCCTCTATCGCCATCCCCTGCTGCTCCACGTCGTTGGACCGCCGCTCTACTTCATCCTGTTCCAGCGTTCGCCCTTCGGGCAGGCCCTTCCCGCATCGGAAGCCTGGCGCAGCATCATGGGCCTCAACCTCGCGCTCCTGGCGGTCTACGGCACCCTGATCGCGCTGTTCGGCCCGGCCGCGGTCGCGTTGGCGGTGCTGCCCACGGCCTTCGTCGCATCCTGGGTCGGAGGCTGGCTGTTCTTCGTCCAGCACCAGTTCGAGGACACCCACTGGGAGGCGTCCGAGGATTGGAACCTTCAGCGGGCCGCTCTCAGCGGCAGTTCCTATTATGTGATGCCGAAGGTGCTGCAATGGTTCACCGCCAATATCGGCCTTCATCACATTCACCATCTGAACTGCCGCATCCCCAACTACCGCCTTCAGGCCTGCCTCGACGGCGAGCCGCTTCTGGGAAACATCTCTCGGCTGTCGATCTCCGAAAGCCTGCGCTGCGTCGGGCTCGCGCTGTGGGATCCCGAGGAGCGCAAGCTCGTCGGCTTCCGCAGCATCGGCCCGAAGATCGGACTCGATCTTCGGGAAGCCTGATGCGCAGATCGCAGGCGTTGGCGCTTCCGTCGGGCGTTCGCAGAACCGCGCGGCACGCTCAACCGGGACCGTCCGGGGATCGGTTTCGATCGACGTCCCGACCGAACGTGACATCGGTGCCGCGGTGACGTCGGGGGCCGACCGGCGGATCGTCGTCACCGGCATGGGCGTCGTCTCGCCGCTCGGCGTCGGCGTGGAGACGGTGTTCGAGCGCCTCGTCGGGCATCGCTCCGGCGTCCGGCGCCTGCCCGACGAAGCGGTGCCCGACGTCGCGGCGAAGATCGCCGCCGTCGTGCCGACGCTCGCCGAGGATCCCTTCGGCTTCGATTTGGAAGGCCTGGTGCCGGTCAAGGACCGCAGGCGCATGGACCGCTTCATCCACTTCGCGATGGAAGCCGCCCGGCAGGCGATCGCCGAGTCGGCCTGGCGACCGGACGAGACGGGGCGCGAACGCACTGCGACGATCGTGGCCTCCGGCATCGGGGGATTCCACAGCATGCTCGACGCCGTGACGACGGTCGAGACGCGGGGCGCCGGACGGCTTTCCCCCTTCACCGTGTCCTCGTTCCTCGTCAATCTCGCGGCTGGGCAGATATCCATCCGCCACGGTTTCAAGGGGCCGCTCGGCGCGCCGGTGACGGCCTGCGCCGCGAGCGTCCAGGCGATCGGCGACGGACTGCGGCTGATTCGGAGCGGCGAGGCGGACGTCGCGGTCTGCGGCGGCGCGGAAGCCTGCATCAATCGGGTGACGCTCGGCAGCTTCGCCGCCGCCCGGGCGCTCTCCACCGGTTTCAACGATCGACCGGAGGCGGCGTCCCGGCCCTTCGACCGGGCGCGCGACGGCTTCGTCATGGCCGAGGGCGCCGGCATGATCGTCTTGGAACGGCTCGACCATGCGCTCGATCGCGGCGCCGTGCCGCTCGGCGAGATCGCCGGCTACGCAACGACGGCGGACGCCCACCATCCCACCGCCGCGCGCTCCGACGGGGACGGCGCCCAGCGCGCGATGCGCCTCGCTCTGTCCATGGCAGGCCTGCCGCCGGGCGCGGTCGACTACATCAACGCGCACGCCACCTCTACGGAGATCGGCGATGCGAGCGAGCTTGCGGCGATCGCGGCGGTGTTCGGACGCGGACGGGGTCCCGCCATCTCGTCGACCAAGTCGGCCAGCGGCCATCTTCTCGGCGCGGCGGGCGTGTTCGAAGTGATCGTGACGCTCCTGGCGCTGCGGGATGGTCGCCTCCCGCCGAACCTCAACCTCGAGGACCCCGACGAAGCCGCCGACGGACTCGATCTCGTCGGACCGACGACCCGGAGCGCAGAGGCGGAGATCGCCTTGTCCAACGCCTTCGGCTTCGGCGGCGTCAATGCCTCGATCGTGCTGAAGCGCTGGACCGGCGTTTGATCGGCCGAAAGCGTCCAACGACATTCCTTCCGCATCTCCCGGCTCTCGCCCTTCGGAAGTCCCGGCTGTCGAACCCGACGTTCAGGCCGATACCGGAGCATGCGGCAGGGCCATCGCGGCATCGGCGGCGGCCGGGAACGTTCCGACGAGGACTGCGGCGCGCCGGGCGATCGCCCGACGATCGAGGGTGAGGAAGCGGCAGAACGAGGCAGGCGCGCACCGCCGGGTTCCGTTGCGCATCAGGTAAGCGCCGCCGATGGAACGACATGGTGCCCCGGAGCCGCCGTCAGGGCTGCCTCGACGAGGCGGAAGGCGATCCGTTCGGCGGGATTGACGCGCCACGCCCCGGGCAGGATCGGTCCCGCGCGTCGGACGAGGGCGGCGGCGGCGCGCTCGACGGGGCGGCTTTCCGATCGCTCGCCGCCGATCAGCGCCGGCCGAAGGATCGTCAGCGAGGCAAAGCCGAGGGCCGCCGCGCCGCGTTCGGTCTCGCCCTTCACCCTTGGATAGAGAAAAAAGGACGCGGCGTCCGCGCCCGCGGCCGAGACCAAAGCCAGGGTCGGCGTTCCATGCGAGCGGGCGAGCGCCAGCGCCTCGAGGACGAGATCTCGGTCGAAGCGGCGGAACGCCTCCGCCGAACCCGCCTTGGCGCGTGTGGTGCCGAGGGCGCAGACGACGGCATCCGCCCCCCACCAGGTCGCGCTAAGGGGCAGGGCCTCGAAGTCAACCGGCGGCGCCTGGAGCTTGTCGCGCGGCGCGAGCGGTCGACGCACCGGTGCCGTCACGGCCGAAACGCGCGGATTTCGCAGCGCCAGTTCCAGGACGTGGCGGCCGACGAGCCCGGTCGCGCCGAGAAGCAGAAGCCTCATCGCCCGCGACCCGGCCGGTGCGACCGGCGGGCCGACGGGGAGGCGCCACCGGAGACCCGGCCCCGCCGGACGGGACAGCCCGCCCGTCCACGCGATTCCCTCTCGTGCATCTCGTCGTTCCGCCCTGTTTGCGTTCGACCTTGCCGTGAAGGGCTCGGCGAACCGATCCTACCCGATCCGCACCTCGGGGTCGAAGCGTCCGGTCACGCCGATCTCGCCGACGAAGGTGGCGCCGGCGGTGGGATCGGCGCGGCGCGCCTCGTCGTCGTAGCCCGTGGCGGCCGAGGTCACGAGCAGCGAGGCGGCCGCCGTGCCGACGAAGGCGGGGCAGGTGATCTGCCCCGTGGGAAGCGCGATGTCGCGGACATGGCGGCCCTCCGTGTCGAGGATGCTGACGCAGGCGCCGCCCCAACGAGCCACGAGCAGGCGTCCCTCGGCATCCGTCACCGCGCCGTCCGGATGTCCCGGCAAATCCGTCGAGCCGAAAGCCACCGGCTCGCCCTGCGGCAGTCCCGTGGCGGGATCGAGCGCCAGCGTCAGGATCTGCCCCTTCTTCGTGTCGGTGAAATAGCCCCGGTCGCCCGACGGCGAGAAGCAGATGCAGTTGGTGATCGTGATGTCGCCGAACAGTCGGCGCACCTCGCCCGCGCGGTACCAGTAGATCGCACCCCTTCCCTCCTCGGCATGCTTGCCCATCGTGCCCATCCAGAAGGCGCCGGAGGGATGGGTGCGCGCGTCGTTGGATCGCGTGGCGTCGTCCGCGGCTTCGATCTCGCGGTGAAGGGTCAGGCGGCCGGTCGCGATCTCGCGCACGTAGAGGCCCTTTTCGGTCGCCAGCAGCTGACGGCCTTGGTCGATCCGTGCGAGCGCGCTCGCCATGAACGGCAGGCCGTGCACGATGGTCGTGCCATCCGCGAAGCGATGTTCGAGAAGCGTCCGGCCGAGGATGTCGAACCACCAGGCGGTGTCGGTCCGGGGATCGTAGGTCGCGCCTTCGCCGAGTTCGCAGCGGGGGGCGTCCAGCGCCCGGAGCAAGGGGGGAGAGGATGTCATGTCGCGCGGCTCCTTCGCCGCTTCTCTAACCCGATCGATGCGCGGCGACGAGCCGGAACCGGCGATTGGGTCCGGTCACGGCGCCCGGACGACCGATGAGATAGCCCTGCGCCTGGTGGCACCCCTGCTGCTCCAGCCAGCGGAACTGCTCCTGCGTCTCGACGCCTTCGGCCGTGATCGTCATGCCGAGGGTGTGCCCGAGCGACACGACGGCGGCGACGATCGCCTCCTAATGATTGCCGGTTCCGATGTCCCCGACGAACGCGCGATCGATCTTGATCTTGTCGAAGGGGAAGTTGCGCATGTAGGACAGCGAGGAGAAACCGGTCCCGAAATCGTCGAGCGCGATCTTGACGCCGAGAGCCTTCAGGGCGTGGAGGATCGCCAGATTGTCGTCGCTGTCGCGCAGCAGGACGGATTCGGTGATTTCGAGCTCGAGCCGGGACGGGGGAAGGCCGGCATCGGCGAGGGCTCCGGCGACCTTCTTCGGCAGTTGGCCGCTTTGGAACTGCACGGGCGACAGATTCACCGAAACGACGGCGCCGTCGAGCCATCCGGTGGCCTCCCGGCAGGCGCGTCGCAGGATCCACTCCCCCATCTCCGCGATCAGCCCGGATTCCTCGGCGATCGGGATGAACTCGACCGGGGATACCAGACCTCGGGTTGGATGGCGCCAGCGCATGAGAGCTTCCCGCGCGCCGATGCAGCCCGTCCGGATGTCGAGCATCGGCTGATAGGCCGCGAAGAGCTCGTCGCGTTCGATCGCGGAGGCAAGATCCAGCTTGAGATCCTGGCGCGCCCCGATCCTGCGCTGCAGATCGGCGTCGTAGACGCGGATGCGGCGGCCGCCGTCGGCCTTGGCTTGGTGGAGGGCGATGTCGGCGCGCTTGGACGCCGTCCCGTGCAGCCGTTTGGTCGTGACGTGGGAAACGCCGATCGTGACGCCCACCCGCACGTCGTGGCGTTCGACGCGAATGGGGCCGCGCAAGCTGTCGAGGAGGCGCTCGGCGAGGCCGACGCAGTCATCGAGGCTGGCGCCCGGGAGCGCGAGCGCGAACTCGTCGCCGCCGAGGCGCGCCAGCAGGCCTTGCTCGCCGACCGCAGCGCGGAACCGCTCCGCGACCGCCACGAGGACCGCGTCTCCGGCCACGTGACCGAGCGTATTGTTCACCTCCTTGAAGGCGTCGAGATCCATGAGAATGATGCCGAGGGCGCCGGCGCTCCGATGCTCGTCGAGGAAAGCGGTGTAGCGCGCGCGATTGAAGAGACCCGTCAAGGCGTCATGGTGAGCCAGGCGGGTGATCGCTCGTTTCGTCTCGAGGGCCTCCGAGATGTCGCGGATGAAGATCGACACGCCATCGCGGGTCGGACGAATGTTGAGATCGACCGTGATGCCGAGACTGGGAAGGAACAGATTCGTCATCGTCGACGGGAAGCCGTCGAAGGCCGCGAGGCAGGCGTCGTGCACCGGCGTTCCCGCATAGGCGGGATGGGCCTTCAGCAGCGTGTCGCCCACCTTCAGCCGCTTGCCGAGCAAGGTGACCGCATTGCCGTTCATGTAGGTGATGCACCCGGAGCGGTCGATGGTCAGAATGCCGTCGGCGGTGCTCTCCAGCACCTCGGCGAGCCGGATCGCGGCGGCTTCCGCCTCCAGCCATGCCATGTGCTTGTCCGTGACGTCCCGAGCGACGACGAGGACTCCCTGCACCTCGCCCGACGGGCGCTTGATCGGGTTCACGGCGACGTTGCACCAGGCCGGAGCCCCCGCCGGCGTGGGGACATGGGTCGATAGACTGGCGTTGAGACCCGACCTTGCGGCCGTCAGGGCCGCCTCCGCCTCCGCCCGGACATCGGGCGGCCATAAGTCCAGCCAGCTGCGACCCACGACATCGCCGATGCCCTGGACGTCGAGAGCGGCGGCCGGGCCGTTGACGAAGCGGATGGTGGCGTCGAGGTCGAGGACCGCGATGCCATCGCCGCTGCTCTCGACGATGCTGCGGGAGAAAGCCTCGCTGGCGCGCAGGCGCCGTTCCGCCACCTTGCGATCGTCGATGTCGTCCAGTGAGCCGTACCAGCGCAGGATATCGCCCTTGTCAGAACGCCAGGCGACCGCTCGGGACCGCATCCAGCGGAACGAACCGTCGGCGACTTTCAAGCGGTGGTCGAAATCGAAAGTCTCGCCCGTTGCAAGGGACCGTGCCCATGCCGCACGGGCGGCTTCGGCGTCGTCGGGATGGATGACGTCGGCCCATCCGCCCTCCTGTGCGCTCTCCGCCGGAAGCCCGGTCAGGAGAGACCAGCGCAGACACCCTTCCAGAATGCGACCGTCGGGCGCCGCGGTCCATGGAATCTGTGCGTTGAGTTCCAAGGCGCGGCGATGATTCTCCTCGGTTTCGCGAAGCCTCTCCTCGATCGTCACGCGCGCCGTGATGTCCTGCCAGATTCCGCGGAACCCCACGACCACCCCGTTCGTGTCCGTGACCGGATGGCCGCGAAACCGGGCGTGAACCAGGGTTCCGTCGCCGTGGATCATGCGGAACGTATCGTCCAGCGACCGGTTCAAGGCCGCAGCCTCGGTCAGGTGTGCGACCGCTCTCGCGCGATCGTCAGGATGGACCAGGGAGAAGGCGCCGTCGAGGCTCGAACAGGACGCGTCGCGGCTGCGGCCCAACATGGCCAGTCCCGCGTCCGTCATCTCGGCCCGTCCGCTCGAAAGGTCGAAGCTCCAGGCGGCGAGCCTTGCAAAGCCGAAGGCGTCCTCGATGTCCCGTCTGCATTGCTCGAGCGGGTCCTCAGGGTTGAGGCGGGACCCGCGCGGTCCGTCCTCGGAATGGGGCGCCGCCGACATGTCGACGAGCGCATCCAGGCTGAGGATCGACGCGGCAGACGACGAAGCGAGAAGAGACATCCCGAACCTTGAAGTTCCAATGGGCGCGCAAAGCCCGGTGACGCCCATGTTCTCCCGTTTTGACGAAAATCTCATTACCCTGGGGAAGAAAGGTGTCCGCTCCGTCCGGTTTCCCGGAAGGAGACCGGTCTTCGCGCAGGACGGTGGTCGAGCCCGTGGCCGTTCGGCAAAGGACGTTCGCCCGCTCGTCGAGGACGGCAGGACCATTGGTGACGCCGCCGATCCGGTCGAGCCTCGACCAGGGCGCCCAACGCAAGTGACGCGCGTGACCTCGCCTGCAAGGGGATGCCTCCGTGGTCCCAGGCCGGTGGCCCAAGGAACCGACAGGACCGCCCGCTGCGGCGGCGGCTGGCCGATCTCTTCGCCGGGAACCCGGACCGTCGTCACGGTGACGGGACGGTGGCTCGTGACCTCGATGTCGTCGGCGGCTCATCAACGCCAGCCGGAACGTCTCGGCCTGCTTTCGCCTCGGTTCAGCTCGGGAGAACCGTCGCCACGATGCTGCGATCGAGCGCTTCGTAGTCAAAGTAGCGGATGGTGTCGTAGAGCTCGGCCCGCGTCTGCATGGCCGGCAGCAGCGCCGCCGGGCTTCCGTTCGACCGGATCTCGGCATAGAGCGCTTCCTGCGCCTTGGCGGCGACGCGCAGGGAGGACACCGGCCAGATCACCATGGAATAGCCGAGATCCTGGAACTCCCGTGCGGTCAGGGCCGGCGTGCGGCCGAACTCGGTCATGTTCGCCAGCAGCTTGACGCCCGGCAACCGCGCCGCCACCTCGCGGAACATCTCGACCGAGGTCAGGGCCTCCGGAAAGATCGCATCCGCCCCGGCTTCCAGATAGAGCCGAGCGCGTGCGACGGCGCCCTCGATCCCTTCGCTGGCCGCCGCGTCGGTGCGGGCCACGATGACGAGATCCCGGCTCGCCCGCTTGGCCGCGTTGACCTTCGCCGCCATGTCGTTCGGGCTCGCCAGCTGCTTGTCGTTGAGATGCCCGCACTTCTTGGGCAGGAGCTGGTCCTCCATCTGCACCGCCGCCGCGCCCGCATCCTCGAAGGACCGCACCATGTGCATGACGTTCAGCGTCTCCCCGTAGCCCGTGTCGCCGTCGGCGAGAATGGGAAGCTGGGAGGCGCGGGCGATCTGCCGGATGTGGAAACAGACGTCGTCGACCGTGAGAATGCCGAGATCGGGCAGCCCCATCGACGCGCTGACGGCGGCGCCGGACAAGTAGAGCGCCTCGAAACCCGTGTCCCGCGCCTGGATGGCGGCGAGACCGTTGTGTGCGCCGGGAATGGCGAGGATCTCCGGCCGCTGCAGGAGGGCTCGGAAGCGGGCGCCGGGTGCGGTCGTGGGAAGGTCGGCGGCGATCAGATAGGTCATGTCCGGTTCCTACCGCATCGGCCCCAAGATCGGATCTGATGTTGGGATGGCCTGATGCGCGACAGTCAAGGAAGAGAAGCGTCCTTCGCGGTGGAAGGTGAGGCGAAGGACGCTCGGGAGGCGGGGTCAGCTCTCGCTGTCGGTCATGTGCGCGACGCGGCGGCGAAGTCTCGGTGCGATCAGCGGCAGGGCGATGGCCGCGAGAGCCAGCAGCCAGAGGCAGATCGCGAAGGGCGAGGAGAAGAGGATGGCCGGATCGCCATCGGAAAGCGACATCGCCCGGCGCAGGTTGTCCTCGAAGAGACGGGCGAGAACGAAGGCGATGAGCAGGGGGATCAGCGGAATGCCGACCTTGCGCATGACATAGGCGAGGAGCCCGAGAAGCACGGTCAGCACCAGTTCGAAGGCCGAATTCGTCGCGGCGTAGACGCCCGCGAAGGACAGGCCGAGAATGCCGGGAAAGAGGATCCACGGCGGCACCAGGAGGAGGCGCGCGAAGAGGCCGACGAGCGGCAGGTTGAGGACGAGAAGCATGATGTTGCCGATGTACATGGAGGCGATGAGGCCCCAGGCGATCTCCGGCCGCTGGGTGAAGAGGAGCGGCCCGGGGGTCACCGAGTACATCATGAGCGCGCCGAGCAGGACGGCGGTCGTGCCCGATCCGGGAATGCCGAGCACCAGCATGGGCACCATCGAGGCCGTCTGAGCCGCATTGTCGGCCGTTTCGGGCGCCGCGAGGCCGCGCATGTCGCCCTTGCCGAACGTGCCCTTGTCGGAAACGCGCTTCTCGACCGTATAGGACAGGGCGGAAGCGACGGCCGCGCCCGTCGCGGGCAGGATCCCGAGGAAGAAGCCGAGGCCCGTCGCCCGAAGCATGGCCGGCATGCAATAGCGGATCTCGGACATCTTCAGCCGCTCGCCGCCGCCATAGTTGGAAACGGTGCCCGACCGCAGGCCTTCCACGACCACCAGGATCTCGCTGATCGCGAAGAGGCCGATCGTCAGCGTCGTGAAATCGACGCCGCCGAGAAGTTCGAGCGAGCCGAAGGTGAAGCGCTCGATGCCCGAACCGCCGTCGATGCCGACCATCGCCATGAGGAGGCCGAGCGAGATGGCGGCCCAGGTCTTGGCGGGACGGGCTTCGCCGATGGTCGCGAGAAGCGTGAAGGAGAGGGCCATCAGCGCGACGTATTCGGCCGGGCCGAAGGTCACCGCGAGCCGGGCGAGCGGAACGGCGAGAAAGGTCAGGAGCACGACCGTCAGCGTGCCGCCGACGAAGCTCCCGATGCCGCTGATCGCGAGCGCGGCGGCGCCTCTGCCTTGCTGGGCGAGCGGATAGCCGTCGAGCGTGGTCATCACGAGGCCGGGGTCGCCCGGAATGTTCAGGAGAATCGAAGAGATCCGGCCGCCGTAGCCGCTGCCGTAATAGATGCCGGCGAGAAGGATCAGCGCGCTTTCCGGGGGAAGGCCGAGCGCGAAGCAGAGCGGAAGAAGGAGCACGATCGAATTGATCGGCCCGATCCCCGGCAGCGCCCCGATCGCCGTGCCGAGCGCGGCGCCCAGCAGCGCCAGCATGAGGTTGAAGGGCGTGACGGCGACCGAGAAACCGTAGGCCAGGGAGGAGAGCGCTTCCATGGCTCAGACTCCCAAGGGACCGCGCGGCAGGCCGAGGCCGAGACCGATGTCGATGAGGATGAAGATCACAACGGCCATGGCGATCGATCCGACGATGGCCGGCACCGTGCGGCCCTTGAAGGCCTTGGCGCAGAGGAAGCCGAGAACCGAGGTCGCGGGAACGAAGCCGAGCGGCTCCAGGATGAACGGATAGAGAAGGGCCGAGGCCGCGACGAGGAGGATGCGGCCGTAGTCGCCCGCCTCCCAGGTCATCGCTTCGGGTCTCAGCGCGATCGAGGCGCCGGACAGGACGAGGATGATCCCGACGATGATCGGAAACGCCTTCGGGCCGACGGGATCGGCCGCGAACGCGACCTCGAGGCGGTAGCCGTGCCAGACGGCGCCGGCACCGATCAGAAGGAGGATCATCCCGCTGATGCGATCGAAGGTCGTGCTCGCGGCCATCCCGATCACTTCCCGCTGGTGGGAAGGCCGACTTCGGCGGCCAGAGCCCTGAAGTCCTGCGTGCGCTTCTTGGCGAAGGCGTCGAAATCGGCGCCGACGAGGTCGTATTCGAAGAGACCCTGCTCGGTGCGCGCCTTCTGCCATTCCGGATTGGCGTTGAGGGCGCTCAGGGCCTTGGTCCAATAGGCATATTGCTCGTCCGTGATGGCGGGCGGGGCGTAGAACCCGCGCACGATCGGCCATTCCACGTCGTAGCCGGCCTCCTTGGCCGTCGGCACCTCGGCATAGGCGCCGGGCAGGCGCTCCGCCGAGAAGGTCGCGAGGACTCGGATCTCGCCGGCTTCGAGCTGGCCGAGCATCTCGGACGCGTCGCCCGGCAGGGCCTCGATCGTGCCGCCGAGAAGGGCCGCCAGCGCTTCGCCCCCGCCCTCGTAGGAGAGGTAGCGCATCTTCTTCGGATCGGCGCCGGCAGCCTTGGCGACGAGGGCCGGCTTCATCCAGTCCTGGCTGCCGACGGTGCCGCCGGCGCCGATCGCCACGGAGGCGGGATCGGCCTTCAAGGCTGCGACGAAGTCGTCCATCGTCTTGAACCGGCTGTCCTTGCGAACGGCGAGGACGCCGTAATCCGCTCCCACGGCCCCGAGCCAGCGCACGTCGTTCTCCGAGAAGCGCCCGAACTTGCCCTGCGCGAGGTTCACCCAGGAGCCCGTCGACACCGCGACGATGACGTTCGGGTCCTTGCGGCGCTGCGCCTGGATCGCATTGTAGGCCACGGCCCCGATGCCGCCCGGCATGTTGGTCGTGCGGATGGATGGCTCGACGATGCCGAGTTCGTTCAGCTTCTGCGATGTCAGGCGGCAGGTCAGATCGAAACCGCCGCCGGGCGCTGCCGGCGCGATGCATTCGGGATTGCGCGGCTGAAATTCCTGCGCGGAGGCTCCGACGGGCACGAGCAGGGTCGCGGCGACGAGAAGATGGATGCGCTTCATGGATGTGTCCTCCCAGACCGATCAAACTGTCGACACCTTAAGCAAGTCTCCCTGAGCATCAACCCTTTTTTCCGCCCTCCGCATGTGAAAATGTCGACAATCGATCCTGACGGGGCCCATAAGGTCCATCAGGCACCCTTGGAGATCCCACCGAAGATGCGCTCCAACCAAGCCGCCGCGATCTACGAATCCCTGACGCGGGCCATTCTGAGCGGCGCCATCGCACCGGGCGCCAAGCTCAGCGAGCCGGCGATCGCGGACGAGATGGGCGTCAGCCGCGCACCCGTCCGAGAGGCCCTTCGACGGCTTCAGGAACGCGGGATCGTCGTCCACGTCGCCAACCAGGGCGTTCGCGTGGTGTCGCCCTCGCTCGACGAGTTCCTCGCCCTGCTCGACGTTCGCGAGGCCTTGGAGGGGATGACCTGCCGGCTGGCTGCCGCCGCGATGCGCGACGGCGCGCTGGCGCGGTTGAGCGAGATCGTCGACGCGCATGGCCGAGCCTTGGCCGCAGACCCGAGCGGGCCGTACCGACAGGACGAGTACGACACCGATTTTCACGTTCAGATCGCGCGAGGATGCGGAAATCCGGTTCTGGCGGACCTGCTCTGCGATCAGTTCTATCCGCGTCTGAAGCTCTGCCGTGCGAAGCATCAGTCGATCAAGGGGCGGGGTCTGGCTGCCTGGAAAGAGCATCGCCGCATCATGGAGGCCATGCTGGAGCGCGACGCGGAGGCCGCTGAGTTCTTGATGCGGCGCCACGTGAGGGCGGCGCGCGCCGCCCTCGTCGAGGCCGCGGGAAGACCGCCGACCCACAGCATCGGCCCGACCATCGGCAACGATGGTCGGTAAGCCCGATGCGCTGAGGAAAGCATCGGCCCGACCATCGGCAACGATGGTCGGTAAGCCCGATGCGCCGAGGAAAGCATCGGCCCGACCATCGGCAACGATGGTCGGTAACCGCGATGAGGGCGCGGGAGATCGGCGCCGTTCTTCGGAGCGCCGGAGGTCAGCCGTCGAGAACGGGGAGCGACGGCCGGTGGGTTCTCAAACGGCGAGGGCCGGATCGCGTTCGATGAAGGCGGCGATCTCGCGGGGCTGCGTGAACCAGACCTCGTCCGTGTGGGCGGCCAGATGCTGCAGGGCCCGCGTCAGGGCGCGCAGGCGGAAGGGCTGGCCGGAAATGAAGGAATGCACCACGATGGACATGACGAGGGGCTGGTCCCTGGACGCTTCCAGCATCTCGTCGAACTCGTCCACGATCATCCGCTCGAAATCCGCAGCGCTCGCCTGACGCCCAATGATGGTGGAGGAATCGTTGAGCTCCAGCGCATAGGGGATCGACAGGAGCGGCCCCGAACGGGTGGCGAGCCAGACCGGCTGGTCGTCGAACCTCAGGTCCATGAGATAGCGATAGCCCGCCTCCTTCAGGAGATCGACCGTCGCCTCCGTGTGCGCGAGCCAGGGGCTCGACCATCCGCCCGGGCGATAGCCCTCCTTTTCCGCGATGCGGTCCGCGACGGCCTTCAGGTACGCCGCCTCGTTTGCAGGGTCGCGGCCGACGAGCGTGTCGGAATTGGTGAGGCCATGGCCGACGATCTCGCAGCCCCTGGCCCGCGCGACATCCATGAGGTCGGGCGCGTGGTCGTAAACCTCCGTGTTGAGAAGGATCGTCAGCGGCAGGCCGAGGCTGGAGATCCGCTCGATCAGGCGGAAGCCGCCGACCCGGTTGCCGTAATCGCGCCAGGACGTGTTGACGTCGTCGGGCTTCGGCGCGCCGGGGAAGAGGTCTTCGGTCATGCCCTCGCCGAAGACGTATTCCTCGATGCCGAGACTGATATAGACCGCGAGGCGCTTGTCCCCCGGCCAGGCGTAGTCCGGACGCCGTGTGATCGGCTGGAAGCGGTAGCGGTTCTGGCTGGGCAGCATCGACGTCTATCCCTTCAGCGGAGCGGGGCGAGCGCGGCATAGCGCGGTGACAGGATCTTTTCGGGCGGGGCCGCGTAGCTCGACCGCCTGGAGGTTCGCAGCCCGCATCGCACCAGCATCTCCGCCATGCCGACGCCAGCCGCGACGCCGTCGATGACGGGCACGCTGAGCGCGTCCGAAAGGGGCGCGGCGAGATGGCCGATCCCGGCGCAGCCGAGCACGATCGCCTCCGCATCTTCCTCGTCGATGGCGAGGCGTCCCTCGGCGAGGATCGCCTTGGCCACCGCGTCTTCCTCGCTTTCGTCGTAGAGGACGGGAACGTCGACGGCGCGGATCGGCAGGCACCGCCCGGCGAGTCCCATGCCGAGCGAGGCGACGACGCGGTGGGAGTGGATGCGGGTTCGCCGGGGCAGCGTGACGATGGAGAACGTGTCGGCGACGAGGGCGGCGGCGAAGAGCGCGGCCTCCGTCATGCCGACGACCGGAACGCGCGCGACCTCGCGCGCGGCGGCAAGTCCGGTGTCGCCGAAGCAGGCGATGACGAAGGCGTCGACGCCCTCCGTCTCGCGGCGCCGGATCTCCTCGATGACGCCGATCGTCGCCACCGCTTCGTCGAAATGGCTTTCGACGGAGGGCGTGCCCTCCGCCGGCTCGCTCGCCGTGACGACCGTTCCCGGCGCGGCGACGGCGGCACCGGCCTTGCGGTCGGCCTCGGTGAAGGCCGCCGTCGTGTTGGGATTGACGATGTGGATGCGCATCAGGCGGGTTTCTCCGGGGCCGAGGGAGCGGGCGTTCCGGAGGCGAGCCAGGTTTCGGCGATGGCGTCGCGCCGGGCGAACCAGCCGCCGCGCGCGGCGACATGGGCGAGGAAGGACCGTAAGCCCCCGATCCGGCCGGGCCGGCCGATGATGCGGGTGTGGAGGCCGATGGTCATCATCTTCGGCACGCTGTCGCCTTCCTCGTGGAGGCAGTCGAAGGCGTCGCGGCAATAGCGCGAGAAGTCCTCGCCATGGACGAAGCGGCGCGTGCCGAAGAAGTTCATGTCGTTGGTGTCGAAGGCGTAGGGAAGGACGACATAGGGGCTCTCGCCGGTTCGCACCGTCACCGGCAGGTCGTCGTTGTAGCTGTTGGAATCGTAGAGGAAGCCGCCCTCCTCCATCAGGAGGCGGCGCGTGTTCTTCGAGGGATGGCTTTTCACGTGCCAGCCGCGCGGACGAACGCCCGCGTGCTCGCGGATGGTCTCGACGCAGCGCCGGATCGTCTCGCGCTCCTCGGCTTCGGGCATCGCGTCGTGATGCTCCCAGCGCCAGCCGTGGCACATGATCTCGTGGTCGTTTTCCACCGCGTGCCGGCCCAGCCAGGGCGTGCGAACGAGCGCGCGAGCGCAGAGGTTCAGCGTCGAGACCGCGCCGACCTCGGCGAAGGCGCGCATGACGCGCCAGTAGCCCGCGCGGCTGCCATATTCGAAATGGCTCTCCATGCAGAAGTCGCGCGCGCCGACGAGCTCCTCCTCGACCTCGTAGCGGGCCTCGTTGCGCTCGTCGCCGGACGACAGCGCGCGTTCCGCGCCCTCCTCGATGTTGAGGACCAGCGAGACCGCGACGCGCGCGCCGTTCGGCCAAGCGACGCGCGGCGGGTGTTCGCCGTAGCCGAGGAAGTCGCGGTCGTCGTCGGGGATGCGCCAGCTCATCGGCCGACCCAGCGGGTGAAGCCGACGTCCCGGGCCGCGGCCATGGCGACCATCTCGCGATAATAGGGTTCGACCTCGGCGGCGCTTTCACGCAAGGCCGCAGCCTGCGCGCGCAGCTTCGGCTCGATGGCGCGCAGGTCCGCGAGGAGGACGGTTTCGTCGATCGTGGTCAGCCGCCTGTCGCGGACGACGACCTCTCCGGCGACGACGGTGTGGCGGACGGACGAGCCGCTTTCGCAGAGGACGAGCTGACGGCGGATGTCGTGGAGCGGGCGGAAGCCTGCCGCATTCGCGTCGAGAATGGCGAGGTCGCCGGCATGGCCCGGCGCGATGCGGCCGAGGGGTGCTTTGCGGCGCAGGACGCGGTTGCCGCCGTCCCAGACGGCGGAAAGGATTTCCTCGGCTTTCGGCCAGCGGTCGAAGTCCGGCGTGGCGAGCGCGTGGACGATGCCCGCCGCCTTGATCGCGCCCCAGAGATTGTGGCTGTCGTCGCTGACCGCCTCGTCCGTGCCGAGACAGAGCGGGACGCCGGCGTCGCGATGCGCGCGAAAGGGCATGACGCCGCTGCCGAGGCGCATGTTGCAGACCGGGTTGTGCGCGACGGTGACGCCGGTGCGGGCGAGGATCGCGATGTCCTCCTCGTCCACCCAGATCGCATGGATCACCTGCATCCGTTCGTCGAGAATGCCGAGATCATCGGCGTAACGAACGAGCGAGCGGCCGTATTTCTCCTCGCCCAGCACCCGCTGCAGCTTGGTTTCCAGGATGTGGCAGAAGAAGGGGAGGTCGTGCGTCTTCGACAGGCTCGACAGGGCGGCGAGATAGGTTGGCGTCGCGCGCTGTGGGGCCGAACAGGAGACGGCCGCCCCGATCCGTCCCTCCGCTGCGCCGTGCCAGCGGGTGATCAGGTGATCGTAATGCGCGAGCATGCCTTCGGCCGTCTCGCGGGGAAGGGCGTCCATCCGTGCCTTCAGCGGGGCCGGGAGGAGGTCTTCCAAAAACGGGTACTTCTCGTATTCGACCACGATCGGCTGATCGAGGCCGACGGTCGCCCGCATCCCGCTTTCGGCATAGGCGCCGCAGATCGCGTCGATCGCCTCGGTCGAGGCCAGCGGCACGAAGAAGGCGTCGTCGGCGACCGACGTGATGCCGAGCTTCAGCATCTCCGCGGCCCCGAGAAGCGTGCGCAGGCGCACGAGAGCGGGGTCTTCGGTCCCGCCGTCGGTCTGCGGGACCTCGTAGAGCATGAAGACTTCGAGCGGCAGTCCATCCAGCGTGCCGCGCATGAGGTTGCCCGGCGAATGCAGATGGGCGTTGACGAGGCCGGGGAGCACGATATCCCCCTCGACGTCGAGGATCTCGGCGCCGGACGAGACGAGGTTCGGCCCGATCTCGGTGATGATGCCGCCTTGGATGAGGATGTCGGCCGAAACCAGCGCTTCGCTCGCCGCCGAGGCGAGAAGGCGGCCGCCGCGCACGAGGAGATCAGACATGGGCGAAACTCCTGGGGATCGGGCCGGCGAGGCGGGAACGCGGCTCGAAGGGCCCCTGCGCTTCGCCTTCTGGGATGTGTGCGAGGACATCGTCCGGGAGAATCTGGCTCGGTTTACGGCCGAGACGGGCATTCCCGTCGACGGGATCTGCGTTCGCGGCGATTACGAGGCCGAGGTCGGCGCGCGACGGCACGACGAGGACGGTCCGGACGTCTTCCACGCGCAACGCGCCGAGGCCTCTCTCTGGGCGGACGAGAACAAGATCCAGCCGCTCGACGAGGCGGATCCGATCGTCGCCGAGCTCATCCTGGGCATGGATGCTCCGCTGGTCGAGGGCGCGCGCGACCCGGCGGGCCGGCTTCTCGGCGCCACCTATTACAATGGCGGGCCGCTCGCGCTCTTCCTGCGACCGGGCCGAGATGCCGCATTCGAAACCTGGGACGAGGTGGTGGACGCCTGCCGGAAGGCCAAGCGGGACGGAGAGGCCGAGCATCCCTTCGTGCCGCGCTGGCATGCGACGCAGACCGGGCTCGTCTGGTCGCTGCTCGCGCTGCTGGCGAGCGACGGCGTCCTGACGCTGGAGGACCCCAGGGCCGAATCCGCCTTGGCCGGAGCGCTGGGGTTCCTCAGCGCGCTGGTCGAGGACGAACTCGTCCCGCCGGCCAGCCTCTCCGATCGCGGCGACCGGGCGGCGCTGGAGCGCTGGGCAACGGGGCGCCATCTCATGACCTTCACCGTGGACTATCTGGCCAAGGATGCCGCCGAGATCGCCGGGCGTCCCGTTTCGCTGCCCGCCGCCCGCCTGCCGGGCCTTGCCGGAACCCCGCTGATGCCGGGCCATGCGCTCGTCTGTCTTCGCGCCGGGCTCGGCGGCCCGCGTCGCGCCGCCGCGCTTCGGCTGGCGGCGTTTCTCGGAGGCCCTGGCGTTCACCGGCGATGGCTGGAGGAACGGCTCTTCGCGGTCCCGAGGGCGCGGCTCCTCGGGGATGCGCAGGTGCGAACGGCGATCGGGAACGCCTTCGCCGCGCCGGACCGCGCCGCATCCGTGGAGCGACTCGCGGCCTCGCGGGCCGCCGCCGTCGCATCCCCGATCTCTCATCGGCCCTTCATGCTCGCCTGGACGGGCGAGGCGGATCGTCTGATCCGCGGCCCTTTGCTGGGCGAAAGGCGGATCGCCCCAGCCCACGCCGCGGCCCGCTTGCTCGAGATCTGGAACCGGTTGGAGGCGGATCATCGCGCCAGCCGTTCAGGCTGAGGCCGCGAGGCGGCGTGCGGCTTCGTCGGGATCGAGGGCGAGGGCGGCTTGCGCGCCTTCGGTGCCGACGACCATGCCGGCGGAGACGATCGCGCGCCGCACCGCTTCGCGCGGCGAGAGGCCGAGCATGCGGCAGGCGGCATAGGCGCCGCCGAAGCTGTCGCCCGCGCCCGTCGGATCGGCGAGCGGCACCGGCGTGACGGGCAGGAGGGACACGCCTTCGGCGGTGGCGAGCACGACCTCCTCGCCACCGCGCTTGATGATCGCCTCGGCAAATCCGGCGGCGTGAAGATCGCGCGCCGCCGCCTCCCATCCCTGTCCCGCCAGATGTCCCGCTTCGAGTTCGCTCGGCAGGATGGCGTTCGCGCCGGCAAGGACACCCGCAAGTCCGCCCGCGTCGTGGCGCTTGGCGAGGAAGGGCGAGGGATCGACCGACAGGAACCCCGCTCGACCTTTCAGGAAGGCAAGGCTTTCGGGGTGGCGGTCGCGCACCTGCGGGGCGAGATGCACCGCCTTGGCCGGCAGCCAGTCCTCCGGAAAATCCCGCGCCTGCGGCGTGAAGGCGAGGAGATAGTCGAGATAGACCTCGACGTCGCCGACCTCGCCTTCCGCGCCGATGTGCTGGAGCGGCGTGTTCTTCGGCAGGCAGCGACGGGAGCCGGAGGTCTCGTAGACGATCCATTCCGTGAGATGGGGACGTTCGACGTCGATCCGCCGGACATGGACGATCCCCGCCGTCGCCAGCACCGCCTCGACATCGATCGGGAAATCCGGGCCGCGCCGGAACACGAGCCCGATCCGCGCGGGGTCCAGCCAGAGACGGGCGCCCGCCGCCGCATAGAGCGCGTTGCCGCCGACCCGCTCGGCCCAGGGGCCAGGCGCGGCCGGCACCACGTGGTCGAGCGTGATCTGGCCGAGGATCAGGAGATCGGGTCTGTCCATCGCGGTCAGCGGAGCGTCGCGACGTCGTCGCGGATGGCGCTGGCGGCGATCAGGCGGAACCCGTCCGTCCGGCGCAAGGGAATGTTCTGGATGCCCGAGAGATGGGCCATGTAGAGGACGAGGAGCTGCGCCGGCAGATGGTAGACCATCGGCGACAGGAAGTCGTCGACGCCCTCCGGCATCTCGAAATGGGCGAAGGCGCCCTCGACCGCCGCCGAGGCGGGGGCGACGAGCAGCGCCCGCCCGCCCGCGCCGTTCATGCCCTCGACGATCTCGCGGGCCCGGTCCGCGCTGTTGCCGGGCGGCGCGATGACCAAGGCGACGGAGCGTTCGCGCCAGTTGAAATAGGTCAGGAAATATTCGAGATGCGCCCATTCCTCAAGGTCCTGGTGAACGCCGTTGATGGGCATCTGCTCGTGGAACTTGGCGGCGGAATAGGCGGCGGTTCCCCGGCTCGGGCCGACGCCGATCGCAAAGACCGTGTCGACGCCGACGATCTCGGCCGCGACCGTCCGCGCGGTGGCGTCGATCTTGGCGGCGGCCTGCGGCAGGCCGGCGACCGCGGCTTCGAGATCGGCGCGAAGTCCGGCCGCCCGGCCGGCGTCGAGCGTGCCGCGTTTGGCGCCGAGCTCGATGCCGAAGACGTAGAGCGCCTGGAGCACGGCGACATATTCGGCGAAGTTCAGATAGCAGCGGCCATAGCGCTCCGGAATGTCGGCGATCGCGCCGACCGGGCGATGGATCACCGCATCGGCCGTCTTGGCGAGCTGTCCCTCCAGCGTGCCGGTGACGCCGAGCGTTGCGAGTCCCTGGCTCTTGGCGAGCGCCACGCATTCCCGGGCACGGCTGGAGGAGCCGGAATTGGAGATGCTGACGACGAGATCGCCCTCGCCCATGACCGGAATCTGGTAGCGCGCGAGATCCATCGCGGTCGTCGCCTGGACGGGAAGGCCGGTCCAGCGGGCGAGCGCCGGCGCTGCCGAGAGCGCCGCGAAATAGCTGTCGCCGGAGCCGGCGAGGAAGATGCGCCGGGCGCCGGCGATCGCGGGATGGGCGAGCGCGGCCGCCACCGTCCGGTCGACCTCGGCGGCCATGGCCGGATAGTCGAGCGCGGTCGCCATGGCCGTCGCGATCTCTTCGGCATGGGGTGGGAAGGGCGCGGTGACCGCTGCAGTCTGTGACACGTCGTGCACTCCGAATGGGATCATGTGGGGTTGCGAGGCGACGGGCTCAGCGCGTCGCGGGGAGGGGCGGGTGAACGGGTGCCGCGGTCTCGCCGAGGAGGTGGCAGGCCGCCTCGTGACCGGTGCCGCTCGCGGGCTGCATCAGGGGCTCGACGCTCCGGCAGACGGGCATCGCGTGGGGGCAGCGGGTGTGGAAGCGACAACCGCTCGGGGGATCGATCGGGCTCGGGATCTCGCCGCCCAGGCGCGGCACCTCGCGGCTCGCCTCCACCACGGGATCGGGCGAGGGCGCCGCGTCGAGCAGCGCCTGCGTATAGGGATGCGCCGGCCGGGCGACGATCGAGGCCGCCCCGCCGATCTCGACGATCTTGCCGAGATACATGACGGCGACGCGATCGGCGAAGCCGAAAACGCGCGCGAGGTCGTGGCTGACGAAGAGGTAGGTCAGCGAAAAGCGGCGGCGCAGCGCATCGAAGAGCTTGAGGACCTGAAGCTGGAGCGAGACGTCGAGCGCCGACAGCGGCTCGTCCGCGACGATGAAGTCCGGCTTCAGGATCACCGCGCGGGCAATGGCGATGCGCTGGCGCTGGCCGCCCGAGAATTCGTGCGGATAGCGGGCGGCATAGGTCCGGTCGAGGCCGACCGCGTCCAGGATCTCCTCGACCTTCTCGCGGATCTCGGCGCGCGCGCCGCCGCCGTGGACGCGAAGCGGTTCGGCCAGGGTGTCGAAAACGCGCATCTTCGGATTGAGGGAGGCGTAGGGATCCTGGAAGATCATCTGGAAGCCGGACCGGGCCCGGCGCAAAGCCTCTCCCGACAGTCCGGTGATGTCCTCGCCCTTGAACAGGATCTGCCCGCCGGCGATCGGCTGGGTGCGGATGAGCGCGCGTCCGAGCGTCGACTTCCCGCAGCCGCTCTCGCCGACGAGCGCGAGCGTCTCGCCGGTGGCGATGGAAAGATCGACGCCGCTGACGGCCTGGACGTGCGGACCGGGTCCGCGCGACAGGAACGGCCGCGGCAGCTGAAAGGCGACGGTGAGGCGTCTGGCCTCGATGACGGGAGCCTCGACGACGGACGGCGTCATGGCGATGGCTCCGGCAGCGGATGGAAGCAGGCGAAGCGCCGGTCTGCGCGCGTCTCCAGCGCGGGACGTTCCGCCCGGCAGCGATCGCTCGCGCGAAAGCAGCGCGGCGCGAAGGCGCAGGCCTGCGGGTCGGACGCCGGGTCCGGCGGCGAGCCGGGGATCGGCTGTTGGTCCGCGAAGGCGATGTCGAGCCGCGACGTCGAGGCGAGCAGCCCGGCCGTGTAGGGATGGGCGGGGGCGGCGTAGAGCCGGTCGGCCGGCGCATCCTCGACGATACGGCCGCCATACATCACGACGATGCGCCGGGCGATGCGCGCGAGAAGGGCGAGGTCGTGCGTGACCCAGACCATCGCCATGCCCTCGTCCCGCTGGATCGTCTGGACCAGCCGTACGATCTCGGCCTGGACGGTGACGTCGAGCGCGGTGGTCGGTTCGTCCGCGATGAGAAGCTTGGGCGTCAGCGACAGCGCCATCGCGATCATGACGCGCTGGCGCATGCCCCCGGACAGCTGATGCGGAAACTGGCGCACGCGGCGCTCGGGCGCGGGCACGCCGACCCTTTCGAGAAGGTCGATCGCGATCCGTCTCGCGGCCTCGCGCGACAGTCCGCGATGGCGCCGGAGGCCCTCGCCGATCTGCCGGCCGATGGTGAGGAGCGGATTGAGGGCCGTCGCCGGGTCCTGGAAGATATAGGACACGACGGGGCCGCGCAGGGCTTCGAGACCGCGTCGGTCGAGCCCGGTCACGGGCCTGCCGTCGACGTCGAGACGCCGGGCGGCGATGACGGCACGCCGCTCGTCGAGAAGGCGCATGGCCGACATCATCGCGACCGACTTGCCGGAGCCGCTCTCTCCGACGAGACCCACGACCTCGCCCGTCAGGAGACGCAGCGACACGTCGCGCACCGCGCGAACGGGCCGTCCGCCCCTCTGGAAGGTGACGGACAGGTTCTCGATCTCCAGGATCGGCGTCGCGGACGGTCCGGTCATCGCGCGCTCCTCGGATCGAGGCGATCCTGCAGCCAGTCGCCGCAGAGATTGCCGCCGAGAACCGTGAGCGCGATGGCGATGCCCGGCATGGCGGTCAGCCACCAGGCGCTCTGGAGATAGGAGCGTCCGTCGTTCAGCATCGTGCCCCAGGACGGGTTGGAGCCGTCGACGCCGACGCCGAGGAAGGAGAGGGCCGCCTCGGTCAGGATCGCCTGCGCCATCGAGAAGCTCGCCACGACGATGATCGGCGAGACGGTGTTGGGCAGGATGTGGCTGGTAAGGATGCGAAGGGTCGGAACGCCGACCGTGTGGGCGGCATGGACGTAGTCCTGGCCCTTCACGCTCATCACCTTGCCGCGCACGACGCGGGCGTAGTTCACCCAGGTCGCCAGCGCGAGCACCAGGACCACCGGCCAGAAGCCGCCGCCGAAGGTCGCGAGGAGGAAGATCGCGAGCAGCGTGAAGGGAAAGGAGAGCTGGACGTCGATCAGGAAGGACAGGCCGGAATCGACCCAGCCCCCGAAATAGCCCGCGAGGATGCCGACGGTCGAGCCGATCAGCGCGCCGAGGAGAACGGCGGCGAAGCCGACCGCGAGCGAGATGCGCGAGCCGTAGATGACGCGGGACAGGATGTCGCGACCGAGATTGTCGGTGCCGAGCGGGTGGGCGAAGGACCCCCCGTCGATCCAGGCCGGCGGCTTCATGCGCGCCATCAGGCTGATCGAGGTCGGTGAATAGGGCGCGATATGGGGCGCCGCCAGCGCCCCCGCGACGGCGAGCGCAAGGATGGAAAGGCCGACGAGGCCGAGCGCGTTGCGCGCGAGAAACGGACGCCAGTTGCCCATCACGCGAGCTTCACGCGCGGGTCGATCGCGACATAGAGGAGATCGACGAGGAGGTTGATGGCCACGAAGGCGAAGGCGGCGAGAAGCACGACGCCCTGCACCAGCGGAAAATCGCGCTGGTAGACGGCGGTGACGGCCAGCCGCCCGACGCCCGGCCAGGCGAAGATCGTCTCGGTGATGAAGGCCCCGGAGACGAGCTCGGCGAATTCGAGCCCCGCCATGGTGACGACCGGGATCATCGCGTTGCGGAACGTGTGGACGAGGAGGACGACGCGCTCGCGCAGGCCCTTGGAGCGCGCGGTCCGCACGTAGTCGGCGCCGAGCACCTCCAGCATCGAGGCGCGCACGAGGCGGGTCAGGCGCGCGGCGGACTGAAGCGCCAGGGTGACGGCGGGAAGGATCAGGTAGGCGAAGCCGCCGGAGCCGGAGACCGGGAGAAGCCGCAGTTCCACCGCGAAGACGGCGATCAGCATGAGGCCGATCCAAAATCCCGGCGCGGATTGCCCGATCATGGCGAGCGCGGTGACGACGACGTCCCAGATCGTGTTGCGCTTCAGCGCGATGACGATGCCGAGCGGAATGGCGATGGCGAGCGACAGGAGGAAGCCGGCGACCGCCAGCTGGAGCGTCGCGGGCAGGCGCTCGGCGATGAGGCCGGCGACGCTGGTGCCCTGCACGTAGGAATGGCCGAGATCGCCCTGCAGCGCCCGCCCGACGAAGAGCGCGTATTGCGTCAGCAGAGGCCGGTCGAGGCCGAGATGGCGGCGCAGTTCGTCCTTGGCCTCCTGCGGGGCGTTCTCGGGGGCCATCAGCGCGACGGGGTCGCCGGTCAGATGGCCGACGATGAAGGTCGCGAAGGACACGCCGAAGAGCACCAGCACGGCCATGAAGAGGCGCTTGACGAGATATCTCGACATGGGGGGACGATCGTTCCTGGCAACGGAGAGGCGGTTCCCGGACGGCGCCGGGAACCGCTGACGTCGGCGAGGGCCTTACTTGACCGTGATCAGGTAGGGCTCGAGATAATTGTCGGCGCGGAACTCGTAGGCGACGCGCTTGGAGATGCCGAAGACGTTCGGCAGGCGCCAGAGATAGAGCCAGGGCGAATCGTTCCAGATGATCGCCTGCGCCTGGAACTCGAGGTCCTTGCGCTTGACGTCGTCGAGGGTCTGCGAGGCCTCCTTGACCAGCTTGTCGTAGTCCGGATTGCAGTAGCCGCTGGAATTGTCGACATGGCCGCAGGTCAGGATGACGAGCTCGACGGACGGATTGATGAGCGCCGCCCAGCCCTGGAAGTAGATGCCCTTGAGGCTGGCCGAGGAGAGGCCCTTGCGGAACTGCCCGAGCTCGACGGCCTCGATCGTGGAGGTGATGCCGAGCGGCTCCAGGAAGGATGCGACGACCTCGGACACTTCCTTGCCGCCGGCAAAGCGCGTCGAATACTGGATCGTCAGCGGGAAGCCCTCGGCGAAACCTGCCTCCGCCAGAAGCGCCTTGGCCTTCTCGGGATCGTAGGCGAAGGGCTTCAGGTCGGGATTGTTGTTCGGCGGGTTGACGATCGAGGTCAGCTGCGATGTCGCCCCGCCCAGAAGCTGCTCGATCATGGTCGGCACGTCGACGGCATGGTTCAGCGCCCGGCGCACCTTCGGGTCCTTCAGCGCGGGCTGCTCGCCGTTCAGCGAGTAGCCCATGTGCATCTTGCGCAGGCCCTCGTTCATCACGACGTCGCTGACGTCGGACGTCACGTCCGCCGCGACATCGGGCGTGACGCCGACGACGATATCGACCGTGCCCGCCTTCAGCTCGTTGATGCGCGAGGACATTTCAGGGATCGCGCGAAACACGACCTCCTTGGCGCTCGGCTTGTCGCCCCAATAGGCCTCGTTCTCGACGAGCGTCAGCCGGTCGCCGCGCGCCCAGGAGCCGAGCTTGTAGGGACCGGAGCCGACCGGCTTCAAGGCCACCTCGTCCGGCGCGGTGTCCGTGATGTACTTCGGCGCGGCGATGAAGGCCTCGGCGAGCCAGTAGAGCATGTTGACCGTCGGCGCCTCGGTCACGAGATCGACCGTGTAATCGTCGACGACCTTCACCTCTTTCAGGCCGGTCTGGTCGTGCAGCTGCTGCAGCGTGTTGAAAGGCGCGGTGTCCATCCGCGCGAAGTTGACCTTCACGGCGCTGGCGTCGAACTTCTCGCCATTGGTGAAGGTCACGTCCTGGCGCAGCTTGAACCGCCAGGTGACGTCGTCGATCCGCTCCCAGGACGTGGCAAGGCGCGGCACCGCCGACCCATCCGGCGCGCGGCGGACCAGGCTGTCGAAGATCGACCAGATCACCGAGCCCGTCGGATTGTTCGAATCCAGCATGTGCGGATCGAGGCTGATCACGTCCTCGGACGACGCGATGACGACGGGCGCCGCGCTTTGCGCCAGGCCGAGGCTCGGCGCGCCGCCGAGTGCTGCGAGCGTCAGTCCCGTGAACAGGACGAGGCGTCTTGTCCACGCACCATGGATCGATGTCATCGCTTGTCGCCTTTGTGTGAGGCCGTCACGCCGCCGGTCGTCCGGCGCTGCCTTGCGTGAAGGCGGGTGGAAAGAGGGTCTGCCAGGGCCTGTTCTCGGGGTGACGTTCGGCGAAGCTGTCGAGGAGCGCGCGGGCGATCGCCTCGATCTCGGCGGCGTCGGGCGCAAGGCCGCCGGTCAGGCGGCCGTTCTCGACGGAGCGGCGCCCGGCGACGAAGACGTCCCGCGCCCGGCCGCCCGGCGGCATGAGGAACAGCGATGCGAGGGGATCGAAGACCGGCTGGACCGCCGGAGAGGACAGGTCCCAGACCACGATGTCCGCCGGGGCGCCCGGCGCCAGCCGGCCGAGATCGCTCCGGCCGATCGCCGCCGCGGCCTCGATCGTCGCGGCGCGATAGAGATCCGCCGGCGTCGCCAGCGGTCCGTCGATCGTGCGCGCCATGGCAAGACCCATCTGAAGGTTCATCAGCATGTCCGGCGGCGCCGTGTCGGTGCCGAGCGCGATGCGGATGCCGCGCTCGCGGAACGAGGCGAAGGAGTCGAGACGCCGGCCGCCGCGCCCGATCACCAGAGGGCAGTGCACGATCGTCGCGCCCGTTCCTTCCAGCGCGGCGATGTCGTCCTCCACGAGCAAGGGATCGCGATCGGGGCCGCCGAGCTCGACGGCATGGGGAAGGAGCGCGCGCTCGTCGAGCAGCCCGAGCTCGCGAAGATGTCCGATCGAGGTCCGCCCCGTCCGCTTCCAGACGATTTCCGCTTCGACGAGCGACTGGCAGCAATGCAGCCGGAACGGCACGCCGAGCGACCGCGCGGCCTGCGCGGTTCCCAGCAGCAGATCGTCGGAACAGGTCTCGATCGTCGAGGGCACCAGCAGCCCGCTCACCAACGGGCCGAACGTTTCGCAGCGCTCGGCGAAGCGGATCGCCTCGGCAAGGCCCGATCGACCCTCGTCTTCGCGCACGACCTGCCCGGTCCGCCCGTCGGATTCCGTGACGTTCACGGCCGAACGATAGCTCGGGCCGAGGACGAGACGGATGCCGAGTTCCTCGGCCAGGGCCGCGACGGCGGCGAATTCGTCGAAGCCCTCGGCCCAGCGACGGAAGAGGAGCGAGGTGACGGGTAGCGCCGTCGTGATGCCGGAGAGAAGCAGCTGGGACAGGGCGAAGCGGGCGGAGGCGAGCTGCTGCTGCGGTGTCAGCACGTCGCGAGCCCGGGACTGCGCATAGGTCCGGGAGACCGACTTCGCGCCGCGGGGCGATGGACCGGAGAAGCCGAGGATCGTCGTGTCCACGTCGGCCAGCGCATTGCAGTCGATGAAGCCCGGCGCGATCAGCGCGCGGCCGAAATCCTCGACCCGGTCGACCGGGCGCTCGCTTCGTGGTCCCAATGCCACGATCCGCTCGCCCTCCAGGATGATCTCGGCATCCTCGATGAGAGCGTGATCGGCTCCGTCGAAGGCGAGCATCCATCGTGAGGTGAGCTTCGTGAGCACCGGGTGATCCTGATTGAACCTGACAATCTGAGGCTAGGACCATTGCCCGTTCCGGCGCAACTAAAATTTCGCGGTCACCTTAAAAGAAAAAATTCGAAAGAGAAAAAAGCTGCTCTTGCTTTGAGCAGACTCAACGAGCCGGTGCGTCCCTAATAGGCTGTAAGGCTTCTATCTCCGGTGGATGGGCCTTCGACGATGGATCGTTCTGGGTCATCGAGGCCGATGAAGACCGGCTCCTTCTGTTTTTCAGATCTTACGAAAAAGGCTCAGAAGTTTCGATTCGATGAGCAGGTCCAGCCGAAGGCCGCGGGTCCGATCGCGCCGACGGCGCGTCGCCCGGCTGCTGCCGCGGCTTCCAGTTGCCGGCGGGGTTCAAAGCCGAGGAGAAGGGCGCCGGCGATGGCCCCGACGGCGGCATCGCCGGCGCCCGTGGGATCGACGGCGTCGACGGGCTCGATCGCGTGATGATGCTCGTCCAGACCGTCGTGGCGCGACAGCCCGCGACGGCCCTTCTTGACGACGAGGGTCGGCACGGCGGCCGCGAGGCGGGCGATGGCGCGTCCTTCGCAGTCCTCGCCGGTCAGGCGATGAACCTCCGCAAGGCTGGGCGCGAAGAGATCGACGCCGTCGAAGGCGCGGAGCGCGGAGGGGCCCTCGGCCGCGAAGAACTCGCTCGTGTCGGCGATGAGGCGCGCGCTCCCGGCCGCTGCGATCGCCCGCCGGACGAGAGGGAGGGGCATGGGGCAGAGGAGGATCCCGTCGAAAGATCGTGCGGGAAGGGGCGGCTGGAGGGCGTGCGTCGCCTCGATCCAAGCCTCGCTTCGGTCGGCGTCCGCGCTGCGCTGCTCGCCGGCGAGATAGGCGAGGCGCGTTCGGCGCGTGGGATGGTCGCGTCGCTCCGAGGCGGAGAGATCGACGCCCAGCCGCTCGAGTTCGGCGATCCAGGCGTCGGGAAAATCGGATCCGAAGCCGACATGCAGGGCGACGTCGACGCCCAGTTGCAGGGCCGACAGCGCGGCATAGACCGCGCCGCCACCGATCGTCCGGACGATGGGGCCGCCACACCCGCCGCCGACGATCTCGTCGATCGAGGCATAGCCGACGACGGCGAGGCGGGGCCTGGTCATCGAAGCGTCAGGCGCCGGTGCCGAGGAGGCTCAAGCGCGTCAGCCGCCGGCTGACGGCGAAGCGCTCCACGTCGTTCTTCAGGTGAAGCCGCCGGTTCGGATCGGTGCCGTTGGCGATGCCCAGCCGGTAGCTGAGAAGCTGCAGCGCCACGGCCTGCCCGAGCCAGGCTTCGGCCTTCGTGCCGGGCGTCGTGATCCGGTGCCGGGCGCGGGAGGTTGCCGCCTCGGCGGGACCGATGGCAAGGGTCGGCGTGCCCAGTCGGCCCAAGGCGTCGGCCGTCGCATCCGCATAGGGCGCCGAGGCGGCGTCGACCGGGAGGAGAACGACGATCTCGCCGCGCTTCATCGACCAGTACTGGCGATGCGCGAACTCCTCGATGTCGTCGCTCCAGGCGGGGATCGTCGTGACCTCGACGCATTTGGCGGCGCCGTAATCGGCCGCGGCTAGACTTTGGCCAACCCCGAGGAAGCGAATGCCGGGAACGGATGCGCCGCCCTCTTCGCCGCCCTCTTCGGCCCTCGGTCCGGCGGTCGCCGAGGCGACCTCGCGACAGACGCGGTCGGCCTCCTCGATGAAGGACGGCAAGGCGTCCGTCGTCGCCCGCGTCAGGTGGTCCTCGCGCCGGGCCAGGAAGCCGAGGACGGCGGCGGTCGCCGTGTAGCTCGACGTGCCGCAGAGGAAGGGCGCGAGATCGGCGATGTCCAGCGACAGGCGCGGCCCGCCCAGCGCTCCGAGCCGGCCGCCTTCGCCGTTGGTCAGAACGGAAAGGCCGGCGCCGCGCGCCAGAGCCGCTTCTGCGCCCTCCAGCGTGCGGTCGACGTTTCCGGACATCGAGATGGCGACGGCGCGATCGTCGGGGCCGAGGGTTGGAGCGACGTTCAAGAGGAAGTCGAGGCCGCTGGTGGCGACGGCGCCCGTGCCGTGAAAGGCGGCTCTGGCGGCGAACCAACCGTCGCCGCTGCCGAAGGCATGAAGCCGGCCGCTCGCGCGCGGGTCCAGATGATCCGCCGCGAAGCGCGCGATCTCCTCCCGCCGGTCGAGGATGGAGGACAGGACGCGCGGCTGACGGCGGATGTCCTGCAGCATGACGTCGGGACCCGGCGCGCCCTTGCCATCGGGTTGGACGGGAGCGGCGGAGGAGGGCGTCGGCATGGCTAGATCCGTTCGAGGTCGCGACGCGACCGAGCCGTCCCGATGGGCGCCTCCGCGTCGCCAACACTTTCGTTCGGCGATGCCGGCGGGGACAAGGAAAATCTTCGAAGGATTTCCTTTCGAAAACTTGCATTTAACCGCATCTGAAAATCAGGCGACGGCAACCTCGAGCCCGGCGGCCCGCAGTTCCTTGATCGTCTCGGTCGATGCGCCGCTGTCGGTGATGAGGAGATCGGCCTCGGACAGCGTCGCGATCCGGGCGGTGGCGACATGCTTGAGCTTGGAATGGTCGGCGAGGAAGATGACGCGGTTGGCCGCCTTGATCATCGCCTTCTTGATCTCGGCCTCCTGCCAGTTGGAGTTGGTGAAGCCCTTCTCCGTCTCGACGCCGGCGCAGCTCATGAAGGCGACGTCGGCGTTGATCTCGGCCAGAAGCAGGGCGCCGAAGGGCGAAACCAGGGAGTTCAGGCGCGGCCGGACCGTGCCGCCCGTGACGATCACCGTCACGCCGGGGTGAAGCGACAGTTCCATGGCCACGTTCAAGGCGTTGGTGACCACGGCGACGTCGGTGAGATGTCGGGGGAACGCCCGGGCGAGCGCCGCCATCGTCGACCCCGTGTCGATGATGACGGTCTCTCCGTCTCGGATCATGTCGGCGGCGACGGAGGCAATGGCGTCCTTCTCCGATCCGTGCAGCGAGGCGTTGAGGTCGATCGGGCGTTCGTAGCGGCTCGGCCGCACCGCGATGGCGCCGCCCCGGATGCGGCGCAGGACCTGCGCCTTCTCCAGATAGAGAAGGTCCGCGCGGATCGTCACGGATGAGACATGGAGCCCGTCGCAGAGCTCCGTGACCTCGACCCTGCCCTTGGCATTGAGGTCGTCGATGATGTGACGATGTCTTTCGGTCGCTTTCAAAGAAGGCATGTGTTAAAGGCCATTTGCTGTCTCTCCGCCGTGAAGGATCGGAGATTAGCCCAAGTCCTGCCGTCTGCGCAGGTTTTTCCCTTGCGATGGAAAGTCGGCGCGATCGGCGTCGCTTCGGAGCCTCCCATGTCCAGCTTGAGCCCCAGACCCCTGCCGCCCGTCATCGCCGCCCTGCAGTTCCCGCCGTTTCGCGGGGGGCGACGCCACTCCATGGCGTGGTACGAAGATTTCCTGCTCCAGAATGCGGCGGTCTTCGTCGAAGGCGGCATCCGCGCCATCAAGATCCAGGACGAGACGCGCGAGAGCGCCGGGGCGACGCAGCAGACGGTCGCGCGCATGGCCGCTCTCGGGCGGCTCTTTCGCAAGACCTATCCCGATATCGCGCTCGGCATCATCGTTCAGGCGCATGACGCGATCTCGCCCCTGGCCATCGCCGACGCCGCGGATGCCGATTTCGTTCGCCTGAAGGTCTTCGTCGGCGCCTCGGTGAACGCGGAGGGCATGCGCCACGCGCTGTCGGTGGCGGCGACGGACTATCGCGCGGCGATCGAACGGACGGACATCCGCATCATGGCCGACGTCCACGATCGCACCAGTCATCCCCTCGCGCCCGTCGCCAACGAGACGGCGGCCCTCTGGGCGCAGAACATGGGCGCCGATGCGCTCGTGCTCACGGGAATGAGCTTCGACGACAGCTTGGGCCGGGTGAAAGCGGCCAAGTCGTCCGGCGTCCGGCGTCCGGTCTATATCGGCGGCGGCGTCGATGCGGACAATATCGGGTCTGCCTTGGCGGTCGCCGACGGCGTCGTCGTCAGTTCGTCGCTTCTTCTCAAGGCGGCCGATCCCTCCTCGCTCCTGCAATGGGATCGTTCGGCGGTCGAGCACCTGATGGCGGCGGCGGACAGCGGGAAGGCCGGCTGACGCGGCGACGGGTCGAAGCCGCAGGGGGAAAGCGTCCCCGCGGTTGACGGGAGCGGATCCGCGGAACGCCGTCCAGCGCAAAGTCCGCGCATCCTGCAAGGGGCCAGGAGCACAGGATGCCCTCGGTCCCGGGAGCCATCCTTGGAGACCTCCCGTTCGATGATCGCGGTTGGCGGCATCGCCGCCCGCCAACGTCGCGCGCCGTCCTTGTCCGGCGCTTCGCCTGCCAACGCCAAACCCGGGAGGTGGCGCCGACGAGGATCGGATCCCGGCGCAGAGGCGATCCGCCGGCCCCCTCCCGCCGCCCCGTCCCTCCGTCACCGTCCTCCGTCCTCCGTTCCTGGAAGGGCGGTCGCGCGCCCTCGGCGCGGCGTGGCGGCAGGCCGAGAGAGCGGGGCCCGCCGCCGCCGCCGGACCCTCCCGAGTCTTGTTCCTCTACTTCGCGTTTGCGCCTTGACGTAGTTGATAGGCTTATCCTATCGATGGTATCGCTTACTATTAAAGCATGGGAGGAGAATAAGAGGATGAAAAACGCCATCAAGAATGCGTTGTCGTCTAGCTTCGATGTGCCCGCAACTCGCAATATACTGCGTCGCACCATAATCCTGGCCGGTTCTGCTGCGCTTGCGAGCATCGCATTCCTGCAGCCGACATGGGCGCAGGAGAAGAAGACGCTGGCTTTCGTCGTGAACGTGCCGGCGGATTTCTGGACCATCGCCAAGCGGGGAACGGAAAAGGCGCAGGCGGAACTGCCCAATTACGATATCGAATTCTACATCCCCGGCGAGATGTCCGCCGCGGCGCAGAAGCGCATCCTCGAGGATCTCCTCGCCCGCGGCGTGGCCGGCGTCGCGATCAGCCCCGTCAATCCCGACGATTCCACCGACATCCTCAATCAGGTCGCCTCGCAGGCGGTGCTCTTCACGCATGACGCCGATGCGCCGAAGTCGAACCGGGCCATGTATATCGGGACCGACAATGTCGATGCCGGCCGCAAGGCGGGCGAGTTGATGAAGCGGGCCTTGCCGGACGGTGGCAAGGCGATGCTCTTCGTCGGCACGATGGATGCCGCCAATGCGCGCGAGCGCTCGCAGGGCATCAAGGAGGCCATCGCGGGAACCAAGATCGAGATCATCGACATCCGGACCGACGGCGGCGACCAGGCCAAGGCGAAGGCCAATGTCGAGGATACGCTGACGAAATATCCCGACATCGATCTCCTCGTCGGTCTGTGGGCCTACAACACGCCCCAGATCTATAACGCGGTCAAAGCCGCGGGCATGGAGGGCAAGGTCCAGATCGTCGGCTTCGACGAGGACCAGCAGACCCTGAAGGGCATTTCCGACGGCGCCATTCTCGGCACGGTGGTGCAGCAGCCCTACGAGTTCGGCTACCAGTCGATGATCAAACTGGCGAAGTACATCGAGGGCGACAAGTCCGTCGTTCCCGAGAACAAGCTCGATATCGTTCCGACGCAGATCATCGACAAGGAAAACGTCAAGGAATTCGGCAAGACGATCTCTGAGTTGCTGAAGAAGTAGACAGGGGTCAACAAGGCCGTCGTCGGGAGAAAACGCCCGATCTTCGTCCGCGCCGCTCTCCGGCGCCCCCGGAGGGCGGCGCGTCGGGGCCGGCGGGGGGTAATGTCGACGCCGTGGAGGATCGGTCGGTCGGCGGGAGGCTCGGTGCGGGCGTCCGGCCGACCGCGACGTCCCGATCGCGGCGGATCATGGAACGGGGCGTCATGTCGGACATGCTTCTCGAGCTTCGCTCGATCCACAAGGCCTATAACGGCGTCACCGCGCTCGACGGCGTCAGCCTCAGCGTGGGGCGCGGGGAGGTGCTCGGCCTCGTCGGCGAGAACGGCGCCGGCAAGTCGACCCTCATGAAGATCCTCGGCGGCGTGATCCCGCCGACCTCCGGCAGCATCTCGGTCGACGGCACGCTCTACGATCGCCTCAGCGTCAACGAAGCCGCGCGCCAGGGGATCGCCTTCGTCCACCAGGAGCTGAACCTCTTCGAGAATCTCGACGTCGCCTCGAACGTCTTCATCGGGCGCGAGCCCCGCCGGGGTGGTCTTCTCCAGCTGGTCGACACCGCCGAGATCCACCGCCGCGTCGTGCCGATCCTGTCGCGTCTCGGCGTCGACTTCGGACCCTCGGACGCGGTCGAGAACCTCTCCATCGCGCAGCGGCAGATGGTGGAGATCGCCAAGGCGCTGTCGCAGGACGCCCGCGTCATCATCATGGACGAGCCGACCTCCAGCCTGACGCTGACGGAGACGGCGCGGCTCCTCAAGGTCGTCGCGGATCTGCGCCGGGCCGGCGTCGGGATCATCTACATCTCGCATCGGCTGGGCGAGATCGAGGAGATCGCCGATCGCGTCGTCGTCCTTCGCGACGGGCGCGTCGTCGGCGAACTTCTCGCCGGAAGCATCACGCACGCCGCCATGATCCGGCTGATGATCGGTCGCGACCTGAAGTCGATCTATCTGCCCCCGTCCGGCGAGGCCGCCGCGAAGGGGCTGGAGGTCGAAGGGATGGTGACGCGCGCCTATCCCGATCGCCGGATCGACCTCGCCGTGCGCCGCGGGGAGATCGTCGGCCTTGCCGGACTCGTCGGCGCAGGCCGCACGGAGCTCGTCGAGGCCATCTTCGGCGTCGATCCGCCGCTCGCCGGCGAGATCCGGCTTGACGGCCGGCCGATCCGGATCGGCGGCGTCGCCGATGCCATCGCGCACGGCATCTACCTCGCGCCCGAAGACCGCAAGCGTTGCGGGCTGATCGTCGAGCAATCGCTGATGCACAACATGACGCTCGCCGACCTTGGCCACTACGCGCGCCTCTGGCTGGTCGACGGCACCGCCGAGCGGCGGCAGGCGGAGGTCCAGCGCAAGCGGCTCGGCATCAAGGCCGAGAGCGTCGCCGCCGACGCCATGACCCTGTCGGGCGGCAACCAGCAGAAGATCGTGCTCGGCAAATGGCTCTCGATGAGCCCTTCCGTCATGATCTTCGACGAGCCGACGCGCGGGATCGACGTCGGCGCAAAGTCCGAGATCTACCGCATCATGCGCGACCTCGCCGACAGCGGCGTCGCCATCCTCATGGTCTCCAGCGACATGGAGGAGGTCATCGGCGTCAGCGACCGGGTGGTGGTGATGCACGAGGGCCGGATCGGAGGGCACCTGGAGCGCCACGCCTTTTCCGAACACAACGTCCTCGCCCTCGCCACCGGACAGAACCACCTCACCGAAAGCGCTCATCCATGATGCGGAAAGAGACCGGCCTCTTCCTCCTGATCCTCGTCACCGGCACGATCACGGCGGCGATCAACCCGCAGTTCCTCTCGCAGGTGAACCTCGTCAACCTCGCCAATCAGATCGGGCTCTTCGGTCTACTCGCCATCGGCCTCGGCATCGTCATCATCACGGGCGGCATCGACCTCTCCGTCGGCTCGATGCTGGCGCTTCTCGGCATCCTGTTCCTGGATCTCGTCGTCGAGTACGAGATCGCCTGGCCCCTCGCGGCCCTCGCGACCGTGCTCGCCGGCGCGGTTCTCGGCACCCTCCACGGGTTCCTGATCACCCGCTTGAAGCTGCAGCCCTTCGTCGTCACGCTGTGCGGGCTCTTGATCTATCGCGGCACCGCGCGCTGGTACACCGAGGATTCCACCCGCGGCTTCGGCTATGCCGGAGGCTACGAATGGCTCGAATGGCTGGCCTCCGGGCGAAGCTGGAACATCCCGCATTCCTTCATCTTCTTCGTCCTCGTCGCGCTCTTCACGGCGGTCCTGATCCACAAGTCGGTGTTCGGCCGCTACCTCTTCGCGATCGGCCGGAACGAGGAGGCCGCCCGCTATTCCGGCCTGCCGACCCATCTCGTCATCACCTCCGCCTATGCGATCTCGGGAATTCTCACCGGCATCAGCGCCATGGCCTTCGTGTTCTACACGCAGTCGGTCTCGCCCTCCGCGCACGGGAACTTCTACGAGCTCTATGCGATCGCGGCCGCCGTTCTCGGGGGCTGCTCGCTGCGCGGCGGCGAGGGCTCCGTGCTCGGCATCGTGCTCGGCACGGTCCTCCTCCAGGTCCTCCAGAATCTCGTGAACATGCTGGGCATCCCGAGTTCGCTGAACTTCGCGGTAATGGGCGCGGTCATCCTTCTCGGCGTGATCGCCGACCGCGAGATCCAAAGGCGACGGCAGGCGTCCATCGGGCGCAAGCTATTGGAGACGAGAGCCCTTTCCGGCACGCGATCGCCGGCATGAGGGCCGCGAACGGGCGTCCAAGCCCAAAGACGCTGACGGGCGGCCAACAGAATGGGACCGGGAACGGGTTCCGACTTCGGGAGATCCACGTTTGACGACCGAGCACCGCCCGCGCTACGGCGCCGTCTATCCGAGCCTTCGCGACCGGACCGTCCTCGTCACGGGCGGCGGCAGCGGCATCGGCGCCGAAATCACCCGGCACTTCGCGCATCAGGGCGCAAAGGTCGGCTTCATCGACATCGCGGTTTCCGAGTCGGAATCGCTCGTCGAGGAGCTTCGTGCGGAGGGATGCCGCGTTCGCTTCGAGAATGTCGATCTGCTCGATATTCCCGCGGTCCGCGCCGGCATCGACGCGGTCCGCGCCGAGTTCGGGCCGATCACCCATCTCGTCAACAACGCCGCCCACGACCAGCGTGCGACGATCGACGAGATCACGCCCGAATTCTGGGACGACCGGCAGGCGGTCAATCTCCGGCACCAGTTCTTCTGCGCCCAGGCCGTCTACAAGGACATGGCCGAGGCCGGCGGAGGCGCGATCGTCAATATCGGCTCCTTCGCCTATATCGCCGGCGTCGAGGGATTGACCCCTTACGTCGCGGCCAAATCCGGCGTCATCGGTCTGACGAGGGGACTGGCGCGGGAGCTCGGGCCCCACAACATCCGCGTCAACTGCGTCCTCCCCGGCTGGATCATGACGCAACGCCAGCTCGATCTCTGGGTCACGCCGGAGGTCGAAGCGGAAATCTTCAAGCGGCAGTGCCTGAAGCGCAAGATCGATCCCGCCGACATCGCGCGCGTGATCCTGTTCTTCGCCTCCGACGAAGCCGGCGCCTGCACCAATCAGTCCTATGTCGTGGACGGGGGCTGGACCTGACGAGCCCGTCGGACCGACGGATCGTCCCGCGACCACAGGCCGGACCGTCGGCGCGGGCGGCGGATGCAGAGAAAAGCCAGGCGTGAGGGCATCCGCCCGGCGCTCGATCGAGCCCCGGCGCTTCAGGGATTCCGGGACCGGTCGTCTCCATGCCCCTGGAATTGGGACAGGAGGAAGCTATCGGGTCCGAACCCGCCGGATTTCGAGACGATCGTCACACCCTCCCATGTCCCGCCCCGGATGCGACAAACGGCGATCCCGGGTGCCTGGAGGCCGAGGCAGTCGAGCCCGCCCGCCGACGTCGCATCGAGAAGAAGGCGCAAGGTCGCGCCGCCGGTCACGATGGCGGATCGGGGAGGGCGGGGCCTGGCCGCCAGACGTCGCAGGGATTGCGCGATCTGACGAGCGGCGTGGGCGGAACCCTCCGCCTGCGCCGGCGGCACGAGGACCGCCGGGCCTGCCGTCCAACGGGGCTCGGTGCCGTCGAGCGCGACGATCTCGAAACCGGCATCGGCCGCGATCGCGATCTGCGTCAGCGTGACCGGATGGTTCGTGCCGCAGATGGCGATCTCGGGAACGGGCTCCTCGATGAAGCGCGTCGCCCCGCCGAGCGCGGCCGCCAGCCCGCCGCTGCCCACGAACAACGTGTCGTCGACGCCGCGTCCGAGCGCATCGACGGTCCTCTGGAAATCGGCATTCGTCTCGATGTCGGCGACGATGACCTCGCAGGATGCTTCGACATCGCCGTCTGCCAGTGCGGCGGCGCGAAGGCCGAGGGAGCGGAACGCCTCGACGAAGACCGGTCCGACCGGCCGGAGCCCCGTCGCCGTGCGGATGAACTGGCGTCCGTCGGTCGTGACGCGGCCCGTGTCGGGGAAGGCCGGCGCGAAGAGGATGCGCTGGAAACCGCCCGCCCGGAACGCGGCGCAGGTCTCGTCGAAGGGCCAACCCCTGAGGAGGCTGTCGACCTTCTTGAACCACAATCCCGATCGGCGACGGGAGAAGGCGGCCTCGGTTCGGGTCGTCGCCTGCGCAAGACCGCCGTCGCGACTGTCCGTGTCGAGGCAGAGGCGTGCGCTCGTCGTCCTCGAACCATCGAGATCGACCACGACCGGCCCCGACGCGGCGAACGCGCCGGCGCTGTCGAGGGCGCCGGTGAGGTCGTCCGCGACGATGGTCAGGCCGTCGGCCAGCGCCGCCTCGACGACGCGTGCCGTGCTCAAGCCGGCTGCGCCCGCGTCAAGGTCAGCGCATAGTCCATCGCTTCGAGAAGGCTGCTCTCATGCGCGATCCCGCGTCCGGCGATGTCGAAGGCGGTGCCGTGGTCGACCGAGGTGCGGATGATGGGAAGGCCGAGCGTGATGTTCACCCCGCTGAGGGCGAGCCATCGGCCGGTCGCCGGATCGACCTGGAAGCCGAGCAGCTTGACCGGGATGTGACCCTGGTCGTGATACATGGCGATGACCGCGTCGTAGGCGCCCGCCCGCATCTTGACGAAGACCGTGTCGCCGGGAACGGGTCCGTCGATCCGGTGGCCGCGCGACCGGTAGTCCGCGACCACCGGCGCGGTGACGTCGATGTCGTGGCGACCGAACAGGCCGCCCTCGCCGGCATGGGGATTGAGGGCGGCGAAGGCGATGCGCGGCTCGGATATGCCGAGGCGGTGGAGACTGTCGAGCGTCAGGTCGAGCACGCGCCGCATCCGCTCGGCCGTCGCGCGCTTGGGCACGTCCTCGAGGGCGATGTGCGTCGTCACGTGGCTGACGCGAAAGCCGCCATGGGCGAGCAGCATGACGCTGTCCCGCGCCGAGGTCAGCTTGGCGAGGAGCTCGGTGTGGCCTGCGAAGTGGTGCCCGGCCTGGTTCAGGGAGTCCTTGCTGATCGGCGCCGTGACGATGGCGGAGACCGAGCCGGACAGCGCCAGCCGCACGGCCTGCGCGATCGCCTCGTAGGACTGGCGGCCGCCCTCCGCGGAATCGCGCCCGGCCGGCACGGCGTCCGCCTCGCCGCCGATGTCCCAGATCGCGACGGGCGAAGGGTCGTCTTCCCCCGCCGCGAGGGGCGGAAGGGGAAGGCTCAATGTGCGTGCGGTTCCCTCCAGAACCTGCCGGCATCCGAAGAGGCGAAGCCTGAACTCTCCGTCCCCCAGCCGCCCGGCGACGGAGGCTGCGGCTTTCAGGCTGATTTCCGGCCCGATGCCGGCGGGATCGCCGACGGTGACGGCGAGCACGGGCGGACGCCGCATCGGGGCGCTTGAAGCTTCAGCCAAGGGGTCTTCCTCCATCGACGGGGATCACGGCCCCGGTGGTGAAGCGCAGTTGTGTGGCGACCGCAAGTCCGCGACCTCGACCGGCGTGACGAGGCGGGCAAAGCCGCCCGCGGCGACAGCGGCGCGCCCGACCTTCTCGCCGATGGTCCCCTGAGCTCGATCCGCTCGACGGGCGTGCCCCGCGATCGAACCGTGCCCATGACAATCGCGCCGATGGCGCCGCATTCGAGATCCAAACTCCCATGGAAAGAGGATCCGGCCGGTCGTCTTCTCCGTCGTGCCGGCGGCCTGTCACCAGCAGGTGAAGCCCGCATCCGCCACGACCGTCGTGCCCGTCATGAGGCTGGAGGCGTCGCAGGCCAGGAAGTGCACGACCGAGGCGATCTCGTCGGGCCGCCCCAGGCGGTGCATCGGCGTGTCGCGCAGCCAGACGTCGATCATGCCGTCATTCTCGTGCCGGTACATCGTCATCGCCGTTTCGATGTAGGTCGGCGCCACGGCATTGACCCGGACGCCGCGATCGGCCCATTCGGCCGCGAGCGAGGACGTCATCTGGTGCACGGCCGCTTTCGCCGCGTTGTAGTAGGTCTGCTTCTGCGGGCGATTGGAGATGAGTCCGGACATCGAGCCGATGTTGACGATCGCGCCGCGGCCGGCCTTCAGCATGATGCGGGCGAAGGCGCGATTGCACCAGAAGACGCCGTTGTAATTGACGTCGTTGACGTTCAGCCAATGCTCGTCCGTGACATCCTCGGCCGCGACGCCGGAGCGGGCGATGCCGGCATTGGCGACGAGGACGTCGATCCGGCCGTGTTCGGAAAGGACCGCCTCGGCGAGGCGATCGACACTGGCCGAATCCGTGACGTCGACAGGCTGGATGCCGACCTCGTAGCCCTTGGCCTGCATCGCGGCACGACCGTCCCGCGCCGTGGCGAGGTCGATCTCGGCGATCACGACCGTCGCGCCGTGCTCGGCCAGAACCTCCACGCAGGACAACCCGATGCCCCGGCCGCCGCCGGTCACCACGGCGACCCGCCCATCCATCCGGTACTTCTCGGCAAACATGCGTCCTCCCCTTCGCGCCGAGGGCGCGCTTGTGCTGTGCGATGAGTTCCGTTCGTTTCAGGCGGTCGGCGCCGGCTCGTCCCGGTTCAGGAACGGGTGCCGGCCGGGTTGATCGAAATGGGCGCGGCGGACCTCGAGAAGCTTTTCGATCTGCCCCTGGTCGAATTCCTTCGCCCCGCCGTAGGCGGCCGCGAGATAGACGACCTTCGCGTAGTAGTCCAAGGCCTCCATCTTGAAGTAAGCGCTGTTGAGATCGTGCCCGTAGGAAAGGGCGCCGTGGTTCTCCAGGAGAACGGCGTCGTGGCGCGACAGGTAGGGAATGATGGCGTCGCAGAGTTCGGACGTGGACGGCACGGCGTAGGGCGTCAGCGGGACCTCGCCGAGAAACATCGTCGATTCCGGCATGATCTGCTGGGTGATCGGCTTGCCGCAGATGGCGTGAACCGTGGCGTAGAGCGGATGGGCGTGCACCACGGCCCTCACGTCCTCGCGATGCTCGTAGACGCAGAGATGCATCTTGATCTCGCTCGACGGTTTGTAGCCCGTCTCGGCGAGGTGGCGTCCGCTCCGATCCACGTGGCAGATCATCTCCGGCGTCATGAAACCCTTGGAAACGCCGGACGGTGTGCAGAGCAGCGTTCCGTCGTCGAGACGAACGCTGATGTTCCCGTCGTTCGCCGCACCCATGCCGCGCGCATAGGCCCGTCGCCCGATCTCGCAGATGAACGCCTTGAGGTCCCGATGCTCCATGCAGCCCTCCCGTTGCCGACGGCCGACGCTAAAGCTCGCCCAACGAAAAATCAACATAAACAGAAAACCTGTGTCCGTTTATGTGGTTTCGTAGAGAAGGCGAACCTGTCGTGCGGCCAAGAAGTCGATCCATGCGTCCGACGGCTTGCGATCCGTCACGACGATCGCGACCGGTTCGAAGTCGCAGACGCTGATCAGGCCGACCCCGTCGAACTTGTCCCCGTCGACGAGCAGGCACACCTGTCGCGCATGCCGGACGAAGGCTCGCTTGATCTCCGCGTCGGCGACGCTGGCATCCATGAGGCCCGACGTCATCGAGATCGCCTTGGCGCTGATGAAGGCGATGTCGGCGTTGAAGCGGCCGAGCGCCTGAACGGCGAGGGGGCCGACGAAGGTCATGGACTGCTGCCGAAGCTCGCCGCCGACCGACATGATCGTGTGATCGACCAGTGCCGGCTCGCCGAGGATGCGCACCGAATTGGTGATCAGCGTCAGGTCCTTGTGCTCGCGCAGATGCGGAAGGAGCTGAAAGGCGGTGGACGATGAATCGATCATCACCGCATCGCCGTCCTTGATGAGGCGACGGGCGGAGAGAGCGATCCGGCGCTTGGCGGGCAGGTTGATGCCCTGCCGCACGGGATAGGGAAGGTCCTCGATCTCGACGTCGCGTGCGATGGCGCCGCCATGCGTGCGCTCGATGAGGCCCTCGCGTTCCAGGGCCTGTAGGTCCCGGCGAACCGTTTCGTCGGTCACGCCGAACTGCTGGCTGAGCTCGGCGACGACCACGCGGCGGTCGCGCAGGACGATGTCGCGAATGCGTTGCTTGCGCTCCACGGGCAGCATCAGCACGCGCCCGTCGTCGCCGCGTCGCGGGACGGCCGATGGATCCGGAACTCCAGGGATCGGGCGATCAACCGGCGTCCCTCCTCCACCGATGCGACGAGCCGAAGGGCCCTCAACTGCATCACGGCGTTGCCCCAGGCGCTCGCCTCGACGGGGCCGACGACGACGATGCGGCCGAGGCCATCGGCCAGAAGGCTCGCGAAGACCGCGTCCAGGGCGCCGCCGCCGCACAGTCGCACCCGCTCGAACGGGCGTCCCCGACGCGCTTCGAGGAAGCGGAGACCGCCCGAGAGGTCCCGCACGAGCCCCTTGTAGATGGAGATCGCCAGCGCGCCGACGCTGTCCAGGGCCGGCTGGCCGTGTCGTCGATGGAATGCGTTCGCCGCCGCCACGACATCGGCGGGATCGAAGAAGGCGGGATCGGATGGATCGATCGGCGCGATGTCGGCATGTCGAACCGCTTCGGCCGAAGCGGCGATGTCGGCAAAGGAGATCGTCCGTCCGAGCCGCGCCGACCACGCCGCCCGCAGCTTCTGGACGAGATGAAGCCCATTGAAGCTCTTAACGAGGAAGGTCGACGCGCCCGCGCCTCCCTCGATCCCAAAGCCCTCGGCAAAGAGCGCTTCGTCCGCGATGGGTCTGTCCACCTCCGCTCCGATCAGCGACCACGACCCGCCGATGACGAAGGCGTCGTCCTCGCCCAAGGGGAGGCCGACCACCGCGCTCGCGGTGTCGTGCGCAGCGACGGCGGCCACGGGGACGCAACTCCAGTTCAGCGCCGCGCAAAGATCCGGACGAAGGTGACCGTAGATGTCGCCCGGCTCGACCAGCGGCGAAACGATGCTTTCGGGAACGCCGAGCAGGCCGAGAAGGGAGCGGCTCCAAGACCGACCGTCGACCTCCAGGAGACCGCTGGTTCGCGCGAGCGTCGTGGCGTTGCGGCAGGCGCCGGTGAGGTGATGGTTGATGAGGTCGGCCATCATCAGAAGCGCGGTCGCCCGATCGAAGCGATCGGGATGGCGGCCGATCTCGTCATGGAGCTGAAACACGGTGTTGACGGCGAGAACCTGCGCGCCGGTGACGGAGAAGATCCGCTCGCGCGAGATCCGGCAATCGGCAAAGCCGCGGAGCGAGCGCGGGTGCCGATAGTGGTACGGCGGCACGATCGGTTCGCCGTCCTTGCCGAGCAGCGCGTAATCGAGACCCCAGCTGTCGACGCCGATCGAATGGATCCGGTCGACGGAGGCGGCAGCGATCCGCAAGCCATGATCGACATGCCTCTTCAGCGCGGGGACATCCCACCGAGGTTCCTCACCCTCCAGGACGAAACCGTCGAAGCGATCGATCTCTCGCAGGGCGAGCGTCGCGCCATCGAAGGTCGAGAGCATCGTTCGGCCGCTTCCAGCGCCGAGGTCGAAGACGAGACCGTGGACAGGCCTGCCATCCCCAAGATCCGCGTCCTGTCGCACCGCGTCGTTCCTCTGCCGCAAGCTGTGGGGGCACCATCTCAGCATCCGGACCGGGCGGGAAGTGCCGATCGCCCCGAGGATGAGGATTCTTGTTGGAAAATCTGTTTATTTTCGGGAATGTGCGGCTTTGCGACGGAACGGAGGAGGAGTCTCCGTCGCGACATCATCGCAGCGCCGCCCGGCGGCGCTTCCCAGAAGCGGACGGGTTGGAGCGGTCGCGAGCGCGATGTCGCGATGCGGCAAGGGTTCGGTGGATGCCGAGCGTCATCGTGGCGGTGGCTCGACCGCGGACGGATGCCGTGGAGCCACCGCATGTCGGACCCGGTCGTCCCGAAAGCGCGAGGCGCAGGTCCGATCCGTCGGACCCTTTCTTCGCGTTCGCACCGACGCAAGGTCGATCTAGGGAGGCGTGGAGGCCGGGCGCAGGTGCCCCGTGACGGACCGCCACGCGAAGCGGAGGAGCCGCCTCCGGCGCCCGTTGAAGCCCCGGTCCATCGAAAGGTCGCGCAAGGCGTTCGCGGCCGCCAGCGATTGTCGATCCACCGCCTGTTTGACGGGATCCTCGTAGAAGCTCGCGATCTTGTCGGCGCCCATGCCGTCCGAGACGAACCAGGCCGGGATGTGGACGGAGCAGAGCTGCTCGACGTCGGTCAAAACCTTCCTGGTGCCGGTCCCCGCGGCCGGGCAGGACGTTGCGAAGGCATCGCCGATCAACACCACGCCATCCTGCCGGACATCGCCCGCGACGATGAGATCGACCGGGCGTGGCCGTGTGAGCGCGGTGATCGATATCCGGCCCGTGACGGCGGCAAGACCTGGCATGAGCCGCGCGAGCACGTCCTCGGGCGCCGTCCGCAACGCCTGCAGCCAGGGATCGCCGAGGGATCGATAGGTCATGAGATTCGCGCGCATCCGCCCGCCGATGCGAAAGAGCGTGAGGTAAGCGGTGCGGTCGAGGGGCTTCTCGGAATAGTAGGTGAGCGAGTCGAAGGCGAAGTCGCCTCCGTCGCTCCGATGGACGTCGAATCCGATCGTCGTGGAATGTTCGGGCGAGACGACGATCCGCTCTATGCCGAGACTCTGCCGCAGCCGCCCGTTGAGGCCGCTCGCCAGAACCACGAGGCGCGCCTCGATCACCTCGCCGTTCGACAGGCGCACGACGCGATGGTCGGCGGCCTGCGTGATCGACACCGCCTGGGCGCGATGGAAGGCGACGCGGGGCGGGCGCGCCCGGCGGACGGCATTGACGAGATCGTGGTAGGCGATCCCGCGCTGGCTGACCTGAAGGCGGTCGAGAAGGCGCCCGTAGCGAGCCACCCAAAGTGTCCTGCAATGGGTCACGGACGCAGCGACGGCACCGTCCAGGCCGAGCCTCTGCAGGATCTCGAACTGCTGCGGATCGAGCTTCTCGCAGCGGAAATCCGTCGGATAGGCCTCGTGTGGGTCGACGATCGCGACGTCGAGATCGGACCGGCCGAGGCATGCGGCGAGCGTCGAGCCGGCAAAGCCGGCGCCGACGATCAAAACGTCCACTCCGCCGCCGGGCGTCGACGCGGGGGTCGAGCCGAAGACGGAAGCCGGCCGTTCGCCGCCGTCTGCGGCGCGGGGCGCGACGCGGCGCATCGCTGGCCGGACGGGCCGTTTCGTCAACAGACCGAGAGTCATCGCGGCGTTCAGCCAACGCAAACCTGCCCGCGAGCCCGAAAGGGCCGCGACGAGGCGACCGGTCCGCCCGGTCCCGATGCCGGCTGTTCCGCGGTGGCATTCGCCGGCGCCGTCGGCGGTGTCGTCCCATCGCACGAACGGCCGCGCGCCGGCGACGAAACATCGAAGAAGCGCCTCGGCCAGCGGACCGGAGGACTCCAGTCCGGCGACCTCCAGAAGATGGGGCAGGGAGGGCGCGCGGCACATGGCGTCCAACATGGCGCAGAGAACCGGAACGAGGAATCCCGTCTCGATCACCGGCCAACCCGTGGCGGCCCGGTCGTGGACGGGGCTGGTCAGAAGCCTCAGCGGCAGCAGCGACGAGGCGCGGGATGCGCGCAACGCCCAGGCGCCGAGGAGATCCTGCCCGTCATCCGCCGGCAGCCGGCGCCAGGCCAGGAGCACGTGGATCGGGCGACGGGCATCGCCGGCCGCCGCGCTTGCGACGAGGTTCGGCTCCAGAGCGGCGTCGGACCGGTCCGTTCGGCTGACGAGACCCTGCCATTGCCGTTCCAGGGCGGCGAACCGGGCAGGCGTCGTGATCTCGATCGACGGTGGATCGGAGCCCGTGACCTCGTTTGGAGGCGACAGGGACCGGACGTTTTCCGGGCCGCAGAGCGGATCCGCCGACGACGGCCGGCGATCACCGTCGGCATGCGATGGAATTTTCATGGGCTCGATCCGGCGCAAGACCTCGCCACGATAGTGCGTGGACCCAGCCGCGCGAATCGTGGGATCGGAGGTACCCCTGTTCCGCACGGCGCAGGGCGCATGTCGCAGGATGCGTGGCCTCGCGGGGCAGGGGCGACGCGGGTCTCGCGCCACGGGTTCGGGGATGGTCCCGCGCCGGTCGGCGCGGCGCGCTCGAAACGGCGACCGCGATCCGCCGTGGGATGACGACCCGAGCCGCGTCCTCGCCTCCGTCGCGGAGGGGACAGTGGGTGGGACGGCGCGCGGGGAACGAGAGTTCGACCGTCAGGACGTCCGGCGGTCGCGGGGCGGCCGTTGGCGAGCTACCATGTTCACGGGGTGATGGAGAGGGATCCGTTTCCTTCTCCGGCAATCAATGGCATCACTCAGCTTGCGTAAGGGCGTCATCAGCTTCAGGGCCTTTCATGAGACTGTTCGAGTTGGCGGAGAGGATACGATCCTCTCCTCCGAAGGCCTGGGGCTTGGCGGCAGGCGCGTTCGCGACCGCGCTCGGAATCCGCTTCGTCTTCGATCATTCGTTGCCGGCGGGCTTTCCCTACCTCACGTTCTTCCCGGCGGTCATTCTGACGACGTTCCTTGCGGGCTTCTGGCCGGGCGTGCTCTCCGCGGTCGTCTGCGGCTTCTCCGCATGGTACTGGTTCATCGCGCCCTACGGGACGTTCGAGGTGAACGCATCCGTCATGATCGCGCTGGCCTTCTATGTCGGCATCGTCACGGTCGACATCCTGCTCATCCAGTTCATGCATCGCGCCATGGAGAAGCTGCGGCTGGAGCGTGAGGTCACGCGGGATCTCCTGGAGCGTCAGAACGGGCTTCTGGAGGAGCAGCGCCTTCGCCAGAGGGATCAGCGCATCCTGCAGCGCGAGCTTGCCCATCGCATGAAGAACACGCTCGCCATGGTCCAGGCGGTCGTGTCCCAAACCCTCCGAAACGCATCGTCGCTCGAGGAGGCGTCCTTGCGGTCGACCGAGCGGATCCAGGCGCTGAGCCGGGCGCAGGACATGCTGACCGAAACGGATTGGCAGAAGGCGGACATCCGGAGCGTCGTCGAGGCCGCGATCGAACCCCATGCCGATGGCGGGCACCGCTTCGCGATCGAAGGCCCTCCCGTGGATCTGACGGCGCAGCAGGGCCTCGGCATTTCGCTCGCGGTCCATGAACTCGCCACCAACGCCACGAAATACGGCGCCTTGTCGAACGAGGAAGGGCGCGTCACGATCTCCTGGTCGGTCGACGCCGACGGCTTCCATTTCCGATGGAGCGAAGCTGGCGGTCCGGCGGTCGTCACCCCGCAGGGGCAGGGATTCGGCACTCGGCTGACCGTGCGCGTCGTGCCCACCTATTTCAGCGGAACGGCATCCCTGACCTATCCCGCATCCGGACTTCTGTACCAGCTGGACGGGGTTCTGGTCGCAAACGTTTGATGTGCAACGCCTTTAACGAAAACTTTGCCGATCTAAGATATAAGGCATGGTGATGGCTTACGCGCTTCCGACTCTCATTGGGGCGGTCCTCGTCGTCGAGGACGAACCCCTGCTTCTCATGGATGCCGTGGATCTGATGGAGGATGCCGGGTTCACGACCTATGGCGCTTCCAACGCGGCGGAAGCGATCGTTCTGTTGGAGCGGCATCCCGAGATCCGGGTGATGTTCACCGACATCGACATGCCGGGAACCATGGACGGGCTGATGCTGGCCAAGGCGGTGCGGGATCGCTGGCCGCCGGTCGCCATCATCGTGACCTCCGGCCATGTCCGGATCCGCCAGCAGGATCTTCCCGAGGGCGGCGTGTTCTTCGACAAACCGTATGTCCCGGCTCACGTCCTGGCCGAGGTTCGCAAGATGTCGGCGGCCTCGCCCCTCTGACGATTCGATCCGAGCCCGACCGACGGTGTCGAAATGATCGTGCGAAGCCTCTCACGCGGGGCGAGCGACGTCGCCCTCGGCGTCTCTGACGGGCCCCGTCTCGCCGGTGTGACAGTCGGCGGTTCCGCAGGGAAGCCGGGTGCGTCGGACGTCGAACGGTCGTTTTCCGTCAAATTCGAGGGAACGGCGACCTTTCGCGCCGCGGTGCATTCCACCCGCATGACATGCGTTCGACAGACACTTCGCCCTTACGTCCATGCCTTGCGCGCCGCCCGCGAGGCGGGACATGGCGCGGCCGTTGCCTATGCGCTCGTGCCGGCTTTCGTGATCGGCCAGGCCGTCGTGATCGTGGCATTGCTGTCTTAGAAGGCGACGGTCCAAAGGGCACCGGGCTCATCGTCCCGCCATGCTTCGTCTGGCCGGCTTCGGGCGATCGGCCGCGCGAAACGAGCCCGCCGGCCTGGTCCCGGAAGAAACGCCCGTCGACGGTCGAGGGCGGGCACGTCGCCACCCATGCGACTCTCACTGCTGCCGCCCGGCGCTCAACTCTCGCGACCGCGCGGAGAGGATGGCCGTGCTGCCGGCTTGCCGGACGGAGCGCGGCGACAGACGGGCGCTCGCCAGAAGCGCATGGGCGTCAGGGTGCGGCGTCGCACGTTCAGGATCCCGGCGCCTGCCGCCGCTGATCCGGCAGTCCCCACCACGGGACCCAAGGCTGCGAATGATGTTCGTGGTGATAGCCGAAGTGAAAGCAGGACAGCAGCGACGCCATGTATCCGAATTCGTTCGAGCGCGCATTGTGGCGATCTCGGAACGCTTCCTCTTCATGGCGATGCGGCAGAAACGTTCCGAAGTAGAACAGTTGCAACGACGACAGGAGGGAGGGCAGTCCGTAGAAGAGGACGACGTTGAAAACAGACGCACCGAAAACGAGGATATAGACCGTCACCACGGTGCACACGAAGAGCACCGAGCGCAGGCCGAAATACCGCACGAAGAAGGTGCGGAACCACGGCCAGAAGCGCTCCGGCTCGTCGATGAAGAAATCCGGATCGTCGGCTGTGCCCGGGGCGTCGTGGTGCGCCATGTGAGCATCGCGGATGCGCCGCCAGGCGAAGCCTGCGTAGATCGTCAGAATGAACGTTCCGACGGCGGTGTTCAACCGATGCCAGCCGGGAGCGAGCGAGCCATGCATGGCGTCGTGGGCGACGATGAAGAGCCCGACCGTCAGCCAACACTGGACGGCGACGAGGAGCGGCACGAAGGGCGCGGTCTTCCAGCTCAAGGTGAAGAGGAAGACCGATCCGACATGGACGGCGATCCATGCGAACACCACGGCCAATCCCAGCGCAAGACCGATCGCGGCCTGGAACGGCCGTAGGATCGGCTTGGAGGATCCGGTCACGTCATGCACGGCGAGTGTCTCACTGCGGTTCCCGATGGGCTTCACTTAACAGGCTCGGCGACGCTGGGAAGCGGTATGCGTCGTTTGGTCGACCCGCTCATGCCGGCTTCCGGCCGGAGATGCCCGGATCTTCTTCTCTCTCTTCCTCTGGAGACGCCAATCCGCGAGCCCATCCGTGGCAATCGGACAGGACGATCGCACGCCGTCAGCCATATCAAGGCATCGTAAACCGGAAACGGAGGTGGCGACGCCGATGCGTGCCTGTGTCGCGTGGTCCGATCGTGGATCCCTTCGTGGACCCAGCCATATTCGAACGCGATGACCCAGACACCGACGACAATGAGGCTGGACCGCCTGGACAGGATCGCCATCAACGGCGTTGCCGGCCGGGAAAAGCCGTCGTTCGGCCTTTGCCTCCTCGTGCTGGCTTTGGCCAACGGTCTCGCCGCGGCATCCCTCTGGCTGTTCGGACGCCCGCTGCTGCCGCCTCTGGAGTCCTTGCAGGCATGGAGCGCCGGTTTCGAGGCGGAGTCGAACTCGCAGCACCTGTCGGATCCCTACTCCTTCATGCATGCCGTCTTCGGGGCCGGTCTCTTCCTCTTCCTCGACGGGCTGAAGCCGATCTGGCCCACCCGCTCGCAATTGGTCGTGGCCGTGCTGGGAAGCATCGTCTGGGAGATCGTGGAGAACACGCCACCGGTCATTCGCCTGTTCAACCAGTCGGGCCAACCCGGCGTCTACGCAGGCGACAGCATCGTCAACTCCCTCAGCGATACGGGGTTCGTGGTGGCGGGGTTCTTGCTCGCCCGGCGGGTGGGCTGGCGGGTTACGCTCGTGCTGGCGATCCTGACGGAGATCGCGTTGTCGGTCTCGATCGACGATGGCCTGCTGCTCGGCACGTCGAAGGTGCTCGGCCTGATGTGACGCGGGCTCGCCGGTATCCGCCTTCGAGGTCGGCCGGCTTGCGCGCATGTTACACGCCCGGCCGTTCTTGGCAGCCGAGACAACCTTCGCCATATCCATCGGGACCGGATGGCTGCGCTTGCGAGGCAGCCCGCAACCTGAAGAGCCGTTATGACATTCGAGATCGTTCTCTATGCCTTGATCGTGCTTGTGACCGTGGCTGCGATGGAAGTCTTCGCCTGGGCGATGCACAAATTCGTCATGCATGGGCAAAGCGGCTGGAACTGGCACAAATCCCATCACGAGGAGACGGAAGGCTTCTTCGAGAAGAACGATCTCTATGCGGCCGTGTTCAGCGTGATGGCTGTCGCTCTCTTCTTTCTGGGCCATGCCTTGTCGCCGGTCATCCTGGCCGTCGCCTGGGGAATCACACTGTACGGTCTGCTCTATTTCATCGCGCATGATGGGCTCGTGCATCAGCGCTGGCCGTTTCGCTACGTTCCCCATCGCGGCTATGCCAAGCGGCTTGTTCAAGCGCATCGGCTTCATCACGCGGTCGAGGGGAAGGATCACTGCGTGTCGTTCGGTTTTCTGTACGCCCCCCCGATCGACAAGCTGAAGATGGAACTTCGGCGTTCGGGCGTGCTCGACCGCGAGCGGATCGAACGGTCCGTCACGGCGCAGGGTTCGGCGCATGCCCCGGTTCGTGATGAGGGCCCGTCGAGGAGTCGGTGAAGAGGCGGCAGCTCGGCGGCCCCCTGCGCTCTGACGGCGATCCTTCGCCGCCATCGTTGCGCCGCAGCGGATCGTCTTCGAGACGGGTCTTTCCGCGCGCGCCACGCCTGCGCCGCACGCAAGCCGCCGCCACGATGGACGCCGCGAAGGCCAAGCTTCGATCAGGGGTCTCCCGTATGGCCGGCCGTCGCGCGATCGCCTAAGGTCCGTCGGCCGAAGATCGGGGGAGACGATGGGAATCTACGACGAGCATCTCGATCGCAACTCGGCGAACCACCAACCGCTGACGCCGCTGACGCATCTGTCGCGCGCGGCCATGATCTTCCCGGCTCACACGGCGATCGTGCATGGATCGCTCCGGCGCAGCTATGCCGACTTCTACGCCCGGTCGCGGGCGCTCGCATCCGCGCTCGCCAAGCGCGGCGTCGGCCGCGGCGAGACGGTCGCGGCCATGCTGTCCAACACGCCGGCCATGCTGGAAGCCCATCACGGCGTCCCGATGGCGGGCGCCGTGCTGCTGTCGATCAACACGCGGCTCGATGCCGAGATCATCGCCTTCCAGCTCGATCATTCCGAGGCGAAGATCGTGATCGTCGATCGTGAATTCTCCGGCGTGATGGCGGATGCCCTGAAGCGGGCGAGCGTGAAGCCCTTCGTCGTCGACTACGACGATCCCGATTTCCCGGCCGACGCGCCGGCGCAGAAGGGCCCGCTCATCGGCGCGATGGAATACGAGGCGCTCGTCGCGGAGGGCGACCGCGACTTCGAATGGATCATGCCGAAGGACGAGTGGGACGCGATCTCGCTGAACTACACGTCCGGCACGACGGGCAATCCGAAGGGGGTCGTCTATCACCATCGCGGCGCGGCCCTGATGGGATACGCCAATGTCGCGGCGGCCCAGATGGGACGGCATCCCGTCTATCTCTGGACCCTGCCGATGTTCCATTGCAACGGCTGGTGCTTTCCCTGGACGATCTCCGTCCAGGCCGGAACCCATGTCTGCCTGCGCTGGGTGCGTGCGAAGGCCATGTACGAGGCGCTGGCCGAGCACGGCGTGACGCATCTCTGCGGCGCGCCGATCGTCATGTCGACGCTCATCAACGCGCCGGACGCTGAAAAACGGTCCTTCTCGCAAACCGTCACCTTCAACACCGCCGCCGCCCCGCCGCCGCAATCGGTGCTGGCCGGCATGCGCGCGAGCGGCTTCGAGGTGACCCATCTCTATGGGCTGACGGAGACCTACGGCCCGGCCGTCGTCAACGAATGGAAGGACGAGTGGAACGCCCTCGCGCCGCCCGAGCGCGCCGCGCAGACCGCGCGCCAGGGCGTGCGCTATGTCGCGCTGGAGGATCTGCGGGTCCTCGACCCCGTGACGCTCGAGCCCGTCCCGGCCGACGGCGAGACGATCGGCGAGGTCATGTTCCGCGGCAACATCGTGATGCGCGGCTATCTCAAGAACCCGGCCGCGACGGAGGAGGCGTTCCGGGGCGGCTGGTTCCATTCGGGCGACCTCGGCGTCTGCCACGAGGACGGGTATATCGAGCTGAAGGACCGCGCCAAGGACATCATCATCTCGGGCGGCGAGAACATCTCCTCCATCGAGGTCGAGAACGCGCTCTACGCCCATCCCGCCGTCGCGGCCGCCGCGGTGGTCGCCAAGCCGGACGAGAAATGGGGCGAGACGCCGCTGGCCTTCGTGGAGCTGAAGCCGGGCCGCGAGGCGAGCGCCGAGGAACTTCTGGAGCATTGCCGCGCGCGGCTGGCGCGGTTCAAGTGCCCCAAGGAGATCCGCTTCTCCGATATCCCGAAGACGTCGACGGGAAAGATCCAGAAATACGTCCTGCGCCGGATGACGGACTGAGGTGAAGGCCGGCGTCTGCCAATCCTCCGGACTCTGGATGAGGGGCCAATCCGAAGACCCGAACTGCACGGCGTTTTCTGACGTCCACTCCCACAGGAAGCGCCGGGCTGATGCGGCCCGCGCCAGCCGGTGCCGAGGCGTTCAGTCCCGGCATCGGGTGGATCGTTCGATCGCTGGAGGGCTGCCCGGACGGCGGGCATGGTCGCGGCGCTGGCGTGACGAACCCGTCCCGTAGAGCCTGCGCTCATTCCAGGGAGAGGACCGCACACTCCGATCCCGGGGCCGAAGGCCTAGAACTCGGCCCAGTCCTCGGAAACCGCCGCGGCGGGCTTGCGGGCAGCGCCGCCCTGCCCGACGGATCGCATCTGCGCAACGGACGTTTGAGGCGCCGTGACGGGTCTGCGAACGGGCTTGCGAGACACGGCGGCAGTGCGGTCGCTGCCGCCGCTCGTTCGGAAGCCGTCGACGAGGCTGGCGAGCTGTTCGGTCTCGTTGGAGAGGGTCTGCGCGGCKGCGGTGGTTTCCTCGACCATGGCGGCGTTCTGCTGGGTGACCTTGTCCATGTTGTCGGCGGCCATGGAGACCTCCTTCAGGCTCAGCGACTGCTCGCGGGCGGCCTGGGCCATGTCGGTGATGATCTGGGTGACCCCGCCGACCTGGGAGAGGGCCATGGAGACCTCCTTCAGGCTCAGCGACTGCTCGCGGGCGGCCTGGGCCATGTCGGTGATGATCTGGGTGACCCCGCCGACCTGGGAGAGGATCTGTTCGAGGCTCTGGCCGGACGCCGTGACGAGCGCGACGCCCTCGCCGACCTGGGCCGAGGAGGTCGCGATGAGGCCCTTGATCTCCTTGGCGGCYTCGGCCGAGCGCTGGGCRAGGCCGCGCACCTCCTGGGCGACGACGGCAAAGCCTCGGCCCGCCTCGCCGGCGCGCGCCGCCTCGACGCCGGCGTTCAGCGCGAGGAGGTTGGTCTGGAACGCGATCTCGTCGATGACGCCGATGATCTGGCCGATCTTGTCGGAAGAGGCCTCGATCTCGGACATGGCCGCGACGGC
>NZ_LMQT01000022.1 GCF_001424685.1 Aureimonas sp. Leaf454
GGAGAAAACTCGGAACTTGACCAAGGCCTGACCAGCCCAACATCGTCAAAGCCGGGTCAGTTCTTGATGGAAATCCTGGGTCAGCTCTCAGTGGAAATCAACAATCCCGACCAAGGCGAGGCGCGCGAGGAGTTGTCGGCCGAGTGCGAAGGCCCCGGCGCCGAGGATGGAATCGAGATCGGCTTCAACGCGAAGTATGCGACCGACGCGCTGGCGACCTTCGCAGGCGAGACGATCATCTTCTCGCTCGCAGATCCGGGCAGCCCGAGCCTCATCACCGACCCGTCCGATGCCACGCGACAGGTCGTCTTGATGCCGATGCGTGTCTGACGATGAACGTCCCGATCGAACAGCGCTGGACGCGCAAGCTTATCCGCAAGGCCGCCCGCCTGTGGAACGCCGGCAAGTCCGCATCCGAAGTCGCCCGCGCCATCGGCCGCACCCGCTGCGCCGTCCTCGGCGTCAGCCACCGCAACCGCCCGCTCTTCCAGCGCAAAGCCGAACCGAAGTTCCGTCGATGAACACTGCCATTCCAACCGCTTCGCAGGGAGGCAACCACTGATGCGCATGATCGAGATCCCTTCCGATAAGCTGAAGACGGTCGACGCCGGCTCGGCCGCAATCCTCCAGTGGGTCCGCATCGACCAGCTCGTGATCGACGACGACTATCAGCGCGAGCTGCAGCGCCAGAACTGGTCCGCGATCCGTCGCATCGCGGCGTCCTTCAAATGGTCGCGCTTTTCGCCTGTCTTCGTCGCGCCGGTCGAGGGCGGCAGGTTCGCCATCATCGACGGCCAGCATCGTACTCACGCGGCGGCCATGTGCGGCTTCGTCGAGGTGCCCTGCCAGATCGTCCAGATGACGAAGCAGGAACAGGCTGCCAGCTTCGCGGCGGTCAATGGCCTGGTCACGCGCGTCACACCTTGGAACATCTTCAAGGCCGCCAGCGCCGCCGGCGAGATTTGGGCCGTCGCATCCACGCAGGCCTGCGCCGACGCCGGCTGCCGCCTGATGGATCGGAATGCGACCACGTCCGACAAGAAGCCCGGTGAAGTGTTCTGCGTAAAGCTGATCAAGGGCTACGTGGACGCCGGGCACGCCGCCATGGTCACCCACGCTCTGCGCGGCCTGCGCAAGTCCGAATTCGGAAAGTCGGCCGAGGCCTACACGGCCGAGATCCTGAAGCCGTTCCTCTCGGCGCTGTCCGAACGTCCATGGCTGAGAAAGGCAAACGTCGACCTCGCCGACTTCCTCGACGAGTTCGACATCTATACCGCGATCGACCGCGCCGGCGAGTTCGTGAAGCGCAAGCGCCGCGAGGGTTTCGCCGACGTCTCGCGCTTCGACATCGTCAGCATCGAGATCGGTGAGGCCTTGGACAAGGCGCACCCGCAGCGCATCGCGCTCCCCGCGCCGAGGGCAGCATGAGCGCTCCACTGATCGCTGCCGCGACGGCGCTCGTGAAGGCCGTCCAGGCCGACAACTCGCACCACGGCGGCCTCATCACCCGCGACACGCTCCGGAAGAGCGACGAACTGCGGATCGAGGTGGCGAAGGTGGAGAGCCAACGATGAGCGCCGCCCTGGACGCCGTCACTTGGGCGCGAGACTACGCCCGCTCGATGGCCGAACAAGTGCGCGGCGGTAAGCGCGGAACCTCGGCCGAATTCTTCATTGCGAAAGCGGATGGCCTCGACAAGGCCATTGCTGCGCTCAAACCCACCGCCGCCCCCGCTTCGGGTGATGGGGGCGGTGACCTCGTCGCGTACATCCAGCGGCAATGGGCGTGGTCGCGCGAGACGTTCGGTCCCGCCCTTCGGACGAAAGGCGTCATCGATCATATCCGCAAGGAACTCGGCGAGATCGAGCGAGAGCCGCACGATCTATCGGAATGGGTCGATGTCATCATCTTGGCGATGGATGGCTTCTGGCGGCATGGCGGCAAGCCAGAGGACTTGCTGCCCCGCATGCAGGCGAAGCAGGACAAGAATTTCGCGCGGCAGTGGCCCGACTGGCGCACTATGAGCGAGGACAGCGCGATCGAGCATGATCGGTCGGAAGAGACCGTTGCCTATCGGTGTGCGTCCTGCGGAGCCTCCGATCCGGCACGCTTCGTTCGCTGCCTTCGCCAGGACTGCCCTGACGGTCGCGATCAAGCCCGCTCCCGCGCCAAAAGTGATGGGGATCAAACGGAGCGCCGGACATGAGCCGTCTATCCGACAGCCTCGCTTACCCGCCTCGCGGCATGGATCGATTCGAAGCCGCTCGTTACATCGGCATCGGCATTACGAAGTTCGACGAGCTCGTCGCTGATCACCGCATGCCGAAGCCGAAACGGATTGACGGTCGGGTCGTTTGGGATCGCATCCAACTGGACGCAGCCTTCAGTGAATTGCCCTCGACAGGCGACGCCGGCAACCGGATCGACGCCATCTTGTCGCGAGCACGGTAGCCGGCCTAGCGTGAACTCATGACCCAAGAGCATCCCGGCGCCACAAGCTTCAAAGATCGCCACGGGCACACCCGCTGGCGATATCGCCGGAAGCATAAAACGGTTTCGCTTCCCGGCGCACCGGGCGAACCAGAATTCGAAGAAGCCTACGCAGCCGCAGTCGAAGGGCGCGAGCGCAAGGTCGCCGAGGTCAGGCGGCATCCATCCGCTGCACTCCCGCGGACCTTCGGAGCCGCGTGGAGACTCGTTCTGGCCTCACCCGAATGGGTCCGGCTTGATCCTTCAACAAGGAAACATAACGTTACTCTAGCAGAGAACTTTCTCCATGATCGCGTCGATCCAGCGTTTCCGGATCTCTGGCGCGATGTCCCCGTCGCGGACTTTCGGCGCCGGCACATGAAGCTCGTTCTCAGTCGCAAGGCTTCGACGCCCCACACTGCAAAGCATCAGATGACCGCGATCCGACGCATGCTGAATGCGGCCATGGACGAGGAATGGATCGAGTTCGACCCGACCCTGCGGATGAACTGGCGGCCACCAACGACAGGCTTCCGCGCTTGGACCGACGAGGAGATCGAGGCCTTCGAAGCACGATGGTCTCCGGGCACAAACGCGCGCCTCGTCTTCGCCCTCGCCGTTTGGCTCGGCAATCGCCGTAGCGACATCGCCAATCTGAGATGGGATCAGAGACGCAAAGTCCGACTGACAATCGACAGCATGCAGCAGGAGGTCGACGTTTTCGATCTCCGGCAGATGAAAGGCGACAAGCGCCTGTTTGTGCCGGTGACGCCGATGCTGGAAGAAGTGCTGTCGGCGTCACCGGTGAAAGGTTCGACGATCCTGACGACCGCCTATGGCAAGCCGTTCTCTGCAAAGTCCCTCACCGGCCACATGGCTCTGTGGACGAAGGCTGCCGGCCTCGCGCCAGGCTGCACCATCCACGGGTTGCGTAAGACCCTTGGCCGCTTCCTTGCGGAGAGCGATGCGTCGACCCGCCAGCTGATGGACGTCCTCGGCCACGACAATATCGAGCACGCCGAACTCTACTCTCGCGACGCTCAGCAAATCCGTCTGGCGCACTCGGGAATGGCTAAGGTGGTGACCCTCCGAGGACGTGGCTAACCGGGTTGGCTAACCCTCGTGGCTAACCGTCTTCAAGCCTTTGCCACCAATGATTTGTGGTAGGCCCGGAGGGACTCGAACCCCCAACCAAGCGGTTATGAGCCGCCGGCTCTAACCATTGAGCTACAGGCCCGCCGGCCTGTTCCGTAGCGGAAAAGCTCAAGCGGCTCAAGGTGCGCGGCGCGCGCCCGGCGCGAGGTCCGGCGCGGGGCGGCGGGCGATCGGCGGTCCCTGGAGGGGATTTGGCCACATTCGGCGGCAATGGCTGTGCGGCCCACGGGCCGATGCCTGATCTTCGAGGAGCCTTCCATGAACCGTCCCCTTCTGCCGCTCTCTCCCGCGCGCGCCGGTCTTCGGCCCGGCCTTCTCGCGCTCGCCGTCCTTGCGCTCGCGCCGGCGGCCTTCGCTGAGGAGACGCCCACCGCGCCCGTGCGGCAGATCACGGTGACGGGGACGGGCGAGGCGAGCGCCAAGCCCGATCTCGCGACCACCGGCCTCACCGTTCTGCGCATCGCGCCGACCGCGGGCGAGGCGCTGACGGCGGCCAGCGCGGGAATGACGGAGGTCGTGGCGGCGATGAAGGCCCTCGGCGTCGAGCCGCGCGATCTCCAGACGAGCGGCTTCCAGATCACCCCGCAATATCGCTACGACGAGGGACAGGACGGCACCCGAAACCCGCCCGCCCTCACCGGCTACGAGGTGCGCAACACGCTCTCCGTCCGGATCCGCAATCTCGACACGATCGGCGCCCTGCTCGACAATGCCGTTTCGCTCGGCGTGAACGAGGGCAGCGGCATCCAGTTCACCATCGACGATCCCGCCGGCCTGCGCACCGAAGCGCGCAAGAAGGCCGTGGCGGACGCGCGGTCCACCGCCGAAACCCTCGCCGAGGCGGCGGGCGTCGCGCTCGGGCCGGTCGTCTCGATCGACGTCGCGGCCGACGCGATGCCTCCGATGCCGATGCCGATGTCGATGGCGCGCATGGAGATGGCCGCGCCCAAGGCCTCTTCCGACGGGGTCCCCGTCGAGGCGGGCGAGAGCACGGTCACGACGAACGTGCGCATCGTCTACGGGATCGCCGGCGGATCCTGACCGCCGGTCCGGCAACGGCAAAGGCGGCGCCTCGCGGCGCCGCCCTCGGTTTCACGCAGCGATTCCATCGGCCGATCCGGCCGCGCGGGGCTTTGCCGGTTCAGCGAACGCCCAGCACCGGGCAGCCGCGCTCCTGCGCGAAGCGCACCGAGACGAGACGGCCGCGCTTGAAGCCGTCCACCACGAGGCCGCGGCGGGTGTCGCGCACGACCTCCGGCCGGCGCAGGCCGAGGCGGCTCGCCTTGCGCAGCGCCTGGCCGGGCGCGCAGACGCCGTCGCGATCGTAGCGGCGCTCGCGGCGGTCCCGGCGGTCGTCGTAGCGATCGTCGTAGCGCTGGGCGAGACGCATGTCGGCGTCGGCGGTGGCGGCGATGGCGGGGCGACCCTCGGCGGCGGCGAAGGACGGCGTGACGAGGCCGAGCGAGGCGGCGGACAGGGCGCCGGCGGCGAGAAGGCTGCTTCTCAGGAACTTCAACATGGGGTGGTCTCCTTCCAGCGACGCGGACGTCCTCGTCCGCCGATGATGATGCGCATCCTGCCGGGATCAGGCTGAACGGCTGCGGAAGACGCCGTTCATCGCGCGTTCAGCCGTCCAGCACGGCCCCGAAAGACGCCTGCCCCAACGCGGACGGGGCGGCGCCGGATCCCGTCGCGAGAGCGTCGCATCGGTTGCCGGCTGCGCCGCAACGCTTGCGCAAGGCCGGCCGGGCCGGCTCGCTTCCTTCGCCGGCCGGGCCGGCTCGCTTCCTTCGCTGGACACGTCGCCCCGTCGCGGCGGGTCTCGTCGGCGCGGTATCCGACGGCGGGTGGTCGCCGGCCCGCGTCCGCCGCGCCATGTCCCGACCGGCCATGGCGCCGCGTCGTCATCGAGGCGACATCGCGCGGAAACGCTGCGGCGTTACGAGACGGTCGACCATCCTCCACCGGAGACCGATCCATGCCGACCGCCCTCGCCCGTCTTCTTCGTTCCAGCCTCTTTTGTCTCCTCGCCCGCATCCTCCTCACCTTCGTCTTCTGGGGAGCGGGTCTGGCCAAGGCGATCGATTTCGAGGGCGCAACGGCGGAGGTCGCCGGTTTCGGCCTTCAGCCGGCCGCCGCGATCAACGGCCTCGCCGTGGTGGTGCTTCTCGCCGGCTCGGCTCTCGTCATCCTCGACCGGATGGCCTGGCTCGGCCTCGGCGCCCTGGCGGTCTTCACGGCCCTCACCATTCCGCTCGTCCACCATTTCTGGACGATGGAGGGCGCGGAGGCGACCGCGCATTTCCACACCGCGACCGAGCATGTCACCGTCATCGGCGCGCTGATGATCGCGGCGATCCTGTCGCACCGCTTGGAAGAGGACGGGGTCGCCGACGAGGGATCGCCGCCCGCGGCGGTCCGCGCCGCCGCGTCCTGACGCCGTCGACCGGTCGATTCGCGACGAAGGCCGGCCGCGATCGGGTCGCGGCCGGCCTTCGTCGTCCGGCATTGGGTTGGATCGGTCCCGGTTCGGACGTCGAAGCGTCAGCTTCTGAACAGCGCCTCGCCCTGCTCGTCGATTAGTTGGCGGCCCTTGCGCAGGGCGCCCTGCGCCGCCTCGTCGGCGGTCTGGAACATGTCGGCCCGCACGAAGGCGTGCTCGCGGCGCTCGCCGCCGATCTCGCGCGACACCGTGCCGGCCAACCGGTACTGGCCGCCGTCGCGGATCGGCGTCGCCTGGATCAGGAACTCGCGATAGGCCTCCTGCGCCACCGGGGCCGACGGTTTGGGCGGCCCCTCCGGCTTCGCCGAACCGCCGCCGAAGAGCTTCTTCAGGAACGACATCGCCTCAGCTGTCCAGGAACGAGCGCAGCTTGCGCGACCGGCTCGGATGCTTCAGCTTGCGCAGGGCCTTGGCCTCGATCTGGCGGATGCGTTCGCGGGTTACCGAGAACTGCTGGCCGACCTCTTCGAGCGTGTGGTCGGTGTTCATCCCGATGCCGAAGCGCATGCGCAGCACGCGCTCCTCGCGCGGCGTCAGAGAGGCCAGAACGCGCGTCGTCGTCTCGCGCAGATTCGCCTGGATGGCCGCGTCGATCGGGAGGATCGCGTTCTTGTCCTCGATGAAATCGCCCAGATGCGAATCCTCCTCGTCGCCGACCGGCGTTTCGAGAGAGATCGGCTCCTTGGCGATCTTCAGGACCTTGCGGACCTTTTCCAGCGGCATGGCGAGCTTCTCGGCCAGCTCTTCCGGGGTCGGCTCGCGTCCGATCTCGTGGAGCATCTGGCGCGAGGTGCGCACGATCTTGTTGATCGTCTCGATCATATGGACCGGGATGCGGATCGTGCGGGCCTGATCGGCGATCGAGCGCGTGATCGCCTGACGGATCCACCAGGTCGCGTAGGTCGAGAACTTGTAGCCGCGGCGATACTCGAACTTGTCCACCGCCTTCATCAGGCCGATATTGCCCTCCTGGATGAGATCCAGGAACTGCAGGCCGCGGTTCGTGTACTTCTTGGCGATGGAGATCACGAGCCGGAGATTGGCCTCCACCATCTCCTTCTTGGCCTGCCGGGCCTCGCGCTCGCCCTTCTGCACCATGTGCACGATGCGGCGAAACTCGGTGATTTCGAGACCCGTCTCGGTCGCGAGGTTCTGGATCTCCTGGCGTAGATTGCGAATGCCGTCCTTCTCGCTCTGCACGAACTTCAGCCAGCCCTTGCCGGCGAGATTGGCGATGTGGCGCGTCCAGTTCGGGTCGAGCTCGGAGCCCTGGTAGCTCTTCAGGAACTCCTCGCGCTTCACGCCGTAGCTTTCGGCGAGGCGCAAGAGCTTGCCCTCGTTGCCGACGAGCCGCTTGTTGATGTCATAGAGCTGGGCGACGAGAGCGTCGATGCGGTTCTGGTTGAGCGACAGCGACTTCACCGCCGTGATCAGCTCTTCCTTCAGCTTCTTGTAGGACCGCTCCTGGCTGGGCGACAGCGTGCCGGTCGCCGCCAGCCGGTTCTCGACCTGCTGGTCCTGCAGCTTGCGCAGGCGCTTGTAGCTGTCCGCAATGAGGTCGAAGCACTCCATGACCTGAGGCCGGATCTCGGCCTCCATGGCCGCGAGCGACATCGAGTTCTCGAGATCGTCCTCGTCGTCTTCCTCCTCCTCGCCGAGCGCGCGCTCGCCGGGCAGGACGGGAGCGGCGGCGGCCGCTTCCCCCTCGCCTTCGCCGGGAACGGCGACGGCGGGCAGCTTGGCCTCGGGGCCGGCATAGGTCGCTTCGAGGTCGACGACCTCGCGGAGCATAATGTTGCCCTCGTTCAGCTCGTCGCGCCAGATGATGATGGCCTGGAAGGTCAGGGGGCTCTCGCAGAGGCCCGCGATCATCGTCTCGCGGCCGGCCTCGATGCGCTTGGCGATCGCGATCTCGCCCTCGCGGGACAGGAGCTCGACCGAGCCCATCTCGCGCAGATACATGCGGACCGGATCGTCCGTGCGGTCGGTGGCTTCCTTCTTGGGAGCGGTCGCGACGGCGGTGGGCCCAGCTTCGGTGAGCTCGCCGCCTTCCTTCTCGTCCGCTTCCTTCTCTTCCTCGCCGTCGGCCTCCTCTTCCTCGACGACGTTGATGCCCATGTCGTTCAACATGGCCATCGTGTCCTCGATCTGCTCGGAGGTCACGTCTTCGGAGGTCAGAACCGAATTCAGCTTGTCCATCGTGACGAAGCCGCGCTTCTTGGCGGCCTTGATCATCTTCTTGACAGCATCGTCCGACAGGTCGAGCAGAGGCCCGTCGGGCGTCTCCGGACGTTCCTCGACGGCCGTTTCGCTGTCCTTGGCCTTCGTCGCCATTCGTTTCCGTCTCCAGTTCGCGCGCCAAGCCCGCTGCAGTCCGAGCCGGCCGCGCAAGGCTGGGGCATCGCGTCCCTAAGCCTAGTCGCAGACCGTTAACGTCCGCTTAACCATAGTACCCATCGCCGCCAAGGCGGCTTCCTGTCCGATGGCGCATGTAAGAAGGCGCAGTATCAAACAATTTCAAGTTTGGCGTCGTCTAAAACACGTCGGGATGCCGTCCGCCGCCACAAATTTCATGGCAAGCGGCTCCCGGACAACGCTTCTGCACATCGATATCAATAGTCGGTATGCCGGCGATCCCGATCGGCGCCACGAACCGGCAATCGGGATGGCGTTTTGCTCAATAGCCCTTCGTCGCACGACCCGACAGGATTCCGAAGCCATCGATCAGCGCCTCGGTTCCGTTGGGGTCCTGCAGTTCGCGCTTGACCTCGACCACGTGGGCGAAGGCCTCGTCCGACAACTGGACGCCCAACGCTTCTTCCGCGTTGCGCAATTCCCTATTTAGGGATCGCGACCGATGGTGCAAGTGCAGGGCCTGGCGCAACGCCTCCCGGGCGTCCTCGGGCGCGGCTTCCGCGAGGAAGGTCCATTCGCGGCGCAGGCGCACCTCCGACTGATACGCCTCGAAGACATCGAGCAGGCCGCGTTCGGCCAGCGCCTTCAGGAGGATCTCGCGGTCGTGGACGGCCGATGCCGAGAGGATGTCCAGCACGGCGGAGCGCAACCGCGACAGATCGCCCTGCGGAATGTCGAGATCGGCGAAATATTCGAAGGCCTCCTCGAAGAGGACGGGATGGTTGATGAAGCCGACGACGATGGTCGTCTCGCGCAGCGCCGGGGCGGTCGCGGCGAGCGGCTTCAGGAGGCGCGATCGCGTCAGCCGGTCGGAGGCGACGACGCGCTTGGACGCGGAACCGAGCCGCGGCTCGTCGCGACCGCCGAACCGCCGCCCGCCCTCGCCCGCGCCGCCGTCCCGCCTCTGATGGCCACCCTTGCGGCCCTCGCCGCGTCCCGGCGCGCCGAAGAAGGCGCGCAGGCGCTGGTCGACGTCCTGGAGATAGTGTCGGCGGACGCTCTCGTCGCCGATCTGCCGCGTCAGACCCTTCAGCCGATGTTCCAGATCCGCGCGGCGTTCGGGCGTGTCGAAGGCGCCCCCCGCCGTCTCGCGCATCCAGAGGAGATCGGCGAGCGGACGCGCGCTGCCCAGCACGCCGCGGAACGCCTCCGCGCCCCGCTCGCGCACGAGATCGTCGGGGTCCTGACCGCCGTCGAGCAGCGCGAAGCGCAGCGAGCGACCGGGTTTCAAGGCCGGCAGAGCGACCTCGGCCGCCCGGTGCGCGGCTTTGAGGCCGGCCGGATCGCCGTCGAAGCAGAGGATCGGCTCGGGGGTGTTGCGCCAGAGAAGTTCGAGCTGGCGGTCGGTCAGCGCGGTGCCGAGCGGAGCGACCGCGTGCTCGAATCCCGCCTGCGCGATGGCGATGACGTCGAGATAGCCCTCGACGACGACGAGCGTTCCCGCCGCTTTCGCCGCCCGGCGGGCGCGCGCGATGTTGAAGAGCGTCGCGCCCTTCACGAAGACGTCCGTCTCGGGCGAATTGAGGTATTTGGCCGACACGTCCGAGGAGAGCGCCCGCCCGCCGAAGGCGATGACGCGCTCCTGCGCATCCTCGATCGGGAACATGATGCGGTCGCGGAACCGGTCGTAGGACACCGCGATGCCCTCTCCATGGACGACGAGCCCGGCCGCCTCGATCTCGGCCTTGCCGACGCCCTTGCCGGCGAGAAACTCCTTCAGCCTGTTGCGGCTGTCCGGTGCGTAGCCGATGCCGAAGAGCTTCTGCGTCTGCGGATGGATGCCGCGATCGCGCAGATAGGCGCGCGCCTTGGCGCCCTCCGGCTCCTGCAGCATCTGCTGGAAGAAGCCGGACGCAAGGCGCAGCGCATCGAGGATCGTGGCGCGCTTGTCGTCCCGCTTCTCGGCCTCGGGATCGCGCGCGGGCATTGGAAGCCCCGCTTCGCCGGCGAGCCGCTCCACGGCTTCGGGAAAGGACAGGCCCTCCGCCTCGACGAGGAAGCGGAAGTGATCGCCGGACGCGCCGCATCCGAAGCAATGGTAGCGGCCCTTGCGGTCCTCGCAGTGGAAGGACGGCGACTTCTCCGAATGGAACGGGCAGCAGGCCCAGAAATCGCCCTTGCCGCTCTGCGTCTTGCGACGGTCCCAGGTCACGCGCCGGCCGACGACGTCGGAGATCGGCACGCGGTCGCGGATGTCGTCGAGGAACTGGGGCGAGAAGCGCATGGTCTAGATCTAGGAGCGATGGGTCCGCCCCGCGAGGCGGATGCGGCTGGACCTCACCCTCTAGCAGAAAAGGCTAACGGAGTCTGGCATGTCTCGGAGACCGGAAGCCGCCGGGATGACGCGCCCATCCCACGCGCGACCGCGATTTCGCCTCACGCCCCCGTCAGCTGCCGCTTCACCACGCCGTTCGCCTTGCCGAAGTCCATCTGCCCGGCATGGCGTTCCTTGAGCGCGCCCATGACCCGGCCCATGTCCTTCATCCCGGCCGCGCCGAGGCCGGCGACGACCGCGGCGACGGCGGCCTCCATGCCGGCTTCGTCCATCTGCTGCGGCATGAAGCCGGCGATGACGGCGATCTCTTCCCGCTCCTTGGCAGCGAGCTCGGGCCTGGCGTTGTCCTCGTAGATCTTCGCCGATTCCTCGCGCTGCTTCACCATCTTGGTCAGGATCTGCGCGATCTCGTCGTCGGAGGCCGCCTCGCGGTTCTGCCCGCGATTGGCGATGTCCTTGTCCTTGATCGCGGCGTTGACGAGGCGGAGCGTGCTCGTGCGCACCTTGTCCTGCGACTTCATCGCATCCTTCAGGGCATCGGTGATCGCGGTGCGCATGGGGCATTCTCCGGGTCAAGTCGGGCGGCGGCGGCGGTCGATGCGGGGAACGCTCGACCGGCCACGCCGTTGGCGGGAGGTAGACGCGCGCAAAACCCTGCGCAAGAGACTTGCGGCCGGAGCCCGGAGCGGCGATATCGAGGTTCGACGACAGCCGGCCTTCGACCGAGCGTCCGTTCGCCTCGCGGCGGCCGGGCGTTTTCCGCGCGGGGGCCAGACGGGACCCAGGCGCCGCCGGCGGCGTCGCCCCGAACCGGCTGCGACCGGCGCCGATCCCAACGGTCGGCTTGAGGATTTGAGAGGCACGCCATGACCGAAGCCTGGACCACCCGCATCCCGACCGCGCTCCTGGTGCTCGCCGACGGCACCGTGATCGAGGGCGACGGCCTCGGCGCGACGGGAATCATCGAGGGAGAGGTTTGCTTCAACACCGCCCTCACCGGTTACCAGGAGATCCTGACGGACCCCTCCTATTCCCGGCAGATCGTCACCTTCACCTTCCCCCATATCGGCAATGTCGGCGCCAACGACGAGGATGCCGAGGATCTCGTGCCGGCCAATGCCTGCGGCGCGGTCGGCGCGATCTTCCGCGCCGAGGTCTCCTCGCCCTCCAACTACCGCTCCGCCGGCGATCTCGACGGCTGGCTGAAGAAGCGCGGCGTGATCGCGCTGTCGGGAATCGACACCCGCGCCCTCACCGCCCACATCCGCGAGCACGGCGCGCCCAACGCCGTCATCGCGCACGATCCCGGCGGGCAGTTCGACATCGAGGCGCTGAAGGCCCGTGCCCGCGGCTGGTCCGGTCTCGTCGGCCTCGATCTCGCCAAGGACGTCGCGGTCGGCCAGTCGGTCGTCTGGAACGAGAAGGCCTGGGTCTGGAACGAGGGCTTCGCCCGCGAGGAGGCCCCGCGCTACAAGATCGTCGCCATCGACTACGGCACCAAGCGCAACATCCTGCGCCTGATGGCGGATCGCGGCGCCGAGGTCATCCTGATGCCCGCGACCGCGACGGCCGAGGAGGTCATGGCGCACCAGCCGGACGGCGTGTTCCTGTCGAACGGCCCCGGCGATCCCGCCGCGACGGGCGACTACGCGGTGCCGACCATCCAGGGTCTGATGGAGACCGGCGTCCCGATGTTCGGGATCTGTCTCGGCCACCAGATGCTGGCGCTCGCGCTCGGCGGCAAGACCGAGAAGATGCACCAGGGCCATCACGGCGCGAATCATCCGGTCATGGATCACACCACCGGCAAGGTCGAGATCGTCTCGATGAACCATGGTTTCGCCGTGGAATCGGCGTCGCTGCCCGAGAGCGTCGAGGAAACGCATGTCTCGCTCTTCGACCGCTCGAATTGCGGCCTGCGCGTTCGCGACAAGCCGATCTTCTCCGTGCAGCACCATCCCGAGGCCTCGCCGGGGCCGCAGGATTCGCACTACCTGTTCGACCGGTTCTTCCGGATGATCGACGAGAAGCGCGAAGACGCCACCTGATCCAAGGTTCGGCCGATCGCCATCCCGAAGGGCTCTGCGCCGGAAGCGGCTGCGGAGCCTTTTTTCGTTCGGTCCGGGCCCGGCCGTGCGGCGGCCGTGCCAAGGGCCGAAAAAACTTCGTCGGCTGACCTTCACCACCCCTTGATTGTGACACGGCGAGGCGTTTTCTCGTCGGACGATGCCCGCTCTCCGGCGGGCCCGTTCCGCAGGAAGGTCCGCCATGAAGCCCGACGAGTTTCGCAGCTGGCGCAAGAGCCTCGGCTGGAAGCAGAAGGACGCGGCCGAGCGTCTGGGGCTGAAGAAGCGGGTCATCCAGTATTACGAGAAGGGCGACCGCGACGGGAAGAGCGTGGCGATCCCGACCTCGGTCGAGCTTGCCTGCCTCGCCCTCGCCCTCGGGCACGAAACCTACGACGCCGAGATGGCCGCACGCGCCATCGAGCAGCGCACCGCTCGCGGGCCCGCCCTGCCGCCGGGGGACGACGAGGCACCGCTGTCGGCGGTCGCGGATCTCGACGGCGCCTCCCGGCCCGACGGCGCGATGGGTGATCCGTCGGCCGGCGAAGCTGGCGGCCACGGCTGATCCGATCCGGGCCGGCGGCCACCCGCGCAAGCGAACGGTGCGGGAATCGCAACGGCCCGTCTCCCGGCCCTTTCCCGGCGCGGTGCTTTTGCCTATAAGCCGGTCCTAGCCTGACGAACCGTCCCCTGCCCACCGGCCGCGAGCCTCCTCCGCGACCGGGTTTTGGCGCGCGGCGATGCTAGAAGACGAAAGACCGCCATGCCCAAGCGCACCGACCTGTCCTCCATCCTCATCATCGGCGCGGGTCCGATCATCATCGGGCAGGCCTGCGAGTTCGACTATTCCGGCACCCAGGCCTGCAAGGCGCTGAAGGCGGAAGGCTACCGGATCATCCTCGTCAATTCCAATCCGGCGACGATCATGACCGACCCGGATCTCGCCGACGCCACCTATATCGAGCCGATCACGCCCGAGGTCGTCGCCAAGATCATCGAGAAGGAGCGACCCGACGCGATCCTTCCGACCATGGGCGGCCAGACCGCGCTGAACACGGCGCTGTCCCTCAAGAGAATGGGCGTCCTCGACAAGTACCATGTCGAGATGATCGGCGCGGATGCCGCCGCGATCGACATGGCCGAGGACCGCGCCCTCTTCCGCGAGGCGATGAAGCGGATCGGTCTGGAGACGCCGAAGTCGCTGCTCGCCAACGCGACCGAGGCCAAGAAGGTCGACCGGCACGCCCACGAGGAAAAGAAGGCGGCCCTCGTCGCCGCGACGCCCGAGGGCGAGGCGCGCGACAAGGCGCTGGCCGCGCTCGAATCCGACTGGCTCGGCGGCGAGGTCGAGCGCAAGCAGCGCTACATGACGCGCGCGCTCGCCGCCGCCGCCGAGGCGCTCGACGAGGTCGGCCTTCCCGCCATCATCCGTCCGTCCTTCACGATGGGCGGAACCGGCGGCGGCATCGCCTACAATCGCGGGGAGTTCTTCGAGATCGTCGAAGGCGGCCTCGACGCCTCGCCGACGACCGAGGTCCTTATCGAGGAGAGCGTTCTGGGTTGGAAGGAGTACGAGATGGAGGTCGTCCGCGACAAGGCGGACAATTGCATCATCGTCTGCTCCATCGAGAACATCGATCCGATGGGCGTCCACACCGGCGACTCGATCACCGTCGCGCCGGCCCTGACGCTGACGGACAAGGAATACCAGATTATGCGCAACGCCTCGATCGCGGTCCTGCGCGAGATCGGCGTCGAGACCGGCGGGTCGAACGTGCAGTTCGCGGTCAACCCGGAAAACGGTCGCCTCGTCGTCATCGAGATGAACCCGCGCGTGTCGCGCTCCTCCGCGCTCGCCTCGAAGGCGACGGGCTTTCCCATCGCCAAGATCGCGGCCAAGCTCGCCGTCGGCTTCACGCTGGACGAGCTCGACAACGACATCACGGGCGGCGCGACGCCGGCCTCCTTCGAGCCCTCGATCGACTACGTCGTCACCAAGATCCCGCGCTTCGCCTTCGAGAAGTTTCCGGGCGCCTCGCCCATCCTCACCACCGCCATGAAATCGGTCGGCGAGGTCATGGCGATCGGCCGCACCTTCCAGGAATCCCTGCAGAAGGCCCTTCGCGGCCTGGAGACCGGCCTCACCGGCCTCGACGAGATCGAGATCCCCGGCCTTCGCGGGAATCAGAACGACGACCGCAACGCCATCCGCGCCGCGCTGGGAACGCCGACGCCCGATCGCCTGCGCATGGTCGCCCAGGCGATCCGCATGGGCACCTCGCTCCACGAGGTGCATCAGATGTGCCGGATCGACCCGTGGTTCCTCGAACAGATCGACGGCATCATCCAGATGGAGGCCCGCGTGCGCGAGCACGGGCTGCCGCAGGACGCTGCCAATCTCCGCCATCTCAAATCGATGGGCTTCTCCGACGCCCGCCTCGCCTCGCTGACCAAGCGCGACGCGGTCGAGGTCTCGCGCCTTCGCGAGCGGCTCGACGTCCATCCCGTCTACAAGCGCATCGACACCTGCGCGGCCGAATTCGCCTCGCCCACGCCCTACATGTACTCGACCTACGAGACGCCCTTCGCCGGCTCGCTGCGCTCGGAAGCGGACGTCTCGACCGCCAAGAAGGTCGTCATCCTCGGCGGCGGACCGAACCGGATCGGCCAGGGCATCGAGTTCGACTATTGCTGCTGCCACGCGGCCTTCGCCCTTCGGGACGCCGGCTACGAGGCGATCATGGTCAATTGCAATCCCGAGACCGTCTCGACCGACTACGACACGTCCGACCGGCTCTATTTCGAGCCGCTGACGGCCGAGGACGTCCTGGAGATCCTGCGCGCGGAGAAGGCGCAGGGCACGCTGCACGGCGTGATCGTGCAGTTCGGCGGGCAGACCCCGCTGAAACTCGCGGAAGCCCTGGAGAAGGCCGGTATCCCGATTCTCGGCACCTCGCCCGACATGATCGATCTCGCCGAGGACCGCGACCGCTTCCAGAAGCTCCTGATGAAGCTCGGCCTTGCGCAGCCGCGCAACGGCATCGCCCATTCGGTCGAACAGGCCCGCACCGTCGCCGGCGAACTCGGCTTCCCGCTCGTCGTGCGCCCGTCCTACGTGCTCGGCGGCCGCGCCATGCAGATCATCCACGACGAGGGCATGCTGCAGTCCTATCTTCTCGACACGGTGCCGGGCCTGGTGCCGGAGGAGATCAAGCAGAAGTATCCGAACGACAAGACCGGGCAGATCAACACGCTTCTCGGCAAGAACCCGCTCCTCTTCGACACCTACCTGACCGACGCGATCGAGGTCGACGTCGACTGCCTCTGCGACGGCTCCGACACCTATGTCTCCGGCATCATGGAGCATATCGAGGAAGCCGGCATCCATTCGGGCGACAGCGCCTGCTCGCTGCCCGTCCATTCGCTCTCGCATTCGATCGTGGAGGAGCTTGAGCGCCAGACCTCCGCGCTCGCCCGCGCGCTCCATGTCGGCGGATTGATGAACGTGCAGTACGCGATCAAGGACGGCACGATCTTCGTCCTCGAAGTGAACCCGCGCGCGTCGCGCACCGTGCCCTTCGTCGCCAAGACGATCGGCCGTCCGATCGCCAAGATCGCGGCCCGCATCATGGCCGGCGAATCGCTGGAGCAGGCCTTCGCGCCCTATGGCGGCAAGATCGACCCCAAATCGATCCGCCATGTCGCCGTGAAGGAGGCGGTGTTCCCCTTCGCGCGCTTCCCCGGCGTCGACATCCTGCTCGGACCGGAGATGAAGTCGACCGGCGAGGTCATGGGTCTCGACCGCGACTTCGCCATCGCCTTCGCCAAGGCCCAGCTTGGCGCGGGCGTCGACCTGCCGCGCCACGGCGCGCTCTTCGTGTCCGTGCGCGACGAGGACAAGGACGGCATGCTGCCCGCGGTGAAGCGCCTCGCCGATCTCGGCTTCAAGGTGCTCGCCACCTCGGGCACCGCGCGCTTCCTCGGCGAGAACGGCATCCCCGCGCAGAAGATCAACAAGGTCCTGGAAGGGCGTCCGCACATCGAGGACGCGATCCGCAACAGCCGGGTCCAGATCGTCTTCAACACGACGGACGGGCAGAAGGCGGTCTCCGATTCCAAGTCGCTCCGCCGCGCGACGCTGATGCACCGCGTGCCCTATTTCACGACCCTCGCGGGGATGACGTCGGCCTCGGAGGCGATCGAGGCGCTGAAGGCCGGAAGCCTTGAAGTGCGCTCGCTCCAGTCCTACTTCACCACCGCCTGAACGACGGCTCCGCGGCCGGCGGCGATGCCTTCGCGCGTCGTCGCAGCCGCGACCGCGACCGGCATTTGACAGGGCGGCCCGGCGGCAGCATCTTCGCGTCTCGCAAGGGACGCGAGCGCCCCCGCGAACGATCATGAAACCGGTTCCGACGCCCTTCGGCGTGCGGGACCCTTTCTTCTTTTGGCCGGGGCTCATCCCCGGTTCCTTCCGACCGGGGCAACCCGGCATAGAGACACGAGGGGTGCCGGCCGGATGGCCGACGCCTCGGAAAGGTTGAGGGCATGGATAAGGTCCCGATGACGAGCGCCGGCTTCGAAACGCTGAAGGAGGAGCTGCGCCGCCGCCAACAGGAAGAGCGTCCGCGCATCATCGCCGCGATCTCGGAAGCGCGCGCCCATGGCGATCTCTCGGAGAATGCCGAGTATCACGCGGCCAAGGAATCGCAGAGCCTCAACGAGGGCCGCATCGCCGAGCTCGAGGACTACACGGCCCGCGCCGAGGTCATCGACGTCTCGAAGCTGTCCGGTGAGAAGGTCAAGTTCGGCGCCACCGTCAAGCTCGTCGACGAGGACACCGAGGAGGAGAAGGTCTACCAGATCGTCGGCGACCAGGAAGCCGACGTGAAGAAGGGCCGCATCTCCATCTCCTCGCCCATTGCCCGCGCCCTCATCGGCAAGGGCGAAGGCGACACGGTCGAAGTCGCCGCCCCCGGCGGCGCCCGCAGCTACGAGATCATCGAGCTGCGCTGGGGCTGAGAGGTGACGACGAGGTTCGAGTGCGATCCCGCCAAGAGCGCGTCGAACCTCGTCAAGCACGGCATCGATGTCGAGGAAGCGAAGCGGCTTTGGCAGGATCCTCGCTTCTTCGTTTCATCGCCGAAACGGAAGCGGAACGGCGCTGCATGGGAATCGGACGGCTCGACGACATACAGGAGACGGCCGTCTCTTCGCACCGCGCCGGACGGCTCGGACTGATATCGGGCCAGCCGATGTCTCTCGCGCCATGAATCCGCGCGACATCGACGTGATCGCGCCCAACTTCAAGCGGCGGCTCTCCGGCGTCACGTCCACCATCATCCAGCTCGTTCCGCTCCAGGCGAAGTCCCTCGGCATCGCCGTTCTCGGACCCGGACTTCCCGCCGACCTCCCGCGCCTGCGATTTCGTCAGCTGCCGCGTCTCTGGACGCGGCCGAACGGTCGCCCGTTCCGCCTCTTCCACGCCCGCCGCAATGTCGAGATGCTCTTCGGCGTCGTTCTGCGCGATGCCTTGCGCATGCCGCTCCGCCTCGTCTTCACCTCCGCCTCGCAGCGGCGGCACACCGGCTGGACGCGATTCCTGATCCGCCGCATGGACGCCGTCATCGCGACGAGCGGGAAGACGGCGGCCTATCTGCAGGGTCCCGCCACCACGATCCGCCACGGCATCGACACGGACCGCTTTTCACCGCCGGCCGACCCGGCCGCGGCGAAGGCCGCGCTCGGTCTCGATCCCGCCATGCGCTATGTCGGCTGCTTCGGTCGTGTGCGGCACCAGAAGGGCACGGATCTCTTCGTCGACGCGATGATCCGCCTCCTCCCGGCCCATCCCGGCTGGTCCGCGCTCGTCGCCGGCCGCGCCACCGCCGAGCATCTCGGCTTCGAGGCCGACCTGAAGGCGCGGGTCGCGCGGGCGGGCCTGTCCGACCGCATCCTCTTCGTCGGCGAGCACCGGGATATCGACCGCTGGTACAAGGCCCTCTCGCTCTTCGTCGCCCCGCAGCGCTGGGAGGGTTTCGGCCTGACGCCGCTGGAGGCCATGGCGAGCGGCGTGCCGGTGATCGCCAGGGATGTCGGCGCCTTTTCCGAACTCGTTCCCGACGGCGTCACCGGCCGGATCGTCGCGCCGGGCGATCCGGACGCGATGACGGACGCCATCGGCGGAGTGCTGGCGAACGAGAGGTTCCTGGCCGATGCCGGGGCGGCGGCGCTCGTCCATGTCCGGGCCGCCTTCCCGCTATCGCGCGAGGTCGAGGAACTTCGCGCCGTCTACGAGCGGGTGTGGCGCGAAGCTTGAGGTTGGAGCCGGCGGCTTGCCGAAGCCTTGGAGAAGGTGCTTGTTCCCATCGCCCGACGGCCCCCCTCTGTCCTGCCGGACATCTCCCCCTCAAGGGGGGAGATCGGCAGTTCGGCGAACTGTTTCCCATGCCAACGGCCGAAGACGCCGACGCGTCGACCTTTGACGAGATGGTTCGGAGACGACTTCACCGAGACGGATCTCCCCCCTTGAGGGGAAGATGCCGGCAGGCAGAGGGGGGCGCGACACATGCTGCCCTCAAACATCGTCATCGTCGCGCAGCCCCGCCAGCGCCGCCTCCATCTCCGCCTTCGCCACGTCGACTCGCCGGTATCGGCGCCCGAAGAGGCGCATCAAGTGATCGCCGGCGAGCGCGATCTGCGTGCCGAGGCGTCGGGCGTGGAAGGGAAGGTTCTCCACCGAGATCGTCAGCCGCTTTCGAGGAGCCTGGATCGCGGTCGCCCATCCCGCCGGCACCGCCAGTCCCTGCGCGGCGAGGAGATGGAGCTGCATGCCGAGCGCCGGCTCGATCTGGAACGAGGCGAGCGCCCGGAACTGGTGCAGGAAGGCATCCACCGGAGCCGCGCCCCGCTCGGCGCGATCGAGGAGCTTTCTCGCCCCCGCCGGCCACAGCACGTAGGCGGCCGAGCCGGATTTGTCGCGGTGAAGGCGGAGGAGCCCCGCGCCCTGCGTGATCGGCTTCGCTTCGCGGCCGACGAACCGCCGGCGGCCGAAGCTTTCGAGGTTCACGAGGTCGACGTCCTCCAGCGCCGCCATCGCCGGCAGGAGCCTCGGCAGGCGCGGCGAGAGAACGACGTCGTCTTCGAGAACCAGAACCGGCTCTGCGCCGGACGCGACCTGTCGCCAGATGCCGTGATGGGAGAGGAAGCAGCCGAGTTCGGGACGCGTCAGAGGACGCTCCCAGGACCGGCCGAGCCGCGCCACGTCGCTCTCCGAGATGGCCGGGGCCTCGACGGCGGGAACCCGCTCGAAGCCGAGGCCCAGCCGTTCGGCCTGGCGCTCCATGAAGGCGCGGCGGTCGGCCGCGCGGTCGAGATTGATGAAGACGGCCCGCATGGGGCCGCCTTCTACACGATGCACCTACTCGGCCGCCAGCATGCCGCCCGCCTGCCGTTCGGCGAGCCGACGGAAATGGCCGTTCGGCCGCCGCATCAGAACGTCGGGCGGCCCGTCCTCCACGATCCGCCCCCGCTCGAAGACGAGGATGCGGTCGAGCCGGGCGACGGTCGACAACCGATGCGCGATGACGAGGGCCGTGCGGCCCTCCATCAAGCGCTCGCTCGCGGCCTGGATCATGGCCTCCGATTCGGAATCGAGGCTCGACGTCGCCTCGTCGAGAACGAGGATCGGCGCATCCGCGAGAAAAGCCCGCGCCAGCGCCACGCGCTGCCGCTCGCCCCCGGAGAGCTTCACGCCCCGCTCGCCGACCATCGTCTCGTAGCCCTCCGGCAAGCCGGCGATGAAGTCGTGCGCGCTCGCCAGACGCGCCGCGTCCTCGATCTGCGCCGCCGTGGCGCCGGGGCGTCCATAGGCGATGTTCTCTGCGAGCGAGCGGTGGAAGAGGATCGGCTCCTGCGGCACGATCGCGATGCCCGCGCGAAGACTCGCCTGCCGAACCGCGGCGATATCCTGCCCGTCGATCCGGATCGCGCCGCCGGTCACATCGTAGAGCCGCTGCACGAGCTTCACGAAGGTCGTCTTGCCCGAGCCGGAATGGCCGACGAGCCCGACGCGCGTTCCAGCGTCGATCGTCACGTCGAAGCCCGTATAGAGGGGCGTCGCGTGACGGCCGTAGTGGAAGTCGACCGCCTCGAAGCGGATCTCGCCCTTCGTCACGACGAGCGGGCGCGCGCCCGGCCGATCCGCGACCTGCGGCTCCACCGCCATCAGAGCGACCAGTTCCTCCGCCTCGTTCACCGCGCGCTGCAGGTTGTTCACATGCATGCCGATGTCGCGGAGATAGCCGTGCACGACGAAATAGGTCGTCAGCACGTAGGTGACGTCGCCGGGGCTGGCCTTGCCGTTCCACCAGAGGAGCAGCGCCGCGCCGGTGACGGCCAGTCTTACCGCCCAGAGAATGGCCGCCTGAAGCGTGCCGCTCCAGGTGTGGCGCATCCAGGTGATTCGCGTCTTGCCGCGCCAGTCGCTGACGGCCGCGCGAAGCCGTTCCGTCTCGCGCTCCTCCGCGCCGAAGGCCTTCACCACCGCGTTGCAGGCGAGCGCATCCGCCAGAACGCCGCCGACACGCGTGTCGAGGCGGTTCGAGATGCGCGAGGCCGGCGCGATGTAGCGCGTGGACAGGAGCACCGTCATGACGACATAGGCGATCGAGCCGACCGCCATGACCACGCCCATGATGGGCCAGTGCCAGGCGAGAAGGCCGACCGTGCCGACGAGGACGACGAGCGAGGGGAGAAGCGCCAGGAGCAGCGTGTCGTGCAGCGTGTCGAGCGACCACATGCCCCGCGTGATCTGCCGAACGATCGAGCCGGAGAAGGCATTGGCATGCCAGTCGGTCGAGAAGTGCTGGACGCGCGCGAAGGCGCGGTCCGCGACGCGCGACATGATGGCCAGCGTCAGGGGCACCACGCAGGCCCAGGCGACATGGCGTAGGAGCACGTAGGCCAGACCGAGACCGGCCATGACGGCGACCGCGGGCCAGGCTTCGGAGAAGGCGGCGTTCCGGTCGGCACCGGCCGTCCCGCCGGCCGTCGCCACCGCATCGATCAGCCGCCCGGCGAAGAGCGGCACGAGAATGTCGGCGAGCGTCGCGGCGACGATGCTCGCGACGAGGATCGCCACCAGCCGCTTCTCAGCGGACCAGTTGCGGACCGTGAACAGGAGAACCGCCCGGATCGCGTCCGAGCGTTTCGAGGTTTCGATGGTCATGATGTCGTCGGCGCGAGCGACGCACCGCCTTCTCGAAGCGCGCGGCGCTCTTGCGCCCGCAACCGCTCAATCGATGGGAGAGCCGATCCCGCGGGATCGGCCGTGGACGGCCTCTGGCGTCAGCCGCGAGAGGCCGAGGGCATGGGATGATCGCAGCGGCGCATCGGCTCGGCGGTCCCAGCGGGGCGGCGGCTGTCAAAACGGTCCATGCGCGCTCCCCTTTCCACGGTTCGAAGACGCTCGGACGGTACGAAAGCCGCGCGGCATTTGCAAGACGAGCGCTACGACGGGCGACGTTGGCCTGCCGGACGGTCCGCCGCCGGATCGGCGGCGGTGCGTTCGCCGCCGTTCCCGCCACATCTGCGCCCCCAGCCGATTGCCTCGCCTGCCCGGCTCGCCTATTGCAATGGCACTTTCCGCCCGCCACCTTATCGGGCTCGCCACCCTCTTCAACACGCCTTTCCGTCAAGGAGGTCCGCCATGACCGAGCGCCATGCCGAGATCCTGATCATCGGCTCCGGCCCGGCCGGCTACACCGCGGCGATCTATGCCGCCCGCGCCATGCTGAAACCGCTGCTCGTCGCCGGTCTGCAGGAGGGCGGTCAGCTCACCATCACGACCGATGTCGAGAACTACCCCGGCTTCGCCGATCCCATCCAGGGACCCTGGCTGATGGAGCAGATGAAGGCGCAGGCGCTTCATGTCGGCGCCGAAATGGCCAACGACCTCATCGTCGAGGCGGACCTCTCGAGCCGGCCGTTCCGCCTGAGGGGCGACAGCGGCACGACCTATACGGCCGACGCGCTGATCATCGCGACGGGCGCGCAGGCCAAGTGGCTCGGCCTTCCCTCCGAGCAGCACTTCCAGGGCTTCGGCGTCTCGGCCTGCGCGACCTGCGACGGCTTCTTCTATCGCGGCAAGGACGTCGTCGTCGTCGGCGGCGGCAACACGGCCGTCGAGGAGGCGCTCTATCTCAGCCACATCGCGAAAACCGTTACCGTCGTCCACCGTCGCGACGCGTTCCGCGGCGAGCGCATCCTGACGAACCGACTGATGGAGAAGGACAACGTCTCCGTCGTCTGGAACGCCGAGATCGACGAGATCACCGGCCGGGACAAGCCGATGAAGTCGGTGACGGGCGTGCGCCTGCGCAACCGGCTGACCGGGGAAACGGAGGAGCGCGCGACGGACGGCGTCTTCATCGCCATCGGTCATGCGCCGGCGGTCGAGCTCTTCCAGGGAACGCTTCGCCAGAAGCCCTCCGGTTATCTGTGGACCGAACCGGGCACGACGCAGACGTCGGTTCCCGGCGTGTTCGCGGCCGGCGACGTCGCGGACGACGTTTATCGCCAGGCAGTGACGGCCGCCGGCCTCGGTTGCATGGCGGCGCTCGAGGCGGAGAAGTGGCTGGCGGCGGAAGCGGCGGGCGAGGCGCGGCAGGCCGCGGAATAGAACGCGGTCCGATCGACGTGGCGTCTCGACATCCCCGCGCCCAGACGTAATTTCGCCTTACTGCGGGGGCGTTGCAGGCCCCATTGGTTTTCGCCGCGCCTTCCTGACGCAGGGAGGGCGTCGCGCCACCGTCGGGTCGAGCGGCCCAGGCTGCGAATGCCGGACTTCCCAGGGATCTGATCATGGACGTCGCCGCGCCCAAAGCCTCCGATCCAACGCCCGACGCGGCGGAGGCACCGGGCCCGCCGAGCGCGCTGTCGCGCCTCTTCGCAATCCTGTCGGCCCATCGACATCTTCTCGGCGTCCTCGCGGCGCTGGCGGTTCTCGGCATCGCCGCCTATGCGCTCGTGAAGATGACGCGCGAGGTGCGCTATGCCGAGGTGGTCGCGGCCTTCGACGCGACGAGCTGGGCCTCCATCGGGCTCGCGGTCGTCTTCACGCTCGTCTCCTTTCTCGGCCTGATCGTCTACGATTTCGGCGCCTTGTCCTATGTCGGACGGCGGCTTCGCATCTCGAGCGTCGCGCCGACGGCGCTCTGCGCCTATGCGGTCGGCAACACGGCCGGCTTCGGGCCGCTCAGCGGCGGCGCGATCCGCTTCCGGGGCTATTCGCGTCTCGGCCTCGGCCCGGAGGAGATCGCCAAGGTCATCGCCTTCGTCACGGTCGCCTTCGGCCTGGGACTGCTGATCGTCGGCTCGCTCGGCATTCTCGTCGACGCCGAGACGGTCGCGCCGCTCCTGTCGATTTCGCCGACGGTGCTCCGGCTCGCCGCGGCGCTCGGCCTCGTCCCGTTGCTCGTGCTCTTCGCGCTCGGCGGACGCACGGTCAGCGTCGGCCGGTTCGGACTGCGGCTTCCCTCGCGCCAGACCGTGCTGCGCCAGGTCGCGGCGACCTTCGTCGACATCACCGCCTCGGCGGCCGTCCTTTACGTGCTGCTGCCGTCCGGCGCGATCGATTTCCTGACCTTTCTCTGCGTCTATTCCGTGGCTCTGGGCATCGGCGTCCTCAGCCATGTCCCCGCCGGGCTCGGCGTCTTCGAGACGGTGATGATCGCGACGCTCGGCGGAACGGTCGAGGTCGACCAGATCCTCGGCGCGCTCGTGCTCTACCGCGTCGTCTACTATCTCCTGCCGCTGCTCGGCGCGGCGATCTTCGTGTCGCTGACCGAGATCCGGGGCGCCGTGAAAAGCCGCGTCGGGCTCGACCTCAAGGCCGCGGGCGGGCGCCTCGCGCCGGCCGTCCTCTCGGCCTTCTCCTTCGTGCTCGGCACGATGCTGATCCTGTCCAGCGTCACGCCGACGCCCGCCGCCCGTCTCGACATCGTGTCGGACTATGTGCCCCTCGCGCTGATAGAGGGCTCCCACTTCCTGGCCAGCCTCGTCGGTCTCGCCATGGTCGTGATGGCGCGTGGCCTCGCCCAGCGCCTCGACGGCGCCTTCGCCGGCACGCTCGCCGCGACGATCCTCGCCGTGGTGATGACGCTCCTCCAGGCCGCCGCCTTCACCGAGGCGACGCTGCTGTCGCTCCTCGCCCTCATGCTCGTCGCCTCGCGCCGCGAGTTCAACCGGCCGGCCTCCATCTTCCGTCAGGTGCTGACGCCGCCCTGGCTCGTCGCCATCGCGACGATCTGCGTCGGGGCCTGCGCGGTGCTGCTCTTCGTCTATCGCGACGTCGCCTACGCACACGATCTCTGGTGGCAGTTCGAGTTCGAATCGGAGGCTCCCCGCTCGCTGCGCGCGCTGCTCGGCGTCGTCATCCTGTCGAGCGTCGTCGCCGTCTGGAGCCTCGTCCGTCCCGCGATCGGCCGCGTCCTTCCCCCGACGCCGGAGATGCTCGCCAAGGCCGAGGCGATCGTCGCCGCCCAGGACGAGGCCGACGGCAATCTCGTTCGGATGGGCGACAAGAGCCTTCTCTTTTCCGAGGACGGGCGCGCCTTCGTCATGTACGGGCGCAAGAACCGCTCGATGATCGCGCTCTTCGATCCGATCGGCCCCCGCGAAGCGTGGCCCGAGCTCGTCTGGCGCTTCATCGAGATGGCGCGCGGCGCCGGTTGCCGCGCGGTGTTCTATCAGGTCTCGCCGCAGGCCCTCTCGCTTTACGCCGACGCCGGCATGCAGGCCTTCCGACTCGGCGAGCTCGCCTCGATCGACCTCGCGCGCTTCGACCTCGCCGGCGGCAAGCGGGCGGGGCTGCGTCAGGCCAAGGCGCGCGCGGCGCGCGACGGCCTCGCCTTCGAACTGATCGCGAAAGCCGGGGTGCCCGCCATCCTGCCGGAGCTCGTTGCGGTTTCGGATCACTGGCTCGACCGCCACAAGGCCAGCGAGAAAGGCTTCTCGCTCGGCGCCTTCGAGGAGGCCTATCTCCTCGCCCAGCCGGTCGCGGTCCTGCGCCGCGAGGGCCGCATCGTCGCCTTCGCCAATCTGATGGTCACCGAAACCCGGTCGGAAGCCTCCATCGACCTCATGCGCTTCCATCCCGACGCGCCGAACGGGGCGATGGACGCGCTCTTCGTCTTCCTCATCGAGCAACTCAAGGCGGACGGCTACCAGCGCTTCAACATGGGCATGGCCCCCTTGTCCGGCATGTCGGGCCGCAAGGTCGCGCCGATCTGGGATCGCGTCGGGACGACCGTCTTCGAGCACGGCGAGCGCTTCTACAACTTCAAGGGCCTTCGGGCCTTCAAGTCGAAGTTCCACCCGCAATGGAGCCCGCGCTACATGACGACGGCCGGCGGCATCAGCCCCGCGCTCGCCCTGATGGACGTGACCCTCCTCATCTCCGGCGGTCTGAAGGGCGTGGTGCAACGATGACGGCCAGCCGCAAGACGCGACGCATTCTCGCAACCGCCCTCGCCGTCCTGGCGCTCGCGCTCTCGCCGGCGGGTGCGCAGGACGAAGCTCCGCCCGCGCCCGACATGGGGTCGATCCCCGCCCCGCGGATCGCCAGACCCTCCGGTCCGGCCAAGGCCTTCGTCGTCCTCCTGTCCGACGCCGCGGGCTGGGGCGCGGCGGAGGACGCGTTGTCGAGGAGCTTGACCGCCGACGGCGTCCTCGTCCTCGGCATCGACCTTCCGAGCTATCTGGCCCGACTGGAACGGATGCCGGAAGACGGCGGCGACTGCGTCTACACCGTCTCCGACATCGAGGCGGCCAGCCAGGAGATCCAGCGCGCCGGTGGCGACGGCCTCTACCATCTGCCGATCGTCGCCGGCTTGGGCGCCGGCGGCGCCATGGCGCTGTCGATCGCCGCGCAGACGCCGAACGCCACGATCGGGCGCACCGTCGCCGTCGATCCCGCCCGCGGCATCGCGCTTTCGAAGGATCTCTGCACGCCCGCGACCCGCGCCAGGAACGGCGACCTCACCGTCTACGGCCTCACCGACGGCGCACTGCCGAACCCGGTGGAGGTCACGTTCACCTCCGCTGCCGACGATGCGATGCGCGCCCATGTCGCCGATCTCGTCGCCGCCCATGACGACATCGCCGTCGAGGACTCCTCCGACACGGGCGCGCAAGCCCTCGCCGCGGCGCTGGCATCGGCCATTCTGACGCCCGCGGAAGACGAACTCGGCCTGCCGCTGACGGTTCTCGAAACAAAGCCGACGATGGACACGATGGCCATCGTCTATTCCGGCGACGGCGGCTGGCGCGATCTCGACAAGGACATCGGCGACGTCTTCCAGGCGGAGGGCCTGCCCACCGTCGGCGTCGATTCGCTGCGCTACTTCTGGTCGGCAAAGACGCCGGAGACGGTCGCGGCCGACCTCTCGCGGATCGTCGAGCTCTTCACCAAGCGCTGGGGCGTGAAGCATGTCGTGCTCGTCGGCTATTCCTTCGGCGCCGACGTGCTGCCGACGGCCTACAACCTCCTGAAGCCGGCCGACCGCGCCAAGGTCGCGGAACTGTCCCTCCTCGCTCTGTCCGACAGCGCGACCTTCCAGATTTCCGTGGCGGGCTGGCTCGGCGTCGGCTCGAGCGACGACGACACGAACACGCGCGAGCTCGCCAAGATCGAGCCCCGACTGGTCCAGTGCTTCTACGGCACCGACGACGAGGACAGCGCCTGCGCCTCGCTGAAAACGACGGGGATCGAGGTGGTGGCCACGACCGGCGGCCACCACTTCGACGGGGACTACGCGGCCCTCGCCCACCGCATCATCGCCGGCCTGAAGACACGCCTCGATCCCGCTTCGGCCGCATCCAAGCCCTGATCGCGTGGCCTTGTCGCGGAAAGCGCAGCCGCATGCGGGAACGCCTTGATCCCGCGCCACGAATGCGATCTACGCTGAAGGCAGGGCGATCGCACGACGTTCGGTCCGCGCAACGACGCTGCGGACGGATCGACCACCGGGGACGGACGGATGGCACTCGACTGGGACAAGCTGCGCATCTTTCACGCAGCGGCCGAAGCTGGCTCCTTCACCCATGCAGCCGACGTCCTCAACCTCAGCCAGTCCGCGATCTCCCGGCAGGTCGCCTCGCTGGAGCAGGAGATCGGCGCGCCGCTCTTCCATCGCCATGCGCGCGGGCTGGTCCTGTCCGAGCAGGGCGAACTCCTCTTCCAGACGGCCGCCGACGTCCTGAAGCGCCTCGAAATGGTGCGGGCCCAGCTGACCGAGACGCGGGAGAAGCCGACCGGCAAGCTGCGCGTCACGACCACCGTCGGCCTCGGCTCCGGCTGGCTGACCGAACGCGCCAAGGAGTTCCTCGAGCTCTATCCCGAGCTGGAACTGCAGCTGGTCTTCGACAACGAGGAGATCGACCTCACCATGCGCAAGGCGGATGCCGCGATCCGTCTGCGCCAGCCGCAGCAGCCGGACCTCATCCAGCGCCGCCTCTTCACGGTCCATCTCCACGTCTATGCCGCGCCGTCCTATCTCGCGCGCTTCGGAACGCCCGAGACGATCGGCGATCTCGACCAGCATCGGCTGATCACCTTCGGCGAACCCGCCCCGCCCTATCTGCGCAATCTCAACACGCTGGAAACGGTGGGCCTGCCCGACGGGCAGACGCGCCAGACGATCCTCCAGATCAACAATCTCATGTCGATCAAGTCGGCGATCGAGCGCGGCATCGGCGTCGGCCTCCTTCCGGACTACATGATCGACAAGCAGTCGAAGCTCGTCCAGGTCCTGCCCGAGATGGAGATGCCGACCTTCGACACCTATCTCTGCTACCCCGAACAGCTCCGCAACGCCGCCAAGCTGAAGGTTTTCAGGGACTTCCTCATCTCCAAGGCCCGCACCTGGTCCTTCTGAAGCCCGCCTCCCGAGGGAACTTCGAACGACCGGGCACCGGCTGCGCCTCAGGAAGACACCGTTGCGGAGCACGCCGCGCGGCGGTCTATCCAGACGATTTCAGATGCGGAGCAAACGGGCAGTCCGCTTGCCGGCTCACAATTTATGCGCTGTGCGCATGGCAGCCATGCAACCCGCTGGATGGTCAGCCGTTCATATCCTGTTAACTTCCAGGCAGTCAGGCAGCGGGACGGCACCTCCTCCCACCGAAGCGCTCCCGACCGTTTCCTCCCAAGGGATTGCCTGTAAGGGCGCACTTTCAAGCCGGGTTCTTTTGAACTCGGCTTTTTTCTTTTGGGTGCGGCGATGCGGATGCCGGGGAAGCGTTCGAGACCCGCCGCTTTCGTTTGCGCAGAGCAACGCTCGGTGACGCCGGCGCAATCTTCGAAAGCTACGCGGCAGATCACGCCGTGACGCGACACCTCGGCTGGATCCCGCATAAGGACCGGTCGGAGACGACGCTGTTCCTCAACAAGGTCACCGAGGAATGGACCACCAGCCGCGGCTTCCCGCTGGTCGTCTTTTCTCACTCCGACCCTGCCGACCTCGTCGGAATGTTCCGTGCGCATGCCGGCGGCTTCAAGGTGAATGATGGATACGTCCTCGCCAGCCGAGCGTGGGGCAAGGGATGCGCGAGCGAGATCCTTGGGTGGCTCGTCGAGCGCGCTTTGGCGCACCCGGCCATCTATCGAGCGGAGGCCTTCTGCGACGTCGACCATCTCGCGTCCGCACGCGTCATGGAGAAGGCCGGGATGATCCGCGAAGGACGTCTCGCCCGCTACGTCGTCCATCCCAGCATCTCGGATACGCCGAGAGACTGCTTCATGTATGCGCGAGTGCTATGAGGTCGACGGCGTGGAACGGTCACGCCGCAGCCCTCATCGATGAGCGTTGACATAGGCCTTCAGCACGTCCTGCATCTTCGTCAGATGTCCTTTGCCCTGCAGCTTGAAGAATTCGAAGACATCGGGATCGAGCTTCAGATGCACGGATTTCGTGGGCTTCTTCGGAGAAGACGACATGGCCGCAGCCCAAAAGTGCGGACCGAGACTGTCCTGCGGTGCCGCCGACGGATCGTGAAACAGTTCACCCGCTTCCCTCTTCGCCTTGATCTCCTCGAGCGATGCCCGCCTGATAGATGGCGCGGTCATTGCGACCTCCCTTCCATGCCGTGATGAGGCGTACGGTATCGTTTCTCGACACATGCACGACGACGAAACACTCGTCCCCGACGAGCCCCAGCGATATCAGGCGCTCTTCGCCATAGTCGTTGCGATCGTCAACGCGCGTGAGCACGACGCCCTCGAAGATGCCCGCCGCGTACAGAATATCGACCCTGCGTTCGGCGATGACCTTCAATCGCTTGGTCTCGTCCCATTCGAACTCCATCTCGTGAGCCCTTTGAGACAAGCTCTCGCAAAATCGGGTCGTTTTCGCAGCAGACCGCTCTTACAGCATATACACGAAAAGTGTACACGACATCAAGCAACGGCACGAATCGCCTTTCCCGATCGATATCCTTCGATCTGAGACGAGGACCGCTCCTCGCCGATGCCCCTCACGCCCGCAACCGAACCTCGTAATGCTCCCGCCGCCAGTCCGCCGGCTCAGCTTCGGCCTCGGCGAACCAGCGCTTCATCAGCGGATGGTCGTGGACCGCCGCGACGTAGCCTTGCGCTGCCGCCGGAACCTCCAGGCTCCAGGTGCGCATGCGCGTCGCGACGGGCGCGAACATGGCGTCGGCGACGCCCATCTCCGCGCCGTGCAGGAACGGGCCGGCGCTCGCGGCGAGCAGTTCCGCCCAAAGGGCGCAGATGCGAGCGATGTCGGCGCTGGCCTCGTCGTTGGCGTTGGCGTCGCGTGCCGACAGCGGCGCGATCGATCCCATGATGCAGGGGAAGCTGCGGCGCAGCGCGGAAAAGCCCGAATGCATCTCGGCCGAGGCGCTGCGCAGGAGCGCGCGGTGGACGCGGTCGGCCGGCCAGAGCGCCGGCGCGATCTCCGCGCAATATTCGGCGATGGCGAGACTGTCCCAGACCCGCGCGCCGTCATGTTCCAGATAGGGCACGAAGCCGGCGGGCGTCTTCGCCTTGACCTCGGCCGTGGCCCCGCCCGCAAGCGGGATCGTCTCGACGGCGACGTCGAGACCCGCCAGCTGCACCGCGAGCCAGCCGCGCAGGCTCCACGAGGAGTAGCGCCGCGTGCCGATGAAGAGCGTTCCGTCCGCCATGGCTCCGCTCCCGGTCAGGCGTCGAGGCTGGCGCAGAAGCGCTGGATGCGCGAGCAGGCGTCCTCGAGCAGCGCTTCCGACGTCGCGTAGGAGATGCGGAAGTTCGGGCCAAGGCCAAAGGCCGAGCCCTGCACGACCGCGACGCCTTCCTGCTCCAGAAGCTCCGACACGAAGTCCGCGTCGGTCAGGATGCGCTTGCCGCTCTTCGTCGTCTTGCCGATCAGGCCCTCGCAGGAGGGATAGACGTAGAACGCGCCTTCGGGCGTCGGGCACTTGATGCCGGTCGCCTGGTTCAGCATGGAAACGACGAGATCGCGCCTTCCCTCGAAGATCTGGCGGTTCTTCGGGATGAAGTCCTGCGTGCCGTTCAGCGCCTCGACGGCCGCCCATTGCGCAATGGAGCAGGCGCCGGACGTCTGCTGGCCCTGGATCATGTCCATCGCCTTGATCAGCGGCAGCGGGCCGCCGGCATAGCCGATGCGCCAGCCGGTCATCGCATAGGCCTTGGAGACGCCGTTGATCGTCAGCGTGCGGTCGTAGAGGCCGGGCTCGATCTCGGCCGGCGTCGTGAAGGTGAAGTCGCCGTAGACGAGGTGCTCGTACATGTCGTCCGTCATCACCCACACGTGCGGATGCCGCATCAGGACGTCCGTCAGTCCCTTCAGCTCGTCGCGCGTGTAGGCCGCGCCCGAGGGGTTGGAGGGCGAGTTGAAGAGGAACCACTTGGTGCGCGGCGTGATCGCGCGCTCCAGCGCCTCCGGCGTCAGCTTGAAGTCGCTCTCGATCCCGGCCTCGATGAAGACGGGCGTGCCGCCGCAGATGGCGACCATCTCGGGATAGCTGACCCAGTAGGGTGCGGGAATCACGACCTCGTCGCCGGGATTCATCGTCGCCATGAAGGCGTTGAAGAGCACCTGCTTGCCCCCCGTGCCGACGATGGTCTGCGCGGCGGAATAGTCGAGATTGTTCTCGCGCTTGAACTTCTTCGCGATCGCCTCGCGCAGCTGCGGAATGCCGGAAACCGGCGTGTACTTGGTCTCGCCGCGCCGGATCGCGTCGATGGCCGCGGCCTTGATGTTGTCGGGCGTGTCGAAGTCCGGCTCGCCGGCGCCGAGCCCGATCACGTCGCGGCCGGCCGCCTTCAGCTCGCGCGCCTTCTGGCTGACGGCGATCGTCGCCGAGGGCTTCACGCGGTCGAGGATGTCGGCGAGGAAGGCCATTCGATCATGCTCCGGAACAGGCTTGAAGGCGGGAGCCGGGCGGTCGCATCGGGCCCGGCGAAAAGCGGGCGGACACTAGGCCCCGCCCCCCCGGCTTGCAAGACGCGGGACCGCCCGGGATCATCAATAAAGCTGATGCCTGCGATGAAGGTTTTTGCGTGGACGCAAAGCCTGCGGCGGGCCACGCTCGGCGCGACGCAGCGACGAGACGAGCGGAACGCCCCGATGATCACGATCTACGGCATGCAGGACAGCGGCAACTGCTACAAGCCGCGCCTTCTCTGCGCCCTCGCCGGCATCGCGTTCCGGCATGTCGAGGTGTCGATGCTCGACGGCGGCACGAAGCGGCCGGACTTTCTCGCCATGAACCCCGTCGGGCAGGTCCCGCTTCTCGAACTCGAGGACGGACGGCGCCTGGCCGAGTCGGACGCCATCCTCTGGCATCTCGGAGAGACCACGCCCTTCGTGCCGGCCGATCCGTTCGAAAAGTCCCAGATGCTCCAGTGGATGTTCTTCGAGCAGAACGGCCACGAGATGCACGTCGCGGGACGCCGCTCGCTTCTCGTCTATCCCGAGCGCCGGGCGAGCGCGACGCCGGAGCGACTGGAGGTGGCGCTCCAGAGGGGAACCTCGGCCCTCGCCGTGATGGAGGCGCATCTGGAGACGCGGCGCTTCTTCGTCGGAGAGACGCCCAGCCTCGCCGACATCGCCCTCTTCGCCTACACGCATGTCGCCGACGAGGGCGGCTTCGATCTCGACGCCCTTCCCGCCGTCACGGCCTGGCTGACGCGGATCGTCGAACTCCCCGGCTTCCGGCCGATGTCGTGGCTGCCGGAGGGATGAAGCTTCGCCGCCGGCCGCAGGGCGTCCCCGCGTCCCGTCTGCGTGCGAGGGGTCGCGCGATGCCGGGGTCGCCGCCTTCATTCACCGGCTCAGCCCTGTTAGACGAAGCGACCCGCATGCGAAGGTCCCGTCCATGTCCCGCCTGTCCGCCAATCTCCTTCTCCTTCTGGCCGGCGCCGTCTGGGGGATGGGGTTCGTCGCGCAGTCCAGCGCCATGTCCGACCTCGGCCCCTGGTCCTACACGGCCGGACGCTTCCTCCTCGCGGCGCTGACGCTCCTGCCCTTCGCGATCTGGGAGGGGCGCCGTGCGCCGCGCCGGCTTTCGGGCTCCGAGCTCGGCGGCTTCGCTGCGATCGGCGTAATGCTCTTCCTCGGCTCGATGCTGCAGCAGGTCGGGATCCTCCACACGACGGTGACCAATTCCGGCTTTCTCACCGGCCTCTACGTCGTGTTGACGCCGATCTTCGGCTTTCTCGTCCTGCGCAGCGTTCCCCATTGGGTGATCTGGCCGGCCGCCGCGCTGGCGCTGTTCGGCATTCTCCTCACCGGCGGCGGCTCGCTCGCGCGGATCGGCGTCGGCGATGGGCTGACCATCGCGGCGGCCGCCGGCTTCGCCTTGCAGATCTTGCTCATCGGCCGCTTCGTGGCATCGTCGGGCCGGCCGCTCACGCTGAGCTGTCTGCAGTTCGCCACCGTCTCGCTCCTGGCGGCGGTCGGCATGGTCGCGCTGGAGAGCCCGACCCTCGTCCAGTTCCAGGCGGTCTGGCCGCAGACGGTCTATGGCGGCGTCGTGTCGGCTGGATTCGCCTTCACCCTCCAGATCCTCGCCCAGCGCTACACGACCGCCCCGCAGGCTGCGATCTTCCTGTCCTCGGAGGCGCTCTTCGCCGCGCTCTTCGGCGCGCTTCTGCTCGGCGAACGCATTCCGCCGATCGGCTTCCTCGGCTGCGCGCTGATCTTCGCGGCGATGATCGCCGTCGAGATCGTGCCCCAGATGGGACGACGCGGCGGGCCTTCCTCCAGGCATGCCGCGGCCTCTGCCGAGGCGACGGGGCTCGAAGCCTCCGCTTTCCCGAACCAAAGGCCTTCTCCATGAGCGACACCGGCCCCCTGAGCGACAGCGGAGACGACGGCCCCAAGGGCGAGCTCACCATGCGTCTTCTCGCCATGCCCGCCGACGCCAACGCGGCCGGCGACATCTTCGGCGGCTGGGTCGTCTCGCAGATGGATCTCGCCGCGGCGATCTGCGCCGCGGACCGCTCGCGCAGCCGCGTCGCGACGGTGGCGATCAACACGCTGGTCTTCCGCAAGCCGGTGAAGATCGGCGACACGCTCTCCGTCTACACCTCGATCCAGCGGGTCGGGCGCACGTCGATCACCGTCCTCATCGAGGCCTGGGCGCAGCGCTACCAGACGCAGAACCAGGTCAAGGTCACCGAAGGCGTCTTCGTCATGGTCGCGCTCGACGCCGCGGGCGAGCCGGTCGCCGTGCCGGCCGAGATCTGACGGCAGGCTCGCAAGACGAGGGGCGGCCGCTCGGGACCGCCCATCGCATCGGCGTCGTCAGTTCGCGGGCGCCGGCGGCGGCGCATCCGCGCCGGGAACCGGCATCGGCGCGTCGTTCGGAACGGGCGGCGTCATGAGATCGCCGGGCGCGGGCGGCGGAACCATCGCCGCGGCCGGCGGCCTCGCGGCGGGCCCCCCGTTCGACGTGCCGACGATGTCGATCAACGGACGGCTCGCCTCGATGCACGGGGCGATCCCCTCCATCCCGCATTCCACGACGACCATCCGGTCGCCGAACATCAGGTGGAAGCTCGCGCCGTCGCGCCCGCCCGGCCCCCGGCCGTGCGGCCCGCCGCGCGGTCCCTTGTCGCCCGCCGCCCTTTCGCGCTCCATCTTGCCGCCCGGCGGCGGCGGCGGCGGCGGCGACGGCATATCGCCCTGCATGGCGGGCGAGTCCCCCGGCGGCGGCGGCGGCGGCGTCTGGGCGAGGACGGTCCCGGTCGAAACGGCGAGGATCGCCGCGGTGAAGGCAAGGCGCAGGGTCATGACGAGGTCCAGCTCTAGCGCATCGGACTGATGCGGTCGCCCTCTCAACCCCGCCTTGCGCCCACCCGTTCCCGGCTGCCGCCCATCACGATCACTTGCACCCCATTAAGATCACTTGCACACGGTGTTGCGGCGCTGCTTGGCATCGAGATGGAGATGATCGGCATGGGCCCGGTTGTAGCCGGGTCCGAGCACCGTCCCGAAATACTCGCAGGCGCTCTTGCGCACCGCGCCCTGGAACGCCTTCTCGCGGAAGTCGAAGAAGCCCTTCTTCTCCACCGGCATCACCGATCCGTCCGCGAACTTGAAGCCGGCGACGTCCAGCGCGTTGCCGCTGGCATGCTCGCTGATCGAGCGCGATCCCGCGATCCGCGAGCAGCGGTAGGACGAGGCGTTGATCACGGCCGTCGGGCGCTTCAGGAGCTTCCAGCGCGCGGCCGGCTGCACCTCGTCGCGCATCCATTCCGCGACGCGCAGCGCGGCCGCGCAGTTCAGCGTGGCGGCGGGGCGCATGGCGACGCCCGAGGCGATCTCGGTGATCTTCACGGGATGATCGATGCCGCAGCTCCGGCTCCGGCGGATGGAACTGGCGTCGGTGAAGCGAACGCCGAGCTTGGCGAGCTCGCGTCGGCACATCGTCTCGGCCACGGGCATCGGCTCGTAGCCGCTTGGCGTATCATCCTCCAGCGCGCCGCGTCCGGGCAGATCGGTCGGGCTGGTCATGCGGCGGGGCGGCGCCATCCGCTGGAGTTCGGCGAAGCTCGGCCGCGCGCGGCGCTCCAGGCGTTCGGGAGCGGCGCGGCGCGGCGGCGCGCTCGCGCCCGGCGTCACGTCGGTCAGTCCGGCCCAGGGATCTTCGCCCGGCTGTTCTAAGAGACCATCCTTTGCCGGCCGCGCGTCGTCCGGCACGTCCCTCGCCGCCCCGAGCGGAGCCAGGGACGCTTCCTCGACCGGCGGCAGGGCGCCCGCGGCATCCTCGCCGGTCTCGGCCTTGCCCAGCACCTTCGGCGTGTAGAGCTTCACATGGCCGTCGCCGTCCTCCGGCTCCGGTTCGGCCTCGGGCGCGATCTCGATCTCGGCATCCGCGCCCATCGCGGCCGGCGCGACCGAAACCGGCAGCGGCTCGACGCCCTCGACGCCGTCCGAGAGTCCATCGCCGAGAGCGGACGGATCGAGATCGGGTTCCATCGGGGGCTGGTAGCTCGGTTCGGCCGGCGCATAGGCCGACGGGCTCGGCACGTAGACGGAGGCCTTGCCCGGCTGCGGCGCCTGGGGCACGGGCCCGCCCCACATCAGCTTCGCGCCGTTCGGCAGGACCGCCACGGGCGCTGTCCCGCCGGTGTCCATCGCATCGGCCGAGAAGATGCCCGCCACCGCCATACACGCGGCGGCGGGCAAGGTCAGGCGCCATCCACGACTCGAAAACACCATCGGATGGCTCTCCTCATCCGCGAAACGCGAGCGGATGATCGAGACCCTAGACGAGGATGGTTAAGAGCTTCTGACAGGGCGACGCGAACCCGGCACCATGGGCTGGAGGAACGCCGGCCGTGCCGGCGGCTCCGGTCCAAGCATCCCGATCCCGATCGCTGCTGCCTTGCGGACCACCGGACGGGCTGACGGAAAAAGGCGAAAACGCGCCTTGCCAAAGGCCTGACGCGTTTATAACCTCAGATTGCATTTAAAACATTTCAGCAACCTTGGAGGGTTTGGACTTGGCTCTTGATCCCGTTCTCTACTGGAATTCCGTCGCGCTCGAAGCGCATCGCCGGGATTACACGTTCGACGACGCCTTCGGCGACGACGAGGCTGGCACGGCGATGGACCGGCAGAGCCTCGAACCCCAGCAGGGCGGGCCGACCCGCACCTCGCGCGCGCTCGCGATCGTCCACCTCGCGATCTTCGACGCCTTCCATGCGGTGAAGCCGATCGCGGTCGGCGGCCGGACGGTCAGCCCCTATCTGCCGAACCTGCCGGCACCGCCGGTTCCGGCCTCCCTCGACGCGGCCTTCGCGGATGCCGCCGTTGCCGGGGCCGCGTCGGTGACGATCCAGCACCTCTTCGGCGGCCGGACCGTCGACCCCGCGCTGAAGGAGTTCGAACTGTCCCATCTCCAGCAGGGGACCAGCCTGGCCAGCCTGAAGGGCGGTCTCGAATTCGGCGCGATCGTCGGGCGGCTCCATCTCGATTGCCCGCGCGAACGACAAGTCCGACAGGCGCGACGGAACATCGCGAAATCCGGCCTATCGCGAGCGCGGCATCAACGGAGCCTTTCGCCAGGACCCCTTCGCGGGGAGAACGGTCCAGCCGGCCCTCGGCCCCTTCTGGGGCGAGGTCACGCCGTTCGGCGGCTATCCGAGCGACGTCATCACCACCTGGTTCCAGCCGCCCCAGGGGCGGACGGCCATCGGAGACTATCTCAACGCCGGCGCGGCCTGGACCGCCGAGCTCGAAGAGGTCCTGAAGGTGGGGGCCGATCAGCGATCGCCCGGCGTGACGCGCACGGCCGAGCAGACGCTGATCGGCATCTTCTGGGGCTATGACGGCGCGCGCGACATCGGCGTTCCGCCCCGGCTCTACAACCAGTGCCTGCGCGAGATCTCGCTCCAGGCCGGCCCGCTGGCGCCCGCCGAGAACGCCGTCCTCTTCGCGCTCGCGAACATGGCGATGGCCGATGCCGGCATCGCGGCCTGGCGGGAGAAATACACCTACCATGTCGGGCGGCCCGTCACCGTCATCCGGGAGGCGGATGTCGGCTTCGGCCCGGACCGTGGACCGGCCGGCCGCAAGCCGGCGGTTTCGGCGCCGACGCTCGGCGCCGCGGCCATGCCTTCGCCGGGCTCGAGCTATGCCGCCATCGAGGCATGGCTTCAAACTCCGACCACTGACACCGTCCAGCGGGGCGATCCCGTCTGGCGGCCGCTCGGAGCTCCCCAGACGAACAGCAAGACCTCGCCGAACGGCCTCGGCACGGTGAACCGGACCCCGCCCTTCCCCGCCTATCCCTCGGGGCACGCGACCTTCGGCGCCAGCTGCTTCGAAGCGGCGCGCCGGGTGCTCGAAGCCTTCGGATATCCATCCGACGCAAGCTTCGACTTCGTCTCCGACGAGTTCGACGGCGTCAGCTGCGATCCCGACGGTTCGGTTCGTCCCCTGCATCGCCGGGGACTGACCCTCGCCCAAGCCGTCCACGAGAATGCGGTAAGCCGCCTCTACCTCGGCGTCCACTGGCGGATGGACGCCGTCGAAGGCACGAGGATCGGGCTGCGCATCATCGACGAGATGGCCGTGCAGCAACGCGGCCCGGCATCGGCGCTGCCCGTTCCGGTGATTCCGGCCTCGCCGGCCGCGGATGCGGCATCGGCCACGGCGGCGGAGGCTTCGTGATGACGGACCTGCGGATCCTCATGCTGAACCAGATCAGCTTCTCCGAATGCGAGACATCGAGAACGCCTGCGGAATCGGTTGGGGAGGAGTTCATCCTCGTCACCGTTTCGGGAAAGGCGCTCGAGATCGCCGACACTCTGGTCTTCGGCCCGTCGCCCTTCTCGGCCGGGAGCCTGTTCGACCGCAGACCGGCGAACGCGCTCGCGCTTCTCCTCCCCGAGAACAGCCGGATCCGGGGTAGGCTGCGCACGGCATCGGGCACGGAACGCGTGTTCGACCTTCTCGGCGATCTTCCGCCCGGACAGACCGACTTCAGGCCCTTTCCGGTTCTTCAGACCCATGCGCACGGCGCCATTCTCAAGCGCCGCACCGAGAACGACGAAACCTCGCCCTGGACCCTGCAGGCCTGGGGCACGGACGAAGGGCCATCGACCTGCCGCGGCTGGGTGTTCGATGCCGTCGAGGTGACCTAACGAGTCGAGGCCTGCAGAGGCCGTCGAACATTCCTCCGCCGCGTCTTCCGACCATGGGCCGCGACAGGGGGCCGCGACATGGGGCCGCGACAGGGGGCCAGCGGCGATGAGCGTCGTCGCCGGTGGCCCGACCTCGTGTCGCGCAGCCCGCCGGGCGAGCGTCCCTTGATGGCGACGACGACCCAAGGCGGTTGCCTTGGCTCGGCATCCGCTCCGGTTCGCGTCCGCTCGGCCCTTCACCCGACACGAAGCCGGGATGGGCCGCCCCTTGCGGGAACCCCGCGGCGGGTCGAAGGTTCGGCCTCCATGGGGCTGTTGTTCGAAGGATCGGCCAGATGAGGCTCAAGCGGATCGCGGTGATCGTGGCGATGCTTCTCGTCGCGGGCCCGACCATGGCGCAGGGCCAGGGAAACGGACAGGGCGGCGGCCGTGGCCAGGATCGCCGGATGCCCCTCTTCGAACAACGCCAGGACGGAGAACGCCGTCCCGACGCGACGCGACGCGAGCGACGGGACCGGGCGGAGGAACGGATCCGGGAGCGCCGGGAGCGTCGCGGCGGCGAAGCCGGCGGGCGAGGCCGCGACAATGGCGACGGAATCTACCGCCGCTCGAACAATTACCGGCGCTGGTGACCGGACCGACAGCCGCACGTCGCCCGCCGTCGTCAGCCGGATTCAGGCGCGGCGGGCGAGCGAGATGCCCTTCGTGCGATGGCGCGGCTGGTCGTCCTCCTGCCCCGCGGGATCGCGGGACTGTTCGTAGAGCACGATGCCGACGGTGCCGGCAGCCCGCACAAGGGAGCGGTCGTCGCAGTGGAGAGCCAGACGAAAGGCGAGGTCGCGCAGGTGCCGCCGGTTGTAGCAGAAGGCCGCCAGGGCGGCGCGCTGCGGAACCGGCAGGCTCATCGCGATGGTCTCGGTGTTCGCCGCGTCGGCCCGCAGGAGAAGGCTGAGCATCTCCAGAGGCACGGGGCACGGCGCTTCGTTGGCGATCGGTCGTCCGTTCATGTCAAACCCGCCATGTTGTGACGCGGCTGGACAAGCAACCGCACCTGTCTTTGGATTGTCCCAACCTTACGCCCCGGGGCTTGCGGGAGGCTTGCGCGGGGAACCAATAGTCAGCTGAACATGTTGAATCTACGTATTGAACACCGCCGAGGAGCGCTTCACCATGCGTCGAGCAGCATCTCCCGTTCACCAGGCCGGCGAAGGATCCGCCGCGGTTGATCGTCCCGATGGCGATCTTCAGATCCACCAGCCGGTCGACCCTTTCGAGGAGATGCCGCACGGCGTCTTCAACGAGGAGGTGGGCTTCGGTTCCCTCGCCTTCGAGGACAGCGTGATCGTCGAACGCGGGCCGCGTCGACCGCACGCCACCGCCACGCCGCGCCTTCTCTCGGCCGGCTCCTTCGCGCGTCTGCGCGCGGGACGCTCCTTCGCCTGAAGCGTCCCGGGCCCGGCTTTCGCCGCGCGACGCGCCGGCCTTCCACGTCGCGTCGCTTCGCGTCGATCGACCCGGAGCGGCGCGTCGATATGGCGGCCTCTGGTCGCCTTGGACAGCGCCCGTTCCTGCCTCTTTTTCGCGCCGGGATCGCCCATGGGGTCATCGGACCCTTCCGGTCGATCGCCTTCTCGGTTTAAACCGTCGGCGCAACGCGGAAGATGAGGAAGGCTCGCGCATGTCGTACCGTTCGGACCTTTGGGGGATCGTCGTCGTGCTCGGCCTCGCCGCTGTCCCGTCCTCCGCTTTCGCCCAGTCGCAGGACTGCGGACCGGGATACCGCATCCTGCGCGGCGACACGCTGGTGGGCATCGCGCGCGCCTGCGACGTCTCGCCCGAAGCGCTTCGCCGCGCCAATCCGCAGATCGACTGGGACCTTCTTCGGATCGGGGCCCCGGTGACCATTCCCCTTTCCGATGCACGACGCCCGATGCCCTCGCGCGGCCCGGTCGACGTCTACGTCATACGTCGCGGCGACAATCTGGCCACGGTCGCTCGCGCCCTCGGCGTGTCGGTCGATGCGCTTCTGGACGCCAATCCGGGCCTGCGCGAGCGCGATCTCGTGCCCGGCCGCGAGATCCGCCTCGGGGCGAGCGGTCGCGACCGCGGCGGTCCCTTGCTCGGGGATGTCGAGGTGAGCGTGCGCGAGCGGTCCGTCGAGCCCGGCGAGATCGCGACCGTCGACATCGAGGGGCTGCCGCCCCGCGCCCCGGTGACGGTCCGCGCCGGACCGGACGGCGGACGCGCCATCACGCAGCGCCAGGGCCGCGCCGGCCGCGACGGCGCGGCCACGATCGAGATCGAGGTTCCCGTGCGCGCGCGCGGCGGCGAGCGCTGGCGCGTCGAGGTCGTGGATCCCCGTGGCCGGCCGATCGCGGATGCGAGCTTCCGCGTGTCCGGCCGCGATGGCGGCGCCCGTCCGGGGCGTCGCGGCGTCACGGTGTCGGGCCTCCTCACGCGGGAGGGCGTCGAATGCCCGGCCCTGCGCTCGGAGGACGGCGATCTCTTCACCCTCAGCGGACGTCTCGGCGGATTTCGCCCCGGCGACGCCGTCACGGTGACCGGCCGCATCGCCGACATGTCCACCTGCCAGCAGGGCACCACGATCGAGGTCGAGCGGATCGACGCCGACCGCTGACCTTTTTTCGACCCGCCGCGACGGCGTCGCGGCGGGCGCATCACGGAGACGTCCATGAAGACCCTCGCCGTTTCGACCCGCACCATCTGCGGCATCGAGGAACTGCCGCAGCACGGCGAGGCCGGGGTGACGCACGTCCTGTCGATCCTCGATCCCGGCCATCCCGAACTGTCCGCCTTCGGCGCCTATGGCGAGCACCGGCGCACGACGCTGCACTTCCACGACATCATCGATCCCCTGCCCGGCCAGATCATGCCCGCGCCCGAGCATGTCGACGCGATCCTGCGCTTCGGGGCCGAGATCGACGCCGAGGCCGAGGCCGGCGCGTCGGGTCATCTCCTCGTCCACTGCCACATGGGCGTGTCGCGCTCCACCGCCGCCATGCTGACGCTGATGGCCCTCGGCGACGCGGAAGCCGGCGAGGCCGAGCTCTTCGAGCGGCTGCGCCAGATCCGTCCGCGGGCCTGGCCGAATTCGGTGATGGTGGCCATGGCCGACGAGCGGCTCGGCCGCAACGGACGCCTCGTCGACGAACTGCGCCGCCACTACGCGCTCCAGATCACCGCCGCCCCGCACATCGCAGGCTGGATGCGCGAGCTGAGGCGCGGGCGCGAGGTCGAGATGGGCCTCTCCGCCTGACGAGGCGCGGCTTTTTCGAGCCCGCGACGTCGCGGACCGTCGGGCCGGGATTTGCGTCCCGGACGCGGGAGAAGCCGCGGCCGGGGCGTCTTGCGTGAGGCGTCAGGCCGAGGCGGCCCGCGCAGGCTTGGCCGCGAGCGCCAGTCCGACCGTCTGCGACAGGTAGCCCAGGAGCGAACCCACGGTCATCGACACCGCGATGTTGAGGAACGGGTTGTCGACGAGCGTCGCCGACATCAGCGTTCCCAGCTTGTTCGCGAGCAGCGCATAGGCCGCGACACAGGCGAAGCCGTAGACGGTCGAGGGGATCGAAGCGAAGATCGGCATGTTCGCCGCGAGCACCATGATCGCCGCGCCGATGCCGACGCAGATGCCGGCGGCGACGGGAACGCCGAGCGAGCCGGCGAGGCTCGTCGTGCCGACGAGCGCCGCCCAGCCGACGAAAGCGCCGAGAATATGCGCGGGGATGTTGGTCTTCACGGCGGCGACGGTCCCGCCGGAATGATAGAACGCGGCCCAGGCGACGAAGGCGGCCCAGATCTGCAGCGAAAGCCCGGCGGCGGGGCCGACGAAGGCCCAGGTCGCCAGCCCGCCGAGACCTCCGATGCTGATGGCGAGAGCGGTGAGAATTGGCATGGTCGTTCCTCCCAGATTGGCCTCGTTTGCGGACAAGCGTCCTTGGGCCCGCGGATCAGCGCCCGCGTGCTCTCTTCTTCGTTTTGAGGCGTCGAATTCTATACAGAATAAAGTCTTCGTGACCAGATGGCAAAGTTGGACGCCCCTGATTTAACTTTTTTATTGCTGTCCTTAAGTTGTATTTGGCCGCACCGCAACACATCGACCGCAATGCACATCTTCCTCTGAGGCATGGGCGGATGGCGCCGGCGCGCGCCGGATCCGTCCGTCTCCCCTTCTCGAATCCCCGGGCATCGCCCATATTCCCGTCATGGCCAAGACCTCGAAGACCTCTCCCAAGCGCTCGCCGATCCTCGACTTCGCCGATGCTTCAGAACGCCTGGAACCCGGCTTCGGCGAAAGTCCGCAAGCCGCCTTCGAGGGCGCGCCGCTCAGCGGCCCCCTGTCCGGCTGGGCCGATGCGATCGCCAGCCAGGCCGAGGTCGAGGCCGAACAGGCCGCCGCGCGCGGCACCGTCGAGGCGCAGACGCAGGCCGCCCCCGAAAAGCCCCGCCCCAAGCCGAAGAAGCCGAGCGAGAAGAACCTCAAGTCGTCGCGCGGCACCTCCATGGGCGGCACGACGGATCCCAAGAAGCGCGCCGCCGCCGGGCTCAATCCCGTGGCCGGCATGGACGTGTCGCTGGAGGACGCGGCCTTCCTGCCGGAGGGCGGCGTCACCGCGACGGTCGACGCGCTGACCAAGCTGATCACCGAGGGCAATCCGCTCCTCAAGGATGGCAAGATCTGGCTGCCGCACCGCCCGGCCCGGCCGGACAAGTCGGAAGGCGGCATCCGCTTCACGATCAAGTCCGACTTCGCCCCCGCCGGCGACCAGCCCACCGCCATCGCCGACCTCGTCTCCGGCATCCAGGACCAGGACCAGACGCAGGTCCTTCTCGGCGTCACCGGCTCCGGCAAGACCTTCACGGTCGCGCAGGTCATCGAGCAGACGCAGCGGCCCGCGCTGATTCTGGCCCCGAACAAGACGCTCGCCGCCCAGCTCTACGGGGAGTTCAAGAACTTCTTCCCGGACAACGCGGTGGAGTATTTCGTCTCCTACTACGACTATTACCAGCCGGAAGCCTACGTGCCGCGCTCCGACACGTTCATCGAGAAGGAGTCCTCGATCAACGAGCAGATCGACCGCATGCGCCACGCAGCGACGCGCGCGCTGCTCGAGCGCGACGACGTCATCATCGTCGCCTCCGTGTCCTGCATCTACGGCATCGGCTCGGTCGAGACGTATACGGCGATGACCTTCCAGATGGCCGTCGGCGACCGGCTCGACCAGCGCCAGCTCCTCGCCGATCTCGTCGCCCAGCAATACAAGCGCCGCGACATGGACTTCGTGCGCGGCTCGTTCCGCGTCCGGGGCGACACGATCGAGATCTTCCCCGCCCACCTCGAGGACCGCGCCTGGCGCATCTCGCTCTTCGGCGACGAGATCGACGCGATCCACGAATTCGACCCGCTGACCGGCGCCAAGACCGACGACCTGAAGTCGGTGAAGATCTACGCGAACTCGCACTACGTGACCCCGCGCCCGACCCTCCAGCAGGCGGTGAAGTCGATCAAGGCGGAGCTGCGCCAGCGCCTCGAAGAGCTCACCCGCGCCGGACGTCTTCTCGAAGCCCAGCGGCTGGAGCAGCGCGTCGGCTTCGACGTCGAGATGATCGAGGCGACCGGGGCCTGCAACGGCATCGAGAACTATTCGCGCTATCTCACGGGCCGCCTGCCCGGCCACCCGCCCCCGACGCTCTTCGAATACATGCCGGACAACGCGCTGGTCTTCATCGACGAGAGCCACGTCACCATTCCGCAGATCGGCGCGATGTACCGGGGCGACTTTCGCCGCAAGGCGACGCTGGCCGAATACGGCTTCCGCCTGCCCTCCTGCATGGACAACCGACCCTTGCGCTTCGAGGAGTGGAACGCGATGCGCCCGCAGACGGTCGCGGTCTCGGCCACGCCCGGCCCCTGGGAGATGGAGGAGGCCGGCGGCGTCTTCGCCGAGCAGGTCATCCGCCCGACCGGCCTCATCGATCCCCAGGTCGAGATCCGCCCCGCGCGCAGCCAGGTCGACGATCTCCTCGGCGAGATCCGCGAAACGGTGGACAAGGGCTACCGCGTCCTCTGCACGGTGCTGACCAAGCGCATGGCCGAGGATCTCACCGAGTATTTCCACGAGCAGGGCATCCGCGTGCGCTACATGCATTCGGACATCGAGACGCTGGAGCGCATCGAGATCATCCGGGATCTCCGCCTCGGCACGTTCGACGTGCTCGTCGGCATCAACCTCCTGCGCGAAGGTCTCGACATCCCGGAATGCGGCCTCGTGGCCATTCTCGACGCGGACAAGGAAGGGTTCCTTCGCTCGGAGACCTCCCTCATCCAGACCATCGGCCGCGCCGCGCGCAATGTCGACGGCAAGGTGATCCTCTATGCCGACCGCACGACCGGCTCGATGGAGCGCGCCATCGCCGAGACCAACCGCCGCCGCGAGAAGCAGGAGGCCTTCAACGCCGCCAACGGCATCACGCCGCAGAGCGTGAAGGCCCATATCGCCGATATTCTCGACAGCTATTACGAGAAGGACCACGTCCGCGTGCCGACCGGCCCGCTGGCGCCCGAAGGCGTGATGGTCGGCGCCAATCTCAAGGCCCATCTCGATGCGCTGACCAAGCAGATGCGCGATTCCGCCGCCGATCTCGACTTCGAGCGCGCCGCGCGCCTGCGCGACGAGATCAAGAAGCTCCAGGCCAAGGAGCTCGAAATGGGCGGGGAGGCCGGTGCCGCCGGCCCCAGCGACACGCTCTCCGACGCCGCCGCCTTCGAGGAGGCGACCCTCTCCCCCATCACCGGCCGCTCCAAGCACGGCAAGCGCGCCCGCCGCGACACCCCCGCCGCCGACGCCCGCTTCGGCCCCAACGGCGAGCCCTTGAAGGCGCGCGGCACGCCGAACCCCGGCCTCCCCCCCACCCTCGGCAACCGCGCCAACCCCGTCTTCGGCCCGAACGGCGAACCCCTCGCCGCCCGCCTCAAGGGCGAATCCGACGCGGCTCCGTCCACGGGCCCCGGCCTCTTCGCCAAGCCCTCCCTCGACGACATGGGCCCCGGCACCGACCTCCCCACGCCGAACCGCCCCGCCCGGGCCGGCGACGGCTATTTCCGCAAGAACTCGCTGGACGAGATGACCGTCGGCCGCACGGAAAAGCCGAGGCACGACGGCCAGCTCCCCACCAAGCCCACCCTCCCCGCCGCCAAGTCCGACGACGCCAAGCCCGTCCGCCGCGAGAAGATCGGCATCGGCAGCTACGAGGACCCCGGCGAGGTCAAACGGAAGGGGCGACGGACGGGGAAGACGGGGAGGCCGGGGCGGTAGCAAACCCGTCCCCGCCGAGGCATGATGCGGATGCAGATCGGCACGGAGCCACCCTGATGACCCGCCTCGACAGAATCGAACAGGATGTCGCCAGCCTGTCGCCCGAAGACCTCGCCCGCTTCCGCGCCTGGTTCGCGCGACACGACGCGGCCCGCTTCGACGAGCGCATCGAAGCCGACGCAACGTCCGGCCGTCTCGCTCCCCTCGCCGACGAAGCGCTGCGCGAATTTCGCGCCGGCCGCGCGAAGCCGCTTTGATCCATCATGCGACGCAAAGCTTCTGGACGGCTTACGATGGCCTACCCCAAGGCATCCGAGCCTTGGCCGACCGAAACTTCCAACTTCTGAAGACCGACCCGCATCATCCGTCCCTGCATTTCAAACGGGTCGGACGCTTCTGGTCCGCTCGCGTCGGCCTTGCCTATCGGGCGCTCGGCGTCGAAGATGAGGGTCGGATGATTTGGTTCTGGATCGGGAGCCATGCGGATTATGACCGGTTGATTCGATGATGGGGAAGGGAATCTGCGGGACGAGATGATCGACGGCTGCACCTCGAAGGCGGCCAATCGGGCCACCTCCCCATCAAGCCCGCCAAGGCCCCAACAGCGCGAAATCCATCTACGGAGAACGAATTGGCATTGAGCGCACCAAGACCCCGGCAAGGTAAATCGGACGAAACATTGGGCATAAAATATCAAATACTAAGTCCCCGAAAAGACAAGACTTTACTGAGTATCGCTATTCTCTTTTGATCCGATTTTCTTAGATGATGATATTTGAGAGTCCGAAACGTCGAATATAGAGACTTTCTTCTTTGAAGGAATATTCATTGGACGACTATAGATTCTTTCAAACTCCGACTTAAAAGCTGTGTCCTCTCGTAAGCCAGCAAATAAAGGCCACTCTTCAAAATTTTTCGACTCAAAGTTTTCTGATTGGGAAACCTTTTCCATCAGCGAGATGACTTGCGAGTCGTTACCCTTAATTGCCGCAACTGAAATCTGGAATTCGTAATTTGCAAAGTTCCAGTCCACGGAATTTATAATCTCAAGAGCTTTATCGTTATCTCCTGTCAACTTATAAGCATTTGCTAAATTGACTAAGTTGATTCGTTTTCGCTGCTCGCTCGACAGGTCTCTTAATGAGGTTGCAAATTCAAGTAGGCGGATTGCTAATGTGTACTTTCCTTGACAAATTAAATTGTAGCAAAACTCACCAAGCCTCTGACTCGCAACCGTCTCTTGATCCTTCTCGATTTTCCTCCAAGCAATTTGGATAAGCTTGACCCCAAACTCGCATATGGCCTCAATCGAAGCACCAATGTAGCGACCATCAGCAGTCAGTTCCTCACCTTTCACGGCGCCATATTTCACCTTGGCTGCAGACGACCGCCGTAAATACTGACTGTTTACAATACCGTTTGCATGTGCATATATATTTCGCCTCTCGAATATTTCTACGAGCTCATCCCATCCGTTGTGTTTGGAACCGATAGGCGGCTGGATTGTTAGAGTTCTCTCAATCCAGCTGATTTGCTCCACGAAACTCTCTCGAATGATACTGTCAACCTCCCTCTCAAGAATGCTTTCTCTAAATTCATCAAGAGACGAAGACTTAAAGACCTCTTGAACCGTAAATTCTTTTCTTGAAGACTCAATTTTTTCTGGATTTTTCTTGAAAATTTCCCGTATAACTAGAGAAAAGTGATGCTCATAACTACTGACGATGCCTATAATTAGCATTTTTGGGATTTGCCGACCTACCATCGATGAAATCGAAATTTTCTGCATCATCTTGAAGAACGCATGCTTAGAATCGTCTTTTATAATAAACAGATCATAATCTTCGCATGTCTCAACTTTTTCGCCACATTTCTTTGCGAATCCGATTACTCCTTTCATCGTTGAAAACGATGACATGTTTGGAACAAGCGAGGATATCATGGGAAGAATTTCCATGTATCCAACCATAGAGTTGACAAATTGAGAGAATATCTTATCGATATCGCTCGGATTTGTGAACGCTTTGCTGTCTAGCTCTTCCTGCCTTCTTCGCTCTCTGACTCTTTCGGATTTTTCAGGGACTACCTTGAGTTTTGAAGGAAATTCACCTTCATTGGATACGACGTGCCCTATAAAATTGCCGTTCTCTTTGTAAATGCAAAGATAAAACTCATCCTCTTGTTTTTTCATTTTTCTGGACTCCTCTCTTCTGTTTGAATATCGAGTTTTTCGCACATTTTGCGCTAGATAAACATGCTATACGATCATTCTTGAGGCACCTCTGCACAATGTTGCCTCCTAAAAAACGGGTATAGCCTTACGATTACCCTGCCCCTCGATTTCTTCTATTGCAAGAAAATTTTTTGCTATTATACACTCTGCATTTTTACCAAACCTCTATGAAAAAAATGAGTTCTATTAGCCAGATTTATCTACAGTCAATTATTTATATTTGATTTTGCCGGCAAGTAAGAAACAAAACATTTCTAGATATACCCACTCGGTATATCTAATTCAGCTTTATGTTGATTCCGCTCAGAAAATTTTAGGAACCTCGCTCGAAAAATCGTGTTGCTTCTTCGATGCACGACTGTAGCAGCGGAAGGGCCAAGTTAATACACGCGACCGGCCCAGTCCACACCTTTTGGTTGAACCGCCAACCTGCTACAGGCCCCTCCTCTTTCATCACACCCGAGCCCTGCCATGCTATCCCGCCGCTCCTTCGGCCAAGCCGCCATCGCCCTCGTCGCCGCCGCCTTCGGGCGGGTCGCGCCGGCGCGGGCGGCGGAGCCGATCATGGATGTCGCGATCGCGGGCGGGCGCTATCATGCCTTGAAGCCGCGCCGGGCCCTGCTGCCGCTCGGCCGCGTGCTCACGCTGGCGCGGGAGCCTGAGAATCCGTTCGACGCCAATGCCGTCGCGATCCTCGACGCGGACGGCGTCCGGCTCGGCTATGTCCCGCGCGCGGCGGCGGGGCAGGTTGCCGCGCTGCTCGACGGCGGCGAGACCGTGACGGCCGAGATCGTCGGCACCTTGCCGGATCGCTTCGCGGACCTGCCGGGGGATGTCGTGGCGACCGACCCCTTTCCCGGCGATCCCCGCATCCGCCTGTCGCGCCCCGCCTGACCGAGCCCTTTAAAAACTTATCCCCACTCTCCCCGCCTCCCCTATCCTCCTCTCACCACCAGCCCGCGAGACGGGCGCGAATGATCACCGGGATCGTTCGGGGGCTGGGGGGCGGGTCTCGGGAGAATGCCGTTTCGGAACGGCGGAGCCCCTTGGTTCGGATGTTCGCGTCGGCTCCGGGAAACCGGGGTTGCGGGAGAGATCGGCGTAGATCCTGGCGGGCGAAGTCGCCCAAAGTCCAATATGCCCGATCAACAGGTATCCGGACAGAAGCCCGCGCGTGGACGCCGGAGGCGGACCAACCACACCACATACCCCTACCGGAGGGTCTTCCTCCGGCGTCCCGCCGCTCCCCCTGAGGACGGCACGAGCATCCCGGCGACCAGCCCGCCGGCTTCATCATCACCCCGGCGCGCCAGCGTGCGGGCGTTTCGGCATGTCCGGCCTCGGGAGGTCGTGCGGGTCTTCGGCTCCATCCCTCACGAAAAAGGCCCCGCCGGAGCGGGGCCTCGATCGCCGAGCCTCGATCGTCGCGAGGGCTTCAGTAATAGCCGCGGCGGTTGTTGTTCTTGCGGTAGATGTTGCGGTCGGCGCGGTCCTGCATGCGCTCCAGGCGGCGCTGCGTGCGGGGATCGACATAGCCGCCGTTCATCGCGCGCGCCCGGCGCTCGACCTGGCGGATGCGCTGCTGCTGGCGGTCGAGGCGGCGCGCCTCGCGCGGTGTCAGGTGGCCGCGCTGGTAGCCGCGGTCGATGCGCTCGTTCTGCCGGTGCTGGCGCACGTCGCTGCGATAGGTCTGGGCGGCCGCGGGAAAGGAGGTCGCGAGAACCAGGGCCGCCGCTGCGAGAATGAGGGTCTTCATGGAATGCTTCCTCGTTCGTTTCATCGGGGACCAGGTTGCGCCGCTGCGCCTGATCCCATCGTGAACCGAACGTTCATCTCGCCTTCAGGTTCAACCGCACTGGCGAAACAAGCGGTTAACCCTGACGAACCGTGAACGCCCTTCGTCCTTCGACGGGCGTCCCGTTCCCGGCGTCGTGCCCTCAGGGAGCCGGCACCGCGTCGATCGCGATGGCGCGCTCCTTCCAGCGGTCGCCCGGCGTGATCGGCTTGTTGATCTCGGACAGGCAGCCGCTCAGCACGGCGAGACCGGCGAGGAGGGCGATCAGGCGAAGGTTCATGGCGGCGGTCTCGTCGGGGGACACAAAGGGGAAGCGGCTGGCGCCGTCAGGTCGGATCGTCGTCGGGCTCCTCGAAGCCGTCGTCCTGTTCGTATTCCCAGCCGCCCGCGCCTTCCCGGCGCCAGAGCTGGCCCTCGCCCGGCCGGCTCATCGTGCCGTCGCGCAAGGTCACCGGCACCGCCGAGGTGGCACGATGCCATCGGCGCCGGTCGCGCGAACTCGGCCGCGCGTGGATCCAGTTCAGAAGCCCTTTCTTCGTCTGCGTCAACATCGCGGCCCCTCCTCCATTGCGGGCCGGCTCGATCGTCGCACGGGAAACGCGGCGGAAACACAGCCGGCATCGGGCGGAAACGGTCGAGGGGTAGAGAGGGTTTCATCGTTCGAACCGGAGGTCCCGCCGATGTTCTCGTCCTTCCGCAGCCCCGCCCTTCGCCACCGCCCCGCCGCCTTTCCCGCCGCGGCCCGCGCCGCCGCTCCCGCCATGGCGGCGGGCATTGCGTCCGTGCCCGGCATCGAGACCCGTGTCCGGCGCGGTGCCATCGCGGGAGCTTTGGCGGGGGGAACGGATGCGTCCCTGTCCCCGCCGCCCGCGGATCGTGCATCCTATGCCACGCGCTTTCCCTGTGGGGGCGGCGGCGGGTCCTTCGTCTGAAGGGCCTGTCTCCTTCCGCTCACCGGGCGGGCGTCGGGCCTCATCAGTTGGCGGTCGCGCCCGGCTCCACCGGCAGGGCGATGCCGCCGTCACCGGGCTCGCCGGCCGCCGGCGTGTCCACGATGTCGTTGTTCGCGCCGGTCGTGGAGGGCGCGAGCGTGCCTTCGCCGCCGACGCCGTTCTGGAGGCCGCCCGGTCCCTTCGTCGCGCCCGCCCCTTCCGTCGTCTCGCCGGAATCGAGGCCGACGCCGGGCACGCCCGTCGCCGCGCCACCGCCGATCTCGGTGCCGGTCGCGGTGGACATCGAGCCGTCCTGCAGCGGCATCGGCGCGGCGTTCGGCTCCGAGGCGGTCTGCGCGGTGGCGGTGCCGCCGATCGAGAGGACGAGCATGGCGGTGTAGAGGGTGCGCGCGTTCATGTCTGGGTGATCCCGTTGGTGCCGCGGCCCGGGCGGCCGCGATCGTCGGGGATAGAAGTCGCGAGGGGCCTTCGGCGTTCCTACTGCTGCGCCAGCGGATCGTAGGGCGGCGCCGGCGGCGAGACGTTCATCGCGCCGAGAAAGGCTTCGATGCGCGTCGCCGACACCGGCATGTCCACCGCGTCCACCGCGCAGATCACGGCGTTCAGCTGGTTGTCGGTCACCCAGATCGCCATTTCCACCGCCTCCTGCTTCGCTCCGGCCTTGGCGACGTAGGAGCGGCGCATGAAGTCGCGCTCGCCGATCCGGCTCCCCGTCGCCGGTCCCGCCGCCGCGAGCGTGCCGGAGGCCGCCGCGAGCTCCGGCCGCACGATCGGCGCCTTGGCCCTCATCCAGCCCTCGAAGTCCTTCCAGGGAAAGGCCTTCGGCCGCAGCATGTCGTGCACCCGGAGCGTGCGCCCCTGGCCCGGCGCGCCGGGCGCCACTGCATGAAGGCAGGCCAGCCCGCCAGCCGGGCAGTCCGCGCCCTCGCAGACGAAGCGCCGTCCCTTGTCCATGGTCGCATCCGCCTGCGGCCCCGCCGTCCAGCCGTCCGGCTGCACCGCCATCGCCGAAGGCGTTCCACCCGCCACCGCCAGCAGCACGGCCAGCGCCAAGCCCCGTCCTCGCATTCCCACGTCTCCCGACACGTTTGTTCTCCGCCTGCCTTATCAGCCCATGCTGGATCGGAGCCGGCCAAGTCCCGAAGCCCCGCCCTTGCGCAAGCCGGTGCGCACTGCCATATCAGCAGCGTTCGGGCATATCTGACCCGGAGACTGGTGAGACGCTTCCTTGCCGCGGGCCTCCCCGCGGAGATGCCGAAGACGGGCCCTTCCGGGTTCGGACCGGCCGTACCGATGACCTCGACCCTTTCGCCGACACGAGCTTTCCGAAATCGCCGACGACCGTTCGACTGGAACGGGCGTCACCTCCATGCGGGCTGCGCGCGACACCGTTGCCACCGAAGCCCGTGCCGATCGGAAGCCAGCCTCTCGATCGGCGACACTGAAAGGGTCATTCCATGAGCCAGACCGGTACCGTCAAGTTCTTCAACGCCTCCAAGGGCTTCGGCTTCGTCACCCCCGAGGGCGGCGCCAAGGACGTCTTCCTTCACGTCACCGCGCTCGAGCGCGCCGGCATGTCGTCCATCGAGGACGGCGCGAAGATCACCTTCGACGTCGAGCCCGACACGCGCGGCAAGGGTCCGAAGGCCGTCAACGTCCAGCGCGCCTGATCGCGCCGACGACCTCCAGCATTTCGGAAAAGGGCTCGCCTCGCGGCGGGCCCTTTTCTTGTCAAGCGTCGTTTCCGTGTCGTCAGTTGCAGGGCAGCGTCGAGAGCTTCCAGTCGTCGTCGGGGCTTTCGAGATCGGCGACCTTCCACCGATCTCCATCCTCCCGCATCGTCCAGCGCATCTCCCGCCGCTCTCCGAACAGCTGGAACCGCGCCGTCACCTCGGTGTCGCCCGCATCGTCGCGCCCGGTCACCTCGGTCTCGATCGTCGTCGCGATCTCCTCCTCGTCATAATCCTGCCCGCCGACCGTCACCACGAAGTCGACGCAGCCCATCTCCCCGGCTTGCGCGCTGAGCTCGGCGCTACGGCGGAAGAGCGCGAGCGCCGGTCCGGTCAAGCCGGAGACATCCTCGCTCTCCAGCGGATTCCAGACCGTCGGCGCATAGAAGCCCCGCACCGTCTCCGCCGCTCCCTCGGCGAGGGCCGGATGGATGACCGAGAGGGCAAGGAGGACGGCGACGGCGGAACGGCAGATCATCGGGGCAAACCTTCGGTTTCGATCCGCCTTGATCGCAGATCGCATGCGGCCCGGCCATCGCCGTCGCTCCCGGTCGCCCGAACCTCGCGACGCGACAACGGCCTCGCCGCTACGCGACGACGGGATCACAGGCATCCGCAAGGCACAAGGCCGCCTGCCGCAGCGTGTCGGCGGAGATCGTGCGACATAGCTCCGGCAAGGCTCCGGCCGCCGCCCATCCGTCGATGAGCTCGTCCGTCAAGGGCGTGTGGACGAAGCCCCAACTCCGGAGCCGCCCGCCCGCGCCGTAGCGGCACAATCGATAATAGGTGTCGTTGCAGAGATAGCGACCGGCATCGCGCGAAACCTCGAAGGGGATCCCGGCCCGTGTCAGCGCGGCGGCACAGGCCGAAAGCGGCCAAGCCCCGGACAGGCGCTCGGGTCCGTCCTCGACGCCGGGACCGGAGGGAAAGCGGCCGGCTGCATCGGCCTGACCGAGTTGGCGCGCGTTCACCGCATCGAGTTCCAGCCGCAGCCGCTGCGCGCCGGCGTGGAGCCCGAAGGCGAGAACGGTATCGGCACCGGATCGCTCGATCGCCTCGCGGAGAACCGGCCAGCTTCGATCCCACTCGACCGGCAAGAGGACCGGATGGACGAGGGATCCGGCCGCCGTGCGAACATCTCTCAGCATTTCCACCAGAGTCTCGCTCGGATTGAGCGGCGCGCTGGGGAAGGCTCCGAAGCCGGCGACAAGTATCGTCATGGAATGCACCCGAACCTACTTCGCGAAAATTTTCAAAGGCTTAAATCCCGAAGCCTCAGCTGTGTCGAAACGAAACGTGAAGTCTCCAGCCAAAAGATCTACTTGCAATCACAGTGCATTGATAGCATCAAAGGACGTTCGGGCAATTTCGCGAACACAGTGAGACTGGACGGATCGCGTATCGGAGGCGCTACCCTCCGGGCGGCATGTGAACAGCATGCCGCGATGTATCGCTTCCTATCCTTGCACTTCGAGACTTGCCTGCGACTGCCAGACGGCAACGCGAACCGCCAGGGATAAGGAGTTCAGGTATGGCACAGACCGGCACCGTCAAATTCTTCAACACCGAAAAAGGCTTCGGCTTCATCAAGCCGGACAATGGCGGAGCGGACATCTTCGTCCACATCTCGGCCGTGCAGGCATCCGGGCTGCCCGGCCTCGTGGAGAACCAGAAGGTCTCCTACGACACCGAGCCGGACAAGCGCGGCAAGGGGCCGAAGGCCGTGAACCTCGAAGCCGCCGACTGATCTCGAGATTGAATGGGCCTTTCAAGCGGAGAGGCCCGAGATCCATCGCTCGTGGTCCGGTTCGCTCGACATCGCCGTGGCGTGATCGCCGCGGCTTTGCCAGTCTTGGCGCATGACGGCGCAGAAGGCAGTCCGGGTCTCGCGGCTCGACAAGACGCCGGCATGGCGCAGATGCGGTCGTCGCGGGGCAATGAATCCAGCATCGTGCCGATGGCTCGAATGCAGTTTCGCAAGGACCGCAGCGGTGCCTTCGAGCATTCGAGCGCCTCTTGCGCGACCGGAGCGTCCGATGGCGCGTCTTTCGCAAGCCTCGGCGGTCGAGACGCGACGGCACGTCCCATGAGTGTCGATAACGGGTGCGTTCGCTTCGCCATCTTACGACGCCGGCCCTGACGTCGCGTGCGCGCCTCGAAGGCCCGAAGCACGGACGCAAGCCGAGGGATCGTCTTCCTTGGATCAGGTCGAACGCAGGGCGCGCACCTCGTTCGGTCCCAGACTGATGCACGTCGAGACCCCGGCACATCACGGTCGATCGACCAGCCACCGGTCCCCGCGCGTCTCGGAAGCGGCCTGTCGCGGGAACCACATCCTGTCCGGCCGTTCCATTTCGGCACAATCCGAATGGCACGCCATATGCAACGCCCGCCTCGAAGGCCCCGTGGGGCCGAGATCCGGAGGTTGCCATGTCTCGTTTCGTTCGACATCTCGTCGCGGTCACAGGCCTGTTCGGAATCATGCTGGGCGCATCCTCGCCCGTTCATGCCGGCGACATCGGACGAGGCGGTCGCTCGACGACCCGCGACGTACACTTGGCGAACAGCAACGCCCGCGATGTTCGAGGACGGGACCATGGTCTGGAACGCACCGGCTCCGGCAGTTTCGACCACGTGGTCGTCGGCGGCGGATCCTTTGTCTCGACGCACCGCTACATCGACGATCGCCGTGGAACGATCGGCTTCGACGCGGATCTCTACGAAGGACGGCACGATCGCTCCTTCGACGGCCGCACGTCCGGAGCGACGAAGCGCTATCGGGATCGCGATCGCGATCGCTTCGACAATGAAACCCGCCGCGCCGGCGGCTCTTTTATCCGCCTTCGCGATGCCGGTCGCATCGATCGCTTCGGACGCGATCCGCGTTACGATGGTCGCCGGGACGCAGGGGACCGGTATGATCTTGGCGACACGCTGACGACCTTCGACGTCGGAGACTGGCGCGGCGGCTCCAGCATCGTGGCCTACGGTCTCCCCTCCTATGGAGACCCCGCGAGCCTGTCCGGCCCGTCGCTTCATCCCGGCCCGAAGATCATCGACATCGAGACCGAACGGCTCGATCGGCGCCCGATCGGACCGTCCGGCCTCGATGTCGTCGATACCGGCGGCGCGAGGATCATCCGGATCGCGCCGGGCTACCGCATGAAGGGCAGAACGGCGGAGACGAAGCGCGTTGCCGCCGGGAGGGATCTCGGCCGCCAGCCCTGGTCGGCCGCTTGGCTGACCCATTGCAGCCGAACCCACAGCAGTTTTGATCCCGAGCTCGGCACCTACGTCACACCGAGCGGCAAGGTCCGCTTCTGCAACGCCGAATGATCGTCAGGGGGATCGCGAGGGATCGCTCGACATCGCAAATTTGTCGAGCGGCTCTTGTCATCCATGCCCACCGGCGCAGGTCCAGCGGCTCGCACCGATGCCACCCTCACGTGAGGTAGGGATTGGTCCTGCGCTCGTGGCCGAGGGTTCCGCCGGGACCGTGGCCGCAGAGGAAGGCGACGTCGTCGCCGAGCGGCAGCACCTTCTCGCGGATGGAGCGGATCAGCGTCGCGTGGTCGCCGCCGGGCAGGTCCGTGCGGCCGATCGAGCCGGCGAAGAGAACGTCGCCCGCATGCAGGAACCGGGCCGCGCGATGAAAGAAGACGACATGCCCGGGCGCATGTCCCGGACAATGCAGGACCTCGAAGACATGACGACCGAAGCCGACCGTCTCGCCGTCGGTGAGCCAGCGGTCGGGTACGGCGTTTTCCAGATGATCGGGGACGCCGAACATCTTGGCCTGGTTCTCGATATGGGCCAGGAGCTCCGCGTCGGCCTTGTGGGGACCGACGATCGGGATCCCCCCCAGCTTCGCCTTCAGAGCCATGGCGCCGCCGGCATGGTCGAGATGGCCGTGGGTCAGCCAGATCTCGCGGATGTCGATGCCAAGCTCGTCGGCCGCAGCGAGGATCTTCGGCACGTCGCCGCCGGGATCGACGACGACGCCGACCTTGTCGTCGGGGTCGTAGAGGAAGCAGCAATTCTGCTGAAAAACCGTGACCGGGACGATCCGCACCGCAAGGCGCGGGCCCTCGACGCCGTGCTCCGCCGATCCAGGCGCGCCCTCGCTCATGGCGCGGCCACGCGCTGGGGCTGGACCTCGGCGGCATAGTCCTCGACCAGCCGACGCGTGATCTCGCCGGGCGCGAAGCGGTAGGGGCCGACCTCGGAGACCGGCGTCACCTCGGCGGCCGTCCCGCACAGGAAGCACTCGGTGAAGCCTTCCATCTCCTCCGGCTGAATCGCGCGCACCTCGACGGGATATCCGCGGCGCGTCGCGAGCTCGATCACGGTGCGCCGTGTGATGCCGTCGAGGAAGCAGTCGGGCGTCGGCGTGTGGATCGTGCCGTCCTTGACGAAGAAGACGTTGGCGCCGGTCGCCTCCGCCACTTGTCCGCGCCAGTCGAGCATCAGCGCGTCGGCATAGCCCTTGGCTTCGGCCGCATGCTTGGAAATGGTGCAGATCATGTAGAGGCCGCTCGCCTTCGACTTGGACGGCGCCGTCATCGGGTCGGGTCTGCGATACTCCGCCAGATCGAGGCGGATGCCCTTCATGCGCTGCTCGGGATCGAAGTAGCTCGGCCATTGCCAGATCGCGATGGCGACGTTGATGCGGTTCTTCTGCGCCGCGACGCCCATCATCTCCGAGCCGCGCCAGGCGATCGGCCGGACATAGGCATCCATGAAGCCCTGACGGCGAAGAAGTTCGGTGCAGGCGTCGTCGATCTCGTCGGGCGTATAAGGGATCGTGAAGCCGAGCAGGCGGCCGGACTCGATCAGTCGTTCGGTGTGCTGCCGCAGCTTGAAGATCTCGCCGCCATAGGCCCGTTCGCCTTCGAACACGGCGCTCGCGTAGTGAAGTCCATGCGTCAGCACGTGGACCTTGGCGTCGCGCCAGGGCACGAACTCGCCGTTGAACCAAATCTGTCCGTCGAGCTGATCGAATGGAACTGACGTCATGTCCTACCGCGCCGCTCAGGGCGCGCTCCCTTTTGCCCAAGCAGCCGTTTGCGGCAGGGTCTCTCCAGCCCCGGCCTAATCCTCGTTTCCACGACCCTGAGAACCCGGCGATCTCGGTCAGCAGGTCTTCTGGGACGCGGAGGAAACGGACCGTTCGTCCGGCCGGGCTTCAGACCCGGTTCTTGACGGTTCCAACGAGGCGCTTTGAATGTAACAATGGCACCAAATTACGTCAACAGTGCTGACCTATTTCGATGGATGAGTGTTTGGACGATCGTGTCGTGCCCCCCCGTGCTCCCCGCGCAACGCCCCGCTCGATCGTGACCGAGGGCCTGACGACGACCGGCGAACTCGATTTCCGCATCATCGAGCTCTTCTTTTTCGCCTATCGGGAATTCACCGCCGATGCCGATCTCGTGCTGGAGCGCTTCGGCTTCGGACGCGCGCATCACCGGGTCCTTCACTTCGTCAACCGCGCGCCCGGCATGACCATCGCCGATCTTCTCGACCTCCTGCAGATCACCAAGCAATCGCTCGGACGCGTCTTGCGCCAGCTGGTGGACGGCGGCTTCGTGGAGCAGCTTCCCGGCGCCGAAGACCGCCGCCAGCGCCGTCTCTTCCCGACACAGGAAGGCCGCGATCTCGCGCTTGAACTCTCCCGCGCGCAGGCCGCGCGCATCGAGGCGGCGCTGGCGACCGCAGGTCCGCACGATGCCGATCCGGTGGCCGCCTTCCTTCTGGAAATGTCCGGGGACCGGGACAGCACCAAGGCCTGGTTCGAGCGGAACGGCATCGGACCGGAGCGAGGACGACAGGCATGAGCACCGCCGAAAGCCGAAGCGACGCGGCCCCGCGACCCTTCATCGACGATGATGCCCCGCATCTTCTGATCGTCGACGACGACCGGCGCATCCGCAGCCTCCTCTCGCGCTTTCTCTCGGAGCGCGGGTTTCGCGTCTCGATGGCCGCCGACGCGGCCGAGGCGCGCAAGATCCTGGTGGGACTCGACTTCGATCTCCTCGTCGTCGACGTCATGATGCCCGGCGAGAACGGGATCGATCTCGTACGCTCGATCTCGAGCCTGCGCGACACGCCGATCCTGATGCTCACCGCCAAGTCGGAGATCGAGGAGCGGATCGAGGGGCTGGAAGCGGGCGCCGACGATTATCTCACGAAACCCTTCGATCCCCGCGAACTCCTTCTCCGGATCAACAACATCCTGAAGCGCGGCGTGCCGGCTCCGGTTCCCAAGGTGGAAACGGTCCGGTTCGGCCCGTTCACCTTCTCGCTCTCCAAGCGGGAGTTGAAGCGCGGCCCGGAACTGATCCGGCTGACCGAACGCGAACAGGAGATCATGGCTCTCTTTGCGGAAAAGGCCGGCGAGACGATCCAGCGCCAGGCCCTGCTCGGCGAGGAGACGGAGGTGGGCGAGCGCACGGTGGATGTGCAGATCAACCGTCTTCGCCGCAAGATCGAAGCCGATCCCGCCAATCCCCTCTGGCTGCAGACCGTCCGAGGCATCGGCTACCGGCTGAATGTCGATTGAAGGACGTTTCGTGACTCTGATCGAACGGCTGCGGGACCGCGCGCCACGGGATCTGGAGATGGCGAAGGCCTTCCTCGGGTCGCTTGCGGCACGTCTTCCTTCCACGGGCCGGCGGCTGCCGCGCATCGACATCTGGCGCGGGCCGCTTCGCCACGTGCCCCGCTTTCTGTCGCGCCGGGTGCCGAAGGGTCTCTATGCCCGTTCGCTCATCATCATCATCGCGCCGATGGTGCTCCTGCAGTCGGTCGTCGCCTTCGTCTTCATGGAGCGCCACTGGCAGCTCGTGACGCAGCGCCTCTCGACGGCGGTGGTGCGCGACATCTCCGGCATCATCGACGTCATCGAGACCTATCCGCAGGATCCCGACTTCGCCGAGATCACACGGATCGCGCGCGACAAGCTCAATCTCAACATCGCGGTCCTGCCGCCCGAACCCCTCCCCGCGCCGGCGCCCAAACCCTTCTTCAACATTCTCGACAGCATCCTCTCCGAGGAGATCACCGACCAGATCGCGCGGCCCTTCTGGATCGACACGGTGGGCGACAGCGGCCTCGTTGAGATCCGGATCCAACTCGAAGCGCATCTGTTGCGCGTCTTCGCCCGGCGCAATTCCGCCTATGCCTCGAACTCGCACATCTTCCTGCTCTGGATGGTCGGCACCTCGCTCGTCCTGATCCTCATCGCGGTGCTCTTCCTGCGCAACCAGATCCGGCCGATCCAATCCCTCGCCGCCGCCGCGGAAGGTTTCGGCCGCGGTCAGCCGATGCCCCCGGACTTTCGTCCGCGCGGCGCATCCGAGGTTCGCAAGGCCTCGCTCGCCTTCATCCAGATGCGCGATCGGATCGAACGGCAGATCGAGCAGCGGACCCAGATGCTGAACGGCGTCTCCCACGACCTGCGAACCGTCCTGACGCGCTTCCGGCTGCAGCTCGCGCTGCTCGGAGACGGCGAGGACCAGCGCGAGTTGAACGAGGACATCGACGAAATGCAGCGCATGCTGGAGGGCTATCTCTCCTTCGCGCGCGGCGAAGCCGGCGAGGACGTCGCCGAGCTCGACCTCGAACGCGTCTTCGAGAGGCTTGCGGCGGAAGGAACGCTGAAGGGCAAGGCGATCGAGACGGACGTCTCCGGCGATCCCCGCATCATGGTGCGGCCCGACAGCTTCCGCCGCCTGATCGGCAATCTCGTCGGCAATGCGCTGCGCCATGCGAACCGCGTGAGGATCATCGGCCGACACGAGGGGCGCTGGCTGACGATCGCGGTGGAGGACGACGGGCCCGGCATTCCCGCCGAGCAGCGCGAGGAGGTCTTCAAGCCGTTCATGCGCCTCGACACCGCGCGCAATCTCGATGCCGGCGGCACCGGCCTCGGTCTTGCCATCGCCCGCGACATCGCGCGCAGCCATGGCGGCGACATTCTGTTGTCGGACTCCGCGCTCGGCGGGCTGCGGGCGATGATCCGGATCCCGGCCTAGGGAGCGAAGCGTCCGCCGTCGAGGCATTCCCATGACGGAACTCCGGATATCGATGTCGCGTCGCGCGATGGCGGCGGCCCGCGAGCTCGGGGCGTCATCGAAAACGGTCCAGCTCCGCTCAGGCTGGCCGCCGCCTCGGCCTCAGAACATCCGGCCGCCGTTCGGCACGTCCTTGGACGGCACGAGCAGGACGACCTCGCCGGTCTCGTCGGGCACGCCGAGGGTCAGGACCTCGGAGCGCATCGGGCCGATCTGGCGGGGCGGGAAATTGACGACGGCGACGACCTGACGGCCGACCAGCGTCTCCGGCGCGTAATGCAGCGTGATCTGGGCGGACGACTTCTTCCGTCCGATCTCGGGACCGAAATCGATGACGAGGCGGATCGCCGGCTTGCGCGCTTCGGGAAACGGGGCAGCCTCGACGATCGTGCCGACGCGGATATCGATCTTGGTGAAGTCGCCATAGGCGATCTCCGGAGCGCGAGGTTCGGTCGTCACGGCATCAGCCCTTCGAGAGGTCGCGCGCCCGGTCGCGGGCGGCCGTGACCGCGCGCGCCATCAGCGGCGACAGGCCGTCCTTCGCCATCAAGATGTCGAGCGCGGCCTGCGTGGTGCCGTTCGGCGAGGTCACGTTGCGGCGGAGCTGGTCGGGTGCCGCCTCGGAGCGGATCATCAGCTCGCCGGCGCCGGCAACGGTGTGGCGCGCCAGCGTCATGGCGAGTTCCGGCGCGAGTCCGAGCGTCTCCCCGGCCGCGGCGAGGGCCTCGGCGAGATGAAACACATAGGCGGGCCCACTGCCCGAAACCGCCGTCACCGCGTCGATGTCGCCTTCGCTCTCCACCCAGACGACGGCACCGCTGGCCGACAGGAGCGCATCGGCCTTGGCACGCCCCGACGCGTCGACGGCGGCATTGGCAAAGCAGCCGGTGATGCCGCGTCCGATGAGGGCCGGTGTGTTCGGCATGGCGCGGATGGTCGGATGAGGCCCGAGCAGGGCCTCCAGCGTGGCGATCGTCGTGCCCGCGGCGACGGAGACGACGATCGTTCCCTCGTGCAGAACCGGCCGCAGGGGCGGCAAGGCCTCCGACACCATCTGCGGCTTCACGGCGACGACGACGATATCGAAGAGACCCTCCGGGACGATCGTGGAATGACGGATCGAACCGGCCTCGACGAGATCGGCGAGGGCCGGACCCGAATGGGGATCGACGACATGCACAGGATCGACGGACAGCCCGGCCGCTGCCCAGCCCCGCAGCATCGCGCCACCCATATTGCCGCCCCCGAGCAGGAGGATCCGGCCGATCGCGTCGGCGCTCATGCGTGGCCGACCGTCTCGAAAAGCATGCAGGCCAGCGCCTCGTCCGCGTCCTTGTTCGCCCAGACGACGAACTGGAAAGCCTGGTAGAACCGCTCGCAGGTCTCCAGCGCGATGCCCAGCATCCGCTCCGCCTGCTGGCTCGTCGGGTCGGCGCCTCCCGACAGAAGCAGCGCATGCCGGAACATGATGGCGCTCTCCTTCGGCCAGAGATCGAAATGCCCGACGAGAAGCTGTTCGTTGATCTTGGCGAGCAAGCGCAGCACCTCGACCTGACGCAGAGGCGGAACCTTCAAGTCGAAGGCGCAGCCCAGATGCAGCGCCTCGCAGGATTCCAGCCAGGAAAAGGATACGGAATAGTCGGACCAGAGGCCCGCCACCGAGACGGCGATCTCGTCATCGCAGGACCGTTCGAAGGACCAGTCGTGGCTGGATGCCACGAGTTCGATCACATCGACCGGATTGAACTGCCGCTCCAGTTCCATGTCGCCGAAATTCGCCGTCAACCCAAGTCTCCATGCCGCCTGATCGACGGGCTCGCCGGAGCCGCTCGCCGATGGATCGCCGCCGGAGGCCCGGAACGGCGGGGTCGATCGTCGAACGGACAGCGCCCGAAACGAATCACCCTTATGAATCAGTCTATAGGGAGGGATTCTTCGGCTTAAGGGGGTTTACGAAATATAAGGGTTTGCTCGTCCAGCCATCGTCTGCGCCCTGTCGCTTCGCGGCGCCTAAGCGACTCTTGGAAAAGGCGTTTCCACGATGAAAAAAGGGCGCGAATCCCGTTCGCGCCCTGTGCACAGGATGTGGATAAGTCAGAAGGAGGTCTCGGGCGCAGGTCCGGACGAAGCGGAAGACGACGCAGAGGCAGACGGCGACGCGCTCATCCGGGCCTCCAGATCGGCCAGCCGCTTCTTCAACGCCTCGTTCTCCAGACGCGCCTTGGCGGCCATGTCGCGGACCGCTTCGAACTCCTCGCGCTGGACCAGATCCATGGAGTTGATCAGTCGTTCGCCCTGCGAACGGAACACCGTCTCCATTTCGCGGCGGACCCCTTGCGCGGCTCCGGCGGCATCGGTCATCAGCCGGGCGAATTCGTCCAGCATGCGGTTGGGGGCTCGGTTGCTCATCGCCGTTTTCTCCGGGAGGGACGCTGGAGAGGGACGTAGGTGCCGCGCCCGCGCTTGGCAATGCCGCCGAGGCGTCGGCCCCTTCGCGCCGGGTCGTGCTTTTGCCGGGAAAGGGGCGGCGCTTGACGGGCGCCCAAGGGTCTGGCCATGGTCCGCCGCCGTGCGGGCTGTCGGGCTGAGACGTCGTCATCCCGGCGCGAGGAGACTTCCGAGGACCCCTGCCGATGCTCACTGCGACCCTCTTCGGCGTGCTCGCCTATCCCGAAATCGACCCGGTCTTCCTCAGTCTCGGCCCGATCCAGCTGCGCTGGTACGGCCTCGCCTACGTCGCCGGCATCATCTGCGGCTGGCTCTACGGACGCGCCCTCGTCTCGAACTCTCGGATCTGGCCGAACGGGGTCTCGCCGATCACCAAGCTCCAGATCGACGACTTCATCCTCTACATCACCGCCGGCATCATCCTCGGCGGGAGGATCGGATCGATCCTGTTCTACGACTTCGCGCGCTACACCGTCGATCCCTTCGCCATGCTGCGGATCTGGGAGGGCGGCATGTCGTTCCATGGCGGGCTGATCGGCGTGGTCATCGCCATGGCGCTCTTCGCCTGGCGCCACCGCGTGCCGCTCTGGAGCCTCATCGACGTCGTCGCGGCCTCCGTGCCCTTCGGCCTCTTCTTCGGGCGGATCGCGAACTTCATCAACGGCGAGCTCTGGGGCGCGCCCTCGGTCGTGCCCTGGGCCATGGTCTTCCCGACGGGGGGACCGGAGCCGCGTCATCCGAGTCAACTTTACGAGGCGGCCCTCGAGGGCATCGTCGTCTTCCTGATCCTCCGCCTCCTGACGCATCGCTTCAAGATGCTGCGCCGGCCGCGCTTCGTCGGGTCGGTCTTTCTCGGCCTCTATGCGCTGGCGCGGATCGCGGTGGAGTTCGTGCGCGTGCCGGACGCCCAGATCGGCTATCTCCTCGGCGGCTGGCTGACCATGGGCATGGTCCTGTCGCTGCCGATGATCGCCATCGCGCTCTGGGGGATCGCGACCGCGCGCGAGACGGCCTATGCACCGCCCGAGCCCGAGGCGGGGCGCTCCTGAACGCGCTGCATCACAGGATCGCGGCGATCGTCCGGCAGGATGGACCGATCACCATCGAGCGCTACTGGAACATCGCGCTGTTCGATCCCGAGGCCGGCTACTACACGGTTCGCGATCCGTTCGGGCGCGGCGGCGACTTCACGACGGCGCCGGAGATCAGCCAGATGTACGGCGAACTTCTCGGCGCCTGGGCTCTTTCGGCCTGGAATGCGCTCGGCCGTCCCTCGCCCTTCGTCTTCGCGGAAATGGGTCCCGGCCGCGGCACAATGATGGCCGACATGCTGCGCGTCGTCCTCCGGGTCGAGCCGGCCTTCCTGAAGGCTGCGACGATCACGCTGATCGAGGCGAGCGATCGTCTGGCGCGGCTCCAGATCGACCGCTTGTCGCGCTTCGACCTGCCCGTCCGGACCGCCCGGCGCATCGACGAGGTCGGCGAGGGACCGCTCGTCCTCCTTGCGAACGAGCTCTTCGACGCAGTCGCCATCCGGCAGTTCGTGCGGATGGGTCGCGGCTGGGCCGAGCGATGCGTCGGGCTCGGCGAGGGCGGCGAGGGCCTCGCCTTCGCGCTCCTTCCCCTTCCACCCGAAGCGGCGGCGCGGCTTCCCGACGCACCGGCGGGAACCCTCATCGAGGTCGCGCCGGCTCGGCAGGCCATCGCCGAGGCGATCGGTCGCCGGATCGCGAGGTTCGGCGGGGCGGGACTGTTCATCGACTACGGACATGACGGCGGCTTCGGCGATACGCTGCAAGCGGTCCGGTCGCATGGCTTCGTCGATCCGCTGGAGAGACCGGGCGAGGCCGACATCACGAGCCATGTCGATTTTCGCGCGCTGGCAGGAGCGTTCCGCGCCGGCGGGGCGCTCGTATCGCCGCTTTCGACGCAAGGCGACCTCCTCCTCTCCCTCGGGCTTCTGGAGCGTGCCGGACGGCTCGGCAGCGGCCGCGATGCTTCGGAGCAGGAGGCGATCCGCGTCGCCGTTCGCCGCCTCGCGGGACCCGGACCCGGCGAGATGGGCACGCTCTTCAAAGCCATCGCCGTCGCATCCGGGCCATTGGGCGTGCCCCCTTTTCCGGCGGCGGCCCCGCGTTGACTTCGCGCCGTCCGTCCACCAAGAATCCGCGCCATGTCCGATCCGACCCCGAACGAAGCCCCGCCGATCCGCGATCGCGACGTGGTGACCAGTCCCGACCTCGCGCGCGCCGACGGCGTTCGCCACGCCTTCTTCACCCGCGCAGGCGGTCTGTCCCGCGGGATCTACGCCGGTCTGAACGCCGGCGTCGGCTCGAAGGACGACGCAGCCGCCGTGCGGGCCAATCGGGCCCGTGCCGCGACCTATCTCGGCCTGCCCGGCGCTGAGATCGTGACGCCCTGGCAGGTCCACTCGCCGGACGCCGTCGCGGTGAGCGGGCCCTTCGCGGGTGAACGGCCGAAGGCCGATGCGGTGGTGACCGCGACGCGCGGTCTGCCCATCGGCGTCGTCACGGCCGATTGCGGGCCGGTCCTCTTCGCCGACGAGCGGGCCGGCGTCGTCGGCGCGGCGCATGCGGGATGGGGCGGGGCCGTCGGCGGCGTTCTGGAATCCACCATCGCGGCCATGGAAGGTCTCGGCGCGCGCCGGGGCGACATCGTCGCCGTGCTCGGACCGACGATCACGCGCGACGCCTACGAGGTCGGGGTCGACCGGCTGCAGGCCGCCATCGCCGCCGATCCCGAGGCCGAAGCCTTCTTCTTCGAGGGCCGCACCGCCGACAAGCGGCAGTTCGACCTACCCGCCTACATCCTCGCACGGCTGCGGCGAGGCGGCGTTGCCGCCAGCTTCGTCGAGCATTGCACCTATGGCGAGGAGGACCGCTTCTACTCCTTCCGCCGAACGACCCATCGCAGCGAGCCCGATTACGGGCGCCAGCTGACCGCGATCGCACTCGAGCGATAGGATCTCTCCATGCTGCATTTCTCGCCCGAGGAATTCGACGACCGCAAGACGCGGCTGCTGGCGGAAATGGCGGAGCGCAAGCTCGACGCCATGCTCCTGTTCGCCCAGGAATCCATGTACTGGCTGACGGGCTACGACACGTTCGGCTTCTGCTTCTTCCAATGCCTCGTCGTGAAGGCGGACGGCGAGATGCGGCTGATGACGCGGTCCGCCGATCTGCGGCAGGCGCGCCTCACCTCGAACCTCTCCTCGATCGTGCTCTGGCGCGACCGGGGCGGCGCCGACCCGACGATCGATCTGCGCGACCTCCTCGACGACATGGGCCTCCTCGGCGCGAAGATCGGTGTGGAATGGGCGACGCACGGCCTGACGGCATCGAACGGCCGGCTCGTGGAGACCAAGCTCGGGTCCTTCGCCTCGTTGAAGGACGCGTCCGATCTCATTCCCGGCCTGCGCGTCATCAAGAGCCCGGCGGAGATCGCCTATGTGCGCGAAGCCGCGCGCCTGGGCGACGACGCGTTCGAGGCCGCGCTCGCCGTGACGCGGGCCGGTGCCGACGAGGCGGACATCCTCCACGCCCTGCAGGGCACGATCCTGAGGGGCGGCGGCGACTATCCGGCCAATCCCTTCATCATCGGTTCGGGCGAGGAAGCCCTCCTCTGTCGCTACAAGGCGGGTCGTCGCAAGCTCTCGGCCGACGACCAGCTGACGCTGGAATGGGCCGGCGTGAAGGCCCAGTACCACGCGGCCCTGATGCGAACCGTCGTCATCGGTGCGCCGACCGCGCGCCATCTCGAGCTCTTCGAGGCCGCCCGCGAGGCGCTGGCGGCCGTCGAGGAGGTCATGCGGCCCGGCCACAGCTTCGGCGAGGTGTTCGACGCCCATGCCGGCGTGATGGAGGCGCATGAACTGGTGCGCCACCGGCTCTCGGCCTGCGGCTATTCTCTCGGGGCGCGATACGCGCCCTCCTGGATGGATCCGCAGATGTTCGTTTCCGGCAATGCCGATCCGATCCTGCCGAACATGACGCTGTTCGCGCACATGATCATCATGGATTCCGACACGAACACGGCCATGACGCTCGGACGCACCTATCTGACGACCGACGGCGCGCCCGAGCCGCTGTCCCGGCTTCCGATCGAGCTGACGATCGTCTCCTGAACCCGGTTGAGGCGGGGACGACCTTGGGAGACGTCGTGCCGGCCCCGCGATCGCGATGGAGGATGGGCCGGCGCCGCGCCTTGGTTAAGACTTCGTCCAGCCTTTCCCGCGATGAAGGTATATCGCGACGTGCATGTGGGTTCATCGCGGCGCCCCGGTGAAGGAGATGGCGATGAGATCGATCGCGGCCCTCGGCCCTTGTCTGACAGCCGGCCTCGTCGCCATCCTTCTCGCCGGCTGCACCAGCGTCGATCCGACGGCCGGCATTTCACCCTCCGCCGATATCGGCGGCGGCGGGCGGCTCGCGCCGATGGGCGGCGGTGGCGGGAGCGCCGCCGAGCCGATCGTGACCGCGTCCGTCGCTTCGGCATCTGCCTCGAACGCGACGATCGGCCCGATCCAGTTCCTGCCCGTCGTCGGCGCGCCCGCCTCCACCGTGGAGACGCTGTCGGCGGCTTTGGCGGCGGAGGCGCAGCGCGCGAATGTCGCGATCGCGCCGTCCGACGGGCCTGCGACGCCGGTGCGGTTGAAGGGCTATCTCAGCGCCATCGGCGAAGGCCGCGACACGCTCGTGATCTACGTCTGGGACGTCGTCGATCTCAGCGGCAACCGCATCAGTCGAATCCAGGGCCAGGAGCGCGCCGGCGGCGTCGGCGCGGCCGACGACCCCTGGTCGGGCGTTTCCGCAGCGGCCCTGTCCGCCATCGCCCGGCGCACGATCGGCGAGATCGCGAAGGCCGGCGCGCCGGCCTGATGATCGGCCGCCGCGCGTCTCTCCGTTCACCGTTTCGACGCATTGCAGCAAAAGTTCAGGCTCTAGCGTTTGACTCTCCGGGGGTAGTTGCTAAGAGCCCGCATCACGCCGCCCAATGCGGCAGACGACGAGGCTCGTTGTGGCAGCTCGATCTCCGGACCTCGGCGTCGTGAACCATCCTGTGACCTTCGACCCCTTCGAGGCGCGCGACATCATGTCGACGAACCGGACGAGCGAGACGCGATGAAACTGTTTGTCGGCAACTCCAATCGCCAGCTCGCAGAAGCGATCGCCAAATACCTGGAACGGCCGCTCGGCCTGGCGACCGTCCGGCGCTTCGCCGACCAGGAAATCTTCGTCGAGATCCAGGAGAACGTCCGCGGCGAGGATTGCTTCATCATCCAGTCGACCTCCTATCCGGCGAACGACCATCTGATGGAGCTCCTGATCATGACCGATGCGCTGCGACGCGCCTCGGCCAAGCGCATCACGGCGGTTCTCCCCTATTTCGGCTATGCGCGGCAGGACCGGAAGGCCGGCGGGCGCACGCCGATCTCGGCCAAGCTCGTCGCCAATCTCATCACGCGCTCGGGCGCCGACCGCGTCATGACGCTCGATCTCCATGCCGGTCAGATCCAGGGATTCTTCGACATCCCGACCGACAATCTCTTCGCGATCCCGCTGATGGCCCGTGACATCAAGGAGCATCAGGACCTCTCCAACACCGTCGTCGTCTCGCCCGACGTCGGCGGCGTGGTGCGCGCCCGCGCGCTCGCCAAGCGGATCGAGGCGCAGCTCGCCATCGTCGACAAGCGGCGCGAGCGCCCAGGCGAATCGGAGGTCATGAACGTGATCGGCGAGGTCGAGGGGCGCAATTGCATCCTCATCGACGACATCATCGATTCCGGCGGCACGCTCTGCAACGCGGCCGAGGCGCTCCTGAAGATCGGGGCCAAGAGCGTGAAGGCCTACATCACGCACGGCGTCCTGTCGGGCGGCGCCGTCGCGCGCATCTCCGCATCGATGCTGGAAGAGCTGGTCATCACCGATTCGATCCAGCCGACCAAGGCCGTCCTCGACGCCCCGAACATCCGGGTGGTGACGACCGCGAACCTTCTCGGCGAGGCGATCGCGCGCACCACGACCGAGCAGTCCGTCTCCAGCCTCTTCGACTGACCCCGGCTTGAGCGTCGTCGCGGCCTATGTCTACGCCGCAGGACGGCGGGTGCGCGAGGTCGTCTTCGACGGCCTGCAGTGCCCGGTCATGGGCGAGGGCGAATTCCTGTGGCTGGGGCTCGTTGAGCCGACCGAACAGGAACTGGAGGCGTTGCGCTGCTGCTTCGACCTTCATCCGCTCGCCTTGGCCAATGCGCAGAAGCCGCGCGCCCTGCCCCGGATCGAGATCCTGGACGACGAGATCTTCGTCCTGGCGCGAACCGTGCAGCTGAACGACGGCGCGATCGTCTACGGGCAGACCTCGATCTTCGTCGGCGACCGGCATGTCATCACCCTGCGATCGAACACGGTGCGGGGCCACACCTCGCTTCGGCAGGAGCTCGAGGCGACGCCGGCCTTCCTGAAGCACGGCGTCGACAGCGTCCTCTACGGCGTGCTCGACTTCATCGTCGACGGCTATCTCGAAACGCTGGATGCCCTGGAGGAGGACGTGCTCGGCATGGAGCGCCGGGCGCTCGACGCCTTCCTCAGCCGGGCCGAGATCGGCCGGATCTTCGACCTGCGTCGCGAGCTCGTGCGCTTCGGGCGCATCATCGGACCGATGGAGGAGGTCGCCAACCGGCTCGGCCATCTCGAGATCGGAGCCGTCGACCCGGAGATCCGGCCCTATTTCCGCGATCTCGTCGCCCAGGTCGACCGTGTCGCACGCCGTCTCGACGGGCTTCGGGAGATCCTGTCCTTCGTGCTGGAGGCCTCCAGCCTCCTCGAACAGCAGCGGCAGGGCGAGATCACCCGTCGGCTCGCCGCCTGGGCCGCGATCCTGGCCGTGCCGACCGCCATCGCCGGCATCTACGGAATGAACTTCGAGCACATGCCCGAACTCCGCTGGACCTTCGGCTATCCCATGGCGCTCGGGCTGATCTTCGGGATCGCCGGCACGCTCTTCTGGCGCTTCAAGCGGTCCGGCTGGCTCTGACGAGCCGGCCGCTTCCGATCCCAGGATGTATGCGAAGGCTCACCAGGAGCCGGGTTCCTCGATGGCCGAGGCAAGGGAGCGGTATTCGGCACAGGTCCGGCTGCCGCAGAGGACCTCGATCCGGTCGAGCTGCGCCAGCGCCAGATCGGTCTCGCCCTTGAGCGCATAGGCTTCGCCGAGATATTCGCGAACCTTCACATATGTCGGATCGAGCGACACGGACTTCAGGTAGTAGGCGATGCCCTCGTCGATGCGCCCGAGCTTGCGGGTTGCGTAGCCACGATAGTTCAGGGCCTGCGCCGTGTCCGGCTCCGCGAGCGTGTCGAGGACGTCGATCGCTTCGGCGTAGCGGCCAGCCTTGGCAAGCGCATAGGCGTAGGGCGTGAGCTCGGAGTCCGACACGGCGCTCGTCCGCTTCACGCATGTCTTGGTCTTGCCGTCGTAGACCTGGCCCTTCGCGCAGGTTTTGGTCGACCCGCTGTCGTCGCCGGCGGCCTTGGCGGGGGCAGCCGGGACGAGAAAGGACGCGAGAGAAACGAAGGCGGCGAGAACACCGGCGCGGAAGGACGGATCGAATGTCATGCGCATTGGCGGATCTCCCGGGAGGCCGGTCGGCAGCGGTCGCTGTCGGCTCATGCCCGGCTCTCAGCGAGAGGGTAGCCGTCTTGCCGACGGCGGGCAAAGGACATCTCGATGACGCAAAGACGCAGGACCATCGACGAACCGGCTTTGCGCGGCCGAGGCGCCGTCCATGGTTTGGTTGATTTTCCGGTCCGTCTCCGCTATGGCGCTCACGTCCGCGCGGACACCCTTGGAGGCAGCGCGGAGTTGAGCGGTCCCGCGGGTCCGCTTTTCGTCGTTCCGGTCCCCAGCGGGATACCGGTTCGGCATCCTCTGAACGAAACGAAGGATAGAGCCATGAGCGAGACCTACACGGTCAAGGCCGAGGCGCGCGAGAAGGTCGGCAAGGGGGCCGCCAGACATCTTCGCCGCAACGGAATGGTGCCCGCCGTCATCTACGGCGACAAGCAGGAACCCCTCCCGATCGCCGTCCCCTACAAGGAGACGTTCCTGAAGCTCCATGCCGGCGGCTTCAAGACCACGATCGCGACGATCGAACTGAACGGCAAGCAGATCAAGGTCCTTCCCAAGGACTACCAGCTCGACCCGGTGAAGGACTTCCTGATCCATGTCGACTTCCTGCGCGTCTCCGAGCGCACGGTCGTCCATGTCGCCATTCCCGTCCACTTCGAGAACGAAGACGCGGCGCCCGGCATCAAGGCGAACGACGGCGTCCTCAACGTCGCGCATCACACGGTCGAGGTCGAGTGCCCGGCCGAAAGCATCCCGGAGGCCTTCACGATCGACCTCACGGGTCTCGAGATCGGCGCGGCGATCCATGCGTCCGAGCTGAAGCTTCCCAAGGGCGTCACGCTCGTCGGCGAAGGCGACGTCGTGATCGCGACGATCGTTCCTCCGATGGCCGAAGAGGTCGACGAGGTCGAGGCGGAAACGCCCGAGACGGAAGTCACCGGCCAGGGTCCGGAAGACGACGCCGCTTCGGACGAGAAGTAAATCGAACGACAGGAGAGGCCGGGCGCCATGCTGCTCATCGTGGGTCTCGGCAATCCCGGCCCCTCCTATGCCGGACACCGGCACAATATCGGCTTCATGGCGGTGGACGAGATCCAGCGCCGGGCCGGCTTCTCCCCCTGGACGAAGAAGTTCAAGGGGGAGATATCCGAAGGTCAGATCGGGACCGACAAGGTCCTCCTCCTGAAGCCGCTCACCTTCATGAACGAGTCCGGCGCCTCGGTCGGGGACGCCGTCCGCTTCTACAAGATCGAGCCGGGCCAGGTCGTCGTCATCCACGACGAGCTCGACCTTGCCGCGGGCAAGGTTCGCGTGAAGACCGGCGGGGGCAATGGCGGTCACAACGGCCTTCGATCGATCGACGCCCATATCGGCAAGGACTATCGGCGCGTGCGTCTGGGGATCGGCCATCCCGGCTCCAAGGAGCGGGTGAACGGCCATGTCCTGTCGGACTTCCACAAGGTCGATCGCGAGTGGCTGGATCCGCTGATCGAGGCCGTGGCACGGCAGGTCGAACTGCTTAGCGCCGGCGAGGATGCGCAATTCATGAACCGCATCGCCATGGCGACCGGTTCGACCGAGCCGACCTCGGCCAAGGGATCGTCCGCACCGATGTCCGCCAAGACCACCGTCGCGAAGGCGCCCGCGAAAGGCCGCAGCCACATCCGGCAGGCGCGCAGCGATCCGCCCAAGGCCGAACCGAGCGGCGCTATGGCCGACATGCTGAAACGGCTGTTCGGCAAGGACTGACCGGAGGCCGGGCAGCGTGCATCCCGATGGCTGGCGCCGACGGTGCCCGCGCCTTCCAGCATTGACCGCGACGGCCCGGCAGACCAAACAGCGACCAACGATCTTCATCCGCGGCTCCAGCGCGGATCCTCCATTCGAAGGAACGGAAACCATGGGTTTCAGATGCGGCATCGTCGGGCTGCCCAATGTCGGCAAGTCCACGCTCTTCAACGCCCTCACCAAGACCGCCGCGGCGCAGGCCGCGAACTATCCGTTTTGCACGATCGAGCCGAACACCGGCGATGTCGCGGTGCCCGATCCGCGCCTCGGCGTGATCGCCAAGATCGGCAAGTCGGCGCAGATCGTACCGACGCGCATCACCTTCGTCGACATCGCCGGCCTCGTGCGCGGCGCCTCGAAGGGCGAAGGGCTCGGCAACCAGTTCCTCGCCAACATCCGCGAGGTCGACGCCGTGGTGCACGTGCTGCGCTGCTTCGAGGACGACGACATCACCCATGTCGAGGGCAAGATCGATCCGACGGCGGACGCGGAGACGGTCGAAACCGAGCTGATGCTGTCCGATCTCGAAAGCATCGAGCGGCGCATCACCGGCATCCGCAAGCGGGCCTCGACCAAGGACAAGGAATCGCTGGCGGTTCTACCGGTCATGGAGAAGGTCCTGGAGAAGCTTCAGGCCGGCGAGCCCGCGCGTGTCCTGCTCGACAAGCTCGACGCGGACGATCTGCAGCATCTGCGCAACCTCAATCTCCTGACGTCGAAGCCGGTCCTCTACGTCTGCAACGTCGCGGAAGCGGATGCGGCGACCGGCAATGCGCACACCGAGGCCGTGGCCGCGATGGCGAAGGCCCAGGGTGCGTCGTCGGTGATCATCTCGGCGGCGATCGAGGCCGAGATCGCTCAGCTTCCGGAAGCGGACGTGCCGGACTACATGGAGGCGATCGGACTGACGGAACCGGGCCTCGACCGGCTCATCCGTGCCGGCTACGAACTTCTCAGCCTCATCACCTACTTCACGGTCGGCCCGAAGGAAACGCGCGCCTGGACGATCGACAAGGGCTGGAAGGCGCCGAAGGCCGCCGGCGTGATCCACACCGATTTCGAGAAGGGCTTCATCCGCGCCCAGACCATCGCCTATGACGACTTCGTCGGACTCGGCGGCGAAGTGCCGGCGAAGGAAGCGGGCAAGGCGCGCGACGAAGGCAAGGAATACGTCGTTCAGGACGGCGACATCATGATGTTCAAGTTCAACAACTGAGACCGGGCTGAGGCGGGAGCGCAATCGCGGTCTCCCCTCACCTTCCGTTCGAAACGCGATATATGCTGGCTCCGAGGCCCCGTCGGGCGGAGGGATAGGCATGCAGACTTTCGAGGACTTTCCGGTGGGCGCGACGCGCCCGCTCGGCCCTTACGCGGTGACGCGCGAGGAGGTGATCGCCTTCGCCGCGGAGTTCGATCCCCAGCCCTTTCATCTCGATGACGACGCCGCGGCGGCGTCGATGCTGGGCGGTCTCTCCGCATCCGGCTGGCACACGTGCTCGATGATGATGCGGATGATGGCCGACGGGTTCATCCTTGATTCCACGTCCCAGGGTTCGCCCGGTGTGGATTTCGTCAAGTGGAAGCGGCCTGTCCGGCCCGGCGATACCTTGTCCGGTACGATGACGGTGCTGGAGGCGCGGGTCTCGCAGAAGCGTCCGACGATCGGGATCGCCAAGCTGCGCAACGACCTCGTCAACCAGAACGGCGAGCCGGTTCTCGCGTGCGAATACACCGTCATGCTGTCGACGCGCGCGGGATCAGACGCATGAGCTTCTGGGATTTGATCAAGGTCGGCGAGGCCATGCATCTGGGCTCGCATCGGTTCGAAGCCGACGACATCCGGCGTTTCGCCCGACAGTTCGACCCTCAACGCTTTCACCTCGATGCCGAGGCCGCCAAGGCTTCGGTGCTCGGCGGTCTCTGTGCGTCCGGCTGGCATACGGCGGCCGTGTTCATGCGGCTGAATGTCGATGCGACGGCAGCGGCCGTCGCGCGCTTCGTGGAGGATGGGGGTACGGCGCCGAGGCTCGGGCCGTCGCCCGGCGTGAACGAGCTGCGCTGGCTACGTCCGGTCTTCGACGGCGACACCGTCACCTTCTCGCAGACGGTCACGGCCAAGCGCATCTCCGCGACGCGCCAAGGCTGGGGCGTCCTGGAATTTCTGGCGACCGGCGCCAACCAGGACGGTGCTCCAGTCTTCTCGATGAAGGCTGCCGCCTTCATGGGGACGGATTGAGGACTGCCGGGCCGAACGGGCGACGAGACGCAACGCCAAAACGAAGAAGGGCCCCAGTCGGGGCCCTTCTTCGTTTCGAAGCGATCGATCCGGCACCTCAGTGCGGGGTGTTCGCCCAGACCTTGCGCTTGGTCAGGAACAGCAGGACCGCGAAGATGACGAGGAACACGACCGCGACGAGACCGGTCGCCTTGCGCTCGGCCAGATGCGGCTCGGCCGCCCACATCAGGAAAGCCGAAACGTCGCGGGAATACTGGTCGACCGTCTGCGGCGAGCCGTCGTCATAGGTGACCTGATCGTCGGAGATCGGCGGCGGCATGGCCAGCGCCGGGCCGGAGATGAAGTAGGGATTGTAGTAGGTGCCGGGCTGCACCACGACGCCCGCCGGCGGCTCCTGATTGTAGCCCGTGATGAGGCCGTGGATGTAGTCGGGACCGCCTTCGGCATATTGCGTGAAGATGTCGAAGACGAAGGTCGGGAAGCCGCGCTCCACCTGACGCGCCTTGGCGATCAACGAGAAGTCGGGCGGCACGGCGCCGTTGTTGGCGGCGGCAGCGGCCTCCGCGTTCGGATAGGGCGACGGGAAATAATCCGACGGGATCGCCGGGCGATCGAACATCTCGCCGTCGGCGTTCGGGGCGCGATCCTGAACCGTGTACTCGGCGGCCAAGGCCTTGACCTGATTTTCGTCGTAGCCCAGCGCTTCGAGATTGCGGAAGGCGACGAGATCCATGGAGTGGCAGGCCGCGCAGACCTCCTTGTAGACCTTGAGGCCGCGCTGGAGCTGTCCGACATCCCAGTGACCGAAGGGACCGGCAAAGCTCCAGTCGAGCTGGGCTGGATGCTTCAGCGGATAATGCTGGGTCGCGCCATGCTCTTCGGAATGCTCCGACGGGGGCACGCCGCCACCGGCAGAGCGCTGTCCGGCTTCGGCGGCGGGAGCGGCCGCCGGCGCGCTGTCGGCGGCCGGGGCAGGCGCTGCCGCCGGTGCCGCGCCCGTCGGCGTCTCCGGCGGAGTCGCGGGGGCGACCGCTTCCTGGGCGAAGGCCATGGGGCTGAAGAAGACGCCGGCCGCGAGAACGGTTGCGAGAAGTCTGTTCATGGTGATGGATCCCGACCGCAACCGTTCAGCCCTTGACGTCCGGCGAAGCCGCGGCGCCGGCCGGAACGCCCGACCCGCCCTTGTGCTTGCCGAGCACCGCCTCGGTGATCGAGGCCGGCAGCTTCTTCGGCGTCTCAATGAGGCCGAGCAGCGGAAGGACGATCAGGAAGTGCGCGAAGTAGTAGATGGTGCCGATCAGCGCGAGCGTCGGGTAGATGCCCTCCGCGGGACGCGAGCCGAGCCAGCCGAGGATCACGGCGTTGGCGGCGAAGATCCAGAAGAAGATCTTGTAGATCGGGCGATAGGAGGTCGAACGCACCCGGCTCGTGTCCAGCCAAGGCACGAAGAAGAGGACGATGATCGAGCCGAACATCACGAGCACGCCGCCGAGCTTGGAATCGATCGGGCCGACGTCGAAGGTGATGGCGCGCAGCATGGCGTAGAAGGGCAGAAAGTACCATTCCGGCACGATGTGCGCGGGCGTCTTCAGCGAATTCGCCGGGATGTAGTTGTCGGGATGGCCCATGTAGTTGGGGATGTAGAACAGGAAGTAGGCGAAGATCGCGAGGAACACGACCATCGCGAACGCGTCCTTCACCGTCGCATGCGGGGTGAAGGGAACCGTGTCCTTCGAGGTCTTGACCTCGACACCCGTCGGATTGGTCTGGCCCGTCACGTGCAGCGCCCAGACGTGCAGGACGACGACGCCCGCGATCATGAAGGGCAGGAGGTAGTGCAGCGAGAAGAAGCGGTTGAGCGTGGCGTTGTCGACCGCGAAACCGCCGAGGAGCAACTGCTGGATCGGATCGCCGATCACGGGGAAGGCCGTGAAGAAGCCGGTGATGACGGTCGCGCCCCAGAAGGACATCTGGCCCCAAGGCAGGACATAGCCCATGAAGGCGGTCGCCATCATGAGGAGGAAAATGATCACGCCGAGGATCCAGAGAACCTCACGCGGCTGCTTGTAGGAGCCGTAGTAGAGGCCGCGGAAGATGTGGCAGTAGACGGCGATGAAGAAGAAGGACGCGCCGTTGGCATGCATGTAGCGCAGGAGCCAGCCCCAGTTCACGTCGCGCATGATGCGCTCGACGGACTGGAAGGCGCCGGCGGAGGTGGCGGCGTAGTGCATGGCGAGCACGACGCCGGTCAGGATCTGCGAGACCAGGAAGATCGCGAGGATGCCGCCGAACGTATAGGCATAGTTCAGATTGCGCGGCACCGGATAGGCGACGAAGCTGTCATAGACGAGACGCGGCAGGGGAAGGCGCGCGTCGATCCAGCGCATGACGCCGGAGGTGGGGACGTAGGACGAGTGACCGCTCATGGATAATCCTTAGCTCCTACCTCAGCCGATGCGCACGGTCGTGTCGGAAATGAACGTGAAGGCCGGCACCGCCATGTTCTGCGGCGCGGGTCCCTGCCGGATGCGTCCGGCCGTGTCGTAGTGTGAGCCGTGGCAGGGGCAGAACCAGCCGCCGAAATCGCCCTGCTGGCCGAGCGGGATGCAGCCGAGATGCGTGCAGACGCCGACCATCACGAGCCAGGCTTCCTTGCCGTTCGCCGTGCGATTGGCATCCGTCGCCTCGGCGGCGTCGGGAAGGTTGGCGTTGCGGGCGACGGGGTCCTTGAGGTCGGACAGAGGAACGGCCTTCGCGGAGGCGATCTCCTCGGCGGTGCGCTGGCGGATGAAGACCGGCTTGCCACGCCACTTGGCGGTGATCGACTGGCCTTCGGCGACCTGGCTCACGTCGACCTCGATCTCGGCGAGGGCGAGCGTTCCGGCATCGGGGTTCATCTGGTCGATGAACGGCCAGGCGAGCGAAGCCGCCCCTACCGCGCCGGCGGCGGCGGTCGCGATGTAGAGGAAATCCCGGCGGGTCGGTTCGGCGGTGTCGTTGACGCTCAAATCTCGAGCTCCTTCCAGGGACTTCATGGTCTCCGATCCGCTTTTCGCGGAAACTTCGGATCGCGACAAGGGCGCTGACGACGCATGTTGCCACGCCGCCCACGATCTTGCCACGTTTTGGAGGCGTTCTAGGCGGCGATTTCGAGCTTGTCCAGACGCTTGGCACCCTCCGGTCGAGGTCTGGCCGCGTTCGGCCGTCTCCGATGCCGATTCGCCGCAAGCTTCGCGCCAGCCCCAGCCCGCCCGCCCGGTCTGCGGGCCCTATTCGGCCGCCTGCGCATCGATGAAGCCGCCGGACTGGCGCGCCCAGAGTTCGGCATAGAGTCCGCCGCGCCACACGAGGTCGGCATGCCGCCCTTCCTCGACGATCCGCCCGCCGTCGAGGACGATCAGCCGGTCGAGCGCGGCGATGGTGGAAAGGCGATGCGCGATGGCGATGACCGTCTTGCCCCGCATCATGACCTGCAGATTTTCCTGGATCGCGGCCTCGACCTCGGAGTCGAGCGCAGAGGTGGCCTCGTCGAGAACGAGGATGGGGGCGTCCTTCAGAAGGACGCGGGCGATGGCGATTCGCTGGCGCTGACCTCCGGACAGCTTGATGCCGCGCTCGCCGACATGCGCGTCGAAGCCGCTGCGGCCCTTCGGATCGCGCAGGGTCGGAATGAAGGCGGTGGCGTTGGCGCGGGCGGCGGCGAGCTCGATGGCCGCTTCGTCGGCATCCTCGCGCCCATAGGCGATGTTCTCGCGGATGGAGCGGTGAAGAAGCGAGGTGTCCTGCGTCACGACGCCGATCGCCGCGCGCAGCGAGGCCTGCGTCACGCGCGAGACGTCCTGGCCATCGACGAGGATGCGCCCGCCCTCCACCTCGTAGAGGCGCAGGAGCAAGTTGACGAGCGTCGTCTTGCCGGCCCCGGACCGACCGACAAGGCCGATCTTCTCGCCCGGCCGGATGGTCAGCGACATCTCGTCGATCACGCCGCCGCCCTTGCCGTAGTGAAAGGTCACGTTCTCGAACCGCACTTCGCCGCGGGGCGCTTCGAGGCGCACGGCGTCCAACCGGTCGACAAGGGTCGGCGGCACGGCGATCGTCGCCACCGCATCCTGGATCGTCCCGTAGTTCCGGACGAGACCGTTGATGTTGAACATCATCCAGCCGCTCATCTGGTTCAGGCGCAGAACGAGCCCGAGCGCGGTCGCGACGCCGCCGGCGGTCGTCGTGCCGGCCTGCCAGCCGAGGATCGCGACGGCGCCGACGGCGGTGATCATGAAGCCGTTGAGGATGGCAACGGCGCTGCGGACGCTCGTCAGGGCTCGCCCGAGCCGCCACACGGCCTCGACATAGGATCGGAACCCGTCCTTGACGAAGGCATCCTCGGCCCGCGTCGCATCGAAGAGCTTGACGGAGAGGATGTTGGTGAAGCTGTCGACGACGCGGCCGGTCCAGATCGAATTGGCGGCTGCCCGTTCGCGTCCCCGTTCGCGGATCCGCGGCAGGAGCGCATACACGATCCAGGCATAGCCGAGCGACCAGACCGCGAGCACCGCGGCCATGCGCCAGTCGATCGCGCCGAGGATCGTGACGGCGAGGAGGACGAAGGTCACGAAGCCCCAGAGGGTCTGGAGCGTGGTGACCAGGAAATCGCCGGTGGCCTGCCCGATCTGCTGGACCTTCTGGGCGAGGCGACCGGCGAAGTCGTTCTGGAAGAAGGTGTAGGACTGGTCCATCAGGCGACGATAGGCCTGCCAGCGAATGCGGTTGTAGAGGCTCGGCGAGACGATCTGCTCCTCGACGACCGACGCCGCCACAAGGACCAGGGCGCGGCCGACGAGGGTGAAGAGCGCGAGCGCGATCAGCATGCCGCCGTGCTCGGCGAATAGGGTCTCGGGCGAGCCGCGCTCCAAGGCGTCGACGATCCAGCCGACGCCGGAGAAAAGAAGTGCATCGACGCCGCCGGACAGGCCGCCGGCGACGAGAAGGACGAGAAGCGGTCCCCTCGCCTGCTTCGCGAAGTGCCAGATGAAACCGTTGGCGGTGGCGGGCAGCGGCGAAAGATGACCCGTCAGCCGCTCGCGTTCGCGTGCGTCGTCGGTCATCGTCTCGTCGAAGGGATCGAGGATGCGCTCGAAGCGCCGGAGAAAGCGCTCGATCATTCCACGGCCTTCTTCGTCCGGACTTCGGCGTCGTCGCCTCCGAGGAACCCGCCGGCCTGCCGCTGCCAGAGCTGCGCGTAGAGGCCGCCGGCCGCGACGAGATCGGCATGACGGCCCTCTTCGACGATGCGGCCGGCGTCGAGCACGACGAGGCGATCGAGGGCGGCGATGGTCGAGAGGCGGTGCGCGATGGCGATGACGGTCTTGCCCTCCATGAGGCGGTAGAGATTCTCGGCGATGACGGCCTCGACCTCGGAATCCAGCGCCGAGGTCGCCTCGTCGAGGAGAAGGATGGGCGCATCCTTCAGCATCACGCGCGCGATGGCGATCCGCTGACGCTGTCCGCCGGAAAGCTTCACGCCGCGTTCGCCGACCTCGGCGTCGAGACCGGTCCGGCCCTGGGAGTCGACGAGCCCGGCGATGAAGCCGGCGGCTTCGGCCCGCTCGACCGCGCGGGCGAGCGATGCCGTGTCGGCATCGGGGCGGCCGTAGAGAATGTTCTCGGCGATGGTTCGATGAAGCAGGGAGGTGTCCTGCGTCACCATGCCGATGGCGGCCCGCAGCGAGGCCTGCGTCACCTTGGAAATGTCCTGCCCGTCGATGAGGATCCGCCCGCTCTCGACGTCGTAGAAGCGCAGGAGGAGGTTGAAGAGCGTCGACTTGCCGGCGCCCGAGCGTCCGACGAGCCCGATCTTCTCGCCCGGCCGGATCGTCAGCGAAAGGCCGGGAATGACCGGTCCGGCCGGGCGGTGGGCGACGGATGTCCCGTAGGAGAAGGACACGGACTCGAATCGGACCTCCCCGTGGGGCACGGCGAGGTCTTTGGCGTCCGGCGCATCGGTCAGAAGGATCGGCCGCGTGAAGGTCGCCATGCCGTCGCGGATCGTACCGATGTTCTCGAAGAGGGCCGAGACCTCCCACATGATCCATTGCGACATGCCGGTGAGGCGCAGGACGAGGCCGATGCCGACCGCGATCGCGCCGATCGACACCGCATCGGTGAGCCAGAGGGCGATGCCCGTTCCGCCGACGCCGAGCAGGAGCAGCGAGTTCAGAGCATAGAGGCTGGTGAAGAAGGCGCTGATCAAACGGGCCTGCCCGTAGACGGGCGTCAGGAAGCTCTGCATCGAATGCCGCGCATGGGCGGCTTCGCGGTGCGTGTGCGCGAAGAGCTTGACCGTCCCGATATTGGCGTAGGCGTCGACGATGCGCCCGGTCATTTCCGCGCGCGCATCCGACTGACGCTCGGCGACCGCCATCAGGCGCGGAATGAAGAAGCGCAGGAGAAAGACGTAGGCGACGAGCCATCCGAGGAAGGGCAGCGTGAGCCGCCAGTCGGAACCGGCGATGAGAAGGACGATGCCGGTGAAGTAGACCGCGACGTAAAGGAGGACGTCGATGGACTTCACGATCGTCTCGCGCAGCGCCAGCGCCGTCTGCATCAGCTTGGTGGAGATCCGACCGGCGAACTCGTCCTGGAAGAAGCCGAGCGACTGGTCGAGCAGCCAGGAATGCACGCTCCAGCGGAAGCGCATGGGAAAATTGCCGAAGAGTGCCTGGAAGCCGAAGAGCGACTCCACGAAGACGAGGCTCGGCAGGACGAGGACGATGACGACCGCCATCCCAAAGAGTTTCCAGCCTTCGGTGGCGAGGAAGGTCGCGCGATCGGCCGCCGACAGCCAGTCGACGATCTGCCCGAGAAAGCCGAAGAGCGAGACCTCCACCAACGAGACCAGCGAGGTCAGGACCGCGTAGCACAGGAGCAGCGGCCAGACCGGCCGGGCATAATGCCAGATGAAGCGCCAAAGGCCGGAAGGCGGGCTCGCGGGCCGATCGCCCGGAAAGGGATCGACGAGCCTCTCGAAGAAGGCGAACATGGGGGACTTTCGAAGCCGGTCGATCGGTCGGGCGAGGAGGACCGGCTGCCTGGGACAGCCGTCTTTCGCCATATAGGCCCGCCTTGCCCGAAAATCACGGCGGTGGTCGTTTGCCGCGGTCCGATGCCCCGGGCGTCGCCGGAGCATGCCTTGCTCGGGCGGCAGGCTTGCCCACGAGGCGGGCTTGCGCCATGAGGCGGCCATGGCTCCGACGCTCGCCCTCTACCAGCCCGACATTGCCGGCAACACCGGGACGATCCTCCGGCTCGGCGCCTGTCTCGGCCTCGACGTCGCGATGATCGAGCCGGCCGGGTTCGATCTGTCCGACCGGGCGCTGAAGCGGGCGGGGATGGACTATCTCGCCATGGCGCGGCTGACGCGCCACCTGACCTTCGGCCATTTCGAGGACTGGCGCCGATCCGGGGCACGTCGGCTCGTCCTCTTCACCACCGCCGGCGACCGTCCCTATACGAGGACGACGTTTGAGGCGGACGACGTGCTGCTGTTCGGGCGCGAAAGCGCCGGGGTCCCCGCCGAGATCCATGACCGCGCCGACCTTCGCGTGACGATCCCGATGGAGACCGGCGCGCGATCGCTCAACCTTGCTGTCGCGGTCGGCATGGCGGCCGGCGAAGCGCTGCGCCAGACGCGATGGGCGGAGGGTTGAACCCGGAACGCTTCGTTCATCTTGCCATACAAAACCGTGCCGCTGGCCTGCCTTCGTAAGGATCCACTGCGCTATCATGCCCCCGGGGAAAACAGGGGATCGCGGCCATGGCGCTGGCACTCGTCGATGCGCACCACCGGGTTGAGGACACGGGCCAGATGCGGCTGGCCGAACTGCTCGGCGCGCTCAGCCATGCGCTCGACATCACCGAGGGCCAGCCGATCGGCCACTGCGTCCGCTCGACCTGGATCGGGATCCACATCGGGCGGCAGTTGGGCCTGCCGGAGCTCCAGCTGTGGGAGCTCTACTACACGATCATGCTGAAGGATCTCGGCTGCTCGAGCAATGCCGCGCGCATCTGCGAACTCTATCTGTCCGACGATATCGGCTTCAAGCGCGACTTCAAGACGGTGAGCGACAGCCTGCCGAAGGTCCTGTCCTTCGTCTTCTCCCATACGGGTCTGAAGGCCGGTTTGACGGAGCGATTCAAGGCCGTTCTCAACATCCTGCAGAACGGCGGCGAGATCGCCGACGATCTCATCCAGACGCGCTGCCAGCGCGGGGCCGAGATCGCCCGGATGCTGCGATTTCCGAAGAATGTGTGCGAGGGCATCCATGGCCTCGACGAGCACTGGAACGGCCGGGGCCGGCCCGACCGTCTGGAGGGGCCGGCGATCCCGCTCTATGCGCGGATCGCCCTCCTCAGCCAAGTCGTCGACGTCTTCCACCGGGCCGACGGGCGCGAGGCCGCCCTCGCGGAGGTGCGCCAGCGGACCGGCAGCTGGTTCGACCCCTCGATCGTGTCGGCCTTCGAGGCCGTCGCGGCATCGAACGCCTTCTGGTCCATGCTGACATCGGAGGACATCGCCGACGCCGTGCTGGCGCTGGAGCCTCGCCAGGGCCTCATCACGGTGGACGAGGACTATCTCGACGACATCGCCCGCGCCTTCGCACAGGTCATCGATTCCAAGAGCCCCTTCACCTCGGGTCATTCCGAACGCGTCGCGGTCTATGCGGACATGGTGGCGGCCGAGAGCGGCTACTCGGCCGAGCGCCGACGCTGGCTGCGACGCGCCGCCCTCCTCCACGACATCGGCAAGCTCGGCGTTTCCAATTCGATCCTCGACAAGAACGGAAAGCTCGACGACGAGGAGTGGAAGGAGATGCGCAACCACGCCTCCCTGTCCGAAAGCATCCTAACGCGCGTGCCGGTGTTCCGCGAGATGGCGCGCATCGGCGGCGGGCACCACGAGCGACTGGACGGCAAGGGCTATCCGCGCGGCCTGCGGGAAAGCGAACTCGAACCCGAGACGATGATCGTCTCGGTCGCCGACGTCTTCGATGCCCTGACGGCCAACCGCCCCTATCGCGCGGCGATGCCGGTCGAGGCGGCGCTCGCCATCATCCGGAAGGATATCGGCTCGGCCTTCCACCCCGACTTCGTGGCGGCGCTCGAACGGGCGATATCGGCGATCGAAAGCGACCTCTCGCGAGCCGCCTGACGGCTCCATCCGCAGAGCGGGGGATCCGCGAGACCGGTCAGTCCGCGGAGGGAAGCCGGCGCATGGTGAACTCGACCTCGTCGCCGGGCAGGAGACGCCAGCTTTCGACGGACGTCCAGTAGGCCGCCTTCGGATAGAGCTCGAACCATTCGCGCGCCTTCACCCGGGCCGCTTCGCGGGGCAGCGTGTAGGTCTGGCGCAGGAACGCGTCGCGCGTCGCCTCGGATCGCGATCGCGTTTCGCGGAGCTGGCGCTTCAGGCCGTCCAGGGGCGGGCGTGGAAAGGCGTTCATCGAGACCATCGCGTCGCGGCCGGGGATATCTCGGATCGAAGATAGCGTCGCAGCTTTCGATTTGCGAATCGATTCAGCGCTCTCGTTCACCGCACCTCGCGTCTCGGCGCTTCCGGTCCCGCGGGCTTCCTGCTAGGCGAAAACGTGAATGGCTTCGCTAGGAAGCCCGTCGCTGCCCCGAAGAGAGCGCGACCGAGAAGGACACGATCGGATGGAACGTCCCCAGCTGCCCGAGGGCCTGCCGGAAGGCCTCGAAGAGAAGAAGGCGGAAGCGCGCGGGTGGTTCGAGGCCCTGCGGGACCGGATCTGCCAGGCCTTCGAGGACATCGAGGACGCGTTCGAGGCGGACGGACTGCCGGCGGGGCGGTTCGTGCGCACCCCCTGGTCGCGCGAGGGGGACGGGGGCGGCGGCGTCATGTCGATGATGCACGGCCGTGTCTTCGAAAAGGTCGGCGTCCACACCTCGACGGTCCACGGGGAATTCTCCGAGGAATTCCGCAAGCAAATTCCCGGCGCGGACGAGGACCCGACCTTCTGGGCGTCCGGCGTCTCGCTGATCGCCCATATGCGCAATCCGAACGTGCCGGCCGTTCACATGAACACGCGCATGGTGGTGACGTCCCGCCAGTGGTTCGGTGGCGGCGCGGACCTCACGCCGACGCTCGATCGGCGGCGCACGCAGGAGGATCCGGACACGCAGGCCTTCCACAAGGCGATGCGCTTCGTCTGCGACCGCCATGCCGGCGTCGCGAGCTACGACCGGTTCAAGGAATGGTGCGACGAGTATTTCCACTTGCCGCATCGCGGAGAAGCGCGGGGCGTCGGCGGCATCTTCTACGACTGGCTCCATTCCTCGTCGGACATGGGCGGATGGGACGCGGACTTCGCCTTCACGCGCGACGTCGGCAAGGCGTTTCTCGTCGTCTATCCTCACATCGTCCGGCAGAACGCCGCGCTTCCCTACACCGAGGCCGACCGCGAGGAGCAGCTCGTGCGGCGGGGACGCTACGTCGAGTACAACCTTCTCTACGACCGGGGCACCCTGTTCGGGCTGAAGACGGGCGGCAACGTCGCCTCGATCCTCTCGTCCATGCCGCCCGTGGTGAAGTGGCCCTGAACCGGCCGTCGCGTTTCAGCTGCCGGACGACAGCTTCATCAGAATGAGGCCGGACAGGATCAGCGCGGCCGCGAGAAGCCGCATCGGCGTGACGGCCTCGCCCAGGACGCCGATGCCGATCACGAAGGCACCGACCGCGCCGATCCCGGTCCAGACAGTATAGGCCGTGCCCAGCGGGAGGCTGCGCATGGAAACCGACAACAGCGCGAAGCTGCCGATCATGGCGACGAAGGTGACAAGCGTCGGAACAAGGCGGGTGAAGCCTTCCGACTGCTTCATGGTGAAGGCCCAGACGATTTCGAGAAGACCGGCACCGAACAGATAGACCCAAGCCAACGCGGACTCCTTATGGTCGCCGGGTCGTCCCGAATGAGAATGCAGGCGTGAGGTCGTCCCCGCGCCCGCAGATAGGGAAGCGGCCCGCCGAAGAAAAGATCATGCCGTACCAACAGCGCAGAGAGCTCGCAGCGATCGGGTGAAAGTCGGACGCAGACCTGCGGCAATCCTGCGGTTCCATGATCTATTCGCATGACTGTTAAATTCGGCGAAGGACCCTGGAACTCGGCACCGCTTGCACCTTTATTGCTCGTGTTGAGCGTCCAACGCTCGCATGGGAGACGAAGACATGTACGAACTGAATTGCGCAGGGGTCATTCCAGGCTGCGAGCGCGTGATTCGAGCCGAAAGCCCCGCCGAGGTCATTCGGCGTGCCGTGATGCAGGCCCGCCAACTGGGTGTCGATACGATCACGCCGTCGATGATGGACCAGTTCCGTCAGGCGACGACGGAGCACCGGAACTGAGAACCTCGCACGGTTTGGTGGGACATTGACGAAGCGGGCTCTCGGGCCCGCTTTTTTCGTGACGCCGTGCGTTTCTCTTCGAGGCTGGCAAGCGATCCCTATCGCAGGCTGGCGAGCAGCCGTTCGCGCGACAGGACGAAGCCGCTGTCCACCCAGCTTCGCCGAAGCGACTGCAAGGCCAGTCCGAGGGACGGTCCCGCCGGAACGCCCTCGGCCTTCAGGTCGTCGCCCGAAAGGGGAAAGACCGGGGGATCGAAGCTCTCGGCTTCCCCCAGCATCCGCTGCAGCGTCGCCGTCTCGGCAAGGGCGGACAGGTCGGCGCCGCCCGGCCTTGCCCGAGCGTTCGCGACCGCCAGTCTCAGCCGATCGACGATGGCCGGCCGATCGCCGAAATACAGCCGGCCGCGCAGGTCCGATGCCGTCATGTCGGCGGCGACCGGACCCGCTTTCGCCCAGGAGGTCATCCGGTCGCGATCCGCGTTGGAGAAGCGCAGCCGCTCGGCCATGGCCGTCATGCGCGCCTCGTCGGGCGGGACGATCGACTGGAGACGCAGGAGCGCGTCCGCCGGCCAGCCGAACTCCGTCTCGGCCCGCGTCAGCCCGTGAATGGCATCGATGCCCCATTTCTCGCTTTCCGGCAGGACGGCGCTGAGGACACCCGTCTGACGCATCCACAGAAGGGCCCGCGAAGGATCGGGCGCCTCGAGGAGCTTCTTCAGCTCGGACCAGACGCGCTCGGCCGAGAGGCGGGACAGGCCCGATTTCAGCCGCGTCGCGGCCCGAAGACCCGCCGCGTCGGGACGCCCCTCCCCGTACCAGGCGAAGAAGCGGAAGAAGCGCAGGATGCGCAGATAATCCTCCTCGATCCGCGTCTCGGCATCGCCGATGAAGCGCAGAACCCTGGCTTCGAGATCCCCGATCCCGCCGACGAGGTCGACGACCCGGCCGTCGCTGTCCGCATAGAGCGCGTTGATCGTGAAGTCGCGCCGCTCCGCATCGAGCTGCCAGTCGCGGCCGAACAGGACCTTGGCGCGGCGCCCGTCGGTCTCGACGTCGCGGCGCAGGGTCGTGACCTCGTAGGAACGTTGCCGGGCGACGACGGTGACCGTGCCGTGCTCGACGCCGGTCGGCACCGCCTTGAAGCCGGCCGCTTCGACGCGCTCGATCGTCGTGTGGGGATGGCAGGTGGTCGCGATGTCGATGTCGGCGACCGCTCGGCCGAGCAGCGTGTTGCGGATCGCGCCGCCGACGATCCTCGCCTCCTCGTCGCCCGGGCCGACCAGCGCCGCCAGCAGGGACTGGAGATCGGCATCGGACAGCCAGTCGGCCCCAATGGTGCGCGGCGTCGCCGGAAGGGTCGTCATGCGTAGAGCCTTTCGTAGAGCGCGCGAACGATACCGGCCGTGACGCCCCAGATGATCTGCCCGCCGAAGGGCATGGAATAGTAGAAGCGCTCGTGCCCCTGGAAGAGGCGGCTTTCGCGGCGATGGTTCGCGGCGTCCATCAGAAAGGCCAGCGGCACCTCGAAGATGTCCGCGACCTCCGCCGGATCGGGTGTCAGCGCGAATCCCGGCGAAACGATGCCGAGCACCGGCGTGATGCGAAAGCCGGTCGTCGTGCGATAGGCGGGAAGGCGACCCAGCGTCTCGACGAAGGCGCTGTCGAGGCCGATCTCCTCCCGGCTCTCGCGCAAGGCTGCGGCCTCGGGAGAGGCGTCCGTCGGATCGATCGAGCCGCCGGGAAAGGCGACCTGACCCGAATGCTTGCGCAGCGCGTCCGAGCGCCGCGTCAGGATCACCCGGGCGCCGTCGGGATCGTCGACGACGGGGACGAGAACGGCGGCCTCGCGAGCGGCCGGTCCTTCGACCAGTTGTGCCCAATCGGGATTGAGCACGTGATCGCCGATATCCTTCACCTCGCCGCCCGGCGCCGGGCCGACGAGCCGCGGCAGGCGCGCACGCAGGTCGGCTGCCGAGAAGATCGTCATGCCTTCGCGTCGTCCAGCGCATGCGGCGGCAGCGGGAACCAGGCGCCGCCGGACGCGATCGCCGGCGCGCCCGCGTCGTCCGCCTCGATGGCGTCGGCGATCTCGAAGGCGAGCGCGCGCGTCAGCTTGGCGTCGAGCCGTCCGCGTACGCGAAGGTAGGGCTCGAACCCGCCGCCCTCGCCGGCGATCTCGAAGCGCAGGGGATGATCGGGCCCGGCCTCGACCACATCGCCGACATTGGTCCGGAATGTCAGGACCGAAACGCCGTCCCGTTCGTTCCGGCTCATCTCGACGGCGAGGAACGGGGCATCCTCGACCGTGATGCCGAGCTTCTCGACCGGCGTCACGAGATAGGTCCGCCCGTCCTCGTCGCGCCGGAGAACGGTGGAGAAGAGGCGCACGAGGGCCGGCCGGTTGATCGGCGTGCCGTTGTAGAACCAGCTTCCGTCGGCGCGGATCACCATGTCGATGTCGCCGCAATGATCGGGGTTCCACATCTCCACCGGCGGCGCGCCCTTGCCCGCCCGCTCGGCGCGCGCGACGAGGGCGGCGAGATCGGCCGGCACTGCGGCCCCCGGCATCTTCCCTGCGGGGCCTTCGGATTGCCGCATATCGGTCTGTCCCCTTTGTTCCAAATCCCATGTCCTTTGCAGCGCAGGCGAACGCGGCCGAATGGCGCGGATCGTCTCGACCGTCCGGCGATGCAGCCGCGACAGGCTGTCCCACGCGCCGCCGGCACGGGGGAGCGCATCCCGAAGGTCTTATTTTGGCCCGCCTTCGCAGTCACGAAATAGTTGCGAAAGCCCGGCTTGTCAGCACGCCGCCCGCCGGCCTCTACTGAAGCCGGCGTCGAGGCCGGTGCGGCTCCCGGTCCGCCGGCCGCTTGGACGCCTGCAGCGTCGGATCCCAGGAGTTTCCCGACATGACCATTCACGCGCCCCAGGACACGACGCTCGACGCCGGCGAGATGGTGGCGCTGGCGGAAGCCGCCCTCGCCGACATCGCCCGCGTCAAGGGTTCGGTCGGCCGCGTGATCTTCGGCCAGGAAAGCGTCGTCGAGCAGACGGTGATCGCCATCCTGGCCGGCGGCCATGCGCTTCTCGTCGGTGTTCCCGGCCTTGCCAAGACCAAGCTCGTCGAAACGCTCGGCGTCTCGCTCGGCCTCGACGCGCGGCGCATTCAGTTCACGCCGGACCTCATGCCCTCCGATATCGTCGGCTCCGAGGTGATGGACCAGGACGAGACGGGCCGCCGCTCCTTCCGCTTCATCAAGGGGCCGGTCTTCGCGCAGCTCCTGATGGCCGACGAAATCAACCGCGCGAGCCCGCGCACGCAGTCGGCCCTGCTGCAATCCATGCAGGAATACCATGTGACGGTGGCCGGCGAGCGGCACGACCTGCCGGCGCCCTTCCACGTGCTCGCGACGCAGAATCCGCTGGAGCAGGAGGGCACCTATCCGCTGCCCGAGGCGCAGCTCGACCGCTTTCTGATGCAGGTCGACGTGCTCTATCCCGATCTCGAGGCCGAACGCCGCATCCTGCTGGAGACCACCGGCTCCAACGAGCAGAAGGCGGTCCCGGTCCTCACCGCCGCTCGGCTGCGCGAGATCCAGTCGCTGGTGCGGCGCATGCCGGTGGCGCCGAGCGTCGTCGAGGCGATCCTGACACTGGTTCGCTCGGCGCGCCCCGGCAACGGCCACAAGGAAGCCGACGCGCATATCGCCTGGGGCCCCGGTCCCCGCGCCTCGCAGTCGCTGATGACCTGCGTGCGCGCCCGCGCGCTCTACGAGGGCCGCCTCGCCCCGTCGATCGACGACGTGATGGCGCTGGCCGAGCCGATCCTGCAGCACCGCATGGCGCTGAACTTCGCCGCACGCGCCGAAGGCATGAGCGTGCGCGACGTGATCGCCGCCCTGAAACGCGACGCGGTCCGGAGCTGAGGGGACGATGGCGCAAATCGGCGGGACGGTCGACCTCACCTCCTCGGGTGACGCGCTGTCGCGCGCCCGCCAGCGCGCGGCGCTCCTGCCGGACCTCCTCGTCGAAGCGCAGCGCGTCGTCTCGACCGTGATCGCGGGATGGCACGGCCGCCGGCGGCGCGGCACGGGCGAGAACTTCTGGCAATTCCGCCCCTTCGTCGACGGCGGCGAGGTCTCGCGCATCGACTGGCGCCGCTCGGCCCGCGACGACAGCCTCTATCTGCGCGACCAGGAATGGGAGGCGGCGCAGACCATCTGGCTCTGGGCGGATCCCTCGCCCTCCATGCTCTACAAATCCTCGACCGCGCAGGTCTCCAAGGAATCCCGCGCGCTCGTGCTCGTCCTCGCTCTCGCCGATCTCCTCTCACGGTCGGGCGAACGGGTCGGATATCCCGGCGTGATGCAGCCGATCTCGGCCCGCAACGCCGCCGAGCGGATCGCCGCGGCGCTCCTGACCAATCGACCCGGCGACGGGTTCCCGCCGGACGACCGGCTGAAGCGCTTCAGCGAAGTGGTGCTCGTCAGCGACTTTCTCGATCCGGTCGAGGAGGTCGTGGCGAAGATCGACCGGATCGGCCGCCGCGGCATCCGGGGCCATCTCGTGCAGATCGTCGACCCCGCCGAGGAGAGCTTTCCCTACGCCGGACGGACGGAGTTCCGCGATCCGGAAACCGGCGCCAAGCTCACGGCGGGCCGGGCCGAGACGCTGCGCGCGGATTATCTGCATCTCTTCGCCGCCCGGCGGGCGCACATCGCCGAGCATTGCCGGCGGCTCGGCTGGAGCTTCGTGCCGCACGGCACGGACCGGCTCGCCTCGGAAGCGCTGGTCGCCGTGCACAGCCGCCTCAGCGGCGTGCCGCAGGCCATACCGAACATGGCGCAGGGAGGACGCGGCTGATGGGCGGCCTATCCCTCGGAGCGCCGCTCGTCCTCTTCGGCCTCCTGTCGCTGCCCCTGATCTGGTGGCTCCTGAAGCTGACGCCCCCGCGCCCGCAGATGGAGGCGTTTCCGCCGCTCCGCATCCTCGCAGAGGTCCGGAAAACCGAGGAAACACCCTCCAAGAGCCCCTGGTGGCTGACGCTTCTGCGACTGCTCCTGGCAGCCCTCGTGATCCTCGCGCTGGCCGCGCCGGTGCTGAACCCGAGCGACGGACGCCTGACGGGCTCGGGACCGGTCGCGATCCTTCTCGACAACGGCTGGGCCTCGTCCGGCGATTTCGAGACCCGGCGCGATGCCGCCGCCGACCTCGTGCGCGAGGCGGGGGAAGCCGGACGTCCCGTGGCCCTCGCTCTGTCCGCGGAAGGCTCCGCGGACGACGCGACCCCTGTCGAGGCCGCGACGGCGCTGGAACGCCTCGCCGCCGCTGAGCCTCGACCGATATCGACGGACCGCGCAAGCGCCGCGTCCCGGCTGACCACCGCGCTCGGCGGCTCCGTGCCGGGATCGTTCGCCATTCTCGCCGACGGCCTCGACTCGCCCGGCGCCGGCGAGGCCCTGGCGTCGCTCGGCGCGCTCGGCGCGGGGGAAGCGCTGCTCTATCGTCCCGACATCTCCCGTCTCGTCGGCCTCACCGGCGCGGACAATTCGACCGAAGCCCTGGTGGTCGACGCGGTCCGGGGGACGCCCTCGCCCGATCCCCGCTCGGCGACGCTGCGTGCCCTCGACGCGCAGGGACGCGAGGTCGGGCGCGCGCCGCTCGAATTCGCGGCGGGCGAGGCCAAGGCATCGGCGCGCTTCGCGATCCCGGTGGAGCTTCGCAACGACATCGCCCGGATCGAGGTCGAGGGTGCGCGCGACGCCGGGTCCGTCCGGCTCGTCGACGACAGCTTCCGCCGCCGCCGCGTCGGCCTCGTCTCCGGCGAGACGGCCGACGCCGCGCAGCCGCTCCTGTCGCCCCTCTACTACATCACGCGCGCGCTCGAGCCCTTCGCCGATCTAGCGCGCGCCGAAAGCGCGGATCTCGCGACCGCCGTGCCGGCGCTGATCCAGCGGCGTCCCTCGGTCATCGTTCTCGCCGACATCGGCGTCATGCCGGAGCCGGCGGAGGCCGCGATGCGCCGCTTCGTCGAGACCGGCGGCGTGCTCGTGCGCTTCGCCGGACCGCGCCTCGCGGCGACGACGGGAGAAGATCCCCTCGTGCCGGTCCGCCTTCGGTCGGGCGAGCGGCAGCTCGGCGGCTCGCTCTCTTGGTCGGAGCCGCAGACGATCGCGCCGATCGCCGCCACGAGCCCGCTCTCGGGGATCGCGCTCGGCGAGGACGTCACCGTGTCGCGCCAGATCCTCGCCGAGCCCTCGGCGGATCTCGCGGAAAAGACCTGGGTCAGCCTCGTCGACGGAACCCCGCTGGTCACGGCCGAGACGGTGGGCGCGGGAACGATCGTGCTCTTCCACGTCACGGCGGAGGCGACTTGGTCGAACCTTCCCATCTCCGGCGCCTTCGTCGACATGTTGCGCCGGATCGTCACCCTTTCGCGCTCCGGCGGCCCGGCAGCGACGCAGACCGCCGGAACAGCGGCGCCTGCCGGGACGGCCGAACCCTTGGCCCCCGCCGTAACGCAGAGCTTCTCGCCCTACCGGGTCCTTGGCGCGGACGGACGTCTCGTCTCGCCCGGGGCTGAGGTGCAGCCGCTCGTCCTCGGCGCCGGCGCACCGGTTCCCAGCCTTCAGAACCCGCCCGGCCTCTACGGCAGCGAGGATGGATACACCGCCTTGAACCTTCTCGGCCCCGATGCCGCCCTTACGCCCCTCCCCGCCGACGTGCTCGGCGTTCCCGCGACCGAACGCGGATACGGCCGGGAGGGCACGGTGGACCTGACGCCCTGGCTCTTCGCGGGCGCGCTCGTCCTCTTCCTCCTCGATGCGATCGCCATGCTCTGGTTGAACGGCGCGGGACGCCGCCTGGTGCAGCGTCTGCCAGGCCGGCGCGCCGTCATGCCCCTCCTCGCCATCGCCCTGCTCGGCGGCGTGGTGCTGCCGTCCGGTCAGGCCTTCGCGCAAACTCCCGCACCGACGTCTGCGGACGAAACGGCGCGGGCGCAAGCCGCGATCGCGGCGACGGAGACGACCCATCTCGCCTATGTGGAGACCGGGGACAGCCAGGCGGACGAGATCTCGCGGCGCGGGCTCGACGGGCTCTCGCAATTCATCGCGGCGAAGACGGCGCTGGAGCCGGGCGCGGCGGTCGGCGTCGACATCGCGACGGACGAACTCGCCTTCTATCCCATCCTCTATTGGCCGGTGGACGCGGCGTCGGCGATGCCGGACGCCGCCGCGATCAGCCGCGTCGACGGCTACATGAAGCAGGGCGGCACCGTTCTCTTCGACGTGCGCGACGACGAACTCTCCTCGCTCGACGGCGCCGCCGTCTCGCCGGGACAACGCCGCCTGCGCGACATCCTCGCCGATCTCGACATCCCGCCGCTGGAGCCGGTGCCGAGCGACCATGTGCTGACCAAGTCCTTCTACATCATGAAGGACTTTCCCGGCCGCCACACGGGATCGGACCTCTGGGTCGAGGCGCTGGTGCGCGATGCGAACGCGGCGAGCCGTCCGGCCAATGCCGGCGACGGCGTCTCCTCGATCATGATCACCTCGAACGACTTCGCCAGCGCCTGGGCCGTCGACGACGGCGGGCTCTTCCTCTATCCGACGGAGAGTTCCGATCCCTCGCAGCGCGAATACGCCTATCGCGCCGGGGTCAACATCGTGATGTACGTCCTCACCGGCAACTACAAGGCCGATCAGGTCCATGTGCCGGCGCTTCTGGAAAGGCTGGGCCAATGAGCTGGTCGATCGCCTTCGCGCCGTTCTTTTCATGGACCGTTCTCGCCATCCTCGCCGTCGTCGCCCTGCTGCTCGCCGCGGCGATGATTCTGTCGGGGCTGCGGGGTGGGCTGTTGCGTGCGGCAGCGCTGGCCGCGCTCCTCCTCGCGCTTCTCAACCCCGTCGTGCTGCGGGAGGAGCGCGATCCGTTGAAGAGCGTCGTCGCGCTCGTGGTCGACCGCTCGCAGAGCCAGAGCATCGAGGCGCGCAACGCCGAGGCGACCGCGACGGCCGAGGCGTTGAAGCAGAGCCTCGAGCGCTTTCCCGAATTCGAGCTCCGAACGGTGGAGGCGAACGCCTCCGCCAGCCCGGGCGACGATGCGACGACGGCGCTCTTCTCGGCTCTTCGCGGCGCCCTGTCGGACGTCGCTCCCGCGCGGGTCGCCGGCGCCATCCTCGTCACGGACGGGCAGGTCCACGACATTCCCGCAGAAGCCGCCGCACTTGGCTTCGACGCGCCGGTCCACGCGCTCGTCACCGGACGGGCGGACGAGTTCGACCGGCGGATCGAGATCGAGAACAGCCCGCGTTTCGGCCTCGTCGAGCAGGACCAGCAACTGACCTACCGGGTGATCGAGGACGGCCCCCGAGCATCGCGGACGCCGGTCGAGGTCCGCGCGTTCCTGAACGGCGAGCTCATCTCGCGCGAACAGGCGGTGCCGGGCTCCCCGGCGCAGCTGACCTTCCGCCTGCCGCGCGCCGGCAAGAACATTCTCGAAGTTTCGGTGGCGCGCGATCCGGCCGAGATCACGCCGGTCAACAACCGCGCGATCGCGGTGGTCGACGGCATCCGCGAGAATTTGCGCGTGCTTCTCGTCTCCGGGGAGCCGCATGCCGGCGAGCGCACCTGGCGCAATCTCCTGAAGTCCGACGCCTCGGTGGACCTCGTCCATTTCACCATCCTGCGCCCGCCGGAAAAGCAGGACGGCACGCCGATCGACGAATTGTCCCTCATCGCCTTTCCCACGCGCGAACTCTTCGTCGAGAAGATCGACGACTTCGACCTCATCATCTTCGATCGCTACCAGAGTCGCGGCGTTCTGCCGGCGCTCTACTTCGACTATATCGCGCAATACGTGGAGAACGGCGGCGCGCTCCTGATCGCATCCGGCCCCGAATATGCCGGGCAAGATTCGGTCGCGACGACCTCGCTCGCCTCGATCCTGCCGGCGCTGCCGACGGGCGAGATCGAGACGACGCCGTTCCGTCCGACGCTCTCCGATCTCGGCCGAAAGCACCCCGTGACGCGCGAACTGCCCGGTTCCGGCTCGACGCCGCCCGACTGGAGCGAATGGTTCCGCTCGATCGACGTCGGCGAACCCGAGGGCGAGACAGTGATGAACGGGCCGAACGGCAAGCCGCTGCTCGTCCTCAACCGTGCCGGCGAAGGGCGTGTCGCCCTCCTCCTCTCGGACCAGGGCTGGCTGTGGTCGCGCGGCTTCGAAGGGGGCGGCCCGCACGTGGCGCTCTTCCGCCGGCTCGCGCACTGGCTGATGAAGGAGCCCGAGCTCGACGAGGAGGCGCTGGACGCCGAGTCGCGCGGCTCCGCGCTCGTCGTCACGCGGCAGACGATCGGCGAGGATCCCGGCCCGGCGACCGTCGTCACGCCTTCGGGCGGCGCGGTCAACGTGCCGCTGACGGAGATCGGCGCGGGTCGGTGGGAGGGCACGCTGGAAACGACCGAGCTCGGCCTCTATCAGGCCGCGAACGGCGACCTTTCCGCGCTCGCCAATGTCGGACCCGTCAATCCCCGGGAGTATCGCGAGGCGGTGTCGACGACGGCCAAGCTGCAGCCCATCGCGGATGCGACGCGCGGCAGCGTCCGCCGCGTCGCGGACGGCGGCGCGGTTTCCGTGCCGCGCATCGTGCCGATCCGGGGCCGGGCGGATGCGGAAGGGCGGGACTGGATCGGGTTGAAGACGACGGAGGAAACGGTGCTGCGCGGCGTCGACCGGACGCCGCTCTTCGCCGGCTTCCTCGGGCTCGGCATCCTTCTGCTCGCCGTATCGGCCACTTGGTACCGCGAAGGGCGCTAGAGACCGACCTGACGCCAAACCGTCCGCGATCCGACGCGACCGCAGAGCCCGTCGAGCGCACCCGCGACGAGCGGAAGCGCCAGGATCCGGGCGGGATCGGCGGGACCCGGCATCGTCACGGAGCCGATCGGCAAGACCCGGTAGCCGTGCGGCTGATAATAGGGGGGATCGCCGACGAGGAGGATCACGGTCTCGCCGGCATCGCGACCGGCCCGCGCCGCGACATCGAGCAGCGCCGCGCCGAGGCCGCGCCCCATGACGGGCGGGCGCACCGCCAGCGGCCCCAACATCAAGGCAGGGCGTTCGCCGATCCGGATGCGCGACTGGCGCACCGAGCCGACGATCGCGCCGTCGAGCACGGCGACGAAGGAGAGCGAGGGCTCGTGCCCCGCCATTTCGCGCACGCGCTCCGCGGCGCGCGAGAAGCGACCGGGACCGAATGCCTCTTCCGAGATGTCGGCGACGGCATCGGCATGAACGGGCATTTCAGGCAGAAAGCGAACATCGGGATGTTGCTGCAGCATCAGGGCGGCGGTCCGGTCTGGCAAGGAGGGTCGGTCCTCCGCCGTCCTCAACAGGAAACGCGGGGCCGGTCGCAGAAGGCTCCTTTGGCGGGGCTTGCCATGGATCGTCGTCGCAGCATGACGCCGGCTTTCGCTGTCGGCCCGCCGGGGCCGGTCGTTTCGCCATAGCATTCGAATGCGCCGTGGTCCAACCTTCGACCATCTCCTTTCGCCCCATTGGGCGGACACCAACCGATGGAGCATGACGATGGGCCTACTGGTCGACGGTCAGTGGCAGGACAGGGCGTTCGAGACGAAGGGCGGGGCCTTCGAGCGCAAGGCGTCGAGCTTCCGTAACTGGGTCACACGAGATGGCGGACCGGGGCCGGACGGGCAACGCGGATATCCCGCCGAAGCCGGGCGCTATCATCTCTACGTCTCCCTCGCCTGTCCCTGGGCTCACCGGACGCTGATCGTCAGACGCCTGAAGAAGCTGGAGGAGGTCATTTCCGTATCGGTCGTCGACTTCCTGATGGCCGAGGAGGGCTGGATCTTCTCCGACCGACCGGGTGCGACGCCCGACGCGATCAACGGCGCGAAGCGCCTCTACGAGGTCTATGCCGCGGCCGATCCGACCTATACGGGCCGCGTCACCGTGCCGGTTCTCTGGGACCGGGTCGACAACACCATCGTCAACAACGAATCCGCCGACATCATCCGGATGCTGAACGCATCCTTCGACGCATTCGGCGACACGTCGGTCGATCTCTATCCGAGCGGGCTGCGCGCGGAGATCGATGCGGTGAATGCGGAGGTCTACGACCGGGTCAACAACGGCGTCTACAAATGCGGCTTCGCGACGACGCAGGCCGCCTACGAGGCTCCGTTCCATGCGCTGTTCGACACGCTCGACGCGCTGGAGCAGCGCCTGTCACGCCAGCGATATCTTTTGGGGACCGTGATCACCGAGGCCGACTGGCGCCTGTTCACGACGCTCGTCCGCTTCGACGCCGTCTATGTCGGACATTTCAAGTGCAACCTGCGGCGGATCGCAGACTATCCGCATCTCTCCCATTACCTGCGTGACCTCTATCAAGTCCCCGGAATTGCCGAAACCGTGGATTTCGACCACATCAAGGGCCACTACTACCAGAGCCACCGGATGATCAACCCGACCGGCATCGTGCCGCTGGGGCCGGAGATCGATCTGTCGGCGCCCCACGATCGCGGGCGGTTCGACGCGATGCCCTGAGGCGCCGCAGCCTTCGACCTCACCAGTGGGGATCGACCGGCGCATCGCCGCGATGCTCGGCGATGCGCCGGAGCGTCGCGGGCGTCGTCCCCGTGGGGAGCGCGTCGAGAGCGAAGAACCCGCTGTCCGCGATCTCCAGATCGGGCGCCTTCGGTGCAGCCTGACGGACGTCGCGGCAGAGATAGACGAGAACGTGATCGCGCTGCGAGGCGGCCCGGTTGAAATGAACGCTGACGAGAGCCGGGCGCGCGTCCAGGGAGACGCCGCCCTCTTCCATGAGTTCGCGTGCGACGGCCGTCTCGGTGGTCTCGCCGGCATCGACGCCACCGCCGGCCAGATGCCAGCCGGGCAGATAGGTGTGGCGCACGAGAAAAACGCGACCGGTCGGATCGAAGGCGAGCGCGCGAACGCCGAGCGTCAGGGGGCGGCGCGCGAGATGCGCCCAGTGGAAAAGCCGGATCTTCAGGCTCGGTTTGGCAAGGGGCCCGGTCTTCCCAGGACCATGATCCCGGCTAGATGAGGCAACATGTTCCGACTCGCTCATCTCTCAGACATCCATCTCGGTCCGTTGCCGGAGCTCTCCTTTCGGGAGATCGCGTCCAAGCGCATCACGGGTTACGTCAACTGGCACCGCAACCGGCGGCGGATGATGTTCGGCGACACGCTGATCTCTCTCGTCGCCGATCTGAAGGCGCAGTCCCCCGATCACATCGCCGTCACCGGCGATCTCGTGAATCTCGCGACCAAGACGGAGACCAAGGCCGCCGGACTCTGGCTGCAGGATCTCGGCGCGCCGACCTTCGTCTCCGTCATCCCCGGCAACCACGATGCCTACGTGCCGGGCGCGCTCCGGCGCGCCTGCAGCGAGTGGCATGACTATATGCTGGGCGACGATCCGTCGCCGGAAATCGGCAGGCTCTTTCCCTACATGCGCGTCCGGGGCAACGTCGCGATCTGCGGAACGTCGAGCGCGGAGGCGACCGCACCCTTCCTCGCCACCGGAACGTTCAAGCGCTGGCAGGCGCTGGCGCTCGCACAGCAACTCCAGGCGGCCAAGGCGCTCGGGCTCTTCCGTGTCGTGATGATCCACCACCCTCCGATCTCCGGCTCGACCTCCTGGCACAAGCGCCTGATCGGGAAGCAGTTCTTCTCCAAGGTCCTGCGCGAGGTCGGCGCCGATCTCGTGCTGCACGGCCACACCCATCTCGACACGGTGAACTGGCTCGCGGGCACGGACGGGCTCGTCCCGGTCGTCGGCGTCCCCTCCGCGAGCCAGAATGCAGGCTCCGCCAAGCCGGCCGCCCGCTACAATATCTTCGAGATCGACGGCGAACCCGGCCAGTTCACCGTGACCCAGCACGAACGCGGACTTCGCGCCGACGGGAGCGGCATCGACTGGATCCGCCATCGTCGGCTGATGCGCAACGGCGACGCGATCGACGTCGGACCGAAGGCCGACGCCAAGCCGGCCGTCGGCGCGATCTGATCCATCGGCATCGTAGGCAAACCCGCACGCGCGGGCGGGTTGTCCGATCAGGCCAAAGGCGTTCGGGAAGGCTCGAGGGGCCGGAGGCTGCAAGCCAAATCCGGCCAACCGGGACGACGGGAACCCGGCGGACGGCGTTTCCCGTCACGCAGGATGATCGATCGGACAGGGCCACTCGGCATCGGCGATCGCCGATCCCCTTTCACCGGGTTGCATCCGGGATCATGCGAAGCGTAGGACACGACGCGCGCGCTCCACATCGTCATCCTCGCGCCGGCTCCTCGCTCGCGGGTCCCGTCCCATCGAGGGCAACGCGCGTGCCGGACGGCGGATGTGAAGCGCCACGGAACCGCCTGCGAACGACCGGGACACCCCGACATGACGCATCCCCCGACGACGGCCGCCGTCTCCGCCGGCCTTCTCGCCGCCTTCGTCGGCTTCGCCTCCTCCTTCGCGGTGATCCTGCAGGGATTGACGGCGGTCGGCGCGAGCAAGGAAGAGGCGGCGTCGGGCCTGATGGCGCTGTCGATCGCCATGGGACTCTGCGGCATCCTCTTCAGTCTGCGCACGAAGATGCCGATCTCGGTCGCGTGGTCGACGCCGGGCGCGGCGCTTCTGGCGACCTCGGCCCTGCCGGAAGGCGGCTTTCCCGCAGCGGTCGGCGCGTTCATCGTCGCAGCCGCGCTGGTCGTCGCATCCGGCCTCTTCCGTCCGCTCGGACGCATCATCGCCGCAATCCCCGCCTCCATCGCGAGCGCCATGCTGGCAGGCGTGGTCTTCGGCCTTTGTCTCGCCCCGGTGAGGGCGGTCGCAAGCGATCCCTTGTCCGGTCTGATGGTCGCGGGTAGCTGGCTCGTCATGACCCGGATCCGCCGGCTTCTCGCCGTTCCCGTCGCCGCCATCGTCGCGGTCGTCGTGATCATCGCAGGCAAAGGCGTTCCCGGCGCCGACGCGACCCTCCTGCCGCATCCGATCTTCGTTCTTCCCACCTTCGATCCAACGGACATTATCGGCCTGTCGCTGCCGCTGTTTCTCGTGACCATGGCGTCTCAGAACATTCCGGGGCTCGCGATCCTTCGCGTCAACGGCTACGCGCCGGAGGCCGGCTCGCTGTTCCGCACGACAGGCCTCTTCAGCGCCGTCAGCGCCCTCTTCGGCGGACACGCGGTCAATATCGCCGCGATCACCGCGGCGATCTGCGCGGGCGACGAGGCGGGACCGGACCGCGAGGGACGCTACTGGGCGGCCGTGGTGTCGGGCGGCGGCTACGTCGTCTTCGGCCTCGCCGCGGGGCTCGTGGCAGCGTTCGCCGCGCTGGAGCCGGTGCTGATCCAGGCGGTGGCGGGGCTTGCCCTCATCGGAGCGTTCACCGGCGCGCTGCAAGCGGCGATGGCGAGGATCGAGGAGCGCGAGGCCGCGACGGTGACCTTTCTCGTCACCGCGTCCGGCATCGCCTTCCTCGGCATCAGTTCCGCCTTCTGGGGCCTTCTCGCCGGTGCGGCAGTTCTCGCCGTCACGCGGATCGGTCGAGCCCCGGGTTGAAACGGCTCAACTCGGAGCGAGACCGAAGATCGAGGTGATGCCGATGAAGGCCGCGACGCCGATGAACATGCCGATCACGAGGATGCTGATCGCATAGGCGAAGATCGTCGGAAGCTTCAGCCGCAGACCGCTGCCGATCCCGAACGGACCGGCGGTCGCCGCGTCGCGCAGCGACCATCCCCGATCCTCTCCACGTTCGCCGCCGCGTGCCTCGGTCCGCGCCGGGCGGCCGAAGCCGTCCGTCTCGGCGAAAGCCTTGTCGCGCTCGACGATCCGCTCGGCGACATAGGCGAGCACGCGATCGGCGATCTCGCGCGGATGCGTCGATTCCGCGAGCGTCACCCGCCCGATGCGGGTTTCGCGCACGAACCGATAGGTGCGCCGGTCCCGCGCCATCGAGACGTGGGACGTGCCGTCCACCCAGTAGCGGGGCTGCGGACCGCCGGAAATGGTGAAGTCGAAGAGGTCGTCGCCGGCCGGCATCTCGTCGACGATCGGCTGCATCTCCTCGGCGAAGATCTCCAGCCGGGCCCGGTCGGCCTCCCGGATGTCGACGACGACGTCGCTGCGCTGGGCGGCGGTGATCTTCGCAGCGCGCACCGCATCGGCGAGCCTTCGGCTCCCCTTCAACGAGGACACGTTGTCCCGGCTGTCGCTCATGGCGGCCCTCGATTCGATCCGTCGCTTCAATACTTTCTTTACCATAGGGCCGGAAGGGGCGAAGGAAAACCGGGCTCCGCCCCTCGCGGCCGCAAAAAATCACGGCCGCGAGAGCGCAGACGCCTCGGTCGTTCGGTCACCGGCCAGACAGGATCCGGTTGGCCGCGGACACGACGGCCTCCAGCGAGGAGGCGACGATGTTCTGGTTGATGCCCGCGCCGAAGAGACGGCCACCGGAGTGCTCGATCTCCATATAGGCGATCGCCGTCGCGTTGGAGCCGCGCTGCAGCGAGTGCTCCGAATAGTCCGCGACGGCCATGTCGAGGCCAAGATACCGGTTCAGCGCATCCACGAAGCCGTCGACGGGGCCGGTGCCCCGGCCCTCGATCTTCGTCTCGACGCCCTCGTCGAGGATCGTCGCCTCCACGATCCGCGCGCCACGACGATCGGGATCGGGCAGCGTGTGATGGTCGAGGAACTTCAGGCGCGCGCCCGGCTGTTCCACGTAACGCTCGATGAAGCGCTCGTAGATCCGCTTCACGGGCAGTTCGCGGCCTTCCTCGTCGGTGATGCGCTGGATGTCCTCGCGGAACTCCACCTGCAGGTTGCGCGGCAGGTTCAGGCCGTGATCCGCTTGGAGCACATAGGCGATCCCGCCCTTGCCCGATTGCGAATTGATGCGGATGATCGCCTCGTAGGACCGGCCGACGTCCTGCGGGTCGATCGGCAGATACGGAACCTCCCAATAGGGCTTGTTCGACGTGCGCGCGGCCTTCATGCCCTTGTTGATCGCATCCTGATGCGAGCCGGAGAAGGCGGTGTAGACGAGCTCGCCGACATAGGGGTGCCGTTCGCCGACGGCGAGCTGGTTGCAGTGTTCGTAGACCTCCCGGACGTGGTTGATGTCGGTGATGTCGAGCCCGGGATCGACGCCCTGCGTCATCATGTTCAGGGCGAGCGTGACGAGATCGACATTGCCCGTCCGCTCTCCGTTGCCGAAGAGCGTGCCCTCGACGCGATCCGCGCCGGCGAGCAGGCCGAGTTCCGTCGCCGCGATCGCGGTGCCGCGATCGTTGTGGGGATGCAGCGACAGGATGATCGAGGAGCGGTTGTCGAGATGGCGGCTCATCCACTCGATCTGGTCGGCATGGATGTTGGGCGTCGACATCTCGACGGTGGCCGGCAGATTGAGGATCAGGCGGTTCTCGGGGGTCGGCTTCACGACCTCGGCGACGGCGTTGCAGATCTCCAGCGCGAAATCGAGCTCCGTCCCGGTGAAGCTCTCCGGGGAGTATTCGAAGCGGAAGTCGCCGCCGGCCTTGGCCGCCATGTCGGTGATCAGCTTGGCGGCGTCGGTCGCGATCTCAAGGATGCCCGCGCGATCCTTGCCGAAGACGACGCGGCGCTGAAGCTCGCTCGTGGAATTGTAGAAGTGGACGATCGGACGGCGTGCGCCCTCCAGGCTCTCGAAGGTGCGCTTGATGAGGTCGGGTCGGCACTGGACGAGGACCTGCAGCGACACGTCGTCCGCGACGCCACCCTCCTCGACGCACCAGCGGGTGAAGTCGAAATCGGTCTGCGAGGCGGAGGGAAAGCCGATCTCGATCTCCTTGAAGTTCATCGTCTTCAAGAGCTGGAAGAAGCGCTCCTTGCGCTCCTGTCCCATGGGATCGACGAGCGCCTGGTTACCGTCGCGCAGATCGACCGAACACCAGATCGGCGGCGTCTCGATGCGCCGGGAAGGCCAGGTGCGGTCGGAGAGGTCGACGGCGGGATAGGGCTGGTACTTCGCGGCGGCCTTCGCCATGGCGGAGGGCGCGCCCGACGTTCCTGCGGCCGATCGACCGTCGACAGCTTCGGGCGGAGTCATCGTGCGTGGGGCGGACATGGATCGTGAACCTTCGTCGCTCGTCGGAAGACGGGGCGCCCGTCGCAAGGGCCGCCGCGCGCGTCTTCGGATGTTTCGGTGATCGTGGCAAGCCGAAGGGGCTGGGTGCGCGTGTCGCGACCGGCTCGACCGCCGGACGCCCCTTGAACTACCGGGTCCGACGATCGCTTCTAAGCGTGCGAAGAAGGAGAAGCTTCGGGGTGCGCGCTAGCCCGAGACCGGTCGCGAGCGACAGGGTCAGAACGAGGATCAGGGCGGGCGCGAAGTTCATGCGACGAAGCTACCTCAAAGCGGACGCGTTGCAAGCGCTTTCGCGCGGCGGCCGGCGAAATGCTTGACGCAGCGCAGCATCAGGCCGCCGCCTCCCCTCGTTCGGCCTGAGTCAGATAGCTCGCCTCCCTCGGCGCCAGAACCTTCAGCGCTCTCGGATGCAGGACGATCTCCGACTGTTCGCGGGCATCGGACAGCTCGCCGTCGCGCACCGCCCGGTGGTGCCGGTGGCGGCCGTGATAGTCCACGACGACGCGGGTCGCGCGGTGAACGGCGAGGGAGGGATTGTTGCGCCAGTTGCCGAAGAGGATGTCGAGCGTCAGCTTGGCGACGGCGCCGACCCTGCGCGTCGTGCAGATGTAGATGCCGAGCTCGCCGCCGCGCGGATCGTCGGCGTAGGGAAGATGCCATTCGCCGTAGAGATTGTTGGAAATGGCGAGGGCCGGCGTCTTCAAGCGCCGCCTCTCGCCGTCCATGTCGATCTCGATCTCGATCTTCGGCATCGAGCGGAGCGTCGTCAGGATGGCGCGGGTGGTGGCGAACATCTTGCCGAACCGCGATCCGTAGTCGAGCCGCTCGCGCAGGCGAACCATGCGGGCATGCATGCCGACGGCGAACTGGTGGACGAAGGGCTCGCCGTTGACGGTCGCGATGTCGACGTCGACGAGGATGCCGTCGGCCAGGGCAGCGACCGCCTGCGGCAAGGCCTGCGGGATCTGGAGCGTGCGGGCGAAGAGGTTCATCGTGCCGGCGGGCAGGATCCCGAGCGCGACCGGCTTGCCCATCAGCGAGGCTGCCGCGGTCGAGACCGTGCCGTCGCCGCCGCCGACGAGGAGAACGTCGATGTCGGTCCGCTTCGCGGCGGCCTCGATCGCGGCCACGATCTCGCTTCCGGCGACGCGGGCGACCTCGGCCTCGTGGCCATGCAGCTTGAACTCACCCTCGATCAACTCGGAAAATGCGTCGAGATCGGTCGTCTTCAGGGTTCCGCCGTCGCGGTTGAGGATCACGGCAATCTTCATGGACATCCGATCCCGGCCGAGCGGCCGATGGTTCTTCGATGATGCCGCTCGCCGTTCGGGGAACATGCGCGGCACGTGTGTTGCGAGAAATGGCCGCGAACGGCGACACGGCAACATGAATCGCCCGACCCAACCTGCCGGACTCAACGCCGAACGCCGCCCTCCCCCTTGGCGTTGCGAGCCGACGGATCGACGGGCGTTGCGAGCCGACGGCGAGGAACTTCGACCGGGACCGCTCGTTCCATCGCGGTCTTCCCCAGCCCGGCGATCCGCCGCGGCGCAGCGCCGGAGCTTCATCCCGTGATCGAATGGATCGTCATCCTCCTGATCGTCGCCGCGATCGCCAGCCTTCTCGGGTTCCAGGGCGTCGCCGGCGTTTCGGCGGGGCTTGCCAAGTTCCTGATTTTCATCGTGCTGGCAGGCCTTCTCGTGCTTGTCCTTTTCGGCTTCCTCGTCTTCGCCTGACATCGCTCCGCGATCGCGGCGACAGTGACCCGGCCCATCGCGAAAAGGGGCGCAACTGGCGCGGTTCGCGGAACCAACAGCCTGCCTTTCCACTTCTCTTCCCTGTGTAGACGCGACATCGACGAACGACAGCGTTCGAGCGGATGCCGCCAATCAATCCCCTGTTTTAGACGAGGAAACCCGCCATGATTCGCAAGCTTCTCGCGACGACGGCCCTTGCCAGCGTCATCGCCACCAGCGCCTTCGCGCAGGACACGACGACGACCACGACGGCTCCGGCAGCCGCTCCCGCTGCGGACTCGTCCGCGCCTGCCGCAACGACCGGCGCCATGTCGTCGGACGCCATGTCGTCCGGTGGTGCCGCCACGACCGCGGCCGCCGGCGGAAACTATCTCCAGCGCGTCGAAACCGACCAGTGGCTCGCCACGCAGCTCGACGGTCTCAATCTCTATCAGAGCGGTGCGGCGGACGCGGCATCGGCGGGTGAGATCGACGATCTCTTGATCGGCAAGGACGGCAAGGTGGTCGCCGCGATCGTCGACACGGCCGGCCTCGACGACGACAAGACCGTCGCCGTACCGTTCGAGAAGGTGACTTGGTCGATGGACCAGAGCAACCAGTTGCGCGCCGTGCTGACGGCGACGCGCGAGGAGCTGACCGCGGCGCCCGCGTTCCAGGACGACAACGCTCGTGAAGCCGCCGCCGGCGGTGCGATGACGCCCGCGACCGGTACGGGTACGGATGGTGCCATGGCGCCGGCTGCCGGCACCGGCACGACCGACACCGCGATGGCGCCGGCCGCGGGTACCGGAACGATGGCACCCGCCACCGGAACGGGCGCAATGGCGCCTGCGACGGGCACCGCCGTCATGACTCCTGAGACCGGTGCGGCTGCGACCTCGACCGCAGGCGCCAGCACGACCGCCGGAACGCCTGACGCCAACGGCTATCTCGCCATGGCGGCGGCCGACCAGTACCTGGCGGACGACATCGTCGGAGAGAAGGTCTATTCCGGCCCGGCCGACGATGCGGATTCGATCGGCGACGTGAACGATCTCGTCATCGGCAAGGACGGACAGGTTGCAGCTGCCGTGATCGGCGTCGGCGGCTTCCTCGGCCTCGGCGAAAAGAACGTCGCGGTCCCCTTCGCCGATCTGCAGATGGCAATGGACGACGACGGCGACGACGTCCGTCCGGTGCTGGCCGCCACGAAGGAACAGCTGACCAACGCGCCGACCTTCGAGACCCGCAGCGCAGCCCAGACGGCCGCGAACACGGTCAATGACGGCGCGGCCGCCACGGGTGCCGCTGCCGGTGCCGCCGCGGGCGCCGTGACCACGGCCGCCGGAACGGCCGCGACCAGCGCCGACAATTCGATGGCCGCCGCCACCACGACGGGCACCGACAACGCGACCACGGCCTCGACCAGCGGCGAGACCGATCGCGCCTCGATGACGCAGGCGACCGGCGCGGATCTGACCTCCGAGCGTCTCGTCGGCACCAAGGTCTATGGCCCGGACGATCGCTCGATCGGCGAGGTCGGCGACATCGCTCTGACACCTGAAGGTCAGGTCGATGCGGTCATCGTCGATGTCGGTGGCTTCCTCGGGCTCGGCGCCAAGCCGGTCGCGGTCGCCATGGACAACCTTCAGTTCATGAAGGACAACGGCGGGTCGCTGTATCTCTACACGGCCTTCACCGAGGACCAGCTGAAGCAGGCGCCCGAGTTCAATCGCGAGTCCTACGCCGAGAACCGCGCGACCATGCGGATCACGCCGACGACGACGCTGCCGGCCGGCGGCGCGGATGCCGCAGCGCCGGCGACCGCTCCGGCCCAGTAAGCGCAAATCCGGTACCACGGATACGAAGAGGGCTCGCCGCAAGGCGGGCCCTTTTTTTGCGTCCGGTGCCATGCGCCGGACTCGGAGGCGCGGCATGTCGGATGATGTCCGGCACCGCCCCCTGCGACATCGTATTCACAAGCTGTTCTTACGAAAAGTTATGGCGAGCTTTCCGCCAACCTCCTGTAGCCTGTCCCTCAACCGTCCCGACGGTCGCAACCGGAGCATCCACGCCGCATGGGCTTTCTGAAGCAGATCCTCGTCACCATCCTCGTGATCGTCGTCGGCGGCGCCGGCTGGATGGCGCTCGACGCACGTCCCGGTCAGGCTCTTCTGGCGGCGGACCTGCCGCTGCCCGGTTTCGTTCGGACGGGCATCACGGCGATTTCGGCCGAGCCGAAGCAAGAGACGATCGGCGCCACGCGATCGCCGGCCGGCGGCCCGCGCGGCGGGGGCGCGGCGGTCGTGGTCGCGGGACAGGTGGAGGAAGCGCAGACGCGCACGCGCATGCGCGCGATCGGGACCGGCGAGGCGGAGCGCTCCGTCACCGTCTATCCCGACGTTTCCGGCATCATCCAGACGGTGCCCTTCAAGTCCGGAGACGCGGTGGCGGCGGGCGACGTGCTGGCCGTGCTCGAAAACGAGACCGAGACCGTCGCGGTCGAGCGGGCCCGGCTCGCGCTCGACGCGGCCGAGGAAAAGGTCGAGCGTGTCGCCCGGCTCCAGGCGTCTCGGGCGGTCACCGCCGTCGAGGTGACGGATGCGGCCCGCGAGCGGGAAAACGCCCGTCTCGACCTTCGCGGCGCGGAGATCGCGCTGGGCAAGCGCACCATCCGCGCGCCCTTCGACGGGCGTGTCGGCATCGTCGGCGTCGATACGGGCGACCTCGTGACAGGGCAGACCCTGATCGCGACGGTCGACGACCGCACACGCCTCAAGGTGAATTTCTACACGCCCGAGGCTTTCGTCCAAGAGCTCGCCATCGACGGCCCGATCGAGGCCCAGAGCGTCGCGCGTCCCGACAAGACCTATCCCGGCCGCATCACGGCGCTGGAAAGCCGCCTCGACGAGGCCAGCCGGACGCTGCGATCGGAGGCGACGATCGAGAATCCGAACGACGAACTGCGTCCGGGCATGTCCTTCGCCATCAATCTGGCGCTGGCCGGCGAGCGCTTCCTCGCCGTCGATCCGCTCGCCGTCCAATGGGAGCGCAGCGGGCCGATCGTCTGGACCATCAACGGCAGCGACGTCGCCAAGACGCCGGTTCGGATCGTGGAGCGCACCATCGACAAGGTGCTCGTCGCCTCCGACACGCTGAAGGCCGGGGACAGCGTCGTCGTCGAGGGACTGCAATCGGTCCGCGAGGGCGGAAAGGTGGAGGTGCAGAACCGGGTCGCGCCCGTCGGTTCGCCGACGGCCGATGCAGGATCCAAGACGCCCGCCGCCGCCGAGGTCGCGCAAGGCGGCACGTCCGGCGCACCCAGCGGGTCGACGACCCGATGAGCGCCGACGGAACGGACCGGGCCGCGATGAGGAACGTCGAAACGATCGATCCACCGCCGGCGAAGCCGGACGGGCTGACCGCCTTCACCAGCCTCTTCATCCGCCGGCCGGTCCTGACGATCGTCATCAATCTCCTGATCGTCGTGGCAGGCCTCGCCGCCTTCAACGCGGTCGAGATCCGCGAGCTTCCCAATGTCGATCGGCCGGTGATCACCGTCTCGATCGCCTTCGAGGGCGCCTCGCCGGACGCCGTCGACCGACAGATCACCAGCGAGGTCGAGAGCGCCGTCGCGCGCGTCTCGGGCATCGTCGGCGTTTCGTCCCGCTCGCGCTTCGGCGACAGCCAAGTGACGGTGGAATTCTCCGACGACGTCGATCTCAACGTGGCGGCGAGCGACGTGCGCGACGCGATCAGCCGCATCGCCAACAGCCTGCCGGAAGAAGCGGACGAGCCGCGCATCGTCAAGGCGGACGCGGACGCGCAGCCGATCATGCGTCTTGCCGTGCTCGCGCCCGGCATGGCGATCGAGGATCTCACCACGCTCGTCGAGGATCGGATCTCCGACCAGCTCGCGGCAGTGGAGGGCGTTGCCGATCTCCAGCTCTCGGGCGAGCGCGAACGGCTGATCTATGTCGACATCGAACCGGACCGGCTGGCGACGCGGGGCCTCACGCTCGGCGACGTCTCCTCGGCTCTGGCCAATGTCGCGCTCGACGTGCCCGCCGGCTCCCTCGCCTCCCCGACGCAGGACCTTATCGTGCGGGCGGACGCGAACGTTACCTCGCCGGAGGAGTTCGAACGGATCTTCCTCAACGAGCGCACGCGACTGGGAGACGTCGCCAGTGTCCGCTTCGGGCCGGACGACGCGGCCTCGCAGCAGCGGGTGAACGGCGAGACGGGCATCGGCCTCGGCGTCGTGCGGCAGGCCGGCTCCTCGACGCTCGACATTTCGGACGGAATCCGCCGCGAGGTCGCCAATCTCAACCAGACCCTGCCGGACGGCGTGTCGGTGCGCGTGACGAGCGACGACGCGGTCTTCATCGACGGCGCGATCCACGAGGTGGAGCTCGCGCTCGGCCTTGCCGTCGTGATCGTCGTCGCGGTGATCTTTCTCTTTCTTCTCAACATCCGCGCCACGATCATTCCCGCGCTGACCATGCCGATCGCGCTGATCGGCGTCATCGCCTTCATCTATCTCGTCGGCTTCTCCATCAACATCCTGACGCTCCTCGCCCTCGTGCTGGCGACGGGCATGGTCGTCGACGACGCGATCATCGTGCTCGAGAACATCGTGCGCCATCGCGACATGGGCGCGAGCCCGCAGGCCGCGGCGGTGATCGGCACGCGCGAGGTGTTCTTCGCCGTGATCTCGACGACGGCCACGCTCGCCGCCGTCTTCGTTCCCATCTCCTTCCTTCCCGGCGCGGCCGGCGGCCTGTTTCGCGAGTTCGGCTTCGTGCTCGCGATATCGGTGACGATCTCGGCCTTCATCGCGCTGACGCTCTGCCCGATGCTCGCCGCGCGGTTCCTGAAGTCGCGCGAGGACGAGGCGGCGCCCGGCCTCTTCCACCGGGCGATCGGCCGCTTCGGCTCGTTTCTCGCCCATGCCTATGCGGTCTGCCTTCGCGCGTGCCTTGCCCTGCCGCTCCTCGTCGTCGTCGCCGCGGCGGCCTTCTCCTTCGCGGCCTACCTGACCTTCCTGACGCTGCCGCAGGAACTGACGCCGAGCGAGGACCGCGGGGTGGTCCTCATGAGCGTGACGGCGCCGCAAAGCGCCAGCCTCGACTACACCGCCGGTCAGCTCCGGCGCATCGAGGAGATCGTGATGCCCTATGTGCGCTCGGGCGAGGCGACGAACGTCTTCGCCATTTCCGGACGCGGCGCGGCCAACAGCGGCTTCATGGTGCTGAGCCTCGCCGACTGGTCGGTGCGCGAGCGCACGCAGCAGGCGATCGTGGCCGAGATCAACGGCAAGCTCCGGCAGGTCGCGGGCGTGAGGGCCGTCGCCATCCAGCCCAATTCTCTCGGCATCCGCGGCGGCGGCCGCGGACTTCAGTTCGCCATCGCCGGGCAGAATTTCCGGGAAATCGCCGAAACCGCCGATAGCCTTCTCGCGGCCATGCAGCGGGACGGACGCTGGGGCCGCGTGCAGCTGGCTCAGGACGCGACGCAGCCGCAGCTCTCCGTCGTAATCGACCGCGCCCGCGCCTCCGATCTCGGCATCGACATCGACGGGCTCGCCACCGCCATCCAGGCCCTCCTCGACGGGCGCGAGATCGCGCAGACCTATGTCGAGGACAAGCAGGTTCCGGTGAAGCTCGTCGCCACCTCGACGCCGATCAACGATCCCGGCGATCTCGCCAACATCTTCGTGAAGGCCAGGGACGGCCGGCTCGTGCCGATGTCGACCGTCGCCAAGGTCGAGGAACAGCCGATCGCACCGGCCCTCACGCGGGAGGACCGGTCCCGGGCGGTCTCGCTCCAGGCCAATCTCCCGGACGGCTACCCGATCCAGCAGGCTTGGGACGAGGTGCGGGCTTTCGCGCAGGACAAGGTTCCCGCCACGATGCGGCTCCTGCCGCTGGCCGAGGCGAAGACGCTGACGGACACGTCGGGCGGGCTGACGCTCGTCTTCGGCTTCGCCCTCGTCATCATCGTCCTCGTGCTGGCCGCCCAGTTCGAGAGCTTCGTCTCGGCCTTCATCATCATCTCGGTCGTGCCGCTCGGTCTCGCCTGCGCGGTCTTCTCCCTCGCCTTCTTCGGGATCAGCCTCAATCTCTACAGCCAGATCGGGCTGGTTCTCCTCGTCGGCATCATGGCGAAGAACGGCATCCTGATCGTGGAATTCGCCAACCAGCTGCGCGAGGAGGGCATGGGCCTTCGCGCGGCGACGGAGGAAGCCTCGCTCGTTCGTCTTCGCCCGGTCATGATGACGATGGTGGCGACCGTCGTCGGCGGCGTGCCGCTGATCTTCGCAACCGGTGCCGGCGCGGAGGCGCGCGTCTCGCTCGGCTACGTCATCGTCGGCGGGCTCGGGCTCGCCACCTTCGCGACGCTCTTCGTGACGCCGGTCGCCTATCTCATCTTCGGCCGCTTCTGGTCGCCGAACGCGGCGAAGTCCGCGGCCCTCGTCCGCGACATCGCCGCGGCCGAGAGGATGGCGCGGGAGCGCGGCGAGGGAGCGGGCGGGGCCGTGCCGGCGGAGTGAAATTCAAGAGGCATTGCAAACGACGCTTGCGAATGTCTCAGGCTCCCGGTGCATTGGAGACATCCGCAGTCGCTTCGATGGCTGGACACGCCGGCGCCTTGGGCCGTTCGGACGGGAAGCGATCTATGATGGCGGGCTGCCGATGATCCCCGCGATATCGCGGGCTGCATGAAGCACGCGTGTCACTTCCACCCGGTCTTTCGTCAATCGATAGACGATGACATAGTTGCCGACCACGCGCCGACGAAAGCCGACATCGACCGGATCGGTGATCCTCGCGTAAGCTTCGGGATAGACTGCAAGCTCATCAGCGCAATCTCGCAATCCCTTTGTCACGATGCGCGCGCGAGCCGGATTATCCCAGGCGATAAACCGAGCGATCTCGACGAGGTCGTTGCGAGCAGCATTCGCGAAGACGACCTTCATCGAAAGCATTTTGGCCATCAAGCGCTTTTCTTGCGCTCGATCTCGGAAATCGCGGCTTCCATTTCGTCGAAAACAGCATCGGCTTCGAAGACCCGACCGGCGTCGAGATCGGCGATCCCTGCGTCGATCAATGCCTGAAACCGCAACAGACCCATCTCGAAGGCGGCGCCTGTCTGATCGCGGCGAATGAGGTCGCGAACGTAATCGCTGACATCCTCATAGAGCCCGCTCTCGACGCGACGCTGGACCCACCGTTGCATCGGCTCGGGAAGCCGGACATCGATACTCGCCATCTCTCGAAAATCCTCATCCTGCTCACCCGCAAAATGGCATTCGGGCGCGGCATCGGCAAGGCGCGGTTTCTCTCGAGGCCGCCATCGGGTAGAGGATCGCCCATGGCACTTCCTCCCCTTCTGCGCCTCGACGGCGTCAAGCTGACCTTCGGCGGCACGCCGCTTCTCACCGGTGTCGAGCTCAGCGTCCTGCCCGGCGACCGGATCGCGCTGGTCGGGCGCAACGGCTCCGGCAAGTCGACGCTCCTCAAGATCGCCGCCGGCATCGTGGAGCCCGACAGCGGCGAGATCTTCCGCCAGCCCGGCGCGACCATCCGCTATCTCGCGCAGGAGCCCGACTTCGGCGATGCCGAAACGGTCGAGGCCTATGTCGCGGGCGGGCTCGGGCCGGCCGACGATCCCTATCGCGTGACGCGCCTCATGGAGGCGCTCGGCATCGACGGAGAGGCCCGGCCCGCCGACCTCTCCGGCGGCGAGGCGCGCCGGGCCGCGCTTGCCCGCGTCCTCGCGCCCGAGCCCGACATCGTCCTTCTCGACGAGCCGACGAACCATCTGGACCTTCCCACCATCGAATGGCTGGAAGAGGAGGTGCGCGCCATGAAGAGCGCGATCGTCCTCATCAGCCACGACCGGCGCTTCCTGGAGCGCACGACCGAGGCGACGGTCTGGATCGATCGCGGCGGGGCGCGCCGCATCAACCAGGGCTTCGGCGCCTTCGAGGCCTGGCGCGACAAGACGCTGGAGGAAGAAGAGCGCGATCTCCAGAAGCTCGACCGCAAGATCGTGCGCGAGGAGCACTGGCTGCGCTACGGCGTCTCGGCGCGGCGCACCCGCAACGAGCGCCGCCTGTCGGAGCTCCACCAGTTGCGCGCGGACCGCAAGAACGTGCGCCGCGCCGTCGGCATGGTCGAGATGAACGCGGGCGAGACGCGCGAGAGCGGCAAGCTCGTGATCGAGGCGATCAATATCTCGAAGGGCTACGGGTCGCGCGTCCTCGTCGACGATTTCTCGATGCGCATCCTGCGCGGCGACCGCGTCGGATTCGTGGGGCCGAACGGCGCGGGCAAGACGACGCTCCTGAAGATGCTGATCGGCGAGGTGAAGCCCGATTCCGGCCGCGTGCGGCTCGGCACCAATCTCGACCTCGCCTTTCTCGACCAGAAGCGCGCGGCGCTGAACGACGGCCTCTCCGTCTCGGCCGCCCTCACCGACGGGCGGGGCGATCAGGTCATGGTCAACGGAGAGGCGCGCCACGTCGCGGGCTATCTGAAGGACTTCCTGTTCAGTCCCGAGCAGATCCGCACGCCCGTCGGCAATCTCTCGGGCGGCGAGCGGGCGCGCCTGCTGCTCGCCAAGACCATGGCGACGCCGGCGAACTTCCTCGTCCTCGACGAACCGACCAACGACCTCGACATGGAGACGCTCGACCTTCTGCAGGAGCTGATCGCCAATTATCCCGGCACCGTCCTCCTCGTCTCCCACGATCGCGACTTCCTCGACCGGACGGTGACGAGCTGCGTCTCGCCCGGCTCGGACGGCAAGTGGCTCGAATATGCGGGCGGCTACTCCGATATGGTCGCCCAGCGCCGGGGCGAGGCCAAGGAGGCCAAGCGCGTCGCCAAGGGCGGGCGCAATCCCGATCTCGCCTCGCCCGCCAAGGTCATGTCCGCCCTCCCCGCACATGCAGGACAGGCCGCGCCATCCGGCGCCAAGCTCTCCTACAAGCAGAAGTTCGCGCTGGAGACGCTGCCGAAGACGATCGCGGGCCTCGAGAAAGACATCGCCAAGCTCGAATCCGACATGGCCGATCCCCAACTCTTCACGAGGGATCCCGTCCGATTCTCCAAGCTGGCCGCCGCGATGGACGAAAAGCGCGCGGCGCTGGCAAAGGCCGAGGACGACTGGCTGGAGCTCGAGATGCTGAAGGCGGAGATGGAGGGATAGGGCCCTCGCGCCGCAGGCCGGCGACGGATCGGCCCGGGGGTCGCGGATGCATGAGGATCGATCGATGACGAGCGAGCAGCTGAGGCTTTTCTATCGGGACTACATCGCCTGCCTCAATGGCCAGGACTGGCATCGTCTCGATCGTTACGTTCACGAAGAGGCGCAGCACAATGGTCGCGCTTTCGGTCTTTCCGGCTATCTCGACATGCTTCGATCCGACTTTCGCGCCATCCCGGATCTGGTGTTCAACATCGATCTTCTGATGTGCGAGCCGCCTCGGATCGCCGCACGGCTTTGTTTCGACTGCACGCCGGTCGGAACGTTTCTCGGCCTCGACATCGGCGGCCGGCGCATTCGCTTCACGGAGAACGTCTTCTACGAGGTCCGAAACGAGAGGATCGCGTCGGTCTGGTCGATCGTCGACAAGGCCGGCATCGAAGCTCAGCTCTGAAGACGAAACCCCGCTCGACGCCATGTCTTCCCCACACGCGCCGAGAACGTCCCTTGACGCACTGCACACCAAGGCGCATATCCAGCCTCGTCACGCCGTGATCGCGCTGCGCCCGTTCTGTCCAACTTGGATTTTTATCGAGCGCACGCCGGACTCTCCTGATGTCCGGCCACGGCCCGTGCCGTTCCGTCGCTGTTCAAGCGCGAAGACGTTCGGCCGCTTCGCGGAGCTCATGGAGCCTCCGCAGGATTTCTAAAGGCATTCCTTGACCCATACGACCTTTGCGACGCTCGGCCTTGCCGACGTCCTTCTGACCGCGCTCGACACTGCGGGCCTCAGCACCCCGACACCCATCCAGGCCCAGGCCATTCCCGCGCAGCTCGCCGGGCGCGACGTTCTCGGCATCGCCCAGACCGGCACCGGCAAGACCGCCGCCTTCGCCCTGCCCGTCATCCACCAGATGCTCGCCTCCGGCGGCAAGTCGCGCCCCAAGACGCCGCGCGCCGTGTTCCTCGCTCCCACCCGCGAGCTCGCCTCTCAGATCGCCGAAACGGTCGAGAAGTTCATCGCCGGCACGGGGCTGCGCCAGCATGTCGTGTTCGGCGGCGTGTCCGCCCGGCCGCAGACCGAGGCGCTGCGCCGTGGCGTCGATATCGTCGTCGCGACGCCCGGCCGCCTTCTCGACCTCATGGATCAGGGCGCGGTGTCGCTCGGCGAGATCGAGTTCGTCGTCCTCGACGAGGCCGACCGCATGCTCGACATGGGCTTCGTGCGCGACGTGATGCGCATCGTCCGCTCGCTGCCGACCAAGCGCCAGTCGCTGCTCTTCTCCGCCACCATGCCGCAGAACGTGGAATCGCTCGCCGCCAAGATCCTGAAGGATCCGGTGCGCGTCGAGGTGACCCCGGAGGTCGTGACGGTCGAGAAGATCGACCAGAGCGCCTATCTCGTGCCGCAGAAGGCCAAGAAGCACTGGTTGATCAAGCATCTCGGCGACGAGAGCCTGAACAAGGTCGTGGTCTTCACCCGCACCAAGCATGGTGCGAACCGCCTCGCCGAGGATCTCGGAAAGGCCGGCATCGATGCCGCCGCCATCCACGGCAACAAGAGCCAGGCAGCGCGGCAGAAGGCGCTTTCGACCTTCCACGAGGGCAAGATGCGCGTGCTGGTGGCGACCGACATCGTCGCGCGCGGCATCCATGTCAACGACATCTCCCATGTCGTGAACTTCGACCTGCCGGAGGAGCCGGAGAGCTACGTCCACCGCATCGGCCGCACGGCCCGCGCGGGCAAGTCGGGCTATGCGATCGCGCTCGTCGATCCGACCGAACGCGCCAAGCTGCGCTCGATCGAGCGGCTCACCGGCCAGCGCTTCGATCTGAAGGAGTCCGAGTTCGCCTCCTCCGAGCTCGCCGCCATGGAGGAAGAGCGTGCGCGCCCGCCGCGCCAGGACCGTTCGCGCAGTTCCAAGCCCTCCGGCGCGCCGAGCGGCAACCGCCAGGGCCGCCCGTCCGGCAAGCCGCAGGGCGCGCCCGGCGCGAACCGCTCGGCCAAGCCGAACAACGGCGGCGGCAACCGCCGTCCGCAGCGCGGCCGTTCGTCGGCCCCGCGCGCCGCGGCCTCCTGATCTGAAGTCGGGTGCCTCGGGCCCCTCGGCCTGAAGCATCCCCTTCGCAGCCCATCGAACGCCCGGGAGCACCGCTCTCCCGGGCGTTTTTGCATTCAGAGGATCCGGCGGCCCCGCATTGCGGGCCACCGCCCCGCTCTCCATATGCCGGGCAAAGCAATCGGGAAGGTTGGGCCATGGCCGAGACGATCAAGATCGACATTCCGCACAAGCTGACGCGCGACGCCGCACGGGTCCGGCTGCAGGAGAGCTTCGCCAAGATGCGCGACAAGGCGGTCGGCGGCATGGTGAAGTTCGAGGATGTCTGGACGGGCGACCGGCTCGACTTTCGCGCGCGGATGCTGGGGCAGTCCGTCGTCGGGCGGCTGGATGTCCTCGACGACAGCGTGCATGTCGAGCTCGACCTGCCCGGCTTCCTCGCGGCCATCGCGAACAAGGTCAAGGGCAGACTCGCCCGCGAAGGTCAGGTGCTTCTGGAAAAGAAGTGAGCGACGCGGGGCCGGAACACCGGTTGGAGCCGCGACAGACGGTCAGTCGGCGACGCTGCGCAGCGTCGCTTGCGTGGTCGACACGACCCCGCCGGCATCGCTCGCCTCGATCCCGGTCACAGCGCCGAGACCGGGCAGCACGCTCCCGACCTTGACGCGCATCAGCTCGTTCGGCGTCGCCAGAATGGCTTCCCGTTCGAAGACCATCACGATCTGGTAGTCGCCGGGCTCGAGCGGGCGATCGCGCACGATCCGGGGCCCGGGCATGGGATCGCCGCCTTCGGCGGGAGAGGTCGAAATCGTCCCCGTCTCGATCGGATCGAGCCCCACCGGCCGCATCGAGGAAAGGATGCGGCGCGTGAAGTAGTCGGGATCGTTCGTGGAGACGGTATAGGCGAACACCAGGAAGCCGATCGAGAGGCTGCAGGTGGAGGCGATGAACACGCGCTCGAAGGTCAGCCAGGAGCGGGCGGCGATCCGCCGCCTGGGTGAATTGGCCTCGGTATCGGCGAGGACGGCGGCAAAACTCATGGACGTCTGGGACATGGCGGACACCTCCGTGGAGAGCCCGACTTTCGCCCGACATGCTTAATGGAACGGGCGCGGCGCAGCCGGTCGACGGCGCCTTTCCGCGATCATGGTTGCCGAGCCGTAAAGATCGGACCGCGTCGAGCGAGCGCTCCGCAGCCAAGCCCCTGGACGATCAAGCCTTGTCGGCGACCCCTTGGGGTCGCGCCCTCGGCGGTAACCCTAATGCGCGATTTCCGCGGCCTCGCGTCTGCGGACCGCTGATCCCTCGGCGGAATCGGACTATTCTATGGTGAACGAAACGTGAGGACCCGAAAGCGGGGAGGACGGCACCATGATCCCGATCGAACAGCGCGCGTCCGAGCGCGTGGCGACGCGACTGAAGCCGGGAAAGCTCCTGACGGTCAAGGGAGGCTTCCTGGCCGATTGCGCGATCACCGATCGATCGGCCACGGGCGCGCGGGTGCGCATCTTCGGCTCCCCTCGCCTTCCCTCCGACCTCATCCTGTTCGATGAGACCGGAACGGTCGCCTGGCCGACGCATCTGGCCTGGGATCGCGGAACCGAGGCGGGCCTGCAGTTCCTTGCCGGTCCCCTCACGGTGCCGCCGGAGATCGTCCACAGGATCGCCGGTCCGTACTACGCCGTGACGGATTGAACCCGGAGGAGCCGGTCGGCAGGGACGGCCTTTCGTCCAGCGTGATCGTCAGAGGCTGGCGAGCAGCGACGTCGTGGTGTCGCTGCCGGCGAAGAGCCCCATGACCGGAGAACTGGCGCCGCTGTTGTTCTTCAGGTCGTAGAGGGCCGCGAAGCGGGAGATGAACTTGTCGAGCTTGCCCTTGTCCTGGAGATCGGCGACCTTCAGGCGCTTGTCGATTTCCTTGACCTGCTTGTCGATGTCGAGCTGCGTGAAGCTGTCGGGCAGGCTGAGGGCGGTGCGGACGACCTCGAAGAGGGCCTTGTCGGCGAGGATCGACAGCGTCGACCGGATCTCCGGGCTCTTGCGCATGAAGTAGAGAGCGAGGCGCGTTCCCTCGCTCTGGTCGCCGACCTGTTCCTCGAGGGTCTGCAGCAGGAAGAGATTCTGCGTCGACAGGCGCTTTGATTCGGTCTGCACGCCGGAGGTCTCCAGGCGCACCGTTCCCTGCGGCGTCACGTTGAACGCGGCGGCGAACTTCTCGTATCGCGCGTCCTTCAGCGTGTAGACGTAGCTCTTGGGATCGCCGAGATCGCTCGTCAGGACCTTGCGCAGCTTGGCCGTGTCAAGGGCTTCCTTGCCGAGTCCGTAGGCTGTCAGCGCATAGGTCAGCGTCTTGCCCGACTTGAGGAGGTCGTCGAGCGTGTCGACGTCGGCGAGACCCTGCAGATAGGCCTTGGTGTCGGACGTGATCTGCGTCTTCTGGGCGTCCGATGGCGTCTTGAAGGTGGCGGCGTAGAGCTGGCCGGTCGTCGTCTGTGCGGACAGCGACTGGATCAGCCGCTCCGTCCGGATCTTGCCGGTGGAATCGAAGTTGAAGGCCGCCGCGAGGTTCTGGAAGCGCTCGTCGCCAAGCTTGTTCACGTAGCTGTTGGGGTCCGAGGCATCGCTTTCGAGGGCGCGGCGGATCTGTGTCAGGCTCGTCGTCGCGGGATCGATGTCGAAGGCCTTCAGCGCGACGTTCAGCGCATCGCGACCGAAGACGGGATCGAAGGCCATGAGATCGACAAGGCTCTTGGTCTTGGAGAGGATCGTCTTGTAGGTGCTGACCGCGCTCGCATCCCGAGCGTTCGCCGCGGTCTGATAGTTCTTGTAGAAGCCGTCCTCGGTCGTCTTGGCGGCGGCGGCGGTCTGCACGGCCTGCCCCGCCGGGATCGTCCCGTCCGCAGCGAAGTTGAAGGCGGCGTTCAGCGCCATCAGCTTCTCCTTGCGCGCGACGTTCGCCGAGCTGTCGGTCGGCAGTTTGGCCAGAAGTCCCGTCGGATCGGTCGGATCGTCCTTCAGCACCTGGTGGATGTAGGACGTGGTCTCGATCGTGGAGTCGAGACCGAAGGCCGTCGTCACGTATTCGAAGAGGCGCGGGTCGCCCGCAATATCCTCGGCCCCGTCGATGCGACCGATATTGCTGTTGTAATAGGCGGTCTGATGCGCGGCGAAGGCCGGACCGGCGGCGTTCCCGGTCGCCTTGAAATAGGCGTAGATCACGTCGTCGGCGTCGATCGTGGACAAGGCGTTCGTGCCGGCCGGCAGCGTTCCGTCGGCGGAGACGTTGAACTTGGCGGCGAGCGTGGCGAGCGGCGTCAATCCGTCGACCGGGGACGTTCCAGACATCGAGACGAAGACCGAGCGGACGAAGTCCTTCGAGGTCAGAACCGGATCCATGCCGATCGAGCGCAGAGCCACGTCGTAGATCGCGGGATTGTCGAGGATGTCGTCGATCGAACTGACGCTGCCGAGCGCCGTCGCGAAGGCAGCGGTCTTCGATGCCGCCGCCACCGAACCGCGGATCGAGCGCTCGCTATAGGCTTCGATCATCGACTCCATCTGGCCGGTGCTCTGCGCGACCTTGGTCGTCGCGCTGGCCTTGAAGTTGAAGGCGGACGCGAAATCGCGATAGCGGCTGTCGTTCAGCTTGTTGGCGAAGGACGAGGAGTCCTTCAGATCGCTTTCGATCACCTTGCGGATGAAGCCCTTGGAAGACGCCTGGTCGGACAGGCCGTAGGCTTTCAGCGCGTAGGTGTAGAGCCGCTGGTCGGCCAGGAAGTCGTCGACCGACTTCACCTTGCCGATGTTCTCCTCGTAATAGGTCACATCCCGCGCGACGCTCGACGATGCCTCGATGCGTGCCAGCGATTTCGCGATGTCGTTGGAGTAGATCCGGTAACTGGCGAGCGTCGAGAGCATGGGAAAACCTGGCGGCCGGAGCGGGTTGATGTCGGACGGGTTCCGGCAGGCCCCTTGGCCGGCCATGGTCGCGTCAAAGGATTAAAGGGGCGTCAACCTTGTTGTCCGAAATCCCGCCGGGCGACGTGGCCGCCGCTCCTTCTGCGAAGCGGGGACGAGCCGCCCCCGGTCGCGATCGAAGACGGCCCGATGCTCATTTCACCGTCTTCAGGCCTTCGCCACCGGTCTGGTTGCGCGGCAGGAAGTCGAATTGCTCGATCAGGACGTCCTCGATCACGTCCTTCTTGTAGCGCGCGTTCACCGACGTCTTGATCGACGTCGTCAAGGCGGCGAGATCGAACCGCTCGGGGTGCTCGAAATCGAAGTTCGAGGTCGAATAGACCGCGCGATAGGCCTCGTCGAGAATGAACGGATCGGGCGGGACCGACAGGGACGACGCCATCTCGCCGTCGATCGTGTAGACGAAATTGGCGAGAACGTAGCCCTGCACCTTGTCGTCGCCGATGATCGGCACGGTGATCGAATCGGTCTTCTTGTAGTCGAGACCGGCGAAGTAGGACGGGGGTGGCTTGCCCTCCTCGCCTTCGGGCGAGTCCGACCCTTGCATGGAGGCCATCACGTAGCTCGAAGCGAGCGTGACGACGCAGACCCACAGACCGATGGCGATGATCTTGATCATGACTCGCGCTTGACGCCCCGGACGGAGGAACCGTAGGTGCCGTCCGATTCCGCTTCCGACATGGCGCGGGCGATCAGGGACGAAATCTCCTGGGTCGCCTTCATGTGGAGCTGCAGAACGCGACTGTTCTCATCGAGCCGGTACTTCAAGACGTCGAGCTTCTCCTTCAACGCCGGCGTGACCGTGCGCGGATCGACGCCGCGCGAGATGCGCGAGAGTTCGAGCAGGCTCTGGTTCTTGCGGTTGCTCATTTCGCCGAGGTTGACGGGAGCGTTGACGCGCAGCGCGTTCGTCTCGCCGGCGAGCACGGCTTCGAGGCGCTGGATGGCTTGGGTGAGAACCGCTTCCAAATGGGTCTTCCTATTCTGTCGTTCGATCGGGCCCGGGTCACAGACCGTCGAGGCCGCCCTTTGCGATGGCCGACGTCGCCGCCGCCCTCTGGATGTCGAGCGTCTGGCTCGCCGCGCGCGCCTCGGACGCATTGTGCTTGCCGATCATCTCGGCGATGCCGATCCCGCCGGCCGCGGCCATTTCCTCGCCGATGCGCTCGGCGAGCATGGATTTCCAGATGTTGCCGGCCGTGCCGTCGCCGAAGAAGGCGCTGTTCTCGCTCGGCAGCATCTCCTCGACGAAGGACCGGAGCATGAAGCTCTCGAACTGCTTCTCCGGGCTGAGCTCGCCGGTGCGCGAGCCGCGATAGACCTTCGAGGAATCCTCGGTCGGGAGGACGTCGGCCGGCGTCGAGGCGGTGGGCATGCCGGACCTTGCATCGACCGTGGCCGTGAAGAGCTTGGCCGCGGCCTTGGTGCGGAAGGCTTCGGCGGTCGCCTGCGCCTCGGAAAGGGAAGCCTTCGACGCGGCGGAAAGCGCGTCGACGGCGGAGGGTGTCGTCATCGGGTCGTTCCCTGGCGGCGCGGCCGCTGCGGGCGGGGGTCCGGAACCTTCTTCTCCGAGAGGGTTCGGATCCCGGAAGGTTCGTCCAACCTTGGTAGCGGAAGGGTCTTATTCGAAGCTTGCGGAGCGCGTGGTGAGGAAGTCGTCCAGCGCCGACAGAAGGCTTTCCTGCTCGCGCACGCGTGCTGCGGCCTCGGCGGCGTCGCCCGCCGCGCGCTCCAGGCGCTTCTCGATGCCGCGGGCGGCATTGAGGTCGGCCTCCGCATGGTCCTGGGCACTCCGGTTGCGCACGATCAGACCCTCGTTCCGCCGAAGCGCGGATGCCCTGCCTTCGAGGAAGAGACCGTTGAGGAGGGACTGCTCGCCGAGGCTGGCGAGGATCTCCGCGCTCGTTTCGACGAGTTGGACCGCCTCGCGCTTCAGGGCGCCCAGCCGCCACTCTTCCATCTGCCGCTTGCGGCTCTGCACCTCGACGAGGCGCGCGAGGCGCACGACGCGTTCCGTTTCGCCGCTCATCCGCCGAGCACCCATAGCTGATAGTTCTGCATGAAGATGCGCAGGAAATCGCCGACGGAGACGCCGAGGAGCATCATGCCGCCCGCGATCACGAAGGGCAGCGAAATGAAGTAGACCGGGATCTGCGGCGTCATCTTGTTCATGAGGCCGATCGCGAAGTTGACGATGACGGCATAGACGATGAAGGGGCTCGCGATGCGAAGGCAGAGCAGGAACGTCTCGTCGAGATTGTCGGTGATCTGGACGAGGCCGCTGCGCGCGGCGAAGCCCGCCTCCACCGGCATGGTGCGATAGGAGGCGAGGATCGCCTTCAGGACCTCGGCATGAAGATTGAGCGCGAAGATCAGCACCGTCGCCGTCAGCGTGATCAGCGTCACGATCGCCGGCGTCGCCTCGGTCTCGTCGATCGTCGCGCCGATCGCCTGACCCATGCCGATCGAGTTGGCCGCGACATTGCCCGCGAAGTTGAGCGCGATCATGAAGATGCGACCGAGCGTCCCGATCATTGCCCCGTTGAGGAGCTCGGTGAAGATCATCTGCAGACGCATGTCGTCGCCCGAGACGCGCACGATGGGCAGAATGTCCGGCAGGAGGCTCGGCGACAGCGACAGCGAGATCGCCACGGCGACGAAGAGGCGGATGTTGGCCGGCACGACATTGCTGGAGTAGCCGGGCAGCAGCATCAGGCAGGCCCCGATGCGGCAGAAGATCAGAAAGAGCGACAGGACCGTCGCCGTCGCCTCCGCGCTCATCGGCCCGGCGCCCCGATCCGGCGGTCGTCCGGCGCGCTCACGCGACCGCCCGGCGCCGTCACGAGATGGCGCCCAGCGACTTGATGTCGACGCCGCGGGCGATCTCGAGATGCGAAAGCACCGGCAGGTTCACGAAGATGCGCTCGATCATCATGCGCACGTAGGGACGCGCGTCCGGCGAGGCGACGAGCACGAAATTCTCGCCCGCATCGGTCTTCTCGCGGATGACCTTGGTGGCTTCCGTCGCGAATTGTTCGACGAGACGGGGATCGATGTCGAACTCGATGACGTCGCCCTTGGCGTCGCGCTTCAGGGCCTGATGGAAGGCGAGATCCCAGCGGTTGCCGAGGCGCAGGACACCCAGCTGGCCCTTGTGGAGGAGATCGCCGCAGATCTGCTGCGCCATGCGGGCCCGGACGTGCTCCACGATCTTCTCGGAACGGCGGACATGCGGCGCGATCTCGGCGATGGCCTCGAGGATGAGCGTGAGGTTGCGGATCGACACGCGTTCGGCGAGCAGCAGCTTCAGAACGGCCTGGAGGCCGGAGAAGGACATGTGCGTCGGCACGATCTCGTCGATCAGGCGCTTGTATTCGGGTTCCAGTCGATCGAGCAGCGAGCGCGTGTCCTTGTAGGACAGGAGATGCGCGAGATTGTTGCGGATCACTTCGGACAGATGCGTCAGGACGATCGAGAGCGTGTCGACCGGCTCGAAGCCCGCGCGCCGTGCGGCCGCGCCGAACGTATCGGAGATCCAGGCGGCTCTGAGGCCGAAGGCGGGCTCTCGCGTCAGGTCGTGCGGGATGTCGGGAACCGGGGAATCGCCGAGCACGATCAGGAGATCGCCCAGACGAAGCGACTGCGTCGCGACCGTCGTGCCGTGCACCTTGATCTCGTAGGAGCGTGAATCGACGGCCAGATCGTCCGACAGCTTGATCTCGGGCACGACGAAGCCGTAGCGGGACGCGAAGCGGCGGCGCATCTTCTGGACGCGGTTGGCGAGATCGTCGCGGGCGAAGGAGAGATGGGCGGCCATCTGCTTGCCGAGGACGAGTTCCACCTCGACGATGCGTAGGGATTCCTTGACGGACTGGCGCTCGGTCTCGACGGCCTGCTCTTCGACCTGCTTCTTCTCGCTCGCGATCCGCTGCTCTTCGGCCGCCCGCTTCTTCGGAACGGTGTAGGCGATGAAGCCGAGGGCCAGCGACACGACGAAGAAGGGCATGAAGGGCAGGCCCGGCAGGAGCGCCAGAACGCCCATCAGGAGGGCCGCGATCATCATGGCGCGCGGGTAGTAGCCGAGCTGCGTCAGGATGGCCTTTTCCGCCGCGCCGCGCGTTCCGCCCTTCGAGACGAGAAGGCCGGCGGCGAGCGAGACGATGAGGGCGGGTATCTGCGTGACGAGACCGTCGCCGACGGACAGCTTCACGAACACGTCGGCCGCGTGGGCCGCGTCCATGCCGTGGCGCGTGATGCCGATGATGATGCCGCCGAAGATGTTGACGGCCGTGATGATGAGGCCGGCGATGGCGTCGCCGCGCACGAATTTCGAGGCACCGTCCATGGAGCCGAAGAAGGAGCTTTCCTCTTCGAGCTCGGCGCGGCGGGTCTGCGCCTGGCGCTCGTCGATGAGACCGGCGGACAGATCGGCGTCGATCGCCATCTGCTTGCCGGGGATCGCGTCGAGGGTGAAGCGCGCGCCGACCTCGGCGATGCGCGTCGCGCCCTTGGTGATGACGAGGAAGTTGACCGTGATGAGGATCGTGAAGACCACGAGGCCGATGACGAAGTCGCCGCCCATGACGAATTCGGAGAAGCCGCCGATCACGTAGCCGGCCGCGTTGTGCCCCTCGTCGCCATGGCTGAGGATGACGCGCGTCGTCGCGATGTTCAGCGAGAGGCGCAGCATGGTGGCGAGGAGGAGGATCGTCGGGAAGGACGAGAAGTCGAGCGGCTTCTCGATCCACAGCGCGACCATCAGGATCAGCACCGAGAGGGAGATCGAGACCACCAGGCCGAAATCGATCAGGAAGGCGGGGATCGGGACGAAGAGCACCGCCATGATGAAGACGATGCCGAGCGCGAAACCGATGTCGCGGCGGCTCTTCGGCGTGATCACGGGTCCCGCGATCTTCAGCGTGTCGACCGTCATTCCTCGTCCTTTCGAGCATCATGCTCCGGGGCGGCCGTCCGGCGCCATGCGCCGCACGGGGCTCCGCCCCTCCTGCCCTTTCTGGCGGCAGAGCCTTGAGCCGGGCTGGACGAGGGTTCCCGACATGAAGAAGCCGCCGGTTCCTTCGGAAACCGGCGGCTTGCAGGAGCTGTCGAGGAGTGACCGCGGATCAGAAGCCGTGTTCGATCCGGGAAAAGCTTTCCTGGGTGAAGGCGTAGACCTGGGCCCCCGTGAAGGAAGCGGTGAAGGCGATGATGACGAAGATCGCGATGATCTTCGGCACGAAGGTCAAGGTCACCTCCTGGATCTGCGTCAGCGCCTGGAAGAGCGCGATGGCGATGCCGACGAGCATCGCGCCGCCGACCGCAGGCCCGCAGGCGATGACGACCGTCCAGATCGCGGACTGGACGATGTCGATGGCGTCCGCTTCGTTCATCTCACTCGACCGTCACGCCGGAGCCGAGGGTAAGCTTCTGGCCGTTGGTCATCGTGGCGACGGGGCCGGCATCGGTGACCTGCACGGACTTGACGATGCCGGTGACGGTGCCGTCACCCGATGTCAGCGTGCGTCCGATGACCGCGTCGGCCTGGTTCAGCGACGACAGCGTCATCATGGATTCCAGCTTCTGGTTGACCTTGATCGACTGCTCCACGTTGGAGAAGGCGGCCAGCTGGCTCAGCTGCTGGGTGGCGTCCGTCGGGTTCAGCGGGTCCTGGTTCTGCATTTGCGCAACCAGGAGCTTCAGGAACGCGTCGTAGTCGAGGCTCGCCTGCTTGGCGTCCGCCTTGGAGGCCGTCACGGCCTCCGCGGTGGTGGAACTCGAGGAAACGCCGGCAATGGTCGTCATGACCTGGCTCCGATGGCAAGAGGCATGGCGATGGATCGCGGCTCGATCGCGGCCGGCTGGACGCCGGAGAGGATCATGTCCTCCAGCGGGATGAGGCCCCGCAGGCATTTCAGGGCCTCGAAGGCGCGATCGCGCTCGACGAGTTCGGCCGCATCCATCAGCCCGTCGCGGACGCGGGCATTGGAGAAGGCGGCCAGCAGCAGCGGATAGGTCTTGTCGAAGGCGTCCCGCGCCGCCCGCGCGTCGGCCGGATCGATCAGCATCATCTGGACGAGGAAATAGAGCTGGCGGATCGGCGTCTTGGCGTCGGCCGCCTGCATCACGTGGCTTTCCAGAAGGAACGTCACGTCGTTCAGGAGCTCCAGCGACGTCTTGCGATCGACGCGCATGACCGCACCGTTGACGAAGATGCGCTCGCCGGCCCTCAAAGACAGTCGAAGCGTCGTCATCTGCCTTACTCCAGGCCGTCGCGGATCATCGTGGTGACGTCGATCATCGGCTGGAAGCTTTCCTTCTGGCCGAGGCGGATGGCGTCGACCTCGCGCATGACCCAGAGGCCGATGGAGATGAGGCCGGCGCGGAGCTGTTCGGGCAGCGCGTTGTCCGGGCTGGCGAGATCCTCGACGAGGATCGACCAGAGATTGCGCGTGACGTAGATGGCCTCGACGGCCTCCTTGGACCGCGGCCCTTCCTTCTCGGCCCGCTGCAGCATGTCGAGCGCATGGTCGAGCGCCTCGCGCTCGCGCTCGCGCGCGGTCGTGCCGCTCTCCTGACTGACCTCTGCGTAGCTGAACTGATACATGCTTGTTCCCCGGTTCGGATGGACGCTCGAACGTCCGATCCGCAATGCGTTGCCTGGCGAAGGGTCAGAGGTCGTTTCTGCGGTCGTGTCAGAGGTAGTTGAGGAGACTGAGATTCTGGATCTTGCCGGTCACGGTGTAGGCGACTTCCAGCTGCGTCTTGAGGTTCATCACCTTGGTGCTGATCTCGGTGACGTCCTCCTCCTCGAGGGCGGAGACCGTGTTGGTCATGATGTCCTGCTGGCGCTTCAGCTCGGTGTTCGCCGTTTCGATCCGGGCGCGCGTGGTGCCGACGGAAGCGCCGAGGGCAGTGATAGCGGTGCTGGCTGACTTGAGGGTGGTGGCCGCCGTGTTGAGAACGACCGCGCGCGCTTCTTCGCCCAGGCCGGCAATGCCGAGATCGGTCAGCATCGAATAGCCGGAGATCATGGCGCGGTAGGCGTCGTTGTTGGCCGATGCGAGCGAGGACACGGTCTCGGTCGAGCTGATGCGGGACTGGCCGGTGTCCGTCGCGGCGTTCGACCAGTTGGCGGTCCAGTTGGCATAGGCTGCGGTGACGGCGGGATCGTTCGGAAGAGGAAGAGGACCCGTCGTCGTCCGGCCGGTGAAGAGCTCCGAATACTTGTAGGTCACACCGGACACCGTGTCGGTGAAACCTCCGTTCAGATACTTCGTCATGTCGGCAGCAGTCACGAGGCTCGCGGCGGTCTGTGTCCCCGTCGGCACGCGCGGGGGAGCGGCGGCGGCGTTCGAGACCTCGACGAATTTTGCGAAGTGAGCGGCGGCGACAGAGGCTGCATTCGTCGTGCCCGGCGTCTTGATCGGCTGAACGTCGGTCTGGATGCCGCCGAAGAGATAGCTGCCGGCGTCCGACGTGTTCAGCGCGGCGGTCATCTGGGCGAGGCCCGACTGGGCCTGCTGCACCATGACGGCGTACTCCTTGCCGACGCTGACGCCGATCAGCCCGTTGGCGACCCCTTCCGCTCCGTCCTTGATCGTCGTCATGGCGGCCTCGATGTTCTGGAGGCGCCGGTCGAGAATGCCGTTGGAGGTCTGCTGCTCCTTGAGGCTTTCGCCGACGGAGCGCGCGGAAATGGCGCTGCCGGTGAGACGGCCGAGCGTGCGCCCGACGTCGCTGAGGCGGCCGCCGTTGTTCATCTGCTGCGCGAGGTCGTTGACCTCGCCCTGCAGGCGCATCAGCGAGGTGCGGGTGGTGGTGTTGAACGAAAGGGTCGAGATGCTGGTCATATCGGTCGAAAGCTCCGTTAGATGCTCGCGAGAAGGGTCTTCAGCATCTCGTCGATGGTGGAGATCAGCTTCGCTGACGCTTGGTAGGAGCGCTGGATCTCGGTGAGATGGGTGAGTTGTTCGTCCATGTTGACGCCGGTCGCGTTGGACAGAGCGGTCTCGGTGTTCTGCAGGAAGGTCGTCTTGTACTCGGTCTCGGCCAGCGCGGTCTGGCGGAAGGCCTGGAGCCAGCTGATCGAGGAGGCGGCGTAGTCGGCGACCGAGCCGGTCGGATCGGCGCCCGTGCCTTCGGCGAAGCTGCGTCGAGCAGCGAGGCCGTCGAAGAGTTGGTTCAGGCGTCCGGCATAGCCGCCGGCATCCGCGGCGTTGTACTTGAAGCCCGAAATGGCGCTGTTGACGCCGTCGCGCAGGAGTTGGGGATTGATCGCCACGCCGGCCGCGATCTGCAGCGAGGCGGCAAGCCCGGCGATCACGGGAGCCTTGACCGCGATGGTCGCGCCCGCGACGAGGCCGCCATCCTTGTCCGGATCGGCCGTCGTCGCCGGAGGCGTCACCCCGACGATGTTGCCGATCGAGACCGGAACAGAGCTTCCGAGGCTCGTCGCCGAGAGCGTCAGCGCTCCCGAGAGATCCTGCACCTTGATCTTGCCGGCACCCAGCGTCGTCGCCGGCGACGAGCCGACGAGCGTCGCGCCCGCGATCATCGTCTGAAGCTGCTCGGCGAACGTGTTCGACGCGGTGACGCCGAAGGTCGCGGCATCAAAGTCGGCGGCGGCGAAGGTCTTCGTCGCGCGATAGGTCTTGCCGTCGTAGCTGATGTCAAAGCTCAACGTGTCGCCGACCGCGAGCGTTCCCCGCGCAACCGTTCCAAGGCTCATCGAGGACGTGGTCTTCAGGGCCTCGAGCGAGGTGGGGCTGCCGGAGGTGAAAAGGCCGGTCAGATAGCCCTGCCCGCTGCCCGTTTCCTTGGTCGCGTCGATCAGGCCGCGCGCGATCTCGTCGAGCTGGGTCTGGTAGGTCGGCATGATCTCGTCGCGCAAAGCGACCAGTCCGGCAACCGAGCCGCCCTTCAGGGGCATGTAGGCGGTGTCGCCCGTAACGGGGATGCCGTCGATGCGGAAGGCTCCGCCCGTCGCGATCGTGGCATTGAGGCCCGGGGAGGCCGTGAATTCGATCGTGCGCGCGGACGTCTCGAACAAAGTGACGCCGGAATCGGTGTAGAGCACGACATCGTCGTTGCCGCGCGTGCGGACCGTCACGGCGACATATTGCGACAACTCCCCGATGGCGAGATCGCGCTGGTCGTTGAGATCGGTGATGTCGGCGCCCGACTGCGACCCGGACACGACGCGCTTGTTCAGATCCTCAATCTTGGCGAGGATGCGCGTCATCTCGGATGCGGCGTTGACGAGTTCCTTGTCGGCATCGCGACGGATCGTCTGCACAGTGTCGGAGGCGGAGTTCAAGGTCGTCGCGAGGTCGGTCGCGGCGTTCGCGGCGTTTCGCGCGAGCTCGAAATTGTTGGGCGAAGCCGCGAGCGTGTTCAAGGCATCGCTGAGCTTGGTCACCATGGCGGAGGGCGAACGGCCGAGCGTGGTGTCGCCCATGGTCTCGTTCAGCCGATCGAGGCCGTTGGCGATCACGTTGCCGCGTCCGACGGCGGCCTTGGCCTCCAGCATGTTGCCGTAGAGGATGGCGTTGGAGGACTGGGTGATCGAGGTGATCTTGACGCCGCCGCCGGCCGAGGTGACGACATTGGCATATTTCTTCGTCGCGCCGACGACGTTCACGTTGGCGATGTTGCGCGACAGGATCGCGGTCTGCGCCTGGGTCGCCGCGAGCGAGGATTTGGCCGTATCGAGAGCGGTCGAAAGCGACATGGGAAGGATCTCGCGGGCAGAAGGGAACTAGGGATCGCAGTGGCTCGGCCGGGCTGCCGCGTGGCGCCCGGCCAAAAGGGGCGGGAAGCGGATCAGCGCTTCAGGTTGACGAGAACGTCGAGGATTTCCGACCCGGTCTGGAAGACCTTGGAATTGGCCGTGTAGGAGCGCTGCGACTCGATCATCGTGGTGAGCTCGCTCGCCATGTCGACCGTGGAATCCTCGAGCGCGCCGGCCGTGAGATTGCCGAAGCCGGCCGAGCCGCCGAAGCCCATGAGGACGGTGCCGGACTCGACGCCCGCCGCGTAGACGTTGCCGGCCTTTGCCGTCATGGCATCGGGCGCGTTGACCATGGCGAGTGGCACCTTGAAGAGGATGCGCGACGTGCCAGAGGCGAAGGCGGCGGTGATCGTGCCGTCCACCCCGACCGAGATGTCCTTGATGACCTCGGCCGGGTTTCCGTTGACGCTGGCCGCGAGCGGCTGGGTGTTGCCGCTGAACTGCGTGGTGTCGGCGAGGCTGAGGTTGAAGTTGCTGGTGCCGCCGATGGCGGCGAGGTTGATGCTGAGGACGCCCGCCGCCGGGACGCTCGATCCCGAAACGGCCTCGACCGACTTCAGCGTGAACTTCGTGGCGTCGAAGGCGAGATTGGCGGTTGCCAGCGGAGGCGTGCCGGCCGGTCCGTAAGGGAACGGCGCGCTCGAGCCCGTCGACGCCTTCCGGCTGTCGAACACGGCGACCTCCCACGTATTCTCCGTGTCGCTGGTCTTGGTATAGTAGATGTCGAGCTTAACGGCCTCGCCGGAATTGTTGTAGACGGTGATCGAGGTGCTGACGGTCGAATTCTTCGACGGGGCCAGGGAGGTGTTGTCGCTCGGCCGCTTGGCCGCGACACCCGTCACCGCTGCGAAATCCCCGAAGTTCGGATTGCCCGGCAAGGTGCCGAGGCTGCTGGGCACCGCCGTCACCGCAGGCGTGACCTCCAGGATGTTGGACATCGAGACGTTGCCGGTGATGCCGGACGTTCCCGATGTCACCACGAGCTTGGGCGGAGTACCGCCATCGGTGGAGGCTAGAGTGGCGCCGAATCCCGTGGTTCCCGCATTGATCGCCGAGACAATGTCGGCGAGCAAGACTTTTCCTGGCGCAGCGGCGGGCGCCGCTACGTTGATCGTCTTGGCGACGCCGTCGATCGTGACGGTCATGCGCAGACCGTGACCCGCGGTCAGACCCGTGTTGTCGAAGCCGTTCAACTGCGTGAAGGTCGCGTTCGTCGGAGCTGCCGTGCCGGTCGTGGTCGAGACCGGCGAGAGGCCAGGGACAGTGACGGACGCGGTTTTCTCCGGTGCCGCCACAATCTCCGGCGTCAGTTCCTTGGTGTTCGCGATCTCGACGCTGCTGCCCAGCGCCGTCTTGGCGGAGTTGGAGGTGAGAACGATCTTGCCATTGACCAGTGACGCCACATCCGACAATCCGCCGGTATCGTTGATGGCCTTCACGACATCGGCTGCCGTGATCTTGGAACTGGTCGAGGCGGGAAGGACCTTGACGTCGATGCCTGCGGCGGCTCCGTCGAGCTTGACGGTGAACTGCATGCCCTTGCCGACCGCCAGAACCGTGTTGTCGAAATCCACGGTGAAAGCCTTCGATCCCTTCGTGCCGGGGACCACGAAGTCCTTGTTCAGCGGAACCGTGAGCAGGCCCTGGGTCGTCGGATTGGCGCTGAGGAGCGAGGTCTTCAGGTTGACGTCGACGAGGCCGGCATAGCCGTTGAGGACGTTGTTGATGCCCGTGGCCGTCGCGGGATAGCCTTGGAGGCGATAGCCGGCTGCGTTGACGAGCGTGCCGTCGGCCTGCTGCGTGAAGGCGCCAGCGCGCGTCAGATAGGTGCCGCCCGCGCCGTCGCCGACTGCGAAGAAGCCGTTGCCGTCCACGGCGAAGTCGAGGCGCTTCGGCGACTTGTCGTTGCCGGTGTAGCTGAGGCCGCCCTGCTGGCTGATCGCCGTGCGGACCTGCGCCTCGACGGCGCCGGAATTGTAGCCGCCGCCGCCGTTCGTCGGCAGGATGAGCGAGGAGAATTCCGTCTGAGACTGCTTGTAGCCGGTCGTGTCTGAATTGGCGATGTTCTCGGAGACCACGCTGAGACGTGTGGCCTGCGCGTTCATGCCGGACACGCTCGTGCGCATAATTCCGCCGATGCTCATCAGTTCGCCCTTCCAGGTCGTTTGCAGGTCGTTTGCAGGTCGTTGGTACCGCATCATTAGGGTTCGGAGCTTGTGCGAAGCTGCCAAGGCGCCGCTCAAGCCCAACCGAAGCCAGTATCGGACAAGCAAAAGGCCCCGGATCCGCGCAGATCCGAGGCCTATATTTGAGAGAGAAACCGTTTATACTTTATTAGGTATTTCGTCGTTCAGACGCCGATGCCGTAGCCGAGGTAGCGCATCGAGGAGACCGGATCGTAGCCGAGGCGCATCTTGAGCTTCTTGCGGAGCTTGGAGATGTGGCTCTCGATGACGTTCTCTTCGACGTTCTCGTCGAAGATGCCGTAGATGGCGCTGAAGAGCTGCTGCTTGGAGACCCGGCGACCGCGGTTGGCGACCAGGTATTCGAGGATGCGGCGCTCGCGGCGGGGCAGCATCATCGGGGCGCCGGCCACTTCGGGATCGCGACCATCGGCGAAGACGCAGATCTCTTCGACCACGGTGCGGCCCTTGTCGAGCTGGGCGTCGCGGCGGCGGATGGCGCCGACCCGGGCGAGGATTTCCTTGACGTGAACGGGCTTGGCGACGACGTCGTCGATGCCGGCCGCGAAAAGGTCGAGCGTGGAATTCAAAGCCTTGGACTCGGCCAGCGCGATCATCGGCGCCGACGAACGGCTGCGCACGAGGCGGGTGAAGGCCGAACGCTCCGGGAACTCGCCGAGCAGGAAAGCTTCGACGGCCGAGATGTCGGTGTCGGGCGCAGTCTCCACCCAGTCGCGGAATTCGTTGACCTGAAAACCGGCCGCCGAGACGCCTTCCGTTCCGAACAGCGACTGGTAGCCGCTGGTGACCAATTCACGATTATCGACCACTACGATCATCTCATCCACCTGCGCCGCCTGGGTTTCTCTGGATGTATTGATACCGGGTTAAGCCGTTTTCTCGCTATCCCTAAAACTCACTATATGGTTAACCACACCTTACCGAGGCCGCTCGAAAGAACATCATTTTCAACAGTTTGGCCTGCAATTGGGCAGGTTTGGAAAAGTTCCACAAGGCTCGAAACAGGTTCACCCATGCCTCTTTTCGGCCCTGTCAAGAGTGGGTGGCACGGCTGCACCCGTGCGATGCATCCCCGTCACATCCCACCTGTTCCACCGCTGTTCCGGACGCCATGAAAAAACCGGCCCGCGAAGCGCGGGCCGGTTCCAACTTGTTCCGTCTCGATGATGCGAACGGTGCCTAGAGAAAGGTCGAGCTACCTCGTCTTTTCTGCGCCTCGGGCATTCCCTCCATGGGACGGTGTCCGTCGCGCGAGGATGGCTGGCCGCCCGAACCCGATCCCCGCTCGAAGCCGCGTTCACCGGAAGCGGAGCCGTTCGCGCTGCGCTGGCCCTCGCCGGAGGGTCCCTGCTGCGTGGAGCCGTTCGCGTCGCTGGCAGCCCCCGCACGCGTCATCTGGGCGGCGGAGTCGCGGGAAACGATCGAGATGGACGCCTCGTCCATCGAGAAGCCGGCGTGCTCCAGAAGCTTCTTCAGGCCGGCGCGATCATTGCCGAGGGCGACGGCCGTCTCAGCCGAGCTCGCGGCGAGTTCCAGCGTCAGCCGGCCATCGACCAGACGCATGGAGACTTCGAGCTTGCCGAGGTTTTCCGGCTGGAGCTGGATCGTCAGGGTCTTCAGCGCGGCGCCGCCGGCCGTGAGCCGGAGATGGGTCGCTTCGGAGGGAAGATCGGCCGGCCGCTGGCCGCCGCTGGCCGGTCGGAAGGCATCGATGATGCGGTCCGCGATCTGTCCGGTCATCGAGCCTGCCGCCGGAATCGGGATCATCGACGCGGTTTCGACGTCGGTGCTCGGCGTCACGTCGGAGCGCGCCGCGGCCCGGCGACCTTCGTCGATCGAGGTCCGCGCCGACCGCCGATCCTCGCGGCCATCGCGGCGCTCGGTCTCGCCGTCCTGTCGAAGACCCGCGCCTTCGCCGGTCGAGAGGCGGGCCAGCGTCTCGTCGAAGCGCGTCGTCGGGCCCAGCGCATCGGAGGACGCCCGGCCGCGGTCGAATGCCGCTGCGCTTGCGGTGACGGACGCGGACGTGGACGCGGACGCGGACTGGCCCGTGTTCGAGGCCGCACCGGCCGCGCCGGCGCCGCGCCGCATGGACGAGAGGACGCTGTCGAGCCCGTCCCGGCTCGGGGGCGGCGGAGCCGCGATCCCACCCTCGACGAGCACGACGTCGTCGACGCGCGGCTCGAAATGCGTTTTTATGTGCAGAACCTCGAGCCCGACGCCGCCGGCCCCGCCCGTCTTCCCGGACGCAGCGGCTTCGGCAGCGCCCGCACCGAGCGGGGTGATCACCAGCCGCTCCTCGAGGGCGCCGTCGAAGGTCGTCCCCTCTTCGGGCGCCGCGGCCAGGGCGACGGCGGCCAGGGCGGCGGCATCGGCCTGCGACAGCGTGGACAGGCTCGGCTCGGCCGGCGCGGCGCCCTTCCCGTCGGCCGAAGCCTTGCCGCCGCCCGCCTGAGCGACGAGCCCGGCGGCCAGAAGCAGGCGGCCGAGGAGATCGGCGGCGGGGGTCGTTCCCAGATCCTGCGCCGTTTCCTCCCGGGGCGCTGCATCCTCGGCGGCGTCGTCCTTGCCGGACTTCGCCTTCGTCGCCTGGTGTGACGAGGAGGAACCCGAATCGGGCTTCGCCCGAACCGCGCCGTTCTCGCCGCCGCCCGATGCGGGGCCGGGCTTCTCGCGCTCGCCTGCCTTGGCCGCGACCTCGCGCACGGCCACCTCGAAGCCCGCGTCGGCGGAGCCGTTGTTCGCAGGCGCCGGCGGCGGCGCGAGGTCGAGAGCGGGCATGCCTCCAGAAATCTTCACTTCTGTACCTTTCCGAGATCGCTCTGGACCTCGTCCAACAATTTCTGCGCGCGTTCGAAGACCGGCGACGCGTTCGCCATGTCCGCATCGTCGCCGGCGTCCTCGGGCGGATCCAGAGGCCGCTCGATCCCCGCGACCACCGAATGGGCGGCATCGAGCAGCTTGATATCCTCCGGATGCAGCTCGGCGCGGTCGATGGCGTCGAGCAAGGCCGCGGAGTCCCGCGTCACGGTCTTACCGAGGCGCGCGGCCGTGGCGTAGAGCTCCGCCCGCTGCTTCTCGGCGGCGGGCATGCCGTCGATCGCGCCCGCGGCATCGGACGCGAGTTCGGCGAGCTTCAGCTTGCCGTCGACCAGCGAACGTCGCGCGACCGCCAGGAGGAGACCGCGGCGCGAATCCGCCGGCAGGCGGTCTGTCACGTCGAGGATCGTCGCCACGGACACGTCGGGATCCTCGTTCTTGCGTCCGGCGTAGACGGCGGCGAACCGCGCCTCGAAGTTCGCCGAATAGGACGACCGGGCGTAGCGGTCGAAATACTGCCGGGCGAGCCGATCGGCGGTCGGTGCATCGCCCCGTCCCTCCGCGATCAGGACCTCCATGCGCAGGGCCGCCTCTTCGATGAGACCACCGGGCGCCAGGAGCCTGGCCTGATCGAGATTGCGAACGGCGCTGTCGGGGTCCTTCATCTGCTGGATCTGACCGAGCACGAGATAAAGGTGAGCCGCCAGACCCGGCTCCATCCCGTCGAGATCGACGGTCGCCAGAAGCCGTCCGGCCTTCTCCAGGTCGTTCTGGACATAGGCCAGGGCGCCGTCCAGCAGCGCCTTGCGCTCGGCGTCGAAGTCTCCGGTCTCCATGAGGCGACGCAAGACGTCCGGCGGTCCGCCGCTGAGGACGAAGAGCACGGCGGCGCGCTGGTTGCGCTCGTCGGCCCAGACGGTGCGGTCGGCGGCCAGAAAGACGGGGCCGAAGCGTCTGAGCAAGGCCGACTGGACGCGAATGGCGCGGCCATTGCCGCGTGCGACCTGGTCCTGGAGAAACTGGATCGTGCGGATGATGTCGTAGGGCGCGGGTCCGCGCTCCGCCGCGAAGACGGGAGCGGCCTCGCCCAGAGCGCCCTCGGCTGCCGGGGGCGGCGGCGCGGCCCCGCCGGCGGGTTCGGCGGATGCGTCGTGCGGGGCCCCGCCTTCAGCCGAGGCGGGCATCGCCTCGTGCTCGGGCACGATCTCGGGCGTCTCGGCCTCGGGTTCCCCGGGCCGTGCCGTCGCCGTCTCGGCCGCCGGCTCGCCGAGGATCGGAGCGGCCGGCAGAGAAACCGGCGCTGCCGCCGCTTCGCCATGACCCGCCGCGCCCTCTGCGGGAGCGGCGGCGAGGGCGTCGGCCGACGGGCGGTGGCTGTCCGCCGACCCGGTCGGTGCCGGCTTGGCGATCTGGCCCGTGACGATGGCGTCGAGACCGAGGCGCGCGGCATCCTCGATGCGGGTGACGCCGAGCGAAAGCGAGGGCGAATTCGGCGCCTTGAAGGAAAGCGGCGCCAGCAGGACCTCGGTCGAGAAGCGATCGGCTTCCGGCCGCGCGATCTCCTGACCGCGTGCCGTTGCCGCGGCGCCGGCCAGAGCCAGCACCGAAACGGAGAGGCCGAGCCAGGATCTCATGCGGCGGGCTCTCGCAGCAGGATCTCGATGCGGCGGTTGACGGCGCTGAACGGATCGGCGGCATCCTTCAGCTGGCGATCGCCATAGCCTTCGATGGCATCGACACGATTCTCGTCGAGACCGCCGCGCACCAGCATGTAGTAGGCCATGTGGGCGCGCGCCGTCGACAACCGCCAATTGTCGTAGTCGGGTCCGGAATAGGGCCGCGCGTCCGTGTGGCCCCGGATCACGATCTCACCCTTGCGCGCCTCGAGGAGCTTGGCGATCGTCTCGACGAGCTTGATCGCTTCCGGCGTCGGCTTGGCCGATCCGATCTGGAACATGCCGGAGGTCAGACTGTCGGCGAGCTGGATGGTGACGCCGCCCTCGCCCGCCGAGACCTTCACGCCGTCCGCCGAGCCCGGTGCCGCAGCCTTGATGGCGGCCTCGATCGAGGCCGCATCCTTGGACGCGGCGTCGGCCGCGGACATGTCGGTCTTCGCGGGCGTCTCGGCCTCGACCGGACCGGCCGGCTTGACCGGAGCCTCGACCACCGTCTTGGCGAAAGCCTGGACCGGCTCGCCCTTGTCGGAGAGCTCCGACGGCTGCATGGTCGAGGTCGCGTCGGATTTGGCCACGTTCGGCTGGAGCTGCCAAGACGAGGGATCGAAGGGATCGCGATAGGCCTCGCCGCCGTTCAGGCCGGGCAGGCCGGACCCGTCGGGAACACCCTTTTCGCCCGCGTTATCCTTGCCGACACCGCCTTCGGCCGCGATTTCCGCGAGCACGGCATAGGGATCGCGGAACAACGATTCCTCGGTACCGCCGGTCGCACCGCCGCTGACGGATTTCGCCTCGGACGGCGGTGCGTCCGGCACCGCGCCCGGCGTCGTGCTGGAGCTCGGCGCCTGGGGCACGGGCTCGCCGGGATCGAGGCCCATGGTCTGGGGCGTCGAGGCGTTGAGCTTGATCGGATTGAAGTATTGCGCGATCTGCTTCTTGGAGGCGTCGTCGGAGACGCTCGTCAGCCACATCACGAGGAAGAAGGCCATCATGGCCGTCATGAAGTCGGCGAAGGCGATCTTCCAGGCGCCGCCGTGATGACCGTCCTCGCCGTCGCCGCCGCGCTTGACGATGATGATGGACGGCGGCAGCGGGGCCGCGGGGCTGGTGGAACTCACGAGAGAGCCTCTTCCAGGGCGAGCTGCCAGGACGACAGGCGCGATTCGATGACGGTGTTGTCGGCATCGATGCGCAGGTCGGGCTGGGTCTCGTCGGCTTCGAAGGACAGGAGCTTGGCGTGATCGCCGAGCTTGGCCTTCAGATCGACGAGGAGATCCTTCGGACCCGTGGCGGAAATCTTGTACGCCGCGCCGTCGAGCGCGATCGTCTTCACCGCTCCGACGAGTTCCTCCAGCGTCTGGCGACGCCGCGCGTCGAGGGCGAGCGGACGCAGGACGCTGGACAGACTGACTTTGATCGTTTCCTCCAGGATCGCCATCTGGAGCACCATGAGATCGGCGAGCCGATCGCCCTGCTCGGTCGTCCAGGCCGCGCGAGAGGTCGAAAGGGCCTGCGCGTGGGTATCGGCGAGTTCGGCGCGGACCGCCTCCAGGCGGGCTCCGAGGGAGGCCTCTGTCGCATCCGAGCCGAGCCGGCGGCCGATTTCGATGCCGTCCTCGCGAGCGGCGGCAACCGCCTCGGCCAGGGCTTCGGCATGGGCCTCGCGCTCGGCGGCCCAGGCGGCGCGCTCGGCCTCGACGATGCGAAGCGCGATGCGCGGTTCGGTCATGACGCGGGGCGAGACGGTCTCGACCGGACGGGACGTCTGGACGGAGGGCTTGGACGGACGCACGGCGCCGGCCGAGCCGTTCGTCAGAAGCGTGACGCCTTCGGCCTCGCGCATCGACGAGGTGCCGGACGATCCGGCGGGACGGGCGGGCGCCGCCGGGCGCGTCGCCCGCGGCGCCGTGCTCTGCACGACCGGAAGGGCGGGACGCTGAATGGGGGCTGCCGGGCGGGGCGCGGGCTTGCGGGTCGGCGCGGCGGCCATCGGGGTGAAGTCGTCGCCACCGGTGGCGGCGAAGTACTGCGCGAGAGGGATCATGGATCAGGCCGCCTCTTTCTGGTGAATCCAGTGCTTCAGGATCGAGGCCGCCTGGGCCTCGTCGAAATCGATGAGCTTCTCGAGGCGGGCCTGCGGCGAGTTCGCCTGGCTGCGGGTGAGGTCCTCGAGAAGATCGGCATCCATGCCGCCGTAGCCGCCCATGGCCGCCATGCCGCCGGTCATGTCGTTGCCGAGCATGCCGCCCATGGCGCCGTCGAATTCGCCGAGGCCGGCATTCTGGAGCTCGATGGAGCCGCCTTCGGCGCCGGCTGCCGCCGCGGTCGGAGCCGCGATGGCGCGGATGGCGGGCTTCAGGCCGAACCAGATGAGGAGAACGGCGACGACGAGGATGGTGAGCGCGTTGATGAGCGTGCCGGACTGGCGCATCAGCATCTCGCCGACACCCATCGGCTCCACCGGCTCCAGCGTCTCGCCGTTGGAGGCGAAGTCGACGGCGGTGACCTCGATCTGGTCGCCGCGGCCTTCGGTGTAGCCGGAGGCGGAGATGACGAGCGCCTTGATCTCGGCGAGAGCGGTGGCGACCTGCTCGGGCGTCGCCCCCTCCCCGATCGTCTCGGCGAGGCGCTTGCGGTTCACCACGACGGCGACGGAGAGCTTCTTGACGTCGTAGCCGTCGCTGATCGTCTGCGTGGTCGTCTCGTTGATCTCGTAGTTGGTCAGCTCCTCGCGGCGCTCCTTGGCCTCCGAGGACTGGTTGCCGGCGTCCGCACCGCCTGCGGCGGCCGCTTCCGGCACATTCTGGTCGACGGTCGCGGGCGGGGCGCCGGCCTTGTCCGAGGACTGGCCCGTCTCGCGGACTGTGCGGGTGGAGCGCTCGACGCGCACGTCGGGATCGAAGGTGCGGGCGTTGATGCTCTTGCGGTCGGTGTCGAGCCGCGCGGTGACGCTCGACTGGAAGTTGGCGATGCCGAGATAGGGGGCGAGGGTCTGGCGGATCGAGTCCTCGACGCTGCGCGAGACGATGCCTTCGATCCCGAGAAGCTTGGAGGGCGCGGCCGAGGTCGAGTCGTCGCCGGAGGCGAGAAGCGTGCCGTCGGTGTTGAGGACGGTGACCTCGTCGACGTCCATGCCGGGAATGGCGGAGGCGACGAGATGGCGGATGGCCTGGGCGGAGCCGAAATCCTCCGCGCCGTCGGTGCGGATCACGACGCTGGCGGAGGGCTTCTGCGTTTCACGCCGGAAGGAGCCGGCTTCGGGCAGGACGATGTGGACGCGGGCGGCGCGAACGTCCTTCAGGGTCTGGATCGTGCGGGCGATCTCGCCTTCGAGGGCCCGAACGCGCGTCACCTCCTGCATGAACGAGGTGAGGCCCATCGAGCCCATCTGGTCGAAGAGTTCGTAGCCGGCATTCTCCGAGCGGGGCAGACCCTTCTCGGCCAGCAGCATGCGGGCCCCGGCGGTCTGCGAGAAGGGCGTCGACACGCTGTCGCCGGCGGCGTTGATGTCGAAGGAGATCCCCGCCTCCGTCAGTTCCGCGCCGATGCGGCTGACGTCCTGGCGGTCGAGGCCGGTGTAGAGGACCTCCATGTCCGGCCGACTGAGATAATAGGCGCCGAGGCCGACCACCGCGATCACGAGCAGTCCGATGATCGCCATCGCGCCGAGCTTCTTGGCTCCAAGCGCGGAGAGGTTGTCGAGGATTTGTTGCGCTTGCGCGCCACCGATCATTGCCATGGATTGCCGCCTGCCTACCGCGAACCGATGCGTTGCAGGGACAATCTCGCCTTTGAAGCTTGTGCGGACGTGATGGAGCTTTAAGGCCGGGTTAATAGCTCGGACCGAAGCGGAATGTGATGCGTCGCCCGAACGAAAACGCCCCCCGAACCGTGAAGCTCGGGGGGCGCTAGAGGTGTCGATGCCGCTGGGAACGATGAGTTCTAAGTGACGCGACCCGTATTTTGTTCAGGTTCCGAGCGGCTTACTGGAAAAGCCGGAGGATGTTCTGGGTGCCGGAGTTGGCGATCGAGAGCGCCTGGACGCCGAGCTGCTGCTTGGTCTGCAGAGCCTGGAGACGGGTCGACTCCTCGCTCAGATCGGCATCGACGAGGTTGCCGACGCCCTTGTCGATCGTGTCCATCAGCGTGTCCACAAAGGAGTTCTGCAGTTCGATCCGGCTTGCGACCGCACCGAGCTTGGCGGCCGCCGTCGTGATCGAGTTGATCGCCTCGTTGACCACCGTGATGTAAGCCGAGAGAACGGCCTTGCGCTGCGCGGCCGTCGTGACGCCGGCGGTCGTCAGTGCGGTATCGCTGATGTTGATCGTGTCGACCGAGATCGTGTCGCCGCCCGAAGAGGCGACCGCGTTGCTCACGGCGACCGTGCCGGTGCCCGGGGTAGACTTGGCGATCTTGATGAAACCGCTCGAATCCGACGCGGTCAGTCCGGTCACGCCCGCAGCAGTGAAGGCGGTGTTGATCACCGTCGCATAGTTCGCGGCGGAGGAGACGACGCCATCCGTCGTGGTGAGAGCCGTGCTGATGATCGCCTTGTTGATCGTGACCTTCTTGGCCGTGCCGCCATCGACGGCGACGTCAAAGGTGACCGTATCCTGATCGTCGAACGTCATCGGTCCGGTGAACGTGGAGTTCGTCTGCGTGAAGGCGGCGGCGGCCGTCGTGGCGGCGGTACCCGTCGCCGTTCCGGCGGTGAGACCGCCATTGGCCGCCGTCGCGCCGTCGCCATCGACGCCGAGGACGCCGCTGATGCCGAAGGCGACGTTCTCGCCGCTGGCGGCGGTCGTGAAGGTCAGCGCGGTGTTGCCGCCGTTCTGACCGACGATCACCTTGCCCGTGCCCAGCGCGACGTCCAAGGCGCTCTGAACGGCGGTCTGGAAGGTCGTCAGCGATGTGACGCCCGTCGTGTTGACCGAAACCGCGATCGGAGCGTTCGTGCCGCCGCCCGCGGTGGACAGCGTTGCGTTGAAGGTGATGCGGTCGCCCTGGGCAAGGGTCGAGCTGCCCGCAGCGTATGCACCGGCGGTCAGAACAGCGGCGGTCGACGTGCCGGCGGTTCCGGCGATCAGGCCCGTGTTGTAGTTTTCGACGTTGGCGACGCCAACGGTTCCGACGCCGACAGTTGTTCCCGTGACCTTGTAGCTGTTGATGTTCTGGAAGCTCACCAGCTTGTCGGCACCCTTGCCGACGGTCTGGACGAGCACGTTGGCGGGTACGTCGGGATCGACCGTGATGGTGACGTCGGCTGAACCGGCCGAGGCGTTGAAGGCCGTACCCGTGTTGACGTTGAGAGCGGCGCGGACAGCGGCGTCGAGTTCAGACGCATAGGTTGCAACCGTTCCGTGCGTCGCCGGACCTGTCATACGACCACGGTAGGTCTCACTACCGTAGCGGAAGTCGAACTCGATATAGTCGTTGGCGTCGGGCGTGTCGGCAGGGGCTGCCGGCGCGAAGGTGATACGCGACGGTGTCGCGGCTCCACCCGTGGTCAGCGAGGTGCCAAGAAGTCCGCCGGTGGCCGTCGACTGCACGATGGCGACGCCATCGCCGTCCAAGGCTGCGACGTTGGTGACGTTGATCGAGGCGCCGCTGCCGGTCGCCGTCGTCGTCAAGGTGATGACGCCGCCGACATCCGTCGCGGAGAGGCCGGTGACGCCGGCGTTGCCGAGACCCGTGTTGATGGCGGCCACGAAGTTGGCATCGGAGGATTTCGCCGTGGCGTCGACGGTCACCTTGACCGGAACGACGGCCGCGCCGTTCAGCGAAAGATTGAACGTGATGCGGTCATTGACCTGGAGATTGGTCCGATTGATCGTGCCGAACGTGTTCGTCGCGGCGACGGGACCCGCAGTGACGATACCCGCCGTCGCGCTTGTCGCAGTGAGGCTCTGAAGTGACGGGGCGCTGCCCGTGGCATCGGTGCCGCCGACGGTCAGCGCGGTGCCGTCGGCAGCCTTCAGGGCCTTGCCGCCGTCGAGGATGCCGTTGGCCGTCGTGCTGGAATCGTAGAGCTTGATCGTCGTCGTGTCGACGGCGACCGTGCCGATGGACACTGCGCCCTTCGCATCACGCGAGAAAGAAGCAACGATTTCCTTGCCGGAATTGTAGCCGGCGACGGAGGAGTCGACCGAGAGCCAGTTCTCGCCGGAGAAGATCGAGGACGTGGCGATCGACTTCAGCTGGTCCTGGAGCGCCTTGACTTCGTCCTGGATGACGTTGCGGTCGAGGCCGTCCTGCGTGGCGGAGGTGAGCTTCGACTTGATCTGGTCGAGAACTTCCTTGGCCTTGTTGAGGCCCTGATAGGCGGTGTCGACGGTCGCGGCGCCGAGGCCGAGCGCGTCCTTGACGGTCGAGAGCGACTTGTTGTCGGACTTCAGCGTCGTGGAGATCGCCCAGTAGGCCGCATTGTCCTTGGCTTCGCCGATCTTCAGACCGGTCGAGATGCGGTTCTGCGTGGTGTCGAGGGCCTTGTTCGTCTGCTGCAGGGTGCGCAGAGCGGTGGTGGCCGAGGCATTCGTGTTGACGGACGTCATGGGTTTAGTCCCGTAAAATCAATACGTTGGGACAGGCTGGATCGGGCCAGCATAGCGGCGCGGCATCATGCCTAAGGTCGGGCTTCATTTGTGCCGGCGACCCATTCGCTATGGGTTCAAACTAGGCGGCCACCCTTAACGCGGTGTGAAAAAACGCCCCGCGTTGAGACGGCATGCTCCTTTTTTGACATCGGCGGGACCAAGGATGCGTCGGCGCCTTAACCTTCCGTTTACTCGAAGGTAATCTTTCCTATCCGGGATCAAGCAAAAGGCCGACATCCCGATGTGAGGGGATGCCGGCCTGCAAAGAGGCGTCTTCGGTCGTCCGTCGGCAGACGATCGGCCGTCGCTAGAAGAAGGAGCGCACCAGCGATCCCGTCAGCATGTTCCAGCCGTCGATGAGGACGAAGAACAGGATCTTGAAGGGCAGCGAGATCACGGTCGGGGGCAGCATCATCATGCCCATGGACATGGTCAGCGTCGCGACGATGAGGTCGATGACGAGGAAGGGCAGGACGATCAGGAAGCCGATCTCGAATCCTCTGCGCAGTTCGGAGATCATGAAGGCCGGAATGAGGACGCGCAGGTCCACGAGAACCGGCGCGGTCTGGGCCCCGGGGAGCGCGGCCTCGCGCACCGGCTCGACCCGGTCGCGGCGATGGGCCTCGTTGAGATCGTCGAAGAGGGCGAGGTCCTGCGGGCGCACCTGCTTCATCATGAAGTCGCGGAACGGGTCGGAGATGCGCTCGAACGCCTGCTGCTCGTTGATCTCGTTGTCCAGCAGCGGCTTCAGGCCCTGGCTCCAGGCCTGGTCGAAGGTCGGCGACATCACGTGGAAGGTCATGAACAACGACAGCGAGATGAGGATCAGGTTGGCCGGCGTCGACTGCAGGCCGAGCCCGGAGCGCATGATCGACAGCGCCACCACGATGCGCGTGAAGGACGTGATCATGACGAGGAGGCCCGGCGCGATGGACAGGACCGTGACGAGGCCGAAGAGCTGGATGACGCGGCCGGAGATCGAGGCGTCGCCCGCGGGGATCAGGGAGGACAGGCCGCTGTCCTGGAGGAGCGTGTTGGCGTCCTGGGCCAGCGCCGGCGCAGCGCCCGCGAGGAGGATCGCCAGCGAGCCGGCGACCCATCCGAGGCGGAGATGGCTGCGCCTCATTGCGCGACCATCGACTGGATGAGGTAGTCGGTGATGGCGGGCGAGCGCAGGCGCGCGCGCTCCTTGAGGTCCTCGCGCAGATGCAGAAGCCCGCGCGCGCCCTCGATCTGGGCGAGATCGACCGTGCGCAGGAAGGTCATCGTATCGGCCTGGATCTGCGCGGCGAGGACGTCGACGTTCTCGACGTCCTTGGCATGGAGGACGATCGAGGCCTCGATGCGGATCAACGTCTTCGGCGGCGTCGCGATGTTGGTCATGACCGGCAGGAGCTTGACGAGCATGATCGGGTCGGCCTCGGTGCCCCCGTCGACCTTCTCGTCGGCCGTGGCGGTCTCCGCCGCCGTTTCCGCGCCTTCGGTCGCGGCGGCTGCGGCGGTCTCGTCCGGCGTCGGCGCCGGGTCGGGCTTGGCCGCGCCGATCAGCATGCCGACACCGGCCCCGCCGGCGATGGCGACGAGGGTCAGGACCGCGACCGCCGCGATGGTCGGCACCATCTTGCCCTTGGACGATTTCGGCCCGCTTTCCGCTTCGGCGGCAATGGCGGCCAGAGCATCGGCGCTGACATCGGACATGGATCTCGTCCCCTCATGGGAAGGATGGAACGTCGCTCGTCGAGCGCGTCCCAAAAACAGGCCGTCATGGCCGTCCAACCCGATCCGGATTACGCCGCGACCCTATCGCGAGCCTTGCGCGCGTTAACCGATCCTTCATCCTTTGCGGCCGCCGGCAGAATGCCGGTCTTCGGAACGAGAAACGGCGCGGGAAGTGCTCCCCGCGCCGTCCGGTCGTCGATCGTCTCGTTCCGGCCGAAGCCGGACGGGTCAGTAGGGCAGCGCGCGGTCGAGGACCTGCTGGCCCCAGCCGGGCTGCTGCAGCTCGGTCAGGCGGCCGCGACCGCCGTAGGAGATGCGCGCTTCGGCGATCTTGTCGTAGGAGATCGTGTTGTTCGGCAGGATGTCGCCGGGCCGGATGACGCCGGCGATCTGGAGCACGCGAACCTCGTAGTTGACGCGGACCTCCTGCTGGCCGGAAATGAAGATGTTGCCGTTGGGAAGCACCTGCGTCACGAGCGCGGCGACCGAGAGGTTGATCTTCTCGGACCGGTCCACCGTCCCCTTGCCGGTCGCCTTGGTACCACCGGTAAGACCGAGCTTGCCACCCAATGTGCCGAGCGACACGTCGTTGAGGGCGCCGTCGAAGTCGAGACCGACATTGACCCCGGAATCGCGCGAGCGCTTGGAGTTGTTGTCGAGCTCGGCCTTGTCCTGGATTTCGATCTTCACCGTGACGATGTCGCCGACATTGAGGGCGCGCGTGTCGCGGAAGAAGTCGGCGGTCGAGTCGGTCCAGAGCGAATTGGCGCGCCGCGGGGGCGTGCGCGTCATTGGAAAGCTCACGGGCTCGACATAGGGCGCGTATTGCTGGAGCCCGGCGCCCGGCGCCGAGAGGGCCGGTTCGGTGTTGAGATCGGGGCGCGTCGTCGTGCAGCCCGATACGGCGAGCGCGGCGACGACGGAAAGGGATGCGAGACGCTTCACGATTTGGCTCCAGGCTTGGCCGCCGTCGTCGCGACGTCGCCGTCCTTGCTGGTCTTCTTGACGATCAGCGCGGCGAGCTCCGAGGCGACGCCGGGCGGCATTTCGGACAGGATGCCGCTCGCGGTTCGCGACTTCAGCTTGGTGAGGACCGAAGCCGCCATCTCGCGGTCGATCGAGGCGAGCTGGGCCGCGGCGGCGTCCGGCTTCATCTTGGCGTAGATGTCGACCATGATGGCGCTGGTGGAGTCCAGGAACGCCTGCCGCTGCTCGAGCCAGCTCTGGTATTCCTGCCGCTTGGCCTCCAGCGCGTCGATCTTGGCGTCGACCTCGGCTTCGAGCTGCTTCAGCCGTTCGGTCTGGAGGGCCAGGCGCTGGTCCTTGGCGGGGTCGGCGATGGCCGAGCAGTAGCGCTCGACATCGCTCTGCTCGGGCACGTCCGGCACCACGGGCTTGCCGTCCTCGCCGATGACGCGGACCTGCTTGGGTCCGGTGTCCACCGGCTTTTCCACCTTGCCCGGCTGGTTGGCCTTGGAGCCCTCCGCGAGCGTCGTGGCGGGAGCGAGGAGCGCGAAGGCTCCGACGAGGAGGAGACGACGGATCTTCAGGGATGCGGTCTTTTCGGTCATGTCACTGCACCACGAGATCGGCCTGAAGGGCACCGGAGGTTTTGATCGCCTGGAGGATCGCGATGATCCCGGTCGGCTTCAGCCCGAGCCGATTGAGGCCCCGAACGACGGTGTCGAGATTGGCGCCGGCGACATAGGCGAAGTTCCCGCCTTCCTGCTGCGCGTCCACGGTGGTGTTGGAGGTGACGACGGTCTGGCCGTCCGAGAAGGGCTCGGGCTGCGAGACCTGCGGCATTTCCGTGATCCGCACCGTCAGGTTGCCGTGGGTGACGGCGACCGTCGAGATCTGCACGTCGTTGCCGATCACGACCGTTCCGGTGCGCTCGTCGATCACCACCTTGGCCGACTGTTCCGGCTTGATCGTGAGATCGCCGAGATCGGCGATGAAGCGCGTCGAGGAAACCTTGATCGGACGCGTCAGCGAGATCGTGCGAAGATCGTTCTCGCGGGCGACGGGCTTGCCGTATTTGGGACCGGCGAAGGCATTGATCGCGTCGACGATGCGGATCGCGGTGCGATAGTCGGGGTTGCGCAGTTCCATCGTGATCTGGTCGGTCTCGACGTCGGCGCGCTTGACTTCGCGCTCGATGATCGCGCCGCCGGCGATGCGGCCGGAGGTCGGCACGCCCTGCGTGAGAGACTCGCTCTCGCCCTGGCTGGTGAAGCCGGTGACGGCGAGCGAACCCTGCGCCACCGCGTAGATCTCGCCGTCCGGGCCGTAGAGGGGAGTCATGACGAGCGTGCCGCCCATCAGCGACTGGGCATCGCCGAGCGAGGACACGGACACGTCGATGCGCGAACCCGTTCCGATGAAGGGCGGGAGATCCGCGGTCACGACGACCGCCGCGACGTTCTTGGTGCGGGGATTGTTGGAGCGCACGTTGACGCCCATCCGGTCGAGCATCGACTGCAGCGACTGCTCGGTGAAGGGCGAGTTGCGCAAGCTGTCGCCGCTGCCCTGAAGGCCGATGACGAGGCCGTAGCCGACGAGCTGGTTGTCGCGCACGCCCTTGATCGTCGTGATGTCCTTGATGCGCACGCCGCCGGTGCGCAGCGCGTCGAGGCCGGGGCGCTGCGGCCGGAACGACTCGCGCGCCCCGATGCCGGCTTCCATCGCGATGCCGGTGTCGACCGCGTCGTAGTCGGCCGCCCCGGCGATGCCCTGCCCCGCCGCCGTGACCTGGCCGGCGATGGCGAGCGTGAGAGCAAGGCGCTGAAGGAGCCGGATCATGGAGCGAGGACCTCGATGGAGCCATCCTTGGCGACGACGCCGGAGATGGTGACGCCGCTGTCGGCGTTGCGAACGCGCACCGTCTCGCCCTCGGCCGCCGATGCGAGCGGCAGGCCGACGGCGGTGATGAAGACGCCGGGCTCGCGGTAGACAATCGGCGTCGGCACGCCCGAGCGCACGAGGTCGGGCGACTTGAGGTCCGACAGCATGATCGGCTTGTTGGGAAGCAGCGTGCGCTTGGCCAGCATGTCCGTCAGCATGTCGGTTTCCACGACATAGGCGGCGAGCTTGTTGCCGGGCACCTTGAAGCGGACGGACGTGACGCCGCGATCGAGAATGTTCTGGCCGGGATAGATCACGACGCTGGGGACCGGCAGCTCGATCTCGGCCGCGAAGGCGCGGACCGGGATCGCAAGCAGCACGAGCGCGACGACGAAGAGACCGAGCGCGTAGAGGGTGACGACCGTCCGTTCCCATTTCGAGGCCCATTCCATGGCGGGTCGCCTTCCCTGACGCTTGATGTGGATGTGAAGGGCGCCGAGCGCCGCCGGCCGCGTCGGCCGGATGGGACGAAGGTCGCCGTCGAACGGTGCGGATCCGATCGAGAGGGTCTGCCGCGCCCTCGCCCGGCCGGATGGGCCGGACCTGCGATGCGACGATCGCGGGGCGCCGGACCGCCGTGCGGTCGCGGTGTCCCGCCCGTGCTTAGCGGATGCCCTTGGACACGACGCCCGACATCTCGTCGGCGGCCTGGATGACCTTGGAGTTCATCTCGTAGGCGCGCTGCGCCGAGATCAGCTCGGAGATTTCCTTGACGGGATCGACGTTGGAACCTTCGAGGTAGCCCTGGTGGATCACGCCGAAGCCGGGATCGCCGGGAACGCCCGCCACGGGACCGCCGGACGCCGTCGTCTCCTTGAAGAGATTGCCGCCCTGCGCTTCGAGGCCCGGCTCGTTGGCGAAGTTGACGAGCGTCAACTGTCCGAGCAGCTGCGGGTCCTGGCCCTGCTGCGTGGCGTAGACCTCGCCGGACGCGCTGATCGTCGTCTTGATCGTGTTCTCGGGAATCGTGATCTCGGGATCGACGAGGAACCCGTCGAGCGTGACGAGCTGGCCCTGACCGTTGGTGTTGAAGGCGCCGTCGCGGGTGTAGAGCGTGTCGCCGCCCGGACCCTGGATCTGGAAATAACCGTTGCCGTTGATGGCGAGGTCGAACGTGTTGCCGGTCTGGTCGAGCGTGCCCTGGATGTGCGTCGTGCGGATAGCGGCGGTGCGAACACCGAGGCCGAGCTGCGCGCCCTCCGGAACCACGTCCTCGCCGCCGCGCGTCGGAACGCCCTGCATGCGCTCGACCTGGTAGAGAAGATCGGTGAATTCGGCGCGGGCACGCTTGAAGCCCGTCGTGTTGATGTTCGCGATGTTGTTCGCGATCACCTCGACATTGGTCTGCTGCGCGTTCATGCCGGTGGCGGCGATGGCGAGAGCTCTCATCGGAATGGGTCCTTAAATCGCCATGCGGGAAAGTTCGAGATAGGCGGTAACCACCTTGTCCCGGATGGTAACGGCGGTCTGGAGCGTGCGCTCGGCCGACATCACGGCCTCGACGACGGCCTGGGTGGAGGCGTTGCCCTGGACGCCCTGGATGGACATCTGTTCGGCCGACTTCATCGTGTTGATCGCATCGCCCGCGACCTCCTTCATGACGGAGGCGAAGTCCTGCGAGGCGGCGGCCGGCGCGCCGGAGAAGGCCGCGGCGCCCGCCCCTTGCGTGGCGGAGATGCCGGACGTCTGGAGGCCGGGAAGACCGGAGCCGATGGCGGGGATCATGATCGTCAGCTCCTGAGGAGATCGATGGTCATCGAAATCAGCTCGCGCGATTGCTTGATGACGTTGAGATTGGCTTCGTAGGACCGGTTGGCCTCGCGCATGTCCGCCATTTCGACGAGCATGTTGACGTTCGGCATCTTGACGTAACCGTTGGCATCGGCCGCCGGATTGCCCGGATCGTGCTCGGTCAGGAACTCGGAACCATCGGTGCCGTACTTGCCGATCTTGACGAGGTCGGCGCCGCTGATGCGGTCGAGCTCGCTCGCGAAGGTGACGGTCTGCCGACGATAGGGATCGGCGCCGGCGGTCTTGCCGGTGGAGCGGATGTTGGCGACGTTCTCGGAGACGATCCGGAGACGGTTCGACTGCGCCTCGAGGCCGCTCGCGGCGATCTTGAGCGAGGAGAGGATCGGATCGGACATCGCGCTCAGCCCTTCGTGGCGGTGAGGAGGAAGCGGTGGAAGGCTTTCACCACGGATGTGTCGAGCGCGAAATCGCGGGAGATTTCGCCGGCCTTCAGCATCTCCTGCTCCAGGCTGACCGAGTTGCCGGAATGAACCGTGCCCCAGGTGCCCTCGTCGACCTCGTCGACCGCGACGGCCCGCCCGCTGACGTCGGACAGGTGCAAGGGGCTGCTCCCGGCCATGGCGAGACGCGTCGTCTCCATGGCTTCGGAGAAGTCCTCGATGTCCTTGGCTCTGAATCCCGGCGTGTTGACGTTCGCGATGTTCTCGGAAACGACGACCTGGCGGTTGGACAGCCACTCCGCGCGGCGGGAGGCTAGTCCGAAGAGATAGACCTGGTCCAAGGGATTCCCCATTCGGCGTGTCTTGATACTGCTTGTTTAAGGTCAAGCACTTGTCCGAAGCTTGCCGGCGTCCGGCCCGCAAAAAGCCGACACTCTGCATCGCGTCGGAAACGCTTACTTAAGGGAACGGATGTCATCGTGCCGGACAGGACGTTGGACCGTCGAGGAGAAGCAGAATGGCGCAGGGCATGATGACGGCCAGTCAGACGCCGCGCGGAAGCGAGTTCCTGTCGGTGCGTGTCGGCATCCAGGAATTCATGATCGACATCATGCAGATCCGCGAAATCCGCGGCTGGATGACGTCGACTCCGATGCCGCATTCCCCCCCGTCCGTCGTCGGGATGATCAACCTGCGCGGGACGATCGTTCCGGTGATCGACATGGCCGAGCAGCTCGGTCTGGGCGGCTCCGATCCGAGCCCCTCCTCCGTCGTCGTCGTCGTGGAATTCCACGGCCGCCTGGTCGGCCTCCTCGCGGATGCGGTCTGCGACATCATCATGGTGTCGGACGACATGATCCAGCCGACGCCCGATGTCGGCGACAGCCAGGCCAGCGATTGCCTCGGCGGCATGGTCATGATCGACGGACGCATCGTCGGGATCGTGTCTCTCGAGGCGATCCTGCCATGCTCGCAGCTGCAGGCCGCCTGACGGCGCCACCCGGCTCCCCGACCGCCCCGCCACACACGAAAAGGTCCGGACATCGATACCGATGTCCGGACCTTTTCGTGTGTGCTGGCTGGTGAAGCGGCTCGTGCGCGGCGGGCGGACCGGCCGCCCGATCAGACGCGTCGCGACAGCCGGGCCTTTGCGATCGCCTCGCGCAGCGCTTCGGTCTCGGCGTCGGGATCGCCGGCACCTTCGGGATAGGCGAGATAGGTGATGGAGACGGCAGCCTGGGTCGCCGTGAGGCTGAGGCGGAAGTGGACCGTCACGCCGGCATGGCTGAACTCCATGGCGAGATCGATGGTCGCAGGCCCGCCCCAGAGCAGGATCGCCTCCCCCTCGTTGGCGAAGCGCAGCGTTCCGACCTTCAGGAAGAGTTGGGCCGAGGACTGGACGATGTCGGCGATGTTGCCGAAGCGATCGAGCCGGAGGAAAGCGACGTAGTCCGCCGGCTCCACAAGCCGAAGCTCCGCAACCACCTCCGAAATGCCTTCGGCGAGGAGTCTCTCGCGTTCGGCCGTGTGCTTGTTGCGGACGTTCAGCATGAAGTGAGAACCCATAGACACCGTCCAACGGATGCGAATGCGACGTAAGTCCCGGAGGCGCACCTCGACTGCGGGGCTTTGATGAAACCGCGAACTTCGGGGTTCGCGGCAATGCCCTCTTCCCCGAGTTCAGCCGCGAGGCCGCTGGCCGGGGTCCGTGCGCGCGGGCGACGTGCACGGTCGTCTCGACGTCTGCCTTCACACCCCCGCATCCTCGGGCGGCAGACCGTCGTCGTCGGGTCAGGCGGCGCCTGCAGATCCTCTCGAAGAGGACTTCGACTGCAGGAAGTAGATGAGCTCCGCGACAGCCTTGAAGAACTGCGAGGGGATCATCTGCTCGATTTCAACATGATCGTACATCGACCTTGCCAGCAGCTTGTCTTCGATGACGGGAACGTCGTTGGCTTCGGCGATTTCGCGAATTTTCAGCGCGATGAGGTCGACGCCCTTGGCGACGACCACCGGGGCGCCGCCCTCCTCGCGCGAATATCGCAGGGCGATCGCGTAGTGGGTCGGGTTGGCGATGACGAGGGTCGCCTTCGGGACTTCGGCCATCATGCGCTTCTTGGTGCGCTCGCGGGCGATCTGGCGCTGGCGCGCCTTGACCATCGGATCGCCCTCGGCCTGCTTCATCTCGTCCTTGATCTCCTGCTTGGACATGCGCAGGTCGCGCTTCCAGTGGATGCGGGAGAAGAGAAGATCGGCAGCCACGAGGACGAGCGTCGCGATCGAAACCGCCGACAGAAGCTGCATGGCCAGCGTCAGAAGGGTCTCGGGCAGTTGGGCGGGATCGGTGAACATCGTGTTCACCGCGGTGTGCAGGCGGCTGGACAGCAGCGAGCTGACGATGACGATGACCGCGCCGAACTTGAAGATCGCCTTGCCGAACTCGGTGAAGCCCTTGACGCCGAACAGACGGCTCCAGCCCGAGACGGGCGAGACGTTCGACCATTTGGGGCGAATGCGCTCCAGATTGATCTGCGGCGGGTTCTGGAGAACGGAGGCGAGGATGCCGGCGACGACGAAGAAGCTCGTGGCCGGCAGCACGAAGCGGGCGCAGTCGAGGCCGACCATGCGGAGAAACTGCAGGGCGTCGACGCCATTCTCAATGTTCCACTGGACAGGGTTCTCGAACGTGGCCTTCAGGCTCGTCAGCAGTTCGCCCGTGATGCCCCGCGCCTGAAACCCGACAAAGGCCATGGACGCGAGGAGAGAGCCGAGGATCGGTGCTTCACGCGAGAACGGCAGACTGCCCTTCTCCACCGTGTCGCGGATCTTCTTCTCGGTGGCTTCCTCTGTCCTTGAGTCCTTGTCTGCGGCCTCCGACACTTCGACCCTGCCCTATCTCGCCTTAAGAGTTCGCTTCGGGACCGGAAAGGCGGCGACGCCTTTGTCCCGGACCGTCAACGAAGCGTTACGCACGGCGGCTTGCGCGGAGCCGTGCAGACGAGGAACGAGGTCGAGGACGCCGTCGCGGCGAGGCCGGGGTCATGCCAGGGTTCATGCCAGGGTTCATGCCGGAGTCATGATCGGGAGCAGGACGGAGATCGTGAAAGGTCGCGGGGGCCGGCGCTCGTTCCGTGGGAAAGCTCCGGCGTCAAGCGTGCGTCGGCGGCGAGAGGAGCGTCCCGCGCGGGCGCTGCCGGTCGGTCCCCGGCACGCTCCGCACGCGGGAGGCCGACCGTGAGCCCGACTCGACCGGTCGGGCTCCGTCTGTGCCGGGGTCCTATTCCTCGCTGGACGAGGCCAGCGAGATGCGGCCTTCGGAGGCGAGTCGCAGCGTCTGCTGGGCGATGACGCGGCGTGCCGCGGTGACATCCTTCGACGCGACGTCGGCCGTCCGGGCGAGCTCGGCCTCCACCATGCGGCGGGCGCGTGCGGCGAGCGAGGACGTGACGGTCTCCACGAGTTCGGGAGAAGCGCCGCGCAGCGCGAGCGTGACGGTCTCGGTCGGGATGTCGTCGAAGAGGATGAGCCGGGCCTTCTTCTGCAGGCGCGGCAGGTCCTCGAAGGCGAAGAGCATCTGGCGGATGGCGACCGCCTCCTCCGGCTCGGTCTCCTCGATGGAGGCGAGAAACTCGTCGGTCTGGCTCTTCTCCATGCGGTTGGCGATCTCGGCGAGGATCGTGCGACGCGCGGCCTTTTCGGCATTGCCCGAACCGGCGACGAAGATGTCGTTGAGGATCGTCTCGATGACGGTCTCGGATTCCATGGACAGCGGCTTGGCGCTGAGGACGCGGCGCATGACGTCGTTGCGGAAGGCCGGCTCGAAGCCGACGACGACCGCCGCCGAAATCTCGGCCGGAAGCCGGGCGATGACGATCGCGACGACCTGGGGATGCTCCACCGACAGGAGCGCCACGAGGTTCTTCGGACCGAGATTTTCCAGCTCGTCCCAGATCGAGAGGGCAGGACCGGTGAAGAGCGAGGGATCGATGAAATCGTCGGACCCGAAGACGTTCGTGTATTCGTCGGCCGACATGGTCGAGCGCAGGAGCCTGTTCAGCTCGGTGTCGAGGCCGGAAAGGCCCGGTCCCGTCTTGAACTCCTCCTGGAATTCGGTGACGAGACGCTCGATCTGCGTCGCAGAGACCGGTTGCTGATCGGCCACGCTCTGACGGATCGCCCGGATCTCGTCCGGGGTGAGATGCTTGAGGAGGCGCGAAGCCCCCGTCGCTCCCATCGCCAGGAGCAGGATCGCCGCGCGGGCGGGACCCGGCAGGTTGTCGAGCCCGCCGTCGTTGTCCAGTTCAGAGTATGCGGGCAGACCCATGGCGGATTAGGCGCCTGTCGTCTTGGACCGCTGCGGCCGGGAACCGGGCGAGACGATCTCGGTCAATGTGATGCCGAAGCGCGATTCCTCGTTTTCGAGGACCACCACTTCGCCGCGGGCGACGATGCGGCCGTTGACGATGAGGTCCACGGGATCGCCAATCGATGTGTTGAGCTTCACGACCGCGCCGCGGCCGAGCTTCACGAGATTGGACACGGGCATGACGGCCGTGCCGAGCACGACCTGCATGGTCACCGGGATGTCCATGATCAGGTTCAGGTCGGGCTTGCCTTCCGGCTGAACATAAGCCTCCTCGCCCCCGAAGTCCTCCTCGGCGTCCATCAGGTCGGTGGCGCCGGAGAAGGCGACGTCCTGGTCCTCGTCGAAGTTCGTCGCGTCGAGGGCGTTGTCGTCGTCTTCGTCGATCATGGCTTCAATCTCCTGGAAGAAAGGCCCGGAGCTTGTCGGGCATCGGATCCGACCCGGCGTCGGATCGAGCGATTCGGGGGTTGGGTGCCGGCCGGTGCCGGCGCCCTGCATTAACGATTAGCGGTCGAGGCTGGCGCGAGGCGGGACTCGAGCCGGCGGAGCCATTCGGCTTCGTGGGCCGGCGCGAGCGCGGGCGCCGAAACGAGAGGGCTCGCCGCGGCAGAGGTTTCGGCGGCGAAGACGGCATTGTCGTTGGCGAGATCGAGCTCCAGCGCGGCCATGCGCGCGGCGTCCTCGAGCGCCTCGACGAGGCTTCGGGCTTCCTCGATGCGCTCCCCGAGAGCGGCGAGCGTGCGCGTTCCCTCGCTCTTCAGCATCACCACCGCATGGGCCGCGCGGTTGATCGCCGCGTCGCTGTCGCGCAGCGCCTGGCCGAAGCTCGCCTCTTCGCTGCGCAGCCGGCGGAGCTCCTGGACCATCCGGCCCGTGCGCCAGCTGGTCACGACGAGGGCGGCGACGAGCGTTCCGTCAATCAGCCAGGATATCATCGATGAACTCCTCCGTCGGGTCGACCCGCTCCTCGATGCGCACGACATAGGCGTCGCGTTGAACGCCCATGCGGCCGCGGAAGAGACGCTGTTCTTCGCACTCGATGACGATCAGGCTCTCCATCGTGGCGTTGAGCACGATCGTCTGGCCGAGGGTGAAGCGGGCGACCTCGCCGAGCGTGATCTGCTTCTCGTCGAGAAGCGCACGCACTTCGAGATCGGCATGGCTGAGGCCTTCCTGGATGTCGCGGGCCCAGCTCTCGTCGGCGAACGGCTTCTCCTCCGGCACGATCGCGAGCTTGCGGCGATGCGGCAGGATGGCCTTTTCCGGCAGAGCGAAGCGGATCGTGCTCTGCAGCCGGCCGACCGACACGCGGAAGGCGAGCTGCAGGAAGGCGCGGCCATCGGCCGGCAGGCGCTCGTCGAGGGCCGCTCCGATCGGGGCGGCGATGACCTCGCCGGCCGTCATGTCGAGCGGCGCGATGGGATCGAAGATCGGATTGGCCGCGTCCACGAAGCTTGCCAGCGCCACCTCGACGAAGCTCCGGTCGAGCTTGGTCATCGGGCGGGCGCCGGGCAGTTCGCCAAGGCCCGAGCCACCGAACATCGCCTCGACCAGTGCGTTGGCGAGGCTCGGTTCGGCAAGAATGTAGCCGGTCTCGCGCCATTTCGACGACTTGACGGTCGTGGCGAGGGCGGCGGTCGCGACGTCCGGCGCGGCCGGGGCGAACGTGAAGACGGTGAGTCCGGTGAACTCGATCACGACCGGCGCGGCGTAGACCGCGTTCAGCCTCTCCGCGCTCGCCTCGGCCCAGGCCTCGGCGAGGAGCTTCAGTCCGGGGAGCCGCTCGGGCTCGATCTTGGCGGCCGAGCGGAGATGGGCTTCGATGTTCGTCCGTTCTGCGGTGTCGAGCATGGTCGGTGATCCCGGATCAGGCCGCTTGCGCGGCGCCGCCGCCGATCGTCTCGGCTTCGACCTGGTCGATGGTCGGACGTTCGTAGGCGGAGATGGTCTTGCGGCCGTATTCGAGGGCGACCTGCGGCATGGCGCCGTTGATGTAGGCGATGAGCGTCTGCTTCACGATCACGTAGCGGCGCAGCTGCTTGTCGCGCACGACCTTCACCTTGTGGGCGATCGGGCCGAAGACGCCGTAGGCGAAGAAGATGCCGGCGAAGGTTCCCACCAGCGCGGCGCCGATGAGATGGCCGAGGATCTCGGGGCTCTGGTCGAGCGCGCCCATGGCGTGGACGATGCCGAGAACGGCGGCGACGATGCCGAGTGCGGGAAGACCGTCGGCGATGTCCTGGAGCGCGCCCTTCGGCTTCAGGCTGTCGCGGGCGATCGTCTGGATCTCCTCGTCCATCAGCGACTCGATCTCGTAGCCCTTGACGTTGCCGATGATGATCAGGCGGCAATAGTCGCAGATGAAGTTCAGCATCGCCTTGTCCTTCATGATCGTCGGATAGGCGCTGAAGATCGAGGACTCCGCGGGGTTGTCGACATGCTCCTCGACCTCGGAGCGCGGCTTGGAGCGCATCTCGCGCATGATCGCGTGGAGGAGGCTGAGAAGGGCGAGATAGTCGGCCTGCTTGGGAACGCTGTCCTTGAAGGCTTCGCCGATCGCCTTGCCGGTGTCCTTCACCACCTTCATCGGGTTGGCGACGATGAAGGTGCCGAGCGAGGCCCCGAGGATGATGAGGAGCTCGTAGGGCTGCCAGAGGACATCCAGATGTCCGCCGCCGGCGATGTAGCCGCCCAGCACGCAGGCAATCGTGATGATGAGACCGAGGATAATGCCCATGATCGAACCCTTCTGACCGTTCCGTTCGGTGCTACGGACAAGGACTTGTGCGAGCCTGACGATCGTCCGAAGGGTTCCCCGAAGCTTTCGCCAGCCCGTCCACGGCCGAAAGGCCCAGCGAGGGCCGCTGCGCTCGCTCCGGGTTGGCAAGCCGCCCGAACAGGCTGGCGCAAGCGACGTTGCCGATGGTCGGACCTCGTGACGGCGAGGTGTCCTCGCCTCCGTTCGGACGGGTTCGCGGGGTCATCTTCGACACGCGCCCCTTCGTCCGACCGAGCCGCCCGATTGAATGCCGGCCTCCGGCGCCCAGGGAACGACATCACATGCAAACCTCTCTGCCGGTCGCGCTGTCCGCCCAGCTTGCGATGGAAAAGCGCCTGGACACGATCGCCGACAACCTCGCCAACTCGCGCACCGCGGGCTTCCGGGCCGAAGAGGTGAAATTCGAAAGCTTCATCTCGCGGGCCGCCGCCGAACCGGTCGCCTTCGCCTCGACGGGCGAGACCTATGTCTCGACCCGCACCGGCGAGATGACCCAGACGGGCAACGCGCTCGACATGGCCGTCAACGGCAACGCCTATTTCGCCGTGCAGGGACCGAAGGGTCCGATCTACACCCGCGACGGCCGCATGACGATCAGCGAGACGGGAGACGTCATGTCGCTGACCGGCGTGCCCTTCCTCGATGCGGGCGGCGCGCCGCTCCAGGTCGATCCCTCGGCCGGGCCGATCCAGATCGCTCGCGACGGCATGATCCTGCAGCGCGGAACACAGATCGGAGCCGTCGGCCTTTTCGAGATGCCGGCCAATGCCAAGCTGACCCGCGCCGGCACGTCCGGCTTCACGCCCGACCGGCCGGCGACGCCGCTTCTCGATTTCGGCTCCGTCAGCGTGCTGCAGGGCTTCACCGAGGGGTCGAACGTCAATCCCATCCTCGAAATGACGCGCCTCATCGCCGTCCAGCGCGCCTTCGAAAGCGCGGCCAACTTCATCGAGACGTCCGAGCGCTCGCTCGATTCCGCCGTCGCCCAGCTCGGGCAGAAGGCGTGACGGTGAAGACCAGGACGCCGCTGGCGGCAGGCCAGCTCGACGATCCCCGCATCCGCATCTCCGGCCACATCGTCGACGTCTCGCCGCAGGCGTTCCGCGTCGCCGGCCTTTCGCCCTTCGTGCGTCTCGGCGACTGCATCGTCGCCCAAGGCCCCGAGGGCGAAGAGCTCGGCGAGGTCGTGCGCATCGAGGAGGCCGCCGCGACGGTGAAGCCCTTCGCCGTGCGCTTCCAGAGCGGCGTTCGCTCGATCGCCTGGCGGACCGGACCGGTCACGCTGTCGCCGGCCCAGAGCTGGCGCGGCCGCACGCTCGATGCCTTCGGCCGCCCCTGCGACGATCTCGGTCCCCTCGAACAGGGCCCGACGCCGCGGATCGCCGACACCCAGCCGGATGCCGCCATGAAGCGCGGACGCATCCGCGAGCCCGTGCAGACCACCGTCAAGGCGATCGACATCTTCACGCCGCTGATCAAGGGCCAGCGCCTCGGCGTCTTCGCGGGTTCGGGCGTCGGCAAGTCGACGCTGATGGGCATGCTCGCGCGCGCCAAGGGCTTCGACACCGTGGTCGTCGCGCTCGTCGGCGAGCGCGGCCGCGAGGTCCGCGAGTTTCTCGAAGAAACCATGAAGGGCGAGCTCGACCGCTGCGTCACCGTGGTCGCGACCGGCGACGAGAGCCCGATGATGCGGCGCCTCGCGCCGAAGACCGCCATGGCGATCGCGGAATACTTCCGCGATCTCGGGCAAAGCGTGCTTCTGATCGTCGACAGCGTGACGCGCCTCGCCCATGCCGCTCGGGACGTCGCGCTCGCCGCCGGGGAACCGCCGGTCGCGCGCGGTTATCCGCCGAGCGTCTTTTCCGACCTTCCCCGACTTCTCGAACGCGCCGGTCCCGGCCCGGAGGGCAGCGGCACGATCACCGGCATCTTCGCCGTCCTCGTCGACGGCGACGACCACAACGAGCCGATCGCCGACGCGATCCGCGGCACGCTGGACGGGCATATCGTGCTCGACCGCGCGATCGCCGAACAGGGACGATTCCCCGCGATCGACGTCCTCAAGTCCATCTCGCGCCTCGCCGATCTCTCCTGGAACCCGCAGGAGCGCGAACTCGTCGTGCGCCTTCGCGCCATGATCGCGCGCTTCGAGGACACCAAGGACCTGCGCCTTCTCGGCGGCTACCAGCGCGGGGCCGACGCGACGCTCGACCAGGCGGTCGACCTCGTGCCGCATCTCTACGGCGCGCTCGTCCAGCATCCCGGCGACGCCACGACGACCGAGCCCTTCGAGGAGCTGTCGCGGCGGCTGAAGGCCGGGATGGCGCAGGCGGGGTAGAGAACCCTTTCGCGGTCAGGCAGTCCCGGCGGCGCTCGCATCGTAGCGCCGCTGAGCATCCAGGACGGCGTCGAAATGGGTCTGCGCCCAGAGCCGTAGGGGATCGACGGTCGCCGCCAACGTTCGCCCGAGATCGGTGATCGCGTATTCCACCGTCACCGGCACGGTCGGCGCGACGGTCCGCGTCACGAAACCATCCCGCTCCAGGTTCTTCAACGTCTTCGACAGCATCTTCTGCGAGATGCCCTGGATGGTCCGCAGAAGCTGATTGAAACGCATGGGACTTTCCGCCAGCAGACCGAGGATCAGCACCGCCCATTTGTCCGAGATGCGGTCCAGCACCACGCGCGTCGGACAGTCCGCGACGTAGGCGTTCGGGGTTTGAGCGGCACAGGGGGCCCAGCTCATGGCAGTCTCCTCGGGGTAATCTGGTGAGAGGCGGGTGCGTTCTTTACACCTGCAGCCTGATCGGCCACTTGGTTTCTATCGGAAACCAGGAGACATGACCATGAACGTTGCACTGATCGGGGCGACCGGCAATGTGGGCACGCGCATCCTCGCCGAGCTGACGTCTCGCGGACACGCCGTCACCGCCATCGCCCGCAACCCGGCCAAGCTCGACGGTCTTCCCGGCGTCAGCGCCAGGACCGGCGACGTTCACGACCCGGACGGCCTTGCCGCGCTCCTCGCCGGCCACGACGCCGTCATCAGCTCCATCCATTTCCTCGATTTCGATCCGGCCAAGCTGGTCGCCGCCGTGCGAGCGTCCGGCGTCCGACGCTATCTCGCGGTGGGCGGCGCCGGCAGCCTCGAGGTCGCGCCGGGGGTCCGGCTCATCGACTCGCCGAACTTCCCCGCCGAGTACAAGTCCGAAGCCGCGGCCGGCGCGGCCTATCTCGATCGCCTCAAGGCCGAGGCCGAGCTCGACTGGACCTTCCTGTCGCCCTCCGCCCTCATCGGACCGGGCACCCGCACCGGCACGTTCCGCCTGGGTGCCGACCAGCTGCTCACCCATGAAAACGGCAGCAGCATCTCCTACGAAGACTACGCCGTGGCACTGGTCGACGAGCTCGAGAGGCCGGCGCATTCGCGCAAGCGCTTCACCGTGGGATATTGATCGCGGGGTCATCCTGACAGAACATCCGACGATCCGCGCCGATCGTCGCGGCCGCACTTCGAAGGCCCCGCAAGGTCGCTCCCCGCTTCATCGGGCGAGGGAGCGACCCTGCGGATGTCCCGATCTACTTCACCGCGTCGGTCACCTTGCTCGTCCACGCGCCTTCGGGCTGCTTGGTGATCACGGGATCGGAACCGCCGGACATCAGCACCTTGACCGTCGTTTCGGCGGCGGCCGTGTCGAGCTTGGGGCTATCGCCCAGGAGCTTGGCGATCTCGGTCATCATGAACGTCTGGTGCGCCTCGGTCTGGGCGCCCGTCGTGTCGTTGTCGAGCACGATGCCGGCCGCCTCGTCCGGGTTCTCCTTGGCGTATTGCCAGCCCTTCATGGAGGCCGAGACGAAGCGGGCGAGCTTGTCGACCATGGCGGGGTCGCCGAGCGCGGGCTCGAGGACATAGAGCCCGTCCTCCAGCGTCGAGACGCCCTGCTCCTCGTATTTGAAGACGACGAGATCCTCGGGCTTCAGCCCGGCGTCGAGAACCTGACCGTATTCGTTGTAGGTCATGGTCGAGATGCAGTCGGCCTGCTTCTGGATCAGGGGATCGACGTTGAAGCCCTGCTTGATGACGGTGACGCCCTCCGGACCGCCGTCGGTCTTCAAGCCGAGCTTCGACATCCAGGACAGAAACGGATATTCGTTGCCGGAGAACCAGACGCCGAGGGTCTTGCCCTTGAAGTCGGCGGGGCTCGCGATGCCCGTCTCCTTGCGGCAGGTCAGCATCAGGCCGGACTTGGCGAAGGGCTGGGCGATGTTGACCAGAGGCAGGCCCTTCTCGCGGGCGGCGAGCGCGGACGGCATCCAGTCGATCACCACGTCGGCACCGCCGCCGGCCAGCACCTGCGTCGGCGCGACGTCCGGACCGCCCGGCTTGATCGTGACGTCGAGCCCGGCTTCCTCGTAATAGCCCTTCTCGGCCGCGACGTAGTAGCCGGCGAACTGCGCCTGGGTGACCCATTTCAGCTGCAGCGTCAGCGCGTCGGCGGCGAGCGCCGGCGCCGAGGCGGAGAGGCCGAGGGCCAGAGCCGCCGCGGACAGTATCGAAGTCCTCATCAGTCAGTCTCCTTCGCTGCGAAGGGCGCGCCAGAGGCGGCCCGATCATGCCTACTTCCGGTAGGACGGATGCCAGAACGTCGAGGCGCGCTCGACGAGGGATATCAGCCCGTAGCTCGCCGAGCCCGCCAGCGCGGCCACCGCGATCTCGGCCCAGACCATGTCGGTGTTCAGCCGGCCGATCTCGGCGGAGATGCGAAAGCCCATGCCGACGATCGGGGTGCCGAAGAATTCGGCGACGATGGCACCGATCAGGGCCAGCGTCGAGTTGATCTTCAAGGCGTTGAAGACGAAGGGCATCGCCGCCGGCAGGCGAAGCTTCAGGAGCGTCGCGCCGTGGCCCGCGGCATAGGTGCGCATGAGGTCGCGCTCCATCGCGCCGGCCGCGGCAAGGCCCGCCAGCGTGTTCACCAGCATCGGGAAGAAGGTCATCACCACGACGACGGCGGCCTTCGACGGCCAGTCGAAGCCGAACCACATGACCATGATCGGCGCGACGCCGACGATCGGCAGGGCCGATGCGAGGTTGGCGATCGGCAGGAAGCCGCGTTTGAGAAACGGCGAACGATCGATCAGGAGCGCGGCGAGAAAGCCCGAGCCGCAGCCGAGGACATAGCCGGCGATCACCGACTTGAGGAAGGTCTGGCGGAAGTCCGCCCAGAGGATCGGCAACGAGGCCGCGATGCGCGCGCCGATCGCCGAGGGCGGCGGCAGGAGCACGCCGGGCACGTCAAGGCCGCGCACGACGGCCTCCCAAAGAAGCAGAAGGGTCGCGCCGAAGACGAGGGGCACCGCGATATCGGCAAGGCGGGCGGCGGCGGGCGTCGCGGGTCGAAGCGCGGCGAGCCGGGCCGTCAGCTGCCAGGCGGCGAGCCAGACCGCGACGATAAGAATCCAGAAGCTCGCGTCGTAAGGGCCGGTCGCGAGCGTATCGGACAGGACGTAGACGCCGCCGAGGGCAAGGGCGGCGGGAACGGCGATCCCCTGGCGAAGCAGTTCGTCCATGCCGGTCATCCGAGGGCTCCCGTGCGCCGGAGCACGACGCGCTCCGCCAGCGAGACGAAGCCGACGAGGACCGCGGCCATGGCGGAGGCCGCGACGAGAGCGGCCCAGATCTGCACCGTCTGCCCGTAATAGGAGCCCGCCAGCAGGCGGGCCCCGAGGCCCGCGACCGCGCCGGTGGGCAATTCGCCGACGATCGCGCCGACGAGGCTCGCGGCCACCGCCACCTTCATCGAAGCGAAGAGGAAGGGCAGCGAGGCCGGCAGGCGCAGCTTGGTCAGAACCGCCGTGCGACTCGCGCCATAGGTGCGCATGAGGTCGAGATGGAGGATATCCGGCGAGCGCAAGCCCTTCACCATGCCGACGGCGACGGGGAAGAAGGAGAGATAGGTCGAGATCACCGCCTTCGGGATCAGCCCCTGCACGCCGACCGAATTCAGGACGACGATGATCATCGGCGCGACCGCGAGGATCGGGATCGTCTGGGAGGTCACGATCCAGGGCATGAGGCTCTTGTCGAGCGTCCTGGAATGCACGATGCCGACGGCGAGCGCGACGCCGAGAAGCGTTCCCGCCGCAAAGCCCGTGAGGGTCGAGGACAGCGTCACCCAGGCATGGAAGAGAAGCGAGCGCGCCGAGCTCGGCTTGACCGTCGCGGTGGTCTTCCAGATCTCGGCCACGATCTGGTGCGGCGCCGGCAGAAGCGGACGTTCGGCACTCCAGGTCTCGGCGACGGTCTGCGTGAAGGTCGCCGTCGTTCCCGCCCGCGCCAGCCGATCCACGGTCGTCTGCCAGTTCATGAGGACGGCGGCGGCGTACCAGAGGGCGACGATCGCCGCGACGACGACGAGCACCGGAACGAGACGCCCCTCCCCCGCAGCTCGCACCGGCCGGGCGACGGGCACGGCGCTCATCGCGCGCCCTCCGGCCACATCATCAGGACGAGCCCCAGCGTGCCCAGCGCCATTCCGGCGAGTTGCATCGGCGGCACGCGTTCGCCGAAGACGGTGAAGGCGACGAGGTTGACGAGAACGAGTTGGGCGATCGAGGAGACCGAGATCGCAACCGCCAGCCCGCTCTCGCGCATCAGCCGCACCATCATGAGATTGCCGATCCCGTAGAGGGCGAGCATCAGCGCGATCGCCCAGAGCTTGTTCGTCGCCACGTAGAAACGCGACATCGACGCTGCGGCGAGAAAGACCGGAATGGTGGCGAGAAGCCAGAGGCTGGCGGCGATGCTCATGGCTGGATCGCGCCCTCAGTCATAGCCGTGTCCCAGCCGCAGACCCTCTCGCACGCGGTGGGCGATGGCGAGGAATTCGGGCGTCTCCCGGATCTCGAGCGGGCGATCCGTTCCGAGATCGCAATCGATGATCTCGTGGATGCGGCCGGGACGCGGGCTCATGACGACGATGCGGGTGGAGAGGAAGACGGCCTCGGGGATGGAATGGGTGACGAAGATCACGGTCTTTCCCGTCTTCGCCCAGAGCTTCAGGAGTTCCTCGTTGAGGTGGTCGCGCACGATCTCGTCGAGCGCGCCGAAGGGCTCGTCCATCAGGAGAAGATCGGGATCGAAGGACAAAGCCCGCGCGATCGAGGCGCGCTGCTGCATGCCGCCCGACAGCTGCCAGGGATATTTTCGCCCGAAGCCGGCAAGGCCGACGAGATCGAGGCCGGCCGCGACGCGGCGTTGGCGCTCGGCCTTGTCGAAGCCCATGATTTCCAGCGGCAGCGCCACGTTCTTCTCGATCGTGCGCCAGGGATAGAGCGCCGCCGCCTGGAAGACGTAGCCATAGGCGCGCGCGAGCCGCGCCTGTTCCGGGGTCATGCCGTTGACGGCGATCTCGCCCGATGTCGGCCGCTCCAGATCGGCGATGACGCGCAGCAGCGTCGTCTTTCCGCAGCCGGACGGACCGATGAAGGACACGAACTCGCCGCGCGACACGGTGAGGTCGATGTCCTTCAGCGCGTGGACGGGGGAATCCCCGGTCTCGAAGACGAGGGATAGGTTCTGCGCCGCGATGACCGTCTGAGAGGACGAATTATTCAACGCCGGACACGCCGATCTCGCGACAGTCGGCGGGACGGACAAGACAGCCGGACGCCATGTCTCAAACTCCTGCCGGAATGCCGGACCGTTCGATCCGGCGGGGAGCGGTCAGCTCCTTCCAGGTCGACAGCGCCTTGGCCGGCGCGGGACCCGCGGGGCGTTCGACGAAGCGGCCCGTCCCGGTCTCGGCCCGCACGTCTCCGTCCCGGTAGGCGATCTGGCCGCGCGAGATCGTCACCACGGGCAGGCCCGTCACCTCGATGCCCTCGAACACGTTGTAGTCGATCGCCGATTTCTGCGTCTTGGCGGAAATGGTCTTGGTCGCGGCGGGATCGAAGACGACGAGATCGGCGTCCGCACCCGGCAGGATCGCGCCCTTGCGAGGATAGACGTTGAGGATCTTGGCGATGTTGGTCGAGGTCGCAGCGACGAACTCGTTCATCGTGAGGCGCCCGGTCCGCACGCCCTTCGTCCAAAGGACGGCCAGCCGGTCCTCCAGCCCGCCGGTGCCGTTCGGGATCTTCGTGAAGTCGCCGAGCCCGAAGCGCTTCTGCTCCGTGGTGAAGGCGCAGTGGTCGGTCGCCACGACCTGGAGCGAGCCCGAGGCGAGACCGGCCCAAAGCGAATCCTGATGGCCCTTGTCGCGGAAGGGCGGGCTCATGACGCGCCGGGCGGCATAGTCCCAGTCTGCGTTGAAATATTCGCGCTCGTCGAGGGTGAGGTGCTGAATCAGCGGCTCGCCATAGACGCGCATCCCCTTCTGGCGCGCCCGGCGGATCGCCTCGTGGCTCTGCTCGCAGGAGACGTGGACGACATAAAGCGGCACGCCCGCCTGATCGGCGATCATGATGGCGCGGTTCGTCGCCTCGCCCTCGACCTCGGGCGGGCGCGAATAACCGTGCGCCTCCGGCCCGTTGTTGCCCTCGGCCATCAGCTTGGCTTGCAGGAAGGCGACGACGTCGCCGTTCTCGGCATGGACGAGGGGCATCGCCCCGATCTCGGCGCAGCGCGAGAAGGAGGCGAACATCTCGTCGTCGTTCACCATCAGCGCGCCCTTGTAGGCCATGAAATGCTTGAACGTGTTGATGCCGCGCTCGACGACCAGCGGCATCTCGTCGAAGACCTTCTGGCCCCACCACGTGATCGCCATGTGGAAGGAATAGTCCGAGCGCGCCTTGCCGGCCTTCTGGTGCCAGGCCTGGAGCGCGTCGATCAGGCTCTCGTTCGGCGCGGGCAGGCAGAAGTCGACGACCATCGTCGTGCCGCCGGCCAGCGCCGCCGCCGTGCCGGTGTCGAAGTCGTCGGCGGAATGGGTGCCCATGAAGGGCATTTCGAGATGCGTGTGCGGATCGATCCCGCCCGGCATGACATAGGCGCCGGAGGCGTCCACCGTCTCGTCGCCGGAGAGATCCGGGCCGATGGCGGCGATCTTGCCGTCCTCGATCAGGATGTCGGCGCGATAGGTGAGATCGGCGGTGACGATGGTGCCGCCCTTGATGGCGATGGTCATGAGGATGTCCCTAGTCGCAGGCCTGTGGCTACCACACGACCCAAGCCGAGAATGTTGGTGAGGCCCAGATCGATACGCAGGATGTCCTCGTCCTCGACTTCCCCGATGACGATTCCGATTTCTCTCGGGAGAACAGAGCTGAGGCGATCAAGCATCACCTGCGACGGAACACGGAGCCCGTTCGCAATGGAAGGTTCGATGTCGACACGTAAGAGCGGTGCGCCGACAATGTCGCTCGTCAGTGGACAGACGAGAAGCGGTCGATCCGCGCGGATGAGATGATCGGCATGGATGACGATTCCAGGCCGAGGCTTCGCGGCGACACCACGGGTCGACATCGTGATGACATCACCTCGCTTCAACTTTTATCGTCCCATAGATCGCCGCGGACCTGAAGCATCCAATCGTCGAGATCGGGATCGCGACGATCCGCTTCGGCGACGGCGTTCATCTGACGGTTGACCTCCTGGAGATAGGCTTCGTCTTCGCGATCGATGATCCAAAGCTCGACCGGACGGTATCCAAGCGCCTTGAGCGCTGCCCGCTGTTCGTCGGTCAACTCCTTAGGCCGCCCCATTGCGTCGACTCCTCTCCGCTCCGCCCCCTGTTCCACCCTACCCCACGATCTCCGCCGTCTCCACCACCGCGCGCAGGAGGACGTCCGCGCCCGCCTTCGCCCAGTCCTTCGAAATCTCCTCCGCCTCGTTGTGGCTGAGGCCGTCGACGCAGGGGCAGAAGATCATCGCGGTCGGGGCGACCCGGTTGATCCAGCAGGCGTCGTGACCGGCGCCCGAGACGATGTCCCGATGGGAATAGCCGAGGCTCTCGGCCGCCGAGCGGACGGCGGCGACGCAGGTCTCGTCGAAGGTCACGGGGTCGAACTGCCCAACCTCCTCGATGTCGTATTCGATGTCGAGCGCCTCGCAGATCGTATCGATCCCGTCCTCGATGCGATCCTCCATCCGGTCGAGGATCTCCTTGTCGGGCGAGCGGATGTCGATGGTGAAGACCGCGCGGCCGGGAATGATGTTGCGAGAGTTCGGGTAGATCTCGACATGGCCGACGGCGCCGACCGCGTTCGGCTGCTCGTCCATCGCGACCTCGTGGACGAGCTCGATGATCCGCGCCATGCCGAGCCCGGCATTGCGGCGCTTGAACATCGGCGTCGAGCCGGTGTGGCTTTCCTTGCCGGTCAGCGTGACCTGCAGCCATTTCAGGCCTTGGCCGTGCGTGACGACGCCGATGTCGATGCCTTCGTCCTCAAGGATCGGACCCTGCTCGATGTGGTACTCGAAGAAGGCCTTCATCTTGCGCTGGCCGACGGGCTCCTCGCCCTCCCAGCCGATGCGCTTCAACTCGTCGCCGAAGCGCTTGCCCTTGGCGTCGACGCGATCCTTCGCCCAGGCCTCGTCGTGCAGGCCAGCGAAGACGCCGGAGGCGAGCATGGCGGGGGCGAAGCGGGCGCCCTCCTCGTTCGTCCAGTTGACGACGACGATCGGGTGCTTCGTCTTGATGCCGAGGTCGTTCAGCGTGCGCAGGACTTCCAGTCCCGACAGCACGCCGAGGACGCCGTCGTACTTGCCGCCGGTCGGCTGGGTGTCGAGATGGCTGCCGACGCACACGGGCAGCGCGCCTGGATCGGTGCCCTCCCGCCGGGCGAACATGTTACCCATCGTATCGAGGCCCATGGAAAGGCCGGCCGCCTCGCACCAGGACTGGAACAGCCGGCGCCCCTCGCCGTCCTCATCCGTCAGCGTCTGGCGGTTGCTGCCGCCGGCAATGCCGGGACCGATCTTCGCCATGTCCTCGAGGGCGTTCCAGAGACGGTCGCCGTCGATCTGGAGGTTCGAGGCCTGAGAGGTCATGCCAGCCCCCGGAGGACGGAGCGAAGCGTGTCGACGATCTCCCCGATCTGGTCCTCCTCGATGATGAGCGGCGGCGACAGCGCGATGATGTCGCCGGTCGTGCGGATGAGAAGGCCGCGCTCGTAGGCTTCGAGGAAGGCGGAAAAGGCGCGCTTGGTCGGCTGACCTTGGATCGGCTCCAGTTCGACCGCGCCGATGATGCCGGTCGTGCGGATGTCGATCACATGCGGCTCGCCCTTCAGCGACTGGATCGCATCGGACCAGACCGGGGCCAGCGCCTTGGCGCGCTCGAAAAGCCCCTCCTCCTTGTAGGTCTCCAGCGTCGCCAGACCGGCCGCGGAGGCGATCGGGTTGCCGGAGTAGGTGTAGCCGTGCGCGAACTCGATCAGATGCTCGGGGCCGTTCATGAAAGCCTCGTAGATCGTGTCCTTCACGAAGACCGCGCCCATGGGAATGACGCCGTTGGTGAGCCCCTTGGCGGTCACCATGATGTCCGGCGTCACGCCGAAATGATCGGCCGCGAAGGGCGCTCCCATGCGGCCGAAGCCGGTGATCACCTCGTCGAAGATGAGAAGGATGCCGTGCTGGTCACAGATCTCGCGCAGGCGCTTCAGATAGCCTTTCGGCGGCGGCAGGACGCCCGTCGACCCCGCCACCGGCTCGACGATCACGGCGGCGATCGTGGAGGGATCGTGGAGCGTCGCGATGCGCAGGAGATCCTCGGCGAGATCGGCGCCATGCTCGGCCTCGCCCACGGGATAGGGATTGCGCAGGGGATCATGCGTGTGGCGCATGTGGTCGACGCCGGTCAGAAGCGTGCCGAACATCTTTCGATTGCCGACGATGCCGCCGACCGAGATGCCGCCGAAGTTCACGCCGTGATAGCCGCGCTCGCGTCCGATGAGGCGGAACCGCGAGCCCTCGCCGCGCACGCGCTGGTAGGCAAGCGCGATCTTCAGCGCGGTGTCGACCGATTCCGAGCCCGAATTGGTGAAGAAGACGTGGTCGAGGCCCGATGGCGCCAGGGCCGCGAGCCGCGAGGCGAGCTCGAAGGCCTTGGGATGGCCCATCTGGAAGGCCGGGGCGTAGTCGAGTTCGGCGGCTTGGCGCTGGATCGCCTCGGTGATCTTCGGCCGGCAGTGCCCGGCATTCACGCACCAGAGACCGGCCGTTCCGTCCAGCACCTGCCGGCCGTCGGACGTCGTGTAGTGCATGTCCTTCGCGCCGACGAACATGCGCGGCGACTGCTTGAACTGGCGGTTCGCCGAGAACGGCATCCAGAAGGCTTCGAGATTGTTCGGAGCCACGGCGTTGGGGGAAACGGGCGAGCCGTCCCGGATGGGGGTGGTTTCGTTCATGGCGGACGGCGGCTCCGATGTCTCCCGGCGCTCCAGCGACTTCGCGGCGTCCGGTTTCTTGACTGGATGGTCAAAATGGAGGCTAGAAGGTGGTTCGGAGCCGGTCAAGCCGCTTCCGCCATGCGGTTCTGCCGGCTCCACACGGGCGACGATCCCCTCATCCGGCGCAATGGTATCGAAAGGCCGGCTTGCTTCGCGAACTCGCCCCCGCGAACCGCGCCCGGTCAGAGGAGAGGTTTCGACGGGATGGATGCCAAGGTCGATCCAAGCCCCGCCTCCGAGGAGCCGCGCACGACGCGGATCCAGGCGATCAATCGCGGCGCGATCCTCGAGGCGGCGCTGGAGGTCTTTTCCACGCATGGCTTCCGAGGCTCGACGATCGACCAGATCGCGCAGCGCGCGGGCATGTCGAAACCCAACCTTCTCTACTATTTCAAGCGCAAGCAGGACATCTACGCCGCGGTCCTGGAAGCGACGCTCGACGCCTGGCTCGCTCCTCTGGAAATGCTGGATCCCGACGGCGATCCGATCGAGGAACTGCGTCGCTACATCACCCGGAAGATCGAGCTTTCCGTGGAGCGTCCCGAAGCGTCTCGCCTCTTTGCCGGGGAGATGCTGAGCGGTGCCCCGGCCATCGGCGACTTCCTGAAGACGCGGCTGCGAAGCCTCGTCCAGGACAAGGCCGGCGTCATCCGGGTCTGGGTCACGCAGGGACGTCTCGCTCCGATCGACCCGTTCCACCTCCTCTTCGCGATCTGGGCGACGACGCAGACCTATGCCGATTTCGATGTGCAGATCCGCGCCATTCTCGGCTCGGAGGTGGGCCGGCCCGGCTTTCGCGAGCAGAGCGCGCAGGCGGTGCTGACGATCGTGCTCAACGGCATTCGTCCGCGCGAAGCGGGGTGAGGCCTACTCGGCCGGCTCGGCCTGCCGCACCATCGGTTCGGGCGCGAACTGCAGAGTCTCGCGGCGCATCGGATTGTTGCCGTGAACGGTCCAGTTTGAATACTCGGCCGGGATCGGCTTTTCTGTGCGCGGATCCCAGCCGGCAATCTGCTCCATGGTGATGCAGTCCTCGACGGGACAGACATTGACGCAGAGATTGCAGCCGACGCATTCCGCGTCGATCACCTCGAAGTGGCGCTTTCCGTCCACCATGCTGGTGATCGCCTGGTGGGACGTGTCCTCGCAGGCGATGTGGCAGCGTCCGCACTGGATGCAGAGATCCTGGTCGATCCGGGCCTTCGTTACGTAGTTCAGGTTCAGGTACTGCCAGTCCGTGACGTTCGGGGCGGCGCGACCGCGGAAGTCCTCGATCACGGCGTAACCCTTCTCGTCCATCCAGTCGGAGAGGCCGGACGCCATTTCCTTCACGATCTTGAAGCCGTAGGTCATCGCCGCCGTACAGACCTGCACGGTGCCGCAGCCAAGCGCAATGAACTCGGCGGCGTCCCGCCATGTCGTGATGCCGCCGATTCCGGACATCGGCAGGCCCCGCGTTTCCGCGTCGCGGGCGATCTCGGCGACCATGTTCAGCGCGATCGGCTTGACCGCCGGGCCGCAATAGCCGCCATGGCTGCCCTTGCCGTCGATGGTCGGGGTCGGCGCGAAATTGTCGAGATCGATCGAGACGATGGAGGAGATCGTGTTGATCAGAGAGACCGCATCCGCTCCGCCGCGCTTGGCCGCGCGGGCGGGATAGCGGATGTCGGTGATGTTCGGCGTCAGCTTGACGATGACGGGCAGGCGGGAGTGCTGCTTGCACCAGCGCGCGACCATCTCGATATATTCCGGCACCTGACCGACCGCCGAGCCCATGCCCCGCTCGCTCATGCCGTGCGGGCAGCCGAAGTTGAGCTCCACGCCGTCGGCCCCGGTCTCCTCCACGACCTTCAGGATCGACTGCCAGCTCTTTTCCTCGCAGGGGACCATCAGCGAGACGATCATCGCGCGATCGGGGAAGCGCTGCTTCACCCGCGCGATCTCCTCCAGATTGATGTCGAGGGCGCGATCGGTGATGAGCTCGATGTTGTTGAGGCCGAGCAGGCGCCGGTCCGGCCCGTGGATCGCGCCGTAGCGCGGACCGTTCACGTTGACGACGGGATCGCCCTCTCCGAGCGTCTTCCAGACGACGCCGCCCCAGCCCGCCTCGAAGGCGCGGCAGACATTGTACTCCTTGTCGGTCGGCGGCGCGGAGGCGAGCCAGAACGGGTTCGGCGAGCGTATGCCGAGAAAGGTCGTGGTAAGGTCGGCCATGTCGTCACCCCTTCAAAGAGGAGAATGCCAATCGGCATTCGGCGGCATCGATGCTATCAATCCGTGCGGCGGTCGGCGGCACGGAGGCGAGAGAATGGCGAGCGAGCATCGGTTCACGATCCATCTCCATCCCCAGCCGGAGGGCGGCTTCACGGTCCTGGTGCCGGCGCTCCCGGAAGTCGTCACGGAAGGCGAGACACGGGAAGAGGCGCTCGCCCACGCTCGGGAGGCGATCAAGGCCGTTCTTTTGGTCTATCGCGACGACGGGCAGGCAATTCCGGACGACGTTCCGACGCAAATCGAGCATCTGACCGTCGCCGCCTGATCGATGGTCGCGCTTCCCGCCTGTAACGGACGCGCCGTCATCCGCGCGCTCGAACGACCAGGCTTCACCGTGATCCGGGTTGCGGGCAGCCATCACGTCATGCGCCATGGCGCTCCGCCGCAGCGGACGGTGACCGTTCCCATGCACAATTGGCACGAGCTGAAGCGCGCGACGCTCGCCTCCATCCTCAGACAGGCCGACATCTCCGTGGAAGCCTTCTTCGACCTCCTCTGACGATCGCATCACTCCGCCGCCATCTGCGCCGCGCCCATCAGCGCCGCGTGAATGTCCATCGCCGCGATCTTGCCGTCCTCGACCGCGACGACGGTCAGGTCCTCGCCCTCGAAGATGCAGTCGCCGCCGGCCCAGACGCCGGGAAGGCTCGTGCGGCGGGCGGCGTCGACCCAGATGCGGCCCTTCTCCAGCCGGATCACCTCGTCGAGGCCGCGAGCGACGAAACTCTGGCCGATCGCCTTGAAGATCTGATCGGCGGCGAGAACGATCGTCTCACCGGTTCCCACCAGCCGCCCGTCCACCGTCGCGGTGCGTTCGAGCTCGATGCCGGCGACGTGACCATCCTCCGTCAGGATCGATTTCGGCTGGAGATGGCAGCGGATCTGGACGCCGCGGGTCTGGGCGAGCTCCTGCTCCCAGCCGGAGGCGTTCATCGCCTCGCGGCCGCGGCGATAGACGAGCGTCACCTCCTCCGCGCCCAGCGACTTCGCCTGCACCGCGGCATCCACCGCGGTCATGCCGCCGCCGAGGACGACCACGCGCCGCCCGACGGGAAGGCCGGCGAGGTCCGAGGTCTGGCGCAGATCCGAGATCCAGTCGACGGCATCATGCGCGCCGGAGGCCGCCTCGCCGTCGATGCCGAGCGCGTTGACGCCGGCAAGGCCGAGCCCGAGGAAGACCGCGTCGAAATCCTCGCGCAGGCTGTCGAGATCGAGGTCGCGGCCGAGCGCCCGACCGGTTTCGATGGCGATGCCGCCGATCTTCAGGATGAAGGCGACCTCGGCCTGCGCGAAGTCGTTCGTCGCCTTGTAGGCGGCGATGCCGTATTCATCGAGGCCGCCGGGCTTGGGGCGCGCATCGTAGACCGTGACGTCGTGGCCGAGCATGGCGAGGCGATGCGCGCAGGAGAGGCCGGCCGGCCCCGCGCCGACGACGGCGACCCGCCGTCCGGTCTCCGGGGCGCGGCGGAAGGGATGGTCCCCGCGCTCCATCAGGTGGTCCGTCGCGTAGCGCTGCAGCATGCCGATCTTCACCGGCTTTCCTTCCGCGACCTCGCGCACGCAGACCTCCTCGCAGAGCGTCTCCGTCGGGCAGACCCGGGCGCACATGCCGCCCAGAATGTTCGCCGAGAGGATCGTCTTCGCCGCGCCGGTCGGGTTGCCGGCCTGGATCTCCCGGATGAAGAGCGGGATGTCGATCGAGGTCGGGCAGGCCTGCATGCAGGGCGCGTCGTAGCAGAAGTAGCAGCGATCGGCCTCGACAAGGGCCTCGTGGGCACCGAGCGGCGGATGGAGATCGCCGAAATGGGCGGCGATGATCTCCGGATCGAGCCTTGCGGACGCGATGTCGGGACCGACCGGACGCAGCTCGTTCATGGACCACCCGCCTCTGTCTTGAGCCTGCGGCGCACCGCAGTTGAGAACCATTCAAAACGAAGATGATCCCAAAAATCGGAACGCGTCAATTTTTTTATCGTCTGGTCAAAGATTGCCCGAGAGGCCTTCGCATCAACTCCAGAACAGAACGAATGCGCTTGTCGACACTCCGGCAGAAGCTGGTAAGTCTGATCACCCTTTGCGTTTGACGACCCATCCGAGGAGTTTCGAGCCCATGCCGTCCGCCACCGACCGAGCCGCCGCCTTTGCGCCCTATGCACTGGCCGCCCTGCGCATCATCGCCGGCCTCCTCTTCATGGAGCATGGAACGCAGAAGCTCTTCGGCTTTCCCGGACTGCCGCAGAGCGGCGAGTTGCCGGGGGTCTTCACCCTCCTCTGGTTCGGCGCGGTGCTGGAATTCGTCGGCGGCATCCTGATCGTCGTCGGGCTGTTCACGCGGCCGGTCGCCTTCGTGCTCGCCGGCGAGATGGCGGTCGCCTATTGGGCCTTCCATGCGCCGAGCAATTTCTATCCCGCGCTCAACGGCGGCGACGCGGCGATCCTCTTCTGCTTCGTGTTCCTCTATCTCGCCGCGCGGGGCGCTGGTCCCTTCAGCGTGGACGGGACCCGCGCGAAGACGCTCTGAGAGCGCAGCCGGGAGCAGGGCTGCCGGCGCCGGCCGGCAGCTTTCGCTTGGGACCAGGGGCCCCGCCTGATATGGCGGGGCCCTTTCCGATTCCGGACCTTGAGGATTGATTGATGACCATCCGCCGCATCGAGCCCGGCCCGCGCATGTCGCAGGCCGTGATCCACAACGAGACCGTCTATCTGGCCGGCCAGGTCGGCACCGCGGGCGAGGACGTGACCGCGCAGACCAAGACCATCCTCGCCGAGATCGACCGCCTGCTCGCCGCCGCCGGCACGGACAAGTCGAAGATCCTCTCGGCCACGATCTGGCTCGCCGACATCGCGGATTTCGGCGCGATGAACGCGGTTTGGGACAATTGGGTGGACAAGGCGAACCCGCCCGCCCGCGCGACCGGCGGCCAGATCGCCCTCGCGACGCCGGACTACCGGGTCGAGATCATCGTCGTCGCCGCGATCTGATCGCGTGACGTCCGGCGCAGGCTGAGAAGAGCCGCGAGCGCCAGAAGAAGCCAGCCGGCGATGAGGAGAACCCCGCCGGTCGGCGCCGCCATGGCGAACAGGCGCTCGCCCGTCAGGGCGCGCATGGAGAGATCGCCGGAGAAGAGCGCGACGCCCGAGGCGAAGCCGAGGCCCGGCAGGAGTTTCCAGGCGACGGAGCCGAGCGGCAGCGCGGCGAGCGCGACAAGCGCCGGGGCGTGGACGAGTGCCATGGCCGCCGCCAGCATCAGCCGATCGGCACCGGGAGCGCCATGCGAAGCCGCCGCCGCGCCCGCGACGCCGCCGGCACCCAGCAAACCCGCCAGAACGGCGAGGAAGACAGCCGTTTTCGTCATCGCATGTCGACCTCAACGTTGGTCCGGAATTCCGAGCGGATCCCACCCTCTTTCCGGTGAGACCTATCCCGGGATCGAGCTTCGGCCGCAGTCCCTAGCGCAGTCGGCCTGATGTGGAAACGTCCGTCGCTCCCGCCGTGCGCATCGGACACAGTCATCGATCGCGCGGCCTTGCAGCAAGGTTCGGGCTTGCGGTCCCGCGCTGCCCCGACTCATGATGGGGCATGATCCCGGACCAGCGCTTCGAACCCATGCTCGCCATCTTCACCGAGATCGCGCTGGAGGCGTCCAGCTTGATCCTGCAGGCCTTCGGCGGAGATTGCCGGACGCGGGAAAAGGCCGATGCCTCGCCCGTCACCGATGCCGATGTCGCGGCGGAGCGGCTGATCGCGGCGCGGCTTCGCGAGCGCCTGCCGTCGCTTCCCCTCGTCGCGGAGGAGGCGATCTCCGACGGCCATGTCCCCGCCGCTCTCGGACGCCGCTTCGTCCTCGTCGATCCCATCGACGGAACGCGCGAGTTCGTCGGCGGCATCGGAGATTTCACGGTGAACATCGCGCTCGTGGAAGGCGGGCGGCCGAGGCTCGGCGTCGTCGTCGCGCCGGCCTATGGCGAAATCTTCACCGCCTCGCCGGCCGGCGCCTTCAAGGGGATCGTCGAGGCCGACGGCACGCTCGCCCGGCTCCACCCGATCCGCGTCCGGCCGCGACCGAAGTTTCCCGTCGTCCTCGTCAGCCGATCCCGGGCGACGACGCCCGACGTCACCGCCTTCCTGGCGCGCCATCTCTCCGCCGAGGTCGTGCCCGTCGGCTCGTCGCTGAAATTCTGCCGGATCGCCGAGGGAATGGCCGATCTCTATCCCTGCTTCGGCCGGACCATGGAATGGGACACGGCGGCGGGACAGGCGGTGCTGGAGGCGGCGGGCGGCTCCGTGCTGGATCTCCAAGACGCGCCTCTCGTCTACGACAAGCGGGACCGCGCCCACGAGGCCGATTTCGCCAATGCCTATTTCGTGGCGTCCGGCGGGCCGGCCGGGTCCTCGGATGCCGGCGAATCGCATTCGGTCGAGGCTTCACCGGCGCGGTAGGCCGTCCGCGCCAGGAGATGGGCGGCGAGCGGCGTCGTCAGGAGAAGAAAGCCGACGGCGCCGAGCGCCCGGAGAACGAAGCCCGGCTCCGGGGCGACGAGCGCCACGGCGAGGAGCAACAGTCCCGCGCCGACGGAGCCGACGAGGGACGCGGCATGCGTGCGCGCCAGGAAATTCGGCAGGCGCAGCAACCCGATCGCGGCGACCAGCGCCAGCAGAGAGCCGGACAAAGCGAGAAGCCCCGCCAGAATCGTCGTCATCTGCGTCATCGCCGCCCCCTTCGCTCGATGAACCAGGAGAAGGCGAGCGTGGCGAGAAAGCCGAGCACGGCAACGCCGAAGGCGATGTCGACCATCGCCGCCGAGCCCGGCCTCAAGGCCATCAGAGCCAAGAAGCAGACGGCGAGATTGGTGCCGAGATCAAGGCCGAGAACGCGGTCCGGCAGGGAAGGTCCGAGCGCGATGCGGATGGCGGTCAGGAGGAGCGCGGCCCCGAGAAGCACCGCCGAGACGAGGACCGCGATTTCGAGGAAGGATTCGCCGCCGCTCATGGGAAGGCCTTTCGGATGGCCGGCTCGAACCCTTCCGCGATGCCGCGCCGAAGACCCGCGGGATCGGAGGCGTCGAGGGCATGGACGAGAAGGCTCCGCCGATCCTCGGAGAGGTCGACCGAGAGCGTGCCCGGCGTCAGCGTGATGAGACAGGCGAGAAGCGAGATCTCGCCGTCCCGCCGCAGCGTGACGGGAACCTCGACGAGACCGGGCTTCACATCGAGGCGTGGCTTCACGACGGCGCGCACCACGGTCGCGGCCGACAAAGCGAGTTCCTTCAGGAACAGGAAGAGGAGCGCCGCGAGCGCGAGCGGCCGGATGCGCGGCAGGTGGCCCGACGCAGCCGCGATGCGCAGCGCGAGCCAGCCGATGCCCATCCCGAGCAGGAGGTTCAGCAGCGTGAAGGATGCGCCGAGCGCCATCCACAGGACGGCGAGGAGGAGGACGGCGGAAAGACGTCTCACGGTGCGTCTCCGAGGGTCAGGCGGATCACCGCGGCGGGATCGGCGATGCCGTCGGCGGCGATGCGCGACAGGCGCGCGAGCGGCTCGGGAACGAGCCCGAGGAGGACGACGAGGAGCGTCAGCGCCGCCAGCGGCAGGCTCGTCTGCCAACGGGACGGCAGGGCCGCCGTGAAGTCTTCCGCTTCAGCCGGGGATTCACGCGCGGGTTCGTCGCGCCAGAAGGCCAGCGCGAAGACCCGCATCATGGCCAGCGTCAGGAGGAGGCCGCTGAGAAGAAGGATCGCGGCCAGCGCCGTCTCGCCGTCGGCGAGCGTCGCGCGCAGGAGCACCAGTTTCGGCCAGAAGCCGGACAGCGGGGGAAGGCCGGAGACGGCGAGGACGAGGATGAAGACGAGGCCGGAAAAGACGGGGAAGCGCTTCCAGAGCCCGCCCATCTCGTGCAGCGAGGAAGACCCCGTGCGGTTCGCCGCGACGCCGGCGGCGAGATAGAGGGCGGCCATGACGAGGATCGAGTGGATCGCATAGGCGATCGCGCCGGCAAGACCCGCGGCACCCGGTGCGATCGGCACGGCGAGACCGGCCAGGATCGTGCCGATACCGGCGACGACGACGTAGTTGAGGAGCCGCCGGATGTCGCTCTGCGCCAAGGCGCCCAGCGCTCCGATCATCATGGTGAGGCCGGCGATGCCGGCGATCAGCGGTGTCAGGACGTCGTGGGCCGCAGGCAGGACCATGCCGAGGACTCGGATCAGCGCGTAGACGCCGACCTTCGTCAGGAGACCGGCGAAGAGCGCGGAGGTGACGAAGCGGGGCGTGTGGTAGGAGGCGGGGAGCCACGCGTTCACGGGGAAGGCCGCGGCCTTCATGCCGAAAGCGGCGAGGAAGAGGACGGAAAGGCCGATCACCAGCCCATCCGCGCCGCGTTCGGCCGCGAGCCGGGCGAGATGGGCCATGTTGAGCGTGCCGAAGAGGCCGTAGGTCAGCGCCGTGGCGATGAGGAAAAAGGTCGTGGCGACGAGGTTCAGGATACCGTAGGCCAGCGCTCCGTCGAGTTGGGCCGGCCGCGAGCCGAGCGCGAGGAGGCCGAAGGATGCGATCAGCAGGACCTCGAACCAGACATAGAGGTTGAAGAGGTCGCCGGTCAGGAAGGCGCCGGACACGCCGGCCATCATCAGGACGAGGAAGGGGAAGAAGCCGCCGCGCCGCTCCTCGCGCGGAATTGCCGCCGTCGCATAGACCGCGCAGGCGAGCGCGGTGAAGCCCGCGACGGCGAGAAACGTCGTGCCGAGCGCATCGGCGGAGAAGACGATGCCGAAGGGCGGACGCCAGGCGCCCATCGCCATGATGCGCGGCCCGTTCTCAAGGACATCGGCGAGCAGCGCGAGGTCCACGGCGAAGACGGCGCCAAGCCCGGCGACGGCCAGGATCGCCTGCAGCCGCGGCCGCTTCTCGACGAGAAGCAGGATGGCGGCGAGCAGGATCTGGAGCGCGACCGGCAAGGCGATCAGGGCGTCGTCGAGAAGGACGGGCGCTGACGTCGCGGCTTCGGCCCAGAGAGCGGCGGTGTCGGACGGGCTCGCCATGCTCAGTAGCCAAGGGGCGGCGGCCCCTCCCCTTCGGGTTCGGCGACGCGCATCAGCCGCGTGTCGTCCGTGCCGAGATCGCGATAGGCGCGAAAGGCGAGCACGAGCAGCACCGCGAAAAAGGAGAAGGAGATGACGATCGCCGTGAGGATCAGCGCCTGCGGCAGCGGGTTGGCGATCGGCCCGGCCGGCACGTCGAGCCCGTCCGGAACGAGCGGCAGGAGGGTCGAGGACACGCGGCCGGCGGCGAGGATCGTGAGGTTCGCGGCATTGCCGAAGAGCACGAGCCCGATCAGCACCCGCACGATGTGTCGCGACAGGAGAAGATAGATCGCGGCGGCGAGAAGGAGGCCCGCGAGAAGGGCGAGGAGCGCCTGCATCAGTCCTCGCCTCCGTCCGGGTCGGACAGCGCCAGGACCAGCGCGGCGAAGGTGCCGAAGACGACGGCGAAGACGCCGAGATCGAAGACGAGCGGCGTGGACAGGCCGACATCACCGCCGAGGAGCGCTGGAAACCACCAGAGCCCGGTGAAGAGCGGCCGGCCGGCCAGAAGCCCGCCGAGGCCGGCGAGCGCCGCCACGAGAAGGCCGGAGGCCGCGATGGCGGTCGGCTCGAAGCGGAGCGACCGGCGCATGACGGCGCCCTCCCCGGCGAGCGCGCGCATCGCGACGGCGCCGGCGGCGAGAAGTCCGCCGATGAAGCCGCCGCCGGGCTCGTTGTGGCCGCGCAGGAGAACGAAGATCGCGGCGAGAGAAAGGAGGACCGCGACGAGCGGGCTCGCCGCGCGGAAGATCGGACTGTTCACGCGCGCCTCCTGCGCCGACCGGGCTTCGTCTGCGAGGGCAGGTTCAGAAGGCCGAGGATCGCGAGCCCCGCGGCGAGGACGACGGCGATCTCGCCCAGCGTATCGAGCCCGCGGAAGTCGACGATGATGACGTTCACGATGTTGCGGCCGTGGGCGAGCGGCGCGCTGAAGCGCGTGTAAATATCCGACAAGGTCGCATCGAAGGGCACCTGCGAGACCGCAAGGATCAGGAGCGTCAGCCCGAGACCGCCCGCGACGGCGACGATCCCGTCGCGCAGCCGATGCCGAAGCGCCCGGCGATCGTCGGGTCCGAGGTCGAGGCGCATCAGGACGAAGACGAGGATGACGACCGACAGGGTCTCCACCATCATCTGCGTGAAGGCGAGATCCGGCGCGCCCACGGCGGCGAAGAGGAGCGCGACGGCCAGCCCCTGGATGCCGAGGGCGATCACCGCGACGAGGCGGCTCGCCGCGCGAAGCACGACGAAGAGGCCGGCGACGAGAAGCGCGGCCGGTCCGGCCGCGGCGACGCCGATGCCCTCGAGGCTCGGCAAGGCCGGCAGCGCGCCGCCGAGGGCGAGCGGCGCCAGCATGGCGCTGGCGAAGACGGCGAAGGCGACGGCGGTGTAGCCGTCGAGCCGGCCGGTCTGGAGGCGACGGGTCAAGGCGACCGCGCCGCGGATCAGACCCTGGAGAAGCTGGTCGAAGCCGCGATCGGGACCCCAGCCGACGAGGCCGAGACCTCTTGCAAGACCTGCGCGAACGCGATCGGCGGCGACATAGAGCCCGATGCCGAGCGCGATCGTGGCAAGCGAGAGGGCGAGCGGAATGCCGAGATGCGGAAGCGCCGATGCGGAGACCGAGACCTCGCGGCCGAGCGAGGCGGAGGCCATGGGATCGACCAAAGCGGGAAACACGATCGCGGACCCGAGACCTGCGACCAGGCCGCAGACGGCGAGGAGCACGGGCGCGGCAAGGAGGAGCGGAGAGCCCTCGTGCGCGTTCGCCACGCCGCTCGGCCGGTCGCCGATGAAAGGCCGCAGAGCGACGAGGCCGGCGGCGGCGACCATGGCGGCATTGCCGAGGACGGCGGCAAGCGTCGCGGCGATACCAGGGAGCGTCGCGGCGTACACCTCCTCCTTGGCGATGAAGCCGAGAAAGGGCGTCATTCCCGCCATGGACAGGGCCGCGAACAACGCGGCTCCGAACGTGACCGGCATGGCCCGGGCGAGACCGCCGAGCGCGCGCAGATCGCGGGTGCCCGCGCCGTGGTCGATCGAGCCGGCCACCGTGAAGAGGGCGCCTTTGAAGAGCGCGTGGGCGAGGAGGTAGAGCACCGCCGCCTCGATCGCAGCCGGCGTGCCGAGACCGATCAGCATCACGATCAGGCCCAGCGATCCGACCGTCGTATAGGCGAGCACGAGCTTCAGGTCGGTCTGGCGCAGGGCCAGCGCCGCGCCCGTCAGGAGCGTCGCGCCACCGAACAGCGGCAGGATGGCCTCCCAGGCCGCGGTGCCGCCGAAGGCGGGATGAAGCCGCAGGAGGAGGTACACGCCGGCCTTCACCATGGTCGCGGAATGGAGATAGGCCGAGACCGGCGTCGGCGCGGCCATCGCGTTCGGCAACCAGACGTGGAACGGCACCTGCGCGGACTTGGTGAAGGCGGCGAGGAGGACGAGCGCCAGGAGCGGCCCGTAGAACTCGCTCTGCCGGATGGCTTCGCCCGCCGCCAGCACGTCGGTGAGGCTGCGCAGGCCGAGACCTTCGCTAAGGAGAACGGCCGCCGCCAGCAGGGCCAGTCCGCCGCCGCCGGTGATCACCAGCGCCTGGATCGCGCCGCGCCGGGAGGCCTCGCGCTCGTGATCGAAGCCGATCAGGAGGAAGGAGGCGATCGAGGTGAGCTCCCAGAAGACGGCGAGAGTCACGAGATCGTCGGACAAGACGAGCCCGAGCATCGCGCCCATGAACAGGAAGATGAAGCCGAGGAACCGGGCGAAATGTCGCGATGTCCCGAGATAGCCCGCCGAATAGAGGACGATGATCGCGCCGATGCCCGTGACCAGGAGCGAGAAGAGGGTGGACAGACCGTCGAGCCGCAGCGAGAGGCGAACGCCGAGGCTCGGAATCCAGTCGAGCCCGACGAGACGCGGTGTCCCGGATCCGGCGGACACGGCGATCAGCGCGAAGGACAGGGCCGGGAGGAGCGCCAGCGCCGCGCCGGCCGGGCGACCGGCGGCCCGAACCGCGAACGGCGCGAGCATCGCGCCGAGAAACGGCAGCGCCAAGGCCAGAAAAAGGGGCGCCGATCCGCCATTCGTCGAAAGCAGCGCTTCAGCCTCCCGCGATGACCCAGGTGATCGGACATAGGGGCCATCCCGCCGCCGGGCAAGCCTGGTTCGGCACGGCGCGGAGTCGGGGGCGCTGTGACCCTTGCACCGGCCCGCGCGCTATGAGAATCCAAAGGCCACGAGGCCGCCTGCCTCGAACGAGGACACGGAATCCTGCGACGACCCTTGCGGTCCGCGACGCCCGATCGGAACCGACTTGACCTTCACCTCCCAGAGCCATCCGTCCGACGACACCGACGCCGCGGTCCCGCAGCCGCCGGTGGCCGAGCGCCGCCCCACCGAGGACACGCGCCACGGGCGCACACGCCGGGACGATTACGCCTGGCTGCGCGCGCCCAACTGGCAGGAGGTCTTCAAGGATACCAGCATCCTCGATCCCGCCATCCGCGACCATCTCGAAGCCGAAAACGCGTATCAGGAGGCAATGCTCGCGCCGGCGTCGGGCCTGAAGGAGACGCTGATCGGCGAGATGCGCGGGCGGATCAAGGAGGACGACAGTTCCGTCCCCGCCCCGGACGGGCCCTTCGCCTACGGCGTGTCCTATCGCCAGGGCGCCGAGTATCCCCGCTACGTTCGCCGCCCCCGCGGCGGGGACGATGCGTCGGAAACGGTGATCCTCGACGTCGAGAAGGAGGCCGGCGCACGCGAATACTTCTCGCTCGGCGGCGTCAGCCATTCCACCGACCACGCCTGGATCGCCTGGTCCTACGACGACAAGGGTTCGGAATATTACGCGCTGACGCTGCGCGACCTGTCCACTGGCGTCGACGCGACCTATCGCATCGATGACACGAGCGGCGGAGCCGTCTGGTCGTCGCGCTCGCGCGGCATCTTCTATACGCGGCTCGACGCCAACCATCGGCCGAGCCGGGTCTTCTACCACCGCCTCGGTTCCGATCCCGCCGACGATGCCCTGATCTACGAGGAGACCGATGCCGGCTTCTTCATGGATGTCGACAAGACGCAGTCCGGCGAGTTCGTCGTCATCCACATCAACGACCACGAGACGTCCGAGGCCTGGCTGATCCCGGCCTCCAATCCGGCCGCCGAGCCACGGCTTCTCGCCGAGCGCGAGACGGGCGTCGAGTACAGCGTCGACGAGGGCGAAGGCACCCTCTACATCCTCACCAATGCCGGCGATGCCAAGGACTTCAAGATCGTCGTCGCGCCGACGGACGCGGCGCGCCGCAGCGACTGGATCGACCTCGTGCCGCACGAGCCCGGTCGGCTGATCCTCGGGCACACCGTCCTGAAGCGCCACCTGATCTGGCTCGAGCGGCGCGACGGCCTGCCGCGCATCGTCGTGAAGCGGCTCTCCGACGGCGAGGAGCATGTCGTCTCCTTCGACGAGGAAGCCTATTCGCTCGGCCTGTCCGGCACCTACGAATACGACACGACGGCGATCCGCTTCACCTATTCCTCGATGACGACGCCCTCGCAGACCTTCGAATACGACGTCGAGACGCGCGAGCGCACGCTCCTGAAGACGCAGGAAGTCCCTTCCGGCCACAATCCCGACGACTACGTGACGCGCCGCGTCTTCGCGCCGGCCGCCGACGGCGAAACGGTGCCCGTCTCCCTGCTCTACCGCCGCGATACGCCCCTCGACGGCACGGCGCCGCTGATGCTCTACGGCTACGGCGCCTACGGCATCACCATTCCCGCCTCGTTCAACACGAACGCGCTCTCGCTCGTCGACCGCGGCTTCGTCTGGGCGACCGCGCACATCCGCGGCGGCAAGGACAAGGGCTTTCGCTGGTACGAGGAAGGCCGCCGGCAGGCCAAGACCAACACGTTCAACGACTTCATCGCGGCGGCGAACCATCTCGTGGCCGAGGGCTACACGTCGCACGAGAGGATCGTCGCGCAGGGCGGCTCGGCCGGCGGCATGCTGATGGGCGCCATCGCCAATATGGCGCCGGAGAAGTTCGGCGCGGTGGTCGCGGTCGTTCCCTTCGTCGACGTCCTCAACACGATGCTCGACGACACGTTGCCGCTGACGCCGCCGGAATGGCCGGAATGGGGCAATCCGATCGCATCGGAGGCCGACTACCTCGCCATCGCCGGCTACAGTCCCTACGACAATGTCGAGGCCAAGGCCTACCCGCCGATGCTCGTGCTCGCCGGCCTGACCGATCCCCGCGTCACCTATTGGGAGCCCGCCAAATGGGTCGCCAGGCTCCGCGCGCTGAAGACCGACGCCAATCCCATCCTCCTGCGCACCAACATGGGCGCGGGGCACGGCGGCGCATCCGGCCGCTTCAACCGGCTGGAGGAGGTCGCGCTGATCTACGCCTTCTCGCTGATGGCGATGGGAAAGGGCTGACGCCGGCCGACGCGGCGCGTCGGGCGGCGTTTCGATCCGGCCCTCAAAGGGCCGGCACCGCCTTCAGATAGGCGGCGATCGCCTCGCGATCTTCGGCGGGGAGCTTGGCCATGTTCCTCTGCACCTCGACCATCGCGCCCCCGACGCTGTCGAAATCCGGCGTGAACCCGGTTTCGAGATAATAGGCGATGTCGCTCTGCGACCAGTCGCCGAGCCCCGCGTCGGACGGCGTGATGTTGGGGACCTTGCCCTCGCCCTCCGCCGCCGCTGCGCCCGACAGCCACCTTGCCTCGTCCAAGCCGCCGAGCCCACTGAGGAGGCGCGGCGTGTGGCATTCCCCGCAATGGCCGGGACCTTCGACGAGATAGCGTCCGCGCAGGACCTGCGCCGGCGTATCGGCCGGAAGGGCGACGACCGGCGCCGGATCGAGGAAGACGCGCTGCCAGAGCCCCAGGCCCTGCCGGATGTTGAAGGGAAAGGACAGATCGTTCGGCGGCGCGGCGCCGGATACGGGGGGAAGCGTCTTCAGGTAGGCGAAGAGGTCGGCGACGTCCGATTTCGTCATCCGGGCGTAGGACGTGTAGGGGAAGGCGGGGTAGAGAGCCGCACCGTCCGGCGCGACGCCGCGCTGCATGGCGTTGGCGAAATCGGCCAGCGTCCAGCCGCCGATGCCGTCCGCCGGATCGGGCGAGATGTTCGGAGCGTGGAAGGTCCCGAACTTCGTGACCAGCGGCGCGCCGCCGCCGAGCCGAAGCTGCGCCTGCCCTTCCGACTTCGCCAGAGCGTGGCAGGACACGCAGCCGCCCGTCCAGAACAGACGCTCGCCGTGGACGGGATCGCCCGAGCCCTCCGCCGCGATTTCGGAGGCCTCCAGCCGAAGGGGTCGCGCCAGCCACAGGAAGGCGGCACCGGCGAGAAGGAGGAGAGCGAGGATCGCGAGCAACGCACGGCGCATGGGCTCTTCCTTCTTTGCGACGAGGGAAGGCCGCCCGGGCGAGACTGCGGCGGGCGGCCATGCGAGGCTGGACGGGCAGCCGGCAGGCCGGGCGACCCTTCTCGGCCGGCCCCGGATCGCCGGCGGCGCGGGTTACTTGTCGACGCGGAATTCCTCGTGGCAGCTCTTGCAGTTCTGGCCGACCGCGCCGAACGACGCCTTGAAGGCCTCGAGCGTCGCGGGCTTGGCGGCGATCGCGGCATCGAGGTCGCCCTCGAACTTGACGAGCTTGGCTTTGAACGCCTCCGGCTTCTCCCAGATCGCGGGCGAGGCCTCGGTGTCGTTGCCCGTCTTGGAATCCTCGGGCACGTTCTTCGAGAAGGTGACGGCGTTCTCCTTCATCGTGACGAAGAGTTCGGCGGCCTTGGCGGCGTCGAACTCGGTCTCGCCCTTGAGGTATCCGCCGGCGGTCTTGGCGGACTTTCCGATCGTCTTCATAGCGGCCTGCCGGGCCTTGACCGCGTCGATGTTCTGCGCAAGCGCCGGCACAGCGAGCGGCAGGGTCGCGGTGGCGAAAAGAAGGGCGGCGAGGCCCCAGATCCTGGTCTTCATGAATCGTCTCCCAAGAGAGCGCGCCCGAACATCCGGTGATGGGAGGCCGGCGCGGGGTCTCCCCCCTAATGGAGGGCAGAACGCGGTCCCGGGCAATCTGGAACCGCTCTCAACTCGCCGTGACAGCATGAATCGATCGCAGCGACGAAAAAGGCCCCGACGCCAGGAGACGCGGGGCCTTCGAAACGGACAAACCGTCCTTCGACGTCTTACTTCGTGGCGTCTTCGTACATTTCGAGCACATGATCCCAATTGATCAGGTTGTCGACGAAGGCCTCGAGGTATTTCGGACGGGCGTTGCGGTAGTCGATGTAATAGGAATGCTCCCAGACATCGACGCCGAGCACGGGCGCGGCGCCGTGCACGAGCGGGTTCTCGCCGTTCGGCGTCTTCATGATCTGCAGCTTGCCGTCCTTGACCGCGAGCCAGGCCCAGCCGGAGCCGAACTGACCCTTGCCGGCCTCGATGAAGTCGGTGCGGAACTTGTCGTAGCCGCCGAGATCGCTGTCGATCGCGGTCTGCAGCTTGCCGGGCAGGCTCTTGCCGCCGCCGTTCGGCTTCATCCACTGCCAGAAGTGGATGTGGTTGTAATGCTGGCCGGCATTGTTGAAGAGCGGCTGGTTCTTGCCGAAGGACTGCTTGACGACCTCTTCGACCGACGCATCGCCGAGACCGGCTTCGGCGGCGAGCTTGTTGCCCATCTCGACATAGGCGTTGTGATGCTTGTCGTGGTGGAACTCCAGCGTCTCCTTCGACATGTAGGGCTGAAGCGCCGTGTAGTCGTAGGGCAGCGGGGGAAGCGTGAACGCCATGGTCGTCGTCTCCTTCGTTCGGGTTCGCGGGACCTTGCCGCCACACTGCGGCCGGGCCTCGCTGGAATTGCGCCGGGTCAGATAGGGCGCGGTTTGGCGAAAGCTATGCGTGAGCCCGGGCGAAGGCCATGTAGGACGCACGCGCCTGCTCGTAGAAGCGGCCGGGCTGGAAGCTCGATCCTTCGAAGCCGGTGACCGGCACGACCTTGGAATGATTGCCCGTCGAGAAGACCTCGTCGGCGGTCAGGAAGTCGGAAACGGTCAGGCTCTTCTCGATGACTTCGACACCGTCCGCCCGCAGGAGGGCGATGACGCGCTGGCGTGTGATGCCGTTGAGAAAGGTGCCGTTCGGGATCGGCGTGTAGACCACGCCGCCCTTGGCCATGAAGACGTTCGACGTTCCGGTCTCCGCGACGTTGCCGACCGCGTCGAGGAGAAGCGCGTTGTCGAAGCCGCGCGCCTTGGCCTCGAGGATCGCGCGACCGCTGTTGGGATAGAGGCAGCCCGCCTTGGCCGCGGTCGGCGCCGATTCCGGCGTCGGACGACGGAAGGGCGACAGGCCGAGCGTGAAGCCCGACGGCGAGATCATCGGCGATTCGTAGAGGCACAGGCAGAAGCGCGTCGAACCGGCATCGGCCGGCACGCCCATGTAGCCGCCCTCCTCGGCCCAGTACATCGGCCTTATGTAGACCGCTGTCGTCCCGTCGAAGCGCTGGAGGCCGTCCTTGGCGAGCCGCACGATGTCGGCGGCCGAAACCGTCGCGGCGAGGCCGAGGGCGAGCGCGGACCGGTTGACGCGTTCGGCATGGAGGTCGAGATCGGGGGCGAGACCGTCGAACCAGCGCGCGCCGTCGAAGACGCTGGAGCCGAGCCACATGGCGTGGCTGCGCGGGCCGACGAGGCCCGGATTGCCCTCCACCCAAGAACCGTCGACGAAGGTGACGGTGCGGCTGATGTCCGTGGCCATGGTGGTCTGGTCCTTTCGCGCTGCGACGAAGCCGCCGCCGGATGATCCACCCTCTTGGCATTCCAGCGCCGGCTCGGAAAGGGCCCGGCGGCATCAAGGCCCCTTCCCCTCGCCCGCAATCGCGATAAGACACGGGACCAACCTGCTGCGACCCAATCGGGGAATATCGATCCTTGCCCTCGCTCTACGTCTTCGACGCCTATGGCACGCTCTTCGACACCTCCGCCGCCGTCGCCCGCATCGCGGCCCATCTCGGCGAGGACGGCGCCAAGCTCGCCGAGATCTGGCGGCGCAAGCAGCTGGAATATTCCTGGATCCGATCGCTGATGAAGGATCGCTCGCGCGACTTCTGGCGCCTCACCGAGGATGCGCTCGATTTCGCCATCGCCAAGGTCCCGGCCGCCGAGACCTCGATGCGCGACGGACTTCTCGAGGCCTATCGCGATCTCGACACGTTCGAGGAGGTGCCCGGCGTCCTGCGGGCGCTGAAGGACGGCGGCGCGCGGCTCGCGATCCTGTCCAACGGCTCGCATGCGATGCTGGAGCGCGCGATCCGTTCGGCCAAGCTCGACACGCTGATCGACCGCGTCTTCTCGGCCGAGGATGCCGGGACGTTCAAGACCGCGCCGGAGATCTACGAACTCGCGACCACCGCCTTCCGTCTCTATCCCTCGGCGGTTTCGTTCCAGTCCTCCAACCGCTGGGATATCGCGGGCGCGACCCGGTTCGGCTTCTCGACGGTCTGGATCAATCGGAGCGGCGAGCCGGACGAGTATCGCGATCTCCCGCCGAACGCGATCCTGCCCGACCTCAAGGGATTGCCGACGCTGGGCTGACGCTCCGCCGGCCCGGGCACGACCCGCCTTAACCCTCTCTTCACCCTCTGTTGCCAGGACGACACGGTAGACCCACCGATCACCCCTCGTCCGGGAACGAACCCGCTATGGCCATGTTCTGCAACGAGACCGGCGGCGTTGCCGCGGCCCGCAAAGAGGCCGGGCTTTGACACTTCTTTAGGCTGGACATGACCGACATCGCAGACCGCAGGCTTTCGCGCCGCCAGATCCTCGCCGGCCTGGGGCTGGGCGCAACCGCTCTCCTCGCCGGCTGCTCGACCGGCGGACGCCGGGCGATCCTCGTCGACGGCGCCGGTTATCCCGGCGACGGCGGCTATGCCGACGCCTCGATCGACTACGCTTCCATGTACGGGCCGATCGAGGACGAGGGCTATCTCATCCCCGGCATCGACCTGAAGCGCGTGCCGCCGCAATTCTATCGCCAGGAGGTCGCCGATCCCACGGGCATGGCGCCCGGCACGGTCGTGATCGACACGCAGAACCGCTTCGCCTATTTCACGCAGGGCGGCGGACGCGCCATGCGCTACGGCGTCGGGATCGGGCGTCAGGGTTTCTCCTGGTCCGGCGACGCCGTGATGCAGTGGAAGCGCAAGTGGCCGACCTGGACGCCGCCGGCCGAAATGATCGACCGCCAGCCCGAGCTCGAGATCTATCGCAACGGCGGGCAGCAGCCGGGGCTGAAGAACCCGCTCGGCGCCCGCGCGCTCTACCTGTTCCAGAATGGGCAGGACACGCTCTATCGCCTGCACGGAACGCCGGAATACTGGACGATCGGCAAGGCCGTCTCGTCGGGCTGCGTGCGCTTCATGAATCACGACATCATCGACCTCTACGACCGTGTGCCGAACGGCTCGAAGGTCGTGGTTCTGCAGTCGGGCATGGTCTGATCCAGGGTCCGGCCGACAAAGCCGGAACCGGATCGGACCTTGACGACGTGACTTGGCGCGCCGTCTTCGTCTCCCCACCAGGGGCGAAGACGGCTCCGCGTCGCGGGCTCCATGGCTGCCGCCCGTCCGGATGAGACGCGGCTCTTGCCGAACCGCTCTTCCGTCGTCACCGCCGGCCGGCGTGGCTCCCCAACGGCCAGACGCCGATCGGTCCGACCTCTCCGTCGATGCTCACGACCGCCGAAGCGTCCGATACTCCGCCTCCATCCGGTCGAGCCGACGCTCGGTCGCACCCTCGCGCAACATGCCGGGGATGAGGAAGAGATCGACGATCTGGCCGATGCCGAGAAGGCCGAAGGTCAGGAGCCAGAGGAGGCCCGTCCAGGGGCGGCCGAGATAGAAGCGGTGAAGGCCGCAGAAACCGACGAAGCAGAGGCACCAGGTCAGATAGGCCGCAAGTCCCGATCGCATCTCGTCCGTTCTCCTGTCGAAGGTTTTGGTCCGGCTTCATATGGGAAGCCGAAGCGCGAGACGCGAGGGCCAGGACGAGCTCGGAGTTCACCGACCGCGCTTGAGGCTTCCCAGAATGCCGCGAAGGATCGCGTTGGTGACCGTCGAGGCCGCCGTCCGGCCGACCTGCTTCAGCACCGTTTCCGTAATGGTCTGACGCTCGTAGCCCGAGGAACGGCCGCGTGAGGCCGGCGCGCGGCGACGAGGGGCGGGCTCCTCCTCCTCGGGCTCGTCTCGGCGGCCGAGCCCGAAATCCGGCAGGCGGAACCCGCCAATCTCGATCTCGCCGCTTCGTTCGCCCCCACGGGAAGGCTCCGGTTCCGGCGGCGCTTCGGCCCGGCGACGCGCCGCCTCGGCGCGTCGGCTGGATTCGGCGCTTCGCGCGCGGGCGCGCCCCTCGGCCTCGGCCTTTTCCTGCTCGGCCTCGCGGGACAGCTGCGCCTCGGCGCGGCCGACCAGCATCTCGTAGGCGGATTGCGCGTCGATGCGCGTCTCGTAATCGCCCGCGACGGGGCTCGCGCGCCGGACTTCGGCCCGCTCGGCATCGGAGATCGGACCGACCCGGCCGGCCGGCGGACGGATCAGGGTGCGCTGGACGACGGAGGGCACGCCGCCCTTGGCGAGCGTCGAGACCAGTGCCTCGCCGACGCCGAGCTGCGTGATCGCTTCGAAACTGTCGAAGTCCGGATTGGGCCGGAAGGTCTCGGCCGCCACCTTCACCGCCTTCTGCTCGCGCGGCGTATAGGCGCGCAGCGCATGCTGCACGCGGTTGCCGAGCTGGGCGAGGACGGCATCGGGCACGTCGAGCGGGTTCTGCGTCACGAAGTAGATGCCGACGCCCTTGGAGCGGATCAACTTGACGACCTGCTCGATCCGGTCGGTCAGAACCTTCGGTGCGCCGTCGAAGAGAAGATGCGCCTCATCGAAGAAGAAGACGAGCTTGGGCTTTTCGGGATCGCCGACCTCGGGCAGTTCCTCGAAGAGTTCCGACATCAGCCAGAGGAGGAAGGTGGAATAGAGCCGCGGATTCATCATCAGCCGGTCGGCCGCCAGCACGTTCACATAGCCCCGGCCGTCGCGGTCGGTGCGCATGAGATCGGCGATCTTCAGCGCCGGCTCGCCGAAGAACTCGGCGGCGCCCTGCCCTTCCAGGACCAGGAGCGCGCGCTGGATCGAACCGACCGTCTGCTTGGCGACATTGCCGTAGAGCCGGCCGATCTCCTCGGCATTCTCGCCGACATGGGCGAGCATCGCCTGGAGGTCCTTGAGGTCGAGAAGGAGCATTCCCTCCTCGTCGGCGATCTTGAAGGCGATGTTGAGCACGCCTTCCTGCGCCTCGGACAGGCCCATGAGCCGCGAGAGGAGCAGCGGCCCCATTTCCGCGATCGTCGCGCGGACGGGATGGCCCTTTTCACCGAAAATGTCCCAGAACATCACGGGATAGAGGTCGTGATAATAGGGATCGAGACCGATCTCCCGGGCGCGGGCCACGAGAAAGTCCTTGTCCTCGCCCCGCGCGGCGATGCCGGACAGATCTCCCTTGATGTCGGCGCAGAAGACGGGAACGCCGGCCTCGGAAAAGCCCTCCGCCAGGATCTGCAGCGTCACGGTCTTGCCGGTGCCGGTCGCGCCCGTCACGAGCCCGTGGCGGTTGGCGAGCTTCAGATCGAGATATTCGCCCTCGCGCACCGTGTCGTCCGGGCCTCGGCTGGCGCCCAGAAAAATGCGACCGTCTTCCAGCATGATTCCTCCCGGACCCCACACGCCACGTCCCGCGGACCGGCGTCGGAGCGTTATAACGCGCAGCCGGCCAAGAAGAACAGGCAGCGCCGAAGCACCCGGCATCGCGGGGGAGCCGAACCCGAGGATTGCGCGGCACGGCGGCGTTTGCCATGGTCCGCCGACATTCCGGCACCGCCCGTTTTCACGACGGGCGCGCCACCACATCCCAGATCAAGAGGCAGAGCCGCTCATGGACGAACTACTCAACCGCATCGCCGCCGAAACCGGCCTGTCCACCGACGACGCCCGCAAGGCCGTCGGGCACATCCTCGCCTACATGAAGGCCGAAGGCACGGACCCCGCGGTCGGCAAGATGCTGGAGGAAACGCCGGGGGCGCAGGCGGCGATCGATTCCGTCGGCGAGTCCGGCGGCGGAATCATGAGCTTCTTCGGGGGCGGCATCATGGCGCTCGGCTCCAAACTGATGGGCCTCGGCCTCGACATGGGGCAGATCCGTCAGGTCGCGACGGAGCTCGTCGCCTATGCCAAGGCCCATGCCGGTGCGGAAACCGTCGACCGCGTGATCGCGACGACTCCCGGACTTTCGCAGTTTTCCTGACGGTCGAAGCGATGCCAATCGCGAGATCGAACCTGCCGCAATCTTGGAACGGGGTCGCCGCTCACCTATAGTCCGTGACGATTTCGGCCCGCGGCTTCCACCGTCGCGGGCCGGCGTCGTGGCGGTAGAATGGCGGGTCGATCCGGAATGACGGCAGAGCTTGATCTCGCGCGGCCCAGGGCTTGGCGCGTGCACCAGCAGCGCTGGACGCGCCTCTGGCGGCGGCCGCCGCTCCTCATCCACCTGATGGGCTTCGCCCTCATCGTGCTGACGCCCGCGCTGCTGTTCAGCGCCTTTCTGGTCTTCCAGTTCTCCGAACAGCAGAAGTCGATCGCGGCGGGACAAGTGGCCGACACCGCCGAAATCATCTCCGATGCGATCGATCGCGAGATCTACGCGATGATCACGTCGGCAAAGGTGCTCGCGTCCTCTCCGTTCCTCGACGAAGCCGAGACCGACATCTTCGACGACCGGGCTCAGGCCGCCCTCGAGGCGACCGGCTCGAGCGCGATCCTCGTCGATCCCGCCCTGCGCGTCGTCGTGGACACCAAACGGCCGGGCGCCGCGGGCACCGCGCTCGACCATCGCGAGACCGTCGAAGCGGCGTTCGCCACGCGCCGGACACAGATCTCCGGCGCCTTTCTCGGTCCCGACGCCGATACGTTCGTCTTCCATGTCGCCGTTCCCGTCTTTCGCGGGGATCGCGTCCTCTTCGTGCTGGCGATCAGTCGCGAGACGTCCGAACTGACGCCGATCCTCACCGCTCGAAACATCCCGGAGACGTGGAGCGCCATCATCCGCGACGGGCAAGGCTCGAAGGTGACCGCCGTCCTGGCGACCAACGGGCAGATGCGGCGCAGTTCGAGCAACGTCGTCGACAGCCCGAGCCTCGCGGAGTCGCTCGGCGAGGGCATGAACCGCGACTTCATCGAGGCCTCCTACACCTCGGCCCTGTCCAGCTGGACGACGACGGTGGCGGTGCCGAACGCGGTGATCGGTCAGCCGATCAAGCGTTCCTGGCTTCTTCTCGTCGGCATGGGCGTCGCGCTCCTGTCCTTCTCCGCCCTCCTCGCGATCGTCTTCGGCCGCAGACTGGCCGCTCCGATCCTGAAACTGGCGGATCAGGCGAAGGCGATCGGCCGCGGCGAGCCGGCCTTGCCCGTCCACACGGTCATCGAGGAGGTCGGCGGCGTCTCCAAGGTGCTGGCGCAGGCCTCGCGCGACCGGCGCGACGCGGAGGAGCAGAACAGCTTCCTCATGCGCGAGATGAGCCATCGCGCCAAGAACCAGTACGCGCTGATCGGCGCCATCGCGCGGCGCGCCGCCAAGGAAAGCTCCAGCACGAACGAGTTTCTGGCGACGCTCTCCGAAGCTCTGGCCTCGCTCGCCCGCTCGGCCGATCTCCTGGCTGGCAAAGGCTGGGACTCCGCGGGGATGGCCGATCTCGCGGCAACACAGCTCCAGGCCTTCGGCGTCGGGCCCGGCCATCAGATCGGTGTCGCCGGCCCGCCGGTGCGGCTGAATCCCTCGGCGGCGCAGACGATCGGTCTCGCCCTTCACGAGCTCGCGACCAATGCCGCGAAATACGGCGCCCTGTCCGTTCCCGGCGGTTCCGTGGAGATCCGCTGGAAGCTCGACGAGACGTTCCGTCTGTCCTGGCGCGAGATCGACGGGCCGCCCGTCGTCGAGCCGAAGCGTTCGGGCTTCGGAACGCTCGTCACGCAGAAGATGACGGCGCGCGGTCTCGGCGGCGAGGTCGACATGCGCTATGCTCCGAGCGGCGTCACCTGGCAGCTCATCGCCCCCCGGGACGCCGTTTTGGCGACCTGACGTCCGGAACGTCTCGGCCAATGGGCTCGTCGGAGCGGGCGTCGTGCCGGCCATCTCCGACACCCGGAGACCCTTCGACGAAGACCGGGACCTGCGCGATGGCCAGCTCGGGCGGCGTCGACATCTCGACGGACGTCCTGGCGGAGCGCCATTGCGGCGCGCAGCCTTCGCGAGTCGGCAGGCGTGTCGGCAGGTGAGTCACCCGGGGCAAGGGCCGGACCGTCGCATCCGACATCGCGGCCCTAAGGGCTTGCGCCACGCCGCCGCGCCGATCGGCTCGGCGCGCGTCGTTGCGCCGCCGCTCTTGCGGAACGGGCGTTGCGGGTGCAGTGACGCGCCGCGGCGGGCCGCATCGGCCGCGTCCGGCGTTTCGGAGCAGAACCATGATCGAGGTCTATCGCGCCGACGCGGCGCAGATCCGCGGGGACCGCGTCGACGCGGATGCCGTGCCGGCCGATGCGATCTGGATCGATCTCATCAATCCGACCAAGGAAGAGGAGCAGGCGGTCGAGCGCCTCTGCGCGATCGAGGTTCCGACGCGCGAGGAGATGCGCGAGATCGAGGTATCCAGTCGCCTTTATTCGGAGGACGGTTCGGACTTCATGACGGCATCCGTGGTCTTCGGGCTCGACAGCGGTCGCCCGGCCTTCGCCCCGGTGACCTTCATCCTCACGGGTTCGCGCCTCGTCACCCTTCGCTACACCGAGCCGAAATCCTTCGCGATCTACTCGGCCAAGCTATGCAAGAGCCAGACGGAAACGAGCGCCCTCGCCCACGTGCTCGGTTCGGACGTGCCGGAGCCCCCCACGGCGGGTGCCGCCCCGAACGGCAAGGGGGCCTCGCGCGTGCCGACCGCCGACACGATGCTGATCGGTCTTCTCGAAACGGTGATCGACCGCGTGGCGGACATGCTCGAAGCGATCGCCGGGGATCTCGACCATATCGCGACCGACATCTTCGCGTCCTCGAAGGTCAAGAAGCCGGTGGCGAGCCACGAGTTCAAGGAACTGCTCCGCCGGATCGGCGCCGCCGGCGACCTCGCCTCGCGCACGCGGGAAAGCCTCGCCACGCTCGACCGGATGATGCCCTATCTCCAGTTCGTGCTGGAAGGCCGCAAGACGGGCAAGGATGCGAAGTTCCGCGTCAAGGCGATGAACCGCGACATCACCTCGCTCAACGACTTCGTCTCGTTCCTGTCGAACAAGACGACCTTTCTCCTCGACACCACGGTCGGCATGATCTCGATCGAGCAGAACGCGATCATCAAGATCTTCTCGGTCGCCGCCGTCGGCTTCATGCCGCCGACGCTCATCGCCTCGATCTACGGGATGAACTTCGAGATCATGCCGGAGCTGCACTGGGCGCACGGCTATCCCATGGCGCTCGGCGCCATGGTCGTCTCGGCCGTGCTGCCGCTCGTCTTCTTCCGCTACAAGAACTGGCTCTGAAGCTGGCTTAGACGGCTCCACCGAAGCCGCGATAGACCGCGGCGCCGGGGATGACGGCGGCGGAAGCCTCGCGCGCGGCGATCTCGCCGAGCGTCATGTGCATCGGCGACTTGATGCAGGCCGGGTCGGTCGCGCTGGCATCGCCGGTGAGCGCCAGCGCCTGACAACGGCAGCCGCCGAAATCCACTGCCTTGCGCTCGCAGGACCGGCAGGGCTCCGGCATCCAGTCCGTGCCCCGATAGGCCTCGAAGGCCGGCGAGGACGCCCAGATGTCCGCCAGCGACTGGGTCCGGACCGAGGGAAAGTCGAGATGCGGGATCGTCTGCGCGGCGTGGCAGGGCAGGACGAGGCCGGCCGGCGTGACGCTGAAGGTGCGCTGGCCCCAGCCGCCGTTGCAGGTCTTGGGATAGCGCGCGTAATAATCGGGGAAGACCGCGTCGATGACGAGAATGCCCTTCAGGCGCTCGCGCGCCGCCTCGACCTCTGCGATCGTGCGGTCGACATCCTCGCGCGCGGGCATCAGCTGCGCCCGGTTGCGGAGCGCCCAGCCGTAATATTGCGTGTGGGCGATCTCCAGGCGCTTGGCGCCGAAGGCGACCGCCTTCTCGATCATCGCCGGAACCTGATGGATGTTGGTGCGGTGGATGACGGCGTTCAGCGTCAGGGGAAAGCCGCGCTTCACGACCTCGGCGGCGAAGGCCTCCTTGCGTTCGAAGCCGCCGCGATAGCCGCCCACCGCCTCCGTCACCGCGGCGTCGGCACCCTGGAGCGAAAGCTGGATGTGGTCGAGACCGGCTTCGAGGAGGCCGTCGAGCGTCGCGGTGGAGACGCCGATGCCGGACGTGATGAGGTTGGTGTAGAGGCCGACCTCCGCGGCGTGCCGCGTCAGTTCGACGATGTCCTTGCGCGCCGTCGGCTCTCCGCCGGACAGGTGGATGTGGATGACGCCGAGTTCGGCGGCTTCCGCGAAGACGCGTTTCCAGGTCTGTGTATCGAGCTCGCTGGAGCGCTGGTCGAGTTCCAGGGGATTGGAGCAGTAGGTGCAGCGCAGCGGGCAGCGATGAGTCAGTTCCGCAAGAATGCCGAGCGGCGGCGGCGGGGGGACCCTGGTGCTTTCGACGGTCTCGGGGACCGGGAAGACGATCTCGTTCACAACTCCACCATTCCCTTCTGCCGGAGATCGGCGAGAAAGCTCTCGACGTCCGGCCGAATCACGCTGGCGTCGGCGGTGAAGACCTCGGTCAGCTCGAACAGGATCTCGCCGAAGCTCTTGCGCCCGTCGCAGCGCTTGAGGATCTCGGTCGCGACGTCGTCGGCGTTGAAGATGCGCTCCGGCCCGACGAGGATGAAGCGACCTCGCGCCTTGTCCTCGCGAAACCGCACGCCGTGCGGAAACCGCGGAACGGCGGCATCGTCGATGGCGGAGGACGGCGCCGCGCTCATGGTTCGGTGCCGCCGAGGCCGGGCTGCCAGACGTCGAAGGGCGGCTTGCCCGGTTCGACATAGGCATGCTCCAGCGCGTCCAGCTGGGCCCAGAGCACGGAGCATTTAAAGCGGAGCGCGTCCAGAACCGCGATCTGCTGCTCCGGCCGGCGGGCGTGGCGGATGCAGTAGTCGAGCGCGAAATCGCTGTCGCGCTTGGCCTGGACCGGACGCTTGTCGAAATAGGCGAGCGTCTCCGGCGAGATGAAGTCGTAGTGCGCCAGCATGCCGCGCACCCGCGTGCCGATGATGCCGGGCGAGAAGAGTTCGGTCAGCGAGGAGGCGATGGCCTCCAGCAGCGAGCGTTCGCGCACGAAGGCGACATAGGCGTCAACGGCGAAGCGCGTGCCGGGCAGGATGCCCTCGCCGGACAGGACGTAGTCGCGGTCGAGCCCGACGCCGTCGGTGAGCGCGATCCACTTCTCGATGCCGCCGCGATTCTCCGAGTCGCCATCGTGATCGACGATCCGCTCGCGCCATTCGCGCCGCAGCTCCGAGGTCTCCATGCGGGCGAGGATGTAGGAGTCCTTCACGGGGATCTTGGACTGATAATAGTAGCGGTTCAGCGCCCAGGCCTGGACCTGCGTCTTCGTCAGCTCGCCCGACTGGAGCTTCAGCTGGAACGGATGGAGATGATGGTAGCGCGTCGCGCCGATCTCGCGCAGCGCGGACACGAAGTCGTCCGAGGTCATCATCGCGTTCATGGCTCGATCTCCCGCCCGTCCGACGCGACGCGCCAACCCGCCGCCTCGACCGCTTGCCGCTCGACCGATCCCTCCACCAGGATCGGGTTCGTGTTGTTGATGTGGATATAGATCCGCTGGCCGATGCCGAGATCGTCGAAGGCGTGGAGACTGCCGCCATCGCCCGCGATCGGGAGATGGCCCATGCGCCGGCCGGTCTTCACCCCGACGCCCGCCTCCGACATCTCGTCGTCGTGGAAGACCGTGCCGTCGAAGAGGAGCACGTCGGCCCCGCGCACGCGTTCGCGCAGGTGATCGGGCACGGACGCGCAGCCCGGAATGTAGAAGGCCGTGCGACCGCCCGCCGACAGGCGAACGCCGACCGTCATCTCGCCCTCCGCACCGATCTCCACCTCACCCGCCTCCAGATAGAGCGGCACCTTTCCCGGCACCGCGAAGATCTCGATCTCGAGCCCCTCGACCGGCTCGGCGACCTCTCCGGCACGAATCGGCCTCAACGCGACGACGGCCGGGTCGAGAACCGAAAACACCGGGTTCGCCTGCAGCACGTCGAGGACGCCGCGCGTTCCGTAAAGGTCGAATCTCTGCTTTTCGCGAAGCGTCAGCAAGCCTGCGACGTGATCGACGTCGCCATTGGTGACGAGCACCGCTGAAATCGGCGAAGCGCGGCTTTCGCCGTCCTTGCCACGCGCCCCGGCGCCCAGCGTCGGGGAGGCGACGATCTGCCCGCGCAGATCGGGAGAGGCGTTGAGCAGGAGCCAATGCCGTCCATCCGCAGATGCCGCGATCGACGACTGGCTCCGCTGCTCGACGCGAGGATCGCCGTTCCAGGCCAGTCTGCAGACCGCGCAGAGGCAATTCCACTGGGGATATCCGCCACCGGCGGCAGAGCCCAAAACAAGAAGCCGCAGGCGGGTGTCGTCCCGCCCGCGGCTGTCACTCGATGTCGACAATCAGGTGTCGATCAGAATTCGATCGGCATGTAGCCGTTGATTTCCATCGCGACGCAGACTTCGACGAGAACGGGCTTGTTCCAGGCCATGTGTAGCTCCCAAGATGTTCGCCGGCGTGGTTCGCCAGCTCGTTGTCGGTAGGTGCCCAACTCGCACGCTACAACGCTGTTCCGTTCAGGGAAAGCGGATCGGAATTAAACTCCTGTAAGGTGGTGGCGCAAAGGGCCGCCCGCCGGCCTTCATGCGTTGGCAAGTCCTTCTTTTGTAGGATGTGCGATGCCTTCCAGCGCCCCGACCACCCGCCGTCGCCTCCTCCAGGGTCTCGCCGCCTTCGCCGCCGGCAACGTCCTGCGAATCGACGCAGCCGTCGCGGCCGAGACGACGCGCCGACTTCAGGCCTCGATCGAGGAATCGGCGGCCCGGAACCGCGTGCTCGTGCTGCCGCCCGGCGATTATCCCGTGGGACGACTCGAGCTTCCGCCGAATGCGCGCCTCGCCGGCACGCGCGGAGCGACGCGGATCTTCGGCCGCGATCTGGAATGGGTCTTTCGCGGCGGCGGGACGCTGCAGATCGAGGACATCGTTTTCGACGGCCTGTCCGAGGGTGCGAGCGAGGGTCCCGATCTTCTCGCCGTCGCCGATTGCCCCGATCTGCGGATCTCCGGCTGCACGATCCTCGGCGCTCGGGGATCGGGCCTCGCGCTCCACCGCTGCGGCGGCCGCGTCGCCGACGGACGCATCGCGGGCGCCGGCTTTGCCGCCCTCCTGTCGCGCGATGCGACCGGCCTCTCGATCCGCGACATGGTGATCGAGGATTGCGGACATGGCGGCATCCTCGTCCACCGCAGCGAGCCGGGTCCGGACGGCACGCTCGTCGCCGACAACCGCATGCGGCGCATCCGCTCCGATTCGGGCGGCACGGGCCAGACCGGCAACGGCATCAACGTCTTCCGGGCGCACGCGGCGATCGTCTCGGGCAACCATGTGGAGGATTGCGCCTTCTCCGCCATCCGGTCCAACGGTGGCTCGAACGTCTCGATCTCGGGCAACACCTGCCTGAACTCCGGCGAGACCGCGATCTATTCGGAGTTCCGCTTCGACGGGGCCGTCATCACCGGCAATCTCGTCGACGGCGCGGCGATCGGCATTTCCATCGCCAATTTCAACGAGGGCGGGCGGCTCGCGGTCTGCTCGAACAATCTCGTGCGCAACCTTCGGCGCGCGGGCCCCTATCCCGCCGACGCGCCGGGCTTCGGCATGGGCATCTCGGTGGAGGCCGACACGGCTCTCAACGGCAATGTCGTCGAGGGCGCTCCGCTCTTCGGACTAAAGCTCGGCTGGGGTCCGTTTCTGCGCAACGTCTCGGCGACGGGCAATGTGGTGCGGGATTGCGGCACGGGGATCGCGATCTCGGCGGTGGAAGGCTCGGGGACCGCGATCGTCTCCGGCAACGTCGTGGCAGGCTCGAGGGACGGCGCGATCCGCGGCTTTCGCTGGAGCGAGGTCTCGACGGCGGACCTCCTGGAAACACCGGGCGAGACCCCTCCGCACGTCAAACTCCTGGGCAATTCGGCCTGAAACGTCAGTTTGGCGTGGACGAGGCGTCGAATGCCCGCCTAACGTCTTTCGCAACGGTACGACCGCGCTAATTCGGCTACCAATCGCTTCGGCGGCAATTTTCCCAGGGAAACGACCATGAACGACGCCCGGTCCGCGCGCCTCGCCGTGCTCATCGATGCGGACAACGCATCCGCCAAGATCGCGGACGGCCTGTTCGAAGAGATCGCCAAGATCGGAGAGGCCAGCGTGCGCCGCATCTACGGCGACTTCTCGACCCAGCGCATGAAGGGCTGGACGGACATCCTCGCCCGCCACGCGATCATCCCGCAACAGCAGTTCGCCTACACGACGGGCAAGAACGCCTCCGACATCACGCTCGTGATCGACGCGATGGATCTCGTTCATTCCGGCCGGTTCGACGGGTTCTGCCTCGTTTCCTCCGACAGCGACTTCACGCGCCTCGCCTCCCGCATCCGCGAGGAAGGTCTCGACGTCTACGGCTTCGGGGAGCAGAAGACGCCGGAGAGCTTCCGCCAGGCCTGCCGCCGCTTCATCTACACCGAGAACCTTCTACCCGAGCGCATCGCGCCCGGACGCGGCGCGGAGCCGTCCAGCGCGCCGCTCGCCCCGCCGAGCGCGGTCACGCCGATGCTCAAGCGCGTCATCGACCAGATGGAAAGCGAGGACGGCTGGGTCAATCTCGGCACGTTCGGCAAGCAGTTGCAGACGCTCTACACCGACTTCGATCCCCGGACCTACGGGCACAAGAAGCTGTCCGACCTCGTGCGCAAGTCCGGCGTCTTCGACATCGACCATCCCGAAGGCGGCTCGATCCGCATCCGCCTGAAGCAGAGCGGGGACAAGCGCACCGGGGATGCGGCGGCGGCGAAGCCGGCCGTCGCGCCGCTGGCGGCCAAGCCGGTGGCCGCAACCGTTCCAGTGTCAACGTCGATACCGGCCCCGGCGACCGCGACGGCTCTTCCGACGTTCCTGGCGCCGCTCTCGCCGGCCGAACTCGCCGCCAGCGTCGAGGCGGCGTCGCAGCCGGCGGCCAAACCCGCGCGCCGCAGCCGCGGCTCGGCCAAGCCCTCGGTGACGAAGCAGGCGGCCGCCAAGACGGCCACGGACACGAAGCCGGCGCAAAAATCGTCGGCCGATGCCAAGCCGGTGGCGGAGAAGCGCTTGGCTCCGGCGGCACCGAGGCCCGCACCGGCCGCGGCCGAGCCTGCGGCATCGACCGTTTCGGCTGAGACGGAAGCGGCACCTTCGGCCGCGCCGACGGCGCCGATCGCGTCGTCTCCCATCGCCGCGCCGGTCGAGAAGGCCGCGACGGCCGAACCCGCCGCGGCGGCGAAGCCGGTCCGCAAGCGGCGTCCACTGGGGAACGCTTAAAAACGGGCGTCTTTAGAAGCCCGTCGGCCGCACTCCGCCGACGCGCGTCTTCTCCCAGTTGAAGATGTCCTTCGCCGCCAACCGGTCATAGGCCTCCGCGACGGGATCGCCCTGGCGACGGAACAGCGTCGCGATCGTCGCGGCGACGGCGCTTTCGGCCGCGCGGGTCGTGCCGTCGTCGATCTTCAACGCGAAACCGAGGCCGTATTCGGGGATCGCACCGCAGAAGACGCCCTCCGCGCCCGTCTTGGCGAAGACGCGGCCGGGGGCAGCCTCCATCAGCGCGACGCAGGCGCGATCCGTGCCGGCCATGTACCAGGGTTCGGCCATGGCCGCCTCGATCAACCGGCGGCCCGCTTCGGCGCGCTCGGCGCCGACGCGCTGACCCGAGACGAGTTTGGCGAAGCCTGTGGCGAAGCCTCGAAGTGGGGCCGCATAGGTCGGGATCGAGCAGCCGTCGATGCCGCCATCATCGGGACCGAGCCTCGTCCCGGTCAGATCCTCGATGACGGCCCTCGCCCGCACCTGGACGGGATGGTCGGCCCCGACGTAGCCGGCCGTCGTCTCGCCGCAATGAACGGCGGTGCAGAGAAAGCCGGCATGCTTGCCCGAGCAGTTGTTGTGAAGCGCCGTCGGCCGGCCGCCGCTGCGGGCGAGTTCGAGCGCGACCGGCTGGTCGAAGGGCCAGTGGCATCCGCATTCGAGGGCTTCTTCGGACAATCCGGCCCGGCCGAGCATGGCCGCGGCACGCTCGACATGGCCGGGCTCGCCGGAATGCGAGGCGACGGCGAGCGAAAGATCGGCCAAGGCCAGGCCGAACGCATCGGCAGCGCCGGTCTCGATCAGCGGGATGCCCTGAAAGACCTTCACGGCCGAGCGCGGAAAGACCGGCGCGTCGATATCGCCCAGCGACAACACCGCCTTGCCGGCCGCATCCATCACCGCCACTGCGCCGCGGTGCCGGCTTTCGACGCGCGATCCCCGCGTCACTTCCGCCACGATCGGATTGTTCGACATCGTCATCCTCGTTTTGCCGCGGCGCACACGCCATCTTGATGACCGGAGCCATCGCCTTTGCGCGATGCTCTAACGCCCTGCCCGCTGGTTCGAAAGCCCGATGCGCCTCTTGAAAGTCGTTCTTCTCATCCTCCTCCTCGTCTACATCGCGCCCGTCGCGCTCTCGGCCCTTCTCTGGAAGGTGGGCGAGCATCCCGGCTCCTGGCGGGACGCGGACTGGACGAGCGCCAAGCTCCTGCCGGCACCGGCCGATGCGCCGGAGGCGGCGGTCTACGTCCTGTCCGCGCGCACCGGCGGGTTGAAGGGCGCCGTCTCGGAGCATTCCTGGATCGTTCTGAAGGAAGAAGGGGCGAAGGCCTACGAGCGGTGGGACAAGGTCGGCTGGGGCAGCCCCATCCGCCGCAACGGCTACGCGGCGGACGGGCGCTGGTATTCCAACGAGCCGCGCATCGTCCTCGCGCTGCGCGGGCCGCAGGCCGAAGCTGCGATCCCGGCCTTTCGGAGCGCGATCGAGGCCTATCCCTATGCGGCGCATGGCGGCTACCGGATCTTTCCCGGACCGAACTCCAACACGTTCGTCGCCCATGTCCTGCGCCATGTCCCGGGAATTGCGGCGAACCTGTCGCCCGTCGCGGTCGGGCGCGACTTCCCCTCGGAAGGCCGCCTCGTTTCCTTCGATCGCGATCGCGAGGACATCCGGCTCTCGCTCTTCGGCTATGCCGGGGCGGTGATCGGCTGGACGTCGGGCATCGAGGTGAACGTGCTCGGCCTCGTCGCCGGCGTGGATCCCCGGCGCCTCGCGGTGAAGGTCCCGGCCTTCGGAACCTTCGCTCTGCTGCCACCCTCGACCTGACGGCCGGTTCGAAACCGGGTCAAACGCGCATCACGACGTCCCGGCCGACATGGGCGAACGTCGCACCCGACCGGTTCCGAGCGGCTCCACCGGTCCTTCGAAACACAAACGGCAGGCCATCGGAGACGGCCTGCCGCACAGTTTCGCAGCGGGTCGACCGACGTCGGCTCAGAAGTCGATCTCGAGCCCGTTCTCGCAGAAATCGAACTTGGCCGGTTCGGACTCGGTGCCGTCCGCATAGGCGGCCTTCACCCACTGCGTGCAGGTCTCGCTGTTCGTGGCCTGGTCCCACACCAGATTGACCGTCGCCCCCGGCTTGATGCCGCTGCCGATGTCGAAATATCCCCATTCCTGCTTGTCTTCGGACACATAGACGTCGGTGATGGCCGATTTCGTCGTATTGGACGCGGTGAACGAAAACTCTTCGGCATGGGCCGCGCTGGCCGCCATCCCGCTCGTGACGATCCCCAAAGCTGCCGCAACAAGACCTGCGTGAACGCCGACGAATGCCATGCCTTACCCTCCGGTGAATGTGCGCAGCCTTCTTGCATTATCGTTGGGGAAAGTCGACGGCGCATCTTGGAAGACCTTCGTCGAGCATCCCGGCCTTGCAGGCAGCGAGGCGTCCGGCCTTCGCTCTCGCCGCCTCGGCCCTGCGGGCCCTGTGTCATGAGTCGAAGATGGAACGGCCAACGGCCGCGGCGGGGAAGTCGGCGCGAGCGCGGCTCGCATCCGCCACCGTCCGTCCTGGCGTCGCCTCGTCCGGACGCTTTCGCGCCGGATTGCTCGGTCGTCGCGCCGGGCCGGGCGGGCTCTCGCGCCGGCGCCATCAGAAACGCGGTTTTCCCCGGCTGCGGGGAAGCGGTTTTCCCCGGCTTCGTTTCCTGCTACCGCCGATCGCGACACTTCCGGAGAGGCACCATGTTCCTAAGTTGCGGCGATGCCCTGTTCGACGTCTTCGCCGAGCCCAGCCCCGACGTTTCGCAGATCGCGCTCAACGCGCGCGTCGGCGGCTCGGCCCTCAACGTCGCGCTCGGTCTCGCCCGCCTCGGACACCCGTCCGCCTTCTTCACGAAGATGTCCGGCGATCTCTACGGCCGGCGCATCCGCGCCTACATGCAGCGCGAGGCGATCGACCAGCGCTTCCTGATCGAGACGACGCGCAACACGACGCTCGCCATGGTCTCGCTCTCGGAAAGCGGCAGCGCCGAATATTCCTTCTACATCGAAGGCACGGCCGATCGATCGATCGAGGCTTCCGAGGTTCCCGCGAGCTTTCCGCAAGCGCTGCAGGCGATCCATATCGGCGGGTCCTATTCGACCGTCTCCGAGCCGACGGCCTCGTCCCTCGCCGCGCTAATCGCGCAGGAAAAGGCGCAGCGCTTCGTCTCCTACGATCCGAACATCCGCGCCTCGATCCAGCCCGACCTCGACGTCTGGCGGGACCGCGTCGCGGCGACCGTTCCGGAGGTCGCCATGGTCAAGGCGAGCGAGGAGGATCTCGAGCAGCTCTATCCCGGCCGGACGTCGGACGCGGTGCTGTCGGATTGGATGGACAAGGGAATCGCGCTCGGCATCGTGACGCGCGGCGAGCATGGCGCGCTCGCCTATGCCGCGTCGGGCATCCAGTCCTCGGTCGATGGCGTTGCCGTCGACGTGGTGGACACGGTCGGCGCGGGCGACACGTTCCAGGCCGCCCTCCTCTCGCAACTTCAAGAGAAGCGCGCCCTGACGCGTCTCGCCATCGGCGACCTCGACCGCGAGGCGCTCGACGCGCTGATCGGATTTGCCATCCGCGCGGCGGCGATCACCTGTTCGAGGCGCGGCGCCGATCTGCCGCGGCGCGGCGATCTCGGTCTGGCGCCGCTCGCCGCCGCTCACTGACGCGCGGTCGCCCTCCATCGAGGCGGCGCGTCGTGGACGGTGTGCTCCAACGAAAAACCCGCCGCATCCGATGGGATGCGGCGGGTTTTTGCATGAGACGTCTCGGCGGCCCCCGGAGGAGCCGCCTCGGGTCTTAGTTGAAGCGGTAGGAGGCCTTCGCCATCACCGAGTGGAAGTCGAGATCGGTGTTCGACTCGGTCGTGAAGTTGCCGACCGAGGTGCCGGCGGCGTTCGCGTAGTTGACCTTGACGTTGCTCTCGCCGAGATCGGTGTAGAGGTATTCCAGGCCGAACGAGATGTTCTGCGTGGCCATGACGTCGAAGCCTGCGCCGACGGCGTAGCCGACATCGTCGTTGTCCGTCGAAGCGGACACACCGAAGACGCGGTTGTTGCGGGTGTCGGCATAGATCGTGCCGCCCGAGTACTTGTTGTCGATGTCGGCATAGGCGAGACCGCCGGTCGCGTAGAGCGCGAAGCGATCCATCGCGACGCCGGCCTTCGCGCGGACGGTGCCGACGAAGTTGATGTCCTGCTCGGCGCCGAACGTCTGCGTGCCCGTGCCGGTGGGCAGGGTGTAGGACGTGAAGGACTTGGCGTCGATGTAGTTGAGGTCGGCGACCGCACCGATCAGGAAGTTGTTGATCTGGTAGTCGTAGCCGACATGGCCGCCGCCGATGAAACCGGACTCGCCGTCATCATTGCCGCCGACGAAAGACGTGTTGGCCGACGAGAAGGCGCCCGAGTCACGGTTGAAGGCAACACCGGCCTGAAGACCGGCATAGAAGCCCGTCCAAGTCGCCGTGGGAGCCTCGTAGACGGCTGCAGGGGCCGGCGGCTCTTCGTAGACGACGTCCGCAGCCATGGCGGGCGTCACGAAGGCGGTCGTCGCGAGGAGAAGTGCAAAACGCTTCATGGTGATACTCCATTCTTGTCGCCGAAGGCGACGTTCGTCCGGTGGTCCCGTCCCTCATCGGGTCCGCCGAATTTCAGACAGGGGCCGGATGCGCCCCGGTTGTGGTCCAAATGTGGTTCGACGGGTCCGGGTTGCTCCGGTGGTCTCGTTCCCCACGACGCTGTTGCAGGCACGCCACATGGTCAGCCAGCCGCTGCGTTGGTGAATCCTTCCTAAGCCCGGGTCCTTGATTTTGAATTAAAAAACCCGCCGAACCCCTCGGTTCGGCGGGTCATCACGGCTTCGTCAGAACGCTGGCGTCCTGGCGAGGACCTTACTTGAAGCGGTAGGACAGCTTCGCGGTGACGGTGTGGAAATCGAAGTCGTCGTTCGACGAGAACGAGGTCGCGCCCGTTCCAAGACCCGTGCCGTTGCCGTCGAAGGGGCCGCCGTTCAGCGTCGTGAAGCTGTCGCCGCCGAGATTGGTGTAGAGATACTCGGCACCGAAGGAGACGTTCTCGGTGACCATGACTTCCATGCCGGCGCCGACCGTGTAGCCGAAGTCGTCCTCGTCCTCGAAGGTACGGGCGGGGAAGGCCGCGGTGATGGCGGGCGAGTTGCTCGAGAACGAGTAGTCGACCTCGCCGTAGGCGACACCACCGGTCACGTAGGCCAGAGCCGTCGGGGTGACGGCATAGCCGGCGCGCAGACGTGCGGTCGCCAGGAAGTCGAGGCTGCGCTCGGCCGTGTAGAAGGCCGGGGTGTTGGAGAAGGCGCTCTGCTTCTGCGCGACGTCGAGGGCATTGATGTCGATGACGCCGCCGAGGACGAAGTTGTCCATCTGGTAGTCGTAGCCGACATGCGCGCCGCCGACGAAGCTCTCGTCGAACTCGGAGGCGAAGTTGCCGCCGAACGCGCCGTTCAGCGAACCGCCCGCCGTGTTCGGAATGCCGATGTTGGTGGCATTGCCGAAGGTCGAGGCGATGCCGAGGCTATCGGGATCTTCCGGGTTGAAGGCACCGCCGCCCTGCACACCGATGTAGAAGCCGGTCCAGGTCGGAGCGGCCATGACGGCGACGGGCGCCGGCGGCTCCTCGTAGACGACGTCGGCGGCAATCGCGGGCGTCACGAAAGCTGTGGTGGCGAAGAGAATGGCAAAACGCTTCATGGCGCGAACTCCAGGCGTCGCTCGGTGGCGACGATCTTATCGTGGGCGGCATCACCGGAGGTTCGGCGCTCGCCACGTGGCGAAGCACAGCCCCTTTCGGCTTTCCATGACGACAAAATCGGCCATCGCGGGGCGATCGGCAAGCCTTCCTTCATGTCTTGCCGACTGCCCTGTTGCACCTGCGCCACAAAACCAACGATGTGGCCGCGCCGCGCAAAGCCTCGAACCGACATCAAGGACATGATTTTTAAGCGTTTTTACGCATTCATTCTACGCGTCGCCATGCCTTGACAAACTGCAATATCACGGCCGCGTGAGCTTTCTGAGCTCGAGGCGCGGATCCGCATGGCGCAGCCGCTCCCTGACGGACCGTCGGCCCGAGCGATGTCGGCCTGCGCCTTTCCGCTCGATTGTCAGGACTTGCCAAGGGGCCATATGGTGGCCTCGGAGGCACCACATCTGCAGTCGGAGGAAGCATGCTGAAACGTCGAACGATGACGTCCCTGTTCATCGCGATGGTCTTGGGCGGACCGGCGCTGGCGCAGGGCGCCGGGGATCCGGAAGCGGGCAAGGCCGTGTTCAAGAAGTGCCAGGCTTGCCACGCGGTCGGACCGGGCGCGGCCAACAAGATCGGCCCGGAACTGAACGGGATCGTCGGCGAGGCGGTCGCCTCGGTGGAAGGCTATGCCTTCTCGCCGGGTCTCGTGGAGTATGCCAAGGCTCATCCGGTCTGGGACGAGCCGACTCTGACCGCATGGCTGACCAATCCGAAGGCCGAGGTCCCGAAGACGAAGATGGCGTTTCCCGGCCTGAAGAAGCCCGAGGATATCGCCAATGTCATCGCCTATCTGAAGACCTTCGGCGAAACCGGCGAAGCCGCGCAGTAAGTCCCGGACGCGATCATCGAGCCGGCGTCGAGCCGGCCGGCCGCTCGTTCGAGCCGGTCGGCTCGAACGAAGACGGCGCAGCCGCCTCCGCGTCGCCGCTGGCGAGGCGATCAATCAAGGCGTCGATCTCCGCATAGAAGTACCGCCGGCCGGGATAGCCCATGAGGCGTCCGACTTCGCGACCATCCTCGACAAGAACGAAGGTGGGGGTGAAGACTGCGGGGTCGAGGCCCTCGATGCCGCCCGTGCGGCTTTCCCAGATATCGACACGACGCAAGGGGGCCCGACCGCCTGCCCGGCTTCTTGGGTAATCCGGAGCGATCTCGCGAAGGAACGCTTCGCAGAAGGGGCAAGCCCGCTGCTCGAACATCAGGAGTTCGGCAGCGCCGACGGCCGTCGCCGGGTTGAGACCAACGAGAGCGCACAGCGCGATCGGCCAGAGGACCGCCTTCCGAAGTTTCCCGTTCCAGCGCCGCACCGTGATCCCCTGCTTCTCCTGGACCGGCCCCGTGCCGCGGGCCGAAACCTGGTCGGGCACGACACGCCGGACCGCACCCGGCCCGTCAGGGACGAGCTTCGGCGACCACGGACATCCTTGCATGGTGCAGCCGGCTTGTCCCCACCCCCGTGTCGGGAACGCGCAAGCACGGACGGTGCGAGGAAGCGCCGAGACTTGCGGGAGGAACCCGGCGCGGTCCGGAACCAGCCATCGGACCCGCTAGCGAACCCGAGGTCGCGTCGGTCGTTCGCTCGACGATCGCGTCGGCGGCTTGCGAGCGCAGGACGGTTCGCCACCCACGAGACCGACACGTCGGCGAACGGCGGCCTTATCCGGTGACAGTCGACCGATCCATCGATCGATCGGGAGAAGCATATACGGATATATACTTAGAATTTTTGCGCATATTTTTGGTGTCCGACCTTGCCATTATAGTACAACCTCTTAAATTCATTTCTTAATTATTTGTTAATCGCCTGAACTTTTCGGAACCTCGCGCGTTTCTCCTTTGAACTTTCTGCACGGAGCGTAACGATGCGGGCCATGTTGGACTTCCCGGACACTTACGGGACAGACCAAAATTCGATGATCAGCCCAGCCGCCGCCGCGGCACGTCGTCATGTCGACCCGGACGAGCCGAAGGACAGTCTCGCCGAGCCGATCCTTCTGTCTCTCGTGACGAGCGACGGGACGAGCGATCGCAAGAGCGGTGGTCCGGCGAGCACCTGCGCCCATGTGCCCGGGCCGTTCCGGGAATCCAGCCGGACGACCCGGGAAACCGAGCGGCTGCAATTGACGGCGGCGCATCGGCTGGCCTCGGGCGGCTTTCGGCCGAATGTCATGGGCGAGGCCGAGACGGACCCTGCCGAAATCGGCGTGGGCCCGATCTGGCGCGATCCTCGCACCGCCGTCATCATGATGCTCGCGATCGGCATCCTCCTCGCGGCCTTCAGCTATTTCATGGACCTGCGGTAACGCGATCGTTGACCCGACGGCGCGGATTTCGAGACGCGCGCCCATCCTGACACCACATTTCTGATCTCCTCCCGAGCGCAAATGCTTCGGAGATCTGCTTTGCCTTTCGACCCTCGTCGTCTTTTCGCCTGCCTCGCCTTCATCTCCCTGGGCCTTGCCGTTCCGCCTGTCGCGGCCGCGACGCCCGACGATGCCATCGTCATCGCGGAGACCGCGGATCCGACGACGCTTGATCCGCAAGTCGCGACGACACCGTCGGAATTCCGCATTCTGTCCGCCATGTTCGAAGGCCTCGTCCGCTTCAAGCCGGGAACGATGGAGATCGAGCCTGCACTGGCGGACCGCTGGACCGTCTCGGCGGATGGCCTGACCTACCAGTTCGATCTGAAAGCCGGCGTCACGTTCGAGGACGGAACGCCGCTCGATGCCAAGGCCGTTGCCGAAACGTTCGACCGGTTGCTCGATCCCCGTGCGGCCGAAGCCGGCACCTTTCCGCTCGCCTTCGTCTTCGCGGCCGTGGATCAGGTCCAGGCGGTCGATGCCGATACGGTGGCCTTCCGTCTTCGGTATCCCTATGCCCCCCTGCTCGCCAGTCTGGCGACGCCGACCGGCTTCATCGTGTCGCCTGCGGCGCGGGCGGAACCGTCTGCGACCATCGCGCGACGTCCCGTGGGGACCGGACCCTATCGCCTCGCCCGCTGGACGGCGGGGTCGACCGTCGAACTCGAGCGCAATCCGCGCTATCGCGGCGAGCCCGCGGGTCTGGCCAAGGCCGAGTTCCAGTCGATGGCCGACCCGGCCGAGCGCCTCGCAGCCCTGAAGGCGGGCCGGATCGACGTGATGACGGATCCGTCCCTCGATATGCTGCCGGCCCTTCGAGACGCGGCCGCCGGCGGGCCCGCGCTCGTCGAGACGACCGCGCCCCACCTCTGGTTCCTGATCCTCAACACGCGGGAGGGCGTCTTTTCGGACCGGCGCGTGCGGCAGGCGGCGAATTATGCGATCGACCGCCGGGCGATCGCCGAGAAGACCCTGTCCGGGGGCGCGCGACTGGCGGCCGGTCCCGTGCCGTCTGCCTTCGGCGCGGCTGCCGGCGACACCAAGCCCTATCCCTACGACCCGGACAAGGCGCGCGCCCTCATCCGGGAAGCCGGCGCCGAAGGGCGCAGCGTGACCTTCCTGGTCGCGCAGGGCGGCAGCGGCATGCTGGAACCGGTCGAAATGGCCAAGCGCATCGCCGCCGACCTTTCCGCCGTCGGACTCCAGGCGAAGATCCAGACCTACGAGTGGAACACGTTCCTCGCCAACGTCAATCCGGGCCTCGCCGGGAAGGCGGACATGGCGGAAATGGCCTGGACGGTGTTCGATCCCGATACCCTTCCCTACCTTGCTTTGCGGGGCGAGGCCCGCCCCGGTCTCGGCGGCTTCAACGCCGGCGGCTATGCCAATGCCGAGGTCGACCGGCGGCTGGAGGACGCGCGCCGCTCGAACGATCCCGCCGGGCGGGCGCGGCTCTATGCCGAGATCCAGCGGATCACCCACGAAGACGCTCCCTTCGCTTTCGTGGTGGAGCGGACCGCCGCCATCGCCGTGGCGTCCGGCGTGGAGGGCATCGTGCTGGAGCCGACGGGACTCATCGATCTGACCAGCGCAACCAAGCGATAAAGACTTTGTCGTCCGGCCCCGTTTGCTTCGATCGACTTCGGTAGATCAGAGAGGTTCCAATATAGAACGCCTCCAAAGAAGAAGTGTTCGATTGACAAGCCGCCCCCCGGCTCCTAGCGCTTCGACCGACATCCGGAGACCTCGCCGCGAGAGCCGTTGGGGTTCGTCGGCGCCATCACCCTGGAAACCTCCGCCGGTTTCCGCTGGAGGCTACATGAACACTCGCTTCTCCATGGCTCGCCGGCCCTTGGCCGCCCTTGCCGCCTCGGTCGCCCTGGTCGGGTTCCTCAACGTCGCGGCACGGGCGCAAGCGCCGAACGAAGCCGCCGTCGTCGCGACCTATTCCGACCTCGCGCTCGCCGGCTACGAAGACGCGCTGGCATCGGCGAAGACGCTGAAGACGTCGGTCGACGCACTGATCGCGACGCCCTCCGAGGAAACGCTCGGCGCGGCCCGCGCGGCGTGGACGGCGGCCCGGCCCTTCTACCAGCAGACGGAGGCCTTCCGCTTCGGCAACCCGATCGTCGATGACTGGGAAGGCCGCGTGAACGCCTGGCCGCTCGACGAGGGGCTGATCGACTATGTCGCTCCGACCTACGGGACGGAGAGCGACTCCAACGCCTTCTACGTCGCCAACGTCATCGCCCATCCCCAGTTGACGCTGAACGGCGAGACGATCGACGCCACAGTCATCACGCCGACCCTCCTCAAGGAAAAGCTGCAGGAGGCCGGCGGCGTCGAGGCGAACGTGGCCACCGGGTACCATGCGATCGAGTTTCTGCTCTGGGGTCAGGACCTCAACGGCACGGGTCCCGGCGCGGGCAAGCGCCCGGCCACCGACTATTCCACGACCGACTGCACCAACGGCCATTGCGACCGCCGCGCCGCGTTCCTGAAGGCGGCGAGCGACCTACTCGTCGCCGATCTCGAGGAGATGGTCGGCAACTGGACGCAGAGCGGCGCCGCGCGCAAACGACTGACGGACGATCCCAAGGCCGGCGTCGCCGTCGTCCTCACCGGCATGGGCTCGCTCTCCTACGGCGAACTCGCGGGCGAGCGCATGAAGCTCGGTCTTCTTCTTCACGATCCCGAGGAGGAGCACGACTGCTTCTCCGACAACACGCATGTCTCGCATCTCTACGACGCGATCGGCATCCGCAACGTCTATACGGGCCGCTACGTCCGGCTCGACGGGTCCGTCGTCGAAGGACCGTCGGTCTCCGATCTCGTGGCCGCGACGTCGCCCGAGATCGACACGGAATTGAAGGCCAAGCTCGATGCGACCGTCGGCGCGATGGAGGCCGTCGCAAAGGCCGCGCAAGCCGGCGAGGCCTACGACCAGCAGATCGCCGAGGGCAACGTGGCCGGCAACGCCCGCGTCCAGGCCGCCATCGACGGGCTGATCGCCCAGACCCGCGTGATCGAACGGGCGGTCGCAGCGCTCGAGGTGAAGAACGTGCAGATCGAGGGATCCGACAGTCTCGACAACGTCAACGCGGTCTTCCAGTAGAGCGGCGCTCTCACGCATAAGCCGTTAGCGGCGGCGGGGAGCGAACGGTGCGGCAAAGCGCGCCGTGCCTTTCCCCCGCCTCTTCGCGACATGATCAGAGTACCCCGCGCGCGCTCCGTGCCGCGCAAGCCGCGTCTGCCGACCATCCGAACGCTGTGAGGCCATGGCTGCTCTTCGCTCCCTCGCTCTTCTCTCGCTGATCTTCGGCGGCGCGGCCCTCGTGCCGGTCGCGGCCGTCGTCGCCGAGAGCGTCGCGGCGCGGGGCGATCTGTCGCCCTTGGACCTGAAGCGCGTGCGGGCCGTCACGAAGCCGGCGAGCGACTTCTCGAAGCCCGAGGCCTTCGAGGCGATGCAGGGCGGCGCGGGGACGTCGACCAAGCTCGTCAACCGGGATGCCTTCAGCCAGATCTCGGCCAACCAGGATTTCGCCGGCGAGGACACGTTCAAGCTCGGCAACGCGCTGTTTCGCAAGTTCTGGGTCTCCTCGCCCGCGTCCACCGAGGCCTCCGACGGCCTCGGACCGCTGTTCAACGCACGATCCTGCCAGAGCTGCCACCTGAAGGACGGCCGCGGCCATCCCCCGGCACAGGGCGAGCCGGGCGTGTCGATGTTCCTGCGCCTGTCGGTGCCGGCCTCCACGGACGAGGAGCGCGAGGCGCTGGCGAAGCGAACCCTGCTTCGCATTCCCGAGCCCACCTATGGCGGGCAGCTGCAGAATTTCGGCGTTCCCGGCGTCGAGCCGGAAGGGCAGATGACCATCCGCTACGACGAGACCTCGGTCACGCTCGGCGACGGCACGCGCGTTGCGCTCCGTCATCCGACCTACGGCGTCGCGGATCTCAAATATGGCCCGATGGCGCCCGACGTGCGCCTGTCGCCGCGGGTCGCGCCGCCGATGATCGGGCTCGGGCTCGTCGAGGCGATCGCGCCCGAGGACATTCTCTCGCGCGTCGACGCCGGGGATGCCGACGGCGACGGCATTTCCGGCCGAGCATCGCGGGTGCGCGACCCCGGGACGGGCGAGACGGTGCTCGGGCGTTTCGGATGGAAGGCGAGCGCGCCGTCGATCAAGGTTCAGTCGGCCGAGGCGTTTTCCGGCGATATCGGCATTTCGACGCCGCTCGTCACGGACGGTTTCGGCGAGTGCTCGCTCGCCCAGCGCGTCTGCCGGGACGCGCCGAACGGCGTGCAGCCCGGCCTGGGAGAGGTCGAGGCGCCCGACCCCGTGCTCGACCTCGTGACCTTCTATTCGCAGAATCTCGCCGTTCCCGCCCGCCGGAATGTCGGCGAGACCAAAGTTCTGACGGGAAAGAAGCTCTTCTACGGCGCGGGCTGCGCCGGCTGCCACACGCCGAAATTCGTCACCAGCCGCGAAGCGCTCGACAAGGCGCAGCGCTTCCAGCTGATCTGGCCCTATTCGGACTTCCTCCTCCACGACATGGGCGAGGGGCTGGCCGACGGCTCCACGATCGGCGATGCCGGACCGCGCGAATGGCGCACGCCGCCGCTTTGGGGCATCGGCCTGACGAAGGTGGTCAATGGCCACACGCTCTTCCTGCACGACGGCCGCGCGCGCGACCTCACCGAGGCGATCCTTTGGCACGGCGGCGAGGGCGAGGCCTCGCGCAATGCCTATGCCGCGATGGACAAGGCCGATCGCGACGCGCTTCACGCCTTTCTGGAGTCGCTATGAAAACCGTCCGCAGCCCGGCGTCGCGCCGGTTCCGTCGTCTGGCGTCGGCGCTCGTCCTCGCTTTGCTCTTCGGAGCTTCGCTCTCGGGGGCCTTTCCTCTGTCCGTCATGCGCAGTGCCGGCGCAGCCGAGCCCGCCAGCGCTAGCCCCGGCTCGGCTGAAAAGACCGCCATCGTCCGGCGCGCGGTCGAGGAGGTCTTCCGCCCCGCCTATCGCGACCTCGCGGTGCGGGCCGCCGACATGACCGAAGCGCAGGGCGCGCTCTGCTCGTCGCCCTCGACGGCCGCACTCCTTGAAGCGCGCAAGCGGTTCGCCGGTCTCGTCACGAGCTTCTCGCGCACCGAGTTCGTGCGCTTCGGCCCCATCATGGAGGACAATCGCATCGAGCGGCTCCTCTTCTGGCCGGACCGGCGCGGCATCGCGCTCCGCCAGGTCCAGGGCCTTCTCGGCGCCCAGGACGAAAGCGCGACCAGCGTCGCCGGCCTGCACGCCAAAAGCGTCGCGGTGCAAGGATTGAACGCGCTCGAATTCGTCCTGTTCGGGTCCGGCGCCGAAGACCTCGGCCTGCCGTCCGGCGATTTTCGCTGCCGCTACGGCGCGGCGATCGCGGGCAATCTTTCCGCCATGGCGGAGACGATCTCGGCGGGCTGGCAGAGCCCGGACGGCATCGTGAAGGCTTTGACAGAGCCGAGCGCCACGAGCCCGGCCTATCGCGAGATCGACGATTCGCTCGACGAAATCCTCGGCACCTTCGTGCACGGCTTCGAGGCGATCCGGGATCTGCGCATCCGGCCGGCCTTCGGCGAAACGATCGGGGATGCCGCTCCCAAGGCCTGGATCTACGGGCGCTCGGAGCTGACGGAGGCGAGCCTCCAGACCAATTTCGCGGGCCTCTCCGAACTCTACGACCGCTCGGGGATCGCCGGCCTCCTGCCACCATCCGAACGTTGGATGGAAGCCTCGATCGCCTTTGAATTCGGCAATGCGGGCCGCGCCTTCCAGACGATCGCCATGCCGCTCGCCATCGCGTCGGGCGATCCAAAACGTCGCGACCGCGTCGGCTACCTCCTCATCCTCACGCAGAGCCTTCAGGATCTCTTCGCCAACCAGTTCGCGCCGGCCGTCGGGCTGAAGGCCGGTTTCTCCTCGCTCGACGGAGACTGAGATGCGCCTTCTCGATCGCCGGGCTTTTCTGATCGGCGCCGGCGCGGGCTTCGTCGCCGCTCTCACGCCGCGCGCCGCCGAGGCGATCTCGCGCATCGATGCCGTCTTCGGCGCGGCCTGCCAGACCGCCGACGGGCGCTACGGCTGCGCGGTCTTCTCGGAGGCCGGCGAGATCCTGTCGCTGGTCGAACTGCCCGACCGTGGACACGACGTGACGTTCGATCCCGTGTCCGGCCACGCCGTCGCCTTCGCCCGCCGGCCCCGCAACTTCGCCGTCGTGTTCGATCCAGCGAGCGGACAGGCGCGGAAGACGATCCTGTCCGCCGAGGGCCGCCATTTCTTCGGACACGGCTTCTTCTCACCCGACGGCCGGTTTCTCTACGCGACGGAGAACGAGATCGAGACGGCTGAGGGGCTGATCGGCGTCTACGCGGTCGCCGAGGACTACGGGCGCGTCGCGGAATTTCGCACCGGCGGCATGGATCCGCACGAGGCGCTGCTGATGGGGGACGGCGAGACGATCGTCGTCGCCAATGGCGGCATCGAAACCGACCCGGCCTTCGGCCGACAGAAGCTCAACATCGCGACGATGGAACCCTCGCTGGTTTTCATCGACCGGCGGTCAGGCGCCATCCGCGAGCAGCAGCGGCTCGACGCCAAGCTCCACCAGCTCTCGATCCGGCATCTCGCGATCGATGCCAGCTCCCGCGTCTGGTTCGGCTGCCAATACGAGGGCAACCCGGCGGATGCGCCCGAGCTCGTCGGCTTCGCCTCGCTGGGCGAGGCGCCGAAGCTGGTCGAACTGCCCCGTCCGGAGCTCGCCGCGCTGTCGAACTATGTCGGCTCCGTCGCCGCCAGTGCGGACGGCGCGCGCATTGCGCTGTCTTCGCCGGTCGGCAACCGGCTCCTCGTCCTGGACGCCGCCACGGGCGCGGTCTCGGCGCGGCACACGCTGAAGGACGGCTGCGGTCTCGCACCCGCAAGGGACGGGTTCCTCGCCACCAGCGGCCAGGGCGACATCGTCACGCTCGCCAATGGGCTGGACCGGATGCCGAGCCGCAAGGTGGTCTGGGACAACCACATCCTCGCGATCTCCTAGCGCCGTCGCCGGCGGGGGATCCGTTGCACCGTCGAGCCCTCGAACTGACCTGTTCGCGGGACATTCGAGGCCTCGTCGACGTTCAGATCGCCGGCGCGCGGGCGGCGACGGCGAGGAGGGTCCAGACGTAGTCGGCGAAGGATCGCCAGCAGGCGATCTCGAAACGGTGCTCGGCGCGGCGCCAGAGCACGATGTCGGCCTTGGTGAGGATGGTGCGCGTCGCCGAGCCGACCGGGAAGCTCGGCAGGCGGATATCCTGCGCGCAGCCGGCGGAGATCACGGCCTCCGCCGCCGGACCGTCCAGGGAGATCGCGACGCTGCGATGGGTGACGTCGACCAGGGAAAACGGCGCGGTGACGCCGTCGAACCGCTCCGCCAGGGGCGGACGAGCCGCCAGCGGATCGCGCCCCTCGCTCTCGTCGACAAGGAGCCAGTCGTCGGGGCCCAGCCAGAGCGCGGAGACCGCACCCTCGCCGGTCACCATCTTCGGGCGACGCGGAAGCGCGAAGCCGAGCGCGGACTCGACCCCGGCGAGGTCGCCCTCGCCGACCCGAAGCGCCAGACGCGTGCGCGGGGCGATGGGCGAAAGCGTGACGCCGGCGGCGCTCGCATAGCGTCCGTCCAGCGGCGACATCGCGCGCAGGACGGACGGCGCGGGGGATGACGCCGCTGCCGTGAACTGTCCAGCCTCAACCATGAAGACGCTCCCCTTCCCTGTCGAAGAAGATCGGAGCGGTGACCTCCACGCCGATCGTTTCCTTGGCCATCGGCATGTAGAGCGTCCGCCCTTTCAGCGCGCGGCCGTCTCGGACCAGCGCCAGCGCGATCGAACGGCCGAGCGTTTCCGACCAATAGCTCGACGTGACATGGCCGATCATGGTCATCGGGATCGGCTCGTTCGAATCGGCGACGATCTGTGCGCCCTCCTCCAGCACCGTCAACGGGTTCTGCGTGAGAAGTCCGACCAGTTGCTTGCGGCCCTCGCGGACGAGATCCGGCCTCTGCATGCCACGCTTGCCGACGAAATCGGCCTTCTTCTTCGAGACGGCCCAGGACAAGGCGGCATCGGCCGGCGTGACCGTGCCGTCGGTCTCCTGCCCGACGATGATGTAGCCCTTTTCCGCGCGAAGGACGTGCATCGTCTCCGTGCCGTAGGGCTCGACGCCGTGCGGGCGACCGAGTTCGCGCAGCGCGTCCCATACGGCGCGGCCGTAGGGGCTCGGCACGTTGATCTCGAAGCCCGTGTCGCCCGTGAACGACACGCGGAAGAAGCGGCAGGGAACGCCCATGAAGGTGCCGACGGCGACCGACATGTGCGGGAAGGCCTCGGGCGAGATGTCGATGCCGCCGACATGGGGCGTCACGATCTCCCGGGCCTTCGGGCCCTGGATGGCGATGGTCGCCCATTCCTCGGTGATCGAGGTCAGCCACACCTTGAGGTGCGGGAACTCGGTCTGGAGATAGTCCTCCATGTGGTTGAGGACGCGCGGCGCGCCGCCGGTCGTCGTCGTGACGTGATATCGGTGCTCGTCGATCCGGGCGACGATGCCGTCGTCCATGACGTAGCCGGCCTCGGACAGCATGATCGCATAGCGGCACTTGCCGACGGCAAGGCTGGCGATCGGCGTCGCATAGAGGAGATCGAGGAATTCGGCCGCGTCCGGGCCCGTGACCTCGATCTTGCCGAGGGTCGAGGCGTCGAAAAGGCCGGCGGCCTCGCGCACGGCGCGGCATTCGCGCTTGACGGCGGCGTGCATGTCCTCGCCGCGCGGGAAGTACCAGGCGCGCTTCCAGTTGCCGACGTCCTCGAACACGGCGCCCTCGGCCTCCGCGCTCTCGTGAATCGGTGTCAGCCGGGTCGGATCGAACAGCGCGTCGCGACCGTAGCCGGCGATCGTGCCGAAGGTCACGGGCGTGAAGGGAGCGCGGAACGTCGTCAGCCCGACCTGCGGCATGGACGTTCCGAGCTCGACCGCCGCGACGCCGATGCCGTGGATGTTGGAGGTCTTGCCCTGGTCGGTGGCCATGCCGTTCGTGGTGAAGCGCTTGATGTGCTCGACCGAGCGAAAGCCCTCCTGCGTGGCGAACCGGATGTCCTTGGCGGTGACGTCGTTCTGCCAGTCGACGAAGGCCTTCCCGAAGGTGCCCGGCCCGGCCGCCGGCGTCGCGCCGGCCATGCCGCCGCCGGCCTTCGCCATGCCGGACACGGCGACGGACCGGTCATCGTCCGCTCCGCCGGCGGCCCTTGCCGAGGCGATGGCGGAGGCGAGGTCGAAATCGCCGTTGCAGGCGCCGACCGAGGCGCAGTCCTGCGCGTTCTCGCCGGGCACGTAGGCGTGGAGCGCCTCGTCGAACGTCACCTTGCCGCGCGACTGCGAGAAGAGGTGGACCGAGGGCGTGAAGCCGCCGGACATCAAAACCGCATCGCAGTCGAAGCCCTGGCGGTCGATGCCCGTGCCGATTTCGGCCGCGAAGACGCCGCGCACGCGCTTGACGCCGCGGACCTTCGTGATCTCGTAGCCGGCGAGCACGGGAATGCCGAGCGCCCTCGCCTCGCGCACCAGAGCGTCGTCCGGCGACGGTCGGAGGTCGATGATGGCCGGCACCTCGACGCCTGCGCGCTTCAGGTCGATCGCCGCGGCATAGGCGGCGTCATGCGCCGTGAAGACGACGACGCGGTTGCCGGGCTTGACGCCGTAATGGTTGAGATAGAGGCGACCGGCGGAGGCGAGCATGATGCCCGGGCGATCGTTGTCGGGGAAGACCAGCGGCCGCTCGATGGAGCCGGTCGCGAGCACGACCTGTCGGGCACGCACCTGCCAGAGGCGCTCGCGGGGGACGAGCGGATCGGGGTTCGCGAGGTGGTCCGTCAGTTCCTCGGTCAGAGCGACCATGTTCTGGACATAGTAGCCGAACGCGGTCGTGCGGGTCATGAGGCGCACGTTCGGCAGGGCGGCGAGTCGGGAAACCGCGTCGGCGACGAAGCTCATGGCGGGAACGCCGTCGATCGTGGCGGTGCTCTCGACCTTCAGCCAGCCGCCGAAGGTCGTGCCTTCGTCGCACAGGATGACGCTGTCGCCGCGCTCGCCCGCAGCGAGGGCAGCGCAAAGACCGGCCGCGCCGCCGCCGACGACGAGCGTGTCGACATGGGCGAACCGGTTGGCATAGCTGTCCGGATCGGGCTCGGTCGGCGCCCGGCCGAGGCCGGCGGCGGCGCGGATATTGGGCTCGTAGACCTTATGCCAGAAGGACTTCGGCCACATGAAGGTCTTGTAGTAGAAGCCGGCCGTCAGGAACCGCGAGAGCAACCCGTTGACGCCGCCGACATCGAAGGCGAGCGACGGAAAGCGGTTCTGGCTGTCCGCGACGAGCCCGTCGTAGAGCGGCTGCATGGTCGCGCGGATGTTCGGCTGGCGCCGGACCTCGTCGCGCCGGATCTCCATCAGCGCGTTCGGCTCTTCAGAGCCGCTGCCGAGAATGCCGCGCGGGCGGTGGTACTTGAAGGACCGGCCCGTCAGGTGGACGCCGTTGGCGAGAAGCGCGGAGGCGAGCGTGTCGCCTTCGAGCCCTTCGTAGCGGTTGCCGTCGAAGGTGAAGGCGATGCGCCGGGCGCCCTTCAACCGGCCACGGGTCGACGTGCGATAGGACGCCATTATTGCTGCGCCTCCGTTCGGGCGATGGGGGTATGGGCGGCATCGCCCATGACGCCGGGTTCGACATTGGCGTCGAAGCTCGCCGCGGCGAGGTTTCCGTCCGCGTCGATCTCCGGCTTCGGCCGCCCGGCCTTGTAGGTCGTGACGAACTTGTCGGTCACGGCATGGCGGACCGCGTTGAAGAACCGTCCGCAGCCGTGGACGTGGCGCCAGCGCTCGAACACGAGGCCGCGCGAATTGCTGCGGAAGTAGAGGAGTTCAGCGGTTTCGCGGTCGCTCAAGACCGCCGAGCCCTCGGGACGCTTCAGGTGCGCCTCGCCGGACTGCCGGAACTCGAGCTCCGGGCGCTCTTCCTCGCAATAGGGGCAATGGATGAGAAGCATCGTCGTCCCCTTAGTGCGCGACGGCGGCCGCCGCCGCCTCGTCGATGAAGCGGCCGGTGGTGAAGCGGTCGAGATTGAAGGCCGCGTTGATCTTGTGCGGCTCGTCGCGGGCGATCGTGTGGGCGAACACATGACCCGAACCCGGCGTCGCCTTGAAGCCGCCCGTGCCCCATCCGCAATTCACGTACAGGCCCTTCACCGGCGTCTTCGACAGGATCGGCGAGCGGTCCGGCGTCACGTCGACGATGCCGCCCCAGGAGCGCAGCATCTTCATGCGGCGGAACATCGGGAACATCTCGGAGATCGCATCCAGCGTGTGGTTGAGGATGTGGAGGCTGCCGGACTGGCTGTAGGACGGATACTGGTCCGTGCCCGCGCCGATCACGAGCTCGCCCTTGTCGGACTGCGAGATATAGGCGTGGACCGTGTTCGACATGACCACGCAGGGGAAGCAGGGCTTCACCGGCTCGGAGACCAAGGCCTGCAGCGGGAAGCTTTCGAGCGGCATGCGAACGCCCGCCATCTCCATGACGGTGGAGGTCGAGCCCGCCGCGACGACGCCGACCTTCTTGGCGCCGATGAAGCCGCGGCTCGTCTCGACGCCCTTGACCGAGCCGTCGGCGCCGCGGCGGATGCCGGTGACGGCGCAGTTCTGGATGATGTGGACGCCCCTCGCGGAGGCCGCCCTCGCATAGCCCCAGGCCACTGCGTCGTGACGCGCCGTGCCGCCACGGCGCTGCAGCGCGCCGCCGACGATCGGATAGCGCGTGTCCTTGCCGATGTGGAGCGGTGGGCAGAACGCCTTGCACTCCTCCGCCGTCAGCCACTCGTTGGTGACGCCGTTCAGGCGATTGGAGTGAATGTGGCGCTTGGCGACCTGCACGTCGTGCACGTTGTGCGCAAGCATGAGGACGCCGCGCGGCGAGAACATCACGTTGTAATTGAGATCCTGGGAGAGATCCTCCCAGAGGTTCAGCGCATGATTATAGAGCGCGGCGGACTCGTCGTAGAGATAGTTCGAACGGATGATCGTCGTGTTGCGGCCGGTGTTGCCGCCGCCGAGCCATCCCTTCTCGATCACCGCGATATCGGTGATGCCATGTTCCTTGGCGAGGTAGTAGGCGGTGGCGAGACCGTGTCCGCCGGCCCCCACGATGACGACGTCGTAATGGCTGCGCGGCTCGGGTGACGCCCATTGCTCGCCCCATCCGCTGTGGTTCCGGAAGGCCTCGCGCGCCAGCGCGAAGGCTGAGAAACGTCGCATTCGAACATCCTTGGATCGAGATCGTCGGCGACGGGACGAAAACCGCCTTCGCCGCAGTCTAGGCCTGTCGCCCCTTCCGTCTAGCGCTTTGAGCCGCGGATCATGCTCATTTTGCGACGGGGTCTGACGCTTTGTCCCGACAACCGCCGCCGGTTCGCGCGAGACGGGGGCGGATGCGGCAGGACGGCGTCGGTCGCCACACCTTGACCGCTCGGATCGAACGCGCCGAGACGTCTGAAGCCATGGCGTTTTCGACGCCGTCCCGCGAAAGCTCAACCCGTCGTCCCGGTCTCGGCCGCCGACCGGAAAACCGCCGCGTCACGCTGACGCTGCCCTCCGTCATGCGCTCCTTTCCGATGACGACGGGCGCGCGCCGCACGGCGACGACGCGCCGGGCCAGGGCGGAACGCGGCGACCGATGCCGGCAAGAAGACGGTCGGGCCCCGGCGGCTCCCGCGGCATCTCGACACGCGACGCCGGTTCTGCTAAGGGCCGGCGTCGAATTTCTTGAGGGAACCGGCGGTTTGCGCCGGCCGTCACGAGGCCCGATCCATCCCATCCCTTTCAACGGAACAACCCGTGCAAGTTCTCGTCCGCGACAACAATGTCGACCAGGCCCTCCGCGTCCTGAAAAAGAAGCTGCAGCGCGAAGGCGTCTTTCGCGAAATGAAGCAGCGCGACCATTACGAGAAGCCGTCCGAGCGCCGCGTGCGCGAGAAGCAGGCCGCCATCAGCCGCGCCCGCAAGACCGCCCGCAAGGCGGCGCAGCGCGAAGGCCTGCTGCCGAGCGCCAAGCCGGCCGTCAAGGCGAAGGCGGCGCGCTGAGGCACGCCGAGCCGTCTGGTCAGCGTCGGGCAACCTTGGTGCCCCATACTGCCGTCGGCTGCTAGCCTGTCATGATTTGGGCGATTTCTCGGTCCAGCGAAGGCGGTGCGGCTCCCGGGGCGTGCCGCCTTTCGCATGGCCGAAGATCTCCCGCCGTGGTCCGGATGTTCCGGCCCGCGACCTCGACACTGCAAGGCTCGAAGCGGCGGGACGCCGCGGCGAGACCATGAGAAGGACCGGACGCTTGGCACTTTCCACCACCGCCGCTGCCCGACATGCCAAAAGCCCGATGATCCGGTCCCGCCTTCAGACGCTTGGCGTCCTCGCAGCCCTTGTTTCGCTCGGCGCCTGCCAGTCGGGCGGTCCGGACGCCAATGCGATCCAACTCGACCAGGCGCAGGGGTCGGCGGAGAACATTTCGTCCCTGACGGCGACGGTGAACGCCAATCCGCGCGAACCCGAAGCCTACAACGTCCGCGGCACCGCCTATGGCCGGGCGGGCGACTACAATCGCGCCGTCGCCGATTTCACCACGGCGATCCAGCTCGATCCGAACTTCTATCAGGCCTATGCCAACCGAGCCCTCGTCTTCCGCCAGACGAACGAGCAGGCCAAGGCCGTCGCCGACTACAACACGGCGCTGAAGATCAATCCCAACTATGACAGCGCCTATATCGGCCGTGGCAACATCTACCGCGTCGCCGGCCGCAACCGCGAGGCGCTCGCCGATTTCCAGCGCGCGATCGACCTCAACACGACCGATCCGCGCGCCTACCACAATCGCGGCCTCCTCTATCAGATCGACGGCCAGCACAAGCAGGCGATCGAGGATTTCAGCCATGCGATTTCCCTGAAGGCGGACGCGCCCGAGCCCTATTCCGGCCGCGGCGTCTCCTATCTCGCGCTCGACGACGAGGAAAACGCCTTCACCGACTTCAACATGGCTTTGAAGCTCGACGACAAGAGCGCGGAATACTGGACCAATCAGGCGATCGTGTACGAGCGGCAGGGCGACAAGGCGCGCGCGCGCAAATCCTACGCCCGCGCCGCCCAGCTCGACCCGAATTATCGTCCCGCCAAGGACGGCATGTCGCGCACCAGCTGACCGCCAATCGCACTGCGTTACCGCAGGTGCGAAGGCGTGATGACAGGAATTGAAACCGACGGGCGCTTCGCGGGTTTGGGAAACGACAGACCGATCTGGAGTTCCCCGTCATGAAACACACCGCACTTCTCGCCGTCGCCGCCATCGCCGCGGCCGTCTCCCTCCCCGCAGCCGCGAAGGCCGACACCAAGCTCGGCCTCCTCACCTGCCAGAGCGACGGCGCCCTCGCCTACGTCATCGGGTCCACCAAGGACTATCTCTGCACGTTCAAGCCTGCCGATCGGACCGCGCCGATCGAGCCCTATGTCGCGCGTCTCGACACGGTCGGCGTCGATGTCGGCATCACGGGCCGTCAGGATCTGTCCTGGATCGTCTATGCCGGCAGCTTCGAGAACGGTCAGCCCGTGTCGATCGCCGGCAATTACTACGGCGTGTCCGCCGATGCCTCGGTCGCGGCCGGTGGCGGCGCCAAGATCCTCGGGGGCGGACCGGACGGCGGGTTCACCTTGCAGCCGACCAGCCTCCAGGCGCAGTTCGGCCTCAACGCCACCGCCGGCATCTCGCGCTTCTCACTGGAGCATGCGCCGTCGGAGCGGGTCATCTACAAGCCCTGATCCCGGCTCGATGTCATCCAGCACGCAGAGCCCGCCGGAGCGATCCGGCGGGCTTTGTCTCGTCCCATCGATTTGGCGGCGCGTTTGATCGAGACGGACCCGGTGCCCCGACCCGGGCGCCTTCAGGACACTTCCCGGCGGCTCAGCCTGCCGCGCGCATTGCCCGCACGATCAGAGCAGGAACATCGCCATCAGGATCAGAAGCACGATGACGGCGATCGTGCCGTATTTGAACATGGCGAGAAAGCCGGAATAGGTCCGGCGATGCTCGGCATAGTCCATCTGCGCGGCTTTGTTGATCTCGTAACCCTGCAGTTCGGCCATGCTCATGCTCCCTGTCGCTCGGGCTCGGCACATACACGATCTCGCCCTGAACTGGCAATGCCGGGAGGCGTGCGTTCCGCAGCCTCAGGACGGCTCGTCCGGCGCTTCGCCGGTGCCGTCGATCGCACCGACGCTGTCGCGGAAGGAGAAGCCCGCGCGCATCATGGCGGCGATGTCGCGATCGCGGCGCGTTTGCCGGTCGGCCGCGCGATGCGGGCCCAGCCGCCGACGCCTGGCGTAGGCGAGCGCGGCGGCAGCGTCCCCCATCTCGTCCTGCGCGGCGACGGCTTGGCGCAGTTCGCGCGGCACGCCCTTCTGGCCGAGCTTCGCCTCCGTCTGCCGTAGCGACGTGCCGCGTCTGCGCAAGGAAGCGAAGCGGGCTTCGGCATAGGCGCGGTCGTCGAGCAGTTTCAGCTCGAGGAATTTGGCGATCGTGTCCGAGATCATCGCGCGGTCGCGCTCCTCGGAGCCTTCATCCGCCTCGATGGGCTCGCCGGCCTCGATGGCCGCGCGGCGTCGTCGCTCGATCTTGCGCGCGAGGACCCGGGCGAGATTGTCGGATGAGCTCGCATAGCGTTCCAGATAGTGGGCGGCAGCGCGGAAGAGCCAATCGGCGGTGACCGGTCTCGGTCGTCCCGCAGATCGTCTGGACTTGCCGTCCCGTTCCGATCCCATCATGCGAACCCATTGCCCTTGCGTCTCGTCGAACGCCGATCGATGCGCCTTCACGCGTTCGCCGGCCGGGCGCTCATCCTACCAACCTCCGCGGCTTGCGCGAAGCGCGATGCTCCTCGAAGGTCCGATCGTCGCCGTTCTCGAAGGATCCCCGAACGACGAAAGCCCCGGATCTCGAACGAGATCGCGGGGCTCCAGCCGTCAGGCGAGGCGTGGGTGGATCAGGCGGCGATCTGCATCGGCTGCGCCTGATTCTCCGTCATGCCGCGACCCAGAATGCCGATCTCGTAGGCGAGCGTCGCGGCTTCGGCGCGGGCGCGATCGAGGCCGGGGGCGATCTCGTCGGTGAGGTTGAAGATCGTGCCGCCGTGCAGGAACGGCGCCTCATAGGCGGCGCGCAGGACGAGACCGATTTCGAGGCGCGGCGTCTGGCTCTGCTGGATGACGCTCTCGACGACGCGGGCGATGCGGCTCGGAATGGTGGTGACGGCGCTGGCGGCGAAGGCCCAGTCGCGGCCGCGGCGGCCCTTGCCGGCATCAGCCGTCAGGATGCGGTCGGTCTCGATCGCAGCATAGGCCGACAGCGGCGAGAAGCGGACGGGGATCAGCGTGCGGTCCGACAGCTTGGCGGCCGAGCGGATGGCCTCGACGCTGGTGCCGGCATCGATGATAGCGAGGTCGCCGCGGCGGCGCGCAGCGCGCACCAGGCGTTCCATGGTCGCCTCGTCCTCGGCGGTCTCGACGGTGATCTTGGAGGGGCATGCGCCCTTGCGGCTCCAGTCGAGCAGATCGTGATCGCGCGCCGCGTCGATGAGGACGACCGGAATATCGGCCGCAGCGGCGACGCCGGCAATGGTCAGAGCAAGAGTGGTGGTGCCGGACGTCTTCAACGTTCCGATGGAAATGACGGGAAGCATGGTCGGACGTGACCTTTCGGGGAAGCCGGGGGGAAGGGACTGGCTCCGCGCGGTGCGCCGCGAAAAGCCTCGAATGACGACCACCCACTTCTGGATCCCCAGCATTTCGCGAAGCTGGAATCTCGTATCAAATCCTTAAAATTTGCCCCTTATTTCCTCCATTTTGCAACCTCAGCGCTTAATCGCAAGGGCGCCTTCCCTTTGTTTGATCATCATGAACGTATCGAACGTATACTCTGCGACTTGAGCATAGAGGAACGTATCGTTTCGGAAGGTCGAGATGGAATCGAAGATGTCTCGGAACGGAGCATTGGCGGCGCGAAGTTCGGCGTAGATCGACTGGGCCGCGTCGAAGGATGCGTTCAACACGTCCTGCGGGAAAGGTCTGATCTGTGCGCCGGCCTCCACGAGGCGACGCAGCGCGGCGGGATTTCGCGTGTCGTATTTCGCGAGCATCTCCAGGGACGTCGCTCGAGCGGCGGTCGCCAAGAGGCTTCGATGGCCCGGCGAGAGCGCATCGTGGGCGGCCTTCGAGATCAGGAAGGCCGGCGCGAGGCTGCCCTCCCACCAGCCGGGGTAATAGTAGAAGGGAGCGACCTCGAGAAGTCCGAGCGCCTCGTCGTCGGCCGGACCGATCCATTCGGCCGCGTCGACGGTTCCCCGTTCCAGTGCCGTCCGGATGCCCTCGACGGGCACCGGTTCCGTGCGGACGCCCAGCCGGCGCATCACGTCGGCGCCGAGCCCGCCGATCCGCATCTTCAGCCCGCGGAAATCCTGAACGGCGCTGACCTCGCGCTTGAACCAGCCGCCCATCTGCGCGCCGGTGTTGCCGCCGGGCCAGTAGACGAGGCCCTGGCGGGAGAAGAAGCCGTTCAGCCGGTCGATGCCGCCGCCCTGGTAGAGCCAGGCCTGCAGGCCGCGCGCGTTCAGCATGAACGGCACGGCACCGGCCAGCGCGAAGGTCGCGTCGCGGTCGACATAATCCTCCGGCGCGGTGTGACAGAGCTCGGCCTCGCCCGCCGTCACGAGATCGAGCGAGCGCCGGGACGGATCGCCGCCGGGGGGCAGGATCTCGATCGTGAACGCCCCCTCGCTCGCCTCCGCGACGAAGCGCGCGAGATCGCGGGCGCCGCCATGGATGGTCTCCAGCGTTTCGGGAAAGGACGAGGCCAGCCGCCAGACGGTGTTCGGGCGCGGCTGGGCGATCGCCGGCGCGGCGAGACCGGACGCGGCAGCGGCGCCGAGGCCGGCCGTGCCGGCCTTCACGATGAACGAGCGTCGATCCAAAACCTTGGGCTCCCGTGATCCTGCAGCATGAGCGCGCGCCGCCATCCTGCCGCTGGGCGGGCAAATGGGGCGGAAGGGTCTATGCCGCAAGCGCGTTCGCGGGCCTCGATGGGTCTTTCCGCAGTGCGGCGGATCCGGTATCGCAGTCGTCGCCACCCTTCTCCTCCCGGAGCGAGCGCCATGCCGGATTCCGCCTTTCTCGTCGCCGTGCCCGCGGACATCCGAACGATCGGAAACCATCGCTGGCATGCGGCCCCGGAGACCTATCTCAACGCGGTGCTGAAGGTCGCGGGCGGGTTGCCGGTCATCGTGCCGGCGCTGGCGGATGCGGTGGACGTGGACACGCTGCTGTCGCGCGTCGATGGCGTGCTCGTCACGGGATCGGTGACGAACGTGCATCCTTCGCTCTACGGCGTCGCCCCGTCCGAATCCCACGAGCCCTACGACACGGACCGGGACGCGATGACCCTTTCGGTGATTCGGGGGGCGATCGCGGCCAGACTTCCCCTGCTCGCGATCTGTCGCGGCCTGCAGGAGTTGAACGTCGCCTGCGGCGGGTCTCTGGCGACCGAGATCCAGGATCTCGACGGACGCATGGACCATCGGGCACCGCTTCATCCCGAGCAGGCCGAGCGATATGCCATCCGCCAGCCCGTGACGGCGACGCCGGGCGGCATGCTTGCCGGCGTTCTCGGCCGCGAGGAGATCCAGGTGAACTCGCTGCATCGGCAGGCGATCGACCGGCTCGGCGACGGCCTCGTCGTCGAGGCGACCGCTCCGGACGGCACGATCGAGGCCGTTCGCGTGGCCGATGCCGGCGCCTTCGCGCTCGGCGTCCAGTGGCATCCCGAATATTGGGCCGAGAGCGACGAGGCTTCGGCTGCGATCTTCCGCGCCTTCGGAGACGCCTGCCGCGCCCATCGCGCCGCGCGCTGACATCGGCGCGTTGCGCTTCTCCTCATCGGCTCAGACGAGCGCGCCTCCCAGGAGCGCCAGACCGAAGACGAGAACGAGGGTGGCGCCCAGGATCTCGACCGCATCCATCATGGCGCGCGAGCGAGAGCCGCCGCGGCCGAGCCGCAAGGCCCAGCCCTTGGCGAAAACGGCGAGCGTCGCGATGATCGAGACGGTGATCGCGGTGCCGAGCGCCATGGCGAGAACCGACAGGACGCCGCCGAGATAGAGGCCGTTGAGCAGCGCGAAGGTCAGCACCACGATCGCGCCCGAACACGGACGCAGGCCGACGGCGACGACCGCCGAGGTCGCCGTCCCGATCGACAGGCGCTCGCGGCCGAGGAGCCGGGGGTCGGGCATGTGAGCGCGGCCGCAGTCGCAATCAACCTCCGCTTCTTCGCAGACGGTCGCGGCGTAGCCGTCCGACGCCGGGCGCATCAGGGTCTCCCGGCGCGGCGCGGTTGCGCTGGTGCCGCCGGCCGTGCCGGCTGCGGCGAAGGCAAGTCCGGCGGGCGCGAACCGCGTTGCCGCGGCGCGGGGCACGCGGCGGGCGAGAAGCCGCGCGAGCTTCTTGGCCAGAAGCCAGAAGCCGAACACGGCGATGAGCGCATAGGACGCGATTTCCAGCCCGTTGGTCGCATCCGTCAGCGTCACCGCCGTGCCGCGCAGCACGAACCAGCCGAGCCCGACGGCCAGAAGCGCGGTGAGGGCCTGCAGGAGGGCCGAGACGAAGGACAGGACGATCCCGCGCCGCAATTGCACCTCGTTGGCGAGAACGTAGGAGGAGATCACCGCCTTGCCGTGGCCCGGCCCAGCGGCGTGGAAGATGCCGTAGGCGAAGGACAGGCCGACAAGCAGGAGATAGCCGCGGGGCCCCGACTTCAGCGCGACCAGCGCCTCGCGCAGCGCGGTGAAGAACGAGCGCTGAAGGGCATTGATCTCGATGAAGAGCACCGCGAACGGTCCGCTCGGCTGCACCGCGACCTCGGCCGTGCCGATGCCGAGCGAGGACTTGGCGATCGCGATGTCGGGCGCCGCGGCGAGAAGGGCGAGCGTCAGGACCGTCAGAGCGAGGATCGGACGAGTCAGCCGCATTTGATCTCCGCCCGCGTCGCCAGCACCTGAGAATAGTCGACGCCGTCCTCCGGAACCTTCTCGTCGGGTCCGAGCGCGGCGATCGAGGACATCCATTCCTTGGCAGCCTCGTCCTCGTCCGGCACCACCATCGCGCGCGTGCAGCTGGCCGGCATGTCGACGAGCTGGAAGCTCGCCTCATCCGCGAAATCGAAGGCGACGAAGAAGGTCTCGTCGAAATTGGAAACCGTGACGGGCTGGCTCTTCAGGTCGATCGACTCCTTGGGCTTCATCTCGAAGAACATGAGGAGCTGGTTGTCCTGGAAGAGCGTGCGGATCTCGGCGGGCCCTTCCATCGGCACGAGCCGGCCGCCGGCCCGCACGAAGGTGTAGAAGGACCATTCCGCGATCGACTCCTTCACCGTGTCGCCGACGGCCTGGAGTTCGTCGTCGTCGAGGACGCCATTGGCGTTCTTGTCGAAATCGAGAACGACGCTCGTCGAGAAGAGCTCGTCCATCCGCCAGATGTTGCGCACCGAAAGAAGCTTGCCGGTGGTGTCGCCGACGATCTCCATGCGCGCGTCGGCAAAGACATGCGGATGGGCCGCGGCCGCCGAGGCCGAGCCGAGAAGGGCAAGGAAGGCTGCTGCGAGACGGCGGGCGAAGGCCCCTCCCCGTCCCCGTGACATGATCGACATTCGCGCGTTCCCCGTCCGACTTCGGCCCTTCAACGCAAAGAAGAGTGGCCGAAGTTGGAACGGGCGGGCCTGCGCCGGGCTGGCGTCGCTCGCGCCTACTGCAGGACGACCACCTGCGCGCCGACATGGACGCGCTCGAAGAGGTCCGCGACGTCGGCATTGCGCATGCGGAAGCAGCCGGCGGACGCGGCCGAACCGATGGATTTCGGTGCATTGGTGCCATGGATGCGATAGGTGCCCCAGCCGAGATTCATCGCGCGGACGCCGAGCGGGTTCTTCGGGCCAGGACCCATCTGCTGCGGCAGCTTGGGGTTCTTCTCGCGCATGGACGGCGTCGGCGTCCATGTTGGATTCTCGCGCTTCTTCGACACGAAGCTGCGTCCGAACCATTGCTCGCTCGGCTTGCCCACGGCGATGTCGTAGGCGAGAGCGGTGGACTGCCCCGTCACGAGATAGAGGCGACGCTCCGCCGTCTTGATGACGATCGTACCGGGATCGTATTCGCCCTCGATCGCGGCCTCGGAGACGGCCGGCCTCGCCCGTCCGGCGGCCTGAGCCGGACCGATGCCGACGATCAGAAGAAGGCTGGCGAAGAAGGCGTATCGGATGGCGCGCATGACATGTCCTCGAGCGGCGGGAGGCCGATGGGCCGGCCGGCGCGATCCTCGGACAAGAAGGTTTCCGTCCGGTGTGCGATGGTTCGTCTGACCCGTCTATCGCGCGACGTCGGCCGCCTCGTCGTCGTGGCAGTTCGATCCCTCGCATTTGCGGAACCAGGCGGCCAGGTAGTCGACGAGAAGCCGCACGCGCGTCGGCAGGTGCCGCCGATGCGGGAAGACGGCGTAGATGCCGGCATCCCGAGGCATGAAGTCGTCGAGCACGGTCACGAGGCGACCGGCGGCGATATCCGACCGGACCACGAATTCGGGAATGAGCGCGAAGCCGAGGCCGGCTCGAACCGCGGCGCGCACCGTCACGGGACTGTTGGCGGTGAACTGGCCGGACACGGCGACCGGAAGCGCCTCCCCGGTCGCGGGATCGCGAAAGGTCCAGTTGGAGAACATGCGCGAGTTGGAATCGATGACGGCGGGCTTGTCCGTCAGCTGGCTCGGATGGATCGGCCGTCCCAGGCGGGCGACGAGGGCAGGACTGGCGCAGAGCACCGAATCCAGCGGGGCGAGACGGCGCGCGATCATCGACGAATCGGTGAGGCGCGTCATGCGCACGGCCATGTCGAAGCCCTCCTCGACGAGGTCGACGAAGTTGTCGTCGAGATGGATGTCGAGCGAGATGTCGGGATGCTCCACCGCGAAATCCACGAGAGAGCGGCCGAATTCGGCATCGCCGAAGGTGCGCGCGGCCGAGATGCGAATGCGTCCCTTCGCCTCGCCCGTCGCCTCTCGCGCCTCCTCGTTGAGGTTCTCGAGATCGGCCAGGATCGCCGAGGCCCGGGACAGGTAGACCTCGCCGGCCCCGGTAAGGGCGATCTGGCGCGTGGTGCGGTTGATGAGGAGGACGCCGAGCTCGTCCTCCAACTCGCGGACATATTTGGAAAGGAGCGCCTTGGAGCGGCCGGTCTTGCGCGCCGCCGCCGAGAATCCTTCGTTCTCGATGACCGCTATGAAAGCGCGCATGCGAGTCAGCGTATCCATGCCGGTCCGTCCCTGTCGCCTGGGTCCCGCCGTCTCTCCGTCGCGGCGAGGCTGGCGCGAAGCTTGTGCTTTGTTGCCGAAAATCGACACACTGTCACGCAGCGCAAATTCGCCCGCGGGAATTGGCCCGGGACCAAAATTTTTCCTTGCGTATGACACGCGCCGCTCATACATCGCGGTTGCCCAAAGTCGCACGAGCCTGTGGGCGTCCCCCGATCCTCAAATGCGAGGTCATCGGGACGGTCCTGGAGAGAGCCTCCAGTCGGTTTCGCAGCCAGCGAAGTCGAGGACGCCTTAAAGCAACGACGGTGCGGGCCTTTCTGGTCTCTCCCGGTCTCCACATCCGGGAATTCTGAAGAGGCACACCCTCATTGCCCTAAGTGCGGCGGGTTCAAGCCCTCCAAGCCAAGGCAGACATATCGGAACCTCATGCGTGCGCGTCACGCCATGGGTTCTCTCAACGTCGCGGCCTGCCGCGGATCTGCATCCTGCCGTGACCGGCTCGTGCGGAATCGCCGGCGTCCGTTCATGCCCACCTTGGATTCATGGGATAACCCCGATGGCAACGCAGCGTATCATCGACTTCCTCGCCACCCGCCGCCCGGCCGGCCCCTGCCTCGTCGTGGATCTCGACGTCGTCGAGGAGAACTTCGGCGCGTTCCGCAAGGCCTTGCCGGATTCGTCGATCTACTATGCCGTGAAAGCCAATCCGGCGCCCGAGATCCTGCGTCTCCTGTCCGCGCTCGGTTCCAATTTCGACTGCGCGTCCGTCGCCGAAATCGAGATGGCGATGGATGCCGGCGCGACCTGCGACCGCATCTCCTACGGCAACACGATCAAGAAGGAGCGCGACGTGGCGCGCGCCCACGATCTCGGCGTGTCGCTGTTCGCCGTCGACAGCGTGGAAGAGGTCGAGAAGGTCGCCCGCGCCGCGCCCGGCGCCCGCGTCTTCTGCCGCGTCCTCACCAATGGCGAAGGCGCGGAATGGCCGCTCTCGCGCAAGTTCGGCTGCGTGCCGGCCATGGCGATCGACGTCCTGGTCTATGCGCAGTCCCTCGGTCTCGTCGCCACGGGCGTGTCGTTCCACGTCGGCTCGCAGCAGTGCGACACCAATGCCTGGGATGCCGCCATCGCGGATGCGAGCTTCGTCTTCCAGGCGCTGGCCGAGAAGGGCATCGTCCTGACGCTGGTCAACATGGGCGGCGGCTTCCCGACCCGCTATCTCAAGGACATCCCGACGGCGGAGGCCTATGGCCGCTCGATCCACGGGAGCCTCGTGCGCCATTTCGGCAATCACATGCCGGAGACGATCATCGAGCCCGGCCGCGGCATGGTCGGCAATGCCGGCGTGATCAAGGCCGAGGTGGTTCTCGTGTCCCGCAAGTCCGCGAGCGACGAGAACCGCTGGATCTTCCTCGACATCGGCAAGTTCGGCGGTCTCGCCGAGACGATGGACGAGGCGATCCGCTACCCGATCACGACGCCGCGCGACGGCGACGCGATGGAGCCCTGCGTCCTCGCCGGTCCGACCTGCGACAGCGCCGACGTCCTCTACGAGAAGAAGCCCTATCCGCTTCCGATCACGCTGACGATCGGCGACGAGGTTCTGATCGAGGGAACCGGCGCCTATACGACGACCTATTCGGCCGTCGCCTTCAACGGCTTCGAGCCGCTGCGAGCCTACGTCATCTGACCCCCGGCGCTCCGTCGCCGGGGTTCGATCCCCGCGCGCCGGAGCCTTTCCAACCGGCGCGCATTCCCGCTTCCCGTCCAGGCTCGCGTTCGTTCGCCCATGGCGGACTCGCGCGATGCCGAGGGTTCTCAGAGTTCGAGCGTCCAGCCCGTTTTCCATGAGGAAACCGGCGGTGCTCTTGCCGGGGTCAGGTCCGCTTCCATGTCCGCTCTCGCCATTTCCGCGCCGCTCGCCTTCCCTCCGCTGGTTCGTGCCCTGGCTCCCCTCGTCACGCTCGGCGCGGAGGCGTCGCACGAGGCATCGGCGCGCGAGGCCCTGCTCGACCGCGCCATGGGCCCCGGCCGTCGCCGCAAGGCGTCGGAGGCGTTGCGGCGGGGCCGTCTTCCCGCCGAAGGTCTCTCGCTCGCCGCGCGCGACGAGGCGGACACGCTCGTCGGCACGGTCCGGCTCTGGAACGTGGCCGCCGGCGACGACGGCGCGCCGGCCCTGCTGCTCGGACCGCTGGCGGTCGATCCTGCCGTGCCCCGCGCCGGCATCGGTTCGGCTCTGATGCGGCGCGCCATCGCGGAGGCGCAGTTTCGAGGCCATCGCGCGATCGTTCTCGTCGGCGATCCCGGCTTCTACGAGCGCTTCGGCTTCTCGGCCGAACGCGCGGCGGCCCTCGTCATGCCGGGCCCCTTCGAGCGGCATCGACTGCTCGGATTGGAACTCGACCCAGGCGCACTAAGCGGCGCGGCCGGACTGATCCGGCCGACCGGACGGCGCGCTTCGGCAACCGGCGGACGGCGTCCGCGCGCGCCCGGCCATGCTGCGAGCGTTGCAAGCTTCTGACACGCCAGCACGTTTCTTCCCCACGGGCCGACTGCTGCCGCTTTCCGGCCCGTGCGGTGCTTGTGCTCCCCTCCTTCCTCGTGTCCATGGATCACGGGGGATTGTTCGGCCGGCGGCATGCCGCGGGCCAAGACGCTGCGGACATGCGACGAATGGGATTTGCGGATCAGGACGAGACGGCGGCTCTTCGATCGGAGAACGCCGATCTGCGGGTGCGCCTCGCCGCCTTGGGCGCTGAGCAGCCCGCCCCTCCCGCTCGCGCGCCGTCGACCGACGAACGGCGCTATCGCCGGATCGTCGAGAGCGCCGTCGACCATGCCATCATCGCCGCCGGTCCCGACGGCATCATCACCGACTGGAACGAGGCGGCGGAGTCGATCTTCGGCTGGTCGGCCCGACAGATGATCGGGCGCGCGCTGTCGTCGATCTTCACGCCGGAGGATATCGAGGCCGGCATCCACGAGCGCGAGATGCGCTTCGCCCTTACGCTCGGCAAGGCGCATGACGACCGCTGGCACATCAAGGCCGACGGCAGCCGCTTCTTCGCGAGCGGGCAGATGATGCCGCTGTCGGACGAGGCGGATCGCCCGATCGGCTATCTCAAGATCCTGCGCGACAAGACCATCGAAGAGGCCCACCGCCGCGAGATCGAGACGAGCCGCGAGCGCTTGCAGTTCGCCCTCGATGCCTCGGCCCTGGTCGGTACGTGGGACTGGGATGTCGTCGGCGATCTCGTCTATGCCGACCAGCGCTTCGCCGACCTTTACGGCGTCGACGCGGAACGGGCGGCGGCCGGAGCGCCCCTCGGCCTCTATTCGGCCGGCATCCATCCCGACGATCTCGCCCGCGTGCAGGCCGAGATCGAAGCGGCGCTGACGACCGGCGAGCCCTATTCGTCCGAGTATCGCACCATCGACATCAAGGGCGACCTGCATTGGGTGCGCGCGCGCGGCCGCTGCTTCCTGGGCGCCGAGGGGAAGCCGGAGCGGTTCCCCGGCGCGATCGTCGACATCACGGGGGAACGCCGACGGGCCGCCCGGCAGGCCGCCCTCCTCCAGATCGGCGACGACCTCCTGTCCGGCGCCGGACCCGCCGACTACAAGATGCGGGCGCTCGAGATTCTCGGCGAAACGCTGGAACTCGATCGCGTCGGCTATGCCCGCATCGATACCGGCGAGGAAACGGCGTTCACCGCCAGCGCCTGGACGCGAGAGGGCTGCGAGCCGATGCCGCGCAGCTTCGACCTCGCACAGTTCGGCCCGGGCTTCGTGCCGGCCCTGCGCACGGGCACGGTTCTGGTGGAGGACGTCACGGCGCATCCGGCGACGGCCGAGGGCGCCGAGGCGTTTCTCGGCTTCGGCGTCTCGTCCGCCGCCCATGTCACGGTGGTCGAGAACGGCCGCATCCGCGTGCTTCTCTTCCTGCACGACCGTCACACGCGCCACTGGGCCGAGGACGACGTCGCCTTCATCCGCGAAGTCCTCAACCGCGCCTGGAGCTTCAGCGAGCGCCGGCGCACGCAGACGGCTCTCGTCGAGGCCGAGACGCGTCTTCGCCTCGCGCACGAGGCGGCCGAGATCGGGAGCTTCGACTTCGATCTGGCCACCGGCGAGCTTCTGTGGGACGAGCGTTGCAAGGCCTGCTTCGGGCTCGCCAGCGACGCGCGCGTCGATTACGAGACCGTCTTCCTGCCGGGTCTCCATCCCGATGACCGGGAGCGCGTGACGGCCGAGGTGGCGGTGGTTCTCGATCCCGAGAGCACGGGCAACTTCGAATCCGTCTACCGCACCATCGGCCGCGAGGACGGAAAGATCCGGCACGTCCATGCGAGCGGCCAGACCGTCGTGCGCGAGGGCAAGACCATCCGCTTCGTCGGCGCGGTGCGGGACGTGACGGAGGAAAAGCAGGCCGAGGAGCGCCAGCTGCTCCTGACGCGAGAGCTGCAGCACCGCGTGAAAAACACGCTCGCGATGGTCAACGCCCTCGCCAACCAGACCTTGCGGCGCGCGCCGAACGTTCAGGAGGGCCTTGCGGCCTTCAGCGCGCGATTGATCGCCCTCAGCCATGCCCACGATATCCTGACGCAGACGTCCTGGACGAGCGCCCCGATCGGAGCGATCGTTTCGCAGTCTCTGGAGAGCCACCGCACGAAAGACGGCGAACGCTTCAGCTGGTCCGGTCCGGACATCCGCTTGAACGCCAAGCAGAGCCTCGCGCTGGCGCTGGCGCTGCACGAGCTCGCCACCAATGCCGCCAAGTACGGCGCTCTGTCCGGCGAGGAGGGCAAGGTCGCGATCCGCTGGCGCATCGAAGGCGGCGACGAAGCCCGCCTCGTCTTCGAATGGCGGGAGAGCGGCGGGCCGCGGGTGGAGGAGCCGAGTTCGCGCGGCTTCGGCTCGCGCCTCATCCAGCAATCGCTCGCGCTCGAATTCGGCGGCGAGGTCGAGATCGATTATCGTCCAGAGGGCGTCGTCTGCCGCATCGACGCACCGCTTCACGAGGATGGCGACGGGGGCGAACCGGTGGTCGGCTGATGCCGGGCCGCCGGCTGCCAGGGGACGGAATCGGGTTCAGCCCGCGATGTCGATGACGCCGCCATCCCCTTCGTCGGAACCGAAGGCCAGGCGCCCTCCGGCCTTGTCCCAGCCCAGCGCGGAGATCGCGCCCTTTCCGCTGCGGCGCAACAGCGCTTCGCGCGCGTCCGAGAAACGCACGGCCAGGATCATGCCGTCGACATAGCCGATCGCCACCATGTCCTCGGCGGGATGGCAGGCAACGGACGTCACCATGGAATTGCCGCGCGTGCCGAGCTCGAGGGGCGCCTTGCCCATCGGGCCATCCTTGGCCGAGAACGGCCAGAGGATCGCGGCGGGTGCGCCGGACGTGGCGAGGAACTTGCCCTTGGCCGACCAGGACCAGGATTTCACCTTGGCCGGATAGCCCGTCATCTTCATGTGCTTGCCGTCCTCGACGCGCCATCCGTGCAGGGCATTCTCCTGCATGCGCGTGACGAGGAATCGGCCGTCCGGCGAGAAGGCGATGCCGATATGGGCGCCCTTCCATTCCAGCTGGGACGGCGGACTGTCGGTTCCCGCGAAATAGAGCGATGCCCCGTCATAGCGCGCGGTCGCGATGCGCAGCCCCTTCGGGGCGAAGGCAATATCCTCGACGGAGCGCGGATGGGCGAACGCCTTCAAGGCGCCCCCGGCCGGCTGGACATAGGCCGTGCGCCCGGCGGAGAAGCCGATGGCGCCGTTCGGTCCCGCCGCGACGGCGGCGATCCAGCGCCGACCGATCGAGGCGAGCTCGCTCGCGCTTCCGTCGGCCGCAACGGCCACGACGCGCCCGTCCTCGCCGCCGGTGAGAAGGCGGCCCTTGGCCGGGTCGAACCGGGCGGTGATCAGACCGCCCTCGTGGGCGGTCGTCACGCGCTCGCCGCCCGCGGGAAAGCGGACGGTGCCGTCGACGAGAGCGAAGACCGGCTCGTCCTGAAGAAAGCCGGCCGTCTCGACGAAGGCGCCGAAGTCGTAGGATGCGATGGATGGCATCAGGCGTCGGCCTTCTGGCGCTCCTTGGCCGCGCAGGCCTCGAACTCCGCCTTCAAGGCCGCGGCGTCGAGATCGCGTCCGATGAAGACCAGCCGGCTCTCGCGCTTCTCGCCCTCGCGCCAGGGCCGCTGGTGATCGCCTTCGACGATCATGTGGACGCCCTGCACGACGTAACGGTCGTCGTCGCCTTCGAAGGCGATGATGCCCTTCAGGCGGAGGATCTTCGGCCCCTGTTCCTGCGTCAGCGTCTGGATCCAGGGAAAGAAGCGGCGCTGGTCCATCTCCCCGCCGCGCAGCGAGACCGAGACGACGGTCACGTCGTGGATCGGTGAGGCCGCGTCGTGCCCGTGATGGTCGTGACCGTGCCCGTGGTGGTCGTGCCCTTGATGGCCATGGTCGTGATGATCATGACCGGAATGATCGTGCCCCTCGTGGGCATGGTGGGCGTGATCGTGATGATGGTCGTGATCGCAGTCGGGACCGCAGACGTGATCGTCATGCGCATGCCGAGCCTCATCCAGGAAGTCCGGATCGTTGTCCAGGACGCGGGTGAGGTCGAAGGCACCCTGGTCGAGCACCTGGGCGATATCGACGCCCGCTCGCGTCGTGCGGTGAATGCGGGCGGTCGGGTTGATGGCCCGCACCGTCGCCTCGACCTTGGCCAGTTCCTCCGGGGTCACGAGATCGGTTTTGTTGAGGACGATCACGTCGGCGAAGGCGATCTGGTCCTCGGCCTCGCGTGAATCCTTCAGCCGCAGCGGCAGGTGCTTGGCATCGACCAGCGCGACGACGGCGTCGAGCCGCGTCTTGGCGCGCACGTCCTCGTCCATGAAGAAGGTCTGCGCGACCGGCACGGGATCGGCGAGACCGGTCGTCTCCACGATGATCGCGTCGAAACGGCCCGGACGCTTGGTCAGTCCTTCCACGACGCGCACGAGGTCGCCGCGCACCGTGCAGCAGACGCAGCCATTGTTCATCTCGTAGATCTCCTCGTCGGATTCCACGATGAGATCGTTGTCGATGCCGATCTCGCCGAACTCGTTCACGATGACCGCATAGCGCTTGCCGTGGTTCTCGGTGAGGATCCGGTTGAGGAGCGTCGTCTTGCCGGCGCCGAGATAGCCGGTGAGGACGGTGACGGGGATCTGGGCATCCGCAGCGGGGGACGTCTGGGACATGTCTGCCTCCTTGATGGTCGGCCGGATATAGGCGCGGCGGCGGGGAAATGCACGCGCCTCTCGGTGGGAAGGCTCATGCGAGGTCGGAGAGATCGAACCCTTCGATGTCGCCGAGAAAGGCCGCGCATCCCTCCGCCTGGTGTCGCGCGATCGCGCGACCCATGTCAGCGGTCGCGAGCCTCGCATCGCCGACGACGCCAGAGGCGTTGAGATCCCGCGCCATCCAACCGAAGCCGAGGCGACCGTGTGCGCGCAGATGCGCATGCCGCGCCTCCAGCTTCGCCTGCAGGGAGACGGCGTGCCCGATGCGATCGGTGCGCACGAGATCCGGCCGGAAGTGCAGCATGAGGGCGGTTTCGACGGCGCCGCCATGGATGCCGTGCGCCAGTTCTTCGCGCGGCAGGACTCCATCGGGAACGCCGAAGCGCATCCAGCTTCCCGTTGCGACGAGGAGGCCGAGCGTGCGGCGCAGCACGAGGGCGCCCGAATCGATCGACGGCGTGTTCCCGCCGTGCGAACTCACGATCGCGATCCGCCGAAACCCCGCGGCGTGAAGCCCCCGCCCCGCCTGCACAATCGTCTCCTGCGTCAAGGCGAAGCCGAGATCCAGGGTGCCGGGGAAATCCGCGTGTTCGAGCGAGGCTCCGAGGCGAAGCGGTTCGACCACGACCACTCGGCGGGTCTCGTCGAGCACGCCCAGAAGCGTCTCGATCATGCCGTCCGCGATCATCGCGTCGGTCCCGAGGGGAAGATGGGGCCCGTGCTGCTCGACGGCGGCAACGGGAAGAAGGACGACGAAGCGCTCGAGATCGAAGCGGGCTTCGCCGAGTTCAACCGTCGTCCAGTCCTCGAAACGGCGCCTCATGTCTCTCCTCCACCGTCACGTCACGGGAATTCGGCCGGGATGAGGCCTTGTCCCCGCCAGAGGTCGACCGCTCGGGTGGACAATGCAAGGCCTCTTCTTCATCTTGGCGCGCACGAGACGGCTCGGAACCCCATGACGGAACGCAAGCGCAAGCGATCGACGATGAACCAGCTCGTCCTCTCCGCGCGCGCGGGTCGAACAGCCTTGTCGAGCCATCTCGCTGCGATCGACGTCTATCCCGGCCAGGACGCCGTTCTCCTCGCCCTCGGCGCCGACGACGGCCTCTCGCTTCGCGACCTCGCGACCCGCCTGTCCGTTCGGCCTCCGACGATCACCAAGACGGTGTCGCGCCTCGTCCTGCAGGGCATTCTGGAAAAGCGCGCTTCGGCGACCGACGCGCGCCAGAGCCATGCCTTTTTGACGGAAAAGGGACAGGCTCTTCTTCAGGAGGTGCGGGCCGCGCAGAAGGCCGTCGAGCGCGAGGCCCTGAAGGGCCTGTCCGATAAAGAGCGCAAGACGCTGCGAAAGCTGCTTCAACGCGTGGAGCGAAATCTCAGTGCCGCGATCGACGATGGCGACGCTCTCGAAGAAACGGCATGAAACGCTTGCAGACGATTCCCTTCCATGCCCCGTTCCACCACGCCGATCGGGCCGTGCACCGGCCCTTCCGCGACCGTCACGCTGTGATCGAGAGCGCCTGAACCATGGGGCAGAAGGTCAAGCTTTCCACGATCGCCGAGGCGCTGGGCCTGTCCACCGCAACGGTGTCTCTGGCGCTGCGCGACAGTCCCCTCGTCGCCGAAGTGACGCGCGAGCGGATCAAGGAGCAGGCGCGGACGTCGGGTTACATCTACAATCGACGCGCCGCGAGCCTGCGCACGTCGCGTTCCGGGATCGTGGGTGTTTGCGTTCACGACATCATGAACCCGTTCTTCGGCGAGATCCTGAAGTCCATCGAGGATGAGCTGGATCGGCATCGCCAGACCTTCGTTCTGTGCAATCACTACGACGATCTGAACAAGCAACGCTCCTTCGTCGACACGATGCTGCAGCTGGGGGCCGACGGGCTCATCATGTCTCCCGCGATCGGCACGCCCGCCAGCGACATCCGCCTTGCCGAGGACAACGATCTTCCGGTGACGCTGATCGCGCGCACCGTCGAGGGCTCGGGGGTCGCGAGCTTTCGGGGCGACGACGCCTACGGCATGTCGCTCGCCGTCCGCCACCTTCTGTCGCTCGGACATCGCGAGATCGCGATGGTCGGCGGCACCGAGATGACCTCGACGGGGCGCGATCGCGCCGCCGGTTACCGCAGAGCCATGCTGGAGGCCGGCATCGAACCCCGTCCCGAATGGCGGATCGCCGGCCCGCGGACCCGCCATTCCGGCTTCGACGCGGCCCGAGACTTCCTGGCATTGCCCGAGCGCCCCACGGCGGTCGCCTGCTTCTCCGATCTCGTCGCGCTCGGCTTCATGTATGGCCTGAGCCGAGCGGCCCTTCGGCCCGGCATCGATGTCGCGGTGACCGGCTACGACGACATCGACGAAGCCGTCATCGCGATGCCGCCTCTGACGACCGTTGCGAACGGACAAAGCGAGGTCGGCCGTCGCGCCGCGGACTCGCTTCTCAAGCGCCTGGCCGGCGCTCCGGCGGAGGGGACAGTCGAACTGATCACGCCGCAATTGAAGATCCGACAATCCTGTGGCCTGTCGATCGACACGCTGCCTCCCCTATCCTGAACGGGCGACGCAACCTCGAGGTCTCGCCACCGCAGGTGACATGGCGGCATCGGGACCTGCCGCACGTCGAGCCCGGAACGGGTCGAGAGGCCCAGACCTATTTCGCCTGGGTTCGACCTGGCCGCAACGTCCGCTGGCAGCCGCCTGCTCGAATCGGCTGCCGATGGGTTCGATGATCGACGGGCCCGACGACCCCGAGATCAGCTTCGGTCAACCTTCGCTGCCTAGCCTATCCTTTGGTTTGCAGTCTCAGGGAAGGTCGACGCCATGCGCTTTGCCGCCATCGCTCTCGCCACCGGCTTTGTCGGAACGCTCTTCGCCGCCAACGTCCAGGGTAGCCCTTGGACCGACCGAGCCCAAGCCGCGGGCCTTTTCACGATGGATCCCGTCGACATCGATCCGATCGAGACCGGCGGCATCGGGACTGCAGGAGGCTCGGAGGCCATGCGCCTCATCGACCTTCGCAGTGGAAAGGTCTGCAGGACGGAGCGAGCAGCCCCCGCCACGGCGACCTTCGTGGAAGCACCCCTCGGCGAAGACTGCCGGCAGTCCCCCGCTCTGTCCCGTGTCGCCTTCTGGCGAGCGGCGGCTGACGGAACGCTCATCCTGGCCGACCGCGGCGGCGGCACCGTCATCGCCTTCGCACCCGGAGACGGCGTGCTCTACGAGTCCATTTATCCGCTCGACGCCCTGATCACGATCGTCCCGGCTCGCAGCTGACGATCTGCCGACGAACCTCCCCCCGTCTCTGTTCCGATCAAGGGACACCTCACCTTCGCTCGTTCAGAAGAACGGCCCTGAATGGCCTTGCGGGTCCGGTTTCGGGTCGCGATGAGTCTCTTGCGCACGCGGAAGGCGCAGGCGCGACGGCGTGATGCGGGAGCCTGTGTCGACACTGACGACGCGCGTCGGACCTTTCGATCCGGCACGCGTTTTCGTTGAAGCTGTGGTCGTTCGACGTCTGGCTGTGACCAGCGACGCCCGTTCTGGTGTCTGCCGCCGGGACGCGTTCGCGCGCAGCTCCGTCTTATACCGTTGAATCGCCTTGCCGAACGATGGGCGGCGACCCGGCATCGGCCTGAGCGTGAGCGGCGTCGGCCATTGTGGACGGCAGCAACGCCTTGCGGCGCGGAGGCGCTCCGACGAGGGCATTGTGTGATGTGGGAGTGCGGCATCCCAGAACGCTTTCAGGCTTATCAAGCCGTCCAGAGGCCTCAAGGTGGATGCGCCCTCGACCAAGAGGGTGAGCGTCACGGGATATCGCGGACATGATCGCGGTCTTTGCGCCCACGTCCGACGTGGAGATCGCCATGGTTCCCGTCGGTGGTGGGCGCCCGAATCTAAGGCCTGATCATCCTTCCGCCTGCCAAGGATCGGAACACGGCCCGCCGGATTCCGCGGCGGAAGCGGAAGAACCGCTGCGACGGGCTGATCCTCCGGATGATCACGCGTTCGGGTCGCGTGATGATGCGGGCTTCAGCGGGGACGGAGGGGATCTAAGATGGCCTGAGAACGATCTCGCCGGCGCCGCGATGGCGACGCCTTCCCCGGAGGGGATGAGTCCGGCCTGACGCCGCCTTTGGACACCGTCTTTTTCTTCTTGTGCTTTGCGTGTTTTTCGGCGTTTCGCATTTCGAACGCCAAACGCCCGGCGACCTTTCGGCGACCGGGTTATGTTGGAGTTTGGTTTGTGGTGGTGTGTTGAGATGTGAGAGATATC
>NZ_LMQT01000023.1 GCF_001424685.1 Aureimonas sp. Leaf454
AAGCCACCAAGGAAGCGACCCCCAAGACCCCGTAAGAAGCTAACCGCCGCCCACGTCTCTCTTTCTTCTCATCTCTGCAATTGTCAAAAAACACGGCGAACGAGGTTCGACGTTCTGATGAAGCGGCATTGAACCGATCATCAAACCCAAGACACACACTGTGTTACTCTTGGAAACACCAGACTACAGAGGCGCCAATTCGAACCGAACCAGAACGCTTCGGTTCAGGCTCAGTTCCCTCCGGCGTCTCCGCCGGCTGCGGCGCCGCCGCTGTCTTCGATGGCCGTGATATAGGCGATGGGTTCCCGGACTGTCAACGACCTTTTTCGCAAAAACTTCGCAGATCCGTCATGTGGCAGCCTTCGCAACGACTTAGCTGGATTCTACGGCCGTGTTGGCGGTGAGCACGCCAACAATGGCGTGCAGGCGACGGTTCGGATCCGGCGTCTCCTCCCCGTGGCCGCCGTCTCTGACCGTCCGGGGCTGCCTCTCCCTAAGCGTCCTCACCCGATGGATCATGACGCCCTCGGCATCTGCCGCCGAACGGTGCATGGCATGTGGATGCCGCGGGGTGTTCGTTGACTTCATCCCCTTCCGGCGGGTTAATCGCCCGACGTCGTCGGCTTTGCCCGACACTCCACGGCTCCCGTCGCGATTTCGACACGAAATGCGCCGAAGGCGCGCGGGAGACGAACAAGGACGTGCATGCGCTACAAGGTCCCCTTCAAACCCGAACTCGGGAACGAGCCGGCGATCGTCGCGGACCGTCGGCGTCGTCCGGATCGGCGGCAGGTCTCGGCCCGCTGGCTGGCGGGCACGCTTTTGACGGGCCTCACCTCGAGCGCGCTGATGGGCATCGCTCTCTCGGGCGCGCTCGACGGGCATCGCAACCTCGTGACGCCCGCCGCGGCGGCGACCGGACCGGCGCCGATCGAGGACGTGTCCGAGAAGGGGACCCGTGTCTATGCGACGGCGGTTCCCATCACGCGCAGCCGGCAGACGATCGAGCTCTCCACCATGACGCGCGAGGGAGATCGCGAGGTCATCCGCACCCTCCCCTTCGCCTATGTGAGCATGGCGCTCGCAGCACGCCATCCCTCCAATGTCAGCTATCCCGCCTTCAACGCTTTGAAGGTCTTCTCGGAGGGCGAGGCGGAGGACGATGGGGCGGACGGCACGGAGGCGGCCCAGATCTACGGGGCGAGGGTGGAAAGCCAGATCAGTCTGAAGGTGGAGCCCTTCACGTTTGATCCGGCCGGGACGCAGACGTTCTTCGAGCCGAACGAGGCCGGCGACGACGAGATCGAGCGGATGGTCCATGCCGCCGCGCCGAACCTCTCCGACGAGCCGATCCAAGTCGCCTCGCTTGAACCCGTCGATCCCTCGCGGTTTTCCGAAAGCTCGGATGCCGCCGCCTACGAACCCGGTTCGGCCTTTCGCGTCATTGAGGAGAATGTCTCGATCTCGATGCCCGACAGCGAAGGGATACGATACCAGGAGGAGATCATCCCGTTCCGCGAGACCAAGCCGATCACCGGCGCGCTGGCGGACAGCGGGTACCAGGGCGTCGATGCGCTGAACGCCGCTCAGCGGCTGACCGATCTCCTCGGCACCAAGGTGCTCGACTCCGGCAACGTGATCCGCGTCGGCGCGGCGATGAACGGGGACACCTCGCGCGTCGTGCGCCTGTCGGTCTATCGCGGCGTCCAGCATATCCTGACCGTCGCGGAGACCGACGACGGTCGGTTCGAACCGGCATCGGAGCCGACCAAGAGCGCCGCCGTCAACGAAGCCTTCGACGAGAGCGCGACGGAAACACCGCGCCGCGCCGACATGCCGACCGCCTACGACGGGATCTATCAGGCCGCCCTCGCCTACGGATTGAACGAACGGCTCTGCGGACAGCTCATCCACATGCTGGCCTCGGAGGTCGACTATCAGTCGCGACTGTCGCCGAGCGATCGATTGACGGTCTTCTACTCCCTGGAAGAAGGGCAGACGGCGGCGACGGACGCGTCGGAAATCCTCTATGTCGAGGCGCGCTTCGGCAATGTATCGAAGCGCTACTATCGGTTCCGAGGGGCCAAGGACGACCGGTCCGACTATTACGACGAGGAAGGCCGCAGCTCCCGGCAGTTCCTGCTGCGCTCGCCGGTTCCCAACGGACGGTTCACCTCACCCTTCGGCACGCGCCGACATCCCGTTCTCGGCTACTCCCGGCCGCATTGGGGCGTCGACTGGGCGGCGCCGAGCGGCACGCCGATCCTCGCAGCGGGATCGGGCACCGTGGAGGAAGCCGGCTGGACCAGCGGTTACGGTCGCCAGACGCTGCTTCGACATGCCAATGGTTACGAAACCTCCTATTCGCACCAGAGCGGCATCGCCAAGGGCGTCGTCAAAGGCGCCACCGTCCGGCAAGGACAGGTCATCGGCTATGTCGGCTCGACCGGCCTCTCCACGGGCAATCACCTCCACTACGAGGTCAGCGTCAACGGGCAGAAGGTCGACCCGATGCGCATCCGCCTTCCCTCGGGCAAGGCTCTGGACGGGGAGGAGCTCGAGGTCTTCAAGCGGGAGCGGGACCGGATCGACGAACTCCTGAAGGAGCGGGCCGACGCGGCGCACGTCGCCTCGCGCTGACGCCCGTCGTTTGCTCGCTCCGGTCGCGTTCCCTCACCTTGGCTGGGCTCTCATTGCGTTCCGCGGAGGCGGGGCGTCACTTGCAGTAGGTCGCGTCGTTGCTGCGGGCGGCGATGTCGAGATGGAAATGCGTGTCATGGTCCGAGTCGGTGCCAGGGCCGAGCACCGTCTTGAAGGGCCCGCAGGCGCCGGTCCGCACCGCACCGAGAAAGCGTGCGTCCGCGCTTCCCGCGTCCTTGGTCGCGATGGAGATCTCGCGACCACTGGCGAAGACGAAGCTGCCGATGTCGATGGCGCTTCCCCTGGCATGCTCGGAAATGCCGCTTTCGCTGGCGCGGGGCCGGCAGACATAGGTCGAGGCATGGCGGAACTCGGTCAGCCGGTCGCCCGGACTGTCGGCCTTGGCGGCGGGGACCACGCTTTTCGTCATCCACGTGTCGAGAGCGAGCGCCGTGCGGCAGAGCATCTGCGTCTTCGGGGAAACCTCGATTCCCGACGAAAGTCGCTTCAACGCGAGCGGCCGAAGCACGCCGCACGCGCCCTCGCTGATCGTCTCCTCCACCGTGAAATCGGCACCACGTGCTTTCAGCTCGGCTTCGCAGGCGACCGAATCCTCGACGGCCGCGGCGGCCTCGACGGTGGCCGCGGGCGTCACCGAGGGTTCGCGCGCCTTCAGCTTCTCCGGCGCATTCGGCGCGTCCTGCGAGGGCGTCGCCCCCTCCCCGGCCGCCGGCTGGACCGGTTCCGCAACAGATCCGTCTCCTGCGGACGGCGGAGCGACGACACGGTCCGGCGCATCGGACGCGCCCGTTTCCCCGGGCGTCGGCTGCGGACGCTCGTCCGGCACCGGAATGTCCGTTACGGGAAGGTCGGCCGCCGCCGTGGGGTCCGCGGGCGCGTCGGCGGGAGCGGGCGCTTCGCCCGGCACCGGATCCGCCGCCGGGTTTTCGGGGCGCTCCTCCGGCTTGGCGGGCGTTCCACCGGACGCCGGGCCTGCCGCCTCGGCCGCCTCGGGCGGCGTCGGTCCGGCGTCCGGCCTCGCTTCGGGCAAGGGAACATCGGAGGTCGCGGCGGGCGCTTGCGCGCCCTCCACCGGCTTCTCGGGCGGTGCCGCCTGGGCTCTGCGCTCACGCTGCCGAGGTTCCGCGCGCTCCAGTGGATTGGCATCCTTCCACGGCAGGACATCCTGCGCGGCAGCGATATGCGAAAGGAGCGCCAGAGCCCCCGCCGCGCCGACGAGGGCGCGCTTCAACCCTTGAACTCCACGGTGGTCTTGCCGGGCTGAACAAGCTTTGCCAGCGCTTCGGCATCCCAGTTCGTCAGGCGGACGCAGCCGTGGCTGGCGGTCTTGTCGATCTTCGAGGGCTCGGGCGTTCCATGGATGCCGTAGGTCGGCTTGGAGAGATCGATCCACATGGAGCCGACAGGACCGTTCGGACCCGCCGGGATGGTCAGCTTCCGGGTGTTGTCGCCCTGCTGGAAGTTCTTGGACGGGTCGTACTGGTAGGTCGGCTCGGGCGCGCTGCCATTGACCTTCATCGTGCCGCTCGGCGAGGGCGTATCCTCCGAGCCGATCGTGGCGGGATCCATGAGAACGATCGCGTCGGCCTCGTCATAGGCGATCAGCTCGCCCTTCGACCTGTCGACGACGATGCGGGCGACCTTCGCCTCGGGATCGGACCCCGTGTCGGCGACGAGGATCTTCGTGCCGATCTTGGTGAAATCGGCATTGGGATTGAGGACGCGCAGGAGATCCTCGTCCATGTGGAAGCGCTCGCCGAGCATCTCGGCAGCGCCGCGATAGCCGAGCCAGTCGAGCTTGGCCATCTCGCCGTAGTCTGCCGGTATGTCCGCCACGTAGCGGCCTTCGACGTCGTCCCCGGTCAGTTCGTACAGCTTCACCGCCGGACCAGCGTCCGACGAGAGCGCCGTCCAGACCGCCTCGTCGACCGTCCCGTCCACTGGGAGGCCGCGCATTTCCTCGAAGGCGCGGACCGCTTTCTCCGTGTTTCCGCCGGAGAGACCGTCGATGACGCCAGGCGACACATGCGCGCGATCGAGGAGAACCTGAAGGCGGACGAGGAACGGATCGGGAAGCTCCTCCGCCTTCTCGGCTTCGGTCTTCTCGGCCTGCTTCTCGCTGGCCTTGGCCTCGGCCTCGGCGAGGTCGGGATTGGGGGCCTCGGGAACGTCGGTGGCTTCGAGATCGGCGTCGTTCCCCGCCTCGCCCTTCTCCTCGGTGCGAAGATCCGCCTTGGCCGCCGCTTCGGCTTCGGCCGCAGCGGCGCGTCGCGCCTCCCAGCCCGCGAGATCGGCCGTGTCGATGGCCAATTGCGAAAGGTCCGGCGGCTCGGGCGCGGCAAAGGCGGCACCGCTGGCGAGGATCAGGGCCATCGCCGTCATCAAGCGTATCGTCATCGAGCACTCCCGAACCGTCATCGGGGACATGAACGCTCGAGATCGACGCCGGCTCCCGCGAAACGGCGGGGCCATGCGAACTATTCCAGAAACTCGACCGTGACGCCGGGCTTCACGAGCTTGGCGAGTTCCTGCGCGTCGAAATTGGCGAGGCGGACGCAGCCGTGGCTGTTGGTCTTGCCGATCTTGGAGGGCTCCGGCGTGCCATGAATGCCGTAGGTCGGCTTCGACAGAGCGATCCAGATCGTGCCGACCGGGCCGTTCGGGCCGGGCGGGATCGTGAGAATCGACTTGTTGGAGCCTTGCGTGAAGTTGATCTTCGGATTGTAGGTGTAGTTCGGGTCGAAGGCGATGCGGCTGACCTGGACCGTGCCGCTCGGCGAAGGCGTGTCGGAGGAGCCGATCGTGGACGGATAGGCCGCGACGAGCCGGCCGGCGGCATCGTAGGCACGGACCTGCTCGCGCCCCTTGTCCGCGACGATCCGTGCCACCGGCTCCTTCACGGTCTCGCCGACATTCATCACCTTGATGACGGTGCCAGGCCGATTGAAGTCGGCACCGGGATTGATCGACTTCAGATACTCCTCGTCCATGTGGAACCGCTCGCCGAGCATCTCCGTCACGCGGGTGTAGGACATGGCCGGCAGCTTGGCCTTTTCCGCATAATCGTCCGGAACCGACGCGAGATAGGGGCCGCCGACATCCTTCTCGGTGATCTCGTAGGACATGATCGCGGGGCCGCCGGACTCGTCGAGCTGTTCGGCCAGCGATTGCGCGTCGGTCGCGTCGAGCTGCGTGCCGAACTTCTCCTCGTAGGCGGCCACCGCCTTGTTGACGTTGGAGCCCATGCGCCCGTCGATGACGCCCGGCGAGATGCCGGCGCGATCGAGCAGCACCTGAAGGGCCGCGATCTGGATCGAGGCGTTCTTGCCCTTGGGCCCGACGATGGCGGGCGCGGGATCGGATTCGGGCGCCGTCGTCTCGCCGGGAAAGATCGGCGCGGTGCCGCGATCGGCAGGAAGGCCGCCGGGATCGGTTGCATCGGGAAGCGCCGCGGACCGGTCCGATGCGGAAAATCCGTCCTCGTAGAGCGGATCGGGAAGAGGCGCGGATTCGATCGGGCCGTCGGCATAGGGATCGGCCGAGCGACGGCCGCCGACGGGACCTTCCAGGATGAGGGCATCGGGTTCACCGGGATTGGCGAGGACGACCTCGCCGTTCCGATCGGCCGGGCGTCGGCGTTCGTCGAACGACCGGCGACGCGGACGCTCGACGGAGATGATGCGCCCCTCGCCATCCACCGTGACGGTGCGGCCGTATTCGTCGACGAAGGTCTGCGTGCGTCCGGCCCCGTCGTAGAAGGGATCGTCGGACGGATCGTAGAATTGTGCGAGGCGCAGGTGGTCATCCGAGGCCGGAGCCGGCGTCGGTGCCATCGAATCCTGCGCGTTCGCCGCCGCGAAGCTCGGTGTGCCGAGCCCGGACAGGGCCAGAAGGGCGACCATCGCTGACTTCATCTCAACTCACTCCACGCGGGGGCGCCGCTCCTGCCGTGACCGACACCGACCCGAACCTCGGCAGGGCGCGGGCGCTGTCCGGACGACGGCATGGTTAGCCATTGTAGAATGAACACGTCATGAAGATGGCCGGGACCTGTCGTCGGCTTCTCGCGTCCCCCCACCTGCAAGCTTCGGGCAAGGCGGAGGTTTTGCCCGGCGTCAGGCCACCTGCCCCGCGCACCAGCCGGACGACCAGGCCCATTGAAAATTGTAGCCGCCGAGCCAGCCGGTGACGTCGACGACCTCGCCGATGAAGTAGAGGCCGGGAACGGAGCGGGCTTCGAGGGTCCGGCCATCGAGATCGCGCGTGTCGACGCCGCCCAGCGTCACCTCGGCCGTGCGATAGCCTTCCGAACCCGCCGGCCGGAACCGCCAGTCGGAGACGGCGGCGACGACCGCTTCCAGCTGGCGGTCGGAATGTTCGGCGAGCGTGCGGGCCGAAGCCGCGCCGGCCGCCCGCTCCGCCACCGTCTGCGCCAGACGCTTCGGCAAAATGCCGGTCAGGGCGGTCTGAACGGCCTGACGGCCGTTCGAAGCGCGCGCCGTCTTCAACACGCCCATCACATCGACATCGGGCCGCAGGCGGACCGCGATCTCGCCGCCTTCGCGCCAGTAGGAGGAAATCTGCAGCATGGCGGGACCGGACAGGCCGCGATGGGTGAAGAGAAGCGCCTCGGGGAAGCGGGTCTTGCCGCTGGCGACCTCCGCGTCCACCGCGATTCCGGCGAGCGGCGCCAGGGCCTCGAGACTGTTCGGATCGAGCGTCAGCGGCACGAGCGCCGGGCGCGTCTCGACGAGGCGAAGGCCGAACTGGCGGGCGATGTCGTAGCCGATTCCGGTCGCACCCATTTTCGGGATCGACTTGCCGCCGGTCGCGATCACGAGGGACCGGCAGGCGACGGTGCCGTCCCGCCCTCCCGACAGGGCGACGCGAAAGCCGCCGTCCGCGCCCTCGACCGCTTCGATGCGCGTTTGCAGCGACAGTTCGGCACCGGCAGCGGCCATTTCCGACAGCAGCATCGCGACGATCTCCTTGGAGGAGCCGTCGCAGAAGAGCTGGCCGAGCGTCTTCTCGTGATAGGCGATGCCGTGACGCTCGACGAGGTCCACGAAGTCGGCCGCGGAATATCGCTTCAAAGCGGAAATGCAGAAGGCCGGGTTTTCCGACAGGAATTCCTTGGGGCTGGCCCCGGTATTGGTGAAATTGCACCGACCGCCGCCGGAAATGCGGATCTTCTCGCCGGCCGCGCGTGCATGATCGACGACGAGAACGCTTCGCCCCCTGCGGCCGGCCTCGGCCGCCGCCATCATGCCGGCGGCGCCCGCGCCGAGAACCATGACATCGAAGCTCTTCACGTCGCGCCGCACCCCGTCCGGCGCCTCGCGCCCCTGTTTCGAGGACCTACAGCATCGACCGGCAAACCGGAACGGATTTTGGGGTCGCCGTCAGATCACCGACAGGCGCTGCTTGCGCTGCGGCGGCGGAAAGGCCGCGTCGAGCTCGTGGCAATCCTGCTGCGTCAGCTCGATGGCGACGGCCTTGGCGTTCTCCAGGACATGGGCGACGGTGCCGGCCTTGGGAATCGCGATCATCTCGTCGCCTTCGAGCGCGAAGGCGAGCGCGATCTGGGCCGGCGTCGCATGATGGCGGCGCGCGATGCGCTCCAGAGCGGGATGGCGCAGGAGCGCACCGCCCTGCCCGACGGGCGAATAGGCCATGGCGGGGATGCCGCGATCGGAGAGAAACGGCAAAAGATCGAATTCGGTGCCGCGCTCGTCCGGATTGTAGAGGATCTGGTTGGTGGCGCAACGCTCGCCGCCGGGCAAGGCGAGAAGCTCCTCCATGTCCTCGGTGTCGAAATTCGACACGCCCCAGGCTCGGATCTTGCCGGCCTCCACGAGACGTTCGAAGCCCTCCACCGTCTCCTCCAGTGCATAGGGGCCCCGCCAGTGAAGAAGGTACAGATCGAGCCGATCGGTGCCGAGTCGCTTCAGCGAGGCTTCGCACGCCTTCACCGTTCCCGTTCGGCTGGCATGCGACGGCGCCACTTTGGAAACGAGATAGGCTTCCTCGCGCCGCCCGGCCAACGCTTCGCCGACCAGCGTCTCCGAGGCGCCGTCGGCATAGATCTCGGCGGTGTCGATCAGCCGCATGCCCGCGTCGAGGCCGGCGCGAAGCGCGGCGATCTCCTCGCCCCGCGATGCCGGGCGCTCGGCCATCATCCAGGTGCCCTGGCCGAGCGCCGAGACCTCGGTTCCATCCGGCAGCGTCACCATCCTCATGTCGCCCGTCCTCCCGATCGTCGCGCCGGAATTGCGCCCCCCTCGTGTTCCCTCGATCGGAACAGGCGGCTCCGGACATCGTTGTGTCATCAGATCCAGACCTTATCCTACAAGGAGATCAAGGCCATGTCCTCCACCCTTGGAACACACGAAATGGCTGGCGCCGAGGTATCGGTCGACAATATCGAGGCGAGCCGCGTCAGTGGCACCAGCGTCTACGATACGCAGGGCGAGAAGCTCGGCTCGATCGACGACGTCGTGCTCGGCAAGCGGGACGGACGCGTCAAATACGCGATCCTCTCCTTCGGCGGCTTTCTCGGAATTGGGGAGGAGCACTATCCCCTGCCGTGGGACGCTCTGAAATACGACGAGCGCCAGGGCGGCTATGTCGTCGGCATCCCGATCGAGCAGCTGAAGGGTGCGCCGAGCTATGCGCGCTCCTCGACTTCGGCCTGGGACGATCCGGCCTATGGACGCGGCATCGACGATTATTACGGCGTGCGGCCCGTCATCTGAACGGCTCGCAGATCGAACGAAGAAAGGGCGGCCCCGTCGGAGCCGCCCTTTTTCATGTTGCCCGATCCGGCTCTATCAGGCCGCGACGCGATCGCCGACCGCGTCGGCCTTGGAGCCGACGACGTGGAAGATGAGCCGGTCGTTGCCGGCCGTGATCTTGACGCGGGACTCGTCGCGCACCTCGCCGAGCAGGATCTTCTCGGCCAGCGGGTCCTGCACCTCGCGCTGGATGACGCGCTTCAAGGGGCGCGCGCCATAGGCGGGATCGTAGCCGCGCTGAGCGAGCCAGGTCTTGGCGCTCTCGTCGAGTTCCAGCACGATCTTGCGCTCGGTCAGGAGGGTTTCGAGTCGCTTCATCTGGATGTCCACGATCGCACCCATCTCCGACCGACGCAGACGGTGGAAGAGAATGGTCTCGTCGACGCGGTTCAGGAATTCCGGCCGGAACGAGGCGCGCAGCAGATCCATGACCTGCGGGCGCACGACATCGACATCCTGCTCGTCCGTCAGCGTGGTCAGATATTCCGCGCCGATGTTGGACGTCATGATGATCAGCGTGTTGCGGAAATCGACCGTGCGCCCCTGCCCGTCCGTCAACCGTCCGTCGTCGAGCACCTGCAGGAGGATGTTGAAGACGTCGGGATGTGCCTTCTCGATCTCGTCGAACAGAACGACCTGGTAGGGACGGCGGCGAACCGCCTCGGTCAGCGTGCCGCCCTCCTCGTAGCCGACATAGCCGGGAGGTGCTCCGATCAAGCGAGACACGGAGTGCTTTTCCATGAATTCCGACATGTCGAGCCGCACCATCGCGGTCTCCTCGTCGAAGAGGAAGCCCGCCAAGGCCTTGGCCAGTTCGGTCTTGCCGACGCCGGTCGGTCCGAGGAAGATGAAGGAGCCGATCGGACGGTTCGGATCCTGAAGACCGGCGCGCGAGCGGCGGACGGCGCGCGAGACCGCCTGGACCGCCTCGCCCTGGCCGACCACACGTTTGCCGATCGCATCCTCCATGCGCAGGAGCTTGTCGCGCTCGCCCTCCAACATCCGATCCATCGGAATGCCGGTCCAGCGGGACACGACCTGGGCGATATGATCGGGGGTCACGGTCTCCTCGACCATAGTCGCCGAACCACCCTCCTCCTTGGCTTCCGCCTCCTTCAACTCGCGCTCCAGGCCCGGGATCTCGCCATAGGCCAGTTCGCCCGCGCGCTGGAATTCGCCCTTGCGCTGGGCGATGGCGAGTTCGTTGCGCGCCTCGTCGAGCCGCTTCTTCAGGTCCGCGGCGCGGCCGAGCTTCGACTTCTCCGCCTGCCAGGCCTGCGTGATGCGATCGGATTCCTCCTCCAGATTGGCGAGCTCGCCTTCGAGCCGCGTCAGGCGCGAGCGCGACGCATCGTCGTTTTCACGCTTCAGCGCCTCGCGCTCGATCTTCAGCTGGAGAATGCGCCGGTCGACCTCGTCCAGGGCCTCGGGCTTGGAGTCCACCGCCATGCGAAGCCGCGCCGCGCCCTCGTCGATCAGGTCGATCGCCTTGTCCGGCAGGAAGCGGTCGGTGATGTAGCGGTTGGACAGGGTCGCAGCCGCCACCAGGGCCGAGTCCGAAATGCGGACCTGATGGTGCTGCTCGTACTTCTCCTTCAGTCCGCGCAGGATCGAGATCGTGTCCTCGACGGAGGGCTCCGACACGAAGACGGGCTGGAAGCGCCGGGCGAGCGCGGGGTCCTTCTCCACATGCTTGCGGTATTCGTCGAGCGTCGTCGCGCCGACGCAATGCAGCTCGCCGCGCGCCAGGGCGGGTTTGAGGAGGTTCGAGGCGTCCATCGCCCCGTCCGCCTTGCCCGCGCCGACCAGCGTGTGCATCTCGTCGATGAAGAGGATGACCTGTCCCGCCGCCGAGGTGACTTCGGAAAGAATGGCCTTCAGCCGCTCCTCGAACTCGCCCCGATACTTCGCGCCGGCGATCAGCGCGCCCATGTCGAGCGCCATCAGGCGCTTGTCGCGCAGCGATTCCGGCACATCGCCGTTGACGATGCGCAGCGCCAGGCCTTCCGCGATGGCGGTCTTGCCGACGCCGGGCTCGCCGATGAGGACGGGATTGTTCTTGGTGCGGCGCGAGAGAACCTGGATCGTGCGGCGGATCTCGTCGTCGCGGCCGATGACCGGATCGAGCTTGCCGTCGCGGGCGTCGGCCGTGAGATCGCGGGCGTATTTCTTCAGCGCGTCGTAGGCCTGCTCGGCCGACGCGGAGTCCGCGGTTCGGCCCTTGCGGATCTCGTTGATCGCCGCGTTCAGCCCGTTGGCGGTGACGCCAGCCTTTTCCAGCAGCTGCGCGGTCTTGGCAGATTTCTCGATGCACAGCGCGAGCAGCAGCCGCTCCACCGTGACGAAGCTGTCGCCGGCCTTCTTGGCGATCTCCTCGGCCGTCGCGAGCACCTTGGCGAGGGGCTGCGAGACGTACATCTGCGCATTGCCGCCGGACACTTTGGGAAGTGCGTTCAAGGCACCGTCCACCGCAAGACGCACGTCGGCGACGCGGCCGCCCGCCTTCTCGATCAGGCCGGCCGCCATGCCCTCGGGATCGTCGACGAGGACCTTCAGAAGATGTTCGGGCACGACCTGCTGATGGTCGCGGGTGAGCGCTGCGGTCTGCGCGGCCTGGATGAAGCCGCGGGCGCGCTCGGTGAAGGATTCGATGTTCATACCAGTCTCCTTTAGCCGATCCCCCCGACCCGGCGGCAGGGACCGTTCAACGTTGGAGCTCCGGCTCCCGATCCTCGGCGAGCCGCTCTGGAGGGAATATGGGGGCGGCAAATGCCGGCGATAAGATCCCGCAACACGCCGCGCCCGCGCTTTTTCACGGATCCGTCATCGGTGCGAACGGCGCGGTCGATCGCCGTCCTCCAAACGAAAGCGAGCGCCGGATCTCTCCGACGCTCGCTCTTCCGTCTTCGTCTCGTTCGCTCAGCCGTTGGAGGCCATCAGGAAGGCCGGCAGATGTTCGCCGCCGTCCTCGCCGCCCTCGTCCTCGGTCTTCTTCTTGCGCGGACGACCGGGCCGGCGCTTGGCCTTGACCTCGCCCTCCGGCGCATCGCCGCCGGCCGTCTGCGACGGCGTGGCGCTGTCGCCGACCGGAGCCTCGACATTCGAGGCGGCAGCGGGCGAGGCTGCGGGAGTGGACGTCATCGCATCGGCGGGCGTCGCATCGGACGATCCCCGCCCGCTATCCGACGCCTCGGACGAGGCGGACACCGCATCGCCGTCCTCGGCGCGGACGCGGCGCGGACGACCCCGGCGACGCGGCTCGCCGTCGGCGCGAACCGGCATGTCGGCGCCGCTCTCCGACGAAGCCGGAGCGTTCACCAAGTCGGCCGCGGCGGCGTCGGCATTCGACATGTCGGCGCGCGGAGCGGAAGGCTGATCGGCTTCGAAGCTCGGGCCTGCCGGCGGCAGGCCGACGAAAGGCTGCGGGCCGAGGCCCGACGGCACGGCCGGCTGCGCCTCGCGCGCATCCCGGTTTTCGGCGCGGTTTTCGCCGCGGTTCTCGCGATTGTCCCGGAACTCGCGCTGCCCGCGACCCTCCCGGTTTTCCCGGTTGAACTCGCGATTGCCGCGATTTTCGCGGTTCTGACCCTCGCGCGGTGCACCGTCGCGATTCTGGCCCTGATTGGGATGTCCGCTCTCGCGGTTCTGGACATCGCGGTTCTGGACATCGCGATTTTGCCCGTCCCGATTTTGACCTTCGCGATTCTGATCGCGATTGTCGCGATTGTAGAACTCGCGATTGCCGTCGCGATTGCCGCGGTCGCGGTTTTCGCGCTGGCGATTCTCACCCTGTGCGTTCTCGCGGTTGCCGTCGCGCTGATACGAGTCGCGCTGGCCGTTCTCACGCTGGCCATTCTCGCGCTGGCCGTCGCGCTGACCTTCGCGGTTGTCGCGCATCTGGGGCTGCGGCGCATCGGGTTGGGCGACGCCGTTCTGAACGGAATCGTCGAAGATCTCTTCGCCGTCCTCGTCATATTCGACCTCGCGCTCGTCGCGCTGAACCTGGAAGGATCCTTGCGCTGCCGCGACGATGCGGCCGTAATGTTCGGCGTGTTGAAGATAGTTCTCAGCCATGACGCGGTCGCCGGACGCCGAAGCGTCGCGCGCCAGAGTGAGGTATTTCTCCGCGATGTGTTGCGCGGTACCCCTGATCTTCACATCCGGCCCGTTGGACTCGTAGCTCCGCGACAGCGGGTTGGGGCCCTTGCGGCCGCGTCCACGCATGCGTTGCTTGTTCTGCTGCTGCCCTGGCCTCATGGTCTTCCTGTCTTTGGATGTCCGGCTGCCAGCCGGGTGGGCCCCTCATGGCGGAGGACGAAGCATCGCTCCGCGCGGTCCGGCTCGCGCCCAACGCGCAGCCGCGATCGAAAATTCGCTGTCGCCTCAGCGCCGTTGGTTCAGCTCAGCGATCCCGATTGCTGGAGTCACGTTCGGCCGGCGAGCCAATTCGAGCATCCCACCTTCCGGCAGCGTCCCTGGCGGCCGGGCCCGGAGGGATGTTCCCCCTCGATCATTCCGTGACAAAGCAAATCTAGAGGCTCCAACGGCTTGTAACAAGCCCTTTCTGAAGCCATCCCCCGAATGTCTCGTCTTTATCGCCGACGAACGCGACGTCAGATGGTCCGGCGAAAGGCCAGCGCCCGCTCGATGCCGCCGAGATCTCGTGCTGATGCGACAAGGCCGAGGCCCTGCCGTCGAAAACACTCCTCCACGTCGCTTGCCTGACCCTGACCGATTTCGACGAGAAGATCCCCGTCGCGATGCAGCAATCGCGCGCCGTCACCGGCGATGCGACGGTAGGCGTCCAATCCGTCCGCGCCGCCGTCCAGCGCCCGGCGCGGATCGAAGTCGCGCACGTCGCCGGACAGCCGCGCGATCTCGGCCGAGGGAATATAGGGGGGATTGGAGACGATGAGGTCGAGCGGTTCGTCCAAGGCGCTCGCATAATCCGACAGGAGCGGACGGAACCGGGCGGCGACGCCTGCGCTCGCGGCGTTGCGCGCGGCGGTCTCGAGAGCGCCCGGCGAAATGTCCACCGCGATGGCGTCCGCCTGCGGATAGAGCGCGAGGAGCGTGACCGCGATGGCGCCCGTGCCCGTGCCGAGATCGGCAAAGCGGCAGGAGCCGTGCGCCGCGATGTGGCGCTCGAAGGCGGGGCGGCAGAGATCGACCAGCGCCTCCGTGTCGGGCCGTGGCTCCAGCGTGTCCGGCGAGAGTTCGAACACGTGGTCGTAGAAGGCCCGTCGCCCCAGAATTCGGTGCGTCGGCTCGCCGCCGAGGCGCCGCTCGACGCGCGCTTCGACGAGGGCCGAAAGCTCGGCGTCTGCCGGATCGCCGCCGCGCAGGATCAATCCGGCCGCGTCGAGACCGGCCGCATCGCCGATGAGAAGGCGCGCGTCGAGATCCCCACCCTCGATGCCGGAGAGCCGATGGCGCGCTTGGCGGAGAAGATCGGCGAGCGTTCGAACCGTTTCAGTCATCGCCGCCGACGGAAGCGAGAAGGCTCGCCTGGTGGTCGGCGATCAGGGCCTCGACGAGTTCGTCGAGATCCCCCTCGATGATCCGGTCGAGCTTGTAGAGCGTCAGGTTGATCCGGTGGTCCGTGACACGGCCCTGCGGGAAATTGTAGGTGCGGATCCGCTCGGACCGGTCGCCGGATCCGACCTGGCTGCGCCGCGACTCCGATCGCTCGGCATCGGCCGCCGCGCGCTCCATATCGAAGAGCCGGGCGCGCAGGACCTGCATCGCGCGCGCGCGGTTCTGGTGCTGCGACTTCTCGGCGGAAACGACCATGATGCCGGTCGGCAGATGCGTGATGCGAACCGCGGAATCCGTCGTGTTGACGTGCTGGCCGCCGGAGCCCGAGGCGCGCATCGTGTCGATGCGGATATCCTCGGCGCGGATGTCGATGTCGATCTCCTCGGCCTCGGGCAGCACGGCGACGGTCGCGGCCGAGGTGTGGATGCGCCCGCCCGATTCCGTTTCCGGCACGCGCTGCACGCGGTGGACGCCGGATTCGAACTTCAGCCGCGAGAAGACGCCGCGTCCGTTCACCGAGGCGACGACCTCCTTGTAGCCGCCGACTTCGCCCTCGCTCGCCGAAAGCAGTTCGACCTTCCAGCCCCGCGTCTCGGCATAGCGCTGGTACATGCGGAAGAGATCGCCGGCGAAGAGACCGGCCTCGGAACCGCCGGTGCCGGCACGGATTTCGAGAATGGCGCTTTTCTCGTCCGCCATGTCCTTGGGCAGGAGAAGGAGGCGGATCTCGCCGCCGAGCGCGTCGATCCGGTCCTTGAGATCGGCCATCTCGCCCTCCGCCAATTCGCGCATCTCGCGGTCGGCGCCGGGATCCTCGGCCATGGCGCGGGCGTCGGCGAGTTCGGCCTCGGCGGCGCGAAGACGCGCGATCGCCGAGACGATCGATTCCAGGCCGGCATATTCGCTGGCGATCCGGGCAAAGGTCTCGCGATCCCCGCCCTTGGCCATCTCGGCCTCGAGATAGGCATGGCGGCGGACGATCTCGTTCATCGTGTCGTTGGGCAGGCTCGGCATGGCGTCCTAAGGAGCTGACGAAAACGGCGCTCGCGCGACGGAGGCATCGCCGCGCACGCCCGAAGGCGCCGCGGCCGGGCGAAGAGCATGAACCCGCTCGCCGAGGGTTCCGCCGGAGATGAGCCCGCTAGAGGGGGATGTCGTGCTCGTCGGCGAAGTCCGTCAGGAGCTGGCGCATCGTGCGCGTGCGGTGCCGATCCTCGATCAGTTCCATCATCGCCCGATGCAGCTTTTCCGCCGCGGTCGCGATCAGCATCGCCTTGACGGGACCGAGCGCGGACGGGGTCATCGAGATCGAGCGGAAGCCGAGCCCGACCAGCGCCATGGCGGAAAGCGGCTTGCTCGCCATCTCGCCGCAGAGCGTCACCGGCACGGAATTGCGCCGGCCGGCATCGAGAATCGTCTTCAGGGCCAGCAGGAACGGCGGCGAGAGGTCGTCGAACCGGCTCGCCATGCGGGCGTTGCCGCGGTCCACCGCCGAGAAGAACTGGAAGAGATCGTTCGACCCGATCGACACGAAGTCGACGAGTTGCATCAGCTCGTCCAGCTGGAACAGGAGCGAGGGCACCTCGATCATGGCGCCGAGCTTCAGCCGGCGCGGCATGACATGCCCGAACTTGGTGAGATGCTTGAACTCGCGGCTGACGAGATCGCGCGCCTGGCGCATTTCGGACAGCTCGGTGATCATCGGAAACATGACCCGCAGCTCCCGCCCGGCCGAGGCCTTCAGGAGCGCGCGAAGCTGCGTGCGCATCAGCCCGGGACGATCCAGAGCGAGGCGGATCGCGCGATATCCGAGCGCCGGATTCTCCTCCGGCGACTGGTGCAGATAGGGCAGGATCTTGTCGCCGCCGATGTCGAGCGTGCGGAAGGTGACCGGCCGGTTCTCGGCCGCGTCGAGGACGGAGGCGTAGAGACGCTCCTGCTCGCTCGCCTTCGGCATGGACGAGGCGATCATGAATTGCAGTTCGGTGCGGAAGAGCCCGATGCCGGCGGCGCCGGAGGCGTCCAGCTGCGGCAGGTCGACCAGGAGTCCCGCATTCATCATGAGATCGACCGGAACGCCGTCGCGCGTTTCGGCCGGCACGTCGCGCAGCGCACGATAGCGCTCCTGCCGGCGTGCGCGGAACTGCACCTTCTCGACGAAGACCTTCTCGACGTCGGCGGGCGGGCGCAGGTGAACGCTGCCGTCGTCGCCGTCGACGATGATCGCGTCGTTGTTCTCCGACATGGAGACGACGCCCTTCGCCTGCCCGACGACGGGCAGTCCGAGCGCGCGCGCGACGATCACGACATGGCTCGTGGCCGTGCCCTCCTCCAGGATCAAGCCCCGGATCTGTTCGCGGCGATAATCGAGAAGCTCGGCGGCGCCCATGGTCCGCGCCACGATGATCGCATCGCGCGGATCGTTCTCGTCCATGCCGATTTCGGGCCGTCCCATCAGCTGGCGCAGGAGGCGGTTGGCGAGATCGTCGAAATCGTGCATCCGCTCGCGAATGTACGGATCGGTCGTGTGCATCATGCGCGCGCGCATGTCGCTCTGGACCTTTTCCACCGCCGCTTCCGCCGTCAGGCCGTTGCGGATGGCCTCCTCCAGTCGGCGAACCCAGCCGCGATCGTGCGCGAACATGCGGTAGGCTTCGAGAACGGCGCGATGCTCGCCCTCGGCCGCGATGTCGCGGCGGGACAGCATGTCCTCGATGGAAATGCGCAGGAAGCCCAGCGCCTTTTCGAGGCGGGTGATCTCGGAATCGGCATCCTCGTTGAAGAGGTTCGTCACGACGACGCGCGGCTCGTGCAGGATCACGTGGCCGAGGCCGATGCCTTCGGCGAGCCCGATGCCGGCGAAGGAGACGGGACGGGAGAGATCGAGAACGACGCCCGGCCGCGACAAGCCTTCGAGGCTGCCCGCCGCGATCATCTCGGCGACGACCATAGCGACGGTCTCGAGCGCCTCGACCTCCTCCTCGCGATAGACCCGCTTGGCGCGGTTCTGGACGTCGAGCACGCCAAGCGTTCGGCCCGCGCGCAGGATCGGCACGCCGAGAAAGGCGTTGAACGGCTCCTCGCCGGTCTCGGGCAGATAGGTGAAGGCCGGGTGCTTCTGCGCTTCGGCGAGGTTCAGCGACCGCGCGGTTGCCGCGATCGTGCCGACGAGACCTTCGCCGAGGCGCAGCTGCGCCAGATGGACGGAGCCGGGATTGAGACCCTCGGTCGCGTAGAGCTCCAGCACCGCGTCGGCGCGCAGGACATAGATCGAGCAGACCTCGGCGACCATGTTCTGGGCGATCGAGCGCACGATCTGGTCGAGCCGCGCCTGCGGCTCCAGCGGCTCGGCCATCAACTCGCGGATGCGGCGCATCAGGACGCGTGGGCCGGAAGAATCGCTCCTGATCAAAGCCGTCGTCCCGTTGCCGTCTCGCATGCGAGGAGCTCCCTCAAGGCCGCGGCGGCGCCGCGTCCCGGGAGAGCATCATTTGACACCGCCGCCGCGGGCGGCGGAGCCGTGCGTCAAGCTTTGTCCAGACCGTAGACCGAATGCAAGCTGCGCACGGCGAGTTCCGAGAACTCCCCGTCGATGAGGATCGAGATCTTGATCTCGGAGGTCGTGATCGCACGGATGTTGATGCCGCGCTTGGCGAGAGCCTTGAAGGCGGTCGCCGCGACGCCGGTGTGCGAGCGCATGCCGACGCCGATCACCGAGACCTTGGTGAGGCCGGGCTCGGACTGCACCACGTCGTAGCGCATTTCCGACTTCGCCTTCTCCAGAATCGCCGTCGCCTTGGCGAGATCGCCGGCGGGGACCGTGAAGGTCATGTCGGTGCGCGTGCCGTCCTCGGAGATGTTCTGGACGATCATGTCGACGTTGACGCCGGCATCGGCCAGCGGCCCAAAGATCGCCGCGGCGACGCCCGGCTGGTCCTCGACGCGCCGGAGCGAGATCTGCGCCTCGTCCTTGGCATAGGCGATGCCGGTCACGACCTGCTGTTCCACGATGTCTTCCTCGTCGCAAATGAGCGTTCCGGGCGGATTCAGGAAATCGCCCATGCCGGGCGCATCGGGATCCTCGAAGGAGGATCGCACGAAGAGCCGTACCTTGTGCACCATGGCAAGTTCGACCGAGCGCACCTGGAGGACCTTGGCGCCGAGCGAGGCCATTTCCAGCATTTCCTCGAAGGAAATGCGCGACATGCGCCGAGCCTTCGGCTCGACGCGAGGATCGGTCGTGTAGACGCCGTCGACGTCAGTGTAGATGTCGCAGCGATCGGCCTTAATGGCGGCGGCCACCGCGACGGCGGACGTGTCGGAGCCGCCGCGCCCGAGCGTCGCGATGCGGTTGTCGGGCGCGATGCCCTGGAAGCCCGCGAGCACCGCGACCTGCCCATCGGCGAAGCGGCGCACGATCTCGGATCCGTCGATCTCCTGGATGCGGGCCGCGCCATGCGCGCCGTCCGTCTGGATCGGCACCTGCCAGCCCATCCAGGAGCGCGCGTTGATCCCCATGGACTGCAGCGTGATCGCGAGAAGCCCGGCCGTCACCTGCTCGCCGGACGCCACCACGGCGTCGTACTCGCGGGCGTCGTGCATGGGCGATGCCTGGCGGCACCAGTCCACGAGCTCGTTCGTCTTGCCGGACATGGCGGACACGACGACGGCGACCTGATGGCCGGCGTCGACTTCGCGTTTCACGTGCCGCGCGACATTGCGGATGCGATCGATGTCGGCGACCGAAGTGCCGCCGAATTTGAGAACGAGACGCGCCATGATGGGAATACGAAGCCTGGAAAGGCGGCTTGCCGGACCGCGAAACTTGAAAAATCTCGAGCCGCGGAGCACTCGTCGGATCACTCCCGGCGCGCCGGGGTTAGCCGAAATGATCGGGTTTCGCAAGAATGGACGCGGCACCGGCGTGGGCGGGTGGCCCCGGCAATGGGACCGGACCGTTCGGGTCGGCGGTCGACCCGGGGGGTCGGCGGTCGACCCGGGGGGACGGTACTCCTGCATGTAGGTTCGTGCGGATTGTCCGGGACGAAGCTCCCGGATGCGGAGGAGCGTGGCCGCGACGTCGGATCGTCGCAGATCCGCTCGATGTCGTCGCGCGTTTCGTGCGCCCGCTTGACTTCCTGGGCCGCCAACAGACCTAAGACACGATGAACCGACGGATGGGAACGGCGATGAGCGAAGCGCGGGCGACGACGATCGATGACGGCGAAGTCGAACGCTTCTCGCGACTCGCCGCGGAATGGTGGAATCCGGTCGGCAAGTTCAAGCCGCTGCACAAGTTCAATCCCGTGCGCCTCGCCTACATCCGCGAGCAGGTCGCCATGACCTTCGGACGGGATGCGACGGGGACGAGGCCCTTCGAGGGCCTGTCCATGCTCGACATCGGCTGCGGCGGCGGTTTGATCGCCGAGCCCCTCGCGCGGCTCGGCGCCCGTGTCGTCGGAGCGGATGCATCGCAGACCAATATCGAGGTCGCCCGTCTCCATGCCGCCGAGAGCGGCCTTGCGATCGACTATCGCGCCACCACGGCGGAGGCGATCGCGGCCGGCGGCGAGCGGTTCGACGTCGTTCTCGCGCTCGAGGTCGTCGAGCACGTCTCCGACGTCGACTACTTCCTGACCTCCTGCGCGGACATGGTGAAGCCGGGCGGCCTTCTCTTCGTCGCGACCATCAACCGGACGCTCAAAGCGCTCGGCTTCGCCATCGTGGGCGCGGAATACGTGCTCGGCTGGCTCCCGAAGGGCACGCATCAATATTCCAAGCTGGTGCGTCCCGAAGAGATCCGCGCCCCGGTGGAGGCGGCCGGCCTCGAGTTCATCGACGAGACCGGCGTCGTCTACCATCCCCTGGCGGATGCGTGGCGCCGCTCTCGCGATCTCGACGTCAACTACATGGTCCTCGCGCGCCGGCCCTGATCATCGGCGGCCGCGCGACAACGCGGCGTCGCAGCCGGCATTTGATCGCGGCGCGGGATCTGCTACTCCAATCCTGCCGAACGCAGTCAACTTTCCGGCCGGAGACCGAAGCGAGACCCGTCTCGCTCGGGCTTGGCCAGAGCCAGGATATGACATGGCAGCCCGATCCGCCTTCGCATGGACGCCCGAGCCACGCGTGCTCGCCTTCCCGCATTGCCCGACCTTCGAGCGTCTGGGCGCCGCGCCCCGCCTCAGCGAAGCCGAGCGCGGCGATCTCGACCGCCTCCGCTGGCTGTTTCTGAAGAGCCGACTCGCGCCGAAGCCCGACCTCGACAAAGCCTGCTTCCTTCTCGCGGGCGGCGAAGGCGCGTCCGTCGAACGCTACGGCTTCGCCTTCTTCGGGGGCCTTGGCGTCCATGGCCTGCGCGAGATGAGCTTCTACCGTCCGGGCGCGAAGGGCGCGAGCGAGGACGAGATCTGGCTGATGCGGCTCGTCTCGTGCTGGCGGCGCGGCGAGGAAAAGGCCGCCGCGGCCCTTGTGGCCTGGCGGGTCGCCGAGCCCGGCCGGCGCTGGATGCGCTTCCTGTCCGCGGGCATGGTGCGCCTGCTCGACACCTCGCCGGAGCAGGGCACCACATCCGGGCGATCCGACGCTCTTTAGAATGATTCAAAACTGGGTTGAAGTCGGCGGATCGTTCGCTTAGATTGGAGTCATTCTAAGAAGCGGCGGCGACATCGTCGCACCGGAAGCGGCGGCAGCACCGCCAGTCAAGGAGAGCAACGATGGCACTGGTGGCAGCAAAGATCGACCCGACCGCCAAGGAAGAGATCGTCAACGGCCTGACGCAGGCCGTCGCCGAGACCTCCATCGAGACGATGAAGGCGCAGAACTTCCACTGGAACGTGACCGGCATGTCCTTCGGGCCGCTGCACGAGCTGTTCCAGAAGATCTACGAGGATCACTTCGAGGGCCAGGACCTGCTCGCCGAGCGCATCAAGCAGTTCGACGTCCATGCCGAAGGCCGCTACTCGGTGTTCCTGGAGCGCTCCAAGGTCGAGGAGCATGACGGCCGGACCGATGCCAAGACGATGATCGAGGTCCTCCTGAAGGATCAGGAGACGATCTCCGGTACGCTGTCCGCCCTCGCGCAGGTCGCCGACGAGCATGGCGACTACGCCACCAACGATCTCGCGACCGCCCGCATCGAGGCCCACGACAAGTTCGCCTGGATGCTCCGCGCCCATCTGAAATCCACCGCCGCCTGAGGCAGCGTCCTCGACGCGATGAAAGAGCCTCGCCGGTCAGCCGGCGGGGCTTTTTTCCGACTCGTTCGGTGCGACCGCGACTTCATCCGCGGTTTCCTCGCGGATCGGGCATTCGACGCCCTCCATCTCGCATTTGCGCCGGTAGGACATGATCCAGAATCCGGGATTGCGGGTGGCCTCGGCGAGGCGGCCGACGAGACCTTCGATGAAGGCTTTCTTCGCCGCGCCGCCGCCATGGCGCGGAAACATGTCCTTCTCCATCTTGGTCATGGAGCAGCCGATGCAGCGGCCCTGGCGCTTGTATTTGCACACGTCGACGCAGGGGCTCGGCACGCGTGCCCAGAGATCGAGATCACCGTCGAAACGGATGGTGTCGGACATGAGGAACTCCCCGATCAGGCCGCGAGGTCGGCGCGGCGCTCTTCCAGCTTGTCGAGCGGACAATCGGCGCCCTTCCTCTCGCAGCGGCGGCGATACATGCGGGACCAGTAGCCGTAGCGGTCCTTGGCGGCGAGCCGCCCGGCCAGCATCTCGAAGAACGGCCGGATCTCGGCCTTGCCCTTCAGGCGCTTGAAGCGCTTCTTCTCGGGCTTGGTCATCTGGCAGCCGATGCAATGCCCGGCATCGCGGAACTTGCAGACGTCGATGCAGGGCGACGGGGCCTTCGCCCAGATCTTGGCCAATGTCGGCTCCTCATGTCCTCTCGGCTCCGCGCGAGATGCGGCGCGGGCGTCGATCAGTTCTTGTCTTCCGGGAGGGGCGGCAGCGGAAGGGCCGCGATGCCCTCCTCCATCAGGCCCTTCACCTCGACCGGCGAGGCCTCGCCGTAGATGCGGCGCTCGTCGGCTTCGCCGTAATGGATCTTGCGCGCTTCCTCCGCGAAAGCCGGCCCGACATAGTCGGCATTGGCGCGGACCTCGCGGGACATTGCCCTCAGTGCCGCCATCATGCGGCTGGCCTCGGCGGGCGAGCGCTCGTCGCGCGTTCCGGAGACCGCCGGCCGCATCAGCGCCTTGGCGATCTCGGTCGAGCCGCAAACGGGACAGGTGACGAGGCCGCGGGATACCTGTCCCTCGAAATCCTCTCCCGATCGAAACCAGCCGTCGAAATCATGCGCCGCGGCTTCGCAGCGCAGCGCGAAGTGGATCACTCAGCCGCCTCGGAGGAAGCCGGCGCCGCCGAGGAGACGGGGCCGGAGCCGGTGGCATCGAGAACGGAAAACTCGCGGGCGTTCTTGAGGTTGGGAATCTTGCCGCGGGCATCGGCGACGAGCGCGGTGTCGATCTCGGCCACCGCGATGCCCGGCTCGTCGCCCGCGACCTCGGCCAGGACCCGGCCCCAGGGGTCGATGATGATGGAATGGCCATAGGTCTCGCGCCCATCCTCGTGTCGCCCGCCTTGCGCGGCGGCGATGACGAAGGCGCCGTTCTCGATGGCGCGGGCGCGCAAGAGGACGTGCCAATGCGCCTCGCCGGTCTGCCGGGTGAAGGCGGCGGGCGCGGTCAGGATCTCGGCCCCGGCCATGGCCTCGGCGCGAAAGATCTGGGGAAAGCGCATGTCGTAGCAGACGGCGAAGCCGAGCCGCGCTGGACCGCCGGGCAGGTCGAGATCGGCGACCGTCGCCGCGTCGCCGGGACGATAGGTGTTCGATTCCCGCCAGCTTTCGCCGTTGGCGAGATCGACGTCGAACATGTGGATCTTGTCGTAGGTCGCGCCGACGCCGCCATCGGGCCGGAACAGGAAGGCCCGGTTGGCGACCTTGCCGCCCTCGACGGCGACCGCGACCGAGCCGACATGGATGAAGACGCCGTGACGCCGGGCGAGATCGGACGCGGTGGCGACGATCACGTCGTCGCTCTCGGTCTTCAGTCGCGCGTCGAGGCCGGCCCGGTCGCGCTGGACCATGCCGGTCATTTCCGGCGACTGGAGGTAGGTCGCGCCGGCTTCCACCGCCTCTGCGACGAGGCGCGTCAGCGTGCGGGCGTTCTCGTCGGGATCGATGCCCGAGCGCATCTGGAGAACGGCGGCCTTGAAGACGCTCATCGCGGGGCTCCCAGCAGGAGGGGTGGGCGGGAAGACGGCCGGCGGTCAGGCCGCCAGAAGGGCATCGAGTTCGCCCTTGCGATCGAGCGCGTGCAGGTCGTCGCAGCCGCCCACATGGGTCGTGCCGATGAAGATCTGCGGAAAGGTGGAGCCGCCCTTGGAGCGCTCGACCATCTCCCGTCGGAGCTCGGGCGCGTTCGTCGCGTCCTTCTCCTCGTAGGAGACGCCCTTCTTCTCCAGAAGCTGCTTGGCGCGTGCGCAGTAGCCGCAGAACTGGCGTGTGTAGATGACGACGTCGGTCATGGCGAAACCTGAAAGGAACGGATGGCGTCCCTTCGATATGGACGCCTCATGCCCCGGCTGCAACCCTTGCGAAGGCGAGAACGTCGACCTCCCTCGCCCCGGCTCTCTTCAGGGCGCGCGTCGCGCTGGAGACGGTCGCGCCGGTCGTGAAGACGTCATCGATGAGAAGGACGCGGCGGCCCGCGATCTCGGCCGTGCGCTCGGGCGCGACCTTGAAGGCGCCCCGCACGTTCAGGCGCCGCTCGGCGGGTCCGAGCCCGACCTGCGCGCGGGTCTGCTTGATGCGCAGCAGCGCGCGGGGCGCATAGGCGATGCCGGACGCGCTCGCGATCCGTCGCGCGAGTTCCGCCGACTGGTTGAAGCGCCGCCGCCAAAGACGTCCGGCATGCAGCGGCACCGGCACGACGACGTCGGCATCGGCCAGGAGTTCGCCGCCGGCACGCGACATCCAAGCCGCCATCAGCGGCACGAGATCCGTGCGGTCGTTGTATTTCAGCGATCCGACGAGGCGGGCGGCGAGGTCGCGATAGATCACGGCGGCGCGCAGGCGCGCGAAGGGCGGCGGGTCCGCGATCGCCTCGGCGCTGAGGAAGCCCTTGCCCAGATCGTAGGAGAAGGGCAGTCCCAACACTTCGCAATAGGGCCGCTCGATGAAGGACAGTCCCTTCCAGCAGTCCGCGCACAGCGCATGCGACCGTTCGACGGCGGCCTGGCAACCCGCGCAGACCGGAGGAAACAGGAAACGGCCGATCGAACCCTGGATGAAGCGCCCGCCTTCCTTCAACAAGCCCATCCCCGCCTCCCGATTCTTCCCGTCCGCCGCGTCGCCGCCGTCTCCGCCCGATCTTGACGATACGCGCCTCGCCGTCAGCTACAAGAGCCGGAGCAGAGTGCGACAACGCGGATCGAGGACGGGAACGAGCGTTTTCGCCAGAGGTCGAGGACACCGCCAAGGTCGCCGCGCGGCGCAGCGCGGCCGCAGGCGGAGTCGATCGGATCCTTTGGGAAAGCGCCGGCCGCCGTCGATCCGGCGGGACGCATTCGATTCCGGCGCCGGACGACGACCGTCCGGTTCCTCTTCGACAGCAGCGTGGACGAATGCGATGAGCGATACCGATATCTTCGACCGCGAGCTTCTCGACAGCCGTCGGCGGCGACGTGCGGCCGATCCGGAGGCCGGAGGCGCGCGGTTTCTCCTGAAGGCGGTCGCAGAGGAGCTCGCGGAGCGCCTGTCGCTGGTCGACCGTCGCTTCGAGGTCGCCCTCGACCTCGCGGGACATACCGGCGAGATGGCGGACGCGCTGGCGGCGGGAGGGCAGATCGGGTCGCTCGTGCGACTGGAGCGCGATCCGGCGCTCCTGCGCGACGTCGACGGGCTCTGCATCGTCGGCGACGAGGAGGCACTGCCGATCGGCGCCGATCAGGTCGATCTCGTGGTTTCGGCGCTCTCGCTCCACCTCACCAACGACACGCCGGGCGCCATCGTCCAGGCGCGGCACGCGCTGAAGCCGGACGGCTTGTTCCTGGCGGCGGCCCTCGGCGGCGACACGCTCGGCGAACTGCGCGCCTCGCTGATCGCGGCCGAGACGGAGCTCACCGGCGGCGCTTCGCCGCGCGTCGCGCCCTTCATCGACATCCGCGACGCCGGCGGCCTGCTGCAGCGGGCCGGGCTGGCGCTCCCCGTGGTCGATCAGGACCGGATCACGGTGCGCTACGATACGATGTTCGAGCTGATGCGGGACCTTCGCAACATGGGCATGGCGAACATGCTGCGTCAGCGCATCCGCAAGCCCGCGACGCGCCAGCTCTTTCTGCGCGCGGCGCAGATCTATGCGGAGCGCCATTCGGACGCCGACGGGCGGGTGCGGGCCACGTTCGACGTCGTCTATCTCTCCGGCTGGAAGCCGCACGAGAGCCAGCAAAAGCCGCTGAAGCCGGGCAGCGCCAAGGCGAGCCTCGCCGAAGCGTTGAAGGATCGCTCCCGCCTCAGCTGACGGAGCCGAAGAACTGCTGGAACGCGGCCGTGAAGTCGTGGGCCATCATCCCGAGGCTGGCGGCGATCGAAGCCGCCAGCAACCCGGCGATGATTCCGAATTCGGCGGCGGTGGAGCCGGTCTTCTCGCCGAGAAGATGGCGGGCAAGGCGAAACAGCCGGCCGACCGATCGCAGGTGGACGATCAACACGCGCCCCGCTGCGTCCCGTCGGGGAAGAGCAGGCATGGCTCCTGGCTCGGGCGCAGCACGCTGCGGCGTAGCGTGTAGCGGTCGATGGTCGGCTTGTTGGTGCCGGTCACCGTCTGGTCGAGCGAGGCGCGCTCGTCGGCCACCTGATGCGCGTGGCGGTCGGCGGCCGGAACGATGATCAGCGACAGGGCGGCCGCGATCGAACCGAAGAGAAGCGTCGCGCGGAACAACCCGGTGCGGGCCTCCGCGATGCCGTTCGTCACCGAGCGGCCCTTGTTCGTATCGAGCTCTTTCACGCTGCGACCTCCAGACCTCGCGGACCCGGTGGAATCGGGTCCTTTCGCTTCCGGACCGTGCAAGAAACCCGTGAACAATGATTTAAACGCGAAACGTCAGGTTCACTTGGCGTTCACGAGATCTGCAAACTCTTGGGGTCAGCCGAGAAGATCGACGAGGAAGGGGATGAGCGGTGCGTCGGCGGGCGGCATGGGATAGTCGCGGAGCGCGCCCGGCCGAACCCATTTGAGGCGCTGCCCCTCGAGCGGCGCGGCGATGCCTTCGAAGCGCCGGCAGACGTAAAGGGGCATCAGCAAATGAAAATCCGCGTAGGCGTGGCTGGCGAAGGTCAGCGGCGCGAGGCAGGCGGCCTTCGTCACGATGCCGATCTCCTCTTCGAGTTCGCGGATCAGCGTCTCCTCCGGCGTCTCCCCCGGCTCGACCTTGCCGCCGGGAAACTCCCAGAGTCCGGCCAGGGTCTTGCCTGCCGGACGCTCCGCCAGAAGGATGCGATTGTCCGCATCGACGAGGGCGCAGGCCGCGACGAGCAGCATCTTCTTCGTCGGCATGGTCAACACTTCCTTCAGGTCGAACCCGCGGACGCGGCCGGCGGCGCGCGGTAGACGTAGCGATAGGCTTCGACGAAGCCGAGGCGGCGATAGAGCGCCAGTCCGGCGGCGTTGCCGGCTTCCACCTGGAGCCACCCGGTGCGGGCGCCCTTGTGCTGCACGTGGCGCAGCGCCGCCGCGACCAGCGCGCGCCCGATGCCCTGTCCACGAACCGCCTCGTCGACCGCGACGTCGAGCACGCCCGCCAGGTCGGCGTCATGCACGGCCAGCGCGACGGCCAAGGGCCGCTCGTCCGCATCCTCCTGGACGAAGAGGGCGGTCGGCGGCTCGATCGCGTCGAGGATCGCGGCGAGGCCCGCCCGCGCGTCGTCGCCTCGCCGGTGGACGCGAAGGCTCGCCTCGACGTAGCGCGCGGGATCGTGGATGGGGATGCGGTCGACCGCACCGGACAGATCGATGGCGCCGAGATCCCCGGTGAAGACGATCGACTCGCCGAAGCTCGACCAGCCCGCGCCGTCGAGATGCTCGACGAGCACCTTCGGCGCGAGCGGCGACTGGCGAAACAGCAGAGGCCGGCCGAACTCGGCGAAACGCGCCTGCGCACGGGCGATTCGATCCTCCAGATCGGCGTGATCGGACGGATCGAGCGGATTGACGGAGTTCAGGCGCTTGGCCGACGAGCCCTTCGTCAGGCGCACGGCCCAAGTGCCGTCGAAAGCGGTCGCCGTCGCCGGCCAGGCGCGAAAACCGGCCGCCTCCAGCCGCCGGACGATCGCCAGCCGCCGCACGGCGGCGTCAGCTCCGGTAGTCGCCATTGATCTCGACATAGGCCTTGGTGAGGTCGCACCCGTACACGGTCCAGCGACCCGTCCCGAGACCGAGCTCGACGCGGATCGGAACTTCCGGCCGCTGCATGACCGCCGTCGCGGCTTCATCGGAATAGTCGGGATCGCGCTCGCCCTTGAACGCGACGCGAACCTCGCCGAAATGGATGGTCAACCTGTCGCGATCGGCCCGCTCGCCCGCCTTGCCGACCGCCATGACGACGCGGCCCCAATTGGCGTCGCCGCCGGCGACGGCGGTCTTCACCAGGGGGGAGTTGGCGATGGAGAGCGCGATGCGCTTGGCGGCGGCGTCGCTCGCGGCGCCCTCGACGGTCACTTGGATCTCGTGCCGCGCGCCCTCCCCGTCCCGCGCGACCTGGCGCGCGAGGTCGATCAGCATCTCGCCGAGCGCGGCCCGGAACGCGTCGAGCCGGGAATCGGCAGGATCTGCGATCTCGGCCGCGCCGCGCCGCGTCGACGCGCCCGTCGCGATGATGAGCAGCGTGTCGGAGGTGGAGGTGTCGGAATCCACCGTCACCGAGTTGAAGCTCGGCTCCACGGCGGCCGACAGCAACGCCTGCAGCGCCTTCGGCGCGATCGCGGCATCGGTCGCCAGGAACGAGAGCATCGTCGCCATGTCGGGCGCGATCATGCCTGCGCCCTTGGCGATCCCGTTCAGCGTGACGGGGACGCCGTCGATCTCGACGGTCCGCGTGGCGAGCTTGGGATAGGTGTCGGTCGTTATGATCGCGTCGGCGGCGTCGCGCCAGCGCCCGCCATCCGCCTCGCGCGCCATCCCGTCGAGGAGATGGGCGAACTTGCCCGCGTCCAGCGGCTCGCCGATGACGCCGGTGGAGGCGAGGAAGACCTCGCTCGTGCGGCATCCCACGGCTTCCGCGGCGGCGACCGCCGTCATCGCGGTGGTCTCGCGACCCTTGAGGCCGGTGAAGGCGTTGGCATTGCCGGAATTGACGACCAGCGCCCGGATGCGCCCGCCCTTCAGGCTGTCGCGGCAGAAGTCGACGGGGGCGGAGGGACAGAGCGAGCGGGTGAAGACGCCGGCGACGGACGCCGGCTCGTCCAGGACCATCATCAGGACGTCGGTGCGCCCCTTGTACTTGATGCCGGCCGCGGCCGTCGCGATGCGAAGGCCGTCGATGGGGCCGAGTTCGGCATAGGTGACCGGAGCCAGCGGCGAGACGTCGTGCGACATGAAGCGGGACCTCGAAGCATCCACCAAGCGGCCGGCGTCGCGCCGGCCCGTTTCCGGCGGAACCGTGAGCCCGGTGCCGCCGCGGCACCGGGTATCTCCGGTTTCGCCGCGGAATGCCAGATGCGTTGCGCGCAAGCCGGTCCGAGGCCGGAGCCGCAGGCCGGCGGCGAAGCGAACCCGCGCCCGATGGCCGGGCGGGCCTGGGCCGTATTACTGGGCGGGGGCCGGGGCCGCGCCGGCGGGAGCTGCGCCGTCCGGCGCGACGGCGCCTTCCGACATGGCCTTCTCCATCGCCTCGACCTGGCCCTTCATGGCGGGATCGACATACTCGACCTTCAGCGCCTCCCGGGCCTTCTGGACGATCTCCATGTATTTCTCGCGCATCACGACCTGCCGGACCTGTTCCTTCACCTGATCGAAGGCCGGCTGGGGCTGCGGGCGCTTCTCCGTGACCTGGATCACGTGCCAGCCGAACTGCGTCTCCACCGGCTCCTTGGTGTAGGTGCCGACCGGCAGGGCGTAGGCGGCCTTCTCGAAGGGCGGGACCATCTGCCCGGGCCCGAAGAAGCCGAGATCGCCGCCTTCCGGACCGGTCGGGCCGGACGACTTCGACGCCGCCAGGGTCATGAAGTCCGCGCCGCCGTCGAGTTCCTTGATCACGGCCAAGGCCTCGTCCTTGGTCTTCACCAGGATGTGGCGGGCATGGATCTCCTCGACCGGCTTGATCTTGGCGACCTCCGCGTCGTAGCGGGCCTTCAGCTCAGCGTCGGTGATGGCGTCGACGCCGGTCTTCTGGAAATAGGCGTTGTGCAGGGCGCGCTCGCGCAGGAAGGCGACCCGGGCCTTGACGGCGGGATCGTCGCCGATCTTGGCCTTCTCCGCCTCCTGGGCGAGCGACTTGATGTCGATCAACGCCGACAGGACGGCGAGCTTGCGCTGCTCGGGCGGCATCTTGCCGAACTGCTCGCCGAGATCGGCTTCGGCCAGCTTCAGCTCGCCCTCCGTGATCGACTGCGAGCCGACCTTGGCGACGACGTCGGCATCGGCGGCCCGGGCAGCCGGGACGGCGGCGAGAAGCGGAATCAGGGACGCGGCGGCAAGGAGCGTGCGCTGGAGGGAGGTCATCATGGTTCCTCGGATGGGATGGGCTCGTGCGAACGCGGCGGACGATCCCGATGGACGTCCCGGCCCGATGGGCGTGCCGGCACGAAGCTGGAGCGTTGAAAGTCTTGGCTTTGCGGTGTTTTCAGGGCCACGCCGACGCCTTTCGGCGACGTTGACATCGCTTTGCCCCCCTCTTATCTCTCCGTCGTCGTTCAAGTCCAGCGGCCGAGCCTCTCGAATGACGCACGAAACCTTGAGCCGGCTCGCCCCGAACGCAGGGTCAAACAGCCCCCAACCTTTTCCGCTCGCGAGGCGTTGCTCGTGACGAACGGGCGCCAGCGGGGTGAACCGCAGACCACGGACGCCGTCGCGCGGCCGGACGGACGCGTTTCTCCCGCCGCACCGGACATTCTCTAGAAAGGCCTGTTCATGGTCAGTTTCGGCGGTCTCGCCCGCATGCTGCTCGGCTCCTCGAACGATCGCATCGTGCGGCGCTTCGAGCCTTTCGTGCGCCAGATCAATGCGCTCGAACCCGATCTGGAGCGACTTTCGGACGCCGATCTCGCCGCGCGCACCGTGACGTTCCGGCAGGAGATCGCCAACGGCAAGCCGGTGGACGACCTTCTCGTTCCCGCCTTCGCGACGGCCCGAGAGGCAGCGCGCCGGGCGCTCGGCATGCGCCATTTCGACGTCCAGCTGATCGGCGGCATGGTCCTCAACAAGCGGTCGATCGCCGAAATGCGCACCGGCGAGGGCAAGACCCTCATGGCGACGCTGCCCGTCTACCTCAACGCGCTCGCCGGCAAGGGCGCGCATGTCGTGACCGTCAACGACTACCTCGCCTCGCGCGACGCGGAATGGATGGGGCGGGTCTACCGCTTCCTCGGCCTTTCCACCGGCATCATCGTCCATGGCCTGTCGGACGGCGAGCGCCGCGCGGCCTATGCCTGCGACATCACCTATGCGACGAACAACGAACTCGGCTTCGACTATCTGCGCGACAACATGAAGTACGAGCGCGAACAGATGGTCCAGCGCGGCCATCACTTCGCGATCGTCGACGAGGTGGACTCGATCCTCATCGACGAGGCGCGCACGCCCCTCATCATTTCCGGCCCGCTCGACGATCGCTCGGACCTCTACAAGACGATCGACGCCTTCATCCCCCAGCTCTCGGCGGAGGACTACGAGGTCGACGAGAAGCAGAAGCAGGTCTCCTTCACCGAGGACGGCACCGAGAAGCTGGAGCGCCTGCTGGAGGCCGCGGGCCACCTCGTCGGCGCCTCGCTCTACGACATCGAGAATGTCGCGATCGTCCACCACGTCAACAACGCGCTAAAGGCCCACAAGCTGTTCCAGCGCGACAAGGACTACATCGTTCGCAACGACGAGGTGGTCATCATCGACGAGTTCACCGGCCGCATGATGCCGGGCCGGCGCTTTTCGGAAGGCCTGCACCAGGCGCTCGAGGCCAAGGAGCACGTCACCGTCCAGCCGGAAAACCAGACGCTCGCCTCGATCACCTTCCAGAACTATTTCCGCATGTACGAGAAGCTCGCCGGCATGACCGGCACCGCTTCGACGGAAGCGGCCGAATTCGGCGACATCTACGGGCTCGACGTCCTCGAAATCCCGACGAACCTTCCGGTCCAGCGCATCGACGAGGACGACGAGGTCTATCGCACGGCGGAAGAAAAATACCGGGCGATCGCCACGGAGATCAAGGACGCGGCCGCACGCCGCCAGCCGATCCTCGTCGGAACGACCTCGATCGAGAAGTCGGAGATGCTGGCCGAGCGGCTGGCCAAGGACGGGCTCACCGGCTTCCAGGTCCTCAATGCGCGCCATCACGAGCAGGAGGCCTTCATCGTCTCCCAGGCCGGCGTTCCCGGCGCCGTGACGATCGCGACCAACATGGCCGGCCGCGGCACCGACATCCAGCTCGGCGGCAATGCCGACATGCGCATCGAGCACGAGCTGAAGGACATGCCGGAGGGCCCCGAGCGGACCGCCGCCGAGGCCGCGATCCGCGAGGACATCAAGCGCCTGAAGCAGGTCGCTTTGGACGCCGGCGGCCTCTACGTGCTCGCCACCGAACGCCACGAATCACGCCGCATCGACAACCAGCTCCGCGGCCGCTCCGGCCGCCAGGGCGATCCCGGCCGCTCCAAGTTCTACCTGTCGCTCCAGGACGACCTGATGCGGATCTTCGGATCCGAGCGCATGGACACGATGCTGACCCGCCTCGGTCTCAAGGAGGACGAGGCAATCGTCCATCCCTGGATCAACAAAGCCCTGGAGAAGGCGCAGAAGAAGGTCGAGGCCCGCAATTTCGACATCCGCAAGAATCTCCTGAAATACGACGACGTGATGAACGACCAGCGCCGCGTCATCTTCGAGCAGCGGCTCGAACTGATGGATGCGGAAGGGCTGACCGAGACGATCACGGACATGCGCCACGAGGTCGTGGAAGGCCTCGTCGCGCGCCATATCCCGGAAAAGGCCTATCCCGAGCAGTGGAACACGGCGGAGCTGAAGGCCGAGGTCCTCGAATTCCTCAATCTCGACCTGCCGATTCCGGAATGGGCGAACGAGGAAGGCATCGACGACAACGACCTGCGCGAGCGCATCCGCAGCGCCGCAGACCAGTATTACACGGCCAAGACCGAGCGCTTCGGCGCCGAGATCGCGACCTATGTCGAGCGCTCCATCGTTCTTCAGACGATCGATGCGCTGTGGCGCGAGCATCTGGTCAATCTGGACCACCTGCGCTCGGTCGTCGGCTTCCGCGGCTATGCCCAGCGCGATCCGCTGAACGAGTACAAGTCGGAGGGCTTCGAGCTCTTCCAATCGATGCTCGCCCAGCTTCGCCAGCGCACCACGGCACAGCTGATGCGCGTCGAGATCCAGCGCCAGGAAACGCCGACGGCTGCGCAGGAGCTCGGCATCCTCCCGCAGATGTCGGAGCATCACGTCGACGCCTCGACGGGCGAGGACGAGATCGCGGACGACTTCGATCCGAACGATCCGACGAGCTGGGGCGAGATCGGCCGGAACGAGCCCTGCCCCTGCGGCTCCGGCCGCAAGTTCAAGCACTGCCACGGCGCCTACGTCGTCGAAGCCTAGAGCCTCACAACGACGTCGTTCGGACGGTTTGCCGGCCCGTGGACCGCTTGCGGTTCGCGGGCCGCTTCGTCCGTGAGAGCCTCGACCGATCGGAAAGCCCGCCATGAGAACCGTTCTCGCCCTCGCCCTCGGCGTTGCCGTCCTTCCCGCCGCGGCCGACGCACATCCCGCGCAGCTGGAGGCCCTTGCGATGGCGAGACCGCCCCTCGCGCCCGCTGGAGAACGCCTCGAGGCAGTCACCGGAAGCGGTGCGACGTCGGCAGGGCCGAGCGGCGTCCGCGCGCCGTTCCGCGAGCGTCCCGCACCGGTCCCGGCGCTTCGTCTGGCGCAAGCGGGCGGCCATGACGGTCACGCCGGCCACGACATGGGTGCCATGCCGGCGGAGGCCGCCGCGTCGGCCGAAGCCCATCCGAGCGCGACGCCCGGCAGCGCCACGGTCGGATCGATCCGGATCGAGGGCGGCTTCGTGCGGGCGATGCTGCCCGGACAGAAGGTCGGCGGCGGCTATCTCACCATCGTGAACACCGGCGTCGACGCGGACCGGCTTCTGTCCGTCTCGACCGACGCCGCCCGACGCGGTTCGTTGCACGAGATGGAGATGTCGGGGGACGTGATGAGGATGCGCGAGCTGGCGGGCGGGATCGACATCCCGGCCGGCGGCAGCGTGTCGCTGTCGCCCGGCGGCACGCATCTGATGTTCACGGAGGTCGACCGACCCTTCGCGACGGGCACCGCCGTCGAGGTGACGCTGGTGTTCGAGCGGGCGGGCCCGGTGTCGGTCGTGCTCCCCGTCGCGGCGCCCGGCGCGAAGGCGGCCGGCGGCATCCACGACGGTCACCGTCCCTGACGACACGGTTTGGACGTCACGGGCCCAACCAAGGGGAAAGGCCCCGATCCCGTCGTTCCACGAGAGATCGGCCGTCCCGTCGAACGTCCTATTTCAGGAAGCCGTCGAAGACGGTCTGCTTCTTCACCGAGATCGGCTTGCCCAGGCGATCGTAGCCGGCGCGGCGATGCTGCTCGGCGGCATAGGCGTCGGCCGTGATGGGCGAGCCGGTCTTGTAGGAGAAGGTCGACATCGGCGCGAACTCGTCGGGCTTCATCGACGCGATCAGGCGCTCTTCCTCGGCCTCGTCGGAAATGCGCTTGGCCGCGACCTCGACCGATTCCGCCACGTCGGGACAGGCGGCGGACGGGGACAGGACCTGTCCTTCGGCGAGCTTGGGATCGAAGACGTAGCGCTTCTCGCAGACGCCGACGACCGGCGGCTTCTTCGTCAGCTCGAACCGGTCAGAGCCCGCCTTCAGCATCCGCCAGAAGGCGTAGTGCTCGGACTGGCGATGGCGGGCCATGTTCTTGGGCGTCATGCGGAAGGGCATGGCCTGAATCTGGAACGCGCGCTGGCCGCCGGCGAAGCTGTCGCGCGCCAGCGCGTAGAGCTCCTCGACCTGCCAATCGTCCATGGCGTAGCAGCCCGAGGAATTGCAGGACCCGTGCACCATCAGGTGCTCGCCCGTGCGCCCGTTGGCCCGGTCGTAGGTGTTGGGGTAGCCGATGTTGAAGGCGAGATGGTGCTGGGAGTCCGGGTTCAACTGGCCCGGCGTGACGGTGTAGAACCCTTCGGGCGCCTGCCGGTCTCCTGCCGTCTTCTTCGGGCCGAGCTTTCCGGACCAGGCGCAGATCGAATAGGTCTTCAGAAGCGCGTATTCGCCGTCGGTCTTCTGCTTCCAGAGCTCGAGCTCCGACTCCTCCTTGAAGAGACGAACGAGGATGGGCGACTTCACGCCCATGTCCTTCGCCTTCATCTCCTTGACCAAAGCCGCCGGCACCGGCGCCTCGGCCCCGAGAAGGTCGCCCATGTCGGCGCCCTTCTGGCAGGCGGAAACTGTCATCAGGGTCGCCGCGAGAAGCGCGGCTTTGATCCAACGTCCGACGAGCATCCCCGCCCTCTCGCTTGCCGGCGCCTTCGCGGCGTCCGGCGTCTGGTCCCGCGGCAGATCGGGTCGCCCGCTCTGCCTGCTGCCCTTCACGATCGGCGCGGCGCGCTCGAAACCGTTAAGGAAGCCCTCACGACATGTTCTGCATTCGATCCGTAAAGAAAGGATGAAGCCGTCCGCGGCCGTCGTCCCCGATGCCGCGCCCCCAAGGCCGCGCGCGCTCGCAATGTGACGGATCCGGCGACGGTACGGAAGGCGCCGGCCGTGTCTATCGCGCAACGGTCACGGTCAAAACGACAGGGCGTCACGGTCGGAACGACGGGGAATGGAACCTGGCCGGGATCAGAGCGTGCGCCCGATCGCGAGGAACTTCTCGCGCCGCTGGCGACGGAGCGTCTCGCCGTCCTTGCCGGACATTTCGGCGAACGCGATGCGGATGTGCTCGGCCGCCGTGTCGATCGCCTCGGCGGTGTTGCGATGCGCGCCGCCGAGCGGCTCGGGAATGATCTCGTCGATGACGCCGAAGCTCTTGAGGTCCTGAGCGGTGATCTTCATCGCCTGCGCGACGTCGCGGGCGCGGGTCGCGTCGCGCCAGAGGATCGAGGCGCCCGCTTCCGGCGAGATCACCGAATAGATCGCATGTTCCAGCATGAGCACGCGATTGGCGGCCGCGATCGCGATCGCGCCGCCCGATCCACCCTCTCCGATGACGACCGACACGATCGGGACCTTGAGATTGAGGCACATTTCAGTGGAGCGGGCGATCGCCTCGGCCTGTCCGCGCTCCTCCGCGCCGATGCCGGGATAGGCCCCGGCCGTGTCGACCAGCGTCAGGACGGGCAGTCCGAACCGCTCCGCGAGCTCCATGATGCGCACGGCCTTGCGATAGCCCTCGGGGCGCGCCATGCCGAAATTGCGCTTGAGGCGCGTCTGGGTGTCGGAGCCCTTCTCCTGGCCGATGACGGCGACGGGCATGCCCTCGAAGCGCCCGAACCCGGAGATGATCGCATGATCCTCGGCGAAGAGGCGGTCGCCGGCCAGGGGCGTGAAGTCGGTGATGATCCGCTCGACATAATCGAGGCAATGCGGCCGGTCGGCGTGCCGCGCGACCTGCGTCTTCTGCCAGGGCGTCAGCTTCTTGTAGAGGTCGATCAGGGCGTCGCGGGACCGCTTCTCCAGACGCTGGATCTCCTCCGAGACATCCACCCCGTTCTCGGCGTCGCCGAGACCCTTCAAGGACAGGATCTGGCTTTCGAGGTCGGCGACCGGCTTTTCGAAGTCGAGGTAGTTGTGCATGGAGGCGCGACCGCGCGGGTCCTTTCGAATGTCTCGGACCCATCCGCCGCCGCGCCCGGCGACAGCGTCACCGCGAGGCCATGCCCGGCAGACGGCGGACGAAGGGCGAGGCGGAACGGACGGGGTCGATTTTGGGCGCAAACTGGCGATGCGGTCCCGCCTTGTCAAGAAACCCCGGTCGCGGACGGCCGCTTTCGGTCCGAACCCGGGGTTTGGGACGAGCGCCTGCGCCGCCCGCCCCCGCGCGGCGTCAGTCTCCGCTTGCCTCCGACAACGGATGGTGATCGCTGACGAGGCGCACGAGGCGCTCCTCGAGAACATGCGTGTAGATCTGGGTCGTCGAGATGTCGGCATGGCCGAGCAGCTCCTGGACCGCGCGCAGGTCCGCTCCGTTCTGCAGAAGGTGGCTGGCGAAGGCATGGCGCAGGACGTGCGGCGAGACGCGCGCGGCGGGAATGCCGGCGCGCATGGCCAGCGCCTTCAGATCGCGCGCGAAGGCCTGGCGGGTCATGTGGCCGCTCTCGGAGAATGCCGGGAAAAGCCAGGGCTGGTCGGCGGCCGCGGATCGTCCGACGGCGTCGATCTCGGCGCTCCGGAGCGCGGCCGTGAACGCCTCCATCGCGTCGCGCGCCCGCTCGCCCAGCGGCACCATCCGCTCCTTGTCGCCCTTGCCGCGCACGACGATCATCCGCGAGCGCGAGCGCAGGACCGAGCGGGGAAGCCCGACGAGCTCGGACACGCGAAGGCCCGTCGCGTAGAGGATCTCGACCAGCGCATGAAGCCGGCGCGCCCTCGCCAGCGCGGTCGGCGACAGATCGGCGCGCGAGGCCTCCGCCTCCGCGGTGTCGAGAAGGCGGCCGGCCTCCTCCTCGCTCATCACCTTGGGCAGGGCGCGCGCCTTCTTCTGCGTCTCGATCGGCCCGGTCGGGTCGTCGGCGCGCATCCCCTCCCCGTAGAGATAGCGGTAGAACTGGCGCAGCGAGGACATGCGCCGGGCTTGGCTCGACGGCGCGAACCCTTGCGCGGAGAGATGGGAGACGAAGGCCCGGAGATCGTCCGACGTGGCCCGCCCGAGCGAGGTGCCGCGACCGGACAGGAAGCCGGACGTGTCTTCGAGGTCGCGGCGATAGGCGGCTACCGTGTTGTCGGCCGCCCCCCGCTCCACCGCCATCATCTCGATGAAGCTCTCGATGTCGGCGCCGTCGTGCCTCATGGCCGCAGACCTTCCCCGGTCGTCTCGACCGGCCGCATCTCGGCCTCGACGGGCGCGGGCGCGCTGGGCAGGGCCGGCTGCGGGACGGCGGCGGGGCGGGGTTGCGAGGCGGCGCGGGGCGGGATCGGAACCTCCACGCGCATCGGGCGCGGGATCGGCTCGACGAAATGAACGAGCGCGGCCATGATCGCGAAGATCGCGCCGGCGACGAGGCCGAGAAGCGTCAGGAGACGGACGAGGGTGGGCATGGTCGAAGGATCGCTTTTCTCGGCCGCAGCTTCAGGATCTCCGGCGCCGCCGCCGCGCGGCAGCGCGGCGATGGCAGCGCCGAAGCACCGTCCCATCCCTGCATGGAAGATTGGCCTCCGGATCGCAAGTCCGGAAGAGAACACGCTGGGGTTGACCGCCCTCCGCCGCGCCGGCGCGCCTTGACGGCACGGGGCATTTGCTGTCACGCAAGCCACCGCTCAAGGAGATGTGACATTCTGAACATGCAGCGTCAGCCCGGCCCTTCCAGTCCGCTCGGCCTCGGCTCGCGCCTCGGCTCGCGTTCGATCGTGCTGGTCGGGCTGATGGGCGCGGGCAAGACGACGGTGGGCCGCCGGCTGGCGCAGGTGCTGGACCTGCCCTTCAAGGACAGCGACCAGGAGATCGAGGCGGTCTCGCGCATGAGCGTGCCGGAGCTCTTCGCCGCCTATGGCGAGCCGGAATTTCGGGCGCTGGAATCGCGCGTCGTCTCGCGTCTCGCCGCGGAGGGGCCGCAGGTCCTGGCGACGGGCGGCGGCGCCTTCATGAACGAGGAGACCCGCCGGCTCCTCGCCGGAAGCGCGGTCACCGTCTGGCTGAAGGCCGATCTCGACATTCTGATGGAGCGGGTGTCGCGCCGCGGCAACCGTCCGCTCCTGAAGGCCGCCGATCCCCGCGCCGTCATGAAGGACCTCATGGACGCGCGTTACCCGGTCTATGCGACGGCCGACATCACCATCGCCTCGCGCAACGTGAAGCGCGAGGTCATCGCCGAAGAGATCGCGGAGGCGCTGGACCGCTTCCTCCTCGCGCCGTCGGACTGAGGACGAGCCCATGAGTTCCGCGCCGACACGCGTCCACGTCCCGCTCGGGGACCGGGCCTACGACATCCTGATCGGGCCGAAGCTCGTGGAAGCGGCCGGCGCGGAGATCGCACGCCGCCTGCCCGGCGCCCGTCTCGCCGTGATCACCGACGAGACGGTGGCGCGCCTCCACCTGCCGCGCCTGCGCCTGTCGCTCCAGGCGAGCGGCATCGCGTTCTCCGAGGTGATCCTGCCGCCCGGCGAGGCGACCAAATCCTGGGCGCATCTCCAGACGGCCGCGGAAGGCGTGATCTCGGCGCGTCTGGAGCGCGGCGACGCGGTCCTTGCCTTCGGCGGCGGCGTGATCGGCGATCTCTCGGGCTTCGTCGCCGGCATCGTGCGGCGCGGGATGGGTTTCGTCCAGATCCCGACGACGCTCCTGTCGCAGGTCGACAGCTCGGTCGGCGGCAAGACGGGCATCAACTCGCCCCAGGGCAAGAACCTCCTCGGCGTCTTTCATCAGCCGCTCCTCGTGCTCGCCGACACGTCCGTCCTCGACACGCTCACGCCGCGCGAGTTCGCGGCCGGCTATGCGGAGGTCGCAAAATACGGGCTGATCGACCGGCCGGACTTCTTCTCCTGGCTGGAGACCGAGCGCGCCGACATCTATGCCGGTGGCCCCGCCCGCATCCGGGCGATCGCGGCGAGCTGCGAGGCGAAGGCCGAGGTCGTCGTCGCCGACGAGCGCGAGGAGGGCCGCCGGGCGCTCCTCAACCTCGGGCACACGTTCGGCCACGCCCTGGAATCGGCCTGCCGCTACGACGCCGAGCGCCTCGTCCACGGCGAGGCCGTCTCGATCGGCATGGTGCTCGCGCATCGGTTCTCCGTGCGCCAGGGCCTCGCGACGGGTCAGGATGCCGGCCGCGTCGAGGCGCATCTGGCCAGCGCCGGCCTGCCGACGCGCATCGCCGAGATCCCCGGCGGCGGGTTTCAGGTGGACGAGCTCATGGGCAAGATCGCGCAGGACAAGAAGGTCAGCCGCGGCAAGCTCACCTTCATCCTGACCCGCGGCATCGGCGAGGCCTTCATCGCCCGCGACGTCGACCCGGCCGACGTCGCGGCCTTTCTCTCCGACGAGATCAGGCGCTGACCCGCACACGAACGACCCGGGCGACCGGCGCCTGGTAGAGGCGGCGCCAGGCCTGCGGGATGGCGAGCGAAACGAGCGCCAGACCACCGGCGAAGGCGGCGGGCATCAGGATGGCGGTGCGGCCGTGGGCGAGACCGAGCGTCGCGCCGACGGTCGCGCCCGCCAGCATGCCGGCGAAGGGGACGAGTTCCAGGGTCCAGGAAACGCCCGAGCGGTCGCCGATCATCCAGCGTCCGGCGCCGCGCCCGAAGCGCGACAGCGCACCGGTCACGTAGGTGATGCCGAAGCTGTGTCCCTCCACGCGCTCCACCGCGGCATTGACGAGACCCATGGAGACCACCGCGAGCAGCATGGCCGCACCGGCCCGTTCCTCGCCCGGCCAGAGCGCCGCGAGCATCAGAAGGCCGGAAATGAGAGCGAGCAGCACCGACTGGCGCCGTCCGAGCATCCACATGACGACGATGCCGCAGGCATTGCCGGCGACGTAGGAGAGAAGGACACCGGCGAGAAGCACCGCGCCGGCCGCATCGCCGTTGCCGATCGCAATGGCGAACTGCGTGGTGTTGCCGCTCATGAAGGACAGGAAGTGGCCGACCCAGAGGAAGCCGATCGCGTCCGTCATACCCGCCAGCGATGCCAGCGCCGCGACGAGGGCGAGCCCCGTCGATCGGCGTCGACGATGGCGCCGGCTCAGGAGACGACGTGCCTCCTCGCGCGGGAGGATCCGTCGGCGCGAAACGTGGTTCACCGGCGACCAGGCTCGCCGGGCGCGCGGGCCTCGATCGCCAGCGCGTGGACGCCGGCGGTCCATTCGTCCGCCAGAATCGCGTTCACGGCGCGGTGCCGCGCGATGCGGCTCATGCCCTCGAAGGCGGGTGCGACGATCTGGACACGAAAATGCGTGCCCGCCGATCCATCGAAGCCCGCATGGTGCTCGCTGGCGCCGTGATGGTGGCCGGCATGGAGGTGACTTTCATCGATAACGGCGAGGCTTTCGGGCGAAAAGGCGTTGCGCAGCTTGTCTTCGATCGTCTGGCGGGAATACAGGGTCATTCCGGGTTCCGATGTCATGTCTTGGTCAAGGGCCGGGACGCACGGCTCGCGCCGCCCCCGGACGGGGCTTTTTCCGGTCTGTCAATTCTTGTTCGGCACCGGCTTGGACACCATAATCGATCGCGATGAAGCTCGACTCCAAATATTTCGACACGATCCGCGTTCGGGGGCGCTCGAAGGTCGCCGAAAAGGCGAAGGTGCCCGACTGCGCCTGGGACGGCTGCGACAAGCCGGGGATCTACAAGGCGCCGCGCGGGCGCGACCACGAAGGGCAGTACCTGCACTTCTGCGTCGACCACGTGCGCCAGTACAACAAGTCCTACAACTATTTCTCGGGCCTCAACGATCAGGACATCCAGTCCTATCTGAAGGACAGCCTGACCGGTCACCGGCCGACCTGGAAGATGGGAGCGGACGGCGCGGCGCCCGGGGCGGAGGCGCCGCCGCGCGCCGCGCGCCGCGCCGCACCGAGGGCGCGGGACCCGTTCAACCTTTTCGAGGACGGCACGCCGCGGCCCCGTGGCGCACCCGTGCCCAAGAAGGTCCGCTCTCTGGAGGCCAAGGCCCTCGAAACCCTCAATCTCGCGGAAGAAGCGGGTGGAGAGGCGATCCGGACGCGCTATAAGAGTCTCGTGAAGCAACTGCACCCCGACGCCAATGGCGGGGACCGCGGACACGAGGACCGGCTGCGCGAGGTCATTCAGGCCTACAAGCTTTTGAAGCAGTCCGGTTTTTGTTAATCGAGGACAGGTTCGCTCCGGAGCCCGCGGCATCGTCCGCGGCCTTTCCGACGGCGGGTCTCTCCGTGAGGTGACGGCGATCGGCGGAACACCCGCGCTCGCCCCTGGAGGTTTGATGAGTGCAGCGGTGCAGGAAGTGGCCAAGCTCCCGAATGCCACGATCTCGGTCCGCGAGACCTTCGGTTTCGAGAGCAACCTGACCGTCCCGGCCTATCGCGAGCCCGACGCCCACGTTCCCGAGATCGACCCGGATTATCTGTTCGACAAGCCGACGACGCTCGCGATCCTGGCGGGCTTCGCCAAGAACCGCCGCGTCATGGTGTCCGGCTTCCACGGCACGGGCAAGTCGACCCATATCGAGCAGGTCGCCGCGCGCCTCAACTGGCCCTGCGTCCGCGTCAATCTCGACAGCCACGTCTCGCGCATCGATCTCGTCGGCAAGGACGCGATCACCGTCAGCCAGGGCATGCAGGTCACCGAGTTCCGCGACGGCATCCTGCCCTGGGCCTACCAGAACAACGTCGCGCTCGTCTTCGACGAATACGATGCCGGCCGTCCCGACGTGATGTTCGTGATCCAGCGCGTGCTGGAATCCTCCGGCCGCCTGACGCTGCTCGACCAGGCCCGCGTTATCCGCCCGCACCCGGCCTTCCGCCTCTTCGCGACCGCCAACACGGTCGGCCTCGGCGACACGACGGGCCTCTACCATGGTACGCAGCAGATCAACCAGGCGCAGATGGACCGCTGGTCCATCGTAACGGTGCTGAACTACCTGCCGCACGACAACGAGGTCGGCATCGTCGTCGCCAAGGCCAAGCATTTCGACACCAAGGAGGGCCGCCAGACCGTCTCCAAGATGGTGCGCGTCGCCGACATGACGCGCTCGGCCTTCGTCAACGGCGACCTCTCCACCGTGATGAGCCCACGCACGGTCATCACCTGGGCCGAGAATGCCGAGATCTTCGGCAATGTCGGCTTCGCGTTCCGCCTGACCTTCCTCAACAAGTGCGACGATCTGGAACGCGCGCTGGTCGCCGAGTTCTACCAGCGCGCCTTCGGCGAGGAACTGCCGGAAAGCGCGGCGAACGTGGTGCTGGACTGATGCGGCGACGGACGCTCCTCGCGGCGCTGCTCGGCGCCGCGTTGCTCGCACCGTCCGCGCGGGCCGAGGAGAAGAGCGTCCTGAAGGTCGAAGGCACGGTGACGGCCAAGACCTTCGCCGGTCTCGACGCCTTCCTCTCCAACTCGCTGGACACGGTCGTGGGACTGAAGCTGCGTCTCGAACCCGCCGAGGGTTCGAGCCCCGGATCCCTCGTGGTGCGGCGTGAGGGCGATCTCCTCCTCGCCTATCTCGTCGGCGGCGAGAGCCAGATCTCGGCCCGCGAGGGCGTCGGCTTCCAGAACGGCGCGGAGGTGATCGACGGTTTCTTCGTCGTGAAGGATGCCGGCTTCAACCAAGGCATCGCAAGCCTCTTCCTGGAAAAGGCCGAGGATGCCGCCGTGCTCCTCTCCGGTGCTCCCGTGACCATCCTCGACATCGAACGGCTCGATCCCGCCATCCGCAAACAGGACTGACAGCCTTGGCCCGCATCGGCGACAATTCCAAGCCCGGCGCGAAAGGCGCGCCCGACCGCGAGCCGTTCCGGCGGGCCGTCGCCGGCTGCATGCGCGCCATCGCGGGCGACCGGGACCTCGAAGTGACCTACGGCAACGAGCGGCCGGGCCTGACGGGTCCGCGCGCGCGCCTGCCGGATCTGCCCAAACGCGCCTCGAAGAACGACGTGGCCGTGACGCGCGGCCTTTCCGACGCCATGGCGCTGCGCCGCGCGCGGCACGACGTGAAGGTGCATGCGACGCTCTGCCCGGAAGGGCGCGGCGCGCGCGCCGTCTTCGATGCGGTCGAGCAGGCCCGCGTCGAGGCGATCGGCGCCAATGCGATGCTCGGCGTCGGCGACAATCTCGCCTCGATGCTGGAAGACAAGTATTTCCGCTCCAACCTTTCCGACGTCACCGACCGCGCGGAAGCGCCGCTCGAAGACGCGGTCGCCCTCATCGTGCGCGAGCGCCTGACCGGTCGGCCCGTACCCAAGAGCGCCGAAGCGCTGGTCGACGTCTGGCGCGACTGGATCGAGGACAAGGCGGGCGCCAAGCTCGAACGATTGGGCGAGAAGCTCGACGACCAGCGCGCCTTCGCCCGTGCGCTCCGCGATGTTCTCGCCTCCATGGACATGGCCGAGGAGCTCGGCCAGGAAGCCGAGGACGACGAGTCCAGCGACGAGGACGAAGCCGGCGACAACCAGAACCGCGACAACGAGGCCGACGGATCCGAGAAGGAGTCCGGCGCCGAGGACGCGCAGGCCGAGGAAGCCGAAAGCGAAGGCGAGAGCGAGGACACGGCGGAGGCCGAGGAATCGGAGGTGACCGCCGACGATCCCGTCGACGACGAGAGCGAGGATTCCGAGACGCCCGGCGAGTCGCGTCGGCCGAACCAGGCGCTGTCCAACCAGGATCCGGACCGGGATTACCGCGTCTTCTCCACCGCCTTCGACGAGATGGTGGGCGCCGAGGACCTGTGCGACGAGGCCGAACTCGATCGGCTCAGGGCTTTCCTCGACAAGCAGCTGACGACCCTTCACAGCGTCGTCGGGCGGCTCGCCAACCGCCTGCAGCGCAAGCTCATGGCGCAGCAGAACCGCTCCTGGGACTTCGATCTCGAGGAAGGCTACCTCGACTCCGCGCGGCTGACGCGGCTCGTCACCGACCCGATGCAGCCGCTCTCCTACAAGCAGGAGCGCGACACCGCCTTCCGCGACACGATCGTGACGCTGCTCATCGACAATTCCGGATCGATGCGCGGTCGGCCGATCACGGTGGCCGCGACCTGCGCGGACATCCTGGCGCGAACGCTGGAGCGCTGCGGCGTGAAGGTCGAGGTGCTCGGGTTCACCACGCGCGCCTGGAAGGGCGGTCAGGCGCGCGAAGCCTGGCTGAAGGCGGGCAAGCCGCAGAAGCCCGGCCGGCTCAACGACCTGCGCCACATCGTCTATAAGTCGGCCGATGCCCCCTGGCGCCGCGCCCGGCGCAATCTCGGCCTGATGATGCGCGAGGGTCTCCTCAAGGAGAACATCGACGGCGAGGCGCTGATCTGGGCCCACAATCGTCTGCTCGCGCGGCCCGAGCAGCGGCGCATCCTGATGATGATCTCGGACGGTGCGCCCGTCGACGATTCCACGTTGTCGGTCAATCCCGGCAATTATCTCGAGAAGCACCTGCGCATGGTGATCGAGGAGATCGAGACGCGTTCGCCCGTGGAGCTTCTCGCCATCGGCATCGGTCATGACGTCACGCGCTACTATCGCCGCGCCGTGACGATCGTCGACGCCGAGGAACTGGCCGGCGCGATGACGGAGCAATTGGCCGACCTCTTCGAGGACCAGGGCTCGTCGTCGGCGCGCCGTCCCTCCCGGCGAAGGTCCGCCGGGGCGGGCCGTTGAGCCCTGCGAAGCGGCGGCGCCGGTTCCTGGCGCGCATGCCCCTTCTCGGCGTCGCCCTCTTGGCGCTCGTCGGCGTTTCCGGCAGCGGCGCCGACGCGACGGAGGGCGAACCCGTCATCCGCTCGTCGGTGCTGCCGCGTTTCGACGTGCGGGAGGAGGCGCAGCGGTTCGGATCGCTCGACTATGTCGGCGGCTTTTCCTACGCATCCTCCGATCCCCGCCTGATGGGCGTGTCCTCGATCCGGTTGGCGTCCGATCGCTCGCGGTTCCTCGCGGTCACGGACACCGGATACTGGTTCACCGGCGAGGTGCGGCGGGACCAAGCGGGTCGCCCGGTCGGCATCGACAAGGCGGTTCTCGCGCCGATTCTCGGCGCCGACGGCTCGCCGCGTGTGAAGAAGAAGGGCGATGCCGACGCCGAGGGTCTCGGCGTCGGACGAGACCGCGTGCTCGTCTCCTTCGAGCGGACGCCGCGCATCGAAAGCTTCGATCTGCCCGCTGAATGGTCCGACATGCCTTCCGAGCGCCCGCGCAGCACGTTGCCCGCGCCGATCCCGCGGGTCGAGCTTCGGTCCAATGCCGGCATGGAGACGATCGCGGTCTCGCCGCGAGACGGACGGACGGTGGTCGTGACGGAGCAGTCGCTGGACGAGGCCGGGAACCTCTTCGCCGCGATCCTCGGCCCGAAGGGCGGCGTCTTCAAGGTGAAACGGCAGGCGCCCTGGAATGTCACCGACGGCGCTTTCCTGCCGGACGGGGATCTCGTTCTCCTGGAGCGGCGCTACGAGGGCTTCGGCCGGGTCGGCATGCGCCTTCGGCGCATCAAGGGCTCGGCCCTCCGGCCGGGCGCCCTCGTCGACGGCCCGGTCCTGATCGAGGCGGATCTCTCGCAGGAGATCGACAATATGGAAGGGCTCGATGCCTCCGTCGGCGCGGACGGTTCGACCTATCTCACGATCGTGTCCGACGACAACGGCTCCTACTTCCAGCGCAACCTGTTCCTGGAATTCCGGTTGAACGACCGGACGGCCGAGGGTCCGCCGGATTGAGGCCGCGGAGCCTGCCGGTTCCGTGCCGCTGCCGGCACAGCGCTCAGGCGGCGGTCAAGCCCGGGCGATAGGGCATCAGGCGGTTCATCAGGACGCGGTACGGCACCAAGGCGACGACCGCGATGACCAGCTTCACGCCGAAGTCACCGAGCGCCCAGGACACCCAGCGCGGCGCGTCGAGCGCGAAGGCGCCGAGCAGCGGGGCGATCTCCAGGGAGAAGCCGTCGTTCGGGCCGATGGCGACGAAGGCCGGGGCGAAGGCGACGGTGAAGAAGGTCAGCGTGTCCACCACGGAGCCCGCCAGCGACGCGAAGGCCGGTGCGCGCCACCAGGACTGCTGGCGCAGCCGGTTGAAGACGAGGATGTCGAAGAGCTGCGCGGCGAGGAAGGCCGTGCCGGAGGCCAGTGCGATGCGCAGGAGCCTCTGCCCCGTCGCCGCGAACTCGAGAAGCCCCAGGGCATGGAGAACCGGCGGCGCGACGAGCGAGGCCAGGATCGCCGCGGCGAATCCCGCATAGACGACGCGGCGCGCCCGCTTCGGGCCGAAGCGGCGATTCGTCAGGTCCGTCACGAGAAAGGCGAAGGGATAGGTGAAGGCGCCCCAGGTCAGGATGTCGCCGAGGGCGACAGAGCCGATCGAGCCGGAGACCGGGAACTGCACGAGGATGTTCGACGCGACGACGATGAGCGTCATCGCCGCCACAGGCAGCGCCAGCAATCGCATGGTCATTTTTTTAACCTGGGTGATGGAACCAGAAAACCGGGAGCAGACGCCCCCCGGTTCGAGAAAGCCGTGAACCTCAGACAGGTCTCAGGCGGCGGTCGGGGCCTCGGCCGCGATCTTCTTGGCGATCTGGCGCTTCAGGAGGCGCGCACGCTGCGACAGCTCGGCTTCGTCGGCCTTCATCAGAAACGCGTCGAGACCGCCGCGGTGCTCGACCGAGCGCAGGCCCGAGGCCGAAACGCGAATGCGGAACCGCTGGCCGAGGGCGTCGGAGATCAGCGTGACGTTCGACAGGTTCGGCAGGAACCGGCGACGCGTCTTGTTGTTCGCGTGGCTGACATTGTTGCCGTACTGGACGGCCTTGCCGGTCAATTCGCAAACGCGCGACATGAGACACCCTTTTCGTTGAACTGAGCCACCGCAGCGCGCTTCCGGCAATGGACCGGAGCGATCACCATCCACGAGGCATGATCGGAAATCGGTCCGCTCTATAGTCCCCATGCCTCGCGCGGTCAACCAGGCGTGACGGGCGTGCGGCGAGACGGCTGGCCTTTCAACGGATTTCGGCCCCATTCGCTGCTAGATTGGCCGAAGGCCGGACTGATTCCCGGCGTCGATCCAGCGGAAAGCGAACCATGAGTCACCTGACGTCGACGCTCGGCGGCCTCGTTCTTGCCACGACCCTCGCCTTGTCTCCGTTTTCTGCCGGCGACGCGAAGGCTCAGGCGATGACGTCCCAGTACAGCGTCTCGCTGATCGGTCTTCCCGTCGGCCGGGCATCCTTCGACACCACCATCGACGGCAATCGATTCGCCGTCAAAGGCACGCTGTCCTCCACCGGGCTTGCCGACATCGTGTCCAAGACGGCGGGCTCCAGCACCGTGTCCGGGCGCATCCGCGGCGACAAGATCCATGCCGAGCGCTACGCCCTCGCCTATTCCAGCGACAAGCGCTCCTATTCCAGCAACGTCGCCTTCGAAAGCGGTCGGGTCCGGACGTCCGACGTCGCGCCGAAGATCACCAAGCCGAAGGCCGATTACGTGCCGGTGAAGCCCGCGCAGCTCCGCTCGGTGGTCGATCCCCTGAGCGGCCTGATGATCAAGGCCGATGGCACGCCGGACTCCGTCTGTTCGCGCACGCTGCCCTTCTTCGACGGCTGGTCGCGGCTCGACCTGCAGCTGTCGCCGAACGGCACCCGACCTTTCCGCACCGAGGGTTTCGAGGGCGACGCCATCGCCTGCAACGTCCGGGTCAAGCCGGTCAGCGGCTACCGCGCGACCTCCAAGGGCGTGAAGTTCATCCAGAGTCAGACGATCGAGCTCTGGTTCGCGCCCATCGGTTCGACCGGCATCTTCGCACCCGTCTACGCCAAGATCCCGACGGAGATCGGCCCCTTGACGCTGCGTGCCTCGGTCTTCGCCAAGAGCTGATCCACCGCCGGTTTGACCCGAGGGGCCGGCGGCCCGTATAGGCCGGCCACCCCTCCTCCGGCGGATCGGTGTCTATCCCTTGGCGACGCTTTTCGGTTTCTCCGCGATCCTCATGTGGTCGCTTCTCGCCATGCTCACCGCGCGGAGCGGCGCGGTTCCCCCGTTCCAGATGAACGCGATGACCTTCTCGTTGGGAACGCTCGTCGGCCTCGCTTGGCTCGCCATGCGCCGCGGCGAGCGGCCGATCTTAGAGGTCTTCCGTCAGCGCCCCGCGGTCTGGGCGCTCGGGATCGGCGGCCTCTTCGGGTATCATGCCCTCTATTTCGCGGCATTGCGGGCCGCGCCGGCCGCCGAGGCGAGCCTCATCGCCTATCTCTGGCCGCTTCTCATCGTGCTGGGCTCGGCGCTTCTGCCGGGCGAGCGCCTGCGCTGGTTCCATCTGGCGGGCGCGGTTCTCGGGCTGTCCGGTGCCGCGCTCATCATCGTCGCGCGCAGCGGGGACGGTATCGGCTTCTCGTCGCAGCACGCCCTCGGCTACGGCCTCGCCGCGCTCTGCGCGCTCTTCTGGTCCGGCTATTCGCTGCTGTCGCGTCGCCTCGGCACGGTTCCCAGCGAGATCGTGGCGGGCTTCTGCGCGGCGACCGCCCTTCTCTCGGCGCTCGTCCATCTCGCGATCGAGGAGACGGTCTGGCCGGCCGGGAGCTCGCAATGGACCGCGATCGTCCTTCTCGGCCTCCTGCCCGTCGGCGCGGCCTTCTATGTCTGGGATCATGGCGTGAAGCGCGGCGACATCCAGGTTCTCGGGGCCGCGAGCTACGCAGCGCCGCTTCTCTCGACGCTGGTGCTGATCCTGGCCGGAGAGGCCGCCTTCAGCGCGCCCATCCTCGGCGCCGCCCTCCTCATCACCGCGGGCGCGGTCCTGGCCGCGCTGCCGCTGTTTCGCCGATGGATCGGCCGGGAGAGCTGACGCTCAGGCGGCTCTCCCGAAGGCCGGAGGGCGGACACTCGTCCGGCCCCCCTTGCGCAGACAGTCATTGTCGTCTCCGTCCACGTCGTCCTGCGCGGAATCGCGACGCCATGGACGCGCCATCGCGGGAGCGTCAGCCGCCGGATGCTCGACGCGGCGTCGGACGCCAGTCCTTCGGCGCCAATTCGAGGCTCTCGAAGCGGAAACCGGGAGCGACCGTGCAGCCGACAAGCGTGTAGGCGCCGAGCGTCGTCGCCGTCTGCCAGCAACCGGCGGGCACGACGATCTGCGGCTCCTCTCCGGCGCCGAGATCGGGTCCGAGCCGATGCGCGGAGGCGTCATGACCGTTCGGCGACAGCGTGATCACGAGCGGCGCCCCGGCGTAATAATGCCAAACCTCGGCCGCGTCGGTGACGCGATGCCATTCGGAGGTCTCACCGGCTTCCAGCATGTAGTAGATCGCCGTCGAGCGCGGACGTCCCGTTTCGTCGAGCGCCTCGTCACGGAAGCTTTCGCGATACCAGCCGCCTTCCGGATGGGGCTTCAGGCCAAAGCGCTTGACGATCGACAGGGCTGCGGAGCTCATCAGTATCCATTCCTTTTCTCACGCAATGCGGCGAATACCTCGGCGGGGTCGGCCCCCGTCATGCCGAGTTCGGCCATCAGATCAGGATCGTCGGCCCGGAGGAAGGGATTGGTTCGCTTCTCCTGTCCGAGCGAAACGGGAAGCGTCGGCCGGCCGGCGATGCGCAAGCGCTCGACCTCCTCGACCCGGTTGCGCAGCGCCGTGTTGCCGGGATCGACGTCGATGGCGAAGCGCGCGTTCGTCGTGGTGTATTCGTGCCCGCAATAGAGCATCGTGTCGTCGGGAAGCGCGCGCAGGCGCTGCAGCGATTCCCAGAGCATGGCGGGCGTGCCCTCGAAGATCCGGCCGCAACCGAGCGAGAACAAGGCATCCGCGGCAAACAGCGCCTTCGCGCCGGGCAGATGGTAGGAGACCTCGCCGAGCGTGTGACCGGGCGTGTCGATCACCTCGATCTCGACCGCGCCGATCGCGAAGCGATCGCCACCCGTGACGGTGCGATCGATGCCGGGGATCTTCGCCCTCTCCTTCACGGGACCGACGATCTCGACGCCATGGGCCGCCTTCAGGGCTTCGTTGGCCTCGACGTGATCGGGGTGGTGATGCGTCGTCAGGATATGGCTGAGCGTCCAGCCTTCGGCCTCCAGAGCCTTGCGGATCGGCCCCTCCTCCGGCGCGTCGATGGCGATGGTCGAGCCGCTGGAGGGATCGTGGACGAGCACGCCGAAATTGTCGGTGCGGCAGAGGAACTGACGGATCTGGATGTCGGGCAAGAAAGCCTCCGAATGATGGGCGACGGCCGCGATGCGAAGGGGCGGCCGCTGGTCGCGTTCGAGACGCGGCCGGCGGTCGCGTTCCGTCTCTGCGCTCGGCGGCCTCGCGATGACCCCGCGACACCCGAGGTAGGGCGGCGTGGGCCGCCGGGGAGACCCGGCCGGGTCGCATCCCGGCCCGCCGGCTTGCGGGGAAGCGGTTCGCCCGACGGATTGTCCTATCGGAGGGTGGCCCGCCCGAGATAGACTGGCGACTTCGAGGCAGGCCAGCGGAGACGTCACGTCCTGAGCATGAATTCCGACATCGTGGATCTTCGCGAGTTCTACGCCTCCCCGCTCGGCTTCGCGGCGGCCCGCGCGATCGCGTCCGCTCTGACGCCGCTCTGGCAGCCGATCTCGGAGGAGCGGCTTCTCGGCCTCGGCTATACGCTTCCCTATCTCGACCGTTTCGGCGCGGATTGCGAGAGAACGCTCGCCTTCATGCCGGCGACGCAGGGCGCCGTCGGCTGGCCGATCGGTGCACCGTCCCGGACCGCGCTGGTCGGGGCCGAGGACCTGCCGCTCGGCGACGCCTCCATCGACCGGCTCCTGATGGTCCACGCGCTGGAATTCGCGGAAAGTCCGCTCGACATGCTGACCGAGGCGTGGCGCGTGCTCGCGCCCGGCGGCTCGGTCGTCGTCGTGGTTCCCAACCGGCGGGGGCTCTGGACACGGTTCGAGCACACGCCCTTCGGCTCGGGGCGACCCTGGTCTCGCGGCCAGCTCTCGCGCCTGATGCGGGAGGCGATGTTCACGCCCTCCGCCTGGTCGGAAGCGCTGCTGTTCCCGCCCTTCCGCCGCCGCTCGCTCTTCTCGTTGGCCGGGCCGCTGGAGCGGATCGGGCGGCGCGCCTGGCCCGTCTTCGCCGGCGTCGTGGTCATCGTCGCCACCAAGCACGTCTATCGCGGCGTGCCGGTCGCCAGCACCTCGCGCGAACGACGCCGTCTCGTTCGGCCGGTGCTCGTGCCGCAGGGCGCCGGCGCCCATCGGGCAGGTCCCGGCGGCGGACCCGCGTCCCTCTCGCCCGCTGCAAGGGTGACGCCGCGCCGGGACGGCCTATCTTCTCGCCTGCCATAACCATCCCGGAAGGTTCGATCCATGAAGACGCGCACTCTCGGCGGCACGCTCGCCGTATCCCGGATCGGCCTCGGCTGCATGGGCATGTCCGAGTTCTACGGCACGGGCGACGATGCGGAATCCGCGGCAGTGATCCATCGCGCCCTCGACCTCGGCATCTCCTTCCTCGACACGGCCGACATGTACGGCGTCGGGCGCAACGAGGAGCTCGTCGGCCGCGCCATCAAGGGCCGGCGAGACGAGGTGGTGCTCGCCACGAAGTTCGGCAACGTGCGGGGGCCGAAAGGCGAGCGGCTCGGCATCAACGGCCGGCCCGACTATGTGAAGAGCGCCTGCGACGCCAGCCTGAAGCGGCTCGGCGTCGAGGCGATCGACCTCTACTACCAGCACCGCGTCGACCCGACCGTTCCGATCGAGGAAACGGTCGGCGCCATGGGCGATCTCGTCCGCGCCGGAAAGGTCCATCATCTCGGGCTGTCCGAGGCGGGGCCGGAGACGATCCGGCGCGCGCACAAGGAGCACAAGATCGCCGCGCTGCAGACCGAGTATTCGCTTTGGAGCCGCGATCCGGAGGATGAGATCCTGCCGACGATCCGCGAGCTCGGCATCGGCTTCGTGCCCTATTCGCCGCTCGGCCGCGGTTTCCTCACCGGGCGCTTCAAGCGGCCCGAGGATCTCGACGAAGGCGACTTCCGGAAGGGATCGCCGCGCTTCTCCAAGGAGAATTTCGACCGCAACCTGAAGCTCGTCGCGCTGGTGGAATCGATCGCGGCCAAGAACGGCGTCTCGGCCTCGCAGGTCGCGCTCGCCTGGGTTCTGGCGAAGGGCGAGGACATCGTCCCGATCCCCGGCACCAAGCGGATCGCCTATCTCGAACAGAACGCCGCCGGCGCGGACGTCGTCCTGTCGGCCGCCGACATCGAGGAACTGGAGGCGGCCTTCACGCGCGATGCCGTCGCCGGCCAGCGCTACCCGGAAGCGGGCATGAAGGCTGTGGGGCTCTAGGGATCGGCGGAGCGGAGGCCGAGCGCCCGGCGCTCGTCGCCGTCGTCCTCACCGAGCCGCGTTGACGCGGGTCAGCGCTTCAGGACGAACACGCCCTGCTGGCCGAAGAGATTCCAGAAGGCCCAGGGCATCTGCATGCCCATCTTCTGCCCCGTGGCGTTGATCGCGGCCGCGGTCTCGATGGTGGCGCCGATCTCGTGCGAGAGCTCGACGAAGTCGCGCATCGTGCAGAAGTGGATGTTCGGCGTCTCGTACCAGGCATAGGAGATGTTGCGCGTCACCGGCATGCGGCCCTTGAAGCCGAGGGCGAGGCGGATCGACCAGTGGCCGAAATTGGGGAAGGAGACGATGGCGCGCCGGCCGATGCGCAGGAGTTCGCCCAACACGATCTTCGGGTTGCGCGTCGCCTGGATCGTCTGCGACAGGATCACGTAGTCGAAGGCGCCGTCCGGATAGTGGACGAGGTCACGATCCGCGTCGCCCTGGATCACCGACAGGCCCCGCGCGACGCATTCGTTGACGCCGACCTGCGAGAGTTCGATGCCGCGCCCGTCGACGCGGCGGCGCTGTTCCAGGAGTTGAAGCAGAGATCCGTCGCCGCAGCCGACATCGAGCACCCGGCTGCCGGGCTCGACGAGATCGGCGATGACCTGGAGATCGATGCGCTGCGCGGCGTCGGCCGAGGCAACGCTCGCGGTCGTCGGCACGGGCTCGGTTTGAATCGCCATCGCCTCAGAGCCTCCGCAAGCGCGCCGCCGAAGCGATGAAGCCGTTCATGGCGCCGAAGAATTCCGGCTCTTCCAGGAGGAAGGCGTCGTGGCCCCGGTCGGTCTCGATCTCGACGAAGGACACGGAGGCCGCCGCCGCATTGAGAGCATGGACGACCGCCCGGTTCTCCTCGGTCGGGAAGAGCCAGTCGGAGGAGAAGGACACGAGGCAGAAGCGCGTCTGGGTGTTTCGGAACGCCTCCGCCAATCGGCCGCCATAGCCGTCCGCAATGTCGAAATAGTCCATCGCGCGGGTCATGTAGAGATAGGAATTGGCGTCGAACCGGTCGACGAAGGTCATGCCCTGGTGGCGCAGATAGCTCTCGATCTGGAAGTCGGCGTCGAAGCCGAAGCCGAGCGACTGGCGATCCTGGAGGTTGCGGCCGAACTTACGCTGGAGCGCGGCTTCCGAGAGATAGGTGACGTGCGCGGCCATGCGGGCCACGGCGAGGCCCTTGTGCGGCCGCGTGCCCTCCACGATGTAGCGCCCGCCCCGCCAGTCCGGATCGGCCATGACGGCCTGTCGCCCGACCTCGTGGAAAGCGATGTTCTGGGAGGAATGGCGTGCGCCGGTCGCGATCGGAAGGGCCGCGAAGACGCGGTCCGGATAGCTCACCGCCCATTGCAGGACCTGCATGCCGCCCATCGAACCGCCGATGACGGCGAAAAGCGTGTCGATGCCGAGGCGGTCGATGAGCATGGCCTGAGCCCGCACCATGTCGCCGATGGTGAGAACCGGCAGGTCGAGGCCGTAGGGCTCGCCGGTCGCGGGATCGATCGAGGCCGGCCCGGTCGAGCCCATGCAGCCGCCGATGACGTTGGAGCAGACGACGAAGAAGCGGTTGGTGTCGATCGGCTTGCCCGGCCCGATCAGCGAGGACCACCAACCGGGCTTGCCCGTCACCGGGTTGGTGCTCGCGCAATACTGGTCGCCGGTCAGGGCGTGGCAGACGTAGATGGCGTTGGACCGGTCGGCGTTCAGCGTGCCGGCCGTGGTGTAGGCGATCTGGAAGGGCGAGAGCTCGCGGCCGGCGTCGAGGCGCAGCGGCTCGTCCGGGCCGAAGCGCGCGACGAGGCTCGACGGCTGGCGCGCCTCGCGCGTCGCGGCATCCTCGATCTCGTCTCTCGTGATGGCGGCGCTGATGGTCATGATCGTCTTTGGATGAGAAGGCGGCGGATGAGGGATGGCATGCCGGGTGGCGGCAACGCGGCCGTCCGTCCGCCGATGTCGGCTTTTCTATGCGATTTTCCAGACGCAATCACCACACGCCTCGAAACGATGCAAGGTTTGCGCCCGGCTCCATCGGCTTTGCAAGTCGCACGCGGCCCCGCTAGAACGCCCCCGAAGAAGAGCAAAAGGTGCTGGAATGACGGCTGCGACGCTTGGTGATCCTTCGAGGCTTGCGGAACTGCGCGCCAAGATCGATGCCATCGACGAGTCCGTGCATCGGCTCCTGATGCAGCGCGCGACCGTGATCGACGAACTGATCGAGGTGAAGGGCACGGCCCGGAGCGGCGCCGCCTTCCGGCCGGGGCGCGAGGCCGACATGATGCGGCGGCTGGCGGCCCGCCATGCGGGCCATCTTCCGCTCACCGCCGTCGAGCATCTCTGGCGCGAGATCATCTCCACCTTCACCGCCCTCCAGGCGCCGTTCGAGGTCGCGGTCTCGCGCGGCGGCGGATGGACGGAAGCCGTCGACGCCGCGCGCTTCACCTTCGGCTTCTCGGTTCCGCTGAGCGTTCTCGACACGGCGGACGCCGTCGTCGCCTGGATGGAAGAGGGCGGCGACGACCGGCTCGGCATCGTCCTACTCGGCGAGAGCGCCGGCGCCTGGTGGCGCCAGCTCGGCAAGACGCAGGTCGTCGCCCGCCTTCCCTTCCTCCAGGCGAGCCGACGGGAGGCGGCCTTCCCCGCGCTCGTCCTCGCCCCGCCGCTGGCCGATCCCGTTCCCTTCGAGGTCTCCTGCCTCGCGCTCGACGGTCCCGCCGACCGGATCGCCGCCGCGCTGGAGGGACTTCGGTCCGAGACCATCACGGAGCTTTGCGAAGGCGCTCGATGCTCCCGCCTCGTCGCGGTCGAAAGCGCCGCCGCACTTCTCGATCGCGCCGGGCCGGCCGGGCTCGACATCCGCTCGGTCGGCGGCTATGCGGCACCCCTCAGCACGGGCGCCTGAAGCGCCTGAGGCAGCACGGGCGCCTGAGGGGTTCGAGGCGCGATCTTTCCAACCTCCCCGAGGATGACAGAGCGATGGTCAGCCAAGCCGCACGACCGGTTCCCAAGAAGGGCGTCCTCGACATCGAGGCCTATGTTCCCGGCAAGAGCCAGGCGCCGGCCGGCGTGAAGCTCCACAAGCTGTCCTCCAACGAGACCCCGCTCGGCCCCTCCCCCCGTGCGCGCGAGGCGATGATCGCGGCGGCCTCCGATCTCGAACTCTATCCGGACGGGCAGGCGAGCACGCTCAAGGCCGCCATCGCGGAGACGCAGGGCCTGAACGCGGCGAACATCCTCTGCGGCAACGGATCGGACGAGTTGCTCGGCCTTCTCTGCGCGGCCTATCTCAGCGCCGGCGACGAGGCGATCCACACCGAGCACGGCTTTCTCGTCTACGACATCTACATCCGCGCGAACGGGGCGACCCCGGTCGTGGCGCCGGAGACGGATCGCCGCGCCGATGTCGACGCGATCCTGTCGCGCGTGACGGAGAAGACGAAGCTCGTCTTCCTCGCCAATCCCAACAACCCGACCGGGACCTATCTCTCCTACGACGAGGTGCGGCGGCTGCATCGCGGGCTGCCGTCCCACGTCATCCTCGTTCTCGACGCCGCCTATGCGGAATATGTCGCGCGGAACGATTACGGGGCGGGCGTCGAACTCGTCTCGGCCAACGCGAACGTCGTGATGACGCGGACCTTCTCGAAGATCCACGGCCTCGCCGCGCTGCGGATCGGCTGGATGTACGCACCCGAACCGATCGTCGACGCGCTGAACCGCATCCGCGGACCCTTCAACATCAACGCGCCGGCCATCGCGGCCGGTGCGGCGGCGATCCGCGACCGCAACCATGTCGAGAGCGCGGCCCGTCACAACGCCGAGTGGCTCGCCTTCCTCACGGCGGAGCTGTCCGCGCTCGGGCTCGACGTCACGCCGAGCGTCGGCAACTTCCTGCTCGTGCATTTTCCCGACGAGCCCGGTCGCACCGCCGCCGAGGCCGACGCGTTCCTCACCAACCGCGGCTACATCCTCCGGCGCGTCACGTCCTACGGCTTCCCGAACGCGCTGCGGCTGACGGTCGGATCGGAAGCGGCCTGCCGGGGCGTCGTCGCTGTGCTCGCCGAGTTTCTCGGCACGAAAGCCCCGGCATGAGCGATCCTCTCTTCAAAAAGGTCGCGCTGATCGGCATCGGCCTCATCGGCTCGTCGATCGCGATCAATCTTCGCGACCGAAAGCTGGCCGATCATGTCGCGATCGCGACGCGCAGCCTCGCGACGCTCGCACGGGCCGAGGCGCTCGGCCTCGGCGACAGCTTCCATGCCGACGCGGCCGAAGCCGTGCGGGACGCGGACCTCGTGATCCTGTCGGTGCCGGTCGGCGCCTGCGGCGAGATCGCCAAAGCCATCGCGCCCGCGCTGAAGGCCGGCGCGATCGTGTCGGACGTCGGCTCGGTCAAGGCCTCCGTCGTCGAGGCCATGCGCCCTCACCTCCCCTCCAGCGTTCACTTCGTGCCGGCCCATCCGATCGCGGGCACCGAGCAGTCCGGCCCCGACGCCGGTTTCCTCGAACTCTTCGAGAACCGCTGGACCATCCTGACGCCGATCGAGGGCACCGATCCGGAGGCGACGGCCCGGCTCGGCCGCCTCTGGGAGGCGACGGGGGCGCGCGTCGAGACGATGACGGCCGAGCATCACGACCTCGTCCTCGCCATCGTCAGCCATGTGCCGCATCTCATCGCCTACAACATCGTCGGCACGGCCGCCGATCTCGAGACCGTCACGCGGTCCGAGGTGATCAAGTTCTCGGCCTCCGGCTTTCGCGACTTCACGCGCATCGCGGCCTCCGACCCGACCATGTGGCGCGACATCTTCCTCAACAATCGCGAGGCCGTGCTGGAAATGCTCGCGCGCTTCTCGGAGGATCTCGCCTCGCTGCAGCGCGCGATCCGCTGGGGCGACGGCGACGCGCTGTTCGATCTCTTCACGCGCACGCGGGCCATCCGCCGTTCGATCGTGGAAGCGGGTCAGGACACCGAGGAGGCCAATTTCGGTCGCCAGAAGGTGCGCAAGGACCCTTGGAACGAGACGCATCCGGAGGGCTGACCGGCCTTCCGTCACGATCGATCGACCGGGATCGACACAAGGAAGGGCTCAGCGCAGCGGCGGGATCGTGCCGAGCGGAACGAAGCCGAGCGTCGCCTGACCGTCGCGGACGGTGACGTCGATCAGCGTGCGCCCACCTTCGGTCCGGCCTGCGAAACCGACGGCGGAGGCGACCGTGCCGGCGGTTCCCGCCAAGGCGGGGTTCAGCCGGCCGACCAGAGCAGCGATCGCGCCGGGATCGGTCAGCGCGATCTCGAAGCTGCCGGACAGTCGCCGATCCGCCGAAACCTGGAACGGGCCCGAGATTTCGGCACTCGCCGGAGCCGCCACCGCGTTCGACGCGCCGCCCGTGCCGCCGGGAGGAGCCAGCGCGATCTTCAGCGAGCGGATGGTGCCGGTTCTCCCGGCAAGCGCCTCGCCGAGCGTCGCGCCCGCCTGTCCGGTCAACCAGCCGGCGGCGCCCTCGACGCTCGCGTCGGCCGAGACGTCGAAGGTCGGCAAGCCCGCCAGGGCCGGCTCCAGCATGACGATCCCTCGATCGGAAACCGCGATGTCGAGCGCGTCGCCGCGGCGTCTGACATGGGCTTCCAGGCGATCGGAGCGCGCCAGCGGCCGCCGGCCGGCGGCAGGCTCGGCCAGCGCGATCTCGGGCGCTTCGACGAGCAGCGACAGGCGATCGAGACCGGTCGTCCAGACATGGGCGCTCGCCTGCGCGAGGCGCCAGCGCAGGTCGAGCGGCGGCGCCTCGGCCGTATCGACGACGAGCGGTCCGTCGAGTTCGGCGACGAAGCGGGTGGGGTCATAGATCTGCCCGGCCGTGCGAAGCGCGCCCGCCGTCAGCGTGGTTCCGGCAGCCCCAGCGTCGACGCCGGTGGCGTCGCAGCGCACTCCCAGCCGGAACGGGTAGCCGAAGACATCCTGGTTGTCGCAGGAGACGAGGACGCCGCTCTGCGCGGACCGCGTCAGCCATTGGCTCGTCGCGGTCTCGAGCCGTTGCGCCAGAACGAACCAGGCCGCGGAGAGCGCGGCGAAGAGGAGGACCGCGACGATCGCGATCCAGAGGAAGGCGCGGCGCGTGCGGCGATGTTCGTTGAGAGTTGACGCGGGCATTCTCATTCCCTTTCTGTGCGCCGGCTCACCTCCGCCACCCGGTTCGGCAAGGCGGGGTTGCGAAGGACCGGCGGACCGACATGAACGATCTCTGGGTGTTTGGCTACGCGTCGCTGATCTGGCGGCCCGGCTTCGACTACGAGGAGCGGGCGAAGGCCCGGCTTGGCGGCTATCGACGCGCCTTGTGCATCCATTCCTATGTCCATCGCGGCACGCCGGAACGCCCCGGGCTCGTCTTCGGTCTCGACCGGGGCGGGTCCTGCGTCGGCATGGCGTTTCGCATCGCCGGAGAGAAAGGCGAGGACGTGACCGCCTATCTTCGCGAACGCGAGCTCGTGACCAACGTCTACCGCGAGCTTCGGCTCCCGGTGCGGCTCGCGGACGGACGCCGCGTCGAGGCCTTGACCTACGTGGTGGATCGCGGACATTCGCAATATGCGGGAAGCCTCGACGTCGAGACGGCGGCGGCGATCGTGCGGCGATCGCATGGGCAGTCCGGCGCCAATATCGATTACGTCCGCTCCTGCTACCAGGAAATCGCCGCGCTCGGCCTCAGGGACGGGTGGCTGGAACAGCTGGTGCACCGGCTGCCCGGCCGCGGCTGATCAGGTCTCCGGCGCGAGCCGGGCGGCGACGGCGGGCGTCATCGGCGGGGCGTCGGGATCGCGATAGGCCTGCCGGAGGAGCTCGACCGAGCTTTCCTCGATGCCGATCTTGAGACGCTCGACGAACTCCGCCCGCTCGAGGCCCGGCTCGATCGCCGGCTGGAAGGCGACCCGGACGGTGCCCGGCCGATAGGGCCCGGACTTCTTCGGCCAGTAGAGGCCGGAATTCAGCCCGGCGGGCACGACGGGCAGGCCGAGCTGGGCGTAGAGGAAGAAGGCGCCGTGCTTGTACTCGGCCTTTTCGCCGGGCTGCGTGCGGGTGCCCTCGGGAAAGATCACAATGTGACGTCCCTCCTCGGCCGCCCGCTTGGCGCCGACGAGCATGGAGGACAGGCTGGCGCCCCGGCGCGACCGGTCGACGGGGATCATGCCGAGACGCCGTGCGTACCAGCCGAAGAGCGGGATGCTCATCAGCTCCTTCTTGAGGATGAAGGCCGGCCGCTTCAGTTCGGGAACGAGGGCGAGCGTCTCCCAATAGGATTGATGCTTCGGCGTGATGATCGCCGGCCCGCGCGGCAGATGCTCCTTGCCGGTGAACTCCGCGCGCGTGCCGACGACGACGCGCAGCAGCCGGAGGCTGAGGCGCGCCCAGGCGCGCGTGATCTTCCAGGCGAAATCGACCGAGGAGACGGCGAAGATCGGCAGGAAGACGATCAGGTAGAGGGCCATGAAGCTGTAGAAGAGGACGCCGAAGGCCAGGGATCGAAGGGTCGTCATGGGGCGGCAGGGATCCGGATCAGAGCGCAGGGACGAAGCGCGACCGCCGGACCCTTGCACCATGACGCGGCCGGACGAAAGACCGCCGAGGCCACAACGCCGCGAGCCGGACGCGACCGCGATCCGTTCCAGCGGATCGAGCGGCCCATCCCGAGCGGCGGAACTCACCGTCTCAGGATGGCTTGCCCCAGGCCTCCACATGCGCGGTGACGGAGGTCTCCGGCGCGTCCCGCATCACGAAGAGGCGCACTCGCGCAGCCAGGAATTTGGCATATTCGGTGAGGAGCACCTTCATGCCGAAGCCGCTCGGCACCGCGCCCTCGCTCCACAGGTCCGCCCGCGCCACCGGATAGGGCCGTATGACGGGCACATGGGCGAAACGGTCGAAGGTCATGAGCGTGCGCGGCATGTGATAGTCGGAGGTGACGAGGATCAGTTCGTCGAAGCCCCGCTGCTGTGCCCAGCGATCGGTCATCTCGGCGTTGCCGATCGTGTTCAGCGCGGCGTAGTCGAGATCGACGCAGCAATCGAAGAGGGCGCGATCGGTGCCGGTCAGCCGCGATAGCGCCTCGATCCCGGTGTCGGGTCCGACACCGCTGATCAGAAGGCGCTCGGCGCGTCCCTCCTTCAGGAGGCCGATCGCCTGATCGAGGCGCAGGGCTCCGCCGGTGAGCACGACGATTCCGTCGGCCCGCTCAATGCGCGATGGCGTCGTGAGACCGGCGACCTCCTGCGTGAACCGCAGGAAACCGCCGAAGAGATAACCGCCGCCGACGACGAGAGCGAGGACGAGGGCCAGGATCGCCCGGCGGCCCCGTCGATGCGGGCGCCCCGCTTCCCGCATCTCCACCGTCCGCCCGTCGCGGGCGCGCTCGGCTGAGGAGGGGAATGCGGGGGTCATCGTCATCGGTGCTTCGGCTCGCTTGGCTCTTCAGGATCGTGCGAATGTCTTAACGATATCGTCTACATCTCAACGGGCGAAATCATGTCGATCGCGGACAGCTGGTTCAACACGGTCCAGCGCGAGGTCAACGCCGTCAGGGCGCCGACCGTTGCAACCACGAGGACGACGCCCGCATAGCCGGTCCAGCCGATGGCGAAGGATCCGAACAAGGCGCTGATCTGGTCGGCCTCGGGCGTCGCCTGGTTGGAGCGCGTCCACCAGCCCATGGCGACGAAGACGGACAAGGCCGCCAGGCCGCCGGCCGCAGCGCCGAGGAGGCCGAGCTTCAGGAAATGCCCCTGGAACTCGCCTGCGATGAAGCTCGAGCGCGCCCCGACGAAATGCAGCACCTCGATGATCTGCCGGTTGCCGGACATGGCGCCGCGCGTGGCGAAGATCACGGTGAGGACCGTCGCGATCATCACGAGAGCGAGGATCGCCGCTCCGACGAGGACCGTCGCATTCGCCATCGAGACGAGGCGGGAGACCCAGGCACGGTGATCGTCGAGACTGGCCTGCGGGACCGCGGCGACGATGGTCTCGCGCAGCGCGGCGAAATCGGGAGGATGGGTCTCGTCGATCGAGACGAGGATGAGCCGCGGCACGGGAAGCTCGTCGAGATCGAGGCCTTCGCCGAGCCAGGGTTCGAGAAGGCGACCCGTCGCGGCGTCGTCCATGACGTCGGCCGCGGTGACGCCCGGCGTGCCGAGCGCGATGTCGCGGGTGCGGGCGAGCGCCGCGGCCATGTCGAGCCCCTCGTCGGGCCGGACCTGCACCGTCACCTCGCGCGAGATCTGGCTCTCCCAGATCGACGCGGTGTCGGCGACGAGCGTCACCGCGCCGAAGGTCAGGCTGGCGAGGAAGGTCATGATCGCGATGACGGTCATCAGCGCGCGGCCGGCGACGTTGCCGGGCGGCACGATGGGCGTCAGGCGGCTTTGCGCCTGGCGGCGGACGAGGCGCTGCGGCATGTGCCGCGATCCGAAATCGCGAAGGGCCTCAATCATAGATCTCGAGCCTCCCGTCCGAGAGGATCAGGCGGCGCGCTTCCACCTGATCCATCAGCGACAGATCGTGGGTCGCGATGATCACGGCCGTGCCGGTTCGGTTCAGTTCCATGAAGAGGCGCAGGAGCCGGCGGGCGAGCGGCGAGTCGACGTTGCCGGTCGGCTCGTCCGCGAGAAGGATGTCCGGCTGGTCGATCAGCGCGCGGGCGATCGCCGCGCGCTGCTTCTCGCCGCCGGACAGGACGACGGGCAGCGCGTTCATGCGCTCGCCCAGACCCACCCACTTGATGAGATCGACGACGTCCTGGCGATAGCTCGCCTCCTCCTTGCCCCGCACCCGCAAGGGAAGCGAAACGTTCTCGTAGGTCGTCATGTGGTCGAGCAGGCGGAAATCCTGGAAGACGACGCCGATCCGCCGCCGGATCGACGGCAGATCCGCGCGCTTCAGGGTCGAGACGTCCTGGCCGAGCACGGTGATGACGCCGCGCGTCGGTTTCAACGCCAGAAAGAGCATGCGCAGGAGGCTTGTCTTTCCCGCGCCGGACGGACCGGTCAGAAACTGGAAGGACTGCTTGCGGATCTCGAAGGTGAGATCGCGCAGAACCTCCGGCCCCATGTCGTAGCGAAGGCCGACATTCTCGAAACGAATCAACTGGAGCCTCGCACCTCTCACCCAACGTCCGGACGACGGGGACCGCACCGCCCCCTTCCAAACCGCCGAGTGTGGTCATTTCACGCCGCAGGCGAAGCAGCGGAACCGACGCCTGCCGCTTTCACCCTTCGTTAACCATAAAACCTTACCCATTCCTGAACGCCAGAAGCCGAAGGGATGAGTCCGATGTCCTTGCATGCATCCGGAAGGCAGAAGCGGCCCGCGCGTCCGGCTCCCGTGATCGACGGCGAGGCGATCCTCGTCTCCCGGCGGCCCCTGTCCGACCCGTTCCCGGCCAAGGCCGCCGCGGCGCAGCCTGCCTCCGCGATCCCGAACCCTCGCACTTCCAACCGCCCCGAGGCAACCGCCGACGGAACGCTCTCCTTCGGGCGCCGGGCGGCCAACCGCCGGCCGCCGGCACCCGATCTCGTGTTCCCGGGCGAGCGCACGCCCGTCGGATCGACGCCGATGCCAGCCCCGCGCCGCGGCCTTTCCGTCTTCTCGGCCGTGGCGGATTTCAGCGTGCGGACACGCGACCGGCGCGCGGCCGGCCTTGCGGGCGCGCTTGCCCTCCTCGTCCTCCCCCTGATGGTCCTGTCCGCGCCCATCGGCCCTGCGGTGGCGACGCCGGGAGGCGATTCCCTCGTCCTCGACGAGCTCGTGACCTCGATCTCCCCGCGCGGCGCAGGCGCCGTGCTCACGGTTTCCGGCCGCATCCGCAACATGTCGGAGGACATCGCGGCGGTTCCGCCGCTGCGCATCGCTCTCGCCGAGCCCAGCGGAGGGGTTCGGTCCAAGTCTCTCGTGACCGGTGTCGCCACCCTGCGCGCCGGACACGGCGTGCGCTTCCATTCGTCCGTCGCCGTTGCTAAGGAAACCCGAGGCAAGATCGAGGTGAACCTCATCGCCACGGGCTCCACGGGAAAGACGCGTTTCGAATGATCACAGTCCGCGGCCGCCGCATCGAAACGCTCTTCGGAGAGGCGGAGATCGCCGGCGAGATCGACCGTCTCGCCCGGGAGATCGCGGCGACGACGACCGACGATCTTCTCGTCGTTGCCGTTCTCAAGGGCTCCTTCGTCTTCGCGGCCGATCTGATCCGCGCCCTGCACCGGGCCGGGGTCGCACCCGAGGTCGAATTCATCTCGCTGTCGAGCTACGGCGCGGGCACGGAGGGCGGCGAGGTCCGGGTCCTGCGCGATGTCGAGACGGACGTCGCCGGTCGAACGGTCCTGATGATCGACGACATCCTGGAATCCGGCCGCACCATCCGATATGCCCGTGATCTCATGCGTTCGCGCGGTGCGCTTCGCGTCGAGATCGCGGTCCTTCTCGACAAGCACATGCGCCGCAAGGCCGACATCGAGGCCGACTATGTCGGATTTGCCTGTCCCGACCGCTTCGTCGTCGGATATGGCATGGATGTCGGCCACGCCTTTCGCGAGCTTCCCTTCGTCGGGGAGGTGGTGGAGGCGAGCTGACGTTCACCGCGTCCCCCGGCAGGACGGTTTCCTTCCTATCGAAGGAAGCATGAGGCTGGGGCTTTTCATCAGTTTCGCGCAAGCTCGCCTGACTAGGAATGGGAATTCCGGTGCTTCGGGTGAACCCTTGCGGCGCTTCGACGAGAGGGCGACACCCATGGCCAGGATCCTGATCGCGGAGGACGACGACGGCGTCCGTCTTCTCGTGGCGCGGGCCTTGCGACTGGACGGCCACGAGATCGTGGTCGCCGAGGATGGCGAGATCGCCTTGGAGCGGCTCGTCGCCGATCCCGACTTCGACCTGCTCCTCTCCGACATCCGCATGCCCGCGATGACCGGCATCGAACTCGCCTATGCCACCGCCAAGCGCTGGCCGGACCTCACCATTCTCCTGATGACCGGCTATGCCGAGCAGAAGGAAGCGGCCGAGGACCTGATGCGCATCATCGTCGGCGTCGTCGACAAGCCGTTCACCCTGGCCGAAATCCGGCAGCGCGTGCGGGAGGTGCTGCGCGAGACACAGACCAGCGTCGAAGACACGCCGGCGCTGCGTTACGGCTGAGCGTCGATCCCGTCCTCGCAGCGCAGTCCGTCGACACGCAGGAACTCGCCGAGATTGTTGGTGACGAGCGTCAAGCCTCGGCTTCGCGCGTGACCCGCAATCAAGAGATCGTACGCATCGATTGAACGCCCCCTATGCTCCAGTTCGGCTCTGATGACCGCAGCGTGGTCGGCAGCGTCATCTCCGAACAGGAGAACAGCGATCTTCGAAGCCAAAACGCTGATTTCGCGTCAATTGCATGCGTTTCCTGCCGACTTTTCAGCGCCCAGCAGCCATTCGTAGAGAACGATCATCGAGATGCTGAATGTCTCAGCCTCGCGTTCGAAGCGAGACCGCAGCCCTTTCGGACGATCGCGCAAAAGACGAATGCAGAGGTTCGTATCCAGCATCGCGAGAAGCATCAGAGAGCTTCACGAGTCTGCGGCGGAAGGTCGTCAGGCTCCTCGATCTCGATCCCCGGCGCATCGAAGACTGCGGCCGAGCCGGCTCGCTTCTGTTCGCCTCAGATCGGAACCAGGTCGTTCGCGAAGCTCCGATCGGCCGCCAATCTCTCGAGGACGATCCGGATGGCGTCGGAGACGGTCAGACCACGCTCGGCCAAAACGGCCGTCGCCTCGTCGCGGACCGTCTCGTCGACCTCTGCGCTGACGGTGCTCATCAGGCCCATGGCGTCCTCCGGTCCCGGTCGGTCCGGAGCGAGCATGGCGCTCCGGCCGCCGCCGGGTAAACGATCAGCTCGCCGTTCCCCCACCGAGACCGACCAGCCCGTCGATCAGCTTCAGCGCGTCCGGGCTCGCCCATTCGGCGGGTCCGCTGAGAATGCCGCGGGCGCAACCGGCGGGGTCGACGAGGAGGGTGACGGGAAGGCCGAGGGCCAGTCCCCTCGCCTTGAGGTCGGTGAAGACGCCCATCGTCTCGTCGCGGTAGAACGGCAGATGCGAGAGGCCGGTCTCGGCGTAGAAGGCCTTGGGCTTTTCCGGCGCGCCGAGATCGACGTTGATCGGCACGACCGCGAAGGCCTCGTCGCCGCGTTCGCGCTCCAGCGCGTCGAGCGCCGGCATTTCGGCCCGGCAGGGCACGCACCAGGTCGCCCAGAGATTGACGAGCAGCGTCTTGCCCGCGAGATCGCCGATGCGGACGGGCTTCTCGTCGCCGTCCTTGAAGGCGATGGCGCTCGCGTCAAAGGGCTCGTCCAACGCCTTCACGCCCGCCACCTCGCCTCGCGCGCCGTCGTCGAGCGCCTTGGCGATGCCGTCGTCCAGCGGGCATGCGTTCGCGCTCAAGGCTTCGTTGCCAGAGCGCGCCTCCATCACGTATAGGACGCCGGCACCCGACAGCGCGCCGAGACAGAGCGCTGCGAGGCCGATCCCCAGGAGACCCCGGCGCCGCTTCGGCGGCTCGGACGACGGCGGGATCGGGCTTTCAACGGACATCAGCGACGAACCTCTTCGTGGATTTCATGAACGATACGAGCGACAGGTCTGCCAGCGGCAACGAGATGTGGGGCGGCCGCTTCTCGAAGAAGCCCGACGCGATCATGCAGGAGATCAACGCGTCGATCGATTTCGACAAGCGCCTCTATGCCGAAGATATCGCCGGATCGAAAGCGCATGCCCGCATGCTGGGGGATCGCGGCATCATCGGGGCGGCCGATGCCGAGGCGATTCTGAAAGGGCTGGACGACGTGCGGGCCGAGATCGAGGCCGGCGACTTCGCCTTCTCGCGGGAGCGCGAGGACATCCACATGAATGTCGAGGCCCGCCTCGCCGAACTGATCGGGCCCGCCGCCGGTCGGCTTCACACGGCGCGCTCGCGCAACGATCAGGTCGCCGTCGATTTTCGCCTTCACGTGAAGCGTGCGCTGCTCGATGCGGCCGACGCCTTCGACCGGCTGATCGAGGCCCTGCTCGACCGGGCAAACGAGCATGCCGAAACCGTGATGCCGGGCTTCACCCATCTCCAGGTCGCCCAGCCCGTGACCTTCGGCCATCACTGCCTCGCCTATGTCGAAATGGCGGCCCGCGACCGCTCGCGCTGCCTCGACGCCGTGACGCGCATGGACGAATGCCCGCTCGGCGCGGCGGCGCTGGCGGGAACCGGCTTCCCGATCGACCGGCACCAGACGGCGTCGGCGCTCGGATTTCGCGAGCCGACGCGCAACTCGATCGATTCGGTTTCGGACCGCGACTTCGCGCTCGACTTTCTGTCGATGGCCTCGATCGCCGCCGTGCACCTGTCGCGGATGGCCGAGGAGATCGTGATCTGGTCGACGCCGCAATTCGGCTTCGCGCGCCTCTCTGACGCCTTCTCGACCGGCTCCTCGATCATGCCGCAGAAGCGCAATCCGGACGCGGCCGAACTCGTGCGCGCCAAGACCGGCCGCATCAACGGCTCCCTCATCTCGCTCCTCACCGTGATGAAGGGCCTGCCGCTCGCCTATTCCAAGGACATGCAGGAGGACAAGGAGCAGGTCTTTGACGCGATCGACAGCCTCGCGCTCGCGCTCGCAGCCTCGACCGGCATGGTCCGCGACATGACCATCGACGTCGCGGCGATGCGCCGCGCCGCCGGCCACGGCTTTTCCACCGCGACCGATCTCGCGGACTGGCTGGTGCGCGAGGCAGGCCTTCCCTTCCGCGAGGCCCATCACGTCACCGGGCGCGCCGTCGCCATGGCGGAGGCGCGCCAGATCGGGCTCGAAGCCTTGTCCCTCGACGATCTGAAGACGCTGCATCCCGCGATCGACGATCGCGTCTTCGAGGTTCTGGGCGTCGACGCTTCGGTTCGCAGCCGCACGAGTTTCGGTGGAACAGCACCGGACAACGTGCGCCGCGAGATCGCCGCTTGGCGGGAGCGGCTCGCCGCGATGCGACAGATGCTTTCGCGGGCGGAACCGGCTATCACGGGAGCCGAACGATGATGCCGGAAGGGACGAGACGAGTGACGGGACTGCGCGGAACGCTCCTTCTGCTGATGCTCAGCGCATCGCTCGCGGCGACGGGTTGCGGGCGCAAGAACCTCCCCGTGGCCCCGAGCGGGGCGACGGTTCCGATCGGCACGGAAGACGATCCGGGTTCTCCGCAGACGTCCGCCGGCCTGACGGGAACGCAGACCTTTCAGCGCGCGGCGCGTCTCTCGCAACCGGGCGATCTCACGGTCTCGCCGGCCGAAGTCAGCCGAAACCCGGCCGCCAAACGCAAAAGCTTCGTTCTCGACCCCCTCCTGAACTGATTTTCTTTCCTCGCGCGCCGTTCGACGGCCGCCGACCTTGGAGCCGGGGCCGGCCGCCTCGTCGAGCGTCATGAATCATTTCGAGTACCGCGACGGCGTCCTGCACGCCGAGGACGTCGACATCCGCGCGATCGCGGCCGAGGTCGGAACGCCCTTCTACTGCTATTCGACGGCGACGCTGACGCGACATTACGAGGTCTTCTCCGGGGCCTTCGCCGATCTCGATGCCCTCGTCTGCTATGCCATGAAGGCCAATTCCAATCAGGCGGTTCTGAAGACGCTGGCCGATCTCGGCGCCGGCGCCGATGTCGTTTCGGGCGGTGAGTTGAAGCGCGCGCTCGCGGCCGGCATCGCGCCGGAGAAGATCATGTTCTCCGGCGTCGGCAAGACGCAGGAGGAGATCGACGCGGGTCTTGCCGCCGGCATCTTCTGCTTCAACATCGAGTCCGTGCCCGAGCTCGAACATCTTTCGGCGCGCGCCGTGGCGCTCGGCCGCACCGCAGACGTGTCCTTCCGCATCAATCCCGATGTCGACGCACGAACCCACGCCAAGATCTCGACCGGCAAGAAATCCGACAAGTTCGGCGTCGCCTACGACAAGGCGCTCGGCATCTACGACCATGCGCGCAACCTGCCCGGCATCCGCGTCTCCGGCATCGACATGCACATCGGGAGCCAGATCACGGATCTCGAACCCTTCGACCTCGCTTTTGCGAGACTGGCCGAGCTCGTCGAGCAGTTGCGTGCGGCCGGACACGAGATCCGCCATGTCGATCTCGGCGGCGGGCTCGGAGTTCCCTACAAGGAGACCGAGGCCGTTCCGCCCGGCCCGGGCGCCTATGCCGATATCGTGAAGCGGCGCGTGCGCGGCCTCGGCTGCAAGGTGATCTTCGAGCCCGGCCGCCTCCTCGTCGCCAATGCCGGCGTCCTCGTCTCCCGGGTCATCTACGTCAAGGACACAGGGGACAAGACCTTCGTGATCGCCGACGCCGCGATGAACGACCTCATCCGGCCGACGCTCTACGAGGCCTGGCACAGCGTGATCCCGGTCGCGGAGCCGGCCTCCGACGCGACCCGGATCGTTGTCGACATCGTCGGCCCCGTCTGCGAAAGCGGCGACTACATGGCCAAGGACCGCGCCATCGCTCCGCTGGCCGCGGGCGATCTCTTCGCACTGGGAACGGCGGGCGCCTACGGTGCCGTGCAGGCCGGAACCTACAACACCCGCCCGCTCGTGCCGGAGGTGCTGGTGAAGGGCGACCGGTTCTTCGCCGTCCGCCCGCGCCAGACGGTCGAGGAGCTGATCGCGCTCGATCGGCTGCCGCCCTGGCTCGCCGAGGCCGCGTCCTGACGCCTCGCTGACGCTGCCCGCGGCTTCACGTCGCCGTCAGCGCCTCGCCTTCGCCGTAAAATGCGCTAGGCTCGTTCTTCGATGACGAAGAACGAAGGCGGCGCCATGACGAGGAATAGCGGATCGACCGGCGCGGCCGGCGCCTCGCGGCTGGCCTCGACCCGGCGTCGGGCGACCGGCGCTCTCCTGCTCGAACGCGCCTATCCGACGATGCTCGGCCTCGCGTCCCTGGCGGCGCTCTTCCTGATCCTGTCCTGGTCCGGGATCTTCGCTGCCGTGCCGGCCTTGCTGCGCTGGACGATTCTGAGCGCCCTCGCCCTCGCAGGGATGATCGTTCTGTGGAAGGCCCGCGGTCTGCGCCTTCCGTCCCACGAGGCGGTGGACCGTCGGATCGAGGCGACAAGCCAGCTCGACCACCAGCCTCTCGCCGCGCAGATGGAGCGCCCGACGTCCGACGATCCGTTCGCGATCGCCCTGTGGCGCGAGCATCAGGCCCGCATGGCCGCCCGTCTCAGGAACCTCTCCGCCGGTACGCCGCGCACGGAGCCCGAGCGCTTCGATCCCTTCGCGCTCCGCGCCGTTCTGGCGCTGCTTCTCGTCTCGGCCTTCGCCTTTTCCTTCGGCTCGCGCGGCGGGCGGCTCGGCGACGCCTTCGCGGGAACGACGGGGCCAATCCTGCCGGGCGCCCGCGTCGACGCCTGGGTCACGCCCCCGACCTATACGGGCCAGCCGCCGATCTTCCTGACCGGCACGTCCACCGGTGCCGTCGCGGTCGCCGACGACGGCCCGTCCGGTGCGAGCGCCGCGATCAAGGTGCCCGAAGGCAGCGTGCTTTCGGTGCGCGTCTCCGCGGGGTCCCATTCGGGCCTGACCTACACGCCGGACGGCGGAGCGGCCGTCGTCGTCGAGCCCGGCGCATCGGCGGACGCGGCGAGCCCCAAAAACGCGGCGGCTCCCGAACCCTCCGGGGAGGCCGCCGGGCCTTCCGAGGCTTCCGCGGCGGGGGTCTACGAGATCAAGCTGGCAGAAAGCGGATCGGCCGACCTGTCCGGCGCCTTTTCCAGCCTGGGAAGCTGGCGCTTCGACGTGACGCCCGACAACGCGCCGACCATTGCCTTCGCGGGCGAGCCCGGCGCCGCGCGGAACGGCGCGATGGAGATCGCCTATACGGTCACCGACGATTACGGCGTGCGCCGCGGGCTCGTGGAGCTCAAGCTTGCCGAGGAGGCGGCCCCCGGAGCGCGGCCCCTCGTCGCCGCGCCCGAGATCAACCTCGCCATGCCGCGCCGCAGCAAGGGCGAAGGCAAGGGCCGCACCTCCGCCGACATCGCCGAAAGCCCCTATGCCGGCGCCAAGGTGACGATGACCCTCGTCGCCTACGACGATCCCGGACAGGCCGGAACGTCCGAGCCGAAGACGCTCACCCTGCCCGAACGCCGCTTCACCAACCCGCTCGCCCGCGCGATCATCGAGCAACGCCGGATCCTCGCCCTCGACGGCAACGCGACGCGCCGGGTCGTCGGCATGCTGGACGCGGTGACGCTCAGCGGCGCCGAGTTCATCGAGAACTCCAGCGCCTATCTCGCGCTGCGCGCCGCACGCACGCGCATCGCCACCGCGACCAACGACGACACCCTGCGCTCGGCCGTCGATTTCCTTTGGGAGATCGCGCTCGGCATCGAGGACGGCAATCTGTCGATCGCCGAGAAGAACCTGCGAGACGCCCGCGAGAAGCTCTCCGAGGCCCTGGAGAACGGCGCCAGCGACGCGGAGATCGACAAGCTCATGGCCGAGCTTCGGCAAGCCATGCAGGAGTACATGCAGGCCATGGCGGAGGCCATGAAGGATCGCCCGCCTCTGTCGCAGGAGCAGATGGCGAACGCGCAGGAGGTCCGCCCGCAGGATCTCGACAAGCTGCTCGACCAGATCGAGGACTTGGCCAAGTCCGGCTCGAAGGATGCCGCGCAGCAGCTTCTCTCGGAACTGCAGTCCATGATGGACAACATGCAGGCCATGCAGCAGCAACCCGGCCAGCAGGGTGAAAGCGGCGAACAGAACGCCATGCAGGAGCAGATGGACAAGCTCGGCGAAATGCTGCGCAAGCAGCAGGCGCTGAAGGACCAGACCTTCGACCTCGGCCGCCGGCAGGTGGAGCAGCAGCAGCGCCGGCCGAGCCAGCCGGGCGAAAGCGGCGAGCAGAGCCCCGAGAGCCAGCCCGGCGAGAGTGGCGAACCGATGACGCCGGAACAACTGGCCGACGCGCTGAAGTCGCTGCAGGAGCAGCAGTCTCAGCTCCAGAAGGAGCTGGGCGAAATGCAGGAAGCGATGAAGGGCATGGGCATGGAGCCCGGCGAAGGCTTCGGCGAAGCCGGCAAGGCCATGGGTCGAGCGGGGAGCGCCCTTGGCGAGGGCGACGACGGCAGCGCCGTCGGCGAGCAGGGCAAGGCGATGGAGGCGTTGCGTCAGGGCGCCAAGGACATGATGAGCCAGATGCAGCAGGCCATGCAGCAGGGCCAAGGACAGCAGCCCGGCCAGGGCCAGATGGGCGAAGGCTACGGCCGCGGCCAGCAGCGCTCCGGCCGCGACCCGCTCGGCCGCCAGCGGGCGACGCAGGGGCCCGATTTCGGCCAGGACGTCGACGTGCCCGACGAGATCGACACACAGCGCGCGCGACGCATTCTCGATTCCATTCGCAGCCGCCTCGGCAACCAGCTGTCGCCGCAGCAGGAGCGGGATTACCTGGAGCGCCTGCTCCGGACGCCCTGACGGGCCTCGCCGACCGGCGCGCCTGCTGCCTCAAGCACCTCCCGTGTCAGCTTCTGCGTGACCGGTCGCGGACGGCGTGCTCATGCGCTGGACCGGATGCGTCCGGTGAAGACGATGGGCGGGTTTGCGCCCCCGTCGATGTCACCGCGTCGGCACGGGAACGTCGCCTCGGTAATCGTAGAAGCCGCGATGGGTCTTGCGGCCGAGCCATCCCGCCTCGACATATTTCACCAGCAGCGGACAGGGCCGATACTTGGAGTCCGCCAGACCGTCGTGCAGCACCTGCATGATCGACAGGCAGGTGTCGAGGCCGATGAAGTCGGCGAGTTGCAGCGGTCCCATCGGATGATTCGCGCCGAGCCGCATCGCGGTGTCGATCGACTCGACCGATCCGACGCCCTCGTAGAGCGTGTAGATCGCCTCGTTGATCATCGGCAGCAGGATCCGGTTGACGATGAAGGCCGGAAAGTCTTCCGAGACCGTCGTCGTCTTGTCGAGCGAACCGACGAAGCCGCGAGAGATCTCGAAGGTGCGGTCTCCGGTGGCGATGCCGCGAACCAGTTCGACGAGCTTCATGACCGGTACGGGATTCATGAAGTGAATGCCGATGAAGCGGTCCGGCCGGTCCGTCGCGGAGGCCAGCCGCGTGATCGAGATGGAAGAGGTGTTCGTGGCGAGGATCGCATCCGGCTTCAGGACCGGGCAGACCGCCGCATAGATCTTGCGCTTGACCGTCTCGTCCTCGGTGGCGGCTTCGATCACGAGATCCATGTCGGCGAGATCGGCGACGCCGGCAGCGGCATGGACGCGGGTCAAGGCCGCCTGCATGTCCTCCGACGTGATCTTGCCGCTCGCGACCTTGCGCTCGAAGGAGGCGGAGACCTTCTCCACGCCCCGGCTCGCGCGTTCGGGAGACAGGTCGTAGATCGTCACGTCGTAACCGGCCAGCGCGACGACATGGGCGATGCCCGGCCCCATCTGGCCCGCACCCACAATCCCGATCTTCCTCATCTCATCCGTCATGCGTCTCGCCATCGTGCTGCACGTTTGCAGTCGCAGCATAACGATTTTCGCGGGGATGCAAGGATCAAATTTCAAACCGCGCCGGGTTCGCCGCGAAACAGCGAACCCGGCGCCGCAGGATCAGAGCTTCTCGGCGAATTCCGGCAGGATCTGGAAGATGTCGCCGACGAGGCCGTAATCGGCGACCTGGAAGATCGGGGCTTCCTCGTCCTTGTTGATCGCAACGATGACGCGGCTGTCCTTCATGCCCGCTAGATGCTGGATCGCACCGGAAATGCCGGCTGCGATGTAGAGATCGGGCGCGACGACCTTGCCGGTCTGTCCGACTTGCCAGTCGTTCGGCGCGTAGCCGGCATCCACCGCCGCGCGGGATGCGCCGACGGCGGCGCCGAGCTTGTCGGCGAGCGGCAGGATCACCTCCTCGAACTTCTCCTTCGAGCCGAGCGCACGGCCGCCGGACAGAACGATCTTGGCGCTGGTGAGATCGGGGCGCTCGGAGACGGCGAGCTTGTCCTCGACGAAGGTCGAGACGCCGGGATCGCCCGCAGCCTCGACCGGTTCGACCGGGGCTGCATTCGCACCGGCCTCGGTCGCCTTGAAGGAGGCGGTGCGGACGGTGACCACCTTGATCCGGTCGGCGGAGGTCACCGTCTGGATGGCGTTGCCGGCATAGATCGGGCGCTCGAACGTGTCGGCGCTCTGGACGGCCGTGACGTCGGAGATCTGCATGACGTCGAGAAGCGCCGCGACGCGCGGGAGCACGTTCTTCACGGTCGTCGTGGAGGGACCGACCACCGCGTTGTAGTTCGCGGCGAGCGTCACGATGAGGTCGGCCAGCGGCTCGGCGAGCCCGTTGGCCGTCGGACCACCGTCGGCCACGAGCACCTTCTCGATGCCGGAGAGCTTGGCGGCTTCGGCCGCCGCGGCGGCGGCGTTGGTGCCCGCGACCAGCACGTGCACCGCGCCGCCCATGGCGAGCGCCGCCGTCAGCGCCTTGGCGGTCTGCTCCGACAGCGCGCCCTTGTCGTGCTCGGCGATCAGCAGCGTGGTCATGTCTTCGATCCTCTCGTCAGGGGAAGCAGTCTCGTCCGCAGGCCGGATCCTTCAGCGGATCCGACGAGGATCAGAGAACGCCGGCCTCGTTCTTCAGCTTGCCGATGAGGTCCTCCACCGAGGCGACCTTGATGCCGGCGCCGCGCTTGGCAGGCTCGACGGTCTTCACCACGGTAAGGCGCGGCGAGACGTCGACGCCGAAATCGGCCGGACTCTTTTCCTCGAGCGGCTTCTTCTTGGCCTTCATGATGTTCGGCAGCGAGGCGTAGCGCGGCTCGTTGAGGCGAAGGTCCGCCGTGACGATCGCGGGCAGCTTCAGTTCCACCGTCTGGAGGCCGCCGTCGACCTCGCGCGTGACGACCGCCTTGCCCTCGGAGAGCTCGACCTTGTTGGCGAAGGTGCCCTGCGCCCAGCCGAGCAGGGCCGCCAGCATCTGGCCGGTCTGGTTGCAGTCGTCGTCGATCGCCTGCTTGCCGAGAATGACGAGGCCGGGCTGTTCGGCATCGACCACGCCCTTCAGGATCTTGGCGACGGCGAGCGGCTCGACGACGCCGTCGGCCTTCACGAGGATGCCGCGGTCGGCGCCCATGGCGAGCGCGGTCCGGATCGTCTCCTGCGCCTGTTGCGGGCCGATGGAAACGGCGACGATCTCGGTCGCCACGCCCTTCTCCTTCAGCCGGATCGCCTCTTCCACGGCGATCTCGTCGAACGGGTTCATCGACATCTTGACGTTCGCGAGGTCGACGCCCGACCCGTCCGCCTTGACGCGGATCTTCACGTTGTAGTCCACGACGCGCTTCACGCAGACGAGAACCTTCATGGCGACTTCTCCCGCTGTTCCCGTCGCGGCCGACCCGGTTCGGATCGGCTGGACGAGGGGTATCCTCATGGTGGCGGACCACTTCTGGGAGAGGTTCTGACGGGTCGGGCTCCATCTTTCAAGTCCGGGGACGACGACAGTCTGCCGCTTCGCGACATGCGCCCTCCCCGCCCCCTCAAGCGGAAGGCGCGGGACCGAAGAGGGGAACGCCGGGACGTCGCAGGAGGAGGGTCAGAAGCGCTCCGGCGAGGATCCCGCCGGCATGGGCTCCGTAGGACACGTCCACGGCGCCCAGCACCAGCATGGTGAACTGATAGAAGATCCAGAGCACGAGGAGAATCCAGGCCGGCAGCCGCAACGGCAGCCGCCCGAAGGCAAGCACCCAGATCCAGACCCTGGGATGAAGCAGGAGATAGGCGACGACGACACCCGACACGGCGCCGGAGGCGCCCATGAGCGTCGCTTCGGATTGCGGCATCGACAGCGCGTGGGCGGCCGCGCCGACGACGGCGCAGAGCATGTAGAAGAGGAGGAAGCGGACATGCCCGAACGCATCCTCGACATTGTCGCCGAAGACCCAGAGGAACATCATGTTCCCGAGGAGATGCCAGCCGTCGAGATGCAGGAAGGCGTAGGTGAGGTACGAGAACGTCTCGGGCTGCCGCACGTATTCGACGGGCAGATAGGCATAATCGTTCACGACCGCCGGGATGAGGCCGTAGGAGACCTCGACGCCGGAGAGATAGGCGCCGCTTTCCCCCGTCAGGACGAAGAACAACCAGACGAGGACGTTCACGCCGACGATGCCCGCCGTGACATAGGGGAAGCGGATCAAGCGGAGATGGTTGTCGTCGTGGAAGGGAACGAACATCGGGCCTCCGGCAGCTTGCCGCCTATCAAGCGCGGGAAGGGCGAGGCCGGCAAGCGGCCGCGCGCCGTTCGTCCGTCGGCCGAGGGCTCAGCGGCTGGCGCCGGGCACCCAGAGCACGTCCGCGCGGCCCTCGTCGTTGGCGATCCGGGAGGCGACGAAGAGGTGGTCGGAGAGGCGGTTGACGTAGAGCAGCGCCGGCCGGCCGACGATCTCGCCCTCGACGCGCGCGAGCGCCACCATCACCCGCTCGGCTCGCCGACAGACGGTCCGCGCAAGATGCAGATGAGCGGCGCAGGGAGAACCGGCGGGCAGAACGAAGCTCTTCAGGGGCTCCAGCCGCGCGTTCATCGCATCGATCTCGCGCTCCAGCCGCTCGACCTGTCCCTGCGTGATCGCCAAGCGCTCGTAGGGCAGCGGCTCCGGCGTTTCCGGCGTCGCGAGATCGGCGCCGAGGTCGAAGAGATCGTTCTGGATCGTCGAGAGCATCGCGTCCAGCGCCGCGTCGGCCTGGAGGCGCGCGAGCCCGACCGTCGCGTTCAACTCGTCCACCGTTCCGATCGCCTCCAGCCGCGCATCGGATTTCAGGCGCCGGGGGCCGCTGCCGAGACCGGTCGTGCCGTCGTCGCCCGTGCGGGTGTAGATGCGGTTCAGCTTGACCATGACCGTGACTCCGTTCTCAGCGCGCGAGGAGAAGCGCGCCGACCATGACCAGGACGGCGATCGCCTGGAGCATGACGCGGGCGCGCATGAGCTTCTGCGACGTGTTGCCGGAACCGCCGCGCATCATGTTGAGGAGACCCATCAGGAGGACGACCGCGACGGCGACCATGACAACGAGGGCGAGGACATTGAGAACGCTGGACATCGCTGGGGCTCTGCCTTGGGATGGGACCGTCTGAGGCCGGATGGACCGTTGCACGCTCCATATAGGCAAGCCTCGCCTTTCGAGCGAGGCGGCGGGGCGACGCGGCTTCAGGCGGTCGAATCGAATACCGGCGCGGTCTTCGGGCGGCGGGTGTGCGTCGCGGCGGCGACGCCGATGCCGGCAAGCGCCATGCCGAGGAGCTGGATCGGCGCCAGCCGCTCCCCGAAGAGAAGGAAGGCCATCACCGCGGTGACGCCGGGCGTCAGGTACATGAGCGAGGAGACCTTCGACACCGCGCCCTCCCGGATGAGGAAGAGGAGGAGGAAGATCGCTCCGATCGACAGGACGAGGGTCAGCCAGAGAAGCGCGAAGACGAATTCGCCTGTCCAGTCGATGCGCCCGGTCTCGAAGAGAGACGCGCCGATCGTGACGGGAACGAGCCCCCCGACATACTGGATCGCCGTGCCGACGCGAAGATCGAGGCCGCCGACGAAGCGCTTCTGCCAGATCGTGCCGACGGAGATGGCCAGCATGGCGAGCACCGCCGGCGCAAGCGTCGACCAGCCGAGCGTCGGATCGAGATCGAGCTTGGGTAGGATCACGAGGCCGACGCCGACGAGGCCGAGCCCAAGCCCGAGCCAATGGCGGAGCCGGATGGTCTCGCCGAGGAACCGGGACGCCAGCAGCGTCGTCACGAGAGGCTGGAGGCCCGCGATCAGGGCGGCCAGTCCGGCCGAAAGCCCGTGGCGCACCGCAAAGAAGATGCCGCCGAGATAGAGCCCGTGGATCAGCAGCCCCGCGAACCCCGCGTGGAGCGCCGGGCGGAGCGCCGGACGCGGCGCGCGGGCGAGGACGGCGAGCGGAACGAGAATGACGAGCGCCAGCACGAATCGCAACGCGAGGAAGGTGAAGGGCTCGGCATGGGGCATGGCGTAGCGCGCCCCGATGAATCCGGTCGACCAGAGAAGAACGAAGAGGGCGGGAAAGACCGGGAGAAGGCGCGGCATGCGGAGGGCTCATCGTGATGGCCGGCGGGCCGGCGGGCATGCGGCGACGACGCGTGGGCACCCGGCGATCGGGCGTGCGTCCGGCAGACCGCGCCGCCGAGACGACGCGCACCCGCGAGATAGCAGCCGGCAGGACGGAATGGAAATGCCTTGCCAAATCAGCGGGAAATCCACACTCTGAACATCTTGCAAAGGCGATGCGCCGCGACGAGACCCCGACCGGCGAACGAGCCTTCATGCAGACCATCCTCAACGTCGTCGTCCCGATCTTCGCGCTGATCGCGGCGGGTTATCTCTCGTCTCGAACGGGCCTGCTCGCCGCCTCCGTCGGCGACGGGCTGACGAAGTTCGTCTTCGTGATCGCGGTGCCCGCCCTTCTCTTCCGCACCATGGCGACGGCAAGCTTCGCCGACGCCAATCCGCTCTATCTCTGGTTCGCCTATTTCGTCGCCGTCGCCGTGACCTGGGGGACCGCGTCGATCCTCGTGAAGTGGTTCTTCGCGACCGACCGGCGCACGAGCGTCGTCGCCGGCATTTCCGCGAGCTTCGCCAACACCGTCTTCGTCGCCATTCCCGCCGTCGACCGCGCCTATGGCGCGGAGGCGCTGGAAGCGCTGTTCCTCATCATCTCGGTGCATCTCCCCACGATGATGATCGCCGCGACGCTGCTGATGGAGCGCGCGGCAACCCAGGACGCGCCGGGCGACGATGGGGTTCCCAAGCCTTCCAGCGTCGCCCGCACCTTGGCCGCGATCGGTCGCAACCTCTCGCGCAACGGCATCGTCGTCGGCATCCTGTGCGGACTCGCCCTTCGCCTCACCGGTCTCGGCCTGCCGAGCGATCTCGACGAGGCGGCGCGGCTTCTGGGCTCGACGGCGGGGCCGGTCTCGCTCTTCGCCATGGGAATGTCGCTGACGCGCTACGGCCTGCGCGGCGACCTGCGAGCCGCGACCCTGGTCTCGCTCCTGTCGCTCCTTCTGATGCCGGGTATCGTCTACGTGCTCGGCGTCGGGCTTCTTCCGCCGGTCTGGCTGAAGGCGGCGGTCATCACGGCGGCCTGCCCCGCCGGCATCAACGCCTTCCTGCTCGCGACGCATTTCCAGTCCGGCGAGCGGCTGGCGGCGACGGTGATCCTCGTTTCAACCTTCCTCGCCGTCGCCTCGCTCAGCTTCTGGCTCGCCCTTCTCGGCTGATCGCAGTCCGAGACGCCGGCAAAGGTCCTCCCGGCTCGCGCCGGCTTCGCGAAGCGCGCGGATCGAGACGTCGCCGCGGCTCTTGGAGAGCTTGCGCCCATCCTGGCCGAGCACCAGCGCATGGTGATGATAGACCGGCACCGGGAGATCGAGGAGGGCCTGGAGCAGACGGTGGACGGCGGTCGCGGCGAAGAGATCGCGCCCCCGCACGACATGGGTGACGCCTTGAATGGCGTCGTCGAGCGTGACGGCGAGATGATAGCTCGTCGGCAGGCCCTTGCGCGCCAGCACCACGTCGCCCCAGGCGGCGGGATCGACCGTCAGACGGCCCGTTTCGCCGTCCGGCCCCGAGCCGGTCTCCTCGACGCCGAGGACACCCGCGCGCGCCACCGCCCGCGTCATGTCGAGGCGAAAGACATGGGGCTCGCCGGCGGTGATGCGCGCGGCCCGCGTCGCCTGCGGCAGATCGCGGTCGAGGCCGGGATAGAGCGGCGCGCCGTCGGGATCGCGCGGATAGGACAGCCCCGTCTCGCGCTCCGAACGCTCTGCGGCGGCGCGGATCTCGCCGCGCGACAGAAAGGCGGGATAGACGAGCCCCTCGTCCCGCAACCGTTCGAGGGCGGCGCGGTAGTCCGCGAAATGCTCGGACTGGCGACGGGGCTCGCCGTCCCAGTCGATGCCGAGCCAGGCGAGGTCGCGCCGGATGCCGTGTTCGAAATCGGGACGGCAGCGTTCGGGATCGATGTCCTCGAAGCGCAGGAGGAACCGTCCGCCGGACTCGCGTGCCATCGCGTGATTGATCAGCGCCGACAGGGCGTGGCCGAGATGAAGGTCTCCGTTGGGGCTCGGGGCGAAGCGGAAAACGGGTGGATCGCGAAAGCTCATCGCGCGATGCTGCCGGGCCGGTGGTGGTGGATGCAAGGGGGGCGGACCTCGACCGGCGGGCTCCGGCCCGGTGCCGGGAATATCAACGAGACACGACGGAACGCATGATCCGAACCGAGGACGACATCGCCCGCGAGCTTCGCGCCCTCCTCGCCCTCGCACCCGCTCTCCAAGCGGTGGCGGATCGCGCGGGGCCGATCCCGCTGCGCGTCTCGCCGCCGGGTCTGCGCGGCCTCGTCGGCACGATGATCGGACAACAGGTGTCGCGGGCGAGCGCCGACGCCATCCTGACGCGCCTTGGCACCCTCGTCGATCTCGACGACGCGGCGGCGATCCGCGGCGCGGGCGAGGATGTGCTTCGGGCGGCGGGCCTGTCGCGCGCCAAGCAGCGCACGCTCCTCGCCATCGCGGAGGCGGTCGACCGGAGAGAGCTCGACTTCGTGCGCCTGTCCCGCGCGGCACCGGACGAAGCGCTCGCCGAACTCGTTCGCCTGCCCGGCATCGGCCCTTGGACGGCGGAGTGCTTCCTTCTCTTCTCGGCCGGGCATGTCGACATCTTTCCCGCCGGCGATCTGGCGCTGCGCGCAGCTTTGGGCCACGCGCTCGGACGGGCCGAGCGGCCGGGCATCCGGGCGGTCGCGGAGCACGCGAGGAGCTTCGCACCCCATCGCTCGATCGCGGCGCGTCTCCTCTGGGCGTTCTATGCCGTCCTCGTGCGAGGCGGCCCGACACCCGCCGACACGCCGGGAACGCGCCCATTCGACGCGGAAAACCAAGGCTTCACAAAGGCGACATGATAGGACACGATAGTCGACAGACGTAAAGTGCAGTCACGGTTCGTAAAGGAGTCGGGTACTTGACGATCGCGGTCGCGCAGCATTTGCCACCGTCGCTGGTCCTCAACGCGGATTTTCGTCCTCTCAGCTATTACCCGCTCTCGCTCTGGGGCTGGCAGGACGCCATCAAGGCCGTGTTCCTCGACCGTGTGACCATTCTGGCCGAATACGACCAGGAGGTCCGAAGCCCGACCTTCACGATGCAGCTTCCCTCCGTGGTCTGCCTCAAGGCCTATGTGAAGCCGGCCCGGCATCCCGCTTTCACCCGCTTCAACGTCTTCCTTCGCGACCGCTTCCAGTGCCAGTATTGCGGCTCGCCCAACGAACTCACCTTCGACCACGTCATTCCACGCTCGCGCGGCGGTCTCACCACCTGGGAAAACGTCGTCGCGGCCTGCTCGCCCTGCAATCTCAAGAAGGGCGGCCTGATGCCGAGGGATGCCGGCATGGTGCCGCATCAGACCCCGTTCCAGCCGACGGTCCACGACCTCCACAACAACGGCCGGCTCTTCCCGCCCAATTTCCTTCACGAAAGCTGGCTCGACTATCTCTATTGGGATTCCGAACTCGATCCGGAATAGGTCGGTCGACGGCCCCCGAGCGCCGGGCTCAGGCGAAGCGGTCCGCCGGGCCGAAAGCCGTGCGCAGCGCGACGAAGGCGAAGAGAGCCGAGGCCGGAACGTTCCAGCCGGCGAAGGACAGGCCGAGAAAGCGGCCTGCGGCCTGGTCGCAGGCCGGCGGCTGGATGCGATCGATCGTGCCGAGGATGTCGCCGGTGAGATCGGCGCCGCCGGCCAGGGCGCAGTCGGTCGGGCCGGCCCAGATCTTCCATTCCACGCCCGCATGGAAAACCGCCAGATAGAGGCCGTAGAGCATGGCCGCCGCGATCAGGAGCAGGAGCGTGCGCGTCAGGATCGCGGATGCGCGCGTCCTCGCCGCGAGAAGGGCCGCGAGCGCGAGACCGATGGAGACGTAATAGGGCGTGCGCTGCTGCAGGCAGAGGGCACAAGGGATATAGCCGCCGACATGCTCGAAGAGCAGCGCGGTGCCGACCGTCGCGGCGCTGCCGACGAGAAGGATCGCCGCGCCGAGCGTCTGGCGCAGGCCCGTCGGTCGGCGAAGGGAAACGGACGTCGACATGGAGCGTGGCTTCCTTTCCGCGACCGCACGGGGCGGCCGCCCATGGGAGCCCTCGCTCTACCATCGCGATCGGCCAGCGGGAAGATCGTCGCCGGGGAAGACGCGGAGAGGATCGGCGTTCGGAGCTTGATGGGAGCGCCCGACGCCGGAAAGTTCTGGACCGTTTCGGCCTGCCGTGGCATGAGACGAGAAGCTCGCGCTGCCGACGGTCCACCGGTCGGCGCAACGACCGGGCCGCTGCGGGTGTGGTGGAATTGGTAGACGCGCCGGACTCAAAATCCGGTTCCGCAAGGAGTGCCGGTTCGACCCCGGCCACCCGCACCATCTCTTTCTTGCTCGATCCCATGCCTTCGGCACGAAGACACCCTGTCGTCGCCATCGCACGACGGATGTTCCGATCCTGCCGTTCGGACCGGACCGCGAAGGGCCCCAAGGGCCGCGCGCGGTGGCGGCGCGACGCCAACGGGTCGGAGCGCGCCGGTCGAGGGCCATGACGACGTCGGGGCTCTCTCGAACCACTGGCCGGCGCTTCTCGTGCTCGACGAGGGCCGCTCGCATCCAAAATCCCCTCTCGGTCCCGGGACCGATGTTGTAAAACGGGACATGTCCTCGCACGACGCCTCGTTCCACCTGTCCGACCGCCGGATCCGTTTCGATCCCGGCGATCCCGGTTTCTTCCAGGATCCCTATCCCGCCTATGCCGGGCTCCACGCGGCGGGCGGAATCGCGGTCTGGACGGAGGAACACCTCGTTCTCGTCGCCTCCCATGCCGGCGTTTCCGGGCTCCTGCGCGACCGGCGGCTGGGGCGCGTCCTGCCGATCGACGAGGGAACGGGACGGGCCCTTCGCACGTCGCCGAGCGGCGATCTCCGCCATTTCGACGCCCTGGAAGCCCATTCGCTGCTCGAACTCGAACCGCCGACCCACACGCGGCTGCGCGGCCTCGTCACGCGCGCCTTCGTTTCCCGGGCGATCGAGCGTCTGGCGCCGCGCATCGAAACGGTCGCCCACGAGCTGATCGACGCCTTTCCCAAGGGCCGGGTAGATCTCGTCGAGGCCTTCGCGACGCCCCTCCCCGTCGCGATCATCGCCGAACTGATCGGCGTCCATGCGGCGGCCACGCCCTCCCTCCTCGCCTGGTCGCACGCCATGGTCGAGATGTACCGCCCGAACCCGGACGCCGCGACGCGCAAAGCGGCCGACGAGGCGTCCCGCGATTTCGGCGATCTCCTGCGCGGCACCATCGCGGAGCGTCGCAGGACGCCCCGCGGCGACCTCGTGTCCCACCTGATCGCGGCCGAGGAAGACGGTGGGCGGCTCGACGAGGACGAGATGGTCTCGACGCTCGTCCTTCTCCTCAATGCCGGTCACGAGGCGACCGTGCATCAGATCGGAAACGGCGTCCGGGCCATCGCCGAAGCCGGCCTTTCCGGCGCGGCGCTCTTTGCAAGCGAGACGTCGAGCGCAGCGACGGTGGAGGAGATGCTGCGCTTCGACACGCCGCTGCATCTCTTCAAGAGGCTGGCGCTCGAGGATTTCGAGATCGCGCCGGGATGGCGGCTCCGGCGCGGCGACGGCGTCGGCCTCCTGCTCGGAGCGGCCAATCGCGATCCCGCCGTCTACGACGAGCCCGGCGCGTTTCGGCCCGATCGCTATCGATCGACGCGAGCGGCGCCGGCTCATGTCGCCTTCGGCGGCGGCATCCATTTCTGCCTCGGCGCCCCGCTCGCCCGCCTCGAACTCAGCCTCGCCCTTCGCGTCCTCTACGAGCGCCTGCCGCAGATCGCGATCGCCGACGCCCCGCGGGTGCGAAACAGCTGGCACTTTCGCGGGCTGGAGCGTCTCGACGTCCGGTTCTGAGCCGACGCGCCGATCAGCCGATCTTCAACATGGATTTCAGACGCTCGCGCATCAGGCGCGCCATGTTGCGGGAGCGGCGCATGCGCTCCAAGCCCTCCGCGGCCTGGTCGACGCGTCGCCCGACATCCGGCGAAAGGCCGACGACGAGCGTGCCGATGGTCAGGCGATCCTTCCACAGGCGGTTCATCAGAAAATGATCCGGCACCGCGCAGGAATCGGCGCGCAGGACGTCGGGGTCGGCGATCAGGGCATCGCTCGCCTCGATCATCATCTGCAGTCCCGGCGAGGCCGCGGCGTGGCTCTCGTCATACGCCATCTTCCAGGCGAAGGCCTCGCCGCCGACGACGAAGGCGACGAGGCTGGCCACCGGCGCGCCGTCGAGGCGCAGCGTGAAGATGCGGGTGCGATCCTTTTCCGCCAGACGATTGACGCTCTCGCGCGTGAAGGCGGCCTTGTAGCGGTCCATGACGAGGGCGCTGCGCGAGCGCCCTTTCCAGCCGCTGGCCTCCAGCGTCAGGAAGTCCTCCAGGGCATGGCGCACGGCCGTCGTCTCGCGCGCGGTTTCGAAGACGACCTCGCCCTTGGCCTCCAGAAGCCGCCGCTGGCGCTGGATTTCCCGTCGACGCTTCGAGGACAAGGCCGACGTGACGCTCTGCTTCGCGGTCGCGTCGAGACTGGCGCGGTCGAACGTGTTGGCGCTCGCCATGGGCAGGCGGAGTTTCTCGGCTGCTGCGATCAGCGTCCGCGCGAAGGCGCCGTCGAGACGCAGGTCCGGAAACACGACGAGACCCGGCAGTCCAAGCGCGGGAGCCGACATGGTTTCGAGACAACTGATCAAGGTCCCGGCGGGATCGTCGCTGTCGACGAGAGGCGTGCCGAGGGGCCCGAACGGATGGGTCCAGGCGCGGATCACGGTCGGTCCGGCAATCAGACCGGCGCGCTCCACCGAGAAAGGCATGAGAAGGCGAACGCGGCTGCGCCGGGCTCCCTCGTCGCGCATCACGAAGAGGCGAACCGTCCGGTCGTCGAGCCGCGGCATGGCCGGGATCAGAAATTGCGGCGCGAAGAAAACATTGTGGTCGATCGCCCGTCGCGTCAGGAAATCCAGCTCGTCGACGAGCGAGAAGGCCGCGCGCGGGGCATAGATCGAGACGCGGCGCACGCCGTCCTCGCGCAGCAGCGAGACGCTGGCATCGGGCAGGCCGGTCTCCGTCGCGCTCTGCACGAAGGCCATGGCCGGCGCCGCGCTCGGCGAGGCCATCAGTTCGTCGGCGAGGGGCTTGGCGCTCATCGGTCGCACTCCGCTGGATCTGCCGTTCGAGATGGGACGCGCACCTGCCGCGCGAAAACGAAGAGGACGAGCCCGAGGCGGCGGCGCGCCATCGCATGGAGCGCGAGCGCCTCGAAGATCATGGCCGAGCTCGTCGCGAGGGCGGCGCCGAAGAGGCCGAGAGCCGGGATCAGCAGAATGTTGAGGGCGATGTTCACGACGATCGTCGCGACGTAGACCCCTGCGCAGGCCTTCTGCTCGCCCGACATGGTGAGCACGCTTTCGGCGGGACCCACCGAAGCACGGGCGAGGACGCCTGCCACCAGCACGAAGAGCAGCGGGAACCCCGTCTCGAAATCGGGGCCGAAGAGCCCGAGCAGGAGCTCGCCGCCGACGAGCATGGCGCCGGCGACGGCCAGCGAAGGCCAGAACGTCCAAGCGATGGTCTCGCGCACGAAAGCGTCGTAGCGGGCGCGGTCGCCGGCGTGCAGATATTGCGAGAAGCGCTGCGCCGCGCTCGCCTTCACCGCGAAATAGACGAAGTGGACGAGCGCCAGCGTCTTCACGCTGGCATAGTAGACCGCGACGTCGGCCGGCGTCATGAAGTGGCCGACCATGAGGATGTCGACATTGGTCAGGAGGTTGAAGAAGCCCTCCACCAGGAAGATCGGCAGGGCAACGGCGACCCAGGTCCGGAAGGCCATCGCGCGCGATCCGGGCCCCGCGGCCCTCGCCGCGTTGCGCCCGACGAGCAGCAGCTGAACCGCCGTGGTCGCCCAGGTCGCGGCGAGAAGACAGCCGGTGGCCGTCACCGCGCTCGCGCCGTAGCCGAGAGGACCGGTCGCGACCTCCATGAAGAGAAGGAGCAGCAAGGGGCGGACGATGAAGGTCGGCAAGAGGGCCAGCTTGGCGAAGGCATGCGCGCGCGACGTTCCATCCAGCACCTCGCCGAGCGCCATGACGGGCAGGCAGAAGGCGCCGATCACCAGCGGCAGCACATAGTAGTCGGGAACGGCGTCCGGGGCGAGGCGCAGCGCGAGAAGACCGAGCCCGGCGACGAAGCTCGCCACGGCGACGGCGAAGAGGCGGCTGGCGAGAAGCAGCCCGCGCAGCAGTTCCAGCCGTCCGGTCGCCCGATATTCCGGCGCGAAGCGGATCACCGCAGTCTGGAAGCCGAGGCAGGACAGTCCGCCCAGAATGACCGAGGCCACGAGGACGAAGACGAAGATGCCGTATTCGAAGGCGCCCATCCAACGCGCCAGAAGCACCTGGCTGACGAAGGCGATGATAGCGGAAACGACCCGGACGGAGAAGGCGAAGAGAGCGATCCGCGCCGAGACCGCCCGTTCCCCGCGTCCGCCGAGAAGCGCGTCGAGACCGGCCAGGAAGGGCCTTGCCCGCTCCATCCAGCGCGGCGGCATCAGGTGCCCCGCCATCCGTTCCGCCGAAGGCATCACGTTCGGATCGACTCGCTTCTACCGGGGACTCGACACGATCCCGTCGCGATGATCCTTAGCCGAGGAAGCTTAAGGCCCCGTTCGCGGCGAAAGCGGCGGGATCGCTTTGCGTCGGCCGCGCGCCGGAACGGTCCATCGCATCAACCGGCGAAGCCGCCTTCGTCCAGAAAGGCGCGTTCGCCGTCGGTCGAAACCCGTCCGAGAATTGCGTTGCGATGCGGGAAACGCCCATGCCGGGCGACGACGTCGCGGTGCTCCTCGGCGAAGGGCAGGTTCTCCGGACCGATCTCCCGCATCCATTCGACGCAGGCATCCTGATCGGCGAGATCCTCGGAATGCATCAGCGGCATGGCGAGAAACTGGTTCACGTCCTCGCCGAGCGTCACCGCGTCGCCGCGGGCGAGCGCCGCCTTGGCGATGGCGAGCGCCCTGGCGTCGGTCGCATACATGCGGGGCGTGCCCCGGTACATGTTGCGCGGAAACTGGTCGAGCAGGAGCACCAGCGCCAGCGCGCCCGTCGCGTCGTCCGCCCAGGCGTCGAGATCGCCCTGCGCGGCCCGTTCGTAGATGTCTTCGAAGCGCTGCCGGATCGTGGCATCGAAGGCCTCGTCCGCCACGAACCATCGGTCCGGGCCGGCATCGCGCCAGAAATCGACGATCCGCTGGGGATCGATGGAATAGTCGCTCATGGCAGCTTCCGTTGCAGCGCGGTAGGATCGAGCGTCAATGTAGGAACGAGACCCGCATGTCGGAAGACGTCAGAGAGCTTGATCTTCGCGGCCTCCGCTGCCCGCTGCCCGCCCTGCGGACGCGGCGGGCCTTGTCGCGATCCGCCCCGCGGACGCGATTCCTCGTCATCGCGGACGACCCGCTGGCCGGCATCGACATCCCCCATCTCTGCCGGTCGGAGGGCCATCGCCTGATCGACACCAGCGAGGACGCGGGCGCGCGACGCTTCCTGATCGAGCGCGCGGAGGAGACCTGAGCGAAGGGGCGGCGATGGAGCAGCCCCGAGACCGGCCGTTCAGGCGGCGGAGGGATCGGAATAGCCGTTGATGGAAAAGGACGACGTGTCGGACGGTGCAGGGGACTCGACCTCGTCGACGCTGAGCTCCATCGACGTGGCGAACACCTCCAGCAGGTCCGGATCGAAGGCTCCGGTCCAGCTGCGCATCTTCGACAAGGCGGCGCCCGGGGTCCAGGCCGCCTTGTAGGGACGCACGGAGGTCAGCGCATCGAAGACGTCGCAGATCGCCGCGGCTCGCGCATGAAAGCTGATCTCCTCGCCCGCCAGGGCCATGGGATAGCCGGTGCCGTCCATCCTCTCGTGGTGATGGAGGCAGACGTCGAGCAGGATCTGCGAGGGATCGGGAGAGCGTTCGAGGATGTCACGGCCGCGCTCGGGATGGGATCGGATGACCTCGCGTTCCGCATCGGTGAGGGGCGCGATCTTGCCGAGGATCGAAGGCTTCACCGTGAGCTTGCCGATGTCATGGAAGAGCCCGGCGAGCCCGATCTCCTGGATCTCGGCCTCCTCGCGTCCCAGGTGCCGGTAGAGGTGCATGAGGAGTGCGGACACCGACACCGAATGGAGGAAGGTGTAGTTGTCCATCGATTTCAGGCGCGTGAGACGGATCAGGGCCTTCGGGTTTTCGGCCAGCGAGGCGGAGATCTGATCGACCACCTCGCGGCACGCTTCGGGCCGCATCGCCTTTCCCGACTGCACGTCGAGAAACAGATCCTTCACGGCGCGACGCCAGACGTGAACCTTGCGGTTGAGGCGCAGCGCCTCGCTCGTTCGCGCGGCGGCTTGGAGCGGGCGGCGTCGCGCGACGTTCGATTGTCCCGATAGCTTCGGCGGGTTCGACGAGCCCGGCCTCGCCGGGTTGGCCGCAGCGATCCGCTCTGCCGCGACGCCCCTGCTCTCGTCGATGACGACGGAGGGTACGACGCTGTTCTGCAGCTTGAGAAGGTCCGTCGCCTTGGCGATCACGAAGCCGGCACGCCAGAACGGATGGTCCATCCAGTCGCCGTCGATGCGCTCCACGAACATTCCCAGGCGAAGATCTCGCGGCGCAATGCGTCGGAACATGGGGATCGCCCGGAGGAGTTTGGAAGCGGCGGAATCAACGTGGCCCCGATCAGGAGGCCCGACGACACTCCGTCAAATCCCTGAACATTTAGCGAAGTCCGCCCGGCACATTTTTCCCATGTCGCCGGAGCCGCGCGCGAAACGTCATGCCGCGATCAACCCGGCGCCGCCCATCCCCCCAGTGCTTCCCTAGCCGCCAGCGCTGCCCCATGCCGCCAGCGCTGCCCGGCGACGAAGCCGGCGGAGGCAGATCCAAGTCTCGCACGAGGCTCTAGAAGGCGAAGCCTGGAACGGCCAGAGGATTGTCGGTCAACGCCGCCCGATCCGGCGCGTCGAGGCGCGGCGTGCCGGTGAAGGCGGCGAAGAGATCGCGGACGTGGCGCTCGTCGAGATCGTCTCCGATGAGGACGAGCCGCGAGCTCGGCGCCATTCCCCCCGGCCAGGAGGGCAGCCGGACCGGTGGATGCAGGTAGGTCCGAACCCCGTGCAGGACGAGCGGGCGCGAGGGCTGCTCCACGGTCGCAACGACCGCCTTCATCCGGAGAAGCCGGGGACCCTGCGTGCCCGCGAGAAGATCGAGAAACTCGTAGATCACGGCAACCGGGATCGGCGCCCCGTGCAGGATCGAGAAGGAATTGATGCCGCCATGGCGCGAGGAGACCGGGCCGACTTGCCCATGGTCATGGTGCTCATGGGCAGGGTGTCCATGGTGTCCATGAGCATCGTGCCCGTGATGCTCATGCTCATGCTCATGCTCATGCTCATGATGCCGAGGCTCCGTCGGCATGCGTGCGAGGCTGCGTCGACCGTCCCCGAGCCAACCCGCGACGTCCGCGATCTTGGTCTCGGGGTCGAAGAGGCCGCAGCCGAAGAGAACAGCGGGAAGCGCCTCGCCGCGGCCGGCATCGAGGATCGGCGCCCGCGGGTTCAGCGCGACGAGCACGTCCGACAGCGCGGCCTTCGCGCCGGCGGGGGCGAGGTCCGTCTTGGTGATCACCAGCCGGTCGGCGACCGCGGCCTGACGGCGCGCCTCCTCGTGACTTTCGAGGGTTTCGAGACCCGAGAGCGCATCGACGACGGTGACGACGCCGTCCAGCGCGTAGGCCTGGACGAGTGCGGGATGGCTCATCAGCGCGGCGAGCACAGGCGTCGGATCGGCGAGACCCGTCGTCTCGATCACCACGCGCGTCAAGGCCGGCGTGCGGCCCGTCTGCATGCGGTCGGCGAGGTCGGCGAGCGTGTCCACGAGATCCCCGCGCACCGTACAGCACAGACAGCCATCGGACAGTTCGATGATGCCGTCGCGCGCGGTCTCGACGAGGAGATGGTCGATCCCCGCCTCCCCGAATTCGTTGACGATGACGCCGGTCTCGGTGACCGAGGGATCGGACAGAAGCCGGTTGAGAAGCGTCGTCTTGCCCGCTCCGAGGAACCCGGTGAGAACCGTGACGCGAACCGGACCGGTCAGAGCCGGACGCCTCGGCCCTGCGCCCGCGGGCAGGCCGGGGGCGCTCAGTTTGCCGCCCGCGGCGTCGGAACGGGAATGCCGCCGCGCTTCGTGACGCCGAGATCATCCGCCAGATTGGCGGCCGACGCCGTCCGCGTGTCGTCGGAGCCGCGCAAGGGGGCGTCCTTGGCGGCCGCCGCGGCGGCATGGGCGGCGTCGTTCGGCTGGTTCGGGCGGAAGGTCGGCCGGGGTATTCCGTAGGACGGGATCAGCGAGATGTTCGCCGCGATCCGTTCGGTGCCCGCCGCGCCGCCGAGCCCGACCTGGACGATCGTCGGGGGACCGCCGGCCTCGGGCAGCGCTTCGAGATCCACCGGAGAGGGCTTCTTCTTGGCGGTCGCCTCGGCGATGGCGGCCTCCTCGGCCTTGACGGCATTGGCGCGCGCGGTGCGACCGGCCGGCGAGCACATGCGCTCGGATATATCGGCCGTCTCCCCGCCGCCGGCGGCCATGTCGGTGATCTTCATGGAGCCTGCGCCGGGCGTCGCGCCGAAGCCGTCCTCGAGCAGGGCCGCCATGTGACGATCACGCACGCTCGATCGATCGGAGCCGAGCACCACCCCGACAAGCGTTCGGCCGTTGCGCGTCGCCGACCCCACGAGATTGAAGCCGGAGGCACAGATATAGCCGGTCTTCATGCCGTCGGCGCCGGAGAAGCGGCCGAGCAGACCGTTCCCGTTGTGCAGCACGGCACCGCCAGCCGAGATCGCCTCGGTGCCGAAATACGGGAGGAACTCCGGCAGTTCGCGCCGGATGGTGACGCCGAGAAGGGCGAGATCGCGCGCGTTCGAATGCTGACCTTCGCCGGGCAGGCCGTTCGGGTTGATGAAATGGGTGTCCTTCAGCCCGAGCCGATCGGCATCGGCGTTCATGGCGTCCACGAAAGCCGCCAGCGCGCCCGCTTCCGGCGAGGAGATGTCGAGGGTCGGAGCCTTCGGCGGCCCGCCGACCGAGACCGGCTCGGCCGCCGGCGACCGTTCGGCCGACGCGGCTCCTCCGGTCTGCAGATGGCTTCCGACCGTCTGCGCGATGGCGACGGCGACGTCGTTGGCCGACTTCACCATCATCATGCGCAAGGCGTTGTCGAGGCGCATGACCGAGCCCGGCTCGAAGCCCATCCGGGATGGCGCCTGCGCCGCGGCGTAGCGGGTCATCACGACCGGAGCGTCGAGCTTGATCCGTCCCTCCTTCACCGCCTTCAGGACGACATAGGCCGTCATGAGCTTGGTGGTGGAAGCGGGATACCAGCGCTTCGTCGCGTCCTTCTGCGACAGGACGGCGCCGGTCGCGACATCGACGACGATCGAGGTTTCGGCGCGGGCGCCGGAGACAACCGTGGCGGCAAAGGCGACAGCCAGGAGAGCCGTGGCGCCACGCAAGGGAAGCCGGATGGCTTTCAAGCGGATTTCCTTCAGGTTTCGCCATTCTTCGCGGACCGACCGCGACAGGCTTCCGGAGTCGCGCTATCTCGCCTGTGTGACCGTGTCATGGCAAGATGGCGTCACATCGCCGGCAAAGGGTGTCGGATCCCGGCCGCCAAGCGGCGCGACCAACGAAATGGACCTCATGCTTCACGACAGCCGCATCGCGCTCGCCATCGACGAGTCCCTCGGCTGGCGGCATCATCTGCACGAGCGCCCGGAGCTTCTCTACGAGGTTCACGAGACGGCCGCCTTCGTTGCCGCCCGTCTGTCCTCGTTCGGCTGCGACGAGGTTGCGACCGGCATCGGGCGCACCGGCGTCGTCGCCACCATCCGCGGACGCCGCGGCGAGAGTTCGCGCCGCATCGCGCTCCGGGCCGATATGGACGCCCTGCCGATCCTGGAGGAAACCGGCCTCGCCTACGCCTCCAAGACTTCGGGCGTGATGCATGCCTGCGGCCATGACGGGCACACCGCCATGCTGCTCGGCGCCGCGCGCGCACTGGCCGAGACGCGGGCGTTCGACGGCACGGTGATCCTCGTCTTCCAGCCGGCCGAGGAGGGCGGCGCCGGTGGGCGCGCGATGATCGAGGACGGGCTCGTGGACCGTTTCGCCCCCGACGCCTTCTACGGAATGCACAACCTGCCCGGTCTTCCCGTCGGCCGGTTCGCGATGCGGCCCGGTCCGATCATGGCCGCGACGGACGAATTCTCGATCGCGATCGCCGGACGCGGCGGTCATGCGGCGATCCCGAACCGCACGGCCGATCCGATCCTGGCCGGCGCCGCCATCGTGCAGGCCCTCCAGCAGATCGTCTCGCGCAACACCGATCCGCTGGACTCGCTCGTCGTCTCGGTGACGCAATTCCATTCGGGCTTCGCGCACAACGTCATTCCCGACGAGGCGCTGGTCTCCGGCACCGTGCGCTCGCTGCGGGGCGAAACGCGCGATGCCGCCGAGCGGCGCATCCACGCGATCGCGGAGGGAACCGCCCTCGCCCATGGCTGCACGGCGACGACGAGCTACGTGCGGAATTATCCCGTCACCGTGAACGATGCCGGGGCGGCGGCCTTCTGCGGCGACGTCGCGGCCCGGCTCGTCGGCGAGGCGCAGGTCGATCGAGCCGCGCCCCCGCTGATGGCCGGAGAGGACTTCGCCTACATGCTGGAGGCGCGGCCGGGCGCCTATGTCTTCATCGGAAACGGCCCCTCGGCGAATCTTCACCAGGCGCGCTACGATTTCGACGATCGCGCTCTGCCGTTCGGCATCGCCTACTGGGTCTCGCTCGCCGAGACGGCGCTGGCCTCGGCCTGACGGCGAGACGGCGAGACGGCGGGCGAAGAGGGACCGGGTGGCAAGCGCCCGCAAGGCCCTCCTCGGCTCTCTTTATTGCGGGCGACCCTTCTCCCAGGTGGGGGCCGCGGAAAAGAGCGGGATGGTGGAAATCGCCATCTTCGCGCTGCCCTCCGCGATCTCGCGGGCGAAGGCGAGATAGATCAGCGTGTCGTTGGCCTTGTCATAGACGCGGTTGACCTGCAGCGCCTTGAAGACGAGGGACCGACGGGTGGAGAAGATCTCCTCGCCATCTTCGTCGAGGTCGATGTCGCCGATCACGATCGGCCCGGTCTGGCGGCAGGCGATCGAGGAATTGGAGGGATCCTCGAACCAGTTGCCCTGGCTGAGACGATCCACGACGCCGCGATCGAAATAGCTGACATGGCAGGTGACGCCCCGGATCTTCGGATCCGCCACGGCTTCAATCTTGATCTCGTTGCCGAGCCAGTCCGTTCCGATGTCCCCGACCTCGTCCGCGAGAGCGGGCAGGCCGACGAACAAGGCGGCGATGACGGCGGGAAGCATGAAGCGCACGGGCGAAGCCTTCGTCTCGGGAAGCGGACGGGACGCAGATGGCGTCGATGGCCCGACGCTTCAACGCGCCGGTGTTCCGTCAGCGCGGGGCGGCGCGATCGTCGCGCTGGGCGAGAGCGGCGACCTCCCCCGGGCTGACGGGCTTGCCGGTCTCGTAGGTGCGGCCGCAAGCCGGCGTCTGCGCACCCGCGCCGAGCTCCACGTTCAGCCAGTCCGCGGCCTCGTCCAGCGAGGAAAAGGTCTGCGCGGGATGGCCGGACAGCGAGCCGAAGCTCGCCTCGACATAGAGCCGGCCCCGATCCTCGCGATGTTCCACCCCGGCGAGGCGAACGAGGATCGCGACGAGCTTGCCGTCGTGAAAGGCGAGCTGGCCTTCCTCGTCGCTGCTGTCGGTGGCCACCAGGACGGGATGAAAGATCAGCACGTCGAATCCTCGCTTCGTCCAACGGAAGCCTGGATACGGCCGGTCCGTTCCGCCCGGCGATCGCCCCGAATGGGTGCGCTCCTACGGATCCGTCGTCTCGACGACCGCGGGAAGGACGCGGCGGTTCTCGCGCCACCATATGTAGAGCCCGCTCGCGATGAGGATCGCCGTCCCGACCAGCGTCGTCCAGCGCAGATGATCGCCGAACAGGAGCAGACTGATGGCGGTGGCCGACAGGACCTGGCTGTAGAGGAACGGGGAAAGGAGCGAGGCGGAGGCGTAGCGGAAGCCGACGACGAGGGAGAAGTGACCGATCGCCCCGACGCAGCCGACGAAGACGAGCAGGGCGAAATGGGTCGCGCTCGGCGTCTGCCATTGCGGAACGACGAGGACTGTCAGGATCAGCGCCCCCACCGCCGTGGTGTTGAACTGGGTGGCCGGCGCCTCGTCGCTGCCCGCCAGCTGACGCGTCAGCAGCATATAGACCGCGTTCAACACGGCCGCCGCGAGCGGAAAGAAGAGATAGGGATCGGTGCCCGAGGCGCCGGGACGCACGATGAGGAGAACGCCGAGAAAGCCCGCGACGACCGCGAGGATCCGGTGAAGGCCGATCGTCTCCTTGAGGAACAGGACCGAGAGGATCGTGATGATGATCGGGGAGAAGAACATCACCGACGTCGCATCGGCAAGGGAGACGCGGGACAGGCCGATATACATGAGAAGCGTCGCGCCGAGCAGAGTCATGCCGCGCAGAAGATGCAGCACGGGACGGCGTGTCTTCAGGAAGCGGGGGCCGGTGGTCGCCGCGAGGTAACCGCTCATCAGGAGCGTCTGGAACACGTAGCGCCCCCAGACGACCTGCAGCACCGGCAGATGGAGGGTGAGATATTTGGCGCCCGCGTCCATCGCCGAGAAGACCGTGCCCGCGAAGACGGTCAGGACGATGCCGACGATCAGTCTGTTGCCGTTCACATGCACTGCCGGGAATGAGGAGCCCTGGTGGCCGAAGGCCGTTCGCGGTCTCATAACCCGTTCGACCTGCGAAAGCACCGAGAGATCGAAGCTCTTTCCGGTCGCCGCCAAGCCGCCGGCCCATTCCCCTCGCCGGCCCCTCGCCGGCCGCCCCCGACTACCGCCCCTCGCCGATCGCCCCTCGCCGGTCGCGGGCGCGGCCGCCCTCATTCGCCGCGGGGATAGCGCTGATTCTCCTCCAGGACGTTGAGGTCCATGTGGTTGCGCATGTAGCGCTCGGAAGCTTGGCGCAACGGCTGGTGGTCCCAGGGGTAATAGGCGCCGTTGCGCAGGGCAGCATAGGTGACGTGGCGGCGCGCCTGGCTCTCGCGAACCGCCTGGTCGAAGGCGGCGAGATCCCAGCGCGCGTCGATCGCCCGGGAGAGGCGTTCGCGCGTCGCGGCATGGGCCGGATCTCCGGAGAGATCGGCCAGTTCGTTCGGGTCGGCGTCGAGGTCGAAGAGAAGATCGGGATCGGCGCTGCAGCGCGAGAGCTTGAAGGGACCGTCCCGCAGGGCGACCATCGGGGCGATGGAACCCTCGGCGGCATATTCCATGGGGACCGGCGCCGCGCGCTCGCCCCGCTCGGCGGTGCCGAGCAGCGACAGACCGTCGGTCCAGGGCTCGACCTCGGATAGATCGATGCCGCCGAGTTCGGCGAGCGTGGGCACGAGGTCGAGCGTGGAAACCGGGGCATCGATGCGGCGGCCGTCGAGCCCAGGGGCTGCGAGCATCAGCGGCACGCGGGACGAGCCCTCGAAGAAGTTCATCTTGAACCAAAGCCCCCGCTCGCCCAGCATGTCGCCATGGTCGGAGAGGAAGAGGACGGCCGTGTTTTCCTCCAGCCGGCAGCGGGCGAGGATGTCGAGGATCTCGCCGATCTTCTCGTCGACATAGGAGATGTTGGCGAAATAGCCGCGACGCGCGCGGGCGATCGCCTCGGGAGAGATCTCGTACTTCTCGTCCTCGCAGGCGCGCATCAGGCGCTGGGAATGCGGATCCTGCTCGTCGAAGGGGATGCGGCCGACCGTTGGGGCCAGAGCCGGACAATCCTCGTAGAGATCCCAATAGCGGCGACGGGCTACGTAGGGATCGTGCGGATGGGTGAAGGAGACGGTGAGGCAGAACGGGCGATCGTCGCGGCCGCGTGCGAGGTCGTAGAGCTTCTGACCGGCGAAATGGGCGACCTCGTCGTCGTATTCGTACTGGTTCGTGATCTCGGCGACGCCCGCGCCCGTGACCGAGCCGAGATTGTGGTACCACCAGTCGATCCGCTCGCCGGGCTTGCGGTAATCCGGCGTCCAGCCGAAATCGGCGGGATAGACGTCGGTCGTCAGTCGCTCCTCGAAGCCGTGAAGCTGATCGGGTCCGACGAAGTGCATCTTGCCGGACAGGGCGGTGTGGTAGCCGGCGCGCCGCAGGTGATGGGCATAGGTCGGGATCGAGGAGGCGAACTCGGCGGCGTTGTCGTAGACGCCCGTGCGCGAGGGCAACTGACCCGCCATGAAGGACGCCCGCGCCGGCGCGCAGAGCGGGCTCGCGGTGTAGGCCTTGGAAAAGCGGAGCGAGCGGGCGGCCAGGGCCTTCAGGTTCGGGGCATGAAGGAAGTCCGCAGGCCCGTCGGGAAAGAAGGTCCCGTTCAGCTGGTCGACCATGAAGATCAGGATGTTGGGGCGTTCGGTCATGGCTTTGCGCGGTTCCAGGCGTGGGGCGTCTTCGCTCGACACGCGAGACTCTCCGGTTCATGCTGAACCAGAAGGCCCCTCGTTGGACGATGCCGCTTGTCTCTTCGGGATACCGGTTTCCACGGATCCCTGACAAAGCTTAGGAAGCCATGTCGCCCCAGGCATGTCTCCTCGCGCACCGCGATGTCGTAGACACGCCGACCGCGTCATACCAGCGGCCGAAGACGCGGACGCGTCCAGCCGCTGAAGAGATGGCGAAGGTCCCAGACGCGCCAGAGGCTTGCGACAGTCCCCAAAACAAAGCCCCGGGAGCCATTTGCGATGTCTCCCGGCATCAGGCGATCTGCCGAACCTGCTCGACCGGACAGCGCATGGCGGCGGCCGGCATCGCCGAGAGCGCGACGACGCCATCGCGCGCGACCCGCTCGCTCGCGGCCTCGGCCGACAGGGGACGGTCGAAGTGGTAGCCCTGCCCGTCGTGGCAGCCGGCGGCGATCATCTGGTCGAGCTGCTCCTGCGTCTCGATCCCTTCCGCGACGATCTTCAGGCCGAGCGCCAGAGCGAGGTCGCAGATCGCCCGGATGATGGCGAGGCTCGACAGGTCGGACGGGCTGTCGCGAACGAAGCTCTGGTCGATCTTCAACTTGTCGAAGGCGAAGCGCCGGAGGTAGCCGAGCGACGCATAGCCCGTGCCGAAATCGTCGAGCGAGATGGCCACGCCCAGCTTGCGAAGCCGCATGAGGATCGCCAGCACGTCCTCGTCCTGCTCGACGAGGATGCTCTCGGTGAGTTCCACGTTGAGACGTCCGGCCGAGATGCCGTGGCGCAGAAGCGCGTCCTCGATGCAGCCGCAGAGCCGAGGATCGGCAAACTGGCGGCCGGACACGTTGATCGAGATGCTGATCCTCTCGGGCCATGCGGCGGCCGTCCGGCAGGCTTCCTCCACGACCCATCGGCCGATCTCCACGATCAGCCCGCTGTCTTCTGCGACCGGAATGAATTCGGCGGGAGAAACCGGACCGAACGAGGGATGGCGCCATCGCAGAAGGGCTTCGAAGCCTTCGAGCCGTCGGGTTTCGAGCGAGACGATCGGCTGGAAGGCGAGGGAGAATTCGTTCCGGGCGATCGCCATCTTCAGGCCGTTCAGGATCCGCTGGCGCCGGATGAGACCATTCTCCATTTCGGGCGCGAACAGCCGCGCGCATCCTCGACCGGCGGCCTTCGCGGCGTAGAGCGCGAGATCGGCGCTCTTCATCAAGGGTGTTTCGTCGCGCCATTCCGATCTCTCGTCGACGGCGATCCCCATCGAGGCGCTCACGGACAGGGAATGTCCGTCCACGAAGAGCGGCGCGCGAAGCGATCCCAGAATGGCTTCCGCGCAACTCTGCGCTTCGGACCCGGCCGCTTCGCCGACGAAGAGAATGCCGAATTCGTCTCCTCCCAGGCGCGCCAGCATGGCGGCCTCACCCGCCGCGTCGACGAGCCGTCCGGTCATCGCGATCAACAAGAGGTCGCCCGCCGCATGGCCGAGCGTGTCGTTGATGTTCTTGAAGTGATCGACGTCGAGAAGCACGACGGCCTGAGATTGATAGGGTTTTTTGGATCGGAGTTGGTTCCTGAAGGCCAAGCGGTTCGAGACACCCGTCAGGTCATCCCGCAGCGCGGTACGCTTGGCCTTTTCACTTTGGACAAACACGGCACAGAGAAGGGAAATACCGGACAAGATCATCGCGACGATGATCGCCGACAGCGCGGTGAACGCGTCGCTCAAATGACCCTGCTCGCGCGTGTGGGCGTCGCTGCCCTCGACATGCGAAATCGACGCGAGGCGGACGAGCTGGCGGTTCAAGGGCTTGAGGATCGCGATCGCCTTTCCGACCACTTCGGGCCGATCGAGGTCTTCAAACATCGCTCCGATCGTCTCAACCGCGACGTTGATATCCTCGAAGGTCTGGCGAGATGCGGCGACGCTGGGTCCGTAGCCGATCAGCATCTTGTCCAGCAGGCCTTTGATCCGGGATTGGAGGATATCTCTGCGCAGCGCGACGTCATCGTCCGTCGCCCCCGTTTGCGGGACGAGCCGGGATGCGAGGGCGACCTGCAGACGCAACATCTCGCTGCTCGCCTGCGCGATATCGAAGGAGTAGTTGTAGCGCGGCGTCGTGACGATCTGCTTCTGGCTTTTCACGATGAGAAACGACGCCCAGATCGCAAGGACGGCGAAGGCACCGGTCAACAGCGCAAGCAAGAGCTTGAAAGAGCGGGCCAGCCGAAACATGTCGTTCCCGGCCTCAGAGAATTTCGAGCGAAGCGAGCTGCCAGACGCAGCGTGCATAGAACGAGGGGAGCTTCAAAGCCGCGTTGTCGTCGAACGGAAAGACCAGAAAGAGTGGTCCCCGCTCGGTGACAGACATCGTCTGCCCGTTCTCACGATACGCGAGAATGGCGCCCTGACCGGCGACGCTCGCGATGTCCATGTCGGCGACGTAGTCGTTGAGGGCGGTGAGGCGCAGTTTCGAGCCGGTGGCTCCCAGCGTCGTGAGGAAGGCATCGAGATCGACACCCTCGAACGTGACCGGGGCCTCGTGCCAAGGCGTTGTCGTCGTGAAGCGAAGGGCCGGAAGCGCCTCGAGTTGAGCCAGTGTAAACCTGCGCTCAGCAGGAGCCGAGATCGCACCGCTCACGGTCAAAATCGGCTCGTCGGCGAAGGCCCGATGAAAGCCGAGGGTCATGATACCAGCTCCCAAGAGGATCACGGAGCGGCGATTGAGGATCGTCATCGGTTCAGACTCTTCGGTGGCTCTCCGTCTCAAACTGTCATCGCCGATTTAAAGTTCAGTGAACACATTTTGCCGATAAATCAGTTTGCTTCTCGATACTTCGCTGCTTGTTGCGGGGGAACTTACGGAACGGTCGACCATTGATCCGCGAAATGGGAGACGGGCCATGAACGATGACGACCGCATTCGCCAGAAGGCGCACGAGCTTTGGGAACATGAAGGCCGTCCGGACGGACGGGCGGCGAGCCACTGGGCTTCGGCGCGCGAGATCATCGCGCTGCAGGACAGCTACGACGCCACCCTGACACCAGTCGGGGAGACGCTCGACGAGGTCGTCGAGCCCGCATTCATGGCGGAGAACCAGGCCGACGTGCCCGGCCTCACCGATCTCGGCGAGGACGCGGGTGGGCCGAGCCACGAGGTCGAGGTCAGCCTCGCCGACGAACTGCCGCTGTCGGCAGACCAGAAGAAGCCGGCGCGCAGGTCCCGCGACAAGGGGTGAAGCCCGTTCATCTCGCGCGGATCTGCAATCTGCGCGAGAGATCGGAGGCCATTCGTCGTTCCGGGTCGATCCGGTCGAGGACCCTGCGGAACTCGCCGAGCCGCGGATACATGCGGTCAAATCCCCCCGGCGAGAGACAGGCGTCCTTGGCGAGATAGATCCGCCCGCCGTGGTCGAGGGTCAGCCGCTCCAGGCGGCTCATGAGATCCGGGGTCCGGTTCCGCGCCGGAAAATCCAGCGCCAGCGTGAAGCCGGGCATGGGAAAGGAAAGATGCCCCCGTCCGCTTCGGCCGAGCGTCTTCAAAACGGCCAGGAAGGAACCGGATCCGTCCGCCGCGATGGCTTCCAGCAGTTGCCGGATGCCGAGATCGGCCTGCGCCTCCGGGATGACGCATTGGAACTGATAGAAGCCGCGCCGCCCGTACATCCGGTTCCAGTCGAGAAGGGCGTCCAGCGGATATAGGAAGGTCGTCAGGGGCACCCGGCTGTCCCGGCCGGCCGCTGGAACCCGCCGGAAGTAGAGCTGGTTGAAGGCCCCGATGCTGAGCGGATTCAACGCCAGAGCGGGAAGATCGAACGGCAGGCGACGCGCGCGCAGCGGCGGTGCCGGCTCGAGAGGACCGTCCGCCGGTTCCGCCGCCTGGAGGATTCCCCGTCCGAGGCTCTTTCCTCGCGCAACGGCATCGATCCAGGCCACCGTGTAGCTCGACGTCTCGCGCCCCCGCCGCAAGCCGTCCATCAACGCCTCGATATCGCCCGCGCGATCCTCCCGCAAGGTCACGTGGGAGGACGCCACGCGCTTCAATCCGATCGCGGCTTCGACGATGATGCCGGTGAGGCCGAGCCCGCCGATCGTGGCGTCGAAGAGGTCGGGGTCCTCGACCGGCGACGTCCTCACGATGCGTCCATCGGGGAGTGCCAGACGGATCCAGCGGACGTGGTCGCCGAAGCTTCCCGCGCGGTCGTGATTCTTGCCATGGACGTCGTTCGCGATGGCGCCGCCCACGGTCGCAAAGGCCGTCCCCGGCGAGACCGGCATGATCCATCCGCGATGCAGTTCCTTTTCGAGCACCTGTCGAAACGTCACGCCGGGGCCGCAGACTAGGCATCCGTCCTCGTCGACGGGGGCCATCGCATCGAGGTCCGTCGCGATCAGCGTCGCGCCGCCGTCGTTCAGCGCGACGTCGCCATAGCTCCGGCCGGCGCCGAAGGGGATGATGCCCCGCGCGCTGCGCATCGTGGCGAGAGACGTCGCAACGTCCCTTTCGTCGGACGGCTCGGCCACCGTCGTCGTCGCGTGGCGCGTGCGTCCCCAGCCCGTCAGACGCTGGGGCGAGACGTCGGCGCTCGGTCCGGCACTCTCGAGATCGGGCATGGTCGGGTCCTTGCTGGCACGTCCGAGCCTTGCATGAAAACGCCGAACAAAGTCTTTGCGTCTCCCGCGATGCGCGGGAGATCATCAGGCTGTGGCACGACAATGCTTGGTTGATATTTGGTCCGCCAGTAACCAAGGTTTAGGAGTTCCCGCCTACGGTTGTTTTGCAAGACCCCGAAGGCAAAGCGGAGCGCGGCGCGCTGCGTGTCCTGCCGGCATCATCGCCACGGTCGGTCCCGATCCACTCGAAACGAGCCACCATGCGCCACGTCTCCGCCCCTTCCCGCCGAACGACCGGACGCGCCTTCGTCCGGGACGGTCGGACCGGAAGATGCGGACACGCGATGTCGGCGGCGTCGTCCCGGACGGCCGAAGCCCCAGCTCCCGCCGTCGACCTCAACACCTGCGATGGGGAAGAGTTCTAAATGCGCAAGCCCAAGACGGCCGCCGCGAAGGCGGCCCCGAAAGCCGGGGCGACGATCGAGCTCGTGCCCCATCTCGACTATCCCGCCGCGGCAGCGCTTCACGAGAGCCTCCTCGCCGCCCGCGGAGAACCGATCGTGATCGACGCCTCGGCCGTCGAACGGATCGGCGGCCAGTGTCTCCAGGTCCTGCTCTCGGCAGTCGTGACCTGGAAGAGCGACATGACCGCCCTCGAAATCGCCAAGCCCTCCCAGGGCTTTCAGGACGGGCTGCAGCTGCTGGGGCTCACCGTCGACAGTCTGATCGACAAGGAGATCACCCGATGACGAAGACCATTCTCACGGTCGACGATTCCCGCACCATGCGCGAGATGCTGCGCCGCGCTCTCGAAGCTTCGGGTTTCAACGTCGTGCAGGCAGAAGACGGCGTCCACGGCATCGAAGTGCTGCAGGGCATGGCCTATCCCGACGTCATCATCACCGACGTGAACATGCCGCGCATGGACGGCCTCCAGTTCATCGAGGAGGTCCGTTCGGACCAGTCGTTCCGCGCCATCCCGATCCTCGTCCTCACCACGGAGAGCGACGCGGAGAAGAAGGCCCGCGCCCGCCGCGCCGGCGCCACCGGCTGGATCGTGAAGCCGTTCGACCCGGTGAAGCTCGTCGACGCCATCCGGCGCGTGGCGGCCTGACGCCCTTTCGCGCACCGGCGGACATGCCGGCCCGCGACACGGGGCGGAACGGGGATTGCGTCTCTCCAGCCTCGTTCCTGCCCCATCGTGGAAGACGTAGGCCCGGAAGCGCAGACCAGACCTGACCGCCGGACATGTCCGGCACCTTGGAGACGACTATGGACGCGATGGCGGAAATCCGGGCGACATTCTTCGAGGAATGCGTCGAGCAGCTTGGGGAGCTCGAATCCGGCCTTCTCGCCATGGAGAGCGGTTCGGCCGACTCCGATACCGTCAACGCGGTGTTCCGCGCCGTCCATTCGGTCAAGGGAGGCGCCGGTGCCTTCAACCTCAACGATCTCGTCCACTTCGCCCACATCTTCGAGACGACGCTCGACGAGGTCCGCTCCGATCGCATGGAGCCGACGCCGGATGTGCTGAAGGTCCTCCTTCGCGCCGCCGACGTCCTGGCCGACCTCATCACGGTGGCGCGCGACGGCGGTTCGGTCGATGCCGCGCGCACCAAGACGCTCGTCGCGGAGCTGAAGGAGCTCGTCGAGGGAAAGCCGCTGTCGGCCTCCGAGACCGCCGAGGTCGAGGAAGAGGAAGCGCCGGAGGTGGAGGAGGCCGAGGAGTCGCTGTTCCCCGCCATGGACGGCGACGGAATGGACGGCCTCGACTTCACCCCGGTCGCCATCGAATTCGACGATCTCCTCGCCGAGACCGCGACGAAGTTCCGCATCACCTTCAAGCCGCGCCCGGAAATGTACGCCAAGGCGAACGAGACGGCACGCCTCATCCGTGAGGTGCTCGCTCTCGGTCTCGGCCGGGTGACCTGCGATACGACCGACACGCCGCTTCTCCCCGACTGCGATCCGGAAGGCGCGTTCCTCGCCTGGACGATCGATCTGACGACCGACCGGGACGAGGCCGCGCTCCAGGAGATCTTCGAGTTCGCCTCCTACGAGGCCGAAGTGATCATCGAGCGGGTCCTCGACGCCGGCGATGACGACGTCGCGATGGACCCGGAGATCGCCGCGCTTCTCGCCCGGATGCAGGCGGCGGACGAGGCGGCGGAAGCCCCGAAGGCCGTGGAGACGGTCGAGCCCAAGGCCAAGGCCAAGTCGCCCGCCAAGCCCGCCGCCGTCGCGGCCGTGGCGGATGCCCCGCCGGCGATCGCCAAGGCGCCTGCGAAGGCAGCCGCCGCTCCGGCCGCCGCTGCCCCCGCCTCCGGCAACGAAGGTGGAGGCCAGGCCGGCGCGACGATCCGCGTCGATCTGGAGCGCGTCGACCGGTTGATCGATCTCGTCGGCGAGCTCGTGATCCACCAGGTCATGCTCTCCCAGCGCGTCACCCAGGCGGGCCTCGCCCACGCCTCCGACGTCGCCGTCGGCCTCGACGAGCTGGAGCAGCTGACGCGCGAGATCCAGGATTCGGTGATGGCGATCCGCGCCCAGCCGGTGAAGTCGGTCTTCCAGCGCCTGCCCCGCCTCGTGCGGGAGGTCGCGGACGCGACGAAGAAGAACGTCAAGCTCGTGACGGAAGGCGAAGGCACGGAGGTCGACAAGACCGTCATCGAGCGCCTGTCCGATCCGCTGACGCACATGATCCGCAACGCCATCGATCATGGGCTGGAATCGCCGGAGAAGCGGCTCGCCGCGGGCAAGCCGGAAGAGGGAACGGTCCGCGTCGCCGCGATGCATCGCTCGGGCCGCATCGTCATCGAGATCTCGGACGACGGCGCCGGCATCAACCGTCCGGTCGTGCGCGACATCGCCATCAAGAAGGGCCTGATCCCGCCGGACGCCGCGTTGACCGACGAGGAGATCGACAACCTGATCTTCCTGCCGGGCTTCTCGACCAAGGTGGAGGTCTCCGAATTGTCCGGCCGCGGCGTCGGCATGGACGTCGTGAAGCGTTCGATCCAGGCGCTCGGCGGGCGTGTGTCGATCGCCTCGAAGCCTGGCGAGGGCTCGATGTTCACCATGAGCCTGCCGCTGACGCTCGCCGTTCTCGACGGCATGATCGTCTCGGCCGGCAGCCAGACGCTGGTCGTGCCGCTGACCGCCATCATCGAGACGCTGAAGCCCAAACCGTCCGAGGTGCGCGGCTTCGGCTCCGACCAGCGCCTCATCGCGGTGCGCGATACGTTCCTGCCGCTCATCGATGTCGCCCAGCAGCTCGGCTACCGTCACCAGCCGACGGACGCGATCCAAGGCGTCGCCATCCTCGTCGAGGCGGAGAACGGCAATCGCTCGGCGCTCCTCGTCGACGGTATCCAAGGCCAGCGGCAGGTCGTCATCAAGAGCCTCGAGTCGAATTACGGACGAGTGCCCGGCGTCGCCGCGGCGACCATCATGGGCGATGGCCGGGTCGCCCTGATCCTCGATGTCGATGCCGTCGCGGCCACCTCTCGCTTTGAACAGAACTTCTTCGGCAACGGCCTACAGGCAGCGGAGTGACGGCCATGGCAGACTACGACCACAACGAGAAAGTCGGACTGCGCGAGTTGATCGCGTTCCGGATCGGCGAGCAGGAATTCTGCGTCGACATCATCTCCGTCCGCGAAATCCGCGGCTTCGCGGCGGCCACCCCCCTCCCCCATGCCCCGAACTTCGTCGTCGGCGTGATCAACCTTCGCGGCACCGTTCTGCCGATCGTGGATCTCGCGGCGCGGCTCGGCTTCCGCCCGACCGAACCCACGGCCCGCTCGGTCGTGATCGTGGTCCGCGTCGATCGACAGATGGTCGGCCTGCTCGTCGACGCGGTGTCGGACATCCTGACGGTCAGCGACGACCTGCTGCAGGCGACGCCGGACATCGCCTCGGAACTGGCTCGGACCTTCGTTCGCGGCGTCATGGCCTTCGAGGGCCGCATGATCTCGATGATCGCCGTCGACAGCGTCCTGCCCCCGAGCGAAATGGCCGCCTGAGGCAGTCGCAGACAATGGGCCGGCAGCGTGAGCCGCCGGCCTCGGTCCCATGAGGAAGGCTAGTTTGATGGCAAGGCTCGATGCAGACCGGCGAGATGGAGACAAGCCGGGTTCGGGCGAGTTTCTGCTGACGGACGCGGACTTCACGATGATCGCCAAGATCCTCCACGAGGATTCCGGCATTCTGTTGTCGCCGTCGAAGAGCAACCTCGTCTATTCGCGGCTCGCCAAGCGCTTGCGCACGCTGGGCCTGTCGAGCTTCAAGGAATATTGCCAGCACATCGCCGGGAGCAGCGGCGCCAGCGAGCGGATGAGCATGCTCGCGGCACTGACGACGAACGTCACGCATTTCTTCCGCGAGAACCATCACTTCGAGCACCTGAAGAGCGACCTCCTGCCGCCGCTCCTGGCGCAGGCCAAGCGCGGGGGCCGCGTGCGGATCTGGTCGGCCGGCTGCTCGAACGGGCACGAGCCCTATTCGATCGCCCTCACCATCCTGTCGCTGATGCCCGACGCCGCCAATCACGACGTGCGCATTCTGGCCACCGACATCGATCCGAACGTCGTCGCGTTCGGGCGCGCCGGAATCTACGACGACGCGACGCTGGAGGCGGTTCCAAAGCCGCTGCGCCAGCGCTGGTTCAAACCGGCGCCGAACGATTCCAGCGAGGTCTCGGACGCCATGCGCGACCTCGTCTCGTTCCGCGAACTCAATCTCATCGGCGACTGGCCGATGCAAGGAACGTTCCAGGCTCTCTTCTGCCGGAACGTCACGATCTATTTCGATCAGCCGACGCGCGAAAAGATCTGGCATCGCTTCTGCCGCTATCTCGAACCCGGCGGCTGGTTCTACATGGGCCATTCCGAGCGACTGACGGGACCTGCCATGGACCATCTCGCCTTCGAGGGCACGACCGCCTACCGCCGCCTGGACACCGACGTCCGATGACCCCGGTCCGCGTCCTCGTCGTCGATGATTCGCGCACCATGCGCGCCCTGCTGAAACATGCGATCAGCCACGACCCGCAGATCGAGGTCGTGGGCGAAGCGGCCAATCCGCTCGAAGCGCGCGACAAGATGAAGGAACTCGATCCCGATGTCGTGACGCTCGACATCGAGATGCCCAACATGAACGGGCTCGAGTTTCTCGAAAAGATCATGCGGTTGCGGCCAACGCCGGTCATCATGGTCTCGAACCTGACCCAGCCGGGCGCTTCCGCGACGCTGCAGGCGCTGGAGACGGGCGCGTTCGACTGCATCTCCAAGCCGAGCGGGCTTCAGGGCAACACGCTGGAACATCTGCCGGGGCTCATCAAGGAAGCGGCGAAGGCGAAGTCCCGTCTCGTCGCGCAGCGCGGCGCTCGAGAGACGGCTCGCGCCGCCCCGGCGCCGGCGCAGGCGGTCTACGCCGAGCATGCGAACTGGCCGAAGGTCGTCCTCATCGGATCGTCCACCGGCGGCGTCGAGGCCCTGATCACCGTTCTGTCGGACTTTCCGGCCGAATGTCCGCCGACGCTGATCGTCCAGCATCTCCCGGCCGCGTTCACCTCCTCCTTCACGGCCCGGCTCGACAAGATCTGCAAGGCCCGCGTCGTGGAAGGACGCAACGGCGACGTGATCAAGCCTGGCCATGTCTACGTCGCTCCCGGCGCACAGCACATGTCGCTGCACGGCCGGGGCGGCCAGCGCATCCGCCTGGGCGGCGACGAGCCGGTGAACGGACACAAGCCCTCCGTCGACGTGCTGTTCCACTCCGCGGCCGAGCTCGTGGAGGGGCGGATGACCGGAATCATCCTCACCGGCATGGGGCGCGACGGCGCCGAGGGCCTCCTGAAGATGCGCCAGGCGGGTGCGCGCACGATGGCGCAGGATGAGGCGACGTCGCTCGTCTATGGGATGCCGAGGGTCGCCCATGAGATCGGCGCGGCGCAGAAGCGCGTGCCGTTGACCGGCATCGTGCGCGAAACGTTCGGCTGAACCTCGCTTCGCGAAGGCCGCGCCGCTCCGGCGCGACCGCCTCCCCCGTCGTCGCAACGGTCCTTGCCATCGTCCTCGTCGACCGGTCGCAAAGTGCGGGGTTCGTCGAGGGGTTGCGACAGATGCGATGAACTTGCGAGCCATTTGTTAAGCCCGATCGGGTTGAATGCAAGGGCACACAGGACTGCAGGGTTCGGTCGGCGGGGCACAGACTCGCCGCCGGACCGAAGAGAAGGCCAACCTAGGCCCCGTCTGCTCCGCGACGGCATTCGTCAGACAAGTATCGAAGGATTCCATGGTATGGCCAGCAAGCAGAGCCTCAAAGTCCTGGTCGTCGACGACCAGCGTACGAGCCGCATGCTGATCCGCGACGCCCTCGACCAGATCGGCATCACGCAGGTGAGCTTCGCGGTGGACGGCGAAGAGGCACTGAAGATGATGATGGCCTCACCCGCCAACTTCATCATCTCCGATTTCAACATGCCCAAGCTCGACGGCCTGCAGCTTCTGAAGGCGATCCGCTCCTATGCGCCGACCAAGAAGACGCCNACCCGCCAACTTCATCATCTCCGATTTCAACATGCCCAAGCTCGACGGCCTGCAGCTTCTGAAGGCGATCCGCTCCTATGCGCCGACCAAGAAGACGCCCTTCGTCATCCTGACCGGACGGGGCGACAAGGAGCTCGTTCAGAAGGCGGCCGCCCTCGGCGTCAACAATTTCCTCGTCAAGCCGGTCTCCGTGCCGGTCCTCCAGAAGACCCTCGAAGCCGTTGTGGGACGATTGCAATAATGGTCGAGCCGGTCGCACGCAGACGTCTGAATCTCATCCAGGGCGAGGCCAAGTGGGGTGTCGGCGAGGATCTCGTCCTCACCACGCTGCTCGGCTCCTGTGTCGCGGCCTGCATCCGCGATCCCGTCGCCGGCGTCGGCGGCATGAACCATTTCCTGCTGCCGGGATCGGCCGACGGCAGCCAGTCCTCGCGCTCCGAGAGCTACGGCCTCTATCTGATGGAACTCCTCATCAACGGGTTGCTGAAGAAGGGCGCCCGCAAGGAACGGATGGAAGCCAAGCTCTTCGGCGGCGCCCGCACGATCGAGGGACTGACCGACATCGGCGCCAAGAACGTCAAGTTCGCCCGCACGTTCCTCACCGACGAGCGCATCTCCTATACGGGCGGCGATGTCGGCGGCGAAAAGGGCCGACGCATCGAATACTGGCCCCATAGCGGGCGGGCCCGCCAAATCTTCATCGAAAAATCCGCTGGCCTTCCGCCGCCGCCGCCTATGCGCGTCCGGCAGGAATCGATCGGCGATCTCGAGCTCTTCTGATGTCTTCCATCTCGTCCAGCGCCGGGGTCCGATCCATGACCAAAACCACCATGTCCGACGTCCTCATGCGGATGTCCTACGAGCTTCACGCCCTCGCGGACGCCACCGATGAGTTTCACCACCTCGCCTTCGCCGAGGATGGAACCCCGGCGCTGCAGAACATGGACTTCGTCCGGGCCACCCAGAGCATCGACCTGACCCAGCAGATCCTGGCCAATCTGTCGGACTTCGCGGCCTGTCTGGCCATGGCATCCCCCGAGTCCATGGTCGTCGAGACGCAGGAAGCCCTGTCCCTGATCACGCTGAGCGATCTGAAGGAACGGCTGGATGGACGCGCGCCGAGCGATCCGTCGCGTCTGGCGCAGGTCGAGGAAGACACCGGAGAGCTCGAGTTCTTCTGACCGTCGACGCGGCACCGGCCATCCCCATTTGCATCCCCGTCCGACGGCCGGAGACTTTCGCTGCAGGCGCAGCGCCGACGATTCCCGGGGACGGCACGTCCCGCACGGGCGCGGATCGGTGAATGGAAACGTCAGGCCGCGACGGTGGCGATCACGCTGAGGACGTCGGTCTGCGAGAACGGCTTCGGCACGAAGCCGACCGGGCGGCACCGCGAGGCGGTGGCGCGGGTCTTGGGATCGAGATTGCCGCTGATGAAGAGCGAGGGCACGTCGAAGCGCTGTCGCAGTTGAATGGCGGTTTCGACGCCGTTCGTCCCGCGCGCCAGATTGACGTCCATCAGAGCCAAGTCGGGCGAGCGCTGCTCGGCCATCGCGATCGCCTGATGCATGTCGGCTGCGACACCCACGACCTCATGGCCGGCGTCCAGGAGCATGTCCTCGAGATCCATGGCGAGGATCAGTTCGTCTTCCACGATCAGCACGCGCAGTTTCATGAAAGACCTGCGATCGCGGTCTGAACGCGCCGGGAGATGCGGGCGGTCGCTTCGACCGAGCAGGAGATCCCTCCCCGCGAAGCAAAGCTCTGGATTCCCGTGAACGATCGAGATCTCCTCGACGGATGCGTCATACCTGTCGCCAACTCGAACACCCCTCTTGGCATCTCATCGAACCCCATCGACGACATGCCGACACACCTTGCATGGAGAGCGCGCGGGAAAGGCCCAGCACATCTCAACCGTCGGAACGGCCCGGCGTCGAAATCGTTCCCGACGCTTTTTCGCGATCGACGGAGCTGTTGCAGATTGGCCACAAACGCGGGAGCGGCCATCGATCGGCGCTGCCGAACGGAAGCCGGCGGCTCGATACGTCCACGCGACGCCATCGAACTAGACCGGCCCGTGCGAGGTCGCCGCGCCGGCGGACATCCCTCTGTTTCGACCGCATGATTCTCACGCCTCTCCCTGTCCCATTTCGCGGTTCCTCGCTCGGCCGCGGCATCGAGCTTAGCGGCATCGAAGGGGCCGAAGCGAAGGGGTCGATGCCCTGACAAACAGGCGGCCCGGCGGTTGATCGAGATCGTTTCCCTTCGCGCGCGCGTCCCGTAAGAATGTCGTGATGGACTTGGCCTGGGGGCCGAGACCTCCGGATGGTTGGGAGACCCGGATGCGCAGTCGCTACCATGACGTCTATGCCGATTGGCAGAGCAACACCGAGACGTTCTGGATGCGGGAGGCCGGCGCGATCGACTGGTTCGAGGCGCCCGAAATCGCGTTCGACGCCGCGAGCGGCGTCTATGGGCGCTGGTTCCCCGACGCCGTCTGCAACACCTGCCACAACGCCCTCGACCGGCATGTCGCGGCCGGACGCGGCGAGCAGGCGGCGCTGATCTACGACTCGCCGGTGACGGGGACGAAGCGGCGCATCACCTATCGCGAGCTGCTCGCCGAGGTGGAAGCCCTGGCCGCGACGCTTCAGGATCTGGGCGTGGTCACCGGCGACCGGGTCGTGATCTACATGCCGATGGTGCCGGAAACGGTCGCGGCCATGCTCGCCTGCGCCCGCCTCGGCGCGATCCACTCGGTCGTCTTCGGCGGCTTTGCCGCGCGCGAGCTTGCCACCCGGATCGACGACGCGAGGCCAAAGGCGGTGCTGACCGCCTCCTGCGGCATCGAGCCGGGCCGCATCGTCGCCTACAAGCCGCTGCTGGATACGGCGATCGAGCTCAGCGCCCACAAGCCCGAGGCCGTTCTCGTGCTGCAGCGCCCGCAACGGCCCGCCGAACTCGTCGCCGGACGCGATCACGACTGGAACGACGCCCGCGAGCGCGCGCGCGCCGAGATCGCGGCCGGCCGGAGCGTTCCCTGCGCGCGCCTGAAGGCGACCGATCCGCTTTACATTCTCTACACGTCCGGCACGACCGGGCAGCCGAAAGGCGTCGTGCGCGACCAGGGCGGCCACATGGTCGCCCTCCACTGGTCGATGGAGGCGATCTTCGGGGCGAAGGCGGGCGAGGTCTTCTTCGCCGCGTCGGATGTCGGCTGGGTGGTCGGCCATTCCTACATCGTCTACGCCCCGCTTCTGAAAGGCTGCACGAGCGTGCTCTTCGAGGGCAAGCCGGTCGGCACGCCCGATGCCGGCACCTATTGGCGCATCGCCGCCGAGCACGGCGTCGTCGCCCTCTTCACCGCGCCGACGGCGATCCGGGCCATGCGCCGGGAGGACCCCGACGGCAGCAAGGCTCGCGCCTACGATCTGTCGAAGCTGCGCGCGCTGTTCCTTGCCGGAGAGCGCGCCGACACCGAAACGATCCTCTGGTCCGAACGGGCCCTCGCCATTCCGGTGATCGATCACTGGTGGCAGACCGAGACGGGCTGGCCGGTCGCGGCCAATCCGGCGGGTCTCGGGCTCCTCGACGTGAAATACGGCAGTCCCGGCGTGCCGATGCCGGGTTACGCCATGGCGATCCTCGATCCCGACGGCCATGTCCTGCCGCCGGCCACCCTCGGATCGATCGCCATCCGACTGCCGCTGCCGCCCGGCGCGCTGCCGACGCTGTGGAATGCGGACAAGCGGTTTCGAGACGCCTATCTGTCCGTCTTTCCCGGCTATTACGCCACGTCGGACGCCGGGCTGATCGATGCCGACGGCTACATCGTGGTGATGGGGCGCACGGACGACGTGATCAACGTGGCGGGGCATCGCCTGTCGACCGGCGAGATGGAGGAGGCGGTGTCCGGCCATCCCGCCGTGGCGGAATGCGCCGTGGTGGGCATGCGCGACGAGATGAAGGGCGAGCTGCCCTGCGGCTTCGTGGTGCTGAAGCACGGCTCGGCCGGCGCGATGGAGACGGTGGAGGCCGAACTCGTTGCGCGCGTGCGCGAACGGATCGGGCCGGTCGCGGCGTTCCGGCGGATCGTCGTCGTCGACCGATTGCCCAAGACGCGCTCGGGCAAGATCCTGCGCGGAACCCTGAAGAAGATCGTCGATCGCGACGCCTACGAGACGCCCGCGACGATCGAGGATCCCGCCGCGCTCGCGGAAGTGGAGAGCGCCGTCGGGCGGCTTCGTCCGGAGGCCTGACCGGCTTGCCACGTCGCCCCGACACCCTGTCCGCGGCGCTCGCCCGCCGAATCGCGCTCGCCGCGCAGGGATTTTGTGAGACGCGTCCGGCCGAGGCGCCGGACTGGCGGCGCATGGGGCGCACCATCGGGCGCCTCCATCTCCTCCAGATCGACAGCGTCTCGGTCTCGGCACGCGCCCACTACATGCCGCTGTTCTCCCGGCTCGGCGACTATCCGCGCGCCGCGCTCGAAGCCGCCGCCTGGGGCAAGCCGCGCCGGCTCTTCGAATACTGGGCGCACGAGGCCTCGCTCCTGCCGCTGGAGACGCACCCGCTCCTGCGCTGGCGGATGGCGCGCGCGCAAGCCGGAACCGGAATCTACGGCGGCCTCGCGAGCTTCTCGCGCGAACGGCGCGATGCGGTCGAGGCGGTCTTCGCGCGCATCGTCGACGAGGGCGCGCTCGCGACCTCGAAGATGGAGGGGCCGAAGGGACCCGGCGGCTGGTGGGGCTGGAGCGACACCAAGCGCGCGCTCGAATATCTGTTCTGGGCGGGCCGCATCACGACGGCGACACGCCGGGGCTTCGAGCGCGTCTACGACCTGCCCGAACGCGTGCTGCCCGCCGCGATCCTCGCCATGCCCACCCCTTCGCCCGAGGAGGCCCATCGCGAACTCCTCCTGCGTTCGGCCGGGGCGCTGGGGATCGCGACCGCGGGCGATCTCGGCGACTATTTCCGTCTGGCGCCCGGGGACGTGCGTCCGCGCCTCGCCGAGCTCGTGGAGGCCGGCGCGCTGCTGCCCGTCTCGGTCGAGGGCTGGTCGAAGCCGGCCTTCCTCCATCCCGCGGCGCGGCAGCCCCGCAAGGTCGAGGCGCGCGCCCTCCTCTCGCCCTTCGATCCGCTGGTCTTCGAGCGCGGCCGCGCGGAGCGGATCTTCGGCTTCCGCTACCGGATCGAGATCTACACGCCGGCGGAAAAGCGGGTCCACGGCTATTACGTCCTGCCGTTCCTCCTCGGCGACCGGCTCGTCGCCCGCGTCGACCTGAAGGCCGACCGTGCGGCCGGCATCCTGCGCGTCCTCTCGGCCCATGCCGAACCCCATGCGCCCGAGGAAACGGCGGCGGCGCTGCTGGCCGAACTGGCGCTGATGGCGAAATGGCTCGGCCTCGCCGGGATCGAGGTCCAGACGGAGGGCGACTTCGGACCGCGGCTCGCGGCCGAGGCGGCGCGCGATGTCACGTTCCCGTCATGGACGCTCCCGGCGAATGGGGCTAAGGACCCGCCGACGAAGGACGAGCCGTGACCCGCGTATTCGCGAAAGGACCCGACATGCCCATGGATGCCGCGAACGGGGAGCAGCAGGCCGAACTCCTGGCGGAAGCCCTGCCCTTCATGCAGGCTTACGAGAACAAGACGGTGGTCGTGAAATACGGCGGCCACGCCATGGGCAATGCCGAACTCGGGAAGGCCTTCGCGCGCGATATCGCGCTCCTGAAGCAGTCCGGCATCAACCCGATCGTCGTCCATGGCGGCGGCCCGCAGATCGGCGCCATGCTGACGCGGATGGGCATCGAGTCGCGGTTCGAGAACGGCTTGCGCGTCACCGACCAGAAGACGGTCGAGATCGTCGAGATGGTCCTGGCCGGCTCGATCAACAAGGAGATCGTCGCGCTCATCAACGCCGAGGGCGAATGGGCGATCGGCCTTTGCGGCAAGGACGGCAACATGGTCTTCGCGGAGAAGGCGAAGAAGACCGTGATCGATCCCGATTCCAACATCGAGCGCGTGCTCGATCTCGGCTTCGTCGGCGAGCCGGTCGAGGTCGACCGGACGCTGATCGACCTCCTCGCGCGCTCCGAGATGATCCCGGTCATCGCGCCGGTCGCACCGGGCCGCGACGGGCACACCTACAACATCAACGCCGACACGTTCGCGGGCGCCATCGCGGGCGCGCTGGAGGCGGAGCGCCTCCTCTTCCTCACCGACGTTCCCGGCGTCCTCGACAAGTCGGGCAAGCTCATCAAGGAGCTTTCGGTCGCCGAGGCCCGTGCGCTCATCAAGGACGGCACGATCTCCGGAGGCATGATCCCGAAGGTCGAGACCTGCATCGAGGCGATCGAGCGGGGCGTCGGCGGCGTCGTCATCCTCAACGGCAAGACGCGCCACGCGGTGCTGCTCGAACTGCTGACCGAGCATGGCGCGGGCACGCTGATCGTTCCCTGACCGGAGCCGCATGACAGTTTCGCGAAGGACACTGGTCGAACGGCTGTGACCTTCGCGCACTTTCAAGCGACGCCGCCAGCGGCCACAAGAACGGCTCCGACACCGCCCCCCGGAGCCCCGATGCGCCTTCCCCGTTTCCTCGCCGCGGCGATCCTCTCCGTCACGCCGGCTCTGGCCGAGGAAGCACCCGATCCCCTGCGCTTCGGCACAAACGAGGTCTTCCTCGCGCTCTCGCCCTTCGTGCAGATGGATGTCGGCCGGCTTTCGGCCTCGCCGGACCGCCTCGCCGACGACATCGACAAGACCGACGCCGCCCTGCGGCGCGCCCGGATCTACGCCGATTTCGGCTATCACGATCTCGGCGGCCGCCTCACCATCGATTTCGCACCGAGCGACGGGCCGGAGATCGTCTACGCCTATGTGGATTACGCCTTGAGCGAGGCGCTGACGATCCGCGCGGGACAGCAGGACCTTCCCTTCTCGCTGCAGGATCTCACCGGCAGCCGCTCGGCGACCTTCAACGAGGACGGGCAGAACGCCAACCTCCTGCCGGGCGATCTGACCGGCGCGAGCCTTGCCTATGGCGGCGAGCGCTTCAGCCTCAGCGGCGGCGTCTTCGGGGCCGACATCAACGAGCAGCCCTTCGACGACGGCTGGACGGTGTCCGGGCGCGCCACCTTCGCCCCCTATCTCGAGGGCGACGACGCGGTGCATCTCGGGCTCGGCCTGATGGGACGCTTCGATGCCGAAGGCCCGCGCTCGTTCTCCGGCGATGCGGGCGCCAGCCTCTTCGACGTCGCGACCATCGAGACCGGCGATTTCGAGGAGGCCGAGCAGATGGTCGCCGGCAATCTGGAATTCGCCGCGACCCTCGGACGCGTGACGTTTCAGAGCGAGTACACGCTCGCCGACGTCGAGGATCGCCGCCGCGGCACCGCGCAGTTGAACGGCGGCTACGCCGCGCTCCTCGTCTTCCTCACCGAGGATCATCGCGGCTACGAGGCCTCGTCGGGAACCTTCGAACAGGTGAAGCCCCGCCGTCCTGCCGGCGAGGGCATCGGCGCCATCGAGGCCGGTCTGCGCGTCGACCATCTCGACCTTTCCGACGCGGGCCCGGATGCCGGAGAGCAATGGTCCGGGACCGGCATCGTCAACTGGTACCCCGCCGACATGTTCCGCCTGTCGCTCAGCCATGCCGTGACCGAAGTGGTGGATGGTCCCGAGGACGGCGCGACCTTCCAGACGACCCTCGGCCGCTTCGCCTTCATCTACTGACGAGGAGATCGGGCACGGATGATCGAGACGGGTCGATCGTCGGAGGTTGCGTAACGAACGGTACGGTTCGACTTGCACCGTACCGAAGGTTACGATAGGGGTCCCGCTTCCGAGTTCATCAGCAGGCCTTCCATGTCCAGCATCGCCGCCGCCGCGCCCGTCAACTCCCGATCCCGCGTCCTCTTCGCCAGCCTCATCGGCACGACGATCGAATTCTTCGACTTCTACATCTTCGCGACGGCGGCTGTTCTCGTCTTTCCCACGCTCTTCTTCCCGAGCGGCGATCCCGGCGCGGCGGTGCTGCAGTCCTTCGCGACCTTCGCGATCGCCTTCCTCGCCCGTCCCGTCGGCGCCGCGGTCTTCGGTCATTACGGCGACCGGATCGGCCGCAAGGCGACCTTGGTCGCGGCGCTCATGACGATGGGCCTCTCGACGGTGGCGATCGGGCTTCTGCCCACCTACGGCAGCGTCGGCGTCCTCGCGCCGCTGCTCCTGGCGCTCTGCCGTCTCGGCCAGGGCTTCGGCCTCGGCGGCGAGTGGGGCGGCGCGGTGCTCCTCGCCACCGAAAACGCGCCGCCCGGGAAGAAGGCCTGGTACGGCATGTTCCCGCAGCTCGGCGCGCCGATCGGCTTCATCTGCGCGACCGGCAGCTTCCTGATCCTCTCGGACGTCCTGACCGACGAGCAGTTCTTCTCGTTTGGCTGGCGCATTCCCTTCGTCGCCAGCGCTCTGCTCGTGCTCGTCGGCCTCTATGTCCGGCTGAAGATCCACGAGACGCCGCAATTCTCCAAGGCGATCGAGCGCCACGAACGCGTGCGGATTCCGCTCGCCACGATCTTCACCCGGCACGGCCGCGAGCTTCTGACCGGCACGGTGGCGGCGCTTGCGACCTTCGTCCTCTTCTACCTCATGACGACCTTCGTCCTGTCCTGGGGCACGACCCAGCTCGGATTCTCGCGCGGCACGTTCCTGCCGATCCAGATGCTCGGCGTCTGCTTCTTCGGCTTCGCGATCCCGATCTCGGCCCTCCTCGCGGACCGCTACGGCCACCGCCTCGTCCTGATCGCGGCGACCCTCGGGATCGGCATCTTCGGCTTCACCTTCGAACCCCTCTTCGGCTTGGGAACGACGGCCGCCGTCATCGCCTTCCAGATCATCGGCTTCACGTTGATGGGACTGACCTACGGACCGCTTGGAACGGCCCTGTCGGATCTCTTCCCGACGGCGGTGCGCTACACCGGGGCCTCGATGACCTTCAATCTCGGCGGCATTCTCGGCGCCTCGCTCGCGCCGCTGGTCGCGACCAAGCTCGCCACCGGATACGGCATCGGCTCGGTCGGCCTCTACCTGACGGGCGCGGCGGCGATCACGGCGGTCGCCCTCGTCCTCGGCCCCTCGCGCCAGCGCCTCGGGCAGGACTGACCGAGGCCGACGATCGAGACCGGTTCCGCCGGGGTCACCCGACCCCGGCGAGGATCGCGAGAATCGCGCCAAGGATCAGGAGGCAGCCCAACGCCTCCAAGGCCCGGATCTTCTCCTTGAACATGAAGACCGAGGACAGAAAGGTGAAGACGAGCTCGATCTGGCCGAGCGCGCGGACATAGGCGACCTTCTGGAGCGTCATGGCGGTGAACCAGCCGATCGAGCCGGCGACGCCGACGATCCCGACGAGAAACGCCGGGCGCCAGGCCTTGCGGATCGCGGCGAGTTCGGCCGGGTCGCGCATGGCGAAATAGGCGAGCATCGCCGTCGTCTGGAACGCGGTCGCGACGCAGAGCGCGAAGGCCGCGCGCATCGCGACCTCGGCATCGCCGAGCGCCAGGGACGCCAGCCGGAACAAGACCGCGGAGGCGCCGAACAGGGCGCCGGACAGGATGCCGATGCCGGCGGCCCGCGAGAAGAGCGCGCCGCGCCATCCGCCCGTCGCCGCGCTCCGCCCGCCGAGCGAGATCGCGACGACGCCGCAGACGCCGACGAGAATGGCGGCAAGGCCGAGCGGCGTTACCGTCTCGCCGAGAATCAGGAGGCCGAACAGCGCGGCCTGGACCGGTTCTGTCTTGGAATAGGCGGTGCCCACCATGAAATTGCGAAGCGCGAAGAGCTGCACGAGGCAGAACGTGCCGCCGATCTGCGCGAGACCGCCGATGGCGGCAGCGGCATAGAAGCGCGCGGACGTCTGGGGCCAGGCCATCCCCGCGAAGAGATGAAGCGAGATCGCGTAGAGCAGCGCGACGGGAAGGCCGAAGCCGAAACGCGCGAAGGTGGCCCCGCTCGCCTTCAGGCTCCCGTTCAGGCGCTTCTGCAGCGCCGAACGTGCGTTTTGCAGGAAGGCGGCTGCGATGGTAAGGGGAATCCAGAGGGGCAAGGGTCGGGGTCCGGCAAGTTCGGCGGGACCTCGTCTATGAGCCGCCCGAAACCGCCGGGCAAGCCGCGTCCCGCCAGCCGGAAAGCCTTGGCATCATGAACACCGACACGCTGATCCGCCAGACCGCCGAAGCGGCGCCCGCCGACTTCGACCACGTCCGCGACTGGATCTTCGATCTCGACAACACGCTCTATCCCCGCCGCTCCGACCTCTTCTCGCAGATCGATCGGCGCATGACGGCCTTCGTCGCCGATCTCCTGAAGCTGCCGCACGATGAGGCGCGCGTCGTGCAGAAAGGCTTCTACCGCGATCATGGCACGACCCTGCGCGGGCTGATGACGGTCCACGACATCGATCCCGACGCGTTCCTCTCCTATGTCCACGACATCGACTATTCCGGTCTCGTCGCCGATCCGGCCCTGGGCGACGAGATCAGGGCCCTGCCCGGGCGCAAGTTCATCTTCACGAACGGCGATCGGGGCCACGCCGAACGCACGGCGCGGGCGCTCGGCATTCTCGACCATTTCGAGGACATCTTCGACATCGTCGCGGCCGGCCTCAACCCCAAGCCCGCGTCGTCGACCTACGACCGCTTCGTCGGGCTGCACGCCATCGATCCGACGCGGGCCGCCATGTTCGAGGATCTCGCGCGCAATCTCGAAGTGCCGAAGCGGCTCGGCATGCGCACGGTGCTCATCGTGCCCGCGCCGCTCGAGGAGGTTCTGGGCGACGTCTGGGAGCACGAGGGGCGCGAGGGCGAGCACATCGACTTCGTGACCGAGGACCTCGCGACCTTCCTGACGCGCATCCGAGCCGTCTGAGACGGCTCGGAGCCGGTCAGCGCTTCAGCTGCGACCGGCCGCGCTGCACGAGCGAATTCTCCGGATCGGACGACCGCGCCGAGATCTCGACGCTTTCCTCGACCGGTTCCTCGAAGACCTTGTTCTCCTCGAAGATCGCGTCCTGCTGCTCGCGTTCGTAGACCGCCGTGCCGTTCAACGCGGCCTCGCGCGCATGGGCGCTCGCGGCATCGGAATCCGCCCAGTCCTTCGGCGCTCGCGTCTCGTCGGGTGCGATGGTCTGACGGTTGTCGAGCGCCTGCTGCCGGCGCATCATCTGAGAATCGGTGTCGGTCATGGCGGAAGTCTCCTTCGGTCGGCCTCTTCGCCCAACGTCGCCCGGCACGGCTCGTTCCCGGTTGCCAAGCCGCCTCGCTCGCGCAGCGTCAGAAGGCGTAGAAGTTCCGGATGCTGTCCCAGCCCTCTTCCGCGGTGTCGACGAGGGTGATGAGATCGACATCCTCCGGCGCGATCATGCCCTCCATCGCGAGAACGTCGAGGTTCAGAACGCGACGCCAGAAATCGACGCCGAAGAGGATGACCGGCATTTTAGCCATGCGCCCGGTCTGGATCAGCGTCAGCGCCTCGAAGAGCTCGTCGAGCGTGCCGAAGCCGCCGGGAAAGATCGCCATCGCCTTGGCGCGCAGGAGGAAATGCATCTTGCGCACGGCGAAGTAGTGAAAGTTGAAGCAGAGCTCGGGCGTCGCATAGAGGTTCGGAGCCTGCTCGTGGGGCAGCGTGATGTTCAGCGCGATCGACACGGCGTCGACGTCGGCCGCGCCGCGATTGCCGGCCTCCATGACGCCCGGCCCGCCGCCGGTCACGACCACGAACTCCTTGCCGCCATGCGAATTGGCCGAGTGCTGCGAGCACATCTGCGCAAAGCGCCGGGCCTCGTCGTAGTAGCGCGAATTGGCTTCGAGGCGGCGGCGCTGCTCCTCGTTGCGGGCGGCCCAGGCCGCCGCGCCGGGCGCCGGGATGCGGGCGCCGCCGAAGAGCACGACCGTCGACAGGATGCCGGCCGCGGTCAGCGCCATTTCCGGCTTCATCAGTTCCAGTTGCAGCCGGACGCCGCGCATCGGCTCGCTGGTCAGGAATTCGGCATCGTCATAGGCGAGACGGTAGGTCGGCGACCGCGTCTGCGGCGTGTCGGGCTTGACCTTGGCGAGCGTCCGATCCTCGCCGGAGCTCGGAAACGGATCCCAGGTTTCGCCCTCGCCGGCCCCGCCCTGCCCGTCGCCACCACGAGACCCCATCTCGTCCATCATCGCTCGCATCCTCGCTCGTCACCGGCTGTCGTCTGTAGTCCCTTGCCTATGAACGAAGGCGGAAGAGGGTCTTGTTCCACCTCGATCGCGGTCGATTCGAACGCAGAGTGGTTAGCAAGTCCCGACCGCATGCCAGAGGTTGTGGCTCGGACATACGGCCGGACCGGACGCAACGTCTCGCCGCCGCCACAGAATCTCGTTCACTTTGCCGCCCGATGTTCTAAGAAGCGGACCCATGCCATGGAACCTGGAGACCTCGCGATGACCGCCGCCGCCCACGCCGACCTTGAGACCACGATCGAGGCCGCCTTCGAGGCTCGGGACGGCATTTCAGCCGACACGACCGGCGCCGTGCGCGAGGCCGTCGACACGGCGCTCGGCCTGCTCGACCGGGGCGAGGCACGGGTCGCCACGCGCGGCGAGGACGGCACCTGGACCGTCCACCAGTGGCTGAAGAAGGCCGTGCTCCTCTCGTTCCGCCTCAACGACATGGCGATCATCGAGGGCGGTCCCGGCGGCGCGACCTGGTGGGACAAGGTGCCCTCGAAATTCGCCGGCTGGGACGCGAACCGGTTTCGCGAAGCGGGCCTGCGCGCCGTGCCGGGCTCCGTGGTGCGACGCTCCGCCTTCATCGGCCGCGGCGTCGTCCTGATGCCCTCCTTCGTCAATCTCGGCGCCCATGTCGGTGAGAATTCCATGGTGGACGGCTGGGCGACGGTCGGCTCCTGCGCGCAGATCGGACGCAACGTCCACCTCTCCGGCGGGGTCGGCATCGGCGGGGTGCTGGAGCCGATGCAGGCCGGACCGACCATCATCGAGGACGACTGCTTCATCGGCGCGCGCTCGGAGGTCGTCGAGGGCTGCATCGTGCGCCAGGGCTCGGTGCTCGGCATGGGCGTCTATATCGGCCAGTCCACCAAGATCGTCGATCGGGAAACCGGCTCGGTCACCTATGGCGAAGTGCCGCCCTATTCCGTCGTCGTCGCCGGCGCCATGCCGGGCAAGCCGATGGGCAACGGCGAGATGGGACCCAGCCTCTATTGCGCCGTGATCGTGAAGCGCGTCGACGAACGCACGCGCTCCAAGACCTCGATCAACGACCTCCTGCGCAGCTAAGGTTGCGGACGGCGCCGGCGCGAAGGCGCCGCCCGCCGCCGATGCCACGAACGGCTCCGACGTCCGATACGAAAAAGCCGGCGGGATCTCCTCGATCGCGCCGGCTTTTCGATGTTCGGATGCGGGTCGACGAGATCAGTCGAGCGCGGGGGCGGCGACCCGGCCGGACCGCTCCATCGGGGCGGAGGCGAAGGCGGGAACCTGCGCCGGCACGATGGCGGGACCGGCGCTCGCGACCCGGCGCCCGGACTGCGAATCGGCCGCGGCGAGGATGGCGCGCGAGGTCGGGGTCGGAACGCCCGGCAGATCCGTGCGCGATGCGACGGCGACCGTCTTCTCGCGCTCGGCCGCGGCGGTCATAACGCCGCGATTGGCCGGGCCGCGGCGGCGCTCAATGGCCGCCATGTGGCGTTTGACGTTGGCGCAGTAGATGGCGGCGGACTTGGTCATGCGCGTCGTGCGATGCCCGCCCTTGTAGCGCATCGCGGTGCCGCAGACGTCGTGGCCGCTCTTCTCCCAGGCGCCCGCGAGATACTTCATGCCGTAGCGAAGGTTGGTCTCGGGCTCGAGGAGGCTCTTGGCCGGACCGGCGAAGCCGAGGCCGCGCGCGGTGGCCGGCTTGATCTGCGAGAGGCCGTAGGCTCCGCCCCCGATCGCCGTCGGATTGTAATGGCTCTCGACGCGCACCACGGCATAGGCGAGATCGCTCGGGATGTTGTTCGCTGCGGCCTGCTCCTCGATCATGCGATCGATCGCGGACGAGCCGGTGATGGTGTCGGTGCCCTTGAACGTGTCGCCGATCCGGTCGCGGACACGCTTGGCGGTGTCGACCGTCGTGTCGATCGCGGCGACGGTCACGTCCTTGGCCGCCTCGGCGCCGTCGCCGACCGTCTCGATGGTCGCCTCGACCGCGTGCTTGGCGCCACCGGCGACGGCGCGCGCGCCCTTGACCGGAACGGACGCGATCGCGGTTGCCGTCTGGACGACCGCGGACGTCTCGCTCTTCGCTTCCGTCACCCGGCGGGTCTTCGCTGCCAGCTTCGGTTCCGCCGGCATCGCGGTGGCCACGGCGCCGGCGGCAGCCGACGCGGCGACAGGCGTGCCCGGCTTGAACGCCTGCCTGGCGGCGGAGGCCTCGGCCACGGCCTGCGACGCCTGCTCGGCCTTGCGCTCGGCGACATCGGCCTTTAGCGCGGCGACCTCGGCGGCTGCATCCACCGGCGCGCCGGTCTTCGCGGCACCGGCCTTGGCGGCAGCTTCGTCCTTGGCGGCGACGGCGGTCCGAGCATTCGCCAGCGCCGTGACGCTCGGCTTCGTGGTCGGCATGGCGATGCGGGTCCCGTCGGCGAACGCCATCACGCGCACCGGTGCGTAGCCATAGCTCTGGCCGGCGGGCTTTTCGGCGAGGGAGGGCTTGGGCTGGGAGGAGTTGCAGGCGGACAGTGCGAAGGGGACGACGGCACAGGCGAGGGCGATGACGCCGACCTGTCGTTCGGGGCGTGCGTGGTGCCCCTGTCCCGCTTTCTGTCGCATGCCGTTCCCCTGAGCTGTTTCAACGATCGCAGACGTCGGTCGGCGGCAAACAAGGCAGCCGGAAGGCAGAACGCCGTCGCTGCCACCGTCTTCACACATTCTGTCTCCGTGTGAAACCTTTTGGCAACAATTCTCGGCATGGAACCCAGCTTCGCGATGGATTACGACAAGCCATGCACAAGCTTCCGACTGACCCGACCCCCCTTCTCCAATCGCTGATTCGTTGCCCCTCAGTCACGCCCGAGGAGGGAGGCGCCCTGAAGCTGCTGGAGAATTGGCTCCAGCCTCTCGGCTTCACCGTCGAGCGTCCGGTGTTCCGCGACGTGGACACGCCGGATGTGGAAAACCTTCTGGCGACGCTCGGATCGCAAGGTCCCCATCTCGTCTTCGCCGGCCACACCGATGTCGTGCCGCCCGGCCCCGAGGCGGACTGGCAGGCGCCGCCCTTCGACGGCCGGATCGTGGCGGGCGAGGTTCATGGGCGTGGCGCGGTCGACATGAAGGGGGGCATCGCCTGCTTCGTCGCGGCGCTGGCGCGCGTCCTCGAACGCGACGGCGCGCCGAAGGGACGCGTCTCCCTGCTGATCACGGGCGACGAGGAGGGACCGGCGGTCAACGGTACGGTCAAGCTCCTCGACTTCGCGCGCGCGCGCGGCCTCGTCTTCGACGCCTGCCTCGTCGGCGAGCCGACCAATCCGCAGGCGCTGGGCGACATGATGAAGGTCGGGCGGCGCGGCTCGCTGTCCGGCCTCCTGACGGTGCGCGGCCGTCAGGGCCATGTCGCCTATCCCCATCTTGCCGACAATCCGGTTCGCGGGCTGATGGTCCTGATGGATGCCCTCCTTGCCGAGCCCTTCGACGCGGGCAACGAACGCTTCCCGCCGTCGAACCTCGAGATCACCGCGCTGGACACCGGCGAGCGGCCCTCCGTGAACGTCATTCCGGCCACGGCGAGCGCGGCCTTCAACATCCGCTTCAACGACACCTGGACGCCGGAGAGCCTGACCGCGGAAATCCGCCGCCGGCTCGATGCGGTCCTCTCGGACACGCGCCGCCGGCCCGGCCGCTCCGATCCGATCGCCTACGACATCGCCTGGCGCGAGCGGCCGGCGGAGGCCTTCCTCACCCGCGACGAGGCGCTGATCGATGCGCTGGGATCCGCCGTGGAGGCGGTGACGGGACGACGCCCCGAGCTTTCCACCTCCGGCGGCACCTCCGACGCCCGCTTCATCAAGGATCATTGTCCGGTGGTCGAGTTCGGTCTTGTCGGGCGGACCATGCACATGTCCAATGAGCGGGCAGCCGTTTCCGATCTCGAGACACTGACGGACATCTATGACGCCTTCATCTCCCGCTGGTTCGCCGCAAACGCCGGATCGCACGCCTGATCTGGCCGAGATCCTGACCTACTTCCACGGCGCGGCCCTGCTGATGGCGGGCAAGCCGGAGGGACTGAAGCGCCTGGACCTTTCGGCGGACGGGTTCTGGACCTCCTTCACCGCGATCCTCGTCGCGGCGCCGCCGGTGGCCCTTTCCTGGATCGAGTTCGAGGCGGTGGAACGGGAGGCCGGGCTCGCCGGGCTGGCGTCGCCGGCCGCCGCCTACGGCGCGCATGCGCTGGCCGACATCCTCGCCTGGATCCTGCCGATCGTGATCCTGATGCTGGCCGCGCGGCCGCTCGGCCTAACGCGCAAGATCGCGCCGCTCGTCATCGCCACCAATTGGGGCGGCGCGCTGCTGGCCTGGGCGCTGACGCCCTATTGGCTGCTGATCTTCGTCCTCGGGAACGGTCCGGCCAGCGAGGCGCTCGGCCTCGCCGCGACGGTGGCGACCATTCTCCTGACCGCGCGCCTCACCTCCACGGCGATCGGGCGCGACCTCTCCGTCGCCTGCGGCGTCGTCGCGCTGATGATCGTCTCGACGCTCGTCGCCTACGGCGCGGTGATGGACGTCACGGGCATTCCGCTGCTCTGAACGAGCGGCGGACGGTCGGAGCGGATGGGCCGATCCCGGACCCGCTCAGGCGCAGGCATCCGCCTCGCGCAGCACCGAGGATGCCGGGCGGGCGCGTTCGGCCGAGAGCGACCACGCGAAGATGGCGAGCCCGCCGAGGCCGAGAACGACGCCGACCCAGCCGGTCGAGGCATAGCCGTAGCCGGCCGCGATCGCCGCGCCGCCGAGCCAGGCGCCGAGCGCGTTCGCGATGTTGAAGCCCGAATGCATGAGGGCCGCGGCCAGCGTCTGCGCGTCGCCCGCGACATCCATCAGCCGGGTCTGGAGCGCCGGGCCGACGGCGACCCCGCAGCCGATGAGGAAGACGCAGGCGAACAGCACCGCAGGGCTTGCCGCGAAGAGCGCGAAGACGGCGAGAACGACGACGTTGAAGGCCATCATCCCGCCGATCGTGCCGAGCAGCGAACGATCCGCGAGCCATGACCCCGCGATGTTGCCGAGAACCATGCCGGCACCGAAGGCGGCCATGATGAAGGGGACGCTTCCTTCCGTGAGGCCGGCCACCTCGACCGCGGTCGAGGCGACGTAGCTGAACACGGCGAACATGCCGCCGAAACCGACGGCGGCCATCCCGAGCGTCAGCCAGACCTGGGAGCGCCGGAGGGCGCCGAGTTCGCGCAGCGCGCCGGCGCCGTCCCGCACCTTGTCCTGCGGCACGAAGATCGCGACGAGCAGCACCGTCAGCGCCGCGATCGCTCCGACGCTCGCGAACAGCGAGCGCCAGCCGGCGAGCTGGCCGAGCCACGTGGCCAGGGGCGTCCCGACCAGCGTCGCGATGGTGAGGCCCAGCATGATGCGGCCGACCGCCTGCGTGCGCCGGTTCGGCGCGGCCATCGACGCCGCGACGAGCGCGGCGACGCCGAAGTAGGCGCCGTGCGGAAGGCCGGACAGGAAGCGGAAGACGAGGAAGCTCGCATAGGACGGCGCCAGGGTGCTCGCGAGATTGCCGAGGGCGAAGACGACCATGAGGATGAGGAGAAGCTGGCGCTTGGCCATCTTCGCCGCGGCGACCGCGATCAAGGGCGCGCCCACGACGACGCCGAGCGCATAGGCGGAGATAACGTGGCCGGCCTCGGGCGTCGAGACGCCGAGCCCCGTGGCGACCTCGGGCAGGAGGCCCATGATGGCGAACTCGCCGGTGCCGATGGCGAAGCCGCCGATCGCCAGCGCGAATTCGGTGAGCCCGGCGGCCTTCGGGGACACCCCCGCGGCGCCGGCCGCGTCGCGGCGTACGGACGCCGGCTCGACGGTCGAGATGTCGGACATGAGAGGTCCCTTGGTTCCGGCGGTCTGAGCTTCGGCGCGATGGCTTCGGGCGATGGCTTCGGGTAATGGCGTCGGGCGTTCACGCGCTCTGCGGAGCGGGCCGGCCAAGCTGGGATACTACCCCCGGAGGCTTCCGGGGACTCCTCGCATTTGTGCAAGGCTCCTATGCCGAAGCGACCGGACGAAGCCTGCCGGTCTCAAGGTTCGGCGCGCGCGGCCCCGTAATCGACCTGCGTGAGATAGAGGCCGTCCGGCGGCGCGACGGGTCCGCAACGCTTGCGGTCGCGCGATCGAAGCGCGGCGACGAGGTCGTCTTCCGACCAGCGATGCTCGCCCACGAGCTTCAGCGATCCTGCGAAGGATCGGATCTGGTTGTGCAGGAAGGACTGCGCGCTCGCGTGGATGTGCACCTCGTCGCCGGGCCCTTTCAGGACATCGAGCCGGTCCAACGTGCGGACGGGATTCTTCGCCTGGCAGTGCGCCGAGCGGAACGTGTTGAAGTCATGGGTTCCCAGAAGCCGCTTGGCCGCGCGGTCCATCGCCTCCACGTCGAGCGACGTCCACACCCACCAGACCTGCCCCTTGAGGATGGCGGGCGGCGGGCGGCGGTTGAAGATGCGATAGAGATAATGGCGCTTGCGCGCGGAAAAACGGGCGTCGAAGCTATCCGGCACCACCTCCGCCGACAGGATCGTCACCGCCTCGTCGCGCAGATAGGCGTTCAGCGCATCGCGCACCGTGTCGGTGCGATAGTCCTTGGCAAGGTCGACATGGGCGACCTGTCCCGTCGCGTGGACGCCGGCATCCGTGCGCCCCGCGCCGAAGATCGTCACCTTCGCACCCGTGAAACCCTCGAAGGCCGTCTCGATCGCCTCCTGCACGGCATGGCCGTTCGCCTGCCGCTGCCAACCGACATAGCGCGTGCCGTCATACTCGACCGTCAGCTTGTAGCGCGGCATCAGCGCCGACCGATGCGAGCGCCGGGGGGCAGCGGAACGCCCCGAAGCAAGGCTTGCGCCGACAGGGGTCTTCCGCCCGCGCGCTGAAGATCGAGGATGCGGACGGCGCCCCGTCCGCAGGCGACGAGGAGGCGGTCGTCGAGGACCGTGCCGGGCTCCGCCCCGCTCGCATCCTCCACCCTCTCGGCCCGAAGGAGCTTCACCCGTTCCGGCCCCGGCCCGAAGTCGATCAGGGTCCAGGCGCCGGGGAAAGGCGAGAAGGCATTGATCCGCCGGGCGATCGTGTCGGCGGGCAGGGCGAAATCCAACTCCGCCTCGGCCTTCTCGATCTTGCGGGCATAGACGGTTTCCCGCCCCGTTCGCGCCGTGATCGCCTCCTGTGGCTCGAAGTCCAGCGAGCCGACGGACACATCGTCCAGCACGGCGATCATGGCCTCCGCGGTCAGCCGCGACAGTCGGTCGTGGAGTTCGCCCGAGGTCTCGTTCGGCGCGATCTCGACCGTCCGGGTCGCGGCCACGGGGCCGGTGTCGAGCCCGGCCTCCATGCGCATGATCATGACCCCAGTCTCCGGGTCCCCGGCCTCGATCGCGCGCTGGATCGGGGCCGCGCCGCGCCAGCGCGGCAGAAGCGAGGCATGTCCGTTCAGGCAGAAGAGACGCGGCGCGTCGAGCGCGGCCTGCGGCAGGAGGAGGCCGTAGGCGACGACCACCGCGACGTCTGCCTCGAGCGCCGCGAGATCCGCGATCTCGGCCACGCCCTTCAGCGAAAGCGGCGTGCGAACGGGACGGCCGAGCCGCTCGGCCTCGGCCTGCACGGGCGACGGCGTCGACTGGAGGCCGCGGCGGCCGGCCGCGCGCGGGGGCTGGGAATAGACGGCGGCGATGTCGTGACCGGCTTCGGCCAGCGCGCGCAGCGTCGGCACGGCATAGGCCGGCGTTCCCATGAAGACGATGCGCATGTCGGGCCTCTCGGGCAACGCCGCCGGCGGCGTCAGGCCGTCGCCTTGCGCGCCAGCTTCGTGAACTTCTTCACGACCATGTCCCGCTTCAGCTTGGAAATGTGGTCGATGAAAAGAACACCGTTCAGATGATCGATCTCGTGCTGCAGGCAGGTCGCCAGCAGTCCCGTCGCCTCGCTTTCATGCATGGCCCCGTCGAGCCCGAGATAGCGCAGGGTCACGCTCGCCGGCCGCTCGACCTCGGCATAATAGTCCGGGATCGACAGGCAGCCTTCCTCGTAGACGGAGAGCGCCTCGGAGGTCGCGACGATCTCGGGATTGAGGAAGACCTGCGGCGCCTTCTCCTCGTCCTCCCCGGCCAGATCGATCGTCAACATGCGCAGCGGCTCGCCGATCTGGATCGCCGCGAGCCCGATGCCGGGTGCGTCGTACATCGTCTCCAGCATGTCATCCGCCAGGCGCCGGACTGCCGCGTCCACCGTCTCGACCGGGCGGGAGACTTGGCGCAGAAGGGGATCGGGAAGGATGATGAGCGGCTTGATCGACATTCCCGTCAGGTAATGGCTGGCGGCGCGGCGGTCAATCGACAGACGGCCGCGCGGAATGGGACGATTTTTTGTTCATGGTTTGATCTGGCTTTTCCTCAGCGTTGCCGGTAGCGTTCCTCGCATGGATCCCGTGACCCTCAGCGCTGTCCTTTCGCGTCCCGTTCCGCTTTTCGGCGGGTCGCTGAGTCTCGGAGACTGGCTGGTCGCCGGGGTGACCGGGTTCCTTCTCCTCGCTGCGTTTCTGGCCTTTCGGGGACGCCGTCGCGCCCGCGAGTCGCAGGACGACACGGCCGAGCGTCTCGATGCGGTCCTGCGCTCGCAGGCCGAGATCACCGGGCGCATGCAGACCATGGCGGAAATCTTCGGCACGCGGCAGGCCGATCTGACGCGGACGCTGTCCGAGCGGCTCGACGGCATGTCGAACCGGGTCGGCCATTCGATCCTGGAGACGACCCGCGAGACCAAGGAAAGCCTTTCGGCCCTTTCCGAGCGCCTCGCCGTCATCGATCGGGCGCAAGGGCGCATCAGCGACCTCGCCGGCGAGGTCGTGCGGCTGCAGGACATTCTCTCCAACAAGCAGGCGCGCGGCGCCTTCGGACAAGGGCGGATGGAGGCGATCGTCGCGGACGCCCTGCCGCGCGGGGCCTACACCTTCCAGGCGACGCTCTCGAACGGACGGCGGCCGGATTGTCTCGTGCATATGCCGAACCGGGCGCCCGCCCTCGTCATCGACGCGAAGTTTCCGTTGGAGGCCTGGTCGGCGTTCCGAGGTTCGGAGGCCGATGTCGACCGGCAACTGGCCGCCGCGCGGCTGCGCCGGGATATAGACGTGCATGCCAAGGCGATCGCCGAGCGTTACCTCCTGCCGGGCGAGACGCAGGACACCGCGTTCCTGTTCGTCCCATCGGAGTCCATCTTCGCCGAACTGCACGAGCATTTCGAGGACATCGTCCAGAAAGCCCAGCGCCTTCGGGTCGTGATCGTCTCACCCTCGCTCCTGATGCTCTCGATCCAGGTCGTCCAGGCGATCCTGAAGGATGCGCGGATGCGGCAGGAAGCCGGGCGCATCCAGTCGGAAGTCCGGCTCCTCATGGAGGACATCACCCGCCTCGATACCCGGGTCGCGGCGCTTCGCACGCATTTCGGGCAGACCGGGCGGGATGTCGACCAGATCCTGATCTCGACGGAAAAGTTGCTTCGGCGAGGCGAGAGAATCGGCGAGGTCGAACTCGGCCCGTCGAGCGAGAGCAATCCCGCAGCCCTGCAGGAGCGCATGGCCGGCGTGACGTGACCCAAGAGATCGGCGCCGCAACGGCTCGAACATTCGGGGGCGAAAAAGATCACACGGCACGATTGACAAATCGTTACGCGCGGGCGGATCGAAAATCTGCTAAGAGACGTTATGCCTTTCGTACGGTACCTCGCCCTTCGGAGAGCGGCATGCGTCGCCATTTCAAGGCCCTTTTCCTCGGTTGCTTCCTGATCGCCACGCCGGCGATCGGCGGAACCTTGACGTCTGACGCAACGTCGCTTTCGTCCGCCTACAATCACGAGACCGAAGTCGGTTTTCGCCTGGGCCTGCAGATGCGATTGGCCTGGGCGGGCGATTATTCCGGCGCCTTCGACGGCGAGATCGACGCCGCGAGCCTGCGCGCCATTCGCGACTTCCAGGCGCGGCACGGCCTGGCGGCCACGGGGATCATCGACGAGGACATGCTTCGTCGCCTGATCGACATCAGCGACACGGCCGAGAAGGCGACAGGCTTCAAGCTCTTCGACGATGCCGAGACGGGCACCCGCCTGGCGCTCCCGACGGCTCTGGTCTCGGATGCCGGAACGACCGATGTCGGTCGCGTCTGGCGCTCCGCCGACGGTTCGATCGAGATCGAAACGGTCCGTCTGTCCGGCGACGGGCAGTCCCTGGACGGTTTGTTCGAGGTCCTCGGCACCGCGACGGAAACGCGCACCGTCGAGGACGCGATCGTCTCCATCGACGGCTTCTCGGTTTCCGGGCAGGAGAATGGACGCCCCTACGCGATGCGCTTCGGCGGTGTCGACGGCGACGTTCGCGGCTATGTCATCTCCTTTGCGCGCTCCGACGAGGCGAAGCTCCGGCCCTTCGTGACGGTCGCCATGAACCTCTTCGAACCCGTTGGTCCGGGGTCGGAGTTGCGGCTGGTCGGACGCGAAACCGTGGGCGAAGAAAGCGGGATCGTGTCGGCGGTCGTCCCCTCCGAGCGCGCCTCGCTCGGCTCGTCGCTGCTCCATGTCGGCATCGCGCCGGAGCCGGATGGGGATCGGACCGCCGCCGTGGATTCGTCGGGCAGCGGCTTCGTGGTGTCCAAGGACGGCTGGCTCCTCACCAATGCCCATGTCGCCAAGGCCTGCCGCAGCGTCATGGTCGGCACAGCGGGCAAGGCCGACCAGATCGTGATCGACGAGGCGAACGATCTGGCTCTGGTCCATGTGCCCGGCGACCTCGGCACGCCCTTGTCCGTCATGACCGGCGTTCCCCGCCTGGGCGAGGACGTTCTGGCGCTCGGCTATCCCCTCCGGTCGATCCTTGCCGACAGCCTGAACGTCACGCGCGGCAACATCTCCTCGCTTCTCGGCCTCGGCAACGACCCGCGCTATCTGCAGATCTCCGCGCCGGTGCAGCCCGGGAATTCCGGCGGTCCCCTGGTCGATCTGTCGGGACGTGTCGTCGGCGTGGTGACGGCGAAGCTGAACGCGGTCGCCATCGCGGACGCGACGGGCGACATTCCGCAGTCGATCAACTTCGCGATCCGACCCGACGCCGCCGTTCGCTTCCTCAAAGCGCAGGGGATCGATTACATCGCCGCCTCGGCCTCCGCCGCGGAAAAGAGCGTCGCCGACACGACGGAAGGCGTCCAGTCCGGGATCCTCCCCGTCCTCTGCCTCAACGAAGGCTGAGATCGGTTACGGTCGTCCGGCGTCTGCGGGCGTCGATCCGCAGGCGTCATTGCGCTGTCATGCGGCGCGTCTAGCAGTCTGGAACCATTTCAAGGTGAGGCGCTGCCTCCAGGGGAAGGTTTTGGACCATGACGCAGGACACGACATGCGGGGCGTTCCGCACCAGCCTCCTCGAGGACAATGACGGCGAGGGACACAACGTCTCGCCGAACGCGACGATGGGCGAGATCATCGCATCGCGCTTCTCCCGGCGCGACTTCTTGCGCGGCTCCCTCGCAACCGCCGCGATCGCCGCGACGGTGAGCCCCCTCGCCCTTCTCTCGGCCGACGAAGCCCATGCCGAGACGGCAGCATCGCGGTTCAGCTTCCAGGAGGTGGAAGCCGGCATCGACGAGCGTCATCACGTCGCCGAGGGCTACGATGCCGACGTCCTGCTCCGTTGGGGCGATGCCCTCTTCCCCGACTCGCCCGCCTTCGACCCAACCCGGCAGACCGCGGAATCGCAGTCGCGCCAGTTCGGCTACAACAACGACTATGTCGGCTTCATTCCGATCGCGGGATCGAGCGAGCACGGACTGCTCGTCGTCAACCACGTTATCTTACATTAGCGAACTGTCCGCACCTCTGGCCGACGTGATCAACCTGCATTGGTTGCACAGACCAGAGGAGCATTAGGAGAGGAGGGACGGCGCACCTTCCAAAGTGCCGTAGGCGTCCCTCCTCTCCTAATGCTCTGGATCCAGATTGCTCCCTGGACCCGCCCCTAGGGCGGGCTTTAAGCGGTCAATGAAGCAGTCGTGTTCCGCGCGGCGGGGACGCAGGCGTCGGAACTCCGAACACCCGACCACAAGCACCGCGGCCATCGCGTCGGGTGCGGCTTCGTAGATGATCAGACTGGCGGCAGTCGACGAGGGCGAGGTTTGATACATTCCTCAATGTAATGGCGACAAGGCCGCACCGCTAATGGGCTAAGGATCGCTTGCACTCGCATGGGACGCTGGCCGGACGCACAATGCCTAGCGATCTTGCGGCTATTCCATGTGCCCACCGCCATGAGCAGGCATGAGGACAAGCGGCATTGCCCCTGTGGGCGTAACGAACCACCACCGACGGCGAAAAGCCGTCCGGGTCCTGGGAAGCTGGGAAGCTGGGAAGCTGGGAAGCGTGGGGATCCGCGGACCGTCCGCAGCGCAAGCAGTAGGTCGAGACGGGCTGCTGCCCGCAGGGCCACGGAAGGGCAGAGAAGGACCTGGCCTCGTTGAGGCCGGGCGAAGACCTTCAGGGTGCCGAATGCGACTGCCGAAAAATTATTGCGGACAGAGACCGCTGCGAGCGGGACCAAGAACGTCTCGGGACGATCGCCTAACCACTGAACCCGCCGATATGTCATTCTAGGTTGTATTCGCGCAATTCGGTACGGTGACGCAAACCGAACAGAACGAATCCTTGATGAAAGGATTAAGTCCTTACAATAGGATCTATCTGCATCAGCAAGCGAAGGTTTGAATCCTATTGCTTCGTAGTATGCGGGTTTTTTCAATATTCAATCTGTAGTTTGTTGATATTTCCACGGATAACTGAAAAAATGTGCATATTATGTCTTGGCTTCTCGCGCAATCAGTTGCTGGTTTTAATGATATTGGGTATTCATGCATGCTGATAGGAGAAAACGCGTGCGAAACGACTGGACAGTTTCCGATGCTGGCATGAACGGATGCTTACGCAAGTGAGGAGGGTGCCACCATCATACCATCTGGGCGTGCGGGAGAAGTCGGCTGCCATCTGCCCCACCGCAGCGCCATGGGAGGCGGGATAGCAGCATGGCGCAGTCGCGCTGGAACGGCGAGGACTGATGGCTATCCGCATTGTGACCGCAGGTGAAATGCGACGCGAACAGATCCAATGCACCGAAGATGAATGGAGAAGCATCCGTCGATACGCGCTGCCACCTGGATTTCGATACCTGGTCTCGGCCGATCAGGCCGTCATAGGTCCCGTCCTGCTGTTCCTCTACGCTCGCTGCGTTAAATCCGCGAGGGTGGCATCGGTCGGGAACAGCCAGAAAGCATTCTGCGACGATCTCTACGAATGGTTTTCATTTCTGGTAGTTGTTGGGCTCGCTTGGGACGAAGTCGTATTCAGCGACTTGACGCAATACCGAGAGGCGCTCATGTCAACGCCCTCTCCCCTGACGAAACGGAAATACAAGTTATCCACCATCCGCAGGCGACTGCAAACGATAAGCAAGTTTTACCGATGGGCTTACCGGAATAGGCTTTGCGACGATCTGTTCGAGGCGGATCCTGAGGATGTTCTCGAAGTCGCTTGCAACGCACCGGCCCGAGGCAACGAAGAGGGAAAATACAAGGAATTCAGTGACGATGACTTGATACCTAGAGAAGACGGGACCGACAGCGTCGACGCGATCGGCATCGAAGACTTGACCAAGATCCTCGGCATTCTGGGTCCGGTGCCGCAGGCGCGGGTCGCGCCGCAAACCTCAGTCTACCGCCTGGCGGCGAGCCTGTCAGTGGGAACTGGCATGCGCCTCGACGAGATTACCAACCTCACGGTTCTTGACATACTGAACCTGCGGCCACGCGGTTGGCAAGGCTCCGTCCCGATGCTGATCACGAAAACGAAGGGGATGAAGCCAAGAAGGGTGTTCATTCCCCTACCGATCTACGAGGACATAAAGGAATACATCGCCGGCGAGCGCGCCGAATGCGTCTTGGGCCGTCCCAAGACTCTGGCGCTGTTCGTCAACCGCTCAGACTCACATCGCAACCCGGGTCGTCCACTTACAAACCACACCCTGTGGCGGAACTTCCGCAAAGCCGTGCTGCAAGCCGGGCTGACCTATGTGGAGGCGATCGAATGGAACGGAAGCCAGGAACTGATCACGGTTGCCCGGCATCATTTCCACGATCTGAGGCATACCTATGCTGCCGTCATGTACCAACAGCTTGTCCGCCGAGGTAAAAGCGCACCTTGGCTCGTACTCAGTCGGTTACTTGGACATGCCCACGTAAGTACCACCATTAAGATATATCTGAGAAGTGTGGACGGCATGGAGGCAGAAGTCTCCGATGCATTGAACGATTACATGCGGAGGCTCCGAGGTGGCTAGGCGGACGATCGATCGGTCCTCGCTTGTTTCTGCCGTGCGGCGGAGCGCGAGCGCTCCGGGCAACGTGGTCCAGCTTCGCGATCACCAGCGCTACAAAGGAGGCGTCACGGTCGAAAGTGAGGCCTCGGGATCGATCGCCAAACTGTCCATACTGATGCCGCAGGGCACGGAGGGGCCCGCCCGACCGTTGCGCGCCCCTGCGCAGTGGACAGATTGCGTCCATATCGCCGTTCCGTTCGCGGAGGCCCTTTTCATCGCCTACCACAAGAACGTCGAAGGGACCGCGCGGGCGGCATTCGCCGCAGCCACCAATTTCTTCGGTTTTCTCAAGGAGGACGGGAGATCGGCGATCAAGCTTGAGGAATTCTCTGAGGAGTTGGTCGACCGGTACATCGTCCATCTCACCGTGAGCCTGGGCGAAGGGACCAGGCGTCATTACTATGGGACGTTCCGAGCGATAATTGCGTCGCTCAAAACCATACCTGCCTATGCCAAATTGCTGCCTCCCGATCTTCGGCTGCGCCGCAATCCATGGAGCGGGGCACGCGGCGACGGTGTGTCCCGGAAGGGGATACCCATCGTCGAGCTCACCAAGATCGAGCTTGCGTGTCTAAAGGAGATCAACGTCGCGTTGGCGCGTCACCGAGCAGGTGGGCTGCTCATCCGCCAAGGCCGAAGCAACCCGCCGCCGACGTGGGGTGCGGCGACAACGCTGGCCCAGACCGTCTCGACTATCGCCCGCGAAATGAATGGCTACTTGCCGACCATCGAAAAGGCGGATGCCCATCATCCGGCGCTTGGAAGAGGAGTGCGCGATGCTGGTGGGCTTGCGGAAGTCTGGAGCTACCTGCACCTCAGTTCAAGGACTGTCATCCCGTTCATCGTTCTTCTTTGCATCAAGACTGCATTCAATTCACAGACGACCATCACAATTAGACAGGACTGTGTACGGGAAAGTCCGCTGCTAATCGGTGATGCCGAGATTTTCGGCAGTGACAGACGCCATCGACTGCTTGGGAAGAAGAACCGCTCGCGCATAAGCCAGTATCGCACATATCCGGCGAGCGACAGAAGCATCGACAACCCCATCAATCTCATCAAAGCCGTAAGGAAGCTCACCGCGCGCATTCGTTGGGCCTCGGTACCGCATGACGCAAACAAGCTGTTTATCTTCCCGAAGACAGGCACGTCCCAGGTCGGGGGTTTTCAGGTGCGCGACCAAAGTTTGCTCGGCCACAACCTGAAGAAATTCGTCGCGGAAAACGAGCTGCATCCATTCACGCTGGCACAGATCCGGCCGACCATCTCTGAGATGGTGGATATACTGTACCATGGCGACATCATCGCCAGGCAGTCGATACTCAATCATCAGAGCTACGAAACCACGGAGATGCATTACACGTCCGACGCCTCAAAGGAGCGAGGCAAGGAGAGGCTTGCACAGCATCAGAATCGAAGGGACCGCTGGGTCGCGACTAGAGGCAAGTCCGATCCAAGGCAGTCGGGCAAGGGAGGAGCGACACGCGCGGCGACAGACGGCTACGATTGCCTCGACCCCTACGACTCGCCGATCGAGGGCGAAAAGCCGGGAAGGTTGTGCCAGGCCTGGGGTAGTTGCCCGATGTGCCCGCTGGCTGCCGTCAACCCTCGGGATCCGTACAGCTTGGCCCGTATCGTCCAGTTGGAAGCCTCCATCGAATCTGCGAAGTCGGTCGTGAATGCGTCGCGCTGGATCGGCTTTTGGCTTCCAGCCCTCCAAGCCATTAGGACAATCTGGCTTCCGTTGTATTCGGATCGAACCGTTTGGGCAGCAGCCGAAGACATGCGCCTGCCGCCCTTGGACATCATCGAGTAAACAGATGCAGGCGAAACTCCACCACCTGAAAAAGGAGTCGTTGTGCGGCCAAAGGGTCAGCAACAGATCGTTCTGGAATGACGACCAATGGAAGTTTGATAATCACACCGCTGGCCAGCGCGACGACCGCAGCACGATCAACTGGGCGGTACGTCTGCACGACGGATCGCGGCTCGCCGATCCGAAGTGGGAAAGTCTGCTGGACTCGTTCCGTCGTCTGATATGGTCGCTGTTTACGGCGTCGACTGCTGGGATCCGATACAAGCCGGGGATGGCCTCCTACTTTGGCAAGCAGGTCGCTTACCTTGCCCGCTGGATGGTTGAGAACGACTACAGGGCTTTTGCCGAGCTCGATGCCACCGCATTCGAAGAGTACGTGGAACATCTTTGCCTGGACAAGATCGTCGGTCGCGTGAACCCGCCGACCGCCACCTACCTCCTGCACTTCCTCACACTGCCGAGACTGCTGTGGGAGCAGGCTTCGGAGTTGAGGTTGGCGGGCGTCGAGCCCGCTGCCGGCGAACCCTACGGAGGCGCGTCGCCCTTCTCCAAAGCGAAGGAATTGGCCGCTGACGCGCGCGGACAAATCCCCCCAATGGAAGACGACGTGTTCATCAAGGTGATGACGTCCGCGATGGCAGTGCTGGACGTCGTCGACGAGATCATCGGCGCAATCGAAGCCTACATGAAAATCGCCGGCGGAATCGCCGCCCTCGGCGAGTGCAAGCGAGAGGCGAGGCTGCGTCGGTATCTAGGAACGGTCTCACGCAAGTTCCCGGGCGCGCTGCCCTACTTCCAAGGCGAAGCCGCCTGGTTAATCTGGAGCGCAATGGCAACAGTGCGCGACGCGTGTTCGGTAATGATCCAAGGCGGCGTGGGTCTGCGCACTTCGGAATATTGCGGCCTCGTCGTCGATCCGACAAGGTCGGGCTTCCCGGCGTGCATCTCGGTGCGCAGGTCCGTATCCGGACTCGACGAGATCTTCTTCATAAAGGGCAGGGTGTACAAGGGGCGCCACGACTGGACGGAACACGAGTGGGTCGCCGGCTCCAGACCCGTCGGCACGAGCCATCTGCCCCCGCCGATCAAGGCTGTCCTCGCGCTGGTCAGGCTGTACCGTTGCTTCCGAACCGACGCCAACAAGCGGCGGCTCGCCCTGTACGCTCAGCGGGCCCAAACCTACATCACTCCCGCGACGACCTTCGTCCCGGCCATTAGCGATCAGGTGCGACGTGCACAGAAGGCGTTTGCAAGGGAGCATGCGGGCATAACCGACTGGAATATCGCTCCCAGCCAGTGGCGAAAGAGTTTCGCCCAGTTCGTGGTCCGCACCGACAGCCGCATGCCTCCGGCGCTTCGCACGCACTTTCTACACGTCAACCTCGCCGTCACGGAAGTCGGCTACGCGAGGGTCGACCCCGAGTACAGGCAGGTGCTTGACGACGCCGCGGTCCAGAACTCCATCGCGTTTCTTGGTTCCCTCGTATCGGAGCGCAAGTCCACTTCCGGCACCATGGCGGAAACGGTGCGGCAGTCGGGGGAGCGGCTCGGGGTCCGTTTGGGCAACAGGGACGATGCCGAAAGGAGGAGCGACATCGAGGACATCGTGATCGAAACGGGCGTTCGGGTCCACGAACTGAGCTTCGGGGGCCAGCCGGCCGGCGACTGCATCTATCGCCCGGGATCCGGCCGTTGCACGATGGGATGCGTTGCCCGCTGGGTGATGCCGACCCCGCTCTGGTCCGCCGCCCGGCCAGATGTATGCTGGGAGTGCGAGAACCTCGCCCTGTCCCCCGACCACGCAGCCTTCTGGCGTGCGCGCTGGGACCGTTACGATGAGGTCTACAAGTCCGCGACCGCGTCAGGCGAGGCCGGCCTCGCAAGCCTCTCACGGTTGAGGATGGCTCAATGTGCCTCGGTGTTGTCCCGGTTCGGTATCAAGGCGGCGGAGGTAAAAGGCGAATGATCGAGGAATCATGCGACGAGATCGACCGCGATTTTAATCTCGCGATCGACCGCATACTTCAGAAGTGTCCCAGTCATCCGGAACTCGTTGCGAAACTCAAGAAGGGTCAGACGATTCGATTAAATCCGATGAACGTGGCCAAGGAGGCCAAACGAGGTCGGAGCACATTGTATGAGCGAACGGCGATACTCGATCGCATCAAAATTCTTGAGAAGGGGCCCCTCGCTCGCTTGCAGGCGAAGCTCGATGGGCTGAACAGAACGAACAAGCAGTTGACGGAGGATCGCGACAGAGCCCTGGACGCGGCTGCGGCAATGATCATCCGCATGCGGGAGCTCGAGAAGGAAACAGATAGAGGGAAGCGACGCGCCGCGCGGCAGGACCGATCCGAGGCCGGAAACAACGTTGTCGCCTTCAGACCACCCGACGACATGGGCAAGTGATAATCGGTGTTGGGCACCGCATGTGCCGCCCGCGGCATGGATGTCGCGCGTTCGCCGAAGCCTTTTTTCAAGACGTCGACAGTGCCTGGGCAAGTCACTCGGGCGAACATCCGCGCTGCGGCAATCGAGACGAACTTCACCATGTCGCCTTCTGCGACGCGCAGTCCCAGGGCGGCACGATACCGAACTCGTTCGCCGCTCCAGCCGCAGGAGGCGTGCAGAGGGTCCGCGATCTGCGGACGCGGATTCGCAACCTTGAGCGACTGCTCGGCAGCAAGACGATGCAGACTGAGATCCTTGAGGAGGCGGTCATGTGGTGGCCGGCTTCCGGTCCAACCTCGATCATTTCCGCCCGCTCGGGATCGTCGGCGACGACAGCCGCATAGCGATGGACGGGGCCCGGTCGGTCGCCGAGTTCCGCATGTGGCTGCTTGCTATGGCGACTGAATCGACCGGCCTCCGCAACTCTCATCAGTGCCGCCCGGACCGCGCGTGACGTCAGTGGCGTCATCGCCGCAGAGCTTGCGGCCTGAGCCGGCACGCCCTCAGGCAACCGCATCGGTCCGCATCTGCCGGCAGCGTCGGGGCTTGCCAACCACGCGTGGTCAAGCGCGCAGCGTTTCGACCAGGGGACACCGGTGCAGCAAGGCGGCGGGCAGGAGCGCTACGAGCCCGCCGACCATGATTACGAGAGCCGCGAGGATCAGCTCCGGCCCGCCGAGGGTCGGGGCCATGGCGATGCCGGTCTCGCGGGTGATGACCATCGACAGGATGTGAGCGAGGCCATACCATCGAGCTGCCGATGGCGGCAACGATCTTCCCGAAAGAGATCTACCGCGCGCCGCGAGCCTGGGCTGAGGCCAAATGGCCCAACCTCTTCTACTGGAATGAGGTCGAGCGTGGCGGGCACTTCGCCGCCTTCGAGCAGCCGCAAGTCTTCGCGGACGAGATGCGCAAGGCGTTTCGCACCCTACGCTGATGGCTGGATACTCCGAGCGCCGCAGTCGATGATCGAGGGATGGCCGCCGGCTTCAGCCCGTCCGGTGGTCGGCCAGAAGCCCCGCGAACGTTCCCGCCACGACGAGTGCCGCGCCGAGCACGGCGGCGCCGGTGACGGGCTCGGCCAGAAGGACATGCGCCAAGGCGAAGCCGAACAACGGCTCGGTTCCCATCAGAAAACCGACCCGTGTCGGGCTCATGCGGCGGACTGCGGCGTTCTGGACGTAAAAGGCAGCGATCGTGCAGAACAGGGACAGGAACGCGACGCTGCCCCAGAAGCCGGCGCCGGCCCGCACTGCCAAGCCCCCGACGCCGCCTGTCAGGGCAAGGGCGACCAGGGCAACAGTGGCGACGGTCGCGGCCTGCACGGCCGTCAGCGCGACCGAGGAGAGCGAACGTGCCGACATCAAACGCTTGGTCGAGACCACCATCACCGCACGAAGCACAGCGGCGAGAAGAATGAGCGCGTCCCCCTGCGTCCAGCTCGTCAGCCCGCCGACGAGCAGGCCCACGCCAACGCATGCGATCATCGCGCCGCAGACGACGATCGGCGGCGGCAGGCGGCGCGACAGGCCATGGTCCAGGAACGGGGTGAAGAGCGTGCAGAGCGAGATGATGAGGGCCGCGTTCGTCGCGCTGGTCATCGCGAGGCCCGCGATCTCGCAGACGAAGATCGCGGCCAGGATCGTCCCGAGCACAGCGCCGCGAAGGACGTCGCCCCGCCCGGCGGAAGCGAGCTCGCGGCGCGCCGCCAGCCCCATCAGGCAGGCCGTGGCCGTGAACCTGTAGAAGATCAGGACGAGGACGGGGGCATAGGCCAGCGCACTCTTGGTGGCGGGATAGCTCGCGCCCCACACGAGCGCGATGCCGAGCACCGCCGCGTCGGCGGCAAACGTCGATCGGTGCGCGCCTTGCGCCGCGGTGCCGGATGGATGGGACATGCTCAAGCCTTCGCCCTGCCTGCCGCCGGACCACAGCGGTCCTCGGCTTCCGGTGGGCTTGGTAGGGAACGAGGCGAGCGCGCTATAGAACGAAAGTGCGGACCCGGTCGGCTTGCGCATAGGCCGCAGGCGTCAGGCCGACGATGGCCGAGAAGTGACGGGCCATGTGGCTCTGGTCGGCGAAGCCCGCCTCCATCGCGGCGGCGGCGGGCGCGTGCCCCTTGCGCAGGCGGTCCTGAACCAAACGGACCTTCAGGCCGATATGGTAGGCATGCGGCGGTAGGCCGGTTTCCCTCTTGAATAGGTCGATCGTCTGCCGGCGGCGGAGGCCAGCGAGCGACGAGAGCGTGTCCAGGCTGACGTCCTCGCCGACATGGGCATGTAGATAGTCGACCATCGCACGGGCGCGCGTATCGGGCAAAGCCCCTGGGCTGTCGTCTCCAGGCGCGCCGCCGGCCAGCACGGCGACGACGTCCGCGAAGTCGGCCCAGGCCGCATCGCGCGACAGCATCAGCCGCGAGGCGTGGATCCTGTCGTGGATGCGCTTGAGGCGCACGGCCAGCAGGGGGTCGTGGCGGTCGCAGCGTTCGAAGTCGGGGAGCGGAGCAGTCGATGCGTCAAGGCGATCGCCGAGGATCTCGCGCATCGTGTCCTCGGCGACGTAGAACATGCGCTGCATCCAGCCGGCCTCGACGGCCGCGTTGCCGTGATGGACGTCGCCGGGCCGCATCGACATGACCGTTCCCGGCAGGGCCGTATGACGCTCGCCACGGCACCAGACCGAGTGCACGCCGCCGGTGATGACGCCGATCAGATATTCGGGGTGGGAGTGCGGCTTGAACCGCTGGCGCACGTAGTGGGCCGCCAGCGTCTCGAGGCCGCGATGGCCGAGCGGACGCCGAAGCGACACCCGCTCCGATCGGGACACAGGGCCCGGCCCATCATCCATCGCTTCCACCTGACTGTTCACGCCGTTGTTACCGTTCATCCACTTATCGCGAACGGCAGCTTTCTGCACCAAACGCCTCGAAAGCTGCTCGACCGGTTTCCACCCGAATGAGCCTAAGCACTAATCACCACGGCTCTCACACTGGCCTATCGGTTTGTTCCAAGCCTACGTTCAGCTCGCAGGACGCGGCGCTACGATCTCTATCGTCGCGGACCTCGGCGGGCGGGCTTCCCCCAGATCGGCCATGTAGCGACGCAGGACGGGCATCGTCCCGTAGCGCTGGGCCCCCGCTTCCTTCTCCAGCGTAAAGCCGGGGTCCAGGGCCATGAGGAGGCGCATGGACTCCCTCGCCTCGTCCACTTTCCCGCGGCGGACGTCGACGGCCGCCGCTATGCGCAGGCAGTTTGCGCGTTGGTCTGTGCCGATCAGGCAGTCCCGCATGGCGTCGGCTGCCTCGTCCAAACGATCCGAGGCGTAGAGAGCCTGCCCCTCGATGAAGGCGTAGTAGTCGGGTGCCATGGGATGAAGCTCGCTGGCCCGGGCGGCGTTGCGTGCCGCCTCGTTGTAGGATCCGAAGCGGAGCTGCGCCTTCGCCAATCCCGCCAAGCTCTCCGGATCGTTGGGATTGAGGGACACCGAGCGCTCCGCCGCATGGAGGCCCCCGGCATAGTCGCCACCGACCGCGAGGCCGAAGCTCAGGGCACGATAGCCAAGCGCGAGGTCCGGCTGGAGTCGGATCGCCTGGCGTGCCTGATCAACGCCCGCCGAGAGGTCGCCGGCGCCGCTGCCGAGAACCGTCCCTTGGATCAGGTTCAGGGCAAGTTGCGCGTGTGCCTCTGCATAGTCGGGATCTGCGGCCAAGACTTGATGTAGGAGGTCGCGAGAGACGTCGAGGGAAGCCGCGTCGACCGCACCATGTGGATGGGCGCCCCGGGCACGGAGCACGAGATCGTATGCCCCCAGGTCCTCGGTTGGCTTCTTGTCGGACGAAACCAGTTCGGAACGCCGGACACAGGGCACGAGGGCCGCGACGATCTCAGTCGAGAGTTCGGCCTGCACGGCGAAGACGTCCGTGACGGCGCGGTCGTAGGTCCTGGCCCAGAGGTGCGCACCCGTTTCCACGTCGATCAACTGGGCCGAGATCCGCAACTGCTCGCCTTGGCGCCGCGCGCTGCCCTCCACGACATAGCGGGCATGGAGGGTGCGACCGACGGTCCGCGTGTCCATGGCTTGCCCACGGATGGCGAAGGTGGAGTTGCGGGCGACCACCGCCAGCTCAGGATAGCGGAAAGCCCGGTGATGAGGTCTTCGCTGAGCCCATCCGCGAAGTAGGTCTGGCCGGGTTCGGCTCCCGTCTCGTTGAACGGCATTACCGCCACGAGGGGAAGCACCACGTGGCCGCCTCCGAACACAAGCGAGCCGGAACGGTAGAAAGCGTCGAACAGGGCAACCGACTGCGACCCAGTAGCCGTCGCCAGCAGGGGCAACCCGACGAGCGGGACCGCGAACAGGGCGAGGCAGGCGACGCCGGCCCTGCGCGGGATACCGAAGGACAGATGGGTCGGCGCCGCCACCGCATGGGGACGAGGGGTTGGCAGGTAAGGTCCAACTGTCCTTGATCGGTGCCGAGCCGTTGGAGCATGACCTTCTTCACCTGCGGTACGCGGTGATCGCGTCCCAGACGGATGACCAGCTCGCCGCTCGTTGAACCCTACTGAAGCGTATGGCTTAGCTTTTGACCGCCCCGATGAGCACCAGGGCATCCCGTACGATGCCGTCCAGCTCATCGGGATCAACACCCGTTCTCGAACCGAACCGCGCGTCCTCTCCGTGGTGGCGCTCACGCGTCGCCGCGTTGCAGGCGTCCAACTGGGGGAGCAACGGCGCGCATGGATGGCGGAAGCCTTCCTTCCTTATCGCGTCGACTATGGCCCCGAGATCGTCGACGGGACCGAACCAGCCAGAGTAGGCGCGCCGGAAATGCGTCTCCAGCACCCTACGGACATGCAGCACAGCGGTCGCGGGGTCGCCCTCGCGTCGTTCGTGGAAGGCCCTTGGGGGGGCGTGGCGATCAGCGCGTAGTAACCCGTACCGCGGAACGGCCGCTTTCACGTCTCCAGCGAAGCACGTCGAACGGCAAGCTTCAGTCGACAGCAGCCTTCCAGCCGCTCCCTATCGCCAGCATGTTTTGGCTGCCCAACAGAGCAGAAATATTTTCCGATCTCTGTGTCGTAAACTTCCGGCACCCAGCGATCCTAGTCGTGACAGCAGCGAGAGAGCAGCACAGTTGCCGAACACGCGCCGGACGCCCGGCTCCTCGAAGCCTTTTCGAAGGAATGCGACCAGGAACGCGAGACCCTGACGGAGGTTACGAAGTGGCTGGAGGACACCGGAGCGCCTCGCTGACCGACACCTTAGGTTAGTCGCGGCTCATGATCCGCCACTGGCCAGCGAACATCATCGCATGCCGACAAACCATGCGTTCGTGTCCAACCGATTGGAAAACACATGCCCCAAGACCACCGCAACTGGCTCGTTACGGGCTGCTCGACCGGGCTCGGACGGGCTCTCGCCGAAGTCCTGATCGAACGCGGCGAGCGCGTCTTCGCGACCGCCCGGAAGCTCGAGGACCTGACCGACCTCGTCGAAGGCCACGAGAACGCCACGGCTCTCCAGCTCGACGTAACGAAACCGGACGAGGTGGCGGCAGCCGTCGCCGCGGTCGAGGCATCCGGCGGCGTCGACGTCCTCGTCAACAACGCCGGGTACGGCCTGCTCGTCGCGATCGAGGAAGCGGAGGAAGAGGCCTACCGTGCGCAGTTCGAGGCCAACGTGTTCGGCCTGATCGCCATGACCAAAGCCTCCCTCCCCCACATGCGCGCCCGGGGGCGTGGCCACGTCGTCAACATCTCCTCCGTCGGAGGCCTGATCGGCAATCCCGGCTCCGGCTACTACGCCGCCACGAAGTTCGCCGTCGTCGGCTTCTCTGAGGCGCTGTCGAAGGAGGTGGGTGCCCTCGGGCTAAAGGTGACGGTCGTGCTCCCTGGCCCGTTTCGAACCGACTGGGCGGGACGTTCCCTCCAGAGCTCGGGACAGCCGATCGCCGCCTACGACGAAACCGTTCACGCGCGTCTCAAACAGGTTGCCGAGAGCAGCGGGAAACAGGTCGGCGATCCCGTCCGGGCTGCGCATGCCATCATTGCCGCGGTCGACGCCGAGAAGCCTCCGCTTCGGCTCGTGCTGGGCGCACCGGGTCTCAAGATGGCGCGCCAGCAGCTCGCTGCGATCGGCGAGGAGTTCGACCAATGGGAAGAGGTGTCGCTCGGCGCAGATTTCCCAAGCGATCATTGAGATGCGCGGTTCGGTCCTGACGGATCTCGGTCTTCCGTCACGGGGCCGAAGCGTCCTGATGGTGATGCAGGAGAACCGCTCTACCTTTTGCGGTCGGCAAAGCTGCCTGTGAGCGCTCCATGATCGTGTTTGAGACCATCCTCGTCATGCTGGCAGTCGGCGTCGGCATGCTCGGGCTCGCCCGGCGTTGGCACTTGCCCTACCCGGTCCTGCTGGCACTCCTCGGTGTCGCCATCGCGATCGCACCCTTCGACGTCGAGTTTCACCTCGAACCCTCGCTGGTGCTGGCGCTCTTCGTCGCTCCGGTCCTGCTCGACGCGGCCTACGACACCTCGCTCCGGGACCTCAAGCGGAACTGGGGCGCGGTGTTGAGCCTTGCATTGATCGCCGTCGGCCTGACAACCGCGGCGGTCGCCGTGGTGGTCCATCACCTCGTGCCGACCATCCCCTGGGCGGCAGCGATCGCCATCGGCGCGATCGTGGCGCCGCCGGATGCGGTCGCCGCGACGACCGTGCTTCGCGACGTGAAACTGCCCCACCGCGTCTCCGTCATCCTGCGCAACGAGGCGCTCCTCAACGACGCGTCCACGCTGCTCATCTATCGGCTGGCGCTGGCGGCTGTAGCCTCGGGCGGCGGGATCGGGGCGGAAGTGATCGCGCCTGCCTTCCTCCTGTCGCTGGTTGGCAGCCTGGTGGCGGGTGTCGCCTTGGCTTGGCTCGTCGGGCAGGTCACCCGTCAGATCGAGGACGTGCCCTCGTCGATCATCTTCCAGTTCATCTCGACCTTCGGCGTCTGGGTCGCCGCGGAATGGCTCGGCATGTCGCCGATCCTGGCAATCGTCAGCTATGCGATGACGCTGGCGCGGCTGCCCTCCGCCTATCCGTCCGCGCGTCTGCGCATTCCCTCCTATGCCGTCTGGGAGACCGCGGTCGTCGTCCTCAACATTCTCGCCTTCCTCATCATTGGACTGGAACTGGGTCCCGTCATCGCCGCCGCTCCCGCCCACGAGCTCGGACATTGGACGCTGGTCGGCGCAGCGGTCCTCGCGACGGTGATCGGCGTCCGCCTCGTCTGGACGCTTGCGGCTGCCACATGGAACCGACGTCAGATCAAGCGGAGCCACCCGGCACGTTTTGACGGCGGCACGCTGCCGGACTGGCGGACGGGGCTGATCGTCGGCTGGGCCGGCACGCGGGGGATCGTCACCATCGCGACGGCTCTCGCCTTGCCCGGCGACTTCCCGGAACGGGGCATGCTCCTGTTCTGCGCGTTCGCCGTCACCCTCGGCACCCTCGTGATCCAGGGTCTGACTTTGCGCCCGCTGGTGAAGGCGCTTCACCTCGAAGAGGTGGACCCCATCGAGATGGAAGTCCGGCAGGCCCGTATCGCGACCGCGGACGCAGGGATCGCATCCATTCGGGATGACGGGGCGCCGGGAGCCAAGGTCCTGCGTGACGAGCTGGCCCTTGAGCGCCGTGTGGCCGAAGAGGCGAGGGAAGGCGACGGAAGGCCGACGCCACCGGAAAAGGCCGTGCGGGCCAGGGCTCTGGTCGCGAGACGAGAGCGCCTCTTGGAACTTCGACGGGACGGGACGATCGGCGACGACGCGTTCCATCTCATCGAGGAGGAGCTCGACGTCGCCGACCTCGCGGTCGCGACACGAACCTGAGGCAGGGCACGGCATGACCCACGAAGTCGACTTCCTGATCGTCGGCGCCGGCGCAGCCGGTATCGGCGCGGCGCGGCGCCTGTCCGAACTCGGCGCGTCCCCGCTGCTTCTCGAAACGATGGACCGCGTCGGAGGGCGGGCCGAAACGCGCGTCGTCAACGGGCATGCGCTCGACCTTGGCTGCGGATGGCTTCATTCGGGAGACCGGAACGCCTGGACCGCGATAGCCGAGCGGTCGGGCTTCACCGTCGATCGCCGCGCTGCGGTCTGGGGCCAGCAGTTCCGAGACCTTGGCTTCCCACGAGAGGACCAAGCAGCGGCCAGGCGTGCGTACGAAGCATGGACCGACCGCCTTGCCGACGCTGCCTCTTCTAGCGACAGGGCGAGCGACGCGCTCGTTCCCGACGGACCTTGGAACGGCTTCATCGCGGCCATGACCGGGTTCATCAGCGGCGTCGGTCCCGAGCGCATCTCAGCGAAGGACTACATCACCTACGACGATGCGTCGACGCGCAACAACTGGCGCGTCGTCGGGGGCTACGGCGCCCTGATCGCCACCGGCCTGCCGCCGTCCGCGACCGTGCACACCGGGGTTGCCGTTCAGTGTATCGACTTCACTCGGGATGGGGTTGCGGTCACGACGACTGTCGGCCTGATCCAGGCCCGCGCGGTCATCCTCACCGTCTCGACGGCGGTCCTTGCCAGCAGTGCCATCCGGATGCCCCCCGACCTCGAACTATGGCAAGCGTCCGCTGCTTCGCTGCCGCTCGGACGGAACGAGAAGGTGTTCCTCGAGATCGTCGGCGACGCGCCGTTCGAGGACGAAACGAGCGTGCTCGGCAACCCCCGGACCCGGGCAACAGGGAGCTACTACATCCGACCACTCGGGGCGCCCGTCATCGAATGCTTCCTCGGCGGGGATGGCGCCGGCGTCGTGGACCAAGGAATGGATGAAGGCTTCGAATTCGCTCGGGACGAGCTTGTGGGACTGTTCGGAAGCGACGTGAAGCGCTTCTTGCGTCCACTGGCAGCCTCACATTGGCACCGAACGTCCTCGATCGGCGGCGCCTATAGCTGCGCCTTGCCCGGCTATGCCGCGGCTCGAGCACGCCTCGCCGAGCCGTTCGACGATCGCGTGTTCTTCGCAGGCGAAGCCACACACCCGTTCGACTTCACCACAGCGCACGGCGCCCATGACAGCGGCGTCCGTGCCGCAAACGAAGCCTTCGCCGCCGTCACGCGGGGCGCTCGATTGCGTGGGTTCGCGTCAGCAAAAGTTCACGAGGATTAGCCCAGTCCGTGCCAACGATCCCGAGCGCCTTTAAGCGAGAGGCGACGCCAAGACACGACGACGGCGAGGTCGGCGCGGACGATGCCCGATCATCACGATCAATCGAGGAAAACGAGCATGAACGACCGTCCCAAGGTGATCTGCCACATGATGTCGTCCATCGACGGCGGGCTCCATCCCAGCCGTTACACGCAAAGCCCGAACGGCACCGTGCAGGACTGGCACGAGGCGTATGAAGCAGTTCATGAAGCCCTCGCGGGCGACGCTTGGCTCGTGGGCCGCGTAACGATGGCCGAAATGGCGAAGGGTGAACCGCATCGTCCCTCAGGCCCCGTCAGTGTCGAGAGGCCGCTCCACGTCGCCCGTCCCGGGACCGGGAAATATGCGATCGCGATCGACCGATCCGGGAAGCTCCACTTCCGGAAGCCCGACATCAACGGCGACGCCGTGATCGTGGTCCTTGGCAGCGACGTTCCGGACGAGCACATCGCGGAGCTTGCGGCCGACGGGATCTCGTACATCGTAGCTGACGGACCCGAGATCGATCTCGCGCAGGCGCTTCGGACGTTGCGAGTAGCGTTCGGGATCGAAAGCCTTCTGCTTGAGGGCGGGGCCGGCATCAACGGCTCGTTCTTCGCCGCAGGACTCGTCGACGAGCTGAGCGTTATCGTTGCGCCCGCGATTGTGGGCCGGGTCAACGAGCAGGGGATCGTTGCCCATGGGGACGAGGGGTTGGCGGGTAAGGTCCAACTGTCCTTGATCGGTGCCGAGCCGTTGGAACATGACCTTCTTCACCTACGGTACGCGGTGACCGCGTCCCAGACGGATAAGCAGTGCGCCGCTCGTTGAACCTGGTGAAGCGTATGGCTTAGCTCCTGACCGCCCCGATGAGCACCAGGGCATCCCGTACGATGCCGTCCAGCTCATCGGGATCAACACCCGTTCTCGAACCGAACCGCGCGTCCTCCCCGTGGTGCCGCTTGCGTGTCGCCGCATTGCAGGCGTCCAGCCGGGGGAGCAGCGACGCGCATGGATGGTTGGGCCCTTCCTTCCTGATCACGTCGACTATGGCTCCGAGATCGTCGACGGGACCGAACCAGCCGGAGTAGGCGCGCCGGAAATGCGTCTCCAGCACCCTCCGGACATGTAGCACGGCGGTCGCGGGGTCGCCGTCGCGTCGTTCGTGGAAGGCCCTCAGCGTGTCGACCGAGACCGCGTGGTCACTCCGACACAGGTCGTCCGGGTCGACGCTCTTGGCGACTGACCACTGCTCGGCGCCCTCGAACTCAATCTGGTAGGTCACCGGGCTCATGGCATGGCATGCCCTGCACAGCTCACGCACAAACCATTCGTCGTGCGACAGGACAAGGACCTGGTGGCACCGTGTCCCCAGCTCCCGCAGGGCCTCCACCGTCCGCGACCTGCGATGGCTGTCGTGGCTCGACAGAGGGTCGTCGAATACGACGATGCGTCCGGAAAGGTCGGGGTCGCGGTCGAGCTTGGCCAAGAAGAACGCCAGCGCGAGCGTTGTCTTGTCTGCTGTCGAGAGCGCGTTGCGGAAGTTCGGCGTGCTCTCGGACTGCCGGTCGCGACCGCGTCCCCGCGCGACGGGAGTGCCGCGGACGAGGAGGCCGTAGTCCGAGGCGCCGGCGTTCCCAGCCATGCTGTTAGTGATCTCGGAGATCGCGAACTTGGCGCCGAAGCGGGCAAGATAGTAGTTCACTTGGCGGTGATAGTGCGATGAGGCGTCGAGGTTCGCCGCCTTCAGCCTGTCCTGCGCAACCTTCCGCATCCGGCGCGCGCATTCATCGCGTCGCCGCACCCTGTCGTAGGTGGCGATCCGCGACGCTACGCCGGGGTCTATGCGGTCGCGCAGCTTGGTGAGGTCGCGCAGCACGGCGACCGCCCTGGCCTCTGGGATGGCCTCGACGGACCTGCGCTGGCGGAGAGAAACGTTGGCTGCCTCCACGGCTACATTGTACTTTCGTATACGCTCCTCCGCGCGTGCGGCCGCCTTCAGGCCGGCAGCGAGGACGTCCGGCGCGTTGACGGGCTCCAGCGGAGACGCGCGCTTCGCCTCCATAAGCGCGGACAGGGGCTCGTGCGCACGCGCGAGGTCGTCCAATGCCATCGAGACGTCAGGAAGCCCGAAGCCGGCAGTGTCGTGGAACTCGGCCCAATCGCGGACCAGCGTCCCGTTGTCCGACAGGATCCGGGTCATGCTGCCTGACGCCGATGGTCCGAGGGCGTCGCGAACCGTGTCCGCGACCGCGCCAACGGATTCGAGGTGGTTGCGGTAGGATTCGCTGAAGACGGCGGAGTACAGTGTCACGAGACCTTGCTCGTCGACGCCGTCCCGGCCGCACATTGGGCAGGCGTCCCCGTGCACGTGTTCAAGGCCGAACCGCACCCACTCGCCGCCGGCCTTCCCGAGTCCAAACTTGCGGAAGTGTTCCGCGAGCCGCTCCCGCGCGGAGGTGTCGACGTCCGCCACGGTCGATGCGAGGACGGAGGCGACCCCCGCCGGGGTCGCCGGTATCGGGAGCGGGGTCAGTTCGGCAAGCCTTGCCACCCTCTCCGCCTGCCGCGCGGACCGCAAGGCGCGCTCCGCTCCTGCGATGCGCTCGTCCAGTCCTCTGTCCGCCGCGTAGGCGACGAAGTCGGCGAGCGGCATGTCGCTCGGCCGGTCGAGGACCAAGGCCTGTTCGGCCGCCTTCAATCGGGCCGCAAGGCGTTTGGCGGCTCCAGAGAAGAACTCGAGCCGTCGGCCTAGGCGCACGCCGTCCCGGCCTACGATCACCGAGAAGAGCCCGCGGTCGTGCCCGAGGTCTGGCATCTCTCCCGCGTGCACGTTCTCGGCGATGAAGTGCGTGTCGAACACGTCAACGGGCAAGCGCGACGTCCAACGCTCGCCGGCGAAGCGGACGGTTCCCGAGTCCCTTGCAAGGACGATCTCGGGAGGGCGGTCGCTACCGAAGGAATGCCGTCCCACGACGGGTTCGGCAGTACCGTCCCCGGCGGCCTTCAGGATCGCCGTGAGGGTGCTCTTACCGCGTCCGTTCCGTGCGTAGATCGTCGTCAACCGCTCGAGCCGCGGGCTGCTAGGCGTGCTGAAGGCCTTCAGCACGCCGACGTTGTTGATAACGATCTTCTTCAGCATGGTGGCAAGGGCTCGGAGCGGCGGACGGGCTAGACGACACTACCTCAGGTGTCGATAGCTTCCGTAGTGCCGCCGATGCCCTTTCCACAGTTCCGGCTCACGCCATCGGCGGATGGTGGGCGTGCTTGTCAGGAGCGACCGCTCCGCCTCGATTGTTCCCATCGGTCATCCGGCGTGACCTGGTCCACCGCGGAGGGGCTCGTAGTCGATGTGGTGATATCGTGCGCCTGACCTTTCCGGCTGGACGAGGTGTCTCGGCTGCCTTCAAAGACGCGGCTATGTCGTAGACGGAGACCCGGGCCTTCGCGGGCCGACTGGCTTGGCGGAATGACCGCGTAGACGCTGCGGCGGCGCAGACACCGGTTCCACCAAGCCACAGACAGTATCCCATCTTCGCCGCTGCCGCCGAAGTCGGGATAACGCCTCGTCGAGGTGATACCGGCCTAACTTGCTGTGGCGTCCACGGATCCGCGCGTACCCAGACGATAAAAACGCGTAAGGGTGCGGGCGTAGCCTCGCTCCGGCGCGATGACCCAGAGGTCCGAGGTCCTCGCCATCCGCCCTGATCGGCACGTTGGATGACCTTCGGGATAGCCGCTCAGGCAGGGTACCAGTCGGTGAGCAAACGACCACTTATCGAGGAACGGGGCTTCGCCGAGTGAGCTCGGGGTGGGCACACCGCTTCGACGAAGTTCCTCGAGATCAGTCAAGAGACGTCGGAGAATGTCGATGTGCTCGTCGATTTGGCGCAGCGCTCCGTCGGGCGTCACGAGGATGGTCATCGTAATTCCTTGCCGATTGAAGGATGAACCAACAGCCAACAGTGGCCGCGCCACGGCGACCATCTTTCGATGGCGACTTGAAATTGATGGAAGTTGCAGGTCGTCGGTATTCGCTTTACCGCAGGCCGGCGATCCGACGTATCCGTTCCGGTGATTGCGGCTCCTAGTCGCCCTGAGATGATTGATCATAGCCCTACGCAGACGTCGCATCGAACTCGACACCATCCGCCGTCGGTGTGCATCCGCCCCTCGCGGCCGCATCGGTCACAGATCCGCTTCGACGCCTCCTCGGCCCAGTCCACGATCGCATCGACATGGTCGCTACCGTTGTGCGTCATGCGCACGGCGCCGAACTTTTCCTTGATGTCGGACCAAGCGAAGAACCCGCGTTCGTCGTCATCGAGCACGGCGTCGACCCGCCGAAACACGGTACGAAGAAGGTCGGCCCAACCGTCCCCCACGGCGAAGCTGAAGGGACTCCCTTGGAACTGCTCGGCCCAGTGCCGGCCAAGATGCACACGCCAATCTGGATTGTCGCTCATCGCAGTCCTCAATTCCGCAATGTGGTATGCAGACGGGCATCGAGCACGCCCTCGACGTATCGCTTGAGGTCGCGAAGGCTGCCTTGCGCTCCGAATGCCGCCGACAGTGCCGTCAGCTCCTCGCTGTCGAGTGGCGGCTCCATGGCGGGGTCCAGCGATCGCTCCCGAAGCAGGTCGAGCCGGATGCGGGCGGCAATGGCGGGAACGTGCGGGAGCGAAGGTAGCGGGAGCCTGCAAACCCGAAGGCGGTTCAGGAGTGGACCGGGGATCGATGTCGTCGAGTTGGAGGTGAAGAGCCAGTTGAGCTTCGACGCGTCGACCTCGGTGTCGAGGTAATGGTCGCGCCAACGTTCGGCGGAGAGAGGTTCGAGAAGCGACAGGAGAGGATCGTGCACCGACCCCGCGGAGGAACGGCCGGCCTTCTCAAGCTCGTCGACCAGAACGCCGGGGTTCGCAATCTTGTGCTGGACCCACAGGCGCACGGGCACGGACGGATAGGCTCCCGACCAACGTCGCGCGGATCCGGTCAGGCCGTGGTCCGACGTCGTCCCGGCGTCGACAGGCGCGAACGGAATGCCGAAGGCGTCGAGAAGGTCGCGACAGAGGCGGCTCTTGCCAGTCCCCGGAGCGCCGACCAGGAGCGTAGGCCGGAAGGAGACGGCGTGCCCCTCGCGGAGGTCTCCCAGGATTCGTTCGATCGCATCGACCGCATGCGGGTGCGCGTCGAGAAGATGACGACGCTTCTCGGTCAGCAAGTTTGCGGTCACGAGCGGCAGGGCCTTGCCGACGATGTCCCAGAGGCCTGACTCCCGTCGCTCTTGGGACGGCAGCGTGGAATGGGAAACCACCACGAGCGACGGAGCATCCTCGCTCAGCCTGGCCTCGAATGTCGGCTCGGCGGCAGCGCGAACGTCCTTTGCACCTGTGTCGGCGCCGTGGAGACCCGTCGCGTATCCTTCCCGATACCCATCGTCTCGAGCTTCCGTCGCAACGGCGGCCCAGAGGCCGGACGTCACCTCCACCCCTAAGTCCTTCGCATGGTCGGTGAGCGAGGTGTCCTCGCGGCGGTTTCGGCTCCGTGCCCCGTTCGCGACGGCACCCCAGCCCGCGGCATGGCCCACCATCCATTCGGCGTCGTTCAGTGCGCGTGTGAGCAAGCGGCGACCGGCGACGTCGAGCGTTCTTCCTCGAACGTTGTCGCGCAGGGATGCCATGAGGTAGGCCTCGGCGGCGCAGCGGCTGGACAGCTCGATCTGGGCAGGGCGGTATCCTGAGGTGGCAAGGTAGGTGAGCACTGTCCACCTAAGGGTCTCGTCAGCATCTTGCAGGAGCTCCGCAAGCGGGGAGTCCACAAGATGCGAGTGTTCAATCCTGCTGGCTTCGGCAACGGTATCGAGGAGGAAGCGGCTTCGCTCATGGGCGAGGCCCTCACGCACCTCACGAAGTCGATCCTCAAGCCCGGCACGGCCGCAAGCGACGAGCCCATGAATTAGATGCCGGTCGCGCAAGAGCTCGATCTCGTCAACGGAGAGCGTGCCCGCGATCTTGTCTACCATCAGCGGTCTCCGCCTGTTCAGCTCGGTAACGGAAATGCACTCATCCGAGCTAGACGCGCCCATCGACGAACTTCATGTCCGATCCGTCTCATCGAGCAGTCGGCCGACTTTCAGACGGAAGTCTTCGGCGAACGCGTCGACGCGATCTCGAACCGAAGGCATCTCGGCGAGTGCGTACGGTAGCGGCCGAAACGCCTCGACGCGGGAGGCGGCGAACGCGGACCAGCCTACCGCCTGCCAAACGAGGTCGCTGCCGTCGCCCTCGAGGTGCCAATCCTGCACGTAGGCCGCAAGTGCGGCCTCGGCAGCGACTACATGCGCGGCATCGACGTCCCCGAGGAGGGCGGCATAGATCACGCACCGCAGCCGGATGGTGCCGTCGGGGTCAGCTTCGGGCGGGAGGCTGCATGCCCGGATCGCCGCGAGGATCGCATCATCGCCGCCGCGCGCATCTTGTATCGTGCCGCGTGCGGCTTCCGCGAGCCGGCGGAGGGACTCCGTGGCCTCCGGGTGCCGCAACCCGCGCAAGGCACGGTCGACGAATCCTTCGATGTCGCGCCTGATGTCCTCGCCCAGTACGGGATGGCCGCGCAGGAGCTCGTCGGCGGACGGGAGACGCGTGCCGGAGGCGGCCGCGAGGCGGCGAGCCCCGTCGGCAAGCTTGGCCGCTCTCCGGTCCCGGCGCGCCTGGGCCATGCCGAGGATCTCTTCGTGGTTAAGGGGAACCGCGGTCACGTCACGCACCTCCGCTCGCTCGCTGATGCTCGCAGCCCCGGCTTAGCCCGCGAATCGGGCGTGCTGCCGTTCGATGCCGATTCCATACTGCTCGCCATATCGGAATGCAATGCTTTGCCTGTGAAACCACTTCGATTGCCTTCACAAGCCATCAAAATGCATGCCCCTTCTAATTGTTGACAACGACGTCCTCTCAGGGATGCTCCGGCCCAATGGCCGTCGATCCAAACCTCCTCCAGGCCGCCCGGCTGCTGGCCAAATTGTCGCTCGATGAGTTGGCCCAGCGGGCGCAGTTGTCGCGCCGTTCCCTCCAGAACATGGAGGCGGGCGAAGCCGACTGCCTGCTGTCCACGATGGAACTCGTGAAGGAGGTGCTGGAGGCGGAAGGCATCATCTTCCTGGGGGAGACGGAACTCCACGGACCGGGAGTCCGCGTCTCCCGCGCAACGGCGAAGCGCTGGACGCGGAAGCGTACAGAGAAGCGCCGCGGTCGCGCAAAGCAGGAAGAGCCCTCGGCGTGATCCCGGCGCGTCATGGCTCGAGCGGCATGGCGCGGAACGGACGGCTTGCTTCCGTCAAATCGCGGGTCGCCGAAGGACGCAAGGCCCGCGCTTTCTCAACCACCGGCGACCCTCTTCTGGCGGGCATGCTCGGGTTGGAAGCGCGCAACGACCCGGTCTGAGGCAGCACGCGTCATCTCGGTTCGCCAAAGCACTGCGATGCGTACGGGACGCAAGGCGACCGATGCAACTGGCTTCGAAGCGTGCCTTCATCTTCGCTGCATGGAGTGGCATTCAACTTATGGCGACCTGACCGCTGGACGCTCATGCCGGCTCGTATGGTCCAAGCGCGTTGCCATGAACATGACGCGCTCCGTCAAGGCGAGCAAAGCTGCCCCGATGTCGGCCAGGCAGCCCTGCATTATGACGACAACATAGGATTATTGCAACGTTACCACAGCGGCCGATGGATATTTGCGCATTCTATCAAAGGTTACGCACGAACTTTGAACCGATACTGGCGTCTGGGAAAACGTAAGACTGTAGAAGAGTCTCGCAAGCGGTCGGACGAAGCGGGCGATCGTTCGGCAGCAGCCGTTCCGCGCTCGCAAATCGGGCTACGCATCTGCCCGACAGCCAGACCGGATCCCGACTGACGCCGGGTACGGAAAGTGTCCGCGGACAGACTGGTTGGCAGGATCACGTAGAGATTCGCGGAAACCCCGCATCACTCGGTGCCTCGACCCTGACGAAAGCCTGCCGGACAGATTTGTATGTAATATAAACTACGAATACACGAACGAACACCTGATGTTTCCCGGCATCGTCACGGTTTCCGAAAAGCCGGACGAAAAGGATCCGACCAAGACCGTGAAGGTCCTCGATGTCGCGCCGGCCGACAAGGCGCGCGTCGACGTCGAGATGGCGGCCCATGGCGGCACGATCGTCGAGATCCGCAAGACCGACGGCAAGTGGCAGGTCGCGACCGACGGCGCGAAGAACCGCCGCATCACGGCGACCACCCCGATGCAGCTCACGGGTCCCGCGGCAGGGCATGCGCGCCTCCAGACGGCGGCCGATGCGACGGGACGCACGGTGTTCGGCACGATCAACAATTGCGCTGGCGGCGTCACGCCCTGGGGCACCTATGTCATGGCCGAGGAGAACATCCACGGCTACTTCATGGGAGCGCTGCCCGAAGGCCATCCGGAGGCCGCCAACTACAAGCGCCTCGGCATTCCCGAGGGCACCTATGCCTGGGGCCAATTCCACGACCGCTTCGACCTGACGAAGGAGCCGAACGAGGCGAACCGCTTCGGCTGGGTGGTCGAGGTGGATGTCGACGATCCCTCGTCCATGCCGAAGAAGCGCACCGCGCTCGGCCGCTTCAAGCACGAAGGCGCGGAATCGATCGTGGCGAAGGACGGGCGAGTCGTCTTCTATCTCGGCGACGACGAAAGGTTCGACTACGTCTACAAGTTCGTGACCGCCGGCAAGTTCGACCCGGACAACCGCGCCGCCAACATGGACCTTCTCGACGAGGGCACGCTCCACGTCGCGAAGTTCGCCGAGAGCGGCGATATGGAATGGCTGCCGCTCGTCTTCGGCGAGGGTCCGCTGACGGCCCAGAACGGCTTCTCGTCGCAGGCGGACGTCCTGATCGAGACGCGCCGGGCCGCCGATCTTCTCGGAGCGACGAAGATGGACCGTCCGGAGGACATCCAGCCGAACGGCACCAACGGCCGCGTCTACGTGATGCTGACGAACAACACCAAGCGCAAGGACGATGAGATCGACGCCGCCAATCCCCGGGCCAAGAACGCCTTCGGACACATCATCGAAATCGCCGAGGCGGATGGCGACTTCACGGCGACGAAGGGCCGCTGGGAGGTTCTGCTGAAATGCGGCGATCCCGCCGTCGCCGAGGTCGGGGCGACCTTCTCGACCGAGACCACGAAGAACGGCTGGTTCGGCATGCCCGACAATTGCGCGGTCGACACGGAGGGCCGGCTCTGGGTCTCCACCGACGGCAATTCGCCGAAGGGCACCGGCCGGACCGACGGGCTCTGGGCCGTCGACACGGAAGGCGCGGCGCGTGGCACGTCGAAGCTCTTCTTCCGCGTGCCGGTCGGCGCCGAGATGTGCGGACCCCTGCTCCTGCCGGATCTTCAGACCGCCTTCGTCGCCGTCCAGCATCCCGGCGACGGCGGCGAGGATTGGGAGGGATTCGGACGCCTGTCCTACTACGAGGACCTGTCCACGCGCTGGCCGGACTTCAAGCCCGACATGCCCGTGCGCCCCTCGGTGGTCGTCATCACACGGCAGGGCGGCGGGAAGATCGCCGCGGCCTGACGCCGGCGCCGGCCGCCGGTTTTCCCCGGCCGGCCCCGCCTTCTCCCGGGAATCGAAGGTGCGGCGGCGTCTGCGCCGCGCCTTGCCGCTTCACTTCAGGCGCCGCGCCAGATCCTTCGAGGGCCAGCAGGTCTGCGGCCGTCCGGCCTTGGCTTCGAAGGCGCCGATCGAGCGGCGTGTTTTGAAGCCGGGGAGCCCATCGGCGCCGCCGACGTCGTAGCCGGCGGCCTGCAGGCGCTCCTGCATGCGCGCGACATCGCCGCGCGAGAGACCTGTCGCCTCGGCCCATCCGCCTTCGAAGCGGCCCCCACCGGCCATGCGATCGGCGACATGGCCGATGAAGAGCGCGTAGAGGTCGGAATTGTTGTAGCTCTTCAAGACGTAGAAGTTGGGCGTGGCGACGAAGGCCGGGCCGGAACGGCCGGCCGGCATCATGAGATGACCCGTCGCCGGCAGTTCCCCTGCGGGGAACGGCTTGCCGGAAACACGGGTGACGCCGTCGGCGACGAAGGCGCGGATCGGGCGGCCCTTGTCGGGCCCCTCGCCGCTGCAGGAGACGGCGTCCGGCACGTTCGCCTCGAAACCCCAGTCGCGGCCTTTCACCCAGCCGTAGGACTGGAGATAGCGGGCAATCGAGGCGAGCGTATCGGGAACGGACGTCCAGATGTCGCGGCGCCCGTCGCCGTCCTCGTCGACCGCGAGCGCCTTGAACTTCGTCGGCATGAACTGCGGCTGGCCCAGCGCGCCGGCCCAGGACGAGCGCATCTCGGACACTTTGAGATGACCGTCCGCCACGATGTCGAGCGCCGCCAGCAGCTCCGCGCGGAACATCTCCTTGCGCCGGGACAGATAGGCCTTCGTGCCGAGCACCTCGAAGGCGTTGTGGGGGATCTTCGCGGAGCCGAAACCGGACTCGCGGCCCCAGATCGCGACGACGATCGACCCCGGCACCCCGGTTTCGGCCTCGATCCGCTTCAGAAGCGCGGCATGCGTCTTCAAGAGACCCCGTCCCTTCGCGACGAGCCCGCCGAGCTTCTTCTCGTCGAAATAGGCGGCGGGGCTCTGGAACTCCGCCTGTCGGTTGACCTCTTCCACCTTCGCGGTCTCGCCGGGCTTCTGCAGATCGGGCAGATCGAGATTGGGCTTCACCCCCTGGAACGCTTCGTCGAACACGGCGCGGGGAACGCCGTTGGCCCTCGCCGCCGGCCAGATGTCGGCTTCCAGGAACGTCCGGAAACCGGCCTCGACCGAGGTTTGAGCCCCAACGGGAGACGCCGAACAGAGAAGCACCGCGAGCAGCGCAGCGGCCCTATGGAATTTCAGGGACATGGAGAGATCTTTCAAACGCGTCGCATCACCGTCCAGACGGCGGCACCCGCGAGGATGGCCGCCGCGCAGCGGTTCAGGCGGGCCAGCATGTCGGGGCGACGCAAAGCCGTGCGCGCACGCCAGGCGAGCGCGGCATAGGGGGTGAGCACCACGACGAGGACGAGGGCGGTGACGGGAACGAGGATGGCGAAGTCGGGCAGACCGATCGCCGAGAGGTCGAGGATGGTGGGAAGAAGGGCGAGATAAAAGAAGATCGTCTTCGGGTTCGACAGCGTCACCATGAATCCGGCCGCGAAACTTCGGCCGATCCGCTCCGACGCCAGCGCCTCGATCTGCCCGACAGTCCCAGCCGAGCGCCAGAGGGCGATCGCGAGATAGGCGAGATAGGCGGCGGCTCCGTAACGGATCAGGGTGAAGACCTCGCCGAAGGCTTCCGCGACGAGGACGAGCCCGAAGCAGGCCGCGGCGAGATAAGCGAGATCGCCGAGCACGAGGCCGGCGAGAAAGGCGAGCCCGTGCCGGAAGCCCGAGCCGAGCGAACGCGCCACGAGGGCGATGACGCCGGGACCGGGGATCGCAGCCGCGATGGCGAGGGCCAGACTGTAGGCGGCAAGGCTGGAGGGCGTCATCGTCGGCTCCGCGGGGCAAGGCGTCGCCGATCGTCCTAGCAGAACGTCGCCGGCTTCAGAATGCGGTTCTGGCCCGCATGGCCGCCGACAGCGTGCCCTCGTCGAGATAATCGAGTTCGCCGCCGACCGGCACGCCGTGCGCGAGACGCGTGATCTTCACGTCGAAGCCGGCGAGCTGATCGATGATGTAATGCGCCGTCGTCTGGCCCTCCACGGTGGCGTTGACGGCGACGATGACCTCGCGCACGTCGCCGGAGGCGACGCGCTCGACGAGCCTTCGGATGGTGAGATCCTCCGGCCCGACGCCCTCCAGCGGCGACAGGACCCCGCCGAGAACGTGATAGGCGGCGGACAGGGCCTTGGCGCGCTCCAGCGCCCAGAGATCGGAAACATCCTCCACGACGACGACGAGCGTCTGGTCGCGCGCGGGATCGCAGCAGATCGTGCAGGGGTCGCGCGTGTCGATGTTGCCGCAATGGGAGCACACGACGACCCGGTCGAGCGCCTCGGCCATGGCGCTCGCCAGCGGCGACAGGAGCTGCTCGCGGCGCTTGACGAGATGCAGCACCGCCCGCCGCGCCGAACGGGGTCCGAGGCCGGGCAGCTTGGCGAGCAATTGGATCAGCCGCTCGATCTCGGGACCGGCTATGGATTTGGCCATCGTGTCGACGTTCGATTCGCGTGCGAGCGGCGGGCCTGCAGCCACGCCAGAGGATGGATCGGGCCGCGATCGCCGGACCTCGGCACATCGCCGTCCCGCCGCATCGTCCCCATGATCGGACCGGCTGCCTCAGCGGCGCGAGGCGCCGATCCGAGGATGTCGGCCGACGTCGCGCAGGCTTTGAGGCGTCCGGGGCTCCAGCCGGGGGGCTAGAACGGCAGTTTCAGGCCGCCCGGCAATTGGAGGCCGGCGGTGAGGGCCTGCGTCTTTTCCTGAATTTCGTGCTCGAGGCGACGCTTGGCCTCCGCATGCGCGGCGATCAGGAGATCCTCCAGAATGTCCTTCTCCTCCGGCTTGGCGAGGGAAGGGTCGATCGACAGGGCTGTCAGTTCGGAGCGCCCGTTCAGCGTCACGCGGACGAGACCGCCGCCGGATTCGCCGGTGGCGGTGATGTTGCCGATCTCCTCCTGGAGGCCCTGCATCTTCTCCTGCATGGCCTTGGCCTGCTTCATCATCCCCATGAGGTCCTTCATGGCCGTCCTTTCCAGTCGTTGCGTTCACCCCGTCAGGGCTCGTCGTCCTCGTCGTCGACCGGCGGGTCGTTCCGGGCGTCCTCGATCATCGCGGCGTCGCCGGACAGATCGGCCGCTTCGGCCTCCGCCGCCTCGCCGCGCAGCCTCACTCCGACGACGCGCGAGCCGGGAAAGAGTTGCAGGATGGCCGCCACCTCGGGATCCTCCGCGGCATCGGTGACGAGGGCCGTGTGGCGCGCCGCCTCGCCTTCCTCCACGGTCGGGCGTCCCCCGCTCGAGATCGTCACGGTCCAGCGCTTGCCGGTCCACTCGAGAAGCTTGCGCTGGAGATCGCCGGGAAGCGTGCGGGGCGCCTCGTCGGTCAGCTCGATCTCCAGGCGCCCGTCCTCGACCTTCACCGGCCGGACATAGCGACGGAGATAGGCGCGCATCTTGGAATCGCGCTTCTCCTCGGCGAGCGCGACGAGCGCCTCGATGGAGTCATAGCGCGGCATCTGCGCCGGCGGCTCCGGTGTCGGCATCGCCGTCGGAGCGGGCGCGAAGGTCTGCGCCCGCGCTTCTCCTCCGCCTCCGGACGCGATCGAGAGGCGAGCCGGGGGCGGCGCTGCGGTCTGCGACGACGTCGCCGGCTGCGGCGCGCGCGCCTCCACGAGGGAAGCGTCTCTCGGCCCGGCGGGCGCCGCCGGCGCCGCCGGCATGTCGCCCCCGCCGCGCAACTCGCGCAGGAGGTCGATCGGCGAGGGCAGGTCGGCGGCATAGGCGATGCGGATCATCGCCATCTCCGCCGCCTGACGGGGAGCGCTCGCCGCCCTCGCCTCCTCGACCGCCTTCAGCAGCATCTGCCAGACCTGCGACAGGGTGCGGACCGAGAGACGCTGGGAGAGGTCGAGGCCGCGCTGCGATTCGGCCGGCGCCAGCGTCGGGTCCTCGGCCGCGCCCGGCACGAAGCGGAAGGAGGTGACGAGATGGGTGAAGTCGGCGAGATCGGAAAGGATCACGACGGGGTCCGCGCCGCCGTCATACTGGTCGCGAAGCTCCATCAGCGCCGCACGCGCGTCGCCCTTCATCAGGTGTTCGAAGAGATCGATCACCCGTCCCCGGTCCGCGAGGCCCAGCATGTCGCGCACGGCTTGCGCGCCGACCGCGCCCGCCCCGTGGGCGATCGCCTGATCGGTCAGCGACAGGGCGTCGCGCACGGAGCCCTCGGCCGCCCGCGCGATCAGACGGAGCGCGTCGTCCTCGGCGGGAACGGCCTCGGCCTCGCAGATGCGGCGGAGATGACCGATCAGCTTGGCGGCGTCGACGCGGCGCAGGTCGAAGCGCTGGCAACGCGACAGGACGGTGATCGGCACCTTGCGGATCTCGGTCGTGGCGAAGACGAATTTCACATGCTCCGGCGGCTCCTCCAGCGTCTTCAACAAGCCGTTGAAGGCCTGGTTGGAGAGCATGTGGACCTCGTCGATGATGTAGACCTTGTAGCGCGCGGACACCGGGCGGTAGCGCACCTGGGCGATGATCTCGCGAATGTCGTCGATGCCCGTATGGGAGGCCGCGTCCATCTCGACGACGTCGACATGCCGCCCTTCCATGATCGCCCGGTCGTGGACGCCGGGCTCCTTCATGTGGATCGTCGGCTCGTGGATCTCGGCCGTCTCGTAGTTCAGCGCGCGGGCGAGGATGCGGGCCGTCGTCGTCTTGCCGACGCCGCGCACGCCCGTCAGCATCCAGGCCTGCGCGATGCGACCGGTCTCGAAGGCGTTCGTCAGCGTGCGCACCATCGGCTCCTGGCCGATCAGGTCATCGAAGCTCTGAGGCCGGTACTTTCGGGCCAGCACCCGATAGGGCGCGGCGGCCGGATCGGTCGCGCTCATCGGGCGGGACCGCGGGGTCGGAAGGGTCGAAGCCAAGGGAGTCGAAGCGCCATGCTCCTCACTTAAGCCATGATGCCGGCCGTTCAAAGTGCGCCGGGCGAGATGCCCGACCGGGGCGATGGTCCCCCGCGATATCGAACCCTGGGGGCCGACTTGGATCTCTCGCATTTCCAGCGCCTGCGCCGCGGCGTTCTGGCCGCGCTTCTCGCTGCCGCTTTCCTGGCCCTCGCCGTCGTCGGCTCCAGCCATGGCCAGGCGGTGCACGAACTCATCGAACAGGTCGGCTTCGCCCTGATGGTCGTCGGCATCGCGGGCCGGATCTGGTGCACGTTCTACATCGGCGGGCGGAAGTCGGCGGAGATCGTGGATGCCGGCCCCTATTCGATGACGCGCAATCCGCTCTACCTTTTCTCAACGGTCGCCGCGGCCGGTGTCGGCGCACAGACGGGAAGCGTGATCCTCGCGCTCGCGTTCGCGGCCGGTTGCGCACTTGCCTTCCAGCCGGTGATCCGTCGCGAGGAGCGTCATCTCGCCCGCCTCTTCGGCGCGCCCTACCAGGCCTATCTGGATCGCGTTCCGCGCTTCGTTCCGAATGTCTGCGCCTATCGGGACCGCCCGGAAATGACGATTCGCACGGACCGGGTCTATCGCACCTTGACGGACGGACTGGTCTTTCTCGCGGCGATCCCGCTCTTCGAAGGGATCGAGTTGCTCCAGGCCGGCGGCTATCTGCCGATCCGCCTCCTGCTGCCCTGACGCACCCGGCATCACCGAGGGTCCCACTCGAGCGGGGCCGTCGTCACGATCGATAGAGCGTCGAGGGAAAGGGTGGGAGGCTGGCACGATGACCCGTGCCGTGCTCGTTGGGGCTGCTTCCTTCCGGACCTGACCCGGTTGGCGAGTGGCTCGTCCACCACCAACCTCCCAGGGCTCATATCGCAGGGCTGCGGACCGATTGCAAGGGCCGCGCCGGGCATGCGAAGGATGGCGATGCACCCATTCCAACTCGATTCGCGCCTGGCCCGGGATACGCTCCCCGTCGCGACCCTGGGGCTCTGCGAGCTCCGCCTGATGAACGACCGGCGCTGGCCCTGGGCGATTCTCGTGCCCCGCCGGCCCTCCGTCTCGGAGATCTTCGAGCTGACGCCGCTCGATCAGGCGCTGCTCACCTTCGAGACCGTGACGGTGTCCGAGGCGATGAAGCGAGCGTTCGGTGCAAAGAAGATGAATGTCGGCGCTCTCGGGAACATGGTCGCAATGCTGCATCTCCACATCATCGCGCGCAACGAAGGCGACGCGGGGTGGCCGGGTCCGGTCTGGGGCCACGGCATGGCCGAGGTCTACGATGCCGCGGACGCCGATCGATCCGTCGGGCGGCTGCGCGACGCGGTGCTCGCCTCGTGAGCGGCGGGACCCGGGACCTCCGGCTGGGCTTTGCCGGAAACCGCCTGGAGCGCGGCGGAGAGACACGGACCGCGGAAACGCTCGCGGCGGCGCTCGGCCATTCCGGCGCGCGGGTCTTCGTCGCCGCCGAAGGGTTCTGGCTCTGCCGGGGCGACGGCGAAACGGCGGATCCGGTCCTCGACGTCGCCACGGCCCAAGCGCTCGGCTCGGATCTTTCCGCCGCGGTTCTCCTTGGACACGATGCGTCGGGCGCGCCCTCCCTCGCCGTCACCGCCAGCGCCGCGGCGGGCGAAGGCGCGGGGCTCGCCGCCATGGGGCTGCGCCCGCTGGCGAATGGCGGCGCGCTCGATCCCGACATCGAAGGACAGCTCGGGCAGGCCGAGCACTTCCTGAACTGGCATGCCAAGTCGCGCTTCTGCGGGCGCTGCGGCACGCCGACCGTCCCCGAGGCCGCCGGCTACCGCCGCACGTGCCCCGGCTGCGGCGACACGCACTTTCCCCGGACCGATCCCGTCTCGATCATGCTGATCCACGACGGCGCCGACCGCTGCATTCTCGGCCGCCAGCCGCGCTTCCCCGAGAAGATGTGGTCCTGCCTCGCCGGCTTCATCGAGCCGGGCGAAACGCTGGAGGACGCGGTGCGGCGCGAGACGCTGGAGGAGGCCGGGATCGAGGTCGGGACGGTGAGATATCTCGCCTCGCAGCCCTGGCCGTTTCCAGGCTCGCTGATGATCGGCTGCACGGCGCTCGCCACGAGCTTCGAGGTCTCGTTCGACGGGGAGGAACTGGAGGACTGCCGCTGGTTCCATCGGGACGAGGTCGCGGCCATGATGGCGGGAACGCATGCCGACGGCCTCGCGGCCCCGAAAAGCTTCGCAATCGCCCATCATCTGGTGAAGGCCTTCGTCGACGGATCGACGACGGTCTGATGCTGGCGAGCTCCTGAACCGGGCTCGCCGCAGGACGGTTCACTCGGCCGGCAGCAGAAGCGCGTGCCGGTTCTCCGCCGCGCGATAGACGCCGAGATTGCGGTATTCGGCGGAGAAGAAGCGGAGCTCCTCCAGAGCCCGGGCGACGGCGGGATCGTGGGGATGACCCTCGATATCGGCGTAGAACTGCGTCGCGGAGAAGCTTCCGCCGATCTGGTAGCTCTCCAGCTTCGTCATGTTGATGCCGTTGGTGGCGAAACCGCCGAGCGCCTTGTAGAGGGCGGCCGGAATGTTGCGGACGCGGAAGACGAAGGTCGTCACCACGTCGCGGCTGATATAGGCGCGCTCGGTCTCGTTGAGGCGCGGATCGCGCGGAGCCCAGAGGCTCAAGCGCCGCTCCTCCTCGTCGGCCATGTCGACGCGCTCGGGATCACGCAGGATGACGAAGCGCGTGACGTTGGAATCGCTGTCCTCGACGTTCCGGTCGAGGATGTCGAGGCCGTAATAGCCGGCGGCGAGTTCCGGCGCGAGGGCGGCCTGGCTGCGGTCCGCCATCTCGGAGACCTCGCGGGCCGCGCCCGCCGTATCCCCGGCGACGACCGGCTTCCAGCCGTTGCGCTTCAGAAATTCGCGGCACTGGCCGATCGCATGGACATGGCTGTGGACGGCGCGGATCTCCTCGCGGGCGACGCCCGGCTTCACCATCAGCTGGAAGTGGATCGGCATGAAATGCTCGCCGATGATCTGCAGGCCCGAGCGCGGCATGAGATGGTGGATGTCGGCGACGCGACCGGCGAGCGTGTTCTCGATCGGGATCATGGCGAGTTCGGCCTCGCCGGTCTTCACCGCCTCGAAGGCCTCGTCGAAGGAGGCGCAGGGCATCGGCTCCAGCGCATCGCCGAAGACGGTGCGGCAGGCCATGTCGGAATTGGCGCCGGGTTCGCCCTGGAACGAGATCTTACGAACGCGGCTCATGACCGCTTCTCCTCTTCGAGATGACGGCGAGCGCGTTCGAGATCGGCCGGCGTGTCGACGCCGAGCGGAACCGTGTCGACGATGCCGGCCATGATGGTCATGCCGGCTTCGAGCGCGCGCAGCTGCTCCAGCCGTTCGCGCAGCTCCAGCGTCGAGGCGGGAAGCTCGACGAAGCGCTCCAGCGCCGCGCGGCGATAGGCGTAGATGCCGACATGGTGATAGAGCGGCCCCTCGCCCCAGGGAGCAGTGGCGCGGGTGAAATAGAGAGCCCGCAAGCGATCCGGCGCGACGGGCGTTCCCACCATCTTCACGACGTTCGGATTGGTTCGCTCGGCCTCGTCCGTGATCTCGACGACGAGGGTCGCGATGTCGCAGGACGGATCCTTCAGGGGTTCCAGCACTTGACCGACGATGGACGGATCGATCGTCGGAAGATCGCCCTGGAGGTTGACGACGGTGTCGACCGTTCGGCCGGGATCGATCGACTGCAGCGCCTCGTGGATGCGGTCGGAGCCGGAGACGTGGTCGACCCGCGTCATCGCGCATTCGAAGCCCGCGGAGCGGACGACCTCGGCGATCTCGCCCGCATCCGTCGCGACGACGACGCGGCCGAGGCGCGATGCCGCAGCGCGCTCGGCGACGCGGACGATCATCGGGAGGCCGCCGATATCGGCCAGCGGCTTGCCGGGAAGACGCGTCGAAGCGAGGCGCGAGGGAACGAGGATGAGGACGGACATCGGGGGAAGGAGGGCCTTCGTGAAGAAAGAAGCGCCGGGGGCGATTGAACGCCGCGCTCCGAGGTGTCAAAAGGTCGTTTAGAACGCCTCTTACAGGTGTTGTCTGTTAACCGCAAAGGACCTAGCGTCCGCGCGTTTCGTATCACGTTCGAAGGGCCGCAATGGCGGCCGGCATGTCAGGAGCCGCCGTTCTCATGGATTCCTTAGAGGCCAACAAGATCTTCGGAGCCGTGCTCGGCACGGTCTTCGTCGTGTTCGGCGGCAGCCTGCTCGCGGACGGCTTGTTCCATTCCGAAGCGCCGGAGCAGCCCGGCTACGCGATCGTCGCAGCCGAAGCACCGGCCGACGGCGGCGGCGCACCCGCCGCGGCGGAGGATCCTGCGATCGCCACGCTCATGGTCTCGGCCAATGCCGAGACGGGCGCCAACGAGTTCAAGAAGTGCCAGGCCTGCCATTCCGGCGAGAAGGGCGGACCGAACAAGGTCGGCCCCGATCTCTGGGACATCGTCAACCGCCCGGTCGCGGTCCACGAAGGATTTTCCTATTCGGCGGGCATGAAGGAATTCGCCAAGGGCGGCGAGACGAAGTGGGACTACGACCACCTCTACGGCTTCCTGAAGGCGCCCAAGCAGTATGTCGCGGGCACCGCCATGGGCTTTGCCGGCATCAAGGACCCGCAGGGCCGCGCCGATCTTCTCGCCTATCTGCGCACGCTTTCGGACAGCCCGCCGCCGCTGCCAGAGCCGACGGCGGCCGCCGAGCCGGCTGCCGCGAGCGCCGACGCCGCACCGGCCGCGACCGCGCCGGCCGACGCCCCGGCCGCACCGGCTTCGGGCGCGGAGACCACGACCGAAGGTTCCGGCCCGACGCCGGCGAACACGCCCGCCACGCCGGCTCCCGCCGCAGCGGCGGCCGAAGGCGCGGCTCCGGCGGCTCCTGCGGCAGCACCCGCCGCGCCGGCCCCGGCGGCTCCTGCCCCGGCGGCTCCGGCTGCAGCACCCGCACCCGCCGCACCGGCTGCAGCACCCGCTCCGGCTGCGCCGGCTCCCGCCGCTCCGCAGCAGCAGGGCGCGGTGACGCCCGCCGCTCCCGCCGCGACGGAGGTCGCCAGCGCCGGGGACGCCAAGGCCGGCGCTCAGGTCTTCAAGAAGTGCCAGGCCTGCCATGCCGTCGGCCCGAACGCCGCCAACAAGATCGGCCCCGAGTTGAATGGAATCTACGGCGAGGCCGTCGCCTCGGTGGAAGGCTACGCCTTCTCCCCGGCCCTCAAGGCCTATGCCGGCGCCCATCCGACCTGGGACGACGCCACGCTGACCGCTTGGCTTGCCAACCCCAAGGCCGAAGTGCCCGGCACCAAGATGGCTTTCCCCGGCCTGAAGAAGCCCGAGGACATCGCCAACGTCATCGCGTTCCTGCGCAGCTACGACGAGACGGGCGCAGGCGGACCGCAGTAAGCGGACGATCCAGGCTGAAACGACGAGGGCTCCGCCGCAAGGCCGGAGCCCTTTTCGCATCCGGGTCCCGTCGACCGCGTGCTCACGGACCTTCGGGATCGTGATAGGCCGGTCCGGTTCCACCGTTGGACATGGGTGCTGCGGCGGTTAAGACTTCGTCATGCTCGTTCCTGCGCCGAACGAAGGCCACAGTCTCGAACAAAGCGTGGATATCGACGTCCACCGCATCGGAGGTTCTCCTTGACGCCCATCGCGCGCCGCCTCGTTCCCGCCCTCGCCATCTTGATGGCGGGCGTCTCGGCTCTGCCGGCCACGGCGCAGGACAGCCAGACGGCGACCACGGTCCAGGGGGCTCCCGCCGCGACCCCGCCCGCGCCTCCAGGGAGCGAGCCGGCGTCAGCGTCAGCGACCGCGCCCGTCCCGATCGCACCGGCGGCGCCGGCGACCGCCGCCACGCGGGACTGGCGGATCGGCTCGTCGCTTCTCGGAGAGCTGAAATACCGCGAGGGCTTTCCGCATCTCGACTATGTCAACCCGCAGGCGCCGAAGGGTGGACGGATCCGACTGGACGCCATCGGGAGCTTCGACAGCTTCAATCCCATCGTCTCCAAGGGCGACGTCGTGGAAGGGCTCGGGCTCATCTACGAGACGCTGGCTTCGCCCACCATGGACGAGACCTCGACGAATTACGGGCGGATCGCCGATGCCGTCTCGTTTCCGCCCGACTTCTCGTCCGTGACCTATCGCATCAACCCCAAGGCGCGCTGGCACGACGGACAACCGATCACGCCCGACGACGTGATCTGGAGCTTCCGGTCGCTGAAGGAGGTCAATGCGAGCCAAGGTTTCTATTACCGCCACGTCGTCGAGGCCGCGGCGACGGCCGAGAACGAGGTGACCTTCACCTTCGACGAGAAGAACAATCGCGAGCTTCCCAACATCGTCGGCCAGCTTCTCGTGCTGCCGAAGCACTGGTGGACCGGCAAGGATTCGAACGGGCGACAGCGCGACATCGCGGAGACGACGCTGGAAGCGCCGCTCGGCTCCGGTCCCTACACAATCGCCTCCTCCTCGACGGGACGCGGCATCTCCTACGAGCGCGTGAAGGACTGGTGGGGCGCGGACCTGCCGATCAACATCGGCCAGTACAATTTCGACCGGATCGATTACATCTACTTCCGTGACGACACGGTCGCCTTCGAGGCCTTCAAGGCGAACCAGTTCGACTTCTGGAGCGAGAACAAGGCGTCGCGCTGGGCGACGGGCTACGACTTTCCGGCCGTGCGCAACGGCTGGGTGAAGCAGGCGCGCTTCGAGAACAGCTATCGTTCCTCGGGCCTGATGGTCGGCTTCGTGCCGAACCTGCGCCGCCCGCTCTTCCAGAATGCCGACCTTCGCCGCGCGTTGAACTTCGCGCTCGATTTCGAGACGATGCAGCGTACGCTGTTCTTCGGCGAGTATGTCCGCCCGAACTCCTGGTTCTTCAACACCGAACTCGCCGCGACCGGAACGCCCTCCCCGGTTGAGCTCGCCATCCTGGAGCCGTTGCGCGGGCAGATCCCGGAGACCGCCTTCGCCGGACCGGCCGTCAACCCGGTCAGCGGCGACAATGCCCGGATCCGCGACAATCTGCGCGAGGCCGTGAGGCTTCTGAAGCAGGCAGGCTACGAGCAGCGCGGCGGGCGCATGGTGAACGCCGCGACGGGCGAGCCCCTGTCCTTCGAAATCCTCCTCAACGGCGACGGGCTGTCGGGCGTCGTCGCGCAGTATCAGGAGAGCCTGAAGCGCATCGGCGTCGAGATGCGCATCCGGCCGGTCGATCCCTCGCAATACATCAACCGCATCCGGGCACGCGACTACGACATGATCTACAGCGGCCTCGCCCAGTCGCTCTCGCCGGGCAACGAGCAATACGACTATTTCGGTTCCGCCGCGGCGGACAAGCCGGCCTCCCAGAACTACGCCGGGATCAAGGATCCCGCCGTCGACGAACTGGTGCGCCAGGTGGTGCAGGCCAAGGACCGCGACACGCTCGTCGCCGCCACGCGGGCGCTCGACCGCGTTCTCATGGCGAACCAGTACATCATACCGTCCTATGTTCCCAAGGACGAGCGCGTCGCCTACTGGGACCGCTTCTCGCACCCCGAGCTTCCGGAGTTTTCGGACGGCTGGCCGACGATCTGGTGGTGGGACGAAGCCAAGGCGGCGAAGGTGCCGGCGCAGCAATGAGCACGGCTCTTTCCCGCCTCACCCGCCGGCGACTTCTCCAGGGGCTCGGCGCGGCCGGCCTCGCATCGGCCCTGCCCCTCCGGGCCTTCGCGGACGTTGCGACCGACACGCCGCTGCACGGGCTCTCGGCCTTCGGCGACCTGAAATATCCCGCGAACTTCCAGGCCTTCGACTATGCGACGCCGGAGGCGCCGCAGGGCGGACGGATGAACTATTCCGTGCCGAACTGGATTCTGAACCAGTCGCCGCAGACCTTCGACACGCTGAACACCTTCATCCTCCAAGGCAATGCGCCGCCCCGGATCGAAAGCCTCTATGACGGGCTCATGGTCTCCTCGCTGGACGAGCCGGACAGTCTCTACGGCGCGCTCGCCTCGACGGTCGAGATCTCCGCCGACCGCAACGTCTTCACCTTCGCGCTGCGGCCGGAGGCCAGATTTTCGGACGGCGCGCCGGTAACGGCCGGGGACGTCGCCTTCACCTACCGGACGCTGAAGGAGAAGGGGCATCCCTCCATCGCCGTCTCGCTGCGGGAAATGACCGAAGCGGTCGCCGTCGATGCGCAGACCTTTCGGCTGACCTTTTCGGGGAAGCAGACCTATCAGGAGACGCTGGAGGCCTTCGGACTTCCCGTCGTGCCGGAAGCGTTCTTCGCCGATCGTCCCTTCGAGCGCACAGGCCTCGACGTCATTCCCGGCAGCGGCGGGCGGCGGATCGGGCGCATGGAGGTCGGACGCTTCATCGAATACGAGAAGCGCGAGGACTACTGGGCGAAGGACCTGGCGTTCGCGCGCGGGCTCGATCATTTCCAAACCATCCGCATCGACTTCTTTCGCGACCGCCAACCCGCGCTCGAGGCCTTCAAGAAGGGCGAGATCACCTTCCGCGAGGAGTTCACCACGCGGTCCTGGGCCGTCGAGTACGATTTTCCCGCCGTCGCGGCCGGCCACGTGATCAAGCGCGAATTCCCGGTGGAAACGCGGCCGAAGTTCCAGTGCTGGGCGCTGAACCAGCGTCGGGAGCGCTTCGCCGATCCGCGCGTGCGCCGTGCGATCAATCTCTGCTTCGACTTCGAATGGACGAACCAGAACATTCTCTTCGGACTGCGCACCCATTCGGATTCGCCCTTCGAGGGCTCGCCCTACAAGGCGGCGGGCCGGCCGTCCGAGGCGGAACTCGCGATCCTCGAACCCCTGCGCGGGCAGGTGCCCGAGGGGGTCTTCGGGGACGTCTGGGTCCAGCCGGTCTCGGACGGGACCGGCAACGACCGCAGGCTCCTGCGCGAGGCCGTGAAGCTCTTCGACGAGGCGGGATGGACGCGGCAGGGCTCGGGTCTCGTCAATGGCAAGGGCGAGCCGTTCCGGCTGGAATACATGATCAACGGCGCCGAGCAGCAGCGCGTCTACGGCAAGTTCTTCGACACGCTGCGGCGGATCGGAGTCGATGCGAGCTTCCGGCTGGTGGACGAGGCGCAGTATCAGGACCGGCAGCAGCGCTTCGACTACGACATGATTCTCGCCGCCTTCTCGCTCGGCGCGACGCCGACGCGCGAGGGACTCGGCCTGTTCTTCGGCAGCCGCGCCCGGAACGTGCCGGGGTCCTACAACTTCCCCGGCATCGCCGATCCCGCCGTGGATGCCATCATCGCCAAGGTCGGAGAGGCCACGACGCGCGCGGACCTGACCACCGCCATTCTCTGCCTCGACCGGGTGCTGCGCGCCCGGCTCGACTGGATCCCGAACATCAATGCGGACATGCACCGCGTTGCCTATTGGGACCTCTTCGGCTTCAAGGAGCCGAAACCCGACTATGGCTTCCCCGTCGAATCACTCTGGTGGTACGACGAGGCACGGGCCAAGGCGATCGGCCGGGCCTGATCCCGTGCCGCCCGCCGGGCGGTGATACGATGCGACGACGACGGGAGGCCCATGGGCGCCTATATCCTCCGAAGATTGCTCCTGATGATCCCGACGCTGATCGGCATCATGGCGATCTCCTTTGCCGTCATCCAGTTCGCGCCGGGCGGTCCGGTGGAACAGGTCATCGCGAACCTGCAGGGGCAAGGCGGCTCGGGCGCGGACCGGGTCGGCGGCGGCTCGTCGGATTTCGCGGCGGGGGCGCAAGGGGGCGAATCCACCGGCTATCGCGGCGCGCAGGGGCTGGATCCCGCCTTCATCGAGCGGCTGGAGAAGCAGTTCGGCTTCGACAAGCCGCCGCTCGAGCGCTTCGGCCTGATGATGTGGAACTACATCCGCTTCGACTTCGGCGAGAGCTATTTCCGCTCGGTCTCGGTGATCGACCTCATCCTGGAAAAGATGCCGGTCTCGATCTCGCTCGGGCTCTGGATCACGCTCCTCTCCTACGGCATCTCGATCCCGCTCGGCATCCGCAAGGCCCTGAAGGACGGATCGACCTTCGACACCTGGACGTCGGGCATCATCATCGTCGCCTATGCGATTCCGGGCTTTCTATTCGCGATCCTTCTCATTGTCCTCTTCGCGGGCGGCTCGTTCTACGACCTGTTCCCGCTGCGCGGCCTCACCTCGGACAATTTTGCCGAGATGTCCTGGCCGCAGAAGATCGCCGACTATTTCTGGCATTTGACGCTGCCGCTCATCGCTCTCTCGCTCTCGGCCTTCGCGACGACGACGCTGCTCACGAAGAACTCCTTCCTCGACGAGATCCGCAAGCAGTACGTGACCACGGCACGCGCCAAGGGACTGACCGAAAACCGCGTGCTCTACGGGCACGTCTTCCGCAACGCGATGCTGATCATCGTGGCGGGCTTTCCCGGCGCCTTCATCTCCGCCTTCTTCGCGGGCTCGCTCCTGATCGAGACGATCTTCTCGCTGGACGGCCTCGGTCTCCTCGGCTTCGAGAGCATCTACAAGCGCGACTATCCCGTCGTGTTCGCGACGCTCTACATCTTCTCGCTGCTCGGACTCGTGACGACGCTGCTCTCCGACCTCACCTACACCTGGATCGATCCGCGCATCGACTTCGAGCGGAGGGACGTCTGATGGACGGCACACGCGATCCGCACGCCCTGGACGCGAGCGCGCCGAAGGAGCGCGTGCCCGAAGCGGCCGAAGCCCGGCAGGATGCCCGCGCCGATACGTCCGGCATCGCGCAGATGGCGCCGGCGGCACAGGTCGTGCGCTCGCGCCTGTCGCCGATCAACCAGCGACGCCTCCAGAACTTCAAGGCCAACCGGCGGGGGCTCTGGTCCTTCTGGATCTTCCTCGTTCTCTTCGTGGTCACGATGTTCGCTGAGGTCGTCGCCAACGACAGGCCGCTGATCGTGTCCTACAAGGGCGAGTATTACGCTCCGCTCTTCGTCGACTACCCGGAAGAGGTCTTCGGGGGCTTCCTGCCGGTGACGAACTACCGCGATCCGTTCGTGCAGGAGGAGATCACCGCGAACGGCTGGATGATCTGGCCGCCGATCCGCTATTCTTATCGCACCGTCAACAACGAGATTCCGACGCCCGCGCCCTCCGCGCCCTCCTGGACCTTCACCAAGGAGGAGCTTTGCGTCCGCTATCCCCAAGGGGTCGCCGATCCCAACTGCACCTACGGCAACTACAACTGGCTCGGCACGGACGACCAGGCGCGCGACGTGCTCGCGCGGCTGATCTACGGATTCCGGATCTCGGTCCTGTTCGGGTTGATCCTGACGGGCCTCTCCGCCGTCATCGGCGTCTTCGCGGGCGCGGTGCAGGGCTATTTCGGCGGGTGGGTGGATCTTCTCTTCCAGCGCTTCATCGAGATCTGGTCCTCGATCCCGGTGCTCTACCTTCTCCTCATCATCGCCGCGATCCTGCCGCCGGGCTTCTGGATCCTGCTCGGGATCATGCTCCTCTTTTCCTGGGTCGCCTTCGTCGGCGTGGTGCGCGCCGAATTCCTGCGGGCGCGCAACTTCGAATATGTCAACGCCGCGCGCTCGCTCGGCGTCGGCGACTGGACGATCATGGTCCGCCATCTCCTGCCGAACGCGATGGTCGCGACGCTGACCTTCCTGCCTTTCATTCTCAACGGCTCGATCACGACGCTCACCTCGCTCGACTTTCTCGGCTTCGGCCTGCCGCCCGGCAGCCCGTCCCTCGGCGAGCTTCTTCAGCAGGGCAAGAACAACCTTCAGGCGCCCTGGCTCGGCATATCGGGCTTCGTGGTGCTGTCGCTGATGCTGTCGCTCCTGGTCTTCGTCGGGGAAGCGGTGCGAGATGCGTTCGATCCGAGGAAGAGTTTCCGGTAGGGTGGGATCATGAGCAACCGCCGATCCGACTCGCCCCAAAGCCAAGCCGATAATCATTCGGCAGCAGACCTTGCCGCGCTCCCTGGTCCGATTTCTCTCGATGGAGATCGGCAAACCCGCTGGGCCAGCGTCATGGAGATGATCAAAGCCTATCACGCCTCTCCGGATTTCAAACCGATCGCGGACGGCGAGTCGGTCGACCGCATTCGAGCCTTGCGAGACGAGTGGGACTGATGGCTTCGGTCTACGTCGACACGAACGCAGTCATTCGTCTTGTGGAAGAAGGACATGCAGGGCTGAGAGAGCTCTTTGCAGGCGGTCGCGACGAAGCCTCGCGGTTGGTGACGAGCGAACTGACGCCGGCGGAAGTTCTGGTCGGTCCGCTGCAGGCGCAATCGACCCGGCTGCTGCAGGTCTGCGAAACGCTGCTCGCAGACCCGATCATGATTCAGACCGTTCCCATCGATCGGTCGGTCCCGCGGAAAAGCGCGCAGATCAAGGCGACGTTCGGGGGCAAGTTGCCTGACGCCATCCATATCGCGACAGCCCTTCTCTCCGGCGGCATCGCGATCCTCTCATCCGACAGACGACGGCGAATGCCTGCAGAATTGCGGCGCATCGATATCGAGGCTGTCGACAAACGGGGTGAATGGTCATGACCACTCACGATCACGCCGGACACTCCCACGACCATGGCCCCGGCGGCCACGACCACGACCATGCCGGCCATGCCAGCGAGAGGCGCATCCTCTTCGCGGCGGTGCTGACCGGCACGTTCATGCTGGCGGAGATCGCGGGCGGGCTGTTCTCGGGCTCGCTGGCGCTGCTTGCCGATGCCGGGCACATGTTCATCGATTTCGCGGGGCTGGCCCTCGCGGTCTTCGCGATCCGGCTGTCGCGGCGACCGGCGGATGCGCGGCGGAGCTATGGCTACGGCCGCTTCCAGATCCTCGTCGCCTATTCCAACGGGCTCGTCCTCTTCGGCGTGGCCGGCATCATCCTCTACGAGGCGATCCGGCGCATCGCGGCGCCGGTCGAGGTGATGGGCGGCCCCATGCTCGTCGTCGCCGTGGGCGGACTGGTCGTCAACATCGCGAGCTTCTTCGTCCTGCACGGCGGCGACAAGGACGACCTCAACCTGCGCGGCGCGCTCCTTCACGTCATGGGCGATCTCCTCGGCTCGGTCGCGGCCATCGCGGCGTCGCTCGTGATCCTGTGGACGGGCTGGATGCCGATCGACCCGATCCTCTCGGTCCTCGTCGCCGTATTGATCCTCGGCAATGCCGGCCGTCTCGTGCGCGACTCCGCCCATATCCTGCTCGAAGGTACGCCCACGGGCGTCGAGGGGACGACCATCGCGGCGACCCTTGCGGCAGAGGTGGCCGGCGTCGAGGACGTCCACCACGTCCATTGCTGGGCCCTCACCTCGAAGCGACGCGCGGCGACGCTTCACGTCCGGCTGTCGCCGCAGGCCGACAGCCATGAGACCGTGACGGCGGTGAAGCGCCTGCTCGCGGCACGCTTCTCCATCGAGCACGCCACGGTGGAAGCCGAGTGGGAGACCTGCGCCGATCTCGGTCTCGACCCGATGGAACATGGTCACGGCCATGCCGCCGGCGATCACCATCGTCATGGACACGGCCAAGCCCACGGACACGACCATGGGCATGAACCGGGTCCTGGCGACCATCGGCACGGCGCCGATGATCGGGGCCACGCACATGCCCGAAGCCGCGCGACGCCGCGCCCATCCGACGGAGTTCCCGCTTGAGCGCGCTCGCATCCACGCCCTCCGCCTCTTCCGATCGCCCGCTCCTGTCGGTCGAGGGTCTGCAGGTCGCCTTCACGCAGGGCGGCCGGACGACCGTCGCCGTCAAGGGCGTCTCCTTCACGGTCGGCGCCGGCGAGACGGTCGCGCTGGTCGGCGAGTCCGGATCGGGCAAGTCCGTCTCGGCGCTGTCGATCCTGAAGCTCCTGCCCTATCCCGCCGCCAGCCATCCCGGCGGCGCGGTCTACTATCGCGGCGAGAACCTCATCGACGACGACGAGCGGGATCTTCGCCGGGTGCGCGGCAACAAGATCTCGATGATCTTCCAGGAGCCGATGTCGTCGCTCAATCCGCTGCACACGATCGAGCGGCAGGTCGGAGAGGTCTTGAAGCTCCATCGCGGCGTGTCCACGGACGAAGCGCGGCGGCGCACGCTGGAACTCCTGCATCAGGTCGGCATCCGCGATCCGGAAAAGCGCCTGGGCGCCTATCCGCACCAGCTCTCCGGCGGCCAGCGCCAGCGCGTGATGATCGCGATGGCGCTCGCCAACGAGCCCGATCTCCTGATCGCCGACGAACCGACGACCGCGCTCGACGTGACGGTCCAGGCCCAGATCCTCGAGCTTCTGAAGGTCCAGCAGCAGAAGCGCGGCATGGCGCTGCTCTTCATCACCCACGACCTCGGCATCGTGCGCAAGATCGCGGACCGCGTCTGCGTCATGTATCGCGGCGAGATCGTCGAGACCGGATCGACCGAGGAGATCTTCCAGAATCCGCAGCATCACTACACGCGCCATCTCCTCGCCGCCGAGCCTCGCGGCGCACCGCCGCCGGCCAACGTCAATGCGCCGCTGGTCATGGAAGCGAAGGACGTGAAGGTCTGGTTTCCGATCCGCAGCGGTCTCTTCCGGAAGGTGAGCGACCATGTGAAAGCGGTCGACGGCGTCGATCTGGAGCTTCGCGCCGGCCAGACGGTCGGCGTCGTCGGCGAATCCGGCTCGGGCAAGACCACGCTCGGCCTCGCGCTGTGCCGCATGATCTCCTCGAAGGGCGCGATCACGTTCGAGGGCGAACGGATCGACCAGCTCTCGTTCAAGGCGATGCGGCCCCTTCGCAAACGAATCCAGATCGTGTTCCAGGACCCGTTCGGCTCCCTCTCGCCGCGCATGTCGATCGCCGACATCATCGGCGAGGGCCTCGCGGTGCACGAGCCCAAGCTCTCCGCGGATGCGCGCGACGAAAGAGTGGTCTCCGCGCTCGGCGAGGTCGGGCTCGATCCGCAGACACGGTTCCGCTATCCGCACGAATTCTCCGGCGGCCAGCGACAGCGCGTCGCCATCGCCCGCGCCATGGTTCTCAACCCGCGCTTCGTCATGCTGGACGAGCCGACCTCCGCGCTGGACATGAGCGTGCAGGCGCAGGTCGTCGACCTCCTGCGCGATCTGCAGAAGAAGCACGACCTCGCCTATCTCTTCATCAGCCACGATCTGCGCGTGGTGCGCGCTCTGGCCAACGAGGTCATCGTGATGCGCAACGGGCAGGTGGTCGAACGCGGGCCGTCCACCGAGATCTTCGAGCGGCCGAAGACCGACTACACGAAGGCGCTGATGGCCGCCGCCTTCAACATCGAGACAGCGCCGGCGGGAATCGTATCGCAATGAGAGACAGCCATTACCGCGACGCCCTCGCCGACCAGCCGCTCGACCTCGGGCCGATCCGGCGCGAGCGGCTGCACGACGGCTTCCGTCCCTTCGAGCGGATGACGCTCACCCATCGCTCGATCGACGGCACGCGCGAGGTCGGCCCTCTGTCCCGCGAGATCCTGTCGACCGGCTCGGTCGCGATCGTCGTGCCCTACGATCCCGTGCTGGACGCGATCGTGGTGCTCCGGCAGTTCCGCATCGGCGCCGCTTTGAAGACGCCGAACGCCGCCGCCATCGAACTCCCGGCCGGGTTGATCGACGAGGGCGAGCCGGCCGATGCCGGGGCTGCGCGCGAACTGAAGGAGGAGACGGGACTGGAAGCGCTGGCGATCGAGCGCTGCTTCACCATGATGGCATCGCCCGGTCTCACCGACGAATACGCGATCGTCTTCCTCGCGCTCGTCGATGCCTCCGATCTCGCCGATCGGGCTGGGCTCGCCGACGAGCACGAGGACATCAGACCGATCCTCGCGCCCGTCGATGCGCTGATCGAAGCCGTCGATGCGGGCCGCTGCGAGAACGGCTTCCTCATCGCCTGCACGCACTGGTTCGCCCGACTGGGCCGGGCGCACGCCGCGTCGCTTCGCGCCGACATCGCGGTGGAGCGCGCGCTTTGAGCGTTCTTCTCTCGATCTCGGGCTATTCCTCCACCGCTTGGCTGGACGCGCTCCAAAGCGCCCTGCCGGACCGGCGGATCGTCACGGAGCCCGCGAGCGCCAAGGACGGCGAAATCCGCTATGCCGTCGTCTGGAAGCAGCCGGAGGGACTCCTGGCGAGCCTGCCGAACCTCCAGGCGATCTTCTCCATCGGAGCGGGCGTCGATCACATCCTGCGCGACCAGACTCTGCCGGACGTTCCGATCGCGCGCATCGTCGCCGAGGATCTGACCGGTCGAATGAGCGAATATGTCGTCTGGCGCGTGCTCGACCATCTGCGCCGCGGCTTCGCCTATCGCGCGCAGCAGGCGCTCGGCCAGTGGAACGAGCGGGTTCAGCCGGCCGCCTCCGCGCTCACCGTCGGCATCATGGGCCTCGGCGAACTCGGACGCGACGCCGCGGAAAAGCTGAAATTCTTCGGCTTCAAGCTCGCGGGATGGTCGCGAACGAGAAAGGAACTTCCCGGCGTCGTCTGCTTGGCCGGAGACGAGGAACTGACGGATTTCCTCGGCATGACCGACATCCTCGTCGTCCTTCTCCCGAACACGCCGGCAACGACCGGCATTCTCGATGCCGGTCTCCTCGCCCGGCTGAAGCGCACGTCGCCGCTCGGGGGCCCCGTCCTCATCAATGCCGGGCGCGGCGCGCTGCAGGTGGAGGCGGACATTCTCGCCGCGCTGGAAAGCGGCACGCTGCTGGAGGCTTCGCTGGACGTCTTCGAGACGGAGCCCCTCCCGGCATCGAGCCCCCTCTGGCGTCATCCCCGCGTCTTCGTCACGCCCCATGCCGCCGCGAGTTCCGACCCGGATGCGCTCGTTCCGCTCATCGCGCGTCAGATCGAGGCTTGCGAGCGGGGAGAGCCGCTGCAACATCTGGTGGACCGTCGGGCGGGATACTGAAGCGTCGTGCCGGGGTATCGGATGCGTCCTGCCGGATCCGTTCGGTCCGATGCCTGCGACCTCGAACCCGAGGCCCCGGCAGCCCCCGCGTCCGATATCCCCCACGGCGCGCCGAAGCGCCGAGCCGAGCCGCTGAAACCTGTGTCGAGAGGATCGTCATGACCGCAGAGATCGTAGTGCCGAAGCTTTCGCCGAGCGAAGCCCGCGCCCGCATCGCCGAAGGCGACGTCCTCGTGCTGGACGTGCGCGAACCGGCCGAACTCCTGCAGACCGGCAAGCTGAAGGCCGCGTTGAACATCCCGAAATCGAGGCTGGCCGACCGCGCGGACCCCCGGAGCGCCGAGCATGATCCCGTCTTCTCCCCGGCGAAGACGATCCTCGTCCATTGCGCCGCCGGCGCACGAGCCGCCAGTGCGGGCCAGACGCTGAAGGCCCTCGGCTACGACTCGGTCTACAATATCGGCGGGTTCAAGGATCTGTCGGCGGCCGGGATCGAGACAGAGCCGGCCTGATCCGGACGAGCACCCGAACCGGATGGCCGCGCCGGAGCAGCCGACATCGCGGACGACGAGGGCGAAGGCGCCGGAGATATGCTCCTGCGGCTCCGGCAGCGATCTATGGACCGGCGACGGCGACGTCGATCAGCGCTTCAGCCGTCGGACGCTCGTCACCGCCGAGCCTTTCGCCTCTGCCCGCGCGACGGCGTCGGCCAGAGGCTCCACCGCCGTCATCATGTGGTGGGCGTTGGCATGGAGAAGGGTCGCGCCGTCCCGCATGATGCCGACATGGCCCTTCCAGAAGACGAGGTCGCCGCGCGCCAGGGGCTCGATGTCGGCCAGCCGCGTGCCGAGACCCTGCTCCTGAAGGTCGGTGTCGCGGGGCGCGGCGATGCCGGCCATGGCGAGGGCGACCTGGACGAGGCCGGAGCAGTCCACGCCGAGCGTCGACTTGCCGCCCCAGAGATAGGGCGTGCCGAGAAAGCGTTCGGCGACCGCGACGAAGTCCGCTTCGGTCTCGCCGAGACCGGCCAGATGCTGCTCGACGATCGCGCCGGCCGGATGCGTCACGACATAGCGGGCATTGCGATCCGCCGCCGTCCCGAAGGCCACGATCCGCGCGCCCATGGGCAGTCCCGCGAGCGGCGGCAGCTTGATGTCGGGGCCCGGAAAGAGAAGCGTTCGCGGCACGCGGACCCGGTGCGTCGGCGCTCCCGGCAGGGGTCCGAGCGCCGTCGTCGGCATGTAGCCGACATAGCGGTCCGACTGGAGCTGGACGTAGGACCAGCCCTCCTCGTCCGTCTCGAAGACCCGCACCGTCTCGCCGAACAGCGCCTCGGTCTCGAGCGGCGCATCGGGGCGCGGCTGGCGACGCAGGGGAGCGATCGGCTCGACCACGGCTTCCAGTCGCCCCTCCACGAAGCGATCGGCCTCGACCTGACCCTTCAGCCGCGCATCGGCGAGATCGGGGCGAAATGCGTTCAGGCGCTTGTCGAGTGGCACGGTCATGGCTGTAGGGCTCCGGCCTGCTCGACCAAGCGGTCGGCCATTCGCGAGACGTGCAGGCTGCCCTTCACGGTGCGGCGCACGAGGACGTTGCGCTTGTCGGCGGGATCGCGGCGGCGCTCCAGGAGTTCGAGCCCGCCCATCGTGTCCAGCGCGCGGGTGATCACGGGCTTGGTCACGTTGAGACGCGCGGCGAGACCGCGCACGGTGTGGGGCGGCGCCTCGAGATAGATGGTGAGGAGGATCGCCGTCTGGCGCACGGTGAGATCATGCTCGTCGTCCCGCGCCTGCAGCAGCGCCGTCTGGTGAAGTAGCCGGAGCGCCTGCGCGGGCCGGAGCTCGATACCCATGTGAAACCGCCGTCATTACGGACCCGTTTCCATCCATAGCCGAGCGACGGAGAAGTTTCACCCCATCGGCGCATAGCGCGCCTCGATGACGGAGAAGAGCGCGCGGATGCCTTGCGCCTCCCCGCCGACGGGACCGATCGGCGCGGGCTGCGGGCGCCAGCCATAGACGTCGAGATGGGTCCAGCTCGCCGCCTTCTCCACGAAGCCCTGGAGGAAGAGCGCCGCCGTCACCGCGCCGGCGAAGCCGTCCGGCGTGACGTTGTTGACGTCGGCGATCTTGGAGGCGAGACCGCGCGCGTAGGGCTTGTGGAGCGGGAGGCGCCAGAGCGGATCGGCCGTCCGAACGGCGGCCTCCGCGAGATCCTGCGCGAAGCGCTCGTCGTCGGTGAAGAAGGGGGGAAGCTCCGGACCGAGCGCCACGCGCGCCGCGCCCGTCAGCGTCGCCATGTCGATGAGGAGTTCGGGGGCTTCCTCGTCGGCCAGCGTCAGGGCATCGGCGAGGATCAGGCGCCCCTCCGCGTCGGTGTTGCCGATCTCCACCGTCCTGCCGCTCCGGCTCCTCAGGATGTCGCTCGGGCGGAAGGCATTGCCGGAGATGGCGTTCTCCACCGCCGGCACAAGGACGCGAAGGCGCAGGTGGAGGCCCGAGGCCATGATGGCGCGGGCGAGGCCGAGAACGTTCGCCGCACCGCCCATGTCCTTCTTCATGAGGAGCATGCCGGACGAGGGCTTGATGTCGAGGCCGCCCGTGTCGAAGGCGACGCCCTTGCCGACCAGCGTCACGCGCGGCGCGTCCTCGCGGCCCCAGATCAGCTCGACGAGGCGCGGCGCCACGGCGCTGGCACGGCCGACCGCATGGATCATCGGGAAATTCCCGGAGAGAAGATCGTCGCCGACGACGGACGTGACGGTCGCGGCGAATTCGGCGCCGAGGCGGCGGACCGCCTCCTCGATCGCGTCGGGGCCCATGTCGTTGGCGGGCGTGTTGATGAGATCGCGCGTCAGGAACACGGCGGCGGCGAGACGCTCGGCACGCGCATCTGCGGCAGCGTCGGTGAGGACGCGAAGCATCGCGGCGGCGTCCGGCTTCGATCGATAGCGGTCGAAGCGATAGGCGCCGAGACGGACGGCGAGCGCGGACAGTTCGGGATCGAGCGTCACCGGCCCCTCGAAACGCCAGTCACCGTCGGGAAGCGTTCGGCCGAGGGCGCCGGACAGAAGCGCGCGCGCCGGCGTGTCGGCCTCCGCGCCGAGGCCAAGGACGGCGCCGGCCAGTGCTCCGCCGTTGCCCGGCACAAGCAGGACCTCGCCCGCCGCCGCCTTGAACCGGGTCGCGGCTGCCCAGCTCCGCGCGGGCTCGGGCAGCGCGTCCAGTCCATCCCGGCCCGTCGCCCAGATCGGGCGGATCGCGGTGTCGGTGGCGTCGATGGAAGCAGAGCTCATGGGTCGCGGCTTTCGGCAGGTGGCGGACGGGCGGTCATTAACCGCTCGTTAGGGTTAACGAAATATTGTCGGCCTCGGTCAAGACACCGCGCGGTCCCCTTTGTTCGCGCGACCAGCGTCCTGGGAAGGAACCGGCATGTCCATCACGGTCCGCGGAGTCTCGGTAGGGTTGCGAGCCGGATTCCTCTTCGCCGCCGCCGGCGCGGTCCTCGGCCTGTCCGGCTGCGCGCAGACGTCGAAGATGACGACGGGCTCGATCGCCCGGCCCGCGGCGACGCGCTCGCTCGACCGGATGACGACGAGCGAGCTCGCCGGTGCCGTGCGCACCTACGGCGCGGCCTACGATCGCGACCCCAAGGACAAGGCGACCGGGCTCGCCTTCGCCTCCGCCCTGCAGATGACCGGGCGCAACGACCAGTCGCTGGCCGTGATGCAGCAGGTGGCCATCGCCCATCCCCGGGATCGGGACGTCCTGTCCTCCTACGGCAAGGCGCTCGCGGCTGCGGGCGAGTTGGAGAAGGCCCTGGAAACCGTGCAGCGGGCGCAGACGCCGGACAATCCGGATTGGCGGCTTCTGTCGGCGGAAGGAGCGATCCTCGACCAGCTCGGCCGGCAGGAGCCGGCGCGAGCCCTCTATCGAAAGGCGCTCGACATCGCGCCGAACGAGCCGAGCATCCTGTCCAATCTCGGCATGTCCTACGTTTTGGGCAACGACCTCGCCTCGGCCGAGACCTATCTGAAGCGGGCGGCGGCCGCGCCGGACGCCGACAGCCGCGTCCGACAGAACCTCGCGCTCGTCGTCGGGCTCCAGGGGCGCTTCGACGAGGCCGCGACGATCGCCTCGGCCGAACTCAGCCCGGAGGACGCCTCCGCCAACATCGCCTATCTCCGCAAGATGCTCGCCCAGCAGAACACCTGGTCGATGCTGAAGGAGAAGGACACGCCGAAGCACGGCGCCGCCCCGAGATCCTGATCGGGACCCGACATTCCACGACCGTCTGGCATGACAGAACGGGGAGGCTCCGAAAGGGTCCTCCCCGTTTTGTCATGCTCTTCGTCGGGCGCTCATCTCGACATGACCTGGATGATGGCGGGACCGATGATGACGGCGAAGAGGACGGGCAGGAAGAAGATGATCATCGGCACGGTCAGCTTCGGCGGCAGGGCCGCGGCCTTCTTTTCCGCCAGGTTCATGCGCGTGTCGCGGCTTTCCTGCGAGAGCACGCGCAAGGCGGTGCCGAGCGGCGTTCCGTATCGCTCGGCCTGAATCAGCGCGGTGCAGACGGCACGCACGCCATCCATGTCGGTCCGGGCGCTGAGATTGTCGTAGGCGGTCTTGCGTTCGGTGAGATAGGCGAGTTCCGCGCAGAGGAGCACGAGTTCTTCAGCCAGGGGAATGGACTGGATGCCGATCTCGTCCGACACGCGGCGAAAGGCGCCCTCGATCGAATTGCCCGATTCCACGCAGATCAGGAGAAGGTCGAGCGCATCCGGCCAGGCCCGCTGGATCGACAGCTTGCGCGTCTTGGCCTTGTTGGACACGTAGATGTTCGGTGCATAGAAGCCGAGATAGGCCGCGCAGAGGCAGATGAAGATGCGCGGCATGGTGCCGGCATCGGGCAGGATGCCGAAGCTGAAGATCCAGATCAAGGCCAGCGAGAAGAAGGCGAGCGGCGCGGTGACGCGCGCGAACAGGAAAAGGGTCAGCGGGCGCTGGCCGCGAAAGCCGGCGACACGAAGCTTGGCGATCGTCTTCTCGTCGACGAGAGCGGTCTTTAGGTTCAGGCGGTCCACGACCGCGCTGGCCAGTCCCTTCGACTCGACCTGGCGGACCTGGCCGCGGCGCGAGCGCTCCTTTTCGATCGACAGGCGAGCGCGCTCGCGCGCCCGCATCTCGTCGCGCTCCAGCGCCACCGCCTTCATGCGATTCTTCAGATCGCCGCCCGACAGAAGCGGCATCGCGAAGGTGATCACGGTGGTGAAGACCGCGATCATGACCAGCCCGCTGAGGAGGAGGTGGCCGGAAAGGCCGTAGGAGACCAGAACCTGTTCCATGTCGAAGCCTTTCGCGAGCGGTCCGGTCGGAGGCGGCCGCGCAGGCCGCGCAAGCCTGTGCGCCGGACCCGGCCTTAGAAGTCGAAGTTGATCATCTGGCGCATGACGAAAACGCCCGTCATCATCCAGAAGGCGGAGCCCACGAGAAGGAAGTTGCCGGTCGGGTCGGTGAAGAGGAGGCCGATGTAGTCCGGCGTCGTGAGGTAGACGAGGGTGCCGACGACGATCGGCAGCGAGCCGATGATGGTTCCGGACGCCTTCGCCTCCATGGACATCGCCTGGATCTTGGCTTTCATCTTCTTGCGCTCGCGCAGGACGCGGCTGAGATTGCCGAGCGCTTCGGACAGATTGCCGCCGGCTTGCGCCTGGATGCTGACCACGATGGCGAAGAAGTTCACCTCCGGCAGCGGAACGTCCTGATAGAGGCGTTCGACGGCTTCGGACATGGACAGACCCACCTGCTGGGCCTCCACCACCTTCTGGAATTCGGACCGGACCGGTTCCGCGGCTTCGGACGCGATCATGCGCATCGTGTCGTTGATGGGAAGACCGGATTTCACGCCGCGCACGATGAGATCGATGGCGTTCGGCAATTCGTCGATGAACCGCGTCTGGCGCTTCTTGCGCAGGATATTGACGGCGATGCGCGGCACGGCGAGGGCGAGGACGACCGCGATGCCGAGCGCCACCAGAAGGCCCTGGTCGAAGAAGATGGCTCCGAGGAAACCGAACAGACCGAGGCCGGCGCTGCCCAGGACGAACTGCCGACCGGAGACCTTCAGGCCGGCCTGTTCCATGCGGCGTCGCAGGGACGGCTTCAGCGTGTGCTTGGAGCGCTCCTTCTGCTTCTCCTCGATCTCCTTCAGCGACGACTGGATCGTCTTGCGGCGCTTGGCGGCCTCCTGCAGGCGATCGCGCGCGACGCGCTTCGACGCGCCGTCGGTCTCGGCCTTCTTGAACTGGTTGAGGCGTGCCTCGGCATTGCGTTCGGCCGCGATGCGCGGCTGCAGGAAGACGTAGGCGAGCGCGCCCGCCGCGAGCGTGCACAGCACGACGAAGATGAGGAGTTGCGCGCCGGACATCGCCGCTACAGCCCCGTTCGCCCGTCGGACGCCGCGTCGATGGCCTGTGCGAGGCGCTGCTCCTCGTTGAAGTAGCGAGCGCGGTCCCAGAAGGCGGGACGGCCGACACCGGTCGAGCGATGCTTGCCCACGAGCTTGCCCGCAGCATCCTCGCCCAGAATGTCGTAGACGAAGAGATCCTGCGTCGTGATGACGTCGCCTTCGAGGCCGATCACCTCGGTGATGTGCGTGATGCGACGCGAGCCGTCACGCAGGCGCGCGGCCTGGATGATGACGTCGACGGAGCCGACGATGATCTCCTTGACCGTTCGCGCCGGCAGGGTGAAGCCGCCCATGGCGATCATCGACTCGATGCGGTTCAGGCATTCACGCGGCGAGTTCGAGTGGATCGTGCCCATCGAGCCGTCATGGCCGGTGTTCATCGCCTGGAGGAGGTCGAACACTTCGGGGCCGCGCACTTCGCCGACGATGATGCGTTCAGGCCGCATGCGCAGGCAGTTCTTGACGAGATCGCGCATCGTGATTTCGCCCTCGCCCTCGATGTTGGGCGGGCGCGTCTCGAGACGCACCACATGAGGCTGCTGGAGCTGGAGCTCGGCGGAGTCCTCGCAGGTGATGATGCGCTCGTCGCGGTCGATGTAATGGGTCAGGCAGTTGAGCAGCGTCGTCTTGCCGGAACCCGTGCCGCCGGAAATGACGATGTTGCAGCGCACGCGCCCGATGATCTGGAGGATCGTCGCGCCTTCCGGCGAGATCGCGCCGAACTTGACCAGCTGATCGAGGGTCAGCTTGTCTTTCTTGAACTTGCGGATGGTCAGGACGGCGCCGTCGATGGCGAGCGGCGGCGCGATGACGTTGACGCGGCTGCCGTCGGGCAGGCGCGCGTCGCAGATGGGCGAGGTCTCGTCGACGCGCCGGCCGACCTGGCTGACGATGCGCTGGCAGATGTTGAGAAGCTGCTGGTTGTCGCGGAACCGGATGTTGGTTTCCAGGACCTTGCCGTCGACCTCGATGAAGGTTTGCTTGGAGCCGTTCACCATGATGTCGGCGATGTCGTCGCGGGCGAGCAGCGGCTCGAGCGGACCGTAGCCGAGGACGTCGTTGCAGATGTCGGCGAGCAGATCCTCCTGCTCGGCGATGGTCATCGCGAAGTTCTTGATCGCGATGATGTCGTTGACGATGTCGCGGATCTCCTCCCGCGCGCTCTCGTTGTCGAGACGGGCGAGCTGGGAGAGGTCGATCGTGTCGATCAGCGCGGCGAAGACCTGCGTCTTGGTCTCGTAATAGGTCGCGCCGCGCTCGCGCGTGCCGCGAACCTCGACGACGGGCGTCGGCGTGGGCGCCGTGGAGAACTTGCGCGACGTCTCGGCGGGCGCGGAAGCGGCGCTCGCCGTGCTGGGCGTCGTCGGCGCGGGCGCCGGTGCGGATGCCTGGACGGGCGCGGGCGCGGGCGCCGCACGCTCCATGACCTTCGCGCCGCCCTCCCCGGCTCCGCCACTGCCTCGTTTTCCGAACATCGCTCGCTCGCTTTCTCACATTCACGTCGTCGGACACCGCCGACTACAGGCGCCGGGCGTTACTTGCGGCGGAACTTGCCGAAGAGGCTCGAGGTCGCCTTCTTGGGGCGTCGAGGCTCGCCGCGTCCCGTCAGGGTGTAGGCGATCTGGTGGAAGGCCTCGATGCTCGCGTGCTTGGCGTCGGTCTCGGCGATCATCCGCCCGTTGTTGGCGGCCGCGCCGAAGGTGCCGGGATCGAAGGCGATCAGGGCGATCGGCTGGATCTCCAGGGGATCGGCGAATTCCTCGGCGCTGATCTCGGGACGCTTGGGCATGCCGAGCTGGTTCAGGACCAAGCGGGGCGGCCGGTCGTTCGGCCGCGCGCGCTTCAAGGTGTCGATGAGGTTCTTGGCGTTGCGCAGATTGGCGAGGTCGGGCGTCGCGGTGACGACGATGTCGTCGGCCCGCGAAAGGACCGTGCGCGTCCAGTCGTTCCACACATGGGGAACGTCGAGGGCGACGATCGGCGTCGAACGCTGCGCGGTCTCGATGACCGCGCTGAAGGCATCGGCCGCGAAGTCGTAGGTGCGGTCGAGGATCGAGGGCGCGGCGAGCAAGGAGAGATGGTCGGCGCATTTCGACAGGAGACGATCGAGGAAGACGTCGTCCAGCCGGTCGGCTGAGAACACGGCTTCCGCGATACCTTGCGCGGGATCCTGATCGAAGTTGATGTTCGCCGTTCCGAAGGGCAGATCGAGATCGGCGAGAAGGACGTCGGAGGCGAACAGCTTGGAAATCGACCAGGCGACGTTGTGCGCGATGGTCGAGGAGCCGACGCCGCCCTTGGCGCCGACGAAGGCGAGGCTGCGCCCCAGCGGCGCCGCATCCGGCGCCATGAAGAGCCGGCCGATGACGGCCATGAGATCGGCCATGCCGATGGGTGCGACGAGATACTCGGAAATGCCGCTCTGGATCAGTTCGCGATAGAGGGTGATGTCGTTGTGATGACCGATGATGACGACCTTGGAGCCGGGATCGCAGACATCGGCGAGGCTTTCCAGCTCGGCGAGGAGTTCGCGCGCGGGAAAGCGGGATTCGAGGACGACGAGGTTGGGCGTCGGCGCGCCGGAATAATGGTCGACGGCGGCGCGGATGCCGCCCATGTGGACGCGCACATGGGCCTTGGCCATGCGTCGATCCTCGGAAGCGCGCTCGATCTGGCGGGCGACCGCCTCGCTTTCGCAGAAGGCCTGGATGGAGATGCGCGGGATGGGCCGCACGGCCTCCATGGCCGCGCTGCTTTCTCCGAGCTCCTCGCCCGGATGGTCGCTGCCCGAGGCGGCGGCATGTCTGTCGATCATCGCCGAGACCTTCATGGATCGTAAGTGATTTCGGAGGGCGGCCGGTCGGAGGCGGTGACACGGCCCTGGCGGTAGTCGTCGAGAACGACGGTGCGACGCTCCGCGTCGATCTCGCCTTCGCCGCGCGGCCCCAGAAGGTCGCGCGGATCAGCGATCTGCGCGGCGAGGTTCTGCTGGGAGGCGCAGCCGAAGTTGAAGTAGTTCTTGTTCTCGTGCGTCGAACCGAGATCCTCCGGCCAGCGGCCGCAGGGTTCGGTCTGGGCGGTCAGCGTGGCGTAGGAGAGGCGGATCGGCGCGGGTCCCTGCAGCCCCGTCGCGTCATAGGACTGGACGAGCACGCGCGAGGATCCGACCCCTTCGCGCTTCAACGCGGTGAGGACTCCCTGGGACGCGCTTTCGGCGGCGGGCGCATTGGCCGATCCGCTCGGCAGGAGCACGCGGATGGCGGCCGAGCCCGAGCGCTTGAAGCGCCGCGCGAAGTCGGCCACGCGGTCGCGGGAGGCGATCGGCAGGCGGACTTCGGAGGAGACGATCGGAATGTCGAGCGTCTTCTCGGATTCGGCCACGACGATCGGATGGCGGGAACGGTAGTCGTCCGGGATGGAGCCGACCTCGATCGAATGGCGGTCGGCGCAGCCGACGAGCAGCGCGGCGCCGACGAGAAGGGCGAGGGTGAACGGCGCGCGGGCCGCGATCGGTGCCGGGACCATGTCAGTCTCTCCTCGGGCCACGGTCATTTGTAGATGTAGCCGACAATGCCGTGGTAGCGGCCGGGGGGAAGTTTGGTCTCCATCGTGCCGTAGACGCGGTTGATGCGACCGAGGAAGTTGGACGCGCCGTCGGACGAGAAGTTGAGGCCGTCGTCCGGTCGCGCGAGAGCCTGACGGGCGACCGGGCGCACGAGGTAGGGCGTCACGATGATGACGAGTTCGGTCTCGTAGTGCTGGAAGTCGCGCGAGCGGAACAGGGTGCCGAGAACGGGGATCTTCGACAGACCGGGATAGCCGGACATGACCTGGCGCGTCTCGTCGCGCACGAGTCCCGCGATGACGAGGGAGCCGCCGGAGGGAAGCTCGACGGTGGTGTCGGCGAGACGCTTGCGGATCTGCACGGAGCCGACGCCGCCATCGCCGCCGCCGGCGATGTGGAACGGCGATTCGAAGGTCGGCTCGGAGACCGCCGTGCGAAGTTTCAGGCTGATGCGACCGGGCGACAGGACGACGGGGGTAAAATCGAGCCCGATGCCGTAATCCATCCGCTCGCGCTCGATCTTGCGCGTCGCCGGTTTGGCCGGCGTCGTATCGAAAACGGGATTGCCTTGCGCGTCGAAGCCCTTGAACTCCGACTTCGCGTCCTCCCCTCTTTCATATTCCTGCCCCGTCGGCAGCGTGAACTCACCGCCGACCCGGAAACTGGCCTGCTCGCCGGAGATCGCGGTGAGACTGGGTTCGGCGAGCGTCTTCATCACGCCGGCCTGCTCCATCGCGTTCAGCTGTGCCGCGATCGAACCCGAACCGATGCCACCCACGGCCGAGAGCATTGAGGAACTGGCCGCCTTGCCGAGGGCGAAGGGATTGTCGCCCACCGACGCGATGTCGATCCCGTCGATCGATGTCGACCCCACGCCGTTGAAGCCCAGTTGCTTGATGACCGAACGCTGGACCTCGGCAACGGTGACCTTCAGCGTCACCTGATCCTCGCCCTGGATCTGAAGAAGATTGACGATCTGGCTCGTCTGGCGGTTCTCCTGGCCGAAGGCGACGTCGCCACCGCCGCCCGCGCCGGCGGCGCCCGAGGCGACCTGGAGGAACTGGCCGGTCGTCGCCTCGCCGCCCTTGAGGTAGATCTCGGCGAGGCGGACGGCCTTCGAGGCGTCCTGCGGGGTCTGGACCGAGCCGGTGAGGACGATGTTGTCGTTGAGGATCTCGACCCGGACCTCGGCGTCCGGCACGTATTTGCGGATGGTCGATTCGAGACCGGCGACGTCGCGCTCGATGCGCAGGTCGAGAACGGCGATCTCGCGGCCGGCGGAGTCGAAGACGAAGATGTTGGTCTGACCGACCTGCTTGCCGAAGATGTAGATCCGGCGCGCCGTCCGCGTCACGGCATCGGCGACCCGCGGATTGGAGACGAGGATGTCGTGCGCGTCGCGCGGGAGGTCGATCACCTTCGACTTGTTGAGGCCGAGCGCGATCTCCTGGCGCGGCTGGCTGACGGCGACGATGTCGGAGCCGAAGGCGGGTTCGGCCTTCGCCGCCGCGAGCGGCGAGACGGCGACTGCGGCGCTGATGAGGCAGGACAGCACAGATGCGCCGGACAGGCCGGACGAATGAAACCGCAGGCGGTGGGAACGGCGGGGCGTGGCGGAGATCTCAACCATCGTCATCGTCATTTCTTCGGAGTGATGTCGGTCGTCTGGCCATAGCGGACGATGCGGATCTTGCCCGGACGGCGGTCGCCTTCGAGCAGGAACTGGGCATAGCCGTCGGAGCCGGGGACGCTGTCGGCGAGGGAACGGAGCGAGAGAACGAGGCGCTCGGCCATCTGCTGGGCCGCCGTCAGGGCTTCGGCCTGTGCGCCGTCCACTTCGAGCGTCGCCGTCGAGCCGACGACGACCTTGGCGCCGTTCTGTTCCTCGATCGTCTGATCGATGGCGAGAACGCGCAGATTCGTCAGGACCGTTTCCGTGTCGAAATCCGTGCTGGCCTCGCCGCCGCTCGTCGTGGCGACGCGGCGCCGCGTCATGATGACGTCGACATGGTCGTTCGGGAGGATGAAGCCGCCGGCCGAGGTGTCCGCCGAGATCTGGACGGCGACCGCCCGCTTGCCGGCCGGCAGGATCGCCGACATGAAGCCGCGATCCGTCTTGATGAGCTTGGCTTCGCGGATCGGCTCACCGGCGAAGAACGCCTGACGCGCGATCGACCCCTTGAGGTCGTCGACGGCCGAGGCGCGGTGATTCTTCTGGATGAAGGTCGAACTGACGCCGTCCTCGGGCCATTTCTGCCATGCGAGGGCGTCGTTGACCGACTCGCCCATGGGAATGTCGCGGCCTGCGACGAGGACCTCCGTCAGCTTGATCGGCGGCTCCGCGGGCTCGGCGGTGATGATGATGGGCTCGACCGGTTCGGGAGCGGACAAGGTCAGGGCGACGAGGCCGGCGCCGCCTGCGGCCAGCAGCGCGACGCAAAGAACCGCTATCCGCGCGATCTTCATTTCCTCACCCTCGGCTTCGCGGACCCACACCATGCTGGCCGTCGAAACGCTTATCGGGCAGGAACCCTCAATTTATAGTTAACGAAACCCTACGCGATCCCCGGGGTCTTTACCGCTTGCCAAGCTTCAGGATGCCAGGTCCAGCGCCATGCGCATCCAGCCTCCGCTGCTGAACGTCACGAGGCCGGCCGCACCGAGCGCGATTCCATAGGGAATGCCGGTCTCGTGGTCGAGCAGATGGTCGATGAAGTCGATGCCGGTCACCGGCAGGATCTGGCTGCGGGCGGCCAGAAGGCCGAGCGTCAGGCCGCCACCGAGCAGCGAGGCATTCACCGCATAGGCCATCAGGTCCGGCGTGGGACCGAACCAGAGCGCGGACGCGGCCATCAGCTTGGCGTCGCCCCCGCCCATCCATCCCGCCGCGAACATGCCGAAGGTCAGGACGAGGCAGGCGAGCCCGACGCCGGCGTGAGCGGCCATCGTCTCGATCGGGAAACCGGCGAGGACACCGATGCAGACATAGCCTGCGACGAGGAGCAGGGAGACGCGGTTCTCGATCGTCATCGAGACGAGATCGGAGAAGGCCGCATAGGCCATGCAGATGGGGAAGATCACCAGGACGAGGGCAAGGGTCACGTCGAGCTCCGTTCGGCAAGGCGATGTCGCAAGAGCGCTTCGGCTCTCCCGGGCTGTCGATCCGCGAACCGGCCCCGGCCGACTGGATGCGCGAGGGCCGCCTCAGCGGTGGAAAACGCCGGAATCCTGCGTCGGGGCCACATCGTCCCGTCGCAGCGTTCCGTCACTGAACCGTCGCCAGCGCGTCCGAAATCTTGGTGAAGAGGGTTGCGAGATTGCCGCCCAAGGCTCCGAGGATCGACACGAGCGCGACGGACACGATGCTGGCGATGAGACCGTATTCGATCGCGGTCGCGCCACTGGAATCATCGGCAAAACGCGAGAGGAGGTGGAGCATGGTTCCCGTCCTTTGCGCCGGCGTAGCAGTGCCGACATCGTTGCAGCGAGTTCCGCGATGCCGCGGGCTCATTCACGGTCGATCGCGACTGCCCCGACACGTCCGGTCCATCGACTCCGTCCTCGGCAAGGCGGAGTGGAAGATGTCGCCATCTTCCACTCCGAACGCCTCTTACTGGGGAAGCGCGCCGGAAATCTTGGTGAATGTGCCGACCAGGTTGGTCTTGAGCGTGCCGAGGACGGTGATGAGCGCAACGGAAACGAGACCGGCGATGAGGCCGTATTCGATCGCGGTGGCGCCGGACTCATCCTTGGCGAAGCGGTTGATGAGCTTGATCATGGTCAGTTTCCCTTAGGATCCGCGTTGAGAGCTGCCGTCGGCTTGTTCCCACCGATCGGATGGGAGAACCCTAGGCCCTCCGTATTTCCGCGGGTTTAAGAAACACCATCAATTCAACCTTAACGTCGAAACAGCGCCGGGAGAGTCAGCGCCGCGTTAAGGACCGATCGAGGCCGGTGGCGGGGCGGGAGACGACGGGCGAACCGATCCGCCGTCGCTGCGGAGCCGAGCCTTAAGCGTTCGTTCACCAAGCCCTCCTAACCTGTGCTGGCAGATGTTCCTCCTTCCATCGGATTGCTCATGCTCGGCTCGCAGCGCATCGCCGGACTGGCGCTCGGCTTCGCCCTCGCCGCGACGGCGCTCGCGAACGCCGCCGACATCGACACCATGCTGAAGGTCGCGACCGATCAGGCGCGAGTCGTGAAGATCGACCGCGCCGCGGAAACCGTCATCATCGGCAATCCCGCGATCGTGGACGTGACCGTGCACGACGCCGAGACGCTGGTTCTCACCGGACGCTCCTACGGCGTCACCAACCTCGTCGTGCTGGATGGAGACGGCAAGCCGATCATCGACGAGCAGGTCATCGTCACCAGCAACGAGGCCGGTACGGTCCGCGTGTTCCGGCAGGCGCAGCGCGTGACCTATGCCTGCTCGCCGGAATGCGAGCCGACGGTGACGATCGGCGACGACGGCCAGAATTTCACGGCGTCGGCCGAACAGTTCAAGGCGCGTCAGTCCATGGCCATCGGCGCCGCGCAATAGCGCGCAACGAACCCTTCGTTAACCGAGACCGTCAACATCGCCGAAGTCATTTCGCCTTATGATCGCGATCATGACCCATTTCGATCCCGAGGCCCATCGCGAGCTTGCCGCCCCGGTTCCCGGCGAGGGAGCTTCGCCGACCCCTTCGCGGCAGAAGCGCTTCCGCCTCTTTCCGCGGTTCCGCCGTGATCGCCAGGGTGTGGCGGCGATCGAGTTCGCGCTGCTTGCCCTCCCCTTCTTCACGATCATCTTCGCCATCCTGGAGACGGGGCTGGTCTTCCTCGCCGAACTGACCCTCGATCAGGCGGTCGATCAGGTCGCACGAACGGTTCGAACGGGCGAGGCGCAGAAGGCGGGGATGACGGAAGCGCAGTTCAAACAGGCGATCTGCGACAAGGTCAGCTTCCTGCTCAGCTGCCCGAAGCTGAAGATCGATCTCTCCGTCTATGCCAATTTCGCCTCGATCCCCGCCCCCTCCCCGAGCGGTTCGGTCGATTCCAGCGGTTTCGGGGTGCACATGGCCGGCGGCGAGACGATTTCGGCGCTCCGCGTCTATTACAACTGGCCGATCTATACGGATCTGATGCGCAAATACCTCGCGACGTCCGGCGACGGCACCCAGCTTCTCTACTCCGTCGCCGCCTTCCGCACGGAGCCGTTCTGATGCGCCCTGCGTCGGCCGCTCGACGCCGTCTGCGCCTCTTCGCGCGGGACCAGGACGGGGTCGGCGCCGTCGAGTTCGCGCTGGTCGCACCCCTCCTGATCCTCCTCTATCTCGGGGGATCGGAGCTTTCGATGTTCCTGACCCTCAGCCGCAAGGTCGAGCACGCGTCCAGCACGATCAACGATCTCGTGACCCAGTCGTCGCAGCTCGAGAAAGCCGATTTCGAGGGGATCTTCAACGTCGCACGGGCGATCGTCACGCCCTACGACGTGGGGCCTTTGGGGATCACGGCGACGTCGGTGGCGATCGATGAAAACGGCAAGCAGAAGGTCGACTGGTCCTATGCGAGCGCCAACAGCCAGGCCCTCGCGAAGGGCTCGACCTATCTTCTTCCGGCAGCTTTCGCAAAGGAACGCAGCCGGAAGATTCTCGTCGTGCGGACCCGCTACAGTTACGTCCCGATCGCCGGCACGGCCATCATGGCCCCGCGCGACATCGGGAGCGTCAGCTATCTCAATCCGCGCGTCGGATCCGAAGTGAAGTGCCCGAGCTGCTGACGGCGGCGACCTAGGGACCACCACGCGGTCACCGGAGCGGGAAGACCCCAGCTCGCCCTTTGGAAGAGCGGCACCGTTTGCACTCGATGCGAGCGAGGGCTATCAGCGGTTCGTCGAAGTCCATCGGAGCCAGAGCTTGGGTCGCGCCGTCCTCATCGTCATGGATTCCTTCGGCATCGGGGCTTCTCCCGACGCGGCGGATTTCGGCGATCTCGGTTCCGATACGTTCGGCCACATCCGCATGGCAGCCGATCGCGGCGAGGCTGACCGGCCGGGCCTGCGCCAAGGCCCCCTCCTCCTGCCGAACCTGGAGAGGCTGGGCCTTCACCGCGCCGCGGGCCTGACATCGCCGGAGCCGGCCGGGCTCCACGGCTCGGCCCGCGAGATCTCGCGCGGCAAGGACACCCCGTCCGGACACTGGGAGATCGCCGGTGTTCCCGTTCTCTTCGACTGGGGCTACTTTCCCAAGACGGTGCCCGCCTTTCCGCCCGAGCTGATCGCACAGATCGTCGACGAGACCGGCATTCCCGGCATTCTCGGAGACCGCCATGCCTCCGGCACCGAGATCATCGCCGAACTCGGCGAAGAGAGCGTCGCGTCGGGACGGCCGATCTTCTACACCTCCGTCGACAGCGTCCTTCAGATCGCCGCCCACGAAGAGGCCTTCGGGCTCGAACGGCTCGAGGCCCTCTGCCTCGCCGCCCGCCGCCATGTCGATCCGCTGAACATCGGGCGCGTGATCGCGCGACCCTTCACCGGCACGGATGCTACCAGTTTCCGGCGGACGGCGAACCGCCGGGACTACGCGGTCCCGCCGCCCGAAGACACCTTGCTCGATCGTGCCCTCGACGCCGGACGACGGGTCGTCGCCATCGGCAAGATCGGCGACATCTTCGCCCATCGCGGCGTCTCGGAGGTTCGCAAGGGCGACGGCAACATGGCGCTCTTCGACGCCATGCTGGGCGCCCTCCGCGACACCGGGGACGGCGATCTCGTCTTCGCGAACTTCATCGATTTCGACAGTCTCTACGGCCATCGCCGGGATGTCGCGGGCTACGCGGCGGCGCTCGAAGCCTTCGACCGGCGACTGCCGGAGCTCGAAGCCGCGCTCCGGCCGGGGGATTTTGCGGTCGTCACCGCCGATCACGGCTGCGACCCGAGCTATCCCGGCACCGATCACACGCGCGAAATCGTCCCCGTTCTCGGCTTCGGACCCGGTATCGCGCCGCGCGACATCGGGCAGAGGCCGACCTTCGCAGATATCGGAGAAAGCGTCGCGGCCCATCTCGGCCTCGCCGCCGGCCGCCACGGCCGAAGCTTCCTTTGACCGCAGCCCGTCCCGGGCCGTTCGGATCGGCGGGGATTTCGACGGAACTTGCTCAGGCTTGCTTGGCGCTCGCGACAGGCCCCGCTAGAGTTGCGGTCAGACGCGAACCGAAAGGCTTCTGAATGGACGGAGTAACCGTCGTCAATCATCCCCTCGTTCAGCACAAGCTCACGCTGATGCGCAACAAGGAGACCTCCACGGCGAGCTTTCGCCGGCTGCTGCGCGAGATCTCCACGCTGCTCTGCTACGAGGTCACGCGCAATCTCGACCTCACCACCATGCGGATCGAAACCCCGATCACCGCTATGGACGCCCCGATCCTGGAGGGCAAGAAGCTCGTCTTCGCCTCGATCCTGCGGGCCGGGAACGGTCTCCTGGAGGGCATGCTCGATCTCGTGCCGGCGGCCCGCGTCGCCCATATCGGCCTCTACCGGGACCACGAGACGCTGCAGGCGGTCGAGTATTATTTCAAGGCGCCGGAGGATCTGGAGAACCGCCTCGTGATCGTGGTCGATCCGATGCTGGCCACCGGCAATTCCGTGATCTCGGCCATGGACATGCTGAAGGCGAGAGGCGCGCGGAACATCCGCTTCCTCTGCCTGCTCGCCTCGCCGGAAGGCCTCGAACGCTTTCGCGGCGCCCATCCCGACATCCCCGTCTTCACCGCTTCGATCGACAGCCACCTCAACGACAAGGGCTACATCGTGCCCGGCCTCGGCGACGCGGGCGACCGGATGTACGGAACCAAGTAAGACCGGCGGCACGGGTCCATTCGCGGGCTCGTTCGCATCCGCGCGTCCCGCAAGCGGACGTTCACCAAGGGCGGCGATGGGCGGCCGCCGTTCAGGCTTTTTCAAGCCCGCGCCTGCAAGGCTCCCTCGATCGCCGGACCTTCGTCCGGCAGGCTGCTCCGGCGAGACCGGACGGCGCCCCGATCAAAGGACGTGCGGAATGTCGAAGGGTCTCTTCGCGGTCGTCGGAGCCGTCGCCATTCTCGGCTACGCCTTCCCGTCCGTCTTCCAGCGCTATCAGGCGGAGATGGCGGCGGAGGCGGGACGCGAAGAGATCGTTTCGCCCGCGACCGTCACCCAGGCCGCGACGACGGCTCCGACGGTCAACTATTCCGGGCGCGTCACCCAGTTGGCGGCGCAGTCGGACGGGCACTTCCGGACGGATGCCAAGCTGAACGGCCGGGCGATCCCGGTGCTCGTGGACACCGGCGCGACCTATGTCTCGATCAGCGAAGACATCGCCCGCCGCCTCGGCATCGCGCTGAAGCCGGCGGATTTCCGCTTCAAGGCACAGACCGCCAATGGCGAGACGAGCGTCGCGGTGGCGATGCTCGACCGCGTCCAGATCGGCCGCGTCGAGGTGCGCGACGTCGAGGTTCTCGTCTCGCGCGGCGACGTTCTGCCGGTGACCCTGCTCGGCATGAGCTTTCTCAAGAAGCTCAAACGCTTCGGCGTCGAGGGCGACAGGTTGAACCTCGTCCAGTAGGCCTCACGCGATCCGCGACAGGATCGTCGTCCGCGGCATCGGAGGCGCGTCGCCGATCGTGTAGGCCGCGGCGACCGCGGCGGCGGCCGCTCTCGCGTCATCCGCCGTGCGGGCATGGACAAGACAGAGCGGTTCACCCGGCTCTACGCGATCGCCGATCGCCTTCAGACCGGTCAGACCGACGGCGGAATCGACGGCATCCTCCGGGCGTGTCCGGCCACCGCCGAGAGACAGGACGGCAAGGCCGAGCCGCCGGGCATCGACGGTTCGAACGAAGCCGGCCGATGCCGGGACGGCGGGCAGCGTGATGCCGGCCTTGGGAAGATGGCCCTCCCACCGCTCGATCATATCGCGGGGACCACCGAGGCTCGCCACCATCCGCCCGAAGGTCTCGGCGGCCGAGCCATCCCGCAGCACGCTTTCGGCCATGGCCCGGCCGCTCGCCGGATCGTCGGCGAGCGCTCCCTGAACCAGCATGTCCGCCGCCAGGGCCAGCGTCACATCGAGGAGACGAAGATCGCGCTGGTCGCCGCGCAGGAACCGGATCGCGTTCGCCACCTCGACGGCGTTGCCGGCCGCGCTCGCCAGCGCCTCGTCCATGTCGGTGAGAAGGGCGACGGCGGGAAGGCCCGCTCCCTTGGCGACCTCCACCATGCTCCGCGCCAGCGCCTCGGCGTCCCCGCGCTTCGCCATGAAGGCGCCCGAGCCCGTCTTCACGTCGAGAACGAGGCCGTCGAGGCCGGAGGCGAGCTTCTTGGAGAGAATGGACGCCGTGATGAGGGGGATCGATTCCACCGTCGCTGTGACGTCCCGGACGGCGTAGAAGCGCCCGTCGGCGGGGGCCAGACGACCGGTCGGCCCGATGATGGCGCAACCGACCTCCGCGATCACCCTTCGAAACGCTGCGATGTCCGGCGCGACGCGGTAGCCGGGAATGGCTTCGAGCTTGTCGAGCGTGCCCCCGGTATGGCCGAGGCCCCGACCGGAGATCATCGGCACGGCGCCGCCGCAGGCCGCCACGATGGGTGCGAGCATCAGGGAGACGTTGTCGCCGATGCCGCCGGTGGAATGCTTGTCGAGGATCGGGCGATCGAAACCCGACCAGTCGAGCACGTCACCGGAATCGCGCATCGCGAGCGTCAGCGCCACGGTTTCCTCAGGCGCCATGCCCTGGAAGAAGACCGCCATGGCGAGCGCGGCGATCTGGCCCTCGGAAACGCGCCCATCGGTCACGCCCGCGACGAAGGCGGCGATTTCCCCGGGCGCGAGCGCGTTCCCGTCGCGCTTGGCGCGAATGATCTCCTGCGGCAGCCGCATCAGGCGCGGAACGCCGGAAGGGCGCTCTTCAGGATCCGGGCGAGCGTCGCGCCGCCGGTGGGGGCGACGGCCTTGGTCTCTTCGTGGCTGAGTTCGGCGCCGGTCATGCCGGCCCCGTAATTGGTGACGACGGAGGCGGCGACGACCTTCAGCCCGAGGAACCTCGCGAGGATCGTCTCGGGAACGGTCGACATGCCGACGGCGTCGGCGCCGAGGAGCCGCGCCACGCGGACCTCCGCCGGCGTTTCGAAGGAGGGTCCCGAGAACCACATGTAGACCCCGGACCGGAGCTTCACGTCCTCCGTCTCCGCCGCCGCCAGCATGGCGGCGCGAAGGTCCTCGTCATAGGCGGCCGTCATGCCGGTGAACCGTGCGTCGGAAGGCTCGCCGATCAGGGGATTGCGGCCGGAAAAGGCGATGTGGTCCTCGATCAGCATGACGTCGCCGGGACGAAGCTCCGGCTTCAGCGAACCCGCGGCGTTGGTCAGCACGAGGACGCGGATGCCGAGCCCCTTCAGCGCCTCCAGCGCCGGGCGCATCGCGGCGGAATCGCCGGTCTCGTAATAGTGGACGCGGCCGGACAGGGCGATCACCTCGACGCCGGAAAGCCGCCCGGCGACGAGCTCGCCGGAATGACCGGTGACGGCGCTTTGCGGGAAGTTCGGGATCTCGGCATAGGGAATTCGGATCGCGTCCTCGATCGAGGCGGCGAGCGCGCCGAGGCCGGAGCCGAGAACGAGCGCGATGCGGGGCGAACGGCCGCCGAGGCGGGCACGCAGCGCCTCGACGTCGACGGGCTCCGGGGCGGGGCCGGACGGGGCGCCGGCGGTCATGCCGCGGCTCCGCCAACCTCTTCGGATTCGAAGCCGCGCGGGAAGAGCGCGTCGAGCCGCAGCGTCTCGACGACGCCGGTCTCGTCGCAGAGGTGGACGCGGGCATCGGCGCTCGCGAACTCGGCGATGCGCTGCCGGCAACCGCCGCAGGGCGTGCAGCGCGCCTTCTTCGGCGCGACGACGGCGATCTCGGCAATCCGCCCGCCGCCGTCCATCACCATGTGGCCGATCGCGGTCGCCTCCGCGCACCAGCCCTCGGGAAAGCTTACCACCTCGACATTGCAGCCGGCGAAGAGCCGCCCGTCCATCGTGCGGATCGCGGCGCCGACGGGAAACTGCGAATAGGGCGCATGGGCCTTGCGCATCGCGGATCGGGCGAGCGCGAAGAGATCGTCGGCCATTCTCATCTTTCTTTCACGTAGGGGACGCCGCCGGCTTTCGGCGGGATCGCCTTGCCGACGAAGCCGGCAAGAAGCACCACCGTCAGGACATAGGGCAGCGCCTGCACGAACTGGACGGAGACCTCCCCGACAAGGGGAAGGCTGACGCCCTGGATGCGGATCGCGACCGCGTCGAGCAGGCCGAAGAGGAGGCAGGCGCCCAGCACCGGCAGCGGCTTCCACTTGGCGAAGATGAGGGCTGCGAGTGCGATGTAGCCCTTGCCCGCCGTCATGTCGCGGTTGAAGCCGGCCCCTTGCGCGAGCGCCAGATAGGTGCCGGCGATTCCGGTGAGGACGCCGCAGACGATCACGGCGCTATAGCGCAGCCAGGCGACGGAGATGCCCGCGGTGTCGACCGCGGCAGGGTTCTCGCCGACGGCCCGCAGGCGCAGGCCGAAGCGCGTGCGAAAGAGCACCCACCAGGTGATCGGCACCAGAGCGAAGGCGACGTAGACGAGGACGTTCTGCCCGGACAGGATGCCGGAATAGAGGGGTCCGAGCACCGGCACGCCCCGAAGCTCGGTCGCGAAAGGTAGCGTGACCTCGCCGAAACGCTCGGGGCCGACGAGGGCCGGCGTGCGCCCGCCCTGACCATACCAGCTCTGACCGAGGAGAACGGTGAGTCCGGCCGCCACGAAGTTCAGCGCGACGCCGGAGACGATCTGGTTGCCGCGATAGGTGATCGAGGCGAGGCCGTGGATCAGCGAAAAGACCACCGCCGCAAGGATGCCGCCGAGAAGGCCGACGAGCGCCGAACCCGACAGCGAGGCGAGGACGGCCGAGAAGAAGGCCGCCATCAGCATCTTGCCTTCCAGCGAGATGTCGAAGACCCCGGCGCGCTCGGAATAGAGCCCGGCCAGCGCTGCAAGGATCAGGGGCGTCGACAGGCGGAGCGTGGAGTCCAGCGTGTTGACGAGAAAGGCCGCGTCCATCAGCGGATCTCCGCGACGGGCGTCGAGCGCGTGGACCTAAGGGCGATCCGCCGCCAGCCCGCACCGATCATCGGGCGCAGCATGTTCTCCAACGCGCCGGCGAAGAGGATCACGAGGCCCTGGATGATGACGATCATGTCGCGCGAGATGGCGGGCATGTCGAAGGCGAGTTCCGCGCCGCCCTGGTAGAGGACGCCGAAGAGCAGCGCGGCCGGCAGGATGCCGGCGGGATGGCCGCGCCCCATGAGCGCGACCGCGATGCCGACGAAGCCGGCGCCCGCGGGAAAGTCGATCTGCAGCCGGTACTGGTCGCCCATGACCGGGTTCAGCGCCATCAGGCCGGCGAGGCCGCCGGAGATCGACATGGCGATCACGACGAGGCGGGTGCGGTTCATGCCGGCGTAGAGCGCGGCTTTCGGCGAGGCCCCGAGCGTGCGGATCTCGTAGCCGAGGCGCGTGCGCCAGATGAGGACCCAGACCGCGAAGGCCGCCGCGAGCGCGACGAAGAAGGTGACGTTCAGCGGCGCGCCGCCGAGATTGGCGCCGAAGCTCTCGAACAGGCCCTTCAGCTTGGGCAGTTGCGCGCCGGCCTCGAAGGTCCGCGTTTCCGGCTGCATCGATCCCATCGGCTTCAGGGGGCCGACCAGGAGATAGACCATGATGCTGGCGGCGATGAAGTTGAACATGATCGTGGTGATCACGATGTGGCTGCCGCGCCTGGCCTGGAGGATCGCGGGCACGAAGGCAAAGGTCGCGCCGAAGACGAACCCGCCGAGCGCGGCGATGGGAAGCGTCAGCCACCAGGGCAAGAGGCTTCCGAGGCCGAGGCAGACCAGGGCGACGCCGAGGCCGCCGATATAGGCCTGTCCCTCCCCGCCGATGTTGAAGAGGCCGGCATGGAAAGCGACGGCGACGGCGAGGCCCGTCAGGATGAAGTTCGTCGTGTAGTAGAGCGTGAAGCCGATGCCCTCGCCGTAGCCGAAGGCGCCGCGCAGCATCAGCCGCGCCGCCTCCAGCGGGCTTTCGCCGACGATGAGGACGACGAGCCCGGCGACGAGGAAGGCGACCGCGACGTTGAGGATCGGGATCAGACCGTAGTCTACGATCGCGGGGAGCTTGGCGTAGGGACGGCTCAAACGGCAGCCTCCGGGCCCGTGGATCCGGGCGAGACGAGATCGAGATGGCCGCGCTCGTCCATCGGGAAGAAGGGATTGTGGGCGAGTTCCCAGAGATGGCCGTCGGGATCGGCGAAATAGCCGGAATAGCCGCCCCAGAAAGCCCTCTGCGGCGGCTTCACCGGATGGGCGCCCGCCGCGACGGCGGCCTCGAAGAGCCGATCGATCGCGGCATCGTCGCCGAGGTTGACCGCGAGCGACAGGCCGCGGAACCGCGGCAGCGGCTCCGGCGCGAGGCCCGCATCCGCCGCGAGATCGGCCAGACCGAAGAGCGAGAGCACCAGCCCCGCCCCTTGCAGGAAGACCACGCTCTCGTTGCCGGCCGACGTTCGCTCCCAGCCGAGCGCCTCGTAGAAGGCGGCGGACCGTTCGAGATCGGCGACGCCGAGGGTCACGAGGCTGATGCGCGCGTCCTTCATGCCGCGGCCTGCGCTTCGCCGGCGCCCGCCATGAGCAGGCCGAGATCGCCTTCGTCGGCTCCGGCGGCGCGCTCCCCGACGATCTCGCCGTCGAACATGACGAGGATCCGGTCGGACAGGGCGCGGATCTCGTCGAGTTCGACGGAGACGAGAAGGATGGCGCAGCCGGCATCGCGCATGTCCACGATGCGGCGGTGGATGAACTCGATCGCGCCGACATCGACGCCGCGCGTTGGCTGGCCGATCAGAAGCACCTTCGGCCTGCGCTCCATCTCCCGCGCGAGCACGATCTTCTGCTGGTTGCCGCCGGAGAAGTTCGCGGTCTTCAGCCGGCAGTCCGGCGGGCGGATGTCGTAGGCCTCGATCTTCTCCCGGGCGTCGCGCCGCATGGCGTCGCGGTCGAGAAACAGTCCCTTCGCGAACCCCTTTTCGCGATGATAGCCGAGGACGGCGTTCTCGTTCTCCTCGAAGGAGAGGACGAGACCCATGGAATGGCGGTCCTCGGGCACATGGGCGAGACCTCGCGCGCGAAGCGCTGCGGGATCGCCCTCCCGGCTGGGATCGAGCCGTTCGCCGCAGAGTTCGATCGTGCCGCGCTCGGCGGGTCTGAGGCCCGCGATCGCTTCGAGAAGCTCGGACTGTCCGTTGCCCGCGACGCCCGCGATGCCGACGATCTCCCCGGCGCGGATGTCGAGCGAGACGTCCTTCGCCATGGCGACGCCGCGTCCGTCGCGAACGGTGAGGCCGCGGACGGACAAGCGTGTTTCGGCCGGGACGGCCGGTGTCTTGTCGACGGAGAGAAGCACGCGCCGGCCGACCATCAGTTCGGCAAGTTCGGCGGAGTTCGTCTTGGCCGTCTCCCGCGTCGCCACCATCTCCCCGCGCCGCATGACGGAGACGCTGTCGGTGACGGCGAGGATCTCGCGCAGCTTGTGGGTGATGAGGATGATCGTCTTGCCTTCCGCCCGGAGTTGCCGGAGCACGGCGAAGAGATGGTCGGCCTCGGCGGGCGTGAGGACACCCGTCGGCTCGTCGAGGATCAGGATGTCGGCGCCGCGGTAGAGGCTCTTCAAGATCTCGACGCGCTGCTGCAGACCGACGGGAAGCTCGCCGACGATCGCGTCGGGATCGACGTCGAGCCCGTGCTCGCGCGACAGGCGCTTCAGTTCGCCGCGCACGCGTGCGATGCCGGACGACAGGAAGGCGGACTTTTCGGCCCCGAGCATGACGTTCTCGACGACCGTGAAGTTGTCGATCAACATGAAGTGCTGGTGGACCATGCCGATCCCGGCGGCGATCGCCTCGCCCGTGCCGCGAATGGCGACCGGCCGTTCGTCGACGCGGATCTCGCCTTCATCGGCCTGATAGAAGCCGTAGATGATCGACATGAGGGTCGACTTCCCCGCGCCGTTCTCGCCGACGATGCCGTGGATCGTGCCCTTTTCCACGCGCAGATGAATATCGCGGTTGGCGGCCACGCTGCCGAAGCTCTTCGAAATCCCGATCAGCTCGATCGCCGCCATCAACGCTCCACCCTGCCGTTCCTGCCCGGGACTTTAAGAAGTTGAACGCGAGAAGGGAAGCCGGCGGGCCTGGCGGCAAAGAGGGCAGCGGAGACCGTCTCGAACAGTGCCGGGGCCTCGACAGGTCCGGTCTTTCGTGGTCTTCGCCCGGCATCGACGATCCGCGACGACCCCTGCGCCGCGGATCCTTGCGCACGAGGACAGGATCATGAACGCCGAAGCCGAGATCGCCGAACTTCAGATGCTGCTCGCTCACCAGGGGCGCGTGATCGAGGACCTCTCCGACGAGATCCGCCGCCAGGGCCTGGCGATCGACCGGCTGCAGGCGGCCGTGCGCGGCATGGAGGAGCGTGTCGAGACGATGGAGCCGCGGCCCGAAGTCACCCGACCGCCGCATTATTGATCGGCGCCCCACGCACCCGTCACCCGGCGCCCCGATCCGGACATCCCGGCATCGCGTTCGGGACGCGGCGCCGGGAACCCGATCGGGAAAGCCTGGATCAATAGGGGCAGGCGCTGTCGGAATTGTAGTTGTGGACCTTCACCGTCCCCGCGATGATGTCGGCCTTGGCCTTTTCGGCCGCCGCCTTCATCTCGGCCGTGACGAGGCTCGCATTGGCGTCGTCCATGGCATAGCCGACGCCGTCTTCGGCCAGACCGAGCACCTGGGTGCCGGCGGTCCACTTGTCGGTCGCGGCATCGTCGAAGGCCGTCGCCACGGCCGTGTCGACGCGCTTCACCATCGAGGTCAGGACGTGGCCGGGATGGAGGCCGTTCTGATTGGAATCGACGCCGATGCCGAACTTGCCGGCGTCCGCCACCGCCTGGAGCACCCCGATGCCGGTGCCCCCGGCGGCATGGAAGACGACGTCCGCGCCCTGGTCGAGCTGGGACTTGGCGAGTTCGCCGCCGCGCACCGGATCGTTCCAGGCCGCGCCCGTGGTGCCCGTCATGTTCTCGATGACGGTGGCGTCCGCCTTCACCGACTTGACGCCCCCCTTGTAGCCGCAGGCGAAATTGCGGATCAGCGGAATGTCCATGCCGCCGACGAAGCCAACCTTGCCGCTCCCGGACTTCATCGCGGCGAGAACGCCGACGAGATAGGAGCCCTGCTCCTCCGAGAAGAGGATCGAGCGCACGTTCGGCAGGTCCACCACCGAATCGACGATGGCGAACTTCGTGTCCGGAAACTCCTTGGCGACCGTTTCGAGCGCGGCCGCCTGGCTGAAGCCGATGGCGACGATCGGCGAGGCGCCGTCACGCGCGAAGCGGCGGAGCGCCTGCTCTCGCTGGGCGTCCTGCTGCACCTCGAAATCGCGGTAGGCGGTGCCGGTCTTGGCCTTGTAGGCCTCCGCGCCGTCGTAGGCGGCCTGGTTGAAGGATTTGTCGAACTTGCCGCCGACGTCGTAGACGACGGCCGGGCTGATCTCGGCGGCTCCCGCCGTGCCGAGAAGTCCCGTCGCGCACAGCGCCGTCGCGCCGAGAAGTCCGGTCCAGATTGCTCGCATGAAGGTCGGCTCCGTATTTAAATCGTGCGGCGAAAAGGCCGCGCCCGTCGGCCGGCCCTCTCGTCGGAAAGCCTGGCCGCATCCATCGGGAGACTGGCACGGCCCGGCAGACCTTGCATCAAAATTCGGCGCACGGCTCGACGGCGCGGAGCAGGATCAGACGACCGGTTCGATCCCGACCGGACAAGCGATGCCCGTGCCGCCGAGGCCGCAGTAGCCTCTCGGATTCTTGGCGAGATATTGCTGGTGCGATTCCTCGGCGGCGTAGAAGATCGGCGCGTCCAGGATCTCGGTCGTGATCTCGCCGCGATGGCCCGCCTTCGCCAGCGCGGCCTGATAGGCGGCCCTGGCGGCCTCGGCCTCCGCGCGCTGCCGGGCGGAAGTGACGTAGATGCCCGATCGATACTGGGTGCCCATGTCGTTGCCCTGGCGCATGCCCTGGGTCGGGTTGTGCCCTTCGAAGAACGCCTTCAGCAGCGCCCCATAGGAGACGACGAGCGGATCGAAGACGACGCGCACGACCTCGTTGTGACCCGTCTGACCCGTGCAGACCTCGTGATAGGTCGGGTTCGGCGTGATGCCCCCGGCAAAACCCACCGCCGTGGCGTAGACGCCGTCCGTCCTCCAGAAGATGCGCTCGGCGCCCCAGAAGCAGCCGAGCCCGAAGAGCGCCGTCTCCAGACCCTCGGGAAAGGGCGGGTGGATGGGATGGCCGCTGACGAAGTGGATGTTCGCGGTCTTCAGCGGCTCGGCCCGGCCGGGCAGCGCCTCCTCCGGCGCGGGAAGCTTCATCTTCTTGGAAAACATGTCGAGGAGAAACATCGATCCTGCCTTGTTGGCCCGACGAGCGGCGTCAGCGCAGAGCGCGGTCGCGGCGGCCTTCGCGCGGTTGGCCGACGAGGAAAACCAGGAAGGCCGCCGCTCCCAGAACGGGGGCGGCCGGCCAGGACGAGACCAGCGACAGGAGATCGGCCGTCGGCGTCGAAACCTCTCCCGCCGGCGCGAGGGACACGCCGATCGAGCCCATGGCATCGCCGAGCTCCGTGATCCGCACCGCATCCTGCGCGAGCGAGCGCGCGATGTCGCCGACGGCGAAGACGAGCGCGAGAGCCAGGAGCAGGATGCCGATCGCATTCACGAAAAACCGGATCACCCGCGGCTCCTTCCCTGCCTGAACAATCACCTGCGCCCGCCCCCTTGCGCCCGTCCTAGATGGAACGGCGCCGGGCTCGATGCAATGCCGCAACGGATTTGTTCGGTGGACGCCGAAGCGACGTCGCCCGCCGACCTCTCCACCCTTCCGTCGTCCCGCCCCCCTCCCGTCCCGAACACCACTCCGTCGGAGCGATCGGCCCATCGAGGCTGTCGTCCCATCGAGACCGCAGCGACGAGATCCGCACCCATCGCGACGCGCCGCCCGGACGCAGCCCGCGGGCGAACTTGCGCCCTCTCGACAGGATCGCGCCGCACCGGCGGTTTCGGGGTTGAAGTCGACGGCCCTCCGGTGATAGGTCACGCCAACCCAATCGAAGCGCCCTCCTGCGGCGCACCGGTTGTGCATCCTCCGGCCTGCCGGAGCGTTGCGACGGAGAGGTGGCCGAGTGGTTGAAGGCGCACGCCTGGAAAGTGTGTTTACGTGAAAGCGTAACGCGGGTTCGAATCCCGCTCTCTCCGCCAGATTGACCCGTTGGGATCGTTGACGAACGGACCGCCCAGACGGCTGACGTACCCCGCCCTGCAGCAAAGATGGATCTTCTCCGCACCGTTCCCGGCGCCCCTTCGGCGATCGGTTGCAACTGCGGGTCCCGAACATCCACCGCGAAACCTTCGGGCTCTCCGATCTGGATTTCGATCGGCCGCCTGACGGCAGCGGAAGCCCCATGTCGGGCAATCCGGCTCGCGGGCACCGTTACGCCCCGGGACAGGGTTATGGCCGCCCGCGACACTGCACTGCGCAGCCCGTCGGCCCTCGCCGCCGCGATGGAAGCTCTCGGTGTTCCGGACCAATGGGGATGGCGTATCATCGACGTCATCGCAGGTTGAGACTGTTCGCGGAGAGCCCTGCGCGCCGCACCCGAGGCTCACGCGTCGTCGGCCAAGCCATCGCCGTGCTCGCCGTTCCTGTAGCCTCTAGATGATCCGCGCAGCCCCATACGTCGATTGATCAGCAAACCTTCTGAAATAAAGGAAAGCCCGATCCCATGATAATGGGGTAAGCAGTATTTTCTCAGTTTCTCGACACATCGTTTGGCTGATGTCGTTAGGTTATTTTACACGTTATTTCGATAAGTTTTTCCTCGTAAAATCAATTTCATTTAGACTTACGAGGGAGAACGCCCATGCCGTCATTCGCCAACCTGAAAATCGGAGGAAAGATTGCCTTCCTCGTTGTTGCAGTCAGCATGGTCGGCATGGCTGTCGCATTCCTCTCCTCCCGCATCATCATGAGTTCGGACACGGAGTACTCGGACCTGATCGATCACGAGAGTCAGGCGACGCTTTTCTTGGCCCGGGCCGGGCGCAACGCGAACCAGCTTGGCTATGCGGCCTATCGCACCATCGCCTATGATGGCGCATCGCAAGAGGCTCGCGACGGCAAGGAGGTTGCCGCCTCCGCTCTTAGCGGCGGGCTGGACCTCATCAAGTCCGCCAAGGATCTGCTTCCCGGCGATGCGCCGGCGATCGATGACCTATCGAAGGATTTGACCGCTATCGGCGTGATCGCCGAACAGGCCACTGCGGCTGGCATTGCGAACGATAACGAACGCGCGAAATCGCTGATGGCGCAGGCCGACCCGATGATTCTTGCGTTCGCGAAAACCATTGCAAAACTGAACGACGGGATCATCGCAAGAGTAGCGGCCCGGACTCATGCGCTCACGGCAACCGCCATGACCTTTTCGACCGCGATCCTCGCAGGCACGGCCGTGGCCGGGCTTCTCGCCCTCATCGGGGCGATCCTGATCTCCGGCCGGACGATCACGGGTCCGTTGAATCGTCTGCGCGGCGCCATGGAGCAACTGGCCGGCGGACGGCTCGACATCGAGGTGGACGGGCAGGAGCGGAGTGACGAGGTCGGGCAGATGGCCAAGACCGTGCAGGTGTTCAAGAACGCGGCAAAGGAAAACAACCGCCTGGAGCAAGAAGCCGAGGCAGCCCGTACGGCCACCGCCGCGCAGCGCGACCGGCAGTCGGCGATCGACAATGCCAAGGCCGAAGACCTCAAAATCTTCGCCCACGCCGTCGAAGCAGGCTTCGATGGCCTTTCGGCGGGCGATCTGACGGTACGCATGAACCAGAAGGTAGCACCCGAATTCGAGCCGATCCGGTCGAAGTTCAACGATAGCGTGGCCGCCCTCGAAGGAACCATCGGCTCCGTCGTCAGCGCCGTCGGCTCGATGCGCATCGGCCTCAACCAGATCACCGTCGCGGCCGGCGACCTGTCCCAGCGGACGGAACAGCAGGCCGCCAGTCTGGAAGAAACGGTTGCGGCTCTCAGCGAAGTCCTGCGCGCCGTCGGCGGCACGGCCGACAAGGCTGGCGTAGCCCGAGGCTCCGCCACCGCGGCGCTTTCGACGGCCGAGAAAGGCGGCGCCATCGTGGGCCAAGCCGTGGAGGCGATGAACCAGATCGAGACGTCCTCCGATGCGATCGGCAAGATCATCGGGGTGATCGACGAGATCGCCTTCCAGACCAATCTCCTCGCGCTCAACGCCGGCGTGGAGGCCGCCCGTGCGGGCGAGGCCGGACGCGGGTTTGCCGTCGTCGCGCAGGAGGTGCGAGGCCTCGCTCAGCGGTCGGCGGAAGCGGCCAAGGAGATCAAGAGCCTCATATCGACGTCCTCGACCCAGGTCGAACGGGGCGTCGAACTGGTGACCGCCTCGGGCCGGGCCTTGGAGGAGATCGTGTCCAAGGTGGGTGAGATGTCTTGCACCATCATTGAGATCGCGAGTTCTGCACAGGAACAGGCCATCAGCCTGAAGGAGGTCGCCGTCGCGGCCGACCAGATGGACAAGGTCACCCAGCAGAACGCGGCGATGGTGGAAGAAACCACGGCCGCCGCGCAGAGCCTTGTGACCGAGACGGATCAACTCGCCGACATGATGGAACGCTTCAGGACGACCACCGTCGGCTCTTCGTCAGCGCGCGCCGCATCGGCCCGACCGGCATCACGTTCTCAGACCGCGGTGCCGCCGAAACGCGCTGCCTCTCGAGGCGCCACCCCTGTCGCGCAGATGAAGCACACCGGAAACGGCGGAGCCGCCGTTCCGGCTGCGGCAAGCCCGGACGGTTGGGACCAGTTCTAAGGGCGTCCGACGAACCCGCAACGTGGCCTCGAGGAAGACGATGACCTGATGAAGCAGGAGGCCGAGCCATGCTCGGCCTCCTGTAATGCGCAATGCGGGTCCCGGAGAGCGAAGGGACGCTCGCAGTTCGACAGCGCCGCCCGCATCCAACCTGCCGTGGTGAGCGATCGAAACGTGCCTCACGCGGTCGCCGCGAGGACTCTTTGCTGCAAAGAAACGCACCCATCGCCAGCCGAATGCCGTGACGGAGACTTTCTGCCGGACCACCTTCTTCGCCAAGGCGTCCCACGCCCGTCGCGCACATGAAACAACCGGAACCGCCGGCGCGGCGATGATGTCTTCGACGCGGGACGAGGACGGGCAGGACGTCCGACCCTCGTGCGCCGAACGCGCCACCGCCGACCGGGACGCGTTTCACGTTCACCGCGACAGGGCGCGGGCCTTCGCCGATTTCGATCCGGTGGTTCGGTCGAAGGCCGGTCGGTGGTCCTTCGCCTTTCCGGCCATCAGCCGTCCATCCCGGAGCGGCGGGCGTCGCCCTCCCCACCCCGGCGGACGGCCCCGCGGGGCACGGCTCGACCAGGGGAGCCGGCCCCAGGTCCTTGGCGGATGGGCCGCCGTCGTCCGTTGCTCGGAACGCCGACGGCGCTAGGCAACCGTTCGCTCAACCATTGCTCTCGGTCTCCTCCTTCGGATCCACATCGCCTTCGGCGCTGACGCTGAGGCGCTGGTAGACGCCGAGGCCGACGAGAAGGAGAACGCCGACCAGGAGCAGGAAGGTCGGGTAGAGCATGAGGGGAATCTCCATCTTCCCCGCCTGGAAGACGGTGACGACCGCCTCGAGAAGGACGGCGATGACGATGGTGGAGACGAATTTCGTGAGGCTGCGCCTCGCCTCGCCGGCATGGCGCATCTCGCGGCCGCGGATCGCTTCCTCCTCCAGGAGGTACTTCCCGACGTCGAAGACCGCGATCGCGATGACCGTGTAGCCGACGGCGCCGAGAAGCGCGACGCCGACATCGAGATCCGGAGCGCGGTAGCTGCGCCACACATCCGAGACGCCGTAGACGATCAGTCCGCAGGCGAGCAGCATGAGGACGAGACTGGCAATGCCGAACGCAGCCCGCGTCACGAGCTCGAACGAGCGCATGGATCGATCTCCCGGTTTCAATGCGGTCAACGTGGATCGAAGATCCGATGCGGCAAGGGGCGACAGGCGCGACGCACGGAACCGGACGTTCTGAAGATTCGGCAGGACGGCCCTCCTCCCGCGGCGCGGGAGCCTATCTTAAGGTAGGCGAATCGCTTTCGAGTCTCAGGATCAGGGAATGCTCAGGCTGCAGCCCATCAAAGTCGCGACAACCAGCACCGACGAGGACGGCATGCTGATCTTCAGCGGGCAGCATCTGGTGGCCATCGTCGTTCGTCTGGAGCCGCGGGTCCATGGCGAACGATATGCCGGCAAATGGAATCTGGAGGCGACCTTCGATCATCTGCCCTATCCGCCGGACAAGGTTTTCGACGACCTCGATCACGCTCAGGACTGGATCGCCAAGAAACTGAAACGGAAGGTCTTCGGCTGACCCGGCTTTTCCGAGGGCCCGGATCCGGCGGCCATCCTCGCGACCGGGCGAGCGCGACCTGACGGGATCGCTGCCTTGACCGATGAGACTGCCGCCCGCAACGAGATGGGGTTCGACGATCGACAAGGTTACGCGCGCTAGCGACCGAGCGACGCATCCGGGTTGTCGGACGGACCGGGGTGACGGCGACCCCAATCGTCGTCGATCTGGAGGTAGCGTGCCGAAAAGCCGGCCGTGGAGCGCAGCCGCACCGGATCGAAGATGGTGAGGCGCCCGGCTTCGAGGCGGATGATCCGATCCGTCTCGAACTCGCTGAGCGCGCGCACGACCTGAACGACGGAAAGGCCCGTCGTCTCCGCGAGATCGGCGGGGGTCATCGGTAGGGGACAGGCGTCCTCCTCGGCCCGTCCGGCGATGCGCAGGCGCAGGAACAGTTCGCACAGGAGATGGGCGACGCGCTCGTGGGGAGAGCGGCGCCCGACATTCAGGATCCACTCCCGTGCCGTCGCCTCGTCGATCTGGCTGCTGAAAAAGAGTCCTTCGGCCACGGCCGGCCTCTCGAACAGGGAGGCCAGACGACGCCGGTCGAGGTCGACGACGACGCCGTCGTCGATCGCCTTCACATCGTCGTCGAGCGATTTCGGCGTGAAGGCGTGCAGGTCGGAGAAGTCGCCGGGCACCATGTAGCCGACGATCTGGGTCCGGCCGTCGGGGAGGGTCTTGTAGCGCGCGAGGAATCCATTGAAGCCGAGCGTGACGCGGTCGGGATCGTCGGTCTGGCGGATGATGGTCTCGCCGGCGGCGACCGCGCGCCGCGTCCGGCAGACGGTTTCGAGAAAGGCCTCGTCCTCCGGGGGCAGATCGACGAAGGTGCGCAGCTTGGCAACGAGCGGATTCATGGCGACCTGCGACATCCCGGTTCGACATTGTTCACGCCGGCGCTTCGCGATCTCCTTCGTTCGCGACGCACCGGTTGCATCTCCGCGAGCCGAGCGGGCTGGCGCGTTTCTGCGAACCGCACCGGCCTCTCTGGATGCGCCGGATCGGTCTAACGTCCAGCTAGGTTGGAAAGGTCGTCCTTTGCTTCAAGCGTTGCATAGCCATATCCCAGCTTTGACAAGGCAACGAGTCTGCAAGACTCCCCTTGAGGCAGGGCCGAGGAAGGACCTCGACGGGCGACGAACGGCCGCGTCGCGGACACGAGGCGGGACCCTGCCCGGGAAGCGAGGGATGGGAGCATCACGATGACAGCGCAACAGCGATCGGATCGCGGAACGATGCCGAAGAGAGCGCCGAGGTCTTTCGGCATGATGTTGGCCGGCCTCGCCCTGGCCGCGTCCGGCGGCATGGCGCAGGCGGCGGACTGCCGCGACACGCCGGAGCCGCAACGCGACTGGAGCGGCTGCAACCGTAGCAACATCATGATCAACGGAGCCAATCTCGAACAGGCCGATCTGCGCGGGACCGATCTCGGACTGAGCAATCTCGACGCAGCGGTCCTCAAGGGCGCCAATCTCGAAGGCGCGAAGCTCGGACGCACCTCGCTGGCCGGCGCGGTCGCGGACGGCGCCAACTTCACCCAGGCCGAAGGCTACCGAACGAATTTTTCCGGCGTGCTCGCCAACGGCGCCTCGTTTCGCGGCGCCGAACTCCAGCGCTCGAACTTCACCAAGGCCGCACTGGCCGGCGCGAGCTTCGAGAAGGCCGAACTCGGACGCGTCGACTTCACGGGGGCGACGCTCGGCGGCAACGTCTTCGCCTATGCCAATCTCGCACGCGCCAAGCTGAAGGGCGTGTCGACGTCGGGCCCGCTCGACTTTCGCGGTGCCTACCTGTTCCTGACCCGCATCGAGGGGGCCGATCTCTCCATGGCCACCGGTCTCGTCCAGACCCAGGTCGATCTCGCTTGCGGCGATGGCGACACCAAGCTGCCCGCCGGGCTCGTCACTCCGTCGGCATGGCCATGTCGGTTCGACTAACGGAAACGTCGCCACCCCGTCGCCGAAGACTGCTAGAGCATCGTGCGTGACACGAGACGCATTCTGCCGGGTTCTGTCAGACCGGTTCCTTCGACCTTGAACCGAAAGCCCGCCAGCCTCATGGCGTTTGACCTCTCGCACGCTGCTCTCGACACACCCGCCGGCCTTGTCCGATCCTTCATCGGCAAGGCCGGCGCCTTCGACCCCAAGCGCCATCCGCCCTCCTCCCCGCGGATCGCCGGCGCGCGTCCTGCCCGGAGAACCCCATGAAGATCGCAGTCGTCGGAGCCGGCTATGTCGGGCTCGTATCGGGAGCCTGCCTCGCCGACTTCGGCCATGAAGTGACCTGCGTCGACAAGGATCCGGCGAAGATCGAAGCGCTCCTGTCGGGTCGCATCCCGATCTTCGAACCCGGTCTCGACGCTCTCGTGGCGGCCAACGTCAAGGCGGAGCACCTGTTCTTCACCGGCGATCTCGCCGCCGCCGTGCGGGGAGCGGACGCGGTCTTCATCGCGGTCGGCACGCCCTCGCGGCGCGGCGATGGATTTGCCGATCTTTCCTACGTCTATGCGGCCGCGCGCGAGATCGCCGCGGCGCTCGACGGCTTCACCGTCATCGTGACGAAGTCGACGGTGCCGGTGGGCACGGGCGACGAGGTGGAGCGCATCATCCGCGAGACCCGGCCGGAGGCCGAGGTCTCCGTGGTGTCGAACCCCGAATTCCTGCGCGAAGGCGCGGCGATCGACGACTTCAAGCGGCCGGACCGGATCGTCGTCGGGGCCGAGGACGATCGCGGGCGAAAGGTCATGGCCGACGTCTACCGGCCGCTTTATCTGAACTCCGCGCCCGTTCTCTACACGAGCCGCCGGACCGCCGAGCTCACGAAATACGCCGCCAACGCCTTCCTTGCGACCAAGATCACCTTCATCAACGAGATGGCCGATCTCTGCGAGGCGGTCGGGGCCAACGTGCAGGACGTCGCCCGCGGCATGGGGCTCGACAACCGGATCGGGACGAAATTCCTGCATGCCGGCCCCGGCTACGGCGGCTCCTGCTTCCCGAAGGACACGCTCGCTCTCATCAAGACGGCGCAGGACCACGCGACGCCGATGCGGATCGTGGAAACGGTCGCCTCGGTCAACGACCAGCGCAAGCGCTCCATGGCGCGGCGGGTCGTCGCCGCCTGCGGCGGCTCGGTTCGCGGGAAGACGATCGCGGTCCTCGGCCTCACCTTCAAGCCGAACACCGACGACATGCGCGACGCCCCGTCCCTGTCCATCATCGCGGCGCTCCAGGATGGCGGGGCCGCGATCCGCGCCTACGATCCCGAAGGCACACGGCAGGCGCAGGACATGCTGCGCGACGTCGACTACGCGGCGAGTGCCTATGCCTGCCTCGAAGGAGCAGACGCCGCCGTGATCGTCACGGAATGGAACGTCTTCCGCGCGCTCGACCTCGACCGGGTGAAGCGCGTCATGAAGGCGCCGGTCCTCATCGATCTTCGCAACGTCTACCGCGCCGCGGACGTGCGCGCGCGCGGCTTCACCTATGTCGATGTCGGCCGAGGCTATCCCGACGACACCGCTCCGGCCGGCGTCTCGGCGACGACGCCGGCCGGAGAATTCCTGCCGGACTGAGGCGGGCTCGCGCATGGGAGCCGAGCCCGACTTCGCAGCGACAGGCAGGGCCCGCCTGCGGCACGCCGAACGCCGCCCCGCCCCCGCCGTCGTTGATCGAACGCGCAGCGCGCGGCGCGCGGCTCGATGAGGCCTCGATCACGCCTTCCGGCCCCCATGCAGCCCGCGCGAAGCGCCCCGGCCCGATCGCTCCCGAAAAGGGGATCCAGCCGTTCAGACGATGGCCGAGCTCACTCCCACTCGATCGTGCCGGGTGGTTTCGACGTGATGTCGTAGACGACGCGGTTGATGCCCTTGACCTCGTTGATGATGCGGGTCGCGGTGTTGCCGAGGAATTCCATGTCGTAGGCGTAGAAGTCGGCCGTCATGCCGTCCACGGAGGTCACGGCGCGAAGCGCGCAGACGAACTCGTAGGTGCGCCCGTCGCCCATGACGCCGACCGTCTGGACCGGCAGTAGAACAGCGAAGGCCTGCCAGATCGCGTCGTAGAGGCCGGCCTTGCGGATCTCGTCGAGATAGATCGCGTCGGCCTGGCGCAGGATCTCGAGCTTCTCGCGCGTGATGCCGCCGGGACAGCGGATGGCGAGGCCGGGGCCGGGGAACGGATGGCGGCCGACGAATTGCTCGGGCAGGCCGAGTTCGCGCCCGAGAACGCGGACCTCGTCCTTGAAGAGCTCGCGCAGCGGCTCCACGAGCTTCATGTTCATGCGCTCGGGAAGGCCGCCCACATTGTGGTGGGACTTGATCGTCACCGATGGCCCACCGGAAAATGAAACGCTCTCGATCACGTCGGGATAGAGCGTTCCCTGGGCGAGGAAGTCCGCGCCACCGATCTTGGCGGCCTCGGCCTCGAAGGTCTCGATGAAGAGGCGGCCGATCGTCTTGCGCTTGGTTTCCGGATCGACCTCGCCTTCCAGCGCGGAGATGAAGAGGTCCTGCGCCTCCACATGGACGAGCGGGATGTTGTAGTGGTCGCGGAACATCGTGACCACCTCCTCGGCCTCGTTCTGACGCATCAGGCCGTGGTCGACGAAAATGCAGGTCAGCTGGTCGCCGATCGCCTCGTGAATGAGGACGGCTGCGACGGAACTGTCGACGCCGCCGGACAGGCCGCAGATGACGCGGCCGGAGCCGACCTTGGCGCGGATCTCCTCGATCGCCTGCGCGCGGAAGGCGGCCATGGTCCAGTCGCCGGTGAGGCCGGCCACCTTGTGCACGAAGTTCGCGATCAGCTTGGCGCCATCGGTCGTGTGGACGACCTCGGGATGGAACATCAAGCCGTACATCTTCCGGCTCTCGTCGCCGAAGACCGCGTAGGGCGCGCCGGGAGACTTGGCAAAGATCTCGAAGCCGGGCGGCATGTCGATGACGCGGTCGCCGTGGCTCATCCAGACCTGATGGCGCGTGCCCTCCGGCCAGAGACCGGAGAAGAGCGCGCAGCTCTTCTGCACCTCGAGGAAGGCGCGCCCATATTCCCGGTGGGTCGAGGGTTCCGCGCGGCCGCCGAGCTGCACGCACATGGTCATCTGCCCGTAGCAGATGCCGAGCACGGGAATGCCGGCGTCGAAGACGACCTGCGGCGCGCGGGGGCTGCCGATATCGCCCGTGGAGGCCGGCGAGCCCGACAGGATCACCGCTTTGGGCTTCAGCCGGTGGAACTGCTCCTCGGCGAGCTGAAAGGGCACGATCTCGGAATAGACCCCGGCCTCGCGCACGCGACGCGCGATCAGCTGCGTCACCTGGGAGCCGAAATCGATGATGAGGACGGTGTCGGGGTGGTGTGTCATCGCGGGGCTTTAGGCAAGTGGCGGGAATAAGGCAAGGCCTAGATCAGGCCGGCCTCCATGGCGACGCCGAGCCGGTCGACCGCGTCGGCGAGGCGTTCGTCGATGACGGGCAGGAGCGCGGTCCAGTCGTCGTAGTGATGAAGATCGGCGGCGCCGTCGGAAATGCCGCGAAGGCCGATCAGCGGCAGGTCGAAACGCTGGCAGGCGCGAAGCAGCGCGAAGGTTTCCATTTCGACCATCTCGGCGTCGATCGCATCATAGGCGGAGCCGGACACGATGTCGGCACCCGAGGACAGACGCGCCGTCGGAAGACCCGGGATCGGCGTCGGCAGAGGCGTGTGGACGGGATGGTCGAGATAGGGCGTCACGCCCTTGGTGAAACCCAGCGGCGAGGCGTCGATGTCGCGCCAGGACACCGAGGACGCCTGATAGATCGCCCCCTGCTCCAAGAGGCGCGACCCGGCCGAGCCGAGCGAGACGACGAGGTCTGGGAGAGGGCCGGCCTGAGTCAGGGCCTGAAGCGCGACACCGAGGCTGAGCGCGGCTTCGATCGGGCCGACGCCCGTCATCAGCGGTCGGATGCGGGCCCTGAGATGCGGGCCGTATTCGGGCTCGGCGGCCATGACGAACAGCACGCGCCGGCCGGCGAGAACGTCCACCGTCACATTCATCTCGGCTCTCGGCTGTTGCGCATGACATCTCTCCGGCGGTCGAGCCTCGCCGATCAGTTGGACAGGAAGATCGAACCGTTGAGAAGCGCGGCGAAGGCGACCCAGACGGCATAGGGAAGGAAGCAGAGCGCCGCCGGCCGATCGACCCGCCACGTCTCCGCGATGAAGAGAAGGATCGCAACGAGCAGGGCCAGGATGATGGCAAGGCCGGCGCCGATGAGATGGGCGCCGAAGAAGACCGGCGACCACGAGAGGTTCAGCGCCATCTGCACGACCCACCGTGCCTTCGGGCGACCGAGGCCGCGCGTGAAGACGCGCCAGCCGGCGATGGCGATCAGGATGTAGAGGATCGTCCAGGCGATGGGAAAGAGGATGCCGGGCGGCGTGAACCACGGCTTCTCCAAGCCGGCATACCAGTCGCCCGGCGGGTTGTTGACGCCGATCAGCATGCCCGCGCCGACGACGCCGACGAGGAAGAGGACCAGGAGTCCCCAATGCCGGGCGGGAGACGCGGTCATCGGCGCTCAAGCCGCGCGAAGAAGAAGCCGTCCGTGCCGGTCAGGCGGGGCGTCAGGGTCAGGACCGATCCGCCTGCCATCGCCTCGGCGCGGTAGCGCGGCCCGGCGCCGGGCAGGACGCGCGCCCAGGCGCCCTCGGCATCGCCGAGCTTGAAGTCGGGGTGACGCTCGAGGAAGGCGGCGATCCGCGCGCGGTTTTCGCGCGCCAGCAGCGAGCAGGTGATGTAGGCGAGCACGCCGCCGCGCTTCACGTAGCGGGCGGCGCTATCGAGCACCTGGTCCTGCTCGCCCATGCGCTTCTCGACCGCGCTCTGCGCGAGACGCCATTTGGCATCGGGCCGGCGACGGAAGGTTCCCGTGCCGGTGCAGGGCGCATCGACGACGACGCGGTCCATCGCGTCGCTCAGCGCGGAGAGATCGTCGCGCGGCCCGTGGACCTCGACATGGGTCGCTTCCGCGCGCTTCAGGCGGTCGTAGATCGGGGCGAGGCGCTGGCGGTCGCTGTCGAAGGCGTGGACGCGGCCCTCGCCTCGCATGGCCGCCGCCAGGGCCAGGGTCTTGCCGCCGGCGCCGGCGCAGATGTCGAGAATGGTTTCGCCGGGCGCGGCTTCGACGAGACGGGCGGCGATCTGCGAACCCTCGTCCTGGATCTCGAAGGCACCCTTGAGGAAGCCGGGCTCGACCTGCACGTTCGGATGGCGGCCGTCGCCGGCGATCGGCGGGATGCGGATGCCATCCGGCGCGATCCCGGCGGGCTCGGCGCCGAAGGGCGACAGCTCGCAGAGGACCGCGCCGGGTGTCGCGACCAGCGCGTTCGCGCGGATGTCGAGGGGAGGACGGGCCGAAAGAGCGGCGGCCTCGGCGATCCAGTCCTCGCCGAGCGCCTCCGCGAATTCGGCGGCGAGCCAGTCCGGCAGGTCGGCGCGCACCGCGTCGGGAGCGGAAGAGAGGTCCGCTTCCGCGAAGCGCTTCAGCGTCGCCTCGTTCGGGAAGGTCGGCGCGAAGCGGTCGCCTTCCAGCGCGGCGGCCAACCCCGCGCCGTCGAGGCTCCGATTGTCCATGATGGCGGCGAGCACCAGCGCGCGCGGGCTGTCGTCGCCCATGCGCCAGCCGAGCGAGCGCTTGGCGCGCAGGACGTCGTAGACGATGTTGCCGATGGCCGCGCGATCGCCCGAGCCCGCGAAGCGGTGGGCGAGGCCCCAGTCCTTCAGGGCGTCCGCAACGGGGCGGCGGCGCTTGGACGTGTCCTCGAGAATCTCGACGGCGGCGGCGATCCGTCCGCCTAGGCGCATGGGAAAGCTCCCGGCGCGCGGTTGCGGGAGGACGAGGGCTGGCACGGGAGTAAGGTCAAGGTCTCACGATTCGAAAGGGTTCAGGTCACAGGGGTTCAGGGGGTCGAAAAGGTTCAGGGGTCGTCGGGATCGAGGAGCTTCGCGCCGGTCGGCTCGAAATGTCTGACGTTGCGGGTGACGACGGTGAGGTCGTGTTCGAGGGCGGTGGCGGCGATCAGGAGGTCCGGGATTGGTGTTGCGCAGATCGTGTGTCAGGCGCGCCCACCGGCGGGCGATCTCGCTCGTGACAGGCAGCCATCGCTCTTCATAGGAGATGAGTGACTGCTGAAGCCAGTCGCGATGCCTGCGCGCAGGCCCTCCTTCAAGCCGTTCCAACGCATAGATGCCGCGCTCGATCTCCCCGATCGTCACAACGCTGATGAACACAGCGAGATAGCGCGATGCCTCCATCCCATCTGCGACTGAGCGTTGAGGCCTGGACTTTCCAAGCTCTGACAAGACCATCGTATCGATCAGATACATCAGTCGAGATCGATGTCACGGAATTGCGACGGATACTGATGGCGATCGTCGAACAGATCCTGCGCGTTTTCCGGCAGTTTCGGAAAATCCATGATGTGCTCGATGAACGTCTTCTGACGCTTGGACATCAGATCGAACTTGTCGGCCGCCGAGATGACGACCTCGCCCAGACCGTCGATCGTCACGCGCTGCGGTTCGCCGTGCAGTGAAGCCTCAGCAACCGAGACAAACTGCGTTTCGGCGTCCTTGAGCGTCCAATTCGAACCCATGAAGGCGGCCTCCAGGTCCGCGCTTGGAAGAATAGGCTGCGCCGCATCGAGGAACAAGGTGCATGGCCTCAAACGAAAAAGGCCGGGATCGCTCCCGGCCTTCCGTTCTTGCCGCGTCGGCCTCCGCGCTTACTCGGCGGCCTGCTGCGGGGTCTCGGGCGTTACCGAGATGGCGGGCTCGCGGCCCTCCATCGTCTTGCGCGCGGCGCGGACGCCGGCCTCGTAGTCCGGATGGACGCGGCCGAAATGCATCAGCTGGCGCTCCGCGATCTCCTCGGGAATGCCCGACATCGCGGCGGCGATGTTGGCGAAGAGGCGTTGCTTCTCGCCGGCATCGAAGAGGTTGAAGAGCGCCGTCACCTGCCCGTAATCGTCGTTGCCGATGCGGTGATTGTAGCGGTCGGCATCGCCGTGGATGCGGAGCGGCGGCTCCTTGGCGCTCGGCTGCTCGACCGGGCCGTTGAAGGAGTTCGGCTCGTAGTAGACGTCCGGGTTGCCCGTGCGGATGCCGCCATACGTGTTCATCTGGCCATCGCGATGATAGTGATGAATCTCGTGCTTCGGCCGGTTGACCGGGATGTTCTCGTAATGCGTTCCGAGGCGGTGGCGATGGGCGTCCGCATAGGAGAACACGCGCGCCTGGAGCATCTTGTCCGGGGAGAAGCCGATGCCGGGGACGATGTTGGACGGCGAATAGGCCGCGTTCTCGATCTCGGCGAAGTAGTTCTCGGGATTGCGGTTCAGCTCGAGCACGCCGACGTCGATCGGCGGATATTCCGAATGCGGCCACACCTTGGTGAGGTCGAACGGATTGTAGCTCGTCTTCAGCGCGTCCTCTTCCGGCATGATCTGGACCTGCATGGTCCAGCGCGGGAACTCGCCCTTGTCGATCGCGCCGTAGAGGGCTTCCTGATAGCTCTCGCGGGTCTTGCCGATGACCTTGTCGGCTTCCTCGTTCGTGTGGAACTTGTGGCCCTGCTGGGTCTTGAAGTGGAACTTCACCCAGTAGCGCTCGCCGGCGTCGTTCCACAGCGAGAAGGTGTGCGAGCCGTAGCCGTTCATGTGCATGGGCGAGATCGGCAGACCGCGATCCGACATCAGGATCGTCACTTGGTGCAGGCTCTCCGGGCTGAGCGACCAGAAGTCCCACATGGCGGTCGGCGAACGCATGTTGGTCTTCGGATGGCGCTTCTGCGTGTGGATGAAGTCGGGAAACTTGTAGGCGTCGCGCACGAAGAAGACGGGCGTGTTGTTGCCGACGAGATCCCAGTTGCCCTCGTCGGTGTAGAACTTCAGCGAGAAGCCGCGAACGTCGCGTTCGGCATCCGCCGCGCCCGCCTCGCCGGCGACCGTCGAGAAGCGCGCGATCATCGGGGTCTCGGCGCCCGGCTGCAGAACCTTCGCCTTGGTGTATTTCGAAATGTCGCCCGTGATCTTCAGCGTGCCGTGCGCGCCCCAGCCCTTGGCATGGACGACGCGCTCGGGGATGCGCTCGCGGTTCTGGTGCGCGAGCTTCTCGATCAGCTGGTAGTCCTGGAGAAGCAGCGGACCGCGCTCGCCGGCGGTCCAGGAGTTCTGGTTGTCGGGAACCGGCGCACCGGCGGTCGTGGTCAGGATCGGCTTGTCGGCCATATCGGTGTCCTTCATGAGTCTGGAATGCTTCCAGGGGACATTGATACCTTCGAGGCGATCAGCGCAAATCGTATTTCCTGCGCTGGCCGATCCGTTTATCCTATCGCCATGCTCACGCTTCGCCAACTCCGCTCCTTTCGCACCCTGTCCGAAACCCTCCATTTCGGAGAGGCGGCGCGACGGTTGAACATTTCCCAGCCGGCCCTCTCGGCCCAGATCGCGGCGATGGAGGAGAGCTTCGGCGGGCTTCTCTTCGAACGCCGTCCGTCGGGCGTGACGATGACGCAGTCCGGCGAGGCGATCGTGGAGCGGGTGCGCTCGATCCTCACCGATGTCGAGGACCTGGAGGGGCTCGGCGCACCGAGCGGCGTCGTCCTGGCGGGGCGGCTCCGCCTCGGCCTGATCGCGACGGTGGCGCCTTATCTGCTGCCGCCGCTGCTCGGGCGGCTGGGCCGGGAGCATCCCGGTCTCGACATCGCGATCCGCGAGAGCCTGACGCGCGTTCTCGTCTCGGACGTCCTGGCGGGCGAGCTCGACTGCGCGGTGGTGGCGCTTCCCGTCGGCGAGGACCGCCTCTCCACGATCGACCTCTTCGAGGATCGCTTCCACCTCGCCATCCCCGCCACCGACACCGCGCGTTTCGCCGGCGGGCGCGTGCCGGTCGGCGCGCTCGCCGGCGAACGTCTGATTCTCCTCGAGGAAGGTCACTGCCTGCGCGAGCAGGCGCTGAAGGTTTGCCAGCTCGTCGAGAACACCCGCTTTTCCGGCCTCGGCGCGACCAGTCTTTCCACGATCCTGCGCATGGTGGCGGGCGGTCTCGGCGCGACGTTGATCCCGGACATGGCGGTGGAGGTGGAGACGGCGGCCGGCGGGATCGAGGTCCTCGCCTTCCAGGACCCGGTGCCGTCGCGTCGTCTCGTCCTCATCCATCGGCCCACCACCACGCGGCGCGGCGACTTCGAGGCCTTGGCCGGGATCCTGCGCGAGGTCCGGCTTCCCGACCCGGATGCTCCCGCGCGCGACGGTGCGTCACGTGCGTCACGCGCTTGCGTCGGTTGATCCGTTGCATTGCGGCACGAAGTGAGGTCACGTCGTGACCCAGGTCCTGCCGTAGAGCCCGGACGGGCGTCCACCGCGAAAGGAACGGCGTGAGCGAAAGCGCGATGGCGGGAAACGAACGGCGGGCGCAGGCGTGGCTGGCGGCGATGCGCCGGCGTTTGCCCGGCACGGCTGCGCTGCGTCTCGGGTCGGGGCTCGTGCTCTTCGCCTATGCGACGACGCACCTTCTCAATCATGCGCTCGGCAATATCTCCCTCGGCGCCCTGCAGGCCGGCGCGGAGATGAAGCGCGCCATCTGGGCCGGGCCGATCGGCCTCACGGCCCTCTACGGCGCGATCGTCCTTCATGTCCTCCTCGTCGTCGTCAAGACACTGGGCCGTTCCAGCTGGCGCCTGCCGCCTTGGCAGATCGTTCAGATCGTCTCGGGACTGGCCGTTCCGGCGCTGCTCTTTCCGCACATTCTGGCCACGAGAGGCGCGGAGGAGTTGCTTGGCGTCGAGGTCGGCTACCGGCGCCTGCTGACGCTGGTCTGGCCGAACGGACTCCTTCTCCAGACCCTTCTGATCTCCGCCGTCTGGGTGCACGGCTGCGTCGGTATCCACGCCTGGCTGCGTCTGAAGCCCTGGTACGGGAGGATCGCGCCCATCCTCGGCTGGCTCGCGATCGCCCTCGCAGTCTTCTCCTTCACCGGGTTCGTCAGCGCGGCCCGCATGGTGGAGGCAGAGAACGACGCGCGTCGCTTCGTCCCGCTGCCGGCGCTGCAGTGGATCCTGCGGGAGACGAGCGGTCTCCAGCTCGTATCGCTGCTCGTCGGTCTGGCTCTCCTCCTCCCGCCCTTCGCGCGGCCCTTCCTGCGGCGGCTGCGGGCCGAGTTCACCGTCACCTACGACGGCGGCAGGCGGGTGCATGGCGGCTACGGCCAGACCTTGCTCGACATCAGCCGGGAATCCGGCATCGCCCATGCCTCCGCCTGCGGCGGGCGAGCCCGCTGCTCGACCTGCCGGGTGCAGATCCTGTCCGGCCTTCCAAAGCTTTCCCCGCCCGGCGGCGCCGAGACGCGGCTGCTCGACCGGATCGCCGCGCCGCCGGACGTCAGGCTGGCCTGCCAGACCCGGCCGATGGGGGACGTCACGGTGCGCCTCCTCGTCGGCGGCTCGCGCATCTACGATCCGGCGACGGCGAGCGATCCCTATCGCTGGGGCGTGGAACGCGAAGTCGCCGTGATGTTCGCCGACCTCCGGGGCTTCACCCGCCTCACCGAGCGGCGCCTCGCCTACGACGTCGTGCATCTCCTCAATGCCTATTTCGAGCGGGCGGCCCACGTGGTGGCGGCTCGCGGCGGGCAGGTCGACAAGTTCATGGGCGACGGACTGATGGCGCTCTTCGCCATCGAGGAGCCGATCGCGGCCGGATCCCGACATGCGGTCGAAGCGGCCGTCGACCTGCTCGACGTGATCTCGTCGCTGAACGCGGAGCTCGAGGACGAGCTCGACGAACCCTTGCGCGTCGCCATCGGCCTGCATTGCGGCCCGGCCATCCTCGGTCGGATCGGCGGCGGCGATGCCCAAGCCGCCTTCACGGCGCTCGGCGACACGGTGAACACCGCCGCGCGCCTGGAAGGCGTCGCGAAAACGGCGAACACCGCCGTCTGCCTGTCGGAGCGCCTGGTGACGGCCGCGGGTCTCGACGCGGCCGCCGGCAAACCGCTCACCGCCGAAATTCGAGGGCGTCAGGCCAGCGTCCCGGTCCGGCTCTTCGCGGACGGCGCCGCGCTGAAGGCGGCGCTGCAGCCGAAGACCGCCGCAGCCTGACGCGTCTTCACCGGGCAGGCACCGACCGCGTCGAGCGGGCTCAGAAGCGGTAGCCGAAGCCGGCGGAAACAGCGAGCATGTCGAGGTCGGAGAGGTACTTGGCGCCCGCGCTGGAATAGGCATGGCCGGGCACGAAGGAATAGCGGAGGCTGGTGTTCGCGAACCAACTGTCCGAAAGCTGATAGTCGGCGCCGGCCTGAAGCGCGGGAGCGACGAGGCGGTCGATGTCGAAATCGGCGACGCCGGGCCCGGGTTCGATGCGGACCGGCCAGGACACGTTGACGCCGACGCCGACATAGGGATTCAGGCGGGCTCCCGGGAGGAAGTGGTATTGCGCCGCGGCGCCGACGGCGGCCGTCCAGATCGTGCCGATCTCGATCTCGCCGACGATGGAGTCCCGGATGACCGGCTTCGATGCAACGACGCCGCCCTGGAGCTCGATCGAGACGTGATCCGTCAGAAAGTGGGTCACCTCGCCATCGGGCAGGACCTGGACCGGCGTCTCGATGCGGCCTCCGATGAAACCCAGATCGGACGCCTCGTGCAGGGGAAAAAGCCCCATGATCCTGCCCCGCACCATCCAGTCTCCCGCAGACAGTCCCCGCCGCTCGACGGAAGACTGAGCCGGAGCTGCCGCTTCGGCAGCCGATACTCCATCGATGCCACTCTCGATCAGCACCCATGCCAGCGATAAAAGAGTGGTGACGCGAAGCAATGAACGGCGGTGAAACCTGATATTCATGTTGGATAACTCGCGTCCGCTTGTAAAATCGGCGCTTTTCCACTCCGATTGATTAACTGGTTATATCGGATACCTATGGATGACAATGTCCGACTTGACGTCAACTCAAGCCTGACGCAAGTCACGATAGTAAGTCTAAGTTATCGTATCGTCGAATGATGGAATTCGCGGATGCGATCGATGGGAAAAACCTTTAAACGTCGTGTGCGCGAAGCCTCTTCGCGCCGCATGTCACGCCTTCCGGCCACCAAGGATATGTCGACGTGTCGCTCGACCTCGAAACGCTCTTCTTCGCCAGTGCGATCAGTCGCTGCGCCTATCTCGTCGTCTTTCTCGTCACGGCGCTGAGTCAACCGGGCGAGCGCTGCCTCTGGCACTGGATCGGCGCGCTCTTGTGCTCGATGATCGGAGCCTTCATCACGTCGCGCCTTCCACCGACGGAGGATCTCGACACCGTTTCGGCGGTCTTGGTCTATGCCCTCTTCGGAGCGAGCCTTTCGCTGTCGTGGAGTGGTCTGCGCTTCTTCTACGGCTTGCCGGTCCGCCTCCCGTTCCTCGGCGGGCTGACGCTCCTGCCGGCCGCCGCCTACATGTTCCTGCATCTGGCCGGAGCGTCCGCACAGACCTCCGTCAGCGGCGTCTTCCTGGCCTGCATGCTGCTGACCGCCCTTTCCATCGCGGAAATCACGAAACCATCGCAGCAGGAACGTCTCTGGTCGCAATATGTCGTCGCCGCCGCCTTTCTCTGTTACTTCCTCGTCTTCGCCGCATCCGTCGCCACGATCGCCTTCACGGATCTGACGACGCGCACGATGGAAAGCGGTCGGCTTGCCATCATCATCGATCAGGTGACGGGGATCCTGATCTATTTCGGCTATCTCGCCATGGCCGGGGAGCGGGCGAACCTCGGTCTCCGCCGTCTGGCAGAAACGGACCTGCTGACGGGGCTTCACAACCGCCGCGGCCTCGATAGCCAGGCGAAGCGGCACGGCGCTCAGGCGCGGACAAGCCTGCTCATCGCCGACATCGACCACTTCAAGTCGATCAACGACACGCATGGTCACCAGACCGGCGACATGGTGCTGAAGGCCTTCGCCGAGCGGATGAAGGCCGCGCTTCGAACGGGCGACATCGCGGTGCGCTGGGGCGGCGAGGAGTTTCTCGCGGTTCTGCCCGCGACGACAGCCGACCAAGCGGCGGTGATCGCCGAGAGACTGCGCTTCGCCACCGAACAGGAGCCGTTCCAGACCGCCTCGGGTCCCATTGCCGTGACGGTCAGCATCGGGATCGCGGACGTCGAACGGAGCGAAGAGGATCTCCAGCCCGCGACGCGTCGCGCCGATGCCGCGCTCTACGTGGCCAAGTCGTCCGGCCGCAACCGGGTCGCCAGCGCCCCCGACCGAGCGGCCTGAGAAGCGGCCGACCCGAGAGCGGCGGTTGCAGCGGGCCGCTCAGATCGTCGCGCGGATCCGCCGGGGCTCGTTAGAGTGCGGCGACGCCGAGGATGTGGATGGCGAAGATCAGCCAGAGAACGAGAACCGCGAGATACCCCACGAGCCAGGCCGGCATGCGCTGGCGGATGCGGTTGGAACCGAGATGGATCACGGCATGCGCGAAGCGGGACGCCGCGAAGATCCAGGCGACGATCACGGCCAGCCAGGACGCGCCGTTGACGATGTAGAGCCCGAGGCACACCACGTAGAAGAGGACCGGCAGCTCGAACTGGTTCGCGACGCTCTTCGCCGCAGCGTTGCTGGGTTCGGGCTCGATCCCGGTCGAGCGCCACGCGGCGAGCGCCGCCTTGTCGCCGACGAGCGCCTTTCGGCGCATCGCCAGAACGCCGTAGACGCCGAGCGTCAGGAAGGCCTGGACGATCATCGGCCAGAGGATGGCGAGGTTGCCCGTCATGTCGGCGGCCTCAGAGACCGGAGCCGGGATAGTTGGGGCTTTCCCGCGTGATCGTCACGTCGTGGGCGTGGCTCTCGCGCAGGCCCGCATTGGAAATGCGCACGAAGGTCGCCTTGTCGCGGAAAGCTTCGAGATCGGCCGCGCCGACATAGCCCATGGCCGCGCGAAGCCCGCCGGCCAGCTGGTGCAAAACGGCGGAGACCTGTCCCTTGTAGGGAACCTGCCCTTCGATGCCCTCCGGCACGAGTTTCAGCGTGTCGCGCACCTCGGCCTGAAAGTATCGGTCGGCCGAGCCGCGCGCCATCGCGCCCACCGAACCCATGCCGCGATAGGATTTGTAGGAGCGGCCCTGGTGGAGATAGACCTCGCCGGGGCTCTCGTCCGTGCCGGCGAGAAGCGAGCCGATCATGGCCGCGGAGGCGCCTGCGGCGAGCGCCTTGGCGAGATCGCCGGAATACTTGATGCCGCCGTCGGCGATCACCGGCACGCCCGACTTGTCGGCCTCCTCGCAGGCGCCCATGATGGCTGAGAGCTGCGGCACGCCGACACCGGCGACGATGCGCGTGGTGCAGATCGAACCCGGACCGATGCCGACCTTGATCGCGTCCGCGCCGGCGTCGATCAGCGCCTTCGCCCCGCCCGGCGTCGCGACATTGCCGGCGATCACCTGGACCTCGTTCGACATGCGCTTCACCCGCGCCACGGCGTCGAGCACGCGCTGCGAATGGCCATGCGCCGTGTCCACGACGATGAGGTCGATGCCGGCATCGATCAGGCGCTCGGCGCGCTCGAAGCCGTCATCGCCGACGCTCGTCGCCGCCGCAGCGAGAAGCCGTCCCTGCGCGTCCTTGGAGGCGTTCGGATTCAGTTGCGACTTCTCGATGTCCTTGACGGTGATGAGGCCGATGCAGCGCCCGTCCCCGTCGACGACGACCAGCTTCTCGATCCGGTGCTGATGGAGAAGGCGCTTGGCTTCGTCCTGCGCCACCGTTTCGGCAACCGTGATGAGATTGTCCTTCGTCATCAGTTCATGGATCGGCTGGCGGTCGTCCGTCGCGAAGCGCACGTCGCGATTGGTGAGGATGCCGACGAGCCGGCCCGGCGTCGGGCCCTCGGCCATGACGACGGGGATGCCGGAAATGCGATGCTGCACCATCAGGGCGCGGGCATCGCCCAGCGTCGCGTTCGGGCCGATCGTGACGGGATTGACGACCATCCCGCTTTCGAACTTCTTCACCTGCCGCACGGCTTCGGCCTGTTCGGCGGGGGTGAGATTGCGGTGAATCACGCCGATGCCGCCGGCCTGGGCCATGGCGATGGCAAGCCGCGCCTCGGTCACCGTGTCCATGGCGGCCGACAGGATCGGGATGTTCAGCTTCAGGGTCCGCGTCACGCGCGTGCGCAGATCGACCTCGCCCGGCATGACCTCGGAATGGCCCGGCTGGAGAAGGACGTCGTCGAAGGTCAGCGCGGTCGCGCCCGTCGCGGTTTCGATGATGCGAGCCATGCCAAGTCCCTCGTGATCTCAGAGCTTGCCGTCCGGTGTGCGGTGCAGCGGGGCGGCGAAGGGTTGGCAAGGGCTGCTAGCACGCTCCTTTGCGCATGGGAAGAACCCGGACGCGGCCGAGTGACGAGGTCGGACGCGATTCACAGGCGAGCGGCCCCGCGCTCGCTTCTCGGGCGGGGCCGCCGCTGGCTCTCGTCAAGCCGCCGTCGTGCCGAGACCGCCGCGCCGGGAAGCGCGACGGGATCTTCGATGTCGCGGCATGCGCTGGGATCAGACGTCGAACTGGTAGCTGGCCGGCACGAAGCGAAAGCCCTCGCCGGATGACTCGACATAGCCGATGCCGGGAAACGGCATGTGGTAGCCGAGGAACGGCGCGCGGGACTCGGCGATCGCGCCGAAGACGCGCTTGCGCGTCGCGACCGCTTCGGCCTTGTCCATGTCGAAGCGAACCTCCCAGTCCGGCCGCTGCAGCGAGGCGACGAAATGGTTGGCCGTGTCCGCCGTCAGCCAGAGCGTCTGACCGCCCGAGACGAGCTTGAAGATCATGTGGCCCGGCGAATGACCGAAGGCCTCGTGGGCGGTGATGCCGGGCACGACCTCGGCGCCCTCCTTGAGGAAGGTGATCTTGTCCTTCAAGGGGACGACACGGGCCTCCACGAGCTTGGCATTCTCGGCGCGCGGGCCCGCCTTCGCCTCGGCCGAGGTCCAGAAGTCGTACTCGACCTGGCCGGCCATGTAGCGCGCGTTCGGGAAGGTCGGCTGCCCCTCCTCCATCAGCCCGCCGATGTGATCGCCATGCATGTGCGTGAGCACGACGAGGTCGACGTCGCCGGGCGCATATCCGGCGGCTCCCATGCGCTCGACGAGCTTGCCGAGACCGTTCGCGCGCCCCATCGCGCCCATCCCCGTATCGAAGAGAACGAGCATGTCGCCGATCTCGACGAGGGCCGGATTGAAACCGTTGACGAAGCGCGTCTCGGGCAGGAAGTTCTCCCGCATTAGCGTCGCCACGGCTTCGGCGCTCTGGTTTTCGCCGAAGGTCGGATGCGGTCCGTCGCCCGGACGCAACCCGTCGAGCACCACGGTGACGATGGCATCGCCGATCGCCACCCGGTGCCAGCCCGGACGCTGCTCGCGATCGGCGGCCGGCACGGCGGCATTCGGCGCCGTCTGTGCCATGGCGGAACCTCCGCTGCCGGCGAGGATCGCCCCGGCGGACAAGCTGCTTGCTGCGGCAAGCTTGATGGCATTGCGTCGGCTGATGGTCATGTCGAAGCTCCCCTGGATGATCGGTCCGGTTTCCCGGCGCGGTGCGGCCGGTTTGCGCCGGTCCCGCTCCCGATCTTCCGGCCGCGGAACCGCGCGCCGCGACGACCGGGCGTGGCTCGGCGCGCCGCTCCCTCTGCCGGAAACTGGAAAAGGGCGTTCGTTCGGCAAGCCGGCAAAGGGTCACGCCTCCGCGATCCCCGTCTCAGCGGCCGCGATAGGCCGGCCGATCAAGCGTCCGGCGGCGCGCGGCGGGGGAAGGGCGAGACGATCATGCGCGGCAGGAGCTGCTGCCAGATGGCCGCGACCATGGCCATCAGGAAGGCGATGCCGCCGAGGCCCGCGCCCGCGCCCTGGGTCGGAGCGCCCGGCGATAACGTTGCGAAGACCAGGATCAGGGCGACCCAATAGCCGAAACGACGGAATTGCGTCTGCTCGGCGATCTCGTCGCGCCAGAAGGCGCAGCCCAGAAGCGCGATGGCGAGATAGGCTTTGGGATGGAGCTCCCAGCCCGCCAGGGGGAGACCCGCCCACATGCCGGCCTCCCATTGCGGCGCCCGCGCCATCGCGGGATAGGCCGTCGCGGGTCCCTCGACCAGTACGAAGATCTGCGAGATCGCGAGAAGGAGAACGGCGGCCAGCATCAGGATGCGCGGCGCCGTCTTGTCGCGTCGGAAGCCTCTCCCGAGACCCATGCGTCGTCTCCTCCCGCCTGTATCGAGAATACGCCGGCGATCCCGCTTGACAAGAGCGGATGACCGCAGATCCTGGGGACGATCGCGGCAGGATCGAACGCTCCGGCGCCCTCCCCGCGTTTCTCCCCCGCATGCCCCCTTGCGTTGCCCGTCCGGGACCTGCGCCCTAGATCGAGGCTCAAGCTCCGTCCGCATCTCCTCCCGAGGCCCTGCCGTGAAACGCATCGTTCCCCTGGTGCTCGCGGTCGCATTGTTCATGGAAAACATGGACTCGACCGTCATCGCGACGTCGCTCGCCACGATCGCGCGCGACATCGGCACCAGCCCCATCGCCCTGAAGCTCGCCTTGACGAGCTACTATGTCTCGCTGGCCGTCTTCATCCCGATCTCCGGCCGCATGGCCGACCGGTTCGGCGCCAAGACCGTGTTCCGCTGGGCGATCGGGGTCTTCGTCCTCGGCTCGCTCGCCTGCGCGATGGCCGGTTCGCTGGAGGGGTTCGTCGCCGCCCGCTTCCTGCAAGGGGTCGGCGGAGCGATGATGACGCCGGTCGGACGGCTGCTCCTCGTGCGCGCGGTGCCACGCTCGGACCTCGTTTCCGCCATGGCCTGGTTCACGATACCCGCCCTCGTCGGCCCGCTCGTCGGACCGCCGATCGGCGGCGCCATTGCGACCTATGCCGACTGGCGCTGGATCTTCCTCATCAACCTCCCGATCGGGATCGTGGGCATCGCGCTCGCCACGCGCTTCCTGCCGCGCGTCGAGCCGATGGCGAACATCTCCTTCGACTGGCCGGGCTTTGCCCTCTCGGGCTTCGCTTGCGCCGGCATCGTCTTCGGCCTTTCCGTCGTCTCCCTGCCGGCGCTTCCGCCGATCTTCGGAGGGATCATGGTCCTGGCCGGCGCGATCGCTGCCGGCTTCTACGTGCGCCATGCGCGCCGGACGGTTCGGCCCGTGATCGAACTCCGGCTCCTTCGGATCGCCACCCTTCGCTCGGCGATCGTCGGCGGCGCGATCTTCCGGATCGGCGCGGGCGCCGTGCCGTTCCTCTTTCCCCTGATGCTGCAGCTCGGCTTCGGCTACACGCCGCTCCAGTCCGGCCTCATCAGCGCCGCCTCGATCGGCGGGGCGATGATGATGAAGTTCCTCGCCAAGCCGCTGCTCAAGCGCTTCGGCTTCCGCCAGACGCTGATCGGCGCCGGCATCACCGGCGGCGTGATGATGGCGATGATCGGCTTCTACGAGCCGACGACGCCGATCGCTCTTCTCGTCGCGCTGCTTCTCGTCGGCGGCTTCTTCCGCTCGCTTTTCTTCACCAGCGTCAACGTTCTCGCCTTCGCCGACGTGCCGCAGCCGCAGACCGGGGATGCCACGGCGATGCTCGCCGCCTTCCAACAGGTGGCGATCGCGACCGGCGTTGCGGTCGCCGGCGCGATTCTCGAAGTTCAGATGGCCTTCGGGACGGACGGGGTCTCCACCATCGCCGATTTCCAGCGTGCCTTCCTGATCGTCGGCGGCGTGACGGCCTTGGCGGCCGTCGCCTTCCTGCGTCTCTCCTCGGAGGCCGGCGCGGAGATCGCGGGCAGACGCGTCCCCGCGGAATAAGCTTCGATCGAAGAGGCCGGTCGGCTCAGCCGAGCGGCCCCTCGTCGTCGAGGTTCTCGTCCTCGGCCTCCGGCTTCTCCTCTTCGCGACGTCCCTTGAAGGATTTGGCGAGAAGGTAAAGCTCGACGGAATCCTCGCGGCTCGCCGGGGGCTTCACATGGTGGACGCTCACGAAATGACGCTTCAGCAGCGTCAGGAGCTCGCCTTCCGTGCCGCCCTGGAAGGTCTTGGTCAGGAAATGCCCGCCGGGTTTCAGCGTGCGGATCGCGAAATCGGCCGCGACCTCGCACAGATGCATGGTGCGGATGTGGTCGGTCCGGCGATGTCCCGTCGTTGGCGCGGCCATGTCGGACACCACGATGTCGGGCGGGCCGTCCAAGGCGTCGGTCAACTGCTTCGGCGCGGTCTCGTCGAGAAAATCGAGCTCGAGGATCGTCGCTCCCGCGATCGGATCGACCGGCAGGTAGTCGATCGCGACGATGCGCGATTCCTTGTCGGCCGCGTTGGAGCGCTCGACGGCGACCTGCGTCCAGCCGCCAGGTGCGGCGCCGAGGTCGACGATCCGCATGCCGGGCTTCAACAGCTTGTAGCGATCGTCGATCTCGATCAGCTTGTAGGCGGCGCGCGACCGATAGCCGTCCATCTTCGAGCGACGGACATACGGGTCGTTCAGCTGCCGTTCGAGCCAGGCGCGCGAGGACGCCTTCAGCTTGTTCTTCTTCTTGACGCGGACCACCAGCCCGCGATCGTCTCCGCGACCGCCCGCCATCACTCGTTCCTCATGCCGTGGGGCTTCCTGCCGTCGGGGGTCCCGTCGTCGGACCGGCCATGCACGCTTCGCATGCGCTCGGGCCGGATCCGCTCGCTCGCTCCGGCGCGTCTCACGCCGGCACCTTGGGTCGCAAGGGAGGGCGTGCCGGCAAGGGCCGGCGCCAGACGCCGTCGGCGACCATCATCTCGGTGAGAAGCCCCTCGCGAAGCCCCCGATCGGCCACGCGCAGCGTGCGCGCCGGCCAGACCCGCCGGATCGCCTCGAGGATCGCGCAGCCCGCCAGAACCAGATCGGCACGGTCGCTGCCGATGCAGGGATTTGCGACGCGCTCCTCGAAGCTCCAGCCCGCGATCCGGCCGACAAGCTCCGTCACCTCGGCCTCGCTCAGCCAGAGCCCGTCGACCTGCCGCCGGTCGTAACGCTCCAGTCCCAGATGGACCCCGGCCAGCGTCGTCACCGTGCCGGAGGTGCCGAGAAGGTGGAAACCCGGACCGCCCACCAGCTCGTCCAGCCGTCCGCGGGCGGGAAACCGCGCGATGCGTTCGACCACTTCCTCGATCATCGCCTCGAACAGTTCGGGACCGACGTCGCGACCGCCATGGCTTTCCGCCAGAGACACGACCCCAACGGGCAGCGACGTCCAGGCGACGATGTGGTTGGAGAGCCGCCGCGACGAGCCGCCGCGCAGATCGAGAAGCGCAATCTCGGTCGAACCGCCCCCGATGTCGAAGAGCACGGCACCTTCGGCCGTGCGATCGACCAGCGAGCCGCAGCCGGACACGGCGAGGCGCGCCTCGGTCTCCCGGCTGACGATCTCGAGCTCCAATCCGGTCTCGCGCTTGACGCGCTCGATGAACTCCTCGCCGTTGGCGGCCGCCCGGCAGGCCTCCGTCGCGATCAGCCGCGCGCCGGCGACCGTTCGCGCGGACAGCTTCTGGGCGCAGATGCCCAGCGCCGCGATGGCGCGATCCATGGCCGGTCCCGCCAGGCGACCCGTGCGCCCGAGCCCCTCGCCGAGGCGCACGATGCGCGAGAAGGCGTCGACGACGCGGAACTGGCCGGGCCGCGTCGGCACCGCGACGAGCAGCCGGCAATTGTTGGTGCCGAGATCGAGCGCGGCATAGACCGGGGGCTGAACGCGCTCCGGCTCGCCGAGATGCGAGGCGGTCGCCGATGCCGATGCCGAAGACGCGGCGGCGGCCGGTGCGCCGGCCTGCCCGAGCGGATGACTTCGATCTCCCGCGCCGGCGACCGATGCTCCGTCGGCGGCAGGCGCCTCGGCCTGCGCGACGCCGAGCGGCGGGCGAGACGAAGGGACCGGCTCGACCGGCTGCCGTTCCATCGGCTCCGCCGCATCCGTCGAACGCGATACCGCGCTGCCGTGCCGGACGGACGAACGTTCCGGCCTTGCCTCCGGCGATCGCTCGGCACGGCCCCGATCCGTCGACGCTGGCGTCTCGGGGCGACGAAGGCCGGCCGCCGGGCCACCCGCGGCGGCCGGAGGCACCGAGCGTTCCTCCAAGGACATGTGCAGGTCGCGGTGCGCCGTCGCCGCCGGATCCGCACCGGCTCCGCCCCCGGCACCGTCACCAGCACGCATCGCACGGCCGCGGGCCTGGCCCTTGCGACGGCGGCGGCGCGAACGCGGCCCTGCCTCCTTTGCAGATGGTCCGGCCGGGCCGGAGCCCCGGGCCCCGTCGGACGGCTCGACCGCTGGGCCGCCCGCCCCGCCGGCGGCGTCGCGATCGGACGACGTCGGCCACGCCTCGGACTCGGCGTTCGGCCGCGTCTCGTCGGGGCTGCGCGCCGAGCTTGGCTTCCGACGCCGCCGCTTCTGGCGCTTCGTCAAGGGCAAGGCTTCGCCGTCGTCCGCACGCGACGATGCGTGTCCCAGCCGCTGCAGGCGACCGGGCGATGGCGTGCCAAGCGTCTCGCCTCGAGGAGACGGGCCGCTTACCCCCATCGACGTCGAACGACCATCGAGACGGTCGAGCGAGCGACCCTCGCCATCGTCCGCCCGCGACAGTTCCGCCGTTGGGACCTCTCCCGCGGACCGGGCGGCGATCCGCGTCGGATCCCCGGCCACCGTCGACACGCCGTCCCCTGTCGGTGTCGGTCCGCCGCTCCTTGGCTCGCGCTCCGTTCGCGACGAGTCATGGTGCGGGACGAACGGCAAGGACGTCCCCGCCGCCCGGACGGTGTCGTCGCGACGGGATCGCGTGCCGATCCTCGGATCGTTCAGCGTGGCAGGCGGGTTTCCTCTGAAATCATCGATGCTCACTATATCTCTCCGGCGCCGCGCAACCCGAAGGGTCGGCCCACGCGCCTTGGTTTTTGTGTTGGGCGAACTGTACCAAGCCCGCCGCGAAGCACAAGGGCGACCCTTTCCGACCATCGGCGCATTGCGCGCTTCCGGCCCACCGAGCGCCACGCTCCGACATCGCCGCGCCGCCACATCGATCGCCACACTCGCCGACCGACCTTCGCCGACGAGCGGGAACGAGCCCGCCCCGCCGCCTCGCTCGAAGGCGGCCTCCCGCAGTGTTCGAACGAGGCCGTCAAAAAAGAGGGTTTTCAGATCGTCCTCGATCGACTATACGACCCCCATCCGCCGCGGCTCCGCCGCACGGTGCCCTGCTGGGGAATAGTTTAAGGGTAGAACAGCGGACTCTGACTCCGCTAGTCTTGGTTCGAATCCAGGTTCCCCAGCCAGCATACAGCAAGCTCATGTAATCATTGTCGTTTTCGGTGGCTGAGAATCCTCTCTGCCCTTTCGCCACGCGATGTGCCCAAACCTGTAGCCCACAGGTGACGCCCATCGGCGTCTCCTCGGGCTCGCGGCTCAAGGGATCCGGTCGGTGGCGACTCGGCATGACACCAGCGATCTCGAACGGCGCGGCCACACCTTCTACTGGCGCGCTCGCGTGCCGACGCGCTTCCGCAAGGTGCCGCGGCAAGCCCGCCTCTCCTTCTCACTTCGGTTGTCCGACCATCACAAAGCGGCCTACATGGCGCGGCGGCTCAACACGCTGCTTGCCGACCTCACCGTGAGACCGACCGCCGCGATGACCACGAAGGACCAGCTCGACCAGCTCGTCCGCGCCGAGATCGAGCGCATCGCGGCTCTGCGCCAGCATCTGAACCTCATTCCAAGGCGTTACGGACAGAGCTCGCGGCTGCGCATCATGAAGCTTGCGGCTCTTCGCGCCTTTGCGGCCGATGAGATCACACGCGCTCAGCGACACGGCGACATAGGACAGGTGCGCCGGCAACGACCCTGCCGGAATCAAACGGGCCGCAGCGAGGATAGGGATCACGCGAGGTCATGCCTCTGCGTCCTGAGTGCTGCGTCAGTGGTGCAACCGGATCCCTTGGTGATGCGAGGCTCTGGATCGCTCGGCAACGAACGCTCGAAAGCGCAGGCGCCTCAGGCACAGGCCATGAGCTGCTGACGCAACCAGACGAGCCCAGGGTCGAGCGAGCGGTGTTCGTGCCAGCGGATGCTCTGGCGCAGCGGTGGAAAAGCCAATGGCGGCGGCAGGATCTGCAAGCCACCTTTCCGCACCGCAAGATCGGCCAGCCGTCGCTGGATCAGGGCGATCTGACCCGTTCCACGGACGAAATCGGGGATGGCGGAGAACGAATAGGTCGACAACGTGTATTTCGGCTCGATCCCCGCGTCCTGCATTGCGACGCTCGCAAAGCTCTGCTGGCCGATCAGCGGCTCCGTCATCACATGAGGGGCCGTGCTGAACTGTTCCAGAGTGATCTGCGTGCCCGCATAGGGGCCGTCATCGGCGACCAGCACGACCAGATCATCGACAAACAGGATCTCGCTCGCATGATGTGCAGCGCCCAGCACCTCGGGCACGATCAGCACATCCACCTCGCCCCGGTCCAACAACTGCGTCGGGTTGGTGTGCTGCGCCCACAGGTTCAGCCGGATGTTGGGGGCCAGCGCCGCCACCCGCCGCACGAGTTGCGGACCTATCACCGCCATCGAATAATCAGAGATGACGATGGTGAAGGTGCGGTCTTCGGTGGCGGGGTCGAAATGCGGCCGCATCAGCATGGCGCTTTCAACCCGCGTCATGATATCGCGCAGCGGCTCTTCGAGCGAATTTGCCAGCGGCGTCAACTCCATCCGCCGCCCCAACGGCACCAGCAGCGGATCGTCGAAAAACGTCCGCAACCGGCCCAGCGCATTGCTCATCGCAGACTGCGTGATGAACATCTCCTCAGCAGCGCGCGATACGTTGCGTGTCTTCAGCAGAGTGTTGAGCACCGCCAGGAGGTTCATGTCGAGCTTGTTGAACCGCATGATGTCACCTCCCCTGGTATTCACCGCATGATTGAGAACGATTTATAAAAGAAATTTGTTAAATATCCACTCGCTCATTAAACATTGTCCACAGAGGGGGGTCACGATCGACCCGGAGGTTGATACGGACGGAGGAGTTTCACCTTGAACATCATTGGACCCGACTGCGTTGTCTTTGGCGTCGATGATCTGGAAGGATCCAAGACCTTCCTTGCCGATTTTGGCCTGAAGGGCGTTCAGCTGGATGACACGGGCTGGCTGTTTCAAGCGCTCGACGGAACCGGCGTTCTGGTGCGCCACCGCAGCGACCCGAAGCTGCCGCCTGCACTGGATACCGGCAATATGCTGCGCCAGCAGATCTATGGCGTCGCCGATGCCGCGGCCCTGACCGAGATCGAAGCCGAGATCTCCAAGGATCGCCGCGTCACCCGCCTGGCCGACGGCGCACTCGAATTTGTCGATGACCTTGGCTTTCAGTTGCGCTTTCAAGTGACCATCCGGCGCGAGTTGGACATGCCCGCCGAAAAGATCAACGCGCCTGGCGCTCCCGCTCAGCGCGCGGCCAACGAACTCGGCGTTTCCGACACCATGGCCGCCGCGCCACGCACCTTATCGCATGTCGTGCTGTTCGTTCCCGACATGGACAAGGCCGTGAATTTTTTCATCGACCGTCTCGGCTTCATCGTGACGGATGTCCTCAAGGGAGCGGGCCCGTTCCTGCGTCCTGCCAGCAACGATGATCACCACACCATGTTCTTCATCCGCACGCCAAACTACATGCAGGGCTGCGAACACATCGCCTTTCACATGGGCGGCCCGACCGAACTGATGGTCGCGGGCGATCGCTTCGTGCGCAAGGGATATCAGAGCTTCTGGGGGCCGGGACGTCACAAGTTTGGGTCCAACTGGTTCTGGTATTTCAACAGTCCCTTGGGTTGCCGCGTGGAATACGACGCCGACATGGACAAGCACGACAACAGCTGGGTTGCGCGCGAGGCCCCGATCGGCCCCGAGGCCAGCCAGATGTTTCTGCTGCAATGGCGTGAAAAATGGGCACCGGGTGGCGGCCCCGAAGGCGCTCGGCATTGATGTCGTCCGACGAGCCGCGACTGTGCCATCGTGACGATATTCCGGTCGGGTCGGCGCGCGGTTTTCTGCCCCGCCCCGACGCCCTGCGGCGCGTGATCGTACTGAATCGGGACAATCACTTCGTCGCCTATGTCGATGCCTGCCCGCACTACACCGGGGGCACGCCAATGGCTTGGCGCAGCGACGCCTATCTGAATGGCGATGGCACGCATCTGGCCTGCCACGCCCACGGCGCCCTCTTCGACATCGACACGGGTGCCTGCCTGTCCGGGCCGTGCCTGGGGCGCAATCTGACCCCCGTTCCGCTGAAGGTCGGCGAAGACGGTTCCATCACGGTTCGAAGCATCTCGCCGGTCGCATTGGCGAGAAAGAGAAACGACACGCTTCGGTAGACACCTGCTGCTGATCCGCGTCGGCTTTCCCGACCTGTCCAGGATGCGCCCGGCCCTTGGCTGTCGCTCCATGCCTGAACTCGATCGGCACAGTCCGCTTGGGCCGGTTCGCCTCATGGCTCGTTCGAGACGATCATCACGCGTCGTTCCGGCTCGGTCCATCGCCTGCAGGCCTGCGCCATCGATGCCGTTCTCTGAAGCTTTCGAAAGCATGGCGCGGCCAAGACGGCGCCCGGCAACAGAACCACCTCAAAACCCGGAAGAGTGCATCTGATGGCCATTTTCGAATATTTCCCGCATTACGTCTGGAATCTCACAGTGTCCATCGCCCTCGCGTCAGGTGCCGAGATCGGCGAGATCATGGACATGTGCAAACCCCTGCTCGAAAAGTCCAAGGACAGCGAAGACGCAGACACAAAGGGCTTTATGGTCGAGTGGGTGCGCATGGCCGATAAGCTGACGGAGATCGCCGCCGATGAAGAAGCCCAGGGTAAACTGTTCTCGGCTTCCGACAAACTGAAGCGCGCCGCCCTCTATTACATTTTGGCCGAGCGGATGCAGGGCCAAGGCGACCCCGACCGGATGGTGACCTACAAAAAGGGGCTCGCCAACTTCGAAAAGGGTACGAGGTTCGCGGGCGAAAAGGTGCGACGCTTCGAAATCCCCTATGGCGAAAAGACCATTCCCGTCCTCTACACCCCCGCGCAAGGTGTGGCAGGTCCAGCACCCGCTGTCGTCTATCTGAACGGTCTCGATAGCTGCAAGGAGCTGATCTACTGGTCCTTCCTGCCGCACGAACTGGCCAAGCGCGGCATTGCCTCGCTCTGCGTCGACCAGCCGGGCACCGGGGAAAGTCTGCGCCTGCAGGACATGCCCGCACATTTCGACAGCGAGACATGGGGCACCCCGCTCTACGACTGGCTGGCGGCGCGCCCGGAGATCGACGGCAGCCGGATCGGCATTGCCGGCATCTCGCTCGGTGGATATTACGCGCCGCGCGTTTGTGCCAACGAGCCACGCTATGCCGCCGGTGCCGTATGGGGAGCCAACCACAACTGGGCGGAGGTTCAGCAGCGCCGCCTCAAGCGCGAAGGTGAAAATCCCGTGCCCCACTACTGGAGCCATGTCCAGTGGGTTTTCGGTGCGAAAGACATGGACGATTTTCTTCAGAAATCCGCAGGCTTCCATCTCAACGGCCAGATGGAGAAGATCAAGGTGCCCTTTCTCATCACCCACGGCGCCAAGGACCGTCAGATCAGCCTCGACTACGCCCATCAATCCTATGACCAACTGATCAACTCGCCGCGCCGCGAAATCAAAATCTTCACCGATCGCGAGGGTGGCGTCGAGCATGTCGGTGCCGACAACATGAGCTACGGCCGCAACTTCATCGCCGACTGGTTTGCCGACACGCTCGGTGGTCGACTGGGCGTGGAGAACTGACATGCGCTTTGCCACATTGAACGATGGCAGCCGCGACGGTCGGCTGCACCTTGTCAGCCGCGACAACACCCGCTGCACGCCCACCAAGAGCGTGCCGACACTTCTGGCGCTGATGGAGGACTGGACCGCCCATGCCAGCGCGCTCCAAGCACAGTACGAGGCACTGAACGACGGCGGCGGCGTCCCGTTCGATCCCGCCATCGCTCTCGCCCCGATGCCGCGCAGCTGGCAATGGCTGGACGGTTCGGCCTACGAGAGCCACGGCGACCTCATTCAGAAGGTGTTCGACCTCGTCATTCCGAGAGACCGCCCGCTGATGTATCAGGGGCTGTCCGACCGCTTCTACGGTGGCGGGGCCGACATCCCGCTGCCCTTGGAAGAGGATGGCATCGATTTCGAGGGCGAGTTCGGGATCATCTGCGACGCCATCCCCATGGGCACTCCGGCAGATGAGGCCCGCGGCCATATCCGCCTGATCGTGCAGATCAATGACTGGTCGCTGCGCACCCTCGGGCCCATCGAGATGAAGACCGGCTTTGGCTGGATTCAGGCAAAACCCGCCTGCTCTGTCGCCCCTGTCGCCGTCACGCCGGACGAACTTGGCAACGCGTGGCGCGACGCGCGCATCGACCTACCGCTGCACGTTTCCATGAACGGCACCCCCTTCGGTGCGCCCGAGGGCTAAGCCATGTCCTACGGGTTTGACGACCTGCTGGCCCATGCCGCGTGCACCCGAGATCTGGTCGGCGGCACGATCCTCGGCTCCGGCACCGTCTCGAACGAGGACTACCGGCACGTGGGCTCCTCCTGCATCGCCGAACGCCGGGCCATCGAGATGCTCGACACCGGCGTCCCGACGACGCCATTTCTGTCCTTCGGCGACCGGGTGCGAATGGAGTGCCGCAGCCGTGACGGTGCTCCGCTGTTCGGCGCGATCGATCAGACCGTCATTCCGGGAGGTCGCGCATGAACCGCCGGATCATCGACCTATCCGTCACGCTGACCGACCGCTTCATAACCGATCCGCCGGGCCTCGAGCCGGACATCACCTACCAAGATCACGCGGAAGGCGCGCGCTGGTACGCCGAGACGTTCGGCATACCGGTGGACCATCAGCGCGACGGGGCCGGCGCTGCGATCGAGAGGCTGACACTCACCACCCACAACGGCACTCACCTCGACGCGCCCTGGCACTATCACCCGACGATGAACAAGGGTGAGCGCGCCATCACCATCGACGAGGTGCCGCTGGAATGGTGCATGGGTCCCGGCGTCAAGCTCGACTTCCGTGACATGCCCGATGGGCATGTTGTGACGGCTGCCGAGATGGAGGCAGAGTTCGCCCGCATCGGGCATGAGCTCCGGCCGGGCGATATCGTTCTCGTCAACACCCGTGCAGGGGCACTCTACGGTGACCCGGGTTACCTTGCCGCCGGCTGCGGCATCGGGCGCGAAGCACGCTCTGGCTGACGGCTCGGGGCATGAAGGTGTGCGGCACCGACGCCTGGAGCTGGGATGCGCCCCTGAAGGGCGTCGCGGAAAAAGCGAAAGCAACGGGCCAATGGGATCTCTTCTGGGAAGGCCATAAGGCCGGAGCCGAGACGATCTATTGCCACATGGAAAAGCTCGCCAACCTCCATCAACTGCCGAGCACGGGGTTCGAGGTGATGTGCTTTCCGATCAAGGTCGAAAACGGCTCTGCCGGATGGTGCCGCCCGGTGGCCTTGCTGACCGAGCGATGACACGTCGATGGTCGCAACATTTCTGGATGGTCGCAGCCCGCGTGCACCCGAAACGGGTGTCTGACGCCTCGCCGGCGCAACGCCACGTCGTCCGCTGACCAAAAAGCCAACAAAACAGACCATGGAGGAGGAAACATGACGAAAATCGTCGACACCGACGTGCTGATCGTCGGAGCGGGTCCGGCAGGGGCGGCAGCCTCCGTCCTGCTGGGACGGGCAGGCATCTCCAACATCATGCTGTCGCGCTATCGCGGCCCGGCGGATTCACCCCGCGCGCATGTCAAGAACCAGCGTGCGATGGAGGTCATGCGCGACGTCGGGCTCGAAGAGGAATGCCTGGCGAAAGGCGCGCCCGCCGACCAGATCGCGCACACGTTCTGGCTAAACAGCATGTCGGGTGAAGAACTCGCCCGCGCATGGTCCTGGGGCAACGACCCCGCGCGGATCGGCGAATACATCGCATCCAGCCCCTGCAGCATCATCGACCTGCCGCAGACCGACCTCGAGCCGATCCTGGTCGGTGAAGCCACGCGGCTGGGCGCGCATGTCCGTTTCGGCTGGGACTTTCAGTCGTTCACGCAGGACGAAAGCGGCGTCACCGCGCAGATCGTGGATCGCCTGAGTGAAGCACCGATCACGGTGCGCGCCAAATACATGATCGGCGCGGACGGCGCGCGCAGCAAGATCGTACAGCAACTGGGCCTGCCGCTGGCGGGTCATCAGGTGGTTGGCGACGTCTTCAGCGTGTTCTGCGAGATCGACCTGTCGCGCTATGTCTCGGATCGGCCGGGATCGCTGTTCAACGTGGTTGACCCCGACGGCGATCCGGATCTGCCGGTCGCGGTCTACCGGATGGTGCGCCCCTGGAACGAATGGCTGGTCACGCTGATCGCGCCGCTTGGCCGCCAGATGGAGCCGACGCTGGCGGATTTCGAACGGCGCATCCGTCAGACGGTGAAGGACGACAGCCTGCCGCTCAACATCCTGTCCTCCTCGAAATGGCAGGTGAACGACATCAACGCCGAACGCTACTCCGAAGGTCGCGTGTTCTGCATCGGCGATGCCGTCCATCGCCATCCACCCGCCAACGCGCTCGGCTCCAACACCTGCGTTCAGGATGCCTTCAACCTGGCGTGGAAGCTGGCGCTGGTCATCAAGGGCCGTGCGGATGCCAAACTGCTCGACAGCTTCAATGCCGAACGGCAGCCGGTCGGGGCGCAGATCGTGGCACGCGCGAACCAGAGCTTTCGCATGAACGCGATGATGTGGGACACGTTCGGCGCGGGCATCGTCAGCCAGAAGACACCGGAGGAGCGTGACGCCGTCTTCGATACCCCGGAGGGTCGGGCCAAGCTTCACGACACGCTCGACACGGCAATGCCCCAGATGTGGCACGGGCACGGCGTGGAAATGACCCGGCGCTACGAATCCGACGCCATCGTGCCCGACGGCACGCCCGAAGAGGAGCCGGTTGGCGACCCCGAAGTCTACCATCGGCCGAGTGCGCGGCCGGGCGCGGTCGTGCCGCATGCCTGGCTGGTCAAACGCACCCCCGGGCCGCGCGTCTCCACTCTTGATCTGGCCGGCAAGAATCGCTTCCACCTGTTCATCGGCCATGGCGGCGACGCCTGGCGCGAGGCGGCGACGGCGGCCTCGGCGCGGCTGGGCATCGACATCGGCGTCACCGCGATCGGCCACCGGCTGGATTACGAAGATCCCTATGGCACGTGGCGGTCGATCAGCGCCATCGCCGAGGATGGATGCGTGCTGGTGCGGCCCGACCTGATCGTGGGATGGCGCAGCCACAGCCTTCCCGATGATCCGGCAACGGCGCTGGACGGCGTGATGAACCACATCCTGGGCTACGCGGCCTGAAAACAAGCGACGTTCGACCGGAGCAGATGATGACCATCGCGACGGGCCTTCCCATGTCGCGATGCGGCTCTCCCGTGCGAACGCCGTCAGGTCCTTGATCAATGGTGTCGCCCCCGCAAAGGGGCGGACTGCACCAGTGGAAATCTGGCATGCGACTGGGTTGCTCCGCGATGGACGTATCGCTTTGTCCAACAGCATTGCGATGGGCGTGCGGAAGCAATCAGCCAGACGGACGTCTGGCTTGATCGCGCTTTATTCCTTGTCTTCCGTTTCTCATCGCGGGCATCCAGAGGTCCCACCCCATTCAGGCGGCGCAGGAGTTCCGGTCGATGTCGAACACGCCGAGATCGGTGATCACAAGGTCTGCGACGCGTCGGCCCGTCAGCGGCACCAAGCACACGAGCGACGTCGACACGCCGCGGACGAAATCGATCGAGCACCCGCTTGCGTGACGATTGGCAGGGTCCGGCGAGGGCGATCGGGAGCGCCGCGTCGGGCTGAGGACCGGCAGGCGATGACGTGGACGTCATCGAGACCTCAAGCGATGGAAGCTGCGACTCCGTTCGTTGCGAAGGCGAGCGCTACCATGCAAGCGCCGACGACGATTGTCAGCACCAAGCGCACTCGAGCAAACCACGGCGTCCGGATTCGGCCGTCCCGGATGGCGGTGACGTCCCAGACGCCCTGTACGATGAAGGCGAGGGCGAAGCCGACGAAGTTCCAGGGCGCCGGTATGAGGACCATGACCCAAGCCGCGATCGAGGGCAGCACGGAGAGGGCCACAGTGACCGGACTCTGGCGGCCGGTCTCATTCAGCGCCGCGCCCCAGCGGATGCCCCCGAGAAAGGATAGAATGACGGCGGCATAGGCCGAGACGGCAAACTCGAGATCGGGCTGCGCCATGATCCCGGAGTTCGAAAGAACAAGCGCTGTCCCCACGACGAAGGGGATGAGTCCGCCGATCCCCAGGATCCAGGTGGTGCGCACGAGTTGGTCGGGCTGCGAGCGATGCGGGACGCCGCGATGATGAAGTGTCATGTGCTCCGTCTCGTTGAAGGATGATCCGGCTGAACCAGCCCGTGAACATGGCGACAACCCTATACCGTCAAAAGCCCGTGGGCCGTCGTCGGTTGCGTGCGGTGAACTGCAACTCCTGCCGACGGCATGGCCTCCCCTTCAGAGCCCATCAGTCGGGAAACCGAAACTTCGAGGGCCCTTGCCGGTATCGACCCGACGTGGGCAGGCGCGAAGGTATCGCCGCTTCCGAAAAGCCGTCGTTCACATCGGCATTCCAGACAAGCTACGACCGATCGCCTGCCGACAGCCGCATGGCCGGATCGGCCCGGACGAGGTCGATCAGGAGTTCCAGCACCATCCTGACCCGCAGTGGTCCCCGGTCCGCATGAGATTTGTCGGGAGGGCACAGGCTTGAACCGGTCAGGCTGGAAGGACGAGGCGCGTTTCGACCCGTCCAGAACGTTCGCGATCGGTCGACGGCATGGACGAAGCAGACGTGAGGAGGCTTGCCTTCTCGCCCGAGGCACGGCAAGAAGGCCGTGCAGTATGGACCCGTTCAATCGGGTGGCTACGCCGGGCGCCGATCCCCCGGCCAACCAACCAGCCGATCGCCTTCGTCCGCCATGAGCCGACACGCGATCCGCCCATAGCCAAAAGACCCCGATGAACTCGTTCGAAACGCTCCGCCGCGAGTGGATCGGGAACGTGCGTGGCGACCTCCTCGCAGGTCTCGTCGTCGCGCTCGCCCTCATTCCCGAAGCCATCGCCTTCTCCATCATCGCGGGCGTCGATCCGAAGGTCGGCCTCTACGCCTCCTTCACGATCGCCGTCCTCACCGCCGTCTTCGGCGGCCGGCCCGGCATGATCTCCGCCGCCACCGCCGCGACCGCCGTCCTCATGATCACGCTCGTGCGCGACCACGGCCTCCAATACCTCCTCGCCGCCACGGTCCTCGCCGGTCTCCTCCAGATCGCGGCAGGCTTCCTGAGGCTCGGCGACGCCATGCAGTTCGTCTCGCGCTCGGTGATCACCGGGTTCGTGAACGCGCTGGCGATCCTGATCTTCATGGCGCAGATCCCCGAACTCGTGGGCGTGCCCTCCATGACCTACGTCATGGTCGCCCTCGGTCTCGCCATCATCTACCTCTTCCCGCGGATCACGACGGCCGTCCCTTCGCCGCTCGTTGCCATCGTCGTCCTGACGGCGATCTCGCTCGGCTTCGGCATGGACATCCGAGTCGTCGGCGATATGGGCGAGCTGCCCTCGACGCTGCCCGTCTTCCTCCTGCCGGACATCCCGCTCGACCTCGACACCTTCCTGATCATCCTGCCCTATTCGGCGGCGGTGGCGGTCGTCGGTCTCCTCGAGAGCCTGATGACGGCGCAGATCGTCGACGACCTCACCGACACGCCGTCGGACAAGAACCGGGAATGCGTCGGCCAAGGCATCGCCAACACCGTCACGGGCTTCTTCGGCGGCATGGCGGGCTGCGCGATGATCGGCCAGTCCGTCATCAACGTGAAGTCCGGGGGGCGCGGACGCCTGTCCTGCGCTGTCGCGGGCATCGCGCTCCTGTTCCTGATCGTCGTCCTCGGCGACTGGGTGCGCATCATCCCGATGGCGGCGCTCGTCGCGATCATGATCATGGTCTCGATCGGCACCTTTTCCTGGGGTTCGCTGAAGGACCTGACCCTGCATCCCAAGCGCTCGTCGCTCGTCATGCTGGCGACCGTCGTCACGGTCGTTTGGACCCACAACCTCGCCATCGGCGTCGTCATCGGCGTGATGCTCTCCAGCGTCTTCTTCGCCTCGAAGGTGGCGCAGCTCTTCGCCGTCACGTCGGACGTGTCACCGGACGGGCGGACCCGCACCTACCGCGTGGCGGGACAGGTGTTCTTCGCCTCCGCCGGGCGCTTCGCCTCCGCCTTCGACGTCAAGGAGGCTCTCGACAAGGTCGTGATCGACGTCGGCTCGGCCCACATCTGGGACGTCTCGGGCGTCGCGGCGCTCGATCGCGTCATCCTGAAGTTCCGCCGCGAGGGCTCCGAGGTGGAGGTGCTGGGCCTCAACGAAGCGAGCACCACCATCGTCGACAAGCTCGCCATCCACGACAAGCCGGGGGCGATGGACCGCCTCTCGGCCCACTGAGGGAGGAGAACCGACATGACCAAGATCATGACCTGCATCGACGGCTCGGCCTACGCGGCCAGCGTCTGCGACCACGCCGCCTGGGCCGCCCGGCGTCTCGGGGCTCCCGTCGAGGTCCTTCACGCGCTCGGGCGCCGCGACACGGCGAGCGCCCCGCTCGATCTCAGCGGCAGCCTGGAGTTCGGCGGCCGCGAGACCCTGCTCCTCGAGCTCGCCGAACTCGACCGCCAGAAGGCGAAGGTCGGCTCGCTCCGAGGGCATCATCTCCTCGGCGGGGCCGCGGCGCGACTGCGTGCGGCGGGGGTCGCCGAGGTCGAGGAAAAGCTTCGGCACGGCGACGTCGCCGACACGATCCGGGATCTCGACGGCGAAACGCGCCTCGTCGTGATCGGCAAGCGGGGCGAGGCCGCGGATTTCGCTGACGGGCATCTCGGCTCCAACATGGAGCGCGTCGTGCGCGCATCGAAAAAGCCCGTCCTCGTCGCCTCCCGCGCCTTCAAGCCGATCGAGCGCTTCATGGTGGCCTTCGACGGCGGCCGGTCCTCCGAACAGGTGGTCGCCCGCGTGGCGGCCAGCCCTCTTCTGTCGGGATGGCCGTGCCTCCTCCTGATGGTCGGGACAAGAGCCGGTGAACCCGCGGCCCGCCTGCGCGAGGCCGAACAGACGCTGATGGCGGCCGGCTACGCCGTCACCGTCAGCATCGAGGAGGGCGAGGCCGACGACGTCATCGCCGATCGTGTGAGATCTGACGGGATCGACCTCCTCGTGATGGGCGCCTACGGCCATTCCCGCATCCGCAATCTGATCGTCGGGTCGACCACGACCGCGCTCATCCAGGCCTGCGCGATCCCCGTGCTCGTCATCCGGTGAGCGGCGCGTCGGACGGTGCCGGGAAGGCCGGGGCACGGTTCGTGCTCGTGGCCTTCGACGGCGCCCACTGCGACCGCACCCGCACGTCGCTTGGGGTGCGGCTGCGCTTTCCGGCCATTCTCGCCCGCTTCGTCCCCCCGCTCCGGTCGTGCGCCCCGTCTGTTATCGCGACCTCCGGGACGAGACGGAGGTGGAGCGGCAGGAGGGGGCTTGCTCCGCCATCTCGACCGCAAGGGCTTCGAGATTCAGGGCGCCCTGCCGTCCGACGGGGGGCCGGGGCCTCGGGAGCGAAACGAAACGAACCATATCGAACTCGCCGTCGACGCGCTCGAAGCCTCGCATGGGACAGACCGGGTCATCCTCGTGGCAGGCGACCGCAAGCTCGTTTCCCTGGTGCGGGCGATCCGGATCCGCCGCCAGGGCGGCGTGCCGGTGACGCTCGCGACCGCGCTCGCCATTCCCGACGCCGTCCGTGCCTCCGCGGATCTGATGGCCGAGGCCGACGATGTGGTCGACCTCACCGAGCTTCTCCTGTCGCCGGACGGCGGCAGCGCTTAAGCGAACATCCAAGGCCGTCCCGTCACCGGGACGACGCTTTCGATCGAAGGACCACACAAGTGCGGACAATGGGGCAGTTCCTCGCCGACAACGCGAGATGGCTGGTCGGCGGGTTCCTGCTGACCTTCTTCTCGTCCTTCGGACAGACGTTCTTCATCTCGCTGTCGAACGCCGGGATCCGCCAATCCTATGGCCTCAGCCACGGCGAGTTCGGCGGCCTCTACATGCTGGCGACGCTCGGCAGCGCCCTGACGCTGCCCTTCCTCGGACGCGTCCTCGACCGCTATCGCACGATCACCGTCGCCGTCGGCACGATGATCATGCTGGCGCTGGCGACGGTCTTCATGGGCCTGTCCGCCTCGATCCCGGCGCTCGTCCTGTCGCTCTACCTGCTCCGCTTGTTCGGCCAGGGCATGATGACCCAGACCGCCCTTACCGCCACCGGCCGCTGGTTTTCGGCGAACCGAGGACGGGCGGTCTCGCTGGTGACTTTAGGCCAACAAACTGGCGAGGCCCTGCTGCCCTTCCTGTTCGTGATCGTCGCGGGCGCGATCGGCTGGCGGGCGTCCTGGTTCACGGGAACGGGCGCGCTGCTCCTCGTGGCGCTTCCCGTCGTCACCTTGCTCCTGCGGCGGGATCGCGTCCCGCAGAACGATCCGGCCACCGTTCACCGGTTGCCCGTCCGCCATTGGACGCTGTCGGAGGTGCTGCGCGATCCGAAATTCTACCTGATCTCGGCGGGCGTGCTCGCGCCGCCCTTCGTCGCCACCACCATCTTCTTCCATCAGGTCTACCTGACGGAGCTGCGCGGATGGCCGCTGACGCTGTTCGCCGGGGGCTTTGCCGTCATGTCGGCGGCGAACGTCGCCTTCACGCTGTTCGCGGGCTGGCTGATCGACCGCACGTCCGCGGCCCGGGTCCTGCCGCTGTTCCTCCTGCCGCTCGCCGCGGCCTGCTTCGTCGCGGCTTTCGTCACGGCGCCGTGGGCGATCTTCGTGTTCATGGCGTTGATGGGCGTCAGCAACGGCTTCTCGTCGACCCTGTCCGGAGCGATGTGGCCCGAGCTCTACGGCACCGCCCATCTCGGCGCGATCCGCTCGGTCGTCGTCGCCACCATGGTGTTCGCCAGTGCCGCGGGCCCGGGGCTGACGGGATACCTCATCGACGCCGGGATGGACTACGGCCTTCAGCTTGCGACGATGGGGCTGTATGCGGTCGTGGCAGCGGTCGGGATGTGGATCGTGTCCGTCAGGATTCGACCCGGCCGAGGTGATCCGTGGCTGTTGGGCGGACGGCGCGAAGCCGACCGTCCGGGAGCCATCCGAAGAGGATAGCGGAGCAGGGACTTTCCACCCGAGTGTCCCGTTTTGAGCCGAGCGTCTCGATCCCGAACGTTGTCGATGATCGCTCGGTCGGGAATGTCCGCGTGCGGACGGGTCAGTGTCGGGCTTGGATCATCCGCCTGCTCAGGATCGGCGCCACGTGAACCCGGCGCTCGCGTCCGGAGCGGCGCCGACCGCCCCGGATGCCAGCGTGCGACCGATCTCACGGCCCGACTGCGCCGTTGTCTTCACCCCAGCCCCATCGTCTCCCGATATCCCTCCAGATACGCCCGCTCGGACTCGCTGACCCGGTCCATGCCGTTCATCGCCCGGTGCCAGAGCGGCACGATGGCCGGTGGCCTGCCGGCCTTCTCGATGCGCTTGGCCTGTTCCTCCGAGAGCGTCAGCTCGATCGATCCGAGATTGTCGCGCAGATGCTCTTCGCTGCGTGCGCCGAGGGCGATCGAGTGGACGCCCGGGCGCTCGCGCAGCCAGGCGAGAACCACCTGCGGCACGCTGCGGCCGACCTCGGCGGCGACATCCTTGAGCACGTCAATCACCCGGTAGAGCCGCTCGGTGTCAACGATGTGCGGCTCCGGCCAGTCGTTGCCCTGGCGGGTGCCCGGCTGCGGGCCGTTGTTGCGGTCGATCTTACCGGTGAGGAGCCCCTCCCCGAGCGGACTCCAGACCTGCGTCGCAACGCCGAGATCTCGGCCGGCCGGGATGATCTCGTATTCGGCCTCGCGGGCCTCGGGCGTGTAGTTGAGCTGGTGGGCGGCCGGCGGCGTCGCGCCGAGCATCTTCGCCGTCAGCACGGTCTTGGCCACCTGCCAGCCGCCATAGTTGGAGACGCCCCAGGAGCGGATCTTGCCGGCGCGGATCAGGCCGTCCATCACCGCGACGGTCTCTTCCACCGGGGTGACGCCGTCCCACTGGTGGATCCAGTAGTGGTCGATCCAGTCGGTCTGTAGTCGCTTCAGGCTTTCGTCGATCTGGCCCATGATGTGGGCGCGGGATGCGCCGGCCATGTTCGGCCCCTCGCCCATGGTGGTGCGAACCTTGGAGAAGATCAGAAGGTCGTTCCGACGGCCCTTCACCGCCTCGCCGACGACCTTTTCGGAATCGCCCTTCGAATAGATGTTGGCGGTGTCGATGGCATTGACGCCGGCGTCGCGGGCGATGTCGATGAAGCGCTTCGCGTCCTCGACGCCGACATTGCCGGTCTTTTCGAAGCCGTGGGTGCCGCCGAAGGTGACGGTGCCGAGCACGAAGGGCGAGACCATCATGCCGGAATTGCCGAAGGGGGCGTATTTCATGTCGCACTCTTTCGCTTGATTGTCGGTTCGGGTTTCGAATTCTGCGCCGCAGCTTTGCGCCAACGCGAACGGCCGCCGCGACGTTCGATCCCTTCGTCGCCTCCGTCCGCAACTCGCCCCGCGCCAGGACCGCATGGAGGGACTGGAAGAGAGGAACTCGATCTGTGCGCCACGTGGACGGGAAAGGACAGACCCGCGGCTTCGGGCCCGCATCCTCGCGAAGCGTCGAGGCGTCGAGGCGACGTCGGCGCTGCCTATCCCCGACCCAGCACGCAAACGAGCGGATCGCCCTCGCGACCGTCGCGCAGGACGATCGCTTCCACGTCGCCGAACCCGGCGCGTTCCAGGTAGAGACGCACCAAAACGGCTTGGCCGTTCACATCGAGTGCCTGCCAGACGGCGACGGCCTTCGTGGGGAAGCAGCGGTTGGAGAAGCTGACGGCGATAAGACCGTCCCGGCGAAGCACCCGCCTCGCCTCGCGGAACACGGCAACGGGCTGCTGGAGATACTGGACCCCGACGCAACACAGCACCGCATCGAAACGCCCGCTCCCGAGAGGAAGAGTGGAGACGTTGTTCAGGTTCTGCACGAACCAACTGTCGAGGCGAGGATTGGCGGCGAGCTCCTCGCCGTTCATGCCATGACCGACCACCTCACGCAGGTCGAGGTCGGCCGGCAAATGGCTGATCCAACTCGACATGAGGTCGAGAACGGCATCGTCCTTGCGCAGACGACTTGCGTAGAACCGCGCAAGGGCCGCGGTCGCGTCGCCGTCGATGTGGGTTACGAGACGCGCCGGTCCGTAGAACAGTTCGTCATCGTCGGGATCGGCTTTCGCAAACGCATGTGACGGGAGTTCGGGAAGATCTTGGCTCATGGTCTTCGAATGACCGACGGGCGGCTTTGTTGCGGTACCGGCGACCCGTTCCAACGCGTCTCCAGAGGACGAACGATGGCGAGGCCTATGTCCCTCGGGGCGAAAGCCGACCGGCAGCGATCGAACAGACCGCGCAGACAGCCGTCGTTCCGTTGTCGACCCCAATGGGTCCTTGCAGTCCGACGAACATCGTCTCGAAAGCGGATCTCGTTCGAGCCGCCTTCCGTGCGGGCGACGAAGGACCGAACGTTCCGTCCAGCGCAGATCCGTCGATCTTTCATCGCGTTCGATCCACCACATCGCTTCCGCCGAGAACCAGGTGCTGGCGCGCGGTTCGCGTGAAGAGGCCGTAGATCATCGCGGCCTCTGGTTTGCTGGCCTCGTCGAGGACCGCGATCTGCTCCGCGGGCAGGCGAAGCTCGGTTGCGGCCATATTGTCATGAACTTGCGAGACGCGGCTGACACCCATCAAGGCCGTGTCGACGCCGGGCTTGGAAAGAATCCAGGCCAATGCAACGCGCGATGGGGTCTCGCCGATCGTGTCGGCAACATGGCGAAGCGTATCGACGATCCTCCAGTTGCGCTCGGTGAAGAGCGTATCGCCGAAGGGGTTGCTGCCGTCGAGCCGCTTGTCACCCTCGGGGCGAGATGCGCCGGTTCCGACATCGCTGGGAAGGCCGCCGGCGCGCGGCGCGCTTGCCGCGACGACGGCGCGGTCGTACTTGCCCGTCAGAAGACCTTGGGCAAGCGGGCTCCATGGCATCATGCCAAGTCCCATGTCGCGAGCGAGCGGCAGGTGCTCCGCCTCGACGTCGCGGCTCAACAACGAATAGAAGTACTGAAGAGCGATCGGGCCCGGCATCGCGTGGGCGGCGGCGAGCGTCGCGATCTTCGCGACATACCAGGCCGGTGCATTGGAGAGGCCCCAGTAGCGGATCTTTCCCATCCGCACGAGGCCTGCCATCGTCTCCAGCAATTCCTCGGCAGGGGTCGTCGAGTCCCAGACGTGAACCCAGTAGAGATCGATGTAATCGGTTCCGAGCCGACGCAGCGAGCCGTCCAGCGCGGCATGCACATGCTTGGAGCCGTTGCCGCCGGCATGGGGACCGCGCCCGGCGGAAAACCCGGACTTGGTGGCGACGACGAGGCTGTCGCGAAGCCCGCGATCGGCGATCATGGACCCCAGCATCTCTTCGCTGCGGCCGCCGGCATAGACGTCGGCCGTATCCACCAGATTGCCGCCGGCCTCGACATAGGCATCGAAGACAGCCTCGGCATCGGGCTTCTCCATGCCCCACCGACCGACGCCGAACGTCATCGTTCCAAGAGAAAGAGGACTGACGACCAAGCCAGAGCGACCGAGCGTGCGATAGGTGTTCATCGACATGGAAGCGTTTCCTAGTGATCGCTATGTAAGCGTCTAGTCGGCTTGATCGATCGGGTCAAGGGTTCTATAGCAACCGATATGGAACCCTCTCCCGCTTTGGCCGCGCGACGCACGGGCCGGCCGCTCTCCTTCGACCGGGATGCGGCGCTGGTCAGCGCGATGCATCTCTTCTGGCGCCATGGATACGAGGCCACCTCCATCGCCGAGCTGACGCGCGCGATGGGGATCACGCCCCCAAGTCTCTATGCGGCCTTCGGAAACAAGCGGCGCCTGTTCCTGGAAGCGGTCGATCTCTATCTCGGAGGTCTCGAAGCTGTGGAACAAAGCATCGCCGACGCGGCGAGCGCCCATGATGCCGCCCGCGACCTTCTGGTGGCAGCCGTCATCGGCGACACCGGCAGCGACACACCGCCAGGCTGCCTCCTCGCCAGCTCCCTCGTCACGAGTTCGGAGGAGGCCGACGCCGTGCGCGAAACGCTGGCCGAAATCCGCCGGGGGATCGAGGCGGCTTTGCGGGCCCGGATCGAGCAAGACGTCGGTTCCGGCCTTCTGCCCGTCGACACGAACGCAGAAGCGCTGGCGGGCCATGTCTTCGCCGTCGTTCAGGGCATGTCGACGCTGGCGAAGGACGGTGCAGGGCGCAGCAAGCTGATGGGGATCGTGGATACGGCGATGGCAGGTTGGCCGAGGGCTGCGTGATGCGCATGGACGTCGATCGGGGAAGCGGCGCTCGGCTTGACCGACCCCGCGCGTCAGATCGCGCCCGCGCTGCCGCCCGCCGCGATGACGAACGCAATCCTTCGAGACCTCGACGACCGTCGACGTCTCGGCCGGTGCGATCGAGATGCGGACTGGAAGCCGGCCACTTGCGTGAGACATGAACTCCGACACTCGACGGGCCGAAAGCGGTCCGTCGGCCTTCGGTCAGGTGGTTTGAAGAGCGGCTCTGGCGCAGGCGGTCGTGGCTGTCCGCAGAGCGTCGATCGCGCCGACCGAGGATCGAGGACGAAGCGGGATGCCGAAGGCCTGACGGGGCTCCCCATCGGCATCCCATGGCGTCATGGATAGAACACGCCACCCGTCGCGCGTTGCGGTGCATCGAGCCGCTGCGGCAGCGGTATGAACTCGGCTTCATCACCGGGCACGGTGTCGAAGCGCCCCTTGGCCCATTCCTCCTTCGCCATCTCGATCCGCTCCAGCCGCGAGGAAACGAAGTTCCACCAGATGAAGCGCGGTCCCTCCATCGGCGCGCCGCCGAACAGCATGAACTGCGCATCGGAGCGGGCCGTGACCGTCAGAGCATCGCCCGGACGCAGCACCAGCAACTGGCCGGGCTCGAAGACGTCGTTTGCGATCTCGATCGTGCCTGCGATCGTGTAGAGGGCGCGTTCCTCGTAACCGGCGTCCAGGGGCATCCGGGCGCCGGCGCGCAGCGAGACATCGCCGTAGAGCGTTTCCGAAGCGGTGACGAGGGGCGAGGTCTCGCCGAAGGCCGATCCGGCGATCAGCCGGGCACGGATGCCGTCGGCTTCGACGATCGGGAGCGCACCGGCACCATAATGGAGGAAAGCCGGATCGGATTCCTCATCCGCCAGCGGCAGCGCCATCCATGTCTGGATGCCGAACAGCTTCTGGCCGTTCCGCTTGCGCGCCTCGTCCGTTCGCTCGGAGTGGACGATGCCGCGACCCGCCCGCATCCAGTTGACGGCTCCCGGCTGAATGGCCTTCTCGGTGCCGAGGCTGTCGCGATGAAGGATCTCGCCTTCGAAGAGGTAGGTCAGCGTCGACAGGTTGATGTGGGGGTGCGGCCGAACGTCGATGCCTTGATCCGTCAGGAACTCGGCTGGCCCCATCTGGTCGAAGAAGATGAACGGTCCGACCATCTGCCGCTGGGTCGACGGAAGAGCGCGGCGCACGGTCATCTCCCCGAGATCGACGGCCCGCGGGATGATCAGGGTCTCGACGGCCTCCGTGCTGCGGCGGTCGCCGATCGTCGGATCGGGGCATGGATTCCAGGTCATGTCTGTTCTCTTCCAGGATGAGATCGACGTTTCGCGCCATTGCATCCCTCGTGAGAGGGGACGGCAAGTGCGGCTGAACGGCAGCTTTCTTGGCCATGACCCTACATCAGTCGGGCGTAGCCGACGGGATGGATCGCGCGTCCATCGCCAGGAGATGACGGACTTTCGGTCGGTCGGGCCCTTTGTGGAAGCGAAGGACGCCGGCTTGAAGGTCGGCATCCGCATGCGAGACACGCTTGTGCTGGCGCAGGTGCTCGGCCCAGGATTCCACGAAGAACCATTCGACGATCGTTTCCGGATCGGCGGAATCCTCACTGACGCCCCAGGCATAGGCCCCGTCGCGCCGCCGGGAATGGGAGAACCGTTGGAGCTCCGCCAGGAAGGCCGGCTGATCGGCTCGCGGAACGGCGTATTCGATCGTGATGATGACCGGCCCGCGGTCATGTGCGACGGCCGCGGCCGTCAGCGGCTCCGGCCAGTGGTTGGACGGCATGAGATCGACCTCGCCGGTCGGCAGCTTCACCCGGTGCAGCACGATGGCGACGACCGACAGGGATGCGGCACCGACGAGAAGGGCGCCGGAGATGCCGATCTCCTGGGCGACGAAACCCCAGCCGAGGCTCCCGACGGTCATCGCGCCGTTGAAGACGGTGAGGTAGACGGCGAGCGCGCGCCCCCGCACCCAGTTGGGAAGGATCGCCTGCGCCGTTCCGTTCAGCGTCGTCAGGGCGGTGATCCAAGCGGCGCCCAGCAGGAGGAGCAGCGGCAGCGCGAGGAAGCGCGGCGGAGCCAGCGCGAGCAGAGCCATGACGCCGGCCGTGACGAGCGAGGCTGCGAGGATCAGCCCGTCGGCGTCGAGCCGTGCGCGCAAGCGCGGCATGATCAGGGCGCCGCCGATGGCACCCGCGCCGACGGCGCCGAGCAGGATCCCGTAGAAGCCGGCATCGCCTTGCAGGAGCTTACGGGCGACGAGCGGCAGGAGGGCCCAGACGGCACTGGCGAGCGCGAAGAAGACGGCAGCACGAAGAAGAACGCGGTGAAGCTCGCGGCTGGAACGTGCGTATCGAAGGCCTGCCCGGAAGGCCCCGCCGAAGCGCTCCGCGAGGGCATCCTCCGCGGCTTGCGGGCGCTTCCACCAGAGAAGCGCGGCGATGACGAAGACATAGCTCGCCACATCGGCGCCGTAGGTGACGGCTGCGCCGAACGAGGCGAGGATCAGACCGCCGGCGGCAGGGCCGATGGAGCGGGCGATGTTGATGCCGAGCGAATTCAGCGCGACCGCGCTCTTCAGCTCCGCCCGAGGCACGAGCTCGGGCACGATCGACTGCCAGGCGGGGGCGACGAGAGCGGCCCCCACGCCGCCGAGGAAGGTCAGCCCGACGAGGGCCTCGACCGTCAGGAGACCGGCGCGGGACAGGAGGAGAAGGGAGAGGCTGACGAGAGCGAGGAAGACCTGAACCGCGATCAGGAACCGGCGCCGGTCGAGGATGTCCGAAAGGACGCCGGCGGGGATGGCGAGGAGAAAGATCGGAAGCGTTCCCGCCGCCTGGATCATCGCCACGGCGGCCGGAGAGGCCGACAGGTCCGTCACGAGCCAGGAGCTCGCGACGTCGCGCATGAAGCTGCCGGTGTTGCCGAGGACGGTGGCGCCCCAGAGGATCGCGAAGGTCGCGTGGCGCAGCGGGGCGAAGCTTCCGGTGAGGGCTGGACTCCCGGGCTTGGGCGAAGGTGCCGTCGACATCGCGACTCCGTGGCTTGGAGAGGGCGGCTCGGCGGACGTCACCGCCGAGCCGGTCCGTGGTCAGGCCTTGATGAAGGCGAGAAGGTCCGGGTTGATCACGTCGGCATGCGTCGTCAGCATGCCGTGCGGGTACCCCGCATAGACCTTGAGCGTGCCGTTCCTCAGAAGCTTGATCGACTTCAGGGCCGCATCCGCGATCGGCACGATCTGGTCGTCGTCGCCGTGCATCACGAGCGTGGGAATCGTGATCGCCTTCAAGTCCTCGGTCTGGTCGGTTTCCGAAAAGGCCCGGATCCCGTCGTAATGGGCCTTCGCGCTGCCCATCATGCCCTGCCGCCACCAGTTCTGGACAACGCCCGGATGAACCGTCGCGCCCTCGCGGTTGAAGCCGTAGAAGGGTCCCGCCGCGACATCGAGGAAGGTCTGCGCCCGGTTCCCGGCCGTCCCCTGGCGAAAGCCGTCGAAGACGTCCATCGGCAGGCCTTCCGGGTTCGCGTCGGTCTTCAACATCAGCGGCGGCACGGCGCTGACGAGCACGGCCTTGGCGGCGCGCCCGCTCGGCTCGCCGTGCCGGGCCACGTAGCGGGCGACCTCGCCGCCGCCGGTGGAGTGGCCGATATGGACGGCCCTGCGCAGATCCAGCGCCTCGACGACCGCGAACGCGTCGGCGGCATAATGATCCATGTCGTGGCCGTCCGAGACCTGCGCCGAACGGCCGTGGCCGCGCCGGTCATGGGCGACGACGCGAAAGCCGTTCTGGAGGAAGAACAGCATCTGCGCATCCCAGTCGTCGGACGAGAGCGGCCAGCCATGGTGGAACATGATCGGCTGGGCGTCCTTGGGCCCCCAATCCTTGTAGAAGATCTCGGTGCCGTCCTTGGTGGTCACGGTCGCCATGGTCATGGGTCCTTTGCGAGTGGCGGGAGAGGGTGAGGTCGCCCCAACGACGCTCGGCGCTGCGAGCGTCGCGGCGAAGGCGGCAGCCGATAGAAGCGTATCGCGCCGTGTCTGAGCAGCACCGGTGGAGAGCATCGGATGGCTCATGGAGTGGCCTGCGACGCAGGCGGGTCCGCTTGAAGGTCGTGCCGGGCGACGAGAACGAAGGCTCCCGCCAATCCGAGATGTTCGAAGAAGGCGTTCTCCGCCATCGTCCTCTCGAAGCCGGGCGCCAGTTCCCAGAACCGCAGGGCGACCAGCGTTGCCGCGAGCGTGAAGCCGGCCAGCGCGAGCGCGCCCAGCCAACGGTGAAACCCGATGAGGATCATCGCGGAGGCGGCCAGTTCCAACAGGATGACGACGACGGCGAAGAGCGGCGCGGGGCGAAGGCCGACATGCGCCATCTCGGCGACGGCACCGGGAACATCGAAGAGCTTCGTCAGCGGGCCCTGGATGTAGGCGGCGCAGAGGAGGAGGAGCGCGAGCCAGGCGATGGCGGCCGTCCTCAAGACGGACGACGCCGCGCCGGAACGGCGAGAGAGGGAGGGCGCCATGCTCAGACCGCCCAGCAGGCGCAGCCGAGCGCACCCCAGAAGCTCTTCAGGTCGGCGATCGGCAGCTGCGAGGTCCAGGCGCCCGCATGGTCGTGCCCATGAACCCCGCAGGCGCTGGCGCAGCCGCAGGTCGAGATGGCGGCGCGGCGAAGCGATTGGCGCCCGGCCCCCTCCGGCTCGCCCCAGGCCCCGTAGCCCTTGAACGTGCGCACCGGCGACCAGTCCGGCATGGCCGGCGGGATGTCCGTCTCGTCCTCGGCCGCGAAGTCTCCGGCGCCGTAGACGACGCGCCCGCCGACCATGGTGAGATCGGCGGTGAGATGCGAGATCTCGTCATCCGCGCAGGAAAAGAAGTCCTTCGAGGGAACGACGAGATCGGCGAACTGCCCGGCTTCGATCCGGCCCTTCCGGCCCTCCTCGTTGGAGAACCAGGTCCCATTCTCGGTCCACATGCGCAAAGCCGTCTCGCGGTCGAGGCAGTTGCGCTGCGGGGTGATGCGCATGCCCCCGACCGTGCGGCCGGTGATCAGCCAAGCCAGCGAGACCCATGGATTGTAGGACGCGACGCGCGTCGCATCCGTGCCGGCGGAGGTCTTCACGCCTTTCTCGAGGATGCGCGCGGCGGGCGGCGTCGCCTCCGCGGCCCCGAGACCGTAGCGCTCGACGAAATACTCGCCCTGGAATGCCATGCGATGCTGCACGGCGATGCCGCCGCCGAGCGCCGCGATCCGGTCGATCGAGCGGTCCGAAATCGTCTCGGCATGGTCGAAGAACCAGTTCAGTCCCTCGAGCGGGATGTCCTCGTTCACCCGCTCGAACACGTCGAGCGCGCGCGAGATCGTCTCGTCGTAGGTCGCGTGCATCCGCCAGGGCCAGCGGTTCTCGGCCAGGACCCGGACGACGCCCTCGAGATCGCCCTCCAAGTCCGGCGGCATGTCCGGCCGCTCCACGCGGAAGTCCTCGAAGTCGGCGGCGGAGAAGACGAGCATCTCGCCGGCTCCGTTGTGGCGGAAGTAGTCGTCGCCCTGCTTGTAGTTCGAAGTCGCCGTCCAGTTCAGGAAATCGGCCTTCTCCTCCTTCGGCTTCTGCGTGAAGAGATTGTAGGCGAGGCGGACGGTGAGCTGCTTTTCGTCCGACAGCTTCTGGATCACCGCGTAATCGTCGGGATAGTTCTGGAACCCACCGCCGGCATCGATCGCACCGGTGACGCCGAGGCGGTTCAGCTCGCGCATGAAATGCCGGGTGGAATTGACCTGATGGTCGAAGGGCAACTTCGGCCCCTTGGCAAGCGTCGCATAGAGGATCGCTGCATTCGGCTTGGCGAGCAGGAGGCCCGTCGGATGGCCCTTGGCGTCACGCGTGATCTCGCCGCCGTGCGGTGCGGGCGTGTCGCGGTCATAGCCGACCGCCCGCAGCGCGGCGGCGTTCAAGAGGGCACGGTCGTAGAGATGGAGGAGGAAGACCGGGGTGTCCGGGGCGAGCGCGTTGATCTCCTCGATCGTCGGCAGGCGTTTCTCCTGGAACTGGTGTTCGGTGAAGCCGCCGACGACGCGGACCCATTGCGGCGGCGGCGTCGCCGCGACCTGCCGCTTCAGCATGTCCATCGCATCGGCCAGTGAACGCACGCCGTCCCAGCGCAGCTCCATGTTGAAGTTCAGGCCGCCCCGGATGATGTGGAGATGATTGTCGATGAGGCCCGGCAGGACGCGGCGGCCCTTGAGGTCGATCACCCGCGTATCGTGTCCGCGATGCGCCATGATGTCGGCCGTACGCCCGACGGCGAGGAAGGTGCCGTCCTTGACCGCGACGGCTTCGGCGGCGGGGTTCGTGCGGTCGAGCGTCGTCACGAGCCCGCTGTGAAGGATGAGGTCGGCGGTCACCTGTGCGTCTCCCGGTGTGGGGGTGGCCCGCGCGGGGCCGAGAAGGGCAAGAGCGGAGGCGGCTTGGAGAAGCGTCCGGCGGGTCGGCATCAGCTGTCTCCCGTTGCGGGGGCGGACGCGGCCGGGGCCTCGTCTCCCCTCGGCAGATGCCCGAGAATGTGCGGGCGGACGCGATGGGTCAGGACGGCGGCGGTGTCGGCACGCCCCTTCAGGACGGCTTTGGCGAGCGGCGGGATCTGCTCGCCGACGAGGATGCCGAGGAGCCCGACGAGCGCCATCACCGGAGGCGCCGGCGAGCGCACGCCGAGAAGCGCGTAGACGATGCCGACGAGGAGCCCCGCGCCGAGCGACAGGAGGTAGAGCCGCATCAGGGCACTCCGCTCTCTCTTGAAGGGCGGCGGACCTCGACCCGTTCGAGGGCAGCCTTGGCGGTTCAGCCCTCGTGGGCGTTGAACATCGACTTGGCGTAGATGATGCCGAGGCCGTAGGCGCCGCCGTACTGCTTGGCGATGCCGGTCGTCATCTCGTAGGTCTCGGTGCGGGCCCAGTCGCGCTGGAGCTCCAGCATGTATTGGAGCGAGGTCATCGGCTGGACGCCGGCCTGCACCATCCGCTCCATCGCGCGCTCGTGAGCCTCGCTCGATACGTCGCCGCACGCGTCCGCGATCGCATAGACCTCGAAGCCCTGGTCGAGCGCGGACAACGTCGGGCCGACGATGCAGACGCTCGTCCAGAGGCCGGCGAAGACGAGGCGTGTCCGGCCGATCCGATTGACCTCGTCGATGACGGCGGCATCCTCCCAGGTGTTCATCGAGGTGCGGTCCAAGAGCGTCTGCCCGGGGAAGGCCGAGGTGATTTCCTCGAACATCGGGCCGGAGAAACTCTTCTCGGCGACCGTCGTGAGGATCGTCGGGACCTTGAATCCAGCGGCCGCACGCGAGATCAACGCCGCGTTGTTGCGAAGGTTGACCGCGTCGATCGATTTCGTCGCAAAGGACATCTGCGACTGGAAATCGATGAGGATCAGCGCGTGGTCGGTGGGGGAGACGAGGCGCGAGCCGGGTACAGGGGTCGCTTGAATGGCCATGGGAACGTCCTCTCTGCGGCTGTTGGGCTGAAGAGAGACATGGACGTCGAGGGCATCGGCGTCTTGTCGGATCTGGTCCTGGTTTGGACGATTGCGCACTCGTCTTGACGACATCGCGCCATCGTCATTTCAAGAAGCCGCTTTCGTCCAAGACTGCCCGTCTCGTTCCGGGCAGTGAGAGCAGGAAATCCATGGGAGTCATGCGCATGGCCGCACGCGGCCTTCATCATGTCACGCTGGTCTCGAGCGACGTCGACCGCAGTTGCCGCTTCTACGGTGCGGCGCTCGGTCTTCGCCTCGTCAAGCGGACCGTCAGCCACGAAGACCCCGGCACCTATCACCTGTGCTTCGGCGACGAGATGGGTCGACCCGGCACCTTGCTCACACTCTTTCCCTGGCCGCGCGTGGCGCGGGGCCAGCCGGGCGCCTGCGAGGCCTGGCGAACCTCGTTGCGCATTCCGATCGGCACTTCGTCCTGGTGGTCGCGGCGGCTCGATCGTCTCGGCATCGCCCACCGGCGGGCGACCCTTCCCTTCGGCGAGAGCGCGCTCGTCTTTCAGGATCCCGACGGCGCGCAGCTTTCCCTTTCGGAGGGGAGTGGCTCGACCCGGCGCCCGGACTGGCGGCATCCCGAGATCGAAGGCGGGGCGGCCATCCTCGGGCTGCACGACCTCGTGCTGAAGGTGCGGCAGGCCGATCCGATCGGGGAGCTCTTTCGGGAGGTGCTCGGTTTCCGCGAGACAGCTCGGGAGGGCCTCTCGATCCGGCTCGCGGCCCATGAGGAGCCGGGCGGCACGATCACGCTCGACGAGACGGGGCAGGTTCCGATGGGGCGGCTCGGCGCCGGAAGCGTCCATCACGCCGCCTTCCGGGCGAGCGATGCCGCAGACGAAGACCGGATGGCCGCCGAGCTCATGGCCCGCTACGCCATCCGCACCACGGTGCCGAAGGACCGCACCTATTTCCGATCCGTGAACTTCCGATCGACCTGCGGGCTCCTGATGGAGATCGCCACGGACGGACCGGGCTTCTGCGTGGACGAGCCGGTGGAAGCGCTGGGTACGCGGCTGACCCTGCCGCCGTTTCTGGAGCCTCGGCGGCCGGAGCTGCAAAGCCTTCTCCCGCCCATTCCCCTGCTGGCGACGCAGACATGATCGGCGGCGGCATTGCATGCGAGCGCTCAATCTGTATGTTACCTGACAATCAGCATGACTGTGTTCGCAACACCCGCGGATTGCCGGAACGAACGCCATGACGTCTCGATCCCAAGCCGATGAAGCGACCGCCGGGCTCCACGGAGCACGGCTCGGGCACCATCTGAAGATGGCGAGCCAGGAGATCTTGCGGGTCGAGGCGGGAGACCGCCTGTCGCTTGCGGTGACCCGCCTGACCTGTGGCAGCCAGGACCGGGACATGACGGCTCCGCTGGTGCCGGAGCCCGCGTTCAGCGTCACCTACAAGCTCGCGCCCGTGGACCTGCATGAGTTCTGGAGTGACGGACGACACCGGCATTCGCGCGGTTTCGGCGCGGGAACGGTGAAGGCGGTCGATCTCTGCGAGGACCCCCGCAGCCGGGTTCACGGGGCGTTCGACGGATTGCAGTTCTATTTTCGCAAGGATCGGCTGGACGAGATCGCCGACGAGCGCGGAGCGCGCCGGATCGAAGCGCTGCGTCCCTCGCTCGACGAACCTGATCCGATCCTTGGAAAACTCTGCGAGATGCTGCTCGCCGCGCCGCCCGGGCTGGCGGAAACCAATCGCTTCTTCGTCGACCAGATCTCGCTCGGCTTCCTCACCTATTTCGCCGAGAGCTACGGCGGGATGCGGGCACCTGCCAAGGTCGGCAGCACGCTGGCGCCCTGGCAGGAGCGGCGCGCCCGGGAGATCCTGCAGTCTCGCCTCGCCGCGCGCATCACCATGGCGGACGTTGCCAGCGAGTGCGGCCTCACGCCCAGCTACTTCGCGCGCGCCTTCCGCCAGACGGTCGGCATGAGCCCGCACCGCTTCCTGACCGACCTGCGCCTCCAGGAAGCGAAGTGCTACCTCCTGGGATCGACGCTGTCCCTCGCCGATATCGCGCTCCTCTGCGGATTTGGCGACCAGAGCTACTTCACGCGGGTGTTCACGTCGACGGTCGGCAGCAGCCCCGGCGCCTGGAGGCGCAGGATGCGGAGCTAGAGCGACGCCCGTGCACGCCCCGATGTCTCCACGCTCCAAAGGCCGTCGACGAGGTCACAGACGGGCAACGTGCTGTCGATGGCGAGATCGAAGCGGGACCGGTCGCGCAGCCGGCCTTCGTGGTCAGGCCAGAAGCGGATGGCCCGGACCTGCGGCGGCTTCAGCGCCCGCTTGGCGCCGACGATCGGTCTGGCACGCCACCCTTTGCGTCCGTTCGTCACCGGATCGGATCGTGAAGGTTCCAGGATCGTTCATCCGTGGCCCCAAGGGCGGATCATGAGCGTGCTGCGGGATGAGCGGCGGCGAACACCCATTCGTGGAGAGGCCGGACCGGCAGCGGACCGGCAGCTTCGCAGATGGGATCGCGAAAGCGGCCGGTCCGTTTGCGTTGTGGGAAGACCGCATTGGATCGGTGAAACCTGGCGGCCCGCTACCTGCGCTTGCCGCGAGCGGATCCGGTCCGCCTTTCACCGCTGAGAAGCAGCGACGCTATGCGACCTCAGACCGTGGTTTCAGCGTCTGCTCCTGCTCACCCAGACCCGTGATACCAAGCCGCATGACATCCCCCATCTTCATGAAGACCGGCGGCTTGCGGCCGAGGCCGACGCCGGGTGGCGTTCCGGTGGTGATGATGTCACCCGGTCTGAGGGCCATGAAGCGGCTCACATAGGAGACGATATGCGCGCAGGTGAAGATCATGCGCGTCGTCGTTCCCGTCTGCTCGCGACGGCCGTTGAGATCGAGCCAGAGGTCGAGGTTCTGCGGATCACCGACCTCGTCCGGCGTCACGAGCCAGGGCCCGCACGGCGCGAAGGTCGGATAGCTCTTGCCCTTCGACCACTGTCCTTCCCATTCGAGCTGGTACTCCCGTTCGGAAATGTCGTTGAGGATGGTGTAGCCCGCGACGTAGGACAGCGCTTCGGACTCGGAAACGTGCCAGCACGGCCGGCCGATGACGAAGGCGAGTTCCACCTCCCAATCGAGCTTGGTCGAGCCCTCCGGAAGGATGACGTCGTCATAGGGACCGCTCAACGCGCCCGTGTGCTTGTTGAAGATGATCGGCTGCGTCGGGATCGGCGCGTTCGTTTCTTCCGCGTGGTCCGTGTAGTTCAAGCCGATGCAGACGAGGTTGCCGACGTTCGCGACGGGCACGCCGAGCCGCACGGTTCCCTCGACGAGCGGCAGCGAACTTCGATCAAGGGCGCGCAGGCGGTCGAGGGAGTCTGGCGAAAGTGCCTCTCCGTCGAGATCGCGCACGACGCCCGACAGGTCGCGGATGCGTCCGTCGGCATCCAGGATGCCGGGCTTCTCCGCCCCGGCGTCGCCGTATCGAAGCAGTTTCATGTCATCTCCCATGTCGTAGCGAGTTGGCTCAAGCCCGGTCGGGCCCGATTTGAAGGAAGTCGATGATGGCCGTCGTCTGGGCCGCCACCATCGCGGCGCCGCCCGCATGACGGCAGCCGAGGCCGCGCGCCGCTTCCAGAAGCTGCGTCGTCGGACGCGTGACGATGTCGACGACGGCAAGGTCCGATCGAAGCACGGAGGAGTCGATGGGCAGGCCGTCCGCCGCCTCCATGCCGACCGGCGAAGCGTTGACGAGGAGATCGGCGTCGCCCGGCTCAAGCGAAGCGACGGCTTCCACGCGGACGGACGGCCGAGACATGCGGCGCGCGAGATCCCAAGCCCTTGCATGATCCCGGTCGAGGATCGCGAGGGATCGGACGCCCGCGCTCGCCAGTGCGAATGCGATCGCGCTTCCCGCGCCGCCCGCCCCGATCAGCGCGACCCGCAGACCAGACGGCTCGACGCCCAAGGCGCGCACGGCACCGACGAGGCCCACCCCGTCGAAGATATCGCCGTACCAGCCGCCCGAGGGGAGACGGCGCAGGGCGTTGACGGCACCGACCGATCGAGCGGCGTCGCTGCAATCCTCCAGCATCCGCATGATCCGCGCCTTGAACGGCATCGTGACCACGACCCCGCCGAGGCTGGAAACCCGAAGGATGGACGGCATGTCCGTCTCGAACGCATCCGAGTCGACCTGGATCGGCACCATGACGGCATCGATCTTGCGGCGTGAGAATTCGCGGTTGAAACTGACCGGCGACTTCACCTGTCGAACGGGATCGCCGACGATCGCCACGACGCGGGTTTGCCCCGTCACGATGGCCGTCGCGGCGGACCCATCGAGCCCCGTTTCACCGGCATCCGTCTTCTGCATCGTCGCTCTCTTTCTATTCGACCGGCGGTGGGCCCGAGGAGGCGCGCACGACGATCTCCGCCTCGCTCTCCAGCGGGTAATCGGGCTCGCGTTGCTCGACGCGGTCGACGATCAGTCTCGCCGCGCGACGCCCGATCTCCTCGCCCGGAACCCGAACGGTCGTCACCGGCACGGGAAGGTGACTCATGATCTCGATGTCGTCGTAGCCCACGATCGACACGTCGTCCGGGACACGGATTCCCGTCGCGAGCGCCTCCAGCATGGCGCCGACGGCGAGGGGCGCGTTGCCGCAGATGATAGCGGTGGGCTTGGGATGGGTGCTCAAGACTTGCGAAAACAGGCGCCGGCCCTCCTCGATGGTCCACGTCCCGATCGCGAGATGCTGTGGGCGGACGGCGAGACCCCGCACGGCCAAGGCATCCTTGATCCCGGCGAGCCGTGCACTGGCCCGGTCGTTGTTTTCGGTCGATTGGGCGATCACGGCGAAGCGGACATGGCCGAGATCGGCCAGATAGTCCGTCATCTTGACGAGCGCCTTGTGATTGTCGGGACCGACGCAGCTGCCGTGGCTGGCGGGGTCATAGATGAAGGAGCTGATGAACGGCAGGTTGCGCTGCCGCAGGAACGGCAGGAGGTCGGGGTGGTGCGCCAAGCCGACGAGGATCAGTCCATCGACGCCGCGCTCGGCGAACTTGCGGACCTGCTGAAACTCCTGCTCCGGGTCGTATTCGGAACAAGCCAGAAGCAGCGTGTAGCCAGCGTCCAGAAGCTGCCGCTGGATGGCATTGGCGGCGCGCGGAAAATCGCCGAGCGCCAGCGTCGGAAACACCGCGCCGATGGTCTGAGACCGGCCCGTGGTGAACGCCCGTGCGCGGCCGTCCGGTATCCATCCCAGCTCCGACACGGCGAGAGCGATCCGGTCCCGCAGTTCCCGCGACACGACCTCGGGGTGGTTGATCGCTCGCGACACCGTGGCGGTGGAGACACCCACCGCCCGGGCCACGTCGCGCAGGCCGACGCCATTGGTCGAAACCGGACCCGACGCGCCTGTGGACCTGCGTGACGGCTTGCGGCCCTCCCCCACCTCTTCGTCGATCGGCTCCATGGACATCATTCCCGCGTTCGGTTTTTCCAGCTCAGGCCGGCAACTGGTCGCGTCCAAGCGCATATTGCAAACGATAGATCCCACGGTCCTCGCGGGAGCATCTGGCGCCGGCCCTTTCCACCAGGGCGTCGACGGCCTCGTCGATGAACCGCTCGAGAGGCTCCGGTCCCGTCGCCTCGATCAACAGGATCCAGGCCGCGGTCCGGTCGGGCTCTCCCCGCAGGGCCTTCTCTGCCGTGGTCTCGCCGCCCGCCATTGCCTCGCCGCGCAACAAATGGACGCCGACGATCCCCAAATCCGCGCGCAAGGCCGACAGGCCATCGGCGACCATGCGCGCCTGAAACGCCTCCGGCGAGCTCTCCGTTGCCAGCCTCAGGGTTGCGACGAAGGCACCGTCGCCCAGTCCCTCGGAGTGGGCGAGCGTGCAGACCGTGCGAAAGGTGTCGCGGAAATGGCTGACCACCCGCTTCGTCCAGTCCGACGGATCGTTGAGGCGGGCCAGGTAGGCCGGGGAGCGAAGATCCGCGGCGGAACCCGTTTCGTAGAAGTTGAAGTATCTCGGCTCACCGCGAAGCGCGACGTAGCGCCGAGCCCTCAGAAATCCCGGCACGGCGACGCGCTCGGGTATGTGCTCGCGAACGTGCCACGACAGGAAGTCCGCCTCCGCTTCTTCGGAGATGCCGTTCCAGATGGCGAGCACGCCCATCCCAGCCAAAGCCATTCGAGCCTCCATTTGCAACCGATTGCTGACGATGCTTTCCGTTGCTAGCGGCACCTAACATGGCAAATTAAGCGAATTCAAATGGAAATTTGTCTGTGTAGACGCGCTTGACAAGCGAAGCTGATCGATATTATGCAATCGGTTACATCAGAGCGGCACTAAGGGCGGTCGTACGGGATCGCGACGGGAGGCGACATGAGGGTCATCACGGCGGGCGAAGCGGCACGTCTCATCCAGCCCGACGACAGCGTTCTTGTCAGCGGCTCCGGTGGCGGGCACTGCGTTCCGGAAGCCGTGCTGGCCGCGATCGAAGCGCGCTTTCTCCAAACGGGCGGGCCGCGCGACCTCACCCTGATCCATGCCGTCGGGATCGGCGACCGGCAGCTCAAGGGAGCCGCGCGCTTCCGCCATCCCGGCATGTTGAAACGCTCGCTCACGAGCGCTCTGATCGATTCGCCATCCCTGATCGGCCTCGCCCTCGACGAGGCGTTCGAATCCTACACCATCCCCCAGGGGGTCATCTCGCAGCTCGTCCGCGAGATCGCGGCCGGCCGCCCCGGCCTGATCACGCGGACGGGCCTTCACACCTTCGTCGATCCGCGCCAGCTCGGCGGTCGCCAGAACAAGGCGGCCAAGGACGACATCGTCGAGCTGCTGCAGATCGATGGCCAGGACTGGCTTCGCTACAAGCCCTTCCCCCTCGACGTCGTCATCCTGCGCGGCACGACCGCCGACGAGGAGGGGAACGTGTCCATGGAGGAGGAGGCCATCCCGGGCGAGATGCTGTCCTGCGCCCAGGCCGCGCGCCGCCTCGGCGCCGCCGTCGTGGTGCAGGTCAAGCGGCTGGCGCGCCGCGGGACCCTCCCCCAGCTCAGCGTCCGCATTCCGGGCATCCTCGTCGACTACGTCGTGGTGGACGCCGAGCAGCGCCAGACCTATGCGAGCGCCTATGAGCCGAGCTATTCCGGCGCCATGCGCGTTCCGGCCGAGGCGATGCGCCGGCTGCCCTTCACGGAGCGCAAGATCATCGCCCGCCGCGCCGCGATGGAGATCATGCCGGGCGCGGTCTGCAATCTGGGCGCGGGTATCTCGACCGGCGTGTCGGCCGTCGCGGCCGAGGAAGGCATCCTCGACAAGATCACGCTCAGCAACGAGCAGGGCTTCATCGGCGGCGCGCCGCTGACGGGGCCGGACTCCGGTGCCGCCCAGAATTTCGACGCCATGGTCGACCAGCCCTACCAGTTCGACTTCTACGACGGCGGCGGGCTCGACGTGGCGTTCCTCTCCTTCGCGGAGATCGACGCCGCCGGCAATGTCAATGTCAGCCGCTTCGCCGATACGATCGTGGGCGTCGGCGGCTTCATCAACATCAGCCAGAACGCCCGCAAGGTCGTGTTCAGCGGCACCTTCACCGCCGGCGGGCTGCGCGTGGAGAGCGGCGACGGCAGACTGACCGTCCTCGAGGAGGGACGGCACTCCAAGTTCGTCGAGGCGGTGCGCCAGATTTGCTACAACGGCGCCTTCGCCCGGGAGGAAGGCCGCAAGGCCCTCTTCGTCACCGAGCGGGCGGTGTTCGAAGTCGGAGCCGACGGGCTGGAGCTGGTGGAGATCGCGCCCGGCGTGGATCTCGACCGCGACATCCTGGCTCGCATGGCGTTCCGCCCGGCCATCTCGTCGAACCTGCGGCCCATGGATCCGAGACTCTTCCGGTCCGAACCGATGGGGCTCGGCGCCGAGTTTGCCCGATACGGTCGCACCGCCCGCTCGCCCCGCCGAACGATCGAGCCCGACACGGTCATCGAAGGCGACGCTCTGGCCGCGGCCTGACGTCCGGCGCCTTGGGAACGCCGCCGTCCCATCGCGGCGACAAGCGCAGAGCGGGCGAAGATCGAAGGGCCAGTCCCGACGGGCGGTCCGCGCAACGAACGAGCGCCGGGCTTGCCGGCCGGCACAAGGGTGAAGCAGCAGGTCCGACGGACGCAGGCTGCCGAACTGGGAGGAAGGTCCATGACCACTCAGCAGATGACACGCGAGCCGGGCCTCACGGCACCGGGCGCGCCGACGGCGCCGGCTCAAAGCCATCGCGGACCGTCGAAGGCCATGCGGCGGGCGCGGTCGATCGGATGGAATGCGCTTCCACCGCTGACCTTCGTCGCCATCGTCGCGCTCTGGTCGGTCTCCGTGCGGGTCTTCGAGATCCCTGCCTATCTGCTGCCGGGACCCGGCGCCGTGTTCGGGCGCATCCTGTCCGATGCGTCGATGCTCTGGACGCATTCCCTGGTGACGCTGACGGAGATCGTGCTCGGCTTCGGCCTGACGATCCTCACCGCGATTCCCCTCGGTCTCGCGATCGCGCTCTCGCCGCTGGCCCGGCAGATCCTCTACCCGCCCATCATGCTTCTCCAGCTCGTGCCCAAGATCGCGGTCGCCCCGCTGTTCCTGGTCTGGCTCGGCTTCGGGATGGAATCCAAGGTCCTGCTGACGGTCCTGATGACGTTCTTTCCGCTGCTCATCGCCAGCATCAGCGGCTTTCAGATCCTGGATCAGCGGCTTCTCTACCTGACTCGCTCCATGGGAGCATCGACCTGGCAGACGTTCCGCTACCTCCGCGTTCCCTCCGCGCTTCCCGTGATCTTCTCGGGCGTCAAGACCTCCGCGACGATCGCCGCGACCGCCGCCATCGTGGCCGAGTTCGTCGGCGCCAACCAGGGGCTCGGATACGTCCTCCTGCGCGGCACGAGCACAATGGACATCGAGCTGACGTTCGCCGTGCTCGTGGTCCTGACATTCATCGGCATTCTCATCAACTACGCCGTCGAGTTCAGCGAATGGCTGATGACGCCCTGGCAGCGCTCCGGGGCGGACTGAGCAACGTTCGGCCGGGAGGGCCGGGCTCCATGACTTCAATCCTGGGAGGATCCAACATGCTGCAATCTCTGAAAGCCACCGTTGCGGCGGGGCTGTTCGCGGTCACCGCGCTGACAGGCGTCGCTTCGGCGCAGACGGCCGTGACCTTCCAGCTCAACTGGACGGCCGGCGGCGCGAATGCGGGCTTCGCCTCGGCCCTCCAGCAGGGCTACTACAAGGAGGCCGGGCTCGATGTGACGCTCGTTCAAGGCAACGGTTCGGGCAACACCGCCCAGCTCGTCGCAAGCGGCCAGTCGCAAATCGCCTATGCCGACGCCGTCGCAGTCAGCCAGTTGATCGCGAAGGGCGCGCCCATGCGGGTCGTGTCGACGGTCTACCAGTCCAATCCCAATGAACTGATCGCTCTCAAGGAGACCGGCATCAAGTCCTTTGCCGACCTGAAGGGCAAGACGGTCGGCGTGCCGTCCGGCTCGTCGCAGACGACGATGCTGCCGCTGCTGCTCAAGGCGAACGGTCTTCAGGAGTCCGATCTTCAGCTTCTCAACATGCCGCTGACGTCGATGGTGCCCACGCTCCTGCAGGGGCAGGTGCAGGCCATCCTCGGCTCGCTCGACGCCTATGCGATCCAGCTTCGCGAGCAGGGCGCCGAGATCGACGAGTTTCCGTTCGCGCAATACGGCGTGCCGACGGTGTCGACATCGATCTTCGCGTCCAACGACTTCCTCGAGACGAACCCCGATGTCGTCAAAAGCTTCATCGCCGCGAGCCTCAAGGGCTGGAGCTTCGCCCTCGACAAGCCGGAAGAGGCCGTCGCCGACGTGAAGGAGGTCTTCCCCGATGCCAACGTGAAGCTGGTGGCGGCGGAACTGTCCGCGATCACGCCGCTCTTCTGCAGCGCCGATGCGAAGTTCCTCGGCAAGGCCGAGCCCGCGCATTGGGCGAACACCCAAGAACTTCTTTCGCAGGTCGGGCTTCTTCCGAAGGGCCAGGATCCGACCAGCTACTACACGAACGACTTCCTGCCGGCGGAGGGCGACCTTCGCCCCTGCAAGTAAGAGACGGAGCGGCGGTCCTGCGACGTGCCCGCTCGGACCGCTGCCCACCCGCTTCAGCAATGTCAGGATCGATCTATGAGCTACCGCTTCGAGGATCTCTTCGTCGGGATGCGCTTCCGGAGTCCCGGACGGACCATCGGCGAGGCGGACGTCATGGCCTTTGCGGGCCTGACCGGCGACTTTTCCGAACTTCACACAAGCGACGTCTATGCGGCCAAAAGCCAGTTCGGTCGCCGTGTCGCGCACGGCATGCTGGGACTCTCGTTCGCGCACGGACTGATGTGGGCCCGAACCGGCGAATTGCGGGAGACTGCGATCGCCTTCCTCGGCATCACGGACTGGCGGTTTGTCGGCCCCATCTTCTTCGGGGACACGATCTTCGTGAACTACGTCATCTCGGACCTGCGTGACTCACGCTCGAAGCACGACCAAGCCATAGCAACCTTCGACGTCGAGCTTGTGAACGAGCGGGACGAGGTCCTGCAGAAGGGCCGCAAGGCGCTTCTCCTTTCCAAAACTCCCCTCGCCGCCGTGGCGGCATCCGCCGCATCCGCGGCCTGAACCGCAGGAGGCAGCCATGACGCTTCAAGTTGGCGAAACCGCGAAGTCCGGCGTGCCGATCTCGATCCGCAACGTCTCGAAGATCTTCGGCGAGGGTGGGGAGAAGCCGTTCCGAGCGATGGGACCTGTCGACATCGACATTCCCGCAGGACAGTTCATCTCCATCGTTGGCGCCTCTGGCTGCGGCAAGAGCACCTTGATGTTGATGGTGGCGGGGCTGATGAAGCACTCGACAGGCGAGATCGCCTGCGATGGAAAGCGTGTCGACAAACCGATCACGAACGTCGGCATCGCATTCCAAGACCATCTGCTTCTCGACTTCCGCACCGCCTTCGAGAACGTCATGCTCCATGCGGATATCCGCGGATTGGACCGCAAGGTCATCGCCGATCGTGCGCGCGACCTCTTTTCACAGCTTCGGCTGGAGCACGCGATGAACAAATATCCGCGCCAGCTCTCCGGTGGCATGCGCCAGCGCGTCTCCTTGATCCGCACGCTCGTTCACGAACCGGACATCATTCTCATGGACGAGCCATTCGGAGCTCTCGACGCGCTGACGCGCCTCCAGGTCCGCACCGATCTCGAACAACTCTGGTTGAAGCGGCGGCCGACCGTCGTGTTCATCACGCACAGTGTGGAGGAGGCCGTCGGCCTATCCGACCGCATCATCGTCATGAGCCCAAGTCCGGGCGAGGTCGTCGACGACATCCAGGTCCAGCTTCCGCGTCCCCGTCCGATCGTCCTTGGCGATGCACCGGAATTCGCCGCCTATGTCGACCGCATCCACCAGCACTTCGAACGTATGGGCGTGCTCCACGGCGTGACGCCGCAGACCAAAATGGCGAGCTGACCCATGCAGGAGCGAACGGACGAGACGGACGCCCAGCTGGTCACGCTTCGTCTGGATGGCCCGATCGCCGAAGTGGGACTTGCCGCCGGACGGCTGAATCTCGTGACCCGTCGGCTGCTTCGGGATCTCAACGCTGTCATCGGGGCGTTGGCCGCAAACGGGTCCGTCCGCTGCGCTATCGTGCATGGCGGGCCTTCGGCCTTCTGTGCTGGAAGTGACATCCGCGAGTTCGAGTCCCTTGGTGCGAACGCGAGCGAGGACAAAATCCTGTTCGAGGATCACGTCCTGCGAAACCTCGATGCGCTACCCTTCCCCACGATCGCTGCGATGGACGGCCCGGCGCTGGGCGGCGGATTCGAACTTGCCTTGGCCTGCGATCTCAGAGTTCTCGCCAGCAGCGCCACGGTTGGCCTTCCCGAAAGCCGGCTCGGTGGGCTCGCAGCCAACGGAGCCGTGCGACTGACGCGCCTCGTCGGCCCGTCGCGGGCAAAAGAAATCCTGTTCACCGGCATGATCCTCGACAGCGCGCGGGCAGTGGAATTGGGTCTCGTGAACCGGGTCGCGGCGGGAAGCGCCCTTGACGAAGCTCGCCTTTTGGCCTGCGAGATCGCCAAGCGCGGACCCCTGTCGAACCGGTTGGCGAAGGCATTGGTCGAGGCTTCCATCGATTTGCCGACGGAAGCCGCCCTGTCGCGCGCCAATGCAGCACAGCAACGGATCTTCGACGGGACTGACCTGAAGGAAGGGGCCGCGGCCTTCTTGGCCAAGCGCGAGCCGCAGTTTGTTTGATGCAGACCCTTCGATTGCCCGTCTCATATTGAGCCGAAAGCTCTCGGGTCCGCAGACGAGCCGCATGTCCTGACCGCCGCCCATTCGCAGTCAGCTCGGATCACGCTTCGAGGCCGTGACGGCCGACACGGCGATTCCGGCAGCTTGGATCGATTCAAGCCCGTCTCGGTTCAGAACCATGGACCTGCCGATCGACGTCGCTCCCGACCCGTATATTCTCATCCTGACCGGTGCCGGACTTCTTATCGCACTCGTCGCGTGGCTGCCGCTGGCCCTTCGGCGCCTGCCGCTGTCCCTGCCGATCGTCTGCATCGTCCTCGGCGCGTCGATCTTCTCGTTGCCGCAGATGACGCTCGTCCCCCTGCCGACGACCTATCCCGAGATCACCGAGCGTTTTTCGGAGTTCGTGGTCATCATCGCCCTGATGGGCGCCGGACTGAAGCTCGACCGCATCTTCAGCTTTCGCCGATGGGGCATCACATGGCGGCTGATCGCCCTGACCATGCCGCTCAGCATCGGCGCGATCACGCTCATCGCGGGCTGGTGGATGGGCTTGTCCTGGACCGTCGCGCTTCTTCTCGGCGCCGCGCTCGCGCCCACCGACCCGGTGCTGGCCGCAGACGTCCAGGTCGGGCCGCCGAAGTCGGGCGAGGAGGACGAGGTTCGGTTCGGCCTCACCTCGGAAGCGGGCATGAACGACGGCTTTGCGTTCCCGTTCGTGCACCTCGCCATCGCGCTGTCTCTTGCGGCATCGACGGGCAAACCGTGGTTCGCAGAATGGATCACCTACAACGTCCTGTGGGAGATCGGGGCCGGAATGGCGGCAGGCTATTTCATCGGCCGCGTCTTCGGCTGGCTGACCTTCCACGTGCCCGCCAAGACCAAGCTGGCCAAGACCGGCGATGGCCTGATCGCCCTGTCGGCGACCTTCGTCTCCTACGGCCTGACCGAGCTCATCCACTGCTACGGCTTCCTCGCCGTGTTCGTGACCGCTCTCACCTTCCGCCATGCCCACCGCGACCACGACTTCCAGCTCGAGATGCACGAGCTGACCGAACAGATCGAGCGGATCGCGATGATGGTGCTCCTCCTCCTCTTCGGCGGCGCTCTTGTCAGCGGCCTGCTCACGCCGCTGCATTGGATCGACGTCGGGGCGGCCGTGGTGATCCTCCTCGTCGTGCGCCCCCTCACCGGACTGATCGGCCTCATGGGACACAAGGCGGACTGGACGGAGCGGCTGACGCTGGCCTTCTTCGGCATCCGCGGCGTCGGCTCGGTCTACTACCTCGCCTACGGACTGAACCACATGCCGGACGTCGAGGGCGGCGACCGCCTGTGGGCGATCGTCGGCCTGATCATCCTGATCTCGATCCTGATGCACGGCATCACCGTGACGCCTGTCATGCGCATGCTCGACCGGAGCCACGGCCGAGATCCCGACGCGAACCAAGCGACCCCGCCGCCGGGTCTGCAAGGCCCAGCCTCCTTCCCGTCGGACGATCGAAATTCCGCGCTCCGCTGACACGAGATGGCGTTCAGTTCATGCCGATGTCCAAGGACCTACGTCATGATCGAGAGGCTGCAGACGGGATCCGGCGACGAGGTAGGGTCGGCACGACACGTCGACGGTGAAACGACGCCTTTCGGCTTCTCCCGCATGCGTCCGAACATTCCAACCCGACCATCATTGGGCTCCGTCGAAAGATGGTCGGGTGGATGGGCCGAACGCGAATCCAGCGATGCGAAACGGGCTTTCGGGACGGAGAGAACATCCTTAGAGCGACCGAGCCGCTAAGCGGGTTGGCCGTTGCCGCCGGTCGATCCGAAGATCTGCCCCGTCGAGTAGCTCAGCATCGGGTCGGCTGCCGCGACGTAGAGCCCCGCAATCTCCGCGGGCTGTCCGGCGCGGCCCATCGGCGAGTCCGCGCCGAAGGTGCGCAACTTCTCTTCCGTCGCTCCACCGGACACCTGCAACGGCGTCCAGAAGGGACCGGGAGCCACGGCGTTCACGCGGATGCCGCGAGGAGCGAGTTCCTTGGCGAGGCCCTTGGTGAAGTTCAACACCGCGGCCCGGGTCATGGCGTAGTGCACGATCTCGGGTGACGGATTGCCCGCCTGCTCGGACGAGGTGTTGACGATAACCGCCCCCGTTCCCATGCGCTCCAGCGCCGCTTTCGTCAGCCAGAACGGGGCGTAGACATTGGTCTTCATCGTGTCGTCGAACAATTCGGACGAGATGTCGGCGATCGAAGGACGCGTCTGCTGGAGGGCAGCGTTGTTGACCAGGATGTCCAAGCCTCCGAGCTGGTCGGCAGCCTGAGAGATCAAGCTGCGGCAGAACTCTTCGGAACGGAGATCGCCGGGAATGGCCACCGCCTTGCGGCCCTCCGCTTCGATCAAAGCGATCACCTCCTTGGCGTCGGGCTCTTCCGCGGGAAGATAGTTGATGGCGACGTCTGCGCCTTCGCGGGCATAGGCAATCGCGGCGGCGCGGCCGATGCCGCTGTCGCCTCCCGTGATGAGTGCTTTCTTGCCCGTCAGCTTGCCAGACCCCTTGTAGCTCGTCTCGCCGTGGTCGGGTCGCGGGTTCATCTGCGAGGCGAGGCCCGGCCAGGGCTGCATGTCGGTGGGATAGGGCGGCTTCGGATAGTTGGCCGCGTTTGGAGCGGTGGGGGCGGCAGCACCGCCGCTGCTGGATTGGGCGGATGCCGTCGTGTCGGCGGCGAAGGTGACGGCGGCGCCTGCAGTGAGGGCGGCTCCTGCCAGAAAGGTGCGTCGGCTCGTGTCGGTCATGAGGCTTTTCTCCGTGTTGAGACTCGAATCCCACCGGACTTGGAATGGTTCCCCGGGCAGCTTCGGCAATCCAGCCGCAGCGCCCATCGGTTCCACGACACGAGAAATCAGGGATGTACGAAGGAGGAATCAGAGACGGCTGGCCCAAAGGAGACATGACGTCCGAGGCAGCCATGGGCCCGAAGCAGCCTGTCCGTTTTCGGCAGGTTCAAGCGAAAGCTGCCGTTCGGCCCTTGCGCCATCGTCGCGGGAACCGGCTCCCATCAGCTTCGACGTCCGAACGGCTCATATCTCGTGCTGAAGGAGACCGTCGATGAAGATGTCGAGGAGGCGCACAACGTTCGCCTCCCAGCCCGGCTCCTTGCCCATCATCGACATGCCGACCAAGGCGTGGAGCAGGTCCTCCGGCGTGATATCGTCGCGGATCAGGTTCGCTGCCATGCACGTCCCTAGAAGCAGTCCGATCGCCCGCGTCAGGTGTTCGAAGGAGAAGGCGTAGACATCGGACGACTTGTCGACGGCCAAGGCGAGCGCCGTCAGCATGCCGCGCTTGGTGGCGACGAGACGAATGCCGGCGCGCGACCACTGGCGCAGGGCCTGCACCGGATCCGGAGCGTCCGCCAGGCTTTCGGCAAGACGCGCCATGTCCTCCACCTCGCGCCGGTAGACGGCCTCGAAGAGAGCCTCGCGCGTCGGGAAATGCCGGTAGAGGGTGCCGATCCCGACCTCGGCGCAGCGTGCCACCGCCTCGAGACTCGCCTCGGGCCCGCCATTGCGGAACACGGTCACCGCGGCAGCCAGCAGGCGTTCCCGGTTGCGCACGACATCGGCGCGCGGCTTGCGCGTTCCCTTCTCCAATCCGGCCGCCATGTTACGGACTAGAACTCCTCGAACCTTGTAAACGGAGGGGCCCTCCGTATATGCTTTTGTAAGCGTCCCATGCCGATCCGTGCGGACGCGTTTCGGATGGCTGTCGCGGACGACCGCGACAGTCCCGGTTTTTACAGCAGGAGACGGGGGAAAGCATGACCCATTCCATCCGATTGATGATCAACGGAGAGGAGCGGCAGATCGAGCTCGACGATCCCCGCGTGACGCTTCTCGATCTCCTGCGCGAGAGACTGGACCTGACCGGAACCAAGAAGGGCTGCGATCGTGGGCAATGCGGTGCCTGCACGATCCTGGCGGATGGCCGGCGCATCAACTCCTGTCTCGCCCTGGCGCTGAGCTACGACGGCGCCGAGATCACGACCGTCGAGGGTCTGGCCCGAAACGGCGCGCTGCATCCGGTGCAGGCGGCCTTCATCGAGCACGACGGCTTCCAGTGCGGTTTCTGCACGCCCGGCCAGATCATGAGCGCCGTCGGCCTCATCGCCGAGAACCAGACCGGCGGCGATCCGGAACGGGTGCGCGAGGGCATGAGCGGCAATCTCTGCCGCTGCGCCGCCTATGTCGGCATCACCGAGGCAGTGCTCAGCGCCGGGCACCGGATGAACGCATTCGAGGAGAACCCGGCATGAGGAGCTTCGACTACGTGCGAGCGGCGAGTGTCGCCGAGGCCGTTGCCGCGGCCGCCGAGCCGGACGCGGCGTTTCTGGCGGGCGGCACCAACCTCCTCGACCTGATGAAGGGCGGGATCGCCCGCCCCGGCCGTCTCGTCGATATCACTCATCTGCCGGGCCTCGACAGCATCGACTGGCAGACGGACGGTTCGTTGCGCATCGGCGCGCTGGTGCGCAACGCGGATCTGGCGCACGATCGTCGCTTTGCCACGCAGTTTCCCGCGGTCGCGGAGGCGCTCCTGTCGGGGGCGTCGGGACAGTTGCGCAATGCCGCGACGGTGGGCGGAAACCTCATGCAGGAAACCCGCTGTCGCTATTTCTACGACACGGCCAGTGCCTGCAACCGACGCGAGCCCGGCAGCGGCTGCGACGCCCTGGAGGGCGAGAACCAAGGACATGCGGTGCTCGGCTGGAGCAGCGCGTGCATCGCCACACACCCGTCGGACTTCTGCGTTCCCCTCGCCGCGCTCGGCGCGATCGTGGAACTGGAGGGCGTTGCGGGCCGGCGACAGATGCCGCTCACGCATTTCCACCGCCTGCCCGGCGACACGCCGCAGAGGCGTACCCTCTGCGAGCCGGGCGAGATGATCGTCGCGGTGCTGTTGCCGCCGGAGGCCGCAGCCTTCGCCGCTCATTCGCGCTACCTCAAGGTCCGCGAGCGCACGTCCTACGCCTTCGCCGTCGTTTCCGCGGCGGTGGGCTTGGAGTTCGACAACGGACGTATCCGCGCGGCGCGCATCGCGCTCGGCGGCGTCGCGGCACGCCCCTGGCACTGCGCGGCGGCCGAAGCCGTGCTCGTTGGGGAGGCGCCCGTCGTCGAGGCCTTCAAACGGGCGGCAAAGGCCGCCGTCGAAGATGCCGCCCCCTCCGGCGACAACGCCTACAAGATCGTGCTGGCCGAACGCATCGTCCTGCGCGCGCTGCTGCTCGCGGCCGCCGGCACGCCGGAGCGTCTTCCGGCCTTGCCTGCCTCGCCTTTCGCCTCGCCCTCAGCCGCCCTGCCCAAAGGTGCCCTCCATGTCTGACATGAGCTTGAACGAGCCGGGAACGCGCAGGCGGCACGGCTCCAACATCGGCCAGCCCCTCACCCGGCGCGAGGGCATGCTGAAGGTGACGGGCGCGGCGACCTTTGCGGCCGACAACCATCCGCCGGGCATGCTCTATGCGGTCGTGGCCACCAGCACGATCGCGCGCGGCGAGGTCGTCTTCCTCGACGAGGCGGCCGCGCGGGCGCATCCCGGCGTCGTGGAGGTGATGACACCGGCGAACCGTCCGCCGCTCGCTTCCGATCCGGACGAGAAGTCGAACCCCTTCATGTTCCGGATGGACCTCCTTCAGAACACCGGCGTTCGCTATCCCGGACAGCCGGTCGCGCTGGTGGTGGCCGAGACGCTGGAGGCAGCAACCGAGGGGGCGGCGCTTCTGGCGCCGCGCTACGTGGCCGAGCCGGCACGCACGGGCCTCGACAGCGCGCCAACCTTCTCCCCCGGCGTGGTCGGGGCGGGGAAGCCCGCCTTCGCCGAGACCGGCAACCTGGACAGCGAACTCGCCGCGTCGGCGCACCGCCTGAAGGAAACCTACGAGACGCCCGCGCAGTATCATAACGCCATGGAACCGCACGGCGTCGTCGCCAGCTGGAACGGCGACACGCTCTCGCTGGACATGCCGACGCAGGCGCTCGCGATGGCCCAGCACCGCATCGCCGGCCTCTTCGGCATCGCGCCGGGCGACATCCACATCAAGAGCCCGTTCCTCGGCGGCGGATTCGGCTCCAAGGGCTTTCCCGCCGGCCCGCAGATTCTCGGGATCCTCGCGGCGCGCGCGCTCGGTCGCCCGGTCAAGCTGGTGCTGCGCCGCGAGCAGATGTTCGGCCCCGTGGGTCACCGCGCCCCGACGCGTCAGACGATCAGCCTCGGCATTTCGGAGGACGGGGCGCTGCGGGCCATCGGCAACCACACGCGCACGGCCTCCAGCACCTTCGACGACTTCCTGGAGCCGGCGGCGGACGTGGCGCACACGCTCTACGCCAGCCCCGCCATCCGCACGAGCTACGAGGCGGTGCGGCTCGACACCGGCACCCCGCTTTTCATGCGCGCACCGGGCGAGGCGACCGGATCGGTCACGCTGGAGAGCGCGATCGACGAGGCAGCCTGGGCCGTGCGCATGGATCCGCTCGCATTCCGGCTGAAGAACCATGCCGATGTCGAGCCGATCTCCGGCAAGCCGTTCTCGTCGAAGTCCCTACGGGAATGCTACCGGCTGGGTGCCGAGCGATTTGGCTGGGAGGGACGCCCGATCGAGCCGCGCCTGCGCCGTGACGAAGCAGGGCTCCTCGTCGGTTCGGGCGTCGGGACGGCGACGTTTCCGGCTCTGATGTTCCAGGCAAACGCCCGCGCCACGATCCACCGGGACGGAACTGGGCTGGTCGAGATCGGCGCACACGACATGGGGCAAGGGGCGTGGACCGCGCTGGCGCAGATCGCGGCGGACGCGCTCGGGCTCGGGATCGACGAGGTCGAGTTCCGCTCCGGGACCTCCGACCTCCCCGATGCCGGAATCGCCGGCGGTTCCGCCCACACCGCGACAGCCGGCATGGCGCTGCATGCGGCCGGCGGCAACGTTATCGCCAAACTCGCCGAGATCGCCACCGCCGACGAGCGCTCGCCGCTGTTCGGCGCCGGCAATGTGGGAACCGTCGCGATCGAGGGACGATTGCTGCGGCGCGACGACGAGAGCCGCGGCGAGAGCTTCGTCGAGATTCTGCATCGTGCAGGCCTCGACCTCGTCACAGCGGAAGGCAAGGGCGCCAGCGACCCGGCCGCGCAGGAAGCCTATGCCATGCATGCCCATGGCGCGGTCTTTGCCGAGGTGAAGGTCGATCCCGACCTCGGCCAGATCCGCGTCAGCCGCCTGGTGGGGGCCTTCGCGGCCGGGCGCGTGATCAATCCGAGACTGGTGGAGAGCCAACTTCTCGGCGGGATGGTCTGGGGCGTGTCGTTCGCGTTGCACGAACAGGCGATGACCGATCGCCGCTCCGGCCGCATCCTCAACGCCGATCTCGCCGAGTACCATATCCCGGTGAACGCCGACGTGCCGTCGATGGAGGCACTGATGGTGCACGAGGACGATCCGCACGTGAACGCGCTCGGCATCAAGGGCGTCGGTGAAATCGGCATCACGGGCACCGCCGGGGCCATCGCCAACGCGATCTGGCACGCGACCGGCAAACGAATCCGCCGCTTTCCGATCGGCCTTGCCGATCTTCTCGACTGAGGTGGCGCACATCGGGACAGCAAAGGGGCCGGCCTCCGGATCTGGGGGCCGGCCCTTGCTTTGCCCGCCGGCGAAGCCGTTCGCGACCGGCCCGGACACAGAACGGCAGCGTTCGGGACATGGACCCTTCAAGCCGCCGATGCCGATCCGCAGCCACACCGAACCACGTCACACGTCGTGCGGCCGACCGGGTCGTTCGGCGAGAGACAGGATGCCAACCGACCGCCTGCGTCTCGTCACTCCGAACCCATGACGAGGCCTTCGATATCGTGCTTCTGGGTGATCGGGATGAGGTCGTCGACGACACGACAGACGAGATGGTCGCGCACCGACTGAGGCAGTCCTTCGTGGAAGGCCCGCGTCACCATCATGTCGTGCAGCGCGGCGTGGCCCGCGCCGGGCGCGTCGACGCCCAGAACGAGGACCGGACGCGAGATGGGCGAAGGATGCGCGGTGCCCCGGTGCATCATCAGCGCCGAACGGCAGGAGATGTCGCCCATCTGCGGATATTTGCGCGTTGCCCGCTCGGTGTAGCGATCCCAGAGCGACTTGTCGGGAAACATCTCGTGCTTCCATTCGCGTCCGTCGTCCCATTGCGTGCCCGGCGCGCATTCGAACGGACCCATGTCCTGCGTGACGTCGACACCGGTGAGGTTGAACGCGAGGGAGGTGATCCTCTTCTCTTTCCAGGAGTCCTCGGGCGAGGGAAAGTCGCGATGCCACGGCTGGTTCTTGGCGCCTTGGAAGGGCGTGTCGAAGCCGATCTCGACGATCTCGTAGTTTGGCCCGCAGACGGCCTCGCACATGCCGGCGACCCAGGGGTGGGTGACGAGATCGGTGAAGCCGGATATCGCTTCCGGGTGCAGTTCGACATACCAACGCCGGGGGCCGCGCGTCACGGCTCCGCCGGGGCGCTGGATGGCCTCCCAGAAGGCGACCATCATGTCCTCGCGCATCTGCTCCGTCCATTCGCGGGAGAACGCGCCTTTGAGACCGGTGATGCCGTCGCGGTAGAGCGTTTCCACACTTTGCGCGATGTCGATGCTTGGCAGTTCGTGGGTCTTCTGAAGAGCGGACATGGCGTTCCTTTCTAGAAATCGTCCGTGGTCTTGGCGATCTTCGCCTGAAGGAGGACGAAGAGGAGGGGAAAGAGCCCGCGGATCACCGACTGCCAGTAGGCGGACAGAGAGATCCAACCCTTCCCGTTTTCGAAGTTGAGAAGGTTGAAGAGAAGCGCGAGCAGCATGGCGCCGGCCAGAGTCGCCCCGACGGAGCCGGAACCGCCGGTCAGCAGCGTGCCGCCGACGACGACCGAGGCGATGGCGAACAGTTCCCAGCCGACGCCTTCCGTCGGTTGGCCGGCGCCGAACTGGGCGGCGAGGACGACGCCGGCAAGACCCGCCAGCGCGCCCGAGGCGAGATAGACGCCGAGCTTCAGCCGATCGACATCGAGCCCCATGAGGCGCGAGGCATCCTCGCCGCCGCCGACCGCCAGAACGCGGCGGCCGGACCGCGTGCGTTCCAGCACGAGCCAGCCGACGAGATAGGCTGCCATCATCACCAGGGCCGGGACGGGCAGGCCAAGGAGGTCGCCCTGGCCGAATTCGGTGAAGGCGGTGTCGTAGGAAGCGGAAACGGACTGGTTGTCGGCGAGAAGCAGCGCCGAGCCGTAGGCGGCGAGCATGGTGGCGAGCGTCGCGATGAAGGGCGCGATGGAGAGGCGCGTGATGATGAGACCATTCAGCAGGCCGGCGACGAGGCCGGTGGCGGTTCCCGCCGCGACCCCGGCCGCGAGCCCGTAGGGCGAAGCGAGGGCCGCGACCACGCTCGACAAGGCGGCCACCGCCCCGACCGAAAGGTCGATGCCGCCGGTGACGATCACAAAGCACATGCCGAGCGCGATCAGGCCGAACATCGCATTGTAGCGAAGGAAGCTCAGGATGTTGAACGGAGAGAGGAAGTTGTCGTAGCGCGCCCAGCCGAACAGGACGAGGAGGACCAGCGTGACGACCACGCCGACCTTGGCGATGTCCTGCGGCGAGCCGAAGGCGAAGCGTTTCGAGGGAGCGGGAGCGAGCGTCATCAGCCGGCCTTTCCGAGCGAGCGCTGCTGGATCCACACCGCGGCGATGATGAGGACGGCCTTCACGACGAGCGCGGCCGCATCCGGCACGCCGTTGGCGAGAAGCGTGTAGCGAACGAGCTGGATCACCAAGGCCCCGAGCAGCGTTCCGATCATCGAGGCCCGGCCGCCGCTGAGCAGCGTGCCGCCCACCGCCACGGCCGCGATGGCATCGAGTTCCATGCCGAGACCGACGAGATTGGCGTCGCTGGCACCGTTGCGGGCGATGACGACGAGGCCGGCGAGGCCGGCGAGCGCGCCGCTGGCGACATAGGCGAGGCACCGGACCCGCCGGACGTTGATGCCGGAAAGGTGGGCCGCGCGGGCATTGCCGCCGACGGCGAGGAGCTGGCGTCCGTAGAGCGTCCGCGTCAGCACGAAGGCGGCGACGGCGACGATCAGGACCATGAGCACGACCTGCACCGGAACGCCGGCCACCCGGCCGAGACCGATCGCCTGGAAGCCCGGCTCTCGGAAGACCTGAAGATTGCCGTTGGTCACGACCTGCGCGATGCCGCGTCCGGCGATGAACAGGACCAGCGTCGCCACGATCGGCTGGATCGAGAAGCGCGTCACCAGCCAGCCGTTGAACAGGCCGAGCAGCGCGGCCACAGCCACCGGAAGCACGAAGGCGAGCGCGATGCCGACGCCGTGGCTCGGCAGCGGAAACAGCGCTCCGGTGAAGACCAGCGGGGCGAGCGCCCCGGAGATCGCCATCAGCGATCCGACGGAGAGATCGATGCCGCCGGAGGCGACGACCAGCGTCATGCCGACGGCGACGATCACGATGGCGCAGGCCTGTGTCAGGTTCACGTTGACCGTCTGCCAGGACAGGAAGTTCGGTGTGAAGGCGGCGTTGAAGGCGAGCAGGGCCAGCAGGGCCACCACGACGCCGTAGCGTCGAAGGAATTCGGCGCCACCCATTCCCTGCCGGCGGACGAGAGACGGTGCGGCGCTGCCGGCGGTCAGGTTGTCGGCCATGTCAGGCAAGCCCTCCGGGCAGGCGCGGCGCCTCGGCGGCCATGGCCGAGAGGATGGCGCTTTCCGAAATGCCGGCGCCGTCGAGTTGGGCGACCGTCCGCCCGTCGCCGAGCACGGTGACGCGGTCGGCCAGGCTCAGCACCTCCTCGATCTCCGAGGAGATCATCAGGACGCCGAGGCCTTGGGCGGCGAGTTCCCGCAGGAGGGTCAAGATCTCGGCCTTGGCGCCGACGTCGATGCCGCGCGTCGGCTCGTCGACGATCAGAAGGCGCGGGTTCATCGCCAGCCAGCGTGCCAGAAGGACCTTCTGCTGATTGCCGCCGGACAATTCCTTGATCTTCTGATCGGGCGAGGCGAGCTTGATGCCGAGCCGTTGGATGAAGTGGTCGACCACCTTGCGCTGCGCCGCCTCGTTGATCAGCCCCGCCTTGGCCAGACGCGGCATCAGCGCCAGCGTCAGGTTTTCCGCAACGCTCATGTCCGGCACGATGCCTTCGATCTTGCGGTCCTCGGTGCAGAATCCAAAGCCCTCGGCGATGGCGTCGGCCGGGCCGGCGAAGACACGGTCCCGGCCGTCGAGCACCAGCGTGCCGGCATCCGGCCGGTCGGCGCCGAAGACGATGCGGGCGGTTTCCGTACGTCCGGAACCGAGCAGTCCGGCCAGCGCCACGACCTCGCCGCTGCCGACCGAAACGCTGGCGCCATTCAGGCGACGCCCGGCCACGAGGCCACGTGCCTCGATCAGCGGTCCCGATGCGGCCTTCGCGCCGGCGGTGCCGAGACGCTTCTCGGCGGCGGCGAGCGTCCGGCCGAGCATGGCGGTCACGAGGTCGATCTTGGCGATGTCGGCCATGCGGTGGAGGCCCACGGTCTGCCCGTCGCGCATGACCGTGACACGGTCGCAGACGGCATAGAGTTCATCCATGCGGTGGCTGACGAAAAGCACGGCGACGCCGTCGGCGGCGAGCGTCCGGATGGTGGCGAACAGCGTTTCCACCTCGCGCTCGTCGAGCGAGGAGGTCGACTCGTCCATGATGACGAGACGGGCGCGCATCGACAGGGCGCGGGCGATCGCCACCATCTGCCGCGTCGCCGCATTGAAGCGACCGAGCGGCGCGGACACGTCGATGGCCAGGCCGAAGCGCGAGAGCAGTTCTTCCGCCTCGCGCGCCATGGCGCGGCGGTCGATCAGGCCGAAGCGGGTCTTTTCCCGTCCGAGGAAGATGTTCTCCGCGACGCTGCGCTGCGCCACCAGATTGATCTCCTGGTAGATGGTCGCGATGCCGGCGGCCTGCGCGGCGCCCGGACTGGCGAAATCGACGGCCCGTCCCGCGAAGGCGATCGACCCGCCGTCGCGACGATAGGCGCCGGTGAGGATCTTGATCAGCGTCGACTTGCCGGCACCGTTCTGTCCGATCAGCGCCATGACCTCGCCCTCCCCGATCTCCAGCGAGGCGCCGACGAGCGCCGGCACGCCGGAGAAGGACTTCTGGACGTCGCGCATGGAAACAAGCGGCATGACGCGTCTCTCCCACGGAAAGGCCGCCACCCGGCCTGTCGGCCGGGTGGTTCGTCCGTTCGAGCTTTGGATCAATAGGCGTTGGCGACTTCGGCCGCGGCGTTGGTCTTGTCGTAGAACGCGTCGACGTTCTTCACCCAGGCCTCGATCGTCTCGCCGTCGGCATAGCGCTTCAGCGTCTCGAACGCCTTCGGGCCGAAGCGCGGATTGCACTCGACGACGGCCGCGATCTTGCCGTCGACGACGGCCTGCACGGCTTCCTTGCCGCCATCGATCGAGAGAACCATGATGTCCTTGCCGGGCACCTTGCCGGCCGCCTCGATCGCCGCGATCGCGCCCATGGCCATCTCGTCGTTGTGCGCGTAGACGACATTCGCATCGGGATGGGCCTGGAGCAGGGACTCGGCGACCTGCCGCCCCTTGTCGCGGGCGAAATCACCGGACTGCGATGCGACGACCTCGAACCCGGCCTTGCCGGCGATCGCGTCGTCGAAGCCCTTCTTGCGATCGTTGGCGGGCGAGGAACCCGTCGTGCCCTCGAGTTCGATGATCTTGGCGCCGTCCGGCTTCTCCTTGAGGAGGAACTCGGCGACCCGCTTGCCCTCGTCGACGAAGTCCGAGCCGATGAAGGTCACGTAGTCCTTGCCGGCCTTGGCGAGCGCCTGATCGACGTTGCGGTCGAGCAGGATCACGGGAATGCCGGCCTTGGCGGCGGCGCGCACGGCCGGGATCAGCGGCTTTTCCTCGCGCGGAGCGAGAAAGATGAGGTCGACGCCCTGCGCGATCATCGAGTTGACGTCGGCGACCTGCTTGGCGGCAGAGCCCGCGGCGTCGGTGTAGACGAGCTGATGGCCGAGCTTCTTGGCCTCGTCCTGCATCGACTGCGTCTGGGCGATGCGCCAGGGATTGTTGCTCTCGGTCTGCGCGAAGCCGACCTTGTAGCTTTCCTTCTTCTCCAGCTTGGGCAGTTCCTGGGCACTGGCGGAGATCGGCCCGAGGGCCAGGGGCAGCGCGGCGGCAAGCGCCGCGGATGCCATGAGTATAGTGCGGCGCGTCAGTTTGAGCATCGGTTTTCCTCCCCAGGATGAGTCGCGAGATTCATGTCGAGACCGTTTGCTAATCAGATTGATAATATTATTATCTGTCAACGATAACTTTATTTGCACCGCAACATGCGACGATCCCGTGGCGGGTCTGGCAGGATGGTCGGGAGAGGTGGATGGCCACGGGATCGGGGAGCGCGCGCAGCCGGAGATGACCAAGACAACGCCCTCCCCGCCTGCCGGCAAAAGCGCCACGTCTCCCCGACGGCCGACGATGATCGATGTCGGTCGACTCGCCGGCGTCTCGCAATCCAGCGTCTCGATGGTGCTCAACGGCATGGAGGGGGCACGGATCGCTGAAGGCACGCGCCTGCGCGTCGAGGAGGCGGCTCGAACTCTTGGCTACGAACTCCCCGGCCAGCGCCGCCTGCGTCACCGCCGTCTGGAGCGCCGGACGATCGCCTATCTGGTCGACGAGATCTCGACCAGCCCCCATCCGGTCGTCAATCTCGACGGCGCGCGCGATGCGGGCTGGGAACAGGGGTTCCTGGTCAGCGCGCACGTGACCCGGTCCGATCCCGCCCTGGAAGCGACGACGCTCGCGGCGATCGTGAACGACGCGTCCGTGCTCGGCATCATCTATTCCACGATCTTCACGCGTCGGATCACGCCGCCGCCGGCGCTTCACAGCCTGCCGTCCATTCTTCTCAACTGCTACGACGAAGAAAGGTCTCTGTCCTCGATCTTGCCGGCGGAGGTCGTCGGGGGCTTCACGGCGACGACCCACCTCACCGGCTTGGGACACCGTCGGATCGGCTTCATCAACGGGGAACCCTGGATGGACGCGGCGGCTGACCGCCTGAAGGGGTATCGGCAGGGCTTGGCGACAAGCGACCTGCCGTTCGACGAGAGCCTCGTGCGCGACGGAGACTGGCTGCCCTTGACCGGCTACCAGCACGCTCTGGACCTTTTGTCTCTCCCCAACCGGCCAACGGCGATTTTCTGCGCCAACGACAAGATGGCGGCGGGCGCGCTCGCGGCCGCAACCCAACTGAGTCTCAGCGTGCCGGGAGACGTCTCGATCCTCGGTTACGACGACGAAGAACTCAGCCGCTACACCAATCCGCCCTTGTCGACGGTCGTCCTACCGAATTACGAAATGGGCCGCAGGGCCGTCGAATCCCTGATCCGCCTGTCGCGGGGGACGAAACCGCACCGGCCGCACCTTCTCAAGATCGATGGTCCGATCGTCGAACGCGGATCGACGGCGACCATCGCATCGCGCATGGGATCGCCAGGTCAGTCCTGATCCGGGTCACGGTGGCGAACGGAGGTTTGCCATGGCGACGCCCATTCCACTCCACGCCGACGTCGACGTCGACGACGACGATCCCTCAGGGGATCATGACCGTCTGTCCGGCCACGTCGATCGCAACCTTTCCCCGGAGCCGCCGGGGCGAAACGGCTCAAAACGATGGCCGTCATGGTGTCGGTCATGGCGATCGTCCTGGCTTTGATGGTCGCGCGGCTTAGACAATGCCGTTCGAATTCTCCGCGTGGGGCGGAACGACCTGCAGCACATCCCAGTGCTCGACGATTTTTCCCCTGTCATCCAGCCGGAAGATATCGATCCCGGCATAGTCTTGGTCCCCGGGCCAGTGCTGTAGGCAGTGAAGGACGACATACGCACCCTCGGCGATGATCCGCTTGATCTCGACGCGCTTGCCGGGCCACTCCCGTGCCATCTGCTCGAAATATCCGATGAAGGCATCATTGCCCGTGGCGACGAGCGGATTGTGCTGGACGTAATCCGCACCGACATGGCGCGCGACCGCTTCGGCGGGTCGGCCCTCGTCGAACATCAGGTGGTAGAAGGCGACAACCGTCGCCTTGTTGCGTTCCAGATCTTGCATCCACGCCTCCTGGAGCGTCAGGCCAAGGCCTCGCTGCGGACCGGCAGGACCATCGCCTTGCTGCCGTCCCGAACCCGGTCGTACAGGTCGATGATGTCCTGGTTCAGAAGCCGTATGCAGCCGGACGAAACCTTCGTGCCGATCGTCCATGGCTCCACCGTTCCATGCAGGCGGTAGAGGGTGTCGCGACCGTCGCGGTGCAGGTAGAGGGCGCGGGGACCGAGCGGATTTCCGGGTCCACCGGGCAGGCCGTTCCGGAGCGGGCCGTAGCGTTGCGGGTCGCGGGCGATCATGTCCGCCGTCGGCGTCCATTTCGGCCATTTCGCCTTCCAGGCGATCGTGGCCTCGCCCTGGAAGTTGAAGGCCTCGACCTTGCCAACCCCGACCCCGTAGCGCATTGCCCGGCCGTTGCCGAGCACGTACCAGGCGAAGCGCTCGTTCGGATCCACCACCACCGTGCCCGGCGGCTCGCCGGTCGCGAAATCGACCTCCCGCCGCAAGAACTTCGGATCGACGATCCGCGTCAGGTCGATCGCCGGCACGGGGAAAGGCTCGCCGTCCAGCGCTGCGTACAGGATGGAATAGGCGGGATCGATCGTCCGTTCGGGCGGCACATAGGACATCACGGCGGTTGGCTCTTGCGCCGTCGTCGCGCAGGCCGCGAGCGCCAGCGGCGCCCCGAGCAGAAAGAACCGTCGATCCATTCCCAAACACCTCTCAATGACGACTTGAGAACAACAGTTCGAGCGCGCATAAACAACAGCTATGGATGAATGCCACCGATAGCCGTTTGGAATGACAAGATGGACTTGACCGCTGCCCTTCGCGCCTTTGCCCGGACGGTGGAGCGCGGCTCGCTCACGGCAGCGGCCCGCGACCTGTCGCTATCCCAGCCGGCCGTGTCCAAGCACATCGCCAATCTCGAACACCGCGTTCAGGCACGCCTTCTCGAACGATCCGCGCGGAGCGTTCGTCCAACGGCGGAGGGGCAGGCGCTGTATGATGCGAGCCGTTCGGCCCTCGCCTCGATCGACGCGGCGGTCGAGGGCTTGCAGGCCGATTCCGGCCGCATCGAGGGGACGATCCGCGTCCACGCCCCGTCCTGCATCGGCGCCAAGCACTTCCATTCGATCGTCATGGCCTTCCAGCGGGAGCATCCGAGTGTCGCCATCGACCTCGTTCTCGAAAGCCGGACGGTCGACCTCGTGTTCGAGAACTTCGATCTCGCTCTGGTCTATGGTCGTCCGGAGGCGCAGGACGTGATCATTCGCCGGCTGGGCCTCGTCCTGCGGATCCTCGTCGCAAGCCCGGCCTATCTCGCAAAGCATGGCCCGATCGACTCCCTCGACCGGCTGTCGCAAGTGCCGTTGATCACGACGCCCCGCTCCCTCACCCCGCAGAATCGCATGGCCCTGCTCCGGGACGGCACCCAAATGGAGGTGGATGTCTGGTCGATCCTCAGGACGATCGATGCGCAAGTGATCGAGAGGACATTGCTGGACGGTCATGCGGCAGGTCCCGTCCAGCATCTGCTCATTGCCGAGGATCTGGCGAGCGGCCGTCTGGTGCGCATCTTGCCGGAGTATGAGGTCCGTCCGACCGAGATGTTCCTGGCCTATCCCTCGGTCAAGTTCATGCGCCCGGCCGTCCGCGCCTTCGCGGAATTTGCCGTCGAGCGGCTTTTGAAGATCGAAGGCGTGGATGTCCGATAAGCCTCGGTCGCCGTCTCGATCTCGCCGTCCGGTCGAGGCGGGCCTCCCGCGTCCGGCCAGCGCCATTCGAAATCATGGCGACGTCTTGGCGGGTGCCTGACCGGCCGCGGCGTTCTTCAGCGTCGCCTCGACCTGGAGACGGTGCGCCGTTCCCCATGCGCACAGCGGCCGGAGAGCATCGACAAGGGTCTGGCCGAAGGGCGTCACGGTGTAGTCGACCTTCGGCGGCACCTCTCGGTAGTCGTGCCTGACCAGCACGCCGGACGCGACCAACTCGCGCAACTGTTGGATCAGCACCTTCTCGCTGATGCCCGTCACCAGGCGCCGAAGGTCACCGAACCGCTTCGGTCCATGCCCGAGATGATAGAGGATCAGCGGCTTCCACTTGCCGCCCAGAACGGCCAGCGCGACGTCGAGGCCGCAGTCGGGATCACTTGCGCTCACGTCCATTCCCACCCTTACCTTTTGGTATGTACTAGTTGCCATATTAGTGCCTGTCTATATCGCGGTCATCTCAAGAGGAGGCGACGATGGGCAGACTCGACAACAAGATCGCGATCATCACCGGTGCCAACAGCGGCATCGGGCTGGCGAGCGCCAAACGTTTCGCGCAGGAAGGCGCCCGCGTGTTTATGACCGGACGGCGGCAGCGCGAACTCGACGCCGCGGTGGCCGAGGTCGGCAACGGCGCCCGGGGCGTGGCGGGCGACATCGCGAATCTTGCCGATCTCGATCGTCTCTACGACGTCGTGCGGGCGGAAGCCGGTCGGATCGACGTGCTGTTCGCCAATGCCGGCGGCGGCCGCTTCGCCGCCCTCTCCCAGATCACGGAAGAGGATTACGAAAAGACCTTCGCGACGAACGTCAAGGGAACGCTGTTCACCGTACAGAAGGCGCTGCCGCTTCTCGTCGATGGAGCCTCCGTGATCCTGACCGGCTCCACGGCGGCCAGCACGGGCTCGCCGGCCTTCAGCGTCTACGGTGCCAGCAAGGCGGCGATCCGCAGTTTCGCCCGGAGCTGGATCCTCGACCTGGCACCGCGCCGGATCCGTGTGAACGTGCTTGTTCCCGGTCCCACCTCGACGCCGGGGCTGCACGGCCTCTCCTCAACCGCGCAAGAGAAGCGAGCCTTCGTCGCGGCGATGGAGGCGCAGGTCCCGCTTGGCCGGATGGGGACACCCGACGAAACGGCTGCCGCCGCGCTGTTTCTGGCGTGCGACGAGAGCAGCTTCGTCAATGGCAGCGAACTCTTCGCCGATGGCGGACAGGCGCAGATCTAGACCGACGCAGAGACGGTTGGCCAACGTGCCGACCGGCGGCCGCGGCACCGACACTCGAACATCGAAAGGGCGCGCCATGCGTGACAACGAGACGATCATTCGCGAACTCTACGCCGTCGCGGAAGGAGACGGGTTCGATCGGGAGACGTTCGTTTCCGCCTTCTCCGAGAATGGATACATGACCGACATTCCCGCCGGAAAGACGCTGCGCGGCAAGGCCATCGGCGACCACATCGGCGCGCTCACCACGGCCTTTCCCGATATCCACCGCGAGCTGTTCCAGATCTACGTCACGGGGAACGTCGTCGTCGTCGAGCTCGCCATTCGCGGAACGCACAAGGGCGAGTTGCCGCTTCCGTCGGGACGCTTGGCGCCGACGGGCCGGACGATCGACGTGCCGTGCTGCGACGTGTTCCATCTGGAAAATGGCAAGGTTGCCTCGTTCCACTGCTACAATGCCGCTTCCGTGACCCGGCAGCAGCTTGGCCTTGCCGATTGAGAGCGCAGCGCCTGCCTTGGTGGCGCCGGCCGACCGAAGCAGGCAACCGAAGAGAGAATGTCGTGCAGCCCTCCCCTCATCGCCCGCAGAGCGACGCCCGCCAGAATAGGGATCAGACCGTGATCGAACGATGCCGCCGACGGCGCGGGGAAACGAAGGCGGCACGCATGACGTGGCGGTTCGGGTGGTTGGCATGGGCGATGCTCGTCGCCGGCGCGGGGGCCGCCAGGGCGGAGACGTGCAGGGAGGACCGCTTCGAGAATGCGGACTATGTCGTCTGCACGATCGACCCGGCGGCCTCCGACCTCCGTCTGTTCTGGCGGGACCGCGAGGGCGCTCCCTATCGCAGCTTCGCCCATCTGGCGCGATCCGTTGAGGCGGACGGCGGACGACTCGTCGTCGCGATGAATGCCGGCATGTACCGGACCGACTTCTCGCCTGTCGGCCTCTACATCGAGAACGGCGAGGAACTCCGGCCGGCCGATACGACGGTGATCGACGGGCCGCCCGGCCAGGTGCCGAACTTCTACAAAAAGCCGAACGGCGTCTTCGTCCTGGGGAAGACGAGCGCGGGCATCCTCACGACGGACGCGTTCGCGAGGGAACGGCCGGACGCTCGGTTCGCGACGCAGTCGGGGCCGATGCTGGTCATCGAGGGGCGTCTGCATCCCGCGCTCATTCCAGGTTCCACCGATCGAACACGGCGCAGCGGCGTCGGCGTCTGCGAAAACGGGCACGTTCGGTTCGCGATCAGCGAAACGGAGGTCAACTTCCACGACTTCGCGCGGCTGTTCCGGGATCACCTCTCCTGTGCGAACGCCCTGTTCCTCGATGGCGGTCGCGGCGCCGGGATCTTTTCGCCTGCATTCGATCGTGACGACGTGTCCTGGCACGGCGGATACGGCCCGATGTTCGGCCTCGTCGAGTGATCGGCGAGACGATCGAACATATAGTCGAACGCTCCGCGCGGCGGCGTCTTCGTCTGGCCGAAGCCGGGAAGGTCGGGCGCGACGAGATGGAAGCGGTCGGCGAGCAGAGAAATGAGATCGCGGAACATATGGCTCGACGAGGGAAAGCCGTGCAGGAGCAGCGCCGTCGGATTCGAGCGGTCGCCTGCTTCGCAATAGAAGACCGCAACGCCGTCGACGTGGACGGTCCGAACGCGAACCTCTGTCATGCTCGCTCTCCTTGATGGTGCGTCGTGGGAGCCGACGCCGCCCGCAGCGCGGCGTTCTCGGCTTCGAGTGCGGCGAGCCGATCGTGCAAGGGTCGGATCGCCTCGTCGATCTCGGCTTGCGTGAAGCGCGGGACGATGTGTTGCGGGCAGTTCCAGTCGAAGGCTTCGAGCCGCAGCCGGACGATGCGCTCGATCCTCGCCCGGTAGCCGGGAACTGTGACGAGATCGACGAGCGCCGGTTCGGCGTCCGGTGCGACCATGTCGGCATGCGCATAGATCTTCAGTCGCGCGCGACGCGGATAATCCATCAGGATCAGACAGGCTCGGCTGTCGGCCGCGAGATTGCCGGTGCTGATGTACTGCCGGTTGCCCGCGTAATCGGCAAAGGCCAGCGTCCGGTCGTCGACGAGCTTCAGGAAGCCGCGCGGACCGCCTCGGTGCTGCACGTAAGGCCAGCCGGTCTGGGAAGCGGTGGCCATGTAGAAGCTGTCGCGCTCGGCGATGAAGGCCGTCTCGTTCGCGCCGAAGCGATCGAACGTCCGCTCGCCCGCGAAGTCGCGCCAGACGTGGTCGGTGCCCATGGCGACTTGCGCGGCGCGCACGCTGGGCGTGATGGCGATGTCGAGGAAGCCGTAGGACATGGGCGTTGGTCCAGAGGTTGCGAGCCGGCTGGCTCTTCGTGACGAGAGATGTCCCTTTCCTTCGATCGGCGGAATGCAGCAGGATCGCAAATCACCTTCCCGGAAACCGGAAAGACGAATGGACCGCTTCGAAGCCATGACCCTGTTGCGCGAGGCGGTGGACCGCGGAAGCCTCTCGGCCGCAAGCCGGTCCTTGCGCGTTCCCGTGCCGACGCTCAGTCGCAAGATCTCCGACCTCGAGACACGGCTCGGAACGAAGCTCCTGGTCCGCACCACGCGGAGCCTGACGCTCACCGACGCCGGCATCGCCTATCTCGCGGCGGCCCGGCGCATCCTCGACGATCTGGAAGGCGCCGAGCGCGAAGCCGCCGGCGAGTTCTTCGAGCCGAAGGGAGAGCTCGTCGTGACCGCCCCGCTCCAGTTCGGCCGCCTCCACGTCCTGCCGGTCGTTGCGGACTTTCTCGATCAGTTCCCGCACATCAACATTCGGCTGCGCCTCGCCGATCGCAACATCCATCTCGTCGACGACCATGTCGACATGGCGGTTCGCATCGGCCGACTGGCGGATAGCGCCCTGGTCGCGACACGGGTCGGAACCATGCGCATCGTCACAGCGGCGAGCCCGGCGTTCCTGGCGAAACACGGCGTCCCTTCGATCCCCGAAGACCTGCGCGACCTGCCCGCCGTTGCGACGGACGGCCCGATGCCGGACGCGAACGGGCGGTTCCATCCGGCGAGCCACGCGGCGCCCATCGACGTCCGATCGACGCCGCGCCTTTCCGTGACGACGACGGAGGCGGCGGTCGACGCGGCAATGCGAGGCATCGGGATCGTTCGGCTGCTGCACTATCAGGTGGTCGAGCCGGTCGGGGACGGACGGCTGCAACTCGTCCTCGAAGACTTCGAACCCGAACCGGTCCCGGTTCATCTCGTCCACGCCTCGCGGGGGCAGATGCCCCTCAAGCTGCGCCGCTTCCTCGACGCCGCCGCCCCGGCCTTGCGCGAACGGCTGGCCAGGCTTTCGCCCGGCAAGGACGCGACGTGACCGCCCGCTCGCTTCGACGTCTGCGCGTCAGGATGGGCGCGACGTCGGCTCCGCCAGAAGGCCCGTCGCCATCGCGCGGAAGGCTTCGATCGCCTTGGGCAGGACGGCGCGCGGCTCGTCGCTGGCGGCCACCCAGAGAGCGGCATTGAGGGCAGCGCCGCTGAGGAGACGGGCAGCGGCCTCGACGTCGACGGGCTTCATCACCCCGCCGGCGACAAGTCCGGCGACCGCCTGCCGCGTGAGTTCGAGGCAGGCATTCTGGCTCGGCCAGGTCGATGGATCTCCGAGGACGGCCGGCCCGTCGAGAAGCACGATCCGTCGAACCTGCGGATCCAGCGCCATCTCGATATAGGCGGTGCCCTCCGCCAGCAGAGCCTCCCAGGCGCTCGGAGCAGCCTCGGCAACCTTCCTGGCGCTCGCGGCCATCTCACCATCGACTTGGGCCACGACCGCTGCCAGCAGGCCCTTCTTGTCGCCGAAATTGTGATAGAGCGCCCCGCGCGTCAGGCCCGCATCGGCGGTCAGTTCGTCCATCGACGCAGCGGAAAAGCCTTTCGTCGCGAAGGCGTGCCGGGCCGCCCGAAGAAGCTTGGCGCGGTTCTCCTCCATCGTCTCGGAACGACGGCTCGCGCGCATCACGGCTCCTTGCTTTTCGACGGGAACGTCTGGGTCAGTTGACATACGGCTCGTATGTGAGATAACTCCGCATACACGTCGTATATCAAATGCCCCACCGAGGATAGACCACGGCCGAACGAGCCGGGCTGCCGCCATGCGCGCCATCGCGCAGACGTTTCCGATCACGAAGGATCACGACATGACGAAGCCGGAACCTGTTTTCCCCGCCGATCGCCACGCTCTCTACGAAAAGCACGGTTACTCCGCCGCCATCCGGTCCGGCGACCTCCTGTTCGTGTCCGGTCAGGTCGGAAGCCGCGCCGACGGGTCGGCCGAGCCGGACTTCGCGGCACAGGTGCGCCGGGCCTTCGCCCATCTCGAGGCCGTTCTCCAGGCTGCGGGCTGCACGTTCGACGACATCCTCGACGTCACGACCTTCCACACCGACCCGGAAAACCAGTTCCCGACGGTCATGGAGGTCAAGCGCGAAGCCTTTCCGCAGGCGCCCTACCCGAACTGGACGGCCGTCGGCGTCAACTGGCTCTCCGGCTTCGACTTCGAGATCAAGGTGATCGCCCGGATCCCGGTGGCCTGATCCGACCGTCCCGCGGCCACCGCTTCGGTGCGCAGGCTCCGGCGGCTCCCGCCCAGAGACGAAGGACCGTGCATGCATATCCTCATCGTTGTCGCCCATCCCGATCCCCGGTCCTACACCCATGCGGTGATCGCTCGTCTCGTCGCCGGGCTGGAGACCGAGCCGGGCACCACGCACGAGATCGTCGATCTCGCGGCCGAGGGCTTCGATCCCCGGTTCACCATGGCCGACCACGACTCTTTCAAGGGGCGAGCCGGGCACGGGGACGACATTCGGTTCGAACAGCGACGCGTCGACAGGGCCGACGTGCTGGTGCTGGTGTTCCCAGTCTACTGGTGGTCCATGCCGGCCGTCATGAAGGGTTGGATCGATCGCGTCTTCACGTCCGGCTGGGCGTATATCGACGACCCCGAGCAGGGAACGACCCAGCTGCTGGTTCGGCTGAAGGGGCAGGTCGTCGCGATCGGCGGTGCGGATCGCGGCACCTACGAGCGCCGGGGCTATCTCGACGTCCTGAACACGCAGATCGTGCAGGGCGTCTTCGGCTACTGCGGCATTCAGGCTGCGGGATTGGACCTCCTCCTGCCGCTCGATGCGGCCAGCGAGGCGGACGGACTGCAACGCGCTGTCCAGATCGGGCGACGCCTGTCGAGCGAAACGTCCTGATCGGGCGCCTCTGCCGCCGCGTCCCGAGAACCATGCCGTCAGCCGCTCGCGCGTCTCGGTCACGACGGCTGACGCCACGCCGGCGAAAGGACCGCCTGCCGACGGTCGCGCAGGGCCGCCAGACGGTCACGGTCTCAGCCGCTTCGGCTGGGGCGCCACCTCGTTTGCATCTCCCTGCGCCGCATCAGCCCCGAAGGCCGGACAGGGTGGCGGGCACCGGGACCGCCGCCCCGAGCGGCGTTGGACGCCTCGAGGTCGCGATACCGCCTTTCAACGTTTCCGACGGCGACTCGCCATAGAGCTTGCGATAGTCCGCCGCGGCGCGGCCGAGATGGGTGAGGCCTGACGAGAAGGCCAGGCTGGCGACGCTGGAAAAGGGGGCGGCCCGCAGCAGTTCTGCGCGAAAGCGCAACAGACGCATGGATTGCAGGCTTTCGCTGATCGTGACGCCGCGGTGACGCCTGAAGCCGTCCTGCAGCGAACGCAGGCTGACGCCGACCGCCGCGGCAAGGTCAGCCATCGCGAAAGACCTGCCGGCATTGGCCTCCAGCCACGCCTCGGCGGCGCGCACGGTGCTCGGCGCGGACACGTCCGAGCGACGGGCGAACTGATCGCTCGCGCTGTTCCTGAGGCCCGTGACGAGCAGCGACGCCAGACCGTCGCGCAGCATGCCGAGATAGATGTCACCCACCGCACTCGACCGGTCGGCGCATTCGAGCATCAGTCGGGCGTGCCGTTCGATGGCTGCGCCGACCGGCCCCTGGAGATCGATCGCTGCCTCGAATTCGAGCGGGCCCAGATCAAGCCCGACAAGGTTCGCGCAATGGGCCTCCAGGGCGGAGCGCTCCAAAAGGACGATGAGCTGTTCGCAGCCCTCGAACCAGGTCATCCGCGTCGGCAAGGTCGGAGACAAGAGCGTCGCCGTCCGTCCGGCTTGGCTCTCCACCGTGGAGGCGCCGCAACGGACGCGAGCCTCACCCTGCACGGGGATCTGCAGCAGGAAGAACGAGCCGAGTTCGCCGGGATCGATCTCGACCTCGTCGCCGTAGGACACGATGTTGACCGAATAGCGGTTCTGCGAAACGGAGCGGTGCCGGGCGTGGAATCCAGCCGGTCGAGCGGCGGAGGGAAGCAGGAAGTGTGGGCAGAAGATACGGCCGATCTGCTCGCGCGCATCCTCGGGGGATCGCGTATCCACGAGGTTGGAACCGGCGAGATACTTGTCCAGCAGGCCAACCATGGATCGCATCATCCAATTGAGCTGAGGCTGTGCGCACGGCACGCGACAGCTCACAGAGTACGTCACGCCCCTTCCCTGCGCAATATATTATATGCCTAAAGTATTTGCATCCACGACGAACGTTTTCTGCGAAATTGCCTTCGCGAGCGCCACCGGCGGGGGACAGGGACCGCCCGCCCGAAAGACGACACGCCGCGGCGCGAGGACGCCACGGCGTGTCGGATCGAAACGGCGCAACGGCCGGGCGGAATTATCCCGGGATGTCGATGGGATCTGCGGTCGGCGCCTTGACCGAAAGCGGAATCCCGAGCTGGAACCAGAAGCGATTGCCTTCGGCCGTGTTGCGCGCACCGAATTCCGTCTGCCACTTCGCCGTGAGCGCCCCGCCGTTGAAATTGTAGCGCAATTGCGGCCCGATGCCGAACAGGCGGGTCCGGCCGCCCTTCGCGGGATCCCGTGCGCCGGCGATCTCGTCGTCGGTCGTCTGGAGAAGCGCAAAGCCGGCGAGGTCCAGCCCCAGCTGCTGCGTCGCCCCGATGCCGACGGCAGCTTCGATGATGGCATGCTGGCCGTTCTGGTAGCCGGTGGCGTCGTTCTCCGTCTGGAAGCCGTATTGCAGCTTCAAACTCGCATGGTTGTTCGACGCGTCCATGTAGGTGGCGGCGACCTGCGGATAGAAGGTCCAGACATTGGTGCCGACGTTGAAGGTCCGATCCTCCTTGTAGGAGCCGGTCGGCGCATAGATCTCGGCGCCCGCCGTGAGGGACCAAGGCCCCGAGGTCCATTGCAGAAGCTGGCCGAAGCTGATGTCGCCGACGGCGAAGCGTTCGTCCTCGAAATTGAGGCCCGCCACCGGCGATAGAGCCCCGTCCATGTGGAAGCCGGGCAGAATGAGGTAGCTGATCGGCCGAGCACCGAGAATTTCGGCGTCCCAGGTGCCGACGACGCGAAACGCCTGAACCGCGATGTCGAGGTCGAAATCGGCGAGCGTCTCATTGCCGTTGACGTCCTTGAACGTGTCGGCGCTGTAGTAGAGCGAATAGGTGTTGAGGAGGAGACCCGTCACCGGCGGATAGGCGGCGGCGTAGAGGGTATCGACGCCGATCGGATAGGGTGGGTTCGATTCCAGCGCCACCGCGGAGAGCGGCGAGAGGAGGGCCGAGAGGAAAGCGGCCGCAGGGGCGCAACGCGTCGGCGCTGCCCGTTTTGATCTGGCTCGTTCGAAGGTCATGGCGTTCCCCAGAATGCGCCGGAAGACGAGATCATCGCGGCGACGACACGATTATCCTTGGGACAAGCCCTTACGACGCTCGCCGCACCGACTTCCCCAAGGTCATGATTGTCGCGGGGCGGCGGACGGATCTCTATCCAGATGACGCGGCGCTCTATCCACATCGCGGTCGGCCGAAGACCTCAGACCCGCTCGACGGAACGCTTCGGCGTTTCGCAGGACACGACCGCCGCCTTGTCCGTTCGACGGGTCATGTCACGGTGTAGGTCGGCGTCGACGCGAGAAAGCGTGAGTAGGCGTCGGCGTCCGGCGGCAGGAATTTTTCCGCGAGCGGATTTCGCCGGGTGATCCGGGCGCCCATGTCGCCGATCAATTCGTCGAAATGCTTGAAGTGGTAGGGTGCGACGCAGAGGCCGCCATAGACCGCTGCCGCCGGGCGCTCCGTGCGGCGCCATTTCAACGAGACCTCGATCGCCTTGGTCATCGCCTCGTGCGTGGTATCGCGCACCAGCTTGCCGTCTGCGTATCGGACCAGCCATTCCGCCGCGAGATCGGCGCACAGGACCGTGCAGAAGCTCGAATTGAAGCCGACGAAACCGAGATCGGGGATGTTGGGATTGGCGATGAGCCGATGCAGCCGATATTGCCCGTCGGGTTCGACGAGTTTCTCGGCATAGTGGGGCGGAAGGAAGGGCACGCCGAGCTTGAAGCCGGTCGCCTGAACGACGACGTCCGCCGGGACGGCCTCGCCGCCGGTCATATGCACGAGGCCGGGCTCGTAGCGCGAGAACGTGCCCTCGATGCCGCGGATCCGACCGCTGGCCACCATGTCGAAAAAGCCGGGCGTGGCGATGGGGACGGAGCAGTTGATGCTGCGCTCGATCGGCACGCGCGGCGTCATCTTGCATCTCTTCAGCTTCTGCTGGGTCTTCAGGAGCGCCTCGAGGCCGCGCCAGTTCGCCCACACGAAAGGCTTTGCGATGGCATGGGCGAGCTTCGCGCCGCGCCCGATGCCCCAGCCCGGAAACATCTCCTCCTGCGCGCGGATGTAGAGGATGCGCTTGAAGTTCACGAGCCCGCCGATGAAGTAAGGCACGCGCCAGACCGGTTCCCGATAGACCATCGTCACCGATCGCGCCCCGGACTTAACGGCATTGACGGCAATGTCGGTCGCCGATTTCGAGCCGCCGAGCACGACGACGTCGCGGCCTCGCGCGCGATCGGCTCTGTCGTAGAGCGAGGAGTGCATCACCGTGCCGCCGGCCTCGACGAAGGCCGCCTCCCCCGGATGCGTCGGAACGTTTCTCTCGTTGAACTGGCCGGTCGCGATCACGACGAAATCGTAATTCTCGCGCGCGCTCGTCCCGTCCGGCGCCTCGATGTCGAGCGTCCAGCCCGGCGCGCCCTGCCGCTTCTCCATTCCGCGAACCACCGTCCGCGTCCGCAGGAGCGATGTGAGCCCATGGTCTTCGGCATAGGACTTGAGATAGGCGTGGACCTGCGGTCCCTTCGGCCATTCCGGATAGTCCGCCGGCATCGCCTTGTCGGTGTAGCGGTAGAGAGACTTCGGGCTCTGGGTCTGAACCTCCGGATAGGAGCGCTGCGGCTCCCAGACGCCTCCGAAGCCATCGCTGCGCTCGACGATCGTCACCCGATGGCCGCGCCGCTTGAAGGTCCGGGCGGCGGCGATACCGCTGACACCGGCGCCGATGACGCATACGTTCTTCTTCTGGACCATGTTCTGCCGACTCTTTCGGGAGGGAAGACGGCGCGGCTTCGCCATCGGCGGCCCCGAGGGACCGCCGGGAATGCCGGCTCCGGATGGTTGCTGGACAGGTCTAGGCCGCCGGGTCTCGTCCGGCTGGGCTAGGGGCGACGGATGCCGACGTCACTCGTTGGCTTCGGGCGGCAGAAAGTCGACCTCGTGCTCCGCCGAGATCCGCACGACCTCGGCCGGATCGGCCAAGCCGTCGAGTTGCTCGAAGAGTTCCACGAGCTTGGCTGCGGGCGACACCCAGAAGAGCGCGCGCGCCGGCTTGTCGGACTTGTTGAAATAGCCGTGCGGAATGCCGCGCGGCATCTTCACGAGATCGCCGGGTCCGGCCTTGGTCCAAACGCCGTCGAGCTTGAGGTCGAGCACGCCTTCCTGGACCAGGATGAACTCGTCCTGCGTCGGATGGATGTGGACGGGCACGAACTGGCCGGGAAGACTGTTGGTCTCGAAGGCAAAGGTCGACGCGCCGATCGCCTTGGGAAGATAGACCTGGCCGAGAATGTTCCAGGTCTTCCCGGCTTCGGAGGCGCCGTTCAGGGTGATGCCTTTTTCAAGTTCGGACATGCTGACCTCTTTGATCTCGATCGGGCGCTTGAGACGCGCTGGAGGCAGGATGCTCCTGCGCCGACGTCCTGTCTGTCCAGATTGCGCATGTCCTATCCAAAACACACGGGAGGTCCGCCGTCCCCTTGGGGACGGCCGTGAAATCCTGTCGCAAGCGCTTTGCCCCTGGGCCGAATCGGCCGATGATCGCCGTGCGAGGGCCGGCGCTCGCAAGGTCTGATGCAGGCCCCTGCGAGGCGCGATGCGATGCGATGGAGGCGTAGACGGGTGGCGATCGACGAGTGGACGGAACTCGAATACAATCTCGCATTGACGCTGACCGAGATGGCTCCGGTCACCAATGGCTGGCACGCGCGCGCGGCGGCGACGAGATCGCGCCTCGCCGTTGAGGAACGCCGATACGGTCCCCATCCGCGCGAGCGCTTCGATCTCCTGCGTCCGGCGTCGCCAAGGGCGGCGCTGATCTTCATCCATGGTGGGTTCTGGCGGGCCCGCGACAAGCAGGAGTTCACCTTCATCGCGGAACGGCTGGTCGAAGACGGCTGCACGGTCGCTCTTTTGAACTATCCGCTCTGTCCCGACGTGACGCTCGACGCCATCGTCGACAGCATCAGACGCGCCTTTCTCACCCTCTGGCAGGACGTCTGGACGGACGACGAACGGGCGATGCTCGTCGCCTGCGGCCATTCCGCGGGAGGATATCTCAGCGCCGATCTCCTGACGCAGGATTGGGCGGCGCACGGCCTCCCCGAAAGCCCCCTCAAAGCCGCGGTGCCTGTTTCCGGGATCTTCGAACTCGAACCCTTGACGCGCACCACGTTCAACGACGCGCTGCGTCTCGACCCGGCAACGGCGCGGGCTCTCAGCCTGCCGGACAAGAAGGTCGCGTCACCGGCCGCCCTGTCGCTCGTCGTCGGCGGCGATGAAACCGCCGAATTCCAACGTCAGACGCGTGAACTCCACGCCCGCTGGTCGCAGCTCTCGCCCGAGCTCGTCATCGAGCCGAACCGGCACCATTTCGACGTCCTCGACGGCTTCGACGATCGCGCGAGCGGCCTCTATCGAACCCTTTCGCGGCATCTCGGCCTCTGAACGGCGACACCCGATCTGGCGACGTCCCCGGCTGCGCGCCCGATCCCTTCCGCTTCCGGCGACGCCATCGACGCTGACGCCTCGGGACGCCACGCGGCGTCTCTGCGGCACGACGGTCGCTTGGGAGGCCTTCGCCTCGAGGTGAGGAAAGCGCTGCCGGTTCGAACGTCCAACAGGTCGATCCGGGCGGCCCCGGCCCTCCCTTGCAGACGATCGTTGCCGTCGATCCCCCGGACGGTTCAGACGCCGAGGTAGCGCTCCTGCATCTCCCGGCTCAAGTCGGCGGGATGGCCGGTCCAGACGGTCCGACCGTTTTCGAGGACCACGCATCGGTCAGCGATGGGCAGGAGTTCGGACAGGGTCTTGTCGACGACGAGAATCGCCAGGCGCTCGCCCTTCAAGGCGTGAATGGCCGCCCAGATCTCCTTGCGGATCAGGGGCGCGAGACCCTCCGTGGCCTCGTCGAGGATCAGAAGGCGTGGATTGGTCATCAGGGCGCGGCCGATCGCCACCATCTGCTGCTCGCCGCCGGACAGAAGCCCCGCCGACTGGTCGCGCCGCTCGGCCAGACGGGGGAACAGGGCTTCGACGCGGGACAGGGTCCACGGCCCCTTGCGCGCCGCGACCAGAAGGTTCTCGCGCACGCTGAGCGAGCGGAAGCAACGCCTTCCCTCCGGCACGAGTCCGATCCCGAGCCTTGCGATGCGGTGCGGCGCGGTGCCGGCGATGTCGCAGCCGGCCAGACGCAAGGTTCGCGCGCGGCTCGATACGAGCCCGCAGATCGAGCGGATCGTCGTGGTCTTGCCCATGCCGTTGCGCCCGGCGAGCGCCACGACCTCGCCTTCGCCCAGCGCGACGTCGACGCTGAACAGGGCTTGGCTCGCGCCGTAGAAGGCGGAAAGGTCGCGGACGTCGAGAAGCGCGGTCATGCCGCCTCCGCGCCGAGATAGGCCTCGCGCACCACGGGATCGCGGCGGATTTCCGCGGGCGTTCCGGTCGCGACGATCCGTCCATAGACGAGGACGGAGATGCGGTCGGCGAGGGCGAAGACGGCGTCCATGTCGTGCTCCACCATCAGGATCGGCGTCTCGAGGCGCGCTGTCCCGAGCAGCGCCGTCAATTCGCGCGAGCCCTCCGAGCCCATGCCGGCCATCGGCTCGTCCATCAGGAGCGCCTTGGAGCCGAGCGCCAGGACCAGCGCGACCTCCAGCCGCCGCCTTTCACCGTGCGAGAGGGACGCGGCCGGAATGTCGGCGCGCCGATCGAGCCCGACGCGGGCGAGCGCGGCCAGCGCCGGCTCGCGAAGCGACCGGTCGAAGGCGACGGGCTTCAGGAAGCGGAAACTCGTTCCCTGCCGCGCTTGCACCGCCAGCATCGCATGCGCGAGCGCGGTGAATTCGGGGACGACCGCGGAGACCTGGAAGGTGCGGCCGAGCCCTCGCCGCGCCCGCTCGGCGGTGCCGAGCGCGGTGACGTCGCGCCCACAGAATTGGATGGTGCCGGCATCGGGCGCGAGCGAGCCGCAGATCTGGTGGATCAGCGTCGACTTGCCCGCGCCGTTCGGCCCGATCAGCGCATGGATCTCGCCGGGCCAAAGCTCGAGGCTGACATCGTCGGTGACCTTCAAGGCACCGAAGGACTTTCGGAGGTTGGCGACTCGAAGGATCGGCTCAGCCATGTCGGGCGCTCCGCGGCGAAAGAAGGCTCATGATGCCGCCGCGTCCGGCAAGGACGACGCCGATGAGCGCGAGGCCCAGGAAAAATTGCCAGCGTTCCGTCAGAGCGCCGAGAAAATGCTCGAGGAGGACGTAGAGGGTCGCGCCGGCCAGCGGTCCGGCGAGCCGCCCGACGCCGCCCAGCACCACGAGCACGATCAGTTCGCCCGAGAGATGCCAGGAGAGCATGGACGGGCTGACGAAGCGGTTGAGCTCGGCATAGAGAGCGCCGGCCAGCGCCGTGATCATGCCGGAGACGACGAAGGCGACGAGGTGGATGCGGAACGGCTCGATGCCGAGCGAGGCGAGGCGCACCCCGTTCTGCCGCGCCGCCTGCAGCGCCGCGCCGAAGCGCGAGGCCTTGAGAACGGCAAAGAGCGCCAGCCCGAACAACAGGAGGCCGAAGGCGATCAGGAAGAAGTTGAGGGGCCGCATGGTTCGCACGCCGAAGAAGCCGTTGCGAACGGCGATCGGCAGCCCGTCCTCGCCGCCATAGCCCGGCCAGGCGATCGCGAGGTAGAAGATCATCTGCGCGAAGGCGAGCGTGATCATGATGAAGGCGACGCCGCTGGTGCGCAGGCTGATCGCGCCGATCACGAGAGCGAAGAGGCCGGCGACGAGCACGGCGAGCAGCCAGACATAGGCCATCTCCGCGACGGCCGGCAAGCCGAAGGGGAGTTGCCCGCCCTCCATGGCATGCGAGGCGACGATGCCGACGAGGTAGCCGCCGATGCCGAAGAAGGCGGCATGGCCGAGCGAGACGAGGCCGCCGAGGCCGAGCGCGAGATTGAGGCCCGTCGCGGCGAGGCCGAGAACCGCGATGCGGGCGGCGAGCGTGATGTAGAACGTCTGGCCGGCGAAGCTTGCCCAGAGCGCGAGGACAAGCGGCAGGGCGATCACCGCCAGGCTCGGCAGAAGTCGGCGGGCGACGAGCAGGGACCGATCAGGCATGGATGGCAAACAGCCCCTTCGGCCTGAAGGCCAGGATCACGGCCATCACGACGTAGATCGCCATGGACGCAAGGCCGCTGCCGACAAGGGCCGCGTCGGCCGGCGGAACGAACAGTCCGGCAGCCCGCGGCAGGAGGAAGCGCCCGGCCGTATCAACGAGCCCGACAAGGATCGCGCCGAACAGCGCGCCGCGCACCGAGCCGATGCCGCCGATCACGATCACCACGAAGGCAAGGATCAGCACCGGCTCACCCATGCCGACCTGGACCGATTGCAGCGCGCCGACGGTCGCGCCGGCAAGGCCCGCAAGCGCGGCCCCGAGCGCGAAGACGATCGTGTTCAGCCGGCCGATGTCCACGCCGAGCGCGGCGATCATCTCACGGTCGTCCTCGCCGGCGCGGATGCGCATGCCGAGCCGCGTGCGGGAGATGAGGACATAGAGCCCCAGCGCGATGGCGATGCCGAGGCCGATCACGGCGAGGCGATACACCGGATACTGGAGGCCGCCGGGCAGCGTCGCCGCGCCCTCGAGGAGCGGCGGGATGGTGAGGTAGAGCGGAAAGGAGCCGAAGAGCCAGCGCGTGCCTTCGGAAAAGACGAGGATCAGCGCGAAGGTGGCGAGCACTTGATCCAGGTGGTCGCGCTGATACAGCCGCCGGACGATGGCGATCTCCACGAGCGCCCCGGCCGCGGCGGCTCCCGCCAGGCTCGCGAGGAGCCCCAGCCAGAACGAGCCGGTGACGGCCGCGACCGCGGCGCAGGCGAAGGCTCCCACCATGTAGAAGGAGCCGTGCGCGAGGTTGATGAGCCCCATGACGCCGAAGATGAGCGTCAGACCGGCCGACATCAGGAAGAGCATGACGCCGAACTGGAGCCCATTCAGGATTTGCTCGGCCAGGAGCGCGAAGGACAAGAGGCCTGCCCCGTCACATCTTGCATTCGGCGGCGTAGGCGTCGCCGTGATCGGCGAAGATCTTCTCGACGATGTGGTTGGTGAGGACGCCGTTCTCGTCGACGACCTCGGTCAGATAGATGTCCTGGATCGGGTGCTGGTTGGTGTTGAACGTGAACTTGCCGCGCGGCGACTGGATGTCGGCTTTCAGCATCGCCGCGCGGAACGCCTCCGTGTCGGAGGGCTCGGTGGTCTTGTGGGCGGACAGGATGAGCTGCGCGGCGTCGAAGGCCTGAACGGCGTAGAGCGAGGGGAGACGATCGTATTCGGCGAGGAAGGCCTCCACGAAGCTCTTGCTGGCGGCATTGTCGAGATTCTTCGCCCAATGGCCGGAGTTCTTGATGCCGAGGGCGGCCGGCCCGATGGCGCCGAGGACATCCTGGCTGAAGGAGAATCCGGGGCCCATGATTTCCACGGAAGAGCCGGACTGGGCGTACTGCTTCATGAAGGCGATGCCCATGCCGCCCGGCAGGAAGACGAAGGCGCCGTCCGCGCCGGACGCGCGGATCTGCGCGATTTCAGCGGCGTAGTCGGCCTGACCGACCTGGGTGTAGACCTCGCCCGCGATCTCGCCCTTGTAGTAACGCTTGAAGCCGGTGAGCGAATCCTTGCCCGCCGGGTAGTTCGGAGCCATGATGAACATCTTCTTCTTGTCGCGATTGGCGTATTCGCCCATCGCCTCATGCAGATTGTCGTTCTGGTAGGCGGCATTGAAGTAGAGCGGGTTGCAACCCTTGCCGGCGAGTGCCGCGGGCGCGGCGTTGGTGGAGACGTAGAACTTTTCCTGGGCGGTGACGGAGGGCGCGACGGCCATCAGGATGTTCGAGAAGACGATGCCGGTGAGAACGCCGACATCCTCGCTCTGGATCATCTTGTCGGCGATCTGCACGGCAAGCTCGGGCTTCTGCGCGTCGTCCTCGACCAGCACCTCGACATCCCCGGCGCCGGACTGCTTCACCGCGAGGAGGAAGCCGTCGCGCGTGTCGATGCCGAGCCCTGCGCCGGGCCCGGACAAGGTGGTGATCATGCCGATCTTCAACGTCTCGGCCGAGGCGGCCGAAAGGCCCGCCAGCAGGGTGAGGGCCGTCCAGGCGGCAACGGTCGTCTTCATCGGTTCGTCCTCATAGGTGCGGGAAATTCCAGGAGATCTCAGACGGAGTGAGGAGGACGGGCGTCCTCAGACCGGGCTCGTCATCGGCGCGGAGCCCAGCGGCGCTGCAGCGGCGGATGCGGCCGGTCGCAGGCGAAAGCGCTGGATCTTTCCCGATTCGGTTTTCGGTAGAGCGTCCACGAAGACGACCGAGCGCGGATACTTGTAGGGCGCGATCGTCGCCTTCACGTGGTCCTGCAGGGTCTTCGCCATGATCTCGTCTCCAACCATACCGGCGCCCAGCACGATATGGGCCTCGACGATGCAGCCGCGCGCTGTGTCGTCCCGTCCGATGACGGCGCATTCGCGCACCGCCGAATGCTTGAGCAGCGCGGCCTCCACCTCGGGGCCGGCGATGTTGTAACCCGCCGAAACGATCATGTCGTCGGTTCTCGCACAGAAATGGAAAACTCCGGCCTCGTCCTGGAAAAAGGCGTCGCCGGTGAGATTCCAGCCGTCCTTCACGACGTCGCGCTGGCGCGGATCGGCAAGGTAACGGCATCCGAGCGGGCCGCGCACGGCCAGGCGCCCGACCGTCCCGCGTGGCACCTCGTTCATCGCCTCATCGACGATGCGCGCCTCGTAGCCTCGGAGCGGGCGTCCCGTGCAGCCCGGAGCCGCCTCGCCGAGGCGGTTGGAGATGAAGATATGCAGCATCTCCGTGCCGCCGATCCCGTCGAGGATGGGTTTGCCGGTCCGGATCGTCCACTCCTCGAAGATCGGCGCCGGCAGGGTTTCTCCGGCCGACACCGCGATGCGAAGCGAGGCGAAGTCGGCCGCGTCGTCCGACGCCGCCAGCATCGCGCGATAGGCGGTCGGCGCGGTGAAGCAGACGGTCGCGCTCGTCTCCCGGATGAGCTCGACGAGCCTTTGCGGTCCGGCGTCCTCGACCAGAACGGCGGCAGCGCCGAAGCGCAGCGGGAAGATCGCGAGCCCTCCGAGGCCGAAGGTGAAGGCGAGCGGCGGCGAGCCGACGAAGACGTCGTCCGGCGTCACCTGTAACACTTCGCGCGCATAGGCGTCGGCGATGATCACGAGATCACGCTGGAAGTGCATCGTCGCCTTCGGCACGCCCGTCGAACCGGACGTGAAACCGAGAAGCGCGACGTCGTCGCGCCCGACCGGAGGCGGGTCGAAGGCGACGGGCTTGTTCAGCGCCAGCCGATCGAGTTCGGCATCGTGCGAAGCCGTGCCGTCGAAGGCGACGATCCGCTTGAGGAAGCGGCTGTCCGCGATCGCCTCGATCTCGGCGAGCAGGCGCGCGTCGCAGAGCGCGAACGCGATCTCGGCCTTGTCGATCACCGTCTCGAGCTCGCCCGTCCGCAGCATCGGCATGGTATTGACGGCGACGCCGCCGACCTTGGTGACGGCGAGCCAGACGGCGACCATGGCGGGATTGTTGCCGGAGCGGATCAGAACGCGGTTGCCGGGCTGGACGCCGAGATCGTCGACGAGCGCGTGGGCGAGCCGGTTCGTCCATTCGGCAAGCTCGCGATAGGTCCGCCGACGACCGTTCCCGATCAGGGCGACCCGCTCACCGAAGCCGCGCGCGACCATGCGATCGGTCAGTTCGGCCCCTGCGTTGAACCATTCGGGATAGGCGAAGTCGCCAAGGTCGATCGCCGGCCATTCATCGAAGGGCGGAAGGTTGTCACGGGCGAACGTGTCGGAATGTCCGCTGGGACCCAGCATGTCTCAGACCTCCTGCTCAAGGTCGTACGCCCGACGTCGAGGCGTCCACAAATTGAGCATCGCACCGCCCTGCCCTGCGAGCAAGCATGTTGTTTTAGGCCTATAATAATTTTTGGTCGTTGCCGCCGGGTTCGTCCTTGCACGAATTATAGCGAAGGCGGCATGTCCGACGCAGAGGGACGGACAGCCTCACGGGAACGAACGGGTGGACACATGCAGGGACCGGAACGCCAACCCCTCGACGCGGAATCGAAGGTGGACGAACACCCGCAGCTGCACCGGGACGAGCTTCGCCTGTGGCTGAGGCTTCTGACCTGCACCCATATGATCGAGGCGGAAATTCGAAGGCGCCTGCGGGACGGCTTCGACATGACGCTCCCCCGCTTCGATCTCATGGCGCAGCTCGAGCGCGCGAAGGACGGCATTCTTCTCGGCGAGCTATCGCGCCGCATGATGGTGACGAACGGCAATATCACGGGCCTCGTCGAACGGCTCGTCCAGGAGGGTCTCGTCAACCGCACGGTCGATCCCGAGGATCGGCGGGCCGCCCGTGTCAGCCTGACGGTGGAAGGGCGCGACGCCTTCGCGCGCATGGCCAAGGCGCATGGCGACTGGCTGGCCGAGATGATGGAAGGCTTCGATGGCCAGCGTCAGGGCGCGCTGTGGGCCGAGCTCGGCGAGTTGAAGGCCGCGGTCCGCACCGCGCTCGACACCGAGGCGGCCCCCAAGCCCGATTGAAGACGCCAGCCTCGGCAAAGGCCGCAACGCGGGAAGCGAGGCGAAAGCGCAGGCCAGGACGCGCCCGTCCTTGACAGCCTCTCCCCCCGAAAATACTTTAGATCTAAAGTATCTTCGGAGAGGGTTCGACATGCGCATCGTCTGCATCGGCGGCGGCCCGGCCGGGCTGTATTTCGCGCTCCTCATGAAGAGGAACCATCCCGAGCATTCGATCACGGTCGTCGAGCGAAACCTGCCCTACGACACGTTCGGCTGGGGCGTCGTCTTCTCGGACGCCACGCTCGCGGCCATGCGGCGCTGGGACCCGGAAAGCGCTGCCGAGATCGAGGATGCGTTCAATCATTGGGACGACATCGAGCTTCTGTTCGACGGCACGCGTCAGCGCACGACCGGCCACGGCTTCGTCGGCATCGGGCGCAAGAAGCTTCTGAACATCCTGCAGGCCCGCTGCGAGGCGCTGGGCGTCGAACTCCGCTTCCAGACGGAGGCCAAGGGCGACGGCGACCATCCCGAGGCCGATCTCGTGATCGCCTCGGACGGGTTCAACTCGGCCATCCGCCGCGCCTATGCCGACGTCTTCGAGCCCGATCTCGCCGTGCGGCCGAACCGCTTCGTGTGGCTCGGAACGAACAAGCTCTTCGACGCCTTCACCTTCGACTTCCGCAAGACGGCGCACGGCTGGTTCCAGGCCCACATCTACAAATTCGATTCGGAAACCTCGACCTTCATCGTCGAGACCACCGAGGCCGCCTACAAGGCACACGGCCTCGACCAGATGACCCAGGACGCGTCGATCGCCTTCTGCGAGAGCCTTTTCGCCGAGACGCTGGACGGCGCCTCCCTGCTCAGCAATGCGCGGCATCTGACCGGTTCGGCCTGGCTGAACTTCTCGCATCTCATCTGTGGCAAGTGGAGCCATTTCAACGGCCGCTCGCATGTGGTCCTGATGGGCGACGCCGCTCACACCGCGCATTTCGCCATCGGTTCGGGCACCAAGCTCGCTCTGGAAGACGCGATCGAACTGACGCGCCAGTTCAACGCTCACGGTCACGTCACGGCCGCGATCCCCGCCGTGCTCGCCGACTACGAAGCGATCCGCCGTGTCGACGTCGCGCGCATTCAGAACGCGGCGCGGAACGCGATGGAATGGTTCGAGGTGGTGGGGACGCGCTATGCCGACACCTTGCCGCCCGAGCAGTTCATGTATTCCATGCTGACGCGCTCGCAGCGCATCAGCCACGAGAACCTGCGTCTTCGCGATCCCAAATGGCTGGAGGGTTACGAGCGCTGGTTCGCCGCGCGTGCCGGCGTTCCGGCCGAGGACGGCGAACGCCCGCTGCCGCCGATGCTGACGCCGTTCGCCATCCGTGGCGTGACCCTCCCAAACCGCATCGTCGTCTCGCCCATGGCGATGTATTCGGCGACGGACGGCCTGATCGACGATTTCCACCTGGTGCATCTCGGCGCGCGCGCTGTCGGCGGGGCGGGGCTGGTGTTCGGCGAGATGACCTGCGTTTCGCCCGAGGCACGGATCACGCCGGGATGCCTCGGCCTTTGGAACGACGATCAGACGAAGGGCTGGAAGCGCCTCGCCGACTTCGTCCACGCCCATAGCGGGGCCAAGCTCGGCATCCAACTCGGCCATGCCGGGCGCAAGGGCGCGACGCGCCGTGCCTGGGATGGCATCGACGAGCCCTTGCAGTCCGGCGGCTGGCCGCTGCTGTCGGCCTCGGCCCTGCCCTATCTGCCCCATTCCGCTCTGCCGAAGGCGATGGACCGGGCCGACATGGACGCCGTCCTGTCCGAGTTCTCCGCCGCCACGCGCCGTGCGGCGCAAGCGGGCGTCGACTGGTTGGAACTGCACTGCGCCCACGGCTACCTTCTCTCCTCCTTCCTGTCGCCGCTGACCAACCGGCGGGAGGACGAGTACGGCGGCTCGCACGAGAACCGCGCGCGATACCCGCTGGCGATCTTCCGCGCGATCCGTGCCGTCTGGCCAGAGGACAGGCCGATCTCGGTGCGCCTGTCGGCCCATGACTGGACCGCGGGCGGCAACATGCCGGACGATGCGGCGATCTTCGCGGCGATGTTCAAGGCGGCCGGGGCCGACATGATCGACTGCTCGTCGGGCCAGGTCAGCAAGCAGGAGAAGCCGGTCTACGGCCGCCTGTTCCAGACACCCTTCTCCGACAAGATCCGCAACGAGGTCGGCATTGCGACGATCGCCGTCGGCGCGATCTCCGAGGCCGACCACGCCAATTCGATCATCGCCGCCGGCCGCGCGGACCTCTGCGCCATCGCCCGGCCGCACCTCGCCGACCCGGCCTGGGCCCTGCACGAGGCGGCCCGGATCGGCGTCCGGTCCCTGTCATGGCCGAAGCAATACGTCTCCGCCAAGCGCCAGTACGAAACCGGCCTCGAACGGGCCGCCGCCCAATGAGCGCCGTTCCGGCACCGCCGCTGCAAGGGCGCCATGCGCTCGTCACCGGCGCGGGCTCCGGCATCGGCGCGGCCATCGCGCAGGCTCTGGCGCGCGCCGGCGCGAACGTGACGCTTTGCGGCAGGCGCGAGGGGCCGTTGCGGGAGGTGGCGGCGCGGATCGGCGACGGGCGGAGCTTCGTCGCGTCCGGCTTCGACGTCACCGACCCCTCGGCCATCGCGTCGGGCCTCGACGCCGCGCGCGCCGTCTTCGGCCCCGTGTCGATCCTCGTCAACAATGCGGGCGAGGCGCCGAGCGCCTCCTTCGAGACGACGAGCGGCGCGCTTTGGTCGAGCGTGATCGCCACCGACCTCACCGGCGTCTTCAACGTCACGCAGGCGGCCCTGCCCGACATCCGAACCGCGGCCGAGGGCGGACGCATCATCAACATCGCGTCGACGGCCGGTCTCACCGGCTACGCCTACGTCTCGGCCTACTGCGCCGCCAAGCACGGCGTCGTCGGATTGACGCGGTCCCTCGCGCTGGAGCTCGCCAGGACCGGCATCACCGTCAACGCCGTCTGCCCCGGCTTTACCGACACGCCGATCGTGGCGCAGGCGGTGGAGAGGATCGCGGACAAGACCGGTCGCTCGCCCGCCGCAGCCCTCGCCGAACTCACCCGCGCCAATCCGCAAGGCCGCCTCGTCGATCCCGCCGAGGTCGCCGATGCCGTGCTCTGGCTCGCCCGCCCTTCCGCCTCCGCCATCACGGGCCAGGCCATCGCCGTCGCCGGCGGCGAGATCATGGCCGGATAACAGGACACGCTCATGCCCTTCACGCATTCCAAACCCCTGCGCTTCGGCGATTGCGACCTCACCGGCATCGCCTATCACCCCGCCTATTTCTCCATGCTCGTCGATGTGAACGAGGCCATGTTCGCCTCCTTCGGCGTCACCTGGAAGGCGCTGATGTTCGAACGGCGGATCGGCTTGCCGACGGTGACGATGAATGTCGAGTTCAAGCGCCCGTCGACCTATGGCGACGTCCTCGACTTCGCGGTTCACGTGCGCGCGATCGGCCGAAGCTCGCTGGATCTGGAGACGATCGTGACCGTGCGCGGCGAGATCATCTGGACCATCCGCCAGCGCATCGTCGCGACCTCGCTCGACGGCCACACGTCCACGCCTTGGCCGGACGACGTGCGCGCCGGCCTCGCCCTTTATCGGGAGCTCGCGGCATGACCCATCAGATCGTTCAGCCCGACGGCTGGGCCAAGCCCGTCGGCTATTCGAACGGCATCCGCGCCAAGGGGACGTTCGTCCAGGTCGGTGGACAGATCGGCTGGGACGAGAAGGGCGAGTTCCAGTCCGACGATTTCGTGGGTCAGGTCGAGCAGGCGTTGAAGAACGTCGCAGCGGTGCTGCGCACCGCCGGAGCGGCGCCCGGGCACATCGTCCAGATGACCTGGTACTTCACCGATCGGGACGCCTATCGCGGCAGCCTGAAGGAGATCGGTGAGGTCTATCGCGCCGTGATCGGCCGGCACTTCCCGCCCATGGCCGCGGTGCAGGTCGTCGCCTTGATGGAGGATCGCGCCAAGGTCGAGATCGTCGCGACGGCAATCATTCCCGACTGAGACGCCCGCTCCGCAAGCCCCGCCCCCGGCCACCGACACCTTCAGGGAGAGACACCGATGCCGTCCGACATAAGGCCCATCGTCACACGCAGGAACGAGGAGCATGGCGCAACCGGGCAGTCCGGCGGGGCCGTGCGCGTTTCCGGCGTCAGCCCGCAGCACACGCCGGCCACCCGGATCTGGTTCGGCAAGGTCTCGAACGAGCCGGGCTACCGCTCGCTGCCCCACCATCACGGCGAGGCCGAGACCGGCGGCTACGTGCTGAAGGGCAAGGGCCGCATCTATTGGGGAACGGCCTACGAAGAGTTCATCGACATGAGCGAGGGCGATTTTGTCTTCGTGCCGCCCTTCATGCCGCATGTCGAGGTGAACATGTCGACCAGCGAGGAGCTCGTCTGGCTGACGGCGCGCACGCCCGACAATGTCGTCGTCAATCTCGAGGACGTCGCCGACGAGATCCTCGCCGGCTACGTGCCGCCGTCGGGCAAGGCCAGGGCGGAAATCGCATGAAGCTGCTTCGTTTCGGCGAGGCCGGCAGCGAGCGGCCGGGCATTCTGGATGCCGATGGCGCGGTGCGCGATCTGTCCGCTGTCCTGCCCGACCTCAGCGGCGCTGCGCTGTCGCCCGCCTCGCTGCAGCGTCTATCCGCCCTCGATCTCGCGAGCCTTCCCCTCGCCCCAAGGGACGCGCGGATCGGACCCTGCATCGCCCGGCCGGGCAAGTTCATCTGCATCGGCCTCAACGACGCCGACCACGCCCGAGAGACCGGCAAGGCGCCGCCCGAAGAGCCCATCGTCTTCATGAAGGCGACGAGCGCCGTCATCGGACCGAACGACGACGTCGAAATCCCGCTTGGGTCGGTCAAGACCGACTGGGAGGTCGAACTCGGCGTCGTCATCGGCAGCGTCGCGAAATATGTCGAGGAGGACGCGGCGCTGGCTCATGTCGCCGGCTATTGCGTCGTCAACGACGTCTCGGAACGCGCTTTCCAATCCGAGCGCGGCGGCCAGTGGACCAAGGGCAAGAGCCACGACACATTCGGACCGATCGGCCCCTGGCTGGTGACGCGCGACGAGGTGCCGGACCCCCAGGCGCTCGACCTCTGGCTGGATGTCGACGGGCGCCGCCGCCAGACCGGCACCACGCGCACCATGATCTTCGGAGTGGCTCGGCTCGTTTCCTATCTCAGCCAGTTCATGACGCTGGAGCCCGGCGACATCATCGCCACCGGAACGCCGCCCGGCGTCGGCCTCGGGCTGAAGCCACCGGTCTTCCTGACATCCGGGCAGGAGATGCGGCTCGGCATCGCCGGCCTCGGCGAGCAGCGCCAGCGCACGGTCGACGCGCGGCCAAGAGGCGTCTCATGAGGAGGATGGCATGACGAAGCGGCTCGACGGACGGGTGGCGCTGATCACGGGCGGCGGACGCGGTCAGGGCGCGGCGGAGGCCAGGCTTCTCGCCCGCGAAGGCGCTGCGGTGCTCATCGCCGATGTGCTCGTCGCCGAGGGCGAAGCGCTGGCCGCCGATCTCTCGGCGCAAGGGCTCGAGGCTCGGTTCGTCGCGCTCGACGTGACCGACCCGGCGGATTGGGAGACGGCCGTCGGAACCTGCCGTGCGTGGAAGGGCCGGCTCGACATCCTCGTCAACAATGCCGGCATCATCAACCGCTCGACGATCGCCGGCACCGACCTTGGCGCCTGGGAGCGAGTCCTTCGCGTCAATCTAACAGGCGCCTTTCTCGGCATCCGGGCAGCGGCGGGTCTGATGGTGGAGACGGGCGGCGGGTCGATCGTCAACATCTCGTCGAACAGCGCGTTCTCCGGCCATTCCGATCCCGCCTACACCGCCAGCAAATGGGGGCTTCGCGGGCTCACCCGATCGGCTGCGATGGAGTTCGCCGACGCGAACATCCGCGTCAACGCCATCTGTCCCGGTCTGGTCGTCACCGAGCTCAACAAGGACAGCCCGCATCTCCAGCCGATGATCGAGATGACGCCGATGCGCCGCAGCGGCACGCCGGAGGAGATCGCCGAACTCGTCCTCTTTCTCGCCTCCGACGCTTCGAGCTTCATGACGGGCGAGGATTTCGTGATCGACGGCGGCTTCACCGCGGGCGCCGCCTATCGGCGCGTCGCCAGGGAGACCGGCATCTTCTGACAGCGCAGACCGATGCCTCGTGCCGAAGCGCGATGAAGAACCGGTTGGAGCCGGCCGGGTCGCGATCCCCTTGGGATGGCTGACAGCCGGCCTTGCAGCGGGGCCTGTCGATCGGAGCCTTCAGCGACGCGGCACCCCGGCATGGAGGTCGTGACGATGGTGGATCACGCTGGATGGACGGAGAAGCCGGCCGTTCGCAAGGAGAGGTCTCCGCATTCCATCGACCTCAAAAGCCTCGCGGCCTGGCTGTGGCCCGTGCGCGTCCTCGCTTCGACCGTCGCAGCCGAGAAGTCCAGAGCCTTGCCGAGGATCTCGTCCTCCTGCGCCGTGTAGGTCAGCTGCACGAAGGTGATGCCGGGCCCTGCATAGCCAGCGTAGGCCTCACGCCACCGGGTCAGCGAGCGACGCGACTGCGCCGCGAACATGAGGTCCTGCATGCGGCTCCCCGCCTCGCCGATCGTGCGGGGCAGCGCCTGCGCCAGCGGAAGAAGGTCCACCGCGATGCAGAGCGTCGGCCGGGCTGGCGGGACGACGAAGAACGGGTCCAGCGCAAGATTCGCCGAGACGCCGCCGTCGACGAAACCGCGTCCGTCGATCTCCACGGGCGGGAAGAGGACGGGAAGTGCCGCGCTGGCGCGCACATGGTCAGCACCGACCCGCCGCTCCCTCGTGTCGAACGCGACGTCCTCGCCTGTTTTGAGATCGACAGCGGTCGCGGTGTAGCGGCAGGCTCCGTCGTTGAGGCGGTCGAAGTCGACCCTCGCCAGGAGCGATCTCCGCAGTTCCTCGGTCTCATAGATCGAAGGGCCGGCAGCGCCGGACAGGATCGGGCCGAAGATGCCGGGGCGCCCGGCAGCCATCGTCCAGTTGGCGGCAGCCGTCCGGCGCAGGGTGTCGGAGGCGAAAGGCCAGAAGGATCCGCCATCGAAGGGTGCTCGCCAGAAGGCTCGAAGGGCCTCGACGCGGTTCTCAAACGTCGATCCCGCGATCAACGCGCCGTTGATGGCGCCGATCGAGGTTCCGACGATCCAGTCGGGCTCGAGTCCCGCCTCGTGGAGAGCTTGGTAGACGCCGGCTTGGAAGGCCCCGAGGGCGTTGCCGCCGCTGAGGATCAGGACGAGGTCGGCGTCTCGTCCCAGCAACGTGTCCCGGGTCAGCGCCACGGACGACGCTTTCTGGATCCCGTCGCGAGGCGAGCGAGGACCGCGCCTGCGGCGGCCACCGCAAGGCCGAGCGCGGCCGGCGGCACCTTCTGGATCTGCAAGGCCAAGCTGCTTCGTCGTGCCGCCACCCTCTGGCTTCCCCGGACGGCGCCGGGGCGGTGTTCGTAGAGGTTGTCGCGACGTTCGGGATCGCCCGGATCGTCCGACATCTGCTGCATGCGCGTTCCGAGCACCTCCATCGCTAGATCGGTTGCCCGAGGCGCCAGGACGGACATCGCCGACCCGAAGGGGCCGAAGCCGCCCGCGTAGAGTTGGCGTCGCCGATGGGTGCAGGCGAAGAGCACGGCGTCCGCTACGACGCTGGGATGGTAGAGCGGCGGCGGAAGGCGCGGCGGTGCGTCCATGAAGTTGCGCGCGTGTTCGGGAAACGGCGTGTCGATGGCCGCGGGCTTGACCAGGGTCACCGAGATGTCGGAGCCCTCGCGCTCGAGCTCTATGCGCAGCGTGTCGGTCAGCGCTTGAACCGCATGCTTCGTCGCACAATAGGGACCCTGTTGAAGGATCGCCCGGTCGGACAGCATCGAGCCGACATTGACGATGGTGCCGCCGCCGCGCGAGCGAAGGTGGCGTGCCGCGGCCAGCGAGCCGTAGAGAGTGCCGAAGTAGTTGACGTCGAAGACGCGCCGGTGGTCTTCGACGGGGACCTGCTCCAGCGTGCCGTAGGTGCCCGTGCCCGCGTTGTTGACCCAGGCGTCGAAGCCTCCGAAGGCCTCGACCGCCGTCGCCACGATCCGCTCGGCGGCGCCCTCGTCGGCGACGTCCGCCGTGCAGGTGGCGACGCGTCCGCCGGCCGAGGACAAGCGGCTCCGGATCTCACCCAATGCCGTCTCGCTGCGGGCCACGAGGACGACCGCCGCGCCGCCGCGAACGGCCGCCTCGGCGATGGCCAGCCCGTTGCCGCTCGTGGCTCCGGTGACGACGATGACCTGCTCTCGAATGGGCTTCTGTCTCATGCCGCGCGCCTCTCCCGTCGGCCCAGCCTGGCGCGACAGGCAAGCAACGGGTGCGGCGCGACATCGATCCGACGCATTGTGTCGCTGCGACGGCAAAGACCGGTCGGTGCTGGCTCGCACTGCGCGACCACTCCGGCGTTGAACCCGAACCGGACTGGGGCCTTCGAAGCCCGCGCGCGGGCCGATCCCAACCGGCAGATGCCACGCCCATGGCACGTCCGACACCACGGTTCGAGACGAGCGGCAAGGCGGAGATGACGGTCCAGCGCTGCGTGCAGGAGCACGGGATCGAGCAGGCGGACGTTTTCGTCGCCGCCGCGAGGACCTCGTTGCCTCAAGCGCCTCCGGACCGGCCGCCGCGATCCGCAGGTCCGTTCTGGTCGTCGAGGCCGCCGACGGGCCCAAGGCGATGGCGATCATCCGGTCCAATGTGAAGATCGACCGCCTCGTCACCGACGTCGGGCTCCCCAACGGCATGAACGGTCGTCAGGTCGCAGACGCCGCGCGTGAGCTCCGCCAGGGATTGAAGGTGCTGTTCGTGACGGGATACGCCGAGAGCGCCATCCTCAGCCAGGGCCATCTCGGCCCCGACATGGAGGTGGTCACCAAGCCTTTCCAGATGGAAGCCGTCACCGAACGCATCCGGTCCCTGATCGAGGGGTGAGCGCACCCTCTCTTGGCGCAGGCGCCGTCATGCGGCCGCGGCCGACACGGAGGCCAACGCTTTCAGGACCTCGCGCTGGGAAAACGGCTTGCCGACAAACCCGGCCGGCCGCCATTCCAGCGCCAGCGCCTGCATCTTGTCGTCGATGTTGCCGCTGACGAAGAGGGATGGGATGTTCCAGCGCTGTCGCAGGATCTTGGCCGTCTCGACGCCGTTCGTCCCGCGGGCGAGATGGACATCCATGATGGCGATGTCGATCCGGTCGCCGAGCTTCTCGCACGTCGCGATCGCCTGGTGCATGTCGACCGCGTTCCCGACGACGTGGTAGCCGGCCTCGACCAGGATGTCCTCGAGATCCAGGGCCAGCAGCATCTCGTCTTCGACGATGAGGACGCGCAGGGTCATGCAGGCTCCTCGCGGGAGAAGACGAGCGAGACGGTGAAGCCCGCCTGCGTCGCGGACCGGTCGACGGCCGCTTCCAGCTGCCCCGCCATGGTGGCGACGAGCCGCGTGCCGAGACCTCCGCCAGACTCTTCCTTGTTCAACATGCCGACCCCTTCGTCGGCGACCGTCAATTCGAGCATCTCGCCGTCCCTCTTCACGAGAGAAAGGACGATCGGGCCAGGACGATCCTCGGGATAGGCATATTTTAGACAGTTGGTTACGAGTTCGTTCACGATGATCGCCAGCGAAATCGCCCGTTCCGTTCTCATCCGGACGTCGTCGACCTCCACCTTCATGCGGTTCCGCATCTCCTGCGTCACGGCAAGGTCGTCCGCGAGCCCTTCGAGATAGGTCTTCATCTCGACCACGAGAGGATTGTCCGACTTGTAGAGCCGCTCGTGCACCGACGTGATCGCCCGGACGCGGCTGATGGCCTGCTCGAAGGCCGCCTTCGTCGCGGGGTCCTTGATCCGTCGGCTCTGCAGGCTCAAGGCACTGACGACGAGCTGGAGGCTGTTCTTGACGCGGTGGTTCACCTCCGCGAGCAGGACGTCCTTCTCCGCCAACAGCGTTTCCCGGGCGGCGAGCGCTTCGGACAGGTCCCGCTCCCGCTCCAGCAACCGCCTCTGTGACGTCACGAGACCGGTCGTCTCGACGCAGGGGCAGAAGATGCCGACGACGCTTCCATCGGGATCGCGCACGGGCGTGTAGGAGAACGAGAAGTGCGTCTCCTCCGGGAACCCCTTGCGGTGCATCAAAAGCTCGATGTCGCTCATGAAGACGGACTCGCCTCCCATGGCCTGGGCGACGATCGGCTCCAGATCCGTCCGGATCTCGTGCCAGACCTCGAAGAAGGGCATCCCCAGCGCCGCAGGGTGCTTCGATGCCAGGATCTCGGCATAGCCGTCGTTGTAGATGATGCGGTGCTCGTCGCCCCAGATCACGAACATCGGCTGATGCGAGCCCATCATGATGCTGAGCAGGAGCTTCAGCCCCTCCGGCCATGCGTCCGTCGATCCAAGGGGGGTCGATGACCAGTCATGTCCACGAACGAGCGCGGCCATCTGCTGGCCGCTGGCATCAACACGCTTCATGCGCTGCTCCAAGGATGCGGACGGCCCCGTCTGATCTCGGGATGGCACGCTGAAAGACCCTTTGGCAAACAGGAACTTCAGTCCAGCGACATCCCCCCGGATCCCTCGGATCGACCTGCAATGAAAACGCTGTGCCGGAATCGTCGCCTCGGCCGCATGTCCCGTGGTCCTGACGGCTCTCGTTCTGCCGCGTGAAAGGCGTATCGGCAGCTCTCGGCATTCGCCGTGCGAACGCCGAGAGCCGTCTCACCGCCGATGTCGCACACACCTGGCGCCATCGCGAAGGGGCCGGAGGCCGCCCGGTTGCTCGGAGATCGATCGGGCGAAGACGGCGAAGACCGGGGCGAGCCGCAACGGCGACGTCATGACGTCGGCCCGTCCGCGGGGCGAAACCGGTAGGCGACTGACGGCTCCGTGGCGAACGCGTCGGACCCTTCGGCGACGGCATCGGTTGTAGAGCCATCCAACGGCTGCAAGGACGATCCCCATGAAGGCACTGACATGGCACGGCAAAGGCGACATCCGCTGCGAAAGCGTTCCCGATCCCAAGATCGAGGATGACCGCGATGTCGTCATCAAGGTGACGGCCTGTGCCATCTGCGGCTCGGACCTGCACCTGATGGGCGGCTTCATGCCGACCATGGAGCATGGCGACATTCTCGGCCACGAGACCATGGGCGAGGTGATGGAGGTCGGTCGTGGCGCCGCTTCGAAGCTGAAGGTCGGCGACCGGATCGTGGTGCCGTTCACGATCTGCTGCGGCGAATGCCGTCAGTGCAAGTGGGGCAACTGGAGCTGCTGCGAACGCACCAATCCCAACGGCAAGATGCAGGCGGAAACCTTCGGCTATCCGCTCGCCGGGCTTTACGGCTTCTCGCACATCACGGGCGGCTTTTCCGGCGGGCAGGCCGAATACCTGCGGGTTCCCTATGCCGACGTCAATCCGATCGTCGTGCCGGAGGGCCTGGAGGACGAGCAGGTCCTGTTTCTTTCGGATATCTTCCCGACGGCCTACATGGCGGCCGAAAATTGCGGGCTGAAGGGTGGCGAGACCGTCGCCATCTGGGGCTGCGGCCCTGTCGGCATCCTCGCCATCAAGTCCTGCTTCCTGTTGGGCGCAGAGCGCGTCATCGCGATCGACACGGTTCCCGAGCGCCTTGCGCTCGCCCGCCAGGCGGGGGCGGAAACCATCGATTTCGGCGAGCAGCAGGTCCAGGACACGCTGATGGAAATGACGGGCGGCCAAGGTCCCGATGCCGTCATCGAGGCGGTGGGAATGGAGGCTCACGGCGCCGATACGATGGCGCAGAAGGTCTCGTCCGCGGTCATGGCGGCGACGGTGAGCATGGAGCGGCCCTTCGCGTTCAACCAGGCCGTGCTGGCGTGCCGCCCGGGCGGAACGGTGTCGATGCCGGGTGTTTATGCGGGGCCGAACGGACCTGTCGCATTGGGTGTTCTGATGAACAAGGGACTGACGCTGAAGACCGGCCAGACGCACATGCTGCGCTACATGAAGCCACTCCTCGAGCGGATCGAGCGGGGCGAGATCGACCCGTCCTTCATCATCAGCCACCGGTCAACCAATCTAGAAGACGGTCCGGAGCTCTACAAGACGTTCCGGGACAAGCAGGATGGCTGCACGAAGGTCGTGTTCAAGCCGCACGGCTGATGTCGCGACGCCGAGGGATGTCCATGGCAGCCCTCGGCCTCTCTTCTCGCTGCGGCCGTCGGCGGCGCTGTGCCATCGGGCTGCATCGTCCGGGCCCCGTTTTTCAACGGCGGCGGTTTCGCCGCCGATCCAAGTCATGCGTCGCGCGATGCCGAGCGCGTGGCAGCCGCGGGCTCGTCGGGTCGATCGCTCTCGTTCTGCGGCGCTCCGACCGGCAAGACGCCTCGAATACGCCCGGAAAGCTGTCGCAGAGACACTTCGGTTTTCGACAGAACGAGATCGGCCGAGGCCTTGAGCGCGTCGCGCTCGTCCTTGGTCAGATCCATCGAGGACAGGACGACGACGGGAATCTCGACCCAAGCGGGCCGTGCCCGCAATTCCTGCAGGAAGTCGAAGCCATCCATCACCGGCATGTTCAGATCGAGCAGGATGAGGTCCGGACGGCGCTCCTCCACGCGCTGAAGACCAAGGCGACCATTCGTGGCCGATGCGAACTCGAAGCCGAGCCTGCGCAGCATGACGGCATACCGGCCGAGCGTATCCTCGTCGTCGTCGACCGCCAGGACCAGGCCGCCCGGCGGCTCGCGGAAGCGGTCCATGACATCCTTCAGCTTCTCCCATTCGACCGGCTTCACGAGATAGTCCGTCGCGCCGAGCGCATAGCCGAGGCGCTTCTCGTCGAGGCTGGAGATCATCACGACGGGAACGTTGGCGAGAACGGGATCCGCCTTCAGTTCCGCCAGGACCGACCAGCCGTCCTTCTTCGGCATGGTCACGTCGAGTAGGATCACGTCGGGCAAGACGGCGCGGGCCATTTCCAGTCCGGCCACGCCATCGGATGCGGTGCGGACCGCGAATCCCTCCTTGGTCAGGAAGCGCGTGACGAGATCGCGGGCATGCGGATCGTCGTCGATCGCCAGCACGGTTCCGGCATGTCCCGGCGAGACGGGATCCGTGCCGGTGGTCTCGATCAACTGCTCCTCCGTTTCCGCAACCGCGGGGATGCGGATGGTGAAGGTCGTGCCCTCCCCTTCGACGCTGGTGACGCCGATGTCGCCGCCGAGCAGACGACAAAAGGCGCGGGTGATGGCGAGACCGAGCCCCGTTCCGCCGAACTTCCGGGTGGTGGTCTCATCGGCCTGCGCGAAGCGCTCGAACAAGCGTTCGACCTGTTCGGAGGTCATGCCGATGCCGCTGTCGGTCACCGCCAAGGTGATCCAGTCCTGCGTTCCATGGGACGCACGATGCGCCGACAGCGTGATCGTGCCGTTCTCGGTGAACTTCGAGGCGTTGGACAGAAGGTTCAGGAGGCACTGCCGGATCTTGACCTGATCGCTGTGCATCTCGCCGAGCGTTCCGTCGTGCTCGACGATGAGCCGGTTGCGCTTCTTCGAGATCAGGGAGCCGACCGTCGAGGCCACGTCCTCGAGCACGGCTGCGAGGTCGAAGGTCTCGGCATAGAGATCCATCCGCTCCGCCTCGATCTTCGACAGGTCGAGAACGTCGTTGATGAGGCTGAGGAGGTGGCGGGCGTTGCCCTCGATCTTCTTCAGATCCGGCAGAAGGTGGGTCTGCCCGAGATCCTCGACCTCCTCCTCGAGCATCTCGGCATAGCCGATGACGGCCGAGAGCGGCGTGCGCAACTCGTGGCTCATATTGGCGATGAACTGGCTCTTGGCGCGGTTGGCATTCTCGGCGACTTCCTTCGCCGCCAGGAATTCCTCCTCCAGAGCCCGTTGTGTGGTGACGTCCGTGTTGGTGCCGAACCACCGCAGAACGACGCCGTTCTCGTCTCGGATGGGAACGGCCTGCGTCAGGAACCAACGGAACGAGCCGTCGGCCGCCTTGAGGGGAAACGTATCTTCCCAGGGCTCCCCTTCCGCCACGGCGACCCGGTATCCCTGATCGACGCGGTCGGCATGTTCGGGGCTGATGACTTGCGACCAGCCATTCACCTTCATGTCGGCCGGCGTCGCGCCGGTGTAGTCGAACCAACGGCGATTGTGCCAGAAGATCTCGCCGCTCGGGCGCGCCATCCAGGCGAGTTGCGGAATGTTGTCGGCGATCGCCGTCAACTGGCGGCTGGCTTCGCTGAGCTGCGCCGCGGTTCGCAGCCGCTCGGTCGTATCAAGAACGAAGAGACCGGCCCCGCCGGGCGCCGAATAGGTGCCGGAGGTCGGAAAAGCCGAGACGACGCCTTGCCGTTCACCGGCGTCGCCGAAGGCGAATTCCCGTTCGGCGATCGTCACCCTCTGTGCCAGCACCCGATCGAGGATCGGAGTGAACCAGTTCGCCTGACGCGTCTGGAGGGACATGTCCGAAGCCGCGACTCCCGTCACCTCCAGATAGGCATCGTTCGAATGCAGGAGACGGCCCTCCCGATCGAAGAAGGCGATGCCGACCGGTGCGGCCGCCATCAGGTCGCTGAGGAGATCGGCTCCGGCGCGGATCTGCTTCTGGCGACGAAAGGCGAGGTAAGCGAGATACGAGGCGGCGGCCGCGGCGGGGACAAGGATCGCAAGCTGAAGCCAGGATAGGACTTTCTCCGCCCGTGCGTTCGAGGAGATCACCGCGGTGGAGGCCCGTCGCAGGGACGTGGCCTCGTCTCGCAGCTCGTCCATCATCCGTTTCCCGTCCCCGCTGGCCACAAGCGCGGCCGCCGGTTCCAAGCCGGCAGAGGAGCGCAGCGCGACGACCTCGTCGATGAAGGCCATTTCCTGACTGGCCAGATCGTTGATGATCTCGGCCTGCTCTCCGTCGACGCGCGCCGTTCCCGATACCTGCGCGAAGGCGTCGAGATCCGCAGCGAAACTCGCCGCCGCCGTTCGATAGGGATCGAGGAACGTGTCCGCTCCCGTCAGCACGTAGCCGCGCATGCTGCTCTGCGCCGTGGTCACGGTCGACAGCACCTCCGCGAGCGCCGTGTTCAGGGTCGACTGGGTATCGGAGGAGATCGACCGAGAATGGCTCGCCCACAGGCTCCAGGCAAAGACGGGAACGAGCACCGCCAAAGCACCCGCGCTGAGGCTGAAGCCCGGCAGTCGGTTGCGCATTCCACGCGCTCGACCCCGGGCCGCGCCGATGATGTTCATCGCCATGGGGAACGTCCTGCCCTGTGAGGGATGGCCACGACGAGGCAAGGGCACGTCGTCGATTGCCTTCAATGAGGCCTTATGGGCTTAAGCTCGCGGGAACGATAGGTCGAAGAGCGAAGGGGGGCACAGGTCGAAACGTCCCCGCCTATGCTCGCGCCGTCCTCGACCGAAAGCGATCGGCCGCCGAGATCTTCTCGCTTTCATTGCAGGCTGAGCGCAAACCTGCGATGGCGGAACGGTCCGCCGCCGCCCCGCCTCCCGGAAAGGCCGAGACCATGAGCAACACGGTCCATCGCGAGCACCAGATGTTTCCGGTGCTCGATGCATCCCAGATCGCGGCGGCGCGTCGCTTCGCCAGCGGTCCGGAAGCGCAGTTCGAGCCGGGTGCGGCCATCTACGAGATCGCGGCCGAGAACGCGCCGGCCTGGCTCGTCCTTCACGGCACGATCGAGATCGTGCGGCGCGACGGGCTCAGCCGCGAGGCCTCGGTGACGCGACAGGGCGTCGGCCAGTTCACCGGCGAGGTCGCCCAGCTCGCGGGGCGGCCCTCGCTCGTCGCCGCCCATGCCGGGCCTAAGGGCTGCACGGCCCTCCCCTTCGATCCCGCGCATCTGCGGGCGCTGATGGTGGGCTCGGCCGATCTCGGCGAGATCGTGATGCGCGCCCTGATCCTGCGGCGCGTCGCGCTGATCGCCGAAGGCGGCGCGGGAACGATCCTGATCGGCCAGCCCGGCAGCCGTCAGGTCTTGCAGCTCCAGGGCTTTCTCACCCGGAGCGGCTTTCCCAACCTCGTGCTCGACGCGGACAACGACGAGGAAGGCCGCGCGCTGATCGAGCGGGCGGGGATTTTGCCGGACGATCTGCCTCTCGTCGTCTGCCCGAGCGGGACGATCCTGAAGAAGCCATCGGAACGGGACGTCGCCTCATGCCTCGGCATGATGCCGGCGATCGATCCCGAGACGATCTACGACGTCGCCGTGGTCGGCGCGGGACCGGCCGGCCTGGCCACCGCCGTCTACGCGGCCTCGGAAGGACTGCGCGTCATCGTCCTCGATGCGCGCTCGACCGGCGGTCAGGCGGGGGCCTCGGCGCGGATCGAGAACTATCTCGGTTTCCCGACAGGCATTTCGGGCCAGGCCCTGGCGGGCCGCGCCTTCAACCAGGCCCTCAAGTTCGGCGCCGAGATCGCCGTTCCGGTGGAGGTCGAGCGGCTCGACTACACCGACGGCACGCTGTCGCTGGAGCTGGCGGGAAACCAGCGCCTCCGGACTCGGTCGGTCGTCATCGCGTCCGGCGCCCGCTATCGAAAGCCGGACATCGCGAACCTGTCGATTTTCGAGGGGGCGGGCATTTCCTATTGGGCCTCGCCCATCGAGGCGCGCCTTTGCGCGGGCGAGGAGGTCGCCCTCGTCGGCGGCGGAAACTCGGCGGGTCAGGCGGTGGTGTTCCTCGCGCCCCAGGTGAAGCGCCTGCATCTCGTCGTCCGGCGCGACCTCGCCCAAACCATGTCGCGCTACTCATCGAGCGCATCGAGGCGCTGCCCAATGTCGAGATCCATGTCGGCTGGGAGATCGCGGACCTTCAAGGCGACGCAAGGTCCGGACTCGAGGCGGTGACGTTCACGCGAAGATCCGGAGCGGATCCGCTTCGTCTGGCTCTGCGCCATCTCTTCCTCTTCATCGGCGCCGACCCGAACGCCGATTGGGCCAAGGGCTGCGTCGAGACCGATGCCAAGGGCTTCATCGTCACGGGGCACGGCACGCAGCCGCTCGCAACGAGCGTGCCGGGGGTCTTTGCGATCGGCGACGTGCGCGCGGGCTCGACGAAACGCGTCGCGGCCGCCGTCGGCGAAGGCGCCGCGGTCGTCGCGCAGATCCATGCCATGATCGCCGAGCTCTCGGCCAAGGAGGCTGCTTGACCGCCTGGTTCGATGACGATCCTGAGACCGTGGCGCCCCGGCCAGAAGCGATGGCCGCCGGCTCGAGGCCCTCGACGGCCTGCCCCCTTACCAATGGACGGGCAAGATCAGGACGGCAGACGGGGACCATCCGTCGCGTCGCGGCGCGACCTTGTTCGGCAAAAAGGCGCAGCCTTGTTCGGCAGACGCTGAGCGGTCGACCGGGCGGCCGTCCGGCGCATCCGCGCCTGCGATCCCGCCCGGCCGAAACGGTCCGGGCGGGACGGTTGTCGACGGGGGGACCAAGGTCCCCCGCCTTGCTCCCGCCGTCCGTTAGAAGGGCGAGTCGGGATAGTAGAACTCCTTGGCGTTCTCCTGTGTCACGAGGGTCGCATCGAGAATGTAGCTGCCGCGGACCGGGTTCTGGTCGAAGAGGCCGGCCGCCGTCAGATCCATGGCGGTGGCGATCATCGCCGGCGGATACAGCACGTCGACGGGCACCATCTTGTCGCCGTCCTGAACCTTCTTGATCATATCCTTCATGCCGGCGCCGCCGACGACGAACTGGATGTCGGTGCGGTTTGCCTGGCTGATGGCCTCGAGAACGCCGACGACCATGTCGTCGTCCTGCGCCCAGACCGCATCGATCTTGGGATACTTGGCGAGGTAGTCCTGCATGACCTTGAAGGCGTCGTCGCGGGACCAATTGCCGAACTGGCGGTCGAGCACCTTGACGGAAGAGCCGGCGATGCCCTCGTCGAAGCCCTTCTGCCGCTCCTCGTCGATGACGATGGGAAGGCCGCGGATGACGACGACCTCGCCCCCCGATGCCATCTTCTCCTTCATGTACTCGCCGGCGACCTTGCCGAGAGCGTGGTTGTTGCCCGCGACATAGAGGTCCTGAATCGTCGTGTCGGAAAGGGCGCGATCGACGACGGTGACGAACACGCCCTTTTCCTTGACCTGGCGGATCGGATCGGTGAGCTCGTCCGAATTGTGCGGCAGCGTCACGAGCGCGTCGATACCCTGTGCGGTGAGGTCTTCCAGCGCGTTGGCCTGGGATGCGCCGTCGGGCGACGTCTTCAGGATGATCTCGAGGTTCGGGTAGCGCGTCTTCAAAAGCTCCGCTTCCCGCTCCGCATGATAGACGACGCCGCCCGTCCAGCCGTGATCGGCGGCCGGAATGGAGACGGCCATCACCTTCTTCTCCTGCGCCAAGGCCGTCGTCGCGATGGATAGAGCCGCCAGCGCCGCGAGGCTCGCGATCGTTCTCTTCATGTGTCCACTCCCAAACTGTCGAAGGGCCGTCTTCCTTTCACGAGCGGCCGGCCCCGCCGCCGCTCGAGCATCCTGTCAGCGGCGCGACAGAGACCTCTGGATCAGCATCGCGAGAATGATGATCACGCCCTGGACCGCGCCGATGAGGTATTCGCTGACGAGGTCCGACAGGACCATGATGTTGCCCACGATCTCCAGGATCAGGGCTCCGCAGATCGTGCCCCAGACCCGGCCGACGCCGCCCCGCAGGGCCGTGCCGCCGATCACGACGGCCGTGATCGCCTGAAGCTCCCAGAGGAGGCCCGTGGTCGCCGTGGCGGCGCCGAGACGCGGGACGTAGACGAGAACGGCGATGGCGACGCACAGGCCTTGGATGATGTAGGTGAGCGTGCGGACGCGGTTGACCTTGATGCCGGAATAGCGCGCCACGTCCTCGTTGGAGCCGACGGCCATGACGTGGCGCCCGAAGCGTGTCCGGTACAGGACGAAGGCGCCGATCGCCGCCACCACGAGAAAGGCGATCACGGGCACCGGTACGCCGAGGACGTCGCCGAAATAGACGGGCCGGTAGGTGGCGCGCAGTTCCTGCGACTTCATGGCGATCGAGCCGCCTTCGGCGAGCCAGATGGTCAGCGCTCGAAAGATGCCCATGGTGCCGAGCGTCACGATGAACGGCTCGATGCGGCCGAGCGTCGTGATGAGCCCGTTGGCCAGTCCGCAAAGGGCGCCGACGCAGAGCGCAGCGGCCATGGCGAGGACGATCATCGGCACGGCGCCCTCGATCGGGGCGGCATTGAGGAGGAGGATCATCGTTCCGGCGACGAAGGCCGCCATCGAGCCGACGGACAGATCGAGCCCGCCTGCCGAGATGACGAAGGTCGCGCCGACGGCGATGACGGCGATGAAGGCGGAACGGGTGACGACGTTGGTCAGATTGTCGATGCCGAGGAAGCTCGGATTGACGAGCGCGCCGAGAACGAGGAGCGCGGCAAGCGCCGCGAAGGGCGCGACGGCGCGCAGATCGATGGACCGGCGTGGCGCCGGCGCGGTGACGGGGCTGACGGCGTCGCTCATGCGCTTGTTCCCTCGACCGCCAGTGCGGCCTCCTTCTCGCTGGCGCCGGTCGCCAGCATGACGATCTCGCGTTCGTTCATGGCCTCCCCCGATACCTCCCCCGCGATCATCCCCTCGCGCATGACGAGGATGCGATCGCAGATCCCGATCAGTTCCGGCATCTCCGAGGAGATGACGATCACCGACTTCCCGCTTTCGGCGAGTCCCGCGATGAACCGATAGATCTGCTCCTTGGTGCCGATATCGATGCCGCGTGTCGGCTCGTCGATCACCACGATCTGCGGCTCGAGCAGCATCATCTTCGCCAGCAGGAGCTTCTGCTGATTGCCGCCGGAGAGCTGTCCTGCGAGAAGGTCGCGGCTGCGCGTGCGGATGTCGAAGTCGCGCACGGCGCCGTCGAGGGCCGCATCCTCCCGCGCGGGACTGAGAAGTAGCCCGCGCGTGAAGCGGTTCAGGGCCGCCAGGGTCAGGTTGGTGCGCAGGTTCTGCTGCAGAAGGAGGCCTTTGCCCTTCCGGTCCTCGCTGATGTAGACGATGCCCGCATCCATGCTGGCCTTGGCGTCGGGAAACCGGACGGCTCGGCCCTTCATGCTGATCGTCCCCGTGACCGGCCTCAGCCCGAGAATGCCTTCCATCAGCTCCGTGCGTCCGGCGCCCACGAGACCGGCGAAGCCGAGGATCTCGCCCTTGCCCAGCGCGAAGGACGCCGACCGAACGTAGCCGGGGACGCGGATGTCCTCGACCTCGAGCACGGCAGCCTCGGCTCCTTGCGCCACGCGCTCGGGATAGAGTTTCGAAACATCGCGGCCGACCATCAGATGGGCCATGTCGGCCGGTCCGAGCCCGGCGGCGTCGTGCGTGCCGACGAGGCGGCCGTCGCGCAGGACCGTCACCCGATCCGCCAGCGTCTTCACCTCGGGAAGACGGTGCGAGATGTAGAGAATGCCGACGCCGCGCCGGCGAATGCCGTTGATGACCCTCAGCAGCGCTTCGGTTTCATGCGGTGTCAGCGAGGCCGTCGGCTCGTCGAAGATGACGACCTCGTGCGGCACGAGCAGGGCGCGGGCGATCTGCACCAGCTGGCGCTGCGCGATCGACAGGGAGCCGACGACGGCGTGCGGGTCGATCGATGCGCCGAGCCCTTCGAGAGCTTCCCGAGCGCTGCGGTTCATCGCCTTGTCGTCGAGCGTCAGGCCACGGCGCAGCTCTCGTCCCAGATGGATGTTCTGTGCGACCGTCAGGTCCGGCGCGAGCAGGATCTCCTGATGCACCAGCACGATCCCGCGGCGCTCGGCATCGGTCGGCCCCGACAGCCGCACCGGCTCTCCGCGGATCGAAAGCGTGCCGCCGCTCGGCTGCAGGTGGCCGGCCAGGATCTTCATGAGTGTGGATTTGCCGGCGCCGTTTTCCCCGATGACGGCGTGCACCTCGCCCGCCCTGAGGTCGAAGCCGATGTTCTTGAGAACTTCGACAGGGCCGAACGCCTTCGACAGACCTTCGACCGAGATCACGGGAGACAGGTCGACGCGCCCGCCGCTCATTCGGCGGCGATCCCGGCACCCGAAGCTGCCGTCGAGGCTGCAAGGGATCTCCCGTCGAGCGCTTTGCTCCAATTCACGACCATCGACCCTTCCCCACATATTTTCGAAGGATAACTTACGATCTGACCGAAGCGAACAACGCCCCGAAACCGTTCGAATATCAAGGGCCCGACGGACGTCGATCGACCCTGATCCACAAGGTCTCGTTCCGTTCGGGACGATTTGCGCGGCCAGGCACGCGCGGCCACGGCAGGCTCCGGCGCCCGCCGATCCGCGCGCTGCCGAGGGGGCGCGCCGCATCCCCTCCCGCCTTCGATCGAGCCGGAGGGAACGCGCGGCGGGCGCCGCCAGCGAAGCGCCCACCGAGGCCCTCCCTCCGGGACCGTCAGTTGTGTCGGATCTCGGTCCCCAGGACCTTCAGGCACTCGCGCATGAAGGCGGCCAGCGCCGTCCATCCGCTCGCCGACACCATGGTGCCGTCGACGATCGCCTCCGTCGGTCCGAGATCGACGTATTCGCCGCCCGCCAGGGTCACCTCCGGCTCGCAATACTTCAAGGCGGAAACCTTCTTGCCGCGCACCACGCCGTCGACGGCGATCAGGATCTGCACGCCATGGCAGATGGTGAAGATCGGCTTGCCCGCTTCGTGGAAATGCCGGACGATCGCCTGCACGCGCTTGTCGATGCGGATGTATTCCGGTCCGCGGCCACCGGCGGCATAGACCGCGTCGTAGTCTTCAGGCCGCACCTCGGAGAAGGTCTTGTTGAGCACATAGTCGTGCCCCGGCTTCTCGGTATAGGTTTGAAGCCGCTCGAAGTCGTGGAGCGACGTCTTCAGGATATCGCCCGCGTTCTTATCCGGGCATACCACATGCACGGTGTGACCGACGGCGTGCATCGCTTGCTCGAAAACGAAGATCTCGTATTCCTCGCTGAACTCGCCGACGAGCATCAGGATTTTCTTGGCTGGCATTTTGGGTCCTCGCTTGGCCTCTGATGATGCGTGCGTGCGGGCATACCGTCCCGCACGCCGCTGGATCCGACGGATGTCAGAACGGGGAATCCGGGAAGTAGTATTCCTTGGCGTTCTCTTTTGTGATGAGAGGCGCGTCGAGCTTGACGCTGCCACGCACGGGCACCTGACCGGTGAGGTTGGCGGCGGTCAGGTAGATCGCGGTCTTGATCATCGATGGCGGATACGGCGTCTCGATCGGCGTCATCGCATCGCCGGCCATGACCTTCTCGATGATCTCCTTCATCCCGTTGCCGCCGAGAGCGTATTTGATGTCGGTGCGGCTCGACTGCTGGATGGCCTGGAGAACACCCATCAGCATGTCGTCGTCATTGGCCCAGACGGCGTCGATCTTGGGATATTTGGCGAGGTAATCCTGCATCAGCTTGAACGCATCGTCGCTGTTCCAGTTGGCGTACTGGATGTCGAGGATCTTGATCTCCGAACCTTTCAGTACGTCTTCGAAGCCTTTGATGCGCTCGTCGTCGATGACCGTCGGGATGCCGCGCAGAACGACCACGTCGCCCTTGCCGCCGAGCTTGTCGACGAGGAACTTCGCCGTCGTGCCGCCGACCGCGATGTTGTCGCCGGCGACGTAGAGGTCCTGAATGGTGGGATCGGTGAGGCCGCGGTCGACGACCGTGACGAAGAGGCCGTCCTTCTTCAACGTCTGCACCGGACCCGTCAGTTCTTCCGAACTGTGCGGCAGGATCACGAGGGCGTCCAGTTGGCCGCCGGCCGCCAGATCCTCGATGGCGCCGACCTGGGCGGCGGCCGAGGGGGACGTCTTCACCACGACGTCGATGCCGGGATAGGCGGCCTCGATCTCCTTGGCCGCAGCCTCCGCATGATAGACGACGCCGGCCGTCCAGCCGTGATCGGCCGCTGGAATGGACACGGCGATCGTCTTTTTCTCTTGCGCCACGGCGGCGCCCGCCAGGAGCAGCACGCCGGCCGCGACGGCCGTTATCTGTTTCAATGTCATTGTCGTTTCCTCCCTGTATGAAGCGTTGACCCCAGGTCCTCTGCGGGACCTTGGGATTCAGTTCGAAAGCCGCCGCGTCCTTTCAGACGCCTCGCGGCCACCCGCGATCGCGAAGGCCGCGCCGACGGCGTCGGAGGCGACGAAGACGAGGCCCGCCGTCACGGCGCATCCTCGAAGGCCGGCCGGAGGCGATCCCGCGATCGCATGATGTGCTCGCGCATCGCCGTCTCGGCCGCTTTCGCATCCCTGGCCTTCAAGGCATCGAGAATGCGCTCGTGCTCTTCGAGCGCCTCCTCGGTGACGCGCGCGTGGTACATGAGGCGGAAGATATGGAAGTGGGTGTGGAGGTGTCCGAGGGTGGTTCGGATCAGCTCGTTGCCGGCGATGCCGACGACCATGTCGTGAAACACCGCGTCGTGGCGCGCGAAGAGCGAATAGCGGACGCGCTCGTCCGGCCCGCCGCCCCGCCGCTCCATCACGCCCGCGGCATCCGTCAAAGCCACGAGCGAAGCGTCCGTCATCCGACCCGCCGCATCCGCCGCGGCATGCGGCTCGAGAAGAAGCCGGAGTTCGTAGAGCTCCTCGAACTGTTTCTGGGTCACCTGGGGCGCCGCGCTGTAGCCGACGAGATGGGTCTTGATGACAAGCCCCTCGCCCTCGAGCCGCCCGAGCGCCTCGCGGATCGGCGTCTGCGACACATTGAGTTCACGCACCAAGCTGTCGACGGTGATCCGCGTGCCCGGCGCGATCTTCAAGGCCATGAGCTGGGCATAGATCGTCTCGTAGACCTCGTTGGCGAGGCTGGCCGACCGCTGGATCGGCGCCGCTGGCTTGGAAGCATCTGAGTACGAAGCGTTACGCATTCTCACCTCTTGACAATAAGCACGACTTAACACGATGGTCGCACGCATTCAATACGATATCGTATAGGATATGATTTTTGCAGTTGCACCGGGTGTCCCGCCCGGAACAGCCAGAAAGCCACCGAGATGACGCTCTTCGCAGCCCTTCGACTCCCCGGCGAAATTCTCTTCGGGAAGGGACAACGCGCGGCCCTCGGGCGGATTGCCGCGCGCCTGGGCACGCGGGTTCTGGTCTGCACGGATTCGCGGATGAGCGCCGATCCCGTGTTTCGGGCGATGATCGCCGATCTCGAGGCGCATGGATTGGCCGTCCGCATCGACGACGAGGTCCAGCCCGACGTTCCACGCGACTCGGCGCGGGCCTGTGCGGAGAAGGCCCGCTCCTTCGCGCCCGACATCGTCGCCGGCATCGGCGGCGGCAGCTGCCTCGATATGGCGAAATGCGCGGCGCTGTTGCTGGCGCACGGCGGCTCGCCGAGCGACTACTACGGAGAGGGCAAGGTTCCCGGTCCCGTCCTACCCGTCATCGCGGTTCCGACCACGGCCGGGACCGGATCGGAAGTCACGCCCGTCGCGGTGCTGTCCGACCCCGACCGCCTGCTGAAGGTCGGCATTTCCAGTCCGCATCTCATTCCCCGCTCGGCGATCTGCGACCCGGACCTGACCATGTCCTGCCCCGCTTCGCTGACCGCGATCGCGGGCGCGGACGCTCTGACGCACGCGATCGAAGCGTTCATGGCCCGGACGAGGGAGCCGTCCGCGCAACTGGCTCAGGATCACGTCTTCGTCGGAAAGAGCGCCCTGACCGACCATTTCGCGTTCCTTGCCATCGAACTCCTTTCCAGAAGTCTCGAGCGCGCCTGCAAGGACGGGAGCGACGAAGCGGCCAGAGCGGACGTCATGATGGGTGCGCTGGCCGCCGGTTGCGCGTTCGGCACGGCCGGCACGGCCGCGGCGCACGCCCTTCAGTATCCGGTCGGGGCGGTCACGCACACGGCGCACGGTCTCGGCGTCGCGACGCTCCTGCCGTTCGTGATGACTTTCAACCGCTCCGCCAGCCTGCCGGAACTCGTTCGGATCGCCGCCGCCATGGGCCTGTCGGGCGACGGCCAAGGGCCGGAGAAGCTCGCCCAGCGCGTCATCGAGAGGATCGACACGATCTTCGCCGCCATCGGAATTCCCGGATCCTTGCGCGAACTCGGCCTTGCCGAGGATCGGTGCGACTGGACTGCCGAACAGGCGCTCGGCATCGAGCGCCTCATCAAGAACAACCCACGCTCCATCGATCTCGGCGCCATGAAGCAGCTCGTCAGAGCCGCCTATGACGGCGATCGCCGGGCCGTCGGCTAGCCACAACACGAGGACCGGACCCATGAACGTCATTTCTCCTACGCCCGTCGATGCGATGCCCGGCGCCGTCGACTGCACGCCGTTCGCCAGGGGGCTCTTCATCGGCGGCGCGTGGCGGCCGACCGCCGGCACCATTGCGGTGGTCGACCCATCGACCGAGCGGGTCATCGCCGATGTCGCCGACGCCGGGATCGAGGACGCCATGGCGGCCGTCGACGCGGCTCATCGGGCGGCACCGGCCTGGCGCGCAAAGTCGCCGCGCGAACGATCCGAGATCCTGCGCCGCTGCTTCGAACTCATGATCGAACGCTCGCACCTGCTCGCCACCCTGATCTCGCTGGAAAACGGGAAGGCGCTCGCGGACGCCAAGGGCGAGGTCGCCTATGCCGCCGAGTTCTTCCGCTGGAATGCGGAGGAAGCCGTTCGCATCACGGGCGATCTCGGCACGGCGCCTTCGGGCTCCAACCGCATCCTCGTCGACTATGCACCGATGGGCATCGCGGTCCTCGTCACCCCTTGGAATTTTCCAGCCGCCATGGCCACGCGCAAGATCGCGCCGGCCTTGGCCGCGGGCTGCACCGTGGTGCTGAAGCCGGCGAGCGAGACGCCCCTGACAGCCTATGCGCTCGCCGAACTCTACCGGGAAGCCGGCGTGCCCGACGGCGTGGTCAACGTCGTGACGACCTCCCAGCCGGGCCCCGTCGTCTCCGCGATGCTGGACGATCCCCGCGTTCGCAAGCTCTCCTTCACCGGATCGACCGGCATCGGCCGGGTGCTTCTGGCCGAGGCGGCCAGGACCGTCGTCAGCTGTGCGATGGAGCTCGGCGGCAATGCACCGTTTGTCGTGTTCGACGACGCGGACCTCGAGGCTGCGCTCGACGGCGCGATGATCGCCAAGATGCGCAATGCCGGCGAAGCCTGCACGGCGGCCAATCGTTTCTACGTGCAGAGCGGGATCTACGAGCGCTTCGCCTCCGGCCTCGTCGCCCGCATGGCCGCCTTGCGGATCGGCCCCGGCACCGACGCGGCGACGCAATGCGGTCCGATGATCACGAGGAAGGCCGTCGAGAAGATCCACCGACTGGTGATGGACGCGACGTCGCGCGGCGCGGATCTTCTGCAAGGGGGAACCGCGCCGGCGGGAACGGGCTACTTCTATCCCCCGACGGTTCTCGGCAATGTTTCGCCCGACGCCCTTCTCATGCACGAGGAGATTTTCGGACCCGTCGCCGCCCTGGCGCGCTTCGAGACGGAGGACGAGGTGATCGAGGCTGCCAACGACACGGAATACGGCCTGGCCAGCTACATCTTCACGGGCGATATGAAGCGAGCCCTGAGGGTTGCCGGCCGGATGGAGGCGGGGATGATCGCGATCAATCGGGGTCTGGTTTCCGACCCGGCGGCCCCCTTCGGCGGCGTGAAGCAGAGCGGTCTCGGCCGGGAAGGCGGCCATCACGGCGTGCTCGACTATCTGGAACCCAAATACATCGCGGCTTCCTTCTGATGGCGCCGGCCACGGATCTCTTCCGCACCCGGGATCACGTCGCCGACTTCGACAAGCTCGTCTCGGGCTATGCCGAGACCAGCGCGGCGACACGCCTGCGTCGTCGGTCGGTCCTCGGCGTGCCCTACGGCCCCGGCGCGGGAGAAACGCTCGATGTGTTTCTGCCGGAAGCCGGCCCCTGCCCGGCCCCCGTCCACGTCTTCGTGCACGGCGGCTACTGGCGGATGTTCGCCAAGGAGGACTTCTCCTTCATCGCGGAAGCCGTCCTGCCGGACGGGGCCATCGCCGTCGTCATCGACCACGCCTTGATGCCGGGCGTTCGGATGGCGCACATCGTGGACCAGGTGCGGCGCGCCCTTCGCTGGGTGGCCGACCATATCGAACGCTACGGGGGCGATCCGGCGGCTCTGTCCGTCAGCGGCCATTCGGCCGGAGCCCATCTCTGCTGCTGGCTCCTTTGTTCCGACGCGGACGTTCCGCCGATCCGGTCCGCGCTGCTCCTCAGCGGGCTCTACGACCTGGCACCGCTGCAAAGCTCGTTCCTGCAGGACCTCATCGGCCTCACGGACGGCGAAGTGCAGCGATGGTCGCCATTGGGAGCCGGCTTCCGGACGACCGCGAAGATCTGCGTCGCCGTCGGCGAGTGGGAGACATCACCGTTCCACGAACAGGCCCGCCGCATGACGGACCATCTGACGCTGCAGTCGGTCGCTGCGAGACTGGAACGGCTTCCCGCGACCGACCACATGACCGCCGTGCGCGACCTCGCCATACCCGGCACACCGGCAGCGCATGCGATCCGATGGACATTGGCCGAAGCGGCGACGGCGCCGGGAGCGTCCGGCAGCTGAGCACGGCGGCTTCTCCGACGAACCCAGAGCCATCGGCAGCCTGCGGGCGCAGATCCGACCGCCGTTTCGACACGTCCGGGTTCGCGATCATGCGGAAGGCTTTTGCCGTCGGGCGACCCTGCGACGACAGCAGGTCGACCTGCCTCGGCTTTGCGACGATCTCTTCAGGCCGGCGCTTCTTCCCCAGAGTTTCCGACATCCTCCACAGAATCAAAAAGACCATTCCAAGGAGAAATTTTTCCACGTGCCGTTCAATTCGGAAGTGATGGAGATTTCATTATAAGATGAGAAATCATTTTGACGCCTACTGATTGCATCAATGCGCTCGAAGGATCATCTCAATGCTGAGCCAATTCCGGATTACGACGAAGATCGCCTCGATCGCCATCGTCATCAGCCTGATTGGCTTCTTGGCCTCCCTCTACGCGGCAAGCGTCATCCGCAGCGCCGATGACCGCTACTCCGAGATGATCGAGAAACTCGACAAGTCGACGCTTTATCTCGCGCGCCTGAACCGCATGACGAACACGATTGGCTACAGCGTCTACCGAGCGATCACCACCAACGAGCCAGCTAAGTCTGCGGCGGCCGCAAAGACCGCGGCGGATGCCATCGATAAGGGCAAGACCTACATCGACGCCGTTTATGCTCGCTTGGCGGACAAGCAAGTTCAGGTGGACGAGCTTCGCGCCGTCTTCAATAGCATCGCGGAGGAAGCGACCAAGGCTGCCGCCTTGGGTGTGGCCAATCAAAACGAGGCGGCCATCGCTTTGATGGAAACGGTCGACGTCAAGATCGTCGACCTGTCCACCAAGATCACCGCGCTGAACGACGAGACGATCAAACGCGTCGACGCGATGGCGGCCGAGCTGACGGACGCATCCTACGCGAACTCCTACCTCCTCATCGGCGGCACGGCAGCGAGTGCGCTTCTCGGTCTCGTCGCGGCCCTCTGGATCTCCTCCAAGGGCATTACGGGACCGCTGAACGTCCTTCGCGAGAAGATGGCGGAGCTCGCGAACGGCGAGCTCGAGACCGAGATCTCCGGCCAGACCCGCGGCGACGAGGTCGGCGCGATGGCGAAAGCCGTGCAGGTCTTCAAGGACGCGGCGGTCCAGAACAGGCGCCTCGAAAAGGAAGCCGCCGCGACCGAACGGGCGCAGGCGGAGCAGCGCGACCACCAGTCCGCCATCGACAGCGCCAAGGCCGAGGACCTCAAGGCCTTCGTCCATCTCGTGGAAGCAGGCTTCGACGCCCTTTCTTCCGGGGACCTCACCGTCCGCATGGAAAAGGCCGTGGCTCCCGAGTTCGAACCCATCCGCGCGAAGTTCAACGGTTCGGTCTCTCAGCTTGAGGCCACGATCGGCTCGGTCGTCGCGGCCGTCGGCACGATGCGCGTCGGCCTCAACGAGATCACGGTCGCCGCGGGCGACCTCTCCCAGCGCACCGAGCAGCAGGCGGCCAGCCTGGAGGAGACCGTCGCTGCCCTGTCGGAGGTGACGCGCGGCGTCGGCCAGACGGCCCAGAGCGCCGACGACGCCCGCGCCGCGGCCTTCCTGGCGCAGAAGGAGGCCGAGAAGGGCGGCAACGTCGTGACGCGCGCCGTCGCGGCCATGTCCGA
>NZ_LMQT01000024.1 GCF_001424685.1 Aureimonas sp. Leaf454
AAGCCACCAAGGAAGCGACCCCCAAGACCCCGTAAGAAGCTAACCGCCGCCCACGTCTCTCTTTCTTCTCATCTCTGCAATTGTCAAAAAACACGGCGGAAAACTCCGCCGGCGGATCCATGCAGCGTCAGCCGCAAAAAATCCTGGAAACATCCCGATGATCTCGGATCGTTTCAATCACACTCAACAAGGCCAGATCACTTCGATCCGCTGACACAAGAGCGAACTCTTTCGCTCGCCGCCGGCGCCGCCCCGTCGATGAGCGGTTTATAGGATAACCACCCAAACCAAGTCAACAACCAAAATCAGGAAATCGACGCCAACAGCGCAAATTTCGTAAGGCGCTGTTCTAACACGCAAAATCAGACCGACGGCGCCAAGGCGATCCCGCACCGTGTCGGAAACATGACACCCAGGAGGACATGCCAAAGCGCGGAAAGCGCCTGTCGGCACGGCTCAAACGCCTGCGCACCTGCGCGACATCCTGCAGGTCGTCGNGCTGTTCTAACACGCAAAATCAGACCGACGGCGCCAAGGCGATCCCGCACCGTGTCGGAAACATGACACCCAGGAGGACATGCCAAAGCGCGGAAAGCGTGCCGTGATCCCGGCAGAAGCGGCACTTCGTGCGCCGTACGGGCGGCCTTGCCGGCCACCCGCTCGCTCGTTCCCCGATCCTTTCGGATCGACGGAATCGTCAGACCAGGCGGGCGTCCAGCGTCACCTCGATCGCGCCGAGGGCCTTCGACACCGGACATCCCTCCTTCGCCTTCCGGGCGAGCGCCTGGAACGTGGCGTCGTCGACACCGGGAACCTCGCCTTCCAGCGTGATGGTGCTCTGCTTGATTTCGAACCCGCCGGACACCTGTTCGACGCTCACCACCGCGCGGGCGTTCAAGCTCGTCGCGGGCGTGCCGTTTTCGGCGAGGAAGTGGGAGAGCTGCATCGCGAAGCAGCCGGCATGGGCTGCGGCGAGCAGCTCCTCGGGATTGGTGCCGGACTTGCCGCTCTCGTCCTCGAATCGCGCCTTGAAGGAATAGCCGTGCTCGGAGAGAGCGCCCGACTGCGTGGTGATCGTGCCCTTGCCGTCGCCGAGGGCGCCGTGCCAGACCGCGTTTGCATGACGTTTCATGATGGTGTCCTTTCCAGGTGGGTCGGGGGCAGCGTCGTCTGCGCCAAAGGCGCGCTCGCGCATCCCGTCGCGTCACCAACTCCATGCGGGTTCGAGCGTTCCCTCCGGCACGGAATGTCCGCCGGGCGACGCGCCGCCGCTTGGCCTTTCCTGCAGCGCGGCGCCCATCTCGTCACGTGGCGAGCCGATGCCTCGGGCGGTGCTCTTCTCGTGACGCGAGGCCGGTGTCCTTCGTGGCAGTGCCATGGCCTTCACGGGAGCGTAATGCGTCGCGCATCATGCTGCGGCAGCCTGTTCCGCCTTCGGCAACGCGTTGCCCGCCCCGACCTTCGACCGAGAAGCGATCCCGCCATGACACAGCCGTTCCTGATCTGCGCGACGCCGGACCTTCTCGGGCACAAGGGGGATTGGTTGCGCGCGTTGGAGGAGGAGCGCCGCGCGAGTCCCAACACCGTCGAGGCCTATGAGCGGGACGTCCGGCAGTTCCTCGGCTTTCTCACCGGCTATCACGGGCGTCCGGCGTCGCTCGGCGATCTCGCGGACCTGAAGCCGTCGGATCTGCGGGCGTTTCTTGCGGATCGGCGTCGCGACGGCGCGGGCGCGAAGACGCTCGGCCGCGGGCTGGCGGGCGTGCGCTCCTTCGTGCGTCACCTCGAGAAACGGGGCCTCGCCTCCGCGGCGGGTCCCCGCGCCATGCGCGCGCCCAAGCAACCCAAAAGCCTGCCGCGCCCCTTGAGCGTCGGCGATGCGCTGGCGGTGGCGGAAGACGGCGGCGCGCTCGGCACGCTGCCCTGGGTCTCCGCGCGCAACTCGGCCGTGATGACGCTTCTCTATGGCTGCGGCCTGCGCATCTCGGAAGCTCTGGACCTGCCCGGCGATGCGCTGGCCGACCCGGCCGCGCGCTCGTTCCGCGTCACCGGCAAGGGCGGCAAGGAGCGGCTGGTGCCGCTGCTGCCGGTCGTGCTCGCCGCCGTGGCGGATTATCGTCGCCTCTGCCCCTTCGATCTCGTCGCGGGCGAGCCGCTCTTCCGGGGCACGCGCGGCGGCCCGCTCCGGCCGCAGATCGTCCAGCGCGAGATGCAGAAGCTCCGAGGCTATCTCGGCCTTCCCGAGACCGCGACGCCGCACGCTCTGCGCCACTCCTTCGCGACGCATCTTCTGGCCAAGGGCGGTGATCTCCGCACGATCCAGGATCTTCTCGGCCATGCCAGCCTGTCGACGACCCAGGTCTATACCGGGGTCGACGGCGCACGGTTGATGGAGGTCTACGAGAGCGCCCATCCCCGCGCCCGCCGCTGACGGCGGCGCGCGGCACCGCAGGCAGGCGGAAAGGCATCCTCCATCGAATGGGCAAGGCCATCTTCAGGCTTTGGTCGCATTGCGGCCCTAAGCTTTGAATGACTTCTCTCCGCGGACCTCGCCCATGCCGACGATTCTCCCCCCGCGCCGTTTCGTCCCGGCGCGCCTGTCCGATCGGGTCCTGCCCTCGTCGGCGAGCCTTCGACCCGGCCTCGAGCGGGTCCGGCGCGGGGTCCTCGCCCTCGCCCTCGGCTTTCCCGCGCTGCTCCTCGCGGCCGTCCTCGTCGCCGGCTTCGTCCTGCCCGCGCGCGCGCAGACGCCGAAACCCGCATCGGGCGCCGATTGCCGCGCCGAGAGCCTTCTGTCCCGGCTCGAAGGCTCCGAGCGCCTTGCGCCGCTCGCCGCCGAGGCGGAAGCCGAGCCGAACGGTCGGGGAAAGCTCTTCCGCGTGGAGCGCGAGGGGCTCAAGCCTTCCTTCCTCTACGGCACCATGCACATGACCGATCCGCGCGTGCTGGCGCTGGAGCCGCAGGCGGACGCGGCTCTGGCGGGCGCCGATCGGCTGGTCATCGAGACCACGGACATTCTCGGCGGCAAGGACGCGAGCCTTGCCGTTCTCGCCCGGCCCGATCTCCTGACGCTTCCGGCCGGCAAGACGCTCGACGACTATCTGGCGCCCGAGGTGAGAACCCGCATCGAGGCGAAGCTCGACGAATACGGCATTCCCTTCGGCTCCGTGGAGCGGCTTCAGCCCTGGTTCTTCTCCGTCGGCCTGCTCCTGCCGCCCTGCGAGGCCGCCCGGCAGGAAAGCGGCGCGGAGGTCCTCGACGTCTCGCTCGCGAGCCGCGCCAAGGCGGCGGGCAAGCCGGTGCTCGGTCTGGAAACGGCGATCGAGCAGGTCGAGGCCATGGCCTCGCTCTCGATGGACCTCCAGGTCTCGAGCCTTCTCGCCATGCTGGAGCTGAAGCCCGACATGCCGGGCATCTTCGAATCCATGATCGAGCTCTACCTGTCCGGCGACATCGCGATGATCTCGGCCGTGGCGGAAGCCGCGATGCCGCTCTCGGACGTCCCGGCCGAATCGGTCGCCGCCTATGCCGAGTTCGAGGATCGCATCGTGGAGAAGCGAAACGTCCTCATGGCGGAGCGCCTGCAGCCGATCCTCTCGGCGGATGGCGGCACGTTCGTCGCGGTGGGCGCGCTGCATCTTCCCGGTCGGACCGGCCTCGTCGAGCTGCTGCGCAAGGCCGGCTACAGGGTGACGCGGGCGGACTGATCGCCGGCGAAGCACGGGGCCCGAGAACGGAACGGGGCAGCGGGGAAGGCCGAAGACGCCCTGGGCTCCCGGCGCCGCGGCGCCGATCCTCGGCGCCATCCCGGACCGATCGGCCGGTCGCGTCGTTTGCGCAACGTTCGGCGCGACGCGAGGCGGGCGCAGCGTGAGGACATCCTCGACGCCCGGGACATCTCGAAATGCCCTCGAGGCCGGCGGGAGCGCGCGGATCGCCGGCGCTCGGTTCAGCCGATCTCCTCGGCGACCAGAAGGTTCGTCCGGGGCAGCCTCAATCGGCTCGAGATCGTTTCGGGCCTGTGCACGCCTCGGATCGCCGCGACGAGATAAGCGAGGGCCGAGAGGAGATCGCCCTTCGTGAAGGGCTTCTCCAACACGCCGAACGCTCCGGCGAAATCCTCGGGCAGGCGTCGCACGTTCGCCGTCGTGTAGACGACCTTGGTCTTGCAGTTCTGGTGAATGAACTGGCCGATGGCCGGGCCGGTGACCCCGTCGGCCAGGCTGAGATCCACGAAGGCGATATCGGGTTCCGCCTCGATCGCCAGGCGGCAGGCCTCGCCGAGGGTCGTTGCGATCCCGACGACGGAATGCCCCGCCGCCGATGCGATCATTTCGACTTGCCGGGCGATCAGGAGTTGATCCTCGACGATCAGAATCTGCAAGCTGGGTGCGTTCATGCCCGGGATGGCTATCAATGAATCGGAAGCATGAACCTAACACACGTGCCCGGAGAAATGGGGATCCACTCGATGCTGGCGCGCAGTTGGCGAACCAATGTTTCGATCAGCGTATGGCCGAACCCGGTTCCCCGCGAGGTCGAATGGTGCATTCCGATGCCGTTGTCCTGGATGGCGATCTCGTAGGCCGCCTCGATGGGCCTGACGCTGACCCTGAGATCGCCGGATCGTCCCGCCGGAAACGCATGCTTCAAGGCATTCGTGATCATTTCGTTGATCACCAGGGCCACCGATGCCGCATCGTCCGCCTTGATCTTGATCATCTGCGTCTCGAGGATCAGGTCGATGTCGCTTCGTCCCGACGCACCGACGAGATTGGCCGCGATCTCTCGCGTGAATTCGCCGAGATCGAAATCCGTGATGCTTTCGGACTGGTAGAGACGCTTGTGCACGAGGCCCATCGCCTCGACCCGCTCCAACATCTCCTGCAGCGTATTCTTGATCTTCTCGTCCGGAATGCTCATCGACTGGAGCATCAGCATGGCGCTGATCATCTGGAGATTGTTCTTCACACGATGATCGACCTCATGCAGAAGCAGATGACTGGTGGACAGCGCCTCTTCGAGCTCTTTCGTGCGGGTTCGCACGCGCTGGTCGAACTCGGCGACGAGGCGCGTGCTGGAATCGAGGGCATCCTCGAGCTCTCGCGTCCGGATCGAAACGAGTCGCTCCAGGTCGCTCTGGAGATTGATCGCGTTCAGTTCAAGCCGCTTGCGCTCGCTCGCATCGATCTGCGAGGCGAAGAAGTACTGAATCTTCCCGTGCATGTCGTGCACGGGACTGATGTAGAGACCATTCCAGAAGGACGTTCCGTCCTTCCGGTAGTTCAGGATGTCGGCCGCGATGTCCTCTCCCCGGGCGAGGGCGTCGCGGATCTTGCGAACCGTCGCCGGGTCGGTGTCGGGACCTTGGAGGAAGCGGCAATTGCGACCGTTGACCTCTGGTCGGCTGTAGCCCGTCATCTCCAGAAAGGCATCGTTGGCGAAGATGATGGGATTGTCGACCCCGTGAGGATCCGTGACGATCATGGGCATGCGTGTCGCACGGATCGCAGCGGAAAACGGATCGGCCTGCCCATGCTGAACGTTCAGGGTCTCGGTCAAGAGCCACGCGTCTGATTTTTCCATAGACGATCCTCGACCCGGCCATTACGCAAAGATATGTGTACAAATTTAGCATTCACGTAAGAAATAAGAAATAATGCTTATATGACGGACAAAGAACCCCTTCGGCAGTGTTAAATCAAGAACATTGGCGTGTTCGTAAGTTGTACGTTTGAAATTTCCGCGACGTTATGTCAGTCGGCCGAATGAAAGCTGCCACCCGTCGGCGAGAACGGATTTCAGTCTCGGCCCGTCTTTGCCGCAGCCCCTGTCTTGTCACGGCGGCTTCCTGTCACGTCCCGGAGCCCGTCGATCACGTCGAGCCCGCGGCTGCGTCGCGTCAGAAGGCTTGGCGGTAGAGCGCCAGCGCGTCCGACGGCGTGACCTCGACCGGATTGTTCTGGAGGAGCCGTGTCTGCTGCATGGCATCGGCGGCCAGAAGCGGCAGTCCATCCTGCGTCACGCCGACATCGCGCAGCCGACGCGGCGCGCCGCTCTCGTCCATCAATCTCGTCATCGCTGCGATGAAGGCTTCGGCCCCCGCTTCCGCACCGGGCCCGCTTCCGGCGCCGATCACGGTGGCGAGTTCGGCGTAGAGGGGCCCTGCCGCCGAGGCGTTGAATGCGAGCACCGGCCCCAGCATGAGCGCGTTGGAGAGACCGTGCGGGATGTGATGGCGGCCGCCGAGCGGATAGGCCAGTGCGTGGACGGCGGCCACCGGCGCATTGGAGAAGGCCTGCCCCGCCAGCATCGCGCCGAGAAGCATGGCCTCCCGCGCCGGCCGGTTCGAGCCGTCGCGGCACGCCGGCACGAGATGGGCCGCGAGCAGCCGCAGAGCCTCCCGAGCCAGCGCATCCGACACGGGATTCTTGCGGTGGCGGCTCGTATAGGCCTCGATCGCGTGCACCATGGCGTCGATCCCCGTCGCAGCCGTGTGAATCGCGGGAAGGCCCAAGGTCAGCTCGGCATCGAGCAGCACGTGGTCGGCATAGAGCTGCGGCGCGACCACGCCCGTCTTGGTCGTCTCCCCCGTCGTGAGGATCGAGATGTTGGTCACCTCCGAACCCGTGCCGGCGGTCGTGGGGAGGAGAACGAGCGGCAGGCGCGATCCGGCGATCCGGTCGATTCCGTAGAGCGCCGACAGGGGCTGGTCGGCGGCGAGGAGCACGGCGGCGAGTTTGGCGACGTCGAGCGAGGACCCGCCGCCGATCCCGATCACGATGTCGGCGCCCGCCGCCTTCCCCTCGTCCACGCAGGCGAGAAGCACCGTCTCCGGCGGATCGGCCACGACCCGATCGAAGACCGCGACAAAAAAGCCATGCGCCCGGAGATCTCCTGCGATCGGCTCGATGAGGCCCGCTTGGACGAGGCCCCGATCGGTCACGAGGAGCGCCCGACGCGGGGCGAAGCGCGGCGCGAGGCGTGCGCCGAGCCGCTGCGCCCCCGACCATTCGACCGCGATGGCGGGAACGGTGCGAAACTCGAAGGGCCGCGACGACGTCTGAACGGAAGGCGGTTGCATGGCGCTGGTACTCCTGCAGAACGCCACCGCGATAACGCCGTTCCGACCTCGCGTCGAGACGATCGCCCGGCACCGGCCGGGCGTCACGGGAGTTGGCCGGGCATGGCGAGGCTTGGCAGGCTCCGGGCGGAACGGGCGAGCCGGCCGGGGCGGACTCCCGTCATCGTGAACGCGCAGCTCTTGCCCGACCCGTCTGCGAGGCACAGACTTCTCCGGACGACCCAGCCACAGGAGATTTGCAGCATGAAGACATGGATGAGCGCGACCCTCGCCCTCGGCCTCCTCGCCGCCGCCTCCGCGCCGGCGCTGGCCGAATGCCGCGGCCACAACAACACCGCCGATTCCGGGACCTCGACCCCGATCATCACCGCGGACACCGTGGCCATGCCCGGGATCTCCGGCGAGAAGGGCTGATCGGTCCTTCGGCACGGACGATGCACCAACGAAGAAGGGCCCGAGGCTGTCCGCCCCGGGCCCTTCTTCGTTGGTGAACGCCCCGGACGGGATCGAATCGATCCCGCCGGACCGCCTCAGGCGTGGATCGGCTTGCCGGAAAAGGCCGCGAAGGCCGCCTCGCGCACGGCCTCCGACAGGGTCGGATGGGCATGGCTGGTGCGGGCGAGATCCTCGGCCGAGCCGCCGAACTCCATCAGAACCGCCGCTTCCGCGATGAGGTCGCCGGCGCTGTGGCCGAGAATGTGGACGCCCAGCACCCGGTCGGTCGCGGCATCCGCGAGGATCTTCACGAAGCCGTCCGTCGCGATCATCGCGCGGGCGCGGCCGTTGGCGGTGAAGTTGAACTTGCCGGTCCGATAGGCGACGCCGTCCTTCTTCAGCTCCTCTTCCGTCTTGCCGACGGAGGCGACCTCGGGCGAGGTGTAGACGACGGACGGGATCGTCCCGTAGTTCACGTGCCCGGCCTGTCCGGCGAGGATTTCGGCGAGCGCGACCCCCTCGTCCTCCGCCTTGTGGGCGAGCATCGCCCCGCGCACCACGTCGCCGATGGCATAGACGCCCTTCACGCTGGTCTGGAAATGGTCGTCGATCTCGACGCGGCCCGCCTTGTCCATGGCGATGCCGAGCTCGCCGAGACCGAGGCCCTCCGTATAGGGTTTGCGGCCGGTCGCCACGAGCACGACGTCGGCTTCGAGGATTTCCGCCGCGCCGCCCGCCACCGGCTCGAACGTCACCGAAGCGCCCGCGCCGGTTTTCTCGACCTTCGTCACCTTGGCGTTCAGCTTGAACTCGACGCCCTGCTTGGCGAGCAGCTTCTGGAAGGCGTTGGAGATGTCGGCATCCATGCCGCCGAGCACCTTTCCGAGATATTCGACGACCGTGACCTTCGCCCCGAGGCGCGACCAGACCGAGCCGAGTTCGAGCCCGATCACCCCGCCGCCGACGACGACGAGATGCTGGGGCACGGCTTTCAGCGCGATCGCATGGTCGGACGAGACCACCGTCGTCTCGTCGAAGGTGACGTCGACGCCGGGAATGCCCGCGACCTCGGAGCCCGTCGCGATGCAGATCGCCTTGGCCTGCAGCACCTTCGTCCCGCCGTCCTCGGCGGTCACCTCGACCGTGCCGGCGGCCTTGATGCGTCCCGTTCCGATGATGCCGTCGATCTTGTTCTTCTTGAAGAGGAAGGCGATGCCGTCGACATTGGCCTTCACCGTCTTGTCCTTGTGGCCGAGCATGGCGGGGAGGTCGAGCTCCGGCTGAACCTTGATGCCGAGCTCGCCGAAGGAATGCCCCGCCTGCGCGAACATTTCGGACGCGTGAAGCAGCGCCTTGGACGGAATGCAGCCGACGTTCAGGCAGGTGCCGCCGTAGGTCTTGCGCTTTTCGACGACGGCGACCTTCAGGCCGAGCTGCGCGGCCTTGATGGCGCAGACATAGCCACCGGGGCCGGAGCCGATGACGACGAGATCGTAGGATGGCGTGTCGGACATGGGAGTTCGCGTTCTTTTTGAAGGATGGGAAAGGGTTCAGAGAAAGCGGATGAGCATCAGCACCAGCCCGAGCAGGGACGCGGCCCAGGCGAGGCTGCGAATATAGGGAATGCCGAAGAGGTAGAGCGGAATGTAGACGATCCGCGCGACGAGCCAAAGCCATGCGCCGGTCTCGCCGATGCCACCGGTGCGACCGGTGACGGCAAGGCCGAGCGCCAGCGCGACGAAGGCCGGATAGGTCTCCTGAAAGTTCTTCAACGCCCGTTCCGCGCGGCCGGCCATCGGACCGAGGGGCTTGGCCTCGCCGTCGCGGGCGCCGGCGTTCCAGCCCAGGCCGCGCTCGGCGGTCGCCAATTGTCCCTGCAGGGCCACATGGACGAGAAGCAGCACCACGGACCAGCCGAGAAGGGCGAGTTCGGTCGAAAGCGGAATGAAACTGTCCATGCTGTGGTCCTCGGATTTGGCGCCCTTTGCGGGCAGAAGCAGGCGATCATCCCTGATCTAGGGCAGAATCGCCCGGGCGCCCGAAACGTCGAGGATCGCGCCGGTGGAATAGCTGGCCGCCTCCGAAGCGAGCCAGAGCACGGCGCGGGCCACCTCCTCCGCCGTTCCCGGCCGCTGCATGGGCAGGCTCGGCGTGATGTCGCGCACCCGGTCGGGCAGCCCGCCGGAGGCGTGGATCTCGGTCTCGATGATGCCGGGACGCACGGCGGTGACGCGGATGCCCTCGGTCGCGAGTTCCTTGGCGAGCCCGATCGTGAACGTGTCGATGGCGCCCTTCGAGGCCGCGTAGTCGACATACTGGCCGGCCGCGCCGAGCTTGGTCGCGGCCGAGGAGAGGTTGACGATCGCCCCGCCCGCGCCCCCACGCCGCGTGGACATCCGTTTGACCGCCTCGCGGGCGCAGAGCATCGAGCCGATCGTGTTGACGCGGAACATCCGCTCCAGCCGCGCCGCACTCATGTCGGCGAGCGCCTGCGGCAGATCGACGATCCCGGCATTGTTGACGAGAACGGCGAGCCGCCCGAACCGGTCCGCGGCTTCGAAGAGCGACAGGATGTCGGCTTCGACCCCGACATCGCCTCGAACCGCGACGGCCCGCCCGCCGCCGGCCTCGATCTCCGCCACCAGTGCCTCGGCGGCATCCTTACGGGCCGCGTAGTTCACGACGACGTCGTAGCCGTCCCTGGCCCCGAGCCGGCACACCGCCGCCCCGATGCCGCGCGATCCGCCGGTGACGAGAAGGACGCCGCGATCACCCATGCATTCTCTCCGTCGCAAGCTCGCAGGCGGCGAAGGCGTCGATCGATGGGGTCATAAGTTTTCCTCGGCCTAAGCGCCACGCGTCGGACCAAAATGTGCGAACTGTGTCGATCGGACAGTCGCTCCACCGTCTCGTGGAAGCGACGGCCAATCGCTGCGGCTCAACCGCTACTCGGCTGCGGACGGGCGATCCGCGTCTGCTTCCACGCGGCGGATCCACGCCGCCGCTTCCGGATCCACTTCCGCCCGAAGCACATCCGGGCAGATATCGATGTCTGCTCCGTCGTGACCGATCCAATCGTTGGAATGTCCGTATTCGTAGAGCCGCACGTCGCGAAACACTGCGGGATCCCGCAACGGCGCAGAGGCCGGCACCTTACGGACGAAGCGTCCGAAATCCACCACACCCTTCAATCCATCGATCCAGACGATCTCCAGTCGGAGGCCGTCGACGGCGCGAGCCTGCTGGATGCGATAGGTCATCACGCGATCCCCTCGGGTCGGCGACCGGCCCCGATGTCGTTCCAAGCTCTCATCATATCGCCGCGATGGCCATCGAGCCACCGCGCCCATGTGCGTTCCATCGCGATCGGGCCGCCATCAACCATGACGGTGTCCGTAGCGATGATCATCCTCACGCTCGTCTCGCCGACGAGAGCAGGAAAGCGTGGCGGATCGTGATCCTTCGCAAAAGATCACGATCGGGAGGCCGCCGACGAAAGGCGACTGTCGGCATGATCTCTCAGAGATCGAGGACGAGCCGCTCCGGGTCCTCCAGCGAATCCTTGACGCGCACGAGGAAGGTCACCGCTTCCTTGCCGTCGACGATCCGGTGATCGTAGGAGAGCGCCAGATACATCATCGGCCGGATCTCGACCTTGCCGCCGATGGCGACCGGGCGCTCCTGGATCTTGTGCATGCCGAGAATGCCCGACTGCGGCGCGTTGAGGATCGGCGTCGACATCAGGGAGCCGTAGACGCCGCCGTTCGAGATCGTGAACGAGCCGCCCTGCATGTCGGAGACGCCGAGCTTGCCGTCGCGGGCGAGAAGCCCGAGGCGTCCGATCTCCTTCTCGATCTCGGCGATGCCCATCTGGTCGGCATCGCGCACGACCGGCACGACGAGGCCCTTCTCGGTCCCGACCGCGACGCCGATATGGGCATAGTTCTTGTAGATGAGATCGGTGCCGTCGATCTCGGCATTGACCGCCGGGATCTCCTTCAGCGCATGGCAGACCGCCTTGGTGAAGAAGCCCATGAAGCCGAGCTTCACCTTGTGCTTCTTCTCGAAGAGATCCTTGTACTTGGCGCGCAGCTGCATGACGGCCGTCATGTCCACCTCGTTGAAGGTGGTGAGCATGGCCGCCGTGTCCTGGGCGTCCTTGAGACGCCTGGCGATGGTCTGGCGCAGGCGCGTCATCTTCACCCGCTCCTCGCGCGGGCCATCGGCGGCCGGCGAGGCCGCGCGGGGTGCTGCGGCCGGCTTCTCCTGCGTGGAAGACGGCGCGCCGCGCGCGATCGCGGCGAGGACGTCGCCCTTCAGGACCTGGCCCCGGCGGCCCGATCCCTCGACGGCGCCCTCGGACAGGTTGTTCTCGGTCATGATCTTGCCGGCCGAGGGAGAAGCCGGCATGGCCGGACCCTTCGCGGCGGATGAACCGGCCTCGGCGGGTGCCGGGTCGGCCTTCGCGCCGCCGCCGTAATCGGCGGTCTGCGTGGGTGCTGCGGCCTGTGCGGGTGCGGCGGCCGGCGCGGGAGCGGGTGCCGCGGCAGGCTTGGAGGCCGCCGCGCCGTCGCCGGCGCCGATCGAGCCGAGAATGCCGCCGACTGCGACCGTCTCGCCGTCCTTCACCGAGATGTCCTCGAGAATGCCGGCGGCCGGCGCGGGAACCTCGACCGTGACCTTGTCGGTCTCGAGTTCGGCGATCGTCTCGTCCTGCTCGACGCGATCGCCGATCTTCTTGAACCACTGGCCGACCGTCGCCTCGGTGACGGATTCGCCCAGCGTCGGGACCTTGATTTCGGTGCTCATCGGGATGCTCGTTCTTTCAGCGAAGGGGGCGGCTTGCGAAATGGGAAGCGGCTCCGGCAGGATCTGCCGGAGCCCTTGCGTCGGGTCGGCTCAGCCGAGCGCTTCCTCGAGGAAGGCGGCGAGCTGCGAGAGATGCTTCGACATGGTGCCCGCGGCCGGCGAGGCCGCCGCGGCGCGGCCGGCATAGCGCACGCGCCGCTTGCTGGCGCCGATATGCTCCAGCACCCATTCGAGATAGGGATCGATGAAGCTCCAGGCGCCCATGTTCTTGGGCTCCTCCTGGCACCAGACCATCTCCGCCTGCTTGAAGCGCGAAAGCTCGCCGATCAGGGCCTTGGCCGGGAACGGATAGAGCTGCTCGAGCCGGAGCAGGTAGACGTCGTCGATGCCGCGCTTCTCGCGCTCCTCGTAGAGGTCGTAATAGACCTTGCCGGTGCACATCACGACGCGCTTCATCTTCGCGTCCTTCACGAGCTTGATGCCCGCGTCCTTCTTCATCTCCGCATCGTCCCAGAGGAGGCGGTGGAAGGACGTGTCGCCGGACATTTCGGAGAGGTCCGACACCGCCCGCTTGTGGCGGAGCAGCGACTTCGGCGTCATGAGGATCAGCGGCTTGCGGAAGTCGCGCTTCACCTGGCGGCGCAGCGCATGGAAGTAGTTCGCCGGCGTCGTGATGTTGGCGACCTGCATGTTGTCCTGCGCGCAGGCCTGCAGGAAGCGCTCCAGACGCGCCGAGGAATGCTCCGGACCCTGGCCCTCGTAGCCGTGCGGCAGGAGCATGACTAGGCCCGACATGCGCAGCCATTTCGCTTCGCCGGACGAGATGAACTGGTCGATCACGACCTGCGCCCCGTTCACGAAATCGCCGAACTGCGCCTCCCAGAGCGTCAGCGCGTTCGGCTCGGCGAGCGAATAGCCGTATTCGTAGCCCAGCACCGCCTCTTCCGAGAGCATCGAGTTGATGACCTCGTAGATCGCCTGCCCCTTGGCGAGGTTGGCGAGCGGCACGTAGCGCGTCTCGTCCTCCTGGTCGTAGAGCACGGAGTGACGCTGGCTGAACGTGCCGCGCTCGGAATCCTGACCCGACAGCCGAACCGGATAGCCTTCCGTCACGAGCGTGCCGAAGGCGAGCGCCTCGCCCGTCGCCCAGTCGATGTCCGAGCCGGTTTCGATGGCGTTGGAGCGGTTGTCGAGGAAGCGCTGGATCGTCTTGTGGACGTTGAAGCCCTCCGGCACCTTCGACAGCTTGCCGCCGATCTCGCGCAGCGTCTTCAGGGGAACGCCGGTCACGCCGCGGCGCGGCTCGTCCTCCTGCTCGGCCCGGCGCAGGCCGGACCACGCGCCGTCCAGCCAGTCGGCCTTGTTCGGATTGTAGGCCTGACCCGCCTCGTGCTCGTCTTCCAGATGCTTGCGCCATTCGGCCTTGCGCGCGTCGACCTCGGCCTGGCTGACCGTGCCTTCCGCGACGAGCTTCTTGGAATAGATCTCCAGCGTCGAGGGATGCTGGCGGATCACCTTGTACATGATCGGCTGCGTGAAGCCCGGCTCGTCGCCCTCGTTGTGGCCGAAGCGGCGATAGCAGAACATGTCGACCACCACCGGCTTGTGGAAGGTCATGCGGAACTCGGCCGCGATCTTGGCCGCGTAGGTCACCGCTTCCGGATCGTCGCCGTTCACGTGGAAGATCGGCGCCTCCACCATCTTGGCGACGTCGGACGGATAGGGCGAGGAGCGCGACAGGCGCGGATTGGTGGTGAAGCCGATCTGGTTGTTGATGATGAAGTGCACGGTGCCGCCGACGCGGTGGCCGCGCAGGCCCGACAGGCCGAAACACTCCGCCACGACGCCCTGGCCGGCGAAGGCGGCGTCGCCGTGGATCAGCAGCGGCATGACCTTGGCGCGCACCTCGAGCGGCACGATCTCGGTGCGCGTGCGCCCCAGGATCGCGTCCTGCTTGGCGCGCGCCTTGCCCATGACGACGGGATTGACGATTTCCAGATGCGACGGATTGGCGGTGAGCGAGAGGTGGACCTTGTTCTGGTCGAACTCGCGATCCGCCGAAGCGCCGAGATGGTACTTCACGTCGCCGGAGCCCTCGACGTCCTCGGGCTTGTAGGAGCCGCCCTTGAACTCGTGGAAGATCGCGCGATGCGGCTTGCCCATGACCTGGGCGAGCACGTTCAGGCGGCCGCGATGGGCCATGCCGAAGACGATTTCCTTGAGGCCGAGCTGGCCGCCGCGCTTGATGATCTGTTCGAGCGCCGGGATCAGCGCCTCGCCGCCGTCGAGGCCGAAGCGCTTGGTGCCCTTGTACTTGACGTCGATGAACTTCTCGAAGCCCTCGGCCTCGATCAGCTTGTTGAGGATGGCGCGCTTGCCCTCCGGCGTGAAGGTCACGCCCTTGTCGGCGCCCTCGATGCGCGACTGGATCCAGGCCTTCTCGGCCGGGTTCGAGATGTGCATGAACTCGATGCCGAGCGTCGAGCAATAGGTCCGCTCGAGAATGTCCACCATCTGGCGGAGCGTGGCGAACTCCATGCCGAGGACGTTGTCGATGAAGATCTTGCGGTCGTAGTCGGCCTCGGTGAAGCCGTAGGACTTCGGCGACAGCTCGTTGTAGTCGTTGTCGGGCTGGGCGGCGATGCCGAGCGGGTCGAGCTTGGCGTGGAGATGGCCGCGCACGCGATAGGCGCGGATCAGCATCAGGGCGCGGACCGAATCCTGCGTCGCCTGCGTCACGCCGGAGGCCGCGACCTCGACGCCCGCGTCCTTGGCCTTCTCCTTGACCTTGGTCTCGACCTTGGCCTGCACGGCGCCCCAGTCCCCGTCGAGCGCGGAGACGAGTTCGCCATTGGCCTGGATCGGCCAGCCGGGCTTCGCCCAGGACGCGCCCTCGGCGTTCTTGAGGACGGTCGCCTTCTCGTCCTTCAGTTCCCGGAAGAAGTCGGCCCATTCGGCCGCGACGGAGGTCGCGTCCTTCTCGTAGGCCGCATAGAGGCCCTCGATGTAGTCGGCGTTGCCGCCGTAGAGGAAGGAGGTCTGTGCGAAGATGTCGTTCGCCGGATCACGTGCCATGTGCGTTGCGGGGCGCCGGTCGAGGCGCCGTCTCCTTGAGGTTCATCGCTGACCACCGGCGGAAGGTCCTCGTCCGCACCGGTGGCCGTTCACTCCTGCGGGGATCCCCGATACAAGCGGGTCCCGCCATCCCGTCCCCTCGCCCCGAATTCCGGCCTTTTGCCGGCCGGCGCGCAAGATCGATCGATCCCTCGCGCCGCAGGACGGATCAGCCCTTCAGAACTTCCACCAGCGTCTTGCCGAGGCGCGCCGGCGAGGGCGAGACGCGGATGCCCGCGGCCTCCATCGCCGCGATCTTGTCCTCCGCGCCGCCCTTGCCGCCCGAGACGACCGCGCCGGCATGGCCCATCGTGCGGCCCGCCGGTGCCGTGCGGCCCGCGATGAAGCCGGCCATCGGCTTGCGGCGGCCGCGCTTGGCCTCGTCGGCGATGAACTGCGCGGCCTCTTCCTCGGCCGAACCGCCGATCTCGCCGATCATGATGATCGATTCCGTCGCGTCGTCGGCGAGGAACATTTCCAGCATGTCGATGAATTCGGTGCCCTTCACCGGATCGCCGCCGATGCCGACCGCAGTCGTCTGGCCGAGACCCTCGTTCGTCGTCTGGAACACCGCCTCGTAGGTGAGGGTTCCCGAGCGCGACACGATGCCGACCGAACCTTTCCGGAAGATGTTGCCGGGCATGATGCCGATCTTGCACTCGTCGGGCGTCAGCACGCCCGGGCAGTTCGGTCCGATGAGGCGCGAGGCGGACCGGTCGAGCCGCTCCTTGACCTTCACCATGTCCATGACCGGAATGCCTTCCGTGATGCAGACGATCAGCCCGATCTCGGCCTCGATGGCCTCGAGGATCGCGGCGGCGGCGCCGGCCGGCGGAACGTAGATCACGGAGGCATCCGCGCCGGTCTTGTCCTTGGCTTCGGCGACGGAGGCGAAGATCGGGAGCGTCTCCCCCTTCGATCCCGTCCACGTCTCGCCGCCCTTCTTCGGATGCGTTCCGCCGACCATCTGCGTGCCGTGATAGGCCAGCGCCTGCTCGGTGTGGAACGTGCCGGTCTTGCCGGTCAGGCCCTGCACGATGACCTTGGTGTTCTTGTCGACGAGAATGGACATGAGGTCCCCTAAGGATGAAACTTGAAGCCGCGCTTCGAAATCAGGTGATGCGGCCGGCGCCAGGGATCGAACCCGTGCTGTCTGGCCGTGGAAACGGTGCGGCGCGAGGAACGCCGGCGCATCGGGGCAAAGGAGAGCCGGGACGTTGCGCCCGGCCTGTCCGTCCGATGGCGATCGCTCCTCCCGCCGTCTCGGTCTTGCCTCAGCCGACCGCCGCCACGATCTTCTGCGCGGCGTCGTCGAGGTCGTCCGCCGCCGTGATGGCGAGGCCGCTCTCGTTCAGGATCTTCTTGCCGAGATCGACGTTCGTGCCCTCCAGGCGCACGACCAGCGGGACCTTGAGGCCGACGTCCTTCACCGCGGCGACCACGCCTTCCGCGATCACGTCGCACTTCATGATGCCGCCGAAGATGTTGACGAGGATGCCCTTCACGTTGGGATCGGCGGTGATGATCTTGAAGGCCGCGGTGACCTTCTCCTTGTTGGCGCCGCCGCCGACGTCGAGGAAGTTCGCCGGCTCCTTGCCGTAGAGCTTGATGATGTCCATCGTCGCCATGGCGAGGCCCGCGCCGTTGACCATGCAGCCGATGTCGCCGTCGAGCGCGACATAGGCGAGGTCGAACTTGGAGGCCTCGATCTCCTTGGCGTCCTCTTCGCTCTCGTCGCGAAGGGCCTTGATGTCGTCGTGCCGGTAGAGCGCGTTGCCGTCGAAGGAGACCTTGGCGTCGAGCACGCGAAGGCGCCCGTTCGTCATCACGATCAAGGGGTTGATCTCGAGGAGCGCCATGTCCTTCTCGGTGAAGGCCTGGTAGAGGATCGGGAAGAGCAGCATCCCGTCCTCGCGCGCCTTCTCCGTCAGGCCGAGCGCGTCGCAGAGCTTGCCCGCGTCTTCGTCGGTCACGCCCTGAGCCGGATCGATCGGGACGTTGATGATCTTCTCCGGCGTGTCGTGGGCCACCGTCTCGATGTCCATGCCGCCCTCGGTGGAGACCACGAAGGCGATGCGGCCGACCGAGCGGTCGACGAGGATCGAGAGGTAGAGCTCGCGCTCGATGTCGGCCCCGTCCTCGATGTAGAGGCGGTTGACCTGCTTGCCGGCCTCGCCCGTCTGCTTGGTGACGAGCGTGTTGCCGAGCATTTCCTTGGCGTGGGCGACCGCTTCCTCGATCGACTTGGCGAGCCGGACACCGCCCTTGGCGTCGGGACCGAGCTCCTTGAACTTGCCCTTGCCGCGCCCGCCGGCATGGATCTGGCTCTTCACGACGTAGAGCGGGCCCGGCAGCTGGCGGGCCGCGGCCTCGGCCTCGTCGGCGGAGGTGATCGGAACGCCGGCGGCGACCGGCGCGCCGAAGCTCTTGAGGACGTCCTTGGCCTGATACTCGTGGATGTTCATGAAATCTCTCGGAAGGTGGAGGAAGCGGCGCTGGCGGCGCTCTGCGTCAAAGGCTGAAAAAGCCGGGCGTCTCCGCCCGGCTCCTCGATCACTTCAGGTTCGGCGCGATGCCCTCGCAGGCTTCCATGAGCCCGCGCACGGAGGCGACCGATTTCTCGAACTGCGCCTTCTCGTCGCCGATGAGCTCGATCTCGATCACGCGCTCGACGCCGTCCGCGCCGATGACGCAGGGCACGCCGACATACATGTCCTTCTGGCCGTACTCGCCCTTGAGGGCGGCGGCGCAGGGCAGGACGCGCTTCTTGTCCTTCAGATAGCTCTCGGCCATCAGGATCGCGGATGCGGCCGGCGCGTAATAGGCCGAGCCGGTCTTCAGCAGGCCGACGATCTCAGCGCCGCCGTCGCGGGTGCGCTGGACGATCTCTTCCAGGCGTTCTGCCGTGATCCAGCCCATCTTCACGAGGTCCGTCAGCGGCACGCCCGCGACGGTCGAATACCGCGTCAGCGGCACCATCGTGTCGCCGTGGCCGCCCAGCACGAAGGCGGTGACGTCCTCGACCGAGACCTTGAACTCCTCGGCGAGGAAGGTGCGGAAGCGGCCGGAATCCAGGACGCCGGCCATGCCGACGACCTTGTTCTTCGGCAGGCCCGAGAACTTCTGCAGCGCCCAGACCATCGCGTCGAGCGGGTTGGTGATGCAGATGACGAAGGCGTTCGGCGCGTACTTCTTGAGGCCGGCGCCGACCTGCTCCATGACCTTGAGGTTGATGCCGAGAAGATCGTCGCGGCTCATGCCGGGCTTGCGCGGAACGCCCGCGGTGACGATGCACACGTCGGCGCCCTCGATCGCGGAATAGTCGTTGGCGCCGGAGAGCTTGGCGTCGAAGCCCTCGACCGGGCCGGACTGCGCGATGTCGAGCGCCTTGCCCTGGGGCGTGCCTTCCGCGATGTCGAAGAGGACGATGTCGCCGAGTTCCTTGAGACCCGCGAGATGGGCGAGCGTGCCGCCGATCATTCCGGAGCCGATGAGTGCGATCTTGTTGCGGGCCATCTTGTCCTGCTCGTCCTTTGCGGGGGAGATCGTTGCTGCCGTTCGGGAATCGACGCCGGAAACCCGGCGACCATCCCCTGGCGTTTCACGCCGGACCCGTCCCGAGGAACGGTCCGGGAGCGCCTGCGCCGACGGACGCGGCATCGTCGCCGCGCTCGTGCCCGTCGAACCGGCAACGCCGGAAGGGAATAGGCCGAGAACGCGTCAAATTCAACCGTCACACGGACGCTACAGCGAATTCAACCGGTTAGAACATGTGGCATTGACGTAAACGGAAGAGTGATTCGTTATGCGGATCAAGACGAAGCTTCGCTTGGGCATGGTAGCGAAAATTTCATGCGCTCTCTCGATCGGGCGACGAGAATGGCCGCCCGACCTCTGCCGGAGATGGCATCGGCATCATCGCGCCGGGATCGACGCGCCCGCTCCGCCCGGCGGGGCGACCTCGTGCGCGGCGAGATACTCGTCCGTGCGCATCTCGTTGAGGCGCGAGATGGTCCGGGCGAACTCGAAGGCCTCCGCCCCCTGTCGCCCGACATAGAGGTCCTCGGCCGGCGCCGCGGCGGAGACGACGATGCGGCGGCCGACGTCGTAGAGCGTGTCGACGAGGGTGATGAAGCGCTTGGCCTCGTTGCGCTCGCCCTCGCCCATCACCGGCACGCCGTCGAGGACCACGGTGTGGAAGCGCTTGGCGATGGCGAGGAAGTCCTGCGAGCCGACCGGACGGCGCATGAGGTCGTCGAAGGTGAAGCGGGCCGCGCCGTTGCCCGCGCGCGGCACGGGCACGGTGTGGCCCTTCACCGAGAGCGAGGCCGGCGACGCCTTCTGCCCGTCGAGAAGAAGACTCCAGATCGCGTCCACCCGCGCCGTTGCGTCCGCGCCGAGCGGCGTGACGTAGAGATCGGCCGAGCCGAGCGTCGCCATGCGGTAGTCGGTCGCCGCGTCCAGCCGCACCACGTCGGCATGCTGCTTCAGATCGTCCACGAAGGGCAGAAAGAGCGGCCGGTTGAGCCCGTTGCGATAGAGATCGTCGGGCGCGACGTTGGAGGTCGCGACGAGCACCACGCCTTCGGCGAAGAGAACCTTGAAGAGCCGCGACAGGATCATCGCGTCGGCGACGTCGGTCACGGTGAATTCGTCGAAGCAGAGAAGCCGGGCCTCGGACGCGATCGAAGCGCCGACCGGCGGCATCGGATCGTCGCCTTTCGCCGTGCCCGCCTTCACCGCCTCGCGGTGCGCTCCGATCCGGTCGTGCACATCCGCCATGAAGGCGTGAAAATGCACCCGTCGCTTGGGCTGCACGGTGGCGGAGCGGAAGAACATGTCCATGATCATGGTCTTGCCGCGGCCGACATCGCCATGGATGTAGACGCCGCGCACGGGTTCGGGCGCCTTGGCCCGCCCGAAGAGCCAGCCGAGCGCGCTCGACTTGGCGGCGAGCGTGGAGGCGGACAGGGCCTTGTCGAGCTGGTCCAACCGGTCCGCGAGGCGGCGCTGCGCGACGTCGGGCTCGATCTCGCCCGAGGCGACGAGCCGGTCGAGCGCCGCGCGCACGGGACCGGAGCGTGGGGAACCATCGGTGGGTCGCGATGAGGTCGGCATGTCGGGCTCCAGCCGCGGAGCGAAGACGGCGCTCCGGTTCAGCCGCCGGGGGATGGGGAGCGCGGCCCTGGCGGGTCGAAAGGGGGAAGGCAGGATCGCCGGCCGCTTCCGGCCGGCGTTTCGGGCGCGAGCGGCATGCGCGGGCACGGCGGCGCGCGGCCGGTGCCCACCGGCCGTCAGCGATAGAGGCTGATCGCCTGTCCGCCGGAGGTCGTGCCGTCATAGCGCGTGCCGCCGGAATTGGAGAGGTTGGCGACCGTCGTGCCGCTGGAATCCTTCAAGACGACCTGGCTGCCGGACACGTCCCAGGCCGAGACGTCCGCGACCTGTCCGGGGCAGCCGCGCGACGCGGCGCGGTAGCCGCCGGTCCACTTGGTGAGCGCCATGAAGATCTGGCAGTTCCCGCCGCCGGACGAGACCTTCCAGGCCCCGACGAGCCCGTCGCGCGAGACCGGCGCGGCCGAGGCCGTCTGCACGGGGGCCGTGGTGGCGGCCGGCGTCTCGGTAACCGGCGGGGGCGTCACGGGCGCGGCGGCCACCGGCGGCGGCGGAGCCGGCGGCGGCGGCAGCTGGCTGGATGCGACCTGACCCGTCGGCGCGGGCCGCAGCGGTTCCGGCCGCATCTCGCTGATCCGCGCGGGCTCCGAGGTCGAGGCACAACCTGCCGCCGCCAGTGCCAGCGCGAGAATTGCGCTCGTGGTGATCGTCCGCGTCATCGCTCAACTTCCCTTCGCCACGGCTCCGGCCCCTGGCTCGGATGCGCGTGTCGGCGTTCTCCGCACCGGTCCTGATGCCGATCGGGCCTTCAGGATGCCGGTCCGGGACCGCCTCGTGCCCCTTCGTCCGCCGCTCGGCGCCACTCGCCGTCCCGTTGTGGAACGAAGCGGCGTCGAACGACCTGTTCACTCTCTGTTAAAGCGGAGGTTCGACAGGCTTCGCAAGTCGCAATGCGCCGAGAAAGCGCTTCCAGCGTGGATTGCGTGCCAAAATCGATCAGTGCGCCACACTGAGCGCATCGCCAGCGAGGTGCGGGCGTCTCGATGCCTCGTCCCGCCCGGCGCGAGGCCGGGTTCAGTCGACCAGGCTCATATCGGTGACCGGACGCTTGAAATCGCCGGTTTCGGGGTCCATCGCCCAAAGCTCGCCGGTCGAGATGTCGAACCAGGCGCCGTGCAGCGTCAGGCGGCCCTTGCCTTCCAGGATCGACACGCAGGGGAACGTGCGCAGATTGGCCAGCGAGAAGCGGATGGAGATCCGCTCCAGCGCCGTCTGGCGCTCGCCCGCCGTCATCAGCTCGTTCGCCATCACCATGCGCGCGGGCGCCTCGACCATGCTCATCCACTTGCCGATGAAGTCGCCCGGCGACAGCGGCGCCGAACCCGGCGCGAGCGCGGCCTTGATGCCGCCGCAGCGGCCGTGGCCGAGCACGACGATATGCTCGACCTTCAGCGCCTGAACCGCGAATTCGAGCGCGGCCGAGGTCGAATGGTATTCTCCGTCCGGCTCGTAGGGCGGCACGAGATTGGCGACGTTGCGGATGACGAAGAGCTCGCCGGGCGCCGCGTCGAAGATGGTCTCGGGTGCGGCGCGGGAGTCGCAGCAGGCGATGACGAGGGTCTTGGGTTCCTGCCCGGCTTCGGCGAGAACGCGATATCGCTGCTCTTCCGTCCGGTAGCGGCCGGACATGAAGGCCTTGTGGCCGTCGAGGAGCGAAGCGGGCAGGATCTCCATGGGATTGGTCCTACCGCATTGCAGCGTCCGCGACAATCTGGATTGATTCCCATCGCGCGACCGTCGCCCGCCGGCGGAAGAAGAGGGCGTCCGCACCGCCCCGACCTTGGGTCTCGAGCCCCGTGCGACGGCGGAGGCGCTCGGCCCGGGAGGGGGACGAAAGCGAGCGCCGACGGGCGGATCACGGCGGGGCGTCGGGGCCGGCGGCGGATCGAATGGGACGATCCGCTGTCGGTCGGAAGGTCGGTCGGAAGACGCGGTCCCTCAGGCCCAGATCGCGATCGGCAGGCCTCTGGCGTCGCGCTCGGGCGGCTCGGGATGGGCGCGCGCCACGCCGGCCCGGTACCGCTCGGCGACGAGGAGCATCGCGCCGGCGTCGAGAAGGTCGTCCTGTCCCGCGCCCGCCGGCGGCGGCGCGTAGAGGAGCGCCCGCGGCAGTCCGCAGGCGACGAGCAACCGGCGCCGCTCCTCCAGTCCGGCGGGGTTCACCTGACCCTTGATCTTCTTGGGCAGGCGCATCGCGGCGCCGTCGTTGAGGACGCGGAAGGCGAATTCCGGATGGCTCTCGATCACCCGATCCGCCAGTGCGGGATCGGCGGCGAGCAGCCGGTCGATCTCCAGGATCTTGGGAAACAGGCCGAAGCCCTGGATCGAGATCCGGCGCGGCGGATGCGACAGGCGCTCGGCGATGCGGCAGGCCTCGGCGTGGCACTCGCGGCGGTGGAGCTCGGAGCGGAACGGTCCCGCCCCCGCCTCGACGGCGGCCCGCGCCGGAATCGAGAAGACGCTCGACTGCCGCTCGCCGAGGAGCGGGCGAACCGCCTTCTCCGCCGCCCGTCCCGCGCCCTCGATCCGCTCGGGCAGGCCGATCGGCATGTCCACGGCGATCACCGCGCCCGGTCCGGTCCCGTCGAGCAGGAAGTCGAAGCGCGGAAAGACCCGCGTCACCGGCGCCTCGTCCGCCGTCCGGCGCATCATGGCGATCCAGCCGGCCCGGCAGCCGTCCACGCCGACCGCCAGCGGCGCCACGCCCTCCTCCGCCGCCCCGCGTCCCGCGCCCGACGTCGTTTCGCTCACGCCCGGCGGTTGCCGTGCGGCAGGCCGAGACGGCGCAGTTGCACCATGGCCATCGGATGCTTCAGGCTTTCCGCGTCGGTTTCCAGCGTCAGCTCGTCCGCGCCGCGCTTGGTGGTCCGCGCGAGGATCTCGTAGACCGCGGCGGTCGTCGTCTGCAGCGCCTTCTCCGGCGTCGCGCCCGACAGGATGCGGGCGAGGAAGACCGCCGAGGTGAGATCCCCCAGCCCGTTCGGCGCATTGTCGATCTGGCGGTGCTCGGCGAGCAGCGCATGCGTGCCGTCCACGAGGAGGTTGCCGATGCCGCCGCGCAGCAAGGGAAAGGCCGAGGTGACGACCACCGTCTGCGGTCCGAGCGCCATCGCGGCATCGATGAGATGCGCGTTGTCGGAAAATTCGAGGCCGGTCAGGAATTCCAGTTCGAACCGGTTCGGCGTCGCGATGTCGGCGAGCGGCATCAGTCGGTCGCGGATCCCCTCCAGCGTTTCCTCGGGTTGGTAGAGCCGCCCGCCGTCGCCGGTCACGGGATCGCAGAGGTAGAGCGCCTGCGGGTTCGCCGCCTTCACCGCCTCGACGAGCCGAGCGGCCGGCTCCACCTGGTTCGAGGCGCCGAAATAGCCCGTCACGATCGCGCCGACCTCGCCGAGCCAGGGTGCGTTGCACAGGTCCGCCATCAGGCCCGCGAAATCCTCGGCCGACGCCACGATCCGCGTCGCCGGTCCGCGGCCGGGATGCCAAGGCAGCGTCACCGTCGGCACGCTCCACACGGGATGCCCGAGCGATTCCAGCGCGAAGACGACGGCGCGATTGCCGACCGTGCCGCGCGCGACATGGCTGGACACCGAAATCACCGCCGGCTTGTCGCGGCGGTCGGACGGGGTCGTCATGGACATGGCGCTCAGTCGTAGAGGAGTTGGGAGGCCAGGAGGACGGCCAGGGCCAGGAAGGCGACGAAGCCCAGAAGCCGCCCGATCCGCATGCCGACCACCTCGATCCGGTCGGCGGGATCGGCGTCGCGCGCGGCGAAGTGGCCGGCGATCCCGCCGAGCATCCCCATCGTGCCGGCACCGACCTGCGGCTCGGTCTCCTGGCGGACGCGCCGCAGGATGGCACGGGATTCAGCGACCCCCGCCTCCTCGTGCGGCTGCCGGGCGCCCGGCCTGTCCAACGTCTTTGTCATGCGGGAAGCCTGACGGAAAAGCCGGCAAAGGGCAAGGGATCGCGACGGCCCGTCCCCGTGCGGCGGTCCCCTCGCCCGTCCCGGCTTGCCCCTGTCGCGAAAACCGGCGCCGCGCTATAGAACGGGTCCGGCGACCGTCATCGCGCCGGGGTTGCCGGTGCCGCTTCCGCGGCGCGGCTGAGACCGGAGCCTCGACATGCCGTTCATCCCTTCGATCGCCGTCTCCCGCGCGCCCTCGCCAAGGGCCGTCGTCCTCGGTCTCCTCGCCCTTCTCCTGCCGCTCCTGTCCGCCTGCGGCATCAACAACGTGCCGACCTACGAGGAACAGGCCAAGGCCGCCTGGGCCCAGGTGCAGAACCAGTACCAGCGTCGCGCCGACCTCATCCCGAACCTCGTCGAGACGGTGAAAGGCTTCGCCGCGCAGGAGAAGGAGGTCCTCACCGCCGTCGTGGAGGCGCGGGCCAAGGCGACCTCCGTCAACATCGACGCCAGCCAATTGTCCGACCCCGCCGCGATCAAGGCGTTCCAGGAGGCGCAAGGGCAGTTGTCCGGGGCGCTCGGCCGCCTGCTCGCCACCGTCGAAGCCTATCCGGACCTGAAATCCAACGCCAATTTTCTCGCGCTCCAGAGCCAGCTCGAAGGCACCGAGAACCGCATCGCGGTCGCCCGCCGCGACTACATCGAGGCCGTGCGCGTCTATAACACCGAGCTTCGCACCATCCCCGGCTCCTGGTGGGCCTCGATCTTCTACCCCGAAGCCCAGCCCCTCCAGCCCTTCACCGCCGACGAGGCCGCCGCAAGGCCGCCGACCGTCACGTTCAACTGAGGCGGCGGCTTTGGGCGAGACAAAGCAGGGGACGCCGTCCCCCGCACCCCCGGCCAAGGGACAAGTCCCTTGGATCCCTCTTCGCTTTCCGTCTTCGCGAGGGACCGTCGGCCCCTCGCGAAGACGGACGAATGAAAAGAAGGGTCCGGGAATTCTTTCCCGGGCGGGGTTCGGGGTGGCAGCCCTGCTCCTTCTCGCTCTCCCGCTCGCCGCCCAGGAACTGCCGGCTCTGACCGGGCGCGTGGTCGATGGGGCGAACCTCATCGAACCCGCCGCCGAAGCGGCGCTGACGGAAAAGCTCGCATCCTTCGAGGCGACCTCGTCGGACCAGATCGTGGTCGCGACGGTCCCCGATCTCCAGGGCTACGCGATCGAGGAGTTCGGGGTCGCCCTCGGTCGCGCCTGGAAGATCGGTCAGGCCGGCGAGAACAACGGCGTCATCCTCCTCGTCTCCTCCGGCGACCGGAAGGTGCGGATCGAGGTCGGCTACGGTCTCGAAGGCCAGCTGACCGACGCCATCGCGAGAACCGTCATCGAGACCGCCATCGTGCCCCGCTTCAAGAGCGGCGACTATGCCGGCGGCATCGAGGCGGGCGTCGAGGACATCGTCGAGGTTCTGTCGGGCAATGCCGCGGAGCTCGAGGCGCGCGCCGAACGCAACCAGGAGGGGGCGGACTGGAGCGCCGAGGACACCGGATTCGCGCTCGCCATGGCGCTCTTCATCCTCGTCTGGGCGGTGATCATCGGCATCGGGATGCTCTCCTTCCTCGCCCGGATCTTCGGCCGCAAGACCGGACGCAACACCTGGCGCTGGCTCGGGCGCAACTGGACGTCGACGGCGACGCGCGGATCGGGCATCGCGATCGGGGGATCGTCCTGGTCGAGCGGCTCGTCCTCGGGCGGTTCATCGGGCGGCGGCTTTTCGGGCGGCGGCGGGTCTTTCGGCGGCGGAGGCTCGTCCGGTTCATGGTGAAGCGACTGACATTCTCGCCGGCGGACCACGCCCGCATCAGCGAGGCGATCCGACAGGCGGAGGCCGAAACGACGGGCGAGATCTTCGCCGTCTTCGCACGCTCCAGCGACACGTATCTCGGTCAGGCGACGGCCACCGCCCTCGCCTTCTCGCTCGCGGCGGGGCTGGTCACGTCCACGATCCTCTTCGCGGCCGGCATCCCGGTGCCGGCCCTCGCGCTGGAGCTCGCGCAGGCGCTCGGCGCCCTCGCCCTTGTCGGCCTGCTCATCGCCGTCCCCGCGTCCCGGCTGCTCCTCGTGCCCCGCGGCGTCCAGCTTCGCCATGCCAGGCGTCTCGCCCGCGCGCAGTTCCTGTCGCACAACGTCCACGCGACGGAGGCGCGGACGGGCATCCTCCTCTTCGTCTCCGAAGCCGAGCACCATGCCGAGGTCATCGCCGATTCCGGCATTGCCGCCAAGGTTCCCCAGGAGGCTTGGGATGCCGTGGTCGACCGCCTGACGGAAGCGGCCGGCGCCGATCGCCTCGCCGACGGCTTCGTCCTCGCCGCCGAAGACGCCGGCCGTCTTCTCGCCCGGCACTTTCCCGGCCGCCCCGGCGACCGCAACGAACTGCCGGACCGGATCGTCGAGATCTGACAGCGCGTCGTCCGGCTCGACCGGGGGCTCGCCGTGCCCCTCAGCCCGAGAGATCGCCGAGGAGACCGGCCGCCACCGTCAGCCGGGCGACCGAGGTCTCGCCCGATCCAGCCAGCTGCGTGATCTGCCGGCCGACCCGCTCGACCACGTCGCGCCGACGCTCGGCCCAGGCCGCGACCGGCGTCGCGCCCTCGGATGTCGCGCCCTTCAGGGCTTCGCCGGTCAAGGCTCGCCGCGCGCCCGCGATCTGTCCGGCGGCCCGGTCGAGCGCCAGCATCTCGAAGTAGTCCGTGGGCTCCAGCCGGTAGAGCGCCGATTCCAGCCGCCCGATCTCGAACAGCCGCGTGATGTCGAAATAGCTGGCGATCGTCTCCTCCATCGCCATCCCTGTTTCACGTGAAACGGCCGCGATATCGGGCACGAGCGCAAGAAGCGGCAGCAGCGCCATGTCGGCGGCGAGATCGTCCGGTGCGCCGGCCTGCACCCAGCGCCGACGACGATCCTCCGCCTCGGTGCGCGCGCGCTCCGTCGCCAGCGCCAGAAGGCGCGGCGCCAGCGTCTCCACGCCGCGACGCACCTCCGGCACGATCGCGCCGAGCCCCTCCCCCATCCGCCCGTTGCGCACGAACCAGCGCGTGGTCGTCTGCAGGAAGGCGCCGAGCGTTTCGTAGAGGCCGTTCTGCGCGTCGCCGGACACGGTGCCGTCGAGAGCGTCGATGCGTCGATAGAGATCGGCGGCGCCGAATCCGTCATGCGCCGCGAGGAAGCCCGCCACCACCTCCGCCGCCGAAGCTCCTGCGGCGTCGCGAAGCGCGGTGACGAAGGTCGGTCCGATCCGGTTCACGGCAAGGTTCGCAGCGACCGTCGCCACGATCTCGCGGGCGAGGCGATGGCGACGGATGTCGCCCGCGAAATCCCGGCGCATCGGCTCCGGGAAGTAAGCGTGCAGCCGACCTTCGAGATAGGGATCGTCCGGCAGCCCGCTCGCGATCAGCTGGTCGAAGAGCACGATCTTGGCATAGGCGAGGAGCACGGCCAGTTCCGGCCGCGTCAGGCCCCGGCCGGATGCGCGAAGGTCGGCCAAGGCGGCATCGCCGGGCAGCGTCTCCACGTCGCGGTTGAGAAGCCCCGCCTCCTCGAGGACGCTCATGAACCGCGCCTGCAGCGGCAGGGCCTTCACGCCCTTGCGCTCCTCCAGGGAGAGCGCCAGCGTCTGTTCGTAATTGTTGGCGAGCACCAGGCCGGCGACCTCGTCGGTCATGCCCGCGAGGAGCGTGTTGCGGGCCTCGCGGGTGAGGCGGCCCTCCTCCATCGCGCTCTTCAGCGCGATCTTGATGTTGACCTCGACGTCCGACGTGTTGACGCCGGCCGAATTGTCGATCGCATCGGTGTTGATGCGCCCGCCCTGGCGCGCGAACTCGATGCGCCCGCGCTGCGTCGCGCCGAGATTGGCGCCCTCGCCGACGACCTTGGCGCGGATGTCCCGGCCGGTGACGCGCAGCGCGTCGTTCGCGCGGTCGCCGACCTCGGCATTGGTCTCGCCCGTCGCGCGGATATAGGTGCCGATGCCGCCGAAGAAGAGGAGGTCGACCGGCGCCTTCAGGATGGCCGTGATCACCTCGGCCGGCGTTCCCGAGCGCCGGTCCCAGCCGATCGCCGCCGCGGCCTCCTCGGACAGGCGGATCTCCTTCTCGCGCCGGGAGAACACGCCGCCCCCCCTGGAGATCAGCGCCTTGTCGTAGTCGGCCCAGGACGAGCGCGGCGTGTCGAAGAGGCGTCGGCGTTCCCCGAAGGAGGTGCCGGCGTCCGGCGCGGGGTCGATGAAGATGTCGCGATGGTCGAAGGCCGCGATGAGACGCGTCTGCCGGGAGAGGAGCATTCCGTTGCCGAAGACGTCGCCCGACATGTCGCCGCAGCCCACCGCCGAGAAGGGCATGGTCTGGATGTCGACGGGCCGCCCGTCGCGGTCGATCTCCCGGAAGTGGCGCTTCACGGCCTCCCAGGCGCCGCGGGCGGTGATGCCCATGGCCTTGTGGTCGTAGCCGACCGAGCCGCCCGACGCGAAGGCGTCGTCGAGCCAGAAGCTCTCCGACTGCGCGATGGCGTTGGCCGTGTCGGAGAAGGTCGCGGTGCCCTTGTCGGCGGCGACGACGAAATACGGGTCCTCGCCGTCGAAGCGGACCACGTTGTCGGGCGTGGCGATGTCCGTTCCCACGATGTTGTCGGTGACCGAGAGAAGCGAGGCGATGAACACGACATAGGCCGATCGCCCGGCTTCGAAGATCGCCTGCCGGTCGCCCGATTCGGGCAGGCGCTTGGGGTAGAAGCCGCCCTTGGCGCCGACCGGCACGATCACGGCGTTCTTCACCTGCTGCGCCTTCACGAGGCCGAGCACCTCGGTGCGGTAGTCCTGCGCCCGGTCCGACCAGCGCAGGCCGCCGCGCGCCACCCGCCCGAAGCGCAGATGAACGCCTTCCACCCGGGCGTCGAAGACGAAGATCTCGCGGAACGGAACCGGCGCCGGCAGGCCCTCCACGCAAGCGGAATCCAGCTTGAAGGCGAGCGCCGGCTCGACATGGCCGGGCTCGGACCCCGCGAGGGCGGAGATGCCCTCGACCGCGTAGAAATTGGTGCGCAGCGTGGCGAGGATCACGCCGAGGAGACGGTTGAGGATCCGATCCTCGTCGAGGCTCTCGACCGCCTCCAGCGCCTGCCGGATCTCGGCGAGGACGCCCAGCCCGCCGCGCTCGGCGGCCAGCCGGCTCTGGCGGTCCTCGCTGCCGTCGGCATGGGCGGGCGCGGCCTCCAGCCGGTCGCGAACGTCGCGCTTGGCCGGATCGAAGGCGGCGTCGAAGAGCTTGAAGAGCAGCGCCGCAATGGCGGGCTGGCGCACGAGCACGCTGGCGAGGAGGTCCTGGCCGTAGGGAAGGCCGGCCTGCCGCAGGTAGCGCGCATAGGCGCGCAGGACGTTCGCCTCGCGGAAGGAGAGGCCCGCCTCCAGCACGAGAGCATTGAACCCGTCGCTCTCGATGCGCCCGGCCGCGACGGCCTCGTAGGTCGCCTCCAGCGCCGGGCCGCGATCCCCGAGCGGGATCGATCCGCCGCGCTGGCGGCGCAGCTCCATGTCGTGGAGGTGGACCGTCTCGCCGTCCGCCCGGCGCATCTCGAAGGTCCGCTCGGAGACGACCGCGAAACCCATGGCCTCCAGCACCGGCACGCGCGTCGAGAGCGCGACCGCGCCGCCGAGATGGGTGAGCTTCAGGCGCAGGAGATCGTCCCAGTCCTCGGCGCGGCGATAGAAGTCGATCGAGAGCGGGCGATCCGCCGTCAGGCCCGCGATCGCCACGACGTCGCCGACCGCGTCGGCCGGCGAGAAGGCCTCCCGGTAGCCGTTCGGCAGCCGGGCCGCGGTGCGCGAGAGCTCGGCCGGCCGGCCGGCCTCCGCGAGCGCCCGGTCGAAACCGTCGTTCCAGGTCTTCGACATCTCCACGATGCGCGCTTCGAGTTCGGCCGGGTCGATCTCGGGCGTCGCGCCGCCGCGGCGGCCGATGATGAAGTGGACGCGCGCGAGCGGTCCCTCGGGAAGCGCGGGATAGAAGGCTGAGACATGGCCGGCGAAGCGGCTTGCGAGGAGTTCCCCGATCCGCTCGCGAAGCCGCGCGTCGTAGCGTTCGCGCGGAACGTAGACGAGGACCGAGACGAAGCGGTCGAAGCGGTCCGGCCGCACCAGCACGCGCACGCGCGGCCGTTCGCCGAGATCGAGGATCACGCCGGCGAAGCGCTCCAGCCGGTCGACGTCGAGCTGGAAGAGATCGTCGCGGGGATAGGATTCCAGCGTGTTCAGGAGCGCCTTGTCCGAATGCGAACCGGGCTGCAGGCCGAAGCGCGAGATCACCGTCTCGGCCTTCAGCCGAAGATAGGGGATGGTCAGGATCGAGCGTGTGTAGGCGGTCGAGGTGAACAGGCCGACGATCCGAAGTTCGCCGGCGAAGTTTCCGGCCGCGTCGTAGCGCTTGACGCCGATGTAATCCATGTAGGCGCGGCGATGCACCAGCGATCGCGAATTGGCCTTGGTGACGATCAGCGGGTTGGGCGCGTTGAGAAAGGCGCGGATCTCCGGCGTCGTCGTGACCGGCTGCCCGGAACGCGAGAGAACGCGCACGTCCGGATCGGCGAGGATGCCGAGCGGCGGCTCGTCGCGGCGCTCCAGCGCCTCCTCGTTCTCGCCGCCGACATAGTCGAACTCGCGCGCGCCGAGGAAGATGAAGTTGTCGTCGAGCAGCCAGGCGAGGAGCCTTGCCGATTCCGCGACCATGTCCCGCGTGCCCGGATCGGACTGCGCCGCCGCGCGGGCCTCCAGATCGGCGACCGCCGCCGAGACGCGCTGGCGCATCGCGGAGAAGTCGGTGACCGCCATGCGGACCTGCCCGAGAACGCGCTCCAGACCTGCGGCGAGAGCGGCATCGCCGTCCGCGCCGCCGCCGAGCGCCAGCGCCACCTGGATCAGGCTGACGCGCGAGCCGCCCGGCGCCGCGACCGGGCCGGCCGCCGCATAGCGTGCGATGCGCCCGTCCGCGTCCCGCGAAACGTCGAGGATCGGATGTGAGATGTAGTGAATGTCGGGCGTCCGCTCCGTGATCTCCGCCATCACGGAATCGAAGAGAAACGGCATGTCGTCGTTGACGATCGTGACGAGAGCCAGTGCCTCGGAACCGGCGGCGAAGCCCTCGGGTCGCTCGACCCGCACGACGGGATGTCCGGACCGGTGCTCCGAAAGGGCGACGCCCGCCCGGTTCACGGCCCGCGAAAGCGCGTCCGGCGCGAAGGGGTGAAGATCCTCCACCGGCGGCCGCGCCAGGAGAAGGTCGCCGAGCGAGGCCTCGAAGCGCGATGGCGCGATGTGCGACGCCACCGCCGCCAGTAGTTCCGCCTTGGTCATGTCGTGTCCCCCTCGGCACCGCCGACCTGTGTCCGCCGGCTGCGATGCGCCATCCGTCCGGTCGGGTCTCCCCGACGCCATCCTGATCGCCGAAGCTGACACCTGGGTGACCAGACGGAAAAGTCCCGCCAACGAGTGCGGATATTTTCACGACGGGTTGCGCGAGGAGGGCGGCGCGAGGGGCGCGCGACGGTGCCGTTTGGATGGTCCGTTCGGATCGACGCTCGGGAAGCGTCCCGGATCGGGTTCTGCGTCCGACGGTCCGCCGCGCGCCGCGGGCCCGGCCTCCTCCGGCTACTTCTTCTTCGGCGCGGAGGGCGTGTCCTTCTGGGGCGCCGCGAACTTGCTCGTCACCGTCGCGGGCGCCGCCGCCTTGGTTTTGTCCGCCTTCGGCTTGCGGGTTTCCTTGTTGCTGCGCATCTGACCCTTGGCCATGTCCTGTCCTCCTCTGGTGCTGGCGATCCCGGCCAAACTAGCACGCGCCGTGCCGCGCGAAACGGGCTCCGGGGGCCCGGCCGCCAAATTTCGTCGCGACCCGGGATACCTCGGTTCTCCGACGCGCTAGAAGCCCATCGCAGCCCTCTGCGCAAGGAACCGTCCATGACGATGACCCCGCTGAAACCGCCGCTCCGGCGCGCCGCCGTTCGGGGCTGGATGAGCTTCGACGTCGCCGCCCAGCCCTTCTTCACCGTGGTGATCACCTTCGTCTTCGGTCCCTATGTCGTGGCGAACCTGGCCGAGAACCCGGCGGCGGGTCAGGCGGCCTGGGGTGCTGCGGCGACTGTGACAGGTCTCCTCGTCGCGGTCCTCTCGCCCGTCTTCGGCGCGATCGCCGACCGGGCCGGCCCGCGAAAGCCCTGGATCGCGGCTTTCGCCACGGTGAAGATCGCAGCCCTCGCCCTTCTCTGGTTCGCCGCGCCCGGCGTGCCGATCCTGCCCGTTCTCCTCCTCGTCGTCGCCGCGCAGGCTGCCGCCGAGTTCTCCATCGTCTTCAACGACGCGATGCTGCCGAGCCTTGTCGAACCGGACGCCATCGGGCGCGTGTCCAACATCGCCTGGGGCATCGGCTATGCCGGCGGCCTGGTCTTCCTCGTCGCGGTCCTCGCCTTCCTGGCCGCCGACGCCGCGACGGGCCTGACCCTTCTCGGCATTCCCCCGCTCTTCTCGCTCGATCCCGCGACCGGCGAAGGCGCCAGGGCCACCGCTCCCCTCGCCGGCCTCTGGTACCTCCTCCTTCTCCTCCCGATGATGATCTTCACGCCGGACCGGGCGCAGCGCGCCGCCCTTGGTCCCGCCGTCGGCGGCGCGATGTCCGACCTTCTCGCCACCGGCCGCGAGGTGCGCCGGCGCCCCCATCTCTTCCGCTTTCTCCTCGCGCGGATGATCTACCAGGACGGCGTCAACGCCCTTCTCGTTCTCGGCGGCACCTTCGCCGCCGTGCTCTTCGGCTGGTCGATCACCGAAAGCGGCCTCTTCGGCATCCTCCTCAACGTCGCGGCCATCGTCGGCTGTCTCCTGGCCGGCCGGCTCGACGAACGGGCGGGGCCGAAGCCGGTGATCGCGCTCTCGATCCTCGTCCTCTTCGCCGCGACGCTCGGCATCGTCTCGACCGGACCGGCTTCGACCCTGTTCGGCCTCCTCGTCTTCGAGCCGTCGGGCGGCACGGGGCTCTTCGGCTCGCCCGCGGAGAAGGCCTATCTCGTCTGGGGCAGCCTCATCGGCCTTGCCTTCGGGCCGGTTCAGGCCTCCTCGCGGTCCTGGCTCGCCCGCAGCGTCGCGCCCGAAGAGGCCGGCCGCTTCTTCGGCTTCTACGCCCTCACCGGGCGCGCGACGTCGTTTCTCGCGACGCTCTCGGTTTCGGCCCTGACGGCCGCCGCCCTGCCCTTCGCCACCGCCGAACTCGCCGCGCGGATCGGCATGTCCGCGCTCGTCGGCTTCTTCGCCGTCGGCCTCGTCCTTCTCCTCGCGACGCCCGCGCCGGCCGCGCCCGGCGACAAGACGCTTTCCTGACGGGCCGGCATCTGGAACATGGGCCGGCGCGGCGCAGCGGCCGCGAAGCGGAGAGCCCGATGTCGCCCGACCTTCCAACCCTCGCCTGCCTCGCCGCCCTCGCCATGGCCTCGCCCGCGCTCGCCAACGATTCCGCCGCGCAGAAGGCGGCTGGCGGTCTCGTGCTCGTGGAAAGCGGGACCGTCGCGATGGAAAGCGAGGATCTCACGATCTCGCCGACCCGGATCGACATCGCCTATGTCTTTCGGAACGCCGGCGATACCGACGAAACGCTGACCGTCGCCTTTCCCCTGCCGCCGATCGAGGGCTACGGCGTCGACATGCAGCCGGTGGAGCTTCCGCGCCTGGACGAGCCGAACTTCGTCGGCTTCACGGTCGAGGTGGAAGGCGAGCGGATCGAACCCGATCTCGACGAGCAGGCCTATGTCGGGGCCGCCAACGTCACGGAGCTCCTGGAGAAGCACGCGATTCCCCTGAACCCGCTGACGCCCGCCAGCGGCGAAGCGGTGTCGAAACTGTCCGATGCCGCCTATGCCGAACTCGAAGGCGCCGGCCTGCTCGCGCCGCGCGATTTCGGCGAGGCCCTCTGGCGCTACGAGGCGAGCTTCCACTTCGACGTGACCTTTCCCGCCGGCGAGCCGGTGGAGGTCCGTCATTCCTATCAGCCGGTGGCGGGCATGAGCTTCCTGTCGGCCGCCGACGTCGAGCCCGGCACCGACCTCTCCGACACCTATTGCATCGATGCGGGAACGCGGAAGGCCCTCGGCGCCGTCATCCGCAAGGCCGCCGATGCGGCGGGAACGGACGATCCGTCCAACGCCCTCGCCTTCCTCAGGACCGTTCCCTACATCCTGACGACGGCGAACAACTGGTCCGGCCCGATCGGCCGCTTCCACCTGACGATCGACAAGGCCGCGCCCGGCAATGTCGTCAGCCTCTGCGAAAACCGCATCGAGAAGATCGGCCCGACGCGCTTCGAGGTCACCTTCGAGGACTACACACCCGCCCGCGATCTCGCGATCCTCTTCGCCGCGCCCGATCCGGCAAATTTTCAGGCGAGGTAAGCCGCCCCGCGCCAGCCCGGCCTCAACGTCCGGTGCAGGGGATCCATGGGCTCGCCGACCGTTTCGAGGTCACCGCCGCGCCCGGAGCCGCGCGGCTTCCACGGCCACGCCGAGCAGCGTCGCCTGGACGATCGTGTGGGCCAGAGCCGATTCCTTGCGGCTTTGCAGGATGTCGGCCTCGATCCGCGCCAGCACCGTCGAGAGTTCCGACAGAGGCCAGAGGCCGAGCGCGGTCTCCAGCGCCGCCTTGCGCCGAAAATGCGGATGCCGGCTTTCCGCGACGCGCGACACGCTCTGGCCACCCTTCTCGACCGACTGGCGCATCAGCTGGAGAGACTGGAAGTGGCGGAGCAGGCCCTGCTGCAGGAGGAACCCCTGCGTTCCCGCCGCGGTCAGCCGCTCGATCAGTTCGGGCAGCTTCTTGACCTCGCCCGTCGCCGCCGCGTCGATCGTCTCATCGACCGTGTCGACCGAGACGTCGCCGACGATCGCCTCGATATCCGCGATCTCGATCGCGCCCTTTCCGTGGCAGTAGAGGCAGAGCTTCTGCACTTCGCCGCGCGAGGCGAGACGGTCGGCGCCGAGGCGCTCGCGCAGGGCCTCGCGGGCCTCCTTCGAAATCGACAGGGCCGCGATCTTCAGCTCCGCGTCGATCATGCCGTCGAGCGCCCGCGCCTCGTCGGGATAGCAGGGCAAGGCCATCGCGGCCCGGCCCTTCTCCGCGGCCAGACGCAGCGGCGCGCCCTTCTTCATGTCGCCGCCCTCGACGACGATGGTCGCATCGCGCGGCGGATCGTCACCGAGGGCTGCGACGGCCGAGGCGAGGTTCTTGCCCGAGCCCGAGCCCGCGCCGCGCACCCGGACGAAGCGCCGGCCGCCGAAGAGCGAGAGCGTGCGCGCCTCGTCGAAGAGCCGCCCGACATCCTTCTCCACCTCGTCCGCCTGGAGCGTGACGGCGGAGAAGGGATCGGCGGCGTCGACGCCGGAGAGTTCGGCGATCTTCGCGGCCCGCTCCGAAACGAGACCGGCGTCCGGTCCGTAGAGGAGCACGACGGGAAAGCTCGTATCTCGCCGCGACAGAAAAGCCTCGACCTCGCCGGCCTTCTTCTGTGCCATCAGCCGAAGACCGAAAGCCGGCTCACGACCGGCCTTCCAGATCCTTCGCGATCGCATTCGCCACCGCCAGCGTCACGCGCTCGGCGGCTTCCTTGCCCGCGGTCTCGCGCGCGTCGAGCACGGCCCGCGATGCGGCGAAGAGCTGCTCGCTGCGGTCGAAGGGCGTGGAGGCGAAGCGCGTTCCGCTCGCGATCACCTGCGAATCCGAGATGCGCACCACCTGATAGCTGACCGTTACGCGGAAGAGGCTGGCGGAGGGAACGCCCGTGCCCCGCTGGATCGACACGACCTGCTCGGCCCCGCGCACGATCGGACGGATCTCGTAGAGCAGCGGCGAAACCGGTTCGCGGCCGCCGTTCAGACCGAAGATCAGCTGGTTGCGCACGATCTGCGCGGTGCGATCGTTGGCGGGGGCGACGCCGATGCGCCCGCGTGCGGCGGCGAGCCCGCCGATCGTCGGGGCCTTCAGGTCGAGCGAGGCGTCGCCGCCCCGGTAGAGCGGCTGCACCGTGCAGCCGGCCGCCATCGTCAGCGCGGCGAGAAGCGCCAGGCCTCTTCCACGCGACCCCAGACCCTCAAACCACGACATTCACGATCCTTCCGGGTACCACCACGATGCGCTTCGGCGTGCGCCCCTCGAGGGCGCTGGCGACGAAATCGAGCGCCATGACGGCGGCCTCGACATCAGCTTGGACGGCCTTGGCCGAGACGGTCAAGTCGCCGCGCTTCTTCCCATTGACCTGGACCGGCAGCGTGATCTCGTCGACGACGAGGAGCGCGGGATCGGCCGCCGGCCAGGACGCGGCGGCGCAGAGGCCCTCCTGCCCGAGCGCCGCCCAGCATTCCTCGGCCAGATGCGGCATCATCGGCGCGACCAGCCGCACGAGATAGGAGAGAGCCTCGCGCGCCGCCTCCCGCTGCGCCGCATCGCTCTCCAGGTCCGCTTCGCCGAAGGCGGCCGACAGCGTGTTGACGAGTTCGTAGAGCCGCGCGACCGCCTTGTTGAAGGCGAGCCGCTCGATGTCGTCGCCGATGCCGGCCGCGGTGCGGTGCGCCGCCCGGCGCAGGGCCGTAGCCTTCACCGCGTCCGTGCCGGCCGCGCCGCCCGTCGCCCTGAGGCGGGGCGCCGTCTCCGACACGAGCCGCCAGAGCCGCTGCACGAAGCGGTGCGCGCCTTCGACGCCCGCCTCCGTCCAGATCACGTCGCGCTCCGGCGGGGAATCCGACAGCATGAACCAGCGCGCGGTGTCCGCCCCGTAGGAGGCGATGATGTCGTCGGGATCGACCACGTTCTTCTTCGACTTCGACATCTTCTCGATCGAGCCGATCTCGAGCGGCGCGCCGTCGGAGATGCGCGTCGCCGTGCGCGTGCCGTCCTTCTCCTCTAGGCGGATGTCGGCCGGCGCGACCCAGTCGCGGCCCGAGCGATAGGTCTCGTGGACGACCATGCCTTGCGTGAAGAGGCCCTTGAAGGGCTCGACGAGGTCGAGATGCCCGCAATCCTTCATCGCGCGGACGAAGAAGCGGGAATAGAGGAGGTGCAGGATCGCGTGCTCGATGCCGCCGATATACTGGTCGACCGGCAGCCAGCGATTGGCGATCTGCGGATCGGTCGGCTCGTGGGCACGCGGCGCGGTGAAGCGCGCGAAATACCAGGAGCTGTCGACGAACGTGTCCATCGTGTCGGTTTCGCGCAAAGCCGGCCCGCCGCATTGCGGGCAGGTGGCGTTGCGCCAGGTCGGATGGCGGTCGAGCGGATTGCCGGGCTTGTCGAAGTCGATGTCGTCGGGAAGCTTGACCGGCAGGTTCGCCTTCGCTTCCGGCACGACGCCGCAGGACTCGCAGTGGAGCACCGGGATCGGACAGCCCCAATAGCGCTGGCGCGACACGCCCCAGTCGCGCAGGCGAAAGTTCACGCGACGCTCGGCCTGCGGACGGCCGTCGAGGAGGTTCGCCTCCAATTGCCGGGCGACGGCGTCGAAACCCTCCGAGGGCGTCATCCCGTCGAGGAAGCGCGAATGGAAGAGCCGCCCCTCGCCGTCATAGGCGGTCGTCGCGACCTCGAAGGTCGCGGCATCCGCGCCCTCCGGCAGGACGACGGGCACGACCGGTAGCTCGTACTTGCGGGCGAAGTCGAGGTCGCGCTGGTCGTGCGCGGGGCAGCCGAAGATCGCGCCCGTGCCGTAGTCCATGAGGACGAAATTCGCGACATAGACCGGTAGCGTCCAGTTCGGATCGAACGGATGAACCGCCTGGATGCCGGTGTCGAAGCCCCGCTTCTCCGCCGTCTCGATCTCCTCCGCCGAGGTGCCCCCGCGCTTCACCTCCTCGATGAAGGCGGCGAGCGCCGGGTTGGTCTGGGCAGCGGCCTTCGCCAGGGGATGGTCGGCCGCGACCGCCAGGAACGACGCGCCGAACAGCGTGTCCGGCCGCGTCGTGAAGACGGAGAGCTCGGCCTGGCCGGCCGGCGCCCCGGCTAGCGCCCAGCGGACCACGAGGCCTTCCGAGCGGCCGATCCAGTTCTTCTGCATGAGCCGGACCTTGTCCGGCCAGTTCGGCAACGTGTCGAGCGCGGCGAGCAGGTCCTCGGCATAATCGGTGATGCGGAAGAACCATTGCGTCAGTTCGCGCTGCTCGACCTCCGCGCCCGAGCGCCAGCCGCGCCCGTCGATCACCTGCTCGTTGGCGAGCACGGTGTTGTCGACGGGGTCCCAGTTCACCTTGGATTTCCGGCGATAGGCGATGCCTTTCTCGAGGAAGTCGAGAAAGAGCATCTGCTGGCGGTGATAGTATTCGACGTCGCAGGTCGCGAACTCGCGGGACCAGTCGAGCGACAGGCCCATGCTCTTGAGCTGCCCGCGCATGGTCGCGATGTTCTGGTAGGTCCAGTCGCGCGGATGCACCTTGTTCTGCATGGCGGCGTTCTCGGCCGGCATTCCGAAGGCGTCCCAGCCCATCGGGTGCAGCACGTTGAAGCCCTTGGCCCGCTTGTAGCGCGCCACCACGTCGCCCATCGCGTAGTTGCGCACATGGCCCATGTGGATGCGCCCCGACGGATAGGGAAACATTTCCAGGACGTAATAGGTCTCGCCCGCCGCATCGTCCCGTGTCTCGAAGAGCTTGGCCGCCTCCCAGGCCTCCCGCCAGCGCGGCTCGGCCTCGCGGGGGTGGTAGCGTTCGATGGCTCGGTCGCTCGACCGGTCGCTGGTGGTGGACATGAGGGTCGCGTCTCGTTGAAGGTCGGGCGTCGATCGGGATCGGCTTGTATCTCGGCTGTCGCCGTTCAACACGGGAGCCGGACGCGCGTCAACCAAATCGCGCCGGTGTCTGGGCGGGATCGAAGCGCTGGGATAGAAGATGACAGGATCGGTTTTCGGGGGCGGAAGCAGCAGCGCCGGGCCAGCGGCGCGACCGGGGGAGACGGGCTCCCCCAGCTGAGGCGACAGCCTCGCTCCCGAGAAGGAGGTGATGCCATGTGGTTCATACCACTCAGCATCGCGCTGGATGTGAAACGGACACCGAGTGGCTGGCGAGTCACTCTCCGGGTCCTGATCTGACTCTCGTAAAGGATGCTGGCCCTAGGTTCAGCAGCCGCTCCTGCAATGTAGCCCATTCCGGTCTCATTTTCATAGCATCCGTTCGAAAGCCCAGATATGACCGTCCTCGATCAGTACCGCGCCGTCGCCGCCGCCATCGCGGAGGCGGAAAGCGAGGCCGGCCGTCCCGCCGGTTCCGTCGCCCTTGTCGCGGTGTCGAAGACCTATGATGGCGAGGCGATCCGCCCGGTGCTCGACGCCGGACAGCGCGTTTTCGGCGAAAACCGCGTGCAGGAGGCCATGGGCAAGTGGCCCGCCCTTCGCGAGGCCTATCCCGGCGTGGAACTCCACCTCATCGGCCCGCTCCAGTCGAACAAGTCCGCGGAAGCGGTCGCGACCTTCGACGTGATCGAGACGGTCGACCGCGAAAAGATCGCCGCCGCCCTTTCGGCGGAGATGATGAAGCAGGGCCGAAGGCTCGCGGTCTACGTTCAGGTGAACACCGGGGAGGAGCCGCAGAAGGCCGGCATTCCCCCTCGCGAAGCCGTCGCCTTCGTGACCCGCTGCCGCAGCGTCCACGGTCTCGATGTCGTCGGCCTCATGTGCATTCCGCCCGCCGACGAGAATCCTGGCCCGCATTTCGCCCTTCTGGCGAAACTGGCAAAGGAATCCGGCTTACCGAAGCTCTCCATGGGCATGTCCGGCGATTACGAGACCGCCATCGCCTTCGGCGCGACCAGCGTGCGCGTCGGCTCCGCGATCTTCGGCGCGCGCCCGCCGCAGGGCTGAGAGTATCCGGCCGGGTTTCGTCGCCTGTCCCCGCGTGACATGACCGGCGAGACGGAGCCGGCGAAACGTGGTGGATAAGACGAGCGGATAAGACGGAGCGGGCGGGCCGGCGAGCGGGCTGCGCGCCCTCCGGCTGCCCGCTGTCCGGCCTACTCCCGCAAAGGGGGAGAAGACCTCCGTCCCGAACGGTTCCGTCGTCCCTCGCCCCCACGCGCCGCGAGGATCGATACCGTCCGATCCGATGGAACGGCCGCCCCGTCCCCGCATTCCCGTGTCGCCGCCGCGCAAGGGGCGCTCGAAGCCGGGGGAATGCCGATGTCCGACGTCACCGCGGGAGCGCACCGGCGCAGGGTCGCCAGCGATACGCTGGTCGTCACGGGCATCGTCCTCGCTTCGGTCCTTCTCGTCCTCGTCGTCTATGCCGCCTCGACGGCCTTCCTTCTCGTGTTCGCGGCCCTGCTGCTCGCCGCGATCTTCTGCGGCCTCGGCCATCTCCTGCAGCGGCTCGGCCTGCCGCGCGCGATCGCCATGGTCGCGGTCTATCTCCTGGCGCTGGCCGCCATTGTCGTCCCCATCGCCTGGGGCGGCATCGCTCTGGTCCAGGAGTTCAACTCGCTCCTCGCAGGTGCGCTGAAGCAGGCCGACAGGCTCTGGACGATGCTGGGCGACATGGGCTTGCCCGTCGGCGGCGAGGATGGAAAGCCGATGGCCTCGACGCTGCAGGACCTTCTTCCCAACTCCTCGGGCCTGGCCGCCTCGGCGCAGAAGGCGATCTTCTCCTTCCTCGGCGGTTTCGGAAACCTCTTCGTCGTCGTCTTCCTCGCGATCTTCATCTCCTGGCAGCCGCGCCTCTACCGCTCGGGCGTGACCAGCCTCTTCCCCCGCCACAAGCGCGCCCGCATCGGCGACGTGCTGGACAGATCGGCCCGCTCGCTGATCCTCTGGGTGGCGGGCGACGCGATCTCGATGGCGACGATCTTCGTCGTCTCCTGGGCGGGCCTCTGGCTCATCTCGATGCCGAACGCCTTTCTCCTCGCGCTGCAGGCGGGCCTTCTCGCCTTCATCCCGACGCTCGGCGCCTTCGTGGCGGGCGTCATTATCCTTCTCTCCGCGCTGGCCGTCTCGCCCGAAATGGCGCTCTGGGCGCTCGGCGTCTACGTGCTCATCCAGGGCATCGAGAGCAACGTCACGACCCCGATCGCGCAGCGCTACATGACCGCGCTCGCGCCGGCCCTGACCCTCGGCTTCCAGATCCTGTTCGGCCTCCTCTTCGGCCTTCTCGGCTTCATCCTCGCGGTGCCCTTCCTGGCGGTGCTGAAGGTGCTGGTGGACGAACTCTACATCAGGGACGTGCTCGGCGGCGCCGAGCCGGCCGAGACCTGAGCCGCTGCGGAAGCCTTCGAAAGTATGAGACCGGCCGTCTGGAACTCTCCCCGCCGCCTGTTTAGATTGCGCGGGTGACGCAACAGCACCCCCCGAGGATCGGGCACGATCCTCGGACCGGACGGGTGTGGAAGCGCCAGCACGGATAGAGAGATTCACAAGCGTTGGAGCGTCCTTCGTGCGTCCGGAAGGACGCCCGGCGCTCGAAGGGCGGCCGGTCGGGTCGCCAGGGACGACGCCGTCGCGCGGAGAGGCCCGGATCCGGGTGCGCGGACGGCATCGGACAGACACGAGGCGTCCGGTGTTTCCGCGTGGAAGCGCCCGGCGCCCGAAGGGCTTCCGCCGAAGAGAAGCCGCATCGGGATCAAGGGGGAGAACGGGCATGGTGACGATCGCGGTCAAGGACGAATGGAAGGCGGGTGCTCATATCGACGAGGCCGGCTATGAAGCCGGCTATCGCCGGTCGGTCGAGGATCCCGACGGCTTCTGGGCCGAGGCCGCCCAGCGCATCACCTGGATCGAGCCCTTCCAGACGGTGAAGAACGCCTCCTTCGAGCCCGGCGCCGTGTCCATCAAATGGTTCGAGGACGGCAAGCTCAACGTTTCCGCCAATTGCCTCGACCGGCACCTCGCCTCGCGGGGCGACCAGACCGCCATTCTCTTCGAGGGCGACGATCCGACCGATTCGCGGGCGATCACCTACCGCGAGGCCTATGAGGAGGTCTGCCGCATGGCGAACGTCCTGAAGGGCCGGGGCGTGAAGCGCGGCGACCGCGTGACGATCTACATGCCGATGATCCCCGAAGCCGCCTATGCCATGCTCGCCTGCGCGCGGATCGGCGCGGTCCATTCCGTCGTGTTCGGCGGCTTCTCGCCGGATGCGCTCGCGGGCCGCATCGAGGGCGCGGCATCGACGGTCGTCATCACGTCCGACGAGGGCCGGCGCGGTGGCAGGACCGTGCCGCTGAAGGCCAATGTCGACCGCGCCGTCGAGATCGCGGCCAAGGCCGGCCAGGCCGTCGAGACCGTGCTCGTCGTGAAGCGGACGGGCGGCGACGTCGCGGTCACGCAAGGCCGCGACCTCTGGTGGCACGAAGCGCGCGAGAGCGTTCCCGCGACCTGCGAGCCCGTGGCGATGGGCGCGGAGGACCCGCTCTTCATCCTCTACACGTCGGGCTCGACCGGCAAGCCGAAGGGCGTGCTGCACACGTCCGGCGGCTATCTCGTCTACGCCGCGATGACGCACCAGTATGTCTTCGATTACCGCGAGGGCGAGGTCTACTGGTGCACGGCCGATGTCGGCTGGGTCACCGGTCACAGCTACATCGTCTACGGCCCCCTCGCCAACGGCGCGACGACCGTGATGTTCGAGGGCGTGCCGAACTATCCCGACGCCTCGCGCTTCTGGCAGGTCATCGACAAGCACAAGGTCAACATCTTCTACACCGCCCCGACCGCCATCCGCGCCCTGATGAGCCAGGGCGAGGGTCCGGTGAAGTCGACCTCGCGCGCCTCGCTCCGCGTGCTCGGCTCGGTCGGCGAGCCGATCAACCCGGAAGCCTGGAACTGGTACTACCGCGTCGTCGGCGACGAGCGCTGCCCGGTCGTCGACACGTGGTGGCAGACCGAGACGGGCGGCATCCTCATCACGCCCCTCCCCGGCGCGACGCCGCTGAAGCCCGGCTCCGCCACCCGCCCCTTCTTCGGCGTCGTGCCGGAGCTCGTCGACAACGAGGGCCATGTCCTCGAAGGCGCCGCCGAGGGCAATCTCTGCATCACGCAGAGTTGGCCCGGCCAGATGCGCACCGTCTACGGCGATCACGAGCGCTTCGAGCAGACCTATTTCTCGACCTATCCCGGCAAGTACTTCACCGGCGACGGCGCACGGCGCGACGAGGACGGCTATTGGTGGATCACCGGCCGCGTCGACGACGTCATCAACGTCTCCGGCCACCGCATGGGCACGGCCGAAGTGGAATCCGCGCTGGTCGCCCATCCCAAGGTCTCGGAAGCCGCCGTCGTCGGCTATCCCCACGACCTGAAGGGTCAGGGCATTTACTGCTATGTCACGCTGATGGCCGGCATCGAGCCCTCGGACGAGCTGAGACGAGAACTCGTCGCGCATGTGCGCCATGAGATCGGCCCGATCGCATCGCCCGACAAGATCCAGTTCTCGCCGGGCCTGCCCAAGACCCGCTCCGGCAAGATCATGCGCCGCATCCTGCGCAAGATCGCGGAGGACGATTTCGGCGCGCTCGGCGACACCTCGACGCTGGCCGATCCCGGGGTCGTGGACGACCTCATCGGCAACCGCCAGAACAAGCGGGGCTGAAAGGCGTCGGGTCGGAGGAACGAGAGGACGGGCTCCCGTGAGGACAGGAGGGAGCCCCGTCCCCGGCGGCTTGCCCCGCCGTTGGAACTTGAGCAGAAACGTCCTTTTCCGCCCAAGGCTTGCGTCAATCTGACGTCTTTTTCCTCACGCCCTTGCGCTGCCACATTTCGCGTCCCATAGTCTTCTCGTGTTCAACGAAGGAAAAGGAGGTGATCCAATGTCGAGTGATTTCCAAATGCCGGTTGGGTCTTTGTATCTCAGCGTCGGGACGAAGCAGCCTTCTTCCTTCGTTTAAAGATATGTCGATCCGGTAAGGTCGTCCGACCCCCGGCATGACAGACGTCACGGGGCCGCTCCTTAACGATAGGGAGCGGCCTTTTGCGTTCGTATGCAGATGTGTCATGGCCGTGGAGCCGTTCCCGCCGGGCCGGCCACGGTTGCCGAGGCGGCCGCAAGACCCCGTCTATGGCCGAGGCGAGACGGAAACGGTCAATCCGGAGCTTGTTCGCGCACGCCCATGACCACCACCGCGGCCCCGCGAGCCCCGCGCCTGGCCCGGTGTCCGGCCGAGACCCTAGACGTCCGTCTGCCGGAACCGCCGAAACGTCCCGCGCCCGGCGGATTTGGCGGCGTAGAGCGCGCTGTCGGCCTGTTGGAAGAGCTCCGTCGGCGTGACGGCCCTGCCCGAACGATCCACGGCGGCGATACCGACCGAGGCACCGATCTGAAAGCGCCGGCTCTCGTGCTCGATGGGCGATCGCAAGGCCGCGACGATGTCGCCGGCGATGCGATCGGCGATATCGTCCTCGTGTCCGGCTCGAAGGAGCACCGCGAACTCGTCGCCGCCGATCCGCGCGACGAGGATCGCGCCCGCACAGACGGACGCGATGGCTCGGCCGGCCGCTCTCAGGCATTCGTCGCCGAGAACGTGTCCGAACGTGTCGTTGACCTGCTTGAAGCCGTCGAGATCGATGATGAGAAGAGCGCCGAGCCCGGCCTCCTCGTCCATGCCGGCGGACAGACAGGATTGAAAGCGGGTTCGGTTGGCGAGGCCGGTGACGATGTCGAACTCCGCCAGATACCGCGTGCGGTCCGACAGGAGCTTCTCCTCGGTGATGTCCTGTTTCATGCCGAAGATGCGGACGGGCTCGCCATTCTCGCATTCGACGGTCGCCGTCACCCGGATCCAGCGCTGCCGGCCCGACGTCGTCGTGATGGCGGCATCGAATTCGAAGCCGGATCGCTCTGCGATGGCCCGGCTTCTCAGCGTCTGAAGCTCCGCGGCGGAGGCCTCGGAATAGCAGCGGAGCGTCAGTTGCCGGCTCGGCCGGCTGCCGCGCGGCAGTTCGAACATGTCGTAGACGCCGTCCGTCCAGCGCAGCGTCTCGCTCGGCAGATCGCATTCCCAGACGCCGATGCGCGCGACGCGAGCCGCCCGCTCGAAGATCTTAGCGCTATGGGCGAGTTCCGCGGCCTGGGCCCGGATGATGGCGGCCTGCGCGGCGATCTCGGCTTCGAGGACGGCGATCCTCAGCGCCGCGCCCTGTCCGACCATCGGTGCTCCCCCATCGTCCTCTCGGGACTCCGCGACGAAGCTGTGGCGTTCCTGAACGATTGAACCGGGACGAGCGGACATGGAAGGGATGCTTTCTCCACTTCTGGCTGTCCTAAAATAGGAGCACACCCTTAAGAATTTATAAGGGTGGCTTGAAGTGACCTCGTCGCGACGGCTTCAGGCGTAGAGGTCGGCCCGTGTCGCCGGCATTCCCGATGCGCCCCGCCGCTTCTTCGTCGCCACCGTCTGGAATATCCCGACCGTGTTGCGCTCGAAGGCGATCGAGCAGGCACCGAGATAGGCGAGCCAGAGCCGCGTCTTCGCCTCGCCGACCTCCGCCACGGCCGCGTCGTAATTCGCCAGGAGCCGGTCGTGCCAGTGTCGGCAGGTGCGCTGGTAGTGCTCGCGCCAGCCTTCCACGTCGTGCACCTCGAACCCGTTCTGCTCCAGCCGCATCAGCGTGTCGCCGATATGGTCGAGTTCGCCGCCGGGAAAGATGTGCTTCGTGAGGAGGGCGAATTCCTGGTTCTTCCGGCGGAACCGCTTCTTCTTCGCCGGCCGCGTGATCGCATGGTTGAGGAAGATGCCGCCGGGTTTGAGGACGCGCTTGACGGTCTTGTAATAAGTGTCGTGGTTGTCGAGCCCGATATGCTCCTGCATGCCGATCGAGGAGATCTTGTCGTAGGGTCCCGTCACCGTCGTATAGTCGCGAAGTTCGATCGTGACGCGATCCTCGAGACCGAGCCTCCGCACCTTTTCCTGGGCATAGGCGACCTGCTCCTCCGACAACGTGACGCCGTGAGCCGTCACGCCATGGTGGAGAGCCGCGTGGCAGACGAGCGCGCCCCAGCCGCATCCGATGTCGAGCAGGTGGTCGCCGGGCTGGAGGCGCAGCTTGCGGCAGATCATCTCCAGCTTGTCCGCCTGCATCCGGTCGAGGTCCCCGGAATGGACATCGTCCCAGTCGGTCGCATAGCCGCAGGTGTAGACCATCTCCCGGTCGAGAAAGAGCGCGTAGAAGGCGTTGGAGACATCGTAGTGATAAGCGATGTTCGCCTTGTTCGCCTTAGGGTCTCCGTCGCCCGGCTTTTCCGATGGCTGGGTCTCCAGAGGCCAGGGGCCGCCGCGCGGCAGCGTCAGGAACTTCCAGCCCGTCCTCAGCGCCAGCCCCTTGTCGAGGCTCTTTCGAAAGGCGCGCGTCTTCACGCTGGGCCGCTGCCTCACGAGATCGAACATCGTGCCGTTGACGATGTCGATCCGCTTGGCGACCCAGAGATTGGCGAGCGTCTCGATGCCCGGCTTGCGGACGAGGGCGGCCACGAGGTTCTCGTCGGCGAGGCGGATTGCCAGATCCGTGGACCCCAGATCCTCCGGAACGGTCGAACCGTCCCAGAGATGGAAGCCGATCGTCAGTCCCAGTCGTTCGCGGGCATGGGTGAGAAGTCGGCGCATCGACTGCGCGCGATCCCGCGCCTTTTCATCCATCACCGGGGGCTCCTCGTCAGCTTCGCGGGAGGTTAGGCGTTTAGCCACGCCCTGTCATCGCAAGGGATAGGGAGCTAGGGTCTTTTCAGCCGGGCCCTCAAACCCATGTTTCACGTGAGACGCCGGCCTGCGCTGCAGCCCGGCCCGACCATGTCTGCTACGGATGTCCCACCCATGCTGAGCCGCTTGAGCCTTGCCATCGCCGTCGCCGCCGGCTTCGCTTCGGCCGGCTGCGTCTCCGCCCAGGAGGAGGCGCCGCGTCCCGCGCCGACCGTGCAGGGCATGCTGCAGGAACAGGTCGCAAAATGCTGGAAACCGGTGGTCGTGAAGGGCACGGAAGCCGAGGGCGGCGTTGCGCGCATCCGCCTCGCGCTCCTTCCCGACGGAACGCTGGAGCACGAACCGCTGATCATCGACAAGCCGGCCGGTCCGATCGGACTGCGCTTCGCCGAAAGCGCGGCAAAGGCCGTGCAGCAATGCGCCCCCTTCCAGCTCCCGTTGGAGCTCTACGACAATTGGAAGGACATCATGCTGCACTTCGACACGATCGCCTTCGACGCGAGCGTTCCGTCGCCGGGCCTGCCCGCCACGAACCGGGCGCCCTGAAGGTCGACGTCGCTTTCGTTCCTCGCCGAGGCGGCGTCAACCGGGCAGGACGCTCGACAGGCTCGACAGCGTGCCCTCGCACCAGTCGCGTCGCCGGCCGCCGTCATAGGGCGCGACCAGGCCCTCCTCGAGGAGACGCTTGCTGAGGTCGCTCTCCGCGCCGGCCGACAGGCGCGCCAGCACGCGACCGAAATACTTGTCGCCCGCAACGTCCGACAGCGCGACATCGCCGCCGGCGACGAGTTCGATCAGCCGATCCCGCGCGGCCAGAGCGGCGGTCTTCTCGCCCTCGCATTTCGCCTTCAGCTCCGGCGCGTCGATGCCCCGGAGCCGAACCGCGACGCGCACGACCTGCTGCGGCCAGATGAAGGCCTCGACCTCGACGGTATCGCCGTCCCTCACCTTCAGGATCGTCGCCGCCACCGGTCCGGCGATCCGCTCCCCGACCTCGTCCGCTCGCAAACCACTCGTCGCGCCGAGAAGCGTGGCGAAGAGGCAACCCGTCAGGGCCAGCATGCGAAACATGGGAAGGATCTTTCCAATTCTAGGACAACGATCCTAAAATAAGGAGGATCCGTCCGGGGATCAAGATCTCACCCCCGTCTTTCGAAGCGGTTAAACCCGGGTCGCGCCATCGAGGTAAGATTTGAATCCCTTCACCCCTTTCCATCGAGACGGGCACGGGCTCCCGGCGCAGGGGTTCAAAAGTCCGAGATGATCCCGTTCTTCTCCCAGTCGCCGTAGCGGACGGGCTCGGGTCCGTCGCGACCGCCGCGCTCCGCCGGCAGCTTCAGGCTCTCGGCCGCTTCGCGGCGCGTCTGCGCTTCCGCCAGCGCGCGGCGCGCGGCGTCGCTGAGGGGTCGCTCCCGGGAAGGGGCGTCGGATGGAGCCTCGGTTTCGGTCGGCATGAACGTCATCCTGTTGCACGGCGGCGACGCGCGCCGCCGAAGCGACCGCATGCGCACGGGCCCGATGTAGGGGGACGGCGCCGCCGGGAGAAGATGTCTTCGCCTGCAAGTCCCCGCTCGGCGCGGATATGGCGCAGGAGCATCGCCCCTCGATTGAAGCGCTTCCGGCCCGCCCCCAAATAGATCATGACACGGGCACCCCTTCGCGAAAACGCGGGTACCCCCTTCGGAAAGGCGATCAATCTCCATGAACAGCCTGAAGACCGCGATGCTCATCGGCTTCATGACCGCGCTCTTCATGGGCGTCGGTCTCCTCATCGGCGGCGGCCGGGGCATGATGATCGCCTTCCTCGTCGCGATCGCAACGAACCTCTTCGCCTACTGGAACGCCGACAAGATGGTCCTTCGCATGCACAATGCGCAGGAGGTCGATGCCCGCACGGCGCCGGCCTATTACGGGATCGTGGAGGGTCTCGCCGCCCGCTCCGGCCTGCCCATGCCGCGGGTCTATCTCGTGCACGAGGACCAGCCGAACGCGTTCGCGACCGGTCGCAATCCCGAGAACGCGGCGGTCGCCGCGACGACGGGCCTCCTGCAGCGCCTGTCGCCGGAAGAGGTCGCGGGCGTCATGGCGCACGAGCTCGCCCACATCCAGAACCGCGACACGTTGATCATGACGATCACGGCGACCTTGGCGGGCGCCATCTCGATGCTCGGCAATTTCGCCTTCTTCTTCGGTGGAAACCGCGATAGCAACCAACCGCTGGGTGGCATCGGCGTCCTCGTCGGCATGATCGTCGCGCCCTTCGCGGCGATGATCGTGCAGATGGCGATCTCGCGCACCCGGGAATATTCCGCCGACCGCCGCGGCGCGGAGATCTGCGGCCAGCCCTTGTGGCTGGCCTCGGCCCTCGCCAAGATCGCGACCGCGGCCGGCCGCACCGTCAACGTTCCCGCCGAGCGCAATCCCGCGACGGCGCACATGTTCATCATCAATCCTTTGAACGGCCAGCGGATGGACGGGCTCTTCTCCACCCATCCCGACACCGGCAACCGCATCGAGGCCCTTCGCGCCATGACCGACATCGCACCTCACACCGAAGGGACCCGCCTTCGTGAAGACGCGGCCCCCGCCTCGGGACAGCCCGGCCCCTGGTCGAGCGGCGTCGATCGCGGCCGTGCGCCCGGCGCCGGGCGCCGCCGGGGACCCTGGGGTTGAGCGGCGGTCCGGACGGCCCGAAATCGTCGAACGGCTCGAAGGCGCGGCGCGGCGGAAACTTCGACTCCTCGCGGTCCGCGCCCCGCAAGCGTCCCCTCTCCGCAAAATCCGTCAACCAGAAGCCCGTGACCCTGAAGCCGGACGGCTCCGTGATGCCGGACGGCTACGATGCCGGCGACCGTCCGGGCCTCGGTGCGAGGCTCGTCGCGGCCAAGCTCCTCTCGGCCATCGTCGATGCCCGCACCTCCGCCGACGGTCTGCTCGACGCGCGCACCGGCCATCCCGGCCTGCGCGCGCTGGAGCCGCGCGACCAGTCTCTGGTGCGCGCCATCATCCTCTCGGCGCTGCGCTTTCGCGGAAGCCTGGAGCGCGCCGTCTCGGACCGGCTCGACCGGCCCCTGCCGCCGAACGCGATCTCGCTGCGCCACATCCTGCATGTCGGCGCGACGCAGATCCTTCATCTCGACGTTCCCGATTCCGCCGCCGTGGACCTCGCGGTCGCCTCCGCCGCGGTGGATTCGCGCACCCAACGCTTCACGGGCATGGTCAACGCGGTCCTGCGCCGCCTCGCCCGTGAGAAAGACGCGGTCCTCGCCGCCGCCGATCCCGCGCGCGATGCGCTGGACGCCATGCCGTCCTGGCTCCGCGTCCGCCTCGTCGCCGCCTACGGAGACGCCGCCGCGGGCGCCATCGCGCGCGCCCACCTGACCCCGGCTCCGCTCGACATCACGGTGAAATCCGATCCGGAGGACTGGGCAGCGCGGCTCGGCGGCATCGCCCTTCCCACCGGCACGATCCGGCTCGGCTCGGTGGACGGCCCGATCACCGCACTGCCCGGCTTCGCCGAGGGGATCTGGTGGGTCCAGGACGCGGCGGCCGCCCTACCCGCGCGGCTGATGGGCGATCTCGCCGGCCGGCGCGTGCTGGATGCCTGCGCGGCGCCCGGCGGCAAGACGGCGCAGCTCGCCTCCGCCGGCGCGGCCGTCACCGCGCTCGACATCAACGCCAACCGCATGAAGCGCCTGCGCGAGAACATCGAGCGTCTCGGCCTCGACGTGAAGACCGAGATCGTCGACCTCGCGAGCTTCGTGCCGGAGGCCGGTCCCTTCGAGGCGGTGCTTCTCGACGCACCCTGCTCCTCCACCGGCACGATCCGCCGCCATCCCGACGTCGCCTTCACCAAGGACGCCGCGGAGATCGAAAAGCTCGCGGGCGTCCAAGCGCGGCTGCTGCGCGAGGCGGCCCGGCTCGTCGCGCCCGGCGGCCTTCTCCTCTTCTCCAACTGCTCGCTCGATCCCCGGGAGGGCGAGGCCATCATTCCGGCCTTTCTCGCCGAGCATCCGGACTTCGCCGTCGAACCCGTTCGTCCGGACGAGCTTCCCGGTCTCGAAGCCGCGATCGACGGCAGCGGCTTCCTGCGCACGACGCCCGCCATGCTGCCGAACGAGGACCCGCGCCTCGCCGGCCTCGACGGGTTCTTTGCAGCGAGGTTGCGCCGCCGCCCGGCCTGACGCACTCTGCCGGGTGTTCGCCTTAGGGAAGCGTTTACCTTGTTGAGAGAAACTTCGCTGATCGTTGCGACGGCGCAGCGACGGACGGGTCGAGGCGGTGCGAAGGCGCCGCCGCGACACCAGAGGGCGGGTGTCTCATGGGAGCGGGAGTGGCGGGGGACTTGGCCGATGCACCGCGCCTTGCGGGACTGGTCCTGTCGGAGGCCGTGCGTCGCGCGCGGCGGCGTCTGGCGATCGGCCCCCTGCATCGCTGGCGGTTCTCCGGCACGGCGCCCGAGCGCCTTCTCGTCACGCCGCCCGACCTGCGCAAGGGCGATTCCCACATCGCCGCCGACATCTATGCGGGCCGCTTCCATCTCGGCGGCGAAGTGCTGGAGACCGAAGGCCGCTCGCCCTTCCTGCTGAAGGCGCCCTCGCCCGCCTGGCAGGCCGAGCTTCACGCCTTCGGCTGGCTGCGCCATCTCAGCGAGGCCGACGATCCCCTCGCCCGCTCCAACGCCCGCGCGCTCGTTTCCGACTGGATCCGCTGCGCCGGTCCTTCGCTCGGGGCCCGCTCGCACGGCGTCGAGGTCACGTCGCGGCGCATCGTCGCCTGGCTGAGCCATGCCGGCACGATCCTCGGCGAGGCCGACTACCCCTTCTACCGCCGCTTCATGCGCTCGCTGGCCCGCCAGCTGCGCTATCTGCGCTCCGTCGCCTCCGAGGCGCCGGACGGCCCGCCGCGCCTGCGCGCCCGCATCGCGCTGGCCTACGGCTCGCTCTGCATGCCGACGCCGATCAAGCACATGAAGAACGCGGCGCGTCATCTCTCCGACGAGCTGGACCGCCAGGTCTTCGCCGACGGCACGGTGATCACCCGCAATCCCGCGGCGATCCTCGATCTTCTCGCCGACCTCCTGCCGCTTCGCCAGACCTTCGTCGAGCAGTCGCAGCCGGTTCCCCGCGGGCTCTTCACCGCCATCGACCGGATGCTCCCGGCGCTGCGCTTCTTCCGCCATGCCGATGGCGCGCTCGCGCTCTTCAACGGGGCGGGCGTCACCGAGGCCCATCTCCTCGCCGCGCTCCTGCGCCACGACGAGACCCTGGGCGAGCCGATCAGCCAGGCGCGCCAGGGCGGGTACCAGCGCCTGGCCGCCGGCGGCACCGTCGTCCTCGCCGATACCGGCCTTCCCCCGCCCTCCGCCCTTTCGGCGGACGCCCATGCGGGCACGCTGTCCTTCGAGCTTTCCACCATGGCGGGCCGCCTCGTCGTGAACTGCGGCGCACCCACGCGGCGCGACATCGAATGGCGACGCCTCTCGCGCACCACGGCGGCGCATTCGACGCTGGCCGTGGCCGACCAATCCTCTTCCCGCGTGACGCAGCCGGGTCTGGCGGAGCGGTTCATCGGCTCGACGCTGGTCGCCGGGCCCACCCGCGTCGCCGTGTCCCGCGAGGATTCCGACGACGGCCAGCGCTTCATCGCGGCGCATGACGGCTACATGAAGCGCTTCGGCCTCGTCCACGAGCGCCAGCTGTTCCTGTCGCGCGACGGACGCTTGGTGGAGGGCACCGACCGGCTGACGAGCCCCGGCCATCGCGCGGGGGGACGCCATCCCGAGCCGGCCTCGATCCGCTTCCATCTCCATCCCGCCGTCGCGGCGGCGACCGTCGGCGATGCGGTGGAGCTGGTGTTGAAGCGCGAGGTCTGGCGCTTCGAGGCCGACACGACGGTGATGCTCGAGGATTCCATCTTCTTCGCCGACAGCGCCGGCGCGCGCCGAACGCTGCAGATCGTGCTGCCCTTCGATCCCCGCCATCGCGACGACGTGTCGTGGCGCTTCGAGCGGCTGCGCTGAGGCGCCGAACCGAAGCGCGGCGGGATGCGTTGTCCCGGCACAGCCAGGAGTTCGCGATGTCCCGCACGTCTCTCGCCGTCACCCTTGTCCTCGCCGCTTCGGTCCTTGCCGGCTGCGGCGGCATGACCCGCGCGGTCGCCGTCTTGCCGAACACGACCGACGATCTCGCACAGAAGAGCGCGGACTTCCGCAAGCCGGCCACGGATCCGGCTCGCCGCCAGCCCTGAACCGCCGACCCTCCATGCCTCGGCCAGCTCCCGCGAAGACCGCGGGCGCTGGCGCCTCCGGCGTTGTGCGCGGACGGTGCGTTCTTTAAGGGACGGCAGGAGCCCGCGCCGCATCGAGGCGGCCGGGCGAACCCGCCGCCCGCCGAGGAGCCGAGCCATGGCCGTTGCCGCCAATTCCCATCCCGCGCCGGACCGCGTCCGCGTCGCGCGCGCGCTCCTCTCCGTCTCGGACAAGACCGGCCTCCTCGATTTCGCGACCGCCCTCGCCGGAATGGGCGTCGAGCTGGTCTCGACCGGTGGAACGCGCAAGACGCTCGCCGAGGCCGGCCTTCCCGTCCGCGACGTGTCCGAACTGACCGGCTTTCCCGAGATCATGGACGGCCGCGTCAAGACGCTGCATCCCGGCGTCCATGGCGGGCTCCTCGCCGTCCGTGCCGATCCCGCGCACGCGCAGGCGATGACCGCGCACGCCATCGCGCCGATCGATCTTCTCGTCGTCAACCTCTACCCGTTCGAGGAGACCGTCCGCTCCGGAGCCGATTTCGCGGCGTGCATCGAGAATGTCGACATCGGCGGACCCGCGATGATCCGCGCCGCATCCAAGAACCACGCCTATCTCACCGTCGCGACGGATCCGGCCGACTATGCCGAGATTCTGGAGGCGCTGGGGCAGACGGGCGGCGAGACCACGCTGGCGCTGCGCCGAACGCTCGCGGCCCGTGCCTTTGCCCGCACCGCCGCCTATGACGGCGCGATCGCGACTTGGTTTGCCGGCGAACTGAACGAAGGCGCACCGCGTCACGCCAGCTTTTCCGGCCGCATCGCCGAGACCCTGCGCTATGGCGAGAACCCGCATCAGAGCGCGAGCTTCTACCTCACCGGGGATCCGAGACCGGGTGTCGCGACGGCACGGCAGATCCAGGGCAAGGCGCTCTCCTACAACAACCTCAACGACACGGACGCCGCCTTCGAGCTCGTCGCCGAGTTCGACGCCGCCCGCACGGCCGCCGTCGCCATCATCAAGCACGCCAATCCCTGCGGCGTCGCGGAAGGTGCCGATCTGCTCGACGCCTATCAGGCCGCGCTCGCCTGCGACCCCGTCTCCGCCTTCGGTGGCATCGTCGCGTTGAACCGGACGCTCGACGCGAACGCCGCCCGCGCCATCACCGAGATCTTCACGGAAGTGATCGTCGCTCCGGATGCCGACGCCGAGGCCATCGCCATCGTCGCCGCCAAGAAGAACCTTCGGCTGCTCCTGACCGGCGCCTTGCCGGATCCCCGCGCGGCCGGTCGGATGGTGAAGTCGCTCGCCGGTGGCCTCCTTGTCCAGTCGCGCGACAACGGCGTCGTCGACGACCTCGATCTGCGCGTCGTGACGCAGCGCGCGCCGAGCGAGACGGAAATGGCGGACCTCCGCTTCGCCTTCCGCGTCGCCAAGCACGTGAAGTCGAACGCAATCGTCTATGCGAGGGACCTCGCGACGGTCGGCATCGGCGCCGGCCAGATGAGCCGGGTCGACTCCGCCCGCATCGCCGCCCGCAAGGCCGAGGACGCGGCCATGGCGCTTCTGGTGGAATCGGTCGGCCTGGAACAGGCGACGGGGCAGCGCACGACCGGACATCTCAAGCCGAAGACCCACGGCTCCGTCGTCGCCTCCGACGCTTTCTTCCCCTTCGCGGACGGCCTTCTGTCGGCGGTGGAAGCCGGTGCCACGGCCGTGATCCAGCCGGGCGGCTCGATGCGCGACGACGAGGTGATCGCTGCCGCGGATGCTCACGGCCTCGCCATGGTCTTCACCGGCATGCGGCACTTCCGCCACTGAAACCACGGGCCCGGAGTGCATCCTCCGGCGGCATCGACGGCGCCGCCGGAGGATCCGTCCGCCTCGATCAGAAGCTGCGGATCTTTGGCTCCGCGCCGGCTTCCAGGCGCCGGGTCTGAAGCCGTCGGCAGATCTCGTCGAGCTGCTCCAGCGTCCCGTAGTCGATCCGGATGTCGCCGCCTTCGCCGGGCAAGCGGATTTCGACGCTCATGCCGAGCGCATCGCCGAGCAGTCGCTCCAAGGCGGCGGTGTCGGAATCCTTGGTCGGGGCTTCGTCCTTCGCTCCGGTCTCCACGGCCGGAGCCGGGGAGGGGGCTTCGGCGCCGGCCCGCGCGCCGGCTTTCGAACCCCGTGGCCGCTTGGCCGGCGACGTTCCGGCCTCGACCGGTCCTCGGGCGAGATCCTCGGCCTGTCGCACGCTGAGACCGCCGTCGACGATGCGGCGGGCAAAGGCCTCCGGATCCTCGGCGGACACCGCCGTCCGCGCATGTCCGGCCGAGAGCTCGCCGCGCGAAAGCATGCCCCGCACCGCCTCGGGCAGCTTCAGGAGGCGCAGCGTGTTCGCGACATGGCTGCGGCTCTTGCCGAGCACGTCGGCGAGATCGCTCTGGGTGTAGCCGTGCTGCTCGATCAGCATCTCGTAGGCCTGCGCCTCTTCGAGCGCGTTGAGATCGGCCCGCTGCACGTTCTCGATGATCGCGATCTCGAGCGACTCGCGATCCGTGATGTCGCGCACCACCACCGGCATCTCGGAGAGACCGGCCATCTGGCCCGCCCGGAACCGCCGCTCGCCGGCGACGATCTCGAAGGATCCCGGCACGCCCGGCTTGGGCCGCACCAGAATGGGCTGAACGACGCCGTGCGTGCGGATGGAATTGGTGAGGTCGCCGAGCTCGGCCTCGTCGAAATTCCGGCGGGGATTGCGCGGATTGGGCGTCAGGCGGGAGACCGCGACCTTCCGGCTTCCGCTTCCCTCGCCATTGGGCTGGCCACCGGCTCCCATGGCGCGAACGGGACCGCCGATGCCGCCGCTGCCGATCAGCGAGGCGAGGCCACGACCCAGCCGCTGCCGGGACCGATCTTCGTTGCTGTCGCTCATGGGCTGGAGCTCCCTGTTCGTCATGCTGCGGTCAACCGTCGCTCGCGCTGGATGACCTCGGAGGCGAGGCGGATGTACGCCTGACTTCCCGAGCATTTCATATCGTAGAGAATGGCGGGCTTGCCGAAACTCGGCGCTTCGGAGACCCGCACATTGCGTGGAATGATCGTCTCGTAGACATGATCGCCCATGTAGGAGCGAACGTCCCGCACGACCTGGCTCGCCAGATTGTTGCGCCCGTCGAACATCGTCAGCACGATGCCATGCAGGTCGAGCGCTGGATTCAGGGTGTCGCGGACCTGCTCCACCGTCTGAAGCAGCTGGCTGAGCCCCTCCAGCGCGAAGAACTCGCATTGCAGGGGAACCAGGATCGAATCCGCCGCCGCCATCGCATTGACCGTCAGGAGATTCAGCGAGGGCGGGCAGTCGATCAGCACGAAGTCGAACTGCGGATCTCCGATCGAATGGAAATGCAAGGCGTCGCGCAGGCGATAGGCGCGGCCGGTCGCACCGGAAATCTCGGCCTCCAGGCCGAGAAGGTCGAGCGTGGACGGAATGACGAAGAGGTTCGGCACCGCCGTCATCATCGCGCCGTCGCTGATCGAGGCCGTCTCCATGAGGACGTCGTAGGACGAAACCTCGCGATCGTCCCGGTCGATACCGAGACCCGTCGAAGCATTTCCCTGGGGATCGAGGTCGATCAACAGGGTTCGGCGTCCGACGGCCGCAAGGGCCGTCGCGAGGTTGATCGCGGTCGTGGTCTTGCCGACGCCGCCTTTCTGGTTCGCCAGGGTGATCACCCGCATGCGACGCACCGGTCCTGCATCCATGGAACTCGATCTCCTCCCTTGGAAGGCTCGTTCGGACATCGTTTCGCTGATGAAACGAAGCGCTCTATCGACGGACCGCATCCCCGCGACGAGCGATGTCGCGGAGTTCGAGAATGACGGAGTCCGGCTCGACCGTTGAGGGATGCTTTACCATGCTGAATCGCCAATGGGCAGACGCTTCCTCGATTTCCCCCGCGTGACCGCGTCCCTTGGGAAAATAGCAGGGAACGTCCGGTGCGATGCGGCCATCGACGAGGCCCAGGAGCACGTCGAGACTGGCCAAGGCCCGCGCGCTGACAGCCTGGGCCCGTCCCAGCACGGCCGACGCCGATTCGATGCGCACGGCATGGACCTTTGCGGGAAGGCCGAGTTCGCGGATCACCAGACGCAGAAACGCGGCCTTCTTTTCGGTGCTCTCGACGAGATGAACCTCCGCATCGCTCTCGTCGCGAAGGAGAATGGCTGTCACCAAGCCCGGAAATCCGCCGCCCGACCCCAGGTCCACCCAGCGCCGGACGTCCGGCGCAAGCGTGACGAAAACCAGCGAGTCCGCGATGTGACGCGACCAAATTTGGGGGAGGGTGGAGGGCGCGACGAGGTTCGTCTTCGCCTGCCATTGATGCAAGAGAGCGACATAACGGTCGAGCCGCTCCAGCGTTTCACGTGAAACAGCATAGCGTTCGGTGAAGACCGACCGGTCCTCCCTGTCCTCAGGCGGCATGGTGCAGGCCGGTCCGGCGAAGGGAAACCAGAATCAAGGCGAGCGCGGAGGGAGTCATCCCGTCGATCCGCTCGGCATCGGCAAGCGTCGCGGGACGTCGTTCTTCCAGCTTCTGTCGCAGTTCGTTCGACAAACCCTTGAGACGGCCGAAGTCGAATCCTACTGGAATTTCCAAGGATTCACTCCGCCGAAGCCGCTCGAGATCGCGGATTTGACGATCCAGATAGACGTCGTATCCGGCCTCGATTTCGATCCGTGTCCGAATCGATGTCGACATGGCCGAGAGTTCCGGCCAGATGGAGGACAATCGTTCGATGGTCACGCTCTGCTGCGAGAGAAGCTGCCAAGCCGTGCGAAGACGCCCGTCCTGGTTCACCGCAAGGCCGGCCTTGGCCGCCTGCGCCGAGGTGAGGCTCAGCGCCTCCAGCCGCTGACGCGCCTCGGTCAGTTGGCCTTCGGACGTCTCGAAGACCGACTTGCGCCGTCCGTCGACGAGGCCGAGGCGAAGACCGAGCGGCGTCAAGCGGCGATCGGCATTGTCGGCGCGCAGCGTCAGCCGGAATTCGGCGCGCGAGGTGAACATCCGGTACGGCTCGCTGACGCCGGTCCGCGTGAGGTCGTCGAGCATCACGCCGAGATACGCGTCGCCTCGACCGATCGTCATCGGCTCCGATCCGCCAGCGCGCCTCGCCGCGTTCATCCCGGCCCAGAGCCCCTGTGCGGCCGCTTCCTCGTAGCCCGTCGTCCCGTTGATCTGGCCCGCGAGGAAGAGACCCTTCGCTTGCCGAACCTCCAGACTGGCATGGAGTTCGCAGGGATCGACGTGATCGTATTCGATCGCATAACCCGGCTTCAGGATCTCGACCGCTTCGAGGCCCGGAATCGAGCGAAGGAATGCCGTCTGGACATCCTCCGGCAGCGAGGTCGACAGGCCGTTCGGATAGATGGTCGGGTCGTCCAACCCTTCGGGTTCGAGAAAGATCTGGTGTCCGTCGCGCTCGCCGAACTTCACGATCTTGTCTTCGATCGAAGGGCAGTAGCGCGGTCCGACGCCTTCGATCTCCCCCGAATACAGCGCCGAACGCTGCAGGTTCTCGCGAATGATGCGGTGGGTTTCCGGCGTGGTGCGCGTGATGGCGCACTCGACCTGCGCGTTGGTGATCGATGTCGTCAGATAGGAGAACGGCACCGGCTCGACGTCTCCCGCCTGCCGTTCCAGACCCGACCAGTCGATCGTCCGCCCATCCAAGCGCGCCGGTGTTCCCGTCTTCAGGCGACCGAGCCGCAAGCCGAGGCGTCGCAGCGTGCCGGAGAGACCGAGAGAGGGATCCTCCCCCATGCGCCCCGCCGGGATCTTGCGCGAGCCGATGTGGATCAAGCCGGAAAGGAAGGTCCCGCTCGTGAGCACCACGGCGCCGCAGGCGATCCGCCGACCGTCGGCGAAGACCACGCCGCACAGGTTGGCCGCATCGTCCCATTCGAGATCGAACACGTCGCCTTCGAGAACTTCGAGACCCGACTGCCCGCGGATCGCCGCCTGCATGGCTCCTGCATAGAGCTTTCGATCGGCCTGCGTCCGTGGTCCATGAACCGCCGCGCCCTTGCTCCGGTTGAGAACGCGGAACTGGATGCCGGCGGCATCGGCGACCTCGCCCATCAGGCCGCCCAGGGCATCGATCTCGCGCACGAGATGACCCTTGCCGATGCCGCCGATGGCGGGATTGCAGCTCATGGCGCCGATCGTGCGGGCCTGATGCGTAACGAGGGCCGTTCGGGCACCGGACCGTGCGGCAGCGCTCGCGGCTTCGCAGCCGGCATGCCCGCCGCCGATCACGACGACATCGAAGCGGTTCTGAGATGCGTTCATGCCATGGGTTAAGCCGCCGGAGGGGCTCAAAGTCAATCCGTCAGGCCGCGTTCGCGTCGAGGTCCAGGGGAGACCGGATGTTTCACGTGAGTCACTTGCCGATGCAGAATTCGGAGAAGATGACGTCGAGAAGGTCCTCTACCCCGGTCCGGCCCGTCAGTGCTCCCAACCGCTCGGCGACGGTCCGAAGCTCCTCCGCGAAGATCTCGTCCGGAGGCGCGTCGACCAGAACCGCGGCCAACCGGCTGCGGGACGCGGCAACGATCTCGCGGTGCCGCACGCGTGTCGGCACCAGTTCGGCAGGGTCTCCGACGGCGTTCGAGGCAGCCGTCCCGATGGCGGCGATGAGATCGTCGAGGCCTTCCCCGGTCCGGGTGGAGATGGCGAGCATCCCGTCCGGCGCCGGGAAAAGATCGCGTTTGCTCCGAACGGGAAGGACACGGCGATCCGGTACGTCGGAGATGTCGGGCGACGCCTCGCCGTCGCTGAGGAGAAGCACGAGATCGGCTTGCGCCATCGCCGCCTGAGCACGCGCGATGCCTTCGGTCTCCAGACTGTCCTCGCTCTCGCGAAGCCCGGCCGTGTCGGTCAGCCGCACGGGAAGACCGCCGAGGTCGAGCGTCACGTCGATCAGGTCCCGCGTCGTGCCGGGCCGGTCCGAGACGATGGCGACGTCGCGGTCGGCCAGCGCGTTGAGGAGGCTGGACTTGCCCGCATTGGGGCGGCCCGCGATGACGACCCGAAACCCGTCGCGCAGGATCTCGCCGCGACGCGCGCCCGCGAGATGACGATCCATCTCGGCGACGAGCCCGGTGAGCGCCGGACGAACGGCATCCGCGACATCCGAGGCGACGTCGCCTTCGTCGGAAAAGTCGAAAGAGGCTTCGAGAAGGGCGCGGGCGCGCACCAGCTGCGCCATCCAGCCTTCGTAGAGACGACGGAGCGACCCGCCGCTCTGGGCGAGGGCCTGCCGATGCTGGCTTCGGGTCTCGGCCGAAAGGAGCTCGGCCAGCCCTTCCGCTTCGGTGAGGTCGATCCGTCCGTTCTCGAAGGCTCGGCGGGTGAATTCGCCCGCCTGTGCGAGACGGATCCCGGGCAGGGACGTCAACGTTTCGAGACAGGCGCCGACGACGGCCCTCCCGCCATGGAGATGCAACTCGCCGAGGTCTTCGCCGGTCACGGTGGTGGGCCCTTCGAAAAAGAGGACGAGACCGCGATCGATCGGTTCGCCGCCGCCATTCCGGATCCAGCGTAGGCTGGCCCGACGCGTGAGGGGCAGGGGGCCTGCGACGCGTTGCAGGGCGTCGCGGGTGGCCGGTCCGCTGATCCGCACGACGGCGATGCCGGCAGGCAGGGCACCGGACGACAGGGCGACGATCGTTTCGCTCACGACTCGATCTCCATGCTCCCTTGATCGAATCGATCCAACGGCGCGCACATCATCGTTTCAGGTCCGAATCGAGAGGTCTGGGTCAAGCCTTCAAGACGAGAACCGCCGCGCCTGTCGCGCTGCGAAGCGCCAACGGCACGATCTCGAACACATGAAGCGGCGTGCCCGCCGAGGCCCAGACGGTCGGATGGGCGAAGAGGTCTTCGTCCATCAGGATCTGGACGTCGCCCGTCGCACCGAAGGGCGACACGCCGCCGATGGCGAAGCCGGTCGCTTCCCGGACCTCCTCCGCACTCGCTCGCCGAACTGCGCCGCCGACATGGGCCGCCAGCCGGGCCTCGTCCACCCGGTTGGAGCCGGACACGAGAAGGAGAAGCGGCAGGTCACTGCCCGACAGGATGAAGACAAGCGACTTCACGATCCGGCCGACGGGAGCACCGACGGCCCGCGCGGCGTCCTCCGAGCTCCGGGCGCCGGCTGTTTCCCGGATCTCCAGGTTGAGACCCTTGGCGGCCGCCGCGGCCGCGACGCGTTCGACGGACGGGTGCATCGAGGCCTCTCCGCGTCGATCCCGACGTCCCGAGACGGGACCGGGATCAGGTGTTCATGGAGTCGAAGAAGTCGGCATTGCTCTTCGTCTGCTTCAGCTTGTCGTTCAGGAACTCGACGGCATCCGTCGTGCCCATGGGCGCCAGGATCCGACGCAGCACGAAGATCTTCTGCAGGTCGGCGCGCGGCACGAGGAGGTCCTCCTTGCGCGTTCCCGACTTCAGGATGTCCATGGCCGGATAGATGCGCTTGTCCGCGACCTTGCGGTCGAGCACGATTTCCGAATTGCCGGTGCCCTTGAACTCTTCGAAGATGACCTCGTCCATGCGGCTGCCGGTGTCGATGAGGGCCGTCGCGATGATCGTCAGCGAGCCGCCTTCCTCGATGTTGCGCGCCGCGCCGAAGAAGCGCTTCGGCCGCTGCAGGGCGTTGGCGTCGACGCCGCCGGTCAGGACCTTGCCTGAAGAGGGCACGACCGTGTTGTAGGCACGGCCAAGGCGCGTGATGGAGTCGAGAAGGATCACGACGTCGCGGCCGTGCTCGACGAGGCGCTTGGCCTTCTCGATCACCATCTCGGCGACTTGCACGTGGCGCACGGCCGGCTCGTCGAAGGTCGAGGAGACGACCTCGCCGCGCACCGAGCGCTGCATGTCGGTCACTTCCTCGGGGCGCTCGTCGATGAGGAGCACGATGAGGTAGCATTCCGGATGGTTCGCCGTGATGGAATGGGCGATGTTCTGGAGGAGAACCGTCTTGCCGGTGCGCGGCGGCGCGACGATGAGCGCGCGCTGTCCCTTGCCGAGAGGCGCCACGAGATCGATCACGCGGGCCGAGAGATCCTTGGAGGTCGGAACCTCCAATTCCATCTTGAAACGCTCGTTCGGGTAGAGCGGCGTCAGGTTGTCGAAATGGCTCTTGTGCTTGATGCGTTCGGGGTCGTCGAAATTGATCGTGTTGACCTTGAGAAGCGCGAAATAGCGCTCGCCGTCCTTGGGACTGCGGATCGGGCCCTCGACCGTGTCGCCGGTCTTCAGCGAGAAGCGGCGGAGTTGGGAGGGCGAGATGTAGATGTCGTCGGGGCCGGGCAGATAGTTGGCATCGGGCGAGCGCAGGAAGCCGAAACCGTCCTGCAGGACCTCCACGACGCCTTCGCCGATGATCTCCACGCCTTCGGCGGCGAGATTCTTCAGGATGGCGAACATCAGTTCCTGCTTGCGCAGGACGGGCGCGTTCTCGACCCCGTTCTCCTCGGCGAAGGCGATGAGTTCGGGGGCCTTCTTGTTCTTCAGGTCCTGAAGCTTCATTTCGGACATGGTGTTCGGGTGCTCCAACCCACCGGACGCATCAGGGTCTATCGGCGGGACATATCGGGACAAAGGCGGTGGGGGAGGAGATGCAAGGGGCCTGAACCCTTCGGGCGAAAAACCCGGACGGGACGGCAGTGCGCAAGCGAGTCGGACGCGACGGGACATTGCATCGGTATGCGGAAGGACCTCAGACATAGCGCCGGAGTTCTCGCCGCGCAAGCGGTTTCGCTGACGGGAGGACACAGCGGCGGCCGGACATGACCCCCGCCGGTACCGTCATGGGGGCCGAGACGGACCGATGTCCCGCACCCGCGCGGCCTGTGCACCCCTCCCGCCGGTTGCTGCGGTGCAACCCGGAACCGGTCCCGACGTTGAGCGCAAACTCGCGTCGTTCAAGGATGTTCCCCATGTCGCCTCGTCGAAGCCCGATCCTCTGGATCGCGGTCGCCCTCCTCGTCCTGTGCGGGACCGGCAGCGCCGTCGGGGGCATCTGGCTCGCCGCGCTCGGCGGCTCGCTCTACTACGTCGTGGCCGCCGTGGCCTTCCTGGCGACCGCCGGTCTACTCGCCGTCGGCAGCCCACGCGCCCTGGGCCTCTACGCCCTCTTCGTTCTCGGCACCCTCGCCTGGGCCCTCTGGGAGGTCGGCCTCGACTGGTGGCCGCTCGCCGCGAGGGGTGACGTGATCTTCCTTCTCGGCCTGCTCCTCCTCACGCCCTTCGTCACCCGCTCGCTCGGCCGGCGCGACGTCGCCGACGTTCTCGATGGGCGGCGCACGCATCCTTCCGCCTTTGCCGGCGGCGGCCTCGCGCTCTCGCTGTCGCTCCTCCTCGTGATGGGCGTCGCGGTCGTCTCCTGGTTCACCGATCTCCACCGCATCGACGGCACGCTGCCCGAGCGTCGCGAGGCGGGCCGGAGCCCCTCCGGCGTTCCGCCGGTCCCGCCCGGCGAATGGCAGGCTTACGGGCGCACCGGTGCCGGCGAGCGCTTCTCGCCGCTCGCCGAGATCACGCCGCAGAACGTCTCCTCCCTCGAAGTCGCCTGGCAGTACCACACCGGCGACGTCAAACAGGCGGGCGACCCGAAGGAGACGACCTTCGAGGTCACGCCGCTGAAGATCGGCAACCGCCTCTTCCTCTGCACGCCCCACCAGAACGTCATCGCGCTCGACGCCGACACGGGTCGCGAGGTCTGGCGCTACGAGCCGGAGGTGAAGGGCGAGCTCGCGCTTCAGCATCTCACCTGCCGCGGCCTCTCCTACCGCTCAGCCGAGGCCGCGGCTGCAGCCCTCGCGGCCAGCGCTTCGACGGCCGGTGTTCCGGCGGAACCGGGCACCGCGCCTTCGCAGGCCTCGCCCGCTGCGATCCCCGCCACGACCGGCGATCCCGCGAACCTTCCCGTCGCCGCCTCCAACGCCGCGCTCGCCACCTGCTCGGCCAAGCTCTACATGCCGACCGCCGATGGACGCCTGATCGCGCTCGATCCCGAGACCGGCCATGTCTGCGGGAATTTCGGCGGCGGAGACGGTCAGATCGATCTCTGGACGCAGATGCCGAACGTGAAGCCCGGCGCCTATTATTCGACCTCGCCGGTGGTCGTGGCGAACGACCGCCTCATCGTCGGCGGCACGGTGCTCGACAACGTCTCGACCGCCGAGCAGTCCGGCGTCATCCGCGGCTACGACGCTGACTCCGGCGCGCTTGTCTGGGCGTGGGATTCCGGGCGCCCCGATCGCACCGAGCCCTTGCCGGCGGGCGAAACCTACACGCCGAACTCCCCCAATTCCTGGTCGATCTCGGCGGTGGACGAAGGCCTCGGCCTCGTCTACGTGCCGCTCGGCAACCAGCCGCCGGACCAGTGGGGCGGCGACCGGTCCGAGACTGTCGAACGCTTCTCCTCCTCCGTCGTCGCGCTCGACACCCGCACCGGCGCACTGCGCTGGAGCTTCCAGACCGTCCATCACGATCTCTGGGACTACGACGTGCCGGCCCAGCCGAGCCTCGTCGACCTCGACGTCGGCGGCGCACGCGTTCCCGCTCTCGTCCAGCCGACCAAGCAGGGCGAACTCTTCGTTCTCGACCGCCGCACGGGCACGCCGGTTCTTCCGGTGACGGAGGTTCCCGCTCCCCAGGGCGCGGCGAAAGGCGACCGAACGGCGCCGACGCAGCCGAAATCGAACCTCTCCTTCGATCCCCCGGCTTTGACGGACCGCGACATGTGGGGCGTCTCCATGTTCGACCAGCTGGCCTGCCGGATCAGCCTGAAGCGCCTGCGCTACGAAGGCCGCTTCACGCCGCCCTCCGAACAGGGCTCGCTGATCTATCCCGGCAATTTCGGCGTCTTCAACTGGGGCGGCATCGCGGTCGATCCGGAGCGGCAGATCGCCTTCACGACGCCGACCTATCTCGCCTTCGTCTCGCAACTCGTGCCCCGCGAGAACAGCTCGGAGCTCTACGTTCAGGACCAGCAGTTCGCACCGGGCGGCGCCCTACCGGCGCTGAACGAAAACTTCGGCGCGCCCTTCGCCGTGAAGCTGAACCCCTTCGTCTCCGCGCTCGGCCTGCCCTGCCAGTCCCCGCCCTGGGGCTATGTCGCCGCCGCCGATCTGACGACCGGCAAGGTGATCTGGCAGCACAAGAACGGCACCGTCCGCGACCAGTCGCCGATCCCCGTTCCGTTCCGCATGGGCGTTCCGAACCTCGGCGGTCCCCTGATGACGGCCGGCGGCGTCGCCTTCCTGTCCGGCACGCTCGACTACTACCTGCGCGCCTACGACGTCTCGAACGGCCGCGAGATCTGGAAGGCGCGGCTTCCCGCCGGCGGTCAGGCGACGCCGATGACCTATCAGGGCTCCGATGGGCGACAGTACGTGCTGGCGGTCGCGGGCGGCCACGGCTCGCTCGGCACCAAGACCGGCGATGCCGTGATCGCGTATCGGTTGCCCGCCGCGAACTGACCAACGACCTTCCCGGATGTGAAAAAGGCGGCTCCCTCACGGGCGCCGCCTTTTTCATGCGATAGGCTCAAAGCCTCGACGGGGGCGCCCGGTGCCTTGGGTCGCCGAAGCACCCGGAACCGCTTGCGACAGCGTCGCCGCTTCGGGCGACCCCTCCAGCCCCCTCAGAACGGCTTCACGATCACCAGGATCACGATCGCCGCCAGCAGCACCGCGGGAACCTCGTTCACGATCCGCCAGAACTTCGAGGACTTGGTGTTGCGATCGGCCGCGAAGCGCTTGGAGGATGCGGAGAGATAGCCGTGAAGGCCGGACAGGATCACCACGAGAAGGATCTTGGTGTGCAGCCAGCCGCCCTGGAAGGCGAAGCTCGACCAGGCGAGCCAGAGGCCGGCGGCCCAGGTGACGAGCATCGAGGGCAGCATGATGCCCTTCAGGAGCCGCCGCTCCATGACCTTGAAGGTCTCCGACTGCGGCGTGCCGGGTCCCGCTTCCGCGTGGTAGACGAAAAGGCGCGGCAGATAGAGCATTCCCGCCATCCAAGAGACGACGGCGAAGACGTGAACCGCCTTGATCCAGAGGTCGAGATCCATCGTCATCCCTTGTAGCTGCGAACGCGCCGAAGCAGCGCCTCGACATGAGCGATCGGCGCATCCGGCGTGATGCCATGGCCGAGATTGAAGATCAAAGGCCCATGCCCGAGCGCGCCGAGGATCCGGTCGATCCCCTCGTCCAGCGCCTGGCCGCCGGCGATCAGCCGCAGCGGGTCGAGATTGCCCTGCACCGCGCCCTCGCTCTGGAGCTCGGCGGCGAGCGAGAGCGGCACCTGCCAGTCGAGCCCGACCGCATCGACGCCCGTGCGCCGGCGATAATCGCGCAGAAGCGCGCCCGCCCCCTTGGCGAAGCCGATGATCTTGGCGCCGGGCACCGCCGCGCGCACCGTGTCGACGATCTTCTTCACCGGGGCGACCGCGTAGGCCTCGAAGGCCGCCTCGTCGAGGACACCGGCCCAGGAATCGAAGATCTGCACGCAGTCCGCGCCGGCTTTGAGCTGCCGGATGAGATAGGCGGCCGACATGTCCGCGAGGAGATCGATCAGCGCCGCCATGGCCTGCGGGTGGCGATAGGAGAAGAGCCGGGCCGGCGCCTGGTCGGGCGTGCCGTGTCCCGCGATCATGTAGGTCGCGACCGTCCAGGGCGCCCCGCAGAATCCGATCAGCGCCGTCTCCTCCGGCAGTTCTCGGCGAAGGCGCGAGACGGTCTCGATGACCGGGGCGAGATGGGCCTCCGCCCGCGTCGGGTCGAGATCGCCGATCTCGTCGGCATGGATCGGCCGGAGCATCGGTCCCTCGCCCTGCACGAAGCGCAGGTCCCGGTCGAGCGCGTCGGGAATGACGAGGATGTCGGAGAAGAGGATCGAGGCGTCGAAGCCGAAGCGGCGGATCGGCTGGAGCGTGACCTCGACGGCGAGATCGGGATTGTAGCAGAGGTCGAGAAAGCCCCCGGCCTTTTCGCGCGTCGCCCGGTATTCCGGAAGATAGCGTCCGGCCTGCCGCATCAGCCAGACCGGCGGCGGGAAGAGCGCTTCGCCCTCCAGAGCCCGGACGAGGTTTCGCTGTCCCATCAGGTCCGGCTCCCATCTTCTCTTCTAAAAGATCTTATAGATCTGGATTCTGATTCTATGAGTCGGTGGATAGCCGGAATTCACAGAGCTCGATACGCCGCGATGCCGGTTTGCCCCGGTCGAAATGTCTCAACAGGCGGCAGCGGCCGATATCGGGCGCCCTGGGGATAAGTCCAGAAATCGCAGGAACGGCAGGCTTTTGACGACGGGGAGCGTGGTGGACACATCGCCGCTTTCTCCTCGCAACGCCCAAAAGCCACAACTCCTCCCCGCAATCCAAGTCTTCGATCCACAGGCAGGGGCCTGCAGCCAAATGTGGAGAAACCGACCCTTCGACCCCCGCCCGAGCCGGCGAAAAAAGCGCCTGGGGACAAGTCCCGGCTTCTCAACAGGGTCCCGATTTCAGCGGGTGAAACCGCACGAAGTGCTTGCGGTCCTCGAGAGAATCGAGTCCGACACGTCCCGCGGCCGATGGCGGCACAGGGATGGGGACCGGCATGATTCAGAACCTCGAAGCCTCGCTGGTCCTCGCCTCGGGCAGCGTCCACCGCGCCAAGCTCCTGGCCGATGCCGGCGTCTCCGTCCGGATCGAGCGCCCGCTTCTCGACGAGCGTGCGCTCGAGGCGCCGCTGCTCGAGGCGGGCGTCGACCCCGAGGACCTTGCTCTCGTTCTGGCCGAGGCGAAGGCGATCGAGGTCTCCGAGCGGCTGCCGGGCGCGCTCGTCATCGGCTGCGACCAGACGCTGTCGCTAGGCGACCGCCTCTTCCACAAGCCGGCCGATGCTGAGGCGGCGCGGGATACGCTGCTGGCTCTCTCCGGGCGGACCCATCAGCTGAACAGCGCCGTCGTCCTTGCGCGGGACGGGATCGCGACCTGGCGTCATGTGGCGGTGGCATCGATGACCGTTCGGGATCTCGATCCCGGCTTCGTCGGCCGCTATCTCGCCGCGTCCGGCGCGGCCATCCTCTCCAGCGTCGGCGCCTACCAGATCGAGGGACGCGGCATCCAGCTGATGGAGCGGATCGAGGGGGATCACTTCACGATCATCGGCCTTCCCCTCCTTCCCCTTCTCGCCCGGCTGCGCGAAGAAGGCGCGATCGACGGCTGAAGACGAGGACAGGGAGAGGCGCGATGGCTCATGTGTTCGAGGACGACGAGGCTGCAAGCCCTCCCCCGGAGGGACCGGAGGCCTTCGTCACGGGTTGGCCGGTCTGGCAGTCGCGTTCCCCGCTGATCCACGGAACCTGGCTGGCGACGCTCGGCCTTCCCGGCTCCTATGTCCGCCTCGGCATCCCGCCCGAGGAGATGGAGGATTTCCTCGCCGGCTTCCTCGACGGCCCCTATGTCGGCGGCAACGTCACGATCCCGCACAAGGAGGCCGTGTTCCGCGCCGTGTCGAAGCGCGACGCGGCGGCCGATGCGATCGGCGCGGTCAACACGCTTTGGCGCGAAGGGACGGCGCTCGTCGGCGGCAACACCGATTCCTACGGCTTCGCCGCCAATCTCGACGAGCGCCTGTCCGGCTGGGCGGATGCCGGTGAGGCGGTTGTTCTGGGCGCCGGAGGGGCCGCGCGGGCGGTGGTCCACGCGCTCCTCGAACGCGGCGTGAAGCGCGTCTCGATCCTCAACCGCACGTCTGCGCGGGCCGAGGCGCTGGCGGAAAGCTTCGGGCCCGGCGTCTCCGGTCATGGCGAGGAGGAGCGAGCAGCGCTCTTCGGCCGCGCCGATCTCCTGGTCAACACGGTGCCGATCCCGCCCGTCGATCCCGAGATGGCCCGATACGGCTACGAACCGAAGCTGCCGGATCTCTGCGCCCTGCCGGATCATGCCCTCGTCACCGACATCGTCTACGTCCCCGTGGAAACCCCGACGCTGCGCGCCGCCGCCGCGCGCGGCCTTCGCACGGCGGACGGTCTCGGCATGCTCCTCCATCAGGCGGTCCCTGGTTTCGAGCGCTGGTTCGGCCGGCGGCCCGAGGTGACCGAAGACCTCCGGGCGCTCGTGCTCGCCGACATCGCCAAAGCGGGATGACGGCCGTGATCGTCCTCGGCCTCACCGGCTCGATCGGCATGGGCAAGTCCGCGACCGCCGCCCTCTTCGAGGAGGAGGGCGTGCCCGTCCATTCGGCCGATGCCGCCGTCCATCGGCTCTATGCCGGCAAGGCCGCACCCGCCGTCGAGGCGCTGTTTTCCGGCACGGTGGTCGAGGGCGTCGTCGACCGCGAGCGTCTCGCCGCGCGCGTCCTCGGCGATGCCGAAGCCTTGAAGGCGCTGGAGGCGCTCGTCCATCCCCTGGTGCGCGAGGAGGAGACGGCGTTTCTCGACGCCGCGAGGGCGCGCGGCGAGCCGCTGGTGGTTCTCGACATCCCGCTGCTCTTCGAGACGGCCGGGGAAGGGCGCGTCGACCGCATCCTCGTCGTCACCGCTCCGGCGGATGTCCAGCGCGCCCGCATCCTCGCGCGGCCCGGCATGACGCCTGAGCGCTTCGCGGCGATCCTCGACAAGCAGATGCCGGACGCGGAGAAGCGGCGCCGGGCCGATGTCGTGATCGACACGTCTCGGGGCTTCGACGCGGCGCGGGCGGAGGTGCGGGCGCTGGTGGAGCGGCTGCGGAGAGAAAGTCCGACATAGTCTGACGCTCGCGACACAGCCGAACATACAGCGAACCCTCGCCCTCGCCCCTTGCACGGAGCCCTCCAGACTCCCACAAGAACAAGCCTCTAAGGGGCTGGACATGCGCGAGATCGTCTTCGACACCGAGACCACCGGGCTCGATTTCGAGTCCGACCGGATCATCGAATTCGGCGGCATCGAGCTTTGGAACCACATTCCGACGGGCAAGCATTTCCACGCGTTCATCCGCCCGGCGGGCCGGCGGGTCGATCCCGGCGCCTTCGACGTCCACGGCATCTCCGACGATTTCCTGAAGGACAAGCCGCTCTTCGAGGCGGTGGTCGACGAGATCCTGGAATTTTTCGGCGACGCCACGCTGATCGCGCACAATGCGACTTTCGACATCCGCTTCATCAATGCCGAACTGGCGCGGCTCGGGCGCAAGCCGATCGACATGGGCGTCGTCATCGACACGCTGCAGATGGCGCGGCGCAAGTTTCCCATGGCGCCGGCGACGCTGGACGCGCTTTGCTCGCGCTTCTCCATCGATACGACCAAGCGCGACAAGCACGGCGCGCTCGTCGATTCCGAGCTTCTCGCCAGCGTCTATATCGAACTGATCGGCGGCCGGCAGGCCGCGCTCGGTCTCGTCTCGGCGCATCAGGAGGATCGGCGCGACGCCGACGGCACGCCGACGCGGATCGAGATGCGGGCGACGCCGCTGCCACCCCGCCTGTCCCGGGCGGAAGAAGCCGCGCATCGCGCCTTTGTCGCGTCGCTCGGCGCGGAGGCGGCCTGGACGCCTCACCTTCCACCGGAGCCGGCAACGGGCGTCTCGGACAGCGCTGGATAGACCGCAGCGTCTCTCCGTCTATCCCGATTGGTCATCCCACGAAAAAGGGCGCCGCAGCGCCCTTCCCGTTCATTCCCTCGCGTTGGCTCAGGACATCTGGACCTGCGACTTGGCGCGCTCCTCCGCCATCCGCTGGGTGAAGAGGGCCGCGAAGTCGATCGGGTCGATCATCAGCGGCGGGAAGCCGGCACTGCGCGTGGCGTCCGCGATGATCTGGCGCGCGAAGGGGAAGAGCAGGCGCGGACACTCGATGAAGAGCAGCGGCAGCAGGTGCTCCTGGGGAAAGCCCTGGAGGCGGAAGACGCCGCCATATTCGAGCTCGACATGGAACAGGATGTCCTTTTCCTCGCCGGCCTTGGCGTTCAGCGTCAGGCGGACGTCGTAGTCGCCCTCCGCGCCGTTCACCGGATTGGCGCCGACATTGACGCCGATATTGATGCCGGGGGCGCGGCCCTGGTTGCGCAGGGAGGCCGGTGCGTTCGGGCTCTCGAAGGAAAGGTCCTTGATGTACTGGGCGAGGATGTTGAGCTGCGGCGCGACGCCGCCCTCGGGAACGTTTCCGTTCGTCTGGGTGTCCGACATGAAGTGCCTCCCGCCCGCATCGGGCGCTGTTTCCGCCCGCTCGGCGCGGCCGGCATGCCCTTGTCGCGGGCGTTGCGTTCGGCGGCTGCGCTAACATTTCGGGGCCGAGCCTGCAAGTTCGACGCCGCGCCCGGCCCTGTCGGGCACGGCGGCCGGCGCCGTCGATGCGCGATCCCCGAAGGCTCTTGCCGTCCCGCCTCGCCCGCTCCGCGACCGCTCTCTCAGTGAAGCGTCGGCTTCTGCGGCTGGTCGTCGTTCGCCCAGGGCGAGTTCGGATCGGGCCGTCGCCGGTAGTCCTCGTCGGAGAGCTCGACCACCTCCGGGCGGTTGAACGTCGGCGAGGTCGGGCCGGGCCGCGATCCCATGCCGGAGCGTCCCGTCGCATCGAACCGTCCTGCGCCGAACCGCTGGAAGCCCATGGGCGAGGTCGCGACCACGGTGACGCTCCGACCGAGGGCGCGCCACAAAAGGTCGCGCACCGGCGGCAGGAAAAGAAGAAGGCCGACCGCATCGCCGATGAGGCCGGGCAGGAGCAGGAGCACGCCGGCCACCACGATCATCACGCCATGCACGATGTCGCGTCCCGGCACCCGGCCGGCCGCGGCCTCCGCGCGGATCCGCCCGAGCGCGGCAAAGCCTTGACGCTTCAGGAGAAGCGCGCCGAGAACGGCGCTGCCGAGAACGATGCCGAGCGTCGCCAGGAGCCCGATCTGTTCGCCGACGAGGATGAGGACGGCGATCTCCAGGATCGGCAGACCGAGAAGGAGAATGGGAACGATCGGCATCGGGCCTCTCCGATTGAGCAACGCAGCCTCCCACCTTCGGGCGCAAGACCGTCTCGGCATGGAGATAGGATCGCTGCCAGAAAAATTGAATGCGCGCGCCGATCTCTTATATGCAGCCGGACCATTCTCCGCCATGTCTGCCGCCGAACCGCCCGGCGACGACGGGTCATGACAAGCCGGCTGTTTCACCGCCTTCAAACAGGGACATTTGCACGATGGGTTTCGGGACGATCTTCTTCATAGTCCTGGCGGCGGTCGTCCTCTTTCAGCTGCGAAACGTGCTCGGTCGCCGCACGGGGAACGAGAGGCCGCCCTTCGATCCCTACACGCGGCCCGAGAAGGTCGAGGGAGCCGCACCCCAGGGCAATGTCGTGACCCTGCCGCGTCGCGACGTGCCGCCGGCCGAAATGGTCTCGGCCGATCCCTATGAGGCGATCGACCGTGTCGTGCCGGTGAGCGATCCGGTCAATGCCGATCTGCGCGCCGTGCGGGATGCCGATCCGTCCTTCGATCCCAAGGAATTCCTCGAAGGCGCCAAGATCGCCTACGAGATGATCGTCACGGCCTTCGCAGCCGGCGATCGCAAGGGTCTTCGCAATCTTCTCTCCGCCGAGGTCTATTCCGGCTTCGAGGCCGCGATCTCCGATCGGGAAGCCAAGGGCGAGGTCATGAAGTCGACCTTCGTCGGCATCGACGACGCCAAGATCGTCGGCGCCGCCGTGAAGGACCGCGAGGTCGTCGTGACCCTTCGCATCGTCTCGCAGCTGGTCTCGGCCGTGCAGTCGGCGACCGGCGAGGTGGTCGACGGCGATCTCGAGGCCATCGTCGAGGTGAAGGACGTCTGGACCTTCGCGCGCGACACGCGCTCGAAGGACCCGAACTGGAAGCTCGTCGCGACCGAATCCGACTGAGACGGTCGCCGCCATGCCCGAGCTTTCGAACCTCCTGACGCGCGCCGACTTCGCCGATCTTCCTCGGTGGGGCGAGGCCGATCTCGGCGATGCACTGGCCGCCTTCCGCCGATCCGCCGATCGCTTTCGGATGGGCGAGGTCGCGACGGGACGTCTCGGCCTGGAGGCCGATGCCTTCCGTGTCGCCGCCGAAGCCGCGTTCGGCGTCGACGAGGCCGGAGCCCGCGCCTTCTTCGAGACCGCCTTCCGACCGGCGCGGCTGGCCGCATCCGCGACGGATCCGTCGGCCCGCGGCTTCCTCACCGGCTATTACGAACCGGAGGTCTCCGCGTCTCCGGTCGAGACCGATCGCTTCCGATATCCGCTCTATGCACCGCCGGCCGATCTCGTGAAGGTCGACGACATCTCCCGGCCGGTGGGTCTCGATCCCTATTTCCGCTTTGCGCGGCGCCGGCCCGACGGCATGCTCGACGAATATCCCGATCGTGCCGCGATCGAGGCGGGCTTCCTCGAGGGCAAGGGTCTGGAGATCGCCTGGCTCGCCGATCCCGTCGACGCCTTCTTCATCCACATCCAGGGTTCCGCGCGCCTGGCGCTTCCCGATGGTCGGCGCATCCGCGTCACCTATGCGGCCAAGACCGGCCACCCCTTCACCGCCATCGGCCGCATCCTCGTGGAGGAGGGCGAGCTGACGCTGGCGGAGGCGGACATGGACGGCATCCGTGCCTGGCTCGCCGCGCATCCGGGCCGCGTGCGCCCGCTGCTCGACCGGAACCGCTCCTTCATCTTCTTCCGCGAAGCACCGGTCGCCGACGAGAGCCTCGGCCCGGTCGCGGCCGCCAAGGTCCCGCTGACGCCGATGGCCTCGATCGCGGTGGATCGCGAGCTTCACACGTTCGGCCTTCCCGTTTTCATCGCCGCGCCGACGCTGGCTCTGGAGGGTCGTCCCTTCCACCGTCTGATGATCGCGCAGGACACCGGCTCGGCGATCCTCGGCCCCGCGCGCGCCGACATCTTCGTTGGCTCCGGTCTCGAGGCGGGCCGTGCGGCGGGCCGGGTGCGCCATCCCGGCGACTTCTACGCTCTCCTGCCGGTCTCGCTCTGGCAGCGTCTGGCCTCGTGACATGAAACGGCCGAGGTCCCTCAGCGAGGAGGAGCGGGCGCTCTGGGCGACAATCGCGCGCACCGCGACCCCGCTCGGCCAGCGCCGTCGCAGCCGCCTCGACGAGGAGGCCCCGATCTCGGCTCCCCCGGTCTCTGCGCCTTCGGTCGAGACGTCGAAGGACGCGGCGCGGCGCGGCGCGCCCGCGATCCCGCCGCCGCCTCCGGCGCGGCCCTCGGTGATGCCGAGCTATCAGGCACGGGGTCCCGCCGGACCTGCGGCTCCGTCTTCCCCCTTCCATCCGATCGAACGGCCCGTCCGCCGCAAGATCGCCAAGGGCCGGCTGCCGATCGAAGCGCGGATCGACCTTCACGACCGCACGCAGGTCGTCGCGCATTACGTGCTGCTCGGCTTCCTGCGGCAGGCGCAGGGGCAGGGGCTGCGGATGGTGCTCGTCATCACCGGACGGGGCGCGTCCTTCGGCTCGCGCGGCGTCATCCGCCGCCAGCTGCCGCATTGGTTCGACACGCCGGAATTTCGCCCGCTCGTCTCGGGCTTCGAGCCGGCCGAGCGCGAGCACGGCGGCGACGGCGCCTTCTACGTCCGGATCCGCCGGCGATGACGCCCTTCGGCGAGCGCGTGCGGGCGCTGCGGCGCGAGAAGGGCGTGACGCAGGTCGAGATGGCGCGGGCGCTGGGCGTGTCCAGCGCCTATCTCTCGGCCCTCGAACATGGCCGCCGCGGCCGTCCGACCTGGCAGCTCCTGCAGCGCATCATCGGCTATCTCAACGTGATCTGGGACGATGCGGAGGAGTTGGAGCGGCTGGCGGAGCTCTCGCATCCCAAGGTCAGCGTCGAGACCGCCGGTCTCGGAGCCTCGGCGACGGCGCTCGCCAACCGTCTCGCCGAGACGATCGCGCTCCTGTCTCCCGAGGATATCGACGCGCTTCTCGCGCAACTGGAAGCCGCCGCGGCGCGGGCCGAGGCGATCCAGCGGGCCCGTCGGCGGCGCTGATCCCGGCAAGCGAGCCGTGGGCTCGACGAAAACGGCCGGCGCTCCCCTCGGGGATCGCCGGCCGTTCTTCGATCATCATCCGGGCCCCGCGGGCGCCGCGGGTCCTCTTTCAGTTCGCCAGCTTCGAGGCGAACAGCGCCAGGGCCTGCTGGTAGACGCCGGCGCGGTTCCAGTCGCGGAACACGCCGTAATTGGTCTCGCCCGGACCGTAGCCGGCGCCGGCGACCCAGCCGTGCTGCTGCATGAAGTTCGCCGTGGAGGCGAGGACGTCCGCCTTGGAGCGGATGAGGTCGCGGCGGCCGTCGCCGTCGCCGTCCACGGCGAAGCGCAGGTAGTTCTTGGCCAGGAACTGCGTCTGGCCGATCTCGCCGGCCCAGGCGCCGCGCATGTCGGAGGCGCGCTTGTCGCCGCGCTCGACGATCTGCAGGGCCGCGAGCAATTCCTCGGTGAAGAAGTCCGACCGGCGGCAATCGTAGGACAGGGTCGCGAGCGAGCGGAAGATGTTCATGTTGCCGGAATTGGCGCCGAAGCCGGTCTCCATGCCCCAGATCGCGACGAGCACTTCCTTCTGCACGCCGTAGCGCTTCTCGATGGCATTCAGCATGCCGGCGTTCTGCGCGATGATGCCCTTGCCCTTCTTGACGAAGGACGAGGGCGCACGACGCTCCATGAACTGGTCGAGCGAGAGCTTGAAGCTCTTCTGGTTCCGATCGAGGCCGATGACCTTCTTGTCGTAGGATACGTCGCCGAGCGCGGCCTGGATCGTGCCCTGCGAGATCCCTTGCGCCCGCGCCTCGCCCTTGAAGTCTTCGAGCCAGGCGGGAAAGCCCGCGGCGTTGTTGCCGCAGGTGGCGGCGAGGGCCGGGGCGGCGAGGGCAGCGGACAGAGCGAGGGCGGCGAGAAGCGTCCTCGCGGTTGTCTTCATCGCGGACATGAATGCGGATCCTTGAAATGGCGGGAGGAGAGGAGCGGAAGCGCTCGATGCTGATGACAAAGCACGCAAACGCCTGCATCGGAGCTGAAAGCAGGCTTTAACGGATTGCATCCGCTCTGCGAAGAGGCGTGGAACACGACTTGGAGAGGAGGATGCGACCGGTTCGCCCGTTCATTCTGGTGGGGAACGATTGATCATTTCCTAATCCTACCTGAAGAACAGGCGAGGGGAACATCGGCGCGAACCTCGAAAAGGATCCACGCAAGGCCCGATGCCCGGCGAAGGGCATGGGAGGGGACAATGGGCCTGCGATCGGCTGTCGGCTTGCGCTAGACCTTGGGCACGAGGGCGAGGACGAAGACGAAATGGGTCAGCTGATGGGCGGCCTGATCCGAACCGAAAGCCCACCAGAAGGCCCCGTTGGAAACGTCCAGGCCACGGGACCAGACTGCCTTGGCGCGATCGATGGCCGCGTGAACCACCAGATCGACGAGGCCGAGCCACCACAGCGCCGGTGCGATCGCAAGAGCGATGAGGAACGTGCCGAGCGCATGGATCGCGGCATGGACGAGCAGCGGCGCCAGCCATCCCGCCTCGGCCTTCTTCCCGAAGACCATCCACCCCGACTGGAGAAAAAAGTCAGCCAGCAGTTGCTTGGCGACGAAGGCGAGGTACACGAGCACGAGGGGTTGGAGAGGGATGTGCACCGGTTCGTCCCGCGACTGACTGACGGGCGAGCATCCAGGGCGGGCTCGTCTCGGCATCCGATCCTGACGGCAAAGCGCTAAATTTGCATTGCCGATTTCGCATGAGGGACGCCGGCCGCACCGCCGAAGCGTCCGGGGAGACGACCGACATGTCCACCGACACCGCCGCCCTGCCGGCCAGGGCCGATGCGCCGGGCCTCGGCCTCGCCCTGATGCTGCTCGGCGTCCTCATGTTCTCGCTGAACGACACGATGGGCAAGATCCTCGTCGCGGATTATTCCGTGGGACAGGTTCTGCTCCTGCGCAGCGTCTCGGCCCTCGTCGTTCTCGCGCCCGCGATCTGGCGGATCGGCTGGCGTCCGATCCTGCAGCCGTCCCAGCCGCGGTTGAACGCGCTTCGCGTCCTCTTCACCACGGTCGAGGTCTTCCTCTTCTATCTCGCGGTCAAGGCGCTGCCGCTCGCCGACGTGATGACCTATTGGCTGGCCGCGCCGATCTACGTCGCGGCGCTCTCGCCCTTCCTGCTCGGCGAGCGCGTGGGCTGGCGGCGCTGGACGGCGATCGTCGTCGGCTTCGCCGGCGTCGTCGTCGCGCTCGAGCCCTCCGCCGCCACGTTGACGCCCGCTGCCTTCATCTGCATCGCAGGCTCCTTCCTCTTCGGCCTGATCCTCCTCACCGGACGAATGCTGCGGGGAACGCCGGACACGGTGCTCGTCACGTGGCATCTCGTCGGCTCGGCTCTGGCCGGCGCGGTCACCGCGCCCTTCGGCTGGGTTCAGCCGAGCGGCCTGCACTTCCTCCTCCTCGCCATTCTCGGCGTCGTCGCCATGCTCGCGCATTTCTGCGTCAACCGGGCCCTGAAGCTCACCGACGCCGCCGTGACCGCGCCCGCGCAATACACGCTGCTCGTCTGGGCAATCCTCTTCGGCTGGATCGTCTTCGGCGACATTCCTCGCCCGGCCGTTCTTCTCGGCGCGGCGATCATCGTCGCGTCCGGGCTCTACATCGCCCTGCGGGAGCGCCAGCTCGGCAAGGTTCCGACGCCGATCAATCCGCCGCCGGCCTGATCACGGGCATCGGCGCGGATCACGGAGCACTGGCCGCTCGCGCCTTGAACTGATATCCCAGTTCGGCCATGTTTTGCGTGTCTCACGTGAAACGCTTCTTCTCCACCTCCTGGATCATTGCCCGCCATGGCCTCCAATACCGTCCGCCTCGATCCCGCCGACAACGTCGTCACGGCGTTGCGCAATCTGGAGGCGGGGGCGCCCGTCGAGGAAACGGCGACTCTCGCGCTCATTCCGCGCGGCCACAAGATCGCGAGCCGAGCCATTCCCGCCGGCGAGAAGGTCGTGAAATATGCGCAGATCATCGGCTATGCGAGCCGCGACATCGCGCCCGGCGAGCATGTCCATGTCCACAACATCGAGTTTCGCAACACGGCCCATGACTACCAGTTCTCGACCGATCTGCGCCCGGTCGCCATGGTCGAGCCCGAGAAGCGCGACACGTTCATGGGCTATCGCCGCCGCAACGGCGCGGTCGGCACGCGCAACACCATCGCCATCCTGACCTCGGTCAACTGTTCGGCGACGGCTGCTCGGAAGATCGCCGCCCATTTCACGCCGGAGGTGCTCAGCGCCTATCCCAATGTCGACGGCGTCACCGCCTTCGTCCACGGCACCGGCTGCGGCATGGCGAGCGACGGCGAGGGTTTCGACGCCCTCCAGCGCGTCATGTGGGGCTATGCGCGCCATCCCAATGTCGCGGGCGTCCTGATGGTCGGACTCGGCTGCGAGGTGAACCAGATCGACTGGCTGCTTGAAGCCAACGGCATCGAGAAGGGCCCGCTCTTCCACGCCATGAACATCCAGGACGTCGCCGGCCTCCGCCGCACCGTCGAGGTCGGCATCGAGCGCGTCGCGGCCATGCTGCCGCTCGCCAACGAGTTTCGCCGCGAGCCCTGCCCGGCCTCCGAGATCATGGTCGGCCTCCAGTGCGGCGGCTCCGATGCCTGGTCCGGCATCACCGCCAACCCTGCGCTGGGCTATGCCTGCGATCTTCTCGTCGCGCAGGGCGGCACCGGCGTCCTGTCGGAAACCCCGGAGATCTACGGCGCCGAGCATCTCCTCACCCGCCGCGCCGTGGACGGCAAGGTGGGACAGAAGCTCGTCAAGCTCATCGACTGGTGGGAAGACTACACCGCCCGCAACAAGGGCTCGATGGACAACAATCCAAGCCCCGGCAACAAGAAGGGCGGCCTCACCACGATTCTCGAGAAGTCCCTCGGCGCCGCAGCCAAGGGCGGCACGAGCCCGCTCGTCGGCGTCTACAAATACGGCGAGCCCATCCGCTCCCGCGGTTTCGTTTTCATGGACTCGCCCGGCTACGATCCCGCCTCCGTCACCGGCCAGATCGCATCCGGCTGCAACATGATCGCCTTCACCACCGGCCGCGGCTCCGCGTCGGGCTACAAGCCCGCTCCCTCGATCAAGATCGCGACGAACACCGAAATGTATCGCCGCATGACCGAGGACATGGACGTCGACTCCGGTCGCATCGTCTCCGAAGGCATCACCATCGAACAGTCCGGCCGCGAGATCTACGACCTCATCCTGCGCGTGGCCTCCGGCGAACAGTCGAAGTCCGAAGCCCAGGGCCTCGGCGACTACGAATTCGTCCCCTGGCAAATCGGCGCCACGATGTGAGGTCGGCAAGGGAGGGGACGCCGTCCCCTCCACCCCTGCCAGGGGACAGTCGTCCCCTGGACCCCCTTCGTTGATCTGAAAAAGGGGCCACGAGGGCCCCTTTTTCAGATCAAACAAGAAGAAGGGTCCGGGACTTCTGTCCCGGGCGGGGGTTCGGGGCGGCAGCCCCGCTCCCGGCCGACCCTCACAGCACGAAGCGCGAGAGGTCGACATTGCCCGCGATGCCGTCGAGCGCCTTGTGAACGTAGGCGGCGTCGACCGTGTAGTGCTCGCCGGGTTTGTCCGGCGCCTCGAACGAGATGTCGTCGAGGACGCGCTCCATGACGGTCTGGAGGCGCCGGGCGCCGATGTTCTCGATCGAGCCGTTGAGCGAGACGGCGAGATCGGCGATGGCGTCGATCGCGTCGTCGGTGATTTCGAGATCGACATTCTCGGTCTTCATCAGGGCGATATACTGCTTGATCAGCGAGGCTTCGGTCTCGGTGAGGATGCGGCGGAAATCGTCCTTGGTGAGGGCCTTCAGCTCGACCCGGATGGGCAGGCGACCCTGGAGTTCGGGAAGGAGGTCCGAGGGCTTGGAGACGTGGAACGCGCCGGATGCGATGAAGAGAATGTGGTCGGTCTTCACCGGCCCGTGCTTGGTGGCGACGGTCGTGCCTTCGACGAGCGGGAGGAGATCGCGCTGGACGCCTTCGCGCGACACGCCGGCGCCGCCGTAGCCGTCCTTGTTGGCGACCTTGTCGATCTCGTCGAGGAAGACGATGCCGTTGTTCTCGACCGCCTGGACGGCTTCGCGCACGACGTCCTCGTTGTCGAGGAGCTTGTCGGACTCCTCGCCGATCAGGAGGCCGTAGCTCTCCTTGACGGTGGTGCGGCGCTGCTTGGTGCGCCCGCCCATCGCCTTGCCGAGCATTTCGGAGATGTTGAGGACGCCGATATTGGCGCCGGGCATGCCGGGAATGTCCATGCCGCCCATCGGGTTTCCGGTATCGGCGACCTCGATGTCGATCTCCTTGTCGTCGAGCTCGCCGGAGCGGAGCTTCTTACGAAACGAGTCGCGCGTGGCGGGGGAGGCGGTCTTGCCGACGAGGGCGTCAAGCACGCGGTCCTCGGCGCCCTGATGGGCTTTGGCCTTCACGTCCTCGCGCTTCTTCTCGCGCACGAGGCCGATCCCGATCTCGACGAGATCGCGGATGATCTGCTCGACGTCGCGGCCGACATAGCCGACCTCGGTGAACTTGGTGGCCTCGACCTTGATGAAGGGCGCGCCGGCCAGGCGCGCGAGGCGGCGCGAGATCTCGGTCTTGCCGACGCCGGTCGGTCCGATCATCAGGATGTTCTTGGGCGAGACCTCCTCGCGCAAGGCTCCCTCGAGCTGCTGGCGACGCCAGCGGTTGCGCAGCGCGACGGCGACCGCCCGCTTGGCGTCGCTCTGGCCGATGATGTGACGGTCGAGTTCGCTGACGATCTCGCGGGGAGAAAAATCTGTCATGGGGCTCTCTGTGATGCCCGCCGGACGGCGGGACCCGGAACTGAAGAGCCGGTACGGCGCCGGCTCATGCAAGCCTAGATGGGATGGCGACAGCCGTTGTGCCAGACGTCTGAGGCCGGTGGAACGGATCACGGCGGCGGGCCTGCCCGAGCCGCCGACGGATCCTCGATCCCGGTCCCGAACAGGCAGGCCACTCGTGCTGCCGTCTTCGTCGCACCGGTCGTACCGGAGGTGACGGTCGCGCTCCCTCTGCTCGCAAAGCGTGTGGGGCGAAAGCGAAGGCCGGAACGGACGATTGGCGCTTTTCGTCACGTCTTCGGGTGCGGAAACGAGAAAAGCGCGCCAAAACCGACGATCCATGCTGTAGGGTTTGATTCGATTCTCGATAGGCTCGCGGACAGATTCGAACGTCCGGCAACGTCCGTGGAGGGCGCGATCCGCTCCGCGCGCGACATCGGCACACAAAGGGAGACGATCGTCGATGGCGCCTGCTTTGACGATTCTGGGCCGTCTGCCGAGGCCCTGGGAGGAATCGGTTCTGGCCGCTGCCCTCCTCGAAATCGCCGAGGCCTACGGCTATAGCCGGTATGCCATCCTGCACATTCCCTCGGCGGACGACGTGCGTGCCGAGATGAAGATCATCATCAGCAACTGGGAGCCCGCCTTCCAGAAGGCCTATGACAAGCTCGGCCTGTTCCGCTTCACCCCGGTGATCCGCGCGCTGAAGGCGGGGCCGACGCCCTTTCCCTGGGACGCGGAGATGCTGCACGGCTACGACGAGCCGAACGAGCCCAACCCGCCCGCGCGGCTCCTCGCCTCGGCGGGCTTTCACGGGGGCGTCTACCTGCCCATCCACGGCATGACGACGTTCCATGGGGCCCTCGGCTTCGCGGGCGCGCGCACCGACATCTCGGAGGGCGAGATGAGCGAATTGCAGATCGCCGCCTTCGGCATTTTCGGCGTCCTCGCCGCCTGCCGCTTCGACGACAACAAGCGCTCAAACCCCCTGACGCCGCGCGAGCGCGATTGCCTGAAGCTCGCCATGCTCGGAAAGACCTCCTCCGAGATCGGCACGATCCTGTCCTTGTCCGAGCATACGGTCTCGCAGCATCTGACGACCGCGACCCGCAAGGTCGATGCGTCGAACCGCACGCATGCCGTCGCGATCGCCGCGCAGATGGGCTATCTCAGTTGACGGCTCGTCGGCTCGGGCTTCGCCCGATCGGGCGCAGACGCGCGTGAACGTGCTTCCCCGGGGCGTTCGGCATATCGCGGCGTGCCTCGATCGCGACGAGCAGATCGCCCTCGTCGAGGAGATCCGCGCCGTCGTCGAGGCGGCTCCGCTCTACCGCCCCGAGATGCCCGGCACGGGAAAGCCGTTCAGCGTGCGCATGACCAATTGCGGCCGGCTGGGCTGGGTCTCCGACCGGAGCGGCTATCGCTACCAGCCGCTTCATCCCGCGACCGGAACGCCCTGGCCTCCCATCCCGGAACGGCTGCTCGCCCTCTGGCGCAGCGTCGCCGCCTACCCACATCCCCCCGAAGCCTGCCTGGTCAACCATTACGACGCGCAAGCCCGCCTCGGCCTTCACCAGGACCGCGACGAGGACGACCTCGCCGCGCCCGTCGTCTCCGTCTCGCTCGGCGACGCCTGCCGGTTTCGCGTGGGCGAGACCACGCGCGGCGGGCGAACCACCTCGCTGAAGCTCGTCTCGGGCGATGTGCTGGTGCTCGGCGGCGAGGGGCGGCTCGCCTATCACGGCGTCGACCGGATCTATCCCGGCACCTCGGCGCTTCTGCGCAAGAGCGGGCGGATCAACCTGACGCTTCGCCGGGTGACGAAGCCGGAGCCGGACGCCTCATAGCTTGCGCAGCGCCACCTGCCGGATCCGGTGGTCCGCGCCCTTGGTGAGGACGAGATCGGCGCGCGGCCGCGTCGGCAGGATGTTCTCGTAGAGGTTCTTCTCGTTGATCCCCGTCCAGAGCCGCTCGGCGGTGGCGAGCGCATCCGCGTCGTCGATCTTGGAGTAGCGATGGAAGAAGGAGTCGGCATGCCGGAACGCCGTCTCGCGCAGGCGCATGAAGCGGTCGATGTACCAGCGCTTGATGTCGGCGACCTCCGCGTCGATGTAGATCGAATAGTCGAAGAAGTCGGACACGAAGGGAACGACCTTTCCGTCCTTGGGAAGATCGCGCACCTGAAGGACGTTGAGCCCTTCGAAGATCAGGATGTCCGGCTGGTCGACGTCGACCGTCCGGTTGGCGAGGACATCGTAGGAGAAGTGGGAATAGAGCGGCGCCTCGACATGGCGCACGCCCGCCTTGAGGTCCGACAGGAAGCGCAGGATGCGCCCGACGTCGTAGCTTTCCGGAAAGCCCTTGCGCGTCATCAGCCCTTCGGCCTCCAAGACGGCGTTCGGGTAGAGAAAGCCGTCGGTCGTCACGAGATCGACCTTGGGAGAGGAGGGCCAGCGGGCCATCAGCTCGGCGAGGATGCGGGCCGTCGTCGACTTGCCGACCGCCACCGAACCCGCAATGCCGATGATGAAGGGCGTCTTGGCCGAGTCCGGCCGGGCGAGGAAGGCCTGCCGCTGGCGAAAGAGAAGCTGCGAGGCCTCCACATGCGCCGAGAGGAGGCGCGAGATCGACAGGTAGATCCGCGCGACCTCGTCGAGATCCACGGGATCGCCGAGCCCGCGCAGGCGCCGCACCTCCTCGGCCGACAGGGTCAGCGGCTGGTCGGCCCGGAAGAGCGACCAGTCGTCCGCGGTGAAGAAACGATAGGGCGAGAAGGTGGAGGGCGTCATCTGATCCATCAGGACGCCGCGTCTCCGGCGACGCGACCGCCGTCCGGGGGTCGCCGCGCCTTTTCCTCGAGCCCGGTCTCGGCCGTGCGGCGCTCGAGTTCGGCCAAGACGTCGCCGAGCGGCACCTGGCGCAGGTGCAGCACCACCAGCAGATGATAGAGGAGATCCGCGCTTTCGGAGGCCAGCGCCGCATCGTCCTCCGATATCGCCGCGATCACGGTCTCGACGGCCTCTTCGCCGAGCTTCTTCGCCGTTTTGGCGACGCCCTTGGCGGCGAGCTTGGCCGTGTAGGAACCGCCGTCGCCCGATGTCGCGCGCCGCGCGACGATCGCCTCGAGATCGGTGAGGGTGAAGGTGCTCATGGCCGCAAGCCCGGAAGGATCACATCGGGCGGGTCCCGGCGCATCGCGATGCCGGCGGCAGCCATGTGGTCCTTGGCCTCGGCGATCGTGTGCGTGCCGAAATGGAAGATCGAGGCGGCGAGCACCGCCGCGGCATGGCCGTCGCGAATGCCGGCGACGAGGTGATCGAGCGTGCCGACCCCGCCCGATGCGATCACTGGTACGGCGACCGCATCCGCCACGGCCCGCGTGAGCTCGATGTCGAAGCCGGACTTCGTGCCGTCGCGATCCATCGAGGTCAGGAGGATCTCGCCGGCCCCGAGGGCGGTCACGCGCCGGGCGAACTCCACCGCGTCGAGGCCGGTGGCCGTGCGCCCGCCATGGGTGAAGATCTCCCACCGCAGCGCTTCCCCGGCACGGCTGACGCGCTTGGCGTCGATGGCGACGACGATGCACTGGTTGCCGAACTTGTCCGCGGCTTCCGCCACGAATTCGGGGCGCTTCACCGCGCTCGTGTTGATCGAGACCTTGTCGGCGCCGGCCAGGAGGAGCTTTCGGATATCGGCGATCTCGCGAACCCCGCCGCCGACCGTGACCGGCATGAAGCAGCGCTCGGCGGTCGCGGCGACGACATCGAAGATCGTCTCGCGCTGATCGGAGGAAGCGGTGATGTCGAGGAAGCAGAGCTCGTCCGCGCCCGCCGCATCGTAGGCGGCGGCGATCGCGACGGGATCGCCGGCATCGACGAGGCCCTCGAAATTGACGCCCTTGACGACCCGGCCGTCCTTGACGTCGAGACAGGGAATGATGCGCGCCTTGAGGGTCACTGTCCCGCCATCCGTCGCCAAGGGTCTATCGGTCCGGCCTTTCGACCCGCATTCGCTTGCTTATGCGACGCCGTGATAGAGATCGGCAAGGGCGATCCGCGCCTCCAAGGCACTCGGCGTAACGCCTGCGTCCATCCCGACGATGCGGTCGGGGCCTTGGAAGCGATCCTCTTCGCCATGCGGGATCCAGGTCCGCGCTTCGTCCGGGCTGAAAGACCGCAGGGTCACCCGGTGCTTCGATGTCCGCAGGTCCCTGTGCATCGGGACTGAAATCCATGGCGTTGGACGGCGGCGATAGACGTTCGGTGCGGAGAATTGACGTTGGCGACGCGAGATCTCGGCCGGTCGCGCCCGTCTTTCCACATCGAGATCGGGATGGCGGACACCCGATCGCGTCCCCATGCCATCGTCCGCAGGACGGAAGTCATCAGACGACGATCGGGAAACGCGCCGCTGGCGATGACGAGGTTCGTCTCAATGATCCGCCCGTCGACAGAGCCGCGCCGTCCCTCCCGCCCTTCGTTCCAGGCGAGACCGTCGTCGGCGGTGCGATGACGAGGCCGGGTATCCGGATGTCATGAGGAAACGATAGCAGCAATCCCTTCAGCCTTGAAGGATATCTCGGCGCGACGTTTCACGTGAAACAGCGGAGCGCCGCTTGTGGCGCTGAAGATCAAGCAATCTGCCCGGTTCGCGAGAAACGCTTCAGCCGGCGATCCGGGCAAAGGCGGCGTCGATCATCGCGTTGGCGATCGTCATCCGCTGGTTGGCGCGGTCTCGGAACGGGGCTTCCACCCGGTCTGGATGGTTGAGCCTCGCGAAGCGTCGACGCAGGATGGAGAGTTCCTCGGGGGTCGAGACGCTGTCGAGATCGAGTTCGTATGCGATGTCGTCGGGATCGAGGCTGAGATCGGAGGCCTGAAGGGCGCTGTCGAAGCTGGTGTCGAGCCGGTCGGGCTTGGCATCCGGTCGATAGGCTTGGCGAGCCGAGAGGTCGGAGACAGGGGCTGCCGCCGAGATGCGGTCGAGAACGCTCCAGAAAGCGGGGTTCTGCCCGCTGCGGCCATAGATCTCGCTGCTGCCGCCGGAGGAGCGGGGCTTGGCGATGTCGTCGAGGATATCGGCGAAGTTCATGACACCAACCTGGAGAACGGGGCGCCCGAAGCTTGCCCGAACCTGTTCTGCCCGAAGCCTCTCATACACCGGGTGAAGCCAATCTTAAACCGATCCGTCAAAGAAGCGGGCCGGGTCGGATTCACGGACGCGCAGACGGACGGATGGACGAGCCGAACCGTTTCAGAGCCGAATCGATCAGGGCATTGGCGACCATCATCCGCTGGTTCGCCCGATCCTGGAAGGCCGGGGGCCATCGGTCGGGGTGGTTGCGGGCAGCGAACTCCCGCCGCAGACGCTGAAGGGCCCGCACGGAGGCGAAGCGGGAGAGGCCGAGTTCGCGGGCGATCTCGGCGGGTCCGGTCGCGAGATCTCCTGCTCCGACACCGGGTCGGCCGATCGCGCGCGTCGGCCGTGCTCCTGCGGTCTCGCCGCGCGTGTCCACCGGACGTTCCCGTGCGACGGGATCGTCGCTGGATCCCGAACGGGTCGGCGGTTGTCTGAACAAGGACCACAGCCTGTCCGAGGCCAGGGATGCGGTCGGCCGCGACAGGCGATCGGGTGATCCGGCCATCCCGTCGCGATGTCGATCGCTGCCATTCCGCATCATCAGCTTCCCTGCTTTTCGGACGTTCCAGAAAGGCGCGTCGCAGCATCGGGTTCCATGACCCGCCTCGCTTCCGGGCCGTCCTCGGTTCCCGGTTGCCCTCTGTTCCGAGACGCCCTCTGTTCCAAGTCTCGGCGACCCACAGGGAACCCGGCCTCGCCGACCGCGTCTCCCCGATGGGCATAACGGTAAGGAGCACGTCAGGTGGAAAAGACGACGGCGGACGACGGCGATGTCTCGCCCATGGAAGCGCAGAATGCGGGACCTCTTCACAAGGGACCGGTCGAGAAGCCTCTGCGACAGGAGAAGCCGGGTGTTTCGAGCACCGAACGGGAAAGCCCGGACTCTCCGATCAAGCCCGGCGGGGAAGCATCGACGCGGGACGATCTCTGACATCACGGCAGGGTGTGGCGGCTCGGAACCACCGAGGTGGCTCGCCCTTTTGCCCTCAGGGCCGCGATGGGAGCGGCTTCAACCCATGGGAGGAACGACGACATGACACAGGATTCGACGCAGACCGGCAAGCCCGCAACGCCGAGCGAGGGTGACGCCGAGGCGGCAGCGAAGTCGGCGACCAACGAGGCGGAGCGCCACAAGACGGGCGAAATGCCCGCGAAAGCCGGCAAGGTGAAGCCGACGGCTTGAGGCGCTTCGCTCGCGCCCATGACCCGATCGACGGCAAAAGGCCCGCGGAGATCGCTCTCCGCGGGCCTTTTCTCGTTTCGACGCTCGAAGCCCTGTCGGGCCGGCGGCTTACTCCTCGTCGCGGCCCTTGAGGGCGGCGCCGAGAATGTCGCCGAGCGAGGCGCCCGAGTCGGACGAACCGTACTGTGCGACGGCCTCCTTCTCTTCGGCGATCTGCAGGGCCTTGATCGACACGCCGACGCGGCGGGCCTTCTTGTCGAACTGCGTGATCCGCGCATCGACCTTCTGGCCGACCGAGAAGCGCTCCGGACGCTGGTCCTCGCGATCGCGGGCGAGATCGGCACGACGGATGAAGGCGGTGAGATCGCTGTCGGCGATCGTGACCTCCAGGCCGCCGTCGGTGACCGCGGTGACCTCGCAGGTGACGATCGAGCCGCGACGCATTTCACCGGCCTCGCCGGCCGTGACGAACGGATCGCCGCCGACCTGCTTCATGCCGAGCGAGATGCGCTCCTTCTCGATGTCCACGTCGAGGACCTGGGCCTTGACCATGTCGCCCTTGTTGAACTCCTCGATGACCTGCTCGCCCGGACGGTTCCAGTCGAGATCGGAGAGATGGACCATGCCGTCCACGTCGCCGTCGAGGCCGATGAAGAGACCGAACTCGGTCTTGTTCTTGACCTCCCCCTCGACGATCGAGCCGACGGGGAAATGGTCGCGGAACGCCTCCCAGGGGTTCTGCAGGGTCTGCTTAAGACCGAGCGAGATGCGGCGCTTGACCGGATCCACCTCGAGCACGACGACCTCGACCTCCTGGGTGGTGGAGAGGATCTTGCCGGGATGGACGTTCTTCTTGGTCCAGCTCATCTCGGAGACGTGGATGAGGCCTTCGATGCCGGGCTCCAGCTCGACGAACGCACCGTAGTCGGTGATGTTCGTGACGCGGCCGGTGACCTTGACGCCCATCGGGTACTTCACGCCGATGCCGTCCCAAGGATCGGCCTCGAGCTGCTTCATGCCGAGCGAGATGCGGTGGGTTTCCTGGTTGATGCGGATGATCTGGACCTTGACGGTCTGGCCGATCTGCAGGATCTCGGTCGGGTGGTTGACGCGGCGCCAGGCCATGTCGGTGACGTGCAGCAGGCCGTCGATGCCGCCGAGGTCGACGAACGCACCGTAATCGGTGATGTTCTTGACGACGCCGTCGACGGTCTGGCCTTCCTCGAGGTTCTGCACGATTTCCGAGCGCTGCTCGGCGCGGGACTCTTCGAGAACCGTCCGGCGCGACACGACGATGTTGCCGCGGCGCTTGTCCATCTTGAGGATCTGGAAGGGCTGGGGCGTGTTCATCAGCGGGCCGACGTCGCGGATCGGACGGATGTCGACCTGGGAGCGCGGCAGGAAGGCCACGGCGCCGTCGAGGTCGACCGTGAAGCCGCCCTTGACCTGGTTGAAGATCTGGCCTTCGACCTTCTCGTTGTTGTTGAACTTGACCTCGAGATTGGCCCAGCTCTCCTCGCGGCGCGCCTTGTCGCGCGACAGGACGGCCTCGCCCAGCGCATTCTCGATGCGCTCGACATAGACCTCGACCGTGTCGCCGACCTGCAGCTCGGGCTGGCCCTTGCCGCTGAATTCCTTCAGCGCGACGCGTCCCTCGACCTTGAGGCCGGCGTCGATGACCGCCATGTCCTTCTCGATCGCGACGACGATGCCCTTGACCACCGCGCCTTCGGCGACGTCGTGGTCATGGTAGGATGCTTCCAAGAGCGCTGCGAAATCATCGCGCGACGGTTGGGTGTTCGACATTCTCTCTCCTCGGGAGACCTCTTCGGCGAGGCCGGCCGGGCAAGACCCCTGGACAGGGGAACGCCGCTCGGTCGGTCGGGAAGAGATCGGTGCGCCGTCTGGTTCGTGTTTCGGGTCGCTCGCAGGATGGGTCCGCTTGCCCCGCCGTTCTGCGGAGAAGCCCGAAGCCGCTGCATCTCGCAAGGCGGGTTCGGATGGCGCGATGGACCCGCCCTTGAACATGGTTCTGGTCGTCGTCGTCATGCGCTTTGCCTTTCCGGGATACCGGATCGTCAAAGGCCAAAAAGGCCGCCCTTCGAAAAGGACCGCCGTCTAGACGCCGCTCCGGCGGGCCAGAAACCGATCGATCAGTTCGCAGGCCGCCTGGAAGGCCGTTTCTATATCGAGTTCGCTTGTGTCGAGCAAGTGCGCATCCGCCGCGGCCCGCAGCGGCGCGGTGGCGCGTCCCGCATCGCGCTCGTCGCGCTCGCGAACCTCGGCGAGGATCCGCTCGTAGGTCGCCTCGCGGCCCTTGGCCACAAGCTCGTCGGTGCGCCGCCGGGCCCGGACCTCGGGACTGGCCGTGACGAAGATCTTCACGTCCGCGCCCGGACAGATCACCGTGCCGATGTCCCGGCCGTCCAGCACGGCGCCCTTCGCCGAGCGCGCGAAATCGCGCTGGAACGCCTCGAGGGCCGCGCGGACGGGCGGGTGGACGGCGACGCGCGACGCGAGCTCGCCGGCCTCGCGGCCCCGCAGGCTCCCGTCGTCGAGCGCGCGCGTGTCGAGGGTCCGAGCGATGGCGGCGGTCGCCTCGGCATCGTCGGGATCGACGCCGCTCGCCGCCGCGAGGCGTCCGATCGCGCGGTAGAGAAGGCCCGTGTCGAGATAGGGGAGGGCGTAATGCGCCGCGATGCGCAGCGCGAGCGTTCCCTTGCCGGCGGCGGCCGGTCCGTCGATCGCCACGACGAGGGGAGCGGGAGCGGGGGATGTCAGGTCTGGGTCGGCCACGCGGCGCGTCCTTTGGAAGGGGAATGGGTCAAGCTTCGCCGTCGGTCCCGTTCTCCGGCGCCTCGGCTGTCTCGCGCGAGGGCGGCGGGAGAAGACGTCCGGTCTGCGCCGCCGCGATGCCGAAGGCGCTGCCCATCACATAGGGCAGGCTGAGGAAGAAGAGCATCAGGGCGAGTCCCCCGATCGTGTCGAGCAGCCAGAGGGCGAGGAGCACCCCGCCGTTCCGCCCGAGCGCCGCGGGAAGCTCCGCCGCGATCGTCTCGCGGCTCGTCACGGCGACGACGAGCGCCAGCACGACGAGCGCGGCGCGCAGGATGCGTCCCGTCGCCAGGCGCAGGACCGGCCGTCCCGTCGCCGCGGCGGCGCGATGAAGGCCGTGCGCCACATGGCGGCCGTAGACGAAGGCGAGCGGCGCGAAGAAGAGGAGGGCGAGCGCCGCCGTCAGTCCCGTCACGCGCCGACGGGCTCCAGGATCGCGCCGAGCCCGCCCATCAGACCGACGAATTCGGGAAAGCTCGTCGCGATCATCGTCGCGTCGTCGACCGTGACGGGCTTTTCCGCGGCAAGGCCGAGGACGAGGAAGCTCATGGCGATGCGATGGTCGAGATGCGTCGCGACGGTGCCGCCGCCAAGCCCCGCGCCGTCTGGACGGCCGGTGACGCTCAGCCAGTCGTGGCCTTCCTCGTGCGAAACGCCGTTCGCGGCAAGGCCGGCGGCGACGGCCGCGAGCCGGTCGGATTCCTTGACGCGCAGTTCGTCGAGACCGCGCATCACGGTCGTGCCCTTGGCGAAGGCCGCCGCGACCGCGAGAACCGGATATTCGTCGATCATTGAGGGCGCGCGCTCCTCCGGCACCGCGACGCCGGAGAGTTCGGCATGCCGCACGCGAAGATCCGCGACCGCCTCGCCGCCGGACAGGCGCTCGTTCAGGATCTCGATCGAAGCGCCCATCTCGAGGAGGGTCTGGACGAGGCCGGTGCGGGTCGGGTTCATCAGGACGTTCTCGATCGTGACGTCCGATCCCGGCACGATCGTCGCCGCCACCACGGCGAAGGCGGCGGAGGACGGATCGCCCGGCACGACGAAGTCGGGAACGCCGACGAGGCGGCCCTGGCCTTCGAGGCGGATCGTGCGCACGCCGGCGCCGTCCGTCTCCACGCCGACCGAAGCGCCGAAGCCGTCCAGCATCTTTTCCGTGTGGTCGCGGGTCATCACGGGCTCGATCACGGTCGTGACGCCCGGCGCGTTGAGTCCTGCGAGGAGCACGGCCGACTTCACCTGCGCGGAGGCCATCGGCACGCGGTAGGTGATGGGCGCGGCGACGCGGGGGCCCCGCACCGAGAGCGGCAGCCGGTCGCCCGTGCGTCCCGCCACCTGCACGCCCATCTCGCGCAAGGGATCGAGGACGCGGCCCATCGGCCGGCGCGAGAGCGAGGCGTCGCCGACGAAGGTCGCGCCGAAATCGTAAGGCCCGACGAGACCCATGGTCAGGCGCACGCCCGTGCCGGCATTGCCGAAGTCGAGGACGTCTTCGGGCTCCAGGAGGCAACCGTTGCCGACGCCGTCGATGATCCAGGCCTCACCCTCGCGCTCGATCCGCGCGCCCATGGCCCGCATGGCCCGGCCGGTGGCGAGCACGTCCTCGCCTTCGAGAAGACCGGTGACGCGGGTGCGGCCCGCCGCGATCCCGCCGAACAGGAAGGCGCGGTGGGAGATGGACTTGTCGCCGGGCACCGCCGCGCGGCCCTGGAGCGCCTTGCCGCGCCGGGCCGTCATCGGCCGGGCCTTCACCTCTGCGCTCATGTCCGTCTCGTCCCTTCGCTCGATCTCGGCCGCCGGCAGGAACCGCCGGGCCGCTGCGGGTGGGTCTTCCCGAGGTGAAGACGTCGCCCCGCGTTTTCGCGCCCTGCGTTACCACGAGAAAAAGCGCGGCGTCACCCGCGATGCCGTCCGCGATTCGAAGGGCACGGGATGCCTTGCGTCTGCCGCTTTGACAAGCCACATGGCAGGCCGTAAGGGACCTTCCCCAGTCGGCAAGCCGCGGCGACGGCGGGGCGCAGCCAAGCCAGGGCTCGAATCACCCGGCGCGGCGCCTCTCTCGGTGCCGGCGCTTCTGCCGCTGTCCTTCGATCTCGAACGACCGAATCTTTTCAGAGAACATCCCCTCGAGCGCCCCTTCCTTCGAGCGCGAGACGGCACGGAACACGAGGATTTCATGGCGAAACCCGAACTCGGCACCAAGCGCGTCTGTCCGGAGACGGGACGCAAGTTCTACGATCTCGGCAAGGACCCGATCGTCTCCCCCTATACCGGCACGTCCTATCCGCTGTCCTTCTTCGAGGCGCCGGCCCGGGTCTCCAAGCGCGGCCCCGTCGCCGCCGTGGCGGAAGAAGAGGAAGAGGTCGAGACCGAGGTCGTGGAGCCGGTCGACGAGGCGGTCGAGACCGTGTCGCTGACCGATGTCGAGGAGGACGAGGACACGACGCCCAAGACCGAGAGCATCGACATCGACGACGACGAGGAGGTCGAGGTGGACGATGCCGACGACACGTTCCTCGAAGCCGACGAGGACGAAGACGACGATATGACCGACATCATCGGATCGCGCGACGACGACGACGATTGATCGCGCGCCGGCGGGAAGAGCGGGAGAAACGGGTCGTTTGCGAAAAGGCGCTTGACCCGCTTCGAAAGCTTCTCTAGGAACCCGCCTCACGGAAGACGACGGGTCGCCCAGACCCGCCGCCCTCGGATGGCTCCCCGGCAAGCGGGAGAGGCCGTCGGACGGATGGGGCCATAGCTCAGCTGGGAGAGCGCTACAATGGCATTGTAGAGGTCAGCGGTTCGATCCCGCTTGGCTCCACCAACTCCAAAAGATCATCTCTGCCGACCCGATCGATGGCGATCCGACCGCACCGCGTCGCTTTGTGCCCTCATGTCTTGCGGCCGCATGCGGGAAACTCCTGACGGATCGAACGATTCGAGCGTCGACATGCGGAGCCGGGACATGCGCTATCATCTGACCTTGGCGGCCCTTGCCGTCTCCACCGGCATCGCCAGCGCCGGCGATCTCTCCCTGTCGATCGACGGATTGCGCAATCGCCAGGGGAATGTCTCGATCTGCCTCTTTCTCCGCCAGGGCCGGTTTCCGGACTGCGCGGATCCGTCGTCCACCGTGCGTCGCACCGTTCCAGCAAAGGCTGCGGGAACGCCGATCCTGTTTCGGGACCTGCCGCCCGGCACCTATGCGGTGACCGTGTTGCACGACGAAGATGCCGACGGAGCGCTCGACTCGAACCTCCTCGGCATTCCCCGGGAAGGCATCGGCATCACCAACAACCGGCTGCCACGCTTCTCCGCGCCGACCTATGCGGACGCCGCCTTCGACCTGCCGGCGGGGCGACGCCAGTCGGTGACGCTGGTCTATTGGTGACGTCGCTGCATCGGTGACGCGGGATCGATTCCTTTCGGGGTGCGGCGATGCGCGCCCGTCAGGCTCGTGTCCAGGTCTGCGTCTTGCAGAGGACCTTCAAGGCGCAGCCCTTCAGCTTCAGGACATCGCCGTCGACGGCGGCACGGCCTGAATAGCTCCGGTCGTCGCGCGGGTCGGTGACGGTGCCCTCGTAGGTGCCTTCGCTGCCGTTCATGCGGCCGGCCGTCTTGCCCTTGTGGCGACCGCTGACGACGGTCGCGCAATAGGCCCCGCCGCAATTGGTGACCTCGACGATGCCGCCGCCCGGCGCCCGCCATTTGCCGAGGATCGGCTCCTCGGCCGACGCGCTGGAGGACGCGAAGGCCAGAAGAGCCGCGGACAGGAGAAACCGTCTCATCTCTGCAGATCCCATTCGTTTCGAATGAAGAAGGATGCGCGAGGTCGCCGGTTGGTTCCCAGTCCAGGTCACCCTACGTCCCGGTGCCGCGCGTCTCGACCGGGTTCGCGCGAGATCGCAGGTCCTGTCCGGGCATCGCTTCCGTCGTGGGGCGATCCGTCACGCCGTCCCCTTGGGAGGATCGTTCCGGAGCCGACTCGATCTCTCAGGACAGGTCGATCCCTTCGAGAATGACGCTGTCATTGGTGTAGATGCAGATCTCCGCCGCGATCTTCATCGCCCGGCGCGCGATGGCATCGGCATCGAGATCGGTGTCGGCGAGGGCCTTGGCGGCGGCGAGAGCGAAATTACCGCCGGAACCGATCGCCATGACGCCCTCCTCGGGTTCGAGCACGTCGCCGTTGCCGGTCAAGGTCAGCGTCACAGACTTGTCCGCCACGATCATCATGGCTTCGAGCCGCCGGAGATAGCGATCCGTGCGCCAGTCTTTCGCCAGTTCCACCGAGGCGCGCATCAGCTGGTCGGGATATTGTTCGAGCTTGGCCTCCAGGCGCTCCAGAAGCGTGAAGGCATCCGCGGTCGCACCCGCAAAGCCCGCGATCACGCGCCCCTCCTTGCCGAGGCGGCGAACCTTGCGGGCGTTGCCCTTCATGACCGTATTCCCGAGCGACACCTGTCCGTCGCCGGCAATGACCACGCGGCCGCCCTTGCGCACCGTGACGATGGTCGTGCCGTACATCGTCGCGGGGTCGTGTCTGTCCATCATGTGCCTGTCCTTCGCATCCGGCGGCCGGTCCCTGGGATCCGGCGATCCGCGCTCGCCGATCGGCGCTCATGTATGGGCGCATCGGCCGTCTTCCAAGCGTCCGGCTGCCGTCGAAAGACGAGCGGCCTTGACGCGCGGGTCAAAAAGCCCTTTGCGAGAGCACGGAGTGCGAAGCGGCGACGCGATGCGGATCAACAGTCCATGCGATGGAGACGACCGATGGGCGAGACGGCAGGACGGCGCGACGCCACCATCGAACGGTCCACGAACGAAACCTCGATCCGGGTCCGAATCGATCTCGACGGCAGAGGCTCGTCCAAGATCTCGACGGGGGTCGGCTTCTTCGACCACATGCTCGACCAGCTCGCCCGTCATTCGCTCATCGACATGACGATCGAAGCCAGGGGCGATCTCCACATCGACGATCACCACACGGTGGAGGATACGGGAATCGCCATCGGCCTCGCCATCAAGGCGGCCCTCGGCGATCGCCGCGGTATCCGTCGCTATGCCTCGCTCGACCTCGCCATGGACGAATGCCTTTCGCGGGCCGCGATCGATGTATCGGGACGGCCCTTTTTGATCTTTCGCACGCAGTTTCCGCGCGAGAAGATCGGGACCTTCGACACCGAACTCGTTCGCGAATTCTTCAACGCCCTCGCCATCAACGCCGGCATCACGCTCCACATCGAGACCCTCTACGGCGAGAACGCGCACCACATCGCCGAATCCTGCTTCAAGGCGGTGGCCCGGGTTCTGGGCGAGGCGATCTCGATCGATCCCCGGCAATCGGATCTCGTGCCTTCGACCAAAGGCACGATCGCATGATCCTCGACGGGAACCGGCGATGAGCCGCTATCGCGTTTTCGAGCCGAAGACGTCAGAGGGTCCGAGCGCGGAGGCCCGCTTCGTACGCGATGCCTTCACGAAGTGGGCCGTTCTCTTCCCGTTCGTCTGGCTGGTCCGGCATGGGCTCTGGCTGTCCGGCCTCATCGTCTTTCTGGCCTGGATCGGCCTTGGCCTCCTTGCCGAGATCAAGGGCCTCGCCTTGGCCGGCGCCGTGCTTCCGATCCTCCTGGGATGTCTGATCGCTCTCGAAGGCCCTTCGCTCCGCGCCCGGAAGCTGCAACGGGCCGGTTTCGAGGAGCGCGCCGTGGTGGAGGCCGACGACGAGGACGAGGCTGCGATCCTCTATGGTGCAAGCGCAGGCGCGGCGACTGTCACACGTGAAACACCGAGGCCCCCGCCTTTCGTCGGACGTCCCGCGAGCGCGGCTTCCAGCCTTCTCGATACGCCCCGGAGGGTGTCATGAGCGAAATCCTGGCCATCCTCGACTATGGCTCCGGCAATCTGCGATCCGCCACGAAGGCGTTCGAGAGAGCCGCGCGGGAAGCGGGCGTCGACACGCAGATCCGGCTGACGAACGATCCCGACCTCGTGCGACGCGCCGATCGCATCCTCCTGCCCGGCGTCGGGGCCTATGCCGATTGTCGGCGCGGTCTGGCCGACGTTGCGGGGCTGGAGGAGGCGCTTCGCGAAGCCGTGGAGTTGAAGGGGCGGCCGTTTCTCGGGATCTGCGTCGGCATGCAGCTGATGGCGACGCGCGGTCTGGAGAAGACGATCACGGACGGCTTCGGATGGATTGCGGGCGATGTGGTGCCGATCGTGCCGAGCGATCCCGACCTCAAGATCCCGCAGATCGGCTGGAACACGCTGACGGAGATCCGGCCGCATGCGATCCTCGAGGGTATCGCGACGGGCGAGGACGGGCTTCACGCCTATTTCGTCCATTCCTACCAGCTGCAGGCCGAGGATCCGGGCACCGTGATCGCAACGTCCGACTATGGCGGATCCGTCACCGCGATCGTGGCGCGCGACAACAAGGTCGGCACGCAGTTCCACCCGGAGAAGAGCCAGCGCCTCGGCCTCGCGCTCCTGACCAATTTCCTCTCCTGGAGACCTTGAGCCCGTGCCGATCCTCTTTCCCGCCATCGACCTGAAGGACGGCGCCTGCGTGCGCCTGAAGCTCGGGGACATGGAGCAGGCCACCGTCTACAACGCCGATCCCGCAAGCCAAGCGCGAGACTTCGCAGCGGACGGCTTCTCCCATCTCCACGTCGTCGATCTCAACGGCGCCTTCGAAGGACGTGCCGTGAACGCGGCAGCCGTGGAGGCGATCCTCGGGGCGGTGGGGCAGGACATGAAGGTCCAGCTCGGCGGCGGCATCCGCACGCTTCGGGATGTCGAGCGCTGGTTGGCGGCCGGTCTGTCGCGCGTCATCCTCGGCACGGTCGCCGTTCGCGATCCGGGTCTCGTGCGCGAGGCGGCGCGGCTGTTTCCGGGACAGGTGGCGGTCGGGATCGACGCGAAGGGCGGCAGGGTGGCCGTCGAAGGCTGGGCCGAGACGTCGGAGCTGATGGTCGTCGACCTCGCGCGACGCTTCGAGGATGCCGGCGTCGCCGCCGTGATCTACACCGATATCGACCGGGACGGCATTCTCGCCGGCATCAACTGGGACGCCACGATCGATCTGGCGACCGCGATCGACATTCCGGTGATCGCATCCGGCGGTCTCGCTTCGATCGCGGATGTCGTTCGGCTGAGCATGCCGGACGCCGCGATCCTCGAAGGCGCGATTTCCGGCCGCGCGATCTACGACGGCCGGATCGATGCAGGGGAAGCGCTGCGCATTCTCGCCTGAGCCAAGGTCCCTGCCGAGGGAAGGGGGCGCCGTCCACGGACGACGCCTTTCAGGCGGGCTGAGGCTCGACGCCGTCGTTCAGACGCCGTGCGAGAAGATGTCCTGCTCGTCCCAGCCGAGAAGGTCGAGCTTGGCGCGGGTCGGCAGATAGGCGAAGGAGGCACGGGCGAGATCCATCCGATCCTCGCGCTCCAGGCGCTTGAGGAGCACGCCCATCATGTCGTGGAGATAGAGGACGTCCGAGGCGGCATATTCGATCTGGGCCGGCGACAGCGTTTCGGCTGCCCAGTCGGACGATTGCTGCTGCTTGGAGAGATCGACGCCCACGAGCTCGCGGGCGAGATCCTTGAGACCGTGCCGGTCGGTATAGGTGCGCACGAGGCGCGAGGCGATCTTGGTGCAGAAGACCGGCTGCGTCATCACGCCAAAGGCATGATAGAGCGCGGCAATGTCGAAACGGGCGTAGTGGAAGATCTTCGTCTTCGCGGGATCGGCGAGCAGGGCCGCGAGGTTCGGTGCTTCGCGCTGATCCTTCGCGATCTGGACGATATCGGCCGTCCCGTCGCCGGGCGACAGTTGCACCACGCAGAGACGGTCGCGGCGCGTGTCGAGGCCAAGCGTTTCCGTGTCGATCGCGACCGAGCCGGTGTAGCGGGAAAGGTCCGGCAGATCGCCCTTGTGGACTCGGATCGTCATGGTGGAAGGCCCCTGCCTCTGCGGTCGGACCCTTGCCCGCCCATCGTGGAGCCGTGACAAACGGGAAAGCGCCTCGCGCGTCAAGCCATGGCGAGGGAGGAGCGCGGCAGAGGCCGAGGCGTTCGGCCGGTCAGGCCGCCTCGATATCGGTCGCCGCGAATTTCGGTCCCTTGTAGAGAAGGGGAACGCGATAGTAGCGCGCGCAGGCATAGGCGAGGCAGTCGCCGGTGTTGAGACCGGCGGGATGTCCCGCACCGCGCCCGAAGCGACCGAGCGCCTCGATGGCCATGGGAACGACCTGTACCGGCAAAGACACGACCTGGATTCCCATCAGTTCGAGGAACTTGCGCAGCGCCAACTCGCTTTCCTCCACGCGAAGTCCGAGCGTGCGCGCGACGCTCGCGCTCGCCTCGAAGACCGCGATGGGAGAGGTCATGCGCTTGGGATGGGATTGCAGGCGTGCCGCAAAGATCCGGGCGTCGCCTTCGTCGGTCAGCATCGCGATGAGAGCGGACGCATCCACGAACATCAGCGACGACCCACGCTCTTCTCCCGCAAGGCGCGGCAAAACTCGGCTGCGACGTCCGGCAAGGACGGCTTGGCGGTCTCCCGTTCGAGCTCGTTCTGAAGGGCGAGATGGACGGCCTCCGTGAGGCCGATCTTCTTCAAAGAGGCGAGTTTGCGCGCCAAAGCATCGGTTTCGGGATTCTTGATATGAAACGGCATGGAGAGATCGCGGTCTATCGAGCAAGCGTTACACGTATAGCCACACAGTCATAGACGGGAAAGGCCTTCGTGGAAAGGGTTTCTACACGTGGTGAAACACGCGTCTATCCCTGATTCACGAAGATGAAGAGGCTTCGTTTCGCTCTGGGATCGAAAAAGGCCGCCGTTTGCTAGCCTTTGGATTCTAGCCCTGACACCTCACGGTGCCTGTCTGCCAAACAACGAAAAACGTTAGCAAAATACCCGTCAGCCCGATCCGGTCTAGCCGATGGTCGCGGGATAGAAGCCGTGGCTCGACACGAGGATTCTAGAGTCTGTGAGTCCACGGGGATAGGCCTTCCCACGTCGATCCACAGGACTCGGCGGATGGGCTGTCGCACGCTGTCACATCACCTTCACACGAATGCGCCAAAGGCTTGCCGCGTTCGTTCCAGCGCGATCCCCGATGGACCGGATGACCTCCCGACCGCCCCGTCCCGACCGACCGAGGAACGAGCCATGGACCGTGCCGATACGTTTGCCGCTGATGTCGAGCGCATTCGCGACGAACTGGCCGATGCGCTCGATGAGGAGCTGGAGCTCGCCTTGGACGAAGAGCGTCTCGATCGCATGCAGGCCGGGTCGCTGGCGGCACGGCGCGCGAGCCTCGATCGCGGAGTCTATTTCAAGGAACTGGTGCGCCTGCAGCGCGAACTCGTCCGGCTGCAGGACTGGGTGCAGCATTCCGGGCTGAAGGTCGTGGTGCTGTTCGAGGGACGCGATTCCGCGGGGAAGGGCGGCGCGATCAAGCGCATCACGCAGCGGCTCAATCCACGGGTCTGCCGCGTCGTCGCGCTGCCCGCGCCGTCGACGCGCGAACGGACGCAATGGTATTTTCAGCGTTATGTCTCGCATCTGCCGGCGGCCGGCGAGGTGGTCCTCTTCGACCGGTCCTGGTACAACCGCGCCGGGGTCGAGCGCGTGATGGGGTTCTGCACCGAGGACGAGGTCGAGGAGTTCTTCCGCACGGTTCCCGATTTCGAGCGCATGCTCACGCGCTCGGGCATCATTCTCATCAAGTACTGGTTCTCGATCACCGACGAGGAGCAGGCGTTCCGCTTCCACATGCGCATCAACGATCCGTTGAAGCAGTGGAAGCTTTCGCCGATGGACGTGGAATCGCGCCGGCGCTGGGAGGATTACACCCGCGCCAAGGAGGCCATGCTGGAGCGCACGCACAGCGAGGACGCGCCTTGGTGGATCGTGGAGGCGGTGGACAAGAAGCGCGCGCGCCTCAACTGCATCGCCCATCTCCTGGCGCAGATCCCCTACCAGGACGTCGAGAAGCCGCCGGTGACCTTGCCCGCCCGCGTGCGCCATGCCGACTACACGCGTCATCCCGTACCACGCGAGCTCTACGTTCCCGACGTCTACGGAGCGCCATGACGCCCATCGCGACGCGTCCGGGGCCCCATCTCGTTTGGGCCTTCGCCTTTTCGGGCCTGGACGCCTGGGCGATCGACCGTCCGGTCGATCCGGACGCTGCCGTCGAACGAACGGCGTCGTCCCCCCAGCCTCTCCTCTGGCTGCATCTGAACCTTGCGGACCAATCGACCATTCGCTGGCTCGACGCCGACACGGACCTGCCGGCGGAGGTTCGCGAACTCCTCGTCGGCCCCGATACGCATGCCCGCGCCCTCGTCGCCCGGGACTGCGTCGCCTGCGTCGTCCACGATTTCGAAGTCGATTTCGCGGCCGGAGCGACCTCCCGGGTCGGCGCGCTGCGCTTCGCGCTCTGCCCGGGGCGCATTCTCACCGCCCGCCATCATCCGCTTCACGCCGCCGACGTCATCCGGCGGCGCATCGATGCCGGCGTGCGGCCGGACGGAGCGGCGGCGGCTTTGGATCTCATCGTCACCTCGATCGCGAGCGTCGCGGCGAAGACGGCGGCGGAGCTCGCCGCGGGCGTGGAGGCGGCCGAGGACGCGCTGCTCCAGGACGATTTCGAGCCCGACGCCAAGACGCTCGCCTCGACGCGCCGCCAGGCCAAGCAGCTGCACCGCCAGCTCGGCGGGCTCCGGGCCGTGCTCGCGCGCCTGGAGGAGGACGAGGATCTGCCCGATGACCTGCGGCCGGCCGTCGAGCGTTTGGCCCAGCGCATCGCCTCGCTGGAGGGCGACGTGCGCGGCATCGAGGGGGATGTCCGCCTCCTGCGCGACGAGCTCGATCTCCAGGCGGCGCGGCGGACCAATGCCAATCTCTACGTCCTCTCCATCCTCTCCGCGCTGCTCCTGCCGGCAACGCTCGTGACGGGCTTCTTCGGCATGAACACGAGCGCCTTGCCCTTCGAGAGCGGGTCCTTCGGCACGCTGGCCGCCGGAGCCGTCGCCGCGGGCTCGGCCTTCGCGGTCTATCTCTGGCTCCGGGCGAAGGGCTTTCTCGGCGGCGGTTGACGCGAGCGAAGCGCCATCGGGAGTTGGCGGGCGGGTCCTTCCGCGCTATGCCGCCCGCAACGCACCGATGAGATCTTCGAGAGACCTGTCATGACCGACGAGACCGAGACGACGACACCCGCCTTGCCCGACCGCCTCGCGGCCGATCCGGCGAGCCCCTTCCACGACGCCGAGCTTCTGCAGCGCGGCGTCGGCGTGCGCTTCAAGGGCGTGGAGAAGACCAATGTCGAGGAATATTGCGTGAGCGAGGGCTGGATCCGCGTTCCCGCCGGCAATGCCCGCGATCGCCGGGGCAATCCGATGACGTTGAAGCTGAAGGGTCCGGTCGAGGTCTGGCTGCGCGAGGACGCCGAGGGCGGCGAGCCCGGCGGAGCCTGAGGAAACGGTGCGGTTCCGGTCGAGCCGCGTGGGCCGCCGGAGCGCTGCGGCGAGGCTGGCGCGGGGCTGGCGACGCGCGCGCGCCGGGTTTGACAGGCCCGCCGCGACCGGACCATCAAGGGCGCTGGCGCGTCGGGATTTCGGATGATGATGGATTTGCGGCTTTGGCGGACGGGCATGGCGCCCCTTCTCGCGCTGGCTCTGGTCGCCTGTCAGTCGGCGGACCTGTCCGGACCGAACTCGCCGCTCGATCCCCGCATCGCGGCTGCCGAGGCCACCGCCGCACCGGAGATCCGGGCGCGCTCGGCCTATGTCGTGGACGCCGGTACGGGCAAGGTCCTTCTCGACGAGGAGGGCGACGCGCCCCGCTATCCCGCCTCGCTCACGAAGATGATGACGCTGCATCTTCTCTTCGACGCCGTCGCGGCCGGCCGGCTTTCGCTCGACAGCGACCTCAAGGTCTCCGCCTTCGCGGCGGCGCGCGCGCCCTCCAAGCTCGGCCTCAAGGCGGGCGAGACGATCAAGGTGCGGGACGCCGCGCAAGCGCTCGCGGTGAAATCGGCCAACGACGCGGCGACCGTCATCGCGGAGAACCTGGCCGGTTCCGAAGCGGCCTTCGCCGCTCAAATGACCGCCCGGGCGCGCGCCCTCGGCATGCGCCGCACCCGCTTCGTCAACGCCTCGGGACTGCCGCAGGAGGGACAGGTCACGACCGCCCACGACATGGCGATCCTCGCTCTGTCGCTGCGCGCCCGCCATCCCCGCTACGCCCCCTACTTCGCCGCCACCGAATTCACCTATGCCGGCAAGACCTACAAGGCGACGAACAAGCTGCTCGGCCGGGGTCTCGGCGTCGACGGCATGAAGACCGGCTTCATCCGCGATTCCGGCTTCCACCTCGTCGCCTCGGCCGGTCGCGACGGGCACCGCATCATCGTCGTCGTCATGGGCGGAGCGACGGGGCGCGACCGCGATGCGAGAGTGGCGGCGCTGGTCGAGCACTATCTCTGAGGGCGAGGAGCGTTTCGCCGGCAGGATGGAGCGCCTCGGCGGCACGACGTCCGGCATTTCCCTCGCGATTACCGGGTGATCGTCCCCGGCCTGCAACATCCGGCCGCTTCGGGTGCGTCGTCCAACCCCGTCGTTCCCCGTTTCGCGTCGCCCCTCCTGCCGGGATGAGCGCCCGCTCGGCGCGGGTTCAGGATCGGCCGGACGCGATCTCCGCTTCGCTCAGCGGCGCCATTCCATGGGTGGCGCGCGCGAGATCGCATTCGGGGTCGCCGGGCTGGCACTCGCGGCAGACCTCCGGGCGAAGCGCGTAGATCGTGCAGGCGGCGGCCTCCCCGATCGTGCCGGACAGCGCCAGGCAGCGATCGCCCTCGCAGCGCATGCCGGACAGATCGGCCTTCACCAAGGCCTCGGGAATACGGTCGAGCTGCTCGTCCGGCTCCAGCGAGAAACGCGGCCAGTCCGCCGAGGTCGCGCAACAGGCGCCGCAAGTCCGGCAGTCGAAACCCGCTTGGTCCAAAACGCCTGTCTCCGATCGTCGAGGTCCTGCCCGCCAGAGGCCGCAGGCCCGCGCCCGGGACGAGACTACAACATCGCAGGGCCCCGTGCGGCGGAAAAGCCCTCTCCTGCGGGAAGATCTCCTCGACCTCGCCACGCGCAACCTTGCCCCCCGCCGCTCGATCGGCTAAGAAGCGGCAGAACGGGACATCGTTGACCCGCCGCCGGTCCGCCCGGCTTTCGCATCCGTAGCTCAGCTGGATAGAGCGCTGCCCTCCGAAGGCAGAGGTCAGGGGTTCGAATCCCTTCGGATGCACCAGTTTCCTTTGGTTGATTCCCATCGTCTCTAGGCCGGAATGCCGTCGCGTGAGGTTCGTCGCACGCGGCCAGCGGCACGGCATGAGGGGGAAGCGCGTCGACCCGGGTTGCGGGACGGGGCGGCCTCGTCCAGACAGCACCGACAGCAATGGCGGGTGAGCAGATGGCCGAGATCACGGACGTCCAAACGATCTACGAGGGATGGGCGAACTTCCACGTGGCGACGGTGCGCCGAGAGGATGGAGCGATCCTGTCTCACGTCGTGGAGGATCACGGAAACGCGGTCGCCGTCCTGCCCTACGATCCCGTGCGGGGCATCGCGATCCTCGTTCGGCAGATGCGCACGCCGGTTCTCTTCGCCAAGGCCGATCCGCGAACCCTCGAGCTTCCCGCGGGACGGGCGGATCACGGCTCCTCGGAAGCGTCCGTGCGGGCCGAGGCGCTGGAGGAGGCGGGCCTGCGCCTTTCCAACCTCCGGCTCGTGGTTTCCGCCTGGACCATGCCGGGCGTCTCGACGGAATGCGCCGATCTCTACCTCGCCGAATTCTCCGACGAGGACCGCGTCTCCAGCGGCGGCGGGCTGGCGCATGAGGACGAGGACATCGAGGTCGTCGAGGTCCCGCTCCGGGATCTCGCCGCCATGGCGGATGCGGGAGAGCTCCGGGAGCTCAAGGCTTTCGCGCTTCTCGCGGCGCTCCGGCTTCGGCGCGGCGACCTCTTCGCCTGACAGGGGCGGTTCGGGAGATCGAGCGCTTCAGCCGCTGACGGCTCGGCGAGGGGTCTTCGATCAGGCCGCTCGAAGCCGGGCGGGACGGGCCTCCAGACCCTCTTCGATCCGGCGGGCGAGGTGAAGCGCCTCCTCCTGCGAAAGGCAGCGGACGGGCGCGCGTTTGCGGCCGTCGATCTCGGCTTCGACGAACCAGCGACCATAAGGGTCCTGCGTCACGGACACGCTGCCACTCATCGACCATTCCTCTCCACGACAGATGACCCCCACGTCATCACAAGATGGGGCGCGGCTGAAGCGATCGGCGAGCGACATCTGCGTTCATCATGAACGTGAGGGCGGCGGCGATCCGAAGCGCGCCGCGCCTCGGCCCATCCCAAAGCTCGATCCCCAAAAGGCGGATGCGTCCTCGAAGCGGCAGAGCGTCCTTCGCGCGTTCGGATCGTTGCGCGGCGCGTCAGCCGGCTTCCCGCTCCGCGCTTGCCTGGACTTCGCGCGCGATCGCATCGAGAAGGGCCGTGTCGTCGCCCGCGATCGCGTCCATGGCGGACATGCGGGCGAGAACCAAGGCGGCGATGCGCTCTTCGACGGTCCCTTCCGCATACGTGTAGGAGATGAGGGCGCGCTGGCCGTCGCGATGGCAGCGACCTTCGATCTGCTGGAGCTGGATGGCGCTGTGGCGCATGTCGTGGACGACCAGCGAGCGCTCGCGATCGCCGCCTTCCATCTCGCCGCGATGGAGCGAGATGGATTCGGTGACGGTGAAGACCACGACGTCGAGCGCGCCGGTCTGGAAGGCGACGCGCACGGTCTCGTTGGCTTCGCCGCCTTGCCTTCCGTTGATCTCGCCGACGCGCCAGCCGCGGCCCCGCAAGGTGTCGGACAACAGCGCGCTGGTCTCCAGAAAGGCGACGGAGATCGCCACCTGCTGGTCCTCGTCCAGCCGGTCGGCGACGAAGTCGGCCGTGCCGGCGCAGCGCACGAGGCTCGCCTTCTGGCGGAACCGCAGGTCCGCCGCCCAGCCGACGGGGCGGCGCGTGGAGCCGCCGAGAAGGCCGAGCTCCCGGCGGAACTCGCGCCAGGTCGCGTCGTAGAGGCGCCGGCTCGCGGCATCGAGGGCAGTCGGGCTGAGTTCGCGCTGCACCTCCGGCCAGCCCGCGATCTCCTCGGGTCGGCGCCGCAGGCCGATCGCGGACTCGCCCTTGTAGAGAAGGCCGGACATCAGGATGCGGTCGCGCTCGTTCGGCTCCCAGGCCCAGTTCTTCCAGCGCCCCTTGGCCCGCCCGATCTTCAGCCGCTTCATGAGCGCGCGGAAATCGTCCATCTCGCCGCCGAGACCGCCGCTCGCGACGGCGAGGAGCCGGCCGAGATAGGACAATTCGTGCGGCGACTGCCCGGCGGTCGCGCTCATGTAGATCGTGAAATCCGCCGCCGCGGCGACCTGCCGGCAGACGAGGCCCTGCTGCGATGCCGGGTTTCGGATCCGGTGGCTCTCGTCGATCACGACGAGCGGCCAGCGCGCCTTGAGGCTGCCGGCTTTGGCGAGCTCGTTGTTCCGGGCGCGCGTCGAGCGGCGCGTGGAGGCTTCGGGCGGCTTCATCAGCGATTTCGTGCGCTCGAAATTGACGATCGTCACCCGCTTGCCCGCCTCTGGCGAGCCCGCGATCGTGCGCCGCCATTGCGGGATCGCACCCTTGGGGCAGATGAGGAGCACGTCGGTCTCCGCCATGGCGGACACGGCGAGCCAGGCCGACAGCGTCTTGCCGAGCCCGGTGAGGTCGCCGAGCAGAAATCCCGGTCGCCCGCTCCGCCGCGCGGCGAGGATCGCCTCCTTCGCTTCGAGCTGATGCGGGCGGGGAACGAAGACGGGCGCAGAGGGCGGTGCCGTGTCGAACGTGGCGGCGGGCAGCTGTGTCGGATCGATCCTCATGCCGCGGTGTCTACCGGTCCGGCGGCATTTGGGCGAGGGCGCCCATGCCTGCCCCGGCGCGAAGGATCCGGTTTCGGTCGCGTCGAACGCGAAGGGAAGGAGAAGGGAAGGGGAGGGAAGGGAAGGGGACGCCGCCGTGACGGGAACGTGATGAGGACGGGGGCTTCCCGGCGGATGGGGTATTCCTGTCAGACAGATTGCATTAATCACCTTCCGAGTATTGCGCGCGAAGTATACTCAGTCCTTCGGAATTTAAGGCATCAATGAAAGAGTCGATCGCGACCGGCTGCAGAGATGGCGACCATGAGCCCAGCAAAGGAAGTTAAAAGAGCGCCTTACGAAAAGAGTCCTCTTTTTTTCCGTCGAGTTGAAACCTTACGGCAGGCGGAGGAGCTCAGCGCATCTGGACTGACGCCCCTCGAGTTTCGACCCAGAGTTGCTGGAGCGTTCGATCTCGCGTTCGACGGCGGCCAGTCCGGTCATTTCAGCATCTGGACCACCCGCTCGCTCAGCGGCTTCGTCACGACGCCCTTCACCAATGTCGACGTCGTCTCGATCCGCTTCGTCAGCAGCGGACGGCTCCTGCGGCGCGACGGGTCGGGAGACGAGGTGCTGGCTCAGCCGGGACTGGGTCTCCTGCAGTCGTTCAGTCCGGTGCGCATGGAGGAAATGTCCGAGAATTTCGCCGCCATCGCGGCAACGGTCGACCGCAGGACGCTGGCGGCCCATTACAACGCTCTCGAAGGGGGCGAGCCCGGAAGTCTGCCCGATTTCGCGGCCATCGCCGACACCCGTATTCCCGGCGTGCGCGCCTTCATGCGGTCCCTGCTCCTGATCCACGAGCGCATTCGGGCGGACCGATCCCCCGACGGCATCGAGGTTCCGCTGCTGCACGAGATCATGCTCTATCAGTTTCTGGGCGCCTGGCCCCGCAACCTTGTCAAGGAGCCCGGCCGGTCCGACCTGCCGCAATCCCGGCGCATCCGGCTCGCGCTCGACTTCATCGAGGCCAACATCGCCGGACGTCTCAAGCTGGCGGACGTCGCGCAGGCCTGCGATGTCAGCGTCCGCACGCTTCAGATGCTCTTCAAGCGGGAAATGGGAACCTCGGTGGTGCAGGTGATCATCGACGGCCGGCTCGATCGGGTCCATGCCGACCTCCTGCGCGCGGCGAACTCGCCGACATTCGTCAACCAGATCGCCCGGCGCTGGGGTTTCCAGTACATGGGCGACTTCAGCCGCCGCTATCGCGCGCGTTTCGGCTGCACGCCCTCGGAAACGCTGCGCACGCGCCATCACTGACGAGCGGTTCCGCCGGACCCGCCTTCCAATTTTCCGCTCCGGCGTCGGAGCGGATGCTATAGGCATGTCCTGTCTGGAACAGGAAGTCTCGATGATAACCGGTGATGACATCTCCGCGCCGCTGCCGGATCTCGGTTGGTCGGCCTTCTTCTCGGAGCAGATCGCGCCCGAAGAAGCCGATCTCGTGCCGGCCCGCGTCACCTCCGTCCACCGGGCCCGCATCCGGGCGCTGTCCGCGGAGGGTCCGGTCGAGCCCGTCCTGCCGCCCCAGACCTGGACCAGCGAATTCGCGGTCGGCGACTTCGTGCTCCTCGAGCCCGGGACGGCGCTGGTGCGCCGTCGCCTCGACCGGCGGTCCGTCGTCGAGCGGCGCGTGTCCGGCTCGGACATTCCCCAACTCGCCGGCGCCAACATCGACACGCTCTTCATCGTGACGTCCTGCAATGCGGACTTCAATCCCGCGCGGCTGGAGCGCTATCTCGCGCTCGCCAACAAGGCCGGCACGACGCCCGTCATCCTCCTGACCAAGGCCGATCTGACCGAGGACCTTCCAGCCTTCGAGGAGCAGGCGCGGGCCTTGCAGCGGGGGCTCGACGTCGTGGTGATCCATCCGAAGTCGCAGGCGGCGATCGCGGCGCTGGCGCGCTGGTGCATCCCCGGATCGACCGCCGCCGTCGTCGGCTCGTCCGGCGTCGGCAAGTCGACCCTCGTCAACACGCTGCTGGGCGAAGCACACGCCGCGCCGCAGGAGACGGGCTCGGTGCGCGAGCACGACGCCAAGGGTCGGCACACGACGACCGCGCGCTCGCTCCACCGCATGGCGGGCGGCGGATGGATCCTCGATTCACCGGGAATCCGCAGCCTCCAGATCAGCGATGTCGGCGACGGTCTCGACACGCTCTTCGCCGAGATCACGGAGCTCGCGCCGCTCTGCCGGTTCCGCGCCTGCAGCCACACGCACGAGCCGGGTTGCGCGGTGCTGGCGGCGGTCGCCGCGGGCGAGATCGACCCGCGCCGGCTGGAGCGCTGGCGCAAGCTTTCGGCGGAAAATGCCGGCCAGGCGGCAGCGGGAGCCAAGCGGAGCGGCGGGGCCGGCCCGGCGCACCGCCGCAGGCGCTGAAATCCGGCCGCGTCCTCAGCGCCCCGTCTTCAGCTCCTCGTCGTCAACACTCCGTCGTCAACGCAATGTCAGGCCGCCGTCCACCGTGTGGATCTCGCCGGTGGTGAAGGAGGATGCGTCGCTGGCCAGATAGACGACCGCCCCGGCGAGCTCGTCCACCGTCCCGATGCGATCCATGACCGCGCCCTTCGCCCAATGGTCCCGGACGACCTCGGGATTGTCGCGCAGAACGTCCTCGGTGAGTTCGGTCAGAATGTAGCCGGGCGCGATGGCGTTGACGCGGATCTTGTGCTCGGCCCATTCGGTCGCGAGGCACTTGGTCAGCATGTGGACGGCCGCCTTCGAGACGTTGTAGGCGGCGTGGCGGAAGGGCCAGTTCACGATGCGGCCGGACATCGAGCCGATGTTGATGATCGAGCCGGAGCCCTGGCGGATCATCAGGCGGCCGATCGCCTGCGACATCAGGAGGACGCCCTCGACATTGACGCTCATCGTGTCGCGCCAGAGATCGAGCCGGTAGTCGTCGATCGGGCCGGGATGGATGATGCCGGCATTGTTGACGAGGATGTCCGCGCGGCCCCAGCGCGCCTCGACCTCGGCCGCCAGCCGCTCGACGTCGCCGGGCTGCGAGACGTCGGCCTGGATGGCGAAGCTGTCGCCGCCCGATGCGTTGAAGCCCGCGACGAGGTCCTCGGCGATGTCCAGCGAGGAGCGCACGACGACGGCGACATTGGCGCCCTGCGCGGCGAGCGCCTCGCTGAGGGCGCGCCCGATGCCGCGCGAACCGCCGGTGACGATCGCCTTGCGGCCGGTGAGATCGAACAGGCGCGTATAGTCTCGGCTTCCAGCCATGGGTTTTCCATTCCTCCCGAATGCGATGTCGTTGAGATGGGCCGAGGGGAGCGCGCTGCCGCGCGGTCGCCCCGGTCGTGCGCCGTCAGGCCGCGACCGTCTCCGGCAGACGGATCGGCGGCGAGACGACCTCGCTCTCGCCGAGCTCCTTCAGGATGCGCTCGCTGGTGCGCAGGGCCTGCGCGACGATGGTCAGCGAGGGGTTGAAGCCGGTGGAGGAGGGCAGGAACGAGGCGTCGACGACGTAGAGATTGTCGACGTCCCAGACCTTGCAGTCGGTGTCGAGCACCGAGGTGGACGGATCCGTTCCGAAGCGGGCGGTGCCGCATTGGTGCATGGAGACCTTGATGTCCATCTTCTGCGTGATGATGATGGGATAACCGAGCGAACGCATCATGCGGCTCCAGACCTTCACCAGCTCGCCATGGGCTTTCAGGTTGTTCTCGGTATAGGCGAGGCGGATCTTCCCGTCGGCATCGACGCTGACCCGGTTTTCCGGATCGGGCAGGTCCTCCGACATCAGCCACCAGTCGACCGAGCGCTCGGCGAACAGCGCCATCATGCGCTCCGGCGCCCATTTGACGCTCGCCGTCAGCATGCCGGCCTGCAGCTTGCCGAGGCCCTGGATGTTGCCGAGCGGATAGGGGCGCTCGGCGTTGGCGAGGTAGAAATCGTTGATCGCCATCGACTTCTGGAAGACGACGCGGTTCTTCCTGAAGGGCGACACCGCCATCATCGCCGTGTTGTTGTGGGCCATGTAGTTGCGGCCGAGCTGGTCGGACGTGTTGTTGCCGAGCCCGCGGGGATGCCGGTCGTTGGCCGAGCGCAGGAGCAGCGCCGAGGAATTGATCGCGCCGGCGGCCGAGACGAAGATCCTCGCCGAGACGGTGCGCCGCTCGCCGCCGTGCTCCAGTTCGACGGCGGTCACGCGCCGTCCGGACGGGTCGGTCACGAGGCGGTGGACGAAGGCTTCCGTCAACAGCGTGACGCCGCCCTTGGCGAGCGCGGGATTGACGAGCCGGACCTCCGCGTCGCCCTTCGCGCCGATCTTGCAGGCGAAGCCGTCGCAGGTCGCGCAGCGCGCGCAGGACCCGCCGTCGTGATAGTCGATCGCGATCGGCAGCGGGAAGGGATGGAGCCCCCGCGCGCGCAGCTTCGTCTCGAAGGCGGCGATCTCGGGCTCGTGGCCGATGGCGGGATAGGGCATCGGGCCGGAGCGCGGAGGCTCGATCGGATCGAGGCCCGCCTGTCCATGCGTCCCCATCAGCCGCTCGGCCCTGGCATAATAGGGCTCTAAGGTCTCGTAGGAGACCGGCCAGGCCGGCGCGACGCCCGCCTCGTGCTCCAATGCGCCGAAATCCTCCTGGCGGAAGCGCACGGTCGCCGCGCCGAAGAACTTCGAGTTGCCGCCCACATAGTAATAGGTCGAGGGGCTGAAGAGCTCGCCGTTCTTGTCGCGCCACTGTTCCTTGGCCGCGTATTTGCGCTTGTGGAAGACCGCGTCGACGCTCCAGTTGTCGGGCTCGCGCGGCAGGCGGGGGCCCCGCTCGATCATCAGGATCTCGCGGCCGGGCGCGGCCAGCGCGTTCGCCAGCGCGCCGCCGCCGACGCCGGCGCCGATGATGACGATGTCGTAGCTCGTCTTCAGGTCTGTCATGGTCGTTGTCCTCCCTGGAGCGGGGATCGTCTCTCGCGATCCGCCGCGGCCTCGGCTCTCGTCGTCATGCGTCGTGTGTGACGCGTCATTGCGTTAACCGCGTCAGGCCGGCGGCCGGCCGCCGGAACCCGTCGGGGCGTTCTCCGCCTGGGGCGGCACGGCTTTGAAGAAGGCCCCGTCCCCGTGCAGGGCGCTCATCACCGCGAAGGACGCTTCGAGGTGGATCTTCATGGCAAGCTCGGCCTGGTCGGGATTGCGGCGCTCGAGCGCGCGAACGATCGCCTCGTGCTGCAAGGTGACGTCGGCGAGATGGCCCGGCACCGGGGCGGAAAGCTGCCGCATCCGGTCGAGATGGGCCTTCATGAGATTGATGAACTTCCAGATGCGGGGATAGCGGCTGATGCCGGCGATCGCGGCGTGGAAGAGGTCGTCGACCTCGATATAGTCCTCGAGCGCGCCCCGCGAGAGAATGTCGCGCATCTCGGCGATCAGCGCGTCGAGCCGTGCGATGTCCTCGTCCGTGACGAAGCGGGCGGCCCGGCGGATGCTTTCCACCTCCAGCGCCCGGCGGATCACGAAGCCTTCCTCGGCGACGTCGAAGGAGATCTTCGAGACATAGGTGCCCGAATGGGGAAAGACCTCCACGAGGTCCTCGTCGGCCAGCCGCTTCAGCGCTTCGCGCACCGGCGTGCGCGAAACGCCATAGGCGAGGCACAGCTCCTTCTCCGAGATCACGGCACCGGGCACCATGCGAAGCCGGACGATCTGCTGGCGAAGCGACTCATATATCTGATCGGCCTTTTGCGTGGGCCGATCCACAGGGGATCTCTGCAGCATCTCGCCTGAAACAACCGTGCTCATGGGGATTTTCCGCGGAACGGGCAGCCGCGGCGGCCTTCGCCAACAGCTTCCTTTCTCTTAACTCATATATCGGTTGACCATGCAAGGCGCAATCCGGTACCAAGATGTCCGGACGGAACGGCCGGCGTGGAACCGCTCGGCCGACACCGACCCCCGGATGGGACGGGACCGCGACGGACGGCGGTTCCTGCCGGTCGCGGGACCTCTCGCTCCGTCCTGGATCCGACGACGACAACGCGAAAGCGCGCCCGACATGGCCCTCATCACCTACCTCACCCGGATCGAGTTCGACGAAGGCGCGATCGGCAAGCTGCCCGCGATCCTCGACGGGCTCGGCGTCCGCCGCCCGCTGCTCGTCACCGATCGCGGCCTCGTCGCGAGCGGCCTCGTCGAGCGCGTCGCCGGCCTCTTGGCGCAGGCGCCGACGATCTTCGGCGAGACGCCGGCCAATCCGACGGAAGAGGCCGTGGATGCCGCTTTCGCCCTCTACCGGGCCGAGGATTGCGACGGGATCGTCGGCCTGGGCGGTGGCTCGTCCCTCGATCTCGCCAAGGCCGTGCGCCTCCTGACGGGCCATGACGGCCCGCTCGCGCAATACACGGCGGTGGAAGGCGGGGCCGCGAGGATCCACGGCCGGATCTGTCCGCTCGTCGCGGTGCCGACGACCTCCGGCACAGGCTCGGAGGTCGGACGCGCGGCCGTGATCATCACCGCCGAAGGACGCAAGCTCGGCATCGTCAGCCCGCACATGCTGCCCTCCGTCGCGCTCTGCGATCCCGAACTGACCTACGGCCTGCCGCCCTTCCTGACCGCGGCGACCGGCATGGACGCGATCTCGCACTGCCTCGAGACCTACATGGCGCCCTCGGTGAACCCGCCGGCCGACGCGATCGCGATCGACGGGCTGAAGCGCGGCGTGCCGGCCATCCGCCGCGCGGTCGCGGACGGTTCGGACCGCTCGGCGCGCTGGGAGATGATGATGTGCGCGCTCGAAGGGGCCATGGCCTTCCAGAAGGGTCTCGGCGCGGTCCACGCGCTGACCCATCCGCTCGGCGCCGTGCGCGAGCTGAACCTGCACCACGGCACGCTGAACGCCGTCCTGATGCCGGCGGTGCTGCGCTTCAACCGCGCCTCGATCGGGGCGAAATGGGACGTGATCGCCGAAATCCTCGGCGGCGAGCCGGATCGCGTCGTCGCCGATCTGTCGCGCGACATCGGGCTGCCCGCCGGTCTCGACGCCATGGGCGTGACCGAGCCCATGATGGAGCGCGTCGCCGGCGAGGCGCTGAAGGATCATTGCCACGGCACCAATCCGCGCCTGCCGACGCGGGACGAGTATCGGGCGCTTCTGCACGAGTCGCGCTGAGCGGCGCGGGGTTCCCTCCAGAAGGACATGACCATGAAGGCATCGGACACGAGGCGCCTCAAGCGCTGCGACATCGACCTCACGCTTCTCGGCATGGGCACGGCGCCGCTCGGCGGGCTCTACGCGCCGGTCGCGCTGGCGGATGCGCGCGCCGCGCTCCAGGCCGCCTGGGACAGCGGCATCCGCCATTTCGACATGGCGCCGATGTACGGTCTCGGCCGCGCCGAGCATCTGTCGGGCGAGCTCCTGCGCGAGGCCGAGCCGGAAAGCTTTCGCGTCTCCACCAAGGTCGGCCGGCTCATGACCTTCGAGCGCCCCGGCCGCACGCTGCCGCCGGAGCCGCCGAAGAACGAGTTCGATTCCGGCTGGCACAACGGCCTGCCCTTCCGCGAGGTCTTCGACTATTCCTACGACGCGATCCTGCGCTCCTACGACGACTCGCGCCAGCGCACCGGCCTCGGCCGGCTCGACATCCTCTTCGTCCACGACATCGGCCGCGTCACCCATGGAGACCTGCACGACCATCACTGGAGCGCGCTGACCAAGGGCGGCGGGTTCCGGGCGCTGCAGGAGCTGAAGAGCGCCGGGCTGATCGCCGGCTTCGGGCTCGGCGTCAACGAGTGGCAGGTGATCCGGGACGCGATGGAGGAGGCCGACCTCGACATCTGCCTTCTCGCCGGCCGCCACACGCTGCTCGACGCCGACGCCGAGACCTTCCTGCCGCTGGCCTTGCAGCGCGACGTCGATCTCGTGATCGGCGGCGTCTTCAATTCCGGCATCCTCGCCTCGTCGTCGGGGCGCAAGAAGTTCAACTATGTCGACGCCCCGCCGGCGGTGCTGGCCAAGGTGGAGCGCCTCGAGGCGGCCTGCCGCCGGTTCGACGTGCCCCTCGCCGCCGCCGCGATCCAGTATCCGCTGCGCCATCCCGCCGCGACCAACGTCGTGATCGGCGCCAAGACGGCGGCCCAGGTGACGCAGAACGTTTCCTGGTTCGAGCAGGCGATCCCGGACGAGCTCTGGCACGCGCTGGAGGCGGACGGGCTCATCCCCGCCGTCCCGTCCCGCTCCGCCGCCGAGGCGTCGCCGGCATGACCCGATCGAACCCGTCTCACCACCGCGACGCGCGCAGGGTTCCGTGTGACGGAGGTCGGCACCCATGAGCCTCTCGCCCCGCGTCACGATCGACAGCCACCAGCACTTCTGGCAGGTCTCCCGAGGGGATTACGGCTGGATGGGCGAGCATGTCGCCCCGCTCCTTCGCGACTTCATGCCGGACGACCTGCGCCCGCATCTCAAGCGCGCCGGCATCGAACGCACGATCGTGGTCCAGGCGGCCGAGACCGAGGCCGAGACCGATTTCCTCCTCGACATCGCCCGGCGGACCGACATCGTGGCGGGCGTCGTCGGCTGGCTGGACATGGACGACGACGGCTTTCCCGAGCGGCTCGCGCATTACCGCAAGGATCCGCTCTTCGTCGGCCTGCGCCCGATGCTCCAGGATCTCGAGGACGACGCCTTCATCCTGCGGCCGCGCGTCCTCGATCATCTGCGCCTCGTCGCCGAGAGCGGCCTCGCCTTCGACATCCTGACCTTTCCGCGCCACCTGCCCCATGTCGCCAAGGCGCTGGACGCGGTGCCGGGCCTGAAGGCCGTCGTCGATCATCTGTCGAAACCGGCGATCGCGTCGGGTCTCCTCGATCCCTGGCGGGACGACATCGCCGCGCTCGCGGCCTTCCCCAACGTTTCCTGCAAGGTCTCCGGCCTGGTGACCGAAGCCGCCGCCGACTGGCGGGCGGAGGATATGAGGCCCTATGTCGACCATGTCGCCACGGTCTTCGGGGAGGACCGGCTGATGTTCGGGAGCGACTGGCCGGTGGCCAAGCTCGCCGCCGGCTACGGCGAAGTGGCGGGCCTCGCGCGCGCGCTGCTCGGCGCGCATTTCGGGCCGGACGCGATGGCGAAGATCTTCGGGGGCAACGCCGCCGAATTTTATCTCGGTTCCTCTTCGGGGCATCGAGAGCTCTAAGTTCCGTGTATCATCGTCGCCGTCGAAGGCTTCCGGGAGGGAGGCCATCGGCGCGGCATTTCGTTTCGATGCCGCAGGCATGCTGCCCGGGCCGAGTCTGCCGGGTGGGGGGAGGCTTCTTTGTCGACTGAGTTCCGGGATCCGCGCGCCGGTCCGATCATCGCGCTGCGTGCGCTGTCGAAGTCCTTCGGGCCCGTCCAGGTCCTGCGCGGCATCGACTTCGATCTGAAGGCCGGCGAAGTCCACGCCCTGATGGGCGAGAACGGCGCGGGCAAGTCGACCATGATCCGCATCATGTCGGGCGCCCACCAGCCGAACGAGGGCACGCTCGAGGTCGACGGCGCGGCGACGCGCTTCTCCGGCCCGCGCGAGGCGCAGGCGCGGGGCATCGCCGTTGTCCACCAGGAACTGCTTCTCTTCCCTGCCATGACGGTCGCCGAGAACGTCTTTCTCGGCCACGCTCCGCGCAAGGCGAACGGCCTCCTCGACTGGAAGGCGATGCGCGAGCGGGCGCGTGCGATCCTCGACCGGCTCGACTGCCCCGATCTCGACGTGGACGAGACGGTGTCGCGCCTCTCCGTGGCCAACCGCCAGCGGGTGGAGATCGCCCGCGCCCTGTCGCGCGACGCGCGCGTCCTCATCATGGACGAGCCGACGGCGGCGCTCGCCGAGGCCGACGTGAAGCGCCTTCTCGACGTGGTCCGCTCGCTGCGCGCCGAGGGCGTGGGCATCGTCTATGTCAGCCACCGCATGAACGAGATCTTCGAGATCTCCGACCGCGTCACGGTGCTTCGCGACGGCAAGACCATCGCGACGCGCCCGACGGCGGAGGTGAGCGAGGGCGCGCTCGTCTCGATGATGGTCGGGCGCGACATCGACCAACTCTTCCCCAAGGAGGACATTGCGCTCGGCGAAACCGTTCTGGAGGTCAGGAACCTCACCCATGCCGGCAAGGTGGAGGGCGTGTCCTTTTCCGTGCGCGCCGGGGAGATCCTCGGCATTGCCGGCCTCGTCGGGTCGGGCCGCACCGAACTCGCGCAGACGATCTTCGGCATCACGCCCGCGACCTCCGGCGAGATCCTGATCGATGGCGCCCCCGTCTCGATCGGCAACGTCCGCGAGGCGATCCGGCACCGCATCGCCTACGTGCCCGAGGACCGCGCCCAGCACGGGCTCGTGCGCCCGCAGTCGATCCGCTCCAACGTCTCGATGGCGATCCTCGGACGGCTGACGAAGGGCGGCATCGTCGACACCTCGCGCGAGGAGGCGCTCGCCCTCGACGCCATCCGGCGCTTCCAGATCCGCGCGCGGGGGCCGGGACAGGTCGTCGCGCAGCTCTCCGGCGGCAACCAGCAGAAGGTGGTGATCGCCAAATGGCTCGCCACCGATCCGCGCATCCTCATCCTCGACGAGCCGACGCGCGGCGTCGACGTCGGCGCCAAGACGGAAATCCACAAGCTCATGAACCAGCTGGCCGCGAGCGGCATCGCCATCGTGATGATCTCGTCCGAACTGCCCGAGGTGCTCGGCATGAGCGACCGGGTCCTGGTGATGAACGGCGGGCGGATGTCGGCCATTCTCGACCGGGCGGAGGCCACCTCCGACCGGGTCGGCTCGGCCATGATGCGGGGGCACGCGGCATGAAGGCCCCGACGCTCTCCCGGCGCCTCTCCTCCTCCGGCCAGGAAGTGCTCCTCTTCCTCGCCATCGTCGCGCTCTTCGCGGTGGTCGGCTGGATCAACCCGCGCTTCGTCTCCTCCAACAACCTCACCACGATCTTCGTCGGCAACGCCTATATCGCGATCGCCGCGATCGGCATGTCGATGGTCATCATCTCGGGCCATATCGACGTGTCCGTCGGGGCGCTGATCGGCGTTCTCGCGACCGTGTCGGGCCTTCTCGTCACCAACGGCTATCCCGTCTGGATCGCCTGGCTCCTGCCGCTCCTCATCGGCGGGGCGGTGAATGCCGGGCTCGGAGCCCTCATCGCCTATCTGAAGGTGCCCTCGATCATCGCGACGCTCGCCATGCTCTCGATCCTCCGGGGCGGCCTCATCACCTTCACGGGCGGCGCCTGGATCTCCGGCCTTCCCGCCGACTACCAGCTCGCGCAGTTCCGCCTCCTCGGCGTGCCCTCCACGGTTTGGTTCATGGTGGTGCTGACGCTTCTCGCCGCCTTTCTCCTGCGCTCCACCGCCTTCGGCCGCTCGATCTACGCGGTCGGCGGCAACGGCGAGGCGGCGGAAGCCTCGGGCATTCCCTACAAGGCGACGATCGTGAAGGTCTTCGCCATCCACGGCGTCATCGCCGGCATCTCGGCCGTGCTCTTCGCCACGCAGCTCCAGGTGATCCAGTCGACCGTGCCGAACGGGCTGGAGCTGATCATCATCACCGCCTCCGTCGTCGGCGGCGTGTCGATCCTGGGCGGCATCGGAACGGTGACGGGATCGACGCTCGCCGCCATCCTCTTCGCCGCGATCGGCTCCTCGCTGATCTTCCTCAACGTCTCGGCCTACTGGCTGCGGGCCGTGCAGGGCATTCTCATCCTCGCAACCGTGCTCGCCGACATGGCGCGGCGCGGGCGGGCCGGCTGAAGGAACCGGAACCCATGAGCTTTCGCATCCTCCTTCGCCACGAAGCCATCCTGACGCTGATCCTCGTCGTGGCGCTCGCCGTCCTGGCGGCCAACAACGAGCGCTTCTTCACCGCGGCCAACCTCCTGAACCAGGGAAGGCTGATGACCGAGGTCGGCCTCATCGCCGTGCCCATGACCTTCGTCATCATCACGGGCGGCATCGATCTCTCCGTCGGCTCGATCCTCGGGCTCTCGGCGATCCTCGTCGGCGTCTTCTGGAAATGGCTCGGCCTGCCGCTGCCGGTCGCCATGGGCCTCTCGGTCGTCGTCGGCACGGCCTGCGGCATCGCCAACGGGGTGATCATCACGCGCTTCCGCGTGCCCCCGCTGATCGCGACGCTGGCCACGCTCGCCCTCTTCCGGGGGCTTGCCGAGGGCATCAGCCAGGCGCAGTCGGTCCGCGGCTATCCCAAATGGTTCTTCACCCTCGGTCAGGGCGACATTCTCGGCCTGCCGACCCAGCTCTGGCTCTTCGCCGTCGTCGCCCTCGTCGGCTTCTTCGTGCTGCGCTTCACGGCCTTCGGCCGCGCCGTCTACGCGATCGGCAACAACGAGGCGGGCGCGGCCTTTTCCGGCATCGACGTGACGCGGGTGAAGCTCTGGATTTACGCGGCCTCGGGCTTCGTCTCGGCGCTCGCCGCCGTCGTCTTCGTCTCGCGCGTCTCGACGACGCGCTCCGACATGGGGTCCGGCATCGAGCTCGACGTCATCACCGCCGTCGTCCTCGGGGGCACGTCGATCTTCGGCGGGCGGGGCCTCGTCGTCGGCACGCTGATCGGCCTCTGCCTCGTCCAGGTCCTGAAGAGCGGACTCGCTCTGTCCGGCGTCAAGGGCGACGGCACCATCGTCATCATCGGGGCCGTGCTGATCGCGGCCGTCCTCATCTCGAACTTCCTCAGCCGCTTCACCGACGACTGAGAAGAACCGGTCCGGCGGGAGGCCGGGCCGGCACAACGACGCGACAACAGCATCATTCAACGGAGGATCTGATTCCATGCGCAAGCTTTTCGCCCTTCTGGTCTCGACCAGTCTCCTCACCGCGCCGGCCATGGCGCAGAGCGCCTGGACCGGCGGCGACGACCAGCCCGCCAACCCGCTCGCCTGCGACGCGAGCGTCACGCCCGTGCCGCCCGGCGAGTACGACGGCGGCGTTCCGACCGGCGCGCCCGACCGCAAGGGCAAGCCGCTGAAGGTCGTCGACGTGCCCAAGCTCGTCGGCGTCGGCTACTTCGCCTCCACCGCGCAGGGCATACAGGAAGCCGCCAAGGAGACGGGCTCGATGACCGTCACGACGGACGGCCCGACCAAGGCCAATATCGACGAGCAGATCACCTTCATCGACAATTACATCACCTCCGGCGTCGACGGCATCCTGTTCGCCGCCAACGATCCCGTCGCCATCGCGCCGGTGCTGAAGCGGGCGCTGGAGGCCGGCATCAACGTCGTCGGCTACGACGCCGACGCGGAAGCCGACGCGCGCCAGTGGTTCGTCAACCAGGCGCAGCCGAACGGCGTCGCCAAGGCGATGATCGACCAGCTTGCCTCCGAGATTGGCGAGGACGGCGCCTTCGCCATCGTCACCTCGACCTTCACCACGCCGAACCAGGCGCGCTGGATCACCGAGATGGCCGGCTATGCCGAGAAGTGCCATCCCAAGCTGAAATTCCTGGAGACGGTCGAGGCGCAGGAGGACAACATCCTCTCCTTCAACCAGGCGCAGACGCTGATCAACAAGCACGGCGACGAGCTGAAGGGCATTCTCGGCATGACCTCGGTCGCGACGCCCGCCGCCGCCGAAGCCGTGCAGCAGGGCCAGCTCTGCGGCAAGGTCTCGGTCGTCGGCCTCGCGCTGCCGAACGCCATGAAGCCCTATGTCAACGGCGACTGCATCAAGTCGACCATCCTCTGGTCGACGGTGGATCTCGGCTATGCCGCGGGCCTCGCCATGCGCGCGGTCGCCGACGGCACGCTGAAGCCCGGCGACACGACGTTCAAGGCGGGCCGGCTCGGCGACCTCCAGGTCATCAACCAGAGCCAGATCCTGCTCGGCGCCCCGAAGGTCTTCACGAAGGCCGACATCAACGACTTCGACTTCTGATCGCGAGATGTGTGAAGGCGGGCGCGGCGGCGAAGGCCGCCGCGCCCGCGACCCTTTCCTTGTCCCGTCCGTGAGCGGGATCAGTCCTCGGCGAGCCGGAGACTGTTGAGGTGCCGCTTCATCATGCCGAAGCGATCGGCCTCGCCGTCGCCGCGACGCAGCGCGACCGCCGTCGACAGGATGTCGATCACGACGAGCGCGGCGATGCGCGAGATGGTCGGCGTATAGACATCCGTGTTCTCCAGCGTCTCGACCACGATCGCGACGTCGCAATGGGCGGCCAGGGCGTTGTGCGATCCCGTGATGGCGATCACCTTCGCGCCGCTCGTCCGCGCGACGTCGGCGATCTCGATCAGCGAGCGCGTGCGGCCGGTGTTGGAGATGACGACGGCGACGTCGCCCTCGCGCATGACCGAGGCGGACATGATCTGCTGGTGCGAGTCGAGCTGCGCGCCGCAGGGCACGCCGAAGAGCGGAAATTTCTGCTGCGCGTCGCGGGCGACGATCCCGGATGCGCCGAAGCCGAAGAACTCGATCGAGCGCGCGCGCTCCAGGATCGAGATCGCCGCCGCGACCGCGGCCGCGTCGAGATTGCGCCGCGCCCAGTCGAGGCTGGTGATCGTATAGTCGAAGATCTTCTCGACGACCGCCGAGGGCGCGTCCGTCGGCAGGAGCACGGAATGCGTGGCCGGCGTTCCCAGCGCGAGGCCATGGGCGAGCCGCAGCTTGAAGTCCTGGTAGCCGGCGCAGCCGAGCGCGTTGCAGAAGCGGATCACGGTGGGCTGGCTGACATCGGCCTCCGCCGCGGTGTCGGCGAGCGTTCCCCCGAGCACGCGCTGCGGATCGGCGAGAACGAGGTCGGCCACCTTGCGCTCCGACTTGCGAAGCCTGTCATGCGTCGTGCGGATGACCTCGAGAATGTTGCGCAGGGGCGCCTGCGGCTCCGCATTGGGTTCCATCGGGCCGTCGTCACCTCGCATCCTCGTCGGGGATCGAGCATGGCAACGGCTTTCGCGTCGCGTCAACCGGGCGTCGCCCGTCGCGCCCAATGGTAGCGGACGGCCGTCCGGGCGCGTTCGAGGCGCACCGGCGCGGCCATCGCGGCCGCCGCGTCGATCGCCTCCGGCGCGACCGTGTTGAAGCCGAAGAGGCCATAATGATGCGCGATCACGACCGGAATGCGCGTCGCCCTGGCGAGCGACACGGCCTCCCCGACGCTCATGTTGCCGGCGATGCCGGCGGCCGAAAGGGCGGGGCTGCGGCCGTTCACCGGGAGAAGCGCGACATCGGCCCGGAGCGCCGCCACCTCCTCGATCTGGCCGAGGAAGGGAACGGTGTCGCCGGAATGAAACACGGTGACGCCATCGGCCTCGATCGCATAGCCGAGAAAGCGGTGGCGCCCGTCCGCGTCGGTCTCCAGCGTCTCGTGCGCCGCCCGCACCGCGGCGATGGCGATTCCGGGCAGGAGCTCGCGCCGCTGTCCGGCCTCCATCGGAACGATCCGGTCGGCCGGAACACCGGTTCTCGCGAGGGCCTCCGCCCGTTCGGCGGCCGGCGCGACGAAGCGCAGATCCGGCAGCCGCGCCCCGAGCGGGCGGAGCGTGCCGGGATCCATATGGTCGGTGTGGCGGTGCGTGCAGAGGACGAGATCCACGGGCCCGAGCGCGTCCGGCAGAACCGGCGGCGCCATCATCCGGTCGTGCGGAGTCGCGCTGCCGGCATATTTCGCGCCGAGCGAATCCGAGAGGTAGGGATCGATCAGGATGCGACGGCCGGCGGCTTCGAGGAGAAACCCGGCCTGCCCCAGCCAGAAAAGGTCGACGCCGGCCGTCGCAGCCGGCGAGCGCGAGAGCCGCGCGGCGAGGCTTTCCCCCAGCGCCGATATCTCCAGCTCCGGCGCCTGTCCGAGGCGCGTCACGGCTGCAGCGCGCGGACGAGATTCTCGACCGCGATCTCGGTGACGCGATCGACGCTTTCGCCGGTGAAGCCGCCGATATGGCTCGTCGCGATGACCCGGGAATGGCCGGGCAAGGCGAGCGAGCGGGGCGGCTCCTCGGGAAACACGTCGGTCGCGTAGGCGAGGAGCCGGCCCTCGTCCAGCGCCTCGATCAGCGCGGCCTCGTCGACGAGCCCGGCGCGCGCCGTGTTGACGACGACCGCGCCCGGCTTGAGGCTCGCCAAGGCCAAGCGGTCGAGGATCGGCTGGCCGCCGGGCAGGGAGGGGCAATGGAAGGTCACGAGATCGGCCTCGCGAAGAAGGGTCGCCAGATCGCTCCAGCGCAGCCGGTCCTCGGCGACCTCCAGGCGGCGCGGAAACGGATCGTGGGCGATGATCGAGGCGCCCAGCGCCGAGAAGAGGCGCGCGACCTCGCCGCCGATCGCGCCGCATCCGACGACGCCGACGGTCCGGCCGCGGATCTCGCCGCCCCGCCGCCGCCGCCATTCGCCGGCCTTGATCCCGGCATCGGCGAAGGGGATCTGGCGCAGCGCCGACAGCGCGAGGGCGATGGCGAGTTCCGCGACGCCGGCCGCATTGCCGCCGTCGGCGCGGCAGAGCGCGATGCCGCGTTCGGTGAGGAGCGGCAGGGGCAGGTTGTCGACCCCGCTGCCGTTGCGACTGACGACGCGCAGCGCCTGCGCCGCGCCGATGGCGCGCGGCGAGACCGGCTCGACGCCGGCGAGCCAGCCGACCGTGCCGGGCAGGAGACGGCAGAGCTCGTCCTCGTCCGGCAGGACGTTCGGGGTGGAGTAGACGACGTCGAAGCCCCGGTCCCGCAGCGCTTCCACCGCCGGATGGGGCGCGGCGGTGAGCGAGCGGGGCGTGACGAGAACGCGCTGCATCGCGGTCATCCCTTCGAGGCCCGGGTCGCGATGGAAGAGATCTCCTCGAAGCGCGGACCCGACGCCGGGATGTCGATCGCGAAGACCTCGGCGATCACCTGCGTCCAGCCGTAGAGGAAGTAGGTCCAGCCGTCCTCGACCTGGAGGCCCCTCTCGTTCGCCTGGGCTCGGGCCTGTTCGAGAAAGACGAGGTCGCCGCGATAGTTGAGGTCCCAGGCGATGCCGCCCTTGGGGAACCGGGCTTCGGCCGACAGCGGCGATCCCGGCGCGTCCTTGCCGAGGCCGGTCGCGTTGATCACGAGTGAGCCCGGACGAAGGTCCGCCAGCACCCGGTCGTTGTCCTCGGCGCGCGGCGCCAGCACGTAGTCGACCGGCACGCCGCCGCCGATCTCGGCATGGATGCGGCGGATCTCGTCGAGACGCGCCGGGCTGCGGTTCGACACGACGATCCGCGACGGGCGGTCCGCGCCGCGCGTCTTCTGCATCAGGTGCCAGGTGAGGGCGATGGTCGAGCCGCCCGCGCCCATCGAGAAGAGCTCGGCCCGCGTCCGCTCGAAATGGCGCGCCGGCAGAAAGCCGTCGAGCGCGAGGCCGGACGTGATCGGGTCCTTGGCGTGACAGACGAGCTTGCCGTCCCGCTTGGAGATGCAGCTCGTCTCGTCCATCAGCCGCGCATGCGGGTCGATCTCGTCGAAGAGGTCGTGGGCGGCCTTGTAGAGATCGATCTTGTGGGTCGTGACGAGCGCGCCGAGCGAGTTAGGGTCGCGCTTGATGAAGGCGACGACCTCGCGATAGGCGGCGGGATCGGCATGGATCGGAAGATCGATCCCGCGCATCTCCGCATCGAGCCCCAGAAACGCCGCCCAGGCCGGAAAGACCTTCATGATCGAGCTCTGGGCGGTGGTGACGCCGACGAAGTAGAAGGTCGGCCGCCCGGCCGGGGGATAGGGCGCGGCGACGGTGCTCATGCCGCCTGTCCGTAGAGGGCGTCGACCTCCGCGGCGGGGCGCGGGCGCCAGGCCGCGTTGTCGATCGCCGTCCAGCCGCCGGCCCCGTCGTCGACGATGCGCCGGCGCATGCCGCCGGAGCGCGCGATGATGTCGTAGTCCTGCCCGGAATCGGCGGGATAGGCGAAGGTCATCACGAGATCGTCCGACCCGACATTCACCGAGCGGTGGATCCAGAACGGCGGCACGTAGCAGACGACGCGCGGCCTCATCTCGACGATCCGGACCTCACCGTCGGGGGATTCCAGCAGCATGAGCCCGGTGCCGCTCTCGCCATAGTACATTTCCGGCCGGTCGGCCTTGGCGTGGATATGGCCGCGCGTCAGGAAATACTCGCGTCCGACCTTGCCTGGCGCCATCCGCGTGACGCCGATGATGATGTCGCCAGGATCGGCGGAGGGCTTGTGATCGGTCACCTCGTACATGACCGCGTCGGGCCCGCGCTCGGCGAGGAGGCGGGCGAAGGCGGCGTCGTCCTCGTAGAGACTGGCGAGGTCGCCCAGCGTCTTTCGATAGCGCGTCGCGGCGCCCTTCAGCTCGCCCGCGTCGATGTCGACCGTGAAGACACCGGGTTCGCGCAATGCCATGGCCATTCTCCTCAGTTTTGTAGCAATGCTACATATGACGACATTCGTCTGCAAGTCGGACGGCGAGACGAACGTCGGAAAACTATTATGCAGCGCAAAATACGTCGTGCTGCAGCGCAATACGATCACATGAGGTTACACAAAGCACATATGTGCTGAATCGTGCCGCTTGACGTCCCATCCCATCTGTAACATTGCTACACGACGGGCGCCGGGAGATTGAGGCCCGAACAGAGGAGGATTCGATGAAGAGATGGACCCTTTCGGGTTGCGTTCTGGCCGTGGCGATGATCGCCGGCGCGGGAACCGCCGGTGCAGCCGACTGCAAGGTCGGCGTCGCCATGTACACGCTGAGCGCGCCCTATTTCGCCGCGCAGCAGGCTGCCGCCCTCGACCAGGCCCAGAAGGCCGGCTGCGAGGTGTCCACCTCGGACGGGCAGAACGACATGAACAAGCAGATCGCCGACATCGAGGACATGGTCGCCAAGGGCGTCAAGCTCCTGATCCTCAATCCGCGCGATCCCGAGGGCCTCGTCGCCGCCGCCAACGCCGCGACCGCGGCGGGCGTCAAGGTCGTGGTGATGGACTCCTCGATCAATCCCGATGCCGACGTCGTCACCCAGGTCCGCTCCTCGAACGACCAGAACGGCTATCTCGTCGGCCAGTGGCTCGCCAAGCGCATGCAGGGCACCCCAATGAAGATCGCGCTCCTGTCGGGATCGCAGGGCAACGAGGTCGGCCGTGACCGCCGGCTCGGCGTCTTCCGGGGCGTCGTCGAGGGCCAGCTGACCAACGAGGGCAAGTCGTCCTTCGAGATCGTCGGCCAGGGCTGGGGAAGCTGGGAGCAGGAAGGCGGCCTGAAGGCCATGGAAGACCTTCTGACCGCCCATCCCGACGTCAACGTCGTGATCGGCGAAAACGATTCCATGGCGCTCGGCGCGATGAAGGCGCTCGAAGGCGTCGGTTCCACCGACGTTCTCGTGCTCGCCGCCGCGGACGGCCAGAAGGAGGCCCTCGCCGCCATCAAGGAAGGCACCTACGGCGCGACCGGCCTCAACGATCCCGATCTCGTCGCCCGCACCGCCGTCGACATCGGCCTGAAGGCGATGAACGGCACGCTGGAAGCCGGCTTCCCCAAGCTGAAGCTGACCGAGCCCGCCGTCATCACCAAGGACAACGTCGAGAAGTACTACCGCCCCGACGCGGTGTTCTGAACGCGGCCTGCGGTCGAGACGATCGGCGGCGGCGGCCCGTGACGGGTCCGCCGCCGTTTCATCCAGAAGCGGGAGAGGTCATGGCGGAACTGGCGCGGCTGTCGGCCATCACGAAGTCCTTCGGCGGCATCCATGCGCTGCGCGGCGTCGATTTCGAGGTGCGCGCGGGCGAGGTCCATTCGCTGCTCGGCGAGAACGGGGCGGGCAAATCCACCCTGATGCGCGTTCTCGGCGGCGAACTTGCGCCCACGAGCGGCACCGTCTCGATCGGCGGCGATATCGTCGAGCTGCGCGATCCCCGCCAGGCGCGGGCCCTCGGCATCGCCGTGATCCACCAGGAGCTGGCGCTCGCCCCCGATCTCACCGTCGCCGAGAACATCTTCCTCGGCGAGCTTCCCGGGCTCATCTCCTGGCCGAGCCTGAAGCGCCGCGCGGGCGCGCTGCTCGACCGGCTCGGCTTCGCCATCGATCCCGGCCGCACCGTCGGCAGCCTCGCCGTCGCGCACCAGCAGGTGGTCGAGATCGCCAAGGCCCTCGCCCGCGAGGTCCGCATCATCGTCTTCGACGAGCCGACCGCCGTTCTCTCCGCCCAGGATGCCGAACGCCTGCACGGCATCATCGCGGACCTGCGCCGCAACGGCGTCGGCATCGTCTACATCTCCCACCGGCTCGACGAGGTGATGAAGATCTCCGACCGCATGACCGTCATGAAGGACGGCGAGCGCGTGGGAACGGTCGCCGCCTCCGACATCACGGTGGACGAGCTGATCCGCATGATGGTCGGTCGACCGCTCGCCGCGATGTTTCCGGAAAAAGGCCGCCGGCAGATCGGCGAGACGCTTCTGGAGGTCCGGCATCTGCGGCGCGGCGCCAAGGTCCGCGACGTTTCCTTCGCCATCCGGGCCGGCGAGGTGCTGGGGCTCGGCGGTCTCGTCGGCGCGGGCCGCACGGAGGTCGCGCGCCTGATCTTCGGCGCCGATCCCATGGACGGCGGCGAGATCCGGCTCCGCGACGAGGTGATGCGTTTCGGCTCGCCGCGCGACGCGGTGAAGGCGGGCATCGGCCTCGTGCCGGAGGACCGCAAGCACGAGGGCGTCGTCCTCGACAACGCCATCCGCATCAACGCCACCATGGCCCGGATGGACGCCGTGACCGGACCGCTCGGCTTTCTCCGGCGTCGCCGCGAAACCGCCATGGTGGAGGATCTCGGACGCGCGCTGCGGCTGAAATCGGCCGGCGTCAACGCGCCGGTCTCCAGCCTCTCCGGCGGCAACCAGCAGAAGGTGGTCCTCGCCAAGTGGTTTCACGCCGAGGGCGACGTGATCATCCTCGACGAGCCGACGCGCGGCGTCGACGTCGGCGCCAAGACCGAGATCTACGCCCTCGTCCACAAGCTCGCCGAAAGCGGCAAGGCGGTGCTCGTCATCTCCTCGGAGCACCAGGAGCTCTTCGGGCTCTGCGACCGGGTCCTCGTCATGAGCGAGGGCGAGCTGCGCGGCGAGCTCCTGCCCGATCGCTACAGCGAGGAGAACCTCCTGTCCCTGGCCATGATCCGCGCGGTGGCCGACCCCCAGAACCCGAACGGTGAAGCCCCATGACCACGGTTGCCGAAAAGGCGCGCCCCACGGACGAAAAGTTCGATCTCGCGAGCTTCCTCCAGCATTTCGCCACGCTCGCCATCTTCCTCGTCCTGGTGGTCGCGGCGAGCTTCTGGTCCGACGCCTTCCTCAGCCGCATCAACATCCTCAACGTCCTGCGCCAGGTGGCGGCGGGCGCCGGCATCATGGCGGTCGGCATGCTCTTCGTCATCCTGACGCGCGGCATCGATCTCTCCGTCGGCTCGATCGCGGCGCTCGGCTCGGTCCTCACCGCCCACTTCATCCACTTCATGGGCTACGGTCCGGCGACCTCGGTCGCCTTCGTGATCCTGTCCGGCATGGCCTGCGGCCTCGTCACGGGCACCTTCGTCGCCTACCTGCGCCTTCCGTCCTTCGTAATGTCGCTGGCCATGCTGGCCATCGCGCGCGGTCTCGCGCTGATCATCTCGGACGGACGGCCGATCCCGCTGGGCACCGAGGGCGCCGGCATCGCGAGCTTCGGCTCCGGCTTCGCCGCCGGCCTGCCGCTGCCGGTCTGGCTGATGTTCGCGATCTTCCTCGTCGGCGGCGTCGTCCTCAACTTCACCCGCTTCGGCCGCATCGTGAAGGCGATCGGCTCCAACGAGGAGGCGGTGCGCCTGTCGGGCATCGCGGTCCCGCGCTACATCCTCGCCGTCTACGTCCTGTCGGGCGCGCTCGCCGCCATCGCGGGGGTCATCTCGACCGCACGCACCGGCGTCGGCTCGGCGCAGGTCGGCGTCGGCGCGGAGCTGAACGTCATCGCCGCCGTCGTCATCGGCGGGGCGAGCCTGATGGGCGGGCGCGGCGGCGTCATCAACACGCTGCTCGGCGCCCTCATCATGGGCATCATCGCCAACATCATGAATCTCGGCGGCGTGCCCGGCTACCACCAGCAGGTCTACATGGGCGTCATCATCGTGATCGCGATGCTGCTGCAATACGGAACCGGCCGGCTGAAGACCTGAGCGCCATGGCACGCGACCTCACGCTTTCGATCGACGTCGGCACGGGCAGCGTCCGCGCGGCTCTCGTCGACCCCGCGGGCCGCATCCTCGCTTTGTCCGCCCGCGAGCACGACCAAATGGTCCCGGCCTTCGGCTGGGCCGAGCAGCGGGCCGAGGACTGGTGGACCGGGGTCGCCGCGGCTGTGCGCGGCGTCCTCTCCCAGGTCGACGGCGGGCGGGACCGGATCGCGGCGGTCGCGGCCTGCGGGCAGATGCACGGCACGGTGCTCGTCGACGGCGCGGGGCGTCCGACGCGCGCCGAGGTGCCGCTCTGGAACGACAAGCGCACCGCCGGTCTCGTCGCCGACTTCGAGCGGACCTTCGCGGACGGCGCCTATCTCGCCGACAGCGGCAATCCGCCGACGCCGGCCTGGCCCGGCTTCAAGCTGCAATGGCTGCGCGACAACGATCCCGCCGCCTATGCCGCGGCCGAGACCGTGCTGATGCCGAAGGATTTCATCAACCTGCGCCTCACCGGCGCGCGTGCGATGGACAGCGGCGACGCCTCCTGCTCCTTCCTGATGAACCCGCGCACGAGAGCCTGGTCGGATTCGATGATCGGGCGTCTCGGCCTCGACCGGGACCTCCTGCCGCCGATCCGCGAACCGATGGAGATCCTCGGCGCCGTGACGGCCGAGGCCGCCCGCCAGACGGATCTGGCGGAGGGCACGCCCGTCCTCGTCGGCGGCGCGGACTATCCCGTGGCGCTGCTCGGGTCCGGCGTCTGCCGGCCGGGCCTCGCCTCCGACGTCACCGGCACGTCCTGCATCCTGACCCTCGTCGCGGATGCGCCGCTGCTCGATCCCGAGATCTGCAACGTCGCGACGCCGGAGGGGCACTGGGGCGCCTTCGTGCTTCTGGAGACCGGCGGCGACGCGATGCGCTGGGCGCGCCGCGCCTTCCACGAGCGCGCGCTCGGCTACGAGGCGATCGTGGCGCGCGCCGCCGAGGCGCCGGCCGGGGCCGACGGGCTGTTCTTCGTGCCCTACCTCACCGGCGAGCGCCTGGGACGCCACCGCAACGCCCGCGCCCAGTTCTTCGGGCTCGGCGCCGGGCACGGCCTGGCGCATCTCCATCGCTCGGTGATGGAGGGCGTCGCCTTCGCCGCCGCGCGCCATCTCGCCATCATGGAAGCGGCGGCGGGAACCAAGCTGGAGCGCGTCGTCGCCTCGGGCGGCGGGGCGAAGACTTCCCTCTGGCTGAAGATCAAGGCGAGCCTCTACGGCATCCCCGTCGTGGTGCCGGAAGAGGCCGAATGCGGTGTCGTCGGCTGCGCCGTGATGGCGGGGGTCGCGACCGGTCGCTTCGCCGACGCCGACGAGGCCGTCGCCGCCCTCGTGCGCCACAAGGACGAGGTCCCTCCAGACCCCGCCTGGCAGGCGCGCTACCGGCGCATGCAACCGATCTTCGACCGCCTCTACGAGGCCGGCCGCGACTTCTACGACGACCTCGACCGGCTCGCCGAGGCCTGAGGCCGCGCTTCCAACACCCATGCCGCCCTCGCGGCGGATCGCATCAGGGAGACTTCCATGCAGGACATCCTATCGACCTTCCGGCCCGACCTCTTCGCGGGCAAGCGCGTCCTCGTCTCGGGCGCCTCGACCGGCATCGGTCTCGCGATCGCGAAGGGCTTCAAGGGGCTCGGGGCGGAGGTGATCGCGACCGGCTCCTCGCCGGACAAGCTGGAAGCGGCGAGGGCCGACCCGGCCCATGCCGGTATCCGCTTCGAGCAGCTGAACGTGCGCGACCGCGCGGCGGTCGACGCCTTCGTCGGCGCGCTTCCCTCGCTCGACGTCCTCGTCAACAGCGCGGGCATCGTGCGGCCGGACGCCGAATACGAGGAGGAGCCCTATCTCGAGGTGATCGACGTCAACCTCAATGGCGCGATGCGCCTGTCCATGGCCGCCTATCCCCACCTCAAGGCCTCGAAGGGCGCGATCATCAACACCGCGTCCATGCTGAGCTTCCTCGCGGACGAGCGCGTGCCAGCCTACGGCGCTTCCAAGACCGGGATCATGGGCCTCACGCGGGCGCTGGCGCACCGGTTCGGCGCGGACGGCATCCGCGTCAACGCCATCGCACCGGGCTATCACAAGACCGACATGACGAAGGACCTCTGGACACATGACGAGCATGGACCAACGATCGCCCGCAAGGCGGCGCTGAAGCGCTGGGGCACGGTCGAGGACCTCGTCGGCACCGTGGTCTTCCTGGCCTCGCCCGCCTCGCTCTTCGTGACCGCGACGACGCTGCCCGTCGACGGCGGCTACGTCGTCAGCGGCTGGTGAGCGGCGCCTCGATCGAGGCTCGGCCCTAACGGAATCGCGGCCTCGGGCCGCGCGACATCGAACGGAGAGGCCCCAATCCCCGTCGCGGCGGGGGAGGCGGGCCGGAAAGGACACGGCATGACGACGGCGATCGGTTGGCAGGCGGCGGAGGGGCGGGCCTATGGCGGTCCCGGCCGCTACATCCAGCGCGCGGGCGAGATCGAGCGTCTCGCCGACCATCTGCGGGATCTCGGTTCGCGTCCCTTCCTCCTCGTCGACCGGATCGTCGACGAGCGGCACGGCGCGGCGATCCGCGCCTCGCTGGCCGAAGCCGGTCTCGACGCGCGGATCGAGCTCTTCGGCGGAGAATGCTCGACCGAGGAGATCGAACGTGTCACCGCCCTCGTCGCCGAGACGGGTGCCGACGTTGTCGCGGGCATCGGCGGCGGCAAGACGGCGGACACGGCCAAGGTCGCCGCCGTGCGCCAGGGCGCGCGGATCGCGGTCGTGCCGACCATCGCCTCCACCGACGCGCCCTGCAGCGCCATCGCGGTGCGCTACAACGACGAGGGCGTGATGCAGGAGGCGATCTCGCTGCCGCGCAATCCCGACATCGTCATCGTCGACAGCGCGCTCATCGCCAAGGCGCCCGTGCGCTTCCTCGTCGCCGGCATGGGCGACGCGCTCTCGACCTTCTTCGAGGCGCGCTCCAACCTGGAATCGCGCTCGCCGAACTTCATCCGTCCCTATCTGCCGGCGCCCCAAGCCGGCATCGCGATCGCGCGCGCCTGCCACGAGGTGCTGATGCGCGACGGGCTCGCGGCCAAGGTCGCCGCCGAGCGGGGTCTCCTCACGCCGGCGGTGGAGGCGATCATCGAGGCCAACACGCTGCTCTCCGGCCTCGGCTTCGAGAATTGCGGCGTGTCCGGCGCGCACGGCATCCATGACGGGCTGACGGTCCTGCCCGCCACGCGCCGCTTCTTCCACGGCGAGAAGGTCGCGTTCGGCACGCTCTGCCTCCTCATGCTGGAAGGGCGTCCGCTCGCCGAGATCGACGAGACGCTGCGCTTCTGCCGCCAGGTCGGCCTGCCGACGACGCTCGCCGATCTCGATCTCGCCGATGCCGGACCGGAGGAGATCGGGCGCGTGGCGCAGGCCGCGCTGAAGCCCGGCGCGATCATCAACCGGGTCGCGACGCCGCTTTCGCCGGACATCGTGCGCGATGCGATCCTGGCGCTCGACGCCTATGCCAGCCGGACCGCGCCCGCCGCCTGACGCGCGGCCGGGCGGGCGGTAAAGCGGGTGGCCAGGCGGGTGGCCAGGCGGGTGGGAAGATCGCGCATATGGGCGACGACCTCCACCGCGCCGGCCTTCAGCAGAGCCTCGGCATGGCCGGGATAGGCGTGCAGGCCGCCGGTGAAGCCGACGACCTCCATGCCCGCGGCCAGCCCCGCCGTCACCCCCGCGACGCTGTCCTCCACGACGAGGCACGCCTCGGGGGAAACGCCGCATTCCCGCGCGGCGAAGAGGAAGACGTCGGGCGCCGGCTTGCCGCGCGCCACCTGGCTCGCCGAGAAGACGGCGGGATCGAAGATCTCGAGCAGCCCGCAGCGGGCGAGGGACCGCCGCAGCTTCGGCAGGGCGGAGGAGGAGGCGACCGCCTTGCGGCCGGGGATCCGCGACAGGGCCTCGGCGACGCCCGCCACCGGCTGCAGCTCGTCGTCGATGCGCTGGAGGAGGCGCGCATCCGCCTCCTCGATCAGCCCCTCCGGCCAGGGCACGCCGCGTTCTCCCGCGATCGCCGCCCAGATCTCGGCCTTCGGGCGTCCGATATAGCCTTGGATGAGGTCGGCGGCGGTGATCGGATGGCCCGCGAGGCTCATCAGTTCGGCGTCGATGGCGTTGGACAGGATCTCGCTGTCGACGAGGACGCCGTCGCAGTCGAAGATGATCATCGATTCACCGCGCTCGATGGCATCGTCGCGCCGGGAATTATCGGTCATGGGCGTGCTCCAGGGCGAAGATCGCGGTGGCCTCGTCCGTGACGAGGATGTTGACATGGCCGGCTTGAAGCGCGCCCAGCGCGACCTCGTGCTTGGCCGAGCCGGCGGCGATGCCGATCACCCGTCCGCGTCCGCGAAGATCCTGAAGCGACAGCCCGATCGTGCGCGCGTCGAGCTCGGGATCGACGATCGCGCCGCGCCGGTCGATGAAACGGCCGAGCACGTCGCCGACCGCGCCGGCCTGGAGGAGCGCGGCCATTTCCGGGGCGAGGATGTTGCCGGAGCGCAGGAGCACCGAGTCCTCGCCGGCGACCCCGAGCGAGAAGGCCAGCACCTCCGCCGATCGCGCCACCTTGAGGACGTCGGCGACGATGCGGTCCTTCTCCAGGACCTCGCGCGTCTCGCGCGCGCCGACGATCGCCGGTACCGGCAACGGGATCATGCGGCCCTTGGCCTTTCGGGCGAAGATCTCGGCGACCTCGTTGTGGTGGGCGATGCCGGGCACCGGCGCGACCGTGCCGTTGATCTGGACGATGGTCGCGCCGTCCGCCCAGTCCTGCGGCAGCCAGTGGGCGAGCGCGCCCATGGTGCGGCCCCAGGACACGCCGACGAGGTCGGGACGCGGCTTGATCTGCGCGAGATATTGCCCGGCGGCCCGCGCCACGGCGTCGACGCCCGGATCCTCGGGACCCGGCACGACCACCGCGTCGCGCAGGCCGAAGGCGCGGGCGAGCTCGGATTCCAGATCGGGATGGCGCAGCGTTCGCGGCAGGATCTCGATCCGGACGATGCCGACGTCGCGCGCCTCCTGCAGGAGCCGGCTCACCTGCCAGCGGTTGAGGCCGGTTTCCGCCGCGATCTCGGTCAGCGTCTTGTCCTGCTGGTAGGTCATGCGCGCGACCTGCAGCATCAGGTGGTCGCGGGTGGCGTCCACGGGCAGGCGGTTCGTGCTGCGCTCGGCCTCCTCCTTCACGCGGCGCTCTCCCCGGCGGGCCCGTCGGCGAGGGCGTGGAGGATCGGGGCGAGCGTGACGGCGGCCTCGCGGTAGTCGGCGAGGAGACGGCGGTATCGCGCGTGACGTTCGAGATCGGGATGCGCGGTGCGCACCGGCGCGCGCAGCGCGGCGGCGGCGCTGGTCAGATCCGGCCAGAGCCCGAGGCCGACCACCGCGGCGACCGCATTGCCGTAGAGCGAGAGATTGTCGTCCTCCGCGATCCCGACGGGCTTGCCGATCGCGTCGATCGTCGCCTGCAGCCAGAGCGGATTGCGCTGGATGCCGCCGGCCATGACGATCCGGTCGATCGACACGCCCTGCCGCTCGAGATCGAAGACGACGTTGGCGGCGCCGAGCGCCACCGCCGTGACGGCGGCGCGGTAGATGTGCGCGCGCCCGTGCGACAGGGAGAGGCCGAGAAAGGCGCCGCGCAGCCGGGCGTCGCGATAGGGCGTGCGGTTGCCCATCCAGAAGTCGAGGGCGAGCAGGCCGGTCTCGTCCGGCTCGATCGCCTCGGCCGCCGCCAGAAGCTCGGCGAGCGCCCCGTCGCCGAGCCCGAAGATCTCCTGCGACAGCCATTTCAGGATCGAGCCGGCGGAGACCTGCCCGCCTTCGATCATCCGCAAGTTCGGCGTCAGGGCGTGGGGATAGGGGCCCCAGACCCCGGTGATCTCGGCGCCGTCGTCGGGCACCTGCGTCAGCTGCACGTTGGACGTGCCGCCGATGAAGAGCATGGCGCCGGGGCTGACGCAGTCCGCGCCGAACGTGCCCATATGCGCGTCGATGCCGCCCTGGACGACGAGCGGAGCGCCGCGAAGGCCCCAGGCTTCGGCCACCTCGGGCCGGATCCGACCGATGACGCCGCCGATGTCGACGATCCTCTGGGGCAGGCGCAGGGCGAGCTCGGGCACGCCGAAGGCGGCGTAGAGGTCGGGGCAGAAGGCGCGGGCGCGGCTGTCGTAGTTCCACTTGCAGGTCGCGTTCATCAGCGAGCCCGTCCACTGCCCGGTCAGGCGGTGGTTGACGAAGTCGAGCGCCTCGCAGACCACCTCGACGCGGGCCCAGAGGTCCGGCTCGTGGCGGGCGAGCCACATCGCCTTCGGCACCAGCCATTCCACCGCGTTCGAGCCGCCGGAATAGGCGAGCACGGGATGCTCGACGGTCTCGGAGGCCGCGGCTTCGGCGGCGGCCCGCGCATCCATCCAGAGGATCGCGGGCGCGAGCGGCGTGCCGGCTTCGTCGCAGACGACGACGGTGGAGGAAAAGGTGGCCGTGGTGATCGCCGCGATCTCGGGATGGCCGGCCTCGGCGAGCACCTGCGGCACCACGCGGGCCAGCGCGCGCCACCAGTCCTCCGGGTCCTGCTCGGCGCGGTTCGGCGGCAGGTGGCGCGTCGGATAGGACGCCTCGCCCTTGGCCACGATGCGTCGTCCCTCGACGTCGAACACGCCGGCGCGCGCCCCGTTGGTGCCGAGATCGAGGGTCAGAACGGTCGTCATCGCGGCATCCTCTCCCGTCGGCCTGCTTTCCCGCCCGGCCTCATCGTCCGCCCGGCCTCATCGTCCGATCGACCTCCATCGTCCGATCCCGTTCGCTTCAGGGTCGAAACAGCACCTTCGAGAAGTGGATGTCACGGGCGTCGAAGCGGCGGAAGATCTCGGGCAGCTCGGCCAGATCGAGATCGTGGGAGATCATGAACTCCCATTTCAGCTCGCCCGTGCCGAATTTTTCCAGCGTCACCGTCCATTGCGGGCCGGGAAAGGGTGCGCCGAAGCTGTTCCACGACCCGTGGAGCGAGATTTCCTGGCGCAGGAAATATTGGAACGTCGCATTGTCGAGCTTCACGTCCGGCACGGGAATGCCGATGAAGGCGACATGGGCGCCCGGTCCGCCGAGAAGAACCGCCGCGTTGATCGTGGCGTCGAGCCCGACGGCCTCGATCACCACGTCCGCCTTCGCGGTGTTGGCGGCAAGATCGCGGGAGAGGATCGTCGCCGTCGCGCCGGCCTCCCGCGCCAAGGCGAGCTTCTCCTCCGAAACGTCGACGGCGATCACCTGCGACGCCCCCATGATGCGCATCCACTGGATGGCGAAGAGGCCGATCGGGCCGCAGCCGACGACGCCGCCGGTCTGCCCGACCCGGATGCCGCCCGCCTTCCAGATCGCGTGGATCGCGATCGAGGCGGGGTCGGTCATCGCGATGGCGCGGGGATCGACGTGCTGGGGGGCCTTCAGGAGATTGTCGACCGGCACGGCCACGTATTCGGCATAGGCGCCGTCGCGCCGGCTGCCGAAATAGTCGTAGTCCTTGCAGCGGGAGAAGTTTCCGGTCCTGCACTGGTCGCATTGATGGCAGGGCAGGAGCGGCGCCACGGCGACGAGCTCGCCGACTCGCCAGTCCGACACGCCCGGCCCGAGCTCGGCGACATGGCCGGAGAATTCATGGCCGGTGATCAGCGGCATCTTCCAGGCGCCCTTGACCAGCATCCGCGGCAGGTCCGAGCCGCAGACGCCGACCGAGGCGACCCGCACGAGGACCTCGCCGGCCCCGGCCTCCGGCTTCGGCCGCTCCTCGAGGCGGATGTCCTTCGGGGCGTGGAGAACGATGGCGCGCATGGCTTCCTCCGTACATGCGTGATATCCTGTCACGAATGTGATATGCTCGTGCGCGTCGCGGAGCAAGCCCCTTCGGGCCTCCCGGTTCGGTCGGAACCTCGTCCGTCTCGCCGTCGAGATGCGGCCGACGGGCAGTCGGCGCCACCAACACGCGGCCTCGCGTCCGGAGTCCCGCCGGAGGCCCGCGGGGCCGGGACGCTTTGAGAAAAGGCGATGGCCGTTGTTTCGCTTGCCTTAATAGAAGTACGGCATGCTTCTATCGATGATACAGGCTCATGGACCCGGAATGAGGACGACGGACCGCTCGCCCGAGCGGGCGTGGAAGCGATCGGAGCCGAGCCAGGACGCGCTGGACAAGGTCTGGATCGACCAGATCGATCTGGCGATGCGCCTCGCGCCCTTCGCGATCATGACCGGGCTCGCGGTGTCCAGCATCGTCTGCTACTTCTTCTGGCAGGCCGCGACGATGCCCTATGTCGCCGGCCTCCAGGTCCTGAACTTCACGCTGTCCTGCATCGCGTTCCAGGCCTGCGCGGCCTGGCGGCGCGGGCGCCTGGGCGCCTCGACCATCCCCATCCGGGTCCTGCGGGAGCGGATCATCGGCGTCGCCATCCTCGCGGGGATCGCGCTGGCGACCATTCCGGTGATGCTGTTCGGGGACGCCGACGCCGACGGGCGACTGCTGATCGCGGCGACCTGCGCCGGGCTCATCGCGACCGGGATCTGCATCGGCTTCGTTCCCGCCGCGGGCATCGTCTATTCCGGCAGCATCATCGTCGGCTCGTTCACGGCGCTCGCGATGACCGGCGAGACCTTCTACATCGTCATCGCGATCCTGCTTGCGATCTATGCCTGCTTCATCTTCGCGACGATCATCCAGATCGGACGGCTGGTCAGCCTGCGCGCGCTCGTGCAGATCGATCTCGACCGGCAGCGCGAGGTCAGCGGGCTGCTGCTCAACGATTTCGAGCAGGCTTCGAGCGACTGGCTCTGGGAGACCGACACGGACGGCCGGATCCAGTCGCCGTCGAGCCGCTTCGTGGAGATCGCGCAGTCCGACCGGGACCATCTCTCCGGGATGGGCTTCGAGGCCCTCGTCTCCCCGACGGCCGGCCGGCCGACAGAGGTCCTGTCCCATCTCCTGTCGGCCATGCGCGACCGCCGCCCCTTCCAGCGCCTCAGCGTGCCCGTGCGGATCGGCGGCGAGCGGCGCTGGTGGGCCCTCACCGGCAAGCCGGTCTACGACCGGGAGCAGCGCTTCATCGGCTTTCGCGGCGTCGGCTCGGACGTGACGCTGCAGAACGAATATGTGGCAAGGCTCGACCATCTCGCCAACCACGATCTCCTCACGACCCTGCCCAACCGCCGTCGCTTCGAGCAGATCGTCGCCGAGGCCCGGCGCTCCCTCGTCCAGCATCCGATGGGGCCGGGCTATGCGGTCCTCTGTCTCGATCTCGACCGGTTCAAGCAGGTCAACGACACGTTCGGCCATGCCGTCGGCGACGATCTCCTGCGCGAGATCGGGGAGCGGCTGAAGGCCTTCGCGGGTCCGGACCTCATCGTCTCGCGCTTTGCGGGCGACGAGTTCGCCCTTCTCCACTCCACGGCGGACCGGTCGCTGAACGCGGTTCTCGCCGAGCGGGTCGTCGCCAGCCTGCAGCAGCCCTTCGTCTTCAACGGCCTCTATCTCGACGTCGGGGTCAGCATCGGCGTCGCCGTGGCGCGCGACGAAGCGACGGCCGACGAGATCCTGCGCAAGGCCGATGCCGCGCTCTACCGCATGAAGAGCGACGGCGGCGGCGGCTACCGGTTCTACGTGCCGGCCATGGACCAGCACAAGGAAGAGCGCGCGACGCTGATGGGCGAGCTGCGCGGCGCGCTCGATCGCGGCGAGTTCACGCTGGCCTACCAGCCGCTCGTCGCGACCGCGACCGGCGATCTCCGGGGCTTCGAGGCGCTGATGCGCTGGAAGCACCCGGTCCACGGCAACGTGCCGCCGGCCGAGTTCATCGCGCTCGCGGAGGAAACGGGCACGATCCTGGCGCTCGGCGAATGGGGGCTGCGCACCGCCTGCCGCTTCGCCGCCACCTGGGAGGACCGCAGCCTCTCGATCGCCTTCAACGTCTCGACGATCCAGATCCGCCATTCCAACCTTATCGACGTGGTGTCGCGGGCGCTGTCGGATTTCGGCCTGGAGCCGTCGAGGCTGGAACTGGAGATCACGGAAACGGCGTTTCTCGCCACCACGAACGAAGCGATGAACCTTCTCGGCGAGCTGCGCCGACTCGGCGTGAAGCTGGCGCTCGACGATTTCGGAACCGGCTACTCCAGCCTCAGCTATCTCCAGAAGCTGCCGGTCGACAAGATCAAGATCGACCGGAGCTTCATCATCAACCTGCCCGACGAAAGCGATGTCAGCATCGTGCGCACCATCGTGGAGCTCGGACGCACGCTCGGCATGCGGACCATCGCCGAGGGCGTCGAGACGATCGCGCAGCGCGATTGCCTGAAGCAGATCGGCTGCACCGAGCTGCAGGGCTATCTCTATGGAAAGCCCGCCTCCGAGGCGGATACGCTTCAGGTGATCGCGCGCAAGTCCTCGCGCTTCGAGCCGCGGGTCGTCGCCTGATCCGGGCCGGGCTCGACGGCCCGGCGGCGGGGCTCAGCCCGCCTTGCGCGTCTCGCCGATGTCGGCGCCCGGCCGGGACGACGGCCAGAACGGCAGGAAGCCCCGCACGATGTCGACCGGGATGTCGAGCGGCTTGAAGCTCTCGCGATCGACGAACATCAGGTCCTGCTCGCCGCGGCCGAGAAGCCCGTGCGTCTCGCTGTGGATCTCGTGGCCGAGCGTTACGAACTTGCGATTGTGCCCGGCGATCCGGATGCGCACCGTCACCGGCTCGAACTCTTCCACTTCGCGGCGGAAATCATGCTGGAAGGACTTCGTGAGGACGTAGTAGCGCGTGGTCTCGAGATCAAAGGTCGGCATGCAGGCGTTGAAGAACAGCTCGCGCGCCTTGCCGACCCAGCGGACGTAATTGGCGAAATAGACGTTTCCGACCGAATTGGTGTCGTCGTAGGTGGGGGTGATCCGCATCACGAACCACTGGCCGTCGAAGCCGTGCGCCGGCATCGACTGGCCGTTGGCGATCGAAAGGGCGACCGGCGGGCGGACCGTATCCGGCACGAGCGAGGGGTGAGGCGCCGCCGCAGCCCCGCCTTGCGACAGGGCTCCGCGCAACGCCCCGGCATCCGCTCCGGACCGGCTGGCCGCCGGCGCGAGGGCCGTCCGGCTCCGCTCGGCGAACAGCCGGCGCAAGGGCAGGGCCGCCCCGGCGAGCGCCACCGCCGTCGACAGGGGGACGAGGAGCGGCACGGACTCGCGATAGCCGACGAAGAAGACGAGCGCCGCCGCCGCACCCCAGAGATAGACGGTCACCGCGTCGAAGGCGGCCGGTCGCTCCGCGATGCAGCCGGCGACGAGGCAGAGCGTCGCGCCGACAAGCAATGTGGCGTAGGGCATCATGTAGGCGGTCTGCGACAGGCCGAGCGCGTCCATCGAGCCCGCCGCGGCGACGGCCAAGGCGAGGACCCAGAAGGGCGAGGCCGCCGCCGCCGGGGGTACGAAGGCGAGCGCCGGGTGTAGACTGCCGGCCAGACGCTGGGTCAGGTGCCAGCGCGTGGCGTTGTAGAAGCTGTCGATCGTCGACACCGCCGCGATCGCGACCCAGGCCGCGAACGCCGCGGCGGCCGGCGTGAAGCCGTCCGTCGCCAGACGGGCCGCGACCGAGCCTTGCGCCCCGAGCGCTCCGTCGGTGCCCGTGAGCAGGTGGGCGCCCGCCATGCGCGAGAGCCAGGCGTTGGCGACGAGCAGCGCGAGGAAGATCGCGGCGCCGCCGAGATAGGCGATCGCCGTCGAGGACCCGCTCCGCCGGATCTCGATCGCCCGTTGCCACTGCTGGAGATCGCCCCAGGGACCGAGCGCGAAGCCGACGAGGGTCGGAAGGAGGAGCGACCAGATCGAAAGGGTCGCGGGCGCATCCACGACGACCGCCGCACCGGGGCTCGCCGGCATCGTGGCGAAGACGGTCGCGATCGCGCAAAGGGCGAGCGCGAGATAGGCGATGTGGAGGAAGCGAAGGTTCCGGAGCGTGTTCGCGTGACCAACCGCGCAGGCCAGCGCGACGAGAAGCGCCGACAGAGCCCATCCCGTGCCCGGCTGGGCGTCCGGCAGGATGAGGGGCCAGACATAGGCGCCGACCGAAAACAGCGTGATCGCCACCGCGCCGATCTGGCAGAGCAGGAACAACGGCAGGAAGCGCGGCGCGAGCCGCGCGAACAGCGTCTCGGGATCGCGCCGGCCATGACCGAAGGCGCAGCCGAACGCGGCGAGGCCGACGGCGTTCGCCAGGGCGAAGACCCAGAAGCCGCTCCAGCCCTGCGTCCAGACGACGTGCATGGAGTAGAAGAAGCCGAGGCCCCACATCCAGGACAGGGAGATGGTCGGCGCCCAACTCAGCGAGCGGAGGGATCGAGACTGCGACATGTCCTGGCTTCATCCCGTAAGTTCTACAAATTATCAGCCTATCTTAATCAAATTTTCATGATCTGTGCGAGGGATCCCTGGCGATTTGTCGCGAAAGGGTTGCATCGGGTCCGGATCGTGAACCCGTCGCCGGACGCGCCGCAACCGGCCGGCGAAGGAGCGAGAGGCGCCGTGGGGAAGGGGGCGGCCCCGCTGCGTCGAGGGGCGGGGCCGCCCAACGCCGCGCCGGACGCGGGAGCCGCCCGTCGTTGGACCCCGGCGCGGCCCGAGGCGCCGCTCAGACGGGATCGAGGATGTCGCGGCTGGGCTGCGTGAACCACTCGGCGCCCGAGGCGGTGACGTGGACATGGTCCTCCAGCCGCACGCCGAATCGCCCCGGCACGACGATCATTGGCTCGACGGAAAAGCACATGCCGGGTTCCAGCGCCTGCTCGTTGCCGCGCACGATGTAGGGCGGCTCGTGGATGTCGAGCCCGATCCCGTGCCCGGCGCGATGGGGCAGGCCGGGCAGACGATAGTCTGGACCGAGGCCGTGGTCGGCGAGGACCTGCCGAGCCGCCGCATCCAGGGCGCGGCACGCCGCGCCGGGGCGGGCGGCCGCGAACACCGCCGCCTGCGCCTCCCGTTCGATCGCCCAGATCCGGGCCACGTCGCCATCCGGTTCCCCGACCGTGTAGGTGCGCGTCAGGTCCGAGTGATAGCCGTCGAGCCGGCAGCCGGTATCGACGAGGACGACGTCCCGCGCTCCGAGGACCTGATCTCCCTCCGCGCCGTGCGGCAGGGCGGTCGCCGCGCCGAAGGAGACGATCGCGAAGGTCGAACCGTCGTCCGCGCCGCGCCGGCGATGCTCGGCGTCGATGAGGGCGACGATCTCGGACGCGCGCACGCCCGGCCGCATCGCCGCGCGCGCCTGCGCCTGCACCGCCAGCGTGATGCCCATGGCATGGCGGATCAACGCGATCTCGGCCGGCGACTTGACGATGCGCAGCCCGGCGATGAGAGGCCCGCCGTCCCGCAGGCGCTCGAGACCGAACCGGCGCGCCAGCTGGTGATGGACGAAGAGCGGCAGCTGATCGTCGAGAGCGAGCATGCCCGTCGGTCCGAGGAGATCGGCCACCAGCAGGGCCGGATCCTCTTCCTCCTCCCACAGGGCGAGATTGCCGGGGAGGTGCGGCAGCGCCTCGACGCGGGGCCCCTCGAAGGCCGGTGCGACATAGACGAGCCGGTCGCGCGTGACGAGCGCGCCGCAGAGGCGCTCGCTCGTGGACCAGACGAGGCCGGTGACATAGCGAAGGCTCTCCGTCGAGCCGAGGAGAACGGCGTCGACGCCGTCCCTCTCCATCGCCGCGCGAAGGGCCGACAACCGTTGCAGGCGTTCGGCATCCGCGATGCGGGGAACGGGATGGGACCAGTCGGGCAAAAGCGTCATGGGAATAACCGTCGATGCGAGGAATCCGGCGCGCGATCGCTCGCGCGTCCTTAGCTGTCATTCCTCTTTGTCGCCATCTCCCCGCCGGTGTCACGCTCCGATCGCTCGATCGACGACAGGACCGTTCCGGTGTCCGGCGATGCAGGAAACGTCCGCCGGCACTGCACGAGGCGGCGCAGACCGGCTAAGGATCGAAGCGCCGGGGCGCGCGCCTTGTCCCGCCGCACCTGATGACGAAAGCCCGCGGCGCCTGACGACAGATCGGAAAAGAGCCAGCATGCCGGAGCCGTCGCACCCACCCCACGCTGAGCCGCCCGGATCGGACGACGCGCCCGGACGCCGGGTGCCGGCTCGGTCGGGTGCGCCGGGCCTGCGCGGCCTTGCCGCCGATATCGGCGGCTCCTTCATCAAGTTCGCGCCCGTCGGCCTCGACGGCGCGCTTGGCGAGGCGAGCCGCGTTTCGACACCGTCGACCGATTGGGACGGCTTCTGCCGGGCGCTCCATTCCCTCTGCGCGCCCTTTGCGGAGGACCTCGCTTTGTCGCTGTCCATCGCCGGGATCGTCGATGCCGAGACCGGGGTCGCCCTCAGCGCCAACGTGTCCTGCACCAGCGGACGCCGCCTTGCCGCTTCGCTCGAGGAGGCGCTCGGCCGCCGCGTCCTCGTCGCCAACGACGCCGACTGCTTCGCTCTGGCCGAAGCGCGCGGCCGCGGCGCCGCGCGCGGCGTCGTCTTCGGCATCATTCTCGGCTCGGGCGTCGGCGGCGGTCTCGTGCTGGACGGCCGGATCGTCGAAGGCGCGGGCGGTATCGCCGGCGAATGGGGCCATGGCCCGATTCTCGGCCCAATCCGGCTCGGCGGACGCGATCTCGGCCCGCTCCCCTGCGGCTGCGGGCAGATCGGCTGTCTCGACACGCTCGGCAGCGCGCGCGGCCTCGAACGGATCGACCGCCATCTCCACGGCGAGGGGCGCACGAGCCCGGTCATCGTCGAGCATTGGCGCGCCGGCGAGGCGAGCGCCGCCCGCGCCGTCGAGGCCTGGAGCGACATCATGTCGGGCCCGCTCGCGGTGTTGGTCAACGCCACGGGCGCCGTCCTCGTCCCGGTCGGCGGCGGCCTCTCCAACAGCGCGCCGCTGATCGCCCATCTCGATGCGGCGGTGCGCCGCCGCCTCCTGCGACGCACCGCCGGTCCGCTCGTCGTTCCCGCCCGCCTCGGCGAGGCGGCGGGGCTTCTGGGCGCCGCCATCCGCCTGGAGGCGTTCGGCGCGGGTTCCCTGCCGCCCGCGGATCGGGAACCTCCGCCCTGAGGCTGCGCCCGATCGCCCGACGTCCCGCGGGGGGCAAGACCGTTCGCCGGTTCCGGACCGCGTCCGGCTTCTCCCCGATCCCGTTCCCGGCCATCGCCGCCGCTTCGTCCCATGAGGATCATCCGTGCCCGACACCAGTCTCCTGCGAGACGAGATCGACGAGATCCCCGAAACCGTCCGTCGCTTTCTCGCGCAATCGGGCGAGGCCGCTGCCGCTGCCGGCCGACGGCTCCGCGCGCTCGCGCCGAGCGTCGTCGTCACCATCGCCCGCGGTTCCTCGGACCACGCCGCGACCTATTTCAAATATGCCGCGGAGCGCTCGACCGGCCGTCCCGTCGCCTCGCTCGGTCCCTCCGTCGTCTCGGTCTACGGCACGAAGCTGCAGCTCGGCGGGCAGGCCGCCCTTGCGATCTCGCAATCGGGCCAAAGCCCCGACATCGTCGCGACGCTCGCCGCCGCGCGGGACGGCGGCGCGGAGACGATCGCGCTCGTCAACGTGGAAGGCTCGCCGCTGCTCGCCGCGGCGGCCTCGCCGGTTCTCCTTCGCGCCGGTGCCGAAAGAAGCGTCGCGGCGACCAAGAGCGTCGTCGCCTCCGTCGTCGGCACTCTCGCGATCCTTTCGGCCTGGACGCGCGACACGGCCCTCGCCGAAGCGCTGCACGCCCTTCCCGATCGACTGGAGCACGCGCTGGGCCTCGACTGGACGCCGGCGATCGGCTCCTTCGTCGAGGCGCGCTCCCTCTACGCGCTCGGCCGCGGCCCCGGCCTGGCGGTCGCCTGCGAAGCGGCGCTGAAGCTGAAGGAAACCGCCGCCCTCCATGCCGAGGCCTTTTCCGGCGCCGAACTCCTGCACGGTCCCGTCACGCTGGTGGAGCCCGGCTTTCCCGTGCTCGCCTTTCTTCCCGACGATGCCGCGCGTGCGGGGCTGCGGGAGATCTGCGCGCGCCTTTCGGCGTCGGGCGCGCCGCTCTTCACGATCGGCGAGGCCGGGCACGGCACGCGCCTGCCCCATGCGCCGACCGGACATGCCCTGACCGAACCGCTTTCGATGCTGGTGTCCTTCTACCGGTTCGTCGAGATCCTCGCGCGGGCCCGCGGCCTCGATCCCGACCGGCCTCGCGGCCTGACGAAAGTGACGGAGACGTTCTGATGCCGATCGCCTTCACGGGAGCCGACATTTTCGACGGCCGCACGCGCCATGTCGGTCGCGCCCTCCTCGTCGAGGGCGACACGGTCCTGGCGCTGGCGCGACCGGACGAGATCCCCGCGGCGGCGACCCGGCGCCATCTTCCCGGCGGCCTCCTCGCGCCGGGCTTCGTCGATATCCAGGTGAATGGCGGCGGCGGCGTCCTCTTCAACGAATCACCCGACGTCGCGGGCATCCGCGCGATCTGCGAGGCCCATGCGCGCTATGGCTCCACCGCGCTTCTCCCCACCGTGATCACCGATCGTCCCGCCGTGACCTTCGCCGCGATCGAAGCGGTCGAGGCCGCCATCGCCGAGGGCGTGCCGGGCTGCCTCGGCATCCATGTGGAGGGACCGTTCATCGCGCTCTCCCGCAAGGGCGCGCACGACCCCGCCCTCATCCGTCCCATGGCAGACGCCGATCTCGACGCGCTTCTGGCCGCAAGGGTTCGGCCGTTCCTCCTGACGCTCGCGCCCGAAAGCGTTTCGAACGACCAGATCGGAGCCCTGGCGAGGGCCGGCATCCGGGTCTCGCTCGGCCACACCGATGCCGATTACGAGACCGCGAACGCCGCCTTCGCGGCCGGTGCGAGCGGCGTTACGCATCTCTTCAACGCCATGAGTCCAATGAACCACCGCCATCCCGGCCTCGTCGGCGCGGCGCTCGCGTGCCGGGACGTCTGGTGCGGGTTCATTCCCGACGGCCATCACGTCCACCCCGCCGTCCTCGCCGCCGCGCTTCGCGCCAAGACCGGCGTGGGCAAGCTCGTCGCCGTCACCGACGCCATGCCGACGGTCGGCTCGCGCAATGACCGCTTCGAACTGAACGGCCGCGTGGCGACGCGCCGCGAGGGCCSCCTGACGCTCTCCGACGGCACGCTGGCCGGATCCGATCTGTCGATGATTTCAGGCTTGCAGCATCTCGTGACCGAGCTCGGCGTACCTCTCGAGGAGGCTTTGCGCATGAGCTCTCTTCACCCCGCCGAGTTCCTCGGCTTGGCGCGCACGCACGGCCGGCTGGCACCGGGAACGCGCGCCGACATGATCTGGCTCGACGACCGCCTGGACCTCGCCGGCGTCTGGATCGGCGGCATCGAAACCCCACCGGCCCGACCATGACCGCGCACCGCCTAAAGCGTCGGATCGATGGGCCGGGAGTCGATGTCTGAGACAATCAATCGGGGGTGGTGCCCAGGAAAGGACTCGAACCTTCACACCTTGCGGTACACGGACCTGAACCGTGCGCGTCTACCAATTCCGCCACCTGGGCATGCCGAGGCATGTGAGGTGACGTCTAGTGTTCGGGCGCGGTTCTGTCAACGCGAGAAATGCGGTGGAGGAGACCGGATGGGGAGGGGCGTCGAGGGCGACGATGCGGTCCTGTCGGCAGGGCGTGGCCGGCGTGCAGGATCGAGGGGGCGGGGCTCGCAGACCGGCGGCGCCGTGGAGCGCCCCGCGACCGGCTATCCCCTTCACCTCGCAGGCGCGAACGGCTATGGAGCGGAGACGGATCGGCGGTGGTCGGGAACCGGCGCGGTTTTCGACGAAACGGCTCTCCCGACGACGCGGCGGGCGGAACGGGCTTCGGCGGGACCGGCCATCGCGATGCGCGGACCCCGCTCGGCGGCCTCGGGTCGTGGCCGGCCTCGGCCTCGGCCTCGGCGAGGCCGCGGGACCGGGAGGGTGGATCGTCGAGGCGCGGCGGTTCGGACAGGGCTGATGCCGGACGGCCGGCGGCCGAGGAACGAAGAGGAAGAGGCGCATGACGATCGACACGGAAAAGCTGGTCACGGTCTTCGGCGGCTCCGGCTTCATCGGACGCTATGTCGTGCGCGCGCTCGCCCGGCGCGGCCATCGCATCCGCGTCGCCTCGCGCCGGCCGGATCTCGCCTACCATCTGCAGACGGCCGGCAATATGGGCCAGGTCATGCCGATCCAGGCGAATCTGCGCTATCGCTGGTCGGTCGACCGGGCGGTCGAGGGCGCCGATCACGTCGTCAACCTCGTCGGAATCCTTTCGGAATCCGGCCGCCAGAGCTTCGACGCCTTGCAGGCCTTCGGCGCCCGGGCCGTGGCGGAGGCGGCGCGCGGCGCGGGCGCGAACCTCACGCAGATCTCCGCCATCGGCGCCGATGCCGGCGCGAAGTCCGGCTATGCCCGCACCAAGGCGGAAGGCGAGCGCGCCGTCGCCGAACTCGTGCCGGGCGCGACCATCCTCCGGCCCTCCATCGTGTTCGGCCCCGAGGACCAGTTCTTCAACCGCTTCGCCGACATGGCGCGGATGAGCCCGGTCCTGCCGCTGATCGGCGGCGGGGCGACCCGCTTCCAGCCCGTCTTCGTCAACGACCTCGCCGAGGCCGTGGCGATGACCGTCGACGGCGCGGTTTCGGGCGGACGCATCTACGAGATCGGCGGACCGGAAATCCTGTCCTTCCGGCAGATGATGGAGACCATGCTCCATGTGATCCAGCGGCGACGGCATCTCCTCAACATTCCCTTCGGCGCGGCCGAACGGCTCGCGGGCATCGCCCGGCACCTGCCCGGCGCCCCGCTGACGCCCGATCAGGTCGAGCAACTGAAGCACGACAACGTCGTCTCCGAAGCGGCCCGGGCCGAGGGGCGCACGCTTCAGGCCTTCGGGATCGCGCCGCAGGCGCTGGAGGCGATCCTGCCGACCTATCTCGTGCGCTTCCGCCCGCAGGGGCAGTTCACAAAGCCCGAGCCGCAGGCCGGCGGCATGCGCCGCGAGGAGGAAGAGGCGATCTGACGGGAGCGGACGGAACGGCGTGCCGGAGGCCCTCCTTTCGCCCGGCATCGGGCCGGGAGCCGCTCTCATCCTCCTGGCGACGAGCTTCCTGACCTCGGCGACGACGGCCGCCTTCGGGCTCGGCGGCGGGCTCGCCATGCTGGCCGTGCTCGGCCTCTACCTGCCCGTCGCGCTGCTGATCCCCGTGCACGGACTGGTGCAGCTCGGCTCCAATGTCGGGCGCGTCCTGGTGCAGTGGCGCAAGGTCGCGTGGTGGGCGGTCTGGCCGTTCCTCGGCGGCTCGCTGATCGGGGCGGCGCTCGGCGCGCAGTTCGTCGTCGCCCTTCCGGAAGCCGTGCTGCAGGTCTCGCTCGGCCTCTTCATCCTCGTCCTGACCTATGTGCCGCTGCCGCGGGCGGGGCGGATGGGCCGGGCGGGCTTTGCCGGTTTCGGCGTCTTCATGACGATTCTCTCGATGTTCTTCGGCGCGACCGGGCCGGTGAATGCCGGCGTCTTCGCCCAGACCTTCGACGACCGGGAGACCATGGTCGGCACCATGGCTGCGACGACCGCCATCCAGCATGCGCTGAAGGGCGTCGCCTTCTTTTCGCTCGGCGTGGTGTTTTCGCCCTACGTGCCGCTGACGGCGGCGATGATCGCGACGGGATTTGCCGGCACGGTCCTCGGCACGCGCGTCCTGAAGCGGCTCGACGAGACCTGGTTCCGCCGCATCCTCAAGGGTGTGCTGACCGTGCTCGCCTTCGACTTCCTCCGCCGCGGCCTGTTCCCGCGGGGAAGCTGAACCCCGGCGCGGACGACAAGCGAAGCTTCAGCGCAGCAGGAGAACCGCGATGCCGATCGAGCCGACCGCGATCCGCCACCAGGCGAAGGGCGCGAAACCGTGCTTGGACACGAAGTCGAGGAGATAGCGCACCACGAAGAGCGCGGTGACGAAGGACATGACGAAGCCGACCGCGATCAGCGAGAGATCGTCCGTCGAGAGCACGTCGCGGTTCTTGAAGAGATCGTAGGCGAAGGCGCCCGCCATGGTCGGCATGGCGAGAAAGAACGAGAACTCCGCCGCCGAGCGCTTGTCGGTGCCGAGCAGCAGCGCGCCGGCGATGGTCGCGCCGGAGCGCGACGTGCCCGGGATCATGGCGAGGCACTGGAAGAGGCCGATCTTGAAGCAGAGCGGCAGCGTGTATTCGCCCAGGCTCTGGTACTTGCGCTCGATCGGCATGCGGTCGATCACGAGCAGCGCGATGCCGCCGACGAGGAGCGCCACGCAGATCGTCATCGGGCTCTCGAAGAGCACGGTCTTGATGAAGTCGTGCGCGAACGCTCCGATCACCGCCGCCGGCAGGAAGGCGATCAGCACGCCCGCGACGAAGCGGCGGCTGGCGGCGCTCCGGGGCAGCGTCGTCACGAGCTCGTAGATTTTCGAGGCATAGACGGAGAGCACCGCGAGGACGGCGCCGAGCTGGATCAGCACCTCGAAGGTTCCCGCCTTGGACTGGAAGCCGAGAAGCTCGCCGAGAAGGAGGATGTGGCCGGTGGAGGAAACCGGAATGAACTCGGTCAGGCCTTCCACGAAACCAAGGATCAAGGCATCGAGATACATGAAGGTTGCTCGCAAATGGGAAGGACGAACCGTTCGCGGCCCTGCATAGGCCACGCCCATGCCCCTTAGCAAACGGGCATGGCGCGGTCCTGCCCACGGCTGCATGGCAGCAATGAGGTGAGGGGCGCCGCGGCGACGGGGCCTCGCAATTTTCCTTTCCTTGACCATTTGGTGGGAGCTTGCGAGTGGCTGAACCGTGTGAGCCGGGCTTTTCCGGACGGCGAGGCCTCTCCCCGACGGTCGGGGGATCGCGAGCGCGCGAGGGATCCTTCGAAGGGTACGACTGCCACGTCATGCTGAGGCTTCATCATCATCCCATGTCCGCCGCCTCGCGCTTCGTCCGCCTGACGCTCGGCGAATATGGCGAGCGCGCGGAGCTCGCCGAGGAGCGGCCCTGGGAGCGGCGGCCCGACTTCCTGGCGCTGAATCCGGCGGGAACGCTGCCCGTGCTGATCGAGGACAACGGACCCCCGATCGTCGGCGGCACCGTGATCGCGGAATATCTCGACGAGACGCGCGGGGCCTTCCAGCGCGACAAGCGCCTCCTCGCGGAGAAGGCGATCGAGCGGGCCGAGACCCGCCGGCTGACCGAATGGTTCCTCGGCAAGCTCGAGGGCGAGGCGACGCGCTATCTCGTTCGCGAGCGCGTCTTCAAGCTGGAAATGCGCCCGGAGGAGGGCGGCGGCTCGCCGGACGCTTCGGCGATCCGCGCCGCGCGCGCCAATCTCAAGCACCACATGCGCTATGTCGGCTGGCTCGCCGAAAGCCGCAACTGGCTGTCGGGGTCGCGCCTGTCCTATGCCGATCTCGCGGCGGCGGCGGCGATCTCGATCCTCGACTATCTCGGCGAGGTCTCCTGGGAGGAGGAGCCGGTCGCCAAGGAATGGTACATGCGCGTGAAGTCGCGTCCCTCCTTCCGGCCCTTCCTCTCCGAGCGCGTGCGCGGCATTCCGCCGGCGCCCCATTACGCGGAACTGGACTTCTGACGGTCTTCGGGCCGTTGGTGGCGATGTCTCGCCCCGAGCGCCGTGCGGCCTTTCGGACGCTCTAACTTCTTGACTCTCCGCATCGGTCTTTTTCGAAAACCGTTCCGGTTTCCGGGATGTGTCGTAGGAGACCCGTGCGGAGCCTGAGGGGCCCCGGAGCCTGGACGGCGGGGAAGGCCGGGGAAGACGAAGCGACCGGATGCGTGCTAGGATCCCGCCCGAATCCAGGAACATCGGGAGCCTCGCGATGAGCTCGAACGGCCCGACCGAACCGGACTTCCGCATCACCCTCCGCGAAGCCGCGCATCTTCAGGCCATGGAGGGCAATCCGCTCGACGGCGAGCAGATCGCCATGTTCGAGATGTTCGACCGTGAGGAGAGGTCCGACGAGGATCGGTTGCAGCATATTCGAGACAGAGCGCTGAAAAGGATTGCGGTCGCCGCCGCCGAATGAGCGACGAAGCCTGCTGCTACCCGCCCGACTTCAGGGTTCTTCGCAATCGCTTCGGCATCCGCGATGCGTCTGATCTCGACATCGTCGAGCGCGAGTTCGTAACGGAACGGTCGCGTCAGTCTATTCCCCTCAGCACGTTCGATCTCAAGCATCTCAAGGCCATACACCGCCACCTCTTCCAGGACGTCTACGATTGGGCGGGCGAGCTGCGCACCGTCGAGATTTCCAAGGGCGGCAGCCAGTTCCAGTTCCGCCGCTTCATCGAAGCGGGAATGGCGGACGTCCATCGCCGGCTGGTGGACGGCCGGTTCCTGCGGCGGCTGGATGCGGAAGGCTTCGCCGCCGGCGCCGCCGCCATCCTCGGCGACGTGAACTATGTCCATCCCTTCCGCGAAGGCAACGGGCGAACCCAGATGGTGTATCTCGCCCAGCTCGCGCGGCAGGCCGGCCATGGTCTCGATCTCGCCGGGTTCGAAGCGCAGGCTTGGATGGCGGCCTCTCGGCAGGCGCACCTGGCGGATTACGCGCCGATGGCGCGCTGCATCGCGGGCGCGATCCGCACCGCCTGAACCTGTCCGAAGCATCGTCATGACGCCCTCCGCCGCCGCCCTCCGCACCTTTCTCGACGCCGATGCCCGCCGGCTCGGCTTCGATGCCGTGGGCGTCGCTCCGGCGGTGGAGGGCGGTCTGGCGGGCGAGCGGCTGGAGACCTTCGTCGCCGAGGGGCTTCATGGAACGATGGGCTGGATGCCGGAGACGCTGGAGCGGCGGCGCTCCGCGCGGGCGCTCTGGCCGGATGTGCGCTCGATCGTCGTTCTCGGCATGAATTATGGGCCGGGCGAGGATCCCCGAGCACTGCAGGCCCGCCCCGAGCGGGGCGCGATCTCGGTCTATGCGAGAAACCGCGACTATCACGACGTCATCAAGGGTCGTCTCAAGGAGCTCGGCCAGCGCCTGATCGCGCGCGCGGGAACGGGCGAGATGAAGGTCTTCGTCGACACCGCGCCGGTGATGGAAAAGCCGCTCGGCGAGGCCGCCGGGATCGGCTGGCAGGGCAAGCACACCAATCTCGTGAGCCGCGACTTCGGCTCCTGGCTGTTCCTCGGCTCGATCTTCACGACGCTCGACCTCGAACCCGACCAACCCGGACGCGACCTCTGCGGCTCCTGCCGCGCCTGCCAGGACGCCTGCCCGACCGACGCCTTCCCGCAAGCCTACCGGCTCGATGCCCGGCGCTGCATCTCCTATCTCACCATCGAGACGACGCGACCGGTGCCGCCGGAATTTCGCGCCGCCATGGGCAACCGCATCTACGGCTGCGACGACTGCCTCGCGGTCTGTCCCTGGAACAAGTTCGCAAGCGCCGCGCGAGAGGCCAAGCTCGTCGCGCGCGAGGACCTCAAATCGCCCCGCCTTCAGGATCTCCTCGCGCTCGACGACGCGGCGTTCCGCGCGCTCTTCTCCGGCTCGCCCGTGAAGCGCGCCGGGCGCGACAAGTTCGTCTCCAACTGCCTCATCGCCGCCGGGAATTCCGGCCAAGCCGAGCTCCTGCCCGCGGTGCGCGAACGGCTCGGCGATGCCGCGCCGCTGGTTCGGGCGATGGCCGTCTGGGCCCTGGCGCGGCTGGCGCCCGCCGAGGCCCTTGCGATGCGCGCGGCCGCCCGCCATCGGGACGAGGATGCGCTCGTCGCCGCCGAATGGGACGCGCTCGATCCTCGTCGCACCTTCGAACGGGACCTGTCATGACGGATGAAACCATGCGCCTCTTCGTCTTCGGCTGCGGCTATTCGGCCTCCGCCTTCGTGGAGCGGCTGCCGCGCGAGAGCGTCGCCGGGGTCACGACGCGCTCGGAGGCGAAGGCGTCGGGTTTCGCGGCGAAGGGACTGACGCCCTATCTCTTCGACGGCGAGGGTCCGGGCGAGGGCATCGCTGCCGCGCTCGCCCGCGCGACGCATCTCCTCGTCTCGATCGCGCCGGGCGCGGCCGGCGATCCCGTCCTGCGGCAGCACCGCGACGCGATCGCGCGGGGATGTCCGGCGCTGGAATGGATCGGCTATCTCTCCACCGTCGGCGTCTACGGCGACCATGGCGGCGCCTGGGTCGACGAGGAGACGCCTCTCGCGCCGGTCTCCGCCCGGTCGAGGGAGCGCGTCGAGGCCGAGCGGCTCTGGACGGTGGTGGCCGAGGCGCGCGGCGTGCCGCTCGCGATCCTGCGCCTGTCCGGTATCTACGGTCCCGGCCGCAACGCGATCGTCAATCTCGCGGAGGGAAAGGCCCGGCGGCTGGTCAAGCCGGATCAGGTCTTCAACCGCATCCACGTCGCCGACATCGCGGGCAGCCTGGCGCTGCTGGCGGAGCAGAGGACGGGTGGCGTGTTCAACGTGACGGACGACGAACCGGCGCCGCCGCAGGACGTCGTGGAGCACGCCGCACGTCTCGTCGGGGCCGCCATTCCCCCCGCGATCGACTTCGACACGGCGGAGCTGTCCCCGATGGCGCGCAGCTTCTATGGCGAGAACAAAAGGGTCTCGAATGCGAGGCTGAAACGGCTTGGCTATTCCTTCGAATATCCGACCTATCGCGAGGCCCTGGAGGCCCTCAAATCAGAATGGCCTTCCTGAAATAGGGCAGTTCAGGGCAGATTATTTTTGCAATGCCATGGAACCATCTTTTTTTCGCCCCATCGGGCCGGCACTGAGCGCCTTGTAAACGCACCGGCCACGAGGACGAAGGCTCGGTCGGTGCGGGAACCAACGACGCCGGACCGATCTGTTGAAACTGCCGACGACCCTTGCCGCGATGCTCGTGGCCACGAGCTTCTCGTTCGCCCCTCTGCCCCTCGTCTCCCAGCCCGCCGAAGCCGCAGCGCTCTGTGGCGGTGCCTCCTGGTACGCCCTGCGCTCGAAGACGGCCTCAGGCGAGATGATGAACCCCTCCGCCATGACCGCCGCGCACAAGACGTTGAAGCTCGGCACCAAGGTGAAGGTCACCAATCTGAGGAACGGCAAGTCCGTCGTCGTGCGCATCAACGATCGTGGCCCCTTCATCAAGGGCCGGGTGATCGATCTGTCCAAGGGCGCCGCCAGCCGTCTCGGCTTCATCGACCGCGGGCACACGCAGGTCGAGGTCGAGCCGCTGGACGGCAAGTCCTACAAGGGCTGCGCCTGAGCTTTCAGAGCAGGCCTTCTCCATGAAAAAGGGCGGCCCGAAGCCGCCCTTTTTCATGTCGAGCTGGAATTGTTCTCTTTCAATCGTCCTCGACGAAGACCTCCTGCCGCTTGCGGCGCACCTGCGGCAGGACGGCGACGATGACGGCGATGAGCGCGAGCGCCAGGAGCGCGGCCGAGATCGGGCGCTCCAGGAAGACCATGGGATCGCCGCGATAGCGGATCATGGCGCGGCGGAAGTGATCCTCGAGGAGCGGCCCGAGCACGAAGCCGAGCAGGAGCGGCGCGGGTTCGCAGCCGAACTTCATGAGGACGTAGCCGAGCACGCCGAAGAAGACGATCGCGTAGATGTCGAAGGCATTGGCGTTCAGCGAGTAGCAGCCGATGCAGGCGAAGGCGATGATGGCGGGGAAGAGCACCTTGTAGGGAATGGTCAGGAGCTTCACCCAGAGCCCGATCAGCGGCAGGTTCAGGAGCACCAGGAGAAGGTTGCCGACCCACATGGAGACGATGATGCCCCAGAACAGGGCGGGCTCGTCCGTGATGACGTTCGGTCCCGGCGTGATGCCTTGCGTGATGAAGGCGCCGATCATCAGCGCCATCACGGGATGGGCGGGAATGCCGAGGGTCAGGAGCGGGATGAAGGAGGTCTGGGCCGCCGCGTTGTTGGCGCTTTCCGGTCCCGCCACGCCCTCGATCGCGCCGTTGCCGAACTCCTCGGGGTGTTTCGAGACGCGCTTTTCCAGCGAATAGGAGGCGAAGGAGGCGAGCACGTGCCCGCCGCCCGGCAGGATGCCGAGGATCGAGCCGAGCGCGGTGCCCCTGAGGACCGGGCCGACGATGCGCTTGAAGTCGTCCTTGGTGAGCCAGAGGTTCTTGACCGTCTTCACCATCACGTCGCGCGTCGTCTCGTTCTCCAGATTGCGCAGGATTTCCGCGACGCCGAAGATGCCGATCGCCGCCGAGACGAAGTTGATGCCGCCGTAGAGTTCGGGAAAGCCGAGCGAATAGCGCGGCGTGCCGTCGAATCCGTCCTGGCCCACCGTGCCGAGGAGAAGGCCGAGCACGATCATGGCGAGCGCCTTGAGGATCGAGCCTTGCGCCAGCGCGATCGAGGCGAGAAGCCCGAGGATGATCAGCGAGAAGTATTCGGGCGCCGAGAAGGACAGCGCGACCGCGGCGAGCGGCGGCGCGGCGAGCACCAGGATGAAGGTCGCGACCGTGCCGGCGAAGAAGGAGCCGAGGGCGGCGGTGGCGAGGGCCGGCCCGGCCCGCCCCTTGCGCGCCATCTGGTATCCGTCGAGCGCGGTCACCGCCGAGGAGGATTCGCCGGGAAGGTTGATGAGGATCGCGGTGGTCGAGCCGCCGTATTGCGCGCCGTAATAGATGCCGGCGAGCATGATCAGCGCGGTGACGGGCGCGAAGGAGAAGGTGATCGGCAGGAGCATCGCGATCGTGGCGGTGGGGCCGATGCCCGGCAGCACGCCGACCAGCGTGCCGAGCAGCACGCCGACGAAGCACCAGAGGAGGTTGACCGGATCCAGCGCGGTCTGGAAGCCGAGGGCGAGATTGGCGAGAAGATCCATGCCGTTCTCCTCAGGAGGTGAGCCAGGGGCCGATCAGCGGCAGGGTCACGCCGAGGCCCTGGACGAAGATCACGTAGCAGAGGACGATCATCCCGAGCGCGAGCGCCAGCGCGCCGAGGACGCTCATCGTGCGGCTGGCGAGCGCGCTGGCGAAGACCGTCACGAAGAGGGTCGGCACGAAGCCGAGGCGCGTGACGAAGAAGCCGAAGAAGATGATCGCGGCAAGGATCAGGAAGCCGCCGCGCCAGGGCACGATGCCGAGCGACTCGACCGGTCCGCGGTGAAGCATGCCCTTCACGAGGATCGCCACGCCGAAGGCGGCCAGGATGATCGAGAGCGCGAGGGGAAAATAGCCCGCGCCCATGCGTGTCGCCGTGCCCATGGGGTAGCCGAGCGCGCCTGCCCCGAAGGCGGCGCCCATCGCGATGAAGACCAGCCCGGACAGGATGTCCTTGCGGGATGTGTGAAGCTCCACGGGCGAGCCTTTCCGGTTGGTTGGGTGCGACCGTCGGCCGGCGGGTCGACGGCGGACGGATGGGCGGCGGTTGTGTGCCAGGAAGGGCCGGCCGCGATGGGACGGGCCGACCGTTTCGCCGTCCGTCGCGTCGTCGAGAGCGACGGCCGCTGCGGCGCATCGGAGCCGGGACGGATCATCGCCGGACGGATCGAGGCGAAAACGATCGAAGCGGAAATCGGCGGATGCGGGGACGGTGCCCGCCCCGACATGGGGAAGGCACCGTCATGAGGGGCGCAAGGGTCCCGCCGCGACGTCCCGTCGAGGCGGAAGAGGATGAGCCAGACGGTTCAGTCGGCGAAGGTGCCGGCCTTCTCGATGATCGGCTTCCACAGCGCGATCTGATCGGCGAGATAGGTCTTGTGGGCTTCCGGTGTCGCCTGGTCCTGCGAGACGGGCGCTGTGCCGAGCTCGGCGAAGCGTTCGATGACCTTGGGGTCCTTCAGCGAGGCCTGGAGCGCCTTCGAGATCTTGTCCACGATGGCGGGGTCGGTGCCCTTCGGCGCGTAGAGGCCATGCCAGACGCCGACCTGGAAGGCGGGCAGTCCGGCTTCCGTCGTCGTCGGCACGTCCGGCAGGTTGCCGAGCCGCTCGGGCGTCGTCACCGCGTAGACCTTGACCTCGCCGGCCTTGATCTGGCCCGTCGTGTTGGTCGACTGGTCGCACATGAAGTCGACCTCGCCGGACAGGATGTCGGTCATGGCCGGACCCGTGCCCTTGTAGGGAACGGTGGTGACGGCCGTGTCGATGGCGTTCATGAAGAGCATGCCGCACAGATGCGAGGCCGCGCCGATGCCGGCATTGGCGTAGACGACCGTGTCCTTGTTCGCCTTCACGTAGTCGACGAGCTCGGTCAGCGTCGTCGGCTCGAGGTCCTTGCGCGCGATCAGCGTCATCGGGACGTTGGTGACGAGGCCGAGCGTGGCGAAGTCGACCGTCGGATCGAAGTCGAGGCTGCGGTAGAGGGTCGGCGCGGTCGACATGCCGATATGGTGCATCAGCAGCGTGTAGCCGTCGGGATTGGCCTTGGCGACCTGTCCGGCCGCCAGCGTGCCGCCGGCGCCCGCGACGTTGGAGACGACGATCTGCTGCCCGAGTTCGCGGCCCATCGGCTCCGCGATGAGACGCGTCACCGTGTCGGTCGGTCCGCCCGCGGCGAAGGGAACGACGATGGTGATCGGCTGCGTCGGATAGGTCGCTTGCGCAAAGGCGCTTCCCGCCATCAAGGAAAATGCTGCGGCGCACAAAAGAGTGGCGAATTTCATCGAAAGCCTCCCAGAAAATCCATATACCGGCAGTTGCCCCTTCTTTGAGAGACGAACGCGATACTTGTATAGTCGAGTGTTACGCAGGCGTACCGGACGGGTCAACTGGTCAGGGACGCAAAAGGACGGGATCTTCGGCGAAAGATGTAGAGACTTACAGTCTTCACGTCGTCCGCTGCCGCGACGAGCCCGTCTCCCCAGCGGCGGATCCCGGTTGCGTCGGCCCTCAGGCCGGCGTCAGCCCGAGCCGGGCGCGGGCGTGGAAGCGCCAGGTCATCAGGGCGGCGGAGACGAGAAGCCCGGCGGCGAGCCCGATCCAGACGCCTGGACCTTCGAGGCCGAGCGGGAAGGCGAGGATGTAGGCGACGGGCATGCCGATGACCCAATAGCTGAAGACGGCGATGAGCATGGGAATGCGGGTGTCCTTGAGGCCGCGCAGGAGGCTGCTCGCGACGACCTGCAGCCCGTCCACGAACTGGAAGGCGGCCGCGACGAAGAGGAGCGGAACGCCGATCGCGAGGACGGCGGCGGCGTCGGGGGCGTCGGGGTCGAGATAGAGCGAGATCAGCGTCCGCGGGATCGCCCAGAACAGGATCGCGCCGACGAGCGCGGCGCCGAGGGACAGGATCAGCGCGGCCGACCCGGCCCGCCCGACCCCCGTCCAGTCCCGTGCCCCGAAGGCGCGGCCGACCCGGATCGTGCCGGCGCTGGAGAGCCCGAGCGGCACCATGAAGGCGATCGAGGCGAGTTGCAGCGCGATGCCGTGCGCGGCGAGCGGGACGGTGCCGAACCAGCCCATCAGCACCGAGGCCGCGGCGAAGAGGCCGACCTCGGCGATGATCGTCGTCGAGATCGGCCAACCCAGCCGCAGGATTTCGGCGAAGGCCGAGCCGTCCGGGCGCCAGAACCGGACATAGAGTTCGTGCACGCGAAGGCCCGGCGCCTTCAGCGTGTAGAGAACGGCGGCGAGCGCCATGGCGATGTTGGTGCCGACGGAGGCATAGGCCGCGCCCGCCATGCCGAGCGCCGGCGCGCCGAAGCGGCCGAAGATGAAGGCGACGTCGAGAACGCCGTTCAGGAGCGCGCCGAACACGGTGATGACCAGCACGATGTTGGCGCGGCCGAGGACGCCGAGATAGGAGCGCAGCGTCACGAGGACGAGGGCGGGCACCATCGACCATTGCAGGATGCGCATGAAGTCGCCGGCCAGCGCGGCGACGCGCGGCTCCTGCCCGAGGCCGAGGAGCAAGGCCTCCGTGTGCCAGAGCGGCACCATGACGAGCGCGCCGTAGAGAAGGACCACCCAGAGGCCCATGCGGACCGAGCGGCGGATGCCGCGGACGTCGCCCCGGCCGGCCGCGCTCGCGGCCACCGGCATCACCGCCTGCGCGAAACCCGCGCCGAACATCCAGACGAGGAAGAAGGTCTGCGTCGCCAGAACGGCGGCGGCGAGCGGCTCCGGCCCGAGCCGGCCGATCAAGGCGGTGTCGGTGACGTTGATCGCCATCTGCGCCAGCTGGGCGCCGACCAGCGGCAGGCCGAGCACGAGCGTGCCCTTCAGATGGCTGGCAAGCGAAACGCCGGCGATCCCTGCCGCGTCGGTCGGTCGCGAGACCGGGACGGGTTCGCTCACCATGGCGTCGATCTCGCTGAAACGGGTGGCGCCGCGCGCCGGAGGGGATCTCTAGACGCGCCGTCCTTCGCCTGTCCAGCGCCTTCGAGCCGTCGGGGGCTCGCACACCGACCAACCTAAAATTTTCGCGCCGCATCGGAACGGTTGCGATACAAGCCAGTTGCTCAATGCGCTTCTAGCGCCCGGCGTCTCGGCGTGCCGAACCGCCGTGGGAGAACGTTGCGACGCATCGTCGTTTCGAAGGAAGCCACCGGATGCCCGCGCTCGCCCAAGCCGAGGGTTGCGAGCAGGGTCCGGTCGGCTGGATGGGATCTGCGTGACATGACCTTGACCGAGTGGCCGACAGGGCTCGCCGAACCCGTTCGCTTCACATCGGACATGGAGATCATCCGCGACGACGAGTTCGAGACGATCGCCGAGCTCGTCTCCACGCTTCGCCGCGTGATGGAGACCGCCGAAGCGGACGAAGGACGCGCCCGGCGTGCCGTCCATGCGCGATGCCAGGGACTCGTGCGGGGCGAGCTCGCGGTGATCGAGAACCTTCATCCGCGGTTGCTGCAGGGTCTCTTCGCCGAACCGCGGGTCTATCCCGTCCTCCTGCGCTTCTCGACCAATCCCGGCGATCGTTTCGACCTCGGCGCGAGCGTTCCGCGCGGCGTGGCGCTGAAGGTCTTGGGCGTGGACGGGGAACGCCTGCCCGGCGCGGATCCGAGCCCGACGCAGGATTTCGTGATGGCCGACAGCCCCGCCTTCTCCGCGTCCGATGCGCGGACCTTCCTGAAGAGCCTGAAGCTCCTCACCGCGACGACCGATGAGCCCCAGGTGCTGAAGAAGGCGGCCTCGGCCGCGCTGCGCGGCGTCGAGGCGCTGATCGAGGCGATCGGCGGATCGAGCGCCACGCTGGCTCTGCTGGACAGCCGCCGCGCCGCTCACGTCCTCGCCTCGACCTTCTTCTCGCAGGCGCCGCTTCTGTTCGGTCCCTATGTCGCCAAGCTGCAGCTGGCGCCCGTCGGTCCCGAGCTTGCCTCGCTTCGGCACGAGGCGATCGAGCATCGCGGGCGGCCCGACGCCCTGCGCGAAGCGGTCGCCGATTTCTTTGAAAGCCAGAGCGCCACGTTCGAACTGCGCGCCCAGCTCCTCACCGACCGCGCCACGATGCCGGTCGAGGATGCGAGCGTGATCTGGCCCGAAGCGAGGAGCCCCCATCTCCCGCTCGCGCGCATCACCGTGCCGCCGCAACCGGTCTGGGATGCCGCCCGCGCGGAGGGCGCGGACGAGAGCCTGTCCTTTTCGCCCTGGCAGGGACTGGCCGCCCATCGCCCGCTCGGCTCCATCATGCGCGCGCGGCGTCCCGCCTACGACATGTCCGCCTCGTTCCGCGCCTCGCGCAACGGCTGCCCGATCCACAATCCCCGCTCGGAGGCGGATCTGCCCTTCTGATCCCGGCGCGGGTCTCTTGCTGCCGTCGAGACGGTTTTCCCGTCCTCGTCGTCGCCGATCGATCGCCGCGCCGCCGGCGCGAGCAGGGTCCGGTCAGCGCAGGAGGCTCTGCAGCTCCGGCAGCTTGTCGTTGACGAGCCAGCCGTAATAATTCTCCTCCGGCAGGCGCGGTTCCTCGCCGCCGGCTTGGCGCTGCCGGTTGTCGGCGGCGAGCGCGGCGGCCCGGGCGCGCGGATTTCCCACGTTGTAGAGCGTCGCCGTGATGCCGGGATTGCCGGAAATCTCGACGCCCGCGATCTCGCGATAGGCCGCGATCGAGGAGCGGATCACCGCCGCCATGTAGGCGAGCGAGCGATCGGGATCCATGATCGACCGGTAGACCTCGGGCGCGTTGCGCGCGTCGAGGTCGGGATAGCCGGACACGGCGTGGACGAGATCGGAGACGCCGAGCGCGGTGAGGGGGTTGATCTGGCCGAGGCCGAAGGTCTGTCCGGCGTAGAAGGGCTGGAAGAAGACCGCCCCGAACCGATTGTCCGGATAGGACCGTCCGTCGACGGTGCGGCCCCGGAAGCTCTCGTTGAAGACGCTCTCCCGGCAACTCCAGAGCGCCTCGTCGCCCTTCGCGGACCGGCAACGCTCGAAGTCCGGCCGCGCCACGAAGTCGGTGACGCTTTCGCCCTTGTAGGCGAAGGCGACGTTCGATTCGAGATAGGAGAGGGCCTTCACGTAATAGGTCTGCATGCGGTCGAGTGCATCGACATTGTAGGTGTGCTCGCCGACGAGCGCGCCGACGATGTGGATCGGATCGATGCCATAGGCGCGGGCGGCCTTCACGATCTTGCCTTTCAACTCGTTGTTGGAGGCGATGAGATCCCGGATCTTCTCGTACTTCGCCTCGAAGGTCCCGCGCGACTGGCTGGTGCGCCGGATCGCCCCGGAGGGCACGTCCGGCTGTTCGGCATGGCGGTTTCCCGGCGGGACCGCCACGACCGCGCCGGCCGGCAGGGCTCCGGCCAGAACGACGGCGAGGAGGCAGGCGGCGGCTGCGATCCGCCGCCAGGGGCGGCGGGCCGAGGGACGGAGGGCCGGCAGGGCGCGGAGCCGGACGAAAGCGGGCGAGCGAAGGGCCGGTTTTCTCGTCACGGGCGCGAATTTCCCTTTGGAAAGAATGAAAGGCTTTCCTTAGAAGGGGCCTTCGATCCTGTCGAGACCAGACGGCGTCACGCCGGGTCGAAGCCGCATCGGTCAGGCGAAGCGGGTCGGGATGGCCGTCGTGAACTTCAGCGTCTCCATGGAGATGTAGGCCGACATGTCCGACAGCTCGATCCGCGAGACGAGGCGCTTGTAGACCACGTCGTAATGCTCGACGTTCGGCAGCACGATCTTCAGGATGTAGTCGAAGTTGCCGGTCAGCCGGTGAGCCTCCACGATCTCGGGAATGGCCGAGACCGCCGCCTTGAACTCCTCCAGCCAGCCCGCCGCATGATGCGAGGTCTTGACGATGACGTAGATCGTGGTCGGAAGGCTCATCCGCGCCCGGTCGAGGAGGGCGACGCGGCGGGCGATGTGCCCCTCCGCCTCCAGTCGCTGGATGCGGCGCGAACAGGCCGACGCCGACAACGAGACGCGCGCGGCGATCTCGGCGAGCGGCGTGTCGGCATTGTCCTGGAGAAGGGCGAGAATGTCCTGGTCGCGGGCATCGATCATGACCGAAACTGCACAAGAACAGCAGGTAGCGCAAGCCGTTTGCGTGAAAGCGGCCGGGCGCGCGACCGGCTTGCGCCTTCGGCGCGACAATGTCCAAAGATTGCAACCGGCCACCGGCGCATCGGCGGCATCATAAGCCTATCGAGATCACGGACGGAAACGGGCGACATGAAGACCATCGGCCTCATCGGCGGCATGAGCTGGGAATCGACGGCGATCTATTATCGCCTGCTGAACGAGAAGGCCCGGACGGAGCGGGGCGGCCTGTCGTCGGCCCGGATTCTCCTTCACTCCCTCGACTTCTCCGAGATCGTCGATTTCCAGAAGGCGGGACGCTGGGATCTGGCGGCCGAACGGCTGGCCGGGTCCGCGCGGGGCCTGGAGGCGGCGGGCGCCGACTGCGTCCTCATCGCCACCAACACGATGCATCTCGTCGCCGATGCGGTCGCGGCCGCGATCGACGTGCCCCTCATCGACATCGTCGCCGAGACCGGCCACCGGATCGCCGAGGCCGGTGGGCGGCGGCCTCTCCTCCTCGCCACGCGCTACACGATGGAACACGGCTTCTACGCCGACCGCATGGAGCGCATGGCGGGCATCCGCCCGCTCGTGCCGGAGGCCGGCGACCGGGCCGAGGTCCACCGCATCATCTTCGACGAGCTCTGCCTCGGCCGCGTCGAGGAGGCCTCGCGCGCGCGGATGCTCGCCATCGTCGAGCGCGGCCGTGCGGCCGGTGCCGACAGCGTGATCCTCGGCTGCACCGAAATCTGCCTGCTTCTCGATCCCGATGCGCTGCCTTTGCCGGGCTTTGATTCCACAAGCATCCATGCCGATGCCGCGAGCCGGTTCGCAACGGATTCGGGCGCCGTCCAGCTTCGCGAACGCGTGGCGGCATAAGACCTTAGCCGCCGTTGATCAGTGCCGGCGCGGTCGCTGGCGCACCCGGGAGTGCTCGTTGGAATGTGTCGGTTTCTCGCCTATTCCGGAACGCCGGTCTATCTCGACCAGCTTCTCGTCCATCCCCGCGCCTCGCTGATCTCGCAGTCGCTCGCCGCGCGCGAGGCCAAGACGGTGGTGAACGGGGACGGCTGCGGCATCGGCTGGTACGGCGAACGGGAGGAGCCCGGCATCTATCGCGGCATCCTTCCCGCCTGGTCGGATGCCAATCTCACCTCGCTCTGCGGTCAGATCCGCTCGCGCCTCTTCGTCGCCCATGTCCGCTCGGCGACCTCCGGCGAGGTTTCGACCTCCAACTGCCACCCCTTCGCGGCGGGGCGTCATCTCTTCATGCACAACGGCCAGGTCGGAGGCTATGATCGCCTGCGCCGACGCGTCGACGCGCTGATCCCCGATCAGCTCTATCCCCTGCGCAAGGGAACGAGCGATTCCGAGGCGATCTTCCTCACCGCCCTCGGCCATGGGCTCGACGCCGATCCCGTCGGGGCGATGCGGCAGACGCTGTCCGACATCCTGTCCGCCTGCGGCACGGAGGCCGGACCCCTGCGCTTCGCGGCCGTCCACTGCGACGGCGACACCCTCTACGCCTATCGCTGGGCGAGCGACAGCCGTCCGCCCTCGCTGTATTGGCGCGTCGAGGGCGACGGCATCGTGGTCGCCTCCGAACCCTGTGACGAGGATTTCGGCGTCTGGGGCCTCGTGCCGCCGGACAGCGTGCTTGCGGTCGGACCGGAACGCGCCGCCCGTCTCATTCCCTTCGAGGTCTCCCCCTCCCTTCGCGCCGCCGTGGCTTGAAGCGACGGTCGTTCATCCAAACGCACGAGCGACGCGCCGACGTCGCCGAGATCGCGCCCTGCGCTCTGCATGGCCCTCTTCGACCCTCGGGCCGATGCCGCTGCGTTCGGTGCCGGTCGTCGCCGTTTCGGCCGTCGGAGGATGCCGCAAAGGCACATATGCTTCTCAGTCGTGAAATCATGGGTTGCTGATTAGCAAGTCACTAAACTTTCAGTCTCATCCTTCGAACCTGACGCCGCATGTCGAAGCTATGGGGGCGTTGCGGGGCTAGGGACACGACGACATGAACGCCAACGACGGCACCTCACTCAACGAGCGCCTCGATTTCATTGGTCTGGACGCGTCGGCCCGCGAGCGCCTCCAGGCGCTGAAGCCCACCATCGCGGAGGGCATCGGTCCCGCGCTCGACGCGTTCTACAGCAAGGCGCGCGCCAATTCGCACACGCGCCGCTTCTTCAACGACGAGGCCCATATCGCATCCGCCAAGGGCCGGCAGATGAAGCATTGGGGTCTCATCGCCGACGGCCAGTACGACGCCGATTACGTCGCGGGTATCTCGGCCGTCGGACGCGTACACGCCAAGCTCGGACTCGAGCCCCGCTGGTACATCGGCGGCTATGCCTTGATCCTCGAAGGCCTGATCGGGCAGCTCGTCGAAAAGCGCTGGCCCTCGCGCTTCGGTCGCAAGCGCTCCAAGTCGATGGCGGACGAGATCGCGACCGTCGTGAAGGCGGCTCTTCTCGACATGGACTACGCCGTCTCGGTCTATCTCGATACGCTGGAGGGCGAGCGCCGCAAGGCCGAGAGCGCCAAGGCCGAAGCCGATGCCGAGCAGGTCCAGGCGATGGAGACGTTCGGCGAAGCCTTCCGCAAGCTCGCCGCCGGCGATCTCACCGCGCGCGTCTCCGACGACCTGCCGGCGTCCTTCGCATCGATGTCGCAGACCTACAACGCCGCCGTCGTGACGCTCGAGGGAGCCCTGGGGCAGGTCGTCGAATCCGTCGGAACGATCCGGGACGGACTGGCCGAAATCTCCATCGCTTCGGACGATCTGTCCCAGCGCACGGAACAGCAGGCCGCCTCCCTGGAGGAAACCGTCGCGGCTTTGTCCGACGTGACGCGGGGCATCAACGCCACCGCCGGCCAGGCCGAGAGTGCGCGTGCGACCGCCGCGACCGCTCAGGCGAACGCCGAGAAGGGCGGGGCGATCGTCGGCCGCGCGGTCGAGGCGATGAGCCAGATCGAGGCGTCGTCCGACAAGATCGGCAAGATCATCGGCGTGATCGACGAGATCGCCTTCCAGACCAATCTTCTGGCTCTCAACGCCGGCGTCGAGGCGGCGCGGGCCGGCGAGGCGGGCAGAGGCTTTGCCGTCGTCGCCCAGGAGGTGCGCGGCCTTGCCCAGCGTTCGGCCGAGGCCGCCAAGGAGATCAAGGAACTGATCGCGGCATCCGCGACCCAGGTCGGGCGCGGCGTCGAACTCGTCTCCGAGACGGGGCGCTCGCTCGCCGAAATTCTGGGCGGCGTGTCCGAGATGAACCGCGTCGTGTCGGAGATCGCCGGCAACGCCCGCGAGCAGTCGATGTCGCTGAAGGAGGTCTCGGGGGCCGCCGACCAGATGGACAAGGTCACCCAGCAGAATGCGGCGATGGTCGAGGAGACCACCGCGGCCGCCCAGCAGCTGACGAGCGAGACCGAGGCGCTGGCGACGCTCGCCGAGCGCTTCGAGCTGGGAACGGCGAGCCGCCCGTCCCGCGCTCCCGCAGCCGGCAAGCCGGTTCGCCGCGTGCCGGCGCCAGCCCCCTCGGCGCGCCCGAAGGCACCGGTCGCGCAGATGCGGTCGACCGGCGCCGGCGGTGCCGCGCCGAAGCCGAGATCCGACGAGTGGGAGGAGTTCTGACCGGACGCGGCCGAACCGCGCCCGGAGCGCCCCGCCCGATCCGTCAGCCGGGCTTCCTGCCGAACCAGAGGACATGGCGGGCGCCGCGCCCGCGCCCGGCCTTGACGCGGATCTCCTCCACGGCGAAGCCGGCCCGCCCGAAGCGCGTCGCGAAGGCCGGGTCCGGCCCCGACGACCAGATGGCCAAAACGCCCCCCGGCCGCAGGGCCCGGAGCGAGGCGGCAAGACCCGCCACGCCGTAGAGCCGGTCGTTCGCCCCGCTCGTCAACCCGTCCGGGCCATTGTCGACATCGAGAAGGATCGCGTCGAACCCGCTCCTCGCCGCGCCGGTCGATCCGCCTCTCGCTCCGTCGAGCGCTTGGACGCCCTCCTCGGCGATCACTCGCGCAACGTCCTCGATCACGATCGAAACCCGCTCATCCCCGAGCGAGCCGGCGAAGATCTCGGCCATCTCGCCGCGCGCCCAGTCGACGACGCCCGGCACGAGTTCGGCCACCACGATCGAGGATCGGCTGTCGAAGGCGGCAAGGGCCGCGCGCAGGGTGAAGCCCATGCCGAGCCCGCCGATGAGAAGGCGGGGTGCCGCGCGCCCTCCGATGCGCTCGGCCGCCAGCGTCGCCAGCGCTTCCTCCGATCCGCTGAGGCGGCTGTTCATCAGCTCGTTGCCGCCGAGCATGATCGAGTATTCCGTGCCCCGCCGCATCAGCCGTAGTTCGCCCGCGCCCGGAATCGCGGCGGTGCCGAGGTGGATCCAGGGAATCATGCGCGTGCTCCGCCTTCTGAAGCCCGCCGGGCCGATCGTGGCGAATGGCGGTTCCCCAGCGCCCGGTCAAGCCGCCGTCGAGCGCTTCGCCGCGCGCAACCGCTCCGCGAGGTCTCCCGAACTGTCCGGACCTCTCCCGCATGGACCCGCACATCGCGGGAGGATGTCCCAAAGGCTGGACAGGCCGATCCCGCCAGGGAGGGCGACCGGCCGAGGTCCGGATGAAGGCCGGGCGCCTCAGTCGAGAAGCGCGGAACGCTCCTCCGACAGCGTGGAAAGCGTCGTGTCGCGCGCCTGATCGAGATGCCGGCGATAGGCGTCCACCGCCCCTTGCGCGTCGCCGATGGCGAGGCGCTTGGCGACGCGGCGGTGCTCATCGCAGCTGGCCGCGATCAGGTCCGGCCGCCGCAGCCGCCCGCTGCGCGCCTCTCCGCCGATCTCGTAGAGCCCCCGCGCGAGCGTTTCGAGGAAGCCGTTGCCGCTGCCGAGGTAGATCGCGCTGTGGAACTCCCGGTCGAGAACGACATAGGCGTCGGGGTCCTCGATGAAGCGGTATCCCGTTTCGGACAAGTGCAGGATGTGGGTCCGCAGGGCGGGATCTGCTCGCAGGGCGCAACGGCGCACGCATTCCAGATCCACCGTGCTGCGCGCGTCGTGATGTTCGACGGGATTGTAGGAGACGCGCGACAGCATGAGCTTGAAAGGCTCGACGAGGCGGCTCGGCGACAGGTCGGTGACCGTGTAGCGCCCGCCCTGCCGGCTCTCGATGACACCCATGAGGGCCAGCGCCTTCAGCGCCTCGCGCAGGGGCGAGCGGCTGACGCCGAAGGCCTTCGTCATCTCGAGCTCGGTCGGAAGACGCTCGCCGGATCTGAGATGGCCGCCTTTCAGGAGCGCCAGGATGCGGTTGGCGACTTGCTCGGCGATCGATCCGCGCCCGGCCACGACGTCGAGGGGAAGGTTCCCGTGGAACGCGGGATGCGGCTCGGTTCGCCGTCTCATGAAGGGAGCCGGACCACGACAACGGCCCCGTCGCCGCCCGAGGCGTCGGAAGGGCGGCCGGTCTCGAGGCGTTGGCGTTGGCGTCGGCGATGGAGCGGGCGGGCGCCGGCCGAACGGCCGCTCCTCGAAACCCAGAGGCGCTGAGGGTGCTTCGACATGGCGCTTTCCCGGAACGGCTCACCCGGTTCCGGGATCGATGTTCAACGCAGCGCTGCAGCGAGTCAATCGCGAGCTCGTGCGAAGGATGAATCGCGACCCCGCCGCCGTCCTGATGCGACGCGCCTTTGTCACGATCCCGGATGGTCCGCGCCGATCTTTCCGCCGCGAAGGGCCGTTCCGCGTCCCGCGTCCGAGTCGGTGGAACCGCAAGGCGAGGTTCAGGACGCCACGGACTCGGCGGTCCGGTGCGTCAGCGACGACAAGGCCCGCGCGCGATGGCGTCCCGCGCCCTTGCCGCCGACGAGCCGGCCGCCCTCGATCATGACGTGTCCGCCGAGAAGGACCGTCACCGGCCAACCCGTGACCTCGACGCCCTCGTAAGGACTGTAATCCGCGCCGTCGTGGAGATCGGCATGGCGGATGGTGCGCTTGGCCGCGGGGTCCCAGAGTGCGATGTCGGCGTCGAGGCCGATCGCGATCGAGCCCTTGGCCGAGAGGCCGTAGATCCTGGCCGGGTTCGTCGCGGTGAGGGCGACGAACCGCTGGAGATCGATGCGTCCCTTGACGACACCCTCCGAGAAGAGGATCGGCAGCCGCGTCTCGACCCCGGGAATGCCGTTCGGGATGTGGCGGAAGTTCACGGCACCCTTCGGGTTCAGCTTGCCCTCGGGATCGTCGTAGCGGAACGGACAATGGTCGGAGGAGAAGAGGTCGAACGTGCCGTCCTCGATGCCCGTCCAGCATTCCGCCTGCGCGGCCGCGTCGCGCGGCGGGGGCGAGCAGACGAACTTCGCGCCCTCCCAGTCCATGCCGTCGAGATCCCCGGCCGTGAGCATCACATATTGCGGGCAGGTCTCGGAGACGACCTTGCGGCCCCGCGCGCGGGCCCGGCGGATCTCCTCGATCGCGGGACCGTTCGAGACGTGGACGATCACGACGGGAACGTCGACGATTTCGGCCAGCGACATCGCGCGGTGGGTCGCCTCGCGCTCGGCGGCGACGGGCCGCGTGGTGGCGTGAGCCCGCGGTGCCACATCGCCCGCCGCCTCGTGCCGGCCGATCAGGTAGCGGATCGCGTCCTCGTTCTCGCAATGAACCATGACGAGCGCGCCCGTCCGCCGCGCCGTGTCCATGACGCCGAGGATTTCCGCGTCGTTCAGCCGGAGGCCCTCGTAGGTCATGAAGACCTTGAAGGACGTGTAGCCGTCGGCGACCAGCGCCGGCAGCTCCTGTCCGAGCACGGCGGGCGCGGGATCGGAGACGATGAGGTGGAAGGAGACGTCGGTGTAGCACTGGCCCTCCGCCAGCGCGTGATAGGCGCCGAGCGCCGCGCGCAGGCTGTGCCCCTTCTCCTGGAGGCAGAAGGGCATGATCGTCGTGTTGCCGCCGAAGAGGGCCGACAGGGTTCCGCTCTCGAACCCGTCCGCCATGGTGATGCTCTCGCCGGAGGGCTGCGCGAGATGCACATGCGGGTCGATCCCGCCGGGCAGGACGTAGAGTCCGGTCGCGTCGATCTCGCGCGGGGCAGGCGCCAGACCGGTCCCCAGCGCCGCGATCTTCCCGTCGCGGATCCCGACGTCGCAGGCGAAGACGTCGGCGGCGGTGGCGACCGTCCCGCCCCGGATCACGAGATCGAAGGGCGGCGTCACAGGTTGGGCTCCAACGCCGCGATCAGCCGGTCGACCTCGGCCTCGGTGTTGTAGTGGACCATGGAGACGCGCACGACGCCCTCCGTCGCGCCGAGCCCGTGCTCCTCGACGATCCGCCGGGCGTAGAAGTCGCCGTAGCGGATGCCGACCTTGGCCTCGTCGACGGCCTGGACGATGCGCTTGGAGCTTTCCGCGCCGACGGTGAAGGAGACGGTGGAGACGCGGTCGGCGATGTCCGTGGAGCGGCGACCGATGATGCGGACCGAATTGCGGCTCGTCAGGAAGTCCATGAGGCGGCGCGTCAGGACCTCCTCCTGCTCCGCGATCGCGTCGAAGCCCGCCTCGATCGCCGGCCGGCCCGCGCCGGCGCCCGCCCGCTTTCCCAGCTCCTCGACATAATCGACGGAGCCGATCGAGCCGTAGGCCGCCTCGTAGCTCGCGTTGCCGGGCTCCAGCTTGTGCGGCACGCGGCTCTTGTCGAAGAAGTAATGGTAGATGTTGTCGAGTTCGAGCAGCTTGTCGCGCGAGCCCGCCATGACCGCGAAATGCGGGCCGAAGACCTTGTAGACGCTGAACACGTAATAGTCCGCGCCGAGCGCCTTCACGTCGATCGCGCGGTGTGGGGCATAGGCGACCGCGTCGACGCAGAGCTCGGCCTTCCCCTCGTGCACGATGTCGGCGATGTCGGCGATCGGGTTGATCGTGCCGAGGATGTTCGAGGCGTGCGTGACGCAGACGAGCTTGGTCTTCGGCGTCATCAGCCGCTTCAGCTCTTCGAGGTCGAGTTCGAAGGTCTGGGGGTCGCAGCGCCACCATTTGACGACGATGCCGCGCGCGGCGTGTTTCAGCCACGGCCCGATATTGGCCTCGTGGTCGACATTGGTGAGGATGATCTCGTCGCCTGGCTGCAGGCGGCCGGTCATCGCCTCCGACAGGAACCGCAGGAGGATCGTCGTGGAAGGACCGAGGATGATCTCGCCGGGATCGCAGTTCATGAAGCGGGCGAAGGCCTCCCGCGCGGCGCTGACGCGGCGGGTCGTCTCTTGGCTCGGCGCGTAGCTGGCCCCGGTCTGCACCGCGGCGTTGAGAAGATGCTCGTGCATGCGGTCTGCGACGCGGCGCAGGACCTGGCTGCCGCCGGCATTGTCCATGAAGGCCCAGTCGGAGGAAAGGCCCGGAAACTGGTGGCGCACGAAGTCGAGATCGAGAGCGGTCATGATCGCAGTCCTTGAAACGGTCGAAGCGCGGCGGGCCCGTCAGGGCCGGCCGCGGCGCTCCCTGCCCTTCTCGAAGCGCGAGACGATGCGCACGAGCGGCAGGAGGAGGAGGAGATAGAGGATCGCCGCTCCGATGAGCGGGGTCGGATTGGCGGCGAGGGCCTGGGCCTGCGTCGCCTGCTTCAGAAGATCGGGAAGGGCGACCACCGAGGCGAGCGCGGTGTCCTTCAGAACGTTGATCGAATTGTTGGTCAGCGGCGGGATGACGATGCGGATCGCCTGCGGCAGGATCACCTTGGCCATCACGAGGAGCGGCGACAGGCCGATGGCCTGGGCCGCCTCGAACTGCCCGCGCGGAATCGCCTCGATGCCCGCCCGGAAGATCTCGGCAGCATAGGCGGCCGAGACCGTCGTCAGCGCGAAGCAGGCGGAGACGAAGGGCGAGAAGCGGATGCCGAGAAAGGGAAAGGCGTAGTAGACGAGGACCAGCCAGACCAGCACCGGCAGGGCGCGGAACACGTCGATATAGACGATGGCGAGCAGCCGGAGGGGCTTGGCCGCATAGAGCCGGACGAGCGCGAGAAGGATGCCGAAGACGAGGCCGAGCGCGATGGAGAGGACGCCGAGGAGGATCGTGCGCCAGAGCCCGGACAGGAGCAGTGGCAGCGAGCGCCAGAGCACCTCGACGTTGAAGAAGGTGGAGACGATGTCCATTCGAGCTTTCGATGGCGTCGCACGGCCGGATGAAGGGACGACGGCGTCAGGCCCCGTCCCGCGACGCGCCTTCTCCCCGCAGCGGGAGAGAAGGCGGCCGATCCCGGCCGATGCGGCCGGCCTGCGGGGATCAGTTCGTGGTCTTCGGCGTTTCGGCCACCGCGACCGAGCTCGTCGTCGCCTCGGGCTTCATGCCGAACCACTTCTCGTGCAGCTTTGCGATGAAGCCTTCCGTCTTCAGCGCCGTGATCGCCTCGCTGGCCTTGGCCGTCAGCTCCGAATCCTTGGCGAACATCATGGAATACTGCTCGCCCGTCTTGATGCGCTCGACGACGGTGAACTGCGGCTTGTCCTTGATGTAGTAGGCGACGGCGGGGATGTCGGAGATGTAGCCGTCGATGCCGCCATTGCCGAGGTCGAGCATGGCGGGAGCGAGGCCCTCGAAACGGCGGATCTCGGTAATGCCGAACTCGGCCTGATGGGCCGTCGCGTAGATGTCGCCGGTCGAGCCGGTGTCGACGCCGACGATCTTGCCCTTGAGGGTGGAGGTTCCCTTGACGTCCGAGGCGGCGAGGGCGGAGAGCGACTGGTCGCTGTCGTAATAGGGCTGGGCGAAGGACACCGACTTCAGGCGCTCGGCCGTGATGGTGATCGAGGAGATCGCGGCCTGGATGCGGCCGGACTGCACGGCCGAGAACAGGCCGTTGAAGGGAATGTTCTCGATGGCGACGCCCTCGAAGCCGATCCGCTTGGCGACCTCGGTCGCGAGCTCGACCTCGAAGCCGACGGTCTCGCCCTTCTCGTCCTGGAACTCCCAGGGCACGTTGCCGATATTGGCGCCGACGGTCAGCATCTCGGCCTTCGCAGCCCCGATGCTCGCGGCGGCCGGTGCGAAGACCATGAAGGCCGCGGCGGCGGCAAGGAAGGTTGAGCGGCGCATGAGGCTCTCCTGGAGACGGGGATCGGGGCGAGGGCCGGTCGGGCCGGTCCGATGGCAAGAAGGATGGGCAGCTGCACATTTCGTCATCAGGACATGCTCAATAAAACTGCATGCACTTTGACAGTCAAACTGTATGATCCTTTCCAGGGATTGCAAAGGAATTTTTCGAGATGATCCACGAAGCGAGCAGCACCCCCGAAACGCCGTCGATCGGCGACGCCGAGATCGTGCGAGACTATCTCGAGGCGTCGATGGTGCCGGACCCGGACAGCGCCGCGACCTACATGGCGCCGGGCTGCACCATCACCTTCACGGGCGGGCGGGTCTTCGATCATCCGCGCGGCCCCACCTCCGTCAACGCGGCCCGCTACAAATGGGTCAAGAAACGGATGCTGCGCTTCGACGTGGCGCCGGGCGATAACGGGACGGTCGTCTATTCCATCGGCCATCTCTACGGAGAATGGCTCGACGGCACCCCGTTCGACGGCAATCGCTATGTCGATCGGTTCGAGGTCAGGGACGGCAAGATCGTGAAGATGGACGTCTGGAACGACAGTGCCGAGTGGATCCTCGATCCCGCCCTTCGCCGCTGAACGGAGCCCGGTCGTTCGGGTCTCGGCCGCTCGGGTCTCGGCGGGCCGGACGAGGCCATGCCGTCACGCCTTTCCCGTGCCGCCGCGGCGGGTGGGCGGCATCTCGGCCGCGGCATAGGGCGCCAGCACCTCCATCAGGTCGCGGTCGCGGCGTTCCGTCGGCACCAGCAGCGCGCGCTGGGCAACCGATTCCAGATGCTCGTCCATCAGCGCCGTCGCCGTTTCGACGCCCCCGGATGCCAGGGCCTGGATCAGGCCCCGGTGCTCGGCGACGGCGCATTCCGAGGAATGAGGCCGTCCGAAGGTCGAGAGCGCGAGGCAGGACCGATAGGCGATCTCGCTCACGTACCGCACGAGAACCGGCTTTTGCGTCATCTCCGCGAGTTTCACGTGAAACTCCGTTGCGAGGCGAAGCGACTGCGCCTCCGAGCCGCCGTGAGCGGCCTCTTCCGCGGTGACCATCGCCTCCAGCGTCGCGATCTGCGCCTGCGTCAGTCGTCCTGCCAAAGCCTTCACCACGAGGCCCTCGAGTTCGATCCGAATGTCGAAGTCGTCGCGTGCCTCGTCGAAGGACGGCGTCGCGACCACGGCGATCCGGTTGCGCCGAAGTTCGACGAGCCCTTCCGAGGCGAGTTGACCCAGTGCGTGGCGGGCGATCGTCCGGCTGACGCCGAAGCGTTCGCCGAGCGCATCCTCCGGCAGCTTGTCGCCGGGCGACAGCGCACGCTCCAGAATGGCGCTGCGGATGGCCCGGCAGATCGCGCCGACCCGGTCCGGCTTGCCCGATTCTGACGCCATGTCCGCTCCGATCCTGTCTCGCCGGCTCCGCTAGGGGCCTTCCTTAGCGCTCGCGCTCCGTCCGGCGCAATCCAACTCCCGGTCATCCTGCATACAGGATGCCGTGAAATCGCATGCAAAAGTTCAGCCTCTGGCCGGCAATCCGATGGCGTCCGCCAGATTGGAGCGGTGCGGGGGACGCTCCGACAGATCGAGGCCGGCCAGGAGTTCGGCGAGGTGGCGGGACATCGCCGCGCCCGCGTCGGCGGCATGGCGGGCCTCCAGGGCCTCGACGATGCCATGATGGGCATGGGTCTCGCAGATCGTCTCCGGCCGTCGCCAGTAGAGCGCCACGACCAGCGAGGAGCGCGAGAGGAGATCGCCGAGGATGCCGGCGAGAACCGCATGGCCCGCCAGCCCGGCGATCACCCGGTGGAATTCCGCCGAGAGGAACACCGCCTCGCGCGGCTGGTCCTGTGCGATGGCCGCATGCTCCGCGTCGAGGCAGGCGCGCAGCCGCGCGCCGTCCGCCGCCGTCATGCGCCCCGCCGCCATTTCGGCGATGCGCGGCTCGATGAGAAGCCGGGCCTCGAAGATCTCCCTGGCCTCGTCCGGCGAGGGTCGGGCGACGCTCGCCCCGCGATGGCGCTGCAACACGACGACGCCGTCGCGCGCCAGGGCCTGCAGCGCCGTGCGCACCACCGTGCGGCTGAGGCCGTAGACCTCCGCGATCTCGTCCTCCACGAGCTTGGCGCCGGGGTCGAGACGATGGCGGATGATGGCGTTGTGCAGTCCGTCGTAGATCGAGACCCAGGACGGTTCCGACCCGTCCCGCCGCTGCCCGGCCGTGCTCATGATCCTCGCCTGCCCCTCGTTGCGTCGCAGCAGAAGATCACGCCCGGCGCGACAAAATCAACCGTGCACAAAAACTGTACACAATCCGGATGCCATCGCTTGGAATCGAGGCAGCCGCTCCCTGGGACGAAGCCGCAGGGACATCGGGGATCCCGGCAGAGGTGGCTGCGACCGGTCCGGCCGCATTTGGCACGCGGCGTGCGTGGGGTCCTTCGAAACGCCCGGAGACCACCCCCGCATGAGCAGCAAGGCCGCACTGGAACTCGTCCAAGTGACCAAGCGCTACGGCGATATCGTCGCCGTCGACGCGATCGACCTGAAGGTTCCCGCCGGCACCTACTGCTGCTTCCTCGGCCCCTCCGGCTGCGGCAAGTCCTCGACGCTGCGCATGATCGCGGGCCATGAGATCGCCTCCTCCGGCGACATCGTGCTCGGTGGGGCCAACATCACCAATCTCGAGCCGTCCCGGCGCGGCACCGCCATGATGTTCCAGAGCTATGCGCTCTTTCCCCATCTCACCGTCCTCGACAACATCGCCTTCTCCCTGAAGATGAAGGGCGTCGCCAAGGCCGAGCGCCATGCCAAGGCGCAGAAGGTGATGGAGCTCGTCGATCTCGGGCCGTTCGCGACGCGCATGCCGGCCCAGCTCTCCGGCGGCCAGCAGCAGCGCGTGGCGCTCGCCCGCGCGCTCGTCACCGATCCCGCGATGCTCCTGCTCGACGAGCCGCTCTCGGCGCTCGATCCCTTCCTGCGCCTTCGCGTGCGCACCGAGCTGAAGCGCCTGCAGCGCGAGCTCGGCATCTCCTTCCTCCACGTGACGCACGGGCAGGACGAGGCCATGGCGCTCGCCGACCTCGTCGTCATCATGAAGGACGGCCGCATCGAGCAGGCCGGCTCCCCGCAGGACGTCTTCCACCGCCCGGCCACCGCCTTCGTCGCGCGCTTCATGGGCGGGCACAACGTCGTGGAGCTCGACGGCGGCGCATCGACCATCCGCGCCGACCGCGTGCGGCTCGGGCCCGGCGGCCCGGAGGCTCGGACGATGGCGGGCGAGGTTCGCGGCGTCGAATATGGCGGCTCCACCGTCACCGTCGTCGTCGCGGCCGGCGCGGCCGGCGAGATCACCGCCGTCATCCCCGAGGAGGCCTATGCCGCCGCCCCGGCCGAGCTCGGCCAGAGCATTCCGATCCACTGGTCGAAAGCCGACGAGTACCGCCTCGCCGCCGCCTGACCGCCCGCTTTTCCATTTCGCCTTCCCGTCCGCCTGCACCTCGAGAGGAGACCTTCCATGACCGACACGAACCCGACCGGCCTCAGCCGCCGATCCTTCCTGAAGACCGGCACCGCTGCCGGCGTCGCCTTCGTCGGCGGCTCCGCCGTCACGGGCTTTCCCTTCGTTCGCACCGCACGCTCGCAGGAGGCGAAAACCCTTCGCTATCTCGGCACGGCCGTGAACCAGTCGACCGAGATCGCCGCCAAGGTGAAGGAGGACCTCGGCATCACCATCGAATACGTGCCCGTCACGACCGACGAGGTGACCAAGCGCATCATCACCCAGCCGAACACGTTCGACATCGTCGACACCGAGTATTTCGCGCTGAAGAAGTTCGTGCCGACCGGCAATCTGATGGGCATGGACGCCAAGCGCATCAAGGAATTCGACAACATCACCTCCGTCTTCACCAAGGGCGAGATCGACGGCAAGAAGATCGGCGACCAGGGCACCGCCCCCTGGAAGGTGCTCTATCTAGAGGCGAACAAGTCCAAGGCCTTCTCGGCGACGCCGACCGAGTGGATCTCGCTGATCCCCACCACCTACAATGCCGACACGCTCGGCATCCGTCCCGACCTCATCGGGCGTCCGATCGAGAGCTGGGCCGAACTTCTGAACCCCGAGTTCAAGGGCAAGGCCTCGATCCTCAACATCCCCTCGATCGGCATCATGGACGCCGCGATGGTGATCGAGGCGACCGGCAAGTACAAATATCCCGACAAGGGCAACATGACCCGCGACGAGATCGACATGACGATCGAGACGCTGATCGAGGCCAAGCAGGCCGGCCAGTTCCGCGCCCTCTGGTCCGACTTCAACGAGAGCGTCAACCTGATGTCCTCGGGCGAGACCGTCATCCAGTCCATGTGGTCGCCGGCCGTCACGGCCGTGCGCGCCAAGGGCATCGACTGCGTCTTCCAGCCGCTGAAGGAAGGCTATCGCGCCTGGGCGTCCGGCTTCGCGCTCCCTGCCACGCTCGAAGGCGAGAAGCTCGACGTCGCCTACGAGTTCGTCAACTGGTTCCTCTCGGGCTGGGCCGGTGCCTTCCTCAACCGCCAGGGCTACTATTCCGGCGTGCTCCCCACCGCGAAGGCCTCCATGGAAGCCTACGAATGGGCCTACTGGATGGAGGGCAAGCCCGCCGAGCAGGACATCAAGTCCCCGCAAGGCCAGGTCATCGCCCTGAAGGGAACGACCCGCGACGGCGGCTCCTTCGACCAGCGCATGGGCGCCGTCGCCTGCTGGAACGCGGTCATGGACGAAGACGCCTACATGATCCGCAAGTGGAACGAGTTCGTGGCCGCGTGAGGCCAGACCGGGGACGCTATCCCCGGACCCCTGCAGGGGACGGTCGTCCCCTGCACCCCCTGTCGTCCTGCTTCGATCCTCGGGGTGGGCCTATGGCCCGCCCCAAGGATCGACAAAGAAATCGACAAAGAAAAAGAAGGGTCCGGGAATTCCTTCCCGGGCCGGGTTCGGGGCGGCAGCCCCGCTCTCTCACGCCAGGAGGCCGCATGGCCGCACGCATGGGCATCGCGCCCTATCTTCAGGTGGCGCCGTTCGCGCTGATCTTCCTGTTGTTCCTGGTGGTGCCGCTGGCGATCATCGTGATGGTCAGTTTCTGGACCTACGACAATTATTCGATCCAGCCGGCCTTCCAGTTCCAGAACTACATGGACGTGTTCGACCGCTGCGTCACGCGGTTGCCGACGCTCTGCACGACCTTCAAGACCTATGTCTCGACGCTGCAGTTCTCCGCGATCGTCTGGCTCCTGACGCTCGTGATCGGGTTCACCGTGGCCTATTTCGTGGCCTTCGAGGTGAAGACGCCCGAGGTGCAGTCGGCGCTGTTCCTGATCTGCACGATCCCGTTCTGGACCTCCAACGTCATCCGCATGATCTCCTGGATTCCGCTGCTCGGGCGCGAGGGTCTGGTGAACCAGATGCTGGTGGGCGTCGGGGCGATCGACCAGCCGCTGGACTGGCTGCTCTATTCGAGATTCTCGGTCACGCTGACCTTCGTGCATCTCTTCACCTTCTTCATGGTCGTGCCGATCTACAATTCCATGCTGCGCATCGACCGCTCGCTGATCGAGGCCGCGCGCGATGCCGGCGCGTCGAGCTGGCAGATCCTCTGGAACGTGATCATCCCGCTGTCGAAGACCGGGATCGCGATCGGCTCGATCTTCGTCATCACGCTGGTCATGGGCGATTTCATCACGATCGGTCTGATGGGCGGCCAGCAGATCGCCTCGGTCGGCAAGACGATCTCGGTGGAGGTCTCCTATCTCCAGTTCCCGATCGCGGCGGCGAACGCCGTGGTGCTGCTCGCGACCGTGCTCCTCATCATCTTCGCCCTGACGCGCCTCGTCGACATCAGGAAGGAGCTTTAGGATGTCCTCCCTGGCTTCAAGGGACGGACGGCCGGCGCTGTCCGCCCGCATCGGCGTCGTCGGCGATGCCCGATGCCGCCGGCATCGACGGGGCCCGTCTTCGGGAGCCGGGCCGCACATCACCCGGCCGTCCTCAACCTCGAAGCCACGGAAGGCATCCTGAGATGTCCGAGACGAGATCCCCCGCCTTCTACTATCTCGCCGGCTTCTTCGCGCTCTTCGTGCTCTTCCTCTACGGACCGACGCTGACGATCTTCATTCTCTCCTTCCAGGGGCCGGAGGGCGGGCTGACCTTCCCGATGCGCGGCTTCTCGCTCCACTGGTTCGGGGTCTTGTGGCAGGGACTCGGCGTCGTCGACGTCTGGGCGGCCATCGCGCGCTCGGCCAAGCTCGGCATCGTGGTGACCGTTCTGACGGTGGTCCTGTCGGTCATGGCGGGCCTTGCCTTCCGCCGCCGCTTCATCGGCTCGACGCTGCTCTTCTACGTCGCGATCGCGAGCCTGATCCTGCCCTCGATCGTCGTCTCGCTCGGCATCGCGCTGGAGTTTCGGATCTTCGACGATGTCCTGAAGGCTTACGGCCTCGCGCCGCCGAGCGGTTCGAGCATGGGGCTCTTCACCTCGGCGCTGGGCGCCCATCTCACCTGGACGCTGCCTTTCGGCATGCTGATCATGCTGGTGGTCTTCAACCGCTTCAATCCGGCCTACGAGGAAGCCGCCCGCGATCTCGGCGCGACGCCCTGGCAGACCTTCCGCCATGTCGTCCTGCCGATCATCTCGCCCTATCTCGTCGGCGTCGCGCTCTTCGGCTTCACCCTGTCCTGGGACGAGATCGCGCGCACCAGCCAGGCGGTCGGCGGTCCGAACACGCTGCCGCTGGAACTCCAGGGCCTGACCTCGACCGTCACGACCCCCGCCATCTACGCGCTCGGGACGATGACGACGACCGTCTCCTTCCTCGTCATCGGGCTGACGCTCGGCACCGGCCTCTATCTCCGCCGGCGGCGGATGCGCGGCGCCTCGGACGCCGGCAAGGGAACGATCTGACCACGATGCGCATCGCCTTCGTCAATCCGAACGCCACGGCCTCCATGACCGAGAAAATCGCCGAGGCGGCGCGCGCGGCGGCTTCGGCCGGCACGACGATCCTCGCCTTCACCAACACGGACGGGCCGCCCTCCATCCAGGGCGAGGCGGACGGCGAGGCGGCGAGGCCGGGGCTCCTCGCGATCCTCGAGCGCGAGCGGAGCGCGGCCGATGCCTTCGTCGTCGCGTGCTTCGACGACACCGCGCTCCTGGAGGCGCGCGGCCGCTCGGGCGCGCCCGTGCTCGGCATCGGGGAGGCCGCCTTCCTCGTTGCAGCCGAAGGGGGCCGGCTCTTCTCGGTCGTCACGACGCTGTCGGTGTCGGTCCCGATCATCGCGGCGAACATCGCGGCCTACGGGCTGGGCAAGGCCTGCCTCAAGGTGCGGGCCTCGGAGGTTCCGGTCCTGGCGCTGGAGGAAGAGGGCGGGTCCGCGCGCGAGACCGTCGCCGCCGAGATCGCCCGCGCGATCGCCGAGGACCGGCCGGACGCGATCGTCCTTGGCTGCGCCGGCATGGCCGATCTCGCCGGGGCGTTCTCCGCGCGGTTCGGCCTGCCGGTCATCGACGGCGTCGTCTCGGCCGTGCGGCTGCTGGAGGCCGGCTACCGCCCCGGATCGCTGGCGAACCGCTCTATTCCGTGAGGGCGATCGGCTGGGCGATCGAGGAGATGATCTGCGTCGTCGCGAGGTCGATGTCCTCGGGGCTGGAGGCGTCGTAATAATCGGTCTTGGAACTGACGCACTTGGCCATGTTGCCCTCGATATAGGTATAGAGCCAGTCCCGGATCGCCAGGAACTTCGGGTTGGTGTCCTTCGCCGGGATGAGATACTTGGTGTTCATCGCGATCACCCGGATGTTGCGGTCCTTCATCGGCTTGCACATCGCTGGATCGAAGGACTGGATGCGTCCGCCCCAATCCTCGGCATAGGGGTTGTCGTAGACGAAGTTCGGATCCCAGATGATCCCGTCCTGTTCGGGAAACTCCATCTGCGTGTCCTCGATGCCGTCCGTCATCACGATCGTGATCGCGGTCGCCTTGGCCGGGGTCAGGCCGTCGCCCGGCGTCGCGATGACCTTGTTGAGGTCGCGGAAGGCCACATGGGCATTGGTGCCCCCGCCCCAAGTCGAGGGTGCGATCTTCGAGATGGCGACGGCCGCCGTGGTCGCGTCGGCGGTGAGGGGCAGCACCGTCTCGAAGGTCGAATGGAACGTGTGGACGGACAGGCGATAGCGCTTGGTCTCGTTCTCGAGCAGCGACTTCGCGAGCTTCTGCAAGGCGTCGCGCACGACGTCGATGCGCATCCGCGCGCCGTTCTCTTGCACCATCTCGTAGGTCGTCTTCGTGGCATAGAGGTTGGAATTGCTTTTGAACTCGCCCTGGATGATGTGACATCCGAAGACGCAGCCGTTCTGGTCGACGTTGGAGGTCGACCCGCTGAAGCGACGGACCTGCATGGTGCGGATGCGCTCCTGGTCGACCGCGGTGGCGCCGATGCCCATGGATTGCGAGATGTCGACGAGAACGTGGACGTCGACATAGGGCGGCAGCATCGCCGCCGCGCTGGAGCGTCCCTGCACCTGGAAGTCGTTGACGCCGATGAGCCGGGCGAAGACCGTGGGAACTCCGGCGGCATAGTCGGCCTGCGAGGAGATGGTCGCGCCGCTCACCGTGATCTTGACGCTGGCGAGGCTGAGCGCGGAATCGAGGAGGCGGCTGGACTGGGCGTTGAGATAGGTCCGGCCCTCCGCCTCGCCGGCGGCGATGGCCTCGGCCTGCGTCGTCTTCCCCTCGTTGATGAGGTCGATCGACTTGCGGATCGCCGCGAGCGAGGCGCTGTCGATGGCCAGTTCGAGCCGTCGCTTGACGAGAGTGGACTTGGCGTAATCCGTCGCAAGGCCCGACATGCCGAGAAGGGGAATCAGCGAGAGGCCGAAGATCATCGCGAAGTTTCCGCGCCTGTCCCGCCCGAAGGCCCGCAGCGTCGAGCGCTTCATTTGTTCACCTCGGAGCACAACGTGAAGGGCGGCGACCCGCTGCCGGACGCGGACAGGACGATCTGCGCGGTGTTGCGCGGCTGGAACCAGCCCGCTTCGGTCATGCCGGTCGTGAAGGCCGTTCCCATCCCCGGCAGGAAGGCGGCGACCGACGACAGGCGGGGCTCGTAGGAGAGGCTTGCGAAGACCGAGATGGCGCTGCCCTCGCCGTAGAGCTGCGCGGGGACGGCGGTCCGGCTCGGGGCCGCGTCGTTGGCTGCCTTCTGCAACTTGCCGCAGGCGGCCGGCGAGGCCCCGACGCTCCAGGCGACCTTCGCCTCGTAGTCGCAGGAGGCGGTGCAGCTGGCGACCGTCTTGGTGAAGGCGACGCTCGTGATCGTCAGCGCGAGGACGCTGCTCCACGCGGCCGAGCCTTTCTTCCGGGCGATCGCGGCCGCTTCGGGCGCGATCAAGGGTGCGGCCCCCCAGATCCGCTGCACGTCTTCCACGCTGGATTTCGCCGGGAGCTGCGACGCCATCTGACCCGTCATGGCGACGGTCTGGACGATCTGGTTGTCGGTTTGAAGATACTTGCTGGCCTCGAACATTCCCAGGAGAAGCACGAGGAGGAGCGGAACGACGACGGCGAATTCCAGCGCGGCCGAGCCGCCGCGGTCAGCGGCAAAGGTCCTTGGAAGCGACGAAGGGGCCGGCGGAGGCGTGGTCCTCACGTGCAGGCACCGGTGCGGCGGGCATCGACCGGTTCGATGCGCAGCGCCGCGAAGGATTGCAGCATCGTCACCGGCTTTCCGTCGAAACTCGTGAACATCGATGCGGGAAGGATGGTGCCGAGAAGGCTCTGGGACGGATAGGAGATCCGCAGGAACATGTACTCACCCGCCGATCCGACGCAGTACGGCGTCTGCGCCTGCGAGGCGACGGGCGTCCTCGCCCAGAGGTCGCCGTCGAAGGAGGCGTTCGCCGCGGGCAGGATCCGGGAATCGGCGATCACGCGGGCGCAGTCGAACAGCGTTCCGAGCCGGGGACACAGGTAGGACGACTTGAACTTGTCCGCCGTGTTGGCGTCGCTCCTCTGGACGCTGCCCAATTGGAGCGCGCGCGCGGCGATCGTCGTCGCGTCGTCCAACCGGTGCTGAAGATAAAGGGAATAGCCGATCTGGAAATGACCCAGCAGCAGCATAAAGAAAACAGAGCTTAGGATGGCAAACTCGACCGCAGCGGTGCCGCTGGTCGAAGTCGAGAAGGGTTCCAACGCCTTCCGCATTCCGATAACTCTTCCTCACCATCGTCAAAAGAGAGATTTCGACCGATAGTTGGCTATCGAAAAATTCCTAATTCACCGTAAAGACAAGCTTGGCAGTTTGCATCACCGACGGCAGCTTCCGATGAAGACTTGCCGAAACTCTACGGAAGATCATCAATGGGTTGCGGTCGGCGAGGTGGGCCAGCCAGGCTCGCGAACGGCGCTTGCGCATCGCGGGCCGCGCTCGTTCCGTTCCTCCGGACATCTCGCGGACGATTGCCGGAGAAGGACGGGACGGCCGTTGTCGCAAGGGCGCGGTCATTTCGGAGCGACGAGCCGGTCGCGGCCTGCACGGATGGCGGCGCGGCGGCGCCGGCTCGCGGCGCGACGAAGCGCCGGGCCGCGGACGAGCCGTCTCGGCGGGAGCCGGTCAGTCGGGATGTCCGAACAGGGCACGGCCCGGGGGTGTCGGAGCGACGCCGACGGACTGGTCTGGAAAGGATCCGTCCGGCGACAGGCACGACGGCCTGGACGGCGAGGGCGCCCGCTCCGGACGCGTTCGAGGCTCAGCGCAATTGGCGGCGGACATAGCCGGCCGATACGGCCGATACGGTCTTGCCCATCTCCGCTTCCAGCTGGTGCTGGCCCCGGATCAGACCGAGAATCGCGGTCCGCATGTCGCCGCCGGCAACGCGGATGGCTTCGTCGACGACGAAGTCGAGGTCGTCGGCATTGTCGTTCCGAAGTGCGGTCTGGCTCATCGTCACTGTCCTTGACCTGAAGTAAGGCCTTGTCCGGAAACAAGGATTTCGGATGCGAGCGGTGTCGTCCACCGCCACTCCGCACCGGTGCCGACCATGGCACGCGGCGGGTGAGGCGGGAAGACGTCCATCCCGGTCCGGCGCGCCTGTTAACACTCCATTCACAGGTTTCGCGAGTCCTTCGCATCGATAAAGTGAATGCGGCTCGCCGAGACCGTGAATCCAATTCGTCGAGGACGTGGATCGCGGCCTGCTTCGACGGTCGCAGACGATCGAGGACACCCGCCGTTCCGCCGCGTCGCGGTCAGTGGGGCGCGGAGCGCGAGAAGGCGTTCATGACGAAGATGCCGCCGATGATCATCGCCATTCCCAGGGCGGCGGGAAGATCCAGCTTCTGGCCATGGACGATCCAGGCGATCAAGGCGATGAGGACGATGCCGACGCCGGACCAGATGGCATAGGCGATCCCGGTCGGAATGGTCCGGAGGCTGATCGAGAGAAGATAAAGCGCGATGACGTAGCCGACCACCGTGACGAGCGAGGGAACGAGCCGGGTGAAGCCGTCCGAGGCCTTCATGGCGGTCGTGGCGACGACTTCGGCGGCGATGGCGGCGGCCAGGATCAGGTAGGTCATGACGTTCGTCCAAAGCGTCGGGTGGTCATCGGATCGCATCCTTTTCAAATCGACGCATCCGGCTGTAGCCGTTCGGCGATGGGAGCGGAGCTTCGCCGACGACAGGCGATGACGGCGGCACGGCATCGGACCCCTCCCAAGGGCGGCCTTGTCAAGGCCGGAGGGCCGGCGATAGCGTGGCGCCGCCATGGCGGGGGCGTTCCCCTCGCCCGCTTCAGGGAGGCTTCGAGCCATGACGGATCGCCGGACGCTCGACGAGTGGGCAGCGCTCGCCGCGAAGGAAACGAAGGGTGGCGTCGACGCGCTCGTCTGGAACACGCCGGAGGGCATCGACGTGAAGCCGCTCTACACCGAGGCTGATCTCGACGGCCTGTCCCATCTCGGCGGTCTCCCCGGCTTCTCGCCCTATGTCCGGGGTCCGCGCGCGACCATGTATGCCGGCCGGCCGTGGACGATCCGCCAATATGCCGGCTTCTCCACCGCCGAAGCGTCCAACGCCTTCTACCGCAAGGCCATCGCCGCGGGCCAGCAGGGCGTCTCCGTCGCCTTCGACCTCGCGACCCATCGCGGCTACGATTCGGACCATCCGCGCGTCGTCGGCGATGTCGGCAAGGCCGGCGTCGCGATCGATTCGGTGGAGGACATGAAGATCCTCTTCGACGGCATACCGCTCGGCGAGATGAGCGTCTCGATGACGATGAACGGCGCGGTGATCCCGATTCTCGCGAACTACATCGTGGCCGGCGAGGAGCAGGGCGTCGCACCCGATCGCCTGTCCGGCACGATCCAGAACGACATCCTCAAGGAGTTCATGGTCCGCAACACCTACATCTATCCGCCGGAGCCCTCCATGCGGATCGTGGCCGACATCATCGACTACACCGCGCGCCGCATGCCGCGCTTCAACTCGATCTCGATTTCCGGCTACCACATGCAGGAAGCGGGGGCGACGCTCGTGCAGGAGCTCGCCTTCACGCTGGCCGACGGGCGCGAATACGTGCGCGCCGCCTTGGCCAAGGGGCTCGACGTCGACGATTTCGCGCCGCGCCTGTCCTTCTTCTTCGCCATCGGCATGAACTTCTTCATGGAGGCGGCCAAGCTGCGCGCCGCGCGCCTTCTCTGGACGCGGATCATGGAAGGCTTCGGCCCGAAGCGCGCGACCTCGCTGATGCTGCGCACCCATTGCCAGACGAGCGGCGTCTCGCTGCAGGAGCAGGACCCGTTCAACAATGTGGTGCGCACCGCCTACGAGGCGCTGGCCGCCGTCCTCGGCGGCACGCAGTCGCTCCACACCAACGCCTTCGACGAGGCGATCGCGCTGCCGACCGAAACCTCGGCGCGGATCGCGCGCAACACGCAGCTGATCCTCCAGCACGAGACCGGCGTCACCAAGGTCGTCGATCCGCTCGCCGGCTCCTACTATGTCGAGAGCCTCACCGCGGAGATGGCGGACAAGGCCTGGGCCCTGATGGAGGAGATCGAGGCGATGGGCGGCATGACCCGCGCGGTCGCGGACGGCTATCCCAAGCGCCTCATCGAGGAGGCGGCGACGCGCCGACAGGCCGAGGTCGACCGGGGCGAGGCGGTGATCGTCGGCGTCAACCGCTATGCGCTGGAGGAGGAGACGGCGGTCGAGTTCCGCGCGATCGACAATGAAGCCGTGCTCGCCTCGCAGGTGAAGCGTCTCGCCCAAACGCGGGCGCAGCGCGATTCCGGCGCGGTCGCCTCCGCCCTGGAGGCCTTGGCGGCGATCGCGCGGACGGGCGAGGGCAATCTGCTGGAGGGCGCCGTCGCGGCCGCGCGCGTTCGCGCCACCGTCGGCGAGATTTCCGATGCCCTGCGCGGCGTCTTCGGCGACCATGTCGCGGGGCAGACGGTCGTCGGCGGCATCTACGGCGCGGCCTACGAGGGCGATCCCGAACTCGCCACGCTGCGCGAGCGGCTCGCCGAGGTCTCGGGCCGTCTCGCGACGAAGCCGCGCATCCTCGTGGCCAAGCTCGGGCAGGACGGGCACGACCGCGGCGCCAAGGTGATCGCCTCGGCCTTCGGCGACATGGGCTTTTCCGTCGTCGCCGGCCCGCTCTTCCAGACGCCGGAGGAGGCGGCGAGCCTTGCGGTGAAGGAGCGCGTCCACGTCGTCGGCGTCTCCTCGCTGGCCGCCGGCCATCTCACGCTGATGCCGCAGCTCGTCGAGGCCCTGAAGGCGCAAGGGGGCGGCGACATCGTCGTCGTCTGCGGCGGGGTCGTGCCGCGGGCCGATTACGACGCGCTGATGGCGGCCGGCGTCGCGGCGGTGTTCGGTCCCGGCACGAACGTCATGCAGGCCGGCCGCGCGGTGCTGGACCTTCTCGAAGGGCGTCTGCGCAACACGCCGTGACGGCGGTATCGTCCGAATACCGGTGGCGGAGGATACCGCCCGAGCGGCGTTGAGGCTCTTCCTCCGGCGTCGGGGTCTGTTGCCAAAGCCGTCGTTCTGCAAGGGTTGCGAGGGTGGAGGCACGGTCTTGCGCGGCCTGCCCGAGGCGCCCCCCTCTGCCTGCCGGCATTTCCCCCTCAAGGGGGGGGGGATCACTCTCTCCTGGTTCATATCCAGGCTTGTCGCCGACCGCCGAAGCTGCCGATCTCCCCCCTTGAGGGGGAGATGGCCGGCAGGCCAGAGGGGGCGCCTCGCGCCGACCATACCACCCCCAACCGCCCGGCTCCGACCCGACCGATCCACGTCACCCTTCCGGCGGATAGCGATGCCGCCGCCCGTCGGGGTCGCTCACCAGCCAGGTCCCATCCTCCCGTTCCAGATAGTCCGGCCCGATCGGAACCTTGCCGTAGCCGCCCGGAATATCCAGGATATAAGCCGGCTGACAAAGGCCGGAGACGCGCCCGCGCAAGCCCGCCATCAGCGCCTGTCCGGCTTCGATCGTGGTGCGCAGATGCGACGTGCCCGGCGCGAGATCGCCCTGGTGGAGATAGTAGGGCTTCACGCGGTTCTCGACGAAGGCCCGCATCAGGGCGGTCAGTGTCGTGGCGTCGTCGTTGACGCCGGCGAGCAGCACGGACTGGCTGATCATGGGAATGCCGGCATCGACGACCCGCGCGATGGCATCCCGCGCCGCCGGCGTGAACTCCGCCGGGTGGTTGGCGTGAAGGGCGACGAAGACCGCGCCGCCGAAATGTTTCAGGCTGGAGACGAGCGCCGGCGTGACGCGGGCGGGATCGACGGTGGGAACGCGCGTGTGGAAGCGCAGGACCTTCACGTGATCGATCTCCGCCAAGGCCGAGGCGATGCGCTCCAGCCGCCTCGGCGACAGGAGGAACGGATCGCCGCCGGTGACGACGACCTCCCAGATCTCGTCATGGGCGGCGATATAGGCGAGCGCGGCGTCGAGCTCGGCCTCGGTGAGGCTGCCCTCGCCGTCCGGCCCGACGACCTCCCGGCGGAAGCAGAAGCGGCAGTAGACGGGGCAGACATGCAGCGGTTTCAGGAGGACGCGGTCGCCGTAGCGGTGGACGATGCCGGGGACGGGCGAATGGACCGCATCGCCGATCGGATCGGCGCGTTCCTCCGGCCGGCTGACGAGTTCTTCCGCGCGCGGCACGAACTGCCGCCCGATGCCGTCGTCGGCCGTCTCGATCAGCGCGGCCATGTCCGGCGTGATCGAAATCGCATAGCGCGCGGCGACGCGGTCGAGGCTCGCGAGGTGCTCGGCCGGCGCGATCCCGGCCTCGACGAGGGCGCTCGCGCTCGAGAGCTTCATCGGGGCGTCTCCGGCACGGGCGACCAGATCACGTCCTCGATGCGCGCGGCGCCGACGCTGAGCATGACCAGCCGGTCGAAGCCGAGCGCGATGCCCGCCGCCTGCGGCATGATGGAGAGCGCGGCGAGGAAATCCTCGTCGATCGGATAGCGCTCGCCGTAGACCCGCGCCTTCTCGTCCATCTCGGCCTCGAAGCGGCGACGCTGCTCGGCGGCGTCGGTGAGCTCGCCGAAGCCGTTGGCGAGCTCGACGCCGCAGGCATAGACCTCGAACCGCTCCGCGACGCGGGGATCGTGCGGCGCGGGACGGGCGAGCGCGGCCTCGGCGACGGGATATTCGTAAAGGATGGTCGTCCGGCCGAAACCGAGCCGCGGCTCCACGCGCTCCACCATGACGCGGCTGAAGAGGTCGGCCCAGCCGTCGTCCTCGGCCGTGCGAAGGCCGGCCTGCGTCAACGCCGCCTTCAGGCCGTCGCGGTCGGTCTCGCCGGAGGGCGCGACGGTGGCGAGGAGGTCGATGTCGGCGAAGCGCCGGAAGGCCTCGGCGACCGTCAGGCGCTCCGGCTCGGCGAAGGGATCCGCCTCCCGTCCGCGAAAGCTCAGCCGGCCCGTGCCGGCCGTTCCCGCCGCGAGCGCGATCAGCGCGGCCGTGTCGCCCATCAGCGCCTCGTAGGGCTCCTCCACCCGGTACCATTCGAGCATCGTGAATTCGGGATGGTGCAGGGGCCCGCGCTCGCGGTTGCGCCAGACCGGCCCGAAGGAGACGATCCGCCGCTCGCCGGCCGCGAGCAGCTTCTTGCACGCGAATTCCGGCGAGGTGTGGAGATAGAGCGGCGTGCGCGTTCCCCCCGTCGAGATCGCCTCGGTCGCGAAGGCGGAGAGATGCGCCTCGTTGCCGGGCGAGACCTGGAGCGAGGCCGTCTCGACGGGAACGAAGTCGCGCGCCTCGAAGAAGGCGCGGACGGCGGAGGCGATTTTGTTGCGCAGGAGGAGGCGCGGGCGGCGGTCGGCATGGACGTCGGGCGTCCAGAGGGGCGAGGCTTGGTCCATGTCGGCGGCTTCTAGAGGCTGTTGCAAAGCCTGGATAGGCGGTCTGCGCCGCGCTTTGGCGCGCGATCCCGGTGCGCCTCGACTGGCGAAGGGGCCCAAGATGGGTTAGGCGAAGCGCGAGGACGCGGGCGACCGCGACGATCTATGGTTCGTTTTGAAGGTTCTACGCCCGTGGTGAAGGTCATTGCCAGCTCGCTCCGCAAGGGCAACGTCGTCGAGCGCGACGACGGCAAGCTCTACGTCATTCTCGCTGCCGAGAACATCCATCCCGGCAAGGGAACGCCGGTCACGCAGCTCGACATGCGCCGCATCCAGGACGGCGTGAAGGTCTCCGAACGCTATCGCACGACCGAGTCCGTCGAGCGCGCCTTCGTGGAGGAGCGCGAGCACACGTTCCTCTATGCGGACGGCGAGGGCTTCCACTTCATGAATCCCGAGACCTACGACCAGGTCGCGGTGTCGGAAAGCGTGGTCGGCGATATGGCGCCCTACCTTCTCGAAGGCATGGCCGTCTTCGTCTCGCAGTTCAACGGCGTCGCGATCTCGATCGTCCTGCCGCAGCGCGCGACCTTCGAGGTGATGGAGACCGAGCCGGTGACGAAGGGCCAGACGGCCTCCTCGTCCTATAAGCCGGCGATCCTGTCGAACGGCGTGCGCACCACCGTTCCGCCCCATATCGGCCCCGGCACGCGCGTCGTCGTGCTCACCGAAGACGGCTCCTATGTCGAGCGCGCCAAGGACTGATCTGTCGGTCCGCCGGACGAACGGCGGCAAGAGGCTCGATCGCCGCTCGGGCTGGGCATGGCGCGCCACCGGACGCCGTCCGGAGCCGGTCCATGCCTACATGCCCGCGACCGCCGTCCACACCGCGAGATAGTGGATGGCGGCCGCGACGAGCACGAAGGCGTGCCAGATCGCGTTCTGGAAGCGCAGGCTCTCCCAGAGATGGAAGATCACGCCGAGCGAGTAGACGAGACCGCCCGCGACGATCAGGAGGACGACGTTTTCCGGCAGGACGTCCAGCCGGTCCCAGACCGCGACGCCGCTCCAGCCGAGCGCGAGATAGAGCGCGATGGAAAGCCGGTCGTAGCGGCCGGGCATCAGCAGCTTCAGCCCGACGCCCAGAAGCGCGATCGCCCAGACGCCGGCCAGCATCCAGCCGAGGCCCATCTCCACCATGAAGGGCGTGTAGGTGCCCGCGATCAGGAGGTAGATCGCGGAATGGTCGAGCCGGCGCAGCAGCCATTTGGTGCGCGAGACCGGCCAGAGATTGTAGACCGCGGAGGCCGAGATCGAGAGGATCAGCGTCGCGAGATAGACCGCGACGGCAGCGACGGCCGCGCCCGGCACGCCGCTGGATATGGCCACGAGAAACACCGCCGCTCCCGCGACGGACAGGACGAGGCCGGAGGCGTGGACGATGGCATCGGCGATCGTTTCGGCGGCGGTGTAGGGCCAGGGACATTCCCCGGGCGTGGTCTGGCTCATGCGGGTGGCATCGTCCTCTCCTGACATCCCCGCCGAAGAATCGCACGCCAATGCGACGCTCGTTCGACGGCGAAGCGTTACGTTCATGACCGGGGCGAGGGCGTCTGCGGCGCGTGGCCGCACGATCCCTCACGCCTTCGCCGCGTCCCCGATCCAGTCGCGAAAGGCCACGAGCGGCGGGTAGGCCGCGCGGTCGGGCGGCCAGACGAGATGGTAGCGCTCGTGGGATGGCTGGGGCTTGCCGCCGAGAAGGACGAGTTCGCCCCGCTCGAGCTCGCGCGCGACGAGGAAGGTCGGCAACAGCGCGACGCCGAGCCCCGACATGGCGGCGGCGGCGACCGTCGCGAACTGGTCGAAGAGCATTCCCGTCACGCCCTCCGCCGAAATGCCGTGCGCGGCGAACCAGCGCTCCCAGGCATCGGGCCGCGAGACCACGTGGAGGAGCGGCATCTCGCGCAGGTGAGCGACATCGACCTCGCTCGCGGCCTTTGCAGGGTCGCCGAGCCGCGCGGCTGCGAAGGCGGGGCTCGCCATCGGGGCGACGTCCTCGGCCATCAGCCTCAGGTGCTCGGCGCCGCTCCAGGTCGGCGATCCGAAATGGATCGCGGCATCCATCGTGTCCAGCCGGAAGTCGAACTCGACGAGGCGGGTCGCCAGATTGACCGTGATGCCGGGATGGCGCGCCAAAAAGTCCGGCAGGCGCGGCGCCAGCCAGCGGGTGCCGAAGGTCGGCAGGATCGCGAGATTGAGCGTGCCGCCGCGCGGATTGGCTCGAAGGTTCAGGGAGGCCGCCGAGATGCGCCGGAGCGCGTCCCTTATGTCGCGCGCATAGGCTTCGCCCGCGGGCGTCAGCCGCACGGTCTGCCGCTCGCGCGAAAACAGCTCCACGCCGAGCTGCGCCTCGAGCAGCCGGATCTGCCGGCTGATCGCGCTCTGCGTGAGGGAGAGCTCCCGCGCCGCCGCCGTGAAGCTCGCCGTGCGCGCCGCCGCTTCGAAGGCGCTGAGAAGGGCGATCGACGGCAGGAAGCGCCGGGGAGTCTGCATGGGCGGGGCTTCGACCGGGAGGAAGGGTTCGACGCGGAGGATAATGAGGGAGGGTAAGGAAGGGAAAGGCTTGAATTGAGGCGCGAGGCGCCCCCCTCTGTCCTGCCGGACATCTCCCCCTCAAGGAAGGGGGGAGATCACGATCATCGCTGCCGTCGAAGCTGCCGATCTCCCCCCTTGAGGGGGAGATGCCGGCAGGCGGAGGGGGGGGGGCGCCTCGCACCGACGTTCCCGCGCGCTCCCAGCGCGCTCGACGACGCCCTCCGGCGCGGTCTCAACCCACGTCGAACTTCACGCCCTGCGCCAAGGGCAGGGTGCGGCCGTAATTGATGGTGTTGGTGGCGCGGCGCATGTAGGCGCGCCAGGCGTCGGAGCCGCTTTCGCGCCCGCCGCCAGTCTCCTTCTCGCCGCCGAACGCTCCGCCGATCTCGGCGCCGGACGGCCCGATGTTGACGTTGGCGATGCCGCAGTCCGAGCCGCGCGCGGACAGGAAGGTCTCGGCCTCGCGCAGGTCGTTGGTGAAGACCGAGGAGGAGAGGCCCTGCGGCACGCCGTTCTGGAGCGCCAGCGCCTCGTCGAAATCGCTGTAGCGGATGACGTAGAGGATCGGCGCGAAGGTCTCCTCGACGACCGGACCGGTCTGGGACGGCATCTCGACGAGGGCGGGGCGCGCGTAGAAGGCGTCCGGCGACCCCGCGATCTCCACCCGCTCGCCGCCCGTCACGGTGCCGCCGGCCGCCTTCGCCGCGTCGAGGGCGCGGGACATGCCGGCAAAGGCCGCCGCGTCGATCAGCGGGCCGACCAGCGTGCCCTCGCTGAGGGGATTGCCGACCGGCACCGAGGCGTAGGCCGCCTTCAGGCGCGGGACCAGCGTGTCGTAGACGCTCTCGTGGACGAAGAGGCGGCGCAGCGTGGTGCAGCGCTGGCCGGCCGTGCCCATGGCGGCGAAGGCGACGCCGCGCAGCGTGAGGTCGAGATCCGCCGAGGGACAGACGATCGCGGCATTGTTGCCACCGAGTTCCAGAAGCGAGCGGCCGAAGCGCTTCGCGACGCGGGGACCGACGGCCCGGCCCATCGCGGTCGAGCCGGTGGCCGAAACGAGCGCCACCCTTTCATGGTCGACCAGCGCCTCGCCGATGTCGCGGCCGCCGAGAAGGACGGTGGAAAGCCCGTCCGGCGCCGTGCCGCCGGCGTCCCGGTAGCGGGCGAGCGCGCGCTCGAAGAGGCCCTGCGTGCCCAGCGCCGTCAGCGGCGTCTTTTCCGAGGGCTTCCAGACGGTCGCATTGCCGCAGACGAGCGCGAGCGCCGCGTTCCAGGCCCAGACGGCGACGGGGAAGTTGAAGGCTGAGATGATGCCGACGGTGCCGAGCGGGTGCCAGGTCTCCATCATCCGGTGCTCGCCGCGCTCGGTCGCGATGGTGAGGCCGTAGAGCTGGCGCGACAGGCCGACCGCGAAATCGCAGATGTCGATCATCTCCTGGACCTCGCCGAGCCCTTCCGAGACGATCTTGCCGACCTCGATCGAAACGAGGCGGCCGAGCTCGGCCTTGTGGGCGCGCAGCTCCTCGCCGAGAAGGCGCACGAGCTCGCCGCGCTGCGGCGCCGGCACGAGGCGCCAGTCGCGGAAGGCCGTGTCGGCGGCCAGAATCGCGGCGTCCGCGCCCGCGGCGTCGATCGCGGACAGATTCGCCAGCGTCTCGCCCGTCACCGGCGAGCGGACGGCGAGCGTGCCGCCCGATCGGCGGGAGGACGGAACGCCCAGCCGATCGAGGATCGCGGCGGTCTCGGCGGCGAGCGAGGGGCCCGGAGCGGCGGCGTGGACGTTCATGGCGGAAATCCTTGATGGGGCGAAAGAGGGCGCGGGCCGGAGCCCGGCGCGAAGAGGGGTCAGACGCGGGCGGAGAGATGGGCGATCTGCGCGCCCGCCTCGTACCAGGCCTCGCGGATCGGCCGGAAGCCTTGCGCCTCCGGCGGCGTGACGGGAAGCGGCAGCTCGTCCTCGGTCATCTCGCCGAGGATGTGGCGGGCGAGGACTTGGCCGAAAACCGTGCCGGGCGCGATGCCGCGTCCGTTGTAGCCGCTGAAGGAGACGACGTTGTGCGCGAGCCGGTGGAAGCGCGGCACCGCATCGGTGGTCATGCCGATCGAGCCGTACCACTCGGCCTCGAAGGCGATCGCGCTGAGCTGCGGGAAGATCCTCTGGAGACTGCGCCGCGCCCAGCTGCGATGGATGGCGCTGCCCGATCCGCGCAACGCCCCGACGCTGCCGACCACGAGCCGTCCCCGCGCATCGAAGCGGAAGGAGGAGAGGATCGTCTTGGTGTCCCAGGCGCCCTGGCGCTCGGGCAGGATCGAGCGCGCGAGATTGGAGGAGAGCGGCGTGGTCGCGATGTTGAAATAGGGGAGGTGGACGATTTCCTCCCGGATCGCCGGCCAGGGCGCGCCGGACGCGCCGGACGTGTAGGCGTTGGTCGCGACCACGATCCAGCGGGCGCGAACGCTCCCGCCGGGCGTCTCGACGCGCCAGCCGTCCCCGTCGCGCGCATAGGACGTAACGGGGCTCTCGGTGTGGAGAAACGCGCCGGCCGCGATCGCCGCGCGGGCGAGGCCCCGGACATAGGCGAGCGGCTGGATCGTGCCCGCGCGCCGGTCGAGAAGCGCTCCGGCGTAGAGCGGCGAGCCGACTTTGGCACATGTCGCGGCGGCGTCGATCAGCTCGACGTCCGCGCCGCGCTTCTGCCATTGTGCGGCGCGGTCGGCGATCTCCCGCGTGCCGGCCTCGCCGACGGCGAGATGCAGCGTGCCGGTCGTCACGAGCTCGCAGTCGATCGCATGGCGTTCGACGAGATCGAAGACCGCGCGCGGAGCCGCGCCGAGCAGCGACAGGAGGCGCTCGCCGTGGACCGCGCCGAGAAGGTCCGGCACCGCGTCCGGCATGACCCAAAGCCCGGCATTGACGAGGCCGACATTGCGCCCGGAGCCGCCGAAGCCGATCGCCTTGCCCTCGAGGAGAACGACCTTCGCGCCGCCTTGCGCCAGATGCAGCGCGGCCGAGCAGCCGGTATAGCCGCCGCCGACGATCACGACATCGGCGACGCTCTCGCCGGACAGTCGCGCCGTGTCGGGTGCAGGGGGCGCCGTCCGCTCCCAGAGCCCGTGAGATCTGGCATCGCCGAACATCAGGCGGCGCGGGCGCGGGCGGCGTCGAGCGCGCGGTGGAGCCGCCGGATCGAGCCGGCCTCGGCCGCGGCGTAGAGCGTGGTCTCCTCGAGGACCCCGCGCCCGAGCGCGGCCTCGAACGCGCCCTGGTTGCCGCGCGAGCCGGCGTTCGACTGCGCGTCCGTGCCCAGATTGGACTGGAAGATGCCGGCCGCCGACACCGGCAGGAAATCCTCGTAGACGATCGGATCGGCCGTGGCATGGCCGGCGTCGACGAGCGCGCCCGGATCGCCGCTCGCGCGTCCCGCCGCCGCGGCTTCGAGGCCGCGAGGCGTCGGGGCATAGCGGAAGAAGGCGAGTCCCTCGCGGCGCAGCGTCCCGGCATCGTCGGGGAAGTCCGCGAAGCGCTCGCGGAGCGCCGCGTCGTAATCCTGCGCGCCCGATCCGCCGGCCCCGACCGCAGCCCCGCCGCGCACGCTGGCCAGAAGCTCGTCGTAGAGCGCGCGACCCTTCGGCGTCAGCGCGACGCCGCGCTGCTCGATCTCGCCGAAGCGCGCGGTGTGCCGGCCGGCGCGCGTGCCGTGTCCATCCGTGAACAGGATCGGCTCCTCCAGCGCCTTGAAGCTCGTCTGGCGCAGGAGGATCGGGCAGGCCCGCTCCGGCGGACCCTCGATCACGGCCTTCGGCTCGATGCCGCGCGCGGGCATGGCGCGCTGCACCGCCTCGATGTCGAGCGTGCGCGGCGTCAGGTGGTTGATGTGCGGCCCCTTGAAGGAGACGACGTCGGCGACGAGCCGGTGCGCCTTCGACAGGCGCTCGTAGGTCGCGGCATCGACGGTCGCCTCCGAATGCCAGCGGAACGTCTCCAGCGCCTCCCCGACGAAGCGGTCGGCCTCGGCCTCGGTCAGCCCGCCCGCCGTCTCGAACCGCTCGATCAGCGCGAGCGCACCCTCGGTGAAGATCCGCCGGCGCGAGAGGATCTCCGCGGCTTCCGCGCGCAGCGCCGCATCCTCGAGAAGGTCGAGGCGAAGGAGCGAGGTGAAGACGCGGAACGGGTTCTGGGCGAGCGCGTGATCGGAAACCGGCCGGAATGCGGTGGAATGGACGGGAATGCCGGCGACGGCGAGGTCATAATAGCCGACCGGCTCCATGCCCATCACCGCGAAGAGGCGGGCGATCGTGGACAATTCCTCGGCCGTGCCGACGCGGATCGCGCCGTGCCGCTCGTCCGACAGGCGCTCGATCTCGCCGGTGCGCTCCAGGCTGTCCGCGAGCGCCGGATCGGCAGCGAGGACGCCCGCGTTGATCTCCGCGACGAGGCTCATCAGCGTGCCGTATTGCGGCACCTCTTTCCGGTACATCTCGGACATGGCGGCGGAGAAGGCGCCGCGGATCGCGTCGGTGGAAACGAGGACGGAATCGGACATGGACGTCGGGGCTCCGAGCGGACCGGGGATGGTCTCATTTTCCGCCCCGACCGCCGGTCTGCCAAGCGATCTTTCCACGAGAGGTCATTCCCGCACGGAATGACCTGGGGGACAAGCGGCGCGGCCCCTCCAGTCAGCCGCGCTCGGCGTAGCGCACGCGCTGGTCGAGAAGAAAGCGGGCGAAGAAGGGCAGGCTGGCCGAGCCGATCTCGCGGGCCGCCGAGCCGATCGTGCCGGCCCGGATCCCGAAGGGCGACAGGCCCTCGCGCCGGACCTGCGTCAGAGCGGCCCCGGTGGCCTCGACGAGCCGGTCGCGGATGCTCTCGGGAAAGCTTCCGTCGATCACCACGGCCTCGAAGTCGTAGATCGAGGCGGCGGCGACGGCCGCATGGGCGAGTCCCGCCGCCGCCTGCTCGATCCAGCGGTCGAGTTCCTCCCCGAACTCGGCCCAGGCGGATTCCCGCAGCCAGATCTCGGACGCGTCGCGACCGGCATCCTGCGCCATCTTCTCGAGGACGTGGATCGAGGCGGCGTTGATGAGCTGGTCGGTTCCCCCGCCGGCTTTGGGCACCGGCATCGAGCCGAGCGCGCCGGCATTGCCGGTGCGCCCGGTGACGAGGTCGCCGTCGATCACGATGCCGCCGCCGACAAAGGCCCCGACGAAGACGTAGACATAGTCGGCAAAGCCGGTGGAGCCGAAGACGTTCTCCGCCGCGCAGGCGGCCGTCGCGTCGTTGGCCCGATGGACGGCGTGGCCGGTCGCCGCCGCGATTTCGGCGGTGACGTCGACACCCTGCCATTCGGCCATGGCGCCGGGCGGCGCGCCGACCTCCTCGGCCCAGTTCCAGATCCCGTCGGGCATGGCGATGCCGAGGCCGGAAAGGCGCGATTTGGCCCGAGCATCGAGCCCGCCTTCGATCTCGGCGACCGCCCGGCGCGCGAAGTCGATCACCTCGCCGAGGCGGGGATAGGCGTAGGTCATGCGGTGCCGCGCGCGCAGCACGCCGACGAAATCCATGAGCACGAGCTCGGCCGAGCGACGGCCGATCTTGAGGCCGAGGGAGAAGGCGCCGTCGGGATTGAGGCGCATGGGAATGGAGGGCTGACCGACGCGCCCGCGCCGCGGTTCGTCGCGCAGGACGAGCTCCTCGGCCTCGAGGGCGCGCATGATCACGGAGGCGGTCTGCGGGGACAGTCCCGTGCGCCGCGCGATATCGGCCTTGGCCATCTCGCCGTGGCGGCGGATCAGCGACAGCACGGCGCGCTCGTTGTGGGCCCGCAGGCCGGACTGGTTGGAACCGCGCAGACGGCTATCGGCGGCGCCGGCGAGGGCCGTCGGTTCGGCGGACGGCGTGTTCGCAACATCCATGATTTCGCTCTCTTCCTCGGTCCGGCCCCGCGGGGCAGTGGACCTTCTCCGCGCTGGAAAATCCAGGCCTTGTCCGATTCTCGCCATCGGTGCATTCTTGCGATCTGCGCACCGTCGCCTCGGGAGGGCGACGGCGGCGCGCGAGCCAGACGATGGACGGCCGATCACGGCGGAGGAGCGGCGTGATCTTCGTTCACGAAAGGAGCGGAGCGTAACGATCCTGTCAATATTTAAATCAACATGATTTATCTATGTTGACAGGGCGTCGAATTGAGCGTTTCTGACGGAACCGAACGCGGCGTGGAGGCCGCGTCGGTTCTCATGCCTCCGAGACCGGACCGGTTTCGGCCACTACATCGATCGGGAGGATCACCGTGACGTTTCGCACCCTTTGGGCCACGACCGCGCTCGCCATCACCGCTGGCTTTCTCGGCGCCGCCTCTCCGGCCGCCGCGCAGGACGCGCCGCTCGTCTGCCTCATCACCAAGACCGACACGAACCCCTTCTTCGTCAAGATGAAGGAAGGCGCGCAAGCCAAGGCCGACGAGATCGGCGTGAAGCTGCAGACCTATGCCGGCAAGATCGACGGCGACACCGAGAGCCAGGTCGCGGCCATCGAGAGCTGCATCGCGGGCGGCGCCAAGGGCATCCTCATCACCGCTTCGGACACCAAGGCCATCGTGCCCTCCGTGCAGCAGGCACGTGACGCGGGCATTCTCGTGATCGCGCTCGACACGTCGCTGGAGCCGATCAACTCGGCCGACGCGACCTTCGCGACCGACAACTTCGCGGCCGGCGAGCTGATCGGCCAGTGGGCGAAGGCGCAGCTCGGCGACAAGGCCGCCGAGGCCAAGATCGCCTTTCTCGACCTGATCCCCGCCCAGCCCTCCGTCGATGTCCTGCGCGACCAGGGCTTCATGAAGGGCTTCGGCATCGACACCAAGAACGTGGCCGTGATCGGCGACGAGGACGACGCGCGCATCGCCGGACACGACATCACCAACGGCAACGAGGAAGGCGGCCGGACCGCGATGGAGAATCTTCTCCAGAAGGAGCCGGGCATCAACGTCGTCTACACGATCAACGAACCGGCTGCCGCCGGCGCCTTCGAGGCGCTGAAGGCTGCAGGTCGCGACAAGGACACGCTCATCGTCTCGATCGACGGCGGCTGCCCCGGCATCGCCAACGTCAAGGACGGCGTGATCGGCGCGACCTCCATGCAGTATCCCCTGAAGATGGCGGCGCTCGGCGTCGAGGCGGTCAAGGCCTTCGCCGACAGCGGCAAGAAGCCGGAGACGACCAGCGGCCTCGACTTCACCAACACCGGCGTCGATCTCGTGACCGACAAGCCCGTGGACGGCGTGACGTCGATGACCTCCGAGGAAGCCGCCAAGGCCTGCTGGGGCTGATGTCCCGGCGATGCGACCCTTCGGGGTCGCATCGTCATCGTCCGGCCCCGGCGATGCGCGCGCGTGCATCGTCCTGCTCCCGGCGATGCACGTGAGTGCATCGTCCTGCTCCCGGCGATGCGCCGCAAGGCGGATTGTCCGGCTCTTCCGCGGCACCGCTTCGATCGGCTTCGACGTCTCGACGTCGCATCGTCCGGCCCCGGCGAAACGCCGCGCGCGCATCGCCCGACCCCGCGAGGCCATTCCCGGCGCATCCGGCCGGGGGCGGCACCCGATCCGGGACCGTTCTTTGACCGCGGCGCGGTGCCCCGAAGGACGAAGGTCCGAGCTTTCCAGGGAAGGAAACGTCGATGAGCGAGAGTGCCGCGACACCGGACGGCGCCAAGCCGGGCCGAAGCACGCCAACCGGCTTCGAAGCCGCCATCGCGCGGGAAACCAAGATCGCCGAGTTCGACGAGCCCAAGCTCGGCGCGATCGGCCGACTCCAGCATTTTCTGCACGCCTATCCGACCATGGTGCCGGTCATGGTGCTGCTGCTCAGCGTCGCGGTCTTCGGCGCGCTGATCGGCGAGCGCTTCTTCAGCCTGCAGACGTTGAACTTCATCCTGCAGCAGGTGACGATCGTCGGCATCATCGGCGTCGCGCAGACCCTGATCATCCTCACCGCCGGCATCGACCTCTCGGTCGGGGCGATCATGGTCCTGTCCTCGGTGGTCATGGGCCAGCTCGCCGTCAATCTCGGCCTGCCCGCGCCGCTGGCGCTCGCCTGCGGCCTCGTGGTCGGCACGATCTGCGGCTTCATCAACGGGCTTCTCGTCGCGCGGCTGAAGCTGCCGCCCTTCATCGTGACGCTCGGCACGTGGTTCATCTTCCTCTCGACGAACTTCATCTATTCGGCGAACGAGACGATCCGCGCGCAGTCGGTCGCGACGGAGGCACCGCTCCTCCAATTCCTCGGCACGACCTTCCGGGTCGGCGGCGCGACCTTCTCCTACGGCGCCGTGTTCATGGTGCTGCTCGTCCTCGTCTTCTTCTACATCCTCAACAACACCGCCTGGGGTCGCCACGTCTACGCGATCGGCGACGATCAGGACGCCGCGCGGCTGTCGGGCATCTCGGCCTCGAAGACGCTGGTCTCGGTCTATGCCGTGTCCGGCCTCATCTGCGGCCTCGCCGGCTGGGCGCTGATCGGGCGCATCGGCTCGATCTCGCCGACCTCCGGCGCGGAGGCCAACATCCAGTCGATCACCGCGGTGGTGATCGGCGGCACTTCGCTCTTCGGCGGACGGGGATCGGTCTTCGGCACGCTGATCGGCGCGCTGATCGTCGGCGTCTTCGCCATGGGCCTGCGGATCTGGGGCACCGATCCGCAATGGACGCAGCTCACCGTCGGCGCGCTGATCATCCTCGCCGTCGCCGCCGATCAGTGGATCCGAAAGGTTTCGGCATGAACGCGATCAATCCGCAACTCGTCCTGTCCGCCCGCGGCCTCGTCAAGAAATACGGCAAGGTCGTCGCGATCGACCATGCCGATTTCGACCTGCGGGCCGGGGAGATCCTCGCCGTGATCGGCGACAACGGCGCCGGCAAGTCGACGCTGATCAAGGCCGTCTCGGGGGCGGTGATCCCCGATGCGGGCGAGATCCGCCTCGACGGCGCGGTGACCGCCTTCGCCAATCCGCAAAGCGCGCGCGACGCCGGCATCGAGACGGTCTACCAGCAGCTGGCGCTCTCCCCCGCGCTCTCGATCGCCGACAACATGTTCCTCGGCCGCGAGGTCCGGCGACCAGGCTTTCTCGGCCAGTACCTGCGCATGCTCGACAAGCCGCGCATGCGACGCATCGCCCGCGACAAGCTCTCCGAGCTCGGCCTGATGACGATCCAGAACATCGACCAGCCGGTCGAGACGTTGTCGGGCGGCCAGCGCCAGGGCGTCGCGGTGGCGCGGGCGGCGGCCTTCGGCTCGAAGGTTCTCATCCTCGACGAGCCGACCGCGGCGCTCGGCGTCAAGGAATCGCGCCGCGTTCTCGATCTCATTCTCGAGGTCCGCTCGCGCGGCCTGCCGATCGTCCTCATCTCGCACAACATGCCGCATGTCTTCGAGATCGCGGACCGGATCCACATCCACCGCCTCGGCCGCCGGCTCTGCGTCATCGATCCGAAGGGCGCCTCCATGTCCGACGCCGTCGCCCTGATGACGGGCGCCAAGGCTCCGGAAGCCTCAATGATGGCGGCGTAGGGGCTTTGATGGACTTCCGACGGCGGACAGCGGATGATGAGACATGAGATCATCCGCTGGAGCCTGGAATGCAACTCAGCCCCGATCTTGAGAAGCTCGTGCGGCGAATCGCCGACGAACAGGAACGGCCCACCGAAGCCGTGATCGCCGATGCGCTGAGGGAATATGTGCTGCGCACGGATGCGCGCGGCGCTTTTGTCGCGGAGGCGGAGGCTGGATGGGAATCGTACGGGGTCACGCGTCTTCATGTGACGGGCCCTGAACTGGATCATTGGCTGGGAGGGTGGGGCAAGAGAGTGGGCGAGACGCCGCCGGCATGCCACGATTGATTGTCGCAGCCTCTGCGATGACCGGCCTCGACCGATGCCGGAGCTTCTTGGAGGAGAAGGATCCCGACACCGCATCGAAGGCTGCCGCCGTCATCGGCGAGCGCTTGCGCCAATTGACGGAGGCGCCCGAAACGGGCCGTTTCGTGTCTCGACAGAGCGATCTTCGGGAATGCGTGATTCCCTTTGGACGCTCCGGCTATGTCGCCCTCTACCGCCATCTACCTGTTGAAGACGCCGTCGTGGTTCTCGCTTTTCGCCACCAGCGGGAGGCGGGCTACTCATAGATCGGCAATGTTTCTCGCATGGGCAGCGCAACGATCTGCGTGGTCGTGGGGAGCGTCTGGCCGGGTTCTCTCCTCCACCGTCTCCCCGCGTCGAACGACCCGTCACCCGCCGTCGCCATGTCCTTCCCCGAGCCGTTCCCTATGTCTCCCGCATCGCAGCATCCAGGAGACCTCTTTCATGACGCTGAACCTCGCCGTCGTCACCACCTCCACCCGTCCCGGCCGCAAGGGCCCGCTGATCGCGGACTGGTTCGTGAAGCATGCGAGCGAGGAGGGGGCGTTCGAGGTGGTGCCGGTCGATCTCGCCGAGGTCGGCCTGCCGCTTCTCGACGAGCCGGAACATCCCATGAAGGGCGCCTACACCAAGGATCACACCAAGCGCTGGAGCGCTTTGATCGACAAGGCCGACGCGATCGTCTTCGTGCTTCCCGAATACAATTATCTGCCGCCGGCCAGCTTCATCAATGCCGTCGACTACCTCCACCGGGAATGGCACTACAAGCCGGTCGGCTTCGTCTCCTATGCCGGCATGTCCGGCGGCTCGCGCGCGGTGCAGGCGGCCAAGCCGCTGATCACCACGCTGAAGGCGATGCCGATTCCGGAGGGCGTCTTCATTCCGAATTTCTTCGCTCATCTCGGCGAGTCCGGCTTCACGCCGAACGAGCAGCACATCAGCTCGGCCAAGCTGATGATCGAGGAACTCGCCAAATGGACGACCGCGTTGAAGCCGCTCCGGGGCTGAGACCGGGCGGAACCTTGCGCCGGGGGCCGGGGTTTGCGATCGAGAATCAAGACGGGCCAGACGAGGATCGGACATGACGGACACGCCACCCCCGCGCCGCGCTGGCAACCGGAAGACGCTGGGCTTTCTCGTCGGAGGCCTGGTCCTCGTGGCGGCGGTCGCGGTCGCCTATTTCGCCGATGGCGGATCGGCGGGCAGCGGCATGGCGCCCCCGCCGGGCGCCGCCTCCTCGGCCGCGGGATCGCAGGCGCCCATCGCCAATCCCGCCGAGCCGGCGGCGCCCCCGTCGGCTCCGGCGCGGGCCCAGTGAAAAACGCGAGGATAGGCTCATCGCCTTTCTTGCTAAGTTCTCTTGCAATGGCACAGAGACTGCGTTAGAAGATCTTATGGTTTCCGGCTTCTAGGCCGCCGACGTTGGGAGCGTCGGCCATGCCTCGAAGACGCCCGGGCGGGGCACGTTAACGGTGCCCACCCATGCCCCCTCGGGGGTCGTGACACGCTGCCGGAAGCCTTCCCCTATCCCCTCCAAGATGCCGCCATGCGCGGGGTCTTTTCCTGCCGGACCCACGGACTATGTCTGTGCCGGTGATGGCCTCGCTATCCCGGCATTCTCGAACGGGTGCATCGTGCCGAAACCGGCCTTTGCATTTTCCGGCGGAACAGCGTCCTTGCGTCGATGCGATCCACGGCCGGGAAGCTGGCGCGGGGGTCGAAGGGTGATGAGCGATCCGTCATGAGCGACACATTGCGACGAACGCGGTTGGACACGGCGCCGAAGGTCGAGCGTCCGCGCCTCTACAAGGTGATCCTCGTCAACGACGACTACACGCCGCGCCAGTTCGTCGTGACGATCCTGAAGGCCGAGTTTCGTCTGAGCGAGGACCAGGCCGGCCGCGTCATGATCACCGCCCATCAGAAGGGCTCCTGCGTCGTCTCGGTCTATCCGCAGGACGTCGCCGAGACCAAGGCGACGCGCGCGACCGAAGCGGGACGCGCCAAGGGGCATCCCCTGACCTTCACCACGGAGCCCGAGGCGTAGGAGCGCGGCGACGGCGCCCGAGGCCCGTCGAAGCTCGGCGACCTATTGCAGCTTTCCGAGCACCGCCTCGAGGGTCTTCTGGAGGACCGGCACGGAGACCGGCTTGACGAGGAAGTTGTTGACGCCGAGGGCGGCGGCCTTCTGAACGAGCTCCCGGTCGCCGCGTCCGGTCAGGATGACGAAGGGCGTCTTCTTGGTCGGCGCATAGGAGCGGATCGCCTTCAGAAGCTGCAGGCCGTCGAGCTTGGGCATGTTGAAATCNGAGGCCGAGACGGGCGCGTCCGCCTCACTTCTGAACGAGCTCCTTGTCGCCCCGTCCGGTCAGGATGACGAAGGGCGTCTTCTTGGTCGGCGCATAGGAGCGGATCGCCTTCAGAAGCTGCAGGCCGTCGAGCTTGGGCATGTTGAAATCGGAGATGATGAAGTTGGCGGGCGAGGCCATCATCATCTTCAGCGCCTCCTCGCCGTCCACCGCGAAGCTCACCTGCGTGATGCCGATCTGGTCGAGGGCGTCGCGGATCAGCATGCGGCTCGTCCGCTGGTCGTCGACGACGAGAACCTTGAGGGCGGATTTCAATGCCATGGCGTCCTCGCTTTCGCAGCGTTTCTCGTTCCGCCCGATCTCGCCCCGAAGCGGACGGAGACTCGGTTCCGTCTCACGCTTCGGCCTGAAGCCGGGCGAAGAGGGCGGCGACCTCGGGATCGAGATCCCCCGTCACCTCGTCGTCGACGTCGTCCGCGGTGGGCGCGTCGAGACAGGTGATGTCGAGATCGCAATCGAACTCCGCGAAATCGAAGATCTCCCGGATGGCACTTTCTCCGCGTTGCGTGGAGAGGGTGATCGTCCAGGTGAGATAGGCGCCTTCCGCCTCGAGGGCATCGAGCAGCGGAACCTCGTCGGCATCCAGCGCAACCTCGCCATCGCCGAGCGACAGGACCTCCCGGATGAGGCGAGCGCTCTCGTTGGCATTGGCATAGAGCTCGGGTCGAGGCCGGAAGACGATCCCGTACCGGCTCGGCCCCTCCTCCTCGAAATCGACCGAAACCGGCGTGAAGCCGAATTCCGACAGGTCCAGCGGCTCGCCCGACGGCGCGTCCTCGGCGGCCGCTTCCGGTGTCGCGGTCTCGGCCTCCGCGCCGGGCACGAGGTCTCGAAGCTCGGCGAAGATGCTGTCGCGCGAGCGGGCGACCTCGACGAGATAGCCGAGGACGGAGCGTGCGCGCGCAAGGAGTTCGTGCGTCTGGGCGTTGGCGACGAGGCGCTCGGCGCGGATCTCGCCGAGCACGCCCTCGAACATCTTGGCGAAGCGGGAGAGCTCGTGCAGGTCGAAGGAGGCCGCGCCGCCCTTGATGGAGTGGACCGCGCGGTAGACGATGCCGATCGTGTCCTCGCCCGTCCCGGCCGCGAGGTCGGCGAGGCCGCGGTCGAGCAGGGCGAGCTGCTCGTCGCATTCCTCGAAGAAGGTCAGGCGGATTTCGGTTATAGCATCCATGGCAATCACGCTCTCCTCGGCGCCCCTCGACGCCACCGCTTCGACCGTCGGTCCGCCCCGGATGGAGCGGTCCCGCCGGGAGCGTCGGCTGAACCGCTTCTCCCGATCCCCGATCCCCCGATCGGGTCGCGCCCCGTCCGCCGGCACATCCCGCATCATTCAACCCAAAACGCGTTGAATTTGGATGAAGAGGCGGCGATGGTTTCCCGTTCGGCGCTGATGCTGAGGCCGGGTGGCCGTCAGTCGGCCTCCTCCACGGAACGGCGCACGCGCCGGACCCCGAGCCACATCAGGAGCGCGACGACGGGAATGCTCAAGGCCTTCACGAGGCCGGAATCGAAATGGAAGCCGAGCGACTTCACGCCCTCCGCGCCGTAACCCACGAGACCGACGACGTAGTAGGTGACGGCGGCGACGGACAGGCCCTCGACCGTTTCCTGAAGGCGCAGCTGCAGCTTCGCGCGGCGGTCCATGGAGGCGAGGAGCGATTGGCTCTGCCCCTCGCGCACGACCTCGACACGCGTCGCGAGCAGTTGCGAGACGCGGGACACGCGTCCCGCCAGCGCCTCCTGCCGGGCGGTCACGGCTTCGCAGGTGTTCATGGCGGGGGTCAGGCGGCGCTCGAGGAACTCCTCGATCGTCTGGATGCCGTGCACGCGCTCCTCGCGAAGCTCCGCGATGCGTCGACGCACGAGCGCGTAATAGGCGGCCGACGCCGCGAACCGGAACAGCCGGCCGGCATAGCGGCTCTCGATCTCGGCTTCGAGGCGCGTCAGGGCCTCCAGGAGATCCGCGTCGCTCTGGCGCCGGCCGGTCGCCAGCGCATCGGCGATGTCGGCCAGCGCCCTTTCCGCCTCGCCGAGCGCCGAGCCGAGGTCGCGCGCCGCGGGCAGCGCGAGCAGCGCCATCATCCGGTAGGTGTCGATCTCGAGCAGCCGCTGCAGCGTCCGCCCCGCCTGCCGGGGCGTCAGGCCGCGGTCGGCGACGTAGAAGCGACTGAAACCGTCCGCATGGATGCGGAAGTCCGTGAAGGCGGTGGCCGCTCCCCCGGAGATCCGGCCGCCGGTGAGCACGTTGCCGGAGAAGTGCCGGGCGGCGATCGCCTCCGCGTCGATCGGCGCGCCGGTGTCGCGCACGAGCGCGACGTTGGCCGCCACGATCGTGCGACCCGTGAGGCTCGCCAGCCAGTCCGCCGGCACGGCCGCGATGGCGGGTTCGGCGAAGGGATCCTCGCCCGCCTCGCCCTCGATGATGAACTTGTAGCGGGCGAATTCGGTGTGATTCTCCCATTTCACGCGCAAGGGTCCGAGGTCGCCGCTGAAATGGTTGGCCCCGGGCGGAGGCGGCGCGATGCCGAAGCGCCGGGCGAGATCGGCGACGTGCTCCAGGGGATGGGGCGTGGCGCCGGGCTCCGACTGGAGCGCCAGGAACGACATCCGCAGGGGCGCGACGAGGGCTTCGGGCGGACGCGCATGGATCTCGTCGTTGAGGATGCGGCGGCCGGGATGGTCCTCGGGCAGTTTCATCGGCGCAGCTCTCCCCCGGTCCGTCCGTCGACGCGGTCACGTCGCGCGGTCTCGTCGGACGGCGTCCCCCCCGGACGCCGCTTCGGACCTTCGCCCATCTGCCCCGAGATCGGTCTCGCGGGCAACGCTTGCGGGGAGATTTTCCGCGCGTCGGCGGCGGGCGATCACAGGCCATCGTGGATCCGGCTCGGAGGATGCTCGAAGGCGTCCGCCAGGAATTCGAGGCTCCGGCGCGCCTCCAGGCGCGAAGCCGCGCCGCCGAGGCAGAGGCGGAACGCTTCCGGCGGGGCCTCCGACAGCGCGAAGACGTCGCTCGCGACGGCGCCGAGCGATTGCCCGCGCATCCAGTCCACGATCCGCGCGCGCGTCCAGCCCGCCGGGAGCCGCACCCAGAGATGGAAGCTCTCGGCGTCGAGGCGCGTCAGGCCGGCCGGCAGGACGTCGGCGGCGATGCGCCGGCGGGCGGCCGATTCCGCGCGGACGGCCGAGAGGATGTCGTCGGCGAGCCCCGTGTCGATCCAGCGCGAGGCGAGCGCGGAGGTGACCGGCGAGGCCATCACGGCCGCCGTCTTCAGCCGGCCGGCGACGTTGCGCGTCATGCGCTGCTCCGGACAGATGAGATAGGCGAGCCGGAGGCCCGCGCCGAGGCTCTTGGCGAGGCCGGAGACGTGGAAGGTGAGTTCGGGCGCCAGCATGGCAAGCGCCGTCGGCGCGTCGGTCGGCAGGAAGCCGTAGGCGTCGTCCTCAACGATGCGCACGCCATAGCGCCGCGCGACCTCGACCACCTCCGCCCGCCGCTGCATCGGCATGGTGTCGGTGGTGGGGTTGCGCACCGTGGGGTTGAGGTAGAGCGTGCGCACCGCCCCGGTTCGGGCGAGCCGGGCGAGCGCGGCGGGATCGATCCCGTCGCGGTCCTCCTCCAGTCCGGCGAGGCGCAGCCCCAGCTGCTCGGCGATCGCGCGGATGCCGGGATAGGTGATCGTCTCGCAGGCGACCGTCTCGCCCGGCCGCGCGATCTCGCCGAGCACCGCGAGCAGCGCCGAATGCGTGCCCGGCGCGATCAGCAGCGTCTCGGCCGAGGACTCGATGCCCCGGCGCGACAGCCAGCGCAGGGCGGCTGCCTTGTCCGCCGCCGAGCCGCCGACGCTCTGATAGCGCATCAGCGACACGATCTCCCCGCCGATCTCCTCGAAGGAGCCGCGCATGCGGGCGCGCAGGCCCGCATCGACCGGTTCGGGCGGCAGGTTCATCGTGCGGTCGGTGAGCTCGCGATGGCGGCCCCGCAAGGACGCGCCATCCTCCTCGGCCGGGGTCCGGACCACCGTGCCGCGTCCGACGGTCGCCTCCACGAGCCCGCGCCGGGCCGCCTCGCCATAGGCGCGCGCCACCGTCGTGACGTTGATCCCGAGGATCTCGGCCAGGGCCCGTTGCGTCGGCAGCGCGTCGCCGGGCCGCAGCCGCCCGGTCTTCAGATCGCCCGCCAGGGCATCCGCGATGGCGAGATAGGCCGGCTTGCGATGGTCGCTGATCACCGGCTTCCAGACCGTGCCGACCTCCATCCCGTTCCTCCGCCTTCAGAAGGCAAGAGTAGAAACACGCCTAAAAAATAACAAGTGGGATCGCCTGATCAAAGATGCGGCAGAGTGATGCCGACACGATGAACAGGACCGACGGAATATCGGGCCCTTCATGGCAGACTTGCATGGAGCATTGATCGCATCGCCGACCGGATTGATCGCATTGAATGGACGATCAACTTGGCATGCCGGTTGCAATGGAGGGGAGGTGCAGCGCCGCGCCTTCGAGGAGGTCCCGCGCGCTGGAGGATTGAGGAGGCCGGACGTTCGATCCGGTCCATCGAGGAGCCAGGCCCATGCCCGCAGTGACCTATCCCAAGCACGAGATCGGCGATCACCTCGTGGATTACGAGGACAAGAAGTTCGAGGACGTGAAGGCCGAGCCCGGCGAGAAGGCGCTCGTCACCTTCCACACCGTCGCCTTCGAAGGCTCGATCGGCCTCGTCAACATGCTCCAGGCCAAGCGTCTTCAGCGCAAGGGTTTCGAGACGACGATCCTGCTCTACGGCCCGGGCGTCACGCTGGGGGTCAAGCGCGGCTTCCCGACGCTGGGCGACGAGGCCTTTCCCGGACATCAGAACTTCAACAACCAGCTGAAGGCCTTCATGGACGAAGGCGGCAAGGTCTATTGCTGCCGCTTCGCCCTCCAGGCGCTCTACGGCCACGGCGAGCCCTCGCTGCAGGACGGCATCATTCCCATCTCGCCGCTCGACGTGCTCGACCTCAACCTGATCCACCGCAAGGCGGGATCGATGATCATCCAGACCTGGACCCTCTGAGGTCGGGCGGCGGCTATGGCAAGATCCGTCGTACGGGCGGCGGCGGCCCAGATCTCCCCGGTCCTCGATCGGCCGGGGGGAACGCTGGAAAAGATGCTCGCCACCATCGCGGAGGCGGCATCGGGCGGGGCGGATCTCGTGGTCTTCCCCGAGACCTTCCTGCCCTATTACCCCTATTTCTCCTTCATCGAGCCGCCCGTCTCGATCGGAAAGGCGCATCTGAAGCTCTACGAGGAGGCGCCGACGGTTCCCGGACCCGAGACGCGCGCGCTCGCCGAAGCGGCCCGCCGGCACGGGATCGTCGTCGTCGCCGGCATCAACGAGCGCGACGGCGGCACGCTCTACAACGCACAGCTGGTCTTCGACGCGGACGGGCGGCTGGCGCTGCACCGCCGCAAGATCACGCCGACCTATCACGAGCGCATGATCTGGGGGCAGGGGGACGCCTCCGGCCTGACGGTCGTGGAGACCGCGGTCGGCCGGCTCGGCGCGCTCGCCTGCTGGGAGCATTTCAACCCGCTCGCCCGATACGCCCTGATGGCGCAGAACGAGGCGATCCACGTCGCGCAGTTTCCGGGCTCCATGGTGGGTCCGGTCTTCGCCGACCAGATGGAGATCGCCTGCCGCCAGCACGCGCTGGAGGCGGCCAGCTTCGTGGTCAACGCCACGGGCTGGCTGACGCAGGCCCAGAAGGCCGAGATCGATCCCTCCGGCCGGATGCACGCGGCCCTGTCGGGCGGCTGCTGCACCGCCATCGTCTCGCCGGAGGGCGTGCATCTCGCCCCGCCCCTGCGCGAGGGCGAAGGCCTTCTCTACGCGGACATGGACATGGCGCTGACGCTGAAGCGCAAGCGCATGATGGACGCGGTCGGTCACTATGCCCGCCCCGAACTTCTCCACCTCCACATCGACAACCGGCCGAAGGCCGTGATGTCGGCCGCCATCCCCTTCGAAGCCGCAGACAACAGGACGCATCGCCATGACGACCATGTCGCCTTCGCCCCCGCCCTCGCGCCCGTCCTCCCCGACATCCCCGGCGATGTCGCCGGAGACCCTGATCACCGAGCTGCAATCCTTCGGGCTGCGGCTGGTTGATCCAAGGGCCGGCGCGCAATCGCGGCGCGGCGGCGCGGGCCCCTCCGACCACAAGGCCGTGCTCGTCGACGGTCGTCCGATCATGGCGCCCGTCCACACCGCGACCGCCTTCGCCAGTCCCTACGTGGCGCTGAAGCCGGACGGGACGGGCCGCAGCACGGTCGAGCGGGACGGCGTTCCCGTCGGCGAGATCGCCTTTCCCCCGCAGCCGCGCTTCCTGAAGCTCCAGACCTTCGACGGCGTGCCCTATGGCCAGATCGCGGTCCTGCACGGCAGCGACGTGCTCGCCACCACCATCCTCCAGACCTGCATCCGGTACGAGAGCCGCCGGAAGACCTGCCAGTTCTGCGCCATCGGCCAGTCTCTCGCCGCGAAGCGAACGATCGCCCGCAAGACGCCCGAACAGCTCGCCGAGGTCGCGAGGGCGGCGGTGCTTCTCGACGGCGTCAAGCACATGGTCATGACGACGGGAACGCCGAACGCCACCGATCGGGGCGCGGCGATCCTCTGCGAGAGCGCCTTCGCGGTGAAGGCCGCGGTCAACCTGCCGATCCAGGGCCAGTGCGAGCCGCCGGACGAGGACCACTGGTTCGAGCGCATGCGGGCGAGCGGCATCGACGCGCTCGGCCTCCATCTGGAAGCCGTGACGCCGGAGGTGCGCGCCCGCATCATGCCGGGCAAGGCGAGCGTGCCGCTGTCGCGCTACATGGACGCCTTCCGCGCGGCCGTGCCGGTCTTCGGACGGGCCCAGGTATCGACCTACATCCTCGCCGGCCTCGGCGACACGCGCGAGGCGATCCTGTCGATGTGCGAGAGCCTGATCGCGCTGGGCGTCTATCCCTTCGTCGTGCCCTTCGTCCCGATTTCGGGAACCCCGCTCGAAAGCCATCCCGCGCCCTCCGCCGCCTTCATGGCCTCGATCCTCGGGCCGCTCGGCGGGATGCTCGCGAAGGCGCGCATGCGCTCGGCCGACATCAAGGCCGGCTGCGGGCGCTGCGGCGCCTGTTCCGCGCTCTCGGCCTACGAGGATGCGGCGCGCCAAACGGCGGGGAGCGAGCCGCGCGAGGGAGCCCCGTCATGATGCTCGAACCCGTCCATCCCAGCCTCTCGGCCGCCCACCGCGTGAAGTTCGCGACGGAGCCCTGGGAGATGCGGGGCGCGGAGGGGCTGCGGCGCGCGGTCTTCTGCGACGAGCAGGGTCTCTTCGCCGGCGACGACGGCGATGCGATCGACGCGGTCGCCATCGCGATCGTCGCCGTGTCCGACACCTGCGGACAAAGCGACGAGGTGGTCGGAACCGTGCGCATCCACGAGGCGGAGCCCGGCCTCTGGTGGGGGTCGCGCCTGGCGGTCGCCAAGGCTTACCGCCGGCAGGCGGGGCTCGGCACCTCGCTGATCCGCCTCGCCGTCTCCAGCGCCCATGCGCGCGGCGCCACGCGCTTCCTCGCGCATGTGCAGAGCCGGAACGCGCTCCTCTTCCAGCGGCTTCACTGGCGCACGCTGGCGCAGACGTCTCTGCACGGCCAGCCCCATCACCTCATGGAGGCCGATCTCTCGTGCTATCCGCCGATCGCCAACGGCGTGGCGGGCTTTCTCGCGCTGACGCGGGCGGCGGCCTGATGCCCGCGCGAAACGACCCCGCCGCTTCGGCTTCGCGGGCGCGCAGGCTGGCGGAGGGAGCGGGGCTCCGCGGCAAGCGCGACATCGCCGCCGCGGTTCGCGCGCTCGGGATCGGCGGTTCGGACACGATTCCCGTCGGCGACGATTGCGCCGCGATCCCGGACGGCGACGGCTGGCTGCTTTTCGCCTGCGAGGGCTTCCTCAACGAGTTCGTCGCCGCCGAACCCGATTTTGCCGGCTGGTCCGGCATCATGGTCAACCTCTCCGACATCGCGGCGATGGGCGGGCGGCCGATCGCGGTGGTGGACGCGCTCTGGGCCCGGGGTGAGGACGAGGCCGCACCCATCATGGCGGGGCTGAGACGGGCTTCGTCGGCTTATCAAGTTCCCATCGTTGGCGGCCACACCAATCTGCGCAATGCCGCCGACCAGCTCTGCGTGGCCGTTCTCGGTCGGGCCCGTCGGCTCCTGACGAGCTTCGACGCCGAGCCCGGCGACCGTCTCGTCGCGGCGATCGACCTGCGCGGACGCTGGCACGAACCGCTGCCCTTCTTCGACGCCGCCAGCGACGCGCCGCCCGAACGCCTGCGCGCCGGTCTCGCCATCCTGCCCGAGATCGCCGAAGCCGGCCTCGCCAGGGCCGCCAAGGACATCAGCCAGGGCGGGGTCGTCGGAACGCTCCTGATGCTGCTCGAATGCTCGGGCGTCGGCGCGCTGATCGACCCGGAGGCCGTGCCGCGCCCGCCGGACACCGACCTCGATCGCTGGCTCGGCGCCTTTCCGAGCTTCGGCTTTCTCATCGCCGCCAAGCCTGGCGACACGGACGAGATCCTGCGCCGCTTCGAGGCGGCCGGCATCGCCGCCGCGGTCTTCGGCGAGGTGGATGCGACGCGCCGTCTCGCCATCCGCGACGGCAGCGTCATCGAGGCCGTCCGCGATCTCACGGGCGAACCCTTGATCGGTTGCGCGCCGGATGCCGAGCCCCTGCCTCTCCCCATGCCGGGCGCGACGTCCTTTGCGCCCCGGGCGCAGGGCGCCATCGCGCCGGGAGCCGCGTGATGCCGGAGGTTCGCTTCACCATCCGCTGGCCCGACGGCACGAGACGGGACTGCTATTCGCCCTCGACGGTGATCCGCGAGCATCTGGTGTCCGGCGCCGTCCTGCCGCTGCCGGTCTTCCTCGCGACCATCCGCACCGGACTGGGCGCGGCGAGCCGGCGCGTCGAGGAGCGCTACGGCCGCCCCTGCGGAATCGTCGCACGGGAACTGGCCGAGATCGAATCCACCGCCCGCCGCCAATCGGCGGAGGGCCATGTCACCGTGGAGAGCCTGTCATGAGCCGCCCGACCGTCCGATCGCAGCCGCGCCACCGTTCCGTCCTCGTCGTCGGCGGCGGGCAGGCGGGCCTGTCGGTCAGCCATTGCCTCAAGGCGCGCGGCATCGACCACCTGATCTTCGAGCGCGACAGCATCGCCTCGGCCTGGAAGACGCAGCGCTGGGACTCCTTCTGCCTCGTGACGCCCAACTGGCAATGCGACCTGCCGGGCTTTCCCTACAGGGGCGACGATCCCCACGGCTTCATCCTGCGCGACGAGATCGTCGCCTATGTCGAGGATTACGCGCGGAGCTTCGAGGCGCCGGTGCGCGAGGGCACCGGCATCCGCCTCTTGACCAAGACCGGCGGGCGTTTCCATCTCGAAACCGATGCCGGCGAGGCCTGGACGGCGGATGGCGTGGTCGTGGCGACCGGCGGCTACCATCGCCCGAAGATCCCCGCCGCGGCGACGCAGCTGCCGGCCGGCATCGCGACCTATCATTCCTCGACCTACCGCAACCCGGCATCGCTGCCCCCGGGCGGCGTCCTCGTCGTGGGCACCGGCCAATCCGGCGCGCAGATCGCCGAGGATCTCCATCTCGCGGGCCGGACGGTCCATCTGTGCGTCGGTTCCGCCCCGCGCTCGCCCCGCCGCTATCGCGGGCGCGACGTGACGGACTGGCTGGTCGACATGGGCCATTACGACATGCCCGTCGATCGGCATCCCCTGGGCGAAGCGGTGCGCCGGAAGGCGAACCACTATCTCACCGGCCGCGACGGCGGACGCGAGCTCGATCTGCGAAAGTTCGCGAGCGAAGGCATGCGCCTCTACGGCCGCTTCGACGCCATCGAAGGGACGAGCGTTCGAACCCGGCCGAACCTTGCCGACAATCTCGACAATGCCGATGCCAGCGCCAACCGCATCCGGGCGCAGATCGACGACTGGATCGCGGCGCGGGGCATCGCCGCGCCGGCGGAGGCCCATTACGCACCGGTCTGGACGCCCTCCGGCGAACCCGCCGGCCTCGATCTCGCCGCCGAGGCGATCGGCTCCGTCGTCTGGTGCACCGGCTTCCACGCCGATTTCGGCTGGATCCAGCGGCCCGTCCTCGATGGGGCCGGCCAGCCCGTCCACCGGCGCGGCGAGACGAACGATCCCGGCCTCTACGTCCTCGGCCTTCCCTGGCTCCACACCTGGGGATCCGGCCGCTTTTCCGGCGTCGGTCGCGACGCCCGCTTCATCGCCGAGCGGATCGAAGGTTTTCTCGCAGCGGACGGGGAGCGCAGGCGAGCCTGACGCGAGAGGCCGATGGGGGTTTCCGGACGAGCCCGATCTCCATCGCCGTCCGAAGCCCGGTCCGGGCGAGATCGCGTTCCGCCCGTTCCACGGGACCGCCGAGCTCGCGCCGTCCGCGGATCGCGAACCGGTCTATTCCACCCGCCGGATCCGCCCGTCCGTGCCCGGCGTGAACTGCGCGCCCTTCGCCGCCAGGTATTCCGTCACGACGGTGTCGAGGGTCGGGCCGTAATCGTAGGCCTTGCGGCCCTTCTCGGCGAAGACCGCATAGCCGTCGCCGCCGCCGCGCAGGAAGTTGTTGGAGACGACGAGGTAGGTCGCGGCGGGGTCGAGGGGAGACGCCTTGCCGTTCACGACGAGGCGAACCGCGCGGATGCGGTCCTTGCCCGGCGTGCCGGACGGCGACCAGTCGACCTCGATGCCGGCGACCTGCGGAAAGCGGCCGCCGAGCTCCTCCACCTGCGACACGCCGTTTTCCAGCGCCGCGATCACCTCGGCCCCGGTGAGTTCGAACGTCGAGAGCGTGTTCTGGAAGGGCAGCACGGTGAGCACCTCGCCCATCGTCACGGGGCCGGCATCGATCGAGGCGCGCAGCCCGCCGCCATTGGCGATGGCGATCTGGACGCCCTGGTCGCGGACGCGCGACAGCATGGCATCCGCGACGAGGTCGCCCATGGCGCATTCGCCGGAGCGGCAGGTCTCGCGCTGGCCGTCGATCGCGGCAGCGGTCTCGGCGACGACCTTCGACTTCAGCGCCTCCAGCGGTTTGGCGAGTTCGGCGATCCGCGCGGTCACGCCCTCGTCCTGCGCGACGGCGGCATCGAGGAGCAGCGGCTCCCCGGCGGCTTCGAGAACGCGCCCGGCTTCGTCGAAGACGAGGTCGAGCCGACCGAGATACTTGCCGTAGGAGCCGGCCTGCACGATCGGGACCGCATGTCCGTCCGGCGCTGTGACGAGCGTCGGATAGGGTCCGGCGGCGCCTTCGACCGTGTTGGAGAGAAGCGTGTGCGAATGGCCGCCGACGATGACGTCGACCCCCTCGACGGCCGCGGCGATGCGCTGGTCCTCGGCGTAGCCGGAATGGCTGAGAAGGATGATGCGGTCGATCCCCGTCGCCTGGAGCGCGGCGACGCTCCGCCGGACCGGCTCGACCGGGTCCTCGAAGCCGATCGTCCTGCCGGCCTGCGTCAGGACGCCGTTGTCGCGCGGCGTCAGGCCGATCACGCCGTAGCGATGGCCGCCCTTCTCGATGACGGTGGTCGGCGCGACTTCGGCGGCAAGGCCCGGCTCGCGGGAAAGATCGGCGTTCGCCATCAGCAGCGGCAGGTCGAGCTCCCTTGCGAAGGCTTCCAGAACCGGCACGCCGTTGTCGAATTCGTGGTTGCCGACGGCCATCGCCTCGTAGCCGAGCCGTTCCATCAGCTCGGCGACCTCGCGGCCGAGATAATGGGTGTAGAAGAGCGATCCCTGGAACTGGTCGCCGGCATCGAGAAGGAGCGAGTTCGGCGCCGAGTCCCGCGCCGCTGCGATCGCGGTCGCCAGCCGCGCCGTGCCCCCGAAGCAGGCCTTCGCCTCGATGTCCTTCGGACCGCAGGTGGAATCCGACTTGTTGATCGGCTCCAGTCGCGAATGCACGTCGTTGGTGTGGAGGATCGTCAGCCGGTCCTCGGCCCCGGCAGGGCTCGGCGAGCCTGACAGGACGAGGCCGGAGGCGAGAAGGCCTGCAACGAAACGGGTGGCGCGAAGACGATGGGTCATGCTCGGTCGCTCGAAGGAGGGATCGGGTATCGGCATCTGGGTCCGCACCTTGACCGGTTCGACCGGAGGCTGCAACCGCGCTCGCGCCGCGCCGGGGATCTTCGACCCGTTCGCCATGGCCGAATTCCGACATCGGCGGGTCGCGCCGAGGACGGGTGGCCGGTCTCCGCCTTGCGACAAGGGAAGCGCCCGGCTCTGCGGCACTGCAACAGGAGGAGCGTCCGGATGCATGTCATCGACGAAGCGGATTACGTGGTGGTCGGTTCGGGCTCGGCCGGCGCGGCGCTCGCCTATCGCCTGTCGCAGGACGGGCGCTACGACGTCGTGGTGATCGAGGCGGGCGGAACGGATGCCGGTCCCTTCATCCAGATGCCGGGTGCGCTGTCCTTTCCCATGAACATGAAGCGCTACGACTGGGGCTACCGGTCGGAGCCCGAGCCCGGGCTCGGCGACCGCCGGCTCGCCACGCCGCGCGGCAAGGTGCTGGGCGGATCCTCCTCGATCAACGGCATGGTCTACGTGCGCGGCCATGCCCGCGATTTCGACCATTGGAGCGAGGCGGGCGCGAGCGGCTGGGCCTATGCCGACGTCCTCCCCTACTTCAAGCGCCTGGAGGCGATGGAGGGCGGCGATGCCGCCTGGCGCGGCCTGTCCGGTCCCTTGAACGTCAAGCGCGGCGACATGCTGAACCCGCTCTACCGCACCTTCATCGAGGCGGGGCGCGAGGCCGGCTATCCCGTGACCGACGATTACAACGGCGAGGCCCAAGAGGGCTTCGGCCCGATGCAGCAGACCATCTGGCGCGGGCGCCGCTGGTCGACGGCGAACGCCTATCTGCGTCCCGCCCTTCGGCGCGGCAATTGCCGGCTCGTCGGCGGGGAGGCGGTGAAGCTCGTCTTCGAGGGCGAGCGCGCCGTCGGGGTGACGTTGAAGCGGGCGCGGCGGCTGAAGGGCGTCGTGCGGGCCCGCCGCGAGGTGGTGCTGGCCGCCGGGGCGATCAACTCGCCGCTCCTGCTGCTCCGCTCGGGCATCGGCGATCCCGCCGAGCTGAAGGCGGCGGGCATCGCGGCGAAGGTCGCGCGCCCCGGCGTCGGGCGCAACCTGCAGGACCATCTGGAGCTCTACATCCAGCAGGAATGCACGCAGCCCATCACGCTGAACGGCTATCTCAACCTCTTCGCCAAAGGGCGCGTCGGCTTGGAATGGATGCTGCTCCACACCGGTCACGGCGCGACCAACCATTTCGAGGCCTGCGCCTTCGTGCGCTCGGACGCGGGCGTCGAATATCCCGACATCCAGTACCATTTCATCCCCGCCGCCGTGCGCTACGACGGGACCTCCGCGGTCAAGGGGCACGGCTTCCAGGCCCATGTCGGCCCGATGCGCTCCAAATCGCGCGGCTCGATCCGGATCCGGAGCGAGGATCCCGCCGAGCTGCCCTCGATCCGCTTCAACTACATGAGCCATCCCGACGACTGGCGCGAGTTCCGGACCGCGATCCGCCTGACGCGCGAGATCTTCGCGCAAGCCGCCTTCGCGCCCTATCGCGGCCGCGAGATCCAGCCGGGCGCGGACGCGCAGAGCGACGAGGACCTCGACGCCTTCATCCGCGACCATGCCGAAAGCGCCTACCACCCCTGCGGCGCCTGCCGGATGGGCGCGGTCGACGATCCCGACGCCGTGGTCGACCCGGATTGCCGCGTCATCGGCATCGAGAGCCTTCGCGTCGCGGACTCATCGATCTTTCCCCGCGTCACCAACGGCAATCTGAACGCGCCCTCGATCATGGTGGGCGAGAAGGCGGCCGACCACATTCTCGGCGAGCGCCTTGCGCCGGACCATCGCGCGCCCTGGATCCATCCGGACTGGGAGACGCGCCAGCGCTGAAGCGCGGTTGATCTTTGCGCAAGCGGGGCCGCCATTGCGACAACGTCCCCGCAGGCTTGGTCTCGGCGCCAAACCGCCGGGAGATTCCAGACGATGGACAGGGACGTCGAACCTGTGGTGGTCCGCCAGGACGGCGGTCTCGGCGGTCGCCCGACCTTTCCGGGAACGCGGGTCCAGGCTGAGATCCTGTTCGAGAATCTTGCCGAGGGCCACTTGATCGACGAGATCCTCGAGGACTTTCCCAGACTTGATCGCAACGATCTTCGGGCCGCGATCATCGAGGCCGGCCGGCTGATCATCGAGCGCGCTCCGACGACGTCGACGTTTCCGACAACGGATGCAACGGCGCTGCGGGAGACGTCGCATGCGCGTCTTTCTCGATGAGACCATGCCAAGCCGCTTCGCCATGTGCTCGACGGACACCACGTGTCCTTCGTCGAACAGGAAGGCTGGAAGGGCAGACGGAACGGTGAGCTTTCGTCGCTGGTCGAGAATGCATTCGACGTTCTCGTGACCTCGGATGGCAATCTAGAATTTCAGAACGAGCTCATCGGTCGCTCCCTCTCGCTGATCGTGCTCCCGACGAACGATCTGACGCTCCTTCCAGCGAATGCGATCGCGCTTCGACACATCGTGGACGACATGATGGAGTTCGAGGGCCGGTCATCGTGACGGTGGGCTGGAAGGGGCAGCGAAGCCTTCGAACGCTGGATGCCTTGTCCGGAGCGTCGTCGGAGATGGCGCCGGTCACGGGTTTCGGTCGATCGGATGAGGGACGACCCGCCCGTCGCTGACCCGCGAGGAAGCCCTCGACGCGTGACATCCGGGGCGCCTCACGGCCTCCGCCGACGATCCGCCGGATTGACACCGCCCGCACCATGAACGATGGCCAGTGCAACACGAGACGTCTGGAAAGATCGAGACATGTCCGCCATCACCGTCCACGGCCTCACCATCTCCGCCGACCTCAAGCGCTTCGTCGACGACGAGGCGCTGCCGGGAACGGGCGTGGAGGCGCAGGCCTTCTGGGCGGGCTTTGCCGCTCTCGTCGAGGACCTCGCGCCGAAGAACCGGCGACTTCTCGCCGTGCGCGAGGAGATGCAGGCCGCCATCGACGCATGGCACCGCGCCCGGCGCGGTCAGCCGGTGGACGAGACGGCCTATCGGGCCTTTCTCCAGGAGATCGGCTATCTCGTGCCGGAGGGACCCGCCTTCTCCGTCGACACCGCGAATGTCGATCCCGAGATCGCTACGATCCCCGGTCCGCAGCTCGTCGTGCCGCTGATGAACGCGCGCTACACGCTGAACGCGGCCAATGCCCGCTGGGGTTCGCTCTACGACGCGCTCTACGGCACGGATGCGCTCGGCGACGCACCCGCGGGCAAAGGCTACGATCCCGAGCGCGGCGCCCGCGTCGTCGCCTTCGCCAAGGGCTTCCTCGACGAGGTTGCCCCGCTCGACGGCGCGTCCCACGCAGACGTCACGGCCTATGCGGTCGAGGAAGGCGCCCTGGTCGCCGCCACGCCGACGGGCCGCGCGGTGCTGACCAATCCCGCCGCCTTCGCGGGCTATCGCGGCGAGGCCTCGGCGCCCGTCGCCATCCTCCTGCGCCACAACGCGCTGCATCTGGAACTCGTCGTCGATGCGACGAGCGAGATCGGGGCGAGCGATCCCGCCGGCATCGCCGACATGGTGATCGAATCCGCCATCTCGACGATCTGCGACTGCGAGGACTCCATCGCCGCCGTCGATGCCGCCGACAAGACCGCCGTCTACCGCAACTGGCTCGGCCTGATGAAGGGCGATCTGGAGGACCGGTTCGAGAAGGGCGGCCGGACGGTCACCCGCCGGCTCAACCCCGATCGCGACCACACCGCGCCGGATGGCGGCGCGCTGACGCTGCCCGGCCGCTCGCTGCTCCTCATCCGCAATGTCGGGCATCTCATGACGAACCCGGCGATCCGCCTCGCGGACGGTTCCGAGGTGCCGGAGGGCATCATGGACGCCATGATGACGGTCATGATCGCGATCCACGATCTCCGGAAGACGGCGGGCATGCGCAACTCGCGGGCCGGATCGATCTACGTGGTGAAGCCGAAGATGCACGGGCCGGAGGAGGTCGCCTTCGCGGGCGAGATCTTCACCCGCGTCGAAGCCGTGCTGGGGCTTGCCCCGAACACCGTGAAGATGGGCATCATGGACGAGGAGCGCCGCACCTCGGCCAATCTCGCCGAATGCATCCGCGCCGCGAAATCCCGCGTCTTCTTCATCAACACCGGCTTCCTCGACCGCACGGGCGACGAGATGCACACCTCGATGGAAGCCGGCGCCATGGTGCGCAAGGGCGCGATGAAGGGCGAGCGCTGGATCAAGGCCTACGAGGACCGCAACGTCGACATCGGACTCGCCTGCGGGCTCAAGGGCCATGCGCAGATCGGCAAGGGCATGTGGGCCATGCCCGCCCTCATGCGCGACATGCTGGAGCAGAAGCTCGCCCACCCCAAGGCCGGCGCGAACTGCGCCTGGGTCCCGAGCCCGACGGCGGCGACGCTGCACGCCACCCACTATCACCTCGTCGACGTCCTCGCCCGCCAGGACGAGATCGCGGCCGGCGGTGCGCGCGGCACGCTGGAGGACCTGCTCGCCATTCCCGTCGCGCAGGGCGCGAACTGGAGCGAGGAGGAGGTCCGCGCGGAGGTCATGAACAACGCGCAGGGCATTCTCGGCTATGTCGTGCGCTGGGTCGACCAGGGCGTCGGCTGCTCCACCGTGCCCGATATCGAGGATGTCGGCCTGATGGAGGATCGCGCGACCTGCCGCATCTCCTCCCAGCACCTCGCCAACTGGCTCCATCACGGCGTCGTTTCGAGGGACGAGGTGATGGAGGCGATGAAGGCGATGGCGGCGAAGGTCGACCAGCAGAACGGCAACGATTCGAACTATCGCCCCATGGCGACCGATTTCGACGGCTCGATCGCCTTCAAGGCGGCCTGCGATCTCGTCTTCGAAGGCCGGGTGCAGCCGTCCGGCTACACCGAACCCGTGCTCCACCGGCGTCGCCTGGAGCGCAAGGCGGCGGGCTGACGGCCGTCATCGCCGGGCCTGCCGGGACGGTGCCCGGGCAGGCGGCCGGCCGGGACGTTCCCGGCTGATCCTCCGGCGCGAGCGACGGCGCGGCCGGAGGTCCGGCTTGCCGCCCGCTGCGCGACGCCGGCAGGAGCGTCAGGACGTGATGCGCAGGCGCAGGATGCGCTGGGTGATGTCGTCGAAGATACCTTTGAGGTCGGCCGCGGACCGCGCGTCGTAGTAGTGATCGGCGTCGGTGGCGCACTGGCTGAGCAGCTTGGAACTCGCCGCGCTGTTGACCTCGAGGCGGATGGCATAGAGTTCGGACGTGTCCTTGGCCCGGGCGCAGGCCTCCGCGGTTTCCGCGTTCATGGCGCTCGTGATCGTGGCATCGCTCGGCGGGGGGCTGGCCAGGAGCGCGCGCTGGCAGGCCTTGGTCTTGCCCGAGGAGGCGTCCTTGACCTTCGTGCACTTCTGCTTGGACTTGTCGGCGAGATAGGATTTGTTCCAGCGTCCGTCCGCCACGTAGCCGTAGGCCGAATAGCCCGAGCCGTTCGGATTGGAGGCGCGACCGATGACGTTGTCGCCGTCCGTGAGGACGACCATGATCTTGCGCACGTCGCTCTTGGGATCGGCGCCCTCGACGAAGGGGGCCCCCGGCGACAGGACGCGCTGGCCCCAGGCGACGCCTTCGGTGATGTTGGTGTTGCCGGCCGCCTGAAGACTGCCGATCTCCGACTTCAACGCGTCGGGATCGTCGCTGAGGGGCGTGATCGGCCGCGAATCGCAGCCGCGATTGGGGTCGCCGCCCCGCGAGCCGCCGCTGAGAAGGCTGCCGACGACCTTCGTCAGGTTGGAGACGAGGTTGTAGGCGATCGTATCCACGTCGGCGGCATCGGTCGCGACGTCCAGGCCGAGTCCGGCCAGCGTGTCGTCGTTGACGTAATTGTTGAGATAGGCGTAGCCGCCCGGCTCGTCCGGCGCCAGGAGCGGCACGAACAGCGTCTCCGGCTTGGAGGCGGTCGGCGCGGCATCGTTGGTGGCGAACCGTTCGTTCACCTTGGTGCCTTCGAGGCGCGCTTCGACGCAACCCTTCCAGGACGTTCCGAGATTGCCGAACACCTTCAGCCGGTTCACCTTGGCGGGAATGGCGCTGTTGGGCAGGTAGTTGCGACCGGCGCTGTCGATCCATGCGGCGTCGAGCTTGTCGGGGCCGACATTCACCGCGCTGGAGAAGGGGACGATGGCGAAGCGGACCCGCTCGCGGAGTTCCGGCGTCGCCGTCAGCTCGTCGATCATCTCGGCCGCGGCCTTCTTCATTTCCGCAAGCTTCGTCCCCGCCATCGATCCCGTCGTGTCCAGCACGAGGACGATCTCGTAGCGGGTCCGCGGATATTCCGCCGTGCTCGACACCTCATCCGACAATCGCCGATAGCCGAGAACCGCGCTGAGCGTCGTGTCGACGGCCGTTTCGGCGGCGACGGTCGCCTTGTCGCCGTCGAACGAGACCTGCAGGTTCTGGAAGTCGGACCCGTAATTGGCTTCGATCATCTGGTCGGCGATGGTCATCGCCCGATCCGCATCGAAACCGGACGACTTGATCACCGCCAGCGCCGCGGCATCGGCCGCCGATTGCAACCGGGTCTTGGAGCCGTAGGCGCGCGAGAGATCCACGACGCCGCCGACCACGAAGACGAGAGGAACGGCCGCGATGGCCGCCGTGACGGCGAAATTTCCGGCGCGGTCGCGCCCGAACCTTCCGATGCGAGCCATGGCCGGCCTCTCTCTCGGAGCGTCGCCGGTTCGGTCGTTTGGACACAAAGGGGGACGCTCGAACATTTCGCAGAAGAGCAGGAAGGTGTCCGAAGTTCAGGAAGGCTTCGGACTGCTGCTCTCGTCAGATCGAACCTTACGAAAGGGTCCCTTACGAAACGCTCAAAATGGACGTGACATTTTCGAGCGATGTCGGAAGCCGGCGACGGATCGGGCGTTCGCGTCCGCCGGGGCCGCGTCTTTGCAAAGCACTTCCCGCTTCGTGCGGGGCGCAAGCTCCCCGAAGAAGAAGCGGCGACGCATTCCTCACGCTGCGAAGGGTGCTGCACCCGGCATGACCTGGACCGATCCGATCGACGCCTATTGCGAGCGCATCGACGCGAGCTTCTGGGCCGAGCCGCTGAACGCGGCGTCGAACCTCGCCTTCATCCTCGCCGCCGCGCTCGCCCTTCGCCTGTGGCGTCGCCACGACGCGGCGACAGGGACGCGACGCCGCCGGCGCGATCTCGCGAGCCTCGGCCTCGTCGTCCTGGTGGCGGCGATCGGCGTCGGCTCGTTTCTCTTCCACACCTTCGCGGATCGCTGGTCGGTTCTGGCCGATGTGGTGCCGATCGGGATCTTCATCTACGCGGCGCTGGCGCTCGTTCTGCGACGGCTGGCGGGATGGTCGCGCCTGCAGGCGCTGCTCGGCACCCTCGTCTTCGCGGCTCTGTCGCTGGTCGTCGAGCGCGCCGCCGAGCCCCATCTCGGCGGCTCCGCGGCCTATCTTCCGGCGCTGGCTGCGCTCGTCGCGGTCGGCGCCGGGCTGATCGCGACGCGCCGTCCCGAGGGGCGGCGCATCCTCGGCGCCGGTTGCGTCTTCGCCGTGTCGCTGACCCTTCGGACCCTCGATGGACCGCTGTGCGACATGGTTCCGGCCGGAACGCATTTCCTCTGGCACATTCTCAACGCGGCGACGCTCGGCCTCATTCTCACCGCGGTGATCCGCCGGGGGCCCGCGCCCTCGAGGCCCCGCATCACGGCGTGACGGCCAGCCGACGCCGGCGCGTCCCGCCTGCGCAGGCGGGACGTCGTCGACGAAAAAAAAGGCCGGGCGCTTCCCCCGAAGCACCCGGCCCACGCGGTCGTCCCCGCGATGTCTCGTCCGTCGACGATGTCTGTGTCGATGAAGGGCGCTCAGCTCGGCCGGGCGCGCTTCGTGGGGGCGCTGGAGACCTTGGGGTCCACCAGCCGCTCCTTGCCCTGCAGGACGACGACGCGGGCGTTCACGGGCACGCGATCGTAGAGGTCGATGATGTCCTGGTTCATCAGGCGGATGCAGCCCGAGGAGGCCGCAGTGCCGATCGACTGCCATTCGGGCGTGCCGTGCAGGCGATAAAGCGTGTCCTTGTTGCCCTGGTAGAGGTAGAGGGCGCGGGCGCCGAGCGGGTTCATCAGGCCGGGCTCCATGCCCTTGCCGTCGCGGAAGCGCTCGAGGTCGGAGCGGCGGTCGATCATCTCCATCGGCGGAAACCATTTCGGCCAATGCTGCTTGTCGCCGATCTTGGCCTCGCCGGCCCAGGAGAAGCCCGCCTTGCCGACGCCGATGCCGTAGCGCATCGCCGTGCCGCCGCGCTCCAGCACGTAGAGGAAGCGGTTGGCCGTGTCGACGACGACGGTGCCGGGCTCGTAGTCGCCGGCATCGTAGACGACGCGCTGGCGCAGGAACTTCGGGTCGATCCGGGTGGCGGGAATGGTCGGAAGCTGGAAGCCGCCGTCCTCGAGAGCGGCATAGGCGGTGACCGGCGCCGCGCCGAACGTGCGGTCCTCGGCGGGCGAGGGCGAGGCATAGGCGGTGATGCGCGACATGATGGAGGGCGACACCTGGGACTGCGCGAGTTCCGCCCGGTTCGACGTCGATGCGCAGCCCGTCAGGAGGACGAGGGCGCCGAGCGCCAGGAACGAGGTCACGCGTCGAGATATCAAGGTCATAGTCGCCGGATCCAGCATTGCGGAGTGGGCGTCGGCCGGCGCTGCAAGGCACGGACGATCGCGGGAACTCCTTGAGAAGGCGTCCCCTTCGATAGGCCCCGCAGAGGCGGCTGACAACGCGAGCAATCTCTCCGAACATGGTTAATAAAATGCTTGTTGCGGAGGGGTCACAGTTGACGATGCCGCACCCCGCCGCATGTCCTTTGCGTGACATCGTTTCGTCCGACAGTGCGAGGACTTCTCATGAATATCGGGGAAGCGTCGCGGCGCTCCGGGCTGCCGCCCAAGACGATCCGCTATTACGAGGAAGTGGGTCTGGTCCGGCCGGCGCGGGCGCAGAACGGGTATCGCGACTATCGTGAGCGCGACGTGCATCTGCTCCGGTTTCTCCAGCGATCCCGGTCGCTCGGCTTCTCGATCGAGGAGGCGCGGCGTCTGCTCGCGCTCTACGCGGACGACCAGCGCCACAGCGAGGACGTCCGGCGGATGGCGAGCGGCCGGATGGCCGAGATCGACCGCAAGATCGAGGAACTGATGTCGCTGCGCAAGGCGCTCTCGGTCCTGGCCGAGCAATGTCCGGGCGACAGCGGTCCCGACTGCCCCATCCTGGAGGAGATCGCCGGCGGCGACACCGCCGCCTCCGCGCCCCTGCGCATCAAGACGCCGAAGTTCGACGGCTGAAGCCGCGAAAGGGTCTCTCCTTCATCAAGGCCGGCTTCCCGCAGGCCAGCCGGCGAGCCGATCCGGTGACGCCATCGGGGGTGACGGTCCCCGCGGTGAGACGACCCGCCGCGTCCTTCGTCGCCCTTTTGTTCTCGTTTTCTCTTGCGGCGAATCAAGCGGCGGCGTTACGACGTCCGCCATGCCGATCGTATCACCCTTCAAGCTCGAACCGCTCGTCGACGGCCGCCAGTCCGACCGGGCGATGCGGGTGCGCCGGGGCGTGCAGCGCCTGATGGCCGCCTGGCGCGTCGCTCTCCTGCCCGAAATGGCGCTCGCCTCCGGCCGTCGGGCCGATCTCGTGGGCCTGACCGACAAGGGCGAGGTGCTGATCGTCGAGATCAAGACCTCGATCGAGGACTACCGCGCGGACCGGAAATGGCCGGACTACCGCCAGCACTGCGACCGCCTCTATTTCGCGACCCATCCGGGCGTGCCCGTCGACATCTTTCCCGACGATTGCGGCCTGATCCTTTCGGACGGCTACGGAGCGGAAATGCTGCGCGAGGCGCCCGAGCACAGGATGGCCGGTGCGACGCGCAAGGCCTTGACCCTGCGGTTCGCCCGGGCCTCCGCCGACCGTCTGCAGCAGGCGGAATGGGCGGCCAATCCCTTCATGACGGCCCTGCCGGACGGGGAGATCGAGCCGGACGAAGGGACCTGATCGAAGGCCCGCCCCCGCCGTTCCCGCCAGGAGCGGACGGCGGAAGGCAGACGCTCTCGGCGTCCTCAGCGCGGGGCGCGCTTGGCGAGGATCCGCTGGAGCGTGCGACGATGCATCGAGAGGCGGCGCGCCGTCTCCGAGACGTTGCGCTCGCAGAGTTCATAGACCCGCTGGATGTGCTCCCAGCGGACCCGGTCGGCCGACATCGGGTTTTCCGGCAGTTCCGCGCGCGAGCCCGGAACGCGCATCAGCGCGGCGATGACCTCGTCGGCATCGGCGGGCTTGGCGAGATAGTCGATCGCGCCGAGCTTCACGGCCGTCACGGCCGTCGCGATGTTGCCGTAACCGGTGAGAACGATGACGCGGGCATCCGGGCGCGAGCGCTGCAGAGCCTCGATCACGTCGAGCCCGTTGCCGTCGCCAAGACGCATGTCGACGACGGCATAGGCCGGCGCCTTCGTGCGGATGGCGGCGAGGCCCTCGGCCACGCTGTCGGCGGTGCGAAGCTCGAAGCCCCGCTGTTCGAGGGCCCGCGACAGGCGCAGGAGGAACGGCTTGTCGTCGTCGACGACGAGAAGGGACCGGTCGCCCTCCGGGATGGCGATGCGGGACAGCGTGGTGGAATCGGTGTCTGCGAGCATGGGATCACATCCATCGGCCGCCGCGCCCCGGACGCCGAACGGCGGCCTCAAAGGGCGCGGACACAACCTTGCCCGAACGAAATGGCTCCGTTCCCGGTCCGTTCAAGCGCCCGCGGAGCCGCTGCCGGTCACTTCGTCGAGAGGACGCGGGATCGTCGTGGCGGACATCAGATCTCGCCGGGAGGCGTTCGGGACACGAAGGCCTCGCGCGGCCAGTGGATGGCGACCGATGCGCCGCTGCGGTCCTGCCGGTTGGTGACCGTGATCGTCGCGCCCGAACGCTCCAGGAGCGTCTTGGCGATGAACAGGCCGAGGCCCAGCCCGCCGCCGGCCTTGCGCTCCCGGTTCTCGCGCCGGCTCATATAGGGATCGCCGATCCGGCCGAGCATTTCCGGCGCGAAGCCCGGCCCGTCGTCGAGCACGACGAGATCGACCCCCTTCGCCGTCCAGCCCGCCTGGATCACGACCTCGCTCGCGGCGAAGTCCACGGCGTTCTCGACGATGTTGCCGAGCCCGTAGAGAACGCCGGCATTGCGGCGCATCACCGGCTCGGCATCCCCGCGCTCGCTCGCCTCCACCCGCACCGCGATGCCGAAATGGCGATGCGGCTCGGAAATCTCCTCGACCAGCGAGAGCAGCGGCAGGCGCGCCATGTGCTCCTCCGACGAGGACGAGAGCGAGGTCAACTGCCGAAGGATGTCGCGGCACCGCTCGCTCTGCTGGATCAGGAGCTCGACATCCTCGCGCTCCGGCGCGTCGGCCCGCGTCGTGCGCCCCATCTCCTTGGCGACGAGGGCGATGGTGGCGAGCGGCGAGCCGAGTTCGTGGGCGGCGGCGGCGGCGAGCCCGTCGAGGGCCGAGAGATGCTGCTCGCGCTGGAGGACGAGTTCCGTCGCCCCCAGCGCGTCGGCGAGCGCGCGCGATTCCGCCGCGACCCGGTAGACGTAGATGCCGGAGAACACGATCGTCGTCACGATCGCGTACCAGAGCCCGGCCACGTAGGAGGTCGGCAGCATCAGCTCGACGCCCGCCGGCCAGGGCAGGGGCAGGTGGAAGAAGGCCAGAAGGGTCGCGGCGAGGACCGCGAGGATGCCGAGCCCGATCGTGGTCAGCGGCGGCTGCGTCGCCGAAGCCATCAGGACCGGGACGATCAGGAACACCGCGAACGGGTTCTGGATGCCGCCGGTGACGTAGAGGAGCGCGGAGGGCTGGAGGATGTCGAAGGTGAGGATCCCGACGGCCGCCCAGGAGGAGATCCGCCGGCTTTTCGGATAGGTCAGTCCGAGCGCGACGTTGAGCGCGGCCGAGACGGCGATCAGCGCGAGGCAGATGCCGACGGGATAGGGATACCAGAGCGCCCAGGCGACGAAGACGCAGGCCGCCGTCTGTCCCGCGACGGACAGCCAGCGCAGGCGCGTCAGCGTCGCGAGCCGGAGCCGCTGGCTCTCGTGCATGGGAAGGTCGAGGCCCGGCAGCGCGAAGGAAAAGCCCGATCGCGTGATCTGTTCGCTCATGCCGTCTCCTTGGCGCGTCCGCTCCTGGCGACATCCGGCCGGGCGTACGGCCGGACCTCGTCGCAAGTCCTTGAAAGCATGTTGCCCTTTGGCGGATCGACCACCCTATAGCCGGCCCGTCCCAAGACAACTAGCGCGCAAGGCGTCCCGAGACATCGTGGCGCGGGTCATGCCGGTGGCATCAGCCGCCGCCACGCCGTTCGGCCTGGCCGGGGCCGCCGACATCAGCCGCGCGGTTTGGCTCTCGCCGTCGCTTCGGCCCGCGCGGGGTCTTCCGGCCAGACATGGCGGGGATAGCGGCCCCGGAGATCGGCCCGCACCTCCCGCCAGGAGCCCGCCCAGAAGCCGGGCAGGTCGCGGGTGATCTGGATCGGGCGGTGCGCCGGGGACAGCAGCTCCAGCGTCAGCGGCAACCGTCCCTCGGCCAGCGCGGGATGGGTGGTCAGCCCGTAGAGCTCCTGCACGCGAACGGCGAGAACGGGTCCGTCCGCCTCGTAGCGGATCGGCAGACGCGAGCCCGTCGGCGCCTCGTAATGCGACGGAGCGAGGGCCTCGATCCGCCGCGCGAACTCGGCCGGCACCAGCCCCGCCAGAGCCTCGCGCACCACGTCCGGCCGGATGTCGGAGAGCCGCACCACGCCGGGCAGGAACGGCATCAGCCAATCCTCCAGCGTATCGAGGAGGCGAAGATCCGAGAGGTCCGGCCAGGGATCGCCGAAGGCGTTCGCGAGGAACCGCAGCCGCAGAAGATAGCGCTCGCCGTCCGCGCCGAGCGGCAGGGATGAAAAGCCCTTCTCGCGAAGGCCGGACCCCAGGACCGCGGCGGCCTCGGGTCCGTGGGGCACGGGGATCGGCGCTTCGGAGAAGGTCGCGCGGCCGAGCCCCCGCCGCCGGCGCGCCCGCACTTCGCCGCTGCGGGCATCGAAGGCGAGACTGTCCTCGTCGACGATCCGTCCGGCGAAGATCGCCTCCAGCGATTCACGTGAAACGCGCGCGGCCGCCGCGATCTTCGCCGAGCGGGCCGACCCCAAGAGATCGGCGACGACGATGAAAGCTTCGGACGCGAGCCCCGACGAGGCGTCGAGCGCGCCGCCGCGCCCGTTCGCCAGCACGAAATGGCCCCGCGCGCCGCGCGCCGACGCGACCCGGTCGGGAAAAGCCAGGGCGAGGATGGCGCCGGGCTCGGCATCGCCGTCGATGCCGGGCGCCGGCGGAGCCTGGCGGCCTTGCCCCTCGATGCGCCGGGCGAGCGTCGCCGCGTCGCGGGCGCGCGGGCTTCGGTCGCTCCGCCAACGGCGCAGTCGATCCTCGAGATCGGGATCGGACCCGCCGAGGCCGCGCTCGGTGAGGAGGACGGCCAGGTCCGCGGCGAGGCGACGGGCGGGGCCGGCCTCCACCACCATCCGCGCCAGACGCGGCGCGAGGCCGACATCGCGCATGGCGGTGCCCGTGGCCGTCACCTGTCCCCGGGCGTCGAAGGCGCCGAGCGCCTGAAGAAGCGCGCGCGCCTCGGCCAAGGCCGGCGCGGGCGGCGGATCGAGGAAGGGCAGCGTGCCGGGATCGCCGACGCCGAAGCTCGCGCAGTCGAGAAGGAGGCCAGACAGATCGGCCGAGAGGATTTCCGGCCGGTCGAACGGCTCCAGTCCCTGTTCCTCGCGCCACAGGCGGATCGCGATGCCCGGCGCGGTGCGCCCGGCCCGGCCCGCGCGCTGGTCCGCGCCCGCCCGCGACACGCGCACGGTCTCGAGGCGCGACAGGCCCGTCGACGGCTCGAAGACCGGCTGCCGGCGCAGACCCGAATCCACCACGACCGTGATGCCGTCGATGGTGATCGAGGTTTCCGCGATCGAGGTCGCGAGCACGATCTTGCGGGTGCCCGGCGGCGCGGGCCGGATGGCGAGATCCTGCGCGGCTGCATCCATCGCGCCGAACAGGGGCGCGACGAGGAGGGAGGGGCCGGCGAGAGGGGCAAGGCGCTCGGCCACGCGCGCGATCTCCCCCTGACCGGGCAGAAACACGAGAAGGCTTCCCGTCTCCTCGGCGAGCGCCTCGCGCACGGCGCTCGCCACCGCATCCTCGATGCGCTCCGTGCCCGGCCGGTCGCGGTGCCGGACGTGGACGGGAAAGGCGCGGCCCGCGCTTTCGAGGATCGGCGTGCCCGGTCCCAGCAGTCCGGCGACACCGGCGCCGTCGAGCGTCGCCGACATCGCGAGGATGGAAAGATCCTCGCGCAGCGCGCCTTGCACGTCGAGGGCGAGCGCAAGACCGAGATCGGCGTCGAGCGAGCGTTCGTGGAACTCGTCGAAGATGACCAGGCAGACGCCCGGCAGGTCCGGCGCGCCGAGGATCTGGCGCTTGAAGACGCCCTCCGTCACGACTTCGATGCGCGTCCTCGCGGAGACCTTCGTGTCGAGCCGCATGCGCCAACCGACGGTCTCGCCGACCCGTTCGCCGAGGATCTCGGCCATGCGCCGCGCCGCCGCCCGCGCCGCGAGCCGCCGCGGCTCCACGAGGAGGATACGGCCCTTCTCGAAGCCGGGGGAGGCGAGGAGGTGCAAGGGCACGAGCGTCGTCTTGCCGGCGCCGGGCGGCGCGACGAGCACGGCATTGCGCGTGCGCGCGAGCGCTTCGGCCAGATCGGGCAGAATCGCGGTGACGGGAAGATCGGGGAGGAGGGGCGGGGTCATGTCCTGTCGAAGCGGCAGCCTGGGATGCCGAGGCATCCGCCTCTTCGAGGTTCAGCGCAAGTCTCCCCTGCCTCCCGGGACGCCGCAAAGACGCGAACGTCTGTGGCCTTCTCCCGCTTCGATGCTAAAGGAGAGGCTGAGAGGCGACTTTCGAAAGCGGCCTCGGGCGCGGCCGGCGGCACGGCTCGGCAGCGACGACAAAACCGACGATCGAGGATGGTGATGGCGATGGTAGAAGCGTCCGACACGCGCAAGACACTCGTCCTGACGGGCGCTTCGCGGGGCATCGGCCATGCCGCGGTCAAGCGCTTCTCGCGCGAGGGCTGGCGCGTCATCACCTGCTCGCGCCAGCCCTTCGCGGAGGACTGTCCCTGGCCGGCGGGTCCCGAGGACCACATCAAGGTCGATCTCGCCGATCCCGAGGATGTCGGCTTCGCGATCTCGGAGATCCGCCACCGGCTGGAGGCCAACGGCTCGCAGCTCCATGCGCTCGTCAACAATGCCGCCATCTCGCCGAAGGGCGAGGGCGGCTCGCGGCTCGATTCGATCCAGACGGCGATGCATCTGTGGCGCGACGTGTTTCAGGTGAACTTCTTCGCCCCGATCATGCTGGCACGCGGATTGTTCAAGGAATTGTCGAACGCCCAGGGGTCGATCGTCAACGTCACCTCGATCGCCGGCGGCCGCGTCCATCCCTTCGCCGGCACCGCCTATGCCACCTCGAAGGCCGCGCTTGCCTCGCTGACGCGCGAGATGGCCGCCGACTTCGGTCCCGCCGGCATCCGCGTCAACGCCATCGCGCCCGGCGAGATCGACACTGCGATCCTGTCGCCCGGCACCGACAAGATCGTCGAGAACATCCCGCTCCGCCGCCTCGGCAAGACCGCCGAGGTTGCCGACATCATCTTCTTCCTCTGCTCCAACCAGGCGAGCTACGTGACGGGTTCGGAGATCCACATCAACGGCGGCCAGCACGTCTGAGCCGCGCTCGCCGGGGGCCGGGGGCCGGGGGCGGCTTCGCGCCGACCGGGCGCGGGAAAGGCGGACGGCCTGTCTCGCGAACGTCCTCCAAACCCCACTTTTGCCGGCTTAGCTGCTCCATCCGCATTTTCGACGTGACGCCATGCAGTTCAAGCACTGGATTCCCGATCTTCCGCGCCTCAGCCCCCGCGAGCGCATCCGCTCGGCGGCGGGCGCGCTGATCGGCATTCTCGCCACGGGACTCGTCGCGCGCGCCGCGGTGGGCGAGGGCGCGGCGCTGCCCGTTCTGATCGCCCCGATGGGCGCTTCGGCGGTGCTGCTCTTCGCGGTGCCGGCGAGCCCGCTGGCCCAGCCCTGGTCGATCCTCGGCGGCAATCTCGTCGCCGCCTTCGTCGGCGTGACGGCGGCAAGGCTCGTGGCCGACCCGATGCTCGCGGCGGCGCTCGCGATCTCCGTCGCCATCGCCGCGATGATCCCGCTGCGATGCCTCCATCCGCCGAGCGGGGCCGTGGCCCTGACGGCCGTGCTCGGCGGGCCCGCGATCACCGGTCTCGGCTACGGCTTCCTCGCCTGGCCCGTCGCCGCCAATTCGCTTCTCCTCTTGGGAACGGCGCTCCTCTTCAACAACCTGACGGGGCGCACCTATCCCCATGTCCCGCCGCGCGAGGCCGCACGGCACGGCACGGCCGATCCGCCGCCCTCGACGCGCGTCGGGCTGGCCGCGGCCGATCTCGACGCGGTGCTGCGCGAGTTCGACGGCGTGCTCGACATCGGGCGCGGCGATCTCCTGTCGATCCTGAAGCTCGCGCAGATGCGGACCTACGGGCGCACGGCCGGCCGCGCGACCGCCTCGACGATCATGTCGCGCGACGTCGTCGCGATCGCGCCCGACGCCTCGCTCGGCGAGGCGCTGGAGCTCCTGCGCCGCCATCACATCAAGGCCCTGCCGGTGACGGACGAGAGCGCTCGGGTGATCGGCATCGTCACGCAGACCGACCTCCTGGACAAGGCGTCCTGGGACGGGAAGGGCCGGCCGCGCATCGGCCTGCGCCACCGTCTGCATCTCACGATGAGCCGGGCGCGGGCGCCCTACGGTTCGGTGGAGGACATCATGACGACGCCGGTCGAAACCATCCGGCCGGACCGGCCGATCGCCGAGATCGTGCTGCCGATGACCGATGCCGGCCTCCATCACCTGCCGGTGGTCGGCGCGGACGACCGCCTTCTCGGCATCGTCTCCCAGAGCGACCTCATCACGGCGCTCCTGGCGGAGGCTTCGGAGCGGGCGGAGGGCTAAGGCCGTCTGCCTTGGTCGATGAGAGCCATTCTCGGAATGTCGATGATTTCGGCTTGCTGCCCGTTGGCATAAACGAAATACTGAAGGTCGCTGCGGTTGAGGCCGACCTGTCGGAGCGCACGGCCGACAAAGGCTGTGCGGTTGGCGAATCTGAGGTCCTGGAAACTGTTAAAATGAGCAAAAAAGGGCAGCATGTCGTTCCGAACGGAACCAAATGGAGCGTACGTCGGACGGGTTCATCTCGGGCTTCAGGAACCTTCGAGACTCAAGGCGAAGCTATTCAACGCGCCAAGGATATCGCAAAAAACCAGAAGACCGAACTGTTCATACATGGGAGAGATGGGCGGATCCGGGAACGTAACTCTTTCGGCAGCGATCCGCATCCCCCCAAAGGATGACGCATGGCTTACGAGGAATGCGTTTTCATCAATTGTCCCTTTGACAAGGAATACGCCCCGCTGCTTCAGGCGATGCTGTTCTGCGTTATCTATCTTGGGTTTCGGCCACGACTTGCGACAGAGCGATCGGACGCAGCTGAAAACAGGCTTGCAAAGATATGTGAGCTGATCAAGGCCTCGAAATACTCCATCCATGATCTAAGCCGCTGCCAAGCTCTACAAGAAGGCGAACACTACCGTCTTAATATGCCGTTCGAACTTGGAATCGACTATGGCTGCCGGCAATTCGATGGCGGCGATAGAAGCGATAAGAAGATCCTCGTTCTTGAAGAAAAGCCTTATCGCTATCAGATTTCTTTGTCGGATATGGCCGGAAGCGACATTCAGGTGCATGGCGCGAAATTCGACGTCATCATCCGCAAAGTGCGGAATTGGTTGGTGAGCGAGGCCAGAATCGAGGCCGCAGGCGCCAGTCGGATATCCAATTCATATTTCGACTTTCAATCATGGTACTTCGAAAAGCAGATCGCTGCCGGATTTTCTGAAGAGGATATTCTCGACTATCCGACACATGAGCTGCTTGTTGCGATGACGGACTGGGTCGATCTCGGGCGGCCGGTCTAAGCGTCCGTACTCACAGTCACGGCACGTGGCGTCCCAGCGCTTGCGCGTGTTCCAGCAGCGTTTCCACGAGCCGGTCCAGCGCGAGGCGCGCGTGGTCGTCGGTAAGCGCGCCGTCCTCGGCGAAGGCCGTCGCGGCATCGCCGAGCGTCACCTGGGCCGAAAGAACCTCGGCGCCCAGCGACTGGCAGATCGGCCGGAGCGCCTGAAGGCCGCGAAGCCCGCCGAGACGACCGGGCGAGGCGGCGGCGAGGCCGACCACGAGCTCCTTGAAGGGCTGCACCGGTCGCCCCTTGATCTTGCGCACGCGGCTTGTCCAGTCGATCGCGTTCTTCAGGAGCGGCGAAACGGAAGCATTGTATTCCGGGCTGACGAGAAGCAGGCCATCCTGCATCTCGATCCGCTCGGCCAGTTGCACCGCCGCCGCCGGCACGCCCGCCGCCTCCTCGTGATCGCCGTCGTAGATCGGCAGCGCGTAGTCGGCGAGGTCGAGCAGCGTCACCTCGGCGGTCGTCAGCGTCAGGAGCCGCGCCGCCTCGTTGGCGAGGCGACGGTTGTGGGAGCCGGACCGAAGGGAGCCGGCGATGACGAGGATGCGCACGCTCATGGAGCCCGCGACCCCGAAGCCGCGGCCTGATCCTGCGCGTAGACCCAGACGCGGGCGGGCGGAATGTTCGACCAGACGATCGGCGAGGAGGTGACCGTGAAGACGCCCGGCACGGGCTTCACCGGCGCGGTCGGCAGATAGGAGAGCTGCGTCAGGTTTCCGCCGGGCAGGAGGTGGTCGAAATAGCGGGTGAAGAGCGCCTGGCGTTGCTCCTGCGACAGGTTGAGGATCGGAATCGCGAAGAGGATGGCGGCGAAGCGGCGGCGCGGCGTGGTGCCGAGCGTCCGGTCGAGATCGAAGCCGTCGCCCTCGACGACGTTCACCTCGGGGAACCGGCCCTTCAGGACGTCGGCGAAGCTCTTCTCGTATTCGATGGAGGTGATGCGGCCGGGCGAAACGCCCTTGTCGAGAAGCGCCCGCGTGACGACGCCGAGACCGGGACCGAGCTCGAGCACCGGCCCGTCGATGTCCGTCGTCGCCCGCTCCACCATTTCGCGGCAATAGGCCGGCGAGGAGGGCGCCACGGCGCCGAGCTTCAGGGGATGGCGGATCCAGGTCGCGAAGAAGCGCGCGACGTCGCCCGCATTGGAACTCTCCGACTTCATGGGGCGGTCCTTCGATAGACGATGACGCGGGCCGGCGGCAGGTTCAGCTTCACCCAGGGGCTGAGCTCCACCTGGGCGCCGAGACGTTCCGGCTTCACCGGCAGCGTCAGCGCGTAGGAAAACTGGATGAAGGGATGGCCCGGCGGGAGGGTGTCGAGGGCGCCGCCGATCAGCGTCTCGCGCATCGCGTCGGGCTTGGTGAAGAGCGGCAGGCTGGACACGATCGTGCCGAGCCGTCGGCCGCCGAGCGCACCCGGCTCCAAGGGCGCATAGGCATCGCCTTCCAGGATGGTCGCGCGGGGAAATCGCGCCTTGAGGAGGGCGCAGAATTCGGCCGAATATTCGACAAGGACGAGGTTCTCCTCGGCGACGCCGCGATCGATCAGCGTCTGCGTGACGACGCCCGTGCCGGGCCCGAGTTCCAGCACGACGTCTCCTGCCTCGACGACGCCATCCGGCACGAATCGCGACATGGCGCGCCCGAGCGCCCGGGAGGAGGGCGACACGGCGCCGGTGACGAAGGGGCGCTTCAGCCAGCCCTTGAAGAAGCGGGCGTCGTCGCCGGTTCGGTTGAGGGGATCGGCGGCGAGGCGTCGTTTGGAGGAGGCTGTCATGTCGCTGCGATCGAACTCCGTCACGCGGGCACGACGCCCTCTGCCTCTGTCCCGATCATCCCTTGGATCATCGAACCGAGCGATCCCTTTGAAGGATGACCGGGCCGCCGAACCTTCGCGAGGATCGCCATGCGCTCTTCCTAACGACGATCCGTGTCGGGAAAGCGACATTGTGACCGAACATCTAACGAAGGCGGGCGCGGAAGAGAACCTTCCGCGCCCGCATCCCGAAACCTTTTTGTCGCCGGCATCCGCGAGGAGGCCCCGTGCCGAGGGCACTCGGCTCCTCCCGGTCAGGTCTTGCTGAGGTCCTCGAAGAAATCCTTCATCCGGGCGAAGAAGCCGGTCGACTGCGGCGAATTCTCGGAGGAGGAGATCTGCTCGAACTCCTCCAGGAGCTCGCGCTGGCGCCGGGAGAGGCTTTGGGGCGTCTCGATCTGCACCTGGATGAAGAGGTCTCCCGTCTGCGGCGAGCGCAGCACGGGCATGCCCTTGCCCTTCACGCGGAACTGCTTGCCGGACTGCGTGCCCTCGGGAACCTTGACGCGCGTCTTGGCGCCGTCGAGCGTCGTGACCTCGAAGGACCCGCCGAGCGCGGCCGTCGTCATGGAGACCGGAATCTTGCAGAAGAGATCGGCGCCATCGCGCTGGAAGAACTCGTGCGGGCGCACGGAAAGGAAGATGTAGAGATCGCCCGCGGGGCCGCCGCGCAGGCCCGCCTCGCCCTCGCCGGCTAGCCGGATGCGCGTGCCGTCCTCGATGCCGGCGGGGATGTTGACCGAGAGATTGCGCTCCTCGGGAAGCCGGCCTTCCCCGTGGCAGGCGGTGCACGGATCGGCGATCATCTCGCCCCGGCCCTGGCAGGTCGGGCAGGTCCGCTCGATGGAGAAGAAGCCTTGCGCGGCGCGCACGCGCCCGACGCCGCCGCAGGTCGGGCAGGCCTTCGGCGCGGAGCCGGGCTTGGCGCCGGTGCCGTTGCAGGCCTCGCACTGGATCGTCGTGGGGACGCCGATTTCGGCGGTCTTGCCGCCGAAGGCCTCTTCGAGCGAGACCTCCATGTTGTAGCGAAGGTCCGAGCCGCGCTCGCGACCGCCGCCGCCCGAGCCCGCGCGGCCGCGCCGCTGACCCATCATCTCGCCGAAGATGTCGTCGAAGACATCCGCCATCGAGGATCCGAAATCGCCGCGGAACCCGGCCCCCCCGCCGCCGTTCTGGAAGGCGGCGTGCCCGAAGCGATCGTAGGCAGCGCGCTTCTGCGGGTCCTTCAGCACCTCATAGGCTTCGCCGAGTTCCTTGAACTTGGCCTCGGCATCGGCGTTGCCCGGATTGCGGTCCGGGTGGAACTGCATCGCGAGCTTGCGATAGGCGGTCTTCAGGACCTTCTCGTCGCAACCTTTTGCGACGCCCAGCATCTCGTAATAGTCGGCCTTCATCGGCGTTCGTGTCCGTCGTGTCTGGCGGTTCGGGTCGGGTCGGCGGCGGCTCGAGCCTTGCGGCGGCGCACCAGCCCCGATGTGGTGACGCATCCCGCGCGTTACCATAGCGAAACGCCCTTAGGAACCGCCGCTCTTCGAACCTGTCCAAACTGTGGTTTTCAAGCCGAAACGGCGCGGGGTCCCTCGGCGCCCCGCCCGGCGGATGCGAGGGCGGCGCCGAAGGGCCGCTCGAACCAGCGCTCGGAGGCGAGCGCGGCGAGGACCGTCGCTCCCATCGGCACCAGCCAGAACCAATAGAAGCCGGCCCCGTCCGCCGGCTGCAGCATCCGCTTCCAGACGATCGACAGGAAGATCGTCTCCATCACGGGATGGAGGAGATAGATGCCGAAGGAGACGCGGGCGAACGGCATCAAGGGCGCCAGCCGCCGCGTGGAGTCCGGCCGTGCCGTTTCGGCGAGCGCGGTGAGGAGCATGGCGAGCGCGAAGCCGAGAAGCGTCAGGTAGCCGTTCCACGAGAAGACCATGGAGAGAAACGCGAAGCCGAGGGCCAGAAGGCCGGGCCGATGCGAGACGACGGCGAAGGGCCGGCTGGCGACGAGGCTGGCCACGATCGCGCCGAGCGTGAAATCGGCGAAGGCCCGGTAGGCTCCCTGCGTGTCCGCCGCCATCCAGTTCCCGCCGGGAAAGAACCCGGACCGGCCGGCGATCTCCAGTCCCGAGACCCAGAGCACCAGAAGCGCCACCAGTCCCGCCAGACCCGCCCGCTTCGCGGCGAGGACGACGAGCGGAAAGAGCGCATAGCAGAAGAACTCCGCCCCGATCGACCAGGAGGGATAATTGAAGGCGAGCACGTCCTGAAGCCCGAGCGCATGGAGCGCCAGGAGATGCAGGGGCAGAAGGGCGAGGTTCCATCGCTCCGGATCGCTCGCCTGGATCCATCCGAGCGCGACGGCGAGGCCGATCGCGGCGAAGACGGCGAGCGTCGCCAGATGCAGCGGATAGAGCCGCGCGACGCGGCGCTGAAGGAAGAGCCCGTAATCCCCGAGCGTCGAGACCCGGCCGGCATAGCGCCCGGCGATCAGGAAGCCCGAGATCATGAAGAACATGTCGAGGAGCGGCAGGAGCCGATGCAGCGCCTCGATATAGGCCTCGCGGCCCGGCGGCGCGAAGTAGAGGAAGTGGTAGGCCATGATGAGAAGGGCGGCGGCGAGGCGCCAGCAGTCGAAGATCCGATAGTGCATCGCCGGGATCCCTCGAACTCGCTTTGTCGGCCGCATCGACGGGGAAACGAGGCGGTTCCCGCTGTCTATCGGAGAACCGTTAAAACGGGATGATCGGCTTGGGAGCCGTCGATCATCCGATCGTCCACCGGGCTCGAGGATGTCGACCGGCATGAAAAAGGCCCCGGCGGTGTCCGCCGGGGCCTCGTACCTGTCGGTCCTGAACCGATCAGGCCGACTTCTTGCGCTCGTCGTCGACCTCTTCGAAATCGGCGTCGACGACGTCGTCCTTGTCGCCGGTCGGCTGGGCGGCGTCGTCCGCCTGCTGGTTCTGGGCCGACTCGTACATGGCCTGACCGAGCTTCATCGAGGCTTCGGCAAGGGTCTCGCTCTTGGCCTTGATGGCGTCCACGTCCGGCTCGGGGGCTTCGAGCTCGGTGCGCAGGGCCGCGATCGCCACCTCGATGGCGCCGCGGTCATCCGCCGAGACCTTGTCGCCGTAGTCCTTGAGGGACTTCTCGGCCGAGTGGACGAGGCTTTCCGCCTGGTTCTTGGCCTCGACGCCCGCGCGGCGGCGCTTGTCGGCATCCGCGTTCTGCTCCGCCTCCTGGACCATCTTCTCGATGTCGGCATCCGACAGGCCGCCCGAAGCCTGGATCGTGATCCGCTGCTCCTTGTTGGTGCCCTTGTCCTTGGCCGAGACATTGACGATGCCGTTGGCGTCGATGTCGAAGGTCACCTCGATCTGCGGAACGCCGCGCGGTGCCGGCGGAATGCCTTCGAGGTTGAAGCGGCCGAGCGACTTGTTGTCCTGCGCCATCTCGCGCTCGCCCTGGAAGACCTGGATGGTCACGGCGTTCTGGCCGTCCTCGGCGGTCGAGAAGACCTGGCTCTTCTTGGTCGGGATCGTCGTGTTGCGGTCGATGAGACGCGTGAACACGCCGCCCAGCGTCTCGATGCCGAGCGAGAGCGGGGTCACGTCGAGAAGGAGCACGTCCTTCACGTCGCCCTGGAGCACGCCGGCCTGGATGGCGGCACCCATGGCCACGACCTCGTCGGGATTGACGCCCTTGTGGGGCTCCTTGCCGAAGAGCTGCTTCACGACCTCCTGGACCTTCGGCATGCGGCTCATGCCGCCGACGAGGACCACTTCGTCGATATCGGCCGCGGTAAGGCCGGCATCCTTGAGAGCGGACTTGCAGGGTCCGACGGTGCGCTGCACGAGATCGTCGACCAGCGCCTCGAACTTCGAGCGCGTCAGCTTCATCGTGAGGTGCTTGGGACCGGACGCGTCCGCCGTGATGAAGGGCAGGTTGATCTCGGTCTGCGCCGACGAGGACAGCTCGATCTTGGCCTTCTCGGCGGCTTCCTTCAGGCGCTGAAGAGCGAGCTTGTCGTTCTTCAGGTCGATGCCCTGATCCTTCTTGAACTCGGCCGCGAGGTAGTCGACGAGGCGCATGTCGAAGTCCTCGCCGCCGAGGAACGTGTCGCCGTTGGTGGACTTCACCTCGAAGACGCCGTCGCCGATCTCGAGCACGGACACGTCGAACGTGCCGCCGCCCAGATCGTAGACCGCGATCGTCTTGCCGTCGTTCTTGTCGAGGCCGTAGGCGAGAGCGGCCGCCGTCGGCTCGTTGATGATGCGCAGCACGTCGAGGCCCGCGATGCGGCCGGCATCCTTGGTCGCCTGGCGCTGGGCGTCGTTGAAGTAGGCGGGAACGGTGATGACGGCCTTCTCGACCTTCTCACCGAGATAGGCTTCCGCCGTCTCCTTCATCTTCTGCAGGATCATGGCGGAGATCTGCGAGGGCGAATACTTGTCGCCGTCGGCTTCCACCCAAGCGTCGCCATTGTCGGCGCGCACGATCTTGTAGGGCACGAGGCCCTTGTCCTTGGCGACGGTCGGATCGTCGTAGCGACGGCCGATCAGGCGCTTGACGGCGAACAGCGTGTCCTCCGGATTGGTCACGGCCTGACGCTTGGCCGGCTGGCCCACGAGGCGCTCCTCGCCGTCCGTGAAGGCGACGATGGAGGGGGTCGTGCGCGCGCCTTCCGCGTTCTCGATGACCTTCGCGGTCTTGCCGTCCATGACGGCGACGCAGGAATTCGTCGTGCCGAGGTCGATGCCGATAACCTTAGCCATTGGGCTCTCCTTCTTGAGCGAACCACCCGGACCCTCATCGAGGCGTTGACGGGGCGGTCCCTGGAAACTTGGAAAAATCACCATGGCGGCGAGCGGTGCCGGGAACCGGGGCTCGTCGCGACTGCGGGGTATATATGAAGACCCTCGGAGGCGCGCAAGACGGCGGATGACACGAGCATCGCAGGACGTTTTCGCGTCGACCGGTCGCAGGCCCGGTCTCGTTAGGCGCGACCGGGTTCTCGCCGGAACCCTTGGTCCGCAGGACTCCTTAACGATCCATCACGGCGCCGGCATCGATTCACGATCCGCCGGTGCCGCATCCGGGAGACCCTCATGAACAGCATCATCTATCTGATCGGGCTGATCGTGGTCGTTCTCGCCATCTTGTCCTTCCTGGGAATCGGCTGAGGAGACCGTCATGACATCCGACTTCGAAAGAAAACCCAATCCCTACGGCACGACCGGCGGCACCACGGGCCAACCCGCCGAGATCACGGTCGGCGGCACGTCCTCGGGCGCCGCGCAGAGCGGCTTCGGCAACAACACGTCGATCCATGAGGCGAGCACCGCTTCGGGCCAGCGGGCAGGCTCGGCCACGCCGGGCTCCGACGCCGATCGCGCCAAAGGCGTGATCGACCGCGAGACCGGCGCCGCCAAGGCCGAACTCGGAAACGCGGCGCGGGAGATCAAGGACGGCGCAGCCAGCCTCGCCGCGACCGCCCGCGAGAAGGCGAGCGAGAGCGTCGAAGCCGGCAAGTCGCAGCTGACCTCCAGCCTCGGCGACTTCGCCGCCGCCGTGCGCAAGGCGTCCGACGAGCTCGGCGAGCGCGACCAGTCCATGGCGGCCGGTCTCGTGCGCGAGGTCGCCAACGGCCTCGAGCAAGCCACGGGTTCGATCGAGGGCCGGAGCGTCCAGGATCTGACACGCTCCGTCGCCTCCTTCGCGCGTCGCCAGCCGACGACCTTTCTGATCGGCGCGGCGCTGGCCGGCATCGCGCTCGGTCGCTTCGCACGGGCTTCCGGCGACCACGCGGCGACACCGGGCGACGGCCCGCGCGGCTATGGCGACGACGACCGCTACGGCTCGGCCTACGACCGCAACCGCGGCCGCGAATCCATGACGCCCGGTCGCAGCGCGGCGTCCTCGGCGGGATCGTCCTCCGCGTCGTCCGGGCTCCAGGCGTCTACGGCCTCGCGTCCCGTGACGCCGCCGGTTTCGGCCGGCACGAGCGCGCCGCGCACGTCCTCGACCGCCGATACGCCGGTCTCCTACGCCAACCCCGCACGCCCGTCGTCGGCAGGCGCCTCGGCGGGATCCTCGATCTCCGGCGGATCGCTCTCGACCGGTGCGACCGCGTCCGGCACCGCGCCGGCGGAGGGGCCGAGCGGGGCTGCGCTCGGACACGGTTCGGGCTCCTTCAATCCGCAGGGAGGCCGCGATGACCGTTGAGCCGCGTGACAACAAGTCGATCCCGGATCTTCTGGCCGATCTCATGCGGGAGGCGACCGACCTCTTCCGCAGCGAAGGCCAGCTGATCCGTTCGGAACTGTCCGACAAGCTGACCCAGCTCCAGGTCGGCGGCGGCTCGATCGCGGCCGGCGCCATCTGCCTTCTCGTCGCCTTGCTCACGTTGACGGCGGCGCTCGTCACCGCCGTCTCCAAGATCGGCGAACCCGACATCGGGCCCGGCTGGGCCGCCTTGATCGTCGGGGCCGTCATCGCGGTGATCGGCGTCCTTCTTCTCGCCAAGGGCAAGAAGGATCTCGAGCCGTCCAATCTCACGCCCACCCGCACCGCCCGCCAGCTCGGCGAAGACGGCAAGCTCGTGAAGGAGCAGATCCGATGAGCATGGAAACCGACAAGCTCGAACGCGAGGTCGAGACCCGCCGCTCCAATGTCGAGAGCACGATCGACGCGCTGCGCAACCGCATGTCGGTCGGCCAGATCTTCGACGAGGTGCAGGGCTACATGAAGGAGGGTCAGGTCACCGAGCTGACCCAGAATCTCGGCCGTCAGGTCCGCGACAATCCGCTGGCGCTCGGTCTCGTCGGCGCCGGCATCGCATGGCTCCTGATGGGCCAAGGCGTGCGCGACACCGGCCGGCGCGTGGCCGAACGCTTCGAGCACGACGAGGATCCGGCACCCTATCCGGACTATTCGTCCGTTTCCGGTCGCGACTCGCGCTATGCCGAAACGCAGCCCTACCGCGTCGGCGGCTCCGGCCAGCTGGAGCGGGCCGGCTATGAGGACGACGGCCCCGGCCTCGCCGATCGGGTGCGCGATGCCGCCTCCGGCATCGGCGACCGGCTGTCGGACGCCGCCTCCGGCGTGCGGGATGGGGTGTCCTCCGGCGCGTCCTCGGCATCGTCGGGCCTTGCATCCGCATCCGAGCGCGTGCGCGGCTCCGCCTCGAGCCTCGGCAGCACCGCGCGCTCCTATGGCAGCGACGCGGCCGATGCAGCATGGCGTGCCGAGCGCGCGGCGATGGATCAGGCCCGCCGGGTGGGGTCACAGGCGCAACGCTACGGCCGCCAGGCTCGTCGGACCTTCCTCGACACGCTGCAGGACGAGCCGCTGGTGGTGGGTGCCGTCGCTCTCGCCATCGGCGCGGCCATCGGTGCCTCGCTGCCGTCGACGCGGATCGAGGACGAGTATCTCGGCGATGCCCGCGATCGGCTGCGCGATCAGGCCGTCGACTACGGCAAGGGTGCCGTCGAGAGCGCCAAGCACGTGGCGGAAGAGACCTACCGCGCGGCCAGCGAAGAGGCCGACGCGCGGGGGCTGAAGCCGTCGAACGAAAGCGAGACGATCGTGGAAAAGGTGTCCGGCGTCGTTCGCACCGCGGCCGACACGGCCCGCTCGGAAGCCAAGAAGGAAGGCCTCGTCTGAGACGAGCGTTCCCGTGGGATCATGACGAAGGGCGGGTGCCGGACTGGCGCCCGCCCTTTCTCGTTGCGGAACATCGACGAGACGGAGCGCCGCGCAGGCGTTCCGTCTCGAACGCGGATCATCCGCCGAAGAAATCGTTGAACAGCGATCGGTCGCTCGCCCGGCCGCCCGGAGCCGGACCTTCCAGAATCGCCCCGTCCGGTACCCGGCCCTCCAGGATCGCGCCCTCGGGAAGCTGGTTCTGGCGAACCATGCGGGTCGGGGTGCGGCGCGGCGCGATCTCCTCGGCGGGGCGCATCGCGCCCTCGTCGACATAGCCGGGATCGCCCGGCAGGGGTTCGACGCCGTAGATGTCGTCCTCCGGCGGAATGTCCCGCCGGGCGACGGGCGGAAGCGGGTCTTGCGCGAAAGGATCGGCCGAACGCGGCGGCGGTTCCGCGCCGGGTTCGATCGCCGCGGCCCTCGATCTGCGCTCGATCGGCGGGGCTTCGCCGGGCACCGGTTCCACGACCGGTCCGCCGGCCAACGGATCGGCGTCGGCATAGGGATCGGCCGACGGCGGCGCCTCGCCGGGCAGGCCGGCGGCCTCCTGCGGTATCTCGGCATCATCGTAGAACCCACCCGAAGACTCGCCCGTGGAGGCGGTGAGCGGCGCGGGCTCCTCGGCTTCCGGACCGGTGCCGGGCAGCGGCATGGCGGGCAGGCCTTCATGGGCGGCGGCCATGAAGCTGTGCCAGGCGACGGCCGGCAGCGTGCCGCCGGTGACCTTCTTCATCGGCGCGCCGTTGTCGTTGCCGAGCCAGACGCCGGTCGTGAGATTGGCCGTATAGCCGACGAACCAGGCATCCTTGAAGTCCTGCGTCGTGCCCGTCTTGCCGGCGGACTGCCAGCCGTCGAGCGCCGCCCGGCGGCCGGTGCCGGAGGTGACGGTGCGCGTCAGCATGGCGTTCATCATGCCGACGATCTCGGGCGCCACGATCACCGGCGGAACCTCCGCGCCGCGCTCGTAGAGCACCGTGCCGTCGACGTCCGTGATGCGATTCACGAGATGGGGCTTGGCGAGATAGCCGCCATTGGCGAAGGGCGCGAAGGCGCCCGTCAGTTCGAGCAGGGACACTTCGGACGTGCCGAGCGCGATCGAGGCATTGTCGATGATCGGCGAATGGATGCCCATCTTCACCGCCGTCTCGATGACGGCGGCCGGCGTCACCGAGACGGTCAGCTGCGCGGCGATCGTGTTCAGCGAGTGGGACAGCGCGTCGGCGAGCGTGACGGGTCCGCGGAACTTGTTGTCGTAGTTCTGCGGCGACCAGTTGCCGATCCGCGTCGGCGCGTCGTTCACCACCGTGTCCGGCCGCCAGCCGCGTTCGAGCGCGGCCTCGTAGACGAACGGCTTGAAGGCCGAACCCGGCTGGCGCTTGGCGTCGACGGCCCGGTTGAACTGGCTCGTCGCATAGTCGCGTCCGCCGACCAGCGCGCGGATCGCGCCCGTGCCGTCGATCGCGACCAGCGCGCCCTGGCTGACATTCTGCCTGGCGCCGTCGATCGTTGCGGAGATCGCTGTCTCCGCGTCCTTCTCGAGGCCGAGGTCGATCGTGGTCTCGACGACGACGTCGCTCTTCACCTCGCCGACGAGCTCCTTGATGTCGCGCATCACGAGATCGGCGGCATAGTGCTCGGCGCCCGTCCAGTAGGATTTGGCGCGCGTCGCCTTCTGCGCCTTGGCCGCGTCGAATTCGGCCCGGTCGATCAGCTTCTCCTCCAGCATCGCCTGGAGAACCACGTCGGCGCGCGCCTTGGCGGCTTCGGGATCGTTGGCGGGGGAGAGGCGCGAGGGCGCCTTCAGAAGGCCGGCCAGGAGCGCTGCCTCGCCGAGCGTCACTTCCTTGGCGGACTTGTTGAAATAGCGCCGCGCGGCGGCCTCGACGCCCGTCGCGCCCGAACCGAAATAGACCCGGTTCAGGTACATTTCGAGAATCTGGTCCTTAGTGAAGCGCGTCTCCAGCCACAGCGCGAGGATCGCCTCCTGGATCTTGCGCTCGATGTTCTGGTCGGGCGTCAGGAAGATGTTCTTGGCGAGCTGCTGCGTCAGCGTCGAGCCGCCCTGCACGGTCGCGCCGGCCTGCGCGTTCTCGACGGCGGCGCGCACGATGCCGACGGGATCGACGCCGAAATGCGAATAGAAGCGACGGTCCTCGATCGCCATGACCGCCTGCGGGATGTAGGGGCTCATCTCGTCGAGGGAGACGGCCTGTCCGCCGGTCAGGCCGCGATTGGCCATCAATTCGCCCGCGACCGAGACGATCCGCACGTTCGGCGGCCGGTCCGGAACGGCCCAGGCCTCCTGCGGCAGCTTGATCGCGAAATAGGCGAGGATGCCGACGAGCGCGATGCCGCCCCAGACCACGCCGAGGACGGCCAAGCGCACGAAGGGGCCGAAGATGCCGCGCCGGCGGCGCCGCGCCGACTTGCCGCCGCCGGTGCCGCCATCGTCCCCGCCGCCACGCCGGCCGCCGCCGCCGAAGAAGGATCGACGGGCGGTTTCGGCTTCACGACCCGCATGCGCATCGGCCCGCTGCGCCGTGCGCCGGCGCGGCGGTTCGGAACCGCCGCCGGCGACGGCCCGGTCCTCGCCGGAGATCCGAAGCCCGGAGCTTTCGTCCCGGCCGCCGCCGAAGCTCGGTTCGATGCGTTCGCCCTTGCGCCGTACGGCCATGCAGTCCATCGCCCCTCAGGAGGCCCGGACCTGCCGGAAACCTCGTCTCGTCGCCCGCGTCCCGATGCCAGCGCGCCGTGCCGGACGCCGTCCGCCGTCCGTCCGTGCGGCTTTCGCCGCCGTGTCCGCACGATCCGCCAGGAAATCCGCAAAACCGCGACAACCCTTGCGCCGAGTGCAGTCTAAATGCGGCGATTTAACGGGACTTGAACGAAGCCGGCACCGACCGACCCTCACCGGGCGCGACGCGGCGCGCCCGGTCTCGTCCGGCGACTGCGATGGACGCGGCCGGTCCTCCCGAGGAGGCGCTGCGGCCGCTTTGCGGCCCAATCAGATCCGCGCGAAGGCGGCGAGATCCTCGGTGAGCTTCTGCTTGTCGGTGACGTTGAGGGCGTGCGGCGATCCTTCGTAGACCTTCAGTTCGGCGCCGGGCAGCATGGCCGGAATGCGCTTGCCGGACGCCTCGAAGGGCACGGTCTGGTCGGCATCGCCATGGATGACGAGCGTCGGCACCGTGAAGTGGCGGAGGTCTCCTCGAAAATCGGTTCGGCCGAAGGCCTCGACGCAGTCGATCGTCGCCTTGGCGCTGGCCTTCAGGCCCTCGATCATGAACTGCTGGCGGGTCTCGTCCGAGATCTGGAAGTTCAGCATCCCCGCGTTGAAGAAGCCCTTCGAGAACGTGTAGAGGAAGTGCGGCCGGTCGGCCTTCAGACCTTCGATCATGCCCTCGAAGATCGAGCCGTCGACGCCGTCCGGATTGTCCGGGCCCTTCAGGAGGAAGGGCGTCACCGCCGAGACCAGGGCGACCTTGCCGACGCGCTGACCCTCGTGCCGCGACATGTAGCGGGCGACGTCGCCGCCGCCCATGGAGAAGCCGACCAGCACGGCGTCCTCGAGATCGAGATGGTCGAGCACGCAGGCCAGATCGTCGGCGAGCGTGTCGTAATCGTATCCGGAATAGGGCTGCGAGGACTTGCCGAAGCCGCGCCGGTCGTAGGCCACGACCCGGAAGCCGGCCTCGACCAGGGGCGCGGCCTGATACTCCCACATCGACGACGAAAGCGGCCAGCCATGGATCAGCACGACGGGGCGGCCCTGGCCCCAGTCGGTGTAGTGGAGTTCGGTCTTGTCGGCAGTCTGGACGAAGGGCATCGGGAGGCTCCGGAAACGGGCGGGACCGCAGAGGGCCCGGTCCCGTTCCGAATGCTCAGCCGACCATAGCGTTCCGGGGCGCGCCTTCCTTAGAAGTCCAGCGTGAAGCGCTTGGACAGGCCGAGGCCGACGGTGAACTGGTCCGCGGAGCCGGCCTTCACGATCGGCGAATCCTCGGCATCGCCGACGAGGCGCTCGTAGGAGCCCTGGGCGTTGAGGAACCAGTCGGGACGGAATTCGTAGCGCGCCGAGGCCGCCGCGCCGACCGTCTTGAAGCCGCCGTCGGCGTCATAGGCCGAGAAGCGCCCCCGCGAGGCGACGGCTTCGAGCGCGGTCACGCCGAAATAGGTGTCCATGTAGTCTTCCGACGCGAAGGTCGCGCGCGGACCGGCCTTCAGTTCGAGCTCTGGCGTCGGGCGCGCGATCGCATTGGCGCCGACCGCGCCGACGAGACCGTCCGCGCCACCGAAGGCATAGCGCGCCTCGCCGTAGACTTCCGCATAGGTCCACTCGTAGCCGACCCGGATACCTGCCTCGTAGGTCGCGTCGACGTCGCGAAGGCCGAAGAGCTTGGTGTTCTCGTCGCGCTCGCTCGTGTAGCCGAAGGACGGTCCAATCGAGAAGCCGCCGGCGGTGTTCGGGGTCGGGCTGCCGATCGTGAAGAGGCCGGGCAGGTTCAGGTAGTCGAGCGAGATGATCGGATAGGGCGAGACCTCGTAGTCGTCGGAGCCTTCGTAGGTGGGCGAGACGAGGCCACCGAGGCCGAACTCGAAGACCATCGAGACGCGCTCGTCGGGCGTCATGACGGGCGCGGCGTCCTCGACATAGACGTCGGCGGCGAATGCGGGGGCGAGCGACGCGCCGAGAGCCGAGCCGAGAAGGAGAGCGGAGACTGCGAGGCGAAGCGTCGTCGGGCGGGCCATGGTCGGGTGTCCTCGAGAGGGGCGTCACACGCGAAGCGTGCGAGATCATGGGCTAGCCATAGCCCGCTCATGGTGAGGAACAAGTTATCTTCGCCCGTTCCGCCGCCTCGAAGGGGCCATGGCGGGCGGTTGGCGGCGCGTCGTTGCGGGGCGGCAACAGAATCGGCGGCCCGGAGCGCCTTGCGGGTGCGCCGCCGGGAAAAGAGGGATGCGCGGCTCGCGCAAGGCGAGACTTTCCGCGTTCTTTCCGTAGGATGGCGTCACGACGCCTCGTTGCGTCCCGATCGTTCTGGGAGGAAACCGATGAAACGCAGAACCCTTCTGGCGGCCTTGGCCGCCGCCACCGTCCTGTCCGGCATCGCCGGGCCGGGCTCGGGCGAGGCCCGGGCGCAGGACGGCTATCCCCAGCAGCCGGTGCGGCTCGTCGTGCCCTTCGCGGCGGGCGGCTCGACCGATCTCGTCGGACGCGTGATCGCGCAAGGGATGGGCGAGCGGCTCGGCCAGCAGGTCGTCGTGGAGAACAAGGGCGGCGCCGGCGGCAATCTCGGCGCGACCGCGGTCGCTCAGAGCGCGCCCGACGGCTACACGATCCTGATGGGCACGATCGCGACCCATGCCCTGTCGGCCTCGCTCTATGCCAAGCCGCCCTTCGATCCCGAAAAGGACTTCGCGCCGATCGTCCTCCTCGTCACCGTCCCGAACGTCCTCACCGTGAACAAGGACTATCCGGCGAAGGACGTGAAGGAACTGATCGCACGTCTGAAGGAAAAGCCCGGCGAGGAGGTCTGGTCGTCCTCGGGCAACGGCACGCCGCTCCACCTGTCCGGCCAGCTCTTCATGACCATGACCGGCACCGACATGATCCACGTTCCCTATCAGGGCTCGGGCCCGGCTCTCGTCGATGCCTTGTCCGGCGCCGTGCCGATCAACTTCGACAATCTTCCCTCCTCGTCCGGCCACATCAAGGGCGGCGCGCTCCGGGCGCTCGCGGTGACGACGAAGACGCGCGTGCCGCTCTTCCCGGACGTGCCGACCATGGAGGAGGCAGGGGTTCCCGGCTACGAGACCAACACCTGGAACGCGCTCTTCGCGCCGGCCGGCACCCCGCCCGAGGTGGTCGCCAAGCTGAACGCGGCGGCGAACGAGGCCCTGAAGGACCCGGCCGTCGTCGAAAGGCTCGCCGGGGTCGGCGCGACGGTGGTCGGCGGCACGCCGGAGCAACTGGCGGCGCACGTGACGAGCGAGATCGCGAGGTGGAGACCGGTGATCGAGGCGGCCGGCGTCCGGATGGACTGAGCCGGTCCGTCCCCCCGCTCGCGTCCCGCACGTCGTCGGCGGCGGCCGAGGTCGTCTGGCCCGAAATGCCTCGGGCGAGACGACCATCGGCGGGTCGTCGCTTCACCGGCCGACCCTGCCGCTCGGACGATCCCGCACGGACCATCCGGTTCCAGACGAGTTTCCCGCCCGGGATGTTTCGCGCGTCGATCGTTTCCAGGCTATGGTTCCGTTCGGGCAGGTGGTTCTGCCCACGGTCCGTCGACCGGATCGGCACCATCTCCTCTTTCGTTCGGGAATGCGTCCTTGAAGAGACTTTCCATCCTGACGGTCCTGGCGGCCGTCCTCCTCGGCGCCGCGGCGCGGGCCGAGACCCTTTCCTTTCCGGAAGCGGCGCCGGTCGCGAGCGTCACCTTCCCCGACGACTGGGACTCCGAGGAAACCGATTCCGGCGTCGCCTCGACCACACCCGACGGCTCGATCTCGTTCTACCTCGACGTCGCCGACGGCAAGTCGATCGAGACGGTGCTGAACGATGCGTTCACGTTTCTCGGCTCCAACGGCGTGACCGTCGAGGAAGCCTCGCAGCAGGCGCGGAGCGGCGAGATCAACGGCATGCCGCTGCAATCCATCATCTTCGACGGCAAGGACGAGGACGGGCCGGCCACGATCCAGGTCGGCTTCCTCGTCACCGCGCCCGACAAGGCGCTCGTCTTCACCTATTGGGGCACCAAGGGCGACGAGGACGCCCATCAGGGCCAGCTCGAGACCGTCGTGGCGTCGATCAAGCCGGCCGGCTGATCCGCGTCTTTCATCCCCGCGACGCCGCAAAGGGGCGACCGGCGAACCCGCCGGTCGCCCCTTCGTGTTTCAGGCGACGCCGTCGCGGCCGATCGCGTCGAGGATGCGGGCCCAGGACCGCTGGCCCTTGGCGTAGGACGACAGCTCGTATTTCTCGTTCGGCGAATGGATGCGGTCGTCGCCGAGTCCGAAGCCGACGAGGAGCGAGCCCATGCCGAGCCGGCGCTTGAACTCGCCGACGACGGGGATCGAGCCGCCCATGCCGATCATGACGGCCGGCTTCGGCCATTCGTCGGAGAGCGCCTCGCGCGCGGTCCGGAGCACGGCGGAATCGAAGGGCAGCTGAATGGCGGGGGAACCGCCATGCTCGTGGAACTCGACCGAGCAATCGGCTGGAAGCCGTTCGCGGACGAAGGCGCGAAAGCTCTCGCGAATCCTCGCCGGATCCTGGGAGAAGACGAGGCGGAAGGAGATCTTGGCGAAGGCTTCGGCCGCGATCACGGTCTTGAAGCCCTTTCCGGTATAGCCGCCCTCGATGCCGTTGACCTCCGCGGTCGGGCGCGCCCAGACCTGTTCGAGCACCGTGCGGCCCCTCTCGCCCGCGGGCACGGACAATCCGACCTGCCCGAGGAAGGCCGCCTCGTCGAAGCCGAGCTCGTCCCAGATCGTCCGGACGTCGTCGGGAAGCTCCTCGACGCCGTCGTAGAAGCCCGGCAGCGTCACGCGCCCGTCGGCATCGTGGAGATCCCCGATGATCTTTGAGAGGATCCGGATCGGATTGGCGGCGGCACCGCCGAAATAGCCGGAATGGAGATCCTTGTCGGCCGCGCGCACCACGACCTCCTCGCCGACGAGGCCGCGAAGGCCCGTGGAGATCGCGGGCGTGTCCCGGTCCCACATGTTGGTGTCGCAGATCAGCGCGACGTCGGCGGAAAGCTCCTCGCGATGCGCGTCGAGGAAGGGCAGGAGCGAGGGCGAGCCGGACTCCTCCTCGCCTTCGAGGAAGATCGTCACGCGGCAGGGCAGCGAGCCGGTTTCCGCGATATAGGCCCGGCACGCCTCGACGAAGGTCATGAGCTGGCCCTTGTCGTCCGCCGAGCCGCGCCCGACGATGCGCCTCGTGCCGTCCGGCATGGTCTTCAGCGCGGGCGAGAAGGGTTCCGTGTCCCAGAGCTCGATCGGATCGACCGGCTGCACGTCGTAATGACCGTAGAAGAGGACATGCGGCACGCGCCCCGCCACCCCGGAGGGACCGGCATGATGGGCGATGACCATGGGATGGCCCGCGCTGTCGGCGACGCGCGCGGAAAAGCCGATGGCGGAAAGATCGCCGGCCAGCCATTCCGCCGTCTTGCGGCACTCGCCGGCATAGTCCGGATCGGTCGAGATGGACTTCAGCCGCATCAGCTCGAAGAGCCGCTCCACGGATCGGTCGAGATTGAGGTCGAGGCAGGCGAGCACGCTGTCGAGCTGGGCCATGGCGGCAGTCTCCCGGAAGGGCGGTCCTCGAGGCGCGCAAGAGCACCGAACCGCCGGAACAGTCAGGAGGAGGGTTTAGAACATCGACCCGATGCCGGTCGAGGCAGGAAAAGCGAAGCCGCCGCGGCCAGGGGGACTGCCACGACGGCTTCAACCTTTTCAGGCAACGCCCGGTCCGCGAGGGGGGATCGGAATCCGAGGCGTTCTCTCCACCGGGGGAGGCGGGGGGACGAGCCGTCCGCCGGCGTCGGCGATCATCTCTGCCGATGGGTGAGATCTGGCTGCGGGGACCTCGCCTTTCAAGCGTCCGGACCGGGCGAAACGTCACATGGCCGTGAGATCGGGATGACAAATCGGACAGGTTCGAAGGGCCCGCGACGAACGGGTCTCCGTCGCTTCCCGAGGGCCGGCGGCGGCGGTCGCCTGCACGGTTTACTCCGACGTGTCGGCGCGATACGGACAACCCCATGCAAAAGGGCGATCACCTCTTCCTCGTCGACGGCTCGGCCTACATCTTCCGTGCCTATCACGCTCTGCCGCCGCTGACGCGAAAGTCCGACGGCGCGCCGGTCGGCGCGGTCTCCGGCTTCTGCAACATGCTGTGGAAGCTCGTCGAGGAGTCGCGGGACACCTCCGTCGGCGTTGCGCCCACGCATTTCGCGGTCATCTTCGATCACTCCTCGACGACCTTCCGCAACGAACTCTACGACCAGTACAAGGCGAACCGCGTCGCCCCGCCCGAAGACCTCAAGCCCCAGTTCGCGCTGATCCGCGAAGCCGTGCGCGCCTTCGACCTGCCTTGCATCGAGAAGCAGGGCTTCGAGGCGGACGACCTCATCGCGACCTACACGCGCCTCGCGGTCGAGGCCGGCGGCGACGTCACGATCGTCTCCTCCGACAAGGATCTGATGCAGCTCGTCGGTCCCGGCGTGATCCTCTACGACCAGATGAAGGACAAGCGCCTCGGTCCGGAGGAGGTGAAGGAGAAGTTCGGCGTCTATCCCGAGAAGATGATCGACCTCCAGGCGTTGGTCGGCGACTCATCCGACAACGTTCCCGGCGTCCCCGGCATCGGCCCGAAGACGGCGGCCGAGCTTCTCGACGTCTACGGCGACCTCGAAACGCTTCTGGAGCGCGCGGGCGAGATCAAGCAGGCCAAGCGCCGCGAGAACATCCTCGCCTTCGCCGAGCAGGCGCGGCTGTCGAAGAAGCTGGTGACGCTGGAGCAGCACATGCCGCTCGACACCGGCCTCGACGACCTCTTCATCCACGAGCCCGACGGCGACAAGCTGATCGCCTTCCTGAAGGCGATGGAGTTCACGACGCTGACCCGCCGCGTCGCCGCCAAACTCGGCGAGGATGCGAGCGCGATCCCGTCCGCCGACATCAAGGTGGCCGGAGCCGCGCGCGGGCCCGATCTCGATCCCAAGGCCGCCGCGACGCCGCGCGGCGACGGCGAGGCCGCGCTGCCGATGACGCCGGGCGCCCTGGTGGCGGCGCGTCGCGACGCCGCCGCCGGCGAGACCTTCGACCGCTCGGCCTATGCCACGATCCGCGATGCCGAGACGCTCCATCAGTGGATGGACCGCGCCCGCGAGACGGGGCTCCTCGCCTTCGACACCGAGACGACCTCGCTCGACGCCAACCGCGCCGATCTCGTCGGGGTTTCCTTTGCCGTCGCGCCGGGCGAAGCGGCCTATGTGCCGCTCGGCCATGTCGCGGACGGCGCGGGCGACCTCCTGGCGAGCGACGAGACCCGCGCCGGGGTCGGAGCGCAACTCTCCGAGGGCGAGGCGCTCGGCATCCTGAAGGACGTTCTCGAAGACGCCTCGATCCTGAAGATCGGGCAGAACGTCAAATACGATTATCTCGTCATGCTCCGGCACGGCGTCGCGGTCGCTCCCTTCGACGACACGATGCTGATCTCCTACGTGCTCGACGCCTCGTCCTCGCTCGACGGACACGGCCTCGATGAACTCTCCCAGCGCTTTCTCGGACACACGCCGATCACCTACAAGGAGCTCTGCGGCTCCGGCCGGTCCGCAAAGCCCATCGCGGCCTGTCCGATCGACAAGGTGACCGAATACGCCGCCGAGGATGCCGACGTCGCTCTGCGTCTCTGGCGCGTCCTGAAGCCGCGTCTCGCCGCCGAGGGCCTGTCGTCGGTCTACGAGCGCCTGGAGCGCCCGCTCGTTCCGGTGCTCGCCCGCATGGAACGGCGCGGCATCCGCACCGACCGGCAGATCCTCTCGCGTCTGTCCGGCCGCTTCAGCCAGAAGGCCGCGGGACTCGAAGCCGAGATCGCGGAGCTCGCGGGCGAGGCGTTCAATCCGGGCTCGCCGAAGCAGCTCGGCGACATCCTCTTCGGCAAGCTCGGCCTGCCCGGCGGCAAGAAGACCAAGACCGGCCAGTGGTCGACCGATGCGCGGGCCCTCGAAGAGCTGGCCGCCGAGGGTCATCAACTCCCCCGCCGCATCGTGGACTGGCGCCAGCTGACCAAGCTGAAGGGTACCTATACCGATGCTTTGCCGGCTTATATGGATGCCGACGACCGCATCCACACGTCCTATTCCATGGCTTCGACGACCACGGGTCGCCTGTCCTCCTCCGAGCCGAACCTCCAGAACATCCCCGTCCGCACCGAGGAGGGCCGCGCGATCCGAACGGCGTTCGTCGCGCCGGAGGGCCACAAGCTCCTGTCGGCCGACTACAGCCAGATCGAGCTGCGGCTCCTCGCCCACATGGCCGACATCCCCCAGCTGACCGAGGCCTTCCGGCAGGGCACGGACATCCATGCGATGACGGCGTCGGAAATGTTCGGCGTGCCGGTCGAGGGCATGCCCTCCGACGTCCGGCGACGGGCGAAGGCGATCAATTTCGGCATCATCTACGGCATCTCGGCCTTCGGCCTCGCCAACCAGCTGTCGATCCCGCGCGAGGAGGCCGGCCTCTACATCAAGCGCTATTTCGAGCGCTTCCCCGGCATCCGCGACTACATGGATTCGACCAAGGCCTTCGCCAAGCGCCATCTCTATGTCGAGACGCTGTTCGGCCGGCGCGCGCATTATCCCGACATCGCCCATGCCAATCCGTCCGTGCGCGCCGCCGTCGAGCGCGCCGCGATCAATGCGCCGATCCAGGGTTCGGCCGCCGACATCATCCGGCGCGCCATGATCCGCATGGAGGATGCCCTGAAGGCCGAGCGCCTTTCGGCGCGCATGCTCCTCCAGGTTCACGACGAGCTCGTCTTCGAGGTTCCCGACGACGAGGTCGAGGCGACCATCCCCGTTGTCGAGCGGATCATGACCTCCGCCGCCGAACCCCGCATCGCCCTGTCCGTCCCCCTCCTCGTCGACGCCCGCGCCGCCCAGAACTGGGACGAAGCGCATTGAGGACGCCGTCTTTCCAAGCGCTGGCAGACATCTTAGATGTTGAAGGGAAGGACGGAGATCGCCCCATGGAGACGCAGACCAGGATCGTCAGCGACGAGCGCATTCTCGGTGGAATGCCGGTGGTGAAGGGAACGCGCGTGCCCGCCGACAACGTCCTTGCCGAAGTGCGGGCCGGCAAGAGTCGGATGGAGGTTTTTCGGCACTATCCGTCCTTGCCGACGGACAGCATCGAAGCGTGTCTGGAATGGGAGAGATCGGGCCGTCCCGTTTGAACGACCCGATTCTTATCGACGAGTGCCTGTCGCCGGACCTTGCCGCCCTCGCGCAATCCCGCGGATACAACTCGATCCATGTCCTCCATCGCGGCCGGCGAGGCGCGAAGGACCCGGACCTGATGCCGCTCATACGGGCGGAAAGCTTCGTCTTCGTCACGGCGAACGGGAAGGATTTCCTCAAGCTCTACGCGAGGGAGACGCTCCATCCCGGTCTCATCATCATCGTCCATGGCAACGGTACGGCCGAACGGCAGATCGAACTCTTCGCCCTGGCGCTGGATGAGATCGAGCGCAACAGCGACATCACCAACAAGCTTCTGGAAGTGTTCGCCGATGGCAGCGTTGTCATTCGCGACTATCCGGAGGATCCCGGTGGATCGCATGCCTAACGCCTCCTCTTGCCCTCATCCCGGAGCCTTCCATGCGTGATCGTCTGATCGTCGGCCTCGACGTGTCCAGTCGGGCCGAGGCCGAAGCCGTGGTGGAAGAGCTCGGCGAGACCGTCTCGACCTACAAGATCGGCTATCAGCTCGTCTTTTCCGGCCACGGCCTGCCGATGGTGGAAGAGCTCAGCCGGGCGGGAAAGCGCGTCTTCCTCGACGTGAAGCTCCTCGACATCGCGAACACGGTCGAGAAGGGGATCGAGCAGATCGCCAGGCTCGGTGCCGCGATGGTCACGATCCATGCGCAGGGCCATGCGATGCGCGCGGCGATGAAGGCCGCGGCCGGGTCGGATCTCCTGGTGCTCGGCGTAACGGTGCTGACCTCGCTCGACGACGCGGATCTCGCCGACGACGGCTACGCGTTCGGCGTCGCCGATCTGGTGCGCCGGCGGGCCGAGATGGCGCGGGAGATCGGCATCGGCGGGCTCGTCGCCTCCGCTTCCGAAGCCCGCGACCTTCGCGCGATCCTCGGACCTGCCCTGGCGCTGGTGACGCCGGGCATCCGGCCGGCCGGTTCGGCGGCGGGCGACCAGAAGCGTGTCGCCACGCCCGCCGAGGCGATCCGCGACGGCGCGTCGCATCTCGTCGTCGCCCGTCCGATCGTCGGCGCGGCCGATCGCAAGGCCGCGGCCGAAGCGATTCTGGCGGAGATGGCGGCAGCCTGACGCGAGCGCCCTATATGAGGGCGCATTCCGGCGGGACGGCCGGCCGAATGGAGAAGCCCTCATGCCGAAAGCCTATTGGATCGCCCATGTCGACGTCCGCGATCCCGAGCGCTACCAGGATTACGTGACGACCGCCGCGCCGGCCTTTGCGCAATACGGCGCGAAATTCCTGGCGCGGGGCGGGCCGATGATCGGCCTCGAAGGCATCGCGCGCCGCCGCAACGTGGTCATCGAATTCCCGAGCCTGGCGGCGGCCCAGGACTGCTACGAAAGCCCGGCCTATGCCGAGGCCCGCGCGATCCGGGCCGAGGTCGCCGAGGCCGACATCGTCATCGTGGAAGGCGTCGAGGCTTAGGGGCCGGCGTGGCGAAGCCGGACAAGCGGCGAGCCGCCTTCATGGGGATGGCGCCGGACGGCCATCACATCCGGATGATGGAGCCGGGCGAGGCGGAACGGCTCCTCCTCCTCGGGACGAACGCCGGCCTCTTCGGCGCGGTCGAGCCGGACATCGGCGACGTCGTGCGCTGGCTGGTTCGTCACGAGGTTTTCGTCGCCGAGACCGCCGCAGGACGGGACGGGGCGCGCTTGTCCGGATTTGCCGCAGGGCGCGATGCCACCGACCTCTACTGGATCGCCGGTCTTGCCGTCGATCCAGCCTTCCGCGGCATCGGCCTGCGCAAGTCGCTTCTGGCGGCCGTCGTCGCCCGGGCCGGCTGGTTCTTCCACCGCGCGGTGGGTCTCGCCGCCACCAAGGGCGAGGAGGCGGATTGGTTCCGCCGGCGCCGGTTCCTCGCGGTGTCGGCCGACGATGGACCGGAGCATCTGCAGCGGCTGCGACGCGAACGGCCGGGATTTGATTCCCTTGCGTCAGATCCGGCGGGGACAGACGATCTTGTCGGAAGCGAAAGGATTGTCATGATCCACTGGCTGTGAGGACGCGCAGGCCATGCGCGAGCGGAAGCATCGGTCGCCCCGTGGCTGCGCCGCGACGGAGTCGATCCGGTTCCGGTCCGGCCGGACGCGGACCGAGGCGTGATTTTGGCGGTGACGACGGAGCCGAACGGCCGTTTGTGCATTGCAGCATTTGGTGATAGGTTCGGAGAAACGGTTCCGGGAGCGAATGTTGTATCATTTCTACGAATGGAATCATGCCGCCATCGCGCCTCTGCGCGCTTTCGCCGACGCCACGCGGATGTTCTATGAGAGTCCGCTCAATCCCTTTGCGGGGACGGAGGCGGCGCGCCGGATCACGGCGATGGCCGAAGTCTTCGAGCGATCGACGCGCGTCTACGGCAAGCCGCAGTTCGGGCTGAACGAGACGGTCGTGAACGGTCTGCGGGTTCCGGTGGTCGACAAGCCGGTCTGGCAGAAGCCGTTCGCCAGGCTGCTGCATTTCGAGCGCGAACTGCCGAAGACGCACAAGAAGGACCCGCGCTTCCTGATCGTCGCGCCTATGTCCGGCCATTATGCGACGCTTCTGCGCGGCACGGTCGAGGCGCTGTTGCCCTATGCCGACGTCTACATCACCGATTGGGAGGACGCCCGGAAGGTTCCCGCCGCCGTCGGCCGCTTCGATCTCGACGATTACGTCGACTACGTCGTGGAGATGCTGCACTTCCTCGGTCCCGACACCCACGTGATCGGCGTCTGCCAGCCCGCGGTTCCCGTCTTGATGGCGGTCGGGGTGATGTCGGCGAAGGGCGATCCCTGCGTGCCCGCCACGATGACGCTGATGGGCGGCCCGATCGACACGCGGATCAACCCGACCGGCGTGAACAAGCTGGCCATGGACAAGGGCATCGGCTGGTTCCGCGACAATGTCGTGATGCCGGTGCCGTTTCCGCAGCCCGGCTTCATGCGGATGGTCTATCCCGGCTTCCTGCAGCTGTCCGGCTTCATGTCGATGAATCTCGACCGGCATGTGACCGCTCATCGCGAATTCTACAGTCATCTCGTCAAGAACGACGGCGATTCCGCCGAAAAGCACCGCGAATTCTACGACGAATACATGGCGGTGATGGATCTCACCGCGGAATTCTATCTCCAGACGGTGGAAGAGGTGTTCATCAAGCACTCCCTTCCAAAGGGCGAGATCACCCATCGCGGCGTTCGGGTGGACCTCACGACGGTCAAGCACACCGCGCTGCTGACCGTCGAAGGCGAGAACGACGACATTTCCGGCCTTGGCCAGACCAAGGCCGCCCAGGATCTCTGCTCCTCGATTCCCGAGGAGATGCGGGTTCACTACATGCAGCCGAAGGTCGGCCATTACGGCGTCTTCAACGGCTCGCGGTTCCGTGCCGAGATTGCGCCGCGGATCGTGGATTTCGCCCTGACCCACGGCACGACGCATGCCGCGGCCGCGCTTCCCCGCAAGGCCGGCAAGGCGGTCCTGCCCGAGGCGGAAGCCCGTCCGTCGGCGCCCGAGATCTCGTCCGATCCCATCGCCGCGCTCGCGGGGCCGATGGCGGAGATCGTCGAGGCCGCCGCCATCGCGCAACTCGACGCGATCGACGCCGTCGAGGCGTTCGTTCTCGACGCAGCCCAGCCGATCGCCATCGCGCCGTCGGAGGGTGTGGACGAGGAGACGGCGGACGAAGCGGCGCAAGGCACGGAGCCCGACGCCATCGCCGAGGCCGAGCCGCAGTTGCGGGCAGCCATCGACGAGGTCGCCGCTTCCATCGGTCTCGAGCCCGCCCCGACCCTGCTCGGCGAAACGCTGCCGGCGGGGAGCCCGGTCATCGGTTCGGCACCATTGGCCGATCCCGCGCCGGAGGCGGGCATCGTCGTCGACGCCGAATTGGCTCTGACGGCCTCGGCCGCCCGCGCGACCGCCGCCCTCACGGAGAACGTGGGCGATCCCGCTCCGGTGCTGGCCTCGAACAAGCCGAAGCGCTCGGGCTCCTCGCCGCGTCGAACGCGCCAGCGCTGAGCGCGTCCGGCGGCTGGCCGTTCCGGCGGTCGGCGCGGGGTGACGATGAGGATGCCGCCGAACGGGCCGCCCTCTTGGGCGGACCGAATGGAGTGCGCCCGCCGAACGGGCCGCCCGCATGGGCGGACCGAATGGGTGCGCCCGCAATGGGTTCCGCGGCGCAGCTGTGCGGATGTTGCGAATGTCTCGGGATCTTCGCTCCCGCCGGTGACGCGGCCCTCCGAGCGGCCTCCCTCGCCGACACTCCGGACGATCTCCGACGGGGCGAGACCGATCGCTCCGGGTTGAGAGCCGTTTTGACGGCCATATCTTGAACCGCCATTTTTCGACGCCCATGTCATCGTCAAGAAGCGGCGCAATTCGCGCCGCTCGTTGGGAAAGGGCCCTTCGAAATGACGTCTCATGCCTTGATCCGCCCGGCCTGGACGCCGGCGACGATCGCCATGATGGTCGGCGGCTTCATGCTGTACTGGCCGCTCGGCCTCGCCGTCCTCGCCTACATCCTCTGGGGCGAGCGCCTCGAGGGATTTCGCCGCGACGTCAACCGGTCCACAGACCGCTTCGCGGCCTTCTGCCGCTCCAGCGGCGGTGGACGGGCCATGCCCTTCGCGACGGCCCGCACCGGGAACGTCGCCTTCGACGACTGGCGCGAGCGCGAGTTGACGCGCCTCGACGAGGAGCGCCGCAAGCTGAACGAGGCGCATGCCGAGTTCGAGGCCTATGCGCGCGAGCTTCGCCGGGCGAAGGACCAGGAGGAGTTCGACCGCTTCATGGCCGCCCGCCGCGACAAGGGCGCCGGCCGCGACCGCTCGGGCGCCAGCGACGCGACGATCATCGACGCCTGACCCAGGCTTCGCCGACGGTGACGAGACGGCGGCCTCCGGGCCGCCGTTTTCGCGCCCGGACCATCGCGTTCACCGGTGGAAAGTGGTTTGGTGACGCGGTTCCAACCGGTATCGACCGCTCCATGCCTCTACCCTCCCTTCCCAAGCTGAAGCGCTTTCTGAAGCCGCCCCGCCCATCCGCGCCTCGTCTTCCCGATACGGTCGAACTCGCCGCCGGCAGCATCGCTCTGCTCGTGCGGCGCCATCCCCGCGCGCGGCGGCTGACGATGCGGCTGACCCCCGGCGGCGGCGCCCTGTCGATCACGGCTCCCCCGCGCATGTCGGACGCCGCGATCCTCGACTTCCTGGAGCGCCACCGCGGCTGGGCCGACGAGCGCCTGACGGCCGCGCCGCGGCGCATCGAGGTCGCCGACGGCGCCGTCCTCCCCTTCCGTGGCGCCCATCTGACGATCGCTCACGAGCCGGCGCGTCGCGCGACGCGGCTGGAGAGCGGGCCGGACGGCCCCGTCCTCCATGTCGGCGGAGAGGCCCGGCATCTCCCCCGCCGGGTGATGGACGCGCTCCGCCGGGAGGCGCGCGCCGATCTCCAGGCCGCGGTCGATCGACACGCCGCCCATGTGGGACTGAAGCCCGCCGCACTGTCCCTGAAGGACACGCGCAGCCGCTGGGGGTCCTGCACGCGCGACCGCCGTCTCGCCTTTTCCTGGCGGATCGTGATGGCGCCGCCGGACGTCCTCGACTATCTCTGTGCCCACGAGGTCGCCCACTTCCGGGAGATGAACCACGGTCCCGATTTCTGGGCTCTGTGCCGTCGTCTCTGCCCCGGAATGGACGCAGGGCGCGATTGGCTGAAGCGGAACGGCGCATCCCTGCATGCGATCGATTTCGGAGCGCCGTCGCAGGGCCGCGGATAGGCCCGCGGAAGAGGAGAGAGCCGTGGCGCTCGACGTGAAGATCTGCGGCCTCTCGACGCCGGATACGCTGGACATCGTCCTGGCGCGTGGAGCGAGCCATGTCGGCTTCATCCATTTTCCCAGAAGCCCCCGCCATCTCGAGCTGTCCGCCATGGCAGACCTTGTCGGACGGGCGCGGGGCAAGGCGCTGACGGTCGTCGTCGTCGTCGATCCCGACGATGCCACCCTGGATGCGATCGAGGACGAGGTCGGCCCCGACATCGTGCAGCTCCATGGACAGGAGACGCCGGAGCGCGTGGCTGCGCTGCGCGAGCGAACCCGCTCCCGAACCCGTTCCGCGATTCCCGTCAGGCTCATGAAGGCGATCTCGATCGGCTCGGCCGAGGATGTCGCGCGCGTGTCGGCCTACCGTGATGCGGCAGATCATCTCCTTCTCGACGCCAAGCGGCCGGCGGGCTCGGTCCTTCCCGGCGGCAACGGCGTGTCCTTCGACTGGCGGCTTCTCGAGGCGCTTGACCCGTCCGTGCGTTACATGCTCTCGGGAGGTCTCGATCCCGACAATGTCGAGGCCGCGCTCGGGCTCGTCTCGCCCGCCGGGATCGACGTATCCTCGGGCGTGGAGCGTGCGCCGGGCATCAAGGATGCGGAGCGGCTGCACCGCTTCTTCGACGCTCTCGATCGCGCCGGATCGAACGAGGCACCGGCGGCTGGAACGGCCCTTTTGAATCGGAAACGCTCGTGAATCAGGTGATCGCCCCCAATTCCTTCCGTGCCGGTCCCGACGAGGACGGCCGCTTCGGCCTCTTCGGCGGACGCTTCGTCGCGGAGACGCTGATGCCGCTGATCCTGGAACTGGAGGCGGCCTGGAAGAGCGCGCGCACCGATCCGGCCTTCCAGGCCGAACTCGGCCACCTCAACACCCATTACACGGGCCGGCCCTCGCCCCTCTATTTCGCCGAGCGGCTGACCGCCCATCTCGGCGGCGCGAAGATCTACTTCAAGCGCGACGAGCTGAACCACACCGGTTCGCACAAGATCAACAACTGCCTCGGCCAGATCCTTCTCGCCCGCGTCATGGGCAAGACCCGCATCATCGCCGAGACCGGCGCCGGCCAGCATGGCGTCGCCTCGGCCACCGTCGCGGCGCGCTTCGGCTACCCTTGCGTCGTCTACATGGGCGCGACCGACGTCGAGCGCCAATCGCCGAACGTCTTCCGCATGAAGCTCCTCGGCGCCGAGGTCGTGCCGGTCACCTCGGGCCACGGCACGCTGAAGGACGCCATGAACGAGGCGCTGCGCGACTGGGTCACCAATGTCGACTCGACCTATTACATCATCGGAACGGCCGCCGGTCCCCATCCCTATCCCGAGATGGTGCGCGAGTTCCAGTCGGTCATCGGCCGCGAGACGCGCGAGCAGATCATGGCCGCGGAAGGGCGACTGCCCGACATGCTGGTGGCGGCCGTCGGCGGCGGGTCGAACGCGATCGGCCTCTTCCACCCCTTCCTCGACGACAAGGACGTTCAGATCGTCGGCGTCGAGGCCGGTGGGCGCGGGCTGGAGGGCGAAGAGCACTGCGCCTCGCTGACGGCGGGAACGCCCGGCGTCCTCCACGGCAACCGGACCTATCTTCTGCAGACGCCGGACGGGCAGATCAAGGAGGGCCATTCCATCTCGGCCGGCCTCGACTATCCCGGCATCGGCCCCGAGCATTCCTGGCTGAAGGACGCCGGTCGCGTCGACTACGTGCCGATCCTCGACACCGAGGCGCTGGAGGCCTTCCAGCTCCTGACGCGCACGGAGGGCATCATCCCCGCGCTGGAGCCGGCCCATGCGCTGGCCGAAGTGATCAAGCGCGCGCCGAAGATGGGCCGCGACCAGATCATCGTCATGAATCTGTGCGGGCGCGGCGACAAGGACGTGTTCACCGCGGCGAAGGCGCTGGGGGTGGATCTTTAGGTTCCAGCCGGAACGTCGGCTAGACTGGGCTCGGAACGGTTCAGGAGAGTGTGATGGGCGTGGCATCTCTTTTGATCGACGACGGGGTGAAGCGCGAACCCGATCGGGAAGCTCGGTTGGCCGGCGAGTCGCCCGCCGAAGTCGCGACGACGGCGATCAGCCTGTTTCTGCAGGCCCGCAACGCAAAGCGGGCCGCCATCGCGGAAGCAGCCGCGGAGGCCGACAAAGGCGTCTTCATATCGAGGGAGCCGATGGATCGCTGGGTGGCTTCCTGGGGAACCGACGACGAACTCGATCCGCCGGAGCCCGATATCTTCCCCGAACGATGAAACTGTCGTTCCAGCCTCGAGGGGCCGCCGACCTCAGAGGGTTTCGGCGCTATTTCGCATACGCCCACGACGCGGCCAGCCAGACGTATTTTAGGACCTTGGGTCGGCTTCTCGAAACGCCATATTTGGGCCGGCCCATCGAAGGGGTACGATGCGCGAGGATGTCATACCGCGGATTCCGTTTTCGGTGATCTACCGGATCGAAGGGGATACGATCGTGGTCCCTGCGCATCTGGGATCAACGCGCGGACCGGGCGGCACTCTGGGACGGCGCTTGACGACGCGAACTCTCCCGCCCTTTGACCTCCCGCCCCCGAAAATGCCAAGACTGCGCCTCGCAGAGCCCGTGACGAAAGCCCCGACATGACCAGCCGCATCGACCAGCGCTTCGCCGACCTCAAGGCCGAGGGGCGTCCGGCGCTCGTGACCTTCCTGATGGCGGGCGATCCCGACGGGGAGACCGCCTTCGAGATCATGAAGGGCCTGCCCGCGGCAGGCGCCGATCTCATCGAGCTCGGCATGCCCTTTTCCGATCCGATGGCCGACGGTCCGGCGATCCAGAAGGCGGGCCTGCGCGCGCTGAACGGTGGGGAGAGCCTGACGAAGACGCTCGCCACCGTCCGGCGCTTCCGCAAGAGCGATCCGGCGACGCCGGTCATTCTCATGGGCTATTTCAACCCGATCTATGTCTACGGCGTCGAGCGCTTCGTGGCGGCGGCGCTGGAAGCGGGCGTCGACGGGCTGATCGTCGTCGACCTGCCGCCGGAAATGGACGACGAACTCTGCCTGCCCGCGCTGGAGAAGGGCCTCGCCTTCGTGCGTCTCGCGACGCCGACGACCGACGACAAGCGGCTGCCGGCCGTTCTCAAGAACACGTCCGGCTTCGTCTACTACGTGTCGATCACCGGCATCACGGGCGCCGCCGCGCCGGACGCGGGCAAGGTCGGCGTGGCCGTCCAGCGCATCAAGCGCCACACGGATCTTCCCGTCTGCGTCGGCTTCGGCGTGCGCACGCCCGAACAGGCGCATGAGATCGGCCACAGCGCGGATGGCGTGGTGGTGGGGTCGGCCCTCGTCGGTGCGATCGAGGCGACGCTCGTCGACGGCCGGGCGGGCGCGGGAACGGTGGAGGCCGTGCATTCGCTCGTGCGCTCGCTTGCGGCCGGCGTTCGTTCGCCGCGCCTTGCACCGGCCTGATTTTCACGCCATGTGACGCCCGAACGAGAGCCGTTTTCCGTCGACCTGCGCGTCCTTCGCCGACCGGATCTCGCGCCCCGAACCGTCTGCCCGACGCGGCCCGCTCGCCGAGCCTTGCAAAGGAAGAGCCCGTGAACTGGATCACCGACTTCGTCCGCCCGAAGATCACCAGCCTCCTCACCCGTTCCGAGGTGCCGGAGAATCTCTGGATCAAATGTCCCGAAACGGGCGAAATGGTCTTTCACAAGGATCTCGAGGCGAACCAGTGGGTGATCCCGGCCTCGGGTCACCACATGCGCATCTCCGCCAAGGAGCGGCTGAAGGCCTTCTTCGACGGCGGCGAATACCTGTCGATCGAACTGCCGAAGGTCGCGGTCGATCCGCTGAAGTTCCGCGACGAGCGCCGATACACGGATCGGCTGAAGGACTCGCGCGCCAAGACCGGCATGGAGGACGCCGTCCTCGTCGCCACGGGTACGATCGAGGCCCTGCCGATCGTCGCCGCGGTGCAGGACTTCTCCTTCATGGGTGGTTCGCTCGGCATGGCGGCGGGCGAGGCGATCGTCACCGCCGCCGAAACCGCGATCTCGGAGTCGCGCCCGCTCGTGCTCTTCGCCTCCTCGGGCGGCGCGCGCATGCAGGAGGGCATCCTGTCTCTGATGCAGCTGCCGCGCACCACGGTGGCGGTCGAGCTCGTGAAGGAAGCGGGTCTTCCCTACATCGTCGTCCTCACGAACCCGACGACCGGCGGCGTCACCGCCTCCTATGCCATGCTCGGCGACGTCCACATCGCCGAGCCCGGAGCGCTGATCGGCTTTGCCGGTCCCCGCGTCATCGAGCAGACGATCCGCGAGAAGCTCCCCGAGGGCTTCCAGCGGTCCGAATACCTGATGGAGCATGGCATGGTGGACATGGTCGTCCATCGCCACGAGCTGAAGGGCAAGATCGCGACCCTCCTGAAGCTCCTGACGAAGACGCCGGCGGTTCTGGCCGGCGACGCGGAGACGCTCGGCTCCGACATGTCGTCGCCGGACACGTTCCGGTCGGCCGAGGCGGAAGGCAGCGCCCTTTCCAACGAGGCGGCGTGACGCCCGTTCGATCCCCTCGTCGGCGGCGGACCGCCCTGGCATGACCGCGACCCGGCAAAGTCTCGCCGATGCCGCGATCGAACGCCTGATGCTGGTTCATCCCAAGGGCTTCGATCTCGCGCTCGATCGCATCCGCCGGCTGCTGGCGAGCCTCGGCGATCCCCAGAGGCGCCTGCCGCCGACGCTGCACGTCGCCGGCACCAACGGCAAGGGCTCGGTGGTGGCCTTCGCTCGGGCGGTGCTGGAAGCCGATGGCAAGGCCGTTCACGCCCACACCTCCCCCCATCTCGTGAATTGGCACGAGCGCTACCGTCTCGGTGTCTCCGGCGCCCGCGGGCGGCTCGTGGACGACGCGCTGCTCGCGGCCACCGTGGAGCGCGTGGCCCGGGCGAACGAGGGACAGCCCATCACGGTCTTCGAGATCCTGACGGCGGTCACCTTCGTGCTCTTTTCCGAGCATCCGGCCGATGCGGCGCTTCTCGAAGTCGGTCTCGGCGGGCGCTTCGACGCGACCAACGTCATCGACAAGCCGGCGGCGAGCGTCATCACGTCGATCTCGCTCGACCACCAGCCCTATCTCGGCGACCGGGTGGAACTGATCGCGGCGGAAAAGGCCGGCATCATCAAGCGCGGCGTTCCCGTCGTGGTCGGGCAGCAGAGCCAGCCGATCGTGATCGACGTCATCCGCGCCGCGGCCGAGCGCGCCAAGGCGCCGCTCTTCCTCTACGGCGAGGACTTCTTCGCCTACGAGGAGCACGGGCGGATGGTCTACCAGGACGAGCACGGCCTGCTCGACCTCGCCGTTCCCCGCCTCGTCGGCCGGCATCAGATCGCCAATGCCGCGACCGCGGTGGCCGCCCTTCGAAAGGGTGGCTTCGAGCCGTCCGAGGCGGCGGTGGCCAAGGGCGTCGCCAGCGCGGAATGGCCGGGGCGCATGCAGCGCATCACGGCGGGGCCGCTGGCGGCGGCGGCCGCCAAGGGTTCCGAGATCTGGCTCGACGGGGGACACAATCCCGGCGCCGGCGCCGTCATCGCCGAGGCGATCGCGGAGATGGAGGACCGCGTCCAGCGGCCGCTCTTCATCATCGCGGGCATGCTGAACACCAAGGATCCCATCGGCTTCTTCGAAGCCTTCGCGGGCATGGTGCGCCATGTCTTCACGGTGCCCATCCGATCGTCGGACGCGGGAACCGATCCCGACAGCCTCACGGACGCCGCGATGGAGGCCGGTCTCGATGCCGAGCCCTGCGACAGCGTGGAGGAGGCGATCCGGCTGGTGTCGACGGGTTGGCAGAGCCAGCCGGCGCCGCGCTTCCTCATCTGCGGCTCGCTCTATCTGGTGGGCGAGGTGCTGGGGGACAGCGGGCTGGCGCCCACATAGGCGTCCGCGAACCCTCTTCGCCTGTCGCTCCCACGAAAAAAGCCCGGGCGCGTCACCCGGGCTCTTCGAACATCGAACGCCGTGGCGCGATCAGGCCGCGGCGGAGTTCTTGATCCAGTCGACCAGCTTCGACTTGGCGGCGGCGCCGACCTGAACCGATGCCGGCTCGCCATTCTTGAAGAGCATCAGCGTCGGGATCGAGCGGACGCCGAACTGGGCCGCGATATCGGGATTCTCGTCGATGTTCACCTTGACGATGTCGACATCGGTCATCTCGTCGGAGATTTCCTCGAGGCTCGGGCCGATCATCTTGCAGGGGCCGCACCACTCCGCCCAGAAGTCCACGACGACGGGCTTGGAAGCCTCCAGGACGTCGGACTTGAAATTGCTGTTGTCGATCTTCTTCGTGGCCATGCTCGGCTCCTGATCCCTGAGGGTCCCTCCTAGGTAGAAGTGGCGGAGGGTGAAATCAAGCAAGGTCCGCGTTCCGTGAACGAGGTGTTCGCGTCCCGCCGACGACCTCGGCGGCGCCACCCGTGCGCGGGCCGACCCGCCGCTCCAGCGCGGCGACCAGGACGTCGACGGGAAGCTCGATCAGATGGGGCCCCTCGGTGAAGAGGAGCGCCGCCCGGATCTCGCGGCCGGGATAGAGGGGCTGCAGTAGCGCTCGGTAGAGCGCGAGCTGCAGCACGTAGGCTTGCGGCACATCGGACAGCTGCGTTGAACCCGGCCGGTCGGTCTTGAAGTCGACGAGCCGGATGGCGTCCGCCGCCTCGACCAGCCGGTCGACCGTGCCGGAGACCTCGTAGCTGCGACCGCCGAGCTCGATGCGTCCCGATACCGAGACCTCGGCGCGTCCCCCGGCGGCGAAGATCGGGGCGAAGCCGGGATCGCGAAGTAGCGCGAGCACCGAGTCCAGCACGGCTCCCCGCGTCTCCGGCGGCAGATCGGCCGACGCGGCCGAGGCCAGATAGCGGCGGGCAGCGGCTTCGCGATCGGCTTCGGGCAGCGCCGGCAGCGCCTGCAGCAGGCGGTGGACGACGATCCCGCGCCGAATCGCGCGCGAGGGCGCGGGACCACCGGACAGGACCGGCGAGACGAAGGCGCGGGGCTCCTCGGGGGACAGGCCGGTCTCGCCGTCCGCCTCGATGTCGTGCACGGCGCCCGCCGCGGAGGGGGCGAGGGGGCGAGGGGGCAGGGCCTCGGGCGCCAGGCGCGAGAGGTCGATCCTGCGGCGCGGCCGTGGTGCTTCGGGCACGGCGGGGCGCAGTTCGCCCGCCTCGCGCGTGCCGATGCGAAGGCCGAGGAGATCTCCCGCCTCGTCCTCGATCCGCTCGGCCACGGGCGACAGCGCCAGCTGCACCCGCGACAGCCAGCTCTCCTCGTGTGGGCCGGTCACGCCCGCCGTGCCGCAGACGACGAGCCGGTCGGCCGCGCGCGTCATGCCGACATAGAGGAGCCGCCGGTATTCCTCCTCCGCGCGGCGGCGCTCCGCGGCCTTGAGCTCGGTCACGACATGGGTCTCGATGTCCTTGCCCGCGCGCCAGAGGAAGCCCGGCGGCTCGTCCGGATGGAGGCCCGGCATGGTCTCGAAGGCGAGGAGCCGGGCGCCGTGCGTGGGGCTGAAGGGCGCGGAGCCGGGATCGACGAGGAAGACGACCGGCGCTTCCAGGCCCTTGGAGGCATGGACGGTGAGGATGCGCACCTCCCCCTTGCCGTGTTCCATTTCGCGCCGAAGCTCGGGCGGCGAGGCCGCGAGATCGGCGAGGAAGGCGTCGAGGCCGGGCTGGGCCTGTTCTTCCTCGGCGAGCGCGAGATCGAGGAAGGCGTCGATGACCTCGCCGGCATCGCGGCCGAGCCGGGCCGTCAGCAGCGCCCGGCCGCCCTCGGGGCCGAGAATGCGGGCATAGAAGGCAAAGACGCTCTCGAAGCCCGCGCGGTCGCGAAGCTCTTCCAGTCGCTCGAAGGCGGCATGGGCCTTGGCAAGCAATTCCGCCGCCGCGTCCGCTCCGACGAAGCCGGGCAGGCGCTCGGGGCCGTTCGGCCCCGCGAGGCGGCGAAGCGCCAGATAGAGCGGCTCGGAGCCTTCGCGAATGCCCTCGCCGCGGGAAAGGGCGAGCGCCATCAGCTCGTCGTCGGAAAAGCCGAAGAGCGGGCTCTTCAGCACCGCGGCCAGCGACAGCTCGTCCTCGGAATTGGCGACGATCCGGCCGAGCGCCATCAGGTCCTGGATGGCGATGTGGTCGGTGATGACGAGACGGTCGGCGCCCGCCACGGGAATGCGGACCTCGCGCAACGCCTTGCCCATGGCCTCGACGAAGCCGGAGCGCTTGCGCACGAGCACGATGACGTCGCCGGCCCCGAGCGCCCGGCGGCCGGTCTTGGTCTCGATGGGATCGCCGATCCAGTCCCGGATCGTCGCGGCGATGCGGCGCGCGAGCCGGTTGGCGGGGGAGGCTTCGGGCTCGACGTCGACCGGTCGGAGCCAGTCCTCGGGCTCCGCGACACGGGCGGCCACCACCGCCGGCCAGACCTCCACGAGCCCGGTCTCGCCCGGACGCGCGCTTTCATGGATCGGCGCCTCGTCCTCGGAGGACAGGCCTTGGCGATTGAGCGGGTCGGCGAAGACGCGGTCGACCGCGCCAAGCACGGTCTCGACGGTGCGGAAGGATTGGCGCAGCCGCACCTCCGCGAAGGGAAGATCGGCCTGGCCGGCGCGTCCGGCGAGACTGCGCCGCTCGGTCGCGAACATCTGCGGCGAGGCGCCCTGGAAGGAATAGATCGACTGCTTCTCGTCGCCGACGGCAAACAGCGTTCGTGGTCCCGGCCGCGCCGACGCGCCGGCGAAGAACTCGTCGACGATCTGGCGCATCACCTGCCACTGGCGCGGGCTCGTGTCCTGCGCCTCGTCGATGAGGACGTGGTCGATGCCCTGGTCGAGCTTGTAATGGACCCAGGCCCCGGCCTCCGAGCGCTGGAGGAGATCGGCGGTGCGCACGATCAGGTCCTCGAAATCGAGCCGTCCCCGGCGCAGCTTCAGCCGGCTGTAATCCTGCTCCAGCCGGTCCGCGACGACGAGCGCGGCGCGCGTCGCGCGAAAGAGGCGCAGCGAGCGCAGCGCGTCCTCGATGGCGGCGAGGTGGTCCTGCAGCGCGGCGAGGCGTTCGGGAAAATCCGGGAGTGCGTCGGCGACGGCCTTGGTCGCCACGCCCGAACTCTTGCGCGGCTCGCCCTTCTGCGTCAGCGCGAGCGCCCGGTAGAGCGAGAGCTTCTCGGTCGGATGTCGGGCCTTCGCGATCGCGACGAGCGCCTCGACGAGCTTGGCGTCGGTCTTGGCCTTGCTGGCGAGGCCGAGCGAGAGAAGCCGCTCGCGGAACGGAGCGTCGAAGCCCGGCACCGGCTCGACCCGCGCGGCGATGGCCGCCTCGTCGTCCCCGCCGTCCAGGCCGAGCGCCGCGGCGAGGCGCGCGATCGCCGCATCGAGGCCGCCGCAGCTTTCCACATGAGCGCGGATCGGATCGCGCTTGCGCACGATCTCGGCGAGCAGGAGGTCGAGGCCCCATTCCCCGCCGAAGGACAGAGCCTCCGCGAAGGCCTCGCCGACGCCGCGCCCCGCTGAGGCGTCGGGTGCGCCGGTGACGAGGAGCCGCCGCGCCTCGGATAGGAGCAGCGCGCTTTCCGCGTCGTCCAGCACCGCGAAATGGCCGGGCACGTTCGCCTCCAGCGGAAACTGGTGGAGGATCGCCTCGCAGAAGGCATGGATCGTCTGGATCTTCAGCCCGCCCGGCGATTCCAGCGCTTCGGCGAAGAGCCGGCGCGCCCGGGAGAGATCGCGCGCGGCGGGTTCGCGGCCGAGAAGGTCGCGGAGCGTTCGGGACAGTTCGTGCTCCGGCGCGGTCGCCCAGGTCGAGAGCGTGGAGAAGACGCGCGTCGCCATCTCCGCGGAGGCGGCCTTGGTGTAGGTGAGGCAGAGGATCTTCGAGGGCGAGGCCCCCGCGAGCAGCAGCCGCACGACGCGGAGCGCCAGGACATGCGTCTTGCCCGAGCCGGCATTGGCCGCCACGAAGACCGACGAGGCGGGATCGGACGCGTCGGACTGCGCCTTGATCGTAGCGGCAGACGGCGGCGGACGGCTCATGCCGCGCCCTCCTCGGCGACGCCGGGTTCCTCGCCGACCGACCATTCCCGCGCCCGCGCCAGATGATCGTAGGGCCCGTCGTAAGCCCCGGCCATGAAGGGCCGGGCGCGCGAGACGAAGGCCGTCTCGGGCTTGCGGTACTCGGCGAAGAGCCCGCGCACCTTGTCGAGCGCCCGGTCGGAGAGATCGTCGGCCGTCACCTCGGCGCCGGTCTTGCGGTCGACATGCGACAGGCGCTCCTCGTCGAGCGAGAATTCGCGCAGGCGGAGATAGACGAGGTCGGCGACGGAGGTGGGCTTCCCCGCATCGGCGAAGCCGCCGAGCCGGACCATCGCGCCTTCCAGCGGCAATTGCGGCGCGAGCAGCGTCCGCGCCTGCCGCACCGACGGAGTGGAGCCGGTCTTGAAATCGATGATCTCGACCGAGCCGTCGGTGCGCCGGTCGATGCGGTCGGCGAAGCCCGACAGGATCGTGCCGACGTCGGGGAAGGCGACCTCGCCCCGCGCTTCCGCGAAGCGGGCGGCAATGCCGGGGCCCCGCTCCCGCTCCCAGGCGACGTAGCGGCCGGCGAGCGCTTCCATGCGGGGCCACCAGACCGCCTCGACCTCCGGCGGGAGCCGCTCGGCCTCGAACAGCCCGGCGGCGATGTCGATCAGCCGGCGCTCGGCCTCGGGCTCGGCGGCGTCGATGCCGCGGCGCACGAACTCGGCCAGAATCTCGTGAAAGAGATTGCCGCGATCGGCGGCGCCGGGTGCGCGGATCAGTTCGGGAAGCGGCTCCAGCCGCATGATACGCCTGGCATGGACGGCGTAGGGATCTCGCACCAGCGTCTCGATCTCGGTGATCGAATAGCGCTCGGGTCGCGCGGCGAGCGGCGGCCGCGGCGTCGGCCGTTCGGCAGGAGCGCTCTCCGCCACCGCGTCGAGGCTCCGCGCATGCTCGAGATAGACCGCGCCTTCGTCCCGCAGGCGTGCGGCGCCTTCCCGGCCGGCCAGCGTCAGGAGCCGCTGAAGCCAGCGCGAGGCGATGGCCGGGGCGCCGCCCGCGCGCATGGCGCGGGCGAGGATCACACGCGGGGTCCCGAGCGCCATCAGGACGTCGTGCGCGGCCAGGCCGATCAGCCGCTCCGGGGGATCGAGCGCGATCTCGGTGCGCATGGTGCGCGACAGGAAGGCGTCGTTCGTGGCGCGCTGCGGCCAGGTGCCCTCGTTGAGGCCGCCCAGAATCATCACGTCGACCCGCTGCAGCCGCGCCTCCAGCGCGCCCCAGACGAAGGCGCGCGTGGAAAGCCCGCCGCGCGGGCGCACCGTCTTGCCCGCGACCAGCGCCTGGACCACGTCGGGCAGCTCGGCAGGTTCGAAGGCGAAGCCGGTCTCGCCGCAGGCCACCAGCGTCTGCAGGAATTCAGCCATCGCGCGTCCCGCCTCCGCCGCGTAGAGCCCGGACGCATCACCGCCCGCATCGGCGGCGAGCGCTTCGAGCGTTTCGGTCAAGGCACGGGCGAAGGGCGCGATCTCGCAGGCCGGACCCCCGCGCAGGCGCGTAAGCGGATGCAGCGCCGTCTCCAGGCGCTTCAGAAGCGCGTCCGCCCGTTCGAGCTCCTCCTCGCTGAGAAGGCGCACCGAACGCGGCACGCGCGCGCCGGGCACGTCGCGCGCGGCCAGAGCCCGCTCGAAGAGGAGCGACAGTCCGCTTGCATCGGCGACGCCGACCTGCCCGCGCAGGGCGACCAGCTCCACCGCGCGTGCCGCGTTGCGCGCCTCCACCGCACCGGATCGAAGCCGGAGCAGCGGGTGCTTCAGAAGCCCGAGCAGGACCACCGGATCGCCCGGCCGGAGCGCGGCTTCCAGCGTCAGCGCCATCAGCGTTCCCGGCGCCGTCGCCGACAGGGGACGGCCGGCGGAATCGTTCGCCGCGATCCCGAAACGGGCGAGCTCCGAGACGACGCGGCGCGCAAGGCTCCGGTCGGGAGTCGTCAGCGCCACCGTGGCGGCGGGATCGCTGAGGGCGTCGCGCATCGCGACCGCGATCGCCAGCGCCTCCTCGCGCTCGTCCACCGCCTCGACGAGGGCGAGCCCGTCCAGCGCTTCGGGAGGATGGGTCGTGGCCGTCTCTCCCCAGGCATCCGTCGTCTCCGCCGGCCGGAAGGCATCGGAGAGGAAAGCCTCGCGAAACGCCTGCGCCGTGCCCTCGGCGGGCGCGATGTGGTCCACGGCCTCGCGCGGCAGGAGAAGCCCCGTCAGGATCCGTTTCAATCCGTATTGCGGATGGCCGGGCGCCGCGCCGGTGCGGCCGGGACCGCGCCCGAGATGGATCGCGTCGAAATCCTCCGTGCCGAGATGGCGGTCGAGCCCCGGCAGCACCACCGCGCCGTTCGGCCGGTTCGCCACCGCCCGCATCAGCGCGACGGTGGCCGGCGCCGTCGCCGTCGAGCCCGCCACGATCACCGGATCGGTCCCGCTCCCCGCGGCGAGCCGAGCCGCCTCGCGCGCCAGCGCCGCGTTTCGCGCGACGAAGGCATCGGAGACGCCGCGCTCGGCGAGGACCTCCGGCCAGTGCCGCGTCAGGATCTCGAGAAAGGTGAGGGTCAGCTGCCACCACTGCGCGAGCCGTTCGGGCGCCAGCGTCGAGAGCGCGGTGAAGGCGACGCCCTCGGTCTCGGCCTCGTCGAGCAGCGTGCAGAGATCGCGCGCGAGCCAGAGCGCGTCGGCGGCGGAAGCCGGCGGGTTGATCGTCTCGCCCGTCATCGCCTGAAGCGCGGCGGCTTCGGCCGCCGTCTTCCACTGGCGCACGAAGCGCGCGATGAGGAGCCGCCGTTCCAGAGGCTCGATCACCGGCTCCAGCCCGCTCGGCGCGCCGTCCTCGAAGAGCCCGGCATCCTCGGCTTCACCGAGGGTCCGGATCGCGGGCAGGATCGCGGAAGCCCCGCCGAGCGCGGCGGCGAACTCGGCCCGGAGCGCCGTCGCCGCGCGCCGCGTCGGCACGTAGATCGTCACCCCGGCAAGACCCAGCAGGTCCCCCCGATAGGACCGGCCGGACAGGAGCGTCCCGTCGAGCACGCGCAGGGCGAGGGTCCGGAGAAAGGGCAGTCCCGGCGCGATCGAATGGACATGGGCTGGCATGGCGGCAACTTAGGGCCGGGCGGCGCGGAGTGCCAGATGCCGCGATCGCCGGCGAGGCCGATCCGCAGATCGATCCGCCGGCTTTCCTCAAGCCGCGCTGGCGCTGGCGCTCGCCCGGAAGGCGGTCTCGGCCTCGCCGATGGCGGCGGGCGTGCCGACGGTCAGCCAGAGGCCGTCGAGGCGCACGCCAAAAAGGCGGCCGGCCTCGATGGAAGCGTCGAAGAGACGGTTCAGGGAGAAGGGTTCGGCGGCGAGGCCGTCGAAGAGCGAGGGCTTCAGGATCATCGCGCCGGCGTAGATGTAAGGGCTCATGTCGCGCTCGCCGACGCGCGACAGCCGGCCCTCGACATCCATCACGAAGTCGCCGCGGCCCTCGTAGCCGGTCGCCTGGCGCATGTCGGCGATGAGGAGGAGCATGTCCATGGCCTCGGGCCGCCAGAGATCGGCCATGAGGTCGAGATTGTCGCGATAGCCGTCGATCCAGAACGTGTCGGCATTGATGAGGTAGAAGGGCTCGGTCCCGAGAAGCGGCAGGGCCTTGACCACGCCGCCGCCGGAATCCAGCAGCCGCTCGCGCTCGTCGGAGACGAGGATCTCCATGTCCTTGCGCTTGCGCAAATGCGCCTGCATGAGGTCGGCGAGGTAATGGACGTTGACCACGACCGTCTCGACGCCGTTGCGCGCCAGCGCGTCGAGGCCGTAGTCGATGAGCGCCTTGCCGCGCACCTCCACGAGGGGTTTGGGGATGGTCGAGGTGATCGGCCGCATGCGCTTGCCGAGGCCGGCGGCGAGCATGATGGCGCGCTTGGGCTTGAAGCGGGTGCGGCGCGGTCCGGTGCGGTCCATGGCGGTTTCCTGTGGGCGGGACGTCCGAGGCCGGGCGATCAGCCGGCGAGGAGCCCGAACTTGGCGTAGAGGCCGCGCAGCGAGGCGAGCGCGGGATGGGCGAGCGTGCGCTCGATATAGGTCTTAAGCCGAGGGATGTGACGCAGGTATTGCGGTTTGCCGTCGCGCTCGTCCAGACGCACGAAGATTCCGAGAATCTTGGAGACGCGCTGCGCCGCCATGATCGCATAGGCTTCCTCGAAGGCGAAGGCGTCGAAGGGCCCGCTCGCGCGCCGCGCGGCGTGATAGGCGGCGACGAGGCGCATCTCCAGCTCCGGCGCGATGTCGACGCGGGCGTCCTGCGCGAGGGAGGCGAGGTCGTAGGCGGACGGACCGATCATGGCGTCCTGGAAGTCGATGAGGCCGATCCGGTCGGTGCCCGCCCAATCGCCGCGCCAGATGACGTTCGGCGAGTGGACGTCGCGCAGGACGAGCCCGGTTTCGGCGGCGCGCAGGCGGTCGAAGAGCTCGCTCCAGATGGCCGCGAAGTCCTCGCGCTCGACCGAGCTTGCAGCCGTGCCCCGCATGCGCGGCAGATACCAGTCGAGAAGAAGCGCGACCTCGATGCCCATGGCGCGCCGGTCGAAGTCGGGGATGACGTGGACGATGCCGGGCGCGACGGTAAGTTCGGCCTCGACCGGCGTCGCGTGGAGTGCGGCGAGGCAGAGGGCGGCCGCCTCGTAGCGCTCGGCCACCGGTACGCCCCCGGCATCGAGCATCGTTGCGGAGCCGAGATGCTCGATGAGAAGCAGGCCCGCCGCGAGATCGGCCGAAAGGATCTCCGGAGCCGCGAAGCCCTTCGCCCGCAGCAGCTGGGCAATCGCCACGAAGGGCCGCACGTCCTCGGCGATGTGGGCGAGGCGCGTGTAGGGCAGGCCGTCGCGCAAGATCGGTCCCGGCGCGAGTGCAGGTGAATCCATGAGGACGGCGGTCGTGCCGGCGATCTCCACGGTCTCGTAGCGACGCGCCGAGGCATCGCCGAAGAAACGGCGGCGCCGGGCGGGGGCAAGGCCGGACCGATCGAGAAAGGCGCGGATGGCGAGGCTGCGCGCGACCCGCGACAGGGCGGCCGGCGTTCCCGAGAGCGTCGCGCGGCGGCCGGCGCCCGCGATCTCGAGGCCGACGTGAAGCGTGGCGCGTTCGATCACCTCGGGCGAGCGCTCCGGCCATTCGCAAAGGACGATCCCGGTCTCGGCCGCCTCCTCCAAGCCGAGTTCGTCGAGCGGCGCGTCGTCGCCGAGACGATAGAGGTCGACATGGGCGATCGGCGGCTCGGTCTCGTAGGTCTGGACGAGCGTGAAGGTCGGCGAGGGCACGTCGAGATCGGCGTCGGCGGCGTGGGTGCGCACCATGGCCCGGGCGAGGGTCGACTTGCCGGCGCCCAGATCGCCCGACAGCGCGACGATGTCGCCGGCCCGGCAGGCGAGAACGAGATCCTCGGCCAGACGCTGCGTGGCGGCCTCGTCCGGCAGATCGAAGACGAGCGTTCCGGCATCGGGCGTCGGCGCCGCGACGGGCATCATTCCGCGGCCTCGCGATGGCTCTCGGCCTCGATCGGGAAGCGGCAGATGATCGTCGTGCCCCGCGTCGCGCCGGACTGGACCTCGACCGTGCCGCGATGCAGTTCGACGAAGCTCTTGACGATGGACAGTCCGAGGCCGGCGCCGGAATGCCGCCCTCCGACGGGATTCGATTCGAAGCGCTCGAAGATCTTCGTCACCTGATCGGGCGCGATGCCCGGTCCCTCGTCGCGCACGCGGAAGACGATCGAATGGGTTTCGCGCGACGCCGAGAGGGTGACGGTGGATCCCGACGGCGCGAAATTGGCGGCGTTCGAGAGGAGATTGAAGAGGACCTGCATCACGCGGTGCTCGTCGGCCCGGAAGCTCGCCCCGGCGGCGACGACGTCGACCTTGAGGCCGATCTCGTGCTCGCGCAGGCGGTCGCGGATCGCATCGGCGGCATGCTCGGCCGTCGCGGCGATGTCGACCTCGGACAGTTCCAGCTCCATGATCCCGGCATCGATCGTGGCGAGATCGAGGATGTCGTTGACGATCGTCATCAGCGCCGAGGTCGAGGTCGAGATGTAGTCGAGATACTCGCTCTGGCGCTCCGTCAGCGGTCCGGTCTCCGGCGAGCGCAGGAGGGCGGAGAAGCCGATGATGTTCGTCAGCGGCGAGCGGAGCTCGTAGTTCACGTGCTGGACGAAGTCGGTCTTGATCCGGTCGGCCATTTCCAGCGCCTCGTTGCGCTGCAAGAGCATCTGCTCCGCGCGTCGTGCGTCCGAGACGTCGGAGAAGGTCAGCATGGTCTGCCCGTTCGGCAGGGGCACGATGCCGTAATGGTGGATCGTTCCGTCGGCGAGGATCACTTCGCCGCCGGTGGCCTCGCGCGCGCCCTCGTCGAAGGCGGTGACGGCCCGGCTGAACGTCGTCCAGTCGATCGGCGAGGCGCCGTCGGGAGCGATCCCGATCGAGATGCTGTCCTTCAACGCCTTGATGTGCGGCTTGGTGTCGAGGAATTCGGAGTTGAGGCCCCACATCTCGGCGAAGGCCGGGTTCGACAGGCGCAGGCGCCCGTCCTGCCCGAACACGGCGACGGCCTCCTGGAGATAGTCGAGCGTTTCGCCCTGCAGGCGCACCAGCGCGTTCAATCGGCTTTCCAGCGCGAGCTTCTCGGTGAGGTCCTCGTAGACCCAGGTCGTTCCCCCGGTCGGCTGGGGGCTGGCGAAGACGCGCAGCGTGCGGCCGTCCGCCAGGTGCCAGAGCGCGTCCGTCGGCTCCGTCGCGCGATAGGCGGCGAGGATCTCGGCCTTGAGGTCGCGAAGCGGGCGGTCCTCGGGAAGGATGCCGCGCGAGCGCAGCTGATCGAGGATCGAGACATGGTCCGGCGCCTTGTCCAGATAGGCCGCGGAGAGGTCGAAGAGCTTGGCGAAGGCGGCGTTGTGATAGGTCAGCTGCGTCTTCTCGTCGAAGCGCGCGACGGCGGTCGTCAGATGGTCCAGCGTCTCGCCGTGGCTGCGCATGGTCTGGAGAAGCTCGCGGCGCACGGACTCGGCCTCCGACACGTCGACGGCGACGCCGGCCGAGCCGAACGGGCCGGCGGCCTCGATCACGCTGAAATTGCGCCGGTCGGCATCGACGACCGTCGTCAGGCGCTCGCGGTAGACGCTGGACTCCAGGAGCGCATGCGCGATGGCGGCGCGGTCCTGCTCCTGCAGGAACTCGACCTGCGCCGTCGTCGCGGCCTCGACGTCGGCCGCGTCCACCGCGGCGCAGTAGGCGCGGTTCATCCAGACGAGCCGGCGCTCGCGGTCGCGCAGCCAGAGCGGCATCGGCAGCGAATCGCAGAGCGCCTGGATCGTATCGATCATGGCCCGGGTGCGCAGGTGCTCGGCGCGCAGGGTGGAGAGCTCCTCGCGGACGCCGGACAGCGGCGAGAAGCGCACGACGGCGAGGGCGCCATGCGTGGTTCCCGTCGCCTCGACCGGCTGTCCTTCGAGGTGGTCGATCGTCATGCGGAACGGCTCGGCGAGACTGCAGAGGCGTTGTACGGCGGCTTCGAGGCGCTGAGCGGCCTCGCGCGGCATCCAGTCGCCGTAGCACAGGAAGCGCCGCTCGTCGGCGGGCGCGCCGGTCGCAGCGGGGAGGGCGCCGAGAATCTCGGGTTGATCCGTGCCGGCATAGACGAGAAGCCGGTGATCGATCTGCGACAGCAGGGCGGCCCGGCGCTCGGCCTCCAGCCGCGCATCGCTGAGGTCGGCCTTCAGCCGCTCGTTCTCATCCGCGACCACGGTGCGCTCGCGGATCAGCCAGACCGCGACCAGCATCGCGGTCCCGATCGCAAGGGCGAAGAGGGCGAGATAGAGGATCTCGTTCGGCGCGATGCCGAGACTTTCCTCCAGCTCCTCGGCCATGGCGGGGCCGCCCGACAGGACGAGGGCCAAGGCCGTCCAGCCGCTTTTGCGCGGCGCCGAGACGGCCCGCTTCTCAAGGTTCGACACTGAAGTGGCCCTCGCTCGTTTCCGCCGCTGATCGAGAAACGCCCTGCAACGCGCCGACGGCCGCCCGTCCCCCGGGCCACCATCGCGATTCGAACAACTTAACTCAAAGGAGCCGCGATCGGAAACGCTCCGAGGGCGCCGCGCAAGCCTCGCGCCAGCCTGTTGCCGATGTGCAAAAGGCCGCCGGACATGCCGGCGGCCTTGCAAGATCAGAGGCTTGACGACCGGCCCGTGGGGGCCTTCAGCCGATCAGTAGCGGTAATGTTCGGCCTTGAAGGGACCTTGCGGCGAGACGCCGATATAGGCGGCCTGCTCGGACGAGAGCTCGGACAGCTTGGCTCCGAGCTTGGCCAGATGCAGGCGGGCGACCTTCTCGTCGAGATGCTTGGGCAGGACGTAGACCTCGTTCCCGTATTTCTCGCCCTTCGTGAAGAGCTCGATCTGGGCGAGCGTCTGGTTGGTGAAGGAGGCCGACATCACGAAGGAGGGATGACCCGTCGCGTTGCCGAGATTGAGGAGACGGCCTTCCGACAGAAGCAGGATGCGCTTGCCATCGGGGAAGCTCACCATGTCGACCTGCGGCTTGATGTTCGTCCACTTGAGATTGCGCAGGGACGCGACCTGGATCTCGTTGTCGAAATGGCCGATGTTTCCGAGGATCACCATGTCCTTCATGAGGCGCATCGTGTCGAGCGTGACGACGTCCTTGTTGCCGGTCGTGGTGATGATGATGTCGGCGGTGGGGGCGGCGTCCTCGAGCGTCACCACTTCGAAGCCGTCCATGGCGGCCTGCAGCGCGCAGATCGGATCGACCTCGGTGACCTTGACGCGGGCTCCGGCGCCCTGGAGCGAGGCGGCCGAACCCTTGCCGACGTCGCCATAGCCGCAGACCACGGCGACCTTGCCGGCCATCATCACGTCGGTCGCGCGGCGGATGCCGTCGACGAGGGATTCCTTGCAGCCGTACTTGTTGTCGAACTTCGACTTGGTCACGCTGTCGTTGACGTTGATCGCGGGGAAGGGAAGGAGCCCCTTCTTCTGCAGTTGATAGAGCCGGTTCACGCCCGTCGTCGTCTCTTCCGTCACGCCCTTGATGGCCTCGCGCTGGCGCGTGAAGAAGCCCGGCGTCGCCGCCATGCGCTTCTGGATCTGGGCGACGAAGATCTCCTCCTCCTCGTTGCCGGGGCTGGACAGGACGTCCTCTCCGGCTTCGGCGCGCGCGCCGGTGAGGATGTACATCGTGGCGTCGCCGCCATCGTCGAGGATCATGTTGGAGGGCTTACCGTCCTGCCACTGGAAGATGCGGTCGGTGTAGTCCCAGTACTCCTCGAGGCTCTCGCCCTTGACGGCGAAGACCGGCGTGCCGGTGGCCGCGATCGCCGCGGCGGCATGGTCCTGCGTGGAGAAGATGTTGCAGGAGGCCCAGCGGACGGTCGCGCCCAGCGCCTGCAGCGTCTCGATGAGGACGGCGGTCTGGATCGTCATGTGGAGCGAGCCGGTGATGCGCGCGCCGGTCAGCGGCTTGTCGGTGCCGAACTCCTCGCGGCAGGCCATCAGGCCCGGCATCTCGGTTTCGGCGATCTCGATTTCCTTGCGGCCCCAGGAGGCGAGTTCGGGATCCTTGATGACGCAGTCGTTCAAAGCAACCATGGCTCTGTCCTCGATCGATGGGATGGTCGGGTGGAAAAGGCGGGGGTGGCGGCGCCCGCTTCATGTCCTCTCCTTAGCAGGGACGCCATATCGGGACAAGCGGATATAAAGATCCCTTTATATGATGGTGGATCGGAAGATAATTTCGATCGGGCCGGTTCCTCCGGTGTCGTCCGTCCCCTCCCTTTTCGCAGGCGGAGAAGATCGGCTACACCAGCAAACGCGGCCATGGCCGCCACGCAAACGGGAGACGAGGACCATGACGAACACCCGACAGGGGGGCCGAAGCCCCTTGCCGCTTCGCACGCGCCTTTGCCGGACTGCCGCCGCGCTCGGCCTGTCCGCGCTCCTCCTCTCGTCGCCCGCATCGTCCACGTCTGCCCGGGCCGACGATCTCCCTGCGCTGAACCCGTTCTCCAACCTCCTCGCGCAGGGCTCGGTGGAGGGCGGGATCGCCCGCTTCCTCCTGCCCTACAGTCCCGCGATCTTCGATGTCGTGGTGACGCTGGCGCGCAGCGTCGTCGTCCTGACCTATGACGGCCGCGCCTACGATCCGCTGACGCAGACCTTCGTGCTGCGCGGCCTCAGGATCGCGCGCGGCGACTTCGAGGCCTCCGTCGATCGCGTCCGGATCGGCGCATCGACCTCCGTCTACCAGGGCCTTTCCATCGACACGCGCCGCCTGACGCTGGAGCCGGAGCTTCGCGACGCGCTGAAGCGCGTCGGCAGCGAGGTGATCGAGGGCGACATCGCGGTGTCGGTCGACCAGGATGCGCCCTCCGCCAGCTACGCGGTCGACGTGTCGGCCGATCTTCGGCGCATCGGCCGGATCGATTTCGCCGCCAGCGTCGCCGGCTTTCACCTGCTCGTGCCGCTGGACGGGACGGGCACGGACATCGACGGGGACGGCGATGTCGACGCCCTGCCAAATGCAACCGGCGGCGGCGAGCCGCAGGTGGTGGGCGAGCTTCTCGGCGCGAGCCTGTCCTTCCGCGATGCCGGCCTCGCCGATGCCGCCTTCGCCTTCGCCAAGGAGGCTCAGAACCTTTCGAAGGACGAGATCCAGGGCATCGTCGCGGCGACGATCGGACCGGTGATGCAGGGGCTCTTCCAGGATCTGCCGGGCGGGGCGAGCCCCGATCTGCAACGCCGTTCGACCGAATGGTCGCAGACGCTCCAGGCCTTTCTCGCCGAGCCCGACCATCTGGAGATCCGCTTCTCGCCCGAGCGGCCGGTGGCGCTCGCCGAACTGCAGAAGGGCGCGGTCACCTCCGCCCTCGTCGAGGCGCTCAATCCGACCGTTTCGCTCGTGCCGACGCGGGCGCCGGAGCTGATCGATCCGGCCGCCCCGGCCGGGGACGACGACGGCATCGCGATGTCGCGACGGCTCGTGGAGGGTCTCGGCGTGCCGCAGGACATTCCCGCCGGCGTGCGCCTCGCGCTCGGCGACGCCGTTCTCGGCGACGAGGCGGCGATCGACATCGCGGTCTCCGGCATCGTCCTCGATCCCGAAGCGGCCATCGGCTCCGAGGACGCGACCGATCCCTACGCTCTCCTGCTGCTCGCCAAGGCGCGGGGCGTTGCGGTGCCCGAACGCGTGCTCCAGGCCTTCGCCGACCGGCTGCCGGCCGAGACGCTGGCCTCCGGAGAGGACAAGGCCTTGTCCCAGTGGGAGAAGCTCGACACCGGCAAGGCCGCCGCCGAAGCGCTCGACGCGGCTATCGCGGCGCAGGACTGGAGCGCGATCCGGCAAGCCGCCTTCGATCATTACGAAGGCGACCGGGCCCCCCGCAACCTCACCGAGGCCTATGCGCTCGCCCAGGTCGCGGCGGCCGGCGGCGATCGGATCGCGGCCGGTCTGCGGGACCAGCTGCGCAACGGCAACACCGAAACGCGCGTCCTCTTCCCCGCCGCCACCGCCAGGGCCAAGGCCGACGCCTTGTGGCGTCGCGTGATCGCGGCGAACGGGGCCGGCGAGGGGCAGGAGGAGAGAGAGCCCGCGCAGCCCTGATCGGTTTCACCTCACCGAGGCCGTCGACGCGGCTTCTGCCCAGAACTGGGCGGTCTCACTTGCCGAAGACGCCGCGCAGCCCGCCGCTGATGAGGAGCGCGACGTCCATGACCGCGAGATAGGGATTGGCATTCGCGGGAACCGCGAGATAGCGCGACTGCCATTGCGGCTCGAACTTCGACTTGAAGGCCCGAAGGCCCTGGAAGTTGTAGAAGCTCTCGCCGCATTCGAAGATGGTGCGGCCGAGCTGGTTCCACAGCGGCGCGCCGTCCGCGTCGGCAAGGCCCGAGAGCGGCGCCATGCCGAGGTTGAGGGCCGAAAAGCCGTCCGACCGCAGGTGCTCCATCACCTTGATGAAGAGAAGGTCCATCAAGCTGCGATGGACCCCCGGCACGAAGCGCATGAGGTCGATGAAGGCCGACTGGCGCAGCGGCGTCGTCAGCACGGAGGCGAAGGCGACGAGGCGGCCGTCGAGGCGAACGACCGCCACCGGCTGCGTCGCGAGATAGTCGGGCATGAAGCTGCCGAGCGAGAAGCTCTTCTCGCGCGCCCGCGTCGCCGCCAGCCATTCATCCGAGACCGTCTGGAGTTCGCCGAGAAGCGCGGGGACGTCGCTGACCGGCACGAAGGCGAAGGCGAGCCCGTCGCGTTCGGCGCGGTTGAGGTTGCGGCGCAGGCTCTGCCACTTGCCGCCCTTCAGATCGAAGCCTTCGAGGTCGACGACCGCCTGCTCGCCGAGCTTCAGGGTCTTCAGTCCGGCCTCGAAGCAGGGACCGAGGAGACCCGGCGAGATCTGGTAGAAGACTGGCCGCAGCCCTTGGTCCCGCGCGAGGCCGACGAAGCGCTCGACGAGGTCCGGGAAGGCCTCGGCGGCTCCGACCGGATCGGACAGCGCGATCAGCGAGCGACCGCGACGCGCATGCATGACGAAGGCCTCGCCGTCTCCGGAGAGCAGGATGTCCTTGTCGGCCATGCGCACGAGATTGGCCTCGCCGTGCCCCTGCGCTTCGACGATGCGGATCGCGGCTTCCAGACCCGGGATGCCGCCGCGATCCGCCATGGCCGGCGCTTTGGAGGGAACGAGGCCTTTCAGTGCGCCGAAGATCCGGCGCCTGCCGAGCGGCGACGGGCCGGATTGCGCCTCTCCGGTGGGCCGGGCCGGACCGGGCGTCAGGCGGATGGCAGCCGGGGAAGCGTCGGCCGCCGGAAGGCCGGCGGGGACGAAGGGCGCGTCGGACGTAAGCGCGCCGGGCGAGGGCACGAGAGCGAGGTTCGGCATGACAGGTCCAGAAGGGTCGCGGAGAGCGGGGCGGGCCGCGTCTCGGCTCGGGAGAGCCGTCTCGACCGTGGAGATGCCACGCGGGCCTTTCGCAACGCTTACAACCGTCGTGTCACGGCCTGAAAATCAGGTTTGCATCGCCATCCGCGCTCGGATCTCGCCGGTCCGTTTCGCGTCGCTGCCGCGATCCTCGCGCCGTCGCTCCCGCGGCGTCGCGGCTGCGGCAGCGCCGGAAAGCGGTCAGGCTTCTTCGCCGAAACGGTCCGCGACGAGGGCGGTGATGGCGTCGAGCGCGGCCGAGGCCTCCGGTCCCGTCGCCGCGACGTCGATGCTCGAGCCGATGCCGGCCGCCAGCATCATCAGGCCCATGATGGACTGGCCTCCGACCGAGAGCCCGTCCCGGCTGACGGTGATCTCCGCGTCGAAGGTCTCGGCGAGCTGGACGAACCTCGCGGAGGCCCGGGCATGGAGCCCGCGCCGGTTGACGATCGGCAGCGTCCGCCGCAGGGCACCCTCGTCCGATTCGTCCGCCTGGTCGGTGTCGCTCGTCATCTCGTTCACTTGCCGCTGAGGATTCGGCTGGCGACGTTGATGTACTTGCGTCCCGCCTCCTGGGCGTGCCGCAGCGCCTCGCCGATCGCTTGATCCTGCCGGACGCTGGCCAGCTTGATCAGCATGGGAAGGTTCATGCCCGCGAGAACGTCGATCTGGACCCCGTCCATCACCGAGATCGCGAGATTGGAGGGCGTGCCGCCGAACATGTCGGTCACGATGATGACGCCGCTGCCTCGATCGGCCCGCGCAACGGCATCGACGATGTCGGTCCGCCGCTGCTCCATGTCGTCCTCGGGACCGATCGAGATCGTCTCGAAGGCGTCCTGCGGCCCCACGACATGCTCGACGGCCAGACGGAATTCGTGCGCCAGACGACCATGGGTGACAAGCACCAGTCCGATCATGAGGGGCATGCTCCGCTCTGGCACCGCTCCGCTCTCGGCGAGCCCGGCTTCGATACGAGGCCCGCGCGGCGACTGGCGTGCGGGCCGTAAACTGTTGGCGTCAATCCACGCGCTCCGTTGGATGCGACAGGCAGGAGCCGCAGGTCTTTGGCCGAAGGGCCGATCACTCGTTCGAGCGGACCCCGAGAAGGCTCCGCCGGAAGCCGAAGAAGCGCCCGATACGGCCTCTCGGCGATCGGTCTGCCCTCGGGCCATGGCGGCGAAGACTGCCATCGGGGCTGCGGTAAGGGAAGCCCGTCCTTTAGAATTGGTTAAGATCGTGGTTTCTGGGCCGCTTCGCAAGACTGACCAGAATGTCTGCCCCGAAGCTTGCGTCGCAGCGGGGCAGGGCGATGCGGGCGATGTCGGCCCCGGCGAACCGGATCGTGGCGCGCGCCGGCAGCCGCTCGATAGAGGCGGGGTCCTGGAGATCGACGAGAAGGCCGATGGTGGCCCGTTCGATCGAGGGCTCCTCCAAGATACCGACGCCGGAAATCTCGATGAGACCTCGGGTGGCCGGGGGTGCGACCATATCGAGCATCGCGCCCATCGGCTCGAGGAACAGCTGGTCGTCGGCGACGAGCGCGGCTTGGAGACCCGCGGCCTCCGCCCGGCGCAGGGTGGCGAGCGCCAGCGAGGACTTGCCGCTGCGCGCCGGTCCGCGGACGAGAATGCCGAGCCCGCCGATCCGGATGCCGGTCGCGTGGACGTTGTTGCGGGGCAAGGACGTGCCGGGTCCCGCCGACGGCCGCCGCTCGCTCATTCCGCCGGCAACGATACGGTGAACCGCGCGCCGGCCAACCCGTTCGGCGCATGGGGATCGCGGATGTTCTCGGCCTCCAGCGTGCCGCCATGGGCCTCCACGATCTGCCGCGAGATCGAGAGGCCGAGGCCGGAATTCTGCCCGAAGGCCTCGCCGGAGGGACGGTCGGTGTAGAAGCGCTCGAAGATGCGCTGGATGTTCTCGGCCTGGATGCCCGGTCCGTTGTCGGAGACGACCACGATGACGCGCGAGCCCTTGCGGCTCAAGCGGACGCGGATGCGCCCGCCTTCCATCGGCACGAAGGAGCGGGCGTTGTCGATGAGGTTGGTGAAGACCTGGGACAGGCGCAGGTCGTGCCCGGCCACGCGATAGGGCTTGGAGCCCATCGTGGGAAGCGCCGGCTCGACGTCGAGGCGGATGTCGGTGTCCCAGCCGTCCTTCGTGTGCGCCCGCGCGCCATCGACGACGGATTCCAGGAGGCCGGCGAGATCGACGCGCTCGCTCAGCTCGCGCGCGAGTTCGGCATCGAGGCGCGAGGCGTCCGAGATGTCCGTGATCAGGCGGTCGAGGCGACGCACGTCGTGTTCGATGACGGCGAGGAGCCGCGCCTTGGAATCCTCGCTCCGCGCCATGGGCAGCGTCTCGACAGCCGAGCGCAGCGAGGTCAGCGGGTTCTTCAACTCGTGGCTGACATCGGCCGCGAAGCTCTCGATGGCGTCCATGCGCTTGTAGAGGGCGTTGGTCATGTCGCGCAGCGCGGTCGCCAGATTGCCGACCTCGTCGGCCCGATCGCCGAAATCGGGGATCTCCTCGCGGGACTTGACGCCCCGCTTCACCCGGATCGCGGCGGCCGACAGGCGTCGGAGCGGCGTCGCGATCGTCGAGGCGAGGAGGATCGAGAGGACGATCGTGACGAGCGCGGCCACCGCGAAGACGCGCACGATCGCCATTCGCTCGGCCTGCACGATCTTGTCGATGTCACCGCCCTGCGTCGACAGGAGGAGGACGCCGAGCACGGCGCGGAACCGCTGGATCGGCACGGCGACGGAGACGATCAGCTCGCCCTTGTCGGTGACGCGAACGACCGTCGCCGGGCCGCCGGTCAGCGCGTTCATCACCTCGGGATAGGTCGCGCCGGAGCCGCCCGGCGTTTCGGAATAGATCGGGAGGTCCGAACGCTGGAAGAGGTGCTGGACCCAGCCGAGCGCGGTCTCCATCGGTCCCGTCTCCTCGTCGGCGAGCGGGGGCAGGTCGTAGCGCAGGATCTGGCCGCGCGAATAGAGATGGCGCGAATCGAGGATGAGATTGGCGTCGCGGTCGTAGAGCCGCGCGCGGGTTCGGGTCGGCGAGATCAGGCGGCGCAGGAGGGGCGCGACGCGCTCGGGATTGATCGGGAAGTCGAGGCTTTCCGCGGCGTCCGATCCCGGCTGCAGCGTGTCGCCGGCCTGGAGTTCCAGAAGGCGCTCGGGGTCGAGCGTGATCGAATTGGTCTCCACCGTGGCCGAGGAGGCGATGGCCCCGGCGATGATTTCCCCTTGCGTCAGCAGGCTCTCGACCCGCGCGTCGATGAGGCCGGCGCGGAACTGGTTGAGATAGAGGATGCCGGAAACGAGAACGATCAGCGCGACGAGGTTGAGGAAGACGATCCGGCGCGTCAGCGAGGAGAAAATGGAATGGCCGAGCAGCCAGCGCATCCTCTGGAGACTGCGTCGCACGAAGGGAAGCCGACGGAACCGTGCACGGCCGACCGCTCCCAGCCGTCGCCGTCGTTCGGCGGCGGGGTCGCGCCTCGTATCGGCCTCGCCCGATGCGGTCATCGATCCACCCGTTCAGAGCGCCGCGGCCCGACGCTCCACGCAAGGCCGTTCGGCATCAGATCTCGCGGAAGCGATAGCCCACGCCGTAGAGCGTCTCGATCATGTCGAAGTCGTCGTCGATCGCCTTGAACTTCTTGCGCAGCCGCTTGATGTGGCTGTCGATCGTGCGATCGTCGACATAGACCTGCTCGTCGTAGGCCGCGTCCATCAGCGCGTCGCGGCTCTTCACGACGCCCGGACGCTGGGCGAGCGAATGGAGGATCAGGAACTCGGTGACGGTCAGCGTCACCGGCTGGCCCATCCAGGTGCAGGTGTGGCGCTCCTGGTCCATGACGAGCTGCCCGCGCTCCAGCGAGGCTTCCGGCGAGGGACCCGCCTTCACGCCGACCTGCGCGCCGCCGCGCCGCAGGATCGCGCGCACGCGCTCGACGAGCAGGCGCTGCGAGAAGGGTTTGCGGATGTAGTCGTCGGCGCCCATCTTGAGGCCGAAGAGCTCGTCGATCTCCTCATCCTTCGAGGTGAGGAAGATCACCGGCAGGTCCGATTTCTGGCGCAGCCGGCGCAGGAGTTCCATGCCGTCCATCCGCGGCATCTTGATGTCGAAGATCGCCAGATGCGGCGGCCGGTTCGACAGTCCCTCCAGCGCGGAAGCACCGTCGGTGTAGGTCTCGACGCGATAGCCTTCGTTCTCGAGCGCGATCGAGACCGACGTCAGGATGTTCCTGTCGTCATCCACCAGCGCGATTGTCGGCATTGCGTCGTTCTCCTGTTCCAGCCGGGCGATTCGGTCGGACCGCCTCGGTCCGGTCGATCCCGTCGTCCGTCGTCGACATCGAGGCTGGACCGCGGTCTTTGCGAACCTGTCCTAGCACACTGTGCTTTCGCGACAACAATCGGCATTAAATGTGGCGCGGGGCGAGAATTACAAACAATCAATCTTTCACCCGCCGGCCACGAGCGCCTCCCAGCCGTGCGAGCGCACGATGTCCGCGGTTCGGCGGCCATCGTGCGCTCTCGGTCTCCTGACGTCTTCCGACGTCTTCCGCCTCGGTCCGCCTCGGGCGTCCGCCCCGACATCGGTCCGGTGGTCCGAGCCCTCCGGGTGGAGGCCGCGGCATCGCGCGGGCAAGGGTCTTTCCCCGCGGATGGCTCTTCGTGCGGAAGGTCCTTAGAGGGTGACCTTCTCGTGCTTGGTCGTATCCGGCCGGTCCTTGTCGCCGAGATAGGCCTTCGCGAATTCCCAGGCCTGCTTCACCTTGTTGCTCGTCACGTCCCAGATCTCGGCCTCGTCCGGATCGACCACCAGCACGACGACGGTCGGATCGTCCTTGCCCTGCGGCATCCAGGCTTCCGCTTCCTCGTCCCAGATCGAAGCGACGAGCGCGCGGCTCGTCGAGATCGAGGCGCGTCCGGAGGCCGACACGTATTCGCCGTGCTTGGAGAAGGTGAGGGCGACCTGCGGGTTCGCCTCGATCTCGTCGACCTTGTGCGAACGGCTGTCCGTCAGGAAGAGGATCTGGCGCCGCTCGTCGGAGACGCGGGGCGCCATCGGCCGCGCCCGCAGCTTCCGGCCGTCGGATGTGACGACCATGCAGGTGCCGAAATCATCGACCATGTTCCAAAACGTCTCGGTGGTATCCGCAGCCATTGCGAAGGCTCCTCGCTGTCGTCCGGAGCGCGTCCGCGCTCCGCTTCCACCGGGAAATGCGGCAGGACCGAAAAAGTGCCGGACGACGCATCACCGAAACGCTCCCGGCCGAAACACTCCTTCTTTCAATGGTTCGACAAAGTGAGGAAAGATGAGATCCAATATCGAACCGATTAGAATGCTCGCGACACAAATATAATCGATTAAGATCCTGATGTCGTTAAGCAAATTGGCCAATCTCCGCTTGCTGCAGCGCCGCAATGCCCCTATGGATTCAGCATCGGGCACTCGGCACACGGAGAATCGGCGACATGAACGAGATCGGGTTGCGCAATCCTCTCAAGGGCATCGAGACCACGGGCCTCTCCGGCCTGTCCTCGGTGCGTTGGAATCTCGGCGAGCCCGACCTCGTCGAGACCGCGATCCGTCGCGGCGAAGCGCGGCTGACCGCCCATGGCGCGCTCGTCGCCACGACCGGCCAGCACACCGGCCGCTCGCCCAAGGACAAGTATGTCGTCCGCGACGCCTCGACCGAGGGCGCCGTCTGGTGGGACAACAACAACGCCCTGACGCCCGAGGCTTTCGAGCGCCTCTACGACGACTTCAAGGCCCATGCCGAAGGTCGCGATCTCTTCGTTCAGGACCTCGTGGGCGGCGCCGATCCCGCCAACGCCTTGGCGACGCGCGTCGTCACCGAATATGCCTGGCACTCGCTCTTCATCCGCAACCTCCTGATCCGTCCCGCGCCGGAGGCGGTCGAGCGCTTCGACCCCGAGCTGACGATCATCGACCTGCCCTCGTTCCGTGCCGATCCCGCGCGCCACGGCTGCCGGTCCGAAACGATCATCGCGGTCGACTTCGCCCGCAGGATCGTCCTCATCGGCGGCACGGCCTATGCCGGCGAAATGAAGAAGTCGGTCTTCACCGTCCTCAATTACCTGCTGCCGCAGAAGGGCGTCATGCCGATGCACTGCTCGGCCAATGTCGGCGCGGACGGCGGCTCGGCGGTCTTCTTCGGCCTGTCCGGCACCGGCAAGACCACGCTCTCGGCCGATCCCCGGCGCACGCTGATCGGCGACGACGAACACGGCTGGGGCGCGGACGGCATCTTCAACTTCGAAGGCGGCTGCTACGCCAAGACGATCAAGCTCTCGGCCGAGGCCGAGCCGGAGATCTTCGCCACGACGCGCAAGTTCGCGACGGTGCTCGAGAACGTGGTCCTCGACGAGAACCGCGTGCCGGATTTCGACGACAAGTCGCTGACCGAGAACACCCGCGCCGCCTATCCGCTGCACTACATCCCGAATGCCAGCGAGACCGGCCTCGGGCCGCATCCCAAGAACATCATCATGCTGACGGCCGATGCCTTCGGCGTGCTGCCGCCGATCGCCCGGCTGACGCCGGCCGAGGCCATGTATCACTTCCTGTCCGGCTACACCGCCAAGGTCGCCGGCACGGAGCGCGGCGTGACCGAGCCGGAGGCGACCTTCTCGACCTGCTTCGGCGCGCCCTTCATGCCGCGGCACCCGTCCGAATACGGCAATCTCCTGCGCGACCTCATCGCGCGCCACGACGTCGATTGCTGGCTGGTCTCGACCGGCTGGACGGGCGGCGCCTACGGCACGGGCAACCGCATGCCGATCAAGGCGACGCGCGCCCTGCTCGCCGCCGCGCTCGACGGATCCCTGAAGGATGCCGAGTTCCGGACGGACGAGAATTTCGGGTTCGACGTTCCCGTGGCGGTGGCGGGCGTCGACGGCGCCATCCTCGATCCCCGCTCCACCTGGGCCGACAAGGCCGCCTACGACGCGCAGGCCGCCAAGCTCGTGGACATGTTCCGCCGGAACTTCGAGAAGTTCGAGGCCCATGTCGACAGCGAGGTGATGCAGGCCGCGCCGAGCGTCGCTCTCGCGGCGGAGTGAGCGGCATCCGGGGGGCCTTGCGCCCGCACCGGGTGCGATGACAATCCGGCCCGAGACATCGGGCCGAGATCTCTGGGAGGAGCCGATCCGAGGCGCCGACGGCGACGGGATCGCGAGAGAAAAGGGCCTGCGGGAGCGAACCTGCAGGCCCTTTTTCATGCCGGAAGCGTCCGGGCCACCTGCGATCCCGGGACGGCGTTCGGCGTCTGGCGGCTTGACGACGCCAAGGTCCAGCTCCCATGTCCGCCGGGATCGGTGCCGGAGGCGCGGACGGGCGGGTGCCGAGGGCGCCGACAGGAGGGCGGATCATGGCCGAGGAGGTGGGACTGCGCGTCGGTCCCAGCGTGCTGATCCCCGAGGCGTTCCTGGAGGAGAGCTTCATCCGCGCGAGCGGGCCGGGCGGGCAGAACGTGAACAAGGTCGCGACCGCCGTCCAGCTGCGCTTCGATGCGCGGGGATGCCGTGTCCTATCCGACGAGGTGGCGGTGCGGTTGATGCGGCTGGCGGGCAGCCGGGCGACGAAGGCCGGCGAGATCCTGATCGAGGCGTCGCGCCACCGCACGCAGGAGCGCAATCGCGAGGATGCGCGCGAGCGCCTCGCCGAACTGATCCGCGCCGCCCTCGTGCCGCCGCCGCCGCCCCGCAAGAAGACCCGTCCGACCAAGGGCTCGATCGAGCGACGGCTCGACGCCAAGAAGGGACGGTCGGAAACGAAGAAGGGGCGCGGTCGCCCGCTTCACGGAGACTGACGGACGCCGGCCCCTGGGGTCGATGCGGCGGCGGCGACGGAGATGCCCGTGCTCGCGGGCTGGCAACCGGACCCGCGGCCGATCCGGCACCGCGGGCGGAACCGCTATGCGGGCGGAACCGCCATCCGGAAACGAACGAGCATCGCAGCTCCAGCGAGCATCGGCGGCCGTTCGACGACCTCGTCTGCAGGTGATCCTCGCGCGTCCCAAGACACAATGACGCAGCACGAAGAATTGGACGGTCTTCTCAACAATCTGTGATCGAGGCGGATGCGTCCGGATCAGGGGTTCACCCGTATCTGGTCCACCTTTCGTTCATGGAAGGCATCCCTTTTCTCATCAAAAGGAACGCCACGATGTTGAAGTCCTTCGTTCGCAACGCCCTCCTCGCCTCCGTTCTCGTCGGCTCCGCCGGCGCGGCCTTCGCCCAGGAGCCGGTGACGGTCGGCGGCGCACCGATGTATGCCGACAAGACGATCGCCGAGAACGCACCGAACGCGTCGAACCTCACGACGCTCGTCGCCGCGGTCAAGGCTGCCGGTCTCGTCGAGACGCTCGGCACCGCAGGTCCGTTCACGGTCTTCGCGCCGGACAACGACGCCTTCGCCAAGCTGCCGGCCGGCACGGTCGACACGCTGGTGAAGCCCGAGAACAAGGAGATGCTGACCAGCATCCTGACGTACCACGTCGTCCCGGCCAAGGCGCTCGCGGCCGATGCGATGAAGATGGTCAAGGACGACGGCGGCAAGCACATGGTCAAGACGGTGCAGGGCGAGGAGCTGACGCTCGCCATGGAAGGCGACAAGCTGACCATCACCGACGCCAAGGGCGGCAAGGCGACCGTGACCCAGGCCGACGTGCTGCAGTCGAACGGCGTGGTCCATGTGATCGACACCGTCCTCATGCCGAAGTAATCAACGGCGGATCGGGGTTCGCGTCGCCGGCGGCGCGGATCCCATCGATCTTGCGGCCTCGCGCTTCCGGCATCGCCCGGAACGCGGGGCCGTGTCGTTTGGGCGCGGATCTTGTGGCCTCGGCCCATCACGTCCACTTGAGTTTCCAACAAGCTCGCATCGTCGCAAGGCTGGTGCCGAGGACCTGACGTTCGAAGCCAATCCGGAGGATGCCGTGCAGCGTCGACAATTTCTGATCACCTCGATTCTCGCCGGCGGCGCGGCCGCCCTCGGCTTGTCCCTGTCCCGATCCGCCGTGAGCGCGGAAGGATCGTTTCCCGTCTCCTTCAGCGAGGACGAGTGGCGCCGGAAGCTGACGGGCGATCAGTTCGCGATCCTGCGGCAGGAGGCGACGGAGCGGCCCTTTTCCAGCCAGCTCAACGACAACAAGAAGGCCGGCCTCTATCATTGCGCCGGCTGCGACACGGCGGTCTATTCCTCGCAGACGAAGTTCGATTCCGGCACGGGCTGGCCGAGCTTCTATGCCGCCGTCGACGGGGCGGTCGGCACGTCCACGGACTACAAGCTCGTTTATCCCCGCACCGAGGTCCACTGCGCGACCTGTGGCGGGCATCTCGGCCACGTCTTCGACGACGGTCCCCAGCCCACGGGCAAGCGCCACTGCATCAACGGCGTCGTCCTCAACTTTCGGCCGGGCGCCGTCGCCTCATGACAGGAACCGGCCCCCGAGCGATCCTCGCGGGGCCGCACGGCATGATTTGTTTACGCTTCGGGCGGACCATCCGGGATGGTCCGCCTTTTTCGATGGCGGATCGCAAAGGTTGAAATGAACGGGATCGAAATCCATATCAGTCCCGTACCGACGAAGACGCCGCTTCCAAGGGTCTTCGATAATAAGTCGCTTTCACAAGGACTTGAGACGATGAGCCGGATGACGCCCTTTTCGAGCCCTCTGCTTCTCGGCTTCGATGCCGTGGAGAAGACGCTGGAGCGGATCGGTAAGGGCGGCGAGGGATATCCTCCCTACAACATCGAACGCATTCGTGGGACCTCGCCCGACGGGCGCCCGGCCACGGACCTCCTGCGCATCACCCTCGCGGTCGCCGGCTTCCGGCCGGATGATCTGGAGGTGACGACGGAGGAGAACCAGCTGACGATCCGCGGCCGACAGGCCGAGGAGAAGGATCGCGAGTTTCTGCATCGTGGCATCGCCGCCCGGCAGTTCCAGAAATCCTTCCTCTTCGCCGACGGCATGCAGATTCTCGGCGCCCAGTTGAAGAACGGCCTTCTCCTGATCGATCTCGCCCGGCCCGAACCGGAACGGATCGTCAAGAGGATCGAAATCGCAGTCTCCGATTGAAGCGGTTGCGCTTCGAGCCTTGCGCCTTCCTCGAACCGTCCTCGGGAGGACCGGAGCCGTCGTCAAGCCGGCCCACGCTCCGCCTGCCGTCCTGAACCTGCCGTCCTTCGCTTGCCGTCCTTCGCTTGCTAGACAAGGAAACCCGATCATGACCTTCCGTCCGACCGTCACCGAAACCGATCTCGCCGCCATTGGCGAGGGGCACCTCGCCTATCTCCGCCTGATGTCGTCCGACGATATCCGCGCGCGCTTCCCATCCGCCAAGTCGATCCAGCCCGGCCTCAATCTCTGGGCGCTCTTTGCGGCCGACGGAACGCCGCTGGCGGTCTCGGACGACCGCGGCAGCATTCTGGCGAGCGCGACCGAAAACGAGCTTCTCGCCGTCAGCACGCATTGAGGAGGGACGGGTCGACAGGATCGGCCTTCCGCGACGTCCTTCGACCGCAGCGCGAAAACGACGTGCGCGACGTCATGACGGCCTGACCGGCGCAATCCGGCGGGCCGTTCGCGTTTGAGGCAAAGCGCACATCCTCGGCGGCGCGGTTGGAGCGGCTTGCCCTTGGTGCCAAGGCACGAGGAAGCCTTCGACGCTTTCGATCGGCGCGGAAGGCCGCAAGGGGCGCCTCGGACGATCCGGCTCGATCCTTTGGAAAGGCCCCGTTGTGGCGCGCGAGGCCCGGTCAGGCCGCGTGTGGCGGCGGCGTCTGCGTCATCAGCGAATAGATCGTCTCGGCATCGCGCGAGGCCCGGAGCTTGGCGACGATATCGCCGTTGCGCAGCAGGCGGGCGATCTTCGAGAGAGCCTTCAGGTGGTCCGCGCCTGCATTCTCCGGCGCGAGCAGGAGAAAGACGAGATCGACCGGCTGGTCGTCCAGCGCCTCGAAGTCGACCGGACGGTGCAGGCGCCCGAAGACGCCGACGAGGCCTGGCAGGGCGGCCAGCTTGCCGTGGGGAATGGCGATGCCGTTGCCGACGCCCGTCGAACCCAGGCGCTCGCGTTGCAGGACGGTTTCGAAGATCTCGCGTTCGCCGAGGCCCGTGCGCAGGGCCGCGCGTTCGGCGAGCTCCTGCAGGACCTGTTTCTTGGTATGGCCGCGCAGCGACGGCAGGATCGTATCCGGGCCGATCAGATCGGCCAGATCCATCGTCGGCGCCGAGGAAGAAGACGGTACACTCATCGAGCGGGATGGTTTCCTGCACAAGCGGCGGCCGACGGCGTCGGCCAGCCGAGGCGGGGCGACGCCGTGCCGGCCGCCCGAAGGCGACCGGCCGATGCGTCGGTCCCGGATGGGAGGGCCGAGGCCAAGTTTAGCCTGCGGTCTTGTAGGTCGAGGGATCGACCCATCCGAAATTGCCGTCGGGGCGGCGATAGACGATGTTGACCTCGCCGCTTCCGGCATTGCGGAAGACGACGACCGGGCTGTCCCGGCGGTCGAGCTCCATCACCGCGCCGGCGACCGTCATCGTGCCGACCTTCAGCGAGGTCTCCGCGATGATGGCGGGCGCGTAATCCTCGGGAATCTCGTGGTCTTCCTCGGCCGGCATCGGGGCGACGACGCTGTAGGCGACCTCGCGCTGGCCGTTCAGGCCGGAATGATGGTCCTTGAGGCGGCGCTTGTAGCGGCGCAGGCGTTTCTCGATGCGGTCGACCGCTTCCGCGAAGCTCGCTTCGGGGTCATGGGTCTCGCCGGCGGCCTGGAAGACCACGCCGGAATCCAGGTGCAGCATGCAATCGGCGGAGAAGCGGGTGCCCTCCTTGGTCAGCGTCACGGTTCCCGTGTAGTTCCCGTCGAAATATTTTCCGACCGACTGGTCCAGGCGGTCCTCGATGCGCGAGCGAAACGCCTCGCCGACATCCATATGCTTTCCCGAAACCCGAACACTCATCTGCAAAGCTCCCTCCGGACGTGCCGTAGCCGTTTCCGCTTCGTCGACACCCGCCGCCGGGATGGTGGCGGGTCTTCTCATGAACGCGGCGCGAGAGCGGGGGTTTCTCCGCCACGTTCCGCTTCCCGGGCGACCCGGTCGGGTGGCGCCTTCTAAGAACCTCCGCCCGGCCTGTCAACGCGCCGGTGACGCCGCGCGACTTCGCGAAACATCCCGTGATGACCGCGGACGGTCGATCCCGCCCGTTTCAAGAGGCGATCCGCCGCGCGTTCATCTCCCGCCGACGCTGGATCGAGGAAGGGATTCCGAGCGCCTCGCGATACTTGGCGACCGTTCGTCTGGCGAGTTCGACGCCCTCCTCCTTCAGGCGGTCGGCGATGTCGTCGTCCGACAGGACGGCGCCGGGGCCTTCCGCGGCGACGAGCGTCCGGATGCGGTGCTTCACGCTTTCGGCCGAATGGGGATCGCCCCCGCCGGTCGAGGCGATGGCGACGGTGAAGAAGAATTTCAGCTCGAACGTGCCGCGCGGGGTCGCGATGTACTTGTTGGCGGTGACGCGGCTGATCGTCGACTCGTGCATGCCGACGGCCTCGGCGACCGCCATCAGCGTCAGCGGCTTCAGGCCGGTGATCCCCTCCGTCAGGAAACCGTCCTGCCGGCGCACGATTTCCGAGGCGACCTTGAGGATCGTGCGGGCGCGCTGGTCGAGCGAACGCACGAGCCAGTTGGCGGAGGCGTGACAATCGGTGAGGAAGGTGCGCTCGTCGGCCGAAAGCCGTCCCGTCGCGATGCGCTCGACATAGTGGGAATGCACGAGGACGCGCGGCAGCGCGGCGGGATTGAGCTCGATCCGCCACGATCCGTCGGAGGCCTCGCTGACGACGACGTCGGGCACGACCACATCGGCCGGTCCGCTCTCGAAGGCATGGCCGGGTTTGGGGTCGAGGCGGCGAATCTCGGCCAGGATGTCCAGGAGCCCGGCCTCGTCCTCGCCCGTCAACCGGCGAAGCGTCGCGAAATCGCGCCGGGCGAGGAGATCGAGATGGGCGAGGACCGTCTCCATCACGGGATCGAGGCGGCCCTGACGGCGCAGCTGTATGGACAGGCAATCGGCCAGGTCGAGGGCGAAGAGACCGGCGGGCTCGGCCTCCGCCTGGAGGCGGCGGAGGATGCGCAGGAGCCTTGCCTTGGGAACGCCGAGCGCGACGGCCATCTCCGAGACGTCGATCCGCAGATAGCCCGCCTCGTCGAGATGCTCGACCATCGCCTCCGCGATGCGCCGGTCGAGCGGATCGGCGATCGCCTCCGCGAGTTCGCCGAGCGCATGGACGGCGAGCGAGGGACGCGGCTCGGCGAAGCCCTCGATCGAGGGCGCTCCGTCCGCATCGGTTCCCCCGCCGCCCGAACCGGTTCCGGCGCCGGGCAGTCCGTCCGACAGCTCGGACCGCCGCTCGCGCTCGGGCTCGGCCAGAGCCGGGGCGGCATCGCCGCCCTCCTCGAAGCCCGGGCCGTCGAAAGCGCCGACCTCGAACCCGTCGGCGATCGCCTCGCCGTCCTGGCGCTCGCCGGACAAGGCGGTCTCCGCCGGGGAGGTCGCGGCGGTGACGGCGTCCGGGGGCTCGGCCCCGGCGGCCTCGCGCCAGTCGACCTCGACCCCGTCTCCCGCGTCCAGAAGGGGATTGCGCTCCATCTCCTGGTCGACGAAGGCCTGGAGTTCGAGATGCGAATACTGGAGGAGGCGGATCGACTGCAGCAACTGGGGCGTCATCACCAGGGACTGGCTCTGCCGCATCTGAAGCTTGGCCGACATCATCATAACGCTACGCCCCGCTTGTCAGCCTCCTTCGGAGGCAGGCCGGTCACGCGTTGGGCAATGGCTGCGGATGGGTCTGCCCTGGCCGATGCGCGGCAAGGCGAATGGACCGGTCCGCGGCTGCCCTTTTCGGCGCCGGCTGACGGTCCTCATCAAACTGGTCCGCATCTTGCTTGTCAATGCGCCCCGCCCTCGAAAGGGGCGTGATCGCCTCAGAAGGTGAACTGCTCGCCGAGGTAGAAGCGGCGCACGTCGACATTGTCGACGATCTCCTGCGGCCGGCCATGCGTCAGCACGGCACCGGCATGCATGATGTAGGCACGGTCGATGAGGCCGAGCGTTTCCCGGACGTTGTGGTCCGTGATCAGAACGCCGATGCCGCGCTGCGTCAAGTGACGCACCAACCCCTGGATGTCGGCGACCGCGATCGGGTCGACACCCGCGAAGGGCTCGTCGAGCAGCATGAAGGTCGGCCGGGAGGCCAGCGCGCGCGCGATCTCGCAGCGCCGCCGTTCGCCGCCGGACAGGGCGGTCGACGGGCTCTTGCGCAGGTGCTCGATGTGGAACTCCTCGAGCAGCGCGGTCAGCCGATCCTCGCGCTCGCGCTTGTTCGGCTCCACGACCTCGAGGACGGCGCGGATGTTGTCCTCGACGGAAAGGCCGCGGAAGATCGAGGCCTCCTGGGGAAGGTAGCCGATGCCGAGCCGCGCGCGGCGGTACATCGGCACGCCCGTGATGTCGTGCCCGTCGAGCTCGATGCGTCCCTGGTCCACCGGCACGAGGCCGGTGATCATGTAGAAGCACGTCGTCTTGCCCGCGCCGTTCGGGCCGAGCAGCCCCACGGCCTCCCCGCGACGCACGAAGACGTCGACGCCGTCGACGACGCGCCGCCCGCGATAGGCCTTGGACAGGCCGCGGGCGATCAGCGTGCCCTCGGCGCTGTCCATGCGCGGGGCCGCGCCCGGTGCGGGGCCGCGATGGGCGGACCCGGTCTCCGGCTCGTCGCCGCGGCTCTGCGCCGGGGATGCCGGAGTCGCATAAGATATCATGGGTCGCGCTGATCCTTCTCGTCGGTGCCGGCCGCGCGCGGTCCGTTGCATCCTGGCACGGGCCCTGGCCCTGGCAGCTGGCACGGGACGCAGACCGTCCGGTGCCTCCTCCGCGCGCCTCCTCGCGCCGCGAACCGTCTACTGCGCCGGCTGCGAAGCGTTCGGCGCCATCAGGATCTTGACGCGTCCGCCGGACTTCGCGCCGCCGAGGCGGGCGAGGCCCGTGTCCATGTGGATCGTCAGGGTCTCGCCGCGGGCGACGTTCTCGCCCTGCGTCATCACGACGTTGCCCGTCATGAGGACGATCTGCGTCTTCATGTCGAAATTGGCCTTTTCCGAGGTGGCGACCTGGTCGGCCGACTTCACGTAGACCTTGCCGCTAGCCTCCAGCCGGTCGATCTCGTTGGATCCGCCGGGCATCGCCGCCGCCGTCTTGACCGGCTGGGCGCCGCCCTCGGGCTTCTTGGCGTAATAGACGACGAGCTTCGAGGTCTTCAGCAGCGTCTCGCCCTGCTGCACGTTCACATTGCCGGTGAAGGTCGCCACGGACTTGGCGTCGTCGACGTCGAGCTGGTCCGATTCGATCGCGATCGGCTGGTCGTTGGAAACCTGCAGGCCGTTGAAGGAATTGCCGAAGGCCTGTGCAAGGGCGCTGCCGGTTCCGGCGGCGAGGGCGGCCGCGGCCGCGAGGAGAAGAAGACGCTTCATGTCGGTCACTCCGGTGTCGCATCGTCGCTGGCGCCGTTCGTCGGCGGCGGGGAAGGCTGGGATGTCGTCGTGTCGCCCGACGACGGGAGGAGGGTCATCTTGACGCCGCCTCGGAAGCTGAGAGTCTTTCCGCCGTCGGCGACGGACAGCGTGCCGGCTTCGATGGTCTGACCGTCGGTGCGGATCTCGACGGGGCCGCTGCCCTCCATCGACCCGTCGTCGAGGAGGATGTCCGCCCCGGACATGTCGATGACCATGCCGTCCGACGTCTGGACGTGCAGCCCCTCGAAGAGCCGGAGCCGTTGGGCCGTGGCATCGTAGAGGCCGCGCGCGGCGACGATCGCCGCGGTGGCGTCGGCGCTGATGCCGACCTCCGCCTTCACGGCCTCGAGTTCCACCCCGCCCCCGCCCGTCAACGACTGGATGGCGCGGTCGGCGATCATGGAATAGGGCCGGTCCTGCCCGTCGACGCCGGACAGACGCGGCGCCTGCATGACGAGACGACCGTTTTCCAGGCCGAAGGCGTTCAGCGGCAGCTCGTCGGGAAGACTGCGCGCGAGAAGGGTGACGCCGGCGCCGCCGAGGACGATCAGCGCCGCCACGAACGGCAGCGCGACCTTGAGAACCCGAACCTTGCGCGAGTGACGGCGGGCGCGCGTGAACTCGGCGTCGCGCCGGCCGTCCCGGCCGGAGCCGGTCTCGGCCGTCGACATCGCACGGTCCCTGTGCGCGCGGTCCATCTGTGCTGCCGTATCGACCAAGCCGTGCGGTCCCATCGTTTCAAGAATGCATCGAGGTTTCCGGACGACTGACGATCAGTCGCGCGGTCAGCGATAGCACTGGTCGCCCAATATGGGGATTTTCCGTCCTCTGCCTAGCGCCTGCGGCACGTGCGTCAACCACCGGCTTGGCATTCGTCGCGTTCTTAGTCTATCGGTCGCTGCCTTAGCGAACCGTAAACCATGGACCTCCCGTGACCCTTGCGCAGGACCTCATCGACCGGCGTCGCCTGCGCCGCAAGCTCGGCTTCTGGCGCGTCGCCACGATTCTCAGCCTCGGCGCGCTCGTCGTCGGCGTGCCGTTCGCGCTGACGATGCGGGGCGGGGGCGATGCCGCGATCGGCCGGCAGATCGCCCGCGTCGCCATCGAAGGCGTCATCACCGAGAACGAGAAGCTTCTCGAACTGTTGAAGGACCTGAAGGAGGACGACCGGGTCAAGGCCGTGATCCTGAAGATCGATTCGCCCGGCGGCACCACCGTCGGCGGCGAAACGCTCTACCGCGCCGCCCGCGAGATCGCCGCCGTGAAGCCGGTGGCGGCCGAGGTCGGCACGCTCGCGGCCTCCGCCGGCTACATGGTGGCGGCCGCGTCTGACCACATCGTCGCCCACCAGACCTCCATCGTCGGCTCGATCGGCGTCCTCTTTCAATATGTCGATGCCTCCGTGCTCCTCGGACATGTCGGCTTGAAGGTCTCCGCGATCAAGTCCTCGCCGCTGAAGGCCGAGCCGTCGCCCTTCGCCCCCGCGCCGCCGGAGGCCGAGGCGATGATCCGGCGCACCGTCCTCGACACCTACGAATGGTTCGTCGCGCTCGTCGACGAGCGCCGTCCCTTCGACGCCGCCGAAGCGCGCCGTCTCGCCGACGGATCGGTCTTCACCGGCGGGCAGAGCCTGGAGAACCGGTTGATCGACGCGATCGGCGGCGAAGCCGAGGTCCGGGCCTGGCTGGAAGGGCCGCGCGGCGTCGAAAAGGATCTCGAGATCGTGGATCGCGAGCCCGAAACGGAGGGCGGTTTCGGCGCCTCCATCTTCGCCGGCGCCCGCGCTTCCCTGTTCTCCACGCTGGGCCTCGACCCGAGCGCGACCTCGCTCCCCGATGCGCTCGGCCGCAGCGTCGGCCATCTTGACGGTCTCCTGTCGCTCTGGCAGCCTCCATCAGGCCGGACGGAGTAACGTAAAGTTACCTTACGAACCTTGCGTCGTGTCCGGGCAACATCCGGGCGCGCCGGCTCTCTTCACCATGCCCGTTACGAAGCGATCCTGGAGTTTCCCTTGATCAAGTCCGAACTCGTGCAGATCATCGCGAGCCGCAATCCGCATCTCTATCAGCGCGACGTCGAGACGATCGTGAACGCGATTTTTGACGAGATCACGGAAGCCCTGTGCGAAAGCAACCGCGTCGAGCTGCGCGGCTTCGGCGCGTTCTCCGTTAAGAATCGCCCGCCGCGTGCCGGCCGCAATCCCCGCACGGGCGACGCGGTGGACGTGGAGGAGAAGTGGGTGCCCTTCTTCAAGGCCGGCAAGGAACTGCGCGAGCGCCTGAACGACGCGGCCTGACAGGATCGGTATCGGTCCGGGATCGGCCGCGCCGTCGGCCGCGACCACGTTTCGTCGCATTGCAGCGCAGTTCACGCGCTTCATCGATCCTCAGGGAATTGACGCCGCCGCCGGCACCGCCATATCGGGGTGAAGGACCGGGCGTCTCGCGTGAGGCTCCCATCCCCGACGATGCGCGCGGGCGATGATCGCCTCGCTCATCGGCGCCGGCCATGTCGGCGGCGCCCCGATCACGACGCCGTGGTCCGGGCCGGGACGTCCGGTGTTCGACGGGGAAACCCGATCATCGACGAAGAAGGTTGTGAACGATGGTAAGCCGTATCCTGTCCTTCCTGATCCTCGTGCCGCTGGCGATCCTGCTGATCGTCTTCTGCGTCTCGAACCGGGGACCGGTCACCGTTTCGCTCGATCCGCTCGGCACCCTGCCGCAGTTCACCTATTCGATGCCGCTCTTCATTCTCCTGATGGGCGCCGTGATCGTCGGCCTTCTGCTCGGCGGTCTCGGAACCTGGTTCACGCAGGCGCACTATCGCCGCAAGGCGTGGAAGCGCCGCAACGAGATCGAGCGCCTGAAGCGCGATGCCGACGAGGCGCGCGAGCGCGTCCGCGTTCTCTCCGAGGAGCGGGCGAAGGCAGCGTCGATCGCCGCGCCGGGCTCGACGGCTCTGGCGGCGCCGCGAGCGGCTTGAGGCCCGAGCGACGGGCTCGGGTGGACGTGGCGCCCGACGGCGCCGTCCACCGGATGGCGCGATGCGCCCCTTCCGCCTTGCCGGCCATCTCCCCCCGCGAGGGGGAGATCGGTTTCGTCAGGGCGGCACGGAATGATCGCCTCTCTCGAAGCCGCCGATCATCCTGCTGAGCGGACTGTCCGGCTGGACAGGATGTCTGGCAGCGCAGGTCGGAGGCGTTTTGCGCCGCCCTGTCCCCCCGACCACTGCGCCGCCCGGCCTCAAACGGCTGCGGTCGTCCCCTCCGCGCCGCTCGCCGTTCCGCCCGTCACATGAGCCGCAAAGGCGTCGAAGAACTGCGCGGACAGCTTCTTCGCCGTGGACTCGATCAGCCGACCGCCGAGTTGGGCGATCTTGCCGCCGACCTGCGCATCCACCGAATAGGTGAGGATCGTGTCCGGGCCGTCTTCCGCCAGATGAACCTTGGCGCCGCCCTTGGCGAAGCCCGCAATGCCGCCTTTGCCCTCGCCGACGATCGAATAGCTCTCCGGCGCGACGATGTCCTCCAGGCGCACCTCGCCGGAGAACTTCGCCTTGACCGGCCCGATCTTGGTGACGACGGTCGCCGCCATCTCGTTGTCGCCCTTCATCTCCAGGCTCTCGCATCCGGGGATGCAGGCGCGCAGGACGTCCGGATCGTTCAGCGCGGCCCAGACCCTCTCGCGCGGCGCCGGCAGCCGGTATTCACCCTTGAGATCCATGCAGTCCCTCCCGTTCGTCTGCGGTTGCGAGCGACGTCCCCGTCGGCTTCGCCTCACCGTCGGCGATCATCGGTTCCGCCGCGGCGCGGACAGCCTATGCACCCTCTCCGGGGAAAATCGAGTCCGACTTTCGCAAGGTCGTCGTGGAGCCCTCCGTCGGCCCGGCCGCGCCGATCGCCGCCGCCGCTCTTTGCCAATTGGCGAGCCGTCCGTTAGATGGACCGATGACCGCAGATCCTTCATCCGGACCGCTCGCGTGAGCGGCGAACGTCGCAGGCCGGGCCGCGATGCGCCCCGGGACGCCAAGCTGCGTGCCGCCGAGCCGCGCGAGGAGGGGCCGCGCGCCGAGGCAGGGCCGCGTCCGGCTCCGCCGCGCCGCGCCGGTGCCCGGCCGACCGAGCGCCTTCCGCTCGTCCTCACCGTCGAGCCCGACGACGATTACGCGCTGCTCGACTGCGGCGACGGCGAGAAGCTGGAGCGCTACGGGCCGCTGATCGTGCGCCGGCCGGAGAACCAGGCGATCTGGCCGCGCCTGCGACCCGAGCGCGAATGGGACGTCGCGGACGCGGTCTTCACCGGCGATACCGACGAGGAGGGCGCCGGGCGCTGGCGTTTCCCGAAGGTCCCGCTCGGCGAGACCTGGCCGCTCTCGCATCGGGGCCTCTCCTATCTCGGCCGCTTCACCTCCTACCGTCATGTCGGCGTCTTTCCCGAACAGGCGAGCCACTGGGCCTTCATGACGGATGCGATCGAGGCCGCGCGGCGGCCGGTTCGCGTCCTCAACCTCTTCGGCTATACCGGGCTCGCCTCGCTGCTCGCGGCGCGTGCGGGCGCGGAGGTGACGCATGTCGATGCCTCCAAGAAGGCGATCGGCTGGGCGCGGGAGAATGCCGAACTCGCGGGACTGACGGAGAAACCCGTCCGCTGGATCTGCGAGGATGCCATGCGCTACGTCGAGCGCGAGGTGAAGCGCGGCAGCCGCTACGACATCATCCTCGCCGATCCCCCGCGCTTCGGCCGGGGACCGAAGGGCGAGGTCTGGCAGCTCTTCGAGCACCTGCCCCATCTTCTCGCCGGATTGCGCGACCTCGTTTCCGACCGGCCGATCGGCGTCGTTCTCACCGCCTATTCCATCCGCGCCTCGTTCTTCTCGCTTTCCGCCCTGATGGCCGAGAGCTTCCGGGGCATGGGCGGCACGGTGGAGTCAGGCGAACTCGTGATCCGCGAGGAGAATGACGAGCCGCGGCTCCTCTCCACATCGCTCTTCTCCCGCTGGAAACCATAAGCCCATGTCCGACGAACCCGAAGGCGAGCGCCGCGAGAAGCGCCCCGATCTCTCCGCGCCCGGCCGCGTGAAGGGACTGTCCAGCGTCTCCAACCCGATCATCAAGGACATCCGCGCGCTCGGCGCCAAGAAGGGCCGCGACGAGACCGGTCTCTTCATCGCCGAAGGGCTGAAGCTCGTGCTCGACGCGATCGACACGGGCTGGGACATGAAGACGCTCGTCGTCGCCAAATCCCAGCTGCACAATCCGCTCCTGGAAAAGGCCGCGGCCCGCGCGGTGGCGCTCGGCGCCGATCTCGTGGAGGCATCCGAGAAGGTGCTCGGCGCCATCACGCGGCGCGACAATCCGCAGAGCGCCATCGGCGTCTTCAAGCAGCGCACCGTGTCGCTCGACCGGCTCGATTTCGGCAAGGACGGCGTCGTCGTCGCACTCGACCGCGTGCGCGATCCCGGCAATCTCGGCACCATCCTGCGCACGATCGACGCGGTCGGCGCCAAGGGCGTGATCCTCATCGGCGACTGCGTCGATCCGTTCTCGCTGGAAACCGTGCGCGCGACCATGGGCTCGATCTTCGCCGTGCCGATTGCCCGCGCCAGCGAGGGCCAGTTCCTCGGCTGGCGCACGAAGTTCAGGGGCCTCGTCGCGGGCACCCACATGGCGGGCACCGTGGACTACCGCACGCCCGACTATGCCGGGAGGCCGCTGATCCTCCTCATGGGCAACGAACAGTCGGGCCTCTCCGAACCGCTCGCCAAGGCCTGCGAGCAGCTCCTGCGCATTCCCCAGGCCGGCAAGGCCGACAGCCTCAACCTCGCCATCGCGACGGGCGTCATGCTCTTCGAGGCCCGGCGCAAGGCGCTCGCCCTTTGACGATCGTCGCGCCCGAGCCTCGTCTGCGACGGCCCTTCCGGACCGGCGCCCTCATCATCCTTCTGTCGGTCGTCGCCGATCAGGCGATCAAGGCGCTCGTCGTCGCCACCATGCCGCTCGGCGCCTCGATCCCGCTCCTGCCGTTTCTCGCGCTTTTCCATGCGCGCAACGAAGGCATCGCCTTTTCGATGTTCGACGGGTTCGACGATCTCGGTCTGGCGCTCCTGGCGGGCGCGGTGCTGCTCTTCGTCGGCTGGCTCTGGTGGAAGACGCCGCCGGAGCGACGCTGGTCGCATCTCGCCTTCGCGATGATCGTCGGGGGCGCCGTCGGCAATCTCATCGACCGTCTTCGCCTGGGCTATGTCGTCGACTACATCTTTTTCCACACGCCGGTCTGGAGCTTCGCCGTGTTCAATCTCGCCGATGCCCTCATCTCGATCGGCGCGGCGCTGGTGATCCTCGACGAGTTCCTTCTCTCGGGCCGCGCGGACAAGACGGTCCGCGACTGAGGACGGCGGGCCGGGCCCTCTGGGAGCCGGCCGGATTGAACGACGCCCGATGGGGCGGGCTGCAGAGGAGCGGACGGCATGGACGAGGCATTTCGGGCAATTCTCGTGTCCCGGGGCGAGGACAAGGTCCAGCGCGTCGACGTCGTGGAGATGACCGCCGGCGATCTCATGGACGGCGACGTCGACATCGCCGTCGAGGCGACGACGGTGAACTACAAGGACGGCCTCGCCATCACCGGGGCCTCGCCCGTCGTGCGGCGATGGCCGATGATTCCCGGCATCGATCTCGCCGGCACGGTGCTCGCCTCGCGAAACCCGAACTGGCAGGCCGGCGACCGCGTCGTCCTCAACGGCTGGGGGGTCGGCGAGGTGCATTACGGCGCCTATGCCGGCCGGGCGCGCCTGATGGGGGATTGGCTGGTGCCGCTGCCGGATGCCTTCACGCCGGTGCAGGCCATGGCGATCGGCACGGCCGGCTACACCGCGATGCTCTGCGTCATGGCGCTGGAGAAGGCCGGCCTGTCGCCGGCGGACGGACCGGTGATCGTGACGGGCGCGGCGGGCGGCGTCGGCTCGGTCGCGGTCGCGCTTCTTTCCAAGCTCGGCTGGCACGTGATCGCCTCGACCGGCCGGCCGGCGGAGGCGGACTACCTCAAGGCCCTCGGCGCGGCCGAGATCCTCGACCGGCGCGAGCTCTCCGAGCCGGGCAAGCCGCTCGGGCGCGAGCGCTGGGCGGCGGGCGTCGACGCTGTCGGCAGCCACACGCTCGCCAACGTTCTCGCCGGCACGCGCCGGAACGGCGCGGTGGCGGCCTGCGGGCTCGCGCAGGGCATGGACCTGCCGGTGACGGTCGCCCCCTTCATCCTGCGCGGCGTCTCGCTGCTCGGCGTGGATTCGGTGATGGCCGACAAGGCGCTCCGCCTGGAAGCCTGGCGCCGCCTCTCGGTCGATCTCGATCCGGCGCGTCTGTCGGCCCTGACGACCACGATCGGTTTCGACGAGATCGTCGATGCCGCCCACCGGATCGTCGCGGGCGGCGTGCGCGGCCGGCTCGTCGTCGAGATGGGCTGACGCGGGCCATGGAGACATCCGGGAGAGGCGTTCGCGGGCGGCCGTCGCGGGCTCTGGCCTTCGTGCCGCGGCGCCCCGATCCGCGCGACGTCGATCCCGGCGCCCCCGCCATCGAGGGGCCGGCCCGCTTCCTCTGCGGGCCGGCCGCCGTCTGGTCACGAAACCGTTGTCGAGCTAGATTAAGCGGGGAGGCATGGGACGCCCGACGGGCGGCCGCGAAGGAGACTTCGATGAACCTCTTCAGGACGGCGACCCCCGAAGGCGAGGCCCTGAGCCAGCTCGCCCCCGCGATCCGCAGCGCGCTCGAAGGGATGATCCCGGCGAGCGTGCGCCGAATTCCCGGCCGCTTCGATCCGCAGGCGGGGCTCCTGGGGCGCCTGGGCTCCCTCGAGGTGCGCCTCGCCCGCTCCGCCGCCGAAATCCGCGCCGCGCAGCAGCTGCGGTATCGCGTCTTCTACGAGGAAATGTCCGCACGGCCGACCCGGCTTCAGAAGATGACGCGCCGCGACAAGGATGCCTTCGACCGCTATTGCGACCATCTTCTCGTCATCGATCACGATCGCGACGGCGATCTTTCGGACCGCATCGTCGGCACGTACCGGCTGATGCGCCAAGAGGCCGCCGATCTCGCGGGCGGCTTCTACACGCAGTCCGAATTCGACATCACGCCGATGCTCGCCCGGCACGAAGGGCTGCGCTTCCTGGAGCTCGGACGGTCCTGCGTGCTGAAAGACTATCGCGGCAAGCGAACGGTCGAACTGCTCTGGCAGGGGATCTGGTCCTATGTGCGCAAGCACGGGGTCGACGTGCTCTTCGGCTGCGCCTCGCTCGCCGGTACCGACCCCTCGAGCCTCGCGACGCCTCTCGCCTTTCTGCGCGAGATCTCCGTGCCGCCGGCCGAATGGCGCGTGCGCGCCCATCCCGCGCGCCGAGCCCCCGTGGTGGAGGCGCCGGCCGGCGCCGATCCCCGCCGCGCGCTGGCCTCGCTGCCGCCGCTCCTGAAGGGCTATCTCCGCCTCGGCGGCCATATCGGCGAGGATGCGGTGGTCGACCGGCAGTTCGGCACGACGGACGTGCTGGTGGTCCTGCCCGTGGCGAACATCCACCCCCGCTACATCGAATATTACGGCGATGAGTCGGGAAGGTTCGTGGCGTGAAGACAAGCTGCGGTCTGCGAGCGAGCCACGGGTCCGACGGGACCCGGCGGCATCACTTGCCGAATCGCACCACGCTGCGCGTGTTCAGATCCACGATCACCGGCCGCCCGTTGTAGTAGAAATAGGCGTAGCCCGCATCCTCGCTGAGCGGCACGAGGCTGACGGTGACGGGCACGGTCTCGCCGAGCGAAGGGGGAATCGGCAACGGCGAATCGTCGACCGGATTCTCGACCGCATACTGGTAGACGTTGACGTCCGATCTCTGGTCGGCCGCGGCGGGCAAGGTAGCGATGGCGGCGCAGACGGCGACGATGGCGCCGCGGGCGGCGCCGAGAGCGGCAGGGAGACGACGAACACGCATGAAAACCTCGCGAGATGCGCAGGGAAAGCTTCGCGATCGAAACCGGGAACATGTCCCATCGGTTTCCTCGCGAGCCTAACGTCCTGTCCCTAAGGGACGACTATGCTCGAATTCCGGTTCCGCGGCAATTGCCGCATCGCAACAAACCTTTTCCGGGAAAGCCACTTCGGCGCGGTGTCTTCCGCGAGGCCGGGAGTCGTGGAGGACGGGGTTTCGGGCCTTTTGCGAGGGCCCTAAGGTCTGTAGGACGAACGGGCCGGCGGCGAGACCGGCACGGGCCGGACCTCAGCGTCGTCCGCCCCGCCCGAACGGGACGATGCGGACGCGACATGGGCCGGGACGATTGATGGCGGGCGAGAAGGATGCCGGGCCGACGCCCATGATGGCGCAGTACATCGAGATCAAGGCGGCCAATCCGGATTGCCTTCTCTTCTACCGCATGGGCGACTTCTACGAGCTGTTCTTCGAGGATGCCGCGATCGCCGCCCGCGCGCTCGGCATCACCCTGACCCGGCGCGGCAAGCACGAGGGCCAGGACATCCCGATGGCCGGCGTGCCGGTCGTCTCGGCCGACGACTACCTGCGCAAGCTGATCGAGCGCGGCCATCGCGTCGCCGTCTGCGAGCAGATCGAGGACCCCGCCGAGGCGAAGAAGCGCGGCGGCAAGTCGGTCGTCAAGCGCGACGTCGTGCGCCTCGTCACGCCCGGCACGATCACCGAGGAAACGCTGCTCGAGCCCGGCCGCGCGAACTTCCTGATGGCGCTGTCGCGCCTCGGCGGCGCCGGTGCCGGCGCGAGCTTCGCGCTGGCCTGGGCGGATCTGTCGACCGGCGCTTTCAAGGTGCGCCAGAGCGAGCCGGGCCGTCTCCTCACCGACATCCTCGCCGTCGAGCCGAGCGAGATCGTGGTGCCCGACGCCGTCTTCCACGATGCGAGTCTCGCCGAGCCCTTAGCCCGCCTCGGCGCGCTGGCGCGTCCCGAGCCGGCCGTCCTCTTCGACGGGGCGACCGCCGAGGAACGCCTCTGCCGCTTCTACGGCGTCGCGACGCTCGCCGGCTTCGGCGATTTCTCGCGCGCGGAGCTTTCGGCGGCGGCGGGGCTGCTGGCCTATCTCGGCAAGACCCAGAAGGCCGCGCGCCCCGCGCTGCAGCGGCCGGAGCGGGTGGAGGAGGGCGCCGTCCTCCTGATCGATCCCGCCACCCGGACCAGTCTGGAGCTCACGCGCTCCGTCGGCGGCGGGCGGGCGGGAAGCCTCCTCGCCACCATCGACCGCACGCTGACCGGCCCCGGCGCCCGCCTGCTCGCCACGCGCCTCGCCGCGCCGCTGACCGCGCCTGCCGCCATCGCCCGCCGGCAGGCCTCGGTCAGGGCCTTCGTCGAGGATCCCGATCTTCGCCGGGCGCTGCGCACGAGCCTGAAGTCGGTGCCGGACATCGAGCGGTCGCTGTCCCGCCTGTCGCTCGACCGGGGCGGGCCGCGCGATCTGAAGGCCGTGCTGTCGAGCCTTCTCGCCGCGCGCGAGATCGCCGGCCGCCTCGGCGGCGAACTGCCGGGGGAACTGGCCGACGCGCGCGACGATCTGGCGGCCCTGCCGGCGGCTCTGGAGGCGCATCTGTCCGGCCGGCTGGCCGACGACGTGCCGCTCCTCAAACGCGACGGCGGCTTCGTGCGCGACGGTGCCATTCCCGCGCTCGACGAGGCGAGGGCCCTGCGCGACCGCTCGCGCCGCGTCATCGCGGACCTGCAGGGGCGCTATGCCGAGGAGACCGGCGTCCGGTCCCTCAAGATCAAGCACAACAACGTGCTGGGCTATTTCGTCGAGATCGCGGAAACCCATGCGCCGGCGCTCCAGGCGGACGGGGAGGGTCGCACGCGCTTCTTCCATCGCCAGACCATGGCCAACTGCATGCGCTATTCCACCGACGCCCTGGCGGAGCTGGAAAGCCGCATCGCGGGCGCGGCGGCCGAGGCCCTGGCGCTGGAACTGTCCGCCTATGGCGCCATGTCCGATCGCGTGGTCGCCGAGGCCGAGCCGCTGCGCGCCGCCGCCCACGCGCTGGCGGTGCTCGACGTGTCCGCGGCTCTGGCGGAGCTCGCCGTCGCCGAGAACTGGTCGCGGCCGGAGGTCGACGACAGCCTTTCCTTCCGGATCGAGGGCGGTCGCCATCCCGTGGTCGAGGCCGCGCTGAAGAGCCATGCCGGCCCCGCCTTCGTCGCCAACGACTGCGATCTCTCCCCGCCCGCCGGCACGAAGAAGCCGGAGGCCGGCGCGATCTGGCTCCTGACCGGTCCGAACATGGGCGGCAAGTCGACCTTTCTCCGGCAGAACGCGCTGATCGCGGTGCTCGCGCAGATCGGGGCCTACGTGCCCGCGGCCCAAGCCCGGCTCGGCGTCGTCGACCGTCTCTTCAGCCGCGTCGGCGCTTCCGACGATCTGGCGGAGGGACGCTCGACCTTCATGGTGGAAATGGTCGAGACCGCCGCGATCCTGCACCAGGCGGGGCCGCGCACCCTCGTCATCCTCGATGAGATCGGCCGGGGCACCTCGACCTATGACGGTCTCTCCATCGCCTTCGCCGCGGTCGAGCATCTCCACGAGACCAACCGCTGCCGGGCGCTGTTCGCGACGCATTTCCACGAGATGACGGCGCTCTCGGCCCGCCTGTCGCGCCTCAGGAACGCGACGATGCGGGTGAAGGAATGGGAGGGCGAGGTGATCTTCCTGCACGAGGTCAAGGCGGGCGTCGCCGACCGGTCCTACGGCATCCAGGTCGCCAAGCTCGCGGGGCTTCCCCCGGCGGTCGTGGAGCGCGCGCGGCACGTGCTGGCCGAACTCGAACGGGCGAGCGAGGGCGGTGGCAAGCGCACCGCCTTCATCGACGATCTCCCCCTCTTCACCGCCGCCGCGCGCAAGGCCGAACCCCCGAAGCCGGCCGCCGATCCCGTCCGGGACGCCCTGGCCGCGCTCGCACCGGACGAGATGAGCCCGCGCGAGGCGCTGGAGGCGCTCTATCGGTTGAAGGGACTCGCTCCGGGATCCTGACGCCGCCGTTAAGAACTCAGGGAACCTTTGCGATCTCGCCGGCATTTCCGCACCGCTGAATCCCGGACATCGAGGCGCCCTGCGACCGATGTCCGCGCAACCCGGATGCCGCCCTCGGCCGGAACGATCGACATGAGCACCCTTGCCGTCGGCGAGCGTGGCGCAAGCCGCGCGAGCGCAACCAGACCGGCGCGGGGCCGGTCCGTGAAGGCGCTGAGCGCCGTCAACTTCTTCCTGGCCGACGTGCGCGACGGGCTCGGGCCGTTCCTCGGCATCTTCCTGATCGGACAGGGTTGGGGCACCGACACGATCGGCTACGTCATGACGATCGGCGGGATCGCCGGGATGCTCGCGACGACGCCCCTTGGAGCCCTCGCCGACGCCTCGAAGGCCAAGCGCTTCATGGTCGCCTTCTGCGCGGCCCTCGTGATCGCGGCCTCCCTCGCCATCCTGTTCGTCCCGACCTTCGCCTTCGTGGCCGCCTCGCAGATCGCGACCGGCATCGCGGGCGCGGCGATCGGCCCGGCTGTCGCCGGCCTCACCCTCGGTCTCGTCGGGCAGAAGGGCCTCGCCCACCAGCTCGGCCGCAACGAAGCCTGGAACCACGGCGGCAACGTCGCCGCCGCCGCCGGCTGCGGCTTCTTCGGCTACGAGTTCGGCCTGACCGCCGTCTTCATCCTGATGACGGTCATGGCCGCGGGCTCGATTCTCGCGGTCCTCCTGATCAAGCCGGGCGACATCGACCACGACGCCGCGCGCGGCCTCGACAAGCCCGAGGCGGGTGCCGAGCGCGAGCCGCCGTCCGGCTTCGGCGTCCTCTTCAAATCCGGCCCGCTCCTGATCCTGGCGGGAACGCTGATGCTCTTCCACTTCGGCAACGGGGCCATGCTGCCCCTGCTCGGCCAGCAGGTCGCCGCGCAGGCGCAAGCCGCCCAGACGCAAGCGCCCTCCGCAGACGCCGCCGTCGCCGCCACCGCCGGCACCGCCAACGCGCCCGCCGGCACCGCGACCGCGACCGCGCCGGGGACGACCATCGCGCCGGGATCGGCGACATCGGGGCGCCCCGCGAGCGGCCCGGTCACCGAACCCTCCACCCTCCAGGCGCTCCTCGCCGATCCCGTCGCCTACACGGCCGCGACCGTCATCATCGCGCAGCTGACCATGATCCCGATCGCGCTGCTCGCGGCCGGTTTCGCCGGACGCCGCGGCTATTTCCTCCTGCTCGTCGCGGCCCTCGTCGCCCTCCCGATCCGCGGCCTGATCGCGGGCCTCTGGCCGAGCCCCTATGCGCTGATCCCGGTTCAGATGCTCGACGGCGTCGGCGCGGGTCTCCTCGGCGTCGCGGTACCGGGCCTCGTCGCCCGCATCCTCAGGGGCACCGGCCACGTCAATGCGGGTCTTGGTGCCGTGATGACCATCCAGGGTGTCGGCGCCTCGCTGAGCCCGGCGCTCGCCGGCTTCGTCGTCGCCCGCTACGGCTTCTCGGCGGCCTATCTCGTGCTCGCCGGCTTCGCCGTCTGCGGTCTCGTGCTCTGGCTGGTCTCGGCCGCGAAGGTCTCGAAGGCCTGCGCGGCGCATGTGGACTGAGCGGCCCGGGGGTCAGCCGGATCGAGAGGGGAGCGATCGAAGGCCCGGCGCTTCGATGAGACGACGGCTAAGGGCTTTCAGGCGGCCGGCGAGGAACGGCGGGCGGCCGCCCGGCCTTGGATCGGGCAGAGGGGGCGCCGACGACACGGCCCCCCGAACTCCCGCAAGATCCGAAGGCATGTCCCATGGCGAACTTTCCCGAACAGCACCAGAATGCCGATCCCGGCCGCGAACACGAGATGAACCCGCGCCCCGATTACACCCCGCGCTTTCCCGGCTCCGGACGTCTGGCGGGCAAGGCCGCGATCATCACCGGCGGCGACAGCGGCATCGGCCGCGCGACGGCGGTCGCCTTCGCACGGGAGGGGGCCAACGTCGCGATCGTCTATCTCGACGAGGATCGCGACGCAGAGGAGACGAAGGGCCTGGTCGAGGCCGAAGGCGGCAAGGCGCTGCTGATCAAGGGCAATGTCCGCCGGAAGGACTTCTGCCGAGCGGCCGTGGACGAAGCCGCCCGGACCTTCGGCCAGCTCGACATCCTCGTCAACAACGCCGCCCACCAGGAGATCGCCGAGGATGTCCGGGACATTTCCGAGGAGCAGCTGGCCAAGACCTTCGAGACCAACATCTACGCCTACTTCTACATGACGCAGGCCGCCCTCGATCACCTGAAGCCCGGCTCGGCGATCGTCAACGTCACCTCGGTCAACAGCTACAAGGGCAACGAGAAGCTCATCGACTATTCCTCCACCAAGGGCGCGATCACGGCCTTCACGCGGTCCATGGCCTCCAATCTCGTGGAGAAGGGCATCCGCGTGAACGGCGTCGCGCCGGGGCCGATCTGGACACCCTTCATCCCCATGTCCTTCCCCGCCGACAAGGTCGCCGAGTTCGGAAGCGAGGTGCCGATGAAGCGGGCGGGCCAGCCGAACGAGGTCGCCTCCGCGCTCGTGTTCCTGGCCTGCGAGGATGCCTCCTACTTCACCGGCCAGGTTCTCCATCCGAACGGCGGAACGATCGTCGGCGCCTGACACCCTTGGGCGGGCCTGCCGGCTCAAGGCCCCGGACAGGCTCGCCGCTTAACCTTGCCCCGGGAGCGAACCTCGCCGTGCCGCGTTTCGTGGCGCGGCAAACTGGTTTATAGGCGGCACGCCCGACGCGATCGCCCGTTGCCGTGTCCGTTTCGCCGCCGGGTCAAGCGATCCTGACTTTCGACCCCCTGGGGAACGCCGTTCCATGCCCTTGCCCGCTCGGATGACCGTCTCGCGCCGCGCCGCCGGGGGGGCCGAAACCGCAGATGCCCTTCTCGTCGGCATCCTCGACAGGACCTCGCTCGACGCCGATCTCGATGCGCTCGCCGTCGGGCGCGAGCAGGGCGGCGGCGCGTCCCATGCGGTGCGGGCCGAGGTGCTGGCGCTTCTCAAGGGGCACGTGGTGGAAGGGCGCAAGGCCGCCGAGGCCATGCTCTTCGAGGAGGGCAGCGGTCTTCGCTGCGCCCGCCGCCTGTCCGCGCTCCAGGACGCGCTGATCCGCGCCATCTATCGCTTCGCCGTCCTGCACGTCTTCGACGGCTCCAACCTCTCGGTCGGGGAGCGCATGACGGTCGTCGCGGTCGGGGGCTACGGGCGCGGCACGCTCGCGCCGGGCTCGGACATCGACCTGCTCTTTCTCCTGCCCTACAAGCAGACCGTGCTCGGCGAGCAGCTCGTCGAGTACCTCCTCTACATGCTCTGGGATCTCGGCTTCAAGGTCGGCCACGCCACGCGCACCGTCGAGGAATGCGTGCGGCTCGCCAAGGCCGACTTCACGATCCGCACCGCGATCCTGGAACGCCGTCCGATCGTCGGCGACGAGGCGCTCTTTGCCGAACTGTCCCGGCGCTTCGACAGGGAAGTGGTGGAGGGCACGAGCCGCGCCTTCATCGCCGCCAAGCTCGCCGAGCGGGACGTCCGGCACAAGCGGGGCGGCGACACGCGCTATCTCGTCGAGCCCAACGTCAAGGAGGGCAAGGGCGGCCTTCGCGACCTCAACACGCTGTTCTGGATCGCCAAGGACCATTACCGCCTGGAGACCTCCGAGGAGCTCGTCGCGGCGGGCGTCTTCTCGCGCCGCGAAGCGCGGCTCTTCCACAAGGCCGAGGATTTCCTCTGGGCCGTGCGTTGCCACATGCATTTCTTCACGGGGAAGGCCGAGGAGCGCCTGTCCTTCGACATCCAGCGCGAGATCGCCGCCCGGCTCGGCTACAATGCCCATCCCGGCATGCGCGACGTCGAGCGCTTCATGAAGCACTACTTCCTGATCGCCAAGGACGTGGGCGACCTCACCGGCATCTTCTGCGCCGCGCTGGAGGAGGAGGAGGCCAAGGACGCGCCGACCCTCAAGAACTTCGTGCGCTCCCTGCGCCACCGCGCTCGCAAGATCCCCGGAACGCTCGATTTCACCATCGACAACAACCGCATCAACGTCACCGCCAAGGACGTCTTTCAGAAGGACCCGGTCAACCTCATCCGGATCTTCAAGCTCGCGGCCGCCATGCAGCTGGAATATCACCCGGACGCGCTGAAGCTGATCCGCCGCTCGCTGATGCTGGTCGATGCGGTCCTTCGCGCGAACCGGGAGGCCAACAGCCTCTTTCTCGACGTCCTCACCGACCGCACCGATCCCGAGCTGCACCTGCGGCGCATGAACGAGGCGGGCGTCCTCGGGCGCTTCATCCCCGATTTCGGCCGCATCGTCTCGATGATGCAGTTCAACATGTACCATCACTACACGGTCGACGAGCATCTCCTGCGCTCGATCGCCATGCTGTCGCGCATCGAGCGGGCCGAACTCGGCGAGGAGCTTCCGGTCTCGACCGCCATCGTCAAGGACATGAAGGACCGCGTGCCGCTCTACGTCGCGCTTCTCCTCCACGACATCGCCAAGGGTCGGCCGGACGATCACTCGGTGGCCGGCGCGCGGATCGCGCGCACGCTCTGCCCCCGCCTCGGTCTCGACGAACGCGAGACCGACCTCGTCGCCTGGCTCGTCGAGGACCATCTCGTCATGTCCATGACGGCCCAGCAGCGCGACCTCAACGACCGCAAGACCATCCTCGACTTCGCCGAGCGCGTGCGGACGCTCGATCGCCTGAAGCTCCTGACGGTGCTGACCACCTGCGACATCCGCGCCGTCGGCCCCGGCGTCTGGAACGGCTGGAAGGGCCAGCTCATCCGCACGCTCTACTGGGAGACCGAGCCGGTCCTGACCGGCGGCTTCTCGCAGACCCCCCGGTCCCAGCGCTTCGCGAGAGCCCGCGACGTCCTCGCCGAGCGCCTGTCGGACTGGCCGGCCGCCGAGCGCGACGCCTATATCGACCTCCATTACCAGAACTACTTCCTCACCGTTCCGCTCGAGGAGCAGCGCCGCCATGCCGATTTCGTTCGGCGGGCGAGCGCGGGCTCCGACGCGCTCTGCGTGGAGGCGCGCACCGACGCCTATCGCGCGATCACGGAGATTACGGTCCTGGCGCCCGATCACCCGCGCCTCGTCTCGCTGATCGCGGGCGCCTGCGCCGCGGCCGGCGCCAACATCGCGGACGCGCAAATCTTCACCATGGCCGACGGACGGGCGCTCGACATCATCACGCTCAACCGGGAGTTTTCCGGCGACGAGGACGAGATGCGCCGGGCCGAGCGGATCGGCGGGCACATCCGCAACCTTCTCCACGGGCGCGACGCGATGCCCAAGCTGATGGCGGCGCGCAAGGGCCCGCGCATCGCCCGCCCCTTCAGCGTCAAGCCGCGCGTGTCGATCGACAACGCCCTTTCGAACCAGTTCACCGTCGTCGAGGTCGAGGGCCTCGACCGGCCGGGCCTTCTCGCCGACCTCACCAGCGCGCTCTCCGACCTCAGCCTCGACATCCGCTCGGCACACATCTCGACCTATGGCGAGAAGGTGGTCGACGTGTTCTACGTCACCGACCTCACCAACATGAAGGTGTCGAGCGACGCCCGCATGGAGCGCATCGAGAGGCGGATGATCTCGGTCTTCGAGAAGCCCGAGCGCGAACTGTCCTCGCCGACCGCCCGCTCCAGCGTGCGCGCCTTCGGCATCGCCGCCCCGTGAGCCACCGTTCCCTTCCGAGTTCCACGCCATGAGCCTTGCCGCAAAATTCGCGACCGTCGGGGGCGCGACGCTGCTGTCGCGCCTCTTCGGCTTCGGCCGCGAGATGATGATGGCCTCCGCGCTCGGCATCGGGCCCGTCGCGGACGCCTTCAACCTCGCCTTCCGCTTTCCGAACCTCTTCCGCCGGCTGTTCGCGGAGGGCGCGTTCAACGCCGCCTTCATCCCGCTCTTCGCCCGCAAGCTGGAGGAGGAGGGGGAGGAGGGCGCGCGGGGCTTTGCAACGGAAGTCTTCTCCACGCTCTTCGTGGTGCTCGCCGGCCTCACCGTCCTCGCCATGATCTTCATGCCGTTCCTGGTGAAGACCATCATCGCCCCGGGCCTTGCCGCCTGCATCGACGATGCGGCGTCGGCCCAGGCGATCTCCTGCGCCGACCGCTTCGACATCACGGTCGCCTTCTCCCGCATCATGTTTCCCTATCTCGCCTGCATGTCGCTGATGGCGATGGTGTCGGGCATTCTCAACGCCTTCCGCCGCTTCTTCGCCGCCGCGGCCGCGCCGACCATCCTCAACATCGTCCTCATCTCGGTTCTCGCCTGGTGCTGGTGGACCGGCGCGAACACGACGGTGATCGGCTTCCTGATGAGCTGGGGCGTTCTCGTCGCCGGCATCGCGCAGCTCGCCATGGTCACGATCGCCATGCGCATGGCCGGGTTCGGCGTGGCGCTCCGGCGCCCGCGCTGGACGGCCGGGCTGAAGCGCCTCCTGATCCTCGCTGGACCCGCCGCGCTGATCGGCGGCATCACTCAGATCAACCTCTTCGTCGGCCAGGCCATCGCCTCCTACAAGCCGGGCGCGGTCTCGATCCTCCAATATGCCGACCGGCCCTACCAGCTGCCGCTCGGCATGGTCGGCGTCGCGATCGGCGTCGTGCTCCTGCCCGAACTCGCCCGCGCGCTGAAGGCCGGCCGCATCGCCGAGGCGCAGCACACGCAGAACCGAAGCCTCGAATTCGCGCTCTTCCTGACCGTGCCGGCCGCCGTCGCGCTCTACGTCATTCCCGAGCCGATCATCCGCCTGATCTACGAGCGCGGCGCCTTCGACGCCACGACGACCGGGCCGGTCGCCGCCGTCCTCGGCCTCTATGCGCTGGGGCTTCCCGCCTTCGTCCTCATCAAGGTCTTCTCGCCCGGCTATTTCGCGCGCGAGGACACGCGGACGCCGATGATCGTCACGGGGGCCTCGGCGCTCGCCAACATCGCCCTCTCGCTTGCCCTCTTCCAGATCTACGCCGAACGGGGCATCGCGCTCGCGACGACGCTCGCCGGCTGGTTCAACGCGGTCCTCCTCTTCGAGGGCCTGCGCCGCCGGGGCCTCTGGAGGCTCGACGCCGCCCTCGTCAAGCGCGGCGCGCTCGTCGTCCTCTCCGCGCTCCTGATGGGCCTCTCGCTCGTCGGCCTCGTGCGGGTGCTCTCGCCCTGGCTCCGGCCGGGCTCCAGCGTCTTCGAACAGGCGTCCGGCGTCCTCGTCCTCGTCGGCGTCGCCATGCTCGTCTATTTCGCCCTGACGCTGGCGACGGGCGCGGTCGACCGCAGCCTCGTCCTGAAGGTCGTGCGGCGGCGGCGTTCATGACGCTGATATCGTTGATATCCGTGGTCGTCGACGATGATGACGAGGCGATTGTCTGGTATGGCGCGCTGCCGGGATTTCGTCTCCACGAAGACCGAATCCAGCCGGATGGCAAGCGGTGGGTCGTGGTCGGGCCGCAGCACGGCACGAGACTGCTTCTCGCGAGAGCGGCCGACGACCGGCAGCGGCTGCGCGTGGGCGATCAGACAGGTGGGCGGGTCTTCCTGTTTCTGGAGACGGACCACTTCGATGCGGATCATCGATCCATGCTGGCGGCGGGAATCCTCTTCGAGGAACTTCCAAGACGTGAGCCCTACGGAAAGGTCGCGGTCTTCCGGGATCTCTACGGCAATCGCTGGGACTTGATCGAACGAAGCGTCACGTAAAAGCGAAGGCCTTCGAGATGCCCTTGTCGCGTCCAAGGTCCTCACGGCGTTGATCCGCCGTTAACCGCATGCCGATGTTGGTGTCGCCCTACATCCGGTTTTAACGCGGGCATCCCTAGACATCGTCCGGCGGGCTTTCGGATCGTCCCGCGGGGATGGTCGATCATGGAGCGAACGGACCGGCTTCACTATGTCGACGCGCTGCGGGTCGGCGCCTTCGGCCTCCTCATCCTCTACCACGCGTCCGTCGCCTTCTTTCCGCACATGACCTGGCTGGTCCATGCCGCCGAGACGAGCGCCGGCCTGGAAGCGGTGATGGATCATCCGCGCGCCTGGCGGCTCGCGCTGCTCTTCTTCGTGTCCGGCATGGGAACCTGCTTCGCCGCGCGGGGCCGTCCGCTGCCCGCTTTCCTGCGCGAGCGCGCGGTGCGTCTCGGCGTGCCGCTTCTCGTCGCCATGGGCCTCGTCGTCGTGCCGCAGGTCTGGATGGAGCGCGTGATCGAGGAGGGCTACGACGGCTCGCTCCTGCGGTTCTGGCTGACGCGCTACTTCGTCGAGGGGCGCTATCCCACCGGCCAGATCACCTGGGCGCATATGTGGTTCGTCGCCTATCTCCTCGCCATCCTCGCGATCGGCCTTCCCATTCTCCGGATGATCGCGGAGGGGCGCGGCCGGGCCGTCTCGACCGCCTTCGAACGGCTCGCACGCGGACCCTGTCTGCCGCTCCTCTTCCTCCTGCCGCTCGCACTGAACCTCGTGCTGACGCCCTTCTTCCCCCGCGAAACCAACGCGCTCTACAACGACGGCGCCTGGGCCGCGACCTGGGGCGCGTGGTTCGGCCTCGGCTACCTCTTCGCCCGTCACCATGCGACGCTGATCGGCGGCATCGTCGCGCGGCGCCGGCGCCACGCGGCGCTCGCCTTCGGCATCACGGTCGTCCTCGCCTCGACGTCCGGGCACGAGGGCGGCCACGCGGGCGGACCCCTCTCGATCGGCAGCTACGAGGCGATGACGCCGGCCTTCAAGTGTCTCACCTTCGCGCTGGCCTGGTCGATGATCCTGACGCTCGTCGGTGTCGCCGCGCACCACGTGCGCCGCCTCCCGCGCCCCGTCGCCTGGCTGAACGAGGGGGTGTTCGCCTTCTACATCGTGCACCAGACGATCGTCGTCGCCGCGCTCTTCTGGCTCCTGCCGCTCGATCTCGGCCTCTGGACCACCTATGCGCTGGTGACGGCGGCGACGGTCGCGGGCTGCTGCCTGTTCTTCGCGCTCGCCCGTCGCCTGCCCGGCCCGCTGCCGATGGCCTTCGGCATCCGGCGGTCGGCGCCTCCGATCCCGCGGCCGATCCGTCCGCTGGAGACACCGGTCTGCGAGCCGGCCGAGGCGCCGCGCCGCGCCGCCTGAGCCGCCGCTCGCGCCCGACCACCGTCCGGCGGCTTGATCGCATGGCGGCCCCGGTGCATAGGTCCGCCCCGCGGGGATCGACCTCGCGCGTCGGGAGACCGCGCGCGGGCCGTCTCCGCCGGGACGGATCGGCCGGAGGCGCCATGTCAATGCTCAGTTCGGCCGGCTTCGAGCCGCGCGTCTTTTCCGGCGTGCAGCCGACCGGCAATCTTCATCTCGGCAATTATCTCGGCGCGATCCGCAAGTTCGTGGCGCTGGGCGAACGCCAGTCCTGCCTGTTCTGCGTGGTGGATCTCCATTCGATCACCGCGCAGCTCGTGCACGAGGACCTCGCCGGCCAGACGCGCCAGATCGCGGCCGCCTTCATCGCCTCGGGCATCGATCCGAAGCGGAACATCATCTTCAACCAGAGCCGCGTTCCCGGCCATGCCGAGCTTGCCTGGATCTTCAACTGCGTCGCGCGCATCGGCTGGATGAACCGCATGACGCAGTTCAAGGAGAAGGCCGGCAAGGACCGCGAGAACGCCTCGCTGGGGCTTCTCGCCTATCCCTCGCTGATGGCCGCCGACATCCTCCTCTACCGCGGCACGCACGTGCCGGTTGGCGACGACCAGAAGCAGCACCTGGAGCTGACGCGCGACATCGCCGCCAAGTTCAACAACGACTTCGCCGCGCGCATCGAGGCGCTCGGCCTCGGCCGGACGCTCGGTGGAAGCGACGGGGCGACCGGGTATTTCCCGATCACCGAGCCGCTGATCGAGGGCCCGGCGACCCGCGTCATGAGCCTCAAGGACGGATCGAAGAAAATGTCGAAGTCGGACCCGTCCGATCTCTCGCGCATCAACCTCACCGACGACGCGGACACGATCGCGCGCAAGATCCGCAAGGCCAAGACCGATCCGCAGGACCTGCCCTCCGATGTCGCGGGCCTCGCCGGCCGGCCGGAAGCGGACAATCTCGTCGGCATCTTCGCCGCGCTCGCCGGGCGCGACAAGGCTGCGATCCTGTCCGAATTCGGCGGGCGGCAGTTCTCGTCCTTCAAGCCGGTTCTCGCCGAGCTGGCCGTCGAGGTGCTCGGGCCGATCACGTCCGAGATGCGCCGCATCATGGACGACCCCGCCGAGATCGACCGCACGCTCTCCGACGGCGGCGCCCGGGCGCGCGAACTCGCCGACCGGACGATGCGCGACGTGCGGGAGATCGTCGGCTTCCTCGCGGATTGACGTCGGCGATCCGTTCGTCGCGCCGCCCGCCGGCCGACGTCGCCTGCGTGCAAGCGCTGGCAAAGACGGGTTCGGGCGGCCGCGTTCGAAGGGAGGGCGCGCATCCCGCGCTTGCCCTTCCACCCCCACGCTGCCATCTTCCCGCCATGGTTTCAAAACGAACGAGCCGGGACGCCGGCGGCAAGCGCAAGTTTCTTGCGATCATCGACGCGACTCCCGAATGCGGTCGCGCGGCGTCCTATGCGGCGCGGCGTGCCAAGTCGAGCGGGGGTGCGGCGGTCTTTCTCTACGTGGTGGAATCGGCCGATTTCCAGCACTTCCTCGGCGTCGAGAAGATCATGCGCGCCGAGGCCGAGGCCGAGGCGAACGCGCGCCTTTCCAAGATCGCCGAGGAGATCCGCGAGAGCGTCGGCATCGAGCCCGAACTCGTGGTGCGGGAAGGCAAGACCGACGAGGAGATCCACGGGATCATCGAGGCCGATCGCGAGATCGCGATCCTGGTCCTCGCCTCCGGCAATTCCACGGAAGGCCCGGGACCCCTCGTGTCCTCGGTCGCCGGGCGGGCGGCCGCCTTCCCGATCCCCGTCACGATCGTCCCCGCGACGCTGACGGACGAGGAGATCGAGAGCCTCAGCTGACCCCTTTCGCCTGTGGCGCGAAGCCCTTATCTCAGTCGTGACCGGGCCCGCGCCTTGCGGCGGCGGGCCCGGACGAGTAGATTGGAATCATTCCAAGAGAAGCGGGCACGGCCTTGACCCGTCGCCTTAGCGAGGACACGTCCATGTTCATCCAGACCGAAGTCACGCCGAACCCGGCGACCCTCAAGTTCCTGCCCGGCCGCGTGGTGGTCGAGGACGGCGCGGTGGAATTCCTGACGCGCGAGGACGCGGACGCCCGCTCGCCGCTCGCCGCCCGGCTGATGGAAATCCCGGGCGTCACCGGCGTCTTCTTCGGCTACGACTTCGTCACCGTCACCAAGGACGGTCCGGACTGGCAGCACCTGAAGCCCGCGATCCTCGCCGGCCTGATGGAGCATTTCATGTCCGACCGCCCCGTCATGGCGCCGGCCGGCGGCGCGGCGCCCGCGGGGGACGGCGAGGAATTCTACGAGGAGGGCGATGCCGGCATCGTCGACACCATCAAGGAGCTGCTGGAATCGCGCGTGCGTCCGGCGGTGGCGCAGGATGGCGGCGACATCACCTTCCGCGGCTTTCGCGAGGGCACGGTCTATCTGAACATGCGCGGTTCCTGCGCCGGCTGCCCGTCCTCCACGGCGACGCTGAAGCACGGCATCCAGAACCTCCTGCGCCACTTCGTGCCCGAGGTCGAGCAGGTCGAGGCGGTCTGACGACGCGGACGATGGCGGCCGGGCGCGACCTTCTTCTGGCCATCGACACCGCCGGCTCGCGCTGCGCGGCCTGTCTCTTCGACATCGGGGGGAACCGCGTCCTGTCGCGCGGCGATCCCGATATCGGCAAGGGTCATGCCGAGCGTCTGATGGACGACATCGCCGACCGGCTGCGCGAAGCCGGCGCAGGCTACGGGGACCTTTCGCGGCTCGCGGTCGTCGTCGGACCCGGCTCCTTCACCGGCCTTCGGGTCGGCGTCGCCGCGGCGCGGGGACTGTCGCTCGCCCTGAAGATCCCCGCCGTCGGCATCGGTACGCTCGAGGCGCTGGCCGAGCCGCATGCAGACGCGGGCGTGCCCGTCCTCGCCGTTCTCGACGCCAAGCGCGGCGAGCTCTATGCCGCGTTTCACGGCGCCGACGGCAGCGAGATCGCGGCGCCGCGTGCCGTGCCGCCCGAGGCGCTGGCGGGAATGCTGTCGCCTCTGCCGGACGGCGCGCCGCTGCTCGTGACGGGAAGCGGTTCCGAGATCGCGCTGGAGGCGCTGGCCGGGCGCTGGGCGATCCGGCTCGCATCGGCGCCACATCCCGACATCGCGTCCGTCGCCCGTCTCGGTGCCCGACGCGAGACGGATCACGCCCCGAGCCCGCTCTATCTGCGCGGCGCCGATGCCAAGGCGCCGACGCGGGAACCGATCGCGCGGCGGGTTGCCTGACCGCGAGAATGGCGACGGGTTGCCGGATCCTCCGGGTGCGAATTATCCTGATGGGAAGGAAGTCGGCGTTAGGATGGGACGTGCTCCTGGACCGGGCGCCAAGACCCGAGCCAGAGCACCAAGCCGGAGCATCCAGCTCCGGCGGCCGGATGGCCGGCCGGGAGGAGGAGCCTTCACATGTACTGGGTTCTGCCGTTCGTCTGGTCGATGTCGTTCTGGGACAGCCTGCTGCACGGAGCGCCGCCGGTCACGACCGAGCTTCTGCCCGAGGATCTCGACTACGCCGCCGCGCTCCACAGCGAGGCCTTCGCCCGGCCCTGGTCGGGCGACGAGTTCGCCGCTCTTCTCGCCCAGCCCGGCACGTTCGGCTTCGTCGCGCGCCGCGTCGGCTCGAGCGGCGCGCCGCTCGGCGTCGTGCTGGTGCGCCAGGTGCTCGACGAGGCCGAGATCCTGACGATCGCCGTCGCGCCGAAAGCGCGCGGTCACGGCATCGGGCGCCTTTTGATGGACAGCGTTCTCCAGCGTCTCCACGCCGAGCGGACCGCCTCGCTCTTCCTGGAGGTCGACGAGGAGAACGACGCCGCGCTGGCCCTCTACCGCCGCCTGCGCTTCGTCGAGGTCGGCCGGAGGCCCGCCTACTACGCCGACGACGAGGGCCGCCGCACCAGCGCGCTTGTCCTCAAGCGGACACTGCGTTAGAGCGCCGGCAGGTCCGTTCGGGACGGCCATCGGCGCTTTCGGCGTGCCGGAAAACGAGGCGGGCTCGACCCGGACGACGGATGCGTGCTGTGAGATCCTGGGGACCGGGCGGGGCATCCCGAACACGCGCCGACGAGGGCCGCGCGACGTGATCGCATGGCTTCGCATCGCGGCCCTCCTCGTCGTCCTTGCCGGGGCTTCGGCGGTCGTCGCCCCCGTCCAGGTCCTCGCGATCCGCTTCGGCTGGCCGCTCGGCCGGCGCCTGCCGCTCCTCTGGCACCGAATCGTCTGTCGCCTCGTCGGCCTGCGCATCGTCGTGAAGGGCCGTCCCTGCACGGACCGGCCGCTTCTTCTCGTGGCCAACCACCAATCCTGGGCCGATATCCTGGCGCTCGGCGCCGTGACGGAACTGTCCTTCATCGCCAAGGCCGAGGTCCGGTCCTGGCCGATCTTCGGCTGGCTGGCGCGGCTGCAGCGCACCGTCTTCGTGGCGCGGGAGGAGCGCGGGCGCACCGCCGAGCAGGCCGACGCGATCGCCGACCGGCTTTCGGCGGGAGACGCCATGGTGCTGTTCGCCGAGGGCACGACCTCCGACGGCAATGGCATCCTGCCCTTCAAGACCGCGCTCTTCGGCGCCGCGCAGGCCGCGCTCCGCCGCTCGCAGGCCGACAGCGTGGCCGTGCAGCCCGTCGCGGTCGCCTACACCAAGGTTCACGGACTGCCGCTCGGACGCTACTTCCGCCCGCTCGCCGCCTGGCCGGGCGACGTCGCCCTCGGCCCCCATCTCCTCGCCTTCCTGAAGGAGGGCGCCATCGACGTCGAGGTCTCCTTCGGCGAGCCGCTGTCTTTCACCCGGACGAGCGACCGCAAGGCCTTGGGACGCCGGACCGAGGCGGCGGTGCGAAACCTCCTCGCGGAAAGCCTTCTCGCCCGTCCCCACGCCTGATGTCCGCCTGCCGAACCGGCGTCGACCCGCGGCGGATCGCGCCCTTGCGCGAATCCGAGATTGCGTCTCGACGCTATCGGCCCGATATGGGAGGATGGATCTCCAGACGGTTTCAGAAGAGCGCATGGACGCAAGACGAGAAGACGCGGCGGTCGGGCCGGTGGCCACGGGCGCCGCAGACGCAGAAGGCGTGCCGGCGCGCAAGGTCTTCATCAAGACCTACGGCTGTCAGATGAACGTCTACGACTCGCAGCGGATGGGCGATGCCCTCGCGCGGGACGGCTACGAGCCGACCGAGACGATCGAGGAGGCCGATCTCGTTCTCCTCAACACCTGCCACATCCGGGAGCGTGCCGCCGAGAAGGTCTATTCCGAACTCGGCCGCATCCGCGTGCTCAAGGCGGAGCGGGAAGCCGCGGGCGCCTCGATGCGGGTCGCGGTGGCGGGCTGCGTCGCGCAGGCCGAGGGGCAGGAGATCCTCGACCGCGCCAAGGTGGTCGATCTCGTCATCGGCCCCCAGACCTATCACCGCCTGCCGCAGGCGCTCGCCCGCGTTTCCGCCGGAGAGCGTGTCGTCGACACCGACTATGCGGTGGAGGACAAGTTCCAGCACCTGCCGGACCAGCGGGCGCGCGAGATCCAGCGGCGCGGCGTCACCGCCTTCCTGACCGTCCAGGAGGGCTGCGACAAGTTCTGCACCTTCTGCGTCGTGCCCTACACGCGCGGCGCCGAGGTCTCGCGCCCCGCAGACGCGATCCTGTCCGAGGCGCGGCGGCTGGCCGATGCGGGCGTGCGCGAGATCACGCTGCTCGGGCAGAACGTCAATGCGTGGAGCGGCGAGATCGCCGGACGCAGGGCGGGCCTCGGCGCGCTCCTGCGGGCGCTGGCCGAGATTCCGGGCGTGGCGCGCCTTCGCTACACGACCTCCCATCCCCGCGACATGGACGACGATCTCATCGCCGCCCATCGCGATCTCAGCTCCCTGATGCCGTACCTGCACCTGCCGGTGCAGTCGGGCTCCGATCCCATCCTGAAGGCGATGAACCGCCGGCACACGGCGGCCGACTATCTGCGTCTTCTCGACCGCATCCGGGCCGCGCGCCCGGACATCGCCCTGTCCGGCGATTTCATCGTCGGTTTTCCCGGCGAGACCGAAGCGGATTTCGAGGCGACGATGAATCTCGTGCGCGAGGTCGGCTATGCGTCGGCCTTCTCCTTCAAATACTCGCCGCGCCCCGGCACGCCCGGGGCCTCGCTGGCCGATCACGTGCCCGACGCCGTGATGTCCGACCGGCTCGACCGGCTGCAGGCCCTCCTGCGCGACCAGACCGCGCGCTTCATGCGCTCGCTCATCGGCCGCGACATCGAGGTGCTCGTCGAGAAGCCCGGCCGATATCCCCATCAGATCGTCGGCCGTTCGCCCTATCTCCAGCCCGTGATCCTTCCGGTCTCGGCCGGCGCCGTCGGCGACGTCGCGAGCGTCCGGATCGCCGGTCTCATCGCCAATTCGCTGTTCGCGGACGGCGCTGCGCCCGGCGAGGACGAACGCCGTCCCGCCCGCCCGATGCATCCGGCTCCGGCCGCGTCGGTCCCGTTCGAACCGTCACCCACCCGTCTATCGTCCCCCGAGGGACCCGAAGACCGGCCATTGAGGAAAAGCGCATGAAGGCAGCCCGCGGCGCGGTGCCCCAGTCCGGTGCCTCCGACATGGCGCACATCGTCCTCACCTTCGAGGACAACCGTCTGGCGGGGGCTCTGTTCGGCCAGTTCGACGAGAATCTCGCCCGGATCGAGCAGAAGCTCGAGGTCGATGCGAGGACGCGCGGCAACAAGGTCGAGATCCGTGGCGACGCGGTGGCCTGCGAGCAGGCGCGCCGCGCTCTCGACTATCTCTACGGCCGTTTGCAGGCCGGTGCCGAACTGCAGCCCTCCGACGTCGACGGCGCGGTGCGCATGGCGATCGCCGAGGATGCGCAGCTCGTCCTGCCGACGCTGGAGAAGAAGGGACGCATGTCGCTCTCGCAGATCTCGACCCGCAAGAAGACGATCCACGCGCGGACCTCCACGCAGGACGCCTACATGCGCGCCCTCGACCGCTCCGAGCTCGTCCTCGGCATCGGGCCCGCCGGAACCGGCAAGACCTATCTCGCCGTCGCCCATGCCGCGATGCTCCTGGAGCGGGGCCAGGTCGACCGCATCGTCCTGTCGCGTCCGGCGGTGGAGGCCGGCGAGCGGCTCGGCTTCCTGCCGGGCGATCTCAAGGAGAAGGTCGATCCCTACCTCCGGCCCCTCTACGACGCCCTCTACGACATGATCCCGGCCGAGAAGGTCGAGCGCGCGCTCGCCGCGGGCGCGATCGAGGTCGCTCCGCTCGCCTTCATGCGCGGCCGCACGCTCGCCAATTGCTGCGTGATCCTCGACGAGGCGCAGAACACGACGTCCATGCAGATGAAGATGTTCCTGACGCGTCTCGGCGAGAACGCGCGCATGGTCGTGACCGGCGATCCCTCGCAGATCGACCTACCGCCCGGCCAGAAATCCGGCCTCGTGGAGGCTCTTCGCGTTCTCGACGGCGTGCCGAACGTCGTGACCGTGCGCTTCGAGGCCAAGGACGTCGTTCGCCATCATCTCGTGCAGGCCATCGTCGAGGCCTACGAGGCCGACGCCGAGCGGAACCGCGGTCCGGTCCATCCGGTCGGGGCCGCGTGAGCCGGCCGGCTCCCACATCCCGGCCGGGCGAGGCCTATGCGGGTCTCGCCATCGCGCTGTCCGTCGAGGACGAGGCCTGGACCGCGGCGCCCTTCGCGGCCGATGCCGACGGGCTGGAGACCCGTCTGCGGCGTGCCGTCGAGGCGGCCCTCCTCGGCGCCGGGATCGATCCGAACGTGCGGACCGAACTCGGCATCACGCTGACGGGCGACGACGAGGTGCGGGCCCTCAACGCCGAATGGCGCGGCAAGGACAAGCCGACCAACGTCCTGTCCTTTCCGCTCGAGGATCTCGGGGAGGGCGAGACGCCCGGCCCGATGCTCGGCGATCTCGTGCTCGCGCGCCAGACCGTCCTTGCCGAAGCCGCTCTGGAAGAGAAGGCCCCGGCCGACCATCTCTGCCATCTCGTCGTCCATGGCACGCTCCACTGTCTGGGCTACGACCATGTCGACGCCGATGAGGCCGACGCGATGGAAGCCCTGGAGATCGCGATTCTCGGCGGTCTCGGGATCGACGATCCCTATGGCCTGCCGTCGGAGGACGGCCCTGTCGAACCATCCCCTTCGAAACCTTGAGGAGTTGAACGTCGCCGCGATGAGCGAACTTCCTGCCGATACCGCCGGCGAGCCGGCATCGAACGGCGAATCCGGTCCCTTCGAGGACCGAAGTCCCCGGGCCGAGGACCGCAGTCCGCGAGGCGAGGAGCGGGGTCCGCGCGATCTCGCGGGCGCCGGAGAGCGCTGGGGTTTTCTCGCCAATGTCTTCGGGCGCCTGAAGCCCCGCGAGCCCGCTTTCTCCCGCGCCGATCTCCTCGACGCCTTTCTGGAGGAGGGCGGCGCCGACGTCTTCGGCGCGGACGAGCGCGCCATGCTGAAGAACATCCTGACGCTGCGCGATCTGCGCGTCGACGACGTCATGGTGCCGCGCGCGGAGATCGACGCCGTCTCGGCCGCGATGACGCTGTCCGACACGATGCGCGCCTTCGAGACGTCGGGCCATTCGCGCATGCCTGTCTACGGGGAAACGCTCGACGATCCGATCGGCATGATCCACATCCGCGACGTCGTCGGCCATATCACCCGAACCGCGCTCGGCGCCGCTTCGGCCAACGATCTGGACCTGATGCGGATTGACCTGTCGCGGCCGATCGGCGATCTCGATCTCCTGCGCAAGGTGCTCTTCGTTCCCCCCGCCATGCCCGCCTCCAATCTGATGGCGAAGATGCAGGCGACGCGCACGCAGATGGCGCTCGTGATCGACGAATATGGCGGGACCGACGGTCTCGTGTCGCTCGAGGACGTGATCGAGGTCGTGTTCGGCGACATCGAGGACGAGCACGACGCGGAGGAAGCGCTGATCGTGGAGCGCGGGGACGGCGGCTTCGTCGTCGAGGCGCGAGCCGAACTCTCCGACGTGCGCCGCCGCATCGGCGCCGATTTCGACACGACGCGTCACGAGGAGGAGGCCGACACGATCGGCGGGCTCCTGTTCCACGCGCTGGGCCGCGTTCCCGCCAAGGGCGAGCGCCTGGAGCCCGTGCCGGGCTTCGTCTTCGAGGTGCTCGACGCCGATCCGAGGCGGGTCCGCCGCGTCGCGATCGAACGGCGCGGCGGGCGGGAAGGGCGCATGCGCATCGCCTGACGGACCGACGGTTCACGCGCCCGTGCGTCAAAAGCCTTGACGCCCGTACGCCAAGCGTATGGGAAGGCAAGGGGGGCGGCGGCGCGCCGCACCCGCAAGATGCCGTCCGCCGGGAGAGACCGTCCGCATGCTGCGTTCCCTAGCCGCGTCCGTGGTCTTGCTCGACGGTTGGCGGCGGGCACTCCTCGCTGTCGCCGCCGGTGCGGTCACGACGCTCGGCCTGCCGCCGTTCAACGTGCCGTTGGCCGGCTTCTTCGGCTTCCCCGTCCTCGTCCTGCTTCTCGACGGCGCCGCGGGAATGCCGGGCCATGGCGCGCTGCGCCGCCTCGGCCCGGCGTGGCGGATCGGCTGGTGCTTCGGGTTCGGCTATTTCGCCGCCGGCCTCTGGTGGCTCGGCGCCGCGATGCTCGTCGACGCCGGCGAATTCCTCTGGGCGCTGCCGCTCGCCGTCCTCGGCCTGCCCGCCGTTCTGGCGCTCTATCACGGTTTCGCCGCCGCTTTGGCACGCATGCTCTGGAGCGAGGGCTCGGGACGCATCCTGGCGCTGGCCGCGAGCTTCGCGTTGTTCGAGGTCCTGCGCGGGCGTCTCTTCACCGGCTTTTCCTGGAACGAGATCGGCATCATCGCGGCTCCCGTTCCGCTGCTGATGCAGACGGTTTCGCTGGTCGGATTGCACGGATTGACGCTGCTCGCGCTCGTCGTCTTCTCGGCGCCCGCGCTGCTTGCCGATCGAGGCTCCCGCCGCTTCGGCCTCGGCCTCGCCGCCGTTCTCCTCCTCGCGCATGTCGGCTACGGCGCCCTTCGCCTCGGCATGGCGCCCGCCGCACCGGCCGAGACGGCGGAGGTTTCGGTGCGGATCGTGCAGCCGAACATCCTGCAGAGCCAGAAATGGGATGCGGCCGAGGCGGAGCGGATCTTCGACCGGCTCGTCACGCTGACCGCCGAACGACCGGAGGAGGGGCTCGCCGGCGGCGGGGCCGGCGAGCCCCTCCTGCCGGCGCCCGAGCGCAAGACCCTCGTCGTCTGGCCCGAATCCGCGCTGCCCTTCCTCCTCACCGACCGGCCGGACGCGCTGACCCGGATCGCCGAGGTGCTCCGGCCGAACGAGATGCTGCTGGCCGGCGCCGTGCGCGTCGAGCCCGCGGACGATGGGCGCGAGCCGCGCTACTACAATTCGATCTTCGCCATCGACGACGAGGGTCAGATCATCCACGCCGCCGACAAGGTGCATCTCGTGCCCTTCGGAGAATACCTGCCCTTCCAGGCCCAGCTGGAAGCGCTCGGCATCAGCCAGCTCACCCAATTGCCGGGGGGCTTTTCGGCGGCCGGGCGCACGCGTCTTCTGGACGTTGTGGGCTGGCCAAGCGTTCTTCCCTTGATCTGCTACGAGATCATCTTCCAAGATGAGGTCGATGCCGCGCTCGTCGAGCAGGCGGGCGCGATCGTCAACGTCACGAACGATGCCTGGTATGGAAGGACGCCCGGGCCCTACCAGCATCTGAGGCAGGCCGAACTCACCGCCGTCGCCTTCGGGCTCCCGCTGATTCGCGCCGCCAATACCGGGATTTCCGTCGTGACGGACGGCTACGGCCGCACGATGGATGCCCTGGCGTTGAACGCCACCGGAGTGGTTGCAACCGGATTGCCCGATCGTTTGCCACGAACAAACTTTGCCATCTATGAAAATACGTATTTTTGGGTAATCTTGGCCCTGGCCATGATGGTTTGTGTGGCTTTGCGTTGGTACGAGTGGCGTCAACAGCGATTGACGCTGTAAAAAACCACCGTAATACCTCATTTGCGCCTTGGGTTTCCGAAGGGGCAATGCGGGACAAACGGACGATCGCCTTCGTGCCGGCCTGCCGGTTCCGTGGGAACCGATGAACTCGTGGGGTCTGGACGCATGGTGGCGGTGGAAAGCAAGAAGAAGGCGAACCCGGTGGACATCCATGTGGGCTCGCGCGTCCGCTTGCGGCGTACCATGCTGGGCATGAGCCAAGAAAAGCTCGGCGAGGCCCTCGGCATCACCTTCCAGCAGATCCAGAAATACGAGAAGGGTTCCAACCGGATCGGTGCGAGCCGTCTGCAGCGCATCTGCGAAGTGATGAAGGTGCCGGTCTCCTTCTTCTTCGAGGACGCGCCCGGCGGCAGCCCGAACGCCAACGGCTTCGACGAGGCGACGGGTCCGGACTATGTCGTCGACTTCCTGTCGACCCCGGAAGGGCTGCAGCTGAACCGCGCCTTCGTCCGGGTCCGCGACGCGAAGGTGCGCAAGCGCATCATCGATCTCGTGCGCTCGCTCGGCGAGGAGCCCGAAGCGTCGGAGTGAGGCTCCCTCGACCGGTTCTGCCGCTTTCGGCTTGACGCCCCCGCGGCGGCTCTGCCATGGCCGGGCCGGCGGACGCGAGGGCGACGCCGCGATGCGCCGGTCGCCGGCGCGCAGCCGATCCGGAATCACGACATGCCGCACGCACCGCAATCTCCCCGTCCTTCCCGGGCGGCCTGACCCCGATGCCGCCACGCATCGAGGGCGAGGAGCAGCGCCACCGCCTGCGCGAGGCGTTCTTCGGGCGGGTCAAGGGCAAGCGCCTTCGCCCGCGCCAGGAAGAGCTGATGGCCGAGCTTCTGCCGCGTCTGTCCGTCGATCTCGACGAGGCCCCGCCCCGCCATGTCGCGGACCTCTTTCCGATCCCGGTCGAGACCGTTCGCCTCGAGATCGGCTTCGGCGGCGGCGAGCATCTCCTCTCCATGGTCGACCGGCATCCCGGCACCGGCTTCATCGGGGCCGAGCCGTTCGTCAACGGAATGGCGAAGCTGCTGATGGTTCTGGACGAAGCCCCGCGTCCGGCGATCCGCCTCTATGGCGACGACGCGACCCGTCTCCTCGACTGGCTGCCCGAAGCCTCGCTCGACGGCGTCGATCTGCTCTATCCGGACCCCTGGCCGAAGTTCAAGCACTGGAAGCGGCGCTTCGTCGGGCCCGCCAATCTGGATCGGCTGGCGCGGGTGATGAAGCCGGGCGCGATCTTCCGCTTCGCCTCCGACATCGACACCTACGTGAACTGGACGCTGCTCCACATTCGCGACCATGCCGCCTTCCGCTGGCAGGCAAGCCGGGCCGCCGACTGGCACACGCCCTACGAAGACTGGCCCGGCACGCGCTACGAGGCCAAGGCCCTTCGCGAGGGCCGGCGGCCCGCTTACCTCAGCTTCGAGCGGATCGGAGCGGGCTGACCCGTCGAGGGTTGCTGCGGGACGGATTTTGTCTTATAGAGCGGTGAAAGTCTCTTCGATGCGATCGTGAGAGTGGGTCCTGCCGGTCCCGCTCTTTTTTGTTACCGGGGGTTCGGTTCAGGGACCGAGCGACGGTGGACGGGCGACGAGCCCCGCGTCGGGAGACGACGAAGACCTCTCCGGTGCATGGCGCGCCGGGCGGGTTCTCGCTCAATCGAGGCTGCACCCGCGGGACGCGTCCCGCGGCGAGGCCGTGATGCCGGAGCACGCGTGAACGACGATACGACCGCCGAGATGCCAGTGACCCCGTCTGCGGGGATGAACCCTTCGACGGGGCCGGACCATTCCCCGTCGGCCGTGGAGCCGCGCATCATCCTGGAGGATGGGCTGGAGGCGCGCATCGCCGCGATCGTCGAGCCCGTCGTCGAGCAGCTCGACTACCGCCTCGTGCGCATCCGGCTCTCGCAGATGAACGGCCTCACGCTGCAGATCATGGCCGAGCGTGCCGACGGCACCATGTCGGTCGACGATTGCGAGGCGATCAGCCGCGCGGTCTCCCCGGTTCTCGACATGGAGGACCCGATCGACCGCGAGTATCATCTGGAGGTCTCCTCGCCCGGCATCGACCGTCCGCTCGTGCGGCGCGGAGACTTCGAGGCCTGGAGCCATCATCTCCTGAAGCTGGAGGCGACGCGCATCGTGGAGGGGCGCAAGCGTTTCCGGGGCAAGGTCGTCGCCGTGGAGGCGCACGGCATCCGGCTGGAGCGCTCCGAGGTGCAGCCCGGCGAGGACGAGGTGGTGTCCATCCCCTTCGACGCCATCGCCGATGCCCGCCTCCTTCTGACCGACGAACTGATCGACGCGGCCCTCAAGGCCGACAAGGCGGCCCGCAAGGGCCTCGTCGGGAACGACAACGACAACGACCCAGGCGACGACGCCGAGGCGTGACGAATTGGGGGCACCGCCATCGGCGCGGCCCCGGCAGGGACAGGACCGGCATCTCGGCGACGGACTATGTCGGCCGAGATGCGGAGACCGACGAGGAGACACTTCGATGGCAGTCAGTGCGAACAGGCTCGAGCTTCTGCAGATCGCGGACGCCGTCGCGCGCGAGAAGTCGATCGATCGCGAGATCGTCATCGAGGCGATGGCGGACGCGATCCAGAAGGCCGCGCGTTCGCGCTACGGCCAGGAGACCAACATCCGCGTCGACATCAACACGCGCACCGGCGAGATGAAGCTGCAGCGCCTGCTCGAAGTGGTCGAGGAGGTCGAGGACCCGAACACCCAGATCTATCTAGAGCTCGCCCGCGACAAGAATCCCGACGCCGAGCCCGGCGACTTCATCGCCGAGCAGCTGCCGCCGATGGATTTCGGCCGCATCGCCGCCCAGTCGGCCAAGCAGGTCATCGTGCAGAAGGTGCGCGAGGCCGAGCGCGACAAGCAGTACGACGAGTACAAGGACCGCATCGGGGAGATCGTCAACGGAACGGTCAAGCGCGTCGAATACGGCAACGTGATCGTCGACCTCGGCAAGGGCGAGGGCATCATCCGCCGCGACGAGCAGATCCCGCGCGAGCTCTTCCGCTACGGAGACCGCGTGCGCGCCTTCGTCTACGACGTGCGCCGCGAACAGCGCGGGCCGCAGATCTTCCTGTCGCGCACCCATCCGCAGTTCATGGCCAAGCTCTTCACGATGGAAGTGCCGGAGATCTACGACGGCATCATTGAGATCAAGTCGGTCGCCCGCGATCCCGGCTCCCGCGCCAAGATCGCCGTGATCTCGCGCGATTCCTCGGTCGATCCGGTCGGCGCCTGCGTCGGCATGCGCGGCAGCCGCGTCCAGGCGGTCGTCGCCGAACTGCAGGGCGAGAAGATCGACATCATCCCCTGGTCGCCGGATGCGGCGTCCTTCCTCGTCAACGCGTTGCAGCCGGCCGAAGTCTCGAAGGTCGTGCTCGACGAAGACGCCGAGCGCATTGAAGTCGTGGTTCCCGATGACCAGTTAAGTCTGGCGATCGGACGCCGTGGACAGAACGTGCGCCTCGCCTCGCAGCTGACCGGCTGGGACATCGACATCCTCACCGAGCAGGAGGAGTCCGAGCGGCGGCAGAAGGAATTCGCCGAGCGTTCCGATCTCTTCATGAACGCGCTGAACGTCGACGAGATGGTCGGCCAGCTCCTCGCGTCCGAGGGATTTGCGACCGTCGAGGAAGTGGCCTATGTCGACCGCGGCGAGGTTGCCGCGATCGAGGGCTTCGATGCCGACACGGCCGAGGAGATCCAGAACCGGGCGACCGAGTATCTGGAGCGTCGCGAGTCCGAGTTCGACGACAAGCGAAAGAGCCTCGGCGTCGCCGACGAGCTTCGCGAGATCGACGGATTGACGACGCCGATGCTGGTGGCGCTCGGCGAGGACGGCGTGAAGACGATGGAAGATTTCGCCGGCTGCGCGGCCGACGACCTCACCGGCTGGAGCGAGCGCAAGGACGGCGAGACCAAGCGGTTTCCCGGCGCTCTCTCGGCCTTCGAGATCAGCCGCACCGATGCCGAGCGCATGATCATGCAGGCCCGCGTCAAGGCGGGTTGGATCACCGAGGAAGAGCTGGCGGGTCCCGCCGGCGAAGACGATGAAGAGGCGGAGGCGGTCTGAGGGCCGGGGACGCCGGAATGGGCGAGGTCGAGATCGGCACGGACGAGGAGACGAAGCGCGAGGCGCCGGCGGACGACGAAGCCCGCAATCCGCGCACCTGCATCGTCTCGCGCAAGGCTTTCGAGCCGGACGAGCTGATCCGCTTCGTCGCAGCGCCCGATGGAACACTGGTCGCCGATCTCCGGCGCAAGCTTCCCGGGCGGGGCGCGCATGTCGAGATGCGGCGTTCGGTCGTGGAGCAGGCGGTCAAACGCAAACTCTTCGCCCGGGCGCTGAAACGGGAGGTGGCGGGTGCGGAAGCGCTGGCCGATCAGGTCGACGAGCAACTCGCGCGCCAGATCCTGAGCTTCTTCGGGATGGCACGAAAGGCGGGCCAACTCGTTGTCGGAGCAACGAAGGTGGATGCCGCGGTTCGCGCCGGGGCGGCCTTGGCCGTGCTGCACGCGATCGACGGCGCAGAGGACGGCATACGCAAGATCGCGAATGCCCGACGCGCTGCCGTCGCGATGGGACTGGCCGACGAGGTTCCCGCTTTCCGCCTGTTCACGGTGGATGAAATGGGTTTGGCCTTCGGCGGCGGGAATGTGATACATGCAGCCGTCCTTGCCGGAGAGGCGGGCGCTGCGCTCTTGAGGCGCCTTCAAGCGCTTTCGAACTACCGGGGTGAGCACCCCACGGCGATGGCCGGCGACGCCAATGAAGCGACGCCGGATGAAGCGGTCGCCAGCGATTGAGACGGCGGCATCCCCCGGGGATGTCGGGTGCACGGATGTTTGGCGTGGGATCGACCCCATGCAGGAAGCGGAAGCGGTAATGAGCGACACGAAATCCGGCGACGACAAGACGCTGAGCGTGAACACGAAGAAGACCCTGAGCCTGAAGCCTCGTGGCGTCGAGCAGTCGACGGTTCGCCAGAGCTTTTCGCACGGGCGCACGAACAACGTTCTCGTCGAAACGAAGAAGCGTCGGATCGTGAAGCCGGACGAGAAGGAGGCGGCGTCGGTGGCGGCCGCGCCTGCCGCGCGCGCACCGGTTCCCGCAGCGCCCGTTCCGGCAGCGGCTGCTCCGTCCGCACCGGCTCCGTCCGCCGAGGTGACGGCGGCAGCGCCGTCGGTCGTCGAGGCGAAGGCGACGCCCGCGGCTCCCGCCGCGACCCCGGCTCCGGCTCCGGCGCACGTGGAAGCCAAGGCGGCTGAGCCGAAGGCCCCCGAGGCCAAGGCGCCGGACGCGCCTGCCAGCCCCGTGAGCGCTCCCGAAGCGAAGGCACCCGAAGTGAAGGCGCCCGAGGCGAAGGCGCCGGACGCGCCCGTTCCGACGCCTGCGCCGGCCGCCAAGGTCGAGGCTCCGGCCGCCGCCGCGCCGGTCGAAGCGAAAGCGCCGGCCGCGACCGAGGCTGCGCCGATTCCCGCTCCCGCCGCTCCGGCGACGCCCGCCACTCCGGCTGCCCCGGTGGCCGCAACGCCGCAGGCACCGCGTCCGTCCGCCTCCACGCCGAACCAGGGACCGCGCCCGTCCGCGCCGGTGTCCGGCCAGCGTCCCGCGCCCGGCGCTCCGCAGGGTCAGCGTCCCGGCTCCGCGCCGCAGCGTCCCGGCGCTTCGGTTCCGCCGCGTGGCGCCGCGCCGGCCGGCGCCGGCCGACCCGGCCAGCCCGGTCAGCCGCCGCGTCCGGGTGCTCCCGGCGCGCGTCCGGCCGCTGCCTCTCCCGGCGCGCGCCAGCCCCGCGGCGCGGTGCTGAACGATCTGTCGTCGCGTGAGATGGATGCTCGGCGCCGCGCGCTCGAACTCGCTCGCCAGCGCGAGGCCGAGGATCGCCGTCTCTTCCTTCAGGAGGAGGCGCGCCGCATCGCCGACGACGAGCGTCGCCGCCAGGAGCGCGAGGAATCCGAGCGCCGTCAGGCCGAGGAGAACGCGCGTCTCGAGGCCGAGGCCGCCGCGCGCCGGAAGGCCGAGGAGGAGGCCGCCAAGCGTCCGTCCGCGACCCCTGCCCGTCCGGGCGAGGAGACGACGGAGTCCGCGGTTGCCCGTGCCGCGCTCGGCCGTGGCGTTCGCCGCGACGACGAGAGCGAGGATGCCGGGCGCGCCCGGACCGGTCCGGCGGGTGTCCGCCGCGGCCCGGCCAAGGTCGAGACGGCCAAGCCCACCCGCGCCAAGACCGACGACGGTCGCCGCGGCGGCAAGCTGACGCTCGACAAGGCGCTGGTCGGCGAAGAGGGCGCGCGTTCGCGTTCGCTCTCCTCGATGCGGCGCCGACAGGAGAAATTCAAGCGCTCGCAGATGAATCAGCAGCGCGAAAAGATCGTACGCGAAGTGATCATTCCAGAGACCATCACCATCCAAGAACTCGCCGGGCGCATGTCCGAGCGTGCGGTCGACGTCATCAAGTTCCTGATGGCGCAGGGCCAGATGATGAAGCCAGGCGACGTCATCGACGCCGATCTCGCCGAACTCATCGCGTCCGAATTCGGCCACACCGTCAAGCGCGTCGCCGCGTCCGACATCGAGGAGGGCATCTTCAACGTCGCCGACGACGAGGAGAAGATGGTCTCGCGTGCTCCGGTCGTCACGATCATGGGCCATGTCGACCACGGCAAGACCTCGCTGCTTGACGCGATCCGCAAGACCAACGTCGTGTCCGGCGAGGCCGGCGGCATCACGCAGCACATCGGCGCCTATCAGGTGGAGCACGACGGCTACGTCATGTCCTTCATCGACACGCCGGGCCACGCCGCCTTCACGGCGATGCGCGCCCGCGGCGCGCAGGCGACCGACATCGCGATCCTGGTGGTCGCGGCCGACGACAGCGTCATGCCGCAGACGATCGAATCGATCAGCCACGCCAAGGCGGCGGGCGTTCCGATCATCGTGGCCATCAACAAGATCGACAAGCCGTCGGCCGACGCCCAGAAGGTCCGCACGCAGCTCCTCCAGCACGAGGTCTTCGTGGAATCCATGGGCGGCGAGGTCCTCGATGTCGAGGTCTCCGCCAAGACGGGCCTCGGCCTCGACACGCTGCTCGAAGCCATCCAGCTCCAGGCCGAGCTGATGGAGCTGAAGGCCGACCCGACGCGCACCGCCGAGGGTGTCGTCATCGAGGCCGAGCTCGACAAGGGCCGCGGTCCCGTCGCGACCGTCCTCGTTCAGGCCGGCACGCTGCGCACCGGCGACATCGTCGTCGCCGGCGACATGTGGGGCAAGGTCCGCGCGCTCGTGAACGACAAGGGCAAGCAGCTGAAGGAAGCCGCGCCCTCGACCCCGGTCGAGGTGCTCGGTCTCTCCGGAACCCCGGCCGCCGGCGACCGCTTCGCGGTGGTCGAGGACGAGGCGCGCGCCCGCGAGATCTCCGAGTATCGCCAGCGCCTGACGCGCGACAAGGCGGTCGCCAAGTCCGCCGGCCAGCGCGGCTCGCTCGAGCAGATGATGAGCCAGTTGCAGGACACCGGCCTGAAGGAGTTCCCGCTCCTCATCAAGGGCGACGTGCAGGGTTCGGTCGAGGCGATCATCTCCGCCCTCGACAAGCTCGGCACCGACGAGGTCCGGGCCCGCATCATCCATTCCGGTGCCGGCGCGATCACCGAAAGCGACATCACGCTCGCCTCGGCGGTGGATGCCGCGATCATCGGCTTCAACGTGCGCGCCAATGCGCAGGCGCGTCAGTCGGCCGAGCAGAACGGCATCGAGATCCGCTACTACAACATCATCTACGACCTCGTGGACGACGTGAAGCAGGCCATGTCCGGCCTCCTGTCGCCGGAACGCCGCGAGACCTTCCTCGGCAATGCGGAGATCCTCGAGGTCTTCCACATCACCAAGGTCGGCAAGGTCGCGGGTTGCCGCGTCACGGAAGGCAAGGTCGAGCGCGGCGCGGGCGTTCGCCTCATCCGCGACGGCGTCGTCATCCACGAGGGCAAGCTCTCCACGCTCAAGCGCTTCAAGGACGAAGTGTCCGAGGTGCCGGGCGGTCAGGAATGCGGCATGGCCTTCGAGCGCTACGAGGACATGCGCGTCGGCGACGTCATCGAGTGCTTCCGCGTGGAGCACGTCGCGCGCTCGCTGTAACCACGGCCCTTTGCCTCGTCGAAGGCAGGATCGCGGGGCCGGGAGATACGCTCTCCCGGCCCCGCCGCTTTATCGGCGAAACCCGTTTTTCGACGTTTCGTCCCACATTCGACTCTGCCAGGAAGGAACGCCCGAGTGGCCTCCAAGCGCCCCGAAAAGGGACCGACCAACCGTCAGCTCTCCGTCGGAGAGAAGGTGCGCAAAGCCTTGACCGAGATTCTGGGCCGGGACGAGCTGCGCGATCCGCTCCTGGAGAAGGCCGTGATTTCCGTGACGGAGGTCCGCATGGCCAATGATCTGAAGCTCGCCACCGCCTATATAACGGTGCTGGGGCAGAGCGAGGTCGACCCTTACGTGGAAGCGCTTGAGAGCCATGCGCGCTTCATTCGGGGCCGGCTGACGCCGGCGCTCCGCCAAATGAAATACATGCCGGAAATTCGTTTCCGGAAGGACACGTCCTTCGACAACTACGCCCGGATCGATGCGCTCCTGCGCTCGCCGGAGGTCGTCAAGGACCTCGCACGAGACGACGAAGAGGACGAGACGCCATGAAATGGACCGATGAGAAGCTGGGCGCGAAATCCCCCGGCGAGCGCCACCAGCTCTACATGAACGCGCGGGCCATGGATTCCGACGAGGCGCGCGCACTGGTGCGGATGATCGAGGAATCGGGTCTGGCCTATTCGCTCGACCGGTCGCTGCGCAAGCCGGACGCCATCTCCGAGAAGATCGCCGAGGTCGCCTTCTCCGCCGAAGCCGGCAAGGCCATGGAAGACGCGGTGCGCAACGGCGTCGCGCCGATGGCCGCGCTCGATCCGATGCTCGCCGCCGAAATGGGCGAGGATTACGGCGCCCACAACGGCTCCACCACCACCGCCGGCCGCATCGCGACCGAGCGCATGGTCCAGCGCGGATACCAGAAGACCGGCAAGAAGCAGAAGCTGCCCGCCGAGTGCCGCGCCAAGACCGGCGACCTTCTGGAGAAGGCGCCGGAGGTCCTCCAGTAGCATGGCACGACGTGGCAAGAAGCCGAAGGGTCGTCCGGTCTCCGGCTGGGTGATCCTCGACAAGCCGAAGGGGCTCGGCTCGACCGAGGCCGTCTCGAAGATCAAGTGGCTCTACTTCGCGCAGAAGGCGGGACATGCCGGTACGCTCGACCCGCTTGCGTCCGGCATGCTGCCCATCGCGCTCGGCGACGCGACGAAGACGGTGCCCTTCGTCATGGACGGGCTGAAGATCTACCGCTTCACCGTGCGCTGGGGCGCCGAGACGACCACGGACGACACCGAGGGTCCGGTCGTGCGCGCCTCCGACATCCGTCCCGGCGAAGAGGAGATCCGCGACGCGATGGAGGATTACGTCGGGGAGATCATGCAGATCCCGCCGCAGTTCTCCGCCATCAAGATCGACGGCGAACGCGCCTACGATCTCGCCCGCGAGGGTGAGACCGTGGAGATCGCCGCCCGTCAGGTCGTCGTCCACCGCCTGGAGCTTCTGGAGCTGCGCGACGACGAGGCCGTGTTCGAGGCCGAATGCGGCAAGGGCACCTATGTCCGCTCGATCGCGCGCGACATGGGCCGAGACCTCGGCTGCTTCGGCCATATCACCGAGCTTCGCCGGATCGCGGTCGGTGCCTTCGACGAGGACGACATGGTGACCCTCGAGGATCTCGAGGCCGCCGGCGACGAGGGCCGGGAGACGCTGACGCCCGACGAGATCGAGGCGGGGGCGCGTCCGCGCGTCGTCGATTTCACGGGGCTCGACGAATACATCCTCGATCCCGCGCTCGCGCTGTCGGACCTCTACGAGGTCTCGCTGACCGACGAGCAGGCGGGCCGCGTCCTTTCGGGCAATCCCGTGCTCCTGCGCGGCCGCGACGCCCCCGCCTTCTGCGAAGAGGCCTACGCGACCGGCCTCGGCCGCCTCATCGCGCTCGGCGCGGTGGAGGAAGGCGCCTTCAAGCCCAAGCGCGTGTTCGGCGGGCGGGGGTGACGACGGGACCCGGCTGACGCCGGGTGACGGGTTCATCCATCGACATCGGGGGCGCCGCCGGGCGCGCCGTCCCCGACATTCCCCATCCGACGATCCTCAACGCGCGTGATGGCTCTCCGCCAGCGCGTAGACCGGCGTCGGAATACTCTCCAGCCGGGCTTTCAGCTGCAACGCCAGATATTGCGAATAATGCCGCGACTGGTGCAGGTTTCCACCGTGGAACCAGAAGTTCGGCAGCTGCGTCGGCTTCCACATGTTGCGCAACTCGCCCTCCCAGGGGCCGGGATCCTTGGTCGTGTCGGAGCCGAGACCCCAGACCTTGCCCACCTTGTCCGCCGCTTCCGGGCTGACGAGATCGGCGACCCAGCCGTTCATCGAGCCGTAGCCCGTGGCATAGACGATGAGATCGGCGGGAAGCTCCGTGCCGTCGTCGAGCTTGACGCCGGTCGGCGTGATCGCCTCGACCTGTCCGCCCTTGAGCTTGATCTTCCCGTCGATGATCAGCTGGCTCGCGCCGACATCGATATAGTAGCCCGAGCCCCGACGCAGGTATTTCATGAAGAGGCCGGACCCGTCGACGCCGAAATCGTTGCGGAAGCCGGCCTTCTCCAACCCCGCATAGAAGTCGGCGTCGACCCGCGCGATCTCCTCGTAGAGCGGAATGTGGAACTCGTGCATGATGCGAAAGGGCACGGAGGCGAAGATGAGGTCGGCCTTGGCCGTCGTGATCCCGTTCTTCAGGGCCCGCTCGGAATAGAGATCGCCGAGGCTCTTCTCCATCAGCGTGTCGGACTTCACGATGTGCGTCGAGCTTCGCTGGACCATCGTGACGTCGGCCCCGGCCTCCCAGAGCGCGGCCGAGATGTCGTGCGCCGAATTGTTCGAGCCGATCACGACGACGCGCTTGTCCTTGTAGGCATCGGGGCCGGGATGCTGCGAGGAGTGATGCTGCTCGCCCTCGAAGCGGTCCATGCCGGGAAAGTTCGGCATGTTCGCCTTGCCGGACATGCCCGTGGCCAGGACGAGCTGCTTCGGCCGGAGGATCATCTCCTCGCCGTCCCGCTCGACCGTGACGATCCATTCGCCGGCCGCCTCGTCGAAGCGGGCGTTCTTGGCCACCGTCTTCGACCAGTAGTTGAGCTCCATCACCTTCACGTACATTTCCAGCCAGTCGCCGATTTTGTCCTTCGGGGCGAAGACCGGCCAGGTCTTGGGAAAGTCGAGATAGGGCAGGTGATCGTACCAGACGGGATCGTGCAGGCAGAGCGACTTGTAGCGCTTGCGCCAGGCGTCGCCCGGCCGTTCGTGCTTGTCGATGACGATGGCGGGAACGCCGAGCTGGCGCAGCCGCGCGCCGAGAGCGATGCCGCCCTGGCCGCCGCCGACGACGAGCACGAAGGGCTGGGTGTCATGGCCGAGGCTGGCCTGTTCGGCGGCCCGCTTCTCGGACCAGGTCCGGCGCTCGCGGCTCGCCCCGTGCTCGGCGCCCATCGGGCGGCGCTCGGCCAGGGGCTCTTCGAAGCCCTTCAGCTCGGTCATGGTGGTGAGCAGCGTCCAGGCCTTGCCGTCCTTGAGGCGCAGGTGCCCCCGCCCGCGCGCGACGCCCGTCTCGAAGGTGATCCAGGCCTCGGTGACGCCGCCCGCCTCCGTCGGCTCCTCCTCGACGCGGAAGGTGCTCGGCCGCACGTCGCCGAGCACCGCACCCAGCATGTCGCGCACGCCTTCGCGCCCCTCGACGGTGGTGATGTTCCAGGTGAAGGCGACGAGATCGCGCCAGAAGCTCGTGGCGCCGAAGAGCTCGGCCGCATCGTCGACCCGGCCGTCCGCAAGCGCCCCTTCGAAGGCCTGGAGCCAGGCCTCGACGTCGCGTCGCGGTTGCGCGGTTTCGATGGTCGCGGGTCGTTCGAGCGTCTCGCTCATGTCGATTCCTCCCTGACGTCTTTGCCAGGAGGGAAACGCACGGCGCCCGGTCTGTCCATCCTGCAGCTGCGAAGCCGTCTGCTGCACCGCGACCGCCGCGACGGGCCAGGCCGGCGTCGGCGCGTCAGATTCGGCCGGGCAGGATGCGGTCCGGCGGCCGGTGGCCGTCCATCAGGGTGCGGATGTTGATGATCACCTTCTCGCCCATGTCGAGCCGGGCCTCGATCGTCGCCGAACCCATATGGGGCAGGAGGACGACCCGGTTCTCCTCGGCGAGCCGCATCAGCCGGCGGTCGACGGCGGGCTCGCCCTCGAAGACGTCGAGACCGGCCCCGGCGATCTGCCCCTCCTCGATCCGCTTCACCAGCGCCGCCTGATCGATGATCTCGCCGCGCGCCGTGTTGACGATGAAGGCGTGGTTCTGCACGAGCGACAGGCGGCGCGCCGACAGGAGGTGGTAGGTCGCGGGCGTGTAGGGGCAGTTCACCGAGAGGATGTCCATCCGGGCGAGCATCTGGTCGAGGCTCTCCCAATAGATCGCGCCGAGCTCGGCCTCGGTCTTCGGCCGGACCGGGCGCCGGTTGTGATAGTGAATCTCGATGCCGAAGGCTTTCGCGCGCCGGGCGACCGCCGTGCCGATGCGGCCCATGCCGATGATGCCGAGCTTCTTCTTCGACAGGCGTCGGCCGAGCATCCAGGTCGGCGACCAGCCGGGCCAGCGCTCGCCGGCCGTCAGCCGCGTCGCGCCCTCCACGAGCCGGCGGGGCACGGCGAGAATCAGCGCCATGGTCATGTCCGCCGTGTCCTCGTCGAGGACGTTCGGCGTGTTGGTCACGAAGATGCCGCGGGCATGGGCGGCCTCGACGTCGATATTGTCGACGCCATTGCCATAGTGCGCGATCAGCTTCAGGCGCGGACCGGCCTGCGCGATCATCGCGCGGTCGATCCGGTCGGTGACGGTCGGCACGAGAACGTCCACCTCGCGCAATGCGGCCACGAGCTCCGGCTGGCTCTTCGGCCGGTCGTCCAGGTTGAAGCGCGCATCGAAGAGCTCGGCCATCCGCGTCTCGATCGCGTCCGGCAGGCGCCGCGTGATGGCGACGATCGGCTTGGCTCTCTCGGTCATCGCGCGCCCTTTCAAGAGGTTGTTAACCGCGTGGAGCGATAGTCGGCCGTGCCGCAGACATCTCGTCCTTAGCAAGCGCCTCGGGCGAAAACAAAGGCTTTCGGGATGTCGGGCGCGTCCGGCCCGGCCCCCTTCGGGGGCGGGCGGTCTGGTCTCAAGGAGTCCCCCCGTGTCGATGCTTCGCCGCCTCCTCCTCTCGGTCGCCACGGCGGCCTGTCTCGCCGGCTCGCTCATGTCCGCCGGGGCCGTGGAGGCCGATCCGGAAAGCGAGCAGCCGGGCGAGGCGGGCGAAGCGGGCGAGGCGGCCGGCACCTATTCCAAGCTCCCCCTGCCGCGTTTCGTCTCGCTGAAATCCGCCCGCGTCAATCTGCGCGTCGGACCCGGCAAGGACTACGCCGTCTCCTGGCTCTACCTGAAGCCGGGCCTGCCGGTGGAGGTCGTGCAGGAATACGAGCTGTGGCGCCGCGTCCGCGATTCCGAAGGCTCGGAAGGCTGGGTCTACCACTCGCTCCTGTCCGGCGAACGCACGGCGATCGCCGCGCCCTGGCTGGCCGGCAAGAGCGCCACCGTCGACCTGCGCCGCAGCGCCTCGGACGATTCCGGTCTCGTCGCCCGGATGGAGCCCGGCGTCGTCACCAAGGTCAAGGAATGCGGTCTGGGCTGGTGCGAAGTGGAGGTCGCCAATCGCGACGGCTACGTGCGCCAGCACGAAATCTGGGGCGTCTATCCCGACGAGCGGTTCTAGGGCGCACGCACCCCGTGCCGGCCGGGCGCGCGGCAGCCGGACGAAGGACGGTCTCACCCCTCGAATCTCCGCAACCCGCGGTCCGACGATCAGGTCCGTTCGTCAAGGCGATGCCGTTCGCGCCGCCGTCGCATCGCAAAAGAACCCGCCGGGGCCTCCCCCGGCGGGTTCTTCTGGTATCCGAGGGACTGGTATCCGAGGGACGCGCGCGGCGGAGCCTTTCGGCCTTTCTCAGATCGCCGGCGCGCTCTTGCGGCGCAGGCGGACCACGACGTCGACATTGACGATCTCCATGCCCTCGGGCGGCTCGGGCAGCTGCGCAAGGCTGATGCCGCCATTGGGGATGTCGATCATCTGGTTGTCGTCTTCGATGAAGAAATGGTGATGGTCCGACGTGTTGGTGTCGAAATAGGTGCGTTGGCCCTCGCCGGTCAGCGGACGGACGATGCCGACATCGGTGAACTGGTGCAGCGTGTTGTAGACGGTCGCGAGCGACACCGGCTCGCCGGCGCGGTGGGCCTCGTCGTGCAGCTCTTCGGCGGAGAGGTGACGGTCACCGGAGCCGAAGATGAGGTTGCACAGAGCAACGCGTTGGCGCGTGGGCCGCAGGCCCGCTGCCCGCAGCCGCTCGAACACGCAGAAGGACCCCGTACGGCCCCGGATGTTCATCGCCTTCGTCGTCGCCATCGCCACCATCGTGCCCGTTCGAAAGACGTCGCGCTCCACGTCGCGGAGCCGACCTCGCCGACCTCATATAAAGCGTTTGAGGCGTCGCAGCAAATTCATGTCCGACATTGTCAAGTTTCTCGGCGACACCGTCGCCGACGAGGGGCCGAGCGGGCTCAGGGACAGGCCGCCTTCAGCGCCTGCAGAGCCTTGCCCGACCCCCTCAGCGTCAGGGTCTCGCGTCCCGCGGGCGAGGCGATCTCCGCCTTCGAGCCCGCCGCCAGCGCATCGACGAGCGGCAGAAGCTCCGTCGGTCTAGCCGTCTCTACGAGATCGCGCCTGCCGCCCGCGCCGCGAACGGCGCGCGTGGTGCGGCGAAAGGCGGTTCCGTCGACCGTGACGACGACCGTGTAATCGAGATCGCCCTGGAGCGAGGCGTCGAAGCCGGGCAGAATCAGGCGAAGCGTTGCCGGCGCGCCGGCGCAGGTGAAGGCGATGGTCTCGCCGGACGCGCCGGCCAGCGCGGCGCGGCCGCCGCTCCATCGCCATCCCGCTCCCCGGCCTCCCGTCCCGCCCGTGGCTCCCTTGGCCGCGTTGTTGCCGGACGCCTGCGCCTGCGCCGTTCCGGGGCTGCACGGCACCAGGAGAAGGGCGGCCAGCACGGCGATGAGGGGCGTGACGTTCGGCAAAATCGGCATGAGGGACCCGGTTGCGACTTCCTTGTGAGCGGAAGGCAGCCTATCTCAGGCGTCACGGCATCGCGAGCCCGGCTTCGGCCGGCGTTGAAGCGTTGACGGTTTGTCAACGGCGCGCATCATGCTAAGGCGACGCCGAACCCCGCGCCTCCGGGCGAGCCAAGGCGGATGCAAGACGACGATGGCCACAGGCAAGAGCCGATACGACTACGACGACCTGATCGCCTGCGGTCACGGCACGCTGTTCGGGCCGGGCAATGCCCAATTGCCGCTGCCCCCCATGCTGATGTTCGACCGCATCACCGAGATCACCACCGACGGCGGCGAATTCGGCAAGGGCTCGATCAAGGCCGAGTTCGACGTCGATCCCTCGCTCTGGTTCTTCCAGTGCCATTTCGAGGGCGATCCGGTCATGCCGGGCTGCCTCGGGCTCGACGCGCTCTGGCAGCTGACGGGCTTCTATCTCGGCTGGCTCGGAGAGGAAGGCCGCGGCCGGGCCCTCGGCGTCGGCGAGGTGAAGTTCACCGGTCAGGTCACGCCCAAGATCAAGCTCGTCGAATACGGCGTCGAATTTCGCCGCGTCATGCGTTCCAAGCTGAAGCTCGGCATCGCCGAGGGCTGGATGAAGGCGGATGGCGAGGTCATCTACCGTGCGAGCAACCTGCGCGTCGGACTGTTCAAGGACGAGGACGCGACGGGCGGCTGAGCCCGGATGGGGACGATCACGTCCGCTCGCGCGGTTTCGCCGGACCTTGTCGGCGGATCATTTGGAGGAATTTCCATGAGACGGGTCGTCGTGACCGGAATGGGCATCGTGTCCTCGATCGGCAACGGTCTGGACGAGGTCTCGGCTTCGCTGCGCGATGCCACGTCGGGCATCAGCTTCTCCGAGGATTTCGCGGAGAACGGGTTCAAGTGCCGCGTCTGGGGCAAGCCCAAGCTCGATCAGACCGCGCTCGCCGAGCTGGTCGACCGGCGCGCCATGCGCTTCCTCAGCCAGGGCGGCGCGTGGAACCACGTCGCCATGAAGCAGGCGATCGCCGATTCCGGCCTCGAGGAGGCCGACATCTCGAACAACGAGCGCACCGGCATCATCATGGGCTCGGGCGGTCCGTCGACGCGCACGCTGATCGAAGCCGCCGACATCACGCGCAAGAACAAAAGCCCCAAGCGCATCGGCCCCTTCGCGGTGCCCAAGGCCATGTCGTCGACCGCATCCGCGACGCTCGCCACCTGGTTCAAGATCCACGGCGTCAACTATTCGATCTCGTCAGCCTGCTCGACCTCGGCCCATTGCATCGGCAATGCCGCCGAGATGATCCAGTGGGGCAAGCAGGACGTGATGTTCGCCGGCGGGCACGAGGATCTCGACTGGACCATGTCGAACCTCTTCGACGCGATGGGCGCGATGTCGTCCGACTTCAACGACACGCCGGCCACGGCCTCGCGGGCCTATGACGCGAGCCGGGACGGCTTCGTCATCGCGGGCGGCGCGGGCGTCGTCGTGCTCGAGGAATACGAGCGGGCGGTGGCGCGCGGTGCGCGGATCTATGCCGAACTCGTCGGCTACGGCGCGACGTCGGACGGCTACGACATGGTCGCGCCCTCGGGCGAGGGCGCCGTGCGCTGCATGCGCCAGGCGCTCGCCACCGTGAAGGGGCGCGTCGACTACGTGAACACCCACGGCACCTCGACGCCGGTGGGCGATTCCAAGGAGATCGGCGCGATCCGCGAGGTCTTCGGCGCCGAGATCCCGCACATCCAGTCGACCAAGTCCCTGACGGGCCACTCCCTCGGCGCGGCCGGCGTGCAGGAGGCGATCTATTCGCTTCTCATGATGCGCGACGGCTTCATCGGCGAGAGCGCCCACATCACCGAGCTCGATCCGGAATTCGAAGGCGTGCCGATCGTGCGCCGACGCATCGACGACGCCAAGGTGGACATCGCCCTGTCGAATTCCTTCGGCTTCGGCGGCACCAATGCGACGCTGGTCTTCCAGCGCGTCCAGAACTGACGGGAAGGCCGGACGCCATGGGCGAGCTGATGAAGGGCAAGCGCGGGCTCGTGATGGGCGTCGCGAATCACAATTCCATCGCCTGGGGTGCCGCCAAGGCGCTGGCCGCGCAGGGCGCGGAGGTCGCGTTGACCTATCAGGGCGACGCCTTCGGCAAGCGCGTGAGGCCGCTCGCCGAGGAGATCGGCTCGAAGATCCTCGTCGACTGCGACGTGGAGGACATCGCCTCGGTCGACCGCGTCTTCGAGACGCTGAAGGCCGAATGGGGCCAGATCGACTTCCTCGTCCATGCTTTGGCCTTCTCCGACAAGAACGAGCTGAAGGGCCTCTACGCCGACACGACGCGCGACAACTTCACGCGCACGATGCAGATCTCCTGCTTCTCCTTCACCGAGATCACGCGGCGGGCGACCGACCTCATGGACAGCGGCGGCTCGATCCTGACGCTGACCTATGGCGGTGCGACGCGCGTCATGCCGAACTACAACGTCATGGGCGTCGCGAAAGCCGCGCTCGAAGCCTCCGTGCGCTACCTCGCCGCCGATTACGGACCGCGCAACATCCGCGTCAACGCGGTCTCGGCAGGGCCCGTGCGAACGCTCGCCGGCGCCGGCGTGTCGGATGCGCGGCTGATGTTCTCCTACCAGCGCCGCAACGCGCCGATGCGCCGCAACGTCACGATCGACGAGGTCGGCGGCGCTTGCCTCTATCTCCTCTCGGACCTCGCCAACGGCGTGACCGGCGAGATCCACTACGTCGATTCCGGCTACAACATCATGTCGATGCCGGCGCTCGACGAGTTGAAGGCGCAGGAGCGCCGCGCGGCCATCGTCGACGGCGCCGGAGCCGAAGAGGTCAAGTAAGCCGGCAAAGCCTCATCAGAACGGCCAGCGCGCCATGGCGGCGGCGGCCGTGACGACGAGGAACACCAGCGCCAGTTCCGTCCAGACCCAGAGCCGCATGCGGGCGACATCCGACGCCGGCACCTCGCCGCCGGCACCCGAGGCGCGCGCGGCCTTGCGCCAGCGCTGGAAGATCAGCGTCGGCGGGATGGAGGCGATGCCGACGAGCAGGAAGGCTCCCATCTTCAGCCAGAAGTACGGGTTCTCCGCGTAGCCGTCCCAGCCCTTGGCGCCCCAGGCGAGGCGGGCCGCCCCGATGGCGAGCACGGCCAGGGACGCGCCGCCATAGCCCGCGTCGAGCCTTGCCAGCAGCGACGCGTCCGGCCGATCGGCGCGCAGGGCCCCGGCTTCCATCGCCAGCATCATGACGAGGCCGAAGACGGCGATGTGATGGGCGATCGCCAGCGCGAGATCGGTCATGGCAGTTCCCTCCCGGCGCGGATCCTGCGCGCGCGTCGATGTCGCAGGCCCAGGGCCGTCCCCGCGCCGGCTACCCAGCCGCCGCCGAGGCCGACGAGCGTCAAGGCCAATCCGTCCGGCGTCGTGGGGAGGGCCGGTCGGTAATCCCCGGCGACACCTGCGACGACGGCCTTGTCGACATCCGAGAGAGCGATGAACGGCCGGAAGAGCGGCGCGGATCGCAGGAGCTCGCGATAGCGCCGCTCCAGCGCTTCGTAGCGCGCGATGGTCTCGGCGGCATCGAAGCCCTGGCGCGCGACGAATGCGTCCGGGCTGGTCTGAAGCCGTTCGACCGCGGCCGGGCGCGACAGGCCGGCGCTCGCGGCGCTCGCGTCGAAGCGCTCCACCACGCTTCGCAGCGCATCGGCAGCCCCGCCGAGCCGCTGCAGGTATTGCTGCGTGAACTCGCTGGCCTGGCTGAAGAGGAAGCCCGCGAGAACCGCACCGGAGACGCGCAGGACGAGTTTCACGAACGAACTCCCGGAACGTGGTCGCGACGGGTGGGGCCGACCGGCATCGCCTCAGCCTGCCGAAGCCGCTTCTCTACGACGACAGGAGTTCGGTCCGCTCGGGATAGATCACCTCGACCTTCTCCGACAGGATGTAGGGTTTCCCCGCCGCATGCCAGGCCGCGACATGCGGCGTTTCGATATGGCGTCCGAGAAGCTCCCGGTTTTCCCATTCCTCGACGAAAACGACGTTGGTCTCGTCCATCGGGTCGATGAACATCTCGTAGCGCAGGCACCCCTCTTCCCGGCGCGTGGCGAGGATGCATGGCGTCGCCGCCGCGACGACCTTCGCACCCGTGCCCGGCTTGATGCGAAGGGATGCGATGAGGTGGAGCATGATGTTCGTCCTTGGGTGGTGGGCGCGCCGGCCTTCTCGCCGGTCCGTGCGGGAAAGTCCATCGGAGTCCGCGGGTCTCGGAATCCGACGAAAAAGGGCGCGTCCCTTTCGAGACGCGCCCTTCCGGATGGTTCGATCGAGGGTCGGGATCAGGCGGCCTGTTCGCCGTCCTTGATCTCCTCGCCGGTCGCCTGGTCGACGACCTTCATGGAGAGGCGGACCTTGCCGCGCTCGTCGAAGCCCATGAGCTTGACCCAGACCTTCTGGCCTTCCTTGACGACGTCGGTCGTCTTGGAAACCCGCTCGGCGCCGAGCTGGCTGATGTGGACGAGACCGTCGCGCGAGCCGAAGAAGTTGACGAAGGCGCCGAACTCGACGGTCTTCACCACGGTGCCCTCGTAGATCGCGCCGACTTCCGGCTCGGCCACGATGGAGTGGATCCACTTCTTGGCGGCCTCGATCTCCTTGGCCGACGACGAGGCGATCTTCACGGTGCCGTCGTCCTCGATGTTGATCTTGGCGCCGGTCTTTTCCACGATCTCGCGGATGACCTTGCCGCCCGAACCGATGACGTCGCGGATCTTGTCGGTCGGAACCATCATGACCTCGATGCGCGGCGCGAACTCGCCGAGCTCCGAACGGCTTTCCGAGAGGGCCTTCGACATCTCGTCGAGAATGGTCAGGCGACCGCCTCTGGCCTGGTCGAGGGCGACCTTCATGATCTCCTCGGTGATGCCCTGGATCTTGATGTCCATCTGCAGGGAGGTGATGCCCTCGGACGTGCCGGCGACCTTGAAGTCCATGTCGCCGAGATGATCCTCGTCACCGAGAATGTCGGAGAGGACCGCGAAGCGCTCGTTCTCCTTGATGAGGCCCATGGCGATGCCGGCGACGGGACGGCCGAGCGGAACGCCGGCATCCATCAGCGCCAGCGAGGTGCCGCAGACGGTCGCCATGGAGGAGGAGCCGTTCGACTCCGTGACCTCGGAGACGGCGCGGATCGTGTAGGGGAACTGCTCCTTGGCGGGCAGCATCGGACGGATCGCGCGCCAGGCGAGCTTGCCGTGGCCGATCTCGCGGCGGCCGGGCGAACCCATGCGGCCGGTCTCGCCGACCGAATAGGGAGGGAAGTTGTAGTGAAGGAGGAAGGTCTCCTTGTACGTTCCGGTCAGCGCGTCGACGAACTGCTCGTCCTCGCCCGTGCCGAGCGTGGCGACCACCAGGGCCTGCGTCTCGCCGCGCGTGAAGAGCGCGGAGCCGTGGGTGCGCGGCAGGATGCCGGCTTCGGCGACGATCTGGCGGACCGTCGAGAGGTCGCGTCCGTCGATGCGGCTGCCCGTGTCGAGGATGTTCCAGCGGACGATCTTGGCCTGCAGCTCCTTGAAGACCGCGTTCACGACCTCCTTGGGTGCCTTCGGGTCTTCGCCTTCGGGCAGGAAATGCGCGGTGACCTTGGCCTTCACCGCGTCGACGGCGGCGTAGCGGGCCATCTTGTCGGTGTTCTTGTAGGCGGCGCGCAGCTCGCCCTCGACCATGCCGAGCATCTCGGCCTCGAGCGCGGACGTATCGGCGACATTATGGTCGCGCGGCTCCTTCGCGGCGGCTTCGGCGAGCTTGATGATCGCGTCGATCACCGGCTGGAAGCCCCGGTGGCCGAACATGACGGCGCCGAGCATGATGTCTTCCGAAAGCTCGTGGGCCTCCGACTCGACCATCAGGACGGCGTCCTGCGTGCCGGCGACGACGAGGTCGAGTTCCGACTCCGGCATCTCGTCGACATGCGGGTTGAGCTTGTAGGCGCCGTTGATGTAGCCGACGCGCGCGCCGCCGATCGGGCCCATGAAGGGAACGCCCGACAGTGTGAGCGCCGCGGAGGCCGCGACCATGGCGAGCACGTCCGGATCGTTCTCGAGGTCATGCTGCAGGACGGTAACGACGACCTGCGTGTCGTTCTTGTAGCCGGCCGCGAAGAGCGGACGGATCGGGCGGTCGATGAGGCGGGAGACGAGCGTCTCCTTCTCGGACGGACGTCCCTCGCGCTTGAAGAAGCCGCCGGGGATCTTGCCGGCCGCGAAGGTCTTTTCCTGGTAGTTGACGGTCAGCGGGAAGAAGTCGAAGCCGGGCTTGGGCTTCTTCTCCGATACGACGGTCGCGAGGACGCAGGTCTCGCCGTAGGTCGCCAGCACCGCGCCGTCGGCCTGACGCGCGATCTTGCCGGTCTCGAGGGTCAGCGGGCGGCCGGCCCACTCGACTTCGACCTTATGGGTCTTGAACATGGCATTTGCCTTTTCGTGATGCGCGGCCCCGGATCGGGATCGACCGGGCGGGCGCGCCGTTCTCATGGGTTCGAGAACTCGCGTCACGGGCAAGACGGCGGGAGGCTTCCGGTTGGAACCGCGCGAGCCTCGAAGAGGCGGCGGTTCGGCACGATGTCTGTCCCTCTCGGCTCGAGCCGGATGAGGGATCATGCCGGGGAAGCATCCGGCTATCCTGCCCCATGACAGGGTCTCGTCGATCGGCGGGGGCTTTCGCCCGCACCGTCTGCAGTCTCGCCGCGTCCGCCCGTTCCCGGGCGGACGAGGCGCGGGCCCGAAGAGGCTTAGCGGCGCAGGCCGAGACGCGCGACGAGCGCGGTGTAGCGGGGCTCTTCGACGCGCTTCAGGTAGTCGAGGAGGCTGCGGCGCGTGGAGACCATGGTCAGAAGGCCACGACGGGAGTGGTTGTCCTTCTTGTGGCCCTTGAAGTGTTCCGTCAGGTTGTTGATGCGCTCGGATAGAAGCGCGACCTGGACTTCCGGCGAACCCGTATCGCCCGGCTTGACGGCGAATTCCTGGATGAGCTGCTGCTTGCGCTCTGCTGTGATCGACATCGAAATGCCCTTTCGGATGGAGGTTCGGGAGTCGCCCTTGGCCGGGATGTCGTCCAGCCGGGGCCATGAATGCGCGAGGCCCTCCCGAGGGAGAACCAGGATCGCATGAAGGCGCCCTATAAAGGAGTTCGAGGCGAAAGGCCAGCGCCGAGCCCTCTACTGCCATCGATCCCAGGCGCGGTGCGGCACGACCAGCGTCTCGCCGATGAGGCGATGAGCGGTTTCGCGGTCGATGCCGACATCCTCGAGCAGGAAGTCGTCGCCTCGATCGAGCAGGCGTTGCAAGGACCGGTGCGCCGCCTTGCGCTGGAGATGCTCTCGCCGCAAGCGCCGGATCCGGGCGAGAAGGTCGAAGCTGCGGGACGAGGAGCCTGTGCGTTCGATGAACAAGGACATCGGAGATCCTTTCGAAAAGGGGAGCGGTCTTCCCCTCTCTCGGCCGGCTCCCGTCATTTGACAAATGAGTTATTCGGGGTCCTATCATGAGATGAACTCATGACGGATCGGCCATGTCCCTTCATCTCGACAGCGATCTCCTGCGAACCTTCCTGGCCGTCGCGGACACCGGGAACTTCACGCGCGCCGGCGAGATGGTCGGCCGGACCCAGTCGGCCGTCAGCCTCCAGATCAAGCGGCTGGAAGAGCACACGGGCGCGACGCTCTTCGAGCGCGGCCCGCGCGGCGTCGCCTTGAGCAACACCGCCATGCCGCTCCTGACGCGGGCCCGGCGGATCGTCGCGCTGCTCGACGAGGCGTCCAGAAGCCTGACGGAGCCGGCCCTCGGCGGGCCCGTGCGCATCGGCATTCCCGAGGAATACAGCCACACGATCCTGCCGCGGGCTCTCGGCGCCTTTTCCAAGCGCCATCCCGAGGTCGAGGTGACGGTCCGCCATGCCCGGTCCTCGGTGAACCGCGCCGCCGTCGCCTCGGGCGCGATCGACCTTGCCGTCGTCTTCGAGGAATCGGGAACGGGCACCGCCGAATGGCTCGCGACCGATCCGACGGTCTGGGCGAGTTCCATCCTCCATGCGCCGCACGAGATCGATCCGCTGCCCATCACGATCTGCGAGACGAGCGACTGGTGCCGGGCGGCGGCGCTGCGGTCCCTGGACCGAATGGGGCGCGCCTATCGCGTCGCCTATTCGGCCGATACGAGCAGCGGGGTCTTCGCCGCCGCCGCGTCCGGCCTCGCCATCGCCCCGCTGACGCGCAGCCACGTTCCCGCCAGCTGCCGTGTGCTCGGCCCGGACGACGGATTTGCCTTGATCGACGCGTCGACGGTCGGCCTCGTTCGAAGCGCCGCCGCGGACAGCGAGACCGTCACGGGCATGGCGGAGGCGATCCGCGAGGCGTTCCGCGATGCCGCGATCTCGGTCGCGCCGACGCGGCCGACCGATCAGCCGGCCGAGCCCGCCGACGAACCCTTCTCGGTTCATCCGCGTCCGCGATAGGTCGCAACGCCCGGATCGGGCAGCCAGACGCCGTCGATGGGCGCGCCGGTCTGCCAGAAGACGTCGATCGGAATGCCGCCGCGCGGATACCAGTAGCCGCCGATGCGCAGCCATCGGGGTGCCAGGAGATCGGCGAGCCGGCGGCCGATGCCGACCGTGCAGTCCTCGTGGAAGGCGCCGTGATTGCGGAAGGCGGTGAGGTAGAGCTTCAGCGATTTCGACTCGACCAGCCAGTCGCCCGGCACGTAGTCGATGACGAGATGGGCGAAGTCCGGCTGGCCCGTCACCGGGCAGAGCGACGTGAATTCCGGCGCGGTGAAGCGTGCGACGTAGTTCGTGTCGGCATGCGGGTTCGGCACGCGCTCCAGCACGGCATCCTCCGGCGAGGCGGCGATGGCGGCGGCCCGGCCGAGCTGGGTGAGGGCGGAGGTGTCGGTGGTCATGAGGTCACTGCCGATGGGCTGGAAGGGCTAATGGGGAATGGGCCGATCCGGGAAGGGGCCGATCGGGAAGGGGAAGAGCGTCAGGCGGAGCGGCGCCGGCGTCGGTAGCGGATCTCCTCGAATCGCATCGTCAGCGCGTCGACCATCAGGAGGCGGCCGACCAGCGGCTCGCCGATCCCGCAGATCCGCTTGATCGCCTCCGCCGCGGCGAGCGTGCCGAGAATGCCGGTCACGACGCCGAGGATGCCGGCCTCCGCGCAGGAGGCGACGAGGCCGGATGGCGGCGGCGCGGGAAAGAGATCGCGATAGGACGGGTTCGCGCGGCCTTCGGCATCGCTTTCGAAGGGCGCGAGCAAGGTCAACTGGCCTGCGAAGCGGTTGACGGCGGCGAGCACCAGCGGGCGGCGGACGGCCTCGCAGGTATCGGCCATGAGATAGCGCGTCTCGAAATTGTCGGACCCGTCGAGGACGAGATCGTAGGCCCCGACGATCCCGGCGGCGTTTCCGGCGTCGAGACGGACGGGATGGGGCTCGAAGCCGACATGCGGGTTGAGGTCGGACACGGTCTCGGCCGCGCTCTCGACCTTCGGCCGGCCGATATCGGCGGTGCCGTGCAGCACCTGACGCTGGAGGTTCGACAAGGACACCGTGTCGTCGTCCGCAACGCCGATCGTGCCGATGCCGGCCGCCGCGAGATAGAGGATCGCGGGCGATCCGATGCCGCCGGCGCCGACCACGAGGACGCGGGCGCGTTTGAGCGCCTGCTGCCCGCCGCCGCCGATCTCGGGGAGGACGATGTGGCGGGCGTAGCGGCCGATCTCGCCGGGCGAGAGGATGGGGCCGCCGCTCATGCCGAGACCGTTCCGCCGGCGACGGGGATCATCTGCGCCCTGCCGCCCAGCGCCTCGAAGAGCGAGGCGTCCGTGCCCGTCATGAAGCACTGGACGTCGAGCCCTTCCACGATGTCGAAGAGCGCGGCGCGGCGGCGGGGATCGAGATGGGCCGCGACCTCGTCGAGGAGGAGCACGGGCGAAAGGCCGCTGACGGCCGAGACGAGCCGCGCATGGGCGAGGATCAGGCCGATCAGGAGCGCCTTCTGCTCGCCCGTCGAGGACAGGGCGGCGGGCATGCCCTTGGCGCGGTGGGTCACCTCCAGATCGGCGCGATGGGGTCCTTCGAGCGTCCGTCCGGCGGAGCGGTCGAGCCCGCGCTGGCGCCGCAGGCCGTTGCGGACCTCGTCTTCGACATCCACCGCCGCTCCGCTCGGCTCGCCGAACCCGTAGCCGCTGGCCAGACGCAGGTCGCCCTGGGGAAAGGGCGAGCCGGCGCCGGCCTCGTCGATCATCGCGGCCATCAGCCGGATCAGCTCCGAGCGGGCCGAGGCGATGGCGACGCCGAGCTCGGCCATCTGCATCTCGATGCCGGACAGCCAGGAATCGTCGTCCCGCCCGTCCTGCAGAAGACGGTTGCGCGAGCGCATGGCCCGTTCGTAATCGGCCGCCCGCCGGCCATGGGCAGGATCGACCGCGAGGACGAGCCGGTCGAGAAAGCGGCGGCGATCGCCCGCCGGTCCCGTGAAGAGCCCGTCCATCGCCGGCGTCAGCCAGAGGATGCGCAGGTGGTCGAGAAGCTCCTCGGCGCTCCGGGCGGCCGTCTCGTTGATCCGCACCATGCGCTGGAGCCCGGCGCCCGGCTCGGCCCGCGCGATCGTCAGGAGATCCAGCGTCTCACCGCGCGACAGGAGGCTGGCACGCACGGAGAAGCCCGACGCACCCTCCCGCAGGATGTCGGAATAGGCGGCGCGGCGGAGGCCTCTGCCGGGCGTGAGAAGCGAGACGGCCTCGAGGAAGTTGGTCTTGCCCGCGCCGTTCTCGCCCGCCAGCACCACGAAGCGCGAGGACAGGGAGACGTCGAGGCTCCGGTAGTTGCGGAACTCGGCCAGCCGCAGGCGCGAGAGGGCGACGCTCGGACCCGATGCCACCGGTTCCTCGCCGATCCGGATCTCGTCCGGCTCCGTCTCGATCGTGTTCGACAGGGCCTCTGCGCCGCCGGGCGCGGCCATGCTCAGACGCGCATCGGCATCAGCACGTAGAGCGTGCCGTCGTCGCCGCCGTCCTTGATCAGCGTCGGGGAGCCGGCATCCGCCAGCATGAACACGGCATCCTCGCCGGAAAGCTGCCCGGTGATGTCGAGGAGATACTTGGCGTTGAAGCCGATCTCGATGTCGTCGGACTCGTAGCCGACGGCGAGCTCCTCCGTCGCCGTGCCGGAATCGGGACTGTTGACGGTGAGCGTCAGCTGCCCGCCGGACACTGCGAGCTTCACCGCGCGGCCGCGCTCGGACGAGATCGTCGACACGCGGTCGACGGCGGCCGAGAAGCTCTGCCGGTCGAGCGTCAGCGCCTTGTCGTTGCCCTGCGGAATCACGCGCTGATAGTCCGGGAAGGTGCCGTCGATCAGCTTGGAGGTCATCACGACCTCGCCGATGGTGAAGCGGATCTTGCTGTCCGAGAGCTCCACGCCGACCTCTTCGACCGTTCCGTCGAGGAGCTTCTGCAATTCGCCGACCGTCTTGCGCGGCACGATGATGCCGGGCATGCCCTCCGATCCGGCGGGCGCCTCCATCTCGGCGCGGGCGAGACGGTGGCCGTCGGTCGCGACGGCCCGGAGCGCCAGCTTGTCCCCGACGTCGATCGTGTGGAGGAAGATGCCGTTCAGATAATAGCGCGTCTCCTCGGTGGAGATGGCGAACTGCGTGCGCTCGATGAGGCGCGCGAGGGCCGCGCCCGCGATCTTGAAGCCGTGGCTGAAGCTGCCGGCGGTGATGTCGGGGAAATCCTGTTCCGGCAGGCATTGCAGGCGGAAGTTGGAGCGCCCGGAGGTCACCGTCATGTGGCTGCCGTCGGCATTGGTCGCGAGCTTCACCTCCGCCCCGTCGGGCAGCTTGCGCACGATGTCGTAGAGGAGATGGGCGGGAACGGTCGTGCCGCCCTCCTGCTCGCCGCTCGCCGGCACCGTTTCGGTGATCTCGAGGTCGAGGTCGGTCGCCTTCAGGCGCAGAGCGCCCCCTTCCGTGCGGACGAGGACGTTGGACAGGATCGGGATCGTGTTCCGCCGCTCGACCACGCGATGGACGTGGCTCAGCGTCTTCAAAAGGTTGGACCGCTCGATGATGATGCGCATGACAGACGACCGTTCGGGATCTTCGCGAGCGCGGATGGGCGCGCTCACCGGAAAAGTCAGAACCTTGTAGAGCAAGCGGGGAAGGGGGGAAAGCCGCTCCTTTCGACATGGAAAACGCCGCGCCGAAGCCGTGTCGCCGTCAAGCGGCCTCGATGTCGGTGTGGACGAAGTCCTCGCCTTTTAAGAGCAGAGGCACGCCGCGATCGCGCGCGCAGGCATCGGCGAAACAATCGCCGACGTTGAGGTCGGCCTTGTGCCGCCCGCGGCCGTTCGCACCTCTCCGAGGTCGAGCGACCCTCCATCTTATGGGCCGCACGATCCTTCGTGAAGCGGATCAGTCCTCGATCATGCGGCGGATGAGGTCGAGCTCCTCGCCGAGCTTCTCGTCGGCGAGCCGCTCGCCCTCGATCTTGCGCACGGCGTGGAGCACGGTCGTGTGGTCGCGTCCGCCGAAGCGCCGGCCGATCTCGGGCAGCGAGCGCGGCGTCATGGTTTTCGCCAGATACATGGCGATCTGGCGGGGGCGAACGATGGTGCGCGTGCGCCGGGCCGAGAGGATGTCGGTCTTCGAGACGTTGTAGTGCCGCGAGACGAACTTCAGGATGTCTTCGATGCGCACCCGCTTCTCGCCGCCGGTCCGCGTCAGCGAGTTCAGGAGATCGTCGAGATGCTCGGCCGAAAGCGGCTGGCCGACGGCGTGGCGGAAGGCGATCTGGTTGAACGCGCCTTCCAGATCGCGGCCCGAGCCGACGACGCGCCGGGCGATCGTGTCGACCACCTTCTCGTCGATCGCAAAGCTCGGATCCTCGACCTTCATCGCCGTGATACGCGTCTCGAGAATGCTCTTGCGCATGTCGAGGTCGGGGGCCGCCATTTCGATGGCGACGCCGCCGGACAGGCGCGAGCGCACGCGGCTGTCGAGCGATTCCAGCTCGAAGGCCGGCCGGTCCGCGGCGACGATCACCTGCCGCGCGGAATCGATCAACGCGTTCAGGAGATGGCAGAACTCCTGCTGGATCGACTTCCCCTGCAGGAACTGCATGTCGTCGATGATGAGGATGTCGATGCCGCGCAGCGTCTCCTTGAAGGTGAGCGCCTGGTTGTCGCGGATCGCGGTCGCGAAGCGCCACATGAAATATTCGGCCGTGAGGTAGACCACCCGCGGGCGGTCCTCGCGCTGAACGGCGGCATTGGCGATCGCCTGGAGAAGATGCGTCTTGCCGAGACCGACCTGCGCATGGACGAAGAGCGGATTGAAGCGAACGGACTGCGGGCCGTTCTCGGCGATCGCGCGGGCGGCGGCGAGGGCGACGCGGTTCGAGGAGCCTTCCACAAACGTGTCGAACACGTAGCGCGGGTCGAGCGGCGAGCCGAATTCGGAGCCCTGACGCGCCGCCTCGTCGGCCGGCGCATCGAAGGCGCGGGCCGGTGCGGGCATTGAGCGCTCGGCCTCGGCGGGCCGCACGGCCTTCGAGAGGTTGGCGGCCGGCCGCGGCGCCGGCGGGCTGCCGGCCGGGCGCTGGGCGCTCTGGGGCATGGCGAGGCCGGCGCCGCGCACGGCGCTGCGCACGGCGAGATCGACCTTCAACGTGCCGGGAACCTCCTCGGCGAAGACCGCGAGCAGCATCTCGCCGTAATGCGACTGGATCCAGGTCTTCAGGAAGGCCGTCGGCACGGAAACGCGGACGGAGCCGCGGCCGATCTCGTCGATCTTCATGCGCTGGAACCAGCTGGCGAAAATGTCCTGGCCGAGCTGCGCCTTGAGGCGTGCCTTGACCCGCTCGAGGATGTCCCCCTCAGGCCGGCCGGCGGCGCTCTGGCGCATCTCGGTCATCGCGTCATCCATTCTCTGCGGTTGTCTCGGGGCGGCTCGTCCGGAGCCTGCCGTCATGGGGCGCGGTCCATCCCCGATCCGGGGCAGGAGAACGCCGCTCACCGCTGGGCCCAGGGAAGGCCCGCGGCCTTCCAGCCGGCGACGGTGCCGCGATGACCCTGCGGATCGGGGGGGCCTTCGAACCCGTCCGCGATGTTGAAGCAGTCGGAAAAGCCCGCCTGCGTCAGGGCCGCGGCCGCGCCCTGCGAGCGGGCGCCCGACCGGCAGAGGAAGTAGAGCTTGGACGAGCGCGTGCCACCGGCCGCCTCGACCGCGTCGGCGACCGTCGCCGCGAAGGTCGGGTCGATCGCCATGCTCGGATAGGTTTGCCATTCCTGGAAGAGCGGCTCGCGCATGGCCTCGCCGAGCTCCGGCACGCCGACGAACGTCCACTCCGCCTTCGTGCGCACGTCGATCAGAAAGGCGTCCCGATCTTCGGACAATGCTGTCCAGCATTCGCGAGACGAAACGTCTCCCGCATAGCGTCCGCTCATGACGAAAACCCCCCTGCGCACGCCCGGAAGGTCCGGATCGCACGGTCGACGAAACATCTGGAAATGGAGATGGGCGTTTTGCCCCGAGAAGTCTTAGCGGGGACTTAAGCTTCCGGCTTTTCCGAGGCGTAATTCGTTGAGACCATTGGCCTCATCGAAGAAAACCTGGATCTGCCGAATGGATCCCCGCATGTCGACTTTTCACCCTCATGCCGCAGGTCGGAAACTACGAAAGAGGCATGGCCGCGGCAACCCGATTCAATCGGTCGCAGCGCATCAATGGGCGGAATTGTGGCCGGTCCGTCCTCCACAGGCGAGCGCAGGTGCGGTTAATGCTCTGTGGGGGCTGACGTTTTTCGAAAGGTGCGGTCGAGGCGCGCACCCCGCGTGATTAAATTTGGCCGTCCGGCGCGACCCCGCTTGACTCAAGGGTTCTGCGAAAATTCCTTAGCCGGCATCACGCAATGATTCCGCGACCTTCTGCAAGTCTTTGAAATCAAAAGACTATTTTTGTCGCCTCGAAGAGGGCGACGCACGGTTGCGAAGCGTTCGTGACGGAGCCATGACGAAGCCATGGAATCACGGGAGAAACGCACCCGGAATCAAAAGGGCCCGCGAAACGGGCCCTTCTTACCATCGAGACGGAGACGTCGAGCGAAGCCGTTCAGGCGGCGCTGATCGCCTTCACGCGGCCGGCCAAGCGCGAAACCTTGCGGGACGCGGTGTTCTTGTGCCAGACGCCGCGCGAGACGGCGCGCATCAGCTCGGGCTCGGCGGCCTTGAACGCTGCGGTGGCCGCATCCTTGTCACCCGCGGCGATCGCCTCTTCGACCTTGCGAAGGAAGGTGCGAACGCGCGAGCGGCGGTTCTTGTTGACCTCGGTGCGACGCTCGATCTTTCGCGTGGCCTTCTTGGCCGACGGCGTATTGGCCATCTTGGTTCTCTCTCGTCTGTGGTTGCCGGCCATGTGGCCAGGGTCTTCCCAGGGGGAGGGCCGCAGCGACATGACGAAGGGCGGCGCCTCACGGGTGCCACCGAACATGCGCGGGCTTATAGGCAAGACCGGAGGAGCCGTCAACCCGGAACCGGCGTCTGCCGTGCCGGAGCTGCGCCGTCTCAGCGCTGGCAGACCGGGCAGAAGAAGGTGGAGCGGCCCGATTGCACGATCCGTTTCACGATCCCCCGGCAGCCCTCCCGGGGACAGGGTTCGTCCTCTCGGTCGTAGACCGAGAACCGATGCTGGAAGAGGCCGAGCGTGCCGTCCGCCTGGCGATGGTCGCGCAGCGAGGATCCGCCGGCCTCGATCGCCTCCGCGATCGTCTCGCGGATGTGGATCGCCAGGGCGTCCAGCCGCGCCGTCGCGTGCCCGTCTCGCTTCACGAGGCTCCCCGCCTCGCGCCGCGGCGACAGGCGCGCGCGCCAGAGCGCCTCGCAGACATAGATGTTGCCGAGACCCGCGACGAGCCGCTGGTCGAGAAGCGCCGCCTTCAGCGGCGTCGAGCGGTTCGCAAAGAGCGCCGCCATCGCCTCGCCGTCGAGCCGGTTGCCGGTCGGCTCGATCCCGAGCCCGCGAAAGTGGGGATGGGTCTCGATCTCCGAGGGCTCGACGAGCGTCATGAAGCCGAAGCGCCGGGGATCGTTGAAGACGAAGACGACGGGCCCCCAGGTCTCGGTGTCGAGATGGAAGAGGACATGGTCGTGGGTCTTCGCCTCCGAACGGGGATGGTGGAAGACGCCGGGCACGACGGAGCTGGAATCGGTCTCCACGCGAAACGAGCCGGACATGCCCAGATGCATGGCGAGGATCAGTCCCGCGCCCGGCTCGCCCCCGGCCGCCGGCTCCCCGGCCCCGGCGGGACCGAGCCGGGCGAGGAGATATTTCGCCCGCCGGTCGAGACTTTCGATCCGGCGGCCGGCGAGTCGCGCGGCGAAATCCGTCGGCAGGGGAAAGCGCAGGTCCGGGCGACGCAGCTCCACCCGCGCGATGACCGCGCCCTCCGCGAAGGGCTGCAATCCGCGACGGACCGTCTCGACCTCTGGCAATTCGGGCATGGCCGCTTAAGTCCCTCGGGCTTGCCGGCTTCGAACAGGCCGGTATCGAACAGGCCGGTATCGAACGGGCCGGCTTCGATCGGGCCGGCTGCGATCGGGATCGCCGCCGATCCGTTAGTTAGACGCCGCCCCCCTGCCGTCGCAATGTGTCGGCCGGTGGAACTTGGCCTCGAACGCGATCCTGGCTAGAGCTTGCGCCGTCCGTTCCGGTCGCGGAAGTGGACGGTCGGACGACAATGACGACAATCGCGCGTGGCCGCGCCCTGATAGGAAGGAAGGCCGAGATGTCGGATCTTCGCGTCACCCAGCCCGAGCGTATGGAAACCACCTACGGGTTCCAGTCGGTCGGCGGGCATGAGGAGAAGCAGGCGCGCGTCAACGAGGTGTTCCACCGCGTCGCCGAGCGCTACGACCTCATGAACGACCTGATGTCCGGCGGTCTCCACCGTGCCTGGAAGCAGGCCATGGTCGCTTGGCTTTCGCCGCCCCACCGGGAGGGTTACCGCTTCCTCGACGTCGCCGGCGGCACGGGCGACATCGCCTTCCGCATAGTGGAAGCCTCGCGCCGCAGGGCGTCCGGCACCGTGCTCGACATCAATGCCTCCATGCTCGGCGTCGGCGCGGAACGGGCGGAGAAGCGCGGCCTCTCCGACCGCCTGACCTTCGTCGAAGGCAATGCCGAGGACCTGAAGCTCGAAAGCGGCCTCTACGACGCCTATACGATCGCCTTCGGCATCCGGAACGTGCCGCGCATCGATCTGGCGCTCGCCGAAGCCTACCGCGTGCTGAAGCCGGGCGGACGCTTTCTCTGCCTCGAATTTTCCGAAGTCGACGTCGCCGGTCTCGACAAGATCTACGACGCCTGGTCCTTCAAGGCGATTCCCGCGCTCGGTCAGGCGGTGGCGGGCGACCGTGATTCCTATGCCTATCTCGTGGAGTCGATCCGCCGCTTTCCCAATCAGGAAAATTTCGCGAGCGCCATCCGGCAGGCCGGGTTCGAGCGCGTGACCCATCGCAACCTCACCGGCGGCATCGCCTGCATCCACTCCGGCTGGAAGCTGTAGACCACGGTGGCGCATCCGATCTCCGGCACGCTCGCGCTCGTCCGCGCGGCCTTCGTCCTCGCGCGGGAGGGCGTCGTCTCCTCCTTTCCGACAGAGGGGCTCCCCGCGGCGGCCCTTCTTCTCCACCGCCTCGCCAGCCTCATGGCCCGCCGGTCCGCCGATCATGCGGCGCGCTCGGAGAAGCTGTCGCGCGCCCTCAACCGTCTGGGGCCTTCCTATGTGAAGCTCGGCCAGTTCCTTGCCACCCGCCCCGACATCGTCGGGCAGAAGATCGCCGAGGAGCTGTCCAGCCTCCAGGACCGCGTGCCGCCCTTTCCGCGCGCGGAGGCGATCGCTGAGATCGAGGCGACGCTCGGCCGGCGCATCGGCGAGCTCTTTGTGGAGTTCGGCGAGATCGTCGGCGCCGCTTCGATCGCGCAGGTCCACCGGGCGACGGTGCGCACGCGCGACGGCGAGCTCCGTCAGGTCGCGGTGAAGGTCATCCGGCCGGGCATTCGACAGAGCTTCCGGCGCGAGCTCGAAGCCTTCGCCTTCGCCGCCTATCTCTTGGAGCGCTTCGTTCGCTCGACCCGGCGGCTGCGGCCGGTCGCGGTCGTGGAGACGCTGGCCCAATCCACCCGCATCGAGATGGACCTGCGCCTGGAGGCGGCGGCCTCCTCCGAGATGGCCGAGAACGTCGCGAACGATCCGGGCTTCCGTGTGCCCGGCATCGACTGGGAGCGCACCGGCCGCGACGTCCTGACCATGGAATGGGTCGACGGCATCAAGATGAACGACGTCCGGGCCCTGGCGGAGGCGGGACACGACCTGCCGCAGCTCGGCGTCAACGTCGTCCAGTCCTTCCTGCGCCATTCCATGCGCGACGGCTTCTTCCACGCCGACATGCATCCGGGAAATCTCTTCGTCGCGCCGGACGGAACGATCGTGGCCGTCGATCTCGGCATTGTCGGCCGTCTCGGACAGGATTCCCGGCGCTTCCTCGCCGAGATCCTCTACGGCTTCATCAAGCGCGACTATCAGCGCGTCGCCGAGGTCCATTTCGAGGCCGGCTACGTGCCGCGCGGGCAGGACGTCCTGTCCTTCGCCCAGGCGCTCCGCGCCATCGGCGAGCCGATCCACGGCCAGCCCGCCGAGACGATCTCGATGGGCCATCTCCTGACGCTGCTCTTCGAGGTGACCGAACTCTTCGACATGCAGACGCGGCCCGAGCTGATCCTCCTGCAGAAGACCATGGTCGTGGTGGAGGGCGTCGCGCGGTCCTTCGATCCGAAGTTCAACATGTGGAGCACCGCCGAGCCCGTCGTCTCCGACTACATCCTGAACCAGCTCGGCCCCGCCGCGAAGCTGCGCGACGCGCGCACCGGCATCGACGCGCTCCTGCGCATCGCCCATCGGCTGCCTGATTTCGCGACGGGCATGGAGGTCCTGTCCAAGAACCTCCCCGATCTCGTCGAGAACGGCATCCACATCAACGACGACGACCTCCTCGAACTCGCCAAGGAAAGCCGCGTCGCCATCGCCATCGGCCATGTCGCGCAGGTCGTCTCCGCTATCGCGCTGGTGGTCATCGCCTGGCAGTTGACGGTGGGGTGATCGCGTTGCCATCGCCGGCATCCCTCCCTATTCTGGAGCAGGATAGGGAACGATGCCGATGGGAAGCCTGACGATCCGCAACATCGACGAGGACCTGAAGCGCAAGCTGCAGGTTCGGGCGGCCCGACAGGGATTGTCGATGGAGGAGGATCTCAGACGCGTTCTGAGCGGTCTCGTCGCCGAACTGCCGTCGACGGAGAAGCGGGCGGCGGCGATGGAGGACATCGTTCGTCCACCGCCTGCGATCGTGGACGAGACGGAGATGCGCGAGCGTCTCGCGCGCGTCGTGGCGCTCGGCCGCCGCCCGGACGAGCCCATCGACTGGAAGGCGGTCAGCGACGAACTCCACGACTTTCTGCCGTGATCGTCGCGGACACGTCTGCCCTTTTCGCGATCCTCGACGGGGAAGACGATGCGGAACGCCTTGCCGAGACCGCCATACGAACCGGCCCAGTTCTGCTCTCCGCCGCATCGCTGCTGGAACTTCAGATCCTGACGCTCCATCGCCGGGGAACGGAGGGGCTTGCTCGTCTCGACGGCATCCTCGCCGGTCTTGCCGTCGCCATCGTTCCATTCGACTCGGACCAGGCCGCGCTCGCCCTGCGCTGTGCCGAGCGGTTCGGAAAGGGCCGTGGGCATCCGGCTCAGTTGAACTTCGGCGACTGTTTCTCCTATGCGCTCGCCGTAGCCCGCGATCTTCCCCTTCTTTACAAGGGCAACGACTTCACTCACACGGACATCCGATCGGCCTGACATCCTCCCGCCATCCTCCGGCTCGGATGGATCGTCCGCCCTGTGAGGCTCCAGACCATGACCCTCTCCGCCCAACGCATCCTTCTCGTGATCGGCGGCGGCATCGCGGCCTACAAGTCGCTCGATCTCATCCGCCGCCTGCGCGAGCGGGGCGCGGTGGTGACGCCGGTGATGACGAAGGCGGCGGGCGAGTTCGTGACGCCGCTCGCCGTTGGTGCCCTTGCCGCGTCCCGCGTGCACGGCGATCTCTTCGACCGGGACGACGAGACCGATGTCGGCCATATCCGGCTCGCCCGCGACGCCGACGCGGTGGTCGTCGCGCCCGCCACCGCCGACCGCATGGCGCGCACGGCGGCGGGATTGGCGGACGATCTCGCCGGCGCGATCCTTCTGGCGACCCGCGCCCCCGTCCTCTTCGCCCCCGCGATGAACCCCGCCATGTGGGACCATCCCGCCACGAAGCGCTCGCTCGCCCGGCTGGAGGCCGACGGCATCCGCTTCGTCGGGCCGAACCGCGGCGAAATGGCGGAGGCCGGGGAGGCCGGGGCGGGGCGCATGGCCGAACCCCTGGAGATCGTCGCGGCGTTGGAGGACCTGCTGCGGCCGGCCGACCGGCCGCTCGCGGGTCGCCGCATCCTCGTCACCTCCGGCCCGACGCACGAGCCGATCGATCCCGTCCGCTACATCGCCAACCGATCCTCCGGCCGTCAGGGTCATGCGATCGCGGCCAGTCTCGCCCGGCTCGGCGCGGCGGTGACGCTCGTCTCCGGTCCGGTTGCGATCCCCGATCCCGCCGGCGTCGCCGTCCTGCGGGTGGAGACGGCGCGGCAGATGATGGCGGCGGTGGAGGGGCTTCTGCCCGTCGACGCCGCCGTCTTCGTCGCGGCGGTCGCCGATTGGCGCACCGAGACGCCGGCCGCCGCCAAGCTGAAGAAGGGCGCCGACGCCCCGCCGACGCTCGCGCTCGTGGAGAATCCGGACATTCTCGCCACCGTCGGCCATCACGTGAAGCGGCCGGGGCTCGTCGTCGGCTTCGCCGCCGAGACGGACGATCTCATCGCCAACGCGACCTCCAAGCTCGCCCGCAAGGGTGCCGACTGGATCGTGGCGAACGACGTTTCGACGGACGCGACGGGCGGTTCGGTGATGGGCGGGACGACCAACACCGTGCATCTCGTCTCCGGCGGCGGCGTCGAGACCTGGCCGAAGATGGAGAAGGACGCGGTCGCCGACCGGCTGGCCGAGCACATCGCCCGGCATCTGTCATCCCAAGGACCGGTCGCATGAACCCGCCGCTCGTCTCTCTGAAGCGTCTGCCCCATGGCGCGGACCTGCCGCTTCCGGCCTATCAGACGCAAGGCTCCGCCGGCGCCGATCTGTGCGCCGCGCTGGCCGAGCCGCTCGTCCTGATGCCGGGGGCCTTCGCCGCCGTTCCCAGCGGCTTTTCCATCGCCGTGCCCGACGGCTACGAGATCCAGGTCCGACCCCGCTCGGGCCTCGCCGCCCGTCACGGCGTCACCGTGCTGAACGCGCCCGGCACGATCGACAGCGACTATCGCGGGGAGCTGATGGCGATCATCGTCAACCACGGGCCGGTTCCCTTCACGATCCGGCACGGCGATCGCATCGCGCAACTCGTCCTGGCCCCGGTCGTCACGGCCTCCTTCGCCGAGGTCGAGACGCTCGCCGCCACGCCGCGCGGAGATGGCGGCTTCGGTTCGACCGGTCGCTGAGACACCGCGTTTCGCCTCAGGCGACCTTGCGGGCAAGCATCGCCGTCGCGCCGCGATTGTTCGACCCCGGTGCGAGCGGCCGCACGACGCTGGTGAGGTCCACGCGATTGCGCCCGTTCTTCTTGGCCCGGTAGAGATGGGCGTCGGCGATCCGGTAGATCGAATCGTAGGCGAGGCTGTTGGCGAACGAGATCCCGCCGATCGAGACCGACAGCGCGGTCGATCGTCCGCGGGGGCCGACGGTGAGCTTCTGCACGGCGAGGCGCAGGCGCTCGGCCACGATCCGCGCATCCTCGATGCCCGCGCCCTTGAGGAGGATCGCGAACTCCTCGCCGCCGATCCGTCCGACGAGGTCGTCGCTGCGCACCGAACGCTTGAGGGTGCGCGAGATCGCCATCAGAGCCTGATCTCCCGTCGCGTGTCCGAGCCGGTCGTTGATCCGCTTGAAGTGGTCGGCATCGACGATGAGAAGCGTGTACTGGGTGTTGTCGCCGCGCCGGCGGCGCTCGTTGCCGATCTCGGCTTCCACACGGGCGCGGAAGGTCGTTTTGTTGAACACCTGCGTCAGCCCGTCCCGCGTCGCGCGGGAGTAGAGGTGGGAGTTCTCCCGCGCCAGATGGCTCATCCGGACGACGACGAAGAGCTGGATCGGAACGGCGGCAAGCCCGAGGGCCGTCAGGCTGAAGGCCAGGGCGGCTTGTGCGCTGTCGCCGAAGCCGTCGAATGTGTGGAACGCCGCGATGACGACGACGAGCGCGATCGCGGCCGTGAGGCCGAACACTTCCAGAGCCAGCCGTCCGGTGCCATCGGTGTGCCGATCCATAGGGTCATCCCGATCAAGGTCTTGAAGAACAAGGCTTCACCTTGATCAACGCCGGCTTAACGAAACGTCAACGCGGCGCGGGCGGGGACGGACGGCTTTAACCGTACGCTGCCGTCGGCGCCGGCATTTGCAACAAAGGCCGCAGATCGGGTGCGAGCCTGGAGCGAGCGGGTCGATCCTCGCCGTGCTGCGCAAAGCCATTCTAGGCCGAAGCCCTCCGGCGAACATCTTTCCCTCGGCATCACCCGGAATCCTGCCTATGCTGGACCCACCGACGGGAACGAGGAGACCCCCCATGGACAACCCCGCCAACGAAGCCCGCACGCATGGACGCGGCCGGATCTACGATTCGATCGTCGACACGATCGGCGACACGCCCATCGTCCGTCTGGACAAGCTCGCCCGCGAGAAGGGCGTGAAGGCCCATCTCCTCGCCAAGCTCGAATTCTTCAATCCGACCTCCAGCGTCAAGGACCGCATCGGCGTCGCCATGATCGAGCGGCTCGAGGCCGAGGGTCGGCTGGTGCCGGGCAAGACGACGCTGATCGAGCCGACCTCCGGCAACACCGGCATCGGTCTTGCCTTCGCCGCGGCCGCCAAGGGGTACCAGCTCATCCTGACCATGCCCGAGACCATGTCGATCGAGCGGCGAAAGATGCTGCGCCTTCTGGGCGCCGAGCTCGTCCTGACCGAAGGCGCCAAGGGCATGAAGGGCGCCATCGCCAAGGCCGAGGAACTCGCCGCCTCGATCCCGAACGCGATCATCCCCCAACAGTTCGAAAACCCCGCCAATCCCGAGATCCACCGCGTGACGACGGCCGAGGAGATCTGGAACGACACGAAGGGCGGGATCGACATCCTCGTCTCCGGCATCGGCACGGGCGGGACGATCACCGGCGTCGGACAGGTGCTGAAGAGCCGCAAGCCCGCGGTGAAGATCGTCGCGGTCGAGCCCGAAGCCTCGCCGGTTCTTTCCGGCGGCACGCCCGGCCCGCACAAGATCCAGGGCATCGGCGCGGGTTTCGCCCCGCCGATCCTCGACAAAAGCATCTATGACGAGGTGATCACCGTCTCCAACGACGAGTCCTTCGAGCTTGCCCGCCTCGTCGCCCGGCTGGAAGGCGTGCCCGTCGGCATTTCCTCGGGTGCAGCCCTCGCCGCCGCCATCAAGGTCGGCCGACGCGAGGAGAATGCCGGCAAGATGATCGTCGTCATTATCCCGTCCTTCGCCGAGCGCTATCTGTCGACCGCGCTCTTCGAGGGGCTGATCGATCCCGAGGAGCCCAAGGAGCCGCCAAAGGGCACGCCCTCGATCTGACGATCCAGGGAGGCCGGCCGCTTCCGGAGACCGTCGGGCCCCACCTCAAAGGATCGATGCTCGGAAGGGGCGTCGATCCTTCACCGTCGTGGTCGAGCCGCTTCGGCGTCGGCCGCGATTTTCCCTTCGCACGTGCGAAACGCATTGCAGCCTGTCCCGTTGGTCCCACTCCTTCCAACGGGCACGGAGCCGTCATGCAGCCCCTCGACATCCAGGAAACCTCGGCGCTCGCCGCACGCTTGGTCGATCGCGCCGTTCTGTTCCTGCCGCAGCTGATCGCCGCGCTTCTCATCCTCGTCGCCGGCCTGTTCCTGGCGCGCTGGATCGGCGAGGCGCTGACGCGGGCGTTTCGCCATTCGACGCGCATCGGCGAGACCGTGCGCGCGCCGCTGGTCTCGATCCTGCGCTACGTCGTCGTGATCTTCACGGTGATCCTCGCGCTCGGCCAGCTCGGCGTCCAGACCACCTCGCTCCTCGCCGTGCTGGGTGCCGCAGGCCTCGCCGTGGGCTTGGCCCTGCAGGGCACGCTGACGAACATCGCGGCCGGTATCATGCTTCTCTGGCTGCGGCCGTTCCGCGTCGGCGACTATATCGAGACGCAGACCTTTTCCGGCACCGTGCGCGAGATCGGCCTCTTCGTCTGCCATCTCGAAACCTATGACGGTCTCTTCGTCTTCGCGCCGAACTCGGCGATCTGGAACGTCTGGCTGAAGAACCACACCCGCACCGGTCCGCGTACCGTCGCATGGAGCGTGGAGGTGAAGCGCGATCTCCCGGAGGCCGTCGCCGCCTGCACGCTGACGGCGGATGCGCTGGCCTCGACCGCGTCGACGCGTCCTTGGATCAGCTGACGCCGGACGCCCAGATCCTCCTGGTGAGAGGCGTCGTGCGCGAGGGCTCGATCGCCGAGGCGCTGCGGCTCGTGCCGCACCGCATCCGCGGCGCTCTCACCGAGCGCTTCGGGCCGGACGGCGATCCCCGCGCCCCCGACTGGTGCCCGGCGATTCCGATCCCTCGCGGTTCCTCGGCGTCGAGGCGGCGCCGCAGGCCAATGCCGTCCTCATCAACGCACGGCCCGAAGCGGCGGACCAGGGGGCCGTCGCGACCGCGCCGCGCTGAGGCTCGTCGCGCCGTCCGAGAGTCCTGCGAGGGGGAAGGGAGGTCGCGATGTCCCACGGCCGGAACGGCCTCAGCCGGTCCGGCCGGCGAGGCAGCGGCGATAGGCGGCGTCGCCGCGCACCCGCGCCTGCTGTGCCGAGATGAGGTTCGAGCCGATGGAATCCTCGGAATCGCGGGCGGTCTCATAGTCGTTGGCCGCGGTCTGGCGGGCATATTGATCGCAGAATTCCGGCGTGCCGCGCCGGTAGGGATTGGCGCCGACCTCGGCGCCGGCGATCGGCGTGCCGTTCGGATAGGGCGAGGTGCAGCCGGCGAGGGCGGCGACGAGGACGACGGCGGCCATTCGTTTCATGGGCATTTCCGCCGGGCGCGGCGGTCCTTCCGGTTCGAGGTTCGTCTGCGACCCCATGGCCACCAACCGGCGGCCGGCCGTTCCGGTTCCGGTTCTGCGGGCCCTGGAGCCGAGAGGTTGGTTTGACGGGCAAAAACCCTTATATTCTCTGCGTGAACGGCCATTCCGAGTCGATCGTACGGCTCGCGCGGTCGCCCGCCATCCGGGGACCTCCCCGGATACCTTGCCAAGGACCTCCATGTCAGACGCAGAGCAGAACAGCCCGAGCGCCGAATACGGTGCTGATTCCATCAAGGTTCTCAAGGGCCTCGACGCGGTGCGCAAGCGCCCGGGCATGTATATCGGCGACACCGACGACGGCTCCGGCCTGCACCACATGGTCTACGAGGTGGTCGACAACGCCATCGACGAGGCGCTGGCAGGCCATGCGACCAAGGTCACGGTCACTCTGAACGCCGACGGCTCCGTCACCGTAACCGACAACGGTCGCGGCATTCCGACCGACATCCACACGGGCGAGGGCGTCTCGGCGGCCGAGGTCATCATGACCCAGCTCCATGCCGGCGGTAAGTTCGACCAGAATTCCTACAAGGTCTCCGGCGGCCTCCACGGCGTCGGCGTGTCCGTCGTCAACGCGCTCTCGGTCTGGCTGAAGATGAAGATCCGCCGCAAGGGCCGGATCCACGAAATGTCCTTCACGCATGGCGTTCCGGACGGCTCGCTCCAGGAAACGGGCGATGCGGGATCGGACACCGGCACGGAAATCACCTTCCAGCCCTCGCAGGAGACCTTCACCAAGGTCGAATTCGATTTCCCGACGCTGGAGCACCGGCTGCGCGAGCTCGCCTTCCTGAACTCCGGGGTCGCGATCGTCCTCACCGACCGGCGCCATGCCGACGAGAAGCGCGTGGAGCTGATGTACGAGGGCGGTCTCGTCGCCTTCGTCAAATATCTCGACAATGCCCGCAAGCCCTCGCTGCCCGAGCCGATCACGGTGAACGCGGAGCGCGACGGGATCACGGTGGAATGCGCGCTCTGGTGGAACGACAGCTACCACGAGAACGTGCTGTGCTTCACCAACAACATCCCCCAGCGCGACGGCGGCACGCATCTCGCCGGCTTCCGGGGCGCGCTGACGCGCCAGATCATCGGCTACGGCGAGAGCTCCGGCCTCACCAAGAAGGAAAAGCTGACGCTGTCGGGCGACGATTGCCGCGAGGGCCTGACGGCGGTTCTCTCGGTGAAGGTGCCGGACCCGAAATTCTCCTCGCAGACGAAGTCCAAGCTCGTCTCCTCCGAGGTGCGCCCGGTCGTGGAAAGCGCCATGAACGAGGCGCTCGCGACCTGGCTGGAGGAGCATCCGGCCGAGGCGAAGGTCATCGTCGCCAAGGTGATCCAGGCCGCCGCCGCCGCCGCCGCCGCCCGCAAGGCGCGCGAGACGGTGCGCAAGGATTCCATGTCGGTCTCGACGCTGCCGGGCAAGCTCGCGGACTGCCAGGAGAAGGACCCGGCGAAATCCGAGATCTTCATCGTCGAGGGTGATTCCGCCGGCGGCTCGGCCAAGGGCGCGCGCTCGCGCCAGAACCAGGCGATCCTGCCGCTGCGGGGCAAGATCCTCAACGTCGAGCGCGTGCGCTTCGACCGCATGATCTCGTCGGACCAGATCGGCACCCTGATCACAGCGCTCGGCACCGGCATCGGACAGTTCGAAGGTTCGACCTACGGTTTCGACGCCGACAAGCTGCGCTATCACAAGATCATCATCATGACGGACGCCGACGTCGACGGCGCCCATATTCGCACGCTGCTCCTGACCTTCTTCTTCCGGCAGATGCCGGAGCTGATCGAGCGGGGCTATGTCTACATCGCCCAGCCGCCGCTCTTCAAAGTGACCAAGGGCAAGCAGTCGCAATACCTCAAGGACCAGAAGGCGCTCGACAACTATCTCATCGAGGGCGGCCTCGACGACGCCTCGCTGACGCTGGCGTCCGGCGAGGTGCGCGTCGGGCGCGACCTGCGCGCCGCCGTCGACGATGCCCTCGGCTTCCGTGCGACGCTGGCCGGTCTCCACAGCCGCTACGACCGCATGGTCGTCGAGCAGGCGGCGATCGCAGGCGCTCTGAGCCCGGCCCTCGCCGAGGACCGCGATGCCGCGGCGAAGATCGCGGCCGGGATCGCGGAGCGACTGGACCGGCTGGCGGACGAGGGCGAGATCGGTTGGAGCGGCGAAGCCGTCGACGACGGCTATCGCTTCGTGCGCAACGTGCGCGGCGTCGCCGAAGTGCAGACCCTCGACGCCGGCCTCATCCATTCCGGCGATGCGCTGGCGATGAACCGGCTGGCCGAGCGGCTGGCGGATGTCTACGGCGCCGCGCCCGTTCTGAAGCGCAAGGAAACCACGCGCGAACTCTCCGGCCCGATGGCGCTCCTCGACGCCGTCTTCGAGGTCGGTCGCCGCGGCCTGTCGCTCCAGCGCTACAAGGGCCTCGGCGAGATGGATCCCGAGCAGCTCTGGGAAACCACGCTCGACCCCGAAGTCCGCTCGCTTCTCCAGGTGCGGATCTCGGACGCGACCGACGCCGATCTTCTCTTCTCCCGCCTCATGGGGGACGAGGTCGAGCCGCGCCGCGAGTTCATCCAGGACAACGCGCTTCAGGTCGCCAATCTCGACATCTGACGGATTCGCTGTTCGTCCCGGGCGGCGACCCGCCTGCGGCGGAGGCGATGGCATCGCGCGCCGGCGCACCGAGTTCGGGTGCCGCGTGCGCGAAAGCGCCTCGGCCTCTGGTCATCGTCGTGCCATGCCGGAGGCACCGTCCGCTTCGACAGGAGCCCTGTTCGGACCGCCGGGGCTTCGTCGCGCGCCTTCCGCGGCCTGTCCGGTCCGATCATGACCCGATCGCAGGCGGGTGGTCGGACACGCCGTGCCGCAGGGTTTCCAGAGCCTGCCGAAGCGCCGGCAGATGGCGGCGCAGGTCGGAGAGGCGAAGGCGCGTGCGTCTGAGGACGGGGCTCGCCTCCTCCGCCGACTGCCAGGCCTCCTCGGCCGATCTCCACGAAGGGCCGTTTCCGTTCCCGTCCCTGGCTCCGGCGCAAGCAAAGGCGCGGTCGGCGCCGAGCTTCAACCCCTCCAGCGCCGCCAGCCGGTCCGCTGCCGTCTGCGCACCGAGGAAGCGGGCCTGCGCTCGGCGGCGAAGGACGAGGGTCGCCGGCGGCTCCAGCAGTTCGTCGACGAGAGGGTCCGCCTCGATGCGGTTCCGCCTCAACTCTTCGGACAGGCCGCCCGTGGCGCGTCCCTCCAGGCGGCAGGATGTCTCGACCCTGGCGCCCTCGCAATAGCGGATCCGAAGCCCGTTTGCCTCGAAGCGCCGCCGAAGAGCCCGGTCTTCCCCGGAGGATGGTGTCGGCAAGGGGCCGGCCAGCGCATAGGCGCGGCCTCGCAGGGCGAAGTTCGCACCGCCGATATTGCCGTGATGCGGCCAGGGATTGTCCGGGTCGGGCCGGATCAGCGCGGCGATGTGGCGAGAGGTTTCGCGATAGGCGCGGATGATTGCTTCGCTTTCCGGATCGGCCGGTGGAAGGAGGGCGGCTTCCTCCGGCAGAAAACCGATCCGGCCGCAGACGAGGTCGAAACCCCGGTCGAACTCGGCCGCGTAGGCGGCACGCAGGCCCGGCAGCGCCATCGTATCGCCGTCGATCGAGACGAGCACGGCCTCGCGGGCCAGCGCATGGCCGAGGTCGAGCACCAGCCGTCGCGCCAGCGGCGCGCTGCCCTCGCCCCCGCGCCAACGAACGTCGACGACGAGGACGGGACGCGTCCAGCCTCCGATGAGCCCGCGCGCGATCGCGACCGTTTCGTCGGTGCAGCCGTTGGCGAGGAGAAGGACGCCGTCATCCGCCGAAAGCTCGCGATCCAGCGCCGTCAGGCAGCGGCCGATCCAGCCGGCCTCGTTGCAGGCGGGTATGCAGGCGATGAGGGGGCTTGCCGCGAAGGCGGCGGGGTCGCCGAAGCTCTCGATCGCCGCGACCGGGAGGCCGGCAGCGACATCAGGCAGCCGCATCGGCGCCCTGTCCCCGCCAGAGCGAGCGGATCGGCTCGCTGGCGCCGTCCGGCTTGGCATCGCCAATGAAGATCACGATCGGCCCGAAGGCGCGGCTCGCCGGATCGTAGAAGTCGAGAAGGCCGGGATGAACCGCTTGGACGAAGGCGGGCGCGATGCCGCGGGCGCGCATGAGATGGTCGATCACGACCTGATCGCCATGCACCGCATTCGGCACGGTCCCGCAGGAGCCCGCCTGCATGTAGCGCCCGGGATCGGCGGCGAAGGTCTCGTAGAGAAAGCCGAGTTCGTCGCCCTCCCAACGCAGGATCGCGCTGGACAGGCGTCCCGTGTGGAAATGATCCTCCATCGCGGCAAGGCCGGGCGTCGCCAGCGCCGAAGCGTCGCCGGCAAAGACCGTGTCGAGATCGAGGAGGACGGCCGTGCCCTGGACGAGCCCGGGCCGGAACGCCTCCATCTTCGACCACCAGCCCGGCCAGCCGTGTCGCAGCGGCACGGTGTCGACGCCGTCGATGGCCAGTTCGCGATCGGTGAGGCAGAGGACGCGCGTGAAGGCGGGCGCGAAGGCGCGCGCGCCGGCGGCCAGTCGCTCGACCCAGGCGCCGTCGTACCGGCCGCCGCCCTTCAGGACCGTGACGAGCGTCGCGGTCGGCGGCTCCGCCCTCAACCCACCACCTTCAGCGCCGGCGCGGGCGCCGTGCTCGCGGCCCCGGTCCACAGCGCGTCGGTCAGTTCCTCCAGCCAGCCCGCGCCCTTCCGGGCGGCTTCGGGATCGTAGAGTGTCCGGATGACGCCGCCGTCGAGCGCGCGCGCATCCGACAGGAGCGACTGCCAGCCTGCGAGATCGCCCGGCCAGGCCGGCGCGCTCACCGCCGCGCCGAGCCGGACCAGGGCTTCGGCCTTGCGCGTCTGCTCGCCGAAGTAACGCCATTCCGGCATGACGATCAGCCTCTGCCCGAGCCGGGCGATCTCGTGCACCGTGTTGTCGCCGGCCGATGCGACGACGATGTCCGCAGCCGCGAGATAATCCGTGACGTTCGGCACCCAGCCGCGTTCGCACAGATTGGCGAAATCGGTCTCGTGGCCCTCGCGATGGGTCGGGCCGAGCGTCAGCCAGAGGGCGTCCGGCGCGGCGCGGGCGGCGACCGTCAGGGGCGCGTAGGGCGTGCCGCTGCCACCGCCGCCGGTGATGGCGACGACGATCTCCCGGTCGGGATCGAGGCCGAGGCGCAAGCGCGCCTCCGCCTTCGAGGGCGCGGCGTCACGCGTCGTGCAGAGGCCGCCGGTGTAGAAGGTCTTGGCGCGCAGATGCGCCGGATGGTCGTCCTGTTCCATGCGCTCGTCGAAGGGCGCGAGCAGCCCGACGGACGATTCGTAGGAGCCGATATGTCCGATGTCGGAGCGGTCGCCATGCATGCGGATCTGGACCGCCGGCACGCTCGCGATCCGCGACAGGAGCGCGATCTCCGACGAAACATCGACGACGAAGAGGCCCACCTGCCGGTCGTCGAGATGGTCGAGGATCGTGCGCATCGTGCGCCGCATCTCGGGCAGTCCGAGCGGGACGCAGTGCATCACCTGCGGCGTCGGCTCCGCGTAGAGGCGCGGCGTCGGAACGCTGGCTCCGATCATGTTCGGCAGGGTGACGATCTCGATGTCGCGCGAAAATCCGTCGAACAGATGCGGCCCCGCCGTCAGCACCGAGACCGGCCGTTCGCGCGAGAATTGCGATGCGATCGCCATGGTTCGGTTGGCATGGCCCCGTCCCTGGTGATGGACGAAGAAGGCGATCGGCTTCGGCAAGGATGGTTCTCCCGAGGTTCGGCGACGACGCGTCGCCGGACGTGGCGTTGGGGTCGGACGTGGCGTTGAGGCCGGCGTGGCGGCACGGCTAAATAAGGCGAGCTGACGATCTTTCGACCCGGCACCGGCGATACGTCGCAGGGGTCATCGCAGGACCCTTCCCAATGACGGCAGAAGGGCGTGGCGCGATCCGTGCGTCGAGGGGCGAAAGATCGAGCCCTTTCCGAACCGCCGCGAAGGCGCATCTAACCGCGCCTTCGGGAAAAGGGGGCGGAACGATCGCGATGAAGAGGGACATCGACCCGCAGCCGCGCAGCGTCGCCGTGGTCGGCAATGCGCCGGACATGACGGATCAGGGCGCGTGCATCGATGCGGCGGACTGGGTCGTTCGGTTCAACAACGCGGCCGGCTTCGGCGCCCGCGCGGGACGCCGCGTCACGCATCTCGCCCTCGTCAACCATGGCGGGCAGATGCGCGAATGGCTCGAGGATCCCGACTTCGTCCGGCGTCCCGTCGTGCGCGGTGCCGGGATCATCCTGTTTCCATTCCCGCGAAAGGACGGTCCTGCCGACGATCGGAACGAGGACGGGCGCGACTGGACGCGCCAGGCCGAGGTCCGGCTGGCCCCGCTGGGCGCCGAGATCGCGATGCTGCCGGACTGCGTGCATCGCGACGCCCGGACGATCCTCGGCGCCTCCTGCACCCCGGCCGCCGTGCCGAGCACGGGATTTCTCGTCACCCTCCATCTACTCGCGATTCTGTCGCGGAACGTCGCGATCGGCATTCACGGCTTCGGTTTCGAGGGCTGGGACGGGCATGGCTGGCAGGCCGAGCGGCGCTGGTTCGAGGCGATGCGAGGGGCCGGACGCCTCAACCTCCACGCGCTCGACGCGAACCTGGCGCCATGAGCGGTCCAAGCGCCGACCGCTGCCCGCTCTGTGCGGCGCGCGCGCTGGCGCCGACGGACCGGCATCTCGACTATCCGTCCGGCGGCAGCCGGAGCTTCGCGCTCGCCTGTTCGTTCTGCGGCCTGCTCCTGGCGGAGGGAGCGGAGCCGGAGGCGGTCCGCCTCGCGCTCAGCGCCGTCCTGGAAGGCCGGAGCTTCACGTCCGGGGAGACCGCGCCGTTCGGTCTCGACATCTACACGCTCCGCATCGCCGCGACGTCCCGCCGGCGCGGCGTCGAGCCGGCGGACGCGGTCCAGGCGCAGGCCTTGCGTCAGCCCCATTCGAACCTGGCCGCCGCCGCCGATCTCTTCGACCTCAGGCCGGCAGAGCCGCTCGTCTCGCTCGGCATCCTCTGCCGACGGGACGAGCTGGCCCGGGTCCTGTCGAGCCTCCCCGCCCATGCCGCCTGGACCGATGACGTCGCCATCCTCCTCGACGACACGCCGCTTGTCCCGGACGCCTTGACGGTCGCAGGCTTTCCCGATCGGGCCGTCCGCCTGGCGGCCCGTCCCCTGGGAGGCGACTTTGCCGGGCAGCGCAACGCCCTCCAGGCTCTGTCGCGCCAGGGTTGGATGCTGCAGCTCGACGCCGACGAGACACTGGCGCCGCAGACCGGCGCGCTGCTCGGCGCCCTCGTCCGCCAAGCCGAGCGCCAGGGCCTGCGCTCGATCGGCCTGCCCCGCCGCAACCTCGTGGACGGCGTCCTGTCCGACCTCCACCCGGACACGCAGTACCGCCTGAACCATCGCGGCATCCGCTATGTGGGCTGCGTCCACGAACGGCCGGATCGCCCGTGGCAGGACAGTTCCATCGCACTCCACGGCGCGATCGATCATCATCTCGGACGCGCCCATGTGGACGCGCGCTCGCATCGCTACGAAGCGATGGCGCCCGGAGGCGGGCGCCTGGAGGAGGCGCGACTGCTGCTCACGCCCTACCGCCGCTGAAAGCGTCGCATCGCCGCCGCATAGAGCGCTGCCGTCTCGGATCCGAGCGTCTCCCGCGTGAAGCGCCCGGCCGCGGCCTCGGCCTTTGCCCGCAGCCGCGCGCGCAGGTTCGCATCCGCGATCACAGGCCGCAGAGCGTCGGCCAGCGCCGGGCCCGTCGTGGCGCTCGCCATGGAACCGGCGCCGGTGTCGCCGACGAACTGCCGGGCGCTCGCATCCTCGTTCGAGGCGACGAGCGGCCGGCCATAGGCGATCGCCTCCTGGTAGACGAGGCCGAAGCTCTCGTAGCGCGACGGCGCGACCACGGCATGGGCGTCGGCATAGGCCTCCGCCAGCGCCGAGGGCGATAGCGTACCGAGCGGCTGGATGAACGAACGCGCGGTTTCGCCGATCCCGCCGGGCAAGGCTTCGGCCTCGACGCCGGCGAGGCGAAGCGCGAAGGGCGGCAGCGTGCCGGCCGCGACCTCGGCGGACAGGATCGCCGTCGCGTCCATCAGCGCGTCGAAGCCCTTGCGATGCTCCGCCCGCCCCACGAAGAGAAGGCGCAGCGGGCCGTCCTCTCCGGGATAGGCCGCTTGCGCGCCGCGCCGGATCGTCGCCGGGGCGAGGCTGAGGCCGATCACGGCATGGGGCCGGGCGCCGTCGGTCAGGCCGTACTCCGCCGAGATCCGCCGTGCATGTTCGGCGGTGTTGGAAATCAGCCCGTCGCTCGCGCGCGCCTGAAATCGTTCGAGCCGATCGGCGGTGGCGGCGTCGAGCCGGTCGCGCAGGCGCGTCGCGGGGTCGCGCGAAAAGGCGGCGGGCGTCGAATTGCGCGTGACGAGCGCCATCTCCGCGCGAAGGGCGAGGGCGGCGGCGGGCGCATACCAGTTCGTGGCCTCGACCACGTCGAAGGGACGCCTGCGATGCTCGGCGAGAACCGCGTTGCGGAACGCGATCGGCGCGGCGAGATGGCCCGCCGCGCCCCAGAGCCGCAGGGTTGCGAGACGCCCTCCCTCCGGCAGCGCGCAACCGACGACGGTGATCCCGCCTTCGCGCGAGGTGGCGTCCCGGCCGAGCGTGAAGACCGTGACCTCCGCGCCCGCGGCGGCGAGCCCTTCGGCGATTTCGCCGGCCGCCGTCGACAGGCCGCTCGGCCAGGGCGGATAGTCCCAGGTGATGAGGGCGGTGCGCATCAGGTCTCCATCAGCTGGGCGTAGAGCGCCACATAATCCGCGGCCATCCGCTGCGAGGTGAAGCGCTCCTCGAAGCGGCGGCGCACGCCCGCGCGGTCGATCGTGCCGATCTTCCCGAGCGCCTCCACCGCCTCCGCTTCCGAGCGGACGACGAAGCCGGTGATCCCGTCCTCCACCACCTCGCGCACCGAACCGCGATCCCAGGCGACGACGGGGGTCCCGCAGGCCATGGCCTCGATCATGACGAGGCCGAAGGGCTCGGGCCAGTCCACGGGGAAGAGCAGTGCCTCGGCGCTCCCCAGAAGCTCGCCCTTGGCGCGGTCGCCGACCGGGCCGACATAGACCGCCCGGTCCGACAGGAGCGGCCGGACGTGGCGCTCGAAATAGGTGGGGTTGCCGACATCCACCGTGCCGGCGAGGCGGATCGCCCGGCCGGCCGCCGCAGCCACGCGGATCGCGACGTCGGGCCGCTTCTGGTCGGTCATCCGTCCGACGAAGGCGAGATGCGAGCCCGGACCGGCCGAGAAGCCGTAGCGGTTCTTCTCGATCCCGTGGAGGACGGTGCCGGCAAGGTTCGAGGCGGGAAGCTCGGAGCCTTGCGAGGCCGAGATCGCCGCGACCGGCAGATCCGGAAAGGTCTGGAAGAACAGCTTGCGGTCGAGCTCGTCCACCCGCCAGTGGATCGTCGTCAGGCTGTGCCGGCGTCGCTCGCCGAGAAGCGCGGCGTGGAAGAATTCACCGTGGCAATGCACGATGTCGAACTGGTCCAGGCGCAGACGGAGATCCTCCATGCGCGCGGCTTCGAGCACGGCCGGAATCGACGGCGGCACGGTCCCGTAAGTCTGTTCCAAGCTAACCAAACTTGGAAGCAATCCAACGCGAGTCACATTGGTCGCACTGTCCGATGGTGCGAAGAGCGTTACGTGCACACCCATGTCTACGAGTGCGACGGAAAGGTCGTGAATGACTCTTTCGGTGCCGCCGTGATCTTGCGGAGGAACCGGAAAGATTGTCGGAGCGACCTGCGCGACGCGGAGAATACTGCCGTTCGGTGTCGAAAGACTATCGGGCACGGTTAGTCTCTCTGCCGAGACGAGGTCGCCGCTCGGCGTTGGTCAGGGATGTTCATGTTCGTGCTCCACATCGCCCTTCAGGGCTGCCTTCGGGCGAAAGACGTCGAATACGGCGTGACCGCCGATACCGGGGGACATATCCGCTACCTGCTCGATCTGGTCGAGGCTTCGGCGCGCGATGCGGCGACGAAACGCATCGTGATCGCGACGCGGCGCTTCCAGGGCCGGCTCGGGACGGACTATGCCGAGCCCTTCGAGCGCGTCGGCGACAAGGTCGAGATCGTGCGGCTCGACAGCCACTCGCACGCCTACCTCGAGAAGGAAGCGCTCCACGCCGAGGTGCCGAGCTTCGCCGAGGCCCTGATCCGCTTCATCGAAGGCGGGGGCGAGCGGCCGGACATCCTGCACGCGCACTATGCCGACGCCGCCAGCGTCGCGGCGATCGTGGAGGACCGGCTCGGGATTCCCTTCGTCTTCACCGCCCACTCGCTCGGCCGCGTCAAGGAAAAGGCGCTCGGTCCCGAGGCCGCCGCCATTCCGGGCCTCGCCCAGCGCATCGCGAGCGAGGAAACGGCTCTGTCGCGCGCGTCGCTCGTCATCGCCTCCTCGCGCGACGAGGCCGAGGTGCAGTGGGCCGGATACGAGGCCTACGAGCCGGGCCGCATCCGCATCCTGCCGCCCGGCAGCGACCTTGCACGCTTCTCCGGGGCCGCGACCTGCGCCGCCGTCGACGCCTCGATCGACCGGTTCCTCGCCGATCCCCGAAAGCCCGTCGTCCTCGCCATCGCGCGCCCCGTGCGCAAGAAGAACCTCGCCGCACTCGTGGAGGCCTTCGGACGCTCCGCCCGCCTGCGTGCGGCGGCCAATCTCGTGATCGTGGCGGGCACGCGGGACGACTATGCCGATCTCGACGGCGACATGTCCGAGACGATCGGGGACATCCTCCATCTCATCGACCGCTACGATCTCTACGGCTCCGTCGCCTATCCGAAAACCCACCGGCCGGACGACGTGCCGGCGATCTACGCCTATGCGCGCGAGCGGCGCGGCGTCTTTGTCAACACGGCGCTGAACGAGCCCTTCGGCCTGACGCTTCTCGAGGCCTCCGCCAGCGGCCTTCCGCTGGTGGCGACCGATTCCGGCGGGCCGAACGACATCGTGGAGCTCTGCGCGAACGGCATTCTCGTCGATCCCCGCTCGCTGGATGCGATCGCGGATGCGACGCTGCGCATCCTGGGCGATCCCGCTCTCTGGGACCGATACGCCAAGGCCGGCGCGAGGGCGGCGGAGGCCTACGACTGGACGCGCCATGCCGACCGCTACCATGGCCTGATCGACCGGCTGCTGCATCCCGTCGAGCCGGTCGCCGATCCGCTGCAACTCCTCGTCAGCGACATCGACAACACGCTGGTCGGATGCGTCGCATCGATCCGCGCCTTTTCCGAATGGCGCCACGAGCAGGAGCGTCTCGTGTTCGGCGTGGCGACCGGGCGCTCGTTCCACAGCGCGATGGCGATCCTGGAGCAGCACGACGCGCCGCGTCCGCAGGTGATGATCACCTCGGTCGGCTCGGAGATCTACCATCTCGACGAGAACGGCACGAGCTACAGCCAGGACCGCGCCTGGCGCGCCATCGTCTCGCGCAATTGGAATCGCGATGCCGCGCAGGCGGCGATCGCGAACGTTTCCGGGATCCTGCCGCAGGCGCCGCTCGAGCAGCGCTCGCACAAGCTGAGCTATTTCAGCGACGGAAGCCGCGACACCGTCGCGCGCGTGCGCGCCGCGCTGGAGAGCGCGGGCCTCTCCTGCTCGGTCATCCACAGCCACGGGCGCTATCTCGATATCCTGCCGCTGCGTGCCTCGAAGGGAACCGCGGTCGACTTCGTGCGACGCCGCTACGGCCTTGTCGAAGGAGCGGTCTTCGTGGCCGGCGATTCCGGCAACGACATCGAGATGCTGCGCACGATCCCGCAGGCGATCATCGTGGCGAACTTCTCCGACGATCTGGCGCGCCTGCCCGCGCTGTCGCATTCCTACGTCGCCCGCCGCACGCATGCGCTCGGCATCATCGAAGGCGTCCATCACTTCCGCGAGCGGGCGAGGGCGGCGTCGTGCAAGCCAGCGTCCTGACGCTCGTTCGCGGGCGGCGCGATCACCTCGTCCATCTCATGCAAGGCCTTGCCCGGCAAACCCGGCCGCCGGCGGAGTTGGTGATCGCCTGGATGCAGGACGCGCCCCACGCCGACCTGCCCGATCCCGGCTGTCCCGTCCGCCACATCCATGTTCCCGGCGACCCGATGCCGCTGGCCGCCGCCCGCAACCGCGCGGCCGAGGCGGCGGCGTGCGAGCTTCTGGTCTTTCTCGACGTCGACTGCATTCCGTCTCCCGGCTTGGTCGAAGCCTATGGGACCGCCGCCGCGGGCCGTGCCGGGCTCTTTCTCGGCGAGGTGCTCTATCTTCCGGACGGCGCGGTCGGCGATGGGCTCGACTTCGACCAGCTCGACGCGCTCGGGCGAACGCATCCGTCCAAGCCGCCCGTGCCGGCCGAAGGCATCCGGCGGGAGCCCGACCACGGCGAATGCTGGGGCCTGTCCTTCGCCCTTCCCAAGGAGCGCTATGCCGCGATCGGCGGCATGGACGAGGCCTTCACCGGCTATGGCGGGGAGGAAACGGACTTCGCCGTTCGTCTCGGGGCGTCCGGGCTCGATGTCTACTGGACGGCGAAGGCGCGGGCCTATCACCAGCATCATCCCGTTTCGGTGCCCCCGCTCCACCAGTTCGAATCGATCCTGCGCAACGCCGCCCGCTTCCGCGAACGCCATGGGCGATGGTGCATGGACTACTGGCTCGGCCAGTTTCGCGATGCCGGCCTGATTGCCTGGGATCTCGACGAGCCTCGCATCCGCGTCATCCGGCAACCGAGCGCGGCGGAGGTCGCAGCCTGTCGTCGGGGCGGCGAGACGATGTTCAGTTGAGCAACGTCACCCGCTTGCGGTCGGCACCGTGCGACGGGCCGGCCCCGAAACGTTCGCGTGGGTTCCACAGCATCGTCCCGACGATCGGAGAGGATCTTCGGAAAGACCGATGTTCAGAATCAGGGAGTTAGAGCGTCCTCCGTGCATCCGAGGGAACGCACGGCGCTCTAGGACGCCTTGACGATCCGGAAGCCGTCGATCTCCTCGACGACGGGCAGGTTCGGCCAGCGCTGCATGTCGTGCAGGATCACGAGGCGCGCGAGATCGCCGGCGATCTCGCGCTGGATGCGGTCGAAGGTCTTCAGCTGATCCCAGACGCTGCCGGTCGCATTGGCGAGCGGGACATAGACGCCGTCGTGGTTGTGGCCGCAGAGGTTGCGCTTGGAATAGACGCAGTCGCCGGAGATGACGAGCCGGCCGCGCTCCGTTTCCAGGATGACGAACTGCTGGCCCACCGTGTGGCCCGCGCCGAGCCGCAGGTGCAGGCCGGGCAGGAGATCGTCGACGTCGCCCTCCACGAGGTTGAGGCGGTGCTCGAGCGAAGCGTCGAAGGCGTTGCGCAGATCGTCGGGATTGATGATCTCGGTGAGGTAGCCGAACTGGCGGGGGAGGGCGAGCGCCTCGATCCAGGAGAGAAGCTCGATCTTCTGGATGTGAAGCCGCGCCTTCGGGAATTCATGGATCGAGCCCATGTGGTCGAAATGGGCGTGGCTGAGCACGATGTCGGTGACGTCGCCCGGCGCGACGCCGAGGGCCGCCAGCATGCGCAGGGGAGAGATCCAGAGCGGAACGCCGAACTTGACGCTCATCGCCTCGCCGCTGCCCTCCTTCATGAAACCCGTATCGACCAAAACGACGTGCGCGCCGCGCCGGGCCAGCACGAAGGAGAAGGGCACGTCGACCGTGCCCTCGTCATAGGCCCCATGCACCAGCCCGGCGACGAGCTGGTCCTTGGAGCGCGCGAACTCGATGACGTGGACGTCCCAGGCGGGTGTGGTCGAATCGGTCATGCCGTCAGCTTTCCGCGATCGAGCGACCGAGGCTGGAAAGGCCCACGGCGACGATGAGAATGGCCCCCTGGAGCACGTATTGCGAGAAGGTGGGGGCGCCGAAAATGTTCAGCCCGTTGAAGCCGAACGCGATGATCAGCGCGCCGATCAGCGTGCCGAGAATGTGGAACTCGCCGTCGCGCAGGGTTGCCGAGCCGAGGAAGACGGCGGCGAAGGCGGTGAGGAGATAGCTGTCGGCCGCGCTCGCCGTGCCGCTGCCGAGGCGCGACGCCAGAAGGATGCCCGTCAGCGCCGCGCAGGCGCCCGAGATCACGAAGCCGAGGATCTTGATCCGGTCGACGTCGATGCCCGCGAGCCGGGCGGCGGCCGGATTGCCGCCCACGGCCTGGATCTCCTGGCCGAGCGAGGTGCGCTCGACGAGAACCCAGAGCCCGCCGACCACCAGCGCCATGATGACGATGTTGTTGGGAATGCCGAACAGCCAGCGGCCGAGCGACAGCTGGAGGAAGGCCTCCGGCACTCCGGAGACGATCGGCACCCCGGCGGAATAGGCGAAGGCCAGTCCCGTCAGGATCGTTCCGACGCCCAGCGTCGCGATCACCGAATTGACCTTGATCTTCGTCACGATGAGCCCGTTGACGAGGCCGATCAAGGCCCCGGCCGCCAGCACGACGAGGATCGCGAGCGGGATCGGCAGTCCGTTCGAGACGATGAGGCCCGTCACCAGGATTCCGTGGAGGCTGGCGGCGAAGCCGACCGACAGGTCGAGTTCGCCGACCACCACGGCCAGGGTCAGTCCGGCGGCGATGATCATCGTCAGCGAGGCCTGGTTCAGGACGTTGGTGAAGTTGTTCAAGGTCGGGAAGGCCCGCGGCGACAGGATCGCGAAGGCGGCGATCATGGCGAGCAGCCCGATGATCGTTGCATAGCGGGCGAAGAGGCCGAGCGCCGTCTTGGCGCGTGGCGACAGGCGTCGATGGGGGGCCGCGGCGGCGGTCATGGCGTCGGATCTCCGGCATGGGCGGGTTCGGCGAAGCTCGCCGCGATGATGGCGCTGCGGGTCAGGAGGGAGCCGGTCAGTTCCCGGACGATGCGCCCCTCCGCCATGACGAGCACCCGGTCGCAGAGGTCCGGCAGTTCGTCCGGCTCCGACGAGATCACCAGAACGGCCATGCCCTGGCGGGCCAGGTTGCGGATGAGACGGTGGATCTCGCCGCGGGCGCCGATGTCGACGCCGCGTGTCGGCTCGTCGAGGATCAGGACCTTGGGCGCGCGCAGCAGCCAGCGGCCGATCACGACCTTCTGCTGGTTTCCGCCGCTGAGGCGCCCGACGGGCGTTTCGGGATCGGGGGTCTTGATGGCGAGATCGCGGATCATTTCCCGCGACAGGGCCGTTCGCCGGGCCGGGCTGATGAAGGGCAGGGCGGGACCGGCCACGATTCGCGAGAGGCTGGAGAGGTGGAGGTTGAAGGCGACGCTCTTGGAAAGGACGAGCCCCTCGCTGCGGCGCTCCTCCGGCACGAGACCGAGCCCCGCCTTCACGGCGTCCGTCGGCCGGCGCGGGGCGAAGGCCTGTCCCAGAAGCCGCATCGTGCCGCCATCCGGCCGGTCTGCGCCGTAGACGAGCCGGGCGAGTTCGGTTCGGCCGGCGCCGACGAGGCCGCCGATCCCGAGGACCTCGCCCCGGTGCAGCTCGAAGCCGACGCCCTTCACGCGCGGCAGGCGCGTGAGGTCCGATACGGCGAGGACGACCTCGTTGCGCCGCGCGTCGCCGGCGGACCGCGGCAGGGATTCGACCGCGCCGCCGACGATGGCCTCGACGAGAGCGGGACGCGTCAGGCGGTCGCCCTCGATCGTCGCGATCGAGCGTCCGTCCCGAAAGGCCGTGACGCGATGGCAAAGGCGCAGGATCTCGTCGAGGCGATGCGACACATAGAGGACCGCGACGCCGGAGCGCGACAGATCCTCCACGATGCGCAGCAAGGCCTCGGCCTCCGTCGCCGAGAGGGAAGCGGTCGGCTCGTCCATGACGATCAGCCGTGCCTGGCGCACCAGGGCGCGGCAGATGTTGATCAGCCACTTCTCCGCGACGGACAATCCCTTCACGCTCGAAAGGAGCGGCGCCGTCAGTCCGACGCGCCGCGCCACCGGCTCGACCTCGCGCGCGATCGATCGCCACTCGACGATGCCCCATCGCTGCCGCTTGAGCAGGCCGAGCATGATGTTCTGGAGAACCGTCATGCCCGGCACGAAGGCGAGCTCCTGATGGATGAAGTTCATGCCGAGATCCGCGGCACGCTGCGGCGCCGATAGGATCGTCGTGCGGCCGTCGACGACAAGATGACCGGAATCGGGCTGCGTCAGGCCGGCCATGATGCGGATCAGCGTCGATTTTCCCGCGCCGTTCGCGCCGACGAGGCCATGGACCTCGCCCGGCCGGATCGACAGCGAAACGCCCTTCAGCGCCCGGACGCCGCCATAGGACTTGGCGACGTCCTCGGCGACGACGAAGGGTTCGAGGCCGGACAAGGGCGCGCCGGCGGTCGCTCGGGGCGCCGTCTGGAGACTCACTTCCCCAGCGCCTCGGGATGCTGCTTGACGAAGTCCGCGACCGTTTCTTGCGTCACGAGGATCGCCGGAACCTCGACCGCCTTCGGCGTCCAGTCCGCGCCGGCCGTCTTGATCTCGTCCAGCATCTCCACCATGCGCTGACCTTCGGCGTAGCTGTCCTCCCAGGCCGTCGCGGTCATGTGGCCGTTCTGAATGTTCTCGATCGCCTGGGCGTTGCCGTTCACGCCGTAGACCTTCACGTCGTCGCGGCCCTGCTGGCGCAAGGCGCCGATGGCGCCGATGGCCGGGTCGTCCCAGCAACCCCAGATCGCCAGATTGCCCTCGCCGGCTGGATGGGACGCGAGCCAGGCATTGGCATATTGCGCGCCGTCCTCGAAATAGCCGGGAATCCGGACCTCGTTCTTGGTGACGGTGATGCCGGGATTCTTGGCCAGCATCTCGTCGAGCAGGACCTCTCGGTTCCGGCAGACCTCGCCGGTGCGATAGGTGAGTGCCAGGACGCTTCCTGCGCCGCCGAGATCGGCGATCATCGTTTCGATCACCGGCTGCGCGATCGGAGCGCCCGACCCGTTGGTGGCGGCGACGGAGCTGCCGATGCCCCCGCCCCAGGTCACCACCGGGATGCCTGCATCCTTGGCGGCGGCAAGGCCCGCGCCGATCGAGGAATACGGAAACACCATGTCGATGATGGCGCCCGCCCCGCGTCCGGCGAAGTTCTGGATCGCGGAATTGGCCTGATCGGCGCTGCCCGCCGCATCGATCACCGAAACGGTCCAGCCGGCCTTCTCGGCGGCCGCCGTCGCACCCGCGATGTAGCGGACGTTGTTGGCCTCCGTCGCGGAGATCGAGACGATCCCGAGAAGCGGCTTGTCCTGCGCGGCGGCCGGCGACAGGGCCGGCCACCACGAAGCGGCCAAGCCTGCTGCCAGGACGGCGAACTGAGATGCGTTCATTCGATCCTCCCGCGGTGTTCGTTCGTCCCGCCACCCTCCCGGCGAACAGGACCTAACCGTTTCGCTAGGTTTCCCGATCGAACGCAATTTTGCAAGCCCGGATGATCGAAATGCCTCGCTGCAACGGCTGGACTTCAAGCGGCACATTCGGAATGATCGGCGAAACGTTTAGCTAAGAGGTTCGCTTGGTCACGATCCGCGATGTCGCAAAAGCCGCTGGCGTGTCGACGGCGACCGTCTCGGCCGTCGTGAACGACACGGCCTATGTCAGCCCGCCGCTGCGGGCCCGGATCCTCGCGGCGATCGGCGATCTCGATTATGCGCCCTCGTCGGCCGCACGCAATCTGAAGCGGGGACGCAGCCAGTTGATCGCGCTGGCCGTCTCCGACCTCAGCAATCCCTTCTTCGCCCGGATCGTCTGCGCGGCCGAAGCGGCGGTGGCGGATTGGGGCTATTCGCTCGTGCTCTTCAACAGCGACGAGAAGCCGGAGAACGAACGGCGGATCCTGTCGCGGGTCCGGACCCTGTCCTGCGACGGCCTCGTTCTCGTGCCGATCGACGCGAGCGGTCGCCTGGAGGCGCGCGAGGGGGAGGGGGGCGGGATCCCGACCGTGCTGTTCGGCCGCGTGGTGGAAAGCCATCGCTGCGACACGGTGACGATCGACAACGTCTCGGCCGGGCGGCAGGTGACCAATTATCTGCTGGATCTCGGCCATCGGCGAATCGCCTCGATCACCGGACCCCTGCACCTGACGACCGGCCGCGGCCGGCTCGACGGAATGCTCGAGGCGATGGCCGCGCGCGGCCTCGAGCCGGAACCGGGACATATCCGCAACGGCTCGTTCCGCGAGGATGTGGCCTATTCCGTCGCCCGCGAGCTTCTGGCGTCGTCCCGCCGCCCGAGCGCCATCTACGTCGCCAATGGCGTCATGGCGCTCGGCGTCATGCGCGCGCTCGCCGATCTCGGCCTGTCCTGTCCCGGCGACGTGTCCATCGCCTCGACGGACACGATCCCGGGAATCGGAGGCTTGCGCCCCCGCCTGACGCGAACCGAACATCCGATCGCCGACATGACGAACGAAGCGCTCCGATTGCTCGTCGACCGGATCGAACACGGTCCCGACGGCGAGCCCCGCAACGTCGTCTTCCAACCCGCCCTCATCCTCGGCGAAAGCTGCGGGCCGGTGCCCGCGCCGTGACGAGAGGGTCCGGCGCGGCCGGGAACGCCGCGCTGCGGGCGGCGGCGGTCCCGGCGCGTGACGCTTCGGCCGGGGCCGTCCGTCAGAACGCCTTCAGGATCTGATCGATCGAGGCCTTGGCGTCGCCATAGAGCATGCGTGTGTTCTCCTTGAAGAAGAGCGGGTTCTCGATGCCGGAATAGCCGGTGCCCTGGCCGCGCTTGGACACGAAGACCTGCTTGGCCTTCCACACCTCGATCACCGGCATGCCGGCGATCGGCGAGTTCGGGTCTTCCTGCGCGGCCGGATTGACGATGTCGTTGGAGCCGACCACGATCGCGACGTCCGTCGTCGGCAGGTCCTCGTTGATCTCGTCCATTTCGAGGACGATGTCGTAGGGAACCTTGGCTTCGGCGAGGAGCACGTTCATGTGGCCGGGCAGTCGGCCCGCGACGGGATGAATGGCGAAGCGTACCGTCTTGCCCCTGGCGCGCAGGCGCTTGGTCAGCTCCGAGATCGAGCCTTGGGCCTGCGCCACCGCCATGCCGTAGCCCGGCACGATGACGATCGTGTCGGCATCCTCCAGCGCCTGCGCGACGCCTTCGACGTCGATCGCGACCTGCTCGCCCGTGATTTCGGCCGCGGGACCCGTCGTGCCGCCCCAGCCACCAAGGATGACCGAGACGAAGTTCCGGTTCATCGCCTTGCACATGATGTAGGAGAGAATGGCGCCGGACGAGCCGACCAGCGCGCCTGTGACGATCAGGAGATCGTTCGACAAAGTGAAGCCGATCGCCGCCGCCGCCCAGCCGGAATAGCTGTTCAGCATGGACACGACGACGGGCATGTCCGCCCCGCCGATCGCCATGATGAGATGCCAGCCCAGCGCGCCCGCCAGGATCGCGACGAGGATCAGCGTCCAGAGGCCCGCCCCGTTTAAATAGGCGATGCCGAGGATCAGCGCGACGACGAGGCCCGCGAGATTGATCGCGTGCCGGTTCGGCAGGACCAGCGGCTTCGACCCCATGCGGCCGGAGAGCTTGCCATAGGCGACGACCGAGCCGGTGAAGGTGACCGCGCCGATGAAGACGCCGAGGAAGACCTCGACGCGCATGATCGAGAGCTCCACGGGAAGCTTGTGCGCGAGCGTCGCGGCGAAGCCGGTCAGCGTCTCGCCCGCGCCGGACGCGAGAGCCGCCGCCGCCCTGCCGGCCTCGATGTCGGCGTTGAAGCCGATGAAGATCGCGGCGAGGCCGACGAAGGAATGGAGCGCGGCGACGAGCTCCGGCATCTGGGTCATCTGCACGCGACCGGCGAGCCAGCCGCCGGCGAAGGCGCCGAGGACGATCATCGGCACGATCAGCCAATGCGCGCCGACGCCGGGCGCCCCGATGGTCGCGACGACCGCGAGCGCCATGCCGGCGATTCCGTACCAGACGGCGCGCTTGGCGCTTTCCTGGTTGGACAGCCCGCCGAGCGACAGAATGAAGAGGATGGCCGCGACGATATACGCCGCGCTGACGAGACCTTGGCTCATGATGGTGATCCCGCTCAGCTCTTCTGGAACATCTTCAGCATCCGGCGAGTGACCATGAAGCCGCCGAAGATGTTGACCGATGCGATGAGGATGGACAGCGCGCCGAGCACCGCGACGACCCCGCTGGAGGACCCGACCTGCAGCAGCGCGCCGAGGATGATGATCGAGGAGACCGCGTTGGTCACCGCCATCAGCGGCGTGTGCAGCGAATGGGAGACGTTCCAGATGACGTGGTAGCCGACGAAGCAGGAGAGCGCGAAGACCACGAGGTGCTGCAGGAAGCTCGGCGGGGCGACGAGGCCGAGGAGGAGAAGCAGCAACGCGCCGCCGACGAGCAGCTGGACCTGCTTCAACCCGGCCTTGCGCGCGGCGAGCATCTCGCGCGCCGCCTTCTGCTCGTGCGTCTCCTCGACGACCTTCTTCACCGGCTGCCGGGCGATGGCGGCGATCTTCGGGGGCGGCGGCGGGAAGGTGATCGCGCCCTCGTGCGTCGCGGTCGCGCCGCGGATGACGTCGTCCTCCATGTTCACGACCACGACGCCGTCCTTCTTCGGCGTCAGGTCGTCCATCATGTGGCGGATGTTCGTCGCATAGAGCGTCGAGGCCTGGGTCGCCATGCGGCTCGGATAGTCGGTATAGCCGATGACTTTGACGCCGTTCGGCGTCTCGATCGCCTCGTCCGGCACGGTGAGGTCGCAATTGCCGCCGCGCTCGGCGGCGAGGTCGACGACGACCGAGCCCGGCTTCATCCGGGCGACCATGTCGGCCAGCCAGAGCTTGGGGGCGTCTCGGCCGGGGATCAACGCCGTCGTGACGACGATGTCGACCTCGGCCGCCTGCGCACGGAAGAGTTCGAGCTGCTTCTCGCGGAATTCCGGGCTCGACGGGGCGGCATAGCCGCCCGTCGCCGCGCCGTCGGCCGTGTCGGCGAAGTCGAGGAACAGGAACTCGGCGCCCATGGACTGGATCTGCTCGGCGACCTCGGGCCTGACGTCGAAGGCGCGCACGATGGCGCCGAGCGAGTGGGCCGCGCCGATGGCCGCAAGACCCGCGACGCCCGCGCCGATGACGAGGACCTTGGCGGGGGGCACCTTGCCGGCCGCCGTGATCTGGCCGGTGAAGAAGCGGCCGAAATGTTGGCCGGCCTCGATCACGGCGCGGTAACCCGCGATGTTCGCCATCGAGGAGAGGGCGTCCATCTTCTGCGCGCGGCTGATGCGCGGCACCATGTCCATCGCGATGGCCGTGACGCCGCGGTCCTTGAGGCTGGCGAGAAGCTCGGGGCTCTGCGCGGGATAGAGGAAGGAGATCAGCACCTGGCCGGCGCGCGTCTGCTCGACCTCGGAGGGCTCGGGCGGCCGGACCTTCGCCACGACGTCGGCCTCGCGCCAGAGCGCCTGCGCATCGGGCACGACCCGCGCGCCCGCCTGCGCGTAAGACGCATCGGAGAAGCGCGCGGCGTCGCCGGCTCCGGCTTCCACCAGGCATTCGTAGCCGAGCTTCTGAAGCCGCCCGACGCTTTCGGGCGTCAGCGCGACGCGCTTCTCGCCCGCGCGGACCTCCTTCGGCACACCGAATCTCATGAACGTTCCCTCAATTGGTCCGGCCCGTTTCGGGCTTGTTCTTGTCGTCCCCGTCGCAGCCCGGATCATGGGCGGGCCCCGCCGCGCCCGGCGGCCGCGAGACCGGCGCGAACGCAACGGGCGTCGCGGTCCCGACGGGTGCGCCGGTGTTGATGCATTCTTCCGGTGCCGCGCGCAAGCGTCGCACCGGTCCTCGCGCGGGGCCGGTCTCCCCGTCGGCCGATCAGCCGCCGATCTCGACGACCTCGCCGCCCGGCGGCACGTCCTGCGCGTCGTGGGTGACGAGAAGAGCCGGAATGTGCCGGGCCGCGATCTCGCGGAACACCAGCGCCCGGATGTCCGGACGCAGGTCGGCGTCGAGGCGCGAGAAGGGCTCGTCGAGCAGGAGCAGTTTCGGCTCGCTGAGGAGCGTGCGGGCAAGCGAGACCCGCGCCGCCTGTCCGCCGGACAAGGTGGAGGGCGAGCGGTCGAAATGGCCGGCGAGACCGACCTCGGCCAGCATCGCCTCGGCCTGGGCGCGCCGGGACCTGCGCCCTTTGCGCGTGGGGGGAATGGCGAAGGTGAGGTTCCGTCCGGCGCTCATGTGCGGGAACAGGAGCGCGTCCTGGAACATCAGGCCGACGCCGCGCTCCTCGGGCGCGAGGGCGAGGAGATCCCGTCCGTCCAGGATCGCGCGACCCGACGCCTTGAAGGTCGGGTCGAGGAAGCCCGCGAGGAGGGCGAAGAGGGTCGACTTGCCGGAGCCGGAGGGGCCGCGGATGGTGAGGACTCGGCCGGGCCGGATCGTCGCGTCGACGTCGAGAAGCCTGCGCTCGCCGAGCGAGATGCGCACGGCGTGGAGCCGGAGGCCCGCATCGTCCGGGGTCATCGCCATGCCGGCCTCCCGCGCCCGCCGCCGCGGGCGACCAGGGGAACGGCGGCCGACAGCGCGAAGACGATCGTCGGCAGAAGCGTCTGGAGCAGCGCATAGGTGCCGACGATGCGCGGATTGCCGCCGGAGGAGAGCGCGACGGCTTCCGTCGTGATCGTCGGCAGACGCCCCGCGCCGATGAGGACGGTCGGAAGATATTGGCCGACGGAAACGGAGAAGCCGATGGCGAAGGCGGTGGCGATCGCCGCCGCGAGCATCGGCAGGCGGATGCGCAGGAGCGAGCGGGACCGCGACGTGCCGAGGCTCGCCGCGACGCGCTCGTAGCGCGGATCGAGCGCAAACCAGGGCGCGGCCAGCGCGAGCGTCACGTAGGGCGCGACGAAGACGAGATGGACCGCGACGAGGAGCGAAATGGAGGGTTCGGCGCCGAGGGACAGGACGAGAATCTGGAGCCCGAAGAGAAAGGCCACCTGCGGCACGACGAGCGGCAGGTAGAGAAGTCCGGCCAGGGCGCGGGGCAGACGGACGGGCTCGCCCGGCCGGCTCCTGCGATGCGATTCGAGGAGGACGACGATGAGGAGGAGGGCGATGGCCGAGGACAGGGCTGCGACCGTCAGCGTGGTCGCCATCGGTCCGGCCGCGCTGGCGACGGCGCGTCGCCAGGTCGTCGCCGAAAAGGAGGCGGGCATCAGGTCCGGAAACGACCAGAGCCCCGCGACCGACCACAGCGCGAGAACGGCGAGGCCGGCGAGCACCGTCGCGACGGGAAGCGCGACGAGCCCTGCCGCGAGGGCGCGGACCGCCCCGTCCGACCGCCAGCGCCGACCGCGATTCGCGATGTCCGCGAGGATCGCGCCCGCCAGACGCTCGACCGCGAGCCAGACCAGAATGACGGCGAGCGTCACGCAAAGCTGGAGGATCGCGCCGGCGGACGCGAGAAAGCGCCGCGAGAGGTCGGGGTCCGACATCCAGCCGACGAGGCGCACGGCGAGCGTCGGGGGCAGGGACGGGCCGAGGATCAGCGCGACGTCGACGACCGAGGAACCGTAGGCCGCCACCGCGAGGACGGGCAGCCGGATCTGCCGGTAGACGCCCGGCCAGACGCAGAGGAGAAAGCCGGCGACGCGCCCGTAGCCGAGGGATCGCGCCACGATCAGCCGGCGTCCGAGATCCACCTGCGGCAGCGCGGCGATGGCGACGAGGAGGAGGAAGGGCGCCTCCTTCGCGACGAGGCCGGCCATCAGCGCCAGCGCGTAGGGATCGCCGACGATCAGAAGATCGGGCGGACGATCGAGGCCGAGAGGACCGGCGACCGCGCGAAAGAGGAACCCGGAGGGCGCGATCAGGACGGCGAGGCCGAAGGCCGCCGCCGCATGCGGTACGGAAAGGACGGGCGACAGGAGACGGCGCACCAGCGCGAAGGTCCGCCCGCCGGAAAAGGCGGCGAGAAACAGCGCGGCCATGGCGACGGAGAGGAGCGTCGTCGCCAGCCCCGTCGCGAAGGACAGGGTGGCCGAGCGCGCAAGGCCCGGCTCGGCGAAGAGGGTGCGGAAGGGCGCCGTCGTCAGCGTCTCTCCGCCGAGTGCGGGCATGTAGCCGAAGGCGGGGAGGACGACGCCGAGAAGGCCCGCCGCGACGGGCGCGGCGAGGAGCAGCGTGACGCCCACCGCGAGCGGCCCGGTCCGTCCCGGCCGCGCCGCCGGTCCGGCGGGCCGGGACCGCATGTCCCGCCCGGCCGCGGAGCTCACCGCCCCGTGCCGTAGCGCTTCGTCCATTCCGCTTCGAGCCGCGTCATCCAGCTCGGATGCGGCTCGGGGAGCACGGGGCCGAGCTCGGAGGCCCGGAGCGTCGCCGGGCCGAGGTCGAGCGCCGCGAAGGCGGCGCGATCGGCGTCGGAGAGCTTGGCCATGTCGAGCACGGTCGGATCGCCCCAATGCGCCGGGTCCTCCTTGCGAAGCTGCGCCTCGGGCGAGAGGAGGAAGTCCGCGACGACCTTCGCCGCCGCCTTCGAGCCCGAATTGAAGGGGATCGCCACGTAATGCGTGTTGCCGAGCGTGCCGCCGGGCAAGGTGAAGGAGCGGACCGTTTCCGGCAGTTCGCCGGCCGCGATCGCCGCCGAGGCCTCGCCGGGATTGAAGGCGAAGACGATGTCGAGCTCGCCGTCGGCCAGAAGCTGCTTCATCGCGGGGTAGTTGGCGGGGAAGTCGCGGCCTGCGCGCCAGAGGAGTGGGTTCAGCGCGTCGAAATAGGCCCAGAGCGGCGCGGTGACCGCGGCGAAACTCGCCTCGTCCACGGGACGGTCGAGCACATCGCGGTCGGCAACCTGTTCCAGGAGAACCTGCTTCAGGAAGGACGAGCCGACGAAGTCCGGTGGCGCGGGATAGGAGAAGCGCCCGGGATGGGCTTTCGCGTAGGTGAGGAGGTCGGCGGTCGAGCGCGGCAGGCTCGTGGCATCGGTGCGTGCGGAATCGTGGAAGAAGACGAGCTTGGCACGTCCCCAGGGCGATTCCTGCCCGTCGATCGGCAGCGTGAAGTCCGTCGAGGCACCGGGATTGGCGGTGTCGACGAAGCGCCAGTTCGGAAGGTCCGTCGAGAAGCCTTGCGACAGAAGGCCCTGTTCCTTGAGCGAGGCGAAGTTCTCGCCGTTGATCCAGACGAGATCGACCGACCCGTCGTCGAGGCGGCCGGCCGCCTTCTCCGCCACGATGGCCGAAACGGCCGTCGCGGTGTCCTCGAGCTTCACGTGGTTCAGCGTGATGCCGTAGCGTTCCCTCACGATGCCGCCGGCCCAGGCGATGAAGTCGTTGATGTTGGGAGAGCCGCCCCAGGCGTTGAACTGAACCTCCTGGCCTTTCGCCGCATCGAGGGTCGCCCGCCAGTCCGGCGAGGTGGCTTCGACCGCCCACGCGCGATGGGTGACCAGCCCCGCCGTCGCCGGCGCCAGTGCCAGCAGAACGGCGAGGGCGAGATGGTTCGTTCGTTTCATGGGCGGATGCCTCCTGATGATCCGGACCGCGGCACGGTTCGGTAGCGCGCGACGAAGCGCCTGTCGCTCCAACCTTTCCAGCGGGCGACCCATTCACCGCGAGCGGCGAGGCCCCACTTGTCGGCGATCGCGCGGCCGTCCGCGAGCGAGATCAGCGCAAGCCAGTGCTTCTGCGGCCGAAAGGCGCGGAGCGGTCGGCCGAGAGCGGCCTGCCGGAGATTGTGGTGGAGCACCGGTCCCTCGCGCACCGCGAAGACGCCGGATTTCGGTCGGGGATCGGACAGGGACGCGATGTCGCCCGCCGCGAAGACCTGCCCGTGCGACGGCGAGCGCAGGAAGCGGTCGACGCGCACGAAGCCGTGGCTGTCGAGGGCCAGGCCGCTTTTGAGAAGCCAATCCGGCGCGGCGCTGGAGGTCGTCCAGACGACCTCGTCGACATCGAGGCACCTTCCGTCGCTCGCCCGGAGCGTGCCGTTCTGGAAGGCGACGGCGTCGAAGCCCCCGACCACCGAAATGCCGGCCCTGTCGAGATCCTCGGCGACCAGCCGCCGCGAGCGCGCGCCGCGCGTTGCCATGACGCCGTCCGAGCGGCCGACGAGCAGGATCTCGACGCCGCGACGTCCATCCCCGCGCCCGAGCCGGCGCCCGAACCGGCGACGCAGCGCGAAGGCGATCTCGACGCCCGCCACCCCCTGGCCGACCACGGCGAGACGGACGAAGCCATCGGCGTCGCGGACGCGGGCGTCCAAGGTGGCGAGGCGCTCGGTGAAGGTCGAGATCGGCTTGACGGCGATGCCGTCCCGGAAGCCGGCCGGAAGCGAGGGGCGCGAGCCGATGTCGAGCGAGAGAATGTCGTAGTCGCGAACCGATCCGTCGGCGAAGGCGACCCGCCGCGCCGCCGCGTCGAGGCCCGTCGCCGCGCCGAGGCGAAAGGCGACGCCGGACGCCGCGCAGAGCGCTTCGAGATCGATGTGAAGATCGTCGAACCCGTATTCGCCGGCGACGAAGCCGGGCAGCATTCCGGAATAGGGTGTCCGCCGGGCCGGCGAGACGAGGAGAGGCTCGCCGTGCCGCTCGCGCGCAAGGCCGAAGCGCCGGATCACCTCGACATGCGCGTGGCCGCCGCCGAGGAGGAGCAGGCGCGGCGCGGCCTGCCTCGCGCCGGATCGACGTTCGGGCATCGACGTCGCGCTCACGCGGCGGCCGGCATGGGTGTCAGGCTGGCGATCTGGCTGTCGGCGAGCCTGCGCAAGGCGGCCGTCCCGGCGCCGGTGCGCGACATCACGCGGATGGCGACGATGGTGCCGAGGATCGCCTGCGCCAGAACGGGCGCGTCCAGCCGACGGGAAATGGCTCCCTCGGCCTGTCCCCGCAGGACCGCGCGATGCAGCGCGTCCTCCACCTCGCGCAGTCCGGCGCAGACGTCGGCCCCGAGCTCGGCATCATGCGCGGCGACCTCGGCCGCCGAATTGACGAGGAGACAGCCGTCCCGGCTGCCGGCCGAGGCCTCCACGATCGCATCGAGCAGGGCGACGATCGCCGCATGGGCCGAGGGACCCTCGTCCAGGAGCGCCACGCGCCGACGGCTCGAACGGTCGAGATAGCGCTGGAGGGAGCGCCGAAACAGCGCGCGCTTGTCGCCGAACGCGTTGTAGAGGCTCGCCGTACTCAGCCCCGTGGCGCGTTCGAGGTCGCGGATCGAGGTCGCGGCGTAGCCGTTGGACCAGAAAAGCTGCACGGCGCGGTCGAGCACGTCGGTCTCGTCGAAGCGTCGTCTGCGTCCCATTTTGCGAGGTCCCGCGTCGATCACTACGGCGACATGGCGCCGTCTCCCGCTTGTCATTCTAGATCGACCGATCCAAAATCTAGATCGACCGATCCAGAATCCAAGGCCGGTCGATCGCCGGCCGTTCATCGACGAAGCTCGACGGCACCGCCTTGGCCGGCCGCCGGTCCCTTCCCGCGCCGGGTTGGCCGGCCACCGCCTTTTGATGCGACGGCGCCGGATGTTGCAGCTAGGAAGCGGGGATGGGACATCTCATCGAATGCGACGTCTGCGTCGTGGGTGCGGGATCGGGCGGGCTCTCGGTCGCCGCGGGAACGGCGCAGCTCGGGCTGCGGACGGTTCTGATCGAAGCCGGCCGAATGGGCGGCGACTGCCTGAACACGGGCTGCATTCCCTCCAAATCCCTTCTGGCCGCGGCCAAGCTGATCCACGCCCATCGTCATCCCACGCTCGCCGGCGTGCCGCCGCATGCGTTCGCCACGGACCGCGCCGCCGTCGACGCGCATGTGCGCGGCGTCATCGACACCATCGCGCCCCATGATTCGGTGGAGCGCTTCGAGGGCCTCGGCGTCCGAGTGATCCGCGGTCATGCGAGCTTTCTCGACGCGCGGACGCTGACGGTCGCCGGCGAGACGATCCGCGCGCGCGACGTGGTTCTCGCCGTTGGATCGCGCGCCGCCATTCCGCCCATTCCCGGCCTCGATCCGGCGCGCGTCCTCACCAACGAGAGCCTGTTCGACATCGGAACCGTGCCGCGCCATCTCGTCATCGTCGGCGGCGGGCCGATCGGCGTCGAGATGGCGCAGGCCCATCGACGCCTCGGTTCGCGCGTCACGATCGTCGCGCGCGGCCGGATCCTGCCCAAGGACGAGCCCGAGCTCGTCGAGGTCGTGCGCCGCAGCCTCGTCGCGGAGGGCATCGACCTTTGGGAGACGGCGGACGTGCGCTCCGTGCGTCACGGGATCGCGACGCCGGAGGGCGAGGGTCACAGGGTGGAGATCGCCGGCGCCGACGGTGACCGGAGCCTCGACGCCTCCCACATCCTCGTCGCGGCGGGCCGCGCCGTGAACGTCGAGGGTCTGGCGCTGGAGCGGGCGGGGGTGGAGGTCACGCCGGACGGGATCCGGACGGACCGGCGCCTGCGGACCACGAACCGCCGCGTCCATGCCGTGGGCGACTGCGCGGGTGGGCCGCAGTTCACCCATGTCGCCGGCTATCATGCCGGCATCGTCATCCGAAATCTCGCATTCCGGCTTCCGGCCAGGATCGACGATCGCGCCCTGCCCTGGGTGACCTACACCGATCCGGAACTGGCCCATGTCGGCCTGACGCTCGCTGCCGCGAAAGCGCGCCACGGCGACGGCGTGCGCAGCCTCGTGAAGACCATGGAGGGTCTCGACCGGGCCGTCGCGGAAGGGCGCCGGGAGGGGCTCTTGAAGCTCGTCGCGCATCCGAACGGCCGCATCCTCGGCTGCTCGATCGTGGCGCCCGGTGCGGGCGAGATGATCGGCCTCTGGTGCCTCGCCGTCGCCAAGGGGCTGAAGCTCCGCGACGTCGCGTCCCTCGTCCTGCCCTATCCGACCTTGTCCGAAATCTCGAAACAGGCGGCGGGCGAATGGTTTCGGCCCTCGCTCTTCAGCGACCGGACGCGTCGCCTCGTCTCGATCCTGCACAAGCTTCCGAGCTGGTAGCGGATGACAGCGCGGGGCACCGCCTGCGGCTCGTCCATCGAAAGGCACCGTCATGACCCCGCGCGGGTGGATCCTCCTCCTCGTTCTCGCCGCGCTCACGATCGGGGCCTATGCCCTCGGCGTGACCGATCTTCTCAGCATCGAGGCGGTGAAGGCCCGCCGGGGCGAATTGCTGGCCCTCGTCGCGAGCCATCCGCTTTCCTCGGGCGCCGTCTTTCTCGTCGTCTATGCCGCCGTCGTCGCCCTGTCCCTGCCAGCCGCCTCGGTGATGACGCTGCTCGGCGGATTCCTGTTCGGAACGCTCGTCGGCGGCATCCTGGCCGTCGTCGCCGCCACGAGCGGGGCGATCGTTCTCTTTCTGGTGGCGAGGTCTTCGCTCGGCGGGCCCCTGCGCCAGCGTGCGGGGCCGCTCGCGGAACGCGTGGCGGGGAAGTTTCGCGACAACGCCTTCGAGTATCTGCTGTTCATGCGCATCGTGCCGCTGTTCCCGTTCTTCGCGGTGAACATCGTGCCCGCGCTGCTCGGCGTTGGACTGCGGACCTTCGCCCTCGCGACCCTTCTCGGTATCCTCCCGGGAACCTTCATCTATGCCCATCTCGGCCGTGAACTCGGAGCGATCGCCAGCTTGTCGGACCTCGTGTCGGCCAACGTGCTCTTCGCCCTGACCCTGCTCGGCCTCGTCGCTCTCCTGCCCGCCGCCTATCGCCTGTGGAAGTCGCGGCGCTCCGGCCCCGCCGCGCTGGTCGCGATCCTCTGCGTCGCGGTGCCGGCGGCCGGCGGTGGAGCCGGCGCGGGCCGGGCGCTCGCGGCCGATCTGGCGCAAGTCATGGCGAAGGGCGGGTTCGCCGCCCTCGGCCCGTCGCCGGACGACCGCTGACCGGAGCGCCGCACCCCCATGTTCGACCATCGCATCGTGCCGCTCCAGAACCGCATCCTCATGCCCGTCGCGCGAAGGCTCGCCGGGCAGGGCGTGCAGGCCGACACCCTGTCCTGGACCGGCTTCTCGTTCGGCGTCCTCGCTGCTCTCCTCATTTCCGCGCAATGGTACGGGGTGGCCATCGCGGCCATCGCAGCCAACCGGCTCTTGGACGGGCTCGACGGCAGCGTCGCGCGAATCGCGGGGCCGACGGACCGGGGCGCCTTTCTCGACATCTCCCTGGACTTCGTCGTCTATGCGCTCGTCCCGCTCGGTTTCGCCTTCGCCGATCCCGCGGCGAACGCCTTGGCCTGCGCCGTCCTCATCGCGAGCTTCGTCGGGACGGGCAGCAGCTTCCTCGCCTTCTCCCTGCTGGCGGAGCGTCGGGGCCTGCGATCGGCCGCGTTCCCATCGAAGGGCATCTACTATGTCGGGGCGCTCGCCGAAGGCGCGGAGACGATCGCGGTCTTCCTCGCCATGTGCCTCTTTCCCGGACATGTCGCCGGGATCGCCTATGGTTTCGCCGCCATCTGTGCCGTCACCACCGCGCTGCGTTGGCGGCATGCGCATGCCGCGCTCGCGGGATCCTGAAGCGCGGCGTCGCAGACAGTCAGTATTCAGAAGAAAAAGTCCCGATGAAATCACGAGGATAGAGACGACCGGGGATTTTGACTGAGGAGAATTCCGCCGACGGGAAGAGATGGCATGAGATCGTCTCGACGTCGTCACCTTTCCGCAACGTCATTCTGGTCATGTTGCTCCGGAGATCGAGGAGCTGGCATGAGCAACACGGGTTCACGCGACATCCGCCTCGACGGCTTGCGGGGTCTGGCGACGCTGGCCGTCGTCGTTTCGCATTTCGTGGCGGAAGTGCCGTCGGGTCTCGTCGCCTTCGCTGTCGGACATATCGCCGTCACCGTCTTCTTCGTCCTCAGCGGCTTCCTGATCGGACGCCTCGTGCTGGACCGCGGCGACGACGCCAACTTCTTCCAGGTCTTCTACGGGCGACGATTCCTGCGCACCGTCCCGTCCTATGCGGTCGTCCTGATGGCGATCCTGTCGGCGGGCGCCCTCGGCGGCGGGCTCGACACGGGCACCGGGACGATTCCGCCCTGGACCTATGCCACCTTCACCCAGAACATTGCGATGGGATGGTTCGGGACCATCGGCAACGAATGGCTCGCTCCGACCTGGGCCCTGGCCGTCGAGGAGCAGTTCTACCTCGTCGCACCCCTGGCGATCGTCGTCCTGCCACGCCGGACCTTGCCGACGGCCGTCGTCGCGGTCATCGTCGCGGCGATCGGCTACCGGTGGATGCAGAACGCGATGGGGGCGGATTATCTGCGCTACATGGGATCGCTGCTCGCCAATGCCGACCAGATCGCCCTCGGAGTGGGGGCTGCGGTTCTGCTCGATCGACGGCCGCTCGCACGGTTCGACCGCGTCCTGGAAGTGCTGCCGCTGCTCTGCCTCCTCGCCGTCGCCGCCGGCTCGCTCGTCCTCTCGAGGGAGGTTCTGACGACGGTTCCGCTTCGCGCCCTGCTCGGCCTCGCCGCCGCCGCCTTCATTCTGCGGCTGGCGGTCCATCCGACCTGCTCGAGCTGGCTGGCGAACCGGGTCCTTCTGTCTGCCGGCCGGCACTCCTACAGCATCTACCTCGTCCACATGGGCGTCGCCGGCTTGGTGCATGCCCTCGTGACGGGCTCGAGCCCCGACATCGGCTCACCCGCCGCCTGGCTCGCGACCGCGCTGAGCTTCGGAGCGACGGCCGGCGCGGCCGTCGCCCTGACGACCTGGATCGAGGATCCCTGCACGTCCCTCGGCCGTCGCCTGCGCTGGTCGTCCGCGCGGCGCGGGCCTGCTCCGGCGCCCGGGTTTCTCCGGAGCTGACGGGCCTGCCCAGGCGCCGAGGAAACGGGCGCCGGAACCCGTCCCGACGCCCGCAACGATCAGAACTCGGCCCAGTCCTCCGCCGCCACCGAGGCGGCCGGCTTCGGCGCGGCGCCACCGGAGCCCGTGCTGCGCATCTGCGCGACCGGGCGATGCGCGCCGCTCGAAGCGGCGCGTCGGGGCGCAGAGCGTGCGGGAGATGCGGCGGTCTTGGCGGAACCGCTCGTGCGGAAGCCGTCGACGAGGCTGGCGAGCTGTTCGGTCTCGTTGGATAGGGTCTGCGCGGCGGCGGTGGTTTCCTCGACCATGGCGGCGTTCTGCTGGGTGACCTTGTCCATGTTGTCGGCGGCCATGGAGACCTCCTTCAGGCTCAGCGACTGCTCGCGGGCGGCCTGGGCCATGTCGGTGATGATCTGGGTG
>NZ_LMQT01000025.1 GCF_001424685.1 Aureimonas sp. Leaf454
TCTTAGGCTCCAGGTTCGAGTTCGCATGCGAACCCTAACCGAAGATCGGTGATGGCCACCTCCTTAGGGGCCGCTTCCTACACCACGTCCCGGGACACGACCTCACGTGCCGTCGGCTCTGTCGCGCGCATGCACGGCAAGAGGCCGTTCCCCTGTCGCACGCCCTTCTTGCGGCGCAAGCCCGCACCGCCCGTGCATCCAGGAACCACGTCCCCCGGCAACGTGTTGACTTTGCGAGGACGAAGACCGGGAGCAAGCCATGACGTCAGCGATGGGGGATGACGCGCAGACCGTCGTCGATCCCCGCGATGCCGCCGAGTCCGCCGGGCTGGTCTATGTTTCCGACGAGGACAAAGGCATCCGGCGGCGCAAGGCCGGCAAGGGCTTTTCCTATGTCGGACCGGACGGCGACAAGGTGAGCGACAAGGCCACGCTCGCACGCATCCGATCGCTGGCCATTCCACCGGCCTACACGGATGTCTGGATCTCGACCTTGCCGGAAGGGCACATCCAGGCGACCGGCCGCGACGCCAAGGGCCGTAAGCAATACCGCTATCATCCAAAGTTCCGGGAGGTCCGGGACGGGGTGAAGTTCGAGCATGTCATGGCGTTCGCGCACGCCCTTCCGAAGATCCGGGAGACCGTTTCCGGTCACATGTCGCTGAAGGGCCTGCCGCGGGAAAAGGTCCTCGCCACGACCGTCCATCTCCTCGAGACGACCCTCATCCGCGTCGGCAACGACGATTATGCCAAACACAACCAGAGCTATGGTCTGACGACGCTGCGCGACAAGCACGTCAAGGTCGACGGATCGGAGCTGCGCTTCCAGTTCAAGGGCAAGAGCGGGAAGACGTGGCGTCTCGACGTGAAGGACCGGCGGATCGCCCGGATCGTGAAGGCCTGCCAGGACCTGCCGGGACAGGAGCTTCTTCAATATGTCGACGAAGCGGGCCAGACGCGCGACGTGACCTCGGCGGACGTGAACGCCTATCTCCGCGACATCACGGGCCAGGACATCACGGCCAAGGATTTCCGCACCTGGGCCGGAACGGTGCTGGCGGCCCTCGCCTTGCGCGAGTTCGAGGCCTTCGACAGCGACGCCAGGGCCAAGAAGAACGTCCGCGCGGCGATCGAGCACGTCTCAGCCCGGCTCGGCAACACGCCGACCGTGTGCCGGAAGTGCTATGTCCATCCCGAGATCCTCAACACCTATCTCAGCGGCTCGCTGCTGCTCGAGATCAAGGAGGAGGTCGACGAGGAACTGCGCGACGATCTCATGGGACTGAAGCCGGAGGAGGTCGCCGTCCTCAGCCTTCTGCGCGCCCGGCTTTCGCAGGAGATGGCGGACGCCGCGTAGAAACGTCCGGCTCGTCGGGACCGCGCGCCCTTCGCCGGAACGGGACGTTCTGCCTCCTCACGGCCTGCGCCGGGCGACCCACCGATCCTTCAGGCGGCGGAACAGGCCCCGTTTGGAGAACGCCTCGAACATCTCGCCGGGACCTTCCGGGTCGAGCACCTCGTTGTCGGCAAGCCAGGTTTCGATGTCGCCGAGATTGGGCGTCTCGTAGGGTCGAAGGCTCCGTCCCTCGCCGCGCAGCGCCTCGATCGTGGCGATGATCGATCCGGTCTCGGCGATGGAACGGGTGACGATGGCGGTTTCCACGCCGAGATGTTCGGCGATGAGATCGTCGCGGATGGCCGTGATGGTCGCCGCGCTGGCCGCGTTGCCGGGCAGGAGGGCGTCGATCGAGAGATCGCATTCCGTGTCGAGCCGCAGCGAGCGGTTGTTCATGTTGGAGGACCCGACGCGCAGGATGCGGTCGTCCACGATCAGGATCTTGGCATGGACGTAGATCGGATCGCCGCCGTCGGTGAACGGATGGTAGATCCGGAACCGCTTGCCGCGATCCAGACGGCGGAGTGCCTCGAAGAGACGCGCCCGCGCCGTGTCCATCGCGACCGGCTCCAGCCAGCCTTGCGCCGTCAGCGGGTTGATGACGACGATTTCCGGACCATCCTCCTCCTGCAACCGCTCCGCGATCGCCTCCGCGATGCGACGGGAGGCGAAATACTGGCTTTCCGCGTAGATGAGATGCCGGGCGCTCGCGATCTGGTCGAGATAGAGCGCCTCGATCTCCGCGATGCCCGGCTTTCCCGACATGTCGGGTGCCGACCGCGCGATGGCGAGGGCGATGTCGTGGAACTGCGCCCCGAGATCGCGGGGCCAGGTGGAGGGAAGCCCCTCGATCGGTTCGATCCGCCGTCCGCCGGCATCGTGCCAGCGGTCGCGCGAAACCTGGGCCAGCGCGCGGGCCATCGGGCCTTCCACGGCCATGGTCGCATCGTGCCATGGCTTGTAGAGCGAGCCGTTCGGCCGACGGCGGCGCGTGTCCCCGTGGACATGCGCGCGCGTGTCCCAGCGGTCCTCCGTCATGTCGATGCCGCCGCAGAAGGCCATGCTGTCGTCGATGACGACGATCTTCTGATGGTGCGAGCCGGCGAAGGGATGGGCGCCGTCGAGCTTGGTGTGGATCCGCGGATGGCTCATCCATTTGAGGACCGTGAAGAGGGTCGAGCCGCGCGTCAGCGTCTTCAGCGCGCCGAGATCCCAGCGCAGCAGATAGACCTCCAGCTCGGGCCGGTTGCGCACCAGCCAATAGATGAACTCGCCGACCTTTTCCGGAGCCGGGTCCTGGTCTCGGCCGCGGCCGAGCGTGATTCGCCCGTCGAAGTCCCAGCCGATCAGGAGGATGCGGCGACGCGCCTTCAGCATGGCCGCGCGGGCGAAGCGGAAATAATCGTCGGCGTCCACGATCACCGAGGCGCGGGTCGCGGTCTCGATCGCAAGACAGTTGCGGCCGGGTTCGAGCGGTCGCGTCGCGGCATCGGTCCGGACCGCGGCGCCGTCGAGGGAGGGCTCGTCCATCAGACGCATGTCGCCATCCCGTCTCGCCGATGGAAGCCGACCTCAGGTCGGCGCTGCCGCCTGCCGGCGTGGCGGAGGGGGGAAACGGGGAGGGCGAATTGGGAGGGCGCGGGCATCGGGACACTCGGCGGTTCGGCCGTGAGGCACGGGCGGGCGGATGGGCGGGCGGCACGTCCGTACGGGCTTTCTCCTCCTCGCGGAAGATGGAGACGATCAGCGGACCGGATTCCACGCTCCAACGGGACTGCCCGGCGGGCGTTCCCGATCGATCGCTCCGGCGCTCGAAGATCGGCGGGCCGGTCCCGCCCCGGCCGCATTCCGATGTGAGGGTGCCGGGCCACCCACTCTCCCGGCCGGCTCGTCACCGGACCTTCATCTCTTTGTTCGATCAAGGATCATGGAAGCTTTTCTCAGCGAACTCGCAGAGGTGATGCGGGCCCATCAGGCCTGGGCCGGCCCGCTCGTCGCCCTGATCTCCCTCGGGGAATCCCTCGTCTTCGTCGGGCTCCTCATTCCCGCCACGGCGGTCATGCTGATCATCGGCGGCCTCGTCGGCTCCGGGGTCGTCGGCCCCGTTCCGGTTCTCGTGGGCGCGATCGCGGGTGCGGTTCTCGGCGACATCATCTCCTATGCCATCGGCCGCTGGCTGGGCCCGGGCATCGTTCATCGCAAGCCCCTGCGCCGTTATCGTCACGCGGTGGCCAAGACCCGCCTGTTCTTTCGCAGATACGGTTTCGCGGCCGTGGTGATCGGACGCTTTCTCGGGCCGATCCGTTCGACCGTGCCCCTCGTGGCGGGCATGATGTCGATGGAGCATGCGCGCTTCCAGATCGCGAACGTCCTGTCCGCCGTTCTCTGGGCCCCCCTGATGCTGGCGCCGGGATGGATCGGCGCGCGGGGCCTTGCCGAGTTCGAATGGATCGAAGGCGAACACATGCTGGCGGTCCTCGCCCTCGTCCTCGTCGCGACGGGGGTCGGCACGGCCCTTCTCGGCCGGCATTTCGCCAGACGCGCGAAGCCGAGGCGCACCCGGATCGCAGTGCAGCCGACGAACTGAGACGCCGGCGTTCCCGGCGATGCGGTCATCCCGGCGATGCGGCCTTTGCCCGGTTGCAACGCCTGTTTCGCACCGGCCGGCCCACGGGGGCATCGAAAAGGACGCATCCGGTCCGGGAACGATCGCGCTCACTGGTTCATTTGGTGTGCGGACAATCAGGAGCGTTTTCGATGGGTAGCACGAGCGACAAGATCAGCGGCATGGCCAACGAGGCCGTCGGCAACGTCAAGCAGGCCGTCGGCAAGGCGGTGGGCAACGAGCGGCTGCAGGCCGAGGGCGTCGCTCAGGAGCTGAAGGGCGAGGGCCAGCAGGCGCTCGGCGAGGCGAAATCGGCCGTGAAGGACGGCGCCGATACGCTGAGAGATGCCGCGCATCGCAAGCTCTGACGCATCCGGCGGCGGATCCCGGCGTCGGAAAGACGCCGTCCGCCGATCGGCGCTCCGGTCGCGATGGCGGGAGCGGCGCCGGACGGCTTCGGTCACATTCTGTTCAAATCTGCGAAAAGCATCCATGTCCCCGTGCCATCCGTGCGAGGGAACGATTTCGCTGGGCAATGGGTCTGTCAGATGGTCTGGACATCGAGTCGTCGAAATGGGTGAGACCGCATGATCGGCGACCGCGATCGACCGAGCGTCGATGAGGAGATCCAGATCCCGACGGGCCTGAGCCAGGACCCGTTCGCCTCCGCCGTGCGCGCGACGCGCATGCCGATGGTGATCACCGATCCCTGCCAGGACGACAATCCCATCGTCTTCTGCAACGACGCCTTCACGCGGTTGACGGGTTACGGGCGCGAGGAGATCCTCGGTCGGAACTGCCGCTTCCTGCAGGGGCCCGCGACGCGGGAGTCCGACATCGCCGCGATCCGCGCCGCCGTCGCCGGCGAGAGTTCGGTGGAAATCGACATCCTCAACTACCGCAAGGACGGCACGACCTTCTGGAACGCGCTCCTGATCTCCCCGGTCTTCGTGGAGGGGAAGCTGGCCTATTTCTTCGCCTCGCAGATGGACGTGACGGACCGCAAGCGGGCGGAGGAGCACAGCTTCCTCCTCAACCGCGAACTCGATCATCGCGTGAAGAACACGCTGGCGACCGTGCAGACGCTCGTCCTGCAGACGCTGAAGGACGCGTCGGTTCCCACCACGGTCGCCAGCGCGGTCGCCGGCCGGCTGCAGGCGCTGGCGCGAAGCCACGACGTGCTGACGCGGGAAGCCTGGGCGAGCGCTCTCATGGCGGACGTCATCGAGGGCGCCCTGGAGCCGACACGCGCCGAAGCCGGGGACCGCATCCACGTGGACGGACCCGACATTCGGCTGCGGCCGCGCATCGCCACGATGCTCTCCTTGGCGATCCACGAGCTCGGCGACAACGCGATGCGCCATGGCGCCCTGTCCAGCCCGAAGGGGACGGTCGACGTCCGCTGGTCGGTGGCGGACGGCCGTCTGCGTTTCACATGGCGGGAGGCCGGCGGACCGGCCGTTTCGCCGCCGACGCGTCCAGGCTACGGCATCCGGATCGTCGAGCGTGTCCTGGCGGCTGAATTCGGCGGCCGGGCGGAGATCGATTTCGCCGGAGAGGGCGTCGTCTTCCGCCTCGACGCCCCGGCGGAAGGGCTCGCGGTGGAGCGGACTGCCTGGGTCGCGCCCTGAACGAACCTTTTTGCCGGCACGGCGCTCCCGGCCGGTTTCGTGCGTGCCGGTCTCCGCAACCGCCGGTCCCCCGAGCGCCGTCTCATCAAATCTGGGCCCATCAGACCTAGGCCCATCAGATCTGGGCCCTTCGGCACGGGTCTCGAGGCGCGGCTGGCCTTTCAAACCCTTCATCGAAGGCGTCGTCGCACCCCTGCTGGCGGAGGCGATCGATCGACGCCGCGGCCCGCCGGACCCCTTGGGCATCGGCGCGGGCCGTCGCCGGGCCCGCGCCGATCTCGCCGATCCCGCCGTCCTCCAGGGATCGACACGGCGTCGCGCGGCTGGAGGATCAGGACGTCGCCGGCTCGTGGATGGGGCAGCGATTGAATCCGGCGCGAACGTCGGCGGAGTGCCGGTACGTGTCCTTGCGGGCGCGGTTGATGTTGCCGAGCGGGCGGTGCGCGGCCAGTCCGGTCCAGACGCTGAAGCGCATTCCATCATCCACCGCCTGGACGCGAGCGGCGTCCCAGCTGTCCTGCGGATCGACCGTGATCGTCGCGACGGGGAAGAAGGGTGCCTCCTCCGCCGTCCACTCCACCGTCGGGTCCTCGACCGGCTGCTTTTCGAGATCGTGGCAGAGCTGGACCCGCAGTTCCCAGCACCCGCTCGTCTCGCGCATGTTCGCCTGGACGGTCTCCCGGATGGCGTTCTCGCGTTCCGACGCGTCGATCTCGGTGCCGGTGAGAGCGGTGAGGGCCGGCGAGATCGGAGCGAGGCTGAACTTCGCGATATGGTCGCCGTAGCGGAAGGGCGTGACGCTGTAATAGGTCTCGCCGAGCGGATCGACGTTCGGCGCGCCGCCGAGGGACTGGAGTTTCGGGCTCTCGATGCCGACCGCTTCGAGCGCCGTGGTGACCCCGCGAAGGACGCTCGACATCACGGTCTTCGTTCCCTCCAGCCGGTCGGTCGTCTTGGCGAGCAGCTTGAGATTGCCGAGGAACTGGTCGGCCGTCTTGGTCTGGAAGACGGGCCCGTTGACCATCACGAAATCCTGCGTCGTCCCCTCCGCGCCGGGCAGCCGCTCGCCCTCGACGTCGAGCACCTTCAGCGCGAGGCCCCGCGGCAGCGAGATCGCGTCGGGCAGGATGTCGCCGGCATTGGTGGAAAGGCGCATGTAGACCTTGTGCTCGCCGGGCTTTGCGAAAAGCCCCTGCGCGAGCTCGGGCGGCAGGCCGTCGCGAACGGCGAGCCGGCCTTCGAGGATCCCGTGGGCCTTGGCGTGCACGGATCGGACGGCGTGGCCGTAATCCTTCGACGTCGTTTCGAGAATGGTGTCGAACGTCGCGTTCAGCTGCGAGATCGTTTCCGTCTCGTCGTCTGCGATCGTCTCGATATCGGGGCTGTAGCGGACGGGTCGTGCAAGCGTCATGATGGCGTTCCTTGTCAAGCGTCAGGAAAAGCATCACTCGCGAAGGATGTTCCGCGTGCGGTCTTCACGACACCGTAAGCGTGTGGAAGGAGCCGGCGACGTGCCGGATCCCCTGCCAATTTCCCGGAGACCCCCCCGCTGACGGCTTTCGGGAAAAAAATCGCGAAACGGCGGGATGGATCGCCGCGCTCGTCCGTATACGGATCATGAGCGAGGACAAACGCGACATCGACGTCATCGGACAGCTGGGGCCGCTTCGGCGCTATGCGCTTTCGCTGACGCGCGATCCCGCTGATGCCGAGGATCTCGTGCACGACGCGCTTCTCAGCGCTCTGGAGCGGCGCGACCAGTTCCGGGCGAGCGGCAACCTACGCGCCTGGCTGATGTCGATCCTTCACAACGGCTTCGTCGATCGCCTGCGCACCCGGCGCGCCGAGGCGTTGCGCAATGCCGAGATCGGCCTTCGCGTCGATCCCGCGGCCGAGGCCGCGCAGGACAGCGCGACGCGGCTCGCCGACGTGCGCCGCGCCTTCATGACCTTGCCCGACGAGCAGCGCGCCGCGCTTCATCTCGTGACGGTGGAAGGACTGTCCTACGAGGAGGCGGCGGCCGCCTTGTCCATTCCGGTGGGCACGCTCGTCTCGCGCCTGTCCCGCGCCAGGGCTCGCCTACGCGACATGGAGGACGGAACGCGAGCGCCCAATGTCGTCAGCCTCAGAGCCAAGGGAGGGTCCGATGTCCCGAATGCCTGATCCGATCACGGAGGCCGATCTCGCCGCCTATGTCGACGAACAGCTCGGCATCGCCCGCCGCATCGAGGTGGAGGCCCATCTCGCCGAAAACCCCGCCGAAGCGGCGCTCGCCATGGCGGACATGCGGGCGCGCGACGAATTGCGGCTCGCGCTCTCCTCGGCGCCGCTGCCGGTGAGCGTTCGCACCAACGCGCTCGCCGGCCAGCTGGAGCGCAGCCTGAAACGCCGAGGGGCGATGCGGCGCCTGTCGCGCGTGGCGGCCCTCGTCCTCCTTCTCGGTGCGGGCTGGATCGCCCATGCCGAATTCAACGCCCTCAGCGTTCGCCCGAGCGTCGCCTCCGCGCCGCCGCCGGCCTTCGTCGCCGATGCGGTGCGGGCGCATGGCACGAGCCTGCTGCGCGCCGGCATGGAATCGCAGCCCGAGATCGCCGGCTACGATCCCGCCGAGATCCTGTCGGCCACCGCGATCCGCGTGCCGGACCTGCCGAAGGGCTGGGACGTCACCGACGTGCAGCTCTTTCCCTCGACCTTCGGCCCGAGCCTCGAAATGTCGCTCGCGACGGAAAGCTTCGGCAAGGTCTCGCTGTTCGCGGTGCGCCCCGGCTCCTTCGACGTCCTGTCCGCGACGGCCGTCGTCGAGGGCGAGGCGACCGCCGCCTACTGGCAGGTCGGCGAGGTCGCCTATGCGCTGGTCGCGGCCGGCGCAGACCGCGCCGCGCTGGAGCGCGAGGCCGCCCGCATCGAGGCGAGCCTCCACTGACCCTTTCACCGATCGGCGGTCCGGCCTGTCCGGACCGGACCGCCGGACCCTCGCAGACCGCCTCTCGCCCTCGGGCGAGGCCGACGACCAGGACTCTCGCCCCGGAGGCGAGGCCGACAAACAGGAGAAACCACCGATGAACACGCCCTTCCGCGGCTTCGGCGTCAACGCCGCGCCCGCACAATCCCAGGTCCTCTTCGACGAGGGCCTGCGCAAGCACATGCTGCGCGTCTACAATTACATGGGCATCGGCCTCGTCATCACGGGTCTCGTCGCCTTCGCCGTCGCCAGCACGCCGGCGCTTTACGTGCCGATCTTCAACTCGCCGCTGAAATGGGTCGTGATGCTGGCGCCGCTCGCCTTCATCATGTTCCTCTCCTTCCGCATCGAGCGCGTGTCCTTCGCCACCGCCCAGACGCTGTTCTTCGCCTTCTGCGCGGTCATGGGCCTCTCCATGGCCTCGATCTTCCTGGTCTTCACCGGCGCCAGCATCGCGCAGACCTTCTTCATCACGGCGAGCGTCTTCGGCACGATGAGCCTCTACGGCTACACGACCAAGCGCGACCTCTCCGGCATGGGCTCGTTCCTGATGATGGGCCTCATCGGCGTCGTCATCGCGAGCCTCGTGAACCTCTTCCTCCAGTCGAGCGCGCTGCAGTTCGCGGTCTCGGTGGTCGGCGTCCTCGTCTTCACCGGCCTCACCGCCTACGACACGCAGCGCATCAAGGAAGAGTATTCCGAGCACTACGGCGCGGAAGCCGCCGGCAAGATCGCCGTGATGAGCGCGCTCTCGCTCTACCTGAACTTCATCAACCTCTTCCAGCTGCTGCTGAACTTCACGGGCCAGCGCGAGGAGTAAGCTAAGGGGTCCTTCCGCATCGCGGAGACCCCGAGCGCGAGATCCCGGTCCCGCCAGCCAGGGACCGGGACGCCATCGGGAAGCGACGAGCGACATCGTCGATCCCACGACACAACAAGGACAAGCGATCCCATGAACCGCGACGAACAGGGCCTGATCCAGAACCTCTTCGGCAAGCTCTCGGAAGCCGAGCGCACCGCGCCGCCGCGCGACCCCGAGGCCGAAGGCTTCATCCGCGAAAGCGTCGAGCGCCAGCCGGGCGCGCCCTACTACATGGCCCAGACGATCATCATCCAGGAGCAGGCGCTCGAGGCCGCGCAGGCCCGGATCCAGGCGCTCGAAGCCGAGGTGAGCCAGCCGAGGTCCGGCGGCGGGGGCTTCTTCGGCTCCCTCTTCGGCGGCGGCGCTTCCGCCGCGCGCCCGGCGCCCCGGCCAACTCACGCTTCGGCTGCCTATGGCCAGCCGTCTCAGCCCGGGCCCTACGGCCAGCCGGCGCGGGGCGCTGGACCCTGGAACGGCGGCGCGCAGGCGGGGCACGTTCCGCAGGGCGGTCGGATGGGCGGCGGCGGCGGCGGCTTTCTGGCCGGTGCCGCGCAGACCGCCATGGGCGTCGCCGGCGGCATGATGCTCGGCTCGATGCTCTCCAATGCCTTCAGCGATCCGGCGGCAGCCGCCGAGGGCGCGGTCGCCGATGCGGGCGATGCGGCGGAAACGGAACTGGCCAGCGCCACGGAAGACATGGGCGGCGAAGACTTCGGCGGTTTCGACGAAGTGTGATGTCGGAGCGCCGTGCGTCCATTCGGACGCACCAAGGACGCTCTGCCTCTGCGCATCCCTCTTGCTGAAAACGGCGTCCGATGCGCGGGACGATACCGTCGAGCAAACATGGAAAGCGGGCGCACGACGGCGCCCGCTTTCGCCGTTTCGGGCGTGGTCCCGCAAGGGACGAATCGGTCTCTCTGGCGGAGATCCAGGTTCGATCGACGGACAAAGCCGCCGCGACGACCTCCCTGACGGGACGGGCGTCCCGCAGGACCGAAAGGCAGCCGCAGGACGGAGCGACAATTGTCGGACGGACAGGCCCCCGTCGGACAAGCGGCTCGCCTGCTGTCGTCACGGGCAAGAGCCTCGCGGCTGCGCCCCTCGAGGGGCGTTCACCGGATCGGACATTTGGAACCAGGGGCACAAACGACAACGCCCGCCGGGGGAGGACCGGCGGGCGTCGTGTTGTTGCCCAGCGGCTGGGAGGAGGATGCCGCGGACGATCCGCTTCGGCCTTTGGGAGGAGGATGGCCGACGCGAAACTTTTGAAACTCGTGCTCGCCTCTCGGCGACGTCTTCATCAATAGCCGAACGTGACTCCCTTCGCCATTCTCATTGTTGCATAGCAGCATTGCACGAGAGGCAGGAATCAAGGCTCGCCTCGAAGCCCTGTCGCATCGGCCTTTTCTCGTGCTGCATCGCACCAATCCCGCATGCCTGGCTGCGGGTTCGCCCGAGGCGGGTCGATGAGGCGAACCGACTTTCTCCTTTTGTCCACTGAATTAGTATTTTTTGTTTTCCGGCGGAGCACCGGCGTCCCTAATCTCTTGAGCATCGAGCGAAGAAGAGGGAAGATGCCGTGATCGAGACCCTGATCGTCCCCGGCCTGAATGGCTCCCCCGCCGGGCATTGGCAGCATCATTGGGCCGCCGGCGACGCGGGTGCCGAACTCGTGGAGCAGGAGGACTGGACCAAGCCCGACCTCGACCACTGGCTTCATGCGTTGGAAGCCCGGATCGAGGCGAGCGCGCCCGGCGTCATTCTCGTCGCGCATAGTCTGGGCTGCGCCCTCGTCGCCGCCTTGGCCGGCCGGCCCGCCGTTTCGCATGTCGGCGGTGCGCTGCTCGTTGCTCCCGCCGATCTCGGGGCTCTGGCCGATCGCCATCCCGGCGTGCGCGCCTTCTCCCGTGCCGAGTCCTCGCCGCTTCCCTTCGCGTCGATCCTCGTGGCCAGCCGCAACGATCCCTTCATGAGCTTCTCCGCGGCCGAGCGGCAGGCGGCGCGCTGGGGCTCGGCGCTCTACGATCTCGGCGAAGCCGGGCACGTCAACATCGCCAGCGGCCATGGGCCCTGGGACGATGCCCCGGTGCTCGCCGACGGCCTGCGCGGACGGCGCGCCCGCAGTCCCGCCGCGACGCCGCGGCGCCACTGGGGTTCCGGGCCGTCCTGGCCGGCGGGCGCACACGATAGCGGGCTCGGCGTGAACTGAGCGAGCGGCTTTTCCGGCTTACCATCGGCGCGTGGTCCGGTTATTCTATCCCGGAGGCCTGATGAACGGGCCGTTTCGTCGAGCCTTTGTCGAGGCGTCCGATGAAGTCACGGGGAGCCAGAATGAGCCCATCGCCCGCCGCCGCCACGCAGCCCTTCACCCTGGCGGTCTGCGCCGAGACCGTCTTTGCCGGACGCCCGGTCGCCGAGCGCCTGGAACGGTTGACCGAAGCCGGGTTTCTCGTCGAAATCTGGGACTGGACGAAGCACGATGTCGATGCGCTCGCCCGGTCCGGCGCGCGGTTCTCCTCGATGACGGGCTATATCGCGGGAACGCTGGCCGACGAGGCCGGCTCCGACGAGCTCCTGCGCACCGCGCGCCAGTCGATTCCGATCGCGAAGGCCATCGATTGCCCGCGCCTCAACCTTCACGGCACCGGCCTCGACGGGAAGGGGCTGCCGGTGGTTCCTTGCGCGGTTGTGACGGGCGCGATGTGGCTGAAGGCGGTCGACACGCTGCGCCGCATCGCCGATCTCGGCGAGGAGGCCGGCGTCACCTTCGTTCTGGAAAATCTCAACGAGGCGGTCGACCATCCCGGCACGCCCTTCGCCAGGGCCGCCGACACGCTGGCGCTGGTCGCGGCCGTCGATCGACCGTCTCTCCGCCTGAACCTCGATCTCTATCACGCGCAGATCGGCGAGGGGAATCTGATCGAACTGTGCCGTAGGGCGCTGCCCTATATCGGCGAGATCCAGGTCGCCGACGTTCCCGGCCGCCATGAGCCGGGCACGGGCGAGATCGCCTATCCCGCCGTCGCGCGGGCCTTGAACGAGATGGGCTATCGCGGCGTGATCGGTCTCGAAGCCTGGCCGCAGGGCGACGACGACCTCGCGCTCCGGCGGTTTCGCGAGGCGTTCACGCTCTGATGAGGCGTCACTCAGCGCCGCGCAGGACGGCGAGGAACGCCTCGCCGTAGCGATCGAGCTTGGCCTCTCCGATGCCGGGCAGCGCGATCAGCGCGGACAGGCTCGAGGGGCGCTTCGTCGCCATGGCCTTCAGGGTCGCATCCTGGAAGACGACATAGGGCGGCACGCCCTGCTCGCGGGCGATGCGCGTGCGCTCGGCCCTCAGCGCCTGGAACAGCCCGTGCGCCTCTTCGGGCAGATCATCGAGGGCGTTGGAGGACGTGCCGCGTTGGCGCTCGGTCGCCTTGCGGGTGCGGTCCTTGCGCAACGTGATGCGCCGCTCGCCGCGGAAGACCGCGCGCGCGCCCTCGCCGAGCTTCAGGGCGCCATGCGCCTCGTGGTCGACGAGGAGGAGCCCGGCCGCCGTCAGCTGCCGGAGGACGGACTGCCAGACCTTGGCGTCGTGGTCCTGGCCCTGTCCGAACACGGCCTGCGCCTCGTGGCCGAAGCGCAGCACCTTTTCGGTCGGCTTGCCGAGGAGCACGTCGATGACATGGCCTCCGCCGAAACGCTCGCCGGTCCGGTAGACCGCGGCCATGGCCTTGATCGCGGCCTCCGTCCCGTCCCAGCTGGCGACGGGAGACCGGCAGGTGTCGCAGTTGCCGCAAGGCTCGGCCAGGTCTTCGCCGAAATAGGAGAGGATGACGCGCCGCCGGCAGTCGGTCGTCTCGCAGAGGCCGAGCAGCGCGGTCAGCTTGCCGCGTTCCACGCGCTTGATCTCGTCCGGCGCGTTGCCCTCGTCGATCATGCGCCGGCGCTGCACGACATCGCCCATGCCATAGCTCATCCAGGCCTCGGAGGGCTGGCCGTCGCGGCCCGCGCGGCCGGTCTCCTGGTAATAGGCCTCGATCGAGGAGGGGAGGTCGAGATGGGCGACGTAGCGCACGTCCGGCTTGTCGATGCCCATGCCGAAGGCGGTCGTGGCGACGAGGCAGCACCAGTCGTCCTTCAGGAACGCGTCCTGGTTGGCCGAACGCCGGGCCGCGTCCATGCCGGCATGATAGGGCAGCGCGGGCAGGCCCCGGCCGGCGAGCCATTCCGCCGTTTCCTCCACCTTGGCTCGCGACAGGCAATAGACGATGCCGCTCTCGCCCGTGTGCTGGGACAGGAAGGCGAGGAGCTGCTGGCGCGCATTGTCCCGCTCGACGATGGCGTAATGAATGTTCGGCCGATCGAAGCTCGACGTGAAGGCCCGCGCCTCGGTCAGCTCCAGCCGCTCCACGATGTCGGCGCGCGTCGTCGGGTCGGCCGTCGCGGTCAGCGCGATGCGGGGAACGCCGGGAAAGAGCGCGCCGAGGCTGGCGAGCTCGCGATAGTCCGGCCGGAAGTCGTGGCCCCACTGGCTGACGCAATGGGCTTCGTCGATCGCGATCAGCGCGACCTGCGTGTCCTGCATCATGCGGCGGAAGCCGGGCGTCGAGGCGCGTTCGGGCGCGACGTAGAGAAGGTCGAGTTCGCCGGCCGCGATCTGCCGGCGGATGTCGCCCGCCTCCTCGGGCGAGACCGAGGAGTTCAGCGCCGCGGCGGCGACGCCCGCCTGGCGCAGCGCTTCGACCTGGTCGCGCATCAGCGCGATCAGAGGCGAGACGACGATGCCGACGCCGGGCCGGCAGAGCGCCGGCACCTGGTAGCACATGGACTTGCCGGCCCCCGTCGGGAACAGCACCACCGCATCGCCGCCGCCGGTGACATGGCGCACCACGTCCTCCTGCTGCCCGCGGAAGGCGGCATGGCCGAAAACGTCCCGGAGGACCTCGGCGGGGTCGCGCGGCCGGGTGTTCGTCACGTCGCGTCTGGCCGGATGAGGCAGGGGGGATGGTGCATGGGGGAGGGGATAGGGCAGCCGTCCCGCACCCGTCAACGACGAGGCGCCGCAAAGATGCCGCAGCTTCGACGGCGGGGAGGAGAGGAACGAACGCCGCCGGCTTCGTCAGAAATCGCCGAGCGAGAGCTGGGCGGGCTCGCCCTTGGGTGGCGGCGGCCGCCGAAGGCGCGGCGCGGCGGGCTTCGGCGCCGCCTTCGCCTTGGCCATGCGGGCGAGCGCCCGGTCGCGCAGCACCGCCTCGGGCGCCAGCGGATCCTCGGTCAGCCACTTGCCGCGCTTGATCACCTCGTTCACCCGGCCCTGGTTGACGCCGAGCTTGAAGGCGATCTCCTGCTGCGTCATGCGCGTGCCGCCATGCAGTTCCAGAATACGGCGGGCGAGGTCGGAGGTCATCTTCTTGCCCGTCACGCGGCGGGCGGGCGCGGTCCGGCGCTTGGCCTTGTCGCGATCCTTCAAGGTCTGCAGGATCGCGAGCGCGGCTTCGTTGCCGTCTGCGCGGAGGGCTTCCTCGAATTCCTTCAGCGTCGTCATGCCGGACCCTCGTCTGGGGCGTCCCGGTGGAATGGGAACGCGGCTCACGAGAATCTGTGCTTTGCCGGACGTTTGATCAAGTGGCCGGCAGATGAAGGAAGCTTCATACTGCTCGACTTGCAAAAGAACGACTTTGGCGGGATAGGATGCCCGTGCGAAGACGCTCGGATCAAGCCGCCGGCGGCCGGCGGCCGGCGCGCGAGGCCAAATGCAAGGCCAACTGGATGACCTCTCGGATGACCGGCAAGCGGCTTCTCATCTACAGCCACGACTCCTACGGGCTCGGGCATCTCCGGCGCTGCCAGACGATCGCCAACCATCTGTCCTCCGCGCATGACGACCTGTCGGTCCTCATCATCTCCGGCTCGCCGGTCGTCGGCTCCTTCGATCTCCATCCCCGCGTCGATTTCATCCGCGTGCCGGGCATCGTCAAGCTCGACAACAACACCTATGCGCCGACCGCCCTCGGCGTCTCCACCGAGGAGCTGATGGAGATCCGCTCCGTCATCATCCTCGAAACCGCGCGGCGCTATCAGCCGGACGTCTTTCTCGTCGACAAGGAGCCGCTCGGCCTGCGCGGCGAGGTTCGCGACACGCTGATCCACCTCAAGGGCACCGGCACGCGAAACATTCTCGGCCTGCGCGAGATCATGGACGAGCCGGAGCGCCTGCGCGACGAATGGGAGCGCAAGGGCGCGATCGAGGCGGTCGACACGCTCTACGACGAGATCTGGGTCTACGGGCCGAAAAGCGTCTACGATCCGCTGGCCGGCGTCGGCATGTCGGAGAAGACGACCGCGCGCATCCGCTACAGCGGATATCTGCGCCGTGCGCTCGGCGAGTTCGCCGACGAGCCGGCCGGGAACGCCGAGCCCTATATCCTCGCCACCGCCGGCGGCGGCAACGACGGGGCCGTGATGATCGACTGGCTGCTCAGCGCCTACGAGGCCGATCCGACGCTGCTCTGTCCGGTGAAGATCGTGTTCGGCCCCTTCCTCGCCGCCGACGAGCGCTACGGCTTTCGCGACCGTATCGCCCGGCAGCCGCGCATCCAGGCGATCAACTTCCACACGAACATGGAAGCCATGGTCGACGGGGCCGCGGGGCTCGTCACCATGGGTGGCTACAACACGTTCTGCGAGATCCTGTCCTTCGACAAGCCGGCCCTCATCGTGCCGCGCACCCACCCGCGACTGGAGCAGCTGATCCGCGCGACGCGGGCCCAGGAACTCGGCCTCGCCCGCCTGATGCTGCCGACCGGCGAGCCGGACGACGCCGCCCGCATGGCGGCCGCGCTTCACGCGCTGCCGACCCAGCCGCGCCCCTCCGCCGCCGGCGTCGCGGATCTCCTGGGCGGTTTGGAGCGCGTGGAGCGCTTCTTCGACGAGGCGGTCGCCGTGCGCCGCCACCGGCCCGCGCTGAAAAGCGTCGGCTGACCCAAGGCCTCGCCATGCTGCAGAAGCCGAGCCGCAACCGCGTCGCCATCGTTCTCAAGGGCTATCCGCGCCTGTCCGAGACCTTCGTCGCGCAGGAGATCCTCGGCCTGAAGCGCCGCGGCGTCGCCTTCGATCTCGTGTCGCTTCGCCAGCCGACCGACGAGAAGACCCATCCGGTCCACGACGAGATCGCGGCCGAACCGCTCTACCTGCCCGAATATCTCTACACCGATCCGCTTCGCGTCCTGCGGGGATGGCGGATCGCGCGGCGCCTGCCCGGCTACGCGGCGGCGCGGGCGATGTTCTGGAAGGACTGGCGACGCGACCCGACGCCGAACCGGGGACGGCGCTGGGGGCAGGCGCTCGTCCTCGCCGCCGAGCTGCCGGAGGAGACCGGTCTCCTCTACGTCCACTTCCTCCACACGCCGGGCTCGGTCGCGCGCTATGCCGCGACGATGCGGGGCCTGCCCTTCGGCGTCTCGGCCCATGCCAAGGACATCTGGACGATTCCCGACTGGGAGAAGACCGAAAAGCTCGGCGACTGCGCGTTCCTCGTCACCTGCACGGCGGCCAATGCCGCGCATCTGAAGGGGCTGGCGCCCGATCCCGGGCGCGTCGCCCTCGTCTATCACGGTCTCGACTTCTCCCGCTTTCCGCCGCCGGCCGCACGGCGGGCCTCGGCGCGCGACGGGTCCGATCCCGAAGATGGCGTGCGCATCCTCACCGTCGGGCGTCTGGTGGACAAGAAGGGTTATCACGGGCTGATCGAGGCGCTCGGACTTCTGCCGAAGAGCCTCTCCTTCACGCTGGACATCGTCGGCGGCGGGCCCCTGAAAGCCGAGCTGAAGACGCTCGCCGCCCGTCTCGGCCTGTCCGATCGCGTGCGCTTCCTCGGCTCGATGGCGCAGGCCGAGATCCTGAACCTCTACCGCGAGGCCGACCTCTTCGCCCTGAACTGCCGCATTTCCGACGACGGCGACCGCGATGGACTGCCGAACGTCCTGATGGAGGCGCAGAGCCAGGGGCTGCTCTGCCTGTCCACCCGCGTCTCGGCCGTGCCCGAGCTTCTCGTCGACGGGAAGACGGGGCTCATCGTCGAGCCCGACGACCCGGCCGCGCTCGCCGCCGCCCTGGCGCGGGCGATCGGCGATCCCGGGCTCCGGGCACGGCTTGGCGCGGCGGGCCTTGCCCATGTGCGCGCCGCCTTCGGGGCCGAGGCCGGGATCGAGGCGGTGCATCGGCGCATCGACGCCGCCCTGTCCGCGCCTGCCCTGCGGTGAGGATCGCCTTCTACGCGCCGATGAAGGCGCCGGACGATCCCGTGCCCTCCGGCGACCGGCGGATGGCGCGTCTCCTGATGGCGGCGCTCGGACGCGGGGGAGCGCAGGTCCGTCTGGCCAGTCGTTTCCGGTCCTACGATCGCGGCGATCCCGCGCGGCAGGAAAGGCTGCGCTCCCTCGGCGGCCGGATCGCCCGACGTCTTCTCCGACGCTTCGAAGCTTTGCCGGCTGAGCTTCGGCCGGAGATCTGGTTCACCTACCATCTCTACCACAAGGCGCCCGATCATCTCGGACCCGTCATCGCGCGCGCGCTCGCCATTCCCTATGTCGTCGCCGAGGCGTCCTTCGCCCCCAAGCAGGCGCGTGGGACCTTTGCGATCGGCCATGCGAGCGCCGGCGATGCGATCGCGGCGGCGGATCGGATCTACAGCCTCAATCCGGTCGACGCGGTCTGCCTGCGCCCGCTCGTCAAGGACGAGCGCGTCCTCGCCGATCTCGCGCCCTTCATCGACACCAGCGCCTTCGCGATCGATCGGGCGCGGCGACAGGAGGCGCGCGCGCGTCTGGAACGGCGCTTCGCCGTTCCCGCCGGCGTGCCGCTGATCCTGACGGTCGCGATGATGCGCCGAGACCAGAAGCTCGCCTCCTACGCAGCCCTCGCGCAGGCGCTGGGCCGGCTCGGGGATCGTCCCTTCGCCTGGCTCGTCGCCGGAACGGGATCGGCGGAGGCCGAGGTGCGGAGGCTGGCCGCACCCCTGGCCGGGCACGTCGCCTTTGCGGGCCTCGCGGAGGGCGAGGATCTGCGCGACCTCTATGCCGGGTCCGATCTCTTCGCCTGGCCGGCGGTCAAGGAAGCCTTCGGCATGGCCTTCGTCGAGGCGGCGAGCGCCGGTCTCGCCGTCGTCGCCGGACGATCCGGCGGGATCGACGCGATCGTCGAGGACGGCGTCACCGGCCGGATCGTGCCGGCGGGAGATGCGGCGGAAATGGCCGAGGCGCTCGGCGCCTTGCTGGACGATCCCGCCCGCATCGCCCGCATGGGCGCGGCTGGGGCGGAGCGGACGCGACGGGTCAACGACATCGACGCCGCTTCACGGCTCCTCTTTGCCGATCTGCACCGTCTCGTGGCCGAACGCGGGTCGGCAGGCTCCGAATCCGGGAGAAACCCGACGGCGGAGCATGCCAAGCCCGAGCGGCGCTCGAGCCTCTTGCCGGACGCCGTCCGGCGTGACGATCCATGATCGAGATCCTTCTCCTGCGCCATGCGCCGACGCAATGGAACGCGGCGAAGCGCATCCAGGGCCGCACCGACGTTCCGCTGTCCGCCGAGGGTCTCGAACGCGCCGCCGGCTGGCGGCTGCCGGCGGCGGCGGCGGACTGGCCGGTCCTGTCGAGTCCGCTCGGCCGCGCCGTTCGAACCGCCGAGGCGATGGGACTCGGCCCGGCGCCCTTCCAGCCCCTGATCGAGATGGACTGGGGCCGGCTGGAAGGCCTGCGCCTCGACGAGATCCGCGCACGGGGCGGCACGGGTTTCGCCGCGAACGAGGCGCTCGGCCTCGATTTTCGGCCGGAGGGCGGCGAGAGCCCCCGCGAGGTCGGCGCGCGCGCGCTCGCGGGGCTCTCCGCCCTCGATCGCGATACGGTCTGCGTCACGCACAAGGGGGTCCTGCGCGCCCTCTTCGCGCGGGCGCTGGATTGGGATATGCGCGGCAAGGCACCCGTGACGCTTCGCGACGGCTGCTGCCATCGTCTGGTCCTGCGAGAGGGGGGTGTCCTCTCTCTCGAAACGCCCAACATTCCGCTCGACGCCGAAGCAGCAACCCGGGGATGATCGTGAGCTTTCCTTCGACGAACGAAGCCCGGACGGGCCGCGTCCTCTTCTACATCCAGCATCTCTACGGCATCGGGCATCTGAAACGGGCCGCCGCCATCGCCGCCGCCATGGCGCGGATCGGGCTCGACGTGACGGTCGCCCACGGCGGCATGCCCGTCGCGGGAATGGAATGGCCTGGCGTCGATCTCGTCCAGCTGCCCGCCGCCGCGATCCGGGGCGGCGATTTCTCGCAACTGGTCGACGAGGCGGGCCGCGATGTCGACGAGGCCTGGCGCGTGCGCCGCGCCTCGGCCCTCGCCGATCTGGCGGACCGGGTTCGGCCCGACGCCGTCCTCTTCGAGCTCTTTCCCTTCGGCCGGCGGCAGTTCCGCTTCGAGCTCCTCGCCCTGATCGAGCGCCTGCGCGAGCGCTCTCCACGTCCGGCGATCCTGTCCTCGGTGCGCGACATCCTCGTCGCATCGCCGAAACCCGGCCGAGAGCGCGAGGCGGCCGACCTCGTGCTCGCCGCTTTCGACGAGGTGCTCGTGCATGGCGATCCGGCCTTCGTGCCCTTCGAGACGAGCTTCGGCGAGGCCGCGCGCATCGCGGGAAAGCTCCGCTACACCGGCTACGTTTCCTCCGATCTGCGGGCGCTCGATCCTGCCTCCGGGGCGCAAGCCGACGATGACGATCCGACGGCGCCGGGCGCCGGCGAGATCGTGGTTTCGGCCGGCGGGGGCGCGGCGGGCGGCCCGCTCTGGCGCCATCTTCTGGAGGCGCGGCGTCTTGGCCGCGCCCATGCCCTGCCCTGGCGGCTGATCGCGGGGCCGCGCCTTCCCGCGCAGGCCTACGCGGATCTGGAAGCCGCCGCCGCCAAGGCCGCTTCCGTGGCGGGCAGCGGTCCGATCGCGGTCGAGCGTTTCCGGTCCGACTTTCCCGCGGTCCTGCGCCGCGCCGCGCTCTCGATCTCGCAAGGCGGCTACAACACGACGATCGACCTTCTGGCGACGGGCGTTCCCGCCATCGTCGTGCCGATCGGCGAGGCGGAGGAGACCGAGCAGACCGAACGCGCCGCCCGTCTCGCCGAACGCTTCTATATCCGCCTCTTTCCCGAGGAGCGCCTGTCCGATCCCGCCGCCTTCGCGGCCGAGATCGACGCCGCGCTCGCCGATGCCCCGCGCCGCCGGGCCATGCCCGCGGCCGAATTCGCCCTGAAGGGCGCCGAGACGAGCGCCGCGATCCTCGCCGAGCACGTTCGCCGGGTTCGCGGCGGATGAGCGCGGCCGTGCGCGCGGCCTCCGATCCCTGGACGCGGCTCGACCGGGCGCTGGAAGACCACCGCGAGCGCTTGGGCGCGCCGGCCTCGTTCTGGCTGCGCGACGACGACGCGGTTGCGCCGGGCCCCGCGCTCGACCGCCTCCTCGCGATCGCCGATGCGGCCGGCGTGCCCGTCTCGCTCGCCGTCATCCCCTCGCGGGCGGATCCGGCGCTCGTCCGCGCGCTCGAAGGCCGGCCGGATGTCGCCGTTCTCCAGCACGGCTTCGCCCATGCCGACCACGCCTTGCCCGGCAACAAGAGCCGCGAGTTCGGCCCGGACCGCCCGCTGGCCGAGATGATCGCCGAGGTCGCGGAGGGACGACGGCGCCTTGCCGGCTTCGCCGGCTTCGTTCCGATCTTCGTGCCGCCCTGGAACCGCATCGCCCCGGCGCTTGCCGCCGAGCTTCCGCGTCTCGGCTTTCCCGTTCTGTCCGGTTACACCAACCGGCGCGAACCGGCCCCGGTCGCGGGCCTCGACATCCTCGACGCCCATCTCGACCCCGTCGCCTGGCACGCCGGACGCGGCCTCGCCGACACCGCGCAGCTGCTGGACCGGCTCTCGGCGCGTCTCCAGGCGAAGGTCGACGGGCGCATCGCCGCCGACCGGCCGATCGGCCTTCTCACCCATCATCTCGTGCACGACGAGGAAACCTTTGCCTTCGTCGGGGAGCTGTTACACTTCCTTGCCAGAAGGAGCCTCGCGCACTGGCTTTCCGGCGCTATGTTGCTGGAACGATTCGGGTGCGGCGACAGAACGGGGACGACATGACGGATCTCTTGCGCGTCGAGGACCTCAGCGTCGAATTTCGCACGCCGGCTGGAACGACGCGTGCCGTCAGCGGCCTCTCCTTCCGCATCGAGCCGGGCAGGACCGTCGCCGTCGTCGGCGAATCGGGATCCGGCAAGTCCGTCACCGCCCAGGCGATCATGGGTCTCCTCCCGCCGATCGCCGAGCGGCTGTCCGGCCGCATCCTCTTTGCCGACGGCGACGGGGAAGCGGTGGATCTGGCCGGCCTCGACACGCGCTCCAAGACCTTCGCGCGCATTCGCGGCAGTCGCATCGCGATGATCTTCCAGGACCCGACGACCTCCTTCTCCGCCCTCCACACGATCGGCGACCAGATCGGCGAGGCGCTGGCGATCCACGAGGACGTCTCGCCGAAGGAAATGCGCCGGCGTGTCGTGGAGTCGCTGACGGCGGTCGGCTTTCCCAAGCCCGAGCGCGCCTTCGACGCCTATCCGTTCGAGCTGTCCGGCGGGCTCTGCCAGCGCGCGATGATCGCGATGGCGATGATCTGCAAGCCCGCGCTCCTCATCGCGGACGAGCCGACGACCGCGCTCGACGTGACCGTCCAGGCCGAGATCCTGAAGCTCATGCGCGAATTGCAGGACCGCGAGGGCACCGCCATCCTCCTCATCGCCCACGATCTCGGCGTCGTCGCCAACATGGCCGACGAGATGGTCGTGGTGCACCATGGCCGCATCATGGAAAGCGGGACGGCGGCCGAGGTCTTCGCCGAACCGCGCCATCCCTACACGAAGGCGCTGCTGGCCGCCGTGCCGCGCTTCGACATGGAGCCCGGCGAGCGACTGATGCCGATCCGCGAGATCAAGGTCGATCTCGACACCGTGCGCGGCCGGCGCAAGGCCGAGACCCATGTCGCGCAGGGCGGCGAGGTGCTGCTGAAGATCCGCGGCCTCGCCAAGGGCTATCTCAACCGATCGGAAACGAGCTGGTTCAGCCGCAACAAGGCGCCAAGCCATATGGCGGTCGCGGGCGTCGATCTCGACATCCGGCGCGGGGAATGCCTCGGCCTCGTCGGGGAAAGCGGCTGCGGCAAGACCACGCTCTCGAAGATCGTCGTGCGCTCGCAGGAGGCCGACGGCGGCACCGTCGAGATGCTGGACGGGGCGGGCTCGATCGACGTTCTCGGCCTCGAGGGCGAGGCGCTGCGCGACTGGCGTCGGCGCGTGCAATACGTGTTCCAGAACCCGTTCTCGGCGCTGAACCCGCGCATGACGGTGAAGAGCATCCTGTCCGAGCCGCTGGTGATCCACGGCATCGGCGACGAGGCCTCGCAGAAGGCCCGCGTCGCCGAACTCCTGCGGCTCGTCGGGCTCGATGCCTCGCACATGAACCGCTATCCCCATTCCTTCTCCGGCGGACAGCGCCAGCGGATCGGCATCGCGCGGGCGCTGGCGCTGGAGCCCGAACTCATCATCTTCGACGAGCCGGTCTCCGCGCTCGACGTCTCGATCCAGGCCCAGATCCTGAACCTCCTGCGCGACCTCCAGTCCGCGCTCGGCCTGACCTATCTGTTCATCTCGCACAATCTCGCGGTGGTCGACTATCTCGCCGACCGCATCGCGGTGATGGCGGCCGGGCGGATCGTCGAGATCGCGCCGCGCGAGACGCTGTTCAAGGATCCGCGCCATCCCTATACGCGCGCGCTCATCACCGCCGTTCCCCAGCCCGATCCGAACCATCGGCTCGATTTCGACGCGATCAGCCTCAACCGCCGGTCCGATCCGGCCAAGTGGGGTGCGCCCTTCTCGGCGGACGAGCGAGGCGAGCCCCATCTCGTGGAGGTCGGCGACGACCATTGGGTGCGCGCCCACGAGATCCCCCCGCAGGCCGCCGCCATCACCGATCATGCCGGGACCGATCTCGGCGGGCGCACGCTCGCGGAACATGCCGAAATCGAGCGTTCGCTGCGCACCGATCCGAAGGGCGAGCCGAGCGTGACGCTCGATTTCGAGGGAGGGACGCTGGAAGGCTGGTCGACGCGGCGTCTCGCCGGGCCGCATTCGGCGCGCGTCCAGTCCGAGGTGGTTCGCGGGGGCGGTCATTCCTGCCGCTTCGAACTGCGGCCGGGCGATCACGTCAGCCAGGGCCTCAGGGCCGAGCTCCGCGACTGGTACAATCCGCCCTTCGACACCGACGTCTGGTACGCCTTCTCGACCTATCTGCCGAAAGCCGAATTCGCGCCGCCGGAGGGCACCGGCATCGTCCTTGCGCAGTGGCACGACCAGGCGCGGCTCGGCGACCCCTCGGGCAAGCCGCCTTTCGCCCTGCGCTACCGCGACGGCCTGTTCCGCTTCACCGGAGCCTTCGGCGACGTCGCATCGCCCGAGCCGGATCGCCTCCACCTGTTCCACGAGAGGCCGGCGCTCTACGACGCCTGGCTGGACTTCACCTTTCGCCTGCGCTGGTCGCGGCGGGGCGACACGCGCCTGGAGGCCTGGCTGAACGGCGACAAGCTCTTCGCCTATGACGGACCGCTCGGCTACCGGAACGAGGACAAGGCGCCCTATTTCAAGATCGGCGTCTATGCGAGCGGTCCCATCGAGGCGCCGCTCGTCGTCTATCACGACGAATATCGACGCGGCGCGACCTCGCTCGCCGTCGTTCCGGCCCATCCCGCTCCGGCCAAGGCGGAGATGGCGTGACCGGCGGATCCCGGCCGCGCCTCGCACTGTTCGCGGGGGATGGGAGAGGGCCAAGACCAGGTCCCTTCGCCGAGATCGTCGTCTTTCCCGTCCTGCCCGGCAGGGATCGCGACGCGCGTCTTGCGGCCGTGGCCGCGGCCGAAGCGGCGGCACTGGACTGGATGCTGGCGCCGGCGCCCGGCGAAACGCTTCTGCCGGACGCGCTGGAGATCGCAGGCGCAGCGACGACGGCCTATGACGCCGTGTTCGGGGCGCTGGCGGTCGGCGAGGAGGCGGGACCGTGGCGGCCCTCGCGTCTGGCCTTCGACGACCCCTCGCGTCTGCCGCACGCGCTTCTTCACTGGTGGATCGGCGACCGGCCGCTCGTGCGCACCGCGACCGAGCGGCGGGTGCTGGAAGCGCTGCCGTCGGGGCCCGTCGATCGCGCGGCCTATCTCGTCGCGCTCTGGACAGGGGCGCGGGCGATCAAGCTCGCGGCCCCGCTCGTCCGTCGCTTCGATGCGCCGGAACCCTTGTCGATGTCGGAGCGCGACGCCGTGCTGGAGCGCCTGGCGCGCGATCCGCTCTTCCTCCGCGTTCCCTACGGCGATCAGGCCTATTTCCTGCCCTATACCGGCCGGAATGCCGGCATCGAGCGCGAGCAGACGCGCGGGCTCTTCTTCGAGGCGGACGAACTCGAGGTTTTGAAGCAACGGATCGCGCCCGGCGCTATCGTCGCCGATCTCGGGGCGAACACCGGCAATCACACCGTCTTCTTCGCCGGGCCGATGCGGGCCTCGCGCGTCGTGCCGTTCGAACCGCTGCCGGAACTCGCGCAGGTCATCCGCGGAACGGCGGAGCGGAACGGTCTCTCCGGCATCGACACGACCCAACTCGGCATCGGCCTGTCCGATCGGGCCGGTCGCATGGCGGTGCGGCGATCGGAGCGCGGCGGTTTCGGGGCGACGCGCCTCGTGCCGGACGAAAACGGCACCGTTCCCGTGAAGCGACTGGACGACGTCTTGACGGGACGTCTCGATCTCCTGAAGATCGACGTGGAATCGATGGAATTACAGGTTCTTGCGGGCGCGGAGGCGACGATTTCACGCGAGCGGCCTGTCATCTTCATCGAGATCGCCCATGATAACACCATGGCGTTCTTGCAATGGCTCGACGCGCGGTCCTACCGGATCGAGCGCATCTTCCCCGACAAGGGGCACGCCAACTACCTGATCGCACCGGACGGCGAGCGTCGGAACGGCGCGACGTGACGAGAGGGACCGCGACGATGAGGCCTTCCTTCCCCGCTCTGCGAAGCCTCCTCGGGCTCGGCGTCGCCGCCGCCGGCCTCTGGCAGCCTCGTCCGGCTGGAGCCGCGGACTATATCGAGCCGCCGGCGCTCGCCGAGCGAGTCGCATCCGGCGACCTGCCGCCGGTCGCGGACCGGGTGCCGGCCGAGCCTCTCGTCGTGGATCTCCAGGCGCTCGGCAAGACGCAAGGGGATTACGGCGGCACCTTGCGCATCATCGAGGCGCAGGCCAAGGACACCCGCCGCATGGTCGTCTACGGCTATGCGCGCCTCGCCGGCTATACGCCCGATCTCGAGATCCGGCCCGATCTCGCCCGCGCCATCGACGTCGTCGAGGACCGGATCTTCACGATCCACCTGCGCAAGGGCCACAAATGGTCCGACGGCGAGCCCTTCACCGCCGAGGACTTCCGCTATTACTGGGAGGACGTCGTGGGCGACGACGAGCTGTCTCCCCATGGCGCGCCGCGCGAACTCCTCGTCGAGGGCAAGCCGCCGACCGTCACCTTCGTCGACGCGGAAACGATCCGCTACGAATGGGACAAGCCGAACCCGTTCTTTCTGCCGGCGCTGGCCGACGCCCAGCCGCTCGAGATCTGGCGGCCCGCCCATTACCTGAAGAAGTATCACCGCCACTATGTCGAGGCGGACAAGCTGAAGGCGAAGGTCGAGGAGGCCGGCCAGCGCAACTGGGTCGCGCTCCACTTCAAGTACGACCAGTCCTACAAGAACGCCAATCCGAAGATGCCCTCGCTCCAGCCCTGGGTGCTGGCGACCAAGCCGCCTTCGGACCGCTTCATGTTCGTGCGCAATCCCTTCTTCCACCGGGTCGATCCGGCGGGCCACCAGCTGCCCTATATCGACGACGTCGCCATGACGATCGCGAGCTCCCGCCTGATCCCGGCCAAGACCGGAGCCGGCGAGACCGACCTTCAGTCGAACTATCTCTCCTTCGGCAACTACGCCTTTCTGAAGCAGGCCGCCGCCGGCCATGGCTACGAGATGCGTCGCTGGACCAGCGGAAAGGGCTCGAAGATCGCGCTCTTCCCGAACCAGAACGTCGGCGACGAGGCCTGGCGCAAGCTCTTCCAGACGTCCGATTTCCGCCGCGCGCTTTCCGTCGCGATCAACCGCGAGGACATCAACCAGGCGATCTATTACGGTCTCGGCAAGCCGCAGATCGACACCGTGTCGGAGACGTCCCCGCTCTACGATCCCGCGCTGCCGGGGCGCTGGGCCCAGTTCGATCCCGCCCTCGCCAACCGGCTTCTCGACGGGCTCGGCCTCACCGAAACGGACGGAGACGGCATTCGCCTCCTGCCGGACGGCCGTCCGATGATGCTCGTCATCGAAACGGCCGGCGAGGACACCGAGCAGGTCGACGTGCTCGAACTCATCGGCGAGGATCTGCGCAATGTCGGCATCAAGATCCTGGTGAAGCCGAGCGAGCGCGACACGCTGTCCCGACGGCTCGCCGCGGGCTCCACCATGATGTCGGTCTGGACCGGGCTCGAGAATGCCCTGCCGAAGGCGACGACGAGCCCCGACGAGCTCGCGCCGACCAATTCCGAGCAGAACGAGTGGCCGCTCTGGGGCATGAACTACGAGACCAAGGGAACGGCCGGCGAGCCGCCGACGACGCCGGTGGCCAGGACCTTGCTCGATCTCAACAATCGCTGGCGCATGACGACCGACGTCAGGGCCAAGGAGGCGATCTGGAAGGAGATGCTGGCGATCAATGCCGACGAGGCGCTGCGCATCGGCATCGTCTCCGGCATCGACCAGATCGTGGTCGTCTCCGAGCGCCTGCGGAACGTGCCGGAAACGGCGGTCTTCAACTGGAATCCCGGCAGCTTCTACGGGATCTACCGGCCGGAGACCTTCTACTTCGCCGAGCCCGACCAGCAGCAAGCCCAGGCGAAATAAAGATCGATCATGCTCGGATATCTCGCCAACCGCGTCCTCACGATGATCGGCACCCTCGCCGTCATCAGCGTCCTCGTCTTCACCATCATCCAGCTGCCGCCGGGCGACTATCTCACGACGATGGAAGCCGAGCTTCGGGCGGAAGGGGAATCGATCAACAACGAGCGCATCCAGTTCCTGCGCGAGGAATACGGCCTCGACCAACCGCTGCCCGTTCAGTACTGGAACTGGGTGACCGGCCTGATGCACGGGGATCTCGGCTATTCCTTCGAATATTCGCTTCCCGTCGCCGACGTCGTGGGCGACCGGCTGTTCCTGACGCTGGTGCTCAACTTCTTCACGGTGCTCTTCATCTACGCCGTCTCGTTTCCGATCGGCGTCTACATCGCGACGCATCAGTACAGCGTCGCCGACCACAGTCTGTCCTTCCTCGGCTATCTCGGTCTTGCCACGCCGAACTTCCTGCTCGCGCTGATCCTCCTCTACGTGTCGAACACCGCCTTCGGCCTGTCCATCGGCGGTCTGATGGACCCGATCTACGCCGATCAGCCATGGTCGGCGGACAAGGTCGGCTCGCTGCTCGCCCATCTCGTCGTGCCCGTCCTCGTGATCGGCACGGCCGGCACGGCCGGCATGATCCGACGCCTCCGGGCCAATCTCCTGGACGAGCTGCAGAAGCCCTATGTGGTGACGGCGCGCGCCAAGGGGCTGGCGGAGGGGCGAATCCTGCGCAAATACCCGTTGCGCGCGGTTCTCAATCCCTTCGTCTCCGATATCGGGACGCTCCTGCCGCAGGTCGTCTCCGGATCGGTCATCGTCTCCGCGGTGATGTCGCTGCCGACGACCGGGCCGATGCTCCTGTCCTCCCTGCGCAGCCAGGACATGTATCTCGCCGGTTCGTTCCTGATGTTCCTCGCGGTCCTCACCGTCGTCGGCATGCTCGTTTCCGACATCCTCCTCGCGCTGATCGATCCGCGCGTCCGCCTGACCGGGAAGCGCAAGGCATGACGACGCTGCCCCATGTGGTCTCGACCGAACCCTTCGACCCCGAGCGCACGATCGCGGAGGGCTCTTCCTATTCGATGAAGTACCAGAACGCCTCGCAGCGGCAGCTGATCTGGTGGCGTTTCCGGCGGCATCGCATCGCCTTCGTCGCGATGCTCGTGCTCATCCCGGCCTATCTTTCGATCTTCGTCAGCGAGATCGTCGCGCCGTACAATTTCGCGGCGCGCCACACCTCGCACATCTTCATGCCGCCGCAGGGCGTGCATCTCTTTCACGAAGGACGCTTCGTCGGTCCCTTCACCTACGACATGAAGGGCACGCTCGACCTCGACACGCTCCAGCGCAACTACCAGACGGACCGCTCGACCCCCAAGCCCATCCGCTTCTTCTGCCAGGGCGAGAGCTACAAGTTCTGGGGCATGGCGGACATGTCCTTCCATCTCGTCTGTCCGCCGGAAAACGGCACCATGTTCCTGCTCGGCACCGATCGGCTGGGCCGCGACATGCTCTCGCGGCTCGTCCTCGGCGCGCGCATCTCCCTGACGGTGGGCCTCGTCGGGGTCGCGATCTCCTTCGCGCTCGGTCTGTTCTTCGGGGGACTCGCCGGCTATTTCGGCGGTTGGACGGACTATTGGGTCCAGCGCGTCACGGAGACCCTGCGCTCGATCCCGGAACTGCCGCTCTGGCTCGCTCTGTCGGCCTCGCTGCCCGTGACCTGGAGCCCGATCGTCGTTTATTTCGGCATCACGATCATCCTGGCGCTACTCGACTGGCCGGGGCTGGCGCGCGCCGTGCGCTCCAAGCTTCTGTCGCTGCGCGAGGAGGATTTCACGGCGGCCGCCGTCGTGATGGGCGCGCGGCCCGGCCGCATCATCGCCAAGCATCTCCTGCCCAATTTCATGAGCCACCTCATCGCTTCGGCCTCGCTGTCGATTCCCTCGATGATTCTCGCCGAAACCGCCCTGTCCTTCCTCGGCCTCGGCCTGCGCCCGCCCATCACGAGCTGGGGCGTCATGCTGTCGGAGGCGCAGAACATCGAGGCCGTGGCGCTCTATCCCTGGCTGCTCCTGCCGATGGTGCCGGTGATGATGACCGTGCTCGCCTTCTCCTTCCTCGGCGACGGCCTGCGCGACGCAGTGGACCCCCATTCGAGCCACTGAATCGGACAAACCCCCGAGGCGGGAGCGAAACCCGGCCCGAGACGGCCAGCCGAGAACCCAACCCGAGAAAGCCAATCCCCGGGCCGGCCGCGGCCGGGATCCCGGGACAGACGCAGTCCGTCGTCGGGCGGACCCTTCCCTCAGGCGGCGGCCGGTTCGACCGCCGGCGCCTCGGCCTCCTGCGTCCGAAGCGCGAAGAGCGGCATCTCCTCCTGCAGGCCGACCAGAAGATGCGACCCGACGGGTGCCCAGGCCTCGGGATGCCCTTCCGCGACGGCGGCGGTGGCGAGAACCTGCGAGCCCAGCGTCTTCGTCAGCTTCTCGATGCGGGCGACCTCGTTGACGGTCGCCCCGATGACGGAGAAGGACAGGCGGCGCGGCGTGCCGATATTGCCGAAGCGTACGTCCCCGATGTTCATGGCGATGCCGAAGCGGATCGGGCCGAGCCCGTCCGCGACGCGCCGGGCGTTCAAAGCCGCCCCGCCCGCCAGAGCCTCGCGCGCGGCCAGCATCCCGGCCTCCGTCGCCTCGAGGATCGAGGCCGGATCCGGCGCGCCGGATGCCGAGGCCTTGATCGGAAAGATCGCGAGGACGGCGTCGCCGATGAAGGCGAGCACTTCGCCGCCGGCATCGATCGCAGCCGTCGCCACGACGCCGAAATACTGGTTGATCAGTTCCAGGTAGCTGCCTTCATCGAGCATTTCCGAATAGTGCAGCGCATTGCGAAGGTCGGAGAACCAGACGAGCGCATGGGTGAGGCTGCCGCTGCCGAGCTGAATCTGCCCGGCCAGAACCTCGCGCGCGACCGTCGGCCCGAGATAGGTGTTGGTGATGTTCGCGGTCATCTGCGGTTGGATCGCGGTCTTGCAGGCGACCGCGAAGGCGCGCTGGACGCGCTGCAGGGCGTCGATGTCCTCGTCGGTAAAGCCGGCGGGCCGCTCGGTCGTCCAGGTGACGTAGATCCCGAAATTCGATTGTCCGCTCTCGAGCACCGGCGGACCCTCCGCGAGGGCCGTCCGGATCGCGACGAAATCCGTGTAGCCCTCCGCGTGAAGGTCCTCGACGAGGGGAAAGTCGAGAAGCGGATCGCGCCCGGTGAGGCGTCGCCGCATCACGGTCACCTCGTGCTCGACCATCCAGGCGATCGGGCTGTTGGTCCAGGCGTCCGAGCGGTCTTCCTGGTGGTTGAACTGCTGGAACTGGGTCTCCTCGCCATGCCGCCAGAGCACGGTCTCGGCGCGGAAGAGCGGATGCAGGGTCGGCCAGGTCAGTCGGGCGCGCGCGACGGGAACACCGATCGCCTGCAGGCGGACGCAGAGGTGCTGGAACGTGTCGACGATCGGCGGCGAGGCGAGGGCCTGGTCGATGAGCCAGTCGCCGATGCGTTCGAGAAGGGTGCCTTGGCTCATCGAACCGTCCTTGTTCTTGCCAGGGCCAGCGGCGCGGCTTCGGCCCGGCGCACGGGATCGAAAGCACCCGTCGCCTCGCCGGAACCTGCTGCAGCGCCAGTCCGTGTCCAGTCCCATCCTGTGCGCAAGCCGTGCCACGACGACGCTCTCTCGAGGAGAGCGTTCCTTCGGACCCACCGTCCGTCGAACGAACCCGTTCCCTGGATGAATCGGCAAACCGCGGAGATCGGCGACCTCGTCGCGCCGCGCCCGTCCGGGGCACGCCCCCGATCAGGCTTCGACGGGCCGGGCCGAGAGCGTCAGCGACATTCCCGTGCGTCCCGCCAGAGTGCCGGGAAAGACGAGACGCGCTTGGGCCTCAAACCGGGCGATCTCGGCATCGTATCGCATATGGGCATGGTGGAAGAGGACGAGGCGCTGGGCCTCCGCGAGCCGGCACAGCCGCACGCCCTCCTCCCAGGAGGAGTGGCCGTAGCCGCGGAACCGTTCCATCTCCGCTTCCGCATAGGTCGTGTCGTAGAAGACGATGTCCGCGCCGCGGATGAGGTCGAGCACGGCTTCGTCCGTCTGGCCGGGCACGTGCTCGGTATCGGTGACGTAGGCGACCGCCCGTCCGGCATGCTCGACGCGGTACCCGACCGCACCGTTCGGATGGTCGAGCCGCGCGGTTCGCACGGTGATGTCGGGCGAGGGCGCCAAGACGTCGCCCGGCGAGAAGCTGCGGTAGTCGAGGTCGGCGGAGAAGATCTTCGGCGTGATCGGCAGGAAGGGCGCGCGCATGAAGTCCTCGACCGTCTCCTTGCAGCTGCGGCCGTCGAGCATGTGTCCGGCCGAGATCGAGATCGATGCGTTCGGCAGGTAGAGCGGCTTGAAGAAGGGCAGGCCCATGATGTGGTCGTAATGGACATGGCTGAAGAAGAGGTCGGCGTCGAGTTCGCCGAGCGTCGCCATGGATCGGCCGAGCGGAACGATGCCGGTCCCGGCGTCGAAGATGAGACGCCGCCCGCCCGCGCGCATTTCCACGCAGCAGGTCTCCGTCCCGTAGGCGACCTGTCCGTTGCCACAGCCGGGAAGGGTGCCGCGGGCGCCCCAGACGCGGATGTCGAAGGCGGGCAGGTCCTCGTCGATCAAGGTTTCAGCTCCGTCGCGGTGGCGTGGCGAATCGTGGTTGGCACACCTCGACGACCGGGAGGGGAACGACCGGGATGGGGACGACCGTATTGGGAACGGCCGGATTGCAATGGGCCGAACTGCGAACGGCCAGGATGGTCGTGTCGCTCAATGGGGGCCGTTGCGTTCCTCGGAGGCGACGAGTTCGGCCGTGGTGCGGCTGAGGCGAAAGCCGAGCTCGCGCAGCATGGCGATCCCCATGGCCGGAAACGTCGTCAGGAGCTCGGCGAAACAGTCCTTGTCCACGCGCAGCGCCGTGAGGTCGGTCGTCGCCTCCACGCTGGCGGTGCGCGGCACGTCGCACAGGATGGCGATCTCGCCGACGAAGTCGGTCTCGCCGACCTCCGCGAGGTCGATCGGCCCGCTCGGTGTCGTCACGAAGACGCGCGCCTTGCCGCTGAGGATCACGTAGGCGCTGTCGCCGGCCTGTCCCTGTTCGAACACCATCTCCTTGGCCTTGAAGCGCACGACCTGCGAGGTGAAGGCGAGGAGCTTCAGCTTCGAGGAATCGACGCCCGAGAAGAGCGGGACGCGCTTCAGGATGTCGACCTCGTTCTTCAGAAGGCTCATGGCGATGTCGAACTCCGAAACGAGAAAAACGGCCGGGCCTCAGCCTAGTCGGATTGTTCCGCCGGGATCAATCCTTGCGCGACATGAAACGATGATGACGGTTTCAGGGCGACGTGTAAAACATGGGCATCCAACGGGATGCGAACAAGTTGTGGACGTGGGAGAACCTTTCCCTGGTCTTCGCGCGCCTGGGACCGCGGAGGCGTTGCCGCGTCGCTCCTGGCGCCACGATCGCGGTCAGACCGCGAGCTGACCGGCCGGCGCCTCCGCGGCAAGGCTCGGGCCGTCCGGTGTTTCGCGGGCGATCGCGTCGGCCTCCGCCGTTCGCTGTCCGGCGGCCCGCGTCTCCGCCTCGGCCTCCTCGGGCGCCGCTTCCTCGATGTCGGGCACGGGCTTGTCGCCCGGCTTGAAGTCGGCGACGACATGGCCGTTGTCGAACTCCACGATGCGCTCGAAGAGGTCGGCGGTCTGCGGGTTGGAGAGAACCCAGAAGGTGCCGAACGGCTGGGCCTCGTCGGCGCCGCGCTCCAGCGTCTTCTCCACGATGCGGCGCTGCGTGTCGGCGTCGAGCGCGGAAAGGCCGCGATTGACGATGAGATAGTCGGGCGCCTTCAGGAGGCTGCGCGCCAGGGACAGCTTCTGCTGCTGGCCGAGCGACAGGCGTTTGGCGCCCGCGCCGATGTCGTAGGCGAGGCCCGCCTCCTGCACGATCGGCGACAGGCCGAGATCGTCGAGGCTCTTCACGAGCAGCCCTTCCACCGCGTCGGTCGCATTGGCGAGATCGTAGGCGATGCGCCCGAACAGGACGTTGTCCTGGATGCTGGCGGCCGGATTGAAGGTCTCGGCCTCGTGGAACACGATCACGGCGTCGAGCTCTTCGGGGATCTTCTCGCGGAACAGCCGCCGGGTCTCGATGACCTTCGCCATGAAGTCCTCGTCGATGAGACCGAGGCGCTGGCGCGGCTCGACATAGCCGAGCGCGAGCCGGATGAGCGCGACGCGGTCGGCCTGCCCCACCGTGTCGAAGCCCTTTCCGGCCGCGCGCAGGAGAACCTGGCGATAATCCCCGAGCTCCTCCGGCGTCATGATCGACAGGCGCTGGAGCAGGGGATTGCCGGGTTCCAGTTCCCCGAAGAGATCGACCATCGTGGCCGCGATGTCGCGTCCCATTTCGTAGAGGATCGCCGCCAGGCCCGTCGCGCGCAGCGTCGTCTTGGAGTGCTCGTGTCCGTAGAACTGCGCGAGCCCGACGCGGGGATCGCGCGGCGCGCCGAAGACGATGTTCTCCATGATCGTGGCGTTGAGGACGTATCGGTCGGGATCGAAGGCCTCGACATAGGCCTCCATGCCCGCGCCCGCGAGCCGGTCTCGGAAGGTGTGGCGGGCGGCGAGGATCGTCTCGGCCGTGTCCTCCTGCAGATCCGCCGGCACGCGGGCCCGCAGGCCGAAGAGCTGCACGTCGCGTTCCAGGAGCACGATCTGCAGGATATCCCCGATCCGGCCGCTGAGCTCGGAGACGTCCGACAGGCCGATGGCCTCGAGGTCGATCCAGTCGTCCAGCGGGTCGAGCAGCGTGTTGCCGGAGCGGATCGTCTCGTGCCGGGCGAGTTCGCTCTGGCTCTTCCGGTTCGCCCGACGCTTGCGGCTCCCCGACGTCTCCGCGTCCTTCGCGACGGGGTGGCGTTTCAGGCCATAGACCAGCGACTCCCGGAGCGATGTCCGGGGGAAGTAGGTCGCGGCGTCGACATAGCCGATGCGCCGGCCCGTCACCGCCTCGGGAAGCTCGGGCAGGGCCTTGCCCGCGAGCATCACCTGGCCGGTCGTGGGCAGGCGCAGGCGCGCCAGAACCTCCGCCACGTGCTCGCCGCCGCTGCCGACGGGCCCGATGGCGGCGACCCGCTCCCGAAGGGGCAGGTCGAGGGAGACCTGCTCGACGAGCCGCCCGTCGCTTTCGTCGAGAAGGCCGAGATTGCTGACCGCGAAAGCCCCGACGAGCGGCGCGACGCGCTCCGGGGTGGGGGCCTGGAGCGCCTCGTCGGCGACGTCGTCGATGTCGAACTGTTCGACGACCTGATCGTATTTCACCTGCACGTCGAGCCGGATCTGGTCCCAGTCGATGAGATCCTTCAGCGGCGAGGGGAGTTCCTTGTAGGCGGCGATGACGGCGACGAGCTGGCCGATGTCGAGCTGTCCCGTGATCGCAAAATAGCCGCCGAAGAGATAGAAGATGAAGGGCGTGACCTGCGACAGGAAGTTGTTCAGGAACTTCACCAGGAACTTCCACTGGTAGATGTCGAAGCGGATCAGGAAGATCTGCCCGAGCTCGGCGGCGACGCCGGCCCGCTCCCAGTTGGACGTGTCGTTGGTGTGGACGCTGGAGATGCCTTCGACGATCTCGCCGACGCGGCCGGCGAACTGGCGCGCGGTCAGCTGGCGCTGGCGTCCGAGAACCAGCAGGCGTCGGCGCATGCGCGGGATGATGATGACCTGGATGCCCATCACGCCCAGCGCGACGAGACCGAGCGTGATCGACTGGACGAAGATGAAGACGATCGCGGTGAGCACCTGGCTCATCAGATAGACCGGCGTCACGAAGGCATCGCCGATGAAGCCGCCGATCGGCTCCAGCTCGTCCTTGATCATCGAGGCGATCTCGGGCGAGCGCAGTTGGCGGAAGCGCTGGATCGGGAAGCGCAGCACGAGGTCCACGAACTCGTAGCGCATGCGCCGGAGCATGCGCTCGCCGAGCCGGCCCTTGAACGTGTTGATGTAGTACTTGAACGCGCCGTTGATGATGACGAGCGCCAGGAACAGGCCGGACAGCACGAAGAGCGCGTGGAATCGGTCGAAGTCGAACCCGCCGAACAGCGTGATCTCGCCGCTCTGCGAGATGAAGCTCGGGACGGGAATCGACAGATCGAGGAAGGTCTGCGTGGCATCGTTGCCGGATTCGTAGCCCTCGCCCTGGATCGGCCCGTTGACGATGAGCTTGGGCAGGTTCAGCGAGGCGAAGAGCGGCACGATCGAGAGGAGCACGACGAACAGCATCCAGATCTGTTCGCGCCTCGTGTGCTTCCAGGCGTAGCGGTAGAGCGTGACGGCCATGCGTGCGGTGGTGCCTGGAAGGAATCGGACGGCGCGAGCTTAAAGCAGAAACGAGCGCGGCGGTATCGCCCGCCGATGCAGGGAGCGCCGCTCGCGGGCGGTCGCGGGAACGCGGCGTCGGAGGCGTTGCCGCTTCTGTGATTTGCAGGGGAGGGGAGGCGCGCGCATCTCTAGCCTGTCAGCCCGCGCGAAGGCCGCGTCCTCGAAGGATGCGCCGGATCGGCCGGGCGCCTTCACCCGTTCGAGGATCGACGTGATGACCCGCCCCGCCGCCCGCTTTCGCTCCGTCTCCCGCTTCCGGATCGCCGCCCCGCTCGCTCTGGCCGTTCTCCTGATGGGCGGCGGTGGTCTCCTGATGTCGCGCCTGCCGGCCATGGCCGAGGAGGTGGCGGTCGTCATTCCTCCGCCGAGCCTCGACGAAGCCGCGTCCGCGGCCGGACTGAAGACGGCCCGCTTCGCCGGCGGTTGCTTCTGGGGCGTGCAGGGTGTGTTTCAGCATGTGAAGGGCGTGACGAACGCGGTCTCGGGCTATGCCGGTGGCGACAAGGCGGAGGCGACCTACGAGGCGGTGTCGCGCGGCTCGACCGGCCATGCCGAAACGGTGGAGGTGACCTACGATCCCACGGTCGTCACCTATGGCCAGCTGCTGCAGGTCTTCTTCTCCGTCGCGCACAACCCGACCCAGCTGAACCGCCAGGGACCCGATCACGGCCCGCAATACCGCTCGGCCGTCTTTCCGCTCAATGCCGAGCAGAAGGCCGTCGCCGAGGGCTACATCGCCGAGCTCGACAAGACCGGCGCCTTCGGGGACCGGATCGTGACCACGACGGATGCCGCACCCGCCTTCTATCCGGCCGAGACCTATCACCAGGACTTCCTGACGCTGAACCCGACCTATCCCTACATCGTCTACAACGACCTGCCGAAGATCGAGAACCTGAAGACGACCTTCCCCCAGCTGTATCGCGAGGCGCCGGTTCTGGTGTCGAGCGCCAAGAGCTGAAAGGCCCGGTCGGCGGACGATCCGCGGGACGGATCGAGGACGTCGATCGATGAGAGAGCAGCGGAACTGAGGGACGAGCCTCAGCCGCTGCTCGGACTCCGGTTGCGCCCCGTCCTCGCAGGATCGTAAAATCCCGGTATGGGTCCGAGAATCACCATCACCTACTGCACGCAGTGCCAGTGGCTCCTTCGCGCAGCCTGGATGGCGCAGGAACTGCTTTCGACCTTCGGTCCCGATCTCGGCGAGGTCGCGCTGATCCCGGGAACCGGCGGCGTCTTCGAGATCGCCTACGACGGCGAGCCGATCTGGGAGCGCAAGGCCGATGGCGGGTTTCCCGAGGCCAAGGTCCTGAAACAGCGCGTGCGCGACCGTCTCGATCCCGCCCGCGACCTCGGCCACAACGACCGCTGAAAAGCAGGACGCCGCCCCGAGGGACGGCGTCGGCCATGCTCTGCCTCTGCGGGGAGGGGCCGCTCAGCGCGCGATGTAGACCACGCGGCGGTCGACATTCGAGACCACGTAGGGCCGCCCCTCGCTGTAGAAGTAGGAGTAGCCGTCGTAGCCGGCGATCGGCGTCAACCGCGCTTCGACCGGCACGACATAGCCGTTCTCGATCCGGCCTTCCAGCACGAGGTCGTCCGCCCGGTTGTCGCGAACATAGCCGATGAGTTCGTCCGGCAGGTCGCCCGACGGGAGGGCCGCCGTCGTCGTTTCCACCGCGACGACCGACCGGTCCGACGCGCGGACGATGACCGGGCGGTTGTCGGCATCGTAAAAGTAGACGTAGTCGGGATCGCTCGGAACGGGCACGAGTTCGACGGTCTCGGGCACGATCGCGCCCTCCACCAAGCGACCCTCCAGAACGACGGCCGGGCGCGGATTGCCGATGACGTATTCGCGCACAGTCGTCGGCGTCTCGACCGCGACGAGCGGTCCGCCGTTCGGTCCGCCCGCGTCCACGATGACCCCTTGCGCGGCGGCCGGGCCGGACAGAAGCGCGACGGCGGCGGCGGCGAGGATGACGTTTCGCATGGTCTTCACTCCGAAATTCTCTGATCGAACCCTTCGCTCACCAAACCGTCGGTCCGACGAAGGGTTCCCGCCCAGGGTCCGGAGCCCGCGTCCCGCGTCGCCGCTCGCGCGTCAGCCGACCTCGATGCGCAGCCGGTCCGGATAGAAGGCGACATGTCCGGCGATGGCAGCCGCCTCGGCCTTTGGCGTGTCGTAGGCCCAGGCCGCGTTCTCCGAGGCGCGTCCCGCGGCCGAGATCGTCCAGTAGCGTGCCTCGCCCTTGTGCGGGCAGGTCGTGCGATGGTCCGTCGGGATGAAGAACTCGGTCGCCACATGGTCGCGCGGCACGTAGACGACGGGCGGACGCGAGCCCTCCTTCAGCACCAGCGCCTCGTTCGTCGTCGCCACGATGACGTCGCCGAAGAGGACGTTCACCGGGCGCGTCTCGCGTTCGATGGTGATGTAGGGCGTGCCGCCCTGCGATTCGGCTGCGCTCATGGATGGTCTCCTCGGTGGATTCGTGTGGGTAATCGATGGAGGTCGATGCCGGTTCCGGGTTCCCATCGACGCAGCCTTCGCCCCGACGTCGCAAATCGGGCAGCTTCCGGGACCGGCCCCGTGCTTTGGCCTCGGTTCGAGCACGAGATCGAGACGCGGACGAGGACCCCACCATGCGCGCGCAGCCCCAAGCTTCCCACTTCATCGACGGCGCTTGGGTCGAGGATGCCGCCGGCGTCCGGTTCGAGAGTCTCTATCCCGCGACCGGCGAGGCGATCGCCGCGCTTCACGCCGCCACGCCCGCCATCGTCGAGGCCGCCGTCGCCGCCGGGCGGCGCGCGCAGAAGGATTGGGCCGCCCGCACCGGGGCGGAGCGAGGCCGTGTCCTGATGCGCGCGGCCGAGATCCTGCGCGAGCGCAATCGCGAGCTTTCGGAGCTGGAGACGCTCGACACCGGCAAGCCGCTGCAGGAGACGCTGGTGGCCGACGCGGCATCCGGCGCCGACTGCCTCGACTATTTCGGCCGCCTCGCCGGCGACATCCGCGGCGACTACATCGATCTCGGCGGCCCCTTCGCCTACACGCGGCGGGAACCGCTCGGTCTGTGCGTCGGCATCGGCGCCTGGAACTATCCGATCCAGATCGCCTGCTGGAAGGCCGCGCCCGCGCTGGCCTGCGGCAATGCCATGATCTTCAAACCCTCCGAGGTGACGCCCTTGTCGGCGCTGAAGCTCGCCTCGATCCTCGTCGAGGCGGGCCTTCCCGCGGGCGTCTTCAACGTGGTGCAGGGCCGCGGCGACGTCGGCGCCGCGCTCGCCGAACATCCCGGCGTCGCCAAGGTCTCCGTCACCGGTTCGATCGCGACGGGAACCAAGGTCATGCGCTCGGCCGGCGCCGGTCCGAAGCCGGTGACGCTCGAACTCGGCGGCAAGTCGCCGATCCTCGTCTTCGCTGATGCCGATCTCGATGCGGCCGTGGCGGGGGCGATGCTCGGCAACTTCTACTCCGCCGGGCAGATCTGCTCGAACGGCACCCGCGTCTTCGTCGAGCGCTCCGTGCGCGCAGCCTTCGTCGAGAAGCTTCTGGAGAAAACCCGCGCCCTGACGCTCGGCGACCCCCTGGACGAGGCGACCGAGATGGGTCCGCTCGTCTCGCGCCCGCAATACGACCGGGTCCTCTCCTATCTCGAACTCGGCAAAGCGGAGGGCGCGACGCTCGAAATCGGCGGCAACGCCGCGCGGGTGGAGGCCTTTCCGCAGGGGCTCTTCGTCGAGCCGACCGTCTTCACCGACGTCACCGACACGATGACGATCGCCCGCGAGGAGATCTTCGGACCGGTCATGTCCATCCTCGACTTCGATGCCGAGGACGAGGCGGTGGCCCGCGCCAACGCCTCGGAGATGGGTCTGGCCGCCGGCGTCTTCACCCGCGACATCGAGCGCGGACACCGCGTGGCGGCCGCGCTCGAAGCCGGAATGGTCTGGATCAACGCCTACAACCTGACGCCGGTCGAGATGCCGTTCGGGGGTGCCAAGCGCTCCGGCTTCGGCCGCGAGAACGGGCGGGCGGCGCTGGATCATTACAGCCAGGGCAAGTCCGTCTATGTCGAGATGGCGCGCCGCGGATAGTTCGTTCGCTTGACATTCGGCTCGCTCCCCCGCTTGGCTCCCCCGGTGGGCCCCGCTTGGCTCCGCCGGTGGGATGGAGGCAGGGACGAGCTTGGAACGAGGCGATCCGACGGCCGAGGCGAGGCGTCGCCGGGAACTCGTGACGGCGCTCCAGGCGGTAGCCGGCGGCGACCGCGACGCGCTGCGCGAGATCTACGAGCGCACGGGAGCGAAACTATTCGGCGTGTGCCTGCGTATCTTGGGGAGCAGGGAAGAGGCCGAAGACGTGTTGCAGGATGTCTACCTTACGGTTTGGAACAAGGCGCACAGCTTCGATCCCGCACGCGCCAGCCCCATCACCTGGCTCGCCACCATTGCCCGCAACCGCTCGATCGACCGCCGTCGCGCCGTCGCGCCGCGCGTCGCCGATCGCCCGATGGAGGAGGCCTTCGAGGTCGCCGATCTCGGACCCGACGCGCTGGATGCTCTCGAGAGCGGCGACGACGCACGCCGCCTGAAGGACTGTCTCGGCACGCTGGAGCCGAAGGCCCGCGACGCGATCATCTCCGCCTTCTACGGCGGCCAGACCTACGAGGAACTCGCCGCGATCGGGCGCCAGCCGCTCGGCACGGTGAAGAGCACCATCCGCCGGGCCCTGATCCGTCTCAGAGGATGCCTCGAGACATGAGCGGCATCGATGACGGTTCCCCGCGCGAGGAAGCCGACCTCCGGGCGGCCGAAGCCGCGCTCGGCCTACTCTCCGGAGCCGAGCGGCGCGAGGCCGAACGGCGGCTGCGCACGGATGCCGCGTTCGCCACCTCGGTCGGTCGCTGGAACGAGCGCCTGGAGCCTCTTCTCTCCGGCATTGCGCCGGCGGAGCCGCCGCCGCATGTCTGGAGCGGCATCGAGCGCGATCTCGCCCGGATGACGCGGACGTCGCCGCCGAAGCCGGACCATGGCCGGGCCAATGTCGTTCCCGCCTTCTGGCGTTCCTTCGCGCTCGGCGCGTCGGGGCTGCTGGCGGCGAGCCTCGCCGGGCTGGTGGTTCTGTCGATCCCGCAGCCGGTGCCGCAGCCGCTGACCGCCTCGATCGTCGGCGAGGGGGCGGGCGCCATGCCGCTCTACACCGCCGTCGTCTATCCCGGCGCGACTGGCGCGACGCTGATCCCCGTCACCACAGCCGCCGCGCCCGGCCATTCGCACGAGCTCTGGGTGATCGCGCCCGGCGACGCGCCCCGCTCGCTCGGCGTCCTGCGCCCCGGAACCCTGCGCATCGAGATCGCGCCGGAGCTTCTGGCGGAGGGCGGCGTTCTCGCGATTTCGCTGGAGCCGCTCGGCGGCTCGCCGACAGGCCAGCCGACGGGGCCGGTCGTCGCCAAGGGCGAGCTTCACCGGATCTGACGGCGCCAAGGCTTCGGCAGCGGCGAAAACGACGCCTCGCCGGCTGTCCGACCCTCACGACAACGTGATGGAGGCGAGCTCGTTCGGCCGCATCCGGCGGTCTTCCGGCCCTCGTAGCTGCCGCACCTTTCCCCTCAGGGACAGGTTTTCGGGAGAACGATCGATGTCGCTCAAAGTCACGAACCTTGCCGTCCTCGTCGCCGGCTCGCTTCTCTTCGCCGCGCCCGTCGGCGCACAGGTCATGGTCGGCGGCGCGCCGATGTACGCGACCAAGACGATTGCCGAGAACGCCCCGGAGGCGCCGAACCTCACCACGCTCGTCGCCGCGGTGAAGGCCGCCGGCCTCGTTGAGACGCTCGGCAGTCCCGGCCCCTTCACGGTCTTCGCGCCGACCAACCGGGCCTTCGAGAAGCTGCCCGCCGGCACGGTGGATACGCTGGTCAAGCCCGAGAACAAGGCGATGCTGACGGAGATCCTGACCTACCACGTCGTGCCCGGCACCTATTCGGCCGAGAAGCTGATGGCCGGCGCCCGCAAGAAGGGTGGCCTGACGCTCACCACCGTCGCGGGCAAGCCGATCACGCTGAAGATGTCGAAGGGCAAGCTCGTCGTCATCGACCAGAAGGGCGGCGGCGCCGTCGTCCAGACGGCCGACGTCAACCAGTCCAACGGCGTCGTCCATGTGATCGGCAGCGTGCTCCTGCCGAAGTGACAGCCCGCGTCCGGACCTCGCCTGGTCCGGACGCGTCCCGCGATGGCGCGGCGGCCCGACCTCGGCTAGAACGGGGCGCCGATGACCAAGCTCTTCTCCACCCTCTTCATCCTGCTGATGCTGATCCAGGTCATCTGGCCGCTCAACCTGCCGGGCCTGCGCAAGCGCGGCGACGCCTGGAAGCTCGCCATGGCCGCCCTCGTGGTCTTCGGCATCACGACGCTGATCCGGCCGTGATGGGGTGGGATTGCTTGCGAGCGATGGTTCGGGTTGCCGCTCGCTGTGGCGGGTGAGAAGGTCCGCTGCAGGCGACTTTCAGCCAGTCAGCTGATGTAGCTGCTTATTGTTGCTGAGCCGCGAGCCTCGTCAGCGCGAAAGCGTTGTCCGACTCTGGCGCTTTATCGCGGCTCGATCGATGGACGTCGGGTTTCCCTGAGGATCGAACGACGCTTTGAAGTTGAACGCGACGGAGGTGGGGCCGTGGTCGTCGAGGTGCTCCAGCCGCTCTACACCTTCCCGCCAACTCGGAACGTGGCCTTCACGAACCCACCAGAGGACGTAAGGTGGCCATGTGTGCCGATCGAACCATTGCCGAGCATTCTGCATCGCTTCGATGTGAATGCCAGCGTAGGTGAACGCGAATAGCGAAGACAGATCACGCCACAAGGAAAGTGATGATGGAGCCCAACCGTCTCCGTTCTCGATATAGAAGCGCGGAAACACCTGAGGCCCCCAACTGCTCGGGCCTTCTTCCTCCCCGTGACCTGATCGGGCGACGAACCCTTCGCTGATCTCGGCCGCGCGAAAATTCAAATCGTTCCTGTCGTGGAATCCTTTGTTGATCGGGTCGTCCGAGGGAACGCGGAAGTTGTTGAAATTGTAGATGGCAAGGTGATGCATGCTTTCCGCGTTCTTTGCCGGTGGTGCGACCGTGTTCAGGATATTGAAGCCGTGCTGCGGCTGCTAGGGCTCGAAGCCCCCACTCCCGCCCATCCCCCCCCACACACTCTCCACCCCGATTTGAATGTCCGCCCTCTCTGGTGTAGAGCGGGCGATCACGGATCCCGCCGTGCCCGGGTGCTTGACGGCGCCCGTGCGGCGCGGCGGATCCGACCGGGATGACCGGGTGCCTTTCCGCCAAAACGTGCCATGTCGATGCGCGTCGCGTCGGACGGCGCCCCAGGCGCAAGGCAGGACCCATGGATCGCATTCGCATCAGAGGCGGAAACACGCTGAACGGGACGATCCCGATCTCCGGCGCCAAGAACGCCGCCCTTCCCCTGATGATCGCCTCGCTCCTGACGGACGACACGCTGACGCTGGAGAACGTGCCCCATCTGGCGGACGTGGAGCAGCTGATCCGCATTCTCGGCAATCACGGCGTCGACTACACCGTGTCCGGCAAGCGCCTGTCCTCGACGCCGGCGAGCGGGCGCACGATCCACTTCACCGCCCGCACCATCATCGACACGACCGCCCCTTACGAGCTCGTCTCGAAGATGCGCGCGAGTTTCTGGGTGATCGGCCCGCTGCTCGCCCGCATGCACAAGGCGAAGGTCTCGCTGCCCGGCGGCTGCGCGATCGGCACGCGCCCGGTCGATCTCTTCATCGACGGTCTGCGAGCCCTCGGCGCGACGATGGACATCGAGGGCGGCTACATCGTCGCGGAGGCCAAGGGCGGCCTCGTCGGCAACCGCTACGTCTTCCCCAAGGTCTCAGTCGGCGCGACCCATGTCATGATGATGGCGGCTTCCCTCGCCAAGGGCGAGACCGTCATCGAGAACGCCGCGCGCGAGCCGGAGGTCGTCGACCTCGCGACGTGCCTCAACGCGATGGGGGCGAAGATCACCGGCGCGGGCACGCCGACGATCACGATCGAGGGCGTCACGGCCCTTTCCGGCGCGCGCCACCGCGTCCTGCCCGACCGGATCGAGACCGGCACCTATGCGATGGCGGTGGCGATGACCGGCGGCGACGTGACGCTGGAGCAGACGAGCGCCGATCTCCTGTCCTCCGCCTTCAACGTGCTGCGCGAGGCCGGCGCCGAGGTCACGTCCGTGCCGAACGGCGTGCGGATCGTGCGCAACGGCGGCGGCATTCATCCCGTCGATGTCGTGACCGACCCCTTTCCGGGCTTCCCGACCGATCTCCAGGCGCAGTTCATGGCGCTGATGACCCGCGCCTCCGGCGTCTCCCACATCACCGAGACGATCTTCGAGAACCGCTTCATGCACGTGCAGGAGCTTGCGCGGCTCGGTGCGAAGATCCATCTCTCCGGCCAGATGGCCCGCATCGAGGGCGTGCCACGGCTGGCAGGCGCCCAGGTGATGGCGACGGATCTTCGCGCCTCCGTTTCGCTCGTCATCGCCGGCCTCGTCGCCGAAGGCGAGACGACCGTGAACCGCGTCTACCATCTCGATCGCGGCTTCGAGCGGCTGGAGGAGAAGCTCGTCGCCTGCGGCGCCGAGGTCGAGCGCATTTCGAGCTGACGCGGACCTGCGGCCTGTCCCGATGCTGCGAGCGTCGGGATGCACCGTTGGCCGTGCAGCGACGCGTGCCTTGCTTTTTCGGCGGATACGTCGGATGGAGAGGCGAATCTTTGATGACATGAGGGCCGCGACTTCCCGCGGCGTCGACGCCGTGCCCGCTCGATCCGAGGCTGGAGCGCGCCGTCAGAAGGACCGACGACACGCATGGCGAAAGAAGAAGTTCTCGAATTCCCGGGCCTCGTGACCGAACTGCTGCCCAATGCGACCTTCCGCATCAAGCTCGAGAACGACCACGAGATCATCGCGCACACGGCCGGACGCATGCGCAAGAACCGCATCCGCGTCCTGACGGGCGACAAGGTGCTGGTCGAGATGACCCCCTACGACCTGTCCAAGGGTCGCATCACCTACCGCTTCAAGTAGGCGTTCGACCGGGACCCCGAGCCTCATGCCGAAGACGCGCCATCTCGTGCTCGCGTCCGGGTCGCCCCGGCGGCTGGAGCTCCTTCAGCAGGCCGGCATCGAGCCGGAGCGCCTGCTTCCGGCCGATGTCGACGAGACGCCGGAGCGCTCCGAGCATCCCCGCTCGCTCGCCAAGCGCCTGTCGAAGCTGAAGGCCGAAACGGCCGCCACCGTTCTCGCCGAACGCGGGGAGTCGGAAGGCCGCCTGGTGCTCGGCGCCGACACCGTCGTGTCCGTCGGACGCCAGATCCTGCCGAAGGCCGAACTGATCGACGACGCCGTCGCGAACCTGCGCATTCTCTCCGGCCGCACGCACCGCGTCCATACGGGGCTTTGCCTGATCTCGCCCGAGGGCCGGCTCCGACAGCGCCTCGTGGAAACCCGCGTCCGCTTCAAGCGCCTCTCGCGCGAGGACATCGACAGCTACGTCGCCTCCGGCGAATGGCGGGGCAAGGCGGGCGGCTATGCCATCCAGGGTCTGGCCGGAAGCTTCGTCGTCCGGCTCGTCGGGTCCTACACCAATGTCGTCGGCCTGCCCCTCTACGAGGCGGTCGCGCTCATCGGCGGCGAGGGCTACGACATCCATCGTCCGTGGCGCGACGCCGCGCCGCGCACGTCGGAGAGCTGAAAAACCCTTTCGGATCGCGGTGGTACCCGCGTCCGGCGAACGGCATCGGCCCGAAGATCGAAGGGATCTTGGCGGGGCTCGATGCGTCTGATGATCATGACGGAGCGCGCACAGCGCGTCCGGACCGACGAAAGGGGCTCTGGCCCCGTTCGAGGAGACCGCTCTGATGCCGGGAAGCGTGACGCCTCTTCGCCCCAAGCGCCGATGTCCGGAATGCGGACGACCCTCCGACCGCGCGACCTTTCCCTTCTGCTCGCCGCGATGCAAGTCGGTCGACCTCCACCGCTGGCTGACGGGATCCTACGTCATCCCCGGCGCCCCGGACGAGGCGGGAAGCGAAGACGATCCGCAAGCGTGATCGGCGCTGAGAACGGCGGACGGACAGACCGCTTCCGATGGCAGCGACGTTACTTCAGTCCGAAGATCTCGTCGTCCGGTTGAAGGGCGGGAGCCTTGCCGGAGCCGCGATGCAGCGGCAGGATCGCGGGCTGGGGGCTGCGAAGATCCTCGACGGCGGAGCGAAGGTCCGTCTGCGCGCGAACGTCTCCGGTGCAGGCGATGCCCAGCGCCTTCAAAGCCATTTCGACTTCGAGGGCCAGCAGGCGATCGTCTGAGATCGAAAGGTGCTTCACCGGTGGGATCGCCCTGTTCGCGCCGCGATTTCAGGAGGATGCCGTATTTTCACGTTGGTTTCTATATCGAAGGTTAAAATATCTTTTCGTTTTGCGAAGGCGGCGACTGTTCAGTCGGTTCTGTCGACGGACGCCGTCTATGGTCTCGACTCGCGCGAATCCGGATTTAATCCGCCTACAATACAATCATACTACTTTTGTTTCCCGGTGACGTTCCTCTTGCCTCTGCCATCGCAAGCGAATGCGGCGGCCCGACCGCAGGGTCGAAACCTGTCGTGGCGACGGCTCGACGGCATCACTTCCTGACGGAGCCGACGACGAGATCGGCGCCATCCTCGATCGACACCCAGCGCCGCGGATTGTCGGAGCTCTGTCGCTTCACGAAGGTGTAGGGCGTCTCCCGCCAGCGTCGGACGGCAAGGCTGAGATTGTCGAGAACGTAGTCGCCCTTCGTCGTGCGCAACGTGAGGACCGCGTGCCCTTCGCCATTGCGCTTGCGGACCACGGTCATCAGGAGGTTCGCCCCTTTGATGCCGATGGCCAGGAGATCGCGCCGCTTCAGGAGCGCATAATCCTCGCAATCGCCCTTGGCTGCGTCGGGATAGGTCCAACGTTCCTCGACGCCGTAGAGATCCCGGTCGGACTTGGCGGCGATCGACGCGTTCACCGCGACGTTGATGGCGGAGACCCGGCGCAGAAGCGCCTCGTCCAAGGGGAGCGGGCCGCCCATCTGGGCCGGATCGATCCGGCAATCCGAGGGGCGCTCGCCACAGAAAAGATGATGTCCGATCGGCGACGTCGTTGCTGGACCAACAACCATGAAGTCATCGCGTGCATTTGCCACTGCCGATGACCATACGATACTCAATGCGCACAGAATACCAGCACAAGCTGCGTGGTAAATTCGCATGTCCGACCCCCGCCCACTTGGCTCTGATCTTCTCGTGGGGTCGATGTTGGTTGCAATGCGAAAAACTGTCAACGGCTCCAGGGCGTCGCTGCTTCACGGTTGCAGGCTTGACGTAAGCTCCTGGCTTGTGAGAAGGCCACAGGAGCCTCGTCGATGGCGGAAAGTCTGCCGCATGCCGGAAAAAATTCCAGCGAAAAGAGTGGCTTGAGCAAGCCATCCGCCTCGCGTGACAAAATGATCACAAGACGGCGACATTTCGATGTCGCGTCTCGCGGGATGGAACCTTCTCGATGCGAGCCGTCAGGAGGCGACGAGGCCCCGCAGGGCGGTTTCCATGCGCTTCAGGTCGTCCGGGCGGGACAGGCGATGGTCTCCGTCCCGCACCAGGGTCAGCACGACGCCGTCGGCGGGAAGGGCGGCCACCAGGTCGAGCGCATGGCGATACGGCACGTCCTCGTCCATCATGCCCTGGATGATGTGGACGGGGCAGCCGGTTTCGATGAGGTCGTCCATCACGAGATTGCGCCGTCCGTCCTCGATGAGGGCGCGCGTGTAGATCGTGGGTTCGGGACCATAGGGCGAGGGCTCGGTGCAGTATCCCGTCTCATCGAGGTCGCGGCGCTGATCCGCGGTGAGGCCGGGTTCGACGAGGCGCTGCGTGAAGTCCGGCGCCGGGGCAAGAAGGAGAAGCCCGCCCAGCCGCCGTCCGCGACCGCTGCTGCGCAGGCGCTGGACGAGGCGAAGCGCGATCCAGGCACCCATGGAGGATCCCGCGAGGATCAGGCGCGAGCCGGGCACGCGATCGGCGATCGCCTCGGCCTCGTCGGTCCATCGCGTGATGGTTCCCTCCGCGAAGGCGCCGGACGATTCGCCATGGCCGGAATAGTCGAAGCGACAGAAGGTGAGGTCGCTCGCCGCGGCCAGCGCGTCGAGGCATTCGGCCTTGGATCCCCGCATGTCCGAGCCGTAACCGCCGAGCCAGAGGACGGCCGTCTCGCCGCGATGGTCGAGGAGGTGGGCGATCGTGCGACGCTCGCCGCCGTCGCCGATCTCGATCGGGAGGGCGGGTCGGCGGGCCGCGGCGTCAGAATTTCCCGTCGGTGGGGGCGCGGCGGCGGCGGCCGGGTCGATTCTTGTCGTCATGGCGTGAAAATCCGATCCTGCTGTGCTATATTGACAATCACCGCGTTTCGAGATTGCGGTTTCGATGCGTTCGGCTCCCGGGCAAGGGAGCCGGCGTGACGGGACGCCTTCCTGAGCCGAGCGCCCGAAAGGGAACCGCCGCGGCCTGATATTTGAGCCACTGTCGTCAACGTTGAGGAGACAACGACCATTCGCAGACCATTTCGTGCGCCGCCGGTCCAGAAGGAAGGGCCGCGTTCCAATAAGGATATCCGTGTCCCGTTCATCCAGCTGATCGACGCGGAAGGGCAGAATCGCGGCCCGACCCCGACGGCCGAGGCGCTCGCGCTCGCCGAAGAGGCGGGCCTCGACCTCGTCGAGATCGTTCCGACGGCCAATCCGCCGGTCTGCAAGATTCTCGACCTCGGCAAGCTGAAATACGAGGGTCAGAAGAAGGCCGCCGAGGCGCGTCGTCGCCAGAAGACCATCGAGGTCAAAGAGATCAAGATGCGTCCCAACATCGACGATCACGACTACGAGACCAAGATGAAGGCGGTCCGCCGCTTCTTCGAGGACGGCGACAAGGTCAAGGTCACGCTGCGCTTCCGGGGACGCGAAATGGCGCACCAGGATCTCGGCATGGTGCTTCTGAACCGCGTCCGCGAGGAGACGACCGAGATCGCCAAGGTCGAGGCCGAGCCCAAGCTCGAGGGTCGTCAGATGATGATGGTTCTCGCCCCCCGCGGCTGAACCGCGGCTGCCGTTCTCCGCTCTCCGCGCGGCCGAGCCGACGCTTGCGATGGCGCGGATCGGGACAGGAAAATCGGCGTCGCGGCCCCGGGCGGGAGCGCGGCGCCGCTGCGGTGTGGGACGGCCGCGGCGCGTTCGATCGCCGGCATGGCGGCTCTTGCCACCGGCCCCCGCTTTCCGCTATAGCCCCTCTCGTTTCAACGAGCCGGCCGGCAGGGCATGCCGTGTCGGTTCATAATGCTGGTCGCAATCCGTCGCCTTGCGCGATGAACGGGCCGCTCTTTCGGGAGCGCTGCCGGAAGCGACCTCCCCAAGGAGAGCAAAATGCCCAAGATGAAGACCAAGGCAGCCGCCAAGAAACGCTTCCGCTTCACCGCCAACGGCCACGTCAAGGCCGGTGCGGCCGGCAAGCGCCACGGCATGATCAAGCGCTCCAACGACTTTCTGCGCAACGCCCGGGGGACGATGATCCTGTCCGAGCCCGATGCGAGGATCGTCAAGGTTTACATGCCGTACAACCGCTGAGCGGTTCGGCGTTTTAAAGATCAAGGAGCAAGATCATGGCCCGTGTCAAAAGAGGCGTGACCTCGCACGCCAAGCACAAGAAGGTTCTCGAGCAGGCTAAGGGTTTCCGCGGCCGCCGGAAGAACACGATCCGCACCGCGAAGGCGGCGGTGGACCGTTCCAAGCAGTACGCGACCCGCGACCGTCGCGTGAAGAAGCGCAACTTCCGCGCCCTCTGGATCCAGCGCATCAACGCTGCCGTCCGCGAGCACGGCCTGACCTATGCGCGCTTCATCGACGGCCTGACGAAGACCGGCATCGAAGTCGACCGCAAGGTCCTCTCCGACATCGCGATCCACGAGCCGGAAGCCTTCAAGGCGCTCTGCGACTCCGCGCGCACGGCCCTCGACTACCTGAAGGATCAGAACCCGAACTCGTACGAGCGGGCCGTCGGCGCCGAGCGCGCCGCCGCTTGATCCGGGCGAAGGCCGTGGCGGCGCAGGTCCGCCGCCCCTGAATTGCAAAGCCCGCCGGCCGAGACGCCGCGCGGGCTTTTCGTTCGGGCTTCTCCGGGAGCGTGCGCGCCCTGGCGCCGCCACTGCCCGGCCGGGACATCTCGTCGCGAAAGGGGCGGTCCGGCTTGCCGCTTGCGCCGGGACTGCCGATCTCCCCCGCGAGGAAGAGCGGCCCGTCGCCAAACGAGAGGAAGGGCACCATGCAAGGCCTCAAAGCGGACCTCCTGCGCGGCTGCTGGTATGTCGCCGTTCCCGCCGCCGAGGTGAAGCGCGGCAAGATGGTGGCCAAGACCCTCCTCGGCGAGCCCGTGCTGATCGCGCGCGGGGACGATGGCCGAGCCTTCGCCCTCCGCGACATCTGCCCCCATCGCGGCATTCCCCTTCATTACGGCAAGGTCGAGGGCACGTCGGTGCGTTGCGGCTATCACGGCTGGCGCTTCGACACGTCCGGCACCTGCGCCGAGATCCCGAGCCTTCGCGAGGGCCAGGAGGTCGATCTCTCCAGGATCCGCTGCGGCGCCTATCCGACGGTCGAGAAGCACGGCCTCATCTGGATCTACGTCTCGCTGAGCGGTGAGCCGCCGTCCGAAGGTCCGATGGCCGAGGTCGACGTCCTGCCCGACGTGCCCGCCGACGAGGCGCCGGCCGCGCTCGTAATGCTGCCCTTCGACTGTTCGATCGATCACGCCGCCTTCGGCCTGATGGATCCGACCCATGCCGCCTATGTCCATACGTCCTGGTGGTTCAAGAAGGATCCCACCCGGCTCCGGCCCAAGGAGAAGAGCTTCGAGCCCGACGCGTTCGGCTGGCGCATGGTCCGCCACGAGATCCCGCCGCAGAATCTCGTCTACAAGCTGTTCGGCACCGGCGTGACGACCGAGATCGCCTATCGCCTGCCGGGCTACCGCATCGAACGGGTGACCGGCTCGAGGGCGAACGTCGTCGGCCTCACCGCGATGACGCCCGTCGACGAGGAGCACACCGAGGTCTACCAGATCTTCTGGACCTCGCTCGGCTGGCTGACATGGGCGCGGCCGATCGTGCGCCGCCTCATGCGCACCTTCCTCGACCAGGATCGCCGCGTCGTCGTGCAGCAGCGCGAGGGCCTCGTGCACGGCCCGCGCCTGATGATGATCAACGACGCCGACACGCAGGCCCGCTGGTGGGCCCGCGTGAAGTCCGAGTTCCAGGAGGCGCAGCGCGCCGGTCGCCCCTTCGTCAACCCGCTGAAGCCCCAAACTCGGCGCTGGCGCTCCTGATGACCGGGCGGGCGCCGGGCGCTACGCGATGTCGAGAATGGGAAGAGCCCGAGGGATCGAGCCTGCGGTCGACCTCTCCGGCGTCGAAAACGGCCTGCATCCGCGTCCAAAATTCGGTGTCATGGCCGAACGGCTTGCCGATCTTGGCCGCGATGATCGGCGAGACCGGCTCGAGGAGCGCCTTGCTTCCCATTGCCGGATCTCCACGCTAGAAAGCGCCGCAGACGACCCGAACTCGCCGAACCGTATCGAGGACACCGACGTGACCGATCTCGAAACCCTCGAAGCCAAACTCATCGCCGCCGTCGAGGCCGCGTCCGACGAGGCGGCGTTGGAGGCGGTGCGTGTCGGCGCGCTCGGCAAGAAGGGCGAGGTCTCCGAACGCCTCAAGGGTCTCGGCCGGATGGATCCCGAGGAGCGCCGCGAGACGGGGCCGAAGCTGAACGGGTTGCGCGACCGCGTGGCGGAGGCCATCGCGGCGCGGCGGGAAACGCTGGGACAGGCCGCCATCGCCGCTCGCCTCGCCTCGGAGACGGTGGACGTCACGCTGCCCGTGCGCGCTTCGCCGATGTCGCGCGGACGGCTCCATCCAATCAGTCAGGTGATCGACGAGATCACCGCGATCTTCGCGGACATGGGCTTCTCGATCGCCGAAGGGCCGGAGATCGAGACCGACCATTACAACTTCACGGCGCTGAACTTCCCCGAGGGCCATCCCGCCCGCGAGATGCACGACACGTTCTTCCTCCAGCCGGACGAGACCGGCGTCTCCAAGCTCCTGCGCACGCACACGTCCCCGGTGCAGATCCGCACGATGGAAGCGCAGAAGCCGCCGATCCGCATCGTCATTCCCGGCAAGACCTACCGCCAGGATTTCGACGCGACGCACACGCCGATGTTCCACCAGGTCGAGGGCCTCGTCGTCGATACGACCGCCAACATCGCCAACATGAAGTGGGTGCTGACCGAATTCTGCAAGACCTTCTTCGAAGTGCCCTCCCTGAACATGCGCTTCCGGCCGAGCTTCTTCCCCTTCACCGAGCCCTCGATGGAGGTCGACATCCAGTGCGACCGGTCGGGCCAGGAGATTCGATTCGGCGAGGGCTCGGACTGGCTGGAGATCCTGGGCTGCGGCATGGTTCATCCGAACGTCCTCAGAGGCGTCGGGCTCGATCCCGACATCTATCAGGGCTTTGCCTGGGGCATGGGCATCGATCGCATCGCCATGCTGAAATACGGCATGCCGGACCTTCGCGATCTCTTCGACGCGGATGTCCGCTGGATCGAGCATTACGGTTTCCGCCCGCTCGACATGCCGACCCTGTTCGGCGGCCTGTCCAGTTGATGGGCGCCGAACGGCGCATCGTGGCGCGGTGACGCGCGGTCCGACCTACCCGGTCCGCGATCCCGCCGACTGGCGCGACTTCGGCCGGATGGGCGTCGTGCAGAGCTGGGCCACGGCGCTGCGCAGCCTGCGCTACCGGCGCCGCGCACGGGACGTGCCGGGCATGACGCTGACGCCGACGGCGGGCGACGTGCGACCGCTCGGGCCCCGCGAGATCGTGCTCGTCTGCGTCCTTCGCAACGCCATGGCGTCCGTTGCGGCCTTTCTCGACCATCATCGTGCGCTCGGCATCGCGCGCTTCGCCATGGTCGACGACCGCTCCGACGACGGCACCGACACCTTCTTGGCGGCACAGCCCGACGTCGATCTCTTCACCTCGTCGCATCGCTATCGTTCGGCGGGCGGCGGTCAGATCTGGCGTGACCGCCTGATCGACGTCTATGGCCGCGATCGCTGGTACGTCTTCGTGGATGCCGACGAATATCTCGTCTATCCCGGCTTCGAGACGCGGCCGATCGGCGCCTTCGTCGGGGACCTCGAACGGGCGGGCCTGCGCCGGGCGCTGGCGCCGATGCTCGATCTCTATCCCGAAGGACGCCTCGCGGATGCCGATTTCGACGCCGGTCGGCACGGCAGTCCCCTCGACGTCTCCCCGCTGATCGACGGCAACGGTTACACTGTCTTTGCCGACAAGTTCTCCACCTCCATCCGGGGCGGCCCGCGCAGCCGCCTCTTCGATCATCCGAACCGGCTGCAGAAGTTTCCCGTTCTCTTCGCCGATGCGCAGACGCAGTTTTCGGGCGCCAGCATCCACGGACCCCTTCCGCTCGGCCGAAACTTCGCGCCGGCGGATGCCGTCCTCCTGCACTTCAAGTTTTCGGCCGGATCGCTTTCGGAGTTCCGCGCCTTCGCCGAGGCCGGCGGGCATTTCGGCGGCTCCATGTTCTACAAGGAGATCACCCGGTCCGAGCGCTTCAACGGCGACCTCTCACTCGCCTACGAGGGTTCGCTGCGGTTCGCGGGCTCGGCCGATCTCGTCGATCGCGGCTTCCTGCGCGATGTGAGAGCCGATTTTTCCGGACGAGCCGGCGGGCTCTGAGCGTCCCGCGTCTTTTCTTTGCCCGCTCCGGGCGATAGAGGCAGGGCTTCGCCCTGCCGGGACGGCTCCCCTCCGTGCCCGAGCGTTCGCCGCCTGGAGATGGAAGGCCCTCGCCCCCATGAAGTTCACGCTGTCCTGGCTGAAGGACCATCTCGACACGACGGCCTCGCTCCCCGAGATCGCCGAGCGGCTGACCTCCCTCGGGCTCGAGGTCGAGGGCATCGACGACAAGGCGGCGATGCGTCCCTTCACCATCGCGCGCGTCCTCTCCGCGACGCGCCATCCCGATGCCGACAAGCTGCAGGTCCTGTCGGTCGATGCCGGTCCCGGCGTCAACGAGGGCAAGCCGCTGCAGATCGTCTGCGGCGCGCCGAACGCGCGGGCCGGCCTCGTCGGCGTTCTCGGCCTGCCCGGCACCTACGTGCCCGGCATCGACACGACGCTCGGCATCGGCAAGATCCGCGGCGTCGAGAGCTTCGGCATGATGTGCTCGGAGCGGGAGCTCGAACTCTCCGATGAGCACAACGGCATCATCGACCTGCCCGCCGACGCCCCGGTCGGCACGTCCTATGCCGACTATATCGGCCTCGCCGATCCCGTCATCGAAATCGGCCTGACGCCGAACCGGCCGGATGCGACCTCCGTGCGCGGGGTCGCGCGCGACCTCGCGGCTTCGGGTCTCGGAACGCTGAAGAACGCGACTCCGGAGCCGATCGCCGGGGAGGGCGCGTGCCCCGTCGACGTCCGGCTGGACTTCGCGGGGGGGCCCTCGCTCTGCCGCGGCTTCGCGCTGCGGCTCGTGCGCGGCGTCAGGAACGGTCCATCGCCGGCGTGGATGCAGGCGCGGCTGCGGGCCATCGGCCTCCGCCCGATCAACGCCCTTGTCGACATCACGAACTACCTGACCTTCGATCGCGGCCGCCCGCTCCACGTCTTCGACGCGGCCAAGGTCGCGGGCGATCTCGTGGTGCGCGCGGCGAGGGACGGCGAGACGATCGAGGCGCTGGACGGGCGCACCTACACGCTCAATGCCAGCATGTGCGTCATCGCGGACGACAAGGGCGTGGAATCGCTCGCCGGCATCATGGGCGGCGAGGCGTCGGGCTGCGACGAGGCAACGACCGACGTCCTCATCGAATCCGCGCTCTGGGAGCCCCTGAACATCGCGCGGACGGGCCGTTCGCTCGGCATCATCACCGATGCGCGCTACCGGTTCGAGCGCGGCGTCGATCCCGAATTCGCCGTTCCCGGCCTCGATCTCGCAACCCGCCTCGTCCTCGATCTCTGCGGCGGCACGCCCAGCGAGGCGCGCGTCGTCGGGATGACGGAAAGACCCGCGCCGACGATCCGCCTTCCCTTCGCCGAGACGCTGCGGCTGACCGGCCTCGACGTCTCGCGCGAGCGCCAGATCGAGTTCCTGGAGCGGCTCGGCTTCCGCGTGTCGGCGGGCGAGACCGAAGCCGAGGTCGTGGCGCCGTCCTGGCGGCCGGACATCGAGGGCAAGGCCGATCTCGTGGAGGAGATCATGCGCCTGTCCGGCGTCGACGAGATCGTGCCGCTTGCGTTGCCGGCCCTGTCCGGCGTCGGCGCGAAGATCCTGACGACGGCGCAGGTGCGCGAGCGCGCCGCGCGCCGGGCGCTGGCGGCGCGCGGCATGGTCGAGGCGGTCACCTATTCCTTCGTCTCGGGATCCCAGGCCAAGGCCTTCGGAGGCGGCTCGGACGCGCTGCGCCTCGCCAACCCGATCGCGGCCGATCTCTCCGACATGCGCCCCTCGCTGCTGCCGGGCCTGATCGCGGCGGCCAACCGGAACGCCGCCAAGGGCTTTCCCGACATCGCGCTCTTCGAGGTCGCGCACATCTATCTGACGGACCAGCCGGAAGGGCAGAAGCGCGTCGCCGGCGGCATCCGCCGCGGGACGGCGGGCCTTGCGGGCAGCGGTCGCTTCTGGAGCGGCGCGGCCGAGCCCGTCGGCGTCTTCGATGCCAAGGCCGACGCCATCGCGGCCCTGGAGGCGGCGGGCGCGCCCGTCGCCAATCTCCAGGTCGAGGCCGGCGCTAGCCCTTGGTATCATCCCGGCCGCTCGGGGCGCATCAAGCTCGGACCGAAGACGGTGCTGGCCGAGTTCGGCGAGTTTCACCCGGGCGCCTTGAAGACGATGGACGCCACCGGGTCCTTCGCGGGCTTCGAGGTGTTCCTCGGCGAGATTCCGGAGGCGAAGAGGAAGCCGACGCGCGCCAAGCCGCGGCTGATCCTCTCGCCCTACCAACCCGTGCGGCGCGACTTCGCCTTCGTCGTGGACGCCGGCGTCGAGGCGCAGAAGATCCTGAGGGCGGCCGAGGGCGCGGACCGCAAGCTTGTCGGCGAGGTCAAGGCCTTCGACATCTTCACGGGTGCCTCGATCGGCGAGGGCGCCAAGTCGGTCGCCATCGAGGTGACGCTGCGCCCGGCCGAGCGGACGCTGACGGAGGAGGATCTCGAAGCGGTCAGCGCCAAGATCGTGGCGGCGGTCGCCAAGGCGACGGGCGGCACGCTCCGGGGCTGAGGCGCAGGCGTTTGGCGGGTCGGGTCGCCGCGCGCGGCGCGCGCCTCGATCCGTCCGCGCGGGCCGGTGGGAGGCCGGCCGACAGGTTCGGGCAAGATCCAGGGCGCCAGTGTCGGCTTTCGCCATCAAATGGTCGGACGGGCGCGGCATGGCCCCGAGCATTCCGCCCAAGGGGTTGCCGTCATGTTCTTCGAAAAGCCGAGCCGCGTGGCCGCCATCCTGGCGCTCCTCGCTCTGGCAACAGGTTCGTCGCCGGTCGCGGCCGAGCCGGCCGCGCGCGATCTGTTCGGCGCCAAGCCCGTTCCCTCGGCCCAGACGCCCGAGGCGATCGGCTTCTATTCGCACGGTTGCCTCGCCGGCGGCGTCGACATGCCGAAGGACGGGCCGACCTGGCAGGTGATGAAGGTGTCGCGGAACCGGGCCTGGGGGCACCCCGCCCTGATCGACTATCTCCAGCGCCTGTCCCGGCAGGCGGCGGCCGAGGACAATTGGCGCGGGCTTCTCTTCGGCGACATGGCCCAGCCGCGGGGCGGCCCGATGAAGAACGGCCATGCCTCGCACCAGATCGGTCTCGACGCCGACATCTACCTGACGGAGATGCCGAACCGCCGCCTCTCCGACGACGAGCGCGACAACATGGACCTGCCCTCGGTCATCGACCCCCGCACCAAGCGCGTGGACGAGCGGCGCTGGCGTCCCGAAATGCTGAAGCTCATCCGCACGGCGGCGAAATCGCGCGAGGTCCAGCGCATCTTCGTCAATCCCGGCATCAAGGAGAAGCTCTGCAAGACCGCGGGCGGCGACCGCGCCTGGCTGAACAAGGTCCGGCCGATGTACGGGCACGATTATCACTTCCATGTCCGCATGTACTGCCAGACCGGCGAGGCCGATTGTCAGCCGCAGGAATCGACCGGACGGGACGAGGGATGCGATCTCGACTGGTGGTTCAAGGTCGCGCTGAAGCCGGCCCCGCCCGGCGCCAAGCCGCCGAAGCCGCGTCCGCCGCTGACGCTGGCCGCCCTTCCCAAAGTCTGCCGCACCGTTCTGGCCGCTCCCGCCCGGCGCGGCGGCGAGCCGCAGATCGCCGCGCAGCCGGCGTCCGCACCGGCCGCCCCCGCCGCGCTGGCGCTGGACGCGCCCGATGGGGGCGCTGCCTTCCCGCCCCTTCCCGGCGCGGTGCCCATTCCGGGGTCGCGCCCTCTCCCGTGATTTCGCGAGGAAGCTCTCGGGAAAGGCGCGAGCGCGGCTTTACTTTGCCGCCTGCGATGCTTTATCGCTGGCGCATCCAAATCGATTGAAATGCAAGGCGGTGAGGCCATGTCCCTGACGCTCGACAGCACGCAGGCGCTGAAGTTTCCGATTCTCATCGGCGACATCGGCGGCACCAACGCGCGCTTCGCCATTCTCATCGACGCCTTCGCCGATCCCCGCTCCTTCCCGATCGTGCAGACGGCCGACTACGCCACGATCGACGAGGCGATCCAGGCCTCCGTCCTCGACAAGACCTCCGTGCAGCCGCGGTCTGCCGTGCTGGCGGTCGCCGGTCCGGTCGACGGCAACGAGATCCATCTGACGAACTGTCCCTGGGTCCTGCGTCCGACGAAGATGCTGGAATCGCTCGGTCTGGGCGAAATCATCGTCCTCAACGACTTCGAGGCGCAGGCGCTCGCCGTCTCCGCCTTGCCGGAGGCCTCGCGCCAGAAGATCGGCGGCGGCACGGCGCACGAGGGCGCGAGCCGCGTGGTGCTCGGACCCGGCACCGGCCTCGGCGTCGCCGGGCTCGTCCGCGCCCGGCGCATGTGGATTCCGGTGGCGGGCGAGGGCGGCCACATCGACCTCGGGCCGCGCACGGAGCGCGACCGCGCGATCTGGCCGCATCTGCGCACCATCGAGGGCCGCGTCTCGGCCGAGGAGGTCCTCAGCGGCCGCGGCCTCGTCAACGTCTACGACGCGGTCTGCCGCTCCGAAGGCGCCGAACCCGTGCTGACCACGCCGGCGGAAGTGACGGATGCCGCGATCGGCAAGAAGAACAGCCAAGCGTCCGAGGCCGTCGATCTCTTCGCGACCTATCTCGGGCGCGTGGCCGGCGATCTCGGCCTGATCTTCATGGCGCGGGGCGGCGTCTACATCGCCGGCGGCATCTTCCAGCGGATCATCCCGATTCTCCGGCAGGCGGAAATGCGCGAGGCCTTCGAGGACAAGGCGCCCCATCGCGCGCTTCTCAAGGACATGCCGCTCTACGTCATCACCGAGCCGCTCGCCGCGCTCGCCGGTCTTGCGACCTTCGCCCGGACCCCGCGCTTCTTCGGCATCGAGACGACGGGGCGTCGCTGGACGGTCTGAAACCGCAAAGCGCCCTCGACCGCGCGGCCGTCCGGGGGCGGCGGCGGGCCGGCGAGGCATCGACGCCATAGGCAGACCGGCGCGGGCGGTCTATAGAGCGGTCCGATCCGAACGGCCGACCGACTGGCCAAGCCCGAGCGCATGACGTCTTGAAGAAGCACCCGACCCCGTCCCTGCCGCGCGAACGCGGGCTCGTGATGCGCCTCCTCCGGCGGGTCTTCGCCGAAAACGGCCGGGACTATTTCGGAGCCTACGCGCTGGCGGTCCTCTGCCTCGTGCTGGGCTCGGCCGCCACCGCCTTCCTCGCCTGGATCATGCGGGACGTCATCGACCAGATCTTCGTCGAGCAGAACCGCGCGCTGCTCGTCTCTCTGCCGCTCGCCGTCTTCGGCGCCTTCCTAGTGCGCGGGATCGTGACCTATGGGCAGGGCGTCATCCTGTCCCGCATCGGCAACAACATCGTCGCGCGCTATCAGCGCCGGCTCTTCGCGCATCTGACGGACCTCTCCGTCGACTTCTTTTCCGAGAACCGCTCGGCGCATCTCGCCGCCCGGATCAACCAGAACGTCTCGGGCATCCGCGACACGCTCAACCTCACGATCACCTCGATCGCGCGCGATGCCCTGACGCTGGTCTTTCTCGTCGGCGTCATGATCTGGCAGGACCCGGTCCTCTCCGCGATCGCGCTGCTGGCCGGCCCGCCGGTCGCCTGGATGATCTCCAGTCTCGCCCGCAAGCTCCGCGTCGCCACCCGGCAGTCGATCGATCTCAACGCGCGCGTGCTCGGCGCCATGCAGGAGACCGCGCAGGGGATCACGGTGGTCAAGGCCTTCACGATGGAGGAGGTCCTGCGGGCTCGCGTCGAGACGCTGATCCTCGCGGCCGAGGAGCGCTCGAACCGCATCGCCGCGATCACCGAGCGCTCCGGCCCGGTCATGGAAGCGGTTGCCGGTCTCGCGGTTGCCGCGGTCATCGGCTATTCCGGTTATCGCGCCATCGTCTACGGCTATTCGCCAGGCTCGATGTTCGCCTTCATCACCGCGCTGCTGCTCGCCTACGATCCGGCACGGCGGCTCGCCAAGCTGCAGGTCCAGCTCGAGCGTGCGCTCGTCAACGCCCAGATGATCTACGAGATCCTCGACATCAAGCCGCGCCAGGCGGACGATGCCGAGGGGCGAGCTCTGGCCGTCACCGGCGGCGAGATCGCGTTTCAATCCGTCGACTTCGCCTATCACGCGGGCGAGCCGGTCCTGCGCGGCGTCTCCTTCCACGCGCCGGCGGGCAAGACGACGGCGCTGGTGGGCGGATCGGGCGGCGGCAAGTCGACGATCATTTCGCTTCTGCAGCGCTTCTACGATGTCGGCGGCGGGCGGATCCTCATCGACGGGCAGGACATCGCGCGCGTCACCAAGCGCTCGCTCCGCGCCCGGATCGCCTATGTCTCCCAGCAGCCCTACCTCTTCGAGGGCACGATTCGCGACAACATCCGCTTCGGCCGTCCCGATGCGAGCGACGAAGAGGTCGAGGAGGCCGCGCGCCTCGCACAGGCGCACGAGTTCATCCTCGCCCAGCCGAACGGTTTCGACACGCCGCTCGGCGAAAACGGCGCCAGCCTGTCCGGCGGCCAGCGCCAGCGTCTGTCGATCGCGCGCGCGCTCGTGCGCAACGCGCCGATCCTCCTTCTCGACGAGGCCACTTCGGCTCTCGACACGCGGTCCGAAACCCTCGTGCAGGCCGCCCTCGACGAGGTGATGAAGGACCGGACCGTGCTCGTCGTCGCACACCGGCTGTCGACCGTCGTCAATGCCGACCAGATCCTCGTCATGGAAAACGGTCGCATCGCCGAGACGGGGACGCATCGCGACCTCATCGGCCGGACGGGCGGGCTCTACGCGCGGTTCCACGGCCTGAACGAGTTTTCCGCGCCGGCCGAGGCCGACGCTCCGGCCTGACGGGCCGACCTTCGCGAAAGACGGGGCAGGACCATGGACGAGATGCGCTTGGTGGTGATGGGGGCGTCGGGCCGCATGGGGCGCGCGCTCATCGCCGCGATCGAGGAAACGACCGGTCTCGTTCTCCACGCGGCCGTGGAGCGGCCGGGATCGCCAGCAGTCGGCGCGACGGTCGGCGCGACGGTCGGTTCTGGTGCGATCGAGATCACGGACCGTTTGGACCACGCGCTGGACGGTGCGGACGGCGTCGTCGACTTCACGGCGCCGGCCTCCAGCGTGGCTGTCGCCGCCCTCGCGGCACGGCTCGGGCTCGTCCATGTCATCGGGACGACCGGGTGCTCGGCGGCGGACGACGAGGCCATCGCCGCCGCCGCTGCGGCGGGCGCGCGCATCGTGAAGTCGGGCAATATGAGCCTTGGCGTCAATCTTGTCGCCGGCCTCGTGAAGCTCGCGGCGCGGTCGCTGCCGGCCGACGCCTTCGACATCGAGATTCTCGAGATGCATCATCGTCACAAGGTGGATGCTCCCTCCGGGACGGCGCTGCTTCTCGGAACGGCTGCCGCCGAAGGCCGGGGCGTGCCGCTGGCGGAGGCCTCCGTGCGGGTCCGCGACGGGCATACCGGTGCGCGTCCGCAGGGCGCGATCGGCTTCGCGACGCTGCGGGGCGGCTCGGTCGTCGGGGACCATCAGGTGATCCTGGCGGGCGAGGGCGAGCGGATCGAACTGTCCCACCGAGCCGACGACCGCTCGATCTTCGCGCGGGGCGCCCTGCGCGCCGCTCTTTGGGCCCGATCGCAGGCGCCCGGCCTTTATTCCATGCAGGACGTTCTCGGTCTCGGCTGAGGCAGGACGCGGATCGGCAAGGCTGCGCCCCGAGCCTTTCTCCAGGTGCAAGGCCGGGGGCCGCGAGCGGTCACGCCGACGGAAAGACCGATGCTCGGGGAAGGTGGCTTTTCAAGCCGCCCGAACTGGTTCACACCGACAAGGCCACGAAGACGCTGCTCCGGAGCCTTGCCCATGACCCGTACCCTCGTCCTCGTCCGTCACGGACAGAGCGAATGGAACCTCAAGAACCTCTTCACCGGCTGGAAGGATCCCGACCTCACGCTCAAGGGCATCGAGGAAGCGCGCCGGGCCGGCCGTCTGATCAAGGCCTCGGGTCTCCACTTCGGCACGGCGTTCACGAGCGAGCTCTTCCGCGCCCAGCGCACGCTCCAGCTGCTGCTCGCCGAACAGGGCCAGGTCGGCGTGCCCGTCGTGCGGGACGTGGCCTTGAACGAGCGCGATTACGGCGAGCTCTCCGGCCTCAACAAGGACGATGCGCGCGCCAAGTGGGGCGAGGATCAGGTCCACATCTGGCGCCGCTCCTACGACATCGCTCCGCCCGGCGGCGAAAGCCTCAAGGATACGGGCGCGCGCGTCTGGCCCTATTACATCCACCGTATCCTGCCGAAGGTCCTGTCCGGCGACAACGTGATCGTCGCGGCGCACGGCAACTCCCTGCGCGCTCTCGTCATGGCCCTGGAAGGCCTGTCGCCGCAGGACATCGTCGCGCGCGAGATCGAGACGGGCGTGCCTCTCGTCTATCGGTTGAATGCCGATTCCACGGTGCACGAAAAGGAAATCCTCCACGGCTGAGACAGCAAACAACAACGCCCGGTCCAGGAGTGACCGGGCGTTCCGAATTTCGATCCTGACAGCCTTTTAATCAGGCGTCCTTGCTGCTCTCGTCGATGATGGCGAAGTCGTCCGCATCGACCTCCGCGTCGGTGTCGAAGCCCTCGGTTTCATCCTCGGGAACCACCGGCCGCGAGCCGTAATCGTGGCCGCCATCGGCCAGCATCGACAAGGCGTCGGTGATCTGGACGTCGAGCGGCACGTCTTCCGACTCGTCCCTATCGCGCGGCAGGGACGGGGCGTCCGCCGTCGGGGTGAACGAGCGGTTCAGTTCGGGGTTGATACCACCCGTCCCGACGTCGACGATGTCGTCGGCCGGCCACGGATCGGTGCGCGGCCCATCCGAAGAAGGCCCGCCCGTTCCGCCCATGTCGCGCGACTGGGTCATCTCTGTTCTCCCCATCGTTGCAGGCGTCAGTTCGAAGTGCCGTCCGTGCCGGGAGCCGTGCCGGTCGTGGCGTTCGGCGTCGTGGTCGTCGTGGCAGGCGTGCCGGCGGTATCGGTCGAGGTCGGCGCGGTCGTCGTGGACGTGTCGCCGCCGGCGGCCGAGCCCGGAATGTTTTCATCCGGCAGGATACTGCCGTAGATGCCCATGCCGATGAAGGCGATCACGGCGAGAACGAGAGCGATGATGAGAACGCGAAGGACCGGCGTTCCCTTCTTGCCCTGCCGGGCGTCCTGAGCGTCGAGACGGGGTGCCATGCGTGACTCCTGAACGGGTTCTCGCGCGAAAGGGCGCGGTGGATGAAGTGGCAACAAGGTGGGGGATGGAAGGTTCCGTCGCGGTTCCGGGGGCACGGCGGCGGATCGTCGCGAGACCGCCGGCCCTGCATCGACCGGTCGGGATCGGTCATCCCGGATCGGCCCCTATGCGGGGCGCGAGGCCGCGACGTCGGAGATGCAACGAGCCTCCGCGTCAATAGAAGCGTCCGGCGCGACAGGGCTCGACCCGATCGCGCCGGACGTTCCGGCACATGTGCGGGACCTCAGCGCCCGCGAAGGAACGACAGGATGCCGTAGAGCCCGGCAAAGCCGACCGCCGCTGCCGGAACGATCACCAGTCCCTTGCGCTGGCGCAGGACGCGAAGGAGTTGCGGCGCGTTGGAGAGCGCCGTCACGCCCGCGATCGACGCGATGTCGCGTTGAAGGCGATCGTCCGCCCGGTTTGCCGGCTTCCGGCCCGTGATCTTCGCCATGACGAAGGTCACCACGAGCAGCACGAAGGTCACGCCCGCGAAGATCAGCGCGGTCTCGATCACGCCGATATGCGACGCGATCCAGGCGAAGAGGGCCAGGAGAAGGAAGGCGAGCATGACCAGCGCGAGGATGGCCATGAGAAGATAGAGGCCGGCGAGCCTCTTCAGGCGAGCGAACATGATGCCCGCTTCGCCCGTGAAGAGGCGCATGATCAGCGCCAGAACCATGTCAGCGGAACAGGCGGGCGTAGAGGTAGCCGGCTGCCGCCGCGATCAGCACTGCCTTGATCGGCTCGGCCCGGACGCGCTCGGTGATCTCCGCCTCGAAGTCGGACGCCGCTTCCTGCGCCTGCTGGAGATAGCGCTCGCCGCGGTCGCGAACGTCGTCGCGCAGCGCGAAGGCCTGACGTTTGGCGCCGTCGGCGCGCTCGGACGCGAGCGACTTCAGGGCTTCCGCGACGCCGGCGACGTCTTCGCGCAGACGCGAGACCTGAACCTCCAGATCCTTGTCGGACGAACGCCCGGACCCGATCGGATCGGAATTCGAGGAAAAGTCGTTCGACGTGGTTTCGGGCTGCATGTGTCGACCTCGCGTGTGATGTATCAAAAGGGGGCGGCGACATCACGCCGTCCCGATGTGCTTCTCAAATGACCCCGCGAAAGCGAGGTTCCATGACATCCGGGGAAATTGCTCATGGAGCACCCGGCATGGTTCACGCCGCCGGCGTCAGCCCGATGATCTGCGAGGAGATCGAGTCCGGACCGTATTCGCCGTCGCCCTCGATGCCGAGAACGTCGGCGATCCGCGTGCGGGCGCGCGACACGCGGCTCTTGATCGTTCCGACCGCGCATTTGCAGATTTCGGCTGCTTCCTCATAGGAGAAGCCGGACGCGCCGATCAGGATCAGCGCCTCGCGCTGGTCGTCCGGCAACTGGTCGAGGGCCTTGCGGAAATCCTGCAGGTCGAGATGGCCGTGCTGCTCGGGATGGCCGGCGAGCTGCATCGCATGGATGCCGTCGACATCCTGGACCTCGCGGCCCTTCTTGCGCATCTGGGTATAGAACTCGTTGCGCAAGATCGTGAACAGCCAAGCCTTGAGATTGGTGCCCGGCTGAAACGTGTGCTGCTTGTCCCAGGCCTTGACCAACGTCTCCTGCACGAGATCGTCGGCCCGGTCGAACGAACCCGAGAGCGATGCGGCGAAGGCTCTCAGATTGGGGATGATGGAGATGAGTTCGCGACGGAATTCGGGATCCTGACTCATGACGACTGCCTCCTCAGGACCGCTCTGTCCGCTTGGACGCGGACTCGGCGGCATCCAGCGCATCGAGGAGCGACAGAAACCGATCTGGCACGGGCTCGCTGGCGAAGTCGTCGTAATAGGCTTTCAGCTTCTTCCCGATCGCGGAGTTCAAGCCGAGATCCACCGTTTGTCCGGATGTGGCGCCGTGCGGATTGTCCATCGGATCATCCTCTTTCTTGCGGTCTTCCATCAATCCTCACGTCACTCTCGAACGATCCTGTCGAAACGCGTGGCGATCAAGCCGCCGCCCGTTCCTGATGCAGGAAGATGTAAGCATTCCGCGATTCAGCAAGCCCAAACCAATCAAAAGGATGAGTCCATTGGATCGTCCGGCCGATCCAATGGAGGCACAGGGTTTCCTCCTTAGGACCTGACCGAATAAAACCCTGAAACGCGTGAAAGGTTCCTGTGCCGGGAACTTTTGGGCTATGATCACGTTGGCGGATCGTTCGTCTGCACTTACCAGTTCGACACGAGGGGAGAATTCATGTCGATGTCGTCGCGCATAGCGCCCCACATTCCCTATCTTAGACGCTATGCTCGCGCTCTCAGTGGTTCCCAGGCCAGCGGCGATGCCTATGTCGCTGCCGTGCTCGAGACCTTGATCGCCGATCCCTCGCTCTTCGATCCCGACGAGAGTCCGCGCCTGTCGCTCTACCGGCTGTTTTCGTCGCTCTGGCAGTCCGTCGAGGTGAACATCCGCGAGGATGCGCCGGTCTCGGCCTGGGAGGAGAAGACCTCCCGCAATCTTCGCGGCATCTCGCCCCTGCCGCGTCAGGCGTTCCTTCTCGTCGCGGTGGAGGGATTCACGACGAGCGAGGCGGCTTTGATCCTTTCGGTCGGCGAGGCGGACTTCTCCGCGCTGATCGATCAGGCGAGCATCGATATCGGTCGCCAGGTCTCCACGCAGATCATGATCATCGAGGACGAGCCGCTGATCGCGATGGACATCGAGCAGATGGTCGAGAGCCTCGGCCATGGCGTCACCGGCATCGCGCGCACGCACAAGGAAGCGATGACGCTGTTCGAGCAGCAGAAGCCGGGCATGGTCCTGGCCGATATCCAGCTCGCCGACGGTTCGTCGGGCATTGATGCGGTCAACGACATCCTGGCCAAGGTCTCGGTCCCCGTGATCTTCATCACGGCCTTTCCCGAGCGGCTGCTCACCGGCGAGCGGCCGGAGCCGACCTTCCTCGTCACCAAGCCGTTCAATCCCGACATGGTGAAGGCTCTGATCAGCCAGGCGCTGTTCTTTGAAGCGGACAAGAAGGCCGCAGCCTGACGAACGGTGGGAGGCGGCATCGTTTGCCATCCTTCAAACCGGCAGCCGGTGCCAAGATCCTCCCGGGGAACTTCTCCTGCGAAACATCGTTTGTTAGCCGGGTGCCGTGATGGCGCGGCACCCGCGTCTGCCTGTCGATCGCCGCCCCGCATTCCTTGACCATGAGGAATGGGCGACAGCTCTTTGCTGGGGGCGAGGGAGATCTTCGGGGCTGTTTGAGCGGGCGGGCCCCACGGCCCGGCGGACGTAGGCTGGACCAAGGTGGTCGTCAATTAACGGTTCGAGCGTCTGCACATGGTCGCGTTCAAGGCTCTCAAGGCCCTTGCCAGCACCGAGATGACGATCTTCGCGCAAGATCGGGATCTGCGGTACCTGTGGGTGTTCAATCCCGGCGACTCCTGGCTGACGGAGCAGGCCCATGGCCGCACCGACGAGGAAGTGCTGACCGGGCCGGTTTCCGAACGCGCGATCGCGGTGAAGCGGGAGGTGCTGGCGTCGCAGCGGCCGGCTCGTTTCGAACTCACCATGACCTCCGGTTCCGCGACGCGGTGGTTCGACGTTCGAGTCGACGTGGACCGCGACGAGGCGAACGGCGTCGTCGGGATCATCGGGTCCTCCTTCGAGATCACCGAGCAGAAGCGGCGTGAGGAGACCTTGAAGACCCTCCTGCGCGAGCTGTCGCACCGATCCAAGAATCTCCTCGCCATCATCCAGAGCCTCGCCAGCCAGACGGCCCGCCATTCCGTCACCGTACCCGAATTCCTTGTGCGCTTCCGCGGGCGCATCCAGTCGCTCTCCTCCTCTCAGGACATCGTGACCGATGCGGACTGGCGGGGGGCCGATCTCGGCAGTCTCATCGTCATGCAGGTCGAGCGCTACGCGCCGGACGGGATGGGGCAGGTCCGGTTCGAGGGGCCCGACGTCTACCTCTCGCCGACCGCGTCCCTGCATGTCGGCCTCGCGCTGCACGAACTCGCCGTCAATGCCGCGTCCTACGGTTCGCTTTCGGTGCCGGGCGGGCACGTCTCGATCGATTCCCGCTTCGTGACGAAGGAAGACGAGCGCTTCCTTCAGCTGACCTGGCAGGAGCGGGACGGTCCGCGCGTCCGGGTCGACAATGATGCGCGGTTCGGGACGTCGACGCTGGAGCGGATCGTTCCGAACTCCGTCGGCGGCGAGGCTGCGCTGGAATACAGGCCGGAGGGGATTTCCTACTCCCTGCTCATTCCCGATTCTCAGTTCGAGACCGCCCCCGCGACGGGTTGAGTTGCGCCGGGTCGCGCGTCCGTCGGCCGAATTCCCGAAAGCGCCTCCATCCCGCCATCCTCGCCTCCGGTCTGCAGAGGTCGCGACCGACCCGTCCGGCTGAACCCGCTGCGGATGATGGTGCGCCTCTTGCGCGTCCTCTGCCGCCGGGAGAGGCCGTCCCTTCGCGTGGATCGATGACGTTGCGTCCGGACGTGCCATGTCCTGCGTGCGATGCGTCCCAACCGAAGGAAATCCAACGCGCTGAGATCGCCCAGGAACGGCCGGATGGTCCGATGCTTCGCAGAGGGAAGCGCGGTTCCGATGCCGGAAAAAGCCGGTCAGTTCAGTGGCGTCATCAGTCTTCCTTAAAATCCAGTGCAAAATGGCGGCATCACGGACTCGTGATTTCCGGCTGCCGGGTTCCGGGAACCGCCCTGCGCCGAGTCCATTGTATCTGCAAAAGGAGATGCAGTCATGGAACATGTCGCCGCTTTCATGTTGCTTGTTGGTTGCAATGCCGACGCCAGCGTCTGCCAGGAAATTCCAGTTCCCGTTGCGGCATATGAGAGTGCCGACGAATGTCAGCAGGAGCTCGCGGTGCAAATCCGCTTGAGCGGTGCCGGCGAGGAAAAGGTCTACGGCGCCTGCAAGGAGATCGACGAGGAGGCGTTCGAGCAGTCGGCGACGATCGATTGGTCGATCAGCCGTTCAGGCAAGTTGCTCGTCACGTTCGATGCAGAACCGCAGGTCGTCGCGGCACGCTAAGATCCGCTCATCCCGACATCGTCGCTGCTGGATGCTGCCCGCGCCGCCGCATCCGTGCTTGCTGACGAGGCCGGGGAAAAAGTTTCCAGTTGATGGAACCAGGAACCGGCGCCATGGTTCAGCGTTCGGGACACACTGACAGTCAAAGGGCGTAGGGTCGATGAGAAAATTGATGATGGGGGGCCTGATCGGCCTGACGCTGGTTTCGGCCGGTTGCACGCAGACCGACCGCTCGACGGCGATCGGTGCGGGCCTCGGTGGCCTCGGTGGCGCGGCGATCGGTGCCGGAATTTCCGGTGACGCCAAGGGCGCGCTGATCGGCGGTGCCCTCGGTGCCGGTGCAGGCGCCATTGCCGGCAACGTGATCGGCCGCTCGCAGGCTGGCGATTGCATCTACCGCGATCCCCGCACGGGTCAGCGCTACGTGGCGGCTTGCCCGTAATTCTTTTTCTTTCTGCGAACGCGTGAGAAGGCACTGCCGAGAGGCGGTGCCTTTTTCATTGCGATGCGGTCATATCCGAACCATGGCGAGGGAGCGCTCGAGTTCATGTTGGGACTTATCCGATCGGTTGCGGCCACGAGCTTCCTTCTCCTGGGGGCCGCTTTTGGTTTGTCCGCCTGTGGCCAGCGCGATCGTCTTCCGCCGGTCTTCGGCGCGGTTTTCGGTGTGACCGGCGCCGAGGTGACGCCGTTCACGCAAGGACGGATTCCGGAGGCCGCCGTCCGGTCGAACTCCCGTCTCGTCGGCGCGGCCGCCGCCAATCCCGGTTCCTGCATCTGGCGCGATCCCGCGGGCCGGCGTTTCCGCGCGCCGTGCCCCGAAGGATCGGACGGTCTCGGCCCGTCGTCCTGACATCGGGTCGGTCCTCGACCGACGATCCATCGCCTCAACCTCACGGCCGGGTTGCCGAGAGGTGCGTTGGCGGTGTTTGCGCGGAGCGGCGTCGAGGTCTATCTCTCGGGCACGACGAGGCCTCGGCCTTTGCCGAACGACGGGATCGACATGAGCGAAGCTGCCAAGAACGACATCCTTTCCCTGCTGCGACAGATGCAGGCCCCGGACGGAGCGGGCGACGTCGTTGCGCGCGGCATCGTTTCCGACATCTTCATGGCCGATGGAAAGGCCTTCTTCTCCCTGACGGTCCCGGCCGATCGTGCGGAGCGGTTCGAGCCGTTCCGTCAGGAGGTCGAGCGGCGCGTCGCCGCGCTGCCGGGCATCGCGTCCGCGATGGTCGCGCTCACCGCCGAGCGGAGTGCCAGCTCGGCGCCGCCCGCGCGACCGCCCGTCCCTCGACCGCCCGTCCCAAGATCCGCGCCGTCCGCGCAGCCCCACGATCACGGGCATTCCCACGCTCACCCTCATCCCCATCGCCCGGCGCAGCCGCAGCGCACGCCGCCCGCTTCCGGAGGGGCGGCGCCTCGTTCGGGCAAGCCCGGCGTGCCCGGCATCGACCGGATCGTCGCCGTCGCCTCCGGCAAGGGCGGTGTCGGCAAATCGACGACGGCGGTCAATTTCGCGCTCGGCCTGCAAGCCCTCGGCCTGAAGGTCGGCTTGCTCGACGCCGACATCTACGGCCCCTCCGTCCCGCGCCTTCTCGGCCTCAAGGGCCGGCCGGAAACGGTGAACGGGCGGACCATGGTGCCGCTCGAGGCCTTCGGACTGAAAGCGATGTCGATGGGCTTCCTCGTGGAGGAAGACACGCCGATGATCTGGCGCGGCCCCATGGTCATGTCGGCCTTGACGCAGATGCTGCGCGAGGTGGAATGGGGCAAGCTCGACGTCCTCGTCGTCGACATGCCGCCCGGCACCGGAGACGCCCAATTGACCATGGCGCAGCAGGTGCCGCTCGCCGGCGCCGTGATCGTCTCGACCCCGCAGGACCTCGCGCTCCTCGATGCCCGCAAGGGTCTCGCCATGTTCCGCAAGGTCGACGTTCCGGTTCTCGGCATCGTCGAGAACATGAGCTATTTCCTCTGCCCCGAATGCGGAACGCGATCCGACATCTTCGGCCACGGCGGCGCGCGGGCGGAAGCAGAAGCCCTCGGGGTTCCCTTCCTCGGCGAGGTGCCGCTTCACATGACGATCCGCGAAACCTCGGACGCCGGACGCCCCGTGGTCGCCGCCGAGCCGGACGGCGTTCACGCCGCCATCTTCCGCCGCATCGCGGAGCGGGCGCTGGATGCGATGTCGGCATCCGCCGCCGCGCGAGGGGAAGGCCCGCGGATCGTTTTCGAAAGCTGACGGCAGGCGACGGTGGTCGGGCCAGGGCCGCTTCGCGGTCCCCGACCTCGGCCGTTTCGGCTGAATAGTAAGTTTATCGAATAAACCTGGGGAGATCGCTGCGCTGCAAAACGGCAGATGGGCGTATTGATCAAAAAATAGCTTGCAAGCCATTCCAGAACGTTATCGGATGCGGCTCCCTGCGGGGAGGCCCGCACCGATCTTCGGAGACGACAGGAATGAAGCGAGTATCGACGGTTCTGGCGGCGACGGCCCTGGCTCTGACCCTCGGCAGTGCGGCCTCCGCCAAGACCTTGGTTTATTGCTCCGAAGGCTCGCCCGAAGGCTTCGACCCCGGCCTCTACACGGCCGGCACCACGTTCGACGCCTCGTCGAAGACGACCTACAACCGCCTGACCGAGTTCAAGAAGGGCACGACCGAAGTGGTGCCGGGCCTGGCCGAAAGCTGGACCGTGTCCGACGACGGCCTCGTCTACACGTTCAAGCTTCGTCCCGGCGTGAAGTTCCAGACCACGGACTTCTTCACCCCGACGCGCGACTTCAACGCCGACGACGTGCTCTTCTCCTTCGACCGCCAGTCGAACAAGTCGAACCCGTTCGCCGCCTATGCCGGCGACAACACCTACGGCTACTACAGCGACATGGCCATGCCGACGCTGGTCAAGTCCTTCGAGAAGGTCGACGACCTCACGGTGAAGCTGACCCTGACGCAGCCGAACGCGCCGATGCTGGCGACGCTTGCGATGGATTTCGCGTCCATCATGTCGAAGGAATATGCCGACAAGCTGATCGCCGACGGAACGCCGGAAAAGCTGAACCAGGCGCCGCTCGGCACCGGTCCCTTCGCCTTCGTCGCCTACCAGCAGGACGCCGTCATCCGCTACAAGGCCCATGCCGACTATTGGGGCGGCAAGCAGGCGATCGACGATCTGGTCTTCGCGATCACGCCGGACGCCTCCGTGCGCATCCAGCGCCTGAAGGCGAACGAGTGCCAGATGGCGGCCTACCCGAACCCCGCCGACGTTCCCGCGCTGAAGGCGGACACGACGCTCAACGTCATGGAGCAGTCGGGTCTCAACGTCGGCTACATCGCCTGGAACACGACGCAGGCGCCCTTCGACAAGCCCGAGGTTCGCCGCGCCATGAACATGGCGATCAACAAGCAGGCGATCCTCGACGCGGTCTATCCCGGCGTCGGCCAGATCGCCAAGAACCCGATCCCGCCGACCCTCTGGAGCTACAACGACGCGGTCGAGGACGACAAATACGATCCGGATGCCGCCAAGGCAGCGCTTGAAGCGGCCGGCGTCAAGGATCTCTCGATGAAGCTCTGGGCCATGCCCGTGGCGCGTCCCTACAACCCGAACGGCCGGCGCATGGCCGAGCTGATCCAGGCCGATCTCGCCAAGGTCGGCGTGACCGCCGAGGTCGTCAGCTACGATTGGACGCAGTATCTGAAGCTCGCGGGCGACCCGAAGCACGACGGCGCCGTCATGGCCGGCTGGACCGGCGACAACGGCGATCCCGACAACTTCTTCACCCCGCTGCTCGGCTGCAACGGCGTCGGCTCCGGCAACAAGGCCGCCTGGTGCAACAAGGAGTTCGACGCGTTGATCCAGAAGGCTTCGGCGACGCCGGATCAGGCGGCCCGCACGAAGCTGTACGAGGAGGCGCAGCTCGTCTTCAAGAAGGACGCGCCCTGGGCGACCATCGCCCACTCGCTCGTCGTTCTTCCCATGGCCAAGTCGATCACCGGCTACGCCATGGACCCGCTTGGCTCGCATCGTTTCGACGGCGTCGACATCGCCGAGTAAACCGGCTGTGACCGACGGGCGCCGCGGGACGAGGATATCCTCCCGCGGCGCCCGTTGCGTTTTGGTCGGTCAGTCCTGTAAGGGCCCCTTATGCTTAGCTTCATCCTGAAACGGATCGGGCTCCTGATACCGACCTTCTTCGGCGTCACGCTCATCTCGTTCTTCTTCATCCGCATGCTGCCGGGCGATCCGATCATCGCGATGGCGGGCGAGCGGGGCCTCAGCCCGGAGCGCTACGCGGCGCTTCAGGCGTCGTTCGGCTTCGACAAGCCGCTGATCACCCAGTACGGCATCTTCCTCGGCAAGCTCCTGCAAGGCGATCTCGGCCAGTCGATCGTCACCAAGCAGCCGGTGATCTCCGAATTCTGGACGCTCTTTCCCGCGACGCTGGAACTCTCGCTCGTCGCGATCCTCCTCGCCGTCGTCATCGGCATTCCCGCCGGCGTCTTCGCCGCGGTAAAGCGCGGCTCGTGGCTTGACCAGACGATCATGGGCACCGCGCTCGTCGGCTATTCCATGCCGATCTTCTGGTGGGGCCTCCTGCTCATCATCTTCTTCTCCGGCACGCTCGGCTGGACGCCCGTCTCGGGCCGTATCTCCCTGTTTTACTTCTTCCCGCCCGTCACCGGCTTCATGCTGATCGACAGCCTTCTCTCCGGTGCCAAGGGCGCCTTCTCCTCGGCGGTGAGCCACCTCATCCTGCCCGCCATCGTCCTCGGCACGATCCCGCTCGCTGTCATCGCGCGCCAGACGCGCTCGGCCATGCTGGAGGTGCTGGGCGAGGACTATGTGCGCACCGCGCGCGCCAAGGGCCTGTCGCGCTTTCGCGTCGTCGCGGTCCACGCGCTGCGCAATGCGCTGATTCCGGTCGTCACGACGATCGGCCTTCAGATCGGCACGCTGCTGGCCGGCGCGATCCTCACCGAGACGATCTTTTCCTGGCCGGGCATCGGCAAGTGGATGGTCGAGTCCGTCTTCAAGCGCGATTACCCCGTCGTGCAGGGCGGGCTTCTCATGATCGCGGTGATCGTCATGGCGGTGAACCTCATCGTCGATCTCCTCTACGGCACCATCAATCCGCGAGTGCGCGTCAAATGAGCCAGATCGACGCCGGCAAGGCCGCCGAGGGCATCGGCACCGACATTCCGACCCGGCCGATGGAGCCGAGCGTCCGCCGCCGCCAACTCTCCGAGTTCTGGTTCTACTTCTCGGTCAACAAGGGCGCGGTGATCGGCCTTGCGGTCTTCGCGGCGATCGTCCTCATCGCGATCTTCGCGCCCTGGCTCGCTCCGCACGATCCCGCGATCCAGGACCGCTCGGCGCTTCTCGTGCCGCCCGTCTGGCAGGATGGCGGAACCTGGACCTACATCCTCGGCACGGACGCGGTGGGCCGGGACCTTCTGTCCCGCCTGATCTACGGGTCGCGCTTCTCGCTCTTCGTCGGCGTCATCGTCGTGTCGATCGCGGTTTCGACCGGCATCGTGCTCGGCCTTCTCGCCGGCTATGTCGGCGGCTGGGTCGATACGCTGATCATGCGCGTCATGGACGTGATTCTCGCCTTTCCCTCGCTTCTCCTCGCGCTGGTGCTCGTCGCCATTCTCGGACCGGGCCTCGGCAATGCGATGATCGCGATCGCCCTCGTTCTCCAGCCGCACTTCGTCCGCCTGACGCGGGCGGCCGTGCTGGCGGAAAAGAACCGGGAATACGTCATCGCCGCCCGCGTCGTCGGGGCGGGGCCGATCCGCCTGATGGTCTCGACCATCCTGCCGAACTGCCTGGGGCCGCTGATCGTGCAGGGCACGCTGTCCTTCTCGAACGCGATCCTCGAGGCCGCCGCTCTCGGCTTCCTCGGCATGGGTGCCCAGCCGCCGACGGCCGAATGGGGCACGATGCTGGCCGAAGCGCGCGAATTCGTGCTGCGCGCCTGGTGGGTCGTGACCTTCCCGGGCCTTGCCATCCTCATCACCGTGCTCGCCATCAACCTCGTCGGCGACGGGCTGCGCGACGCGATGGATCCGAAGCTGAAGCGGAGCTGAGGCGATGACGGCGCTGATCGGGCTCCTCGGCGTCGTCATCGGCATTCTGCTCGGCAAGGGACTGGATCGCCTGCTGGACCTTCGGCGGCGACGGGACCGGCAGATCGATATGGTGTTTGCGCTTCATGCCGAGATTGCCGCGGGACTGGGAGCCGTGGAGGAACAGACGGAGACGAGCCAAGCCGCCTATCTCGTGGAAGATGAATGGCCTTTCGGCCCATCCGATCGAACCGACTTCGTTTTCGAAGGGTTGAAGGCCGATCTCACGGTCCTGCCGCAGGAGGTCATCCATCCCGTCGTCCGCTATTATCGTCTGGCCCTGCAGTCGAATCTGATGATCGATCACATCGAACACGAGGGCTATGCCCGCCAGCCTCCGGCCGCACGAAAGCGCTACGCGATCAACCTGATCGCGCTTCTGAACACGCAGAAGATGGCTGCCGATGCAGCGCTTCTCGCATTGGAACTTCGAATGAAGGAATGGGGGCTCGCCTCTCCCCAACGGGGGAGAGGGCCGTCAGACGAGAGGCTTGATGGGTCCGCGCATGGCTCGACTCCGCAAGGTTGACGCATTCAACATAAACAGTGACCGGAAGATTTCCTAGCCCATGCCCCTTCTCACCGTCCGCAACCTCTCCGTCTCCTTCGCCACCTCGACCGGGCCGTTCCGGGCCGTGGACGGGATCGACTATTCGGTCGATGCCGGCGAGGTGCTGGCGATCGTCGGCGAATCCGGCTCCGGCAAGTCCGTCGGCATGCTGGCCGTCATGGGCCTCCTGCCGGCCACCGCCACCGTCACGGCCGACGAGATGCGCTTCGACGGGCGCGACATGCAGACGCTCACGGCCGCCGAGCGGCGCGAGGTGATCGGGCGCGACGTCGCGATGATCTTCCAGGAGCCCAATGCCAGCCTCAATCCCTGCTTCACGGTCGGCTACCAGCTGGAGGAGGTGCTGCAGCAGCACCTGAAGCTCGGCCGCCGCGAGCGCCGGGAGCGGGCGGTGGAGCTGATGCGCTCCGTCGGCATTCCGAGCCCGGAGGAGCGGTTGTCGAGCTATCCGCACCAGATGTCGGGTGGCCAGTGCCAGCGCGTGATGATCGCCATGGCCATCGCCTGCAGCCCGAAGCTCATCATCGCCGACGAGCCGACCACGGCGCTCGACGTGACGATCCAGAAGCAGATCCTCGATCTCCTGATGAAGCTCCAGGCCGACAAGGGCATGGGCCTCATCATGATCACCCACGACATGGGCGTCGTCGCCGAAACCGCCGATCGCGTCATCGTGCAGTACAAGGGCAAGAAGATGGAGGAGTCCGACGTCCTGACCCTCTTCACCGCGCCGACGAGCCCCTACACCAAGGCGCTGCTCTCGGCCCTGCCGGAAAACGCGACGGGCACGCGCCTTCCCACCGTTTCCGACTTCATGGCCCATGCGGGAGCCACGGCATGAGCGCACCCATTCTCGAAGTCCGCGACATCCGCCAGGACTACGTCGTCCATCGCGGCCTCTTCGCCAAGAAGAAGATCGTCCATGCCGTGAAGGGCGTCAGCTTCTCGGTGGAGAAGGGCCGGACGCTGGCGATCGTCGGCGAAAGCGGCTGTGGAAAGTCGACGCTGGCGCGCATCCTGACGCTGATCGACGCGCAGACGAGCGGCGAGCTGATCATCGAGGGCAAGCGCGTCGACATCGCCCGGGAGAAGACCTCGCCGGAGCTGCGCCGCAAGGTGCAGATCGTCTTCCAGAACCCCTACGGCTCGCTCAATCCGCGTCAGAAGATCGGCAGCGTCCTCACCGAACCGCTGATGCTGAACACCGACAAGCCGGCCGCCGAGCGGCGCGACCTCGCCATGGCCATGCTGGTCAAGGTCGGGCTGCAGCCCGAGCACTACAACCGCTATCCCCACATGTTCTCCGGCGGACAGCGCCAGCGCATCGCGATCGCGCGCGCGCTGATGCTCAATCCCTCGATCCTCGTCCTCGACGAGCCGGTCTCGGCGCTCGATCTCTCGGTCCAGGCGCAGATCCTGAACCTCCTCGCCGACCTCCAGGACGAACTCGGCCTCACCTACGTCTTCATCAGCCACGACCTTTCGGTCGTGCGCTTCATCGCCGACGAGGTGATGGTCATGTATCTCGGCGAGGCCGTGGAGCACCGCTCCACGGACGCGATCTTCGCCGACCCGCAGCACCCCTACACCCGCACCCTCTTCGCCGCGACCCCGAGGGCCGATCCCGACACGATCCGGGCGCGCGTGGCGGCGAAGGCGCGGGCGCGGGCCTGAGATCCGTCAGGTTTCCGGCGTGTTGGAAATGATCTCCATCGCGCGTCTTTCGATCCGGTAGCACCAGGTGAGCGCCTTTCCGATGAAGGCGAGGGCGGCAGCGTAGAAGGCGATGTTCAGCGGCCAGACGATGCCGAACATGTCGCCGAGATAGGCGACGAACACGGCGATCAGGAAATAGCGGATCGCACGGCTCTGGGCGATCCCGAACGCGAAGGGCGCATAGGGGCTGCTCGCCTTCAGAGCGCCTTCGAACAGATCCTGCGCTTGCTTGGATCGGATCAGGGTCTTGCGGCTCGCCGACAGCGCGTTCCGGGATATGAAAAGGAGGATCGAGACGATGATCGCGGCGAGGATCGAGGCGAGCACCCCTCCGATAAATCCCTCGCTCGCGAAGAGCGCCGTCCAGTTCTGATAGGCCATCCACCATCTCCAGAAAGCCGCCTGATCGCGATGCGCGCAATCACACCAAGGGCGGACTATCTGAGATTGTATAGAGAAGAGCCTATCAATGTCTTATCCCGGTGCGCGCGCCTCGACATGGACGGTGCGGGAGGACTGCCGCGTCATCTTGATCCTCTATCCGCCCTTCGCCTGATGCCGCCCGAGCGCCTCCACGATCTCGCGCGTGCCGATGCGGCCGAGGAGGCGGCCCTGATCGGTGACGACGACCTCGCCCCGGTCCTCGCCCCTCTCCCCGCCTTGGCCGCCCGTCAGCGCGGCCATCACGCGGCGGAGCGAGGTGCCGGGCTGGGCCATGGCCGCGACGCGCGCGGGCGCCTCGTTTGTCCCCGGCGCCAGCGGCGTCATCACGTCGCCGGCGGTGAGGACGTTCAGCGGGTTCATGTGCGCGACGAAGGCCGTGACGTAGTCGTCCACCGGACGCAGGACAATGTCCTGCGCGGTGCCGACCTGCACGATCCGCCCGCCCTCCATGATCGCGATGCGATTGCCGATCTTGAAGGCCTCGTCGAGATCGTGGCTGACGAAGATGATCGTCTTCTTCAGCCGCTGCTGGAACTCCAGAAGCTCGTCTTGCAGGCGCGAGCGGATGAGCGGATCCAGCGCGGAGAAGGGCTCGTCCATGAGGAGGATCGGGGCGTCCGTCGCAAACGCCCGGGCGAGGCCGACGCGCTGCTGCATGCCGCCGGAGAGCTCGCCCACCAGCGAGTTCGCCCGCTCGGCGAGTCCGACGAGTTCGAGCTGGCGCATCACCGCGGCGCGCCGCTCCGCCTTGGGGCTGCCCGCGAATTCGAGGCCGAGCCCGACATTTTCCGCGACCGTGCGCCAGGGCAGGAGCGCGAACTGCTGGAACACCATCGCCACCTCGTGGCGGCGAAGCTCGCGAAGCCGGCGCGACCCGCAGGCGGCCGGATCCACCGCGCCGCGCCCGGTGTCGATGAGGACGCGCCCGCGCGTGATCGGGGCGAGCCCGTTCACGGCGCGGATCAGCGTCGACTTGCCGGAGCCGGACAGGCCCATCAGGACGGCGATCTCGCCGCGCCGGATCTGGAGGCTCGCGTCGGCGACGCCGAGCATCAGGTCCGTCGCCTCGCGGATCTCGGCGCGCGTCGCGCCGCGATCGATCAGCGGCAGCGCCTTTTCCGCCTTCTTGCCGAAGACGATCGAGACATTGTCGAAGGTGACGATCGGCGCCTCGTCGGCGGCCGTCGCGGGAACGGTCGCGCTCATCGGCGGCCTCCTTCCTCGATCCGGAAGAAGCGATCGAGGATGATCGCGAGGAGGACGATGGCGAGACCGGACTCGAAGCCCATGCCGACATCGATCGAGTTCAGCGCCCTGAGCACGGGGACGCCGAGGCCGGGCGCGCCGACGAGCGCGGCGATCACCACCATCGAGAGCGACAGCATGATCGTCTGGGTGAGGCCCGCCATGATCTGCGGCAGGGCATAGGGGATCTCGACCTTGATCAGCCGCTGCATCGGCGTCGCGCCGAAGGCGTCCCCGGCTTCGATCAGCTGAAGGGGCGTCGAGGCGATGCCGAGCCGCGTCAGCCGGATCGGCGAGGGCAGGGCGAAGATGACGGTCGCGACGAGCCCGGGCACCATGCCGAGGCCGAAGAGGATCAGCGCCGGGATCAGGTAGACGAAGGTCGGGATCGTCTGCATGAGGTCGAGAACGGGCCGGAGCACGGCGTAGAGCCAGGGCCGCCGCGCCGCCGCGATGCCGACGGGCACGCCGATGATCATGCAGACGGCGGTGGAGGCAAGGACGAGCGCCAGCGTGTCCGTCGTCTCCTTCCAGTAGCCGAGATTGACGATCAGCAGGAAGCCGAGAACCGTGAAGAGGAAGGCCGGGATCGAGCGCCGCATGAGCAGCGCGACGAGACCGAAGACGCCGATCACGACGAAGGGATGGGGCGCCTGGAGAAGAAAGAGAAGCGCGTCGATGAAGGCTTCGAGGCCGGCCTGGATGGCGTCGAAGACGCCCGATGCGTTCGTCGTCAGCCAGTCGACGAAGGCGACGGCGAAATCGCCGATGTGCAGGCGGTGGGCTTCGAGCCATTCCACGGGGCAGGGCGCTCCTCAGACGGGGTTGGGATCGTGCGGCGCCGTTCGGGCGCGGGGACCGGCGCAGCGATGGCCGGTCCCCTGTTCGTCCGGGATCAGGAGGCGCCGAGCGAGGACTTCACGGCGGCGAGGCCGTCCTGGCCGTCGAGCGTCGTCACCCCGGCGAGCCAGGCGTCGAGCACGCCCGGATTGGCCTTCAGCCAGGCCTTGGCCACGGCGTCCGGCTTCTCCTTCTGGTCGGTGATGGCGCTCATCATCGCGTTTTCCGCCTCGAGCGAGAAGGTGAGGTTGGTCAGGAGCTTGCCGATGTTCGGGCATTCGGTCGAATAACCCTTGCGGGTGACGGTGTGGACCGTCGCGCCGCCGAAGTTCGGCCCGAAATAGTCGTCGCCCCCTGCCAGATACTCCATCTGGAAGTTGGTGTTCATCGGATGCGGTGCCCAGCCGAGGAAGACGATGGGCTTTTCGCCCTTCGTGGCGCGCGCGACCTGCGAGAGCATGCCTTGCTCGGACGAGGCGACGAGCTCGAAGTCCTTGGTGCCGAAATCGTTCTTCTCGATCATCTTGACGACGAGGCTGTTGCCGTCGTTGCCCGGCTCGATGCCGTAGATCTTGCCGTCGAGGTCGTCGTGGAACTTGGCAAGGTCCGCGAAGCTCTTGAGGCCCTTGTCGTAGAGATATTTCGGGACGGCGAGCGTGTACTTGGCGCCTTCGAGATTGGTGTGGACGCGCTCGATCGAGCCCTCGTCCACGTATTTCGAGATGTCGCCGGTCTGCGCGGGCATCCAATTGCCGAGGAAGACGTCGAGATCGTTGTTCTTGAGAGAGGCGAAGGTCACGGGCACCGAAAGGATCTTCACGTCCGGCGTGTAGCCGAGGCCGGCCAGAAGCTCCGCGGCGACGGCGGTCGTCGCGGTGATGTCCGTCCAGCCCACATCGGAAAGGCGAACCGTGCCGCAACTGGCGGCATCCTGCGCAAAAGCCGGGAGGCTTGCGGACATTGCGAGGACGAAGGCGAGGGTGGACGTCAGGCGCATGGGAAAACTCCTCCGGAAGAAAATCGCTTGGGCTCGACTATCGCCAAGCCGCGGGCCCGGTGCAAGGCGAGGCGGTGTCCGGTGGCGGCTATACGAACGCGAATGCGAGGCGCCGGAACGCCGGATTACGACGACCCGTGGCGCAAAATCGGTCAGAGGGCGATCGCTGCCGTATTTTTGATCTCTTCCATCACGGCATAGGTGTGGGTCTCTCGGATGCCGGGCAGATTCAGGAGGGCGTCGGAGAGAAAGGCCCGGTAGGCGTTCATGTCGGCGACGCGCGCCTTCAGGAGATAGTCGAAGCCGCCGGCCACCATGTGGCATTCCATGATGTCGGGATTGGCCTTGGCCGCCGCGGCGAAGGCGCCGAACACGTCCTCGCTGGTCCGCTCGAGCTTGACCTCCACGAAGACGATGAGCCCGCGTCCGAGCTTTTCCGGACACAGACGAGCGGTGAAGCCGAGGATGTAGCCGTCCCGCTGCAATCGCTTCACGCGCTCGGCGGTCGCGGTGGGGGAGAGATGCACACGCGTGGCGAGATCGAGATTGCTGAGGCGCCCGTCGCCCTGCAACTGGCGGAGGATCTGCCGGTCCTTGTCGTCGATCTCGCTCATCGTCACCTTCATAGCGGCTTTCCCCCGTGATTGTCACGGGAAGCGGTGCCAAGATTGGTGAGATCGCCTTTCGGGAAAATGTTAGTCATGGCGCATCCCGAAGACGCCTTTTCCATCCGAGGAACCGTCGATGTCGCAGCGCGCCGTGCCCGCCTTCTCCGCTCCCTTCGCGCCCGAGGACGAGGCGGCGGTTGCCGCGCTCCTGCGCCGCGCCGGCGACTTCGGCCATGACGAAGGCGCCGTCGACCGCACGGCGCGCCGGCTCATCGGGGCGATCCGCGGCCAGTCCGGCGGCATCGGCGGCGTCGAGGACTTCCTGCGCGAGTTCGGGCTGTCGACGCGCGAGGGCCTCGCCCTCATGGTGCTCGCCGAAGCGCTGCTGCGCGTGCCCGATCCCGCGACGCAGGACAAGCTGATCGAGGACAAGATCGGCGCCGGCGACTGGACGAACCACGAGGGCGGCGAGGACCGCATGCTCACCGCCGCCTCCGCTTGGGCGCTCGGCGTCTCCGCCCGCATCATCCGCCCCGGCGAGACGCCGACCGGCGTCATCGGCTCGCTCGTCAAGCGCATGGGCGCGCCGGCCGTGCGCACCGCGACGCGTCAGGCCATGCGCTTCCTCGGCCGCCAGTTCGTGCTCGGCGAGACCATTTCCGACGCGCTCGACCGGGCGCGGGGCCTGGAGAAGAAGGGCTATCGCCACTCCTACGACATGCTGGGCGAGGGCGCGCGCACGCAAGGCGACGCCGATCGCTACTTCAAGTCCTATGCCGACGCGATCGAGGCGATCGGGCGCAAGGCCGGCAACAAGGCGCTCCCCGATCGCCCCGGCATCTCGGTCAAGCTCTCCGCGCTCCATCCGCGCTATTCCGCGGTGAAGCAGGGCCGCGTGATGGAGGAGCTCGTTCCGAAGGTGCGCGATCTCGCGGAGCGGGCGAAGAGCTACCAGCTGAACTTCACCGTCGACGCCGAGGAGGCCGACCGGCTGGAGCTCTCGCTCGACGTGATCGACGCCGTCGTCCGCGCGTCCGACTTCACCGGCTGGGACGGCTTCGGTCTCGCGATCCAGGCCTATCAGAAGCGCGCGCTCGCCGTGATCGAGCACGTGGACGCGCTCGCCGAGGAGGCCGGCATCCGCATGATGGTGCGCCTCGTGAAGGGCGCCTATTGGGATTCGGAGATCAAGCATGCGCAGGAGCGCGGCGTCGACGGCTTCCCCGTCTACACGCTGAAGCCCGCCACCGACCTGTCCTATCTCGTCGCGGCGCAGTCGCTGCTCGGCCGACGCGCGCGGCTCTATCCCCAGTTCGCGACCCACAACGCGCTGACGGTCGCCACCATCCTCGAAATGGCCGGACCCGACGCGTCCGGCTTCGAGTTCCAGCGCCTGCACGGCATGGGCGAGGCGCTCTACGAGGCCGTGCGCGCCGAGCGCGGCGGCCAGCTCTCCTGCCGCATCTACGCCCCCGTCGGCGGCTATCGCGATCTTCTCGCCTATCTCGTGCGCCGGCTTCTGGAGAACGGCGCCAACTCCTCCTTCGTCGCCAAGGTCGGCGACGAGGACGTGCCCGTCGAGGAGCTTCTGGAGCGACCGCGCGATCTTCTCGCCAACGGTCCCGTCCGCCATGGCCGGATCGCGCGGCCTGCCGCGATCTTCGGCGCGCGTGTCAATTCGGCCGGCGTGGAGCTCGGCGACCGCAAGGCTCTGGCGAAGTTCCTGAAAAGCCGCGACGCCGCCGATCTCGGCACGCCGGACGCTCGCTGCGGCTCGAAGGCCGCGGGGTCGGACACCGTCTCGGTCGAGATCCGCTCGCCCGCCGACGGCCGGCGGGTCGGCACCAGCCACCACCTTTCCGCCGACGCCGCCCGTCGCGTGATGGATGCCGCGAAGCTGCAGGTCGCCGCCGCCGAGCGCGTGCCGGCCGCCGCCCGTGCGGGCGCGCTCCGCAAGGCCGCCGATCTCATGGAGGCGCGGCAGGGTCCGCTGATGGCGCTGCTTGCCCGCGAGGCCGGCAAGACCGTCGAGGACGGCATCGCCGAAATCCGCGAGGCCGTGGACTTCCTGCGCTTCTATGCCGGCGAGACCGAGCGCCTCTTCTCCGCGCCCGTGCCGCTGCCCGGCCCGACCGGGGAGGAGAACAAGCTGCGCTATCGCTCGCGCGGCGTCATCGTCGCGATCTCGCCCTGGAACTTCCCGCTCGCGATCTTCGCGGGGCAGGTCGCGGCGGCCCTCGCCGCCGGCAATGTCGTCGTCGCCAAGCCCGCCGAGCAGACGCCGCTGATCGCCGCCGCTGCCGTCGCGATCCTGCACGAGGCGGGATTTTCCGGGGACGTGCTGATTCTGGCCCCTGGCGACGGGGCGACGGGCGCGGCTCTCGTCTCCCATCCCGCCACGTCCGGCGTCGCCTTCACCGGCTCCACCGACACGGCCTTCGCGATCAACCGTTCGCTCGCGGCCCGCAACGCGCCGATCGCGCCCCTCGTCGCCGAGACCGGCGGCATCAATGCGCTGATCGTGGATGCCACCGCCTTGCCCGAGCAGGTCGCCGACGACGTCGTCGCCTCGGCGTTTCGCTCCGCCGGCCAGCGCTGCTCGGCGCTGCGCCTGCTCTTCGTGCAGGAAGACGTCGCCGAGCGCATGACGCAGATGATCGCGGGCGCCGCCGCCGAACTCTCCCTCGGCGATCCCCGCGACGTCGCGACCGATATCGGACCGGTGATCGATGCCGAGCAGAAGGCGATGCTGGAGGCGCACATCGCCCGCATGCGGCGCGAGCAGAGGGTCCGGTTCGCCGGTGCCCTGCCGGCCGACCTTCCCGGGGACGGTCACTGGATCGCCCCGCACATCGTCGAGATCGACCGTCCGGAAGCGCTCGATCGCGAGGTCTTCGGCCCGGTTCTCCACATCGTCCGGTGGAAGGCGGGCGAGCTCGGCAAGGTCTGCGAGGCGATCGAGCGAACCGGCTTCGGCCTGACGCTGGGTGTCCACAGCCGGATCGACGAGACGATCCGCGAGGTGACGGAGCGCATGACGGTCGGCAACATCTACGTGAACCGCAACATGATCGGCGCCGTCGTCGGCTCCCAACCCTTCGGCGGATCCGGCCTCTCCGGCACCGGCCCGAAGGCCGGCGGCCCCAACTACGTCGCCAGATTCGCCCGCGAGCAGGTGGTCTCGACCAACACGGCCGCGGCCGGCGGAAATGCCAGCCTCATCGCGATGGATGCGGGGGCGTGAGGTCAGGGCGAGGGGCGGAGAGCGCGGAGTTTCAGTGCGCGCCCCCCTCTGCCTGCCGGCATCTCCCCCTCAAGGGGGAATCAGGCTGATCTTCGCCGACAGAGCTCTGCCGATCTTCCCCCTTGAGGGGGAGATGTCCGGCAGGACAGAGGGGGGCGCCTCGCGCGAAGTGACGAGCGTAAGGCGATCCCTCACGCGTCGAGGATCACCGCGAAGCCGCCGTAGATCATCCGCTTTCCGTCGAAGACCATGTTCGCCATCGACAGGCGCTCGTCGCTCATCAGCTTCCCCATGCCGGCATCGCGCGTCGCCTTGTCCGGCCACTCGATCCAGGAGAAGACCACCGTCTCGGTCGGCTCCGCCTTCACCGCCATCTTGAAGTCGGTCAGCTTGCCGTCCGGCACGTCGTCGCCCCAGGTCTCGACCATGCGCAGCGCGCCGTATTCCTTGAAGATGGGAAGCGCCAGTCTCGCCTGTTCGAGATAGGCGTCCTTCTTGTCGCTCGGCACGGCGACCACGAATCCGTCGATGTAATTCATCTCTCGTTCCTCCCGGTGTCTCGTCGTTCAGGCGCTGTCTCGCTGATCAGGCAGCGGCTACGGCCCCGGCGCCGGGCGATCCGTCCGTGCCGCCCGCGGCGGCGGCGGGGTCCATCCACATGACCTCCCAGATGTGGCCGTCCGGGTCCTCGTAGGAGCGGCCGTACATGAAGCCGAAGTCCTGCGTCGGGGTCGGATCGCGGGACCCGCCGGCAGCGCTCGCGGCCTCGACCGCGCGATCCACCGCTTCCCGGCTCTCGCAGGAAATGCAGAGGAGGACCTGTGCCGTGGAGCGTGCGTCCGCGATCGCCTTCGTCGTGAACTGCGCGAACTTCGGATGGGTGAGCAGCATGACGAAGATCGTCTCGGACAGGACCATGCAGGCCGCGGTCTCGTCCGAGAATTGCGGGTTCTTCACCGCGCCGAGACGCTCGTAGAAGGCGACGGATCGCGCAAGGTCCGCAATCGGCAGATTGACGAAGATCATCATCGGCATGGCGTTCGTCCTCCCAGGCCGTTTGCTCGGCCGTTTCGTTTGACCCATGCTGCCGCAGTCGGTTATCATTCGCAACGATGACATTACAAAAAATAACCAACCGGGAAGCGACCGCGGAAACGGCGCGGCGCCGGCGCTACGACGATGCCTGCGCCGCCGCCCATGCGCTCGACCTCCTGGGCGAGCGATGGGCGCTTCTGGTGGTCCGCGAGCTCATGACGGGTCCCAAGCGCTTCGGCGACCTCCGTCGCGATCTGCCCGGCATCAGCGCCAATGTCCTGACGCAGCGCCTCGCGGGGCTGGAGGAGGAGGGCATTCTCGTTCGCCGCCGCCTGCCGCCGCCCGCCGACGTCCCGGTCTACGAACTGACGCAATGGGGTCTGGAGGCCGAGCCGATCTTCCAGGCGCTCGGTCGCTGGGCCGCGCGCTCGCCGTCCCACGATCCGACGCGGCCCTTCAGCGCCGCATCGCTCGTCCTGTCCATGCGCACCATGCTGGATGCCGGCCGGGCGACCGGCTTGGACGCCCGCATCGGCTTTCGCCTCGGTCGCGAGACCTTCCTCGCCCGTCTCGTGGACGGCGCGATCGAGATAGCGGCCGGTCCGCTCGACGGTGCCGACCTCGTCCTCACCGGACCTCCGGCCGTCGTCGCCGCCGCGCTCTACGGCTCCGTGCCGCTGCGCGATCTGGAAGCCGCGGGCGAGCTTCGACTGGAGGGCGACCGCGCCTTGGCGGACCGCTTCGTCACGCTATTCCCTTTGCCGGCCAAGGCGGAGAAAGCCGGGACGGCAGCGAAGAGGCAGCGGGCAGGCTGAACGCCCGCACCGATCCGGTCGCGCAAGGGGCGCGGCGGCACCGGTCCGCTGCCGTTCCAGCCTCGCGCCAGCCCGATCCGGCATTCTGTTCCCTGTCGGATCGATGTCCGCGGCGCCCAGAGGTCCTCCTCCTCCCACCGCGCCGGGCATGGGTCAGGCGGCAAGAACCGGATGGCGGCGATCCTCCCGCGCGGTCGACCGGTCGCATGGAAATGACGAAAGGCCCGGACGTCCTCCCCGTCCGGGCTTTTCGCGTTTTGCTCGATTGGCGTGGGGCCTCCCTCCCTTTATGGTCCCGCCCGGGCATGCCGGCCGGTTCGGCCGATGAAGGCGGAGGCGGTCGATGGACGGCAGCGCAATGGAGTTCAAATCCGATATCGAGATCGCGCGCGCCGCGACGAAGCAGCCGATCCGCGAGATCGGGGCGAGCCTCGGCATCCCCGAAGAGCATCTCGTGCCCTACGGCCATGACAAGGCGAAGATCTCCGCCGTTTTCATCGAAAGCCTGAAGGACCGGCCCGACGGCAAGTTGATCCTCGTCACCGCCGTCAACCCGACGCCGGCCGGCGAAGGCAAGACGACCACCACCGTGGGTCTCGGCGACGGGTTGAACCGCATCGGCAAGCGCGCCGCGATCTGCATCCGCGAGGCCTCGCTCGGGCCCTGCTTCGGCGTCAAGGGCGGCGCGGCGGGCGGCGGCCATGCCCAGGTGATCCCGATGGAGGACATGAACCTCCACTTCACCGGCGACTTCCACGCCATCACCAGCGCGCACAATCTTCTCTCGGCCCTTCTCGACAATCACATCTACTGGGGCAACGAGCAGCGGATCGACACGCGCCGCGTCGTCTGGCGGCGCGTCATGGACATGAACGACCGCTCGCTCCGCCAGATCGTCTCCTCGCTCGGCGGCGTCGCCAACGGCTATCCCCGCGAGACCGGCTTCGACATCACGGTCGCCTCCGAGGTCATGGCGATCCTCTGCCTCGCGACCGATCTCGACGACCTCGAGCGCCGGCTCGGCGGCATCGTCGTGGCCTTCCGCGTCGACAAGAGCCCGGTCTTCGCGCGCGACATCAAGGCGGACGGCGCGATGGCCGTGCTTCTGAAGGACGCGATGCAGCCGAATCTCGTGCAGACGCTGGAGAACAATCCGGCCTTCGTCCACGGCGGCCCCTTCGCCAACATCGCCCATGGCTGCAACTCCGTCGTCTCGACGAAGACCGCGCTGAAGCTCGCCGACTATGTCGTGACCGAGGCCGGCTTCGGCGCCGATCTCGGGGCGGAGAAGTTCTTCGACATCAAGTGCCGCGCGGCCGGCCTTGCGCCCGCGGCCTGCGTCCTCGTCGCGACCGTGCGCTCGATGAAGATGAACGGCGGCGTCGCCAAGGACGCGCTCGGAGCCGAGGACGTCGCGGCGGTGACGCGCGGCTGCGCCAATCTCGGCCGCCACATCGAGAACATCCGCCTCTTCGGCGTTCCCGTCGTGGTCGCCATCAACCATTTCTCCTCGGACACCGCGGCCGAGATCGAGGCGGTGAAGGCCTATGTCGCAGGACACGGCACGGAGGCCGTCCTCTGCCGCCATTGGGCCGAGGGCTCCGCGGGCATCGAGGATCTCGCCCACAAGGTCGCGAGCCTCGCCGATGGCGGCACGTCCCGCTTCGAGCCGATCTACCCCGCGGAGATGGGGCTCTTCCAGAAGATCGAGACCGTCGTGAAGCGCATCTATCGCGGCTCTGCCGTCACGATGGAGCGTGGCGTCATCCGCCAGCTCGCCGACTTCGAAGCCCTCGGCTACGGCGACCTGCCGGTCTGCATGGCCAAGACCCAGTATTCCTTCTCCACCGACCCGACGCTTCGCGGCGCCCCGGACGGCCACGTCGTCCACGTCCGCGAGGTCCGCCTGTCGGCCGGCGCCGGCTTCGTCGTCGCCATCTGCGGGGAGATCATGACCATGCCCGGCCTGCCCCGCGAGCCCTCGGCGAACCGGATCTTCCTCAACCGGGACGGGGCGATCGAGGGACTGTTCTGAGCGCATGGCAGGGCAGTGCCGGACCGCGCTGCCGGGTGAAGCAGACCTCATCCCGCGACCTGACGCGGTCGCGGGATGAATGACACCGACGATCGCTCATCGGCATAGGATGGCTCCTTCAGCCCCAGATGACGCGCTCGACCTCGATCGGCTGGGCAGGGGGTGCCGAGAACACCTCCCGCCGCGCGACGAAGGCGGGCTCGCCTCCCTCCTGCCAGAGAGCATGCATCTCCTCGGGCAGCCCGTCCGCATCCGTGTAGGCGATGATCCGGCGCGGCTGGCCGTGCGGCGGAGGCACCGCGGCGAGCGCCTTCATCTCGTTCGCTTCAAGGGCGAAGTACGCGTCGAGAGCGATGTTCGCCGTGCTCACCTCGCCGAGCGAGGCTCGGCTTTGTTCGGGCGTGGCATGCTGCAGGCGCAGCGAGACGTGGAAGAGAAACTGCTCGCTCGCCAGCGCGTAGAACCAGCGTCCGCCCGAGCCGCGGCCGACATATCCGAAGGCAAGTCCCGAACGCGGCCAACCCTGTTCCAGGAGCCCGGTCAGTCCGGCAAGACTGTCGGCTTCGAGCAAGGTCTCGTCGCTCGCGTAGATCGCGCCGAGCGCGACCTCGGACAGACGATCCGCGTAGAGCCTGGGAACCGGCGGCATGGCGATGCCGAGATCCTGCGCCATCCAGACGGCGCTCTGCAGGACGCCCTCGTCGTCGTCCTCCTGCGGCGCAACATCGTGAGCGACTGCGACCGTTCCGTCATTGATCAAGGTGTTCGTTCCTTCTGCCGTCCTGTTTCAGCGCTCAGTGCTTGCCGAGATCGAGCGGGATCGGAACGTCGATCTTGTTCAGCGTCGTCTGATCGCGCTTGACGTAGCTTCTGAAATCGGAGGCCATCAGAAAATCGCTGGCGTTCATCTCCTCGCCCGATGTCGGATCGATGCCCTTCCAGGTCTCGAAGTTGTCGACGATCATCCCGTCATTCTTGAGCGCGTTGGCGTGCTCCTTGAGCTTCGCCAGTCGCGACAGTCCGGCATCGACCTCCTCCTGGGTGAATTCCGGGCCGATCGCCTCCTTGAAGCTCTCGGGGGTCATCGCCTGCAGCTTGTCGAACATCTCCCGGCTCATCAGCGGCGGCGGACCGCCATAGGTCTTCTTCAGATCGGGGCGCGTCGGCTCGAGGTCCGTCATGGCCTTGCCCATGCACATGTCGTTGTCGATGCCGATGATCTGCGCTGAGGTCCCGGAAATCTGGATGAAGATGTTCTCCGGCTGGCGGTCCATCTGCGCCATCAGGCAATCGGCGACTTGAAGGTCGAGAAGCCCCTTCTGGATGTTGGCTGTCAGTGGCGGATTGCTGGTCCCTGTATAGGGAATATCCTTGAAGCCGGTCTGCTTCTTCGTCCAGTCGCCGTTCTCGGTCCGCGTGACGCCGTAGCCCTTGAGATTGTCATGCCAACCCTTGTCGAACTCGTGGTTGTATTGTTGGACGAGCTTCTGATCGGTAACGGGAACGTCGGTCTTGAGGATGAGGGACTCGCTCTTGGCGAGCTTCATCGCGATGGCGGCCTGGCCGTTGTGGACGACGATGTCGGACATCGGGATCGTCTTGCCGATGCCGAGCTTCTCCGCGACGTTCGAAGAGGCGATGTTGCGCGCGGCGGTGCGCATGTCCGATTGATCGAAGCCGCTCGACGACTCGCCGGCCATCAGTTTCTCGGCTTCCTTGCTGATGCTCTTCACCACCCGCATCTCGGTCCCGTAGGAAATCAGCGACACCGAGTTCGCCTTGCCGGAGGCGAAACTGTCCTTCGACTTCCCCTTGTCGATGATGGAATCGTTGAGGTCCTTGTTGTAGCCGGACGCATCGGTCACGCCACCGCGCAAGAGGACAAGGCCGTCGGCGACCGTGATGCCCTTGCCCTTGGTGTTCACGAGGTCGCCCAGCCGGTCGAGCAACTGGAGTTCCTTCTGCGCCATCGCCTTGAGGTCCGCCATGACCTCGCGGCGATCGGATTTCGTGCTGCTTCCGGCATGCTTGTCGGCATAGGCGTCGGCATCGGTGATGACCTTGTTCAGGTCCGTCTTCAACGCCTGAATGTCTCGGGTCCGGACGTCGCCGACCTCGCCGCCAAGCTTCGAAAGCTTCGTCTGATACGTTTCCAGATGCGAAAGCGCCGCCTTGTACTCGTTGGAGTTCGTCTTCAGCGTCTTTCCCATGATGGTGAAGTCGCTCTTCGGCGCGCCGCCCATCTTCTCGATCAGCTCGCTGCCGGACATCATGCCGCTGCTGGCCTTGACGTCCCTCGGTGCGATCTTCGGCTCTTCAGGAACGTCGACCTTCCCCTGGTAGAGAGGATTCATGAAAACCTTCGTGCCAGATATGGTGTTGCTCATGACGCCGTTCTCTCTGATGGCAAGTGGTGGTATCGACTGGCTTAGACGGCCGGCCGATATCCCACTGTCACGAACGTGATAGCTCCACCGAGACGCTGACATTCCGGGCGAGGGCATCGTGGCCACCGCGCTCGAAGAGCACGCGCACGTTGCCGAGCGTATCGGCTCGGCAACGCGGCTCGACGTCTTGATGAAGCTGCCCGACCGCTCCTTCACCGAGGAGGGGGCAACCATCTCTACACGTGATGCTCGACCGTCCGATCGCCGCCCCTACGTCGCCTGCCCCGGCTTTAGCGGCAGGAACTGATACGCGCAGGTTTCCGTCAGCGTCCTGTCCCCCTGCGAGACGTAAATGCGTAGCTCCACCGGCTCCTCGCCCTCGGCGGTGATGTCGAAGGTGGCGCGCCAGGCGGTGCCGACCTTCAGCGAGTAGCAGTCGAGGCGGGAGATCTCGCCCCGCGAGGCCGAGACAACCGCCTTGACGTCCTTGGCCTCGCGCGAAAGGGCGGCGATGGCGCCGTCGTCGAAGTCGATCGTGACCTTGGTGGCGTCGGCCGGACGCGGCTGGCCCGGAACGCCGCCGCGCCCGAGGCGGGTGGCGACGACGCGGCCGAGGTCGACGTCGCGCGGCGCCTCGTTCGCCCAGGTCATGACGTAGTCGTAGCTCAGCGCATCGCCCTTTTTCGTTGGGTTCGCCGAAACGAAATAGGCCGCGATGTTGTCGTGGATCTCGTCGTCGGTCGGGATCTCCACGAGCTGCACGCCGCCCGGCCCCCAGTCCCCCTTCGGCTGCACCCAGACACTGGCGCGGCGTTCGTAGAAGACGCCGTCGTCCTGGTAGTGGTCGAAGTTCCGGTCGCGCTGGAGAAGGCCGTAGCCCTTCGGGTCGGCGCCGGAAAAGGTCGAGGTCATCACGCGGTCCGGATTGTTCAGGGGGCGCCAGAGCCGCTCGCCATTGCCGGACCAGATCGCGAGCCCGTCCGAATCGTGGACCTCCGGCCGCCAGTCGATCCGGCGCAGCTTGTCGGTTTCCGAATACCAGTACATCGAGGTCAGCGCCGCGATGCCGAGCCGCTCGATGTCCTCGCGCAGGAAGAAGCGGTTGGTCACGTCCATCACGATCGGGCCGTTCTTGGAAATGTCCATCCGGATCGCGCCGGACATGCGCGGTCCGTTCATCAGCGCGTTGACGACGAGCGTGCCCGTGGCGGAGGCTTCGAGATAGAAGGCGGTGAAGCGGGGAAACTCCTCCGGCCGGGGCAGCGCGACGTCGATGGCCACGGCCCGGGCCGACATGCCGAACTGGTTGTCCTCGCCGGACGTGCGGAAATAGGCGCCGCCGAGAAAGGCGATCCAGTCCCGCTCCGAGCCCGGCTCCAGCACGCGGAAGCCGGCAAAGCCCACGTCCCTCGGAAGCTCCTGCGCCGGACTGTCCGCCGGCATCTCGAAGAGGCCGGGATCGTAGACGACCTCGCGCGAGGCGCCGTTCTCGACCACGGCGATCGTCACGGGCAGCTGGAAGTAGCGGCCGAGATGGAACATGCGCACCGGCGCATCCTCGCCGGGCACGACCAGCGTCTCCTCCGGCCGGTACTTGATCTTCCAATGCGCGTCGAAATCGATCCGGTCGAGCACGGCCGGGTTCACCGAGATCTCCGGAACATAGGGAGCCTCGGCCAGCCTTCGCGCCTCTTCCACGAGGAGATCGAACGAAAAGGGCCGCGCGGGCTGGAACGACAGATGCGCGGCATCGCCGCCGATGCCGGAGGCATCGCCCCCTGCCGCGGCGGCGGCATCGGCGGCGGCATGGGCCGCTGCGGGCGCGAGGCCGAGGGCGGCGAGGGCGAGGATAAGCTGGCGGCGGTCGATCATGAACAGCTGTCCTTTCCAGGTCGGGCGAACGGGGGCGGATCGCGCTCCGCCCCCCGGCGACAGCGCTCGAACCCGCTTCCTCGTCTCCGCGTCGCGGGAACCGTCTTCGGCGTTCCCCTTGCGGCGGAAGCGGGCGGATTTCAGACAGCGCGGCGACGAAATTGCAAGCCCGGTCTCGGCAAACGGCCTCGTCTTGCGGGAAGACGGCGACGTCGCCTGCCGCTAGAAGGAGGCGCGCCGAGGGGTGGCAAAGCCCGGCCCGGAGGGGGCGGGGCGCCAGGGAGCCCGGCGGGAAAGGACCGCGTGATGACACTCGTGCTCTACACGCATCCCATGTCGCGCGGACGCACCGCGCGCTGGATGATCGAGGAAATCGGCGTCCCCTATCGGACGGAGATCCTGGACTTCGGCTCGACCGCAAGGGCGCCGGACTATCTCGCCGTCAATCCGATGGGCAAGGTGCCCGCGATCCGCCACGGCGATACGGTCGTCACCGAGACCGCCGCGATCTGCGCCTACCTCGCCGACGCCTTTCCCGAGGCGGGGCTCGCGCCGCCCCTGCCGGACCGGGGCGCCTATTATCGCTGGCTCTTCTTCGCGGCGGGGCCGATCGAGGCGGCGGCGGCCAACCAGGCGCTCGGCGTCGACGTGCCGGCGGACAAGCGCGGGATGGTCGGCTACGGCTCGATGGAGGCCGTCGTTGCCGCCGCCCAAAGCGCCGTCTCGGCGACGCCCTTCATCGCGGGGGAGCGGTTCTCGGCGGCGGACGTCTATGTCGGAGCCAGCATCGCCTGGATGACGCAGTTCGGCATCTTCCCCAAGACGCCGGCCTTCACCGCGTATTGGGATCGTATCAAGGACCGTCCGGCGCTGCAGCGCGCCAACGGCATCGACGATGCCCTCATCGCCGAACGCAAGGCGCGGGCGGACCGTGAGACGAAGGGCGTCTGACCGGCGAGGGGACAGGGCGGCGTGATCGGGATCCGCCGGCTCCCCTCCCGAGATGTCGGGCGGCACGGCATCCCCCATTGCCCTTCGGCCCGTCTCGCGCTAACGATTTCGCCATGACGACGATCGCGCTCAATGGTCTTTGGTGGCAGGCTCGCTGATAGGCGGCCTTTGAGCGTTTCTGCGTGTTCGAAGACGAGGTCGCCCTGGTTCATCCGGCGGCCTTTTTTGTTGGGCGTGTCCGGGCGGCGGGGCCGAGGAGAGACAGGCGATGACCCATACGGCTGCCCCCGGCGGGGCCGATCTCTACGTGACCGAAGGCGGCGTCGCCATCACGCGCCGGCGCGAAGCCGTGCCCTATGCCGGGGCGATCGAGCCCTATGTCGATCGGCTGGACACGCGGCGCGGCGCGGTCTTCTCGTCCAACTACGAATATCCCGGCCGCTACACGCGCTGGGACACGGCGATCGTCGATCCCCCTCTCATGATCACCTCCGCCGGCCGCGCCCTGACGATCGAGGCGTTGAACGATCGTGGCGAGGTGCTTCTCGGCTTCGTCGCGCAGGCCCTCGCGGGTCACGGGGACATCGCCTCGCAAACCGTTTCGTCGCGCCGGATCGACATCGCCGTCAAGCATCCCGATCGCGCCTTCACCGAAGAGGAGCGCTCGCGCATGCCGAGCGTCTTCTCGGTGCTGCGCACGGTCGTCGCGCTCTTCAAGTCCGACGAGGACGGCGATCTCGGCCTCTACGGCGCGTTCGGCTACGATCTCGCCTTCCAGTTCGACCCGGTCGAGGAGACGCTCGCGCGCCCCGGCGATCGGCGCGACGTCGTCCTCTATCTCCCCGACGAGATCCTGATGGTCGACCATTACGCGGCCAAGGCCTATCTCGACCGCTACGACTTCGAGAAGGACGGCGTCTCGACCCAGGGGCGCGCGGGCGGCGGGCCGGAGGCCCCCTTCGCGTCCTCCGGCCGCATTCCCCCGCGCGGCGACCACGTGCCCGGCGAATACGCCCGGCTCGTCAAGGCCGCCAAGGAGAAGTTCATGCGCGGCGACCTCTTCGAGGTCGTTCCCGGCCAGACCTTCTACGAGCGCTGCCAGAGCGCGCCCTCGGCCGTCTCGCGCAAGTTGAAGAGCCTCAATCCCTCGCCCTATTCCTTCTTCATCAATCTCGGCCAGAACGAGTTCCTGATCGGGGCGAGCCCGGAAATGTTCGTGCGCGTCAACGGCCGGCGCGTCGAAACCTGCCCGATCTCCGGCACGATCAAGCGCGGCGACGACGCCATTTCAGATTCCGAGCAGATCCTGAAGCTTCTCAATTCCAAGAAGGACGAGTCCGAGCTGACCATGTGCTCGGACGTCGATCGCAACGACAAGAGCCGGGTCTGCGAGCCCGGATCCGTGCGCGTCATCGGCCGGCGTCAGATCGAGATGTATTCGCGCCTGATCCACACGGTGGACCATATCGAGGGGCGCCTGCGCGAGGGCATGGACGCGTTCGACGCCTTCCTGTCGCATGCCTGGGCCGTCACGGTGACGGGCGCGCCGAAACTCTGGGCCATGCGCTTCATCGAGAAACACGAGAAGAGCCCGCGCGCCTGGTACGGCGGCGCCGTCGGCATGATGCACTTCAACGGCGACATGAACACCGGCCTCACGCTGCGCACGATCCGCCTGAAGGACGGCATCGCCGAAGTGCGCGCCGGCGCGACGCTTCTCTACGATTCCAATCCGGAGGAGGAGGAGGCCGAGACCGAGTTGAAGGCCTCCGCCCTCATCGCCTCGATCCGCGAAGCCGGCACGGCCAACGCCGTGGCGGGCGAACGGGCGAGCGCGCGCGTCGGCGAAGGTCTGAAGATCCTCCTCGTCGACCACGAGGACAGTTTCGTCCACACGCTCGCCAACTACTTCCGGCAGACCGGCGCGGAGGTGACGACGGTCCGGACCCCGGTGCCGCAGGAGATCTTCGATCGCGTGGCGCCGGACCTCGTCGTCCTGTCGCCGGGGCCGGGCAACCCGACCGACTTCGACTGCAAGGGCACGATCGCCGCCGCGCGGGCGCGCACGATCCCGATCTTCGGCGTCTGCCTCGGTCTTCAAGCGCTGGCGGAGGCTTACGGCGGAACGCTGCGCACCCTTCACGTGCCGGTGCACGGCAAGCCCTCCCGCATCCGCATCTCCAAGCCCGGCATCATCTTCTCAGGGCTTCCGAGCGAAGTGACGGTCGGCCGCTACCACTCGATCTTCGCCGATCCGGTGCGCCTCTCCAAGGACTTCGAGGTGACGGCCGAGACCGAGGACGGGGTGGTCATGGCCTTCGAGCACAAGACGGAGGCCGTCGCCGCCGTGCAGTTCCATCCGGAAAGCATCATGTCGCTCGGCGGCGGAGCCGGCATGCGCATGATCGAGAACATCGTCGCCCACCTGCCGCGCCGGGCTCGCATCAAGGCGGCCTGAGCATCATGAAGAGAACGGACGGCCGCCATCCCGACGCGGTTCTGGTGACGCGCATCGCGATGGCCTCGGTCGGCATCGGCATCGCCGTGCTGGCGATCAAGACCGCGGCCTGGTGGGTGACGGGATCGGTCGCGCTCTATTCGGATGCGCTGGAATCGATCGTCAACGTCGTCGCGGGGCTCGTCGCGCTCTGGGCGGTGACGGTGTCCTTCACGCCGGCCGACGACGATCACCCTTTCGGCCATACCAAGGCCGAGTATTTCTCGGCCGTTGTCGAGGGGGCCCTGATCATCGTCGCGGCGCTCCTCATCCTGCGCGAGGCCTGGTTCGCGTACCTGACGCCGCGCAGTCTCGAAGCCCCGATGCTCGGCATCGCGATCAACGGCGCGGCGACGCTGATCAATCTCGGCTGGGCGCAATTCCTGATCCGCCAGGGCCGCGAGCGCCGGTCGCCCGCGCTCAGCGCCGACGGTCGCCACATCATGGCGGACGTCGTCACCTCCGTCGGCGTCCTCGCGGGTCTCGCGCTCGCCAGCGTCACCGGCTGGACCCTGCTCGATCCGATCATGGCCGCCCTCGTCGCGGTGAACATCCTGCGCGAGGGCTGGCACGTCGTCACCGCGTCCTTGTCCGGCCTGATGGATCAGGCGATGGACCCCGCGGCCGAGGAGCGCGCCCGCGCCCTCATCTCCGAGCATGCGGAGGGCGCGCTGGAGGTTCATGACGTGAAGACCCGCATCGCCGGCCGCGCGACCTTCATCGAGTTCCACATGGTCGTCCCCGAACTCATGACGGTGGGCGCCGCCCACGACATCTGCGACCGGATCGAAGATGCGCTGAAGGCCGAGATCGAGAACGCGACCGTGCAGATCCATGTCGAGCCCGACAGCGAGATCAAGCAGACGGGCGTGCCGATCGTCTGATCGGGATTGACGTTCGACACCAGCGTCGTCGGCGCCGGCTGGGCCGGCTGCGTTCGCGTCGCCCGCCTCAGCGCCGATCCCGCGCGCCGGGTGCCGGTGCCGAAAGCCGGCGGCGCTCGGTCTCTCGCTTCCGACGATCAGGATCGCGGAACGCGCTTCGGCGAGGATCTCGCCGAGTGCGACGGGTGGCGTCGGTCACGAGGCACGCGCGTGCCGGCCCCCGGCCACGCCGTGTCCAACGGTCCTTGCGGCGAAGAACCGATGTCGGGTCGATCCGGCAGGCCGCCAGGCGACGGCGGACAAAGCGCGGGTAACGGTGGACCGATCGGTCTCTGCATCAGTAAGCTCAAGTTATCTTGCGGAGCTTTTCTGACAAGTGTTGATTGACGCAATCTTTCAACTTCGACTTGGACATGACGCGATCGAAACGGCGTCTGATCGAGTCTTCGATCGGGATTGATCGCCATTCATACTGAAATTCCTTTGGGGAAGTCGGGGCCATGTTGCCGATGACTTCTCCTCGAAACATCAACCTCATGCCCGACAGGGCCCATGTGAGAAGGCGGAAATGACGGCTCGAATTCTTGCGTCGATGCTCGCAATGCTCATCGTGTCGGCGTCCCTTCCGGGCGCGGAGGCGGCGAGCCTGCGTTACAATGCGTCGGAGACCGACACCCAATCGCTGCCCTTCAAGGCCCTGCGGCTGGCGCTCGACCACGCCGGAAGCAAGATCGACCTCGTTCCGTCGTCCGTCGCCTATCCACGCAGGAGGCCGCCGTGGAGGCCTTGGACGCCGGCCAATCGATATCGCGTGGTTCAGCGCCACGAACGAACTCTGGAACCGCCTGCGCCCCGTGCGCTTCCCGATCGACGGCGGCCTCCTCGGCAACCGCCTGATGCTGATCGACGGAAAGCGGCAGCCGGAATTCGACAAGGTGACCAACGCCGAGGATCCCAAGGCGTTCGTCGCCATCCAGGGCAGGGGCTGGGGCGACATCGAGACCCTGCGCCACGGCGGCGTCACCGTGCGCACGGGACCTTACAAGAGCCTGTTCCGCATGACGGTCGGCGGTCGGGCCGACTTCTTCCCCCGCGGTGCCTTCGAAGCCTTGCACGAGCGGGAGGATCATGTCGGCGAGGTGCCCGATCTCGCCGTGGAGACCTCGCTCGTGGTTCAGTATCCCCTGGCGCTCCTGTTCTATGTCGCACGCGACAAGGCCGGTCTGCAGGACGATATCGAGCGCGGGCTGAAGGCGGCCTGGGCCGATGGCTCCTATGAGCGCATGTTCCGATCCGATCCCAACATCAAACTCGCTCTCGAAAAGGGCGATCTGTCGACGCGCCGGCTGATCGCGCTCGACAATCCGTCCTTTTCCGCCGAGCTCATCACCCTCGGCAAAGACTATCTCTACAAGCGCTGATCGGTTCCGGAAGTCTCGAGCGCCGCGCTTCTTGCGCGGTGGCCGCGGACCTGCGGCTCCCTCGGGTCATCCCGCCTCTTCACCTGCTCTTCCTATCCAGGCCGCTTTCCTCGACGGTCATCCCAGGAGACCTTTTCGTGAACAGCCAATCCATTCGAACGCAGGTGATCGTCCCGTCCGTCACCCTGATCGTCGTGGGCCTTGTCAGCCTCGCCGCTTATGCCGGCTGGTCGCGTGGCAACACGCTGCAGGCGATGTTCCGGAACAAGGTCGAGATCACCGCATCCCTCGCCCGGCTCGGCGCGGAGACCGCGCTCTGGCAGTTCGATCGTGAGATCGCGCAGCAAACCTTCGCACCAGCGGCGGCCGAAGCCGACTTCCGGGCGGCGCTGATCCTCGACGACAAGGGCAAGGCCTTCTTCACGATCGGCGAGCCGGCCGCGGTGCAGGCGGCGATGGACGGGGCCAGCGGGCCGGGCGAGGCCGCGGATTCGACGAGCCTGCAGCGGGTCGTGGTGCCGCTCGTGCACAGCGAGGGCGGCAAGGAGATGCCGACCGGAACGATGGTCCTTGCCTTCGACGACGAGACACTCGTCCGCGACACGCGCGATTCCCTCATCGCGCTCGGCTTGATCTCTCTCGGCGTCACCGCCGTGTCGATCCTCGCCCTGTTCCTGCTCCTCAGCCGGATCACCGGCCCGATCGGGCAATTGGTGGACATCATGCGCCGGATGGCCGGCGGCGGGCTCGACGTGACGATCCCGCACCAGTCTCGTTCCGACGAGGTCGGCGCGATGGCGCAAGCCTTGCAGGTCTTCAAGACCGGCGCCCTCGATCAACGACGCCTCGAAGCGGAAACCGCCGAAACGCGGAGCGCCCAGACCGCGACGCTTCATCGGCAAGCCGCGATCGAAAATGCCAAGGCGGAAGATCTCAAGCTCTTCGTCCACCATGTCGAGATCGGTTTCGACCGCCTGTCATCCGGCGACCTGACGGTGCGGATGGAGCAGGCGGTTGCGCCGGAATTCGAGGCGATCCGGGAGAAGTTCAATCGATCGGTCCAAGCGCTGGAGCAGACGATCGGCTCCGTCGTCGGCGCGGTCGGATCGATGCGCGTCGGCATCAACGGAATCACCGATGCAGCGAGCGACCTGTCGCGCCGGACCGAGCAGCAGGCGGCGAACCTAGAGGAGACGGTCGCCGCGCTGTCCGATATCGCGCGCGGCGTGACGCTGACGGCCAAGAACGCCGACGACGCGCGGGGCGCGGCAGCGAGCGCGCAGGACGAGGCGGGCAAGGGTGGCGTCATCGTCGCCCGTGCCGTCGCCGCGATGACCGAGATCGAGGCCTCCTCCGAAAAGATCTGGAGCATCATCGGCGTCATCGACGAGATCGCGTTTCAAACGAACCTCCTCGCCCTGAATGCGGGCGTGGAAGCCGCGCGGGCGGGCGATGCCGGGCGCGGCTTTGCGGTCGTCGCCCAGGAGGTGCGCGGGCTTGCCCAGCGGTCCGCCGAAGCGGCGCGGGAAATCAAGCAGCTGATCTCGACGTCGTCCAATCAGGTCAAGGAGGGTGTCGAACTCGTCTCGGCGTCCGGGCTCAGTCTGGAGCAGATCGTCTCGCAGGTCGGGGGCGTGGCGTCCCTCATCTCGCAGATGGCCAGCGCGGCTCGCGAGCAGGCCGTCGGCCTTCGCGACGTGTCCGTCGCGGCGGACCAGATGGACAAGGTGACCCAACAGAACGCGGCCATGGTGGAAGAGACCACCGCTGCGGCGCAGAGCCTGGCCAGCGAGACCGATGGACTGGCGGGCCTTGTCGCTCAGTTCCGAACCGGTGCCATGGGCAAGGCGCCCCGCAGCGCCGTCGCGGCGCTGCCGTCGACCTCGAAGCCCGCAGCTCCAAGGCCCGTGGCGCGGCGTCGCGCCACGGGGACAGGCGGAGCGGCGCCCGAGCGAGCCGACGAATGGGCCGAATTCTGACGAGGCCGGACAGCGCCGGTCGGCCGTGACCGGAAACGTCGCAGGGTGCGCGTCGACGGAAGGTCCCCGGGTTCGGATCGGCCAACGGGATCTGCTTCTCCCCAACCCCTTTGTCCGATATCGGCGGACCGACGCCGGCGATCCGGTCGCGCGCGAAACCCGTGACCCTTCGCGCCAAGACAAAGTCGCCGTCCCAGATGGTTCCGTTGACGGCCGCCGCGGAGCTCCAGCGTCGGTCCTGCGGCACGTCCATCCGGAGCGGCGCCGACCTCCTTGGACATGTGCCGCGATGCGGTCGTCGGTCGATGGGCCGACCGACGACCGCAGCCGGCCATCATTGCCGCGGCACCTTCGGTCGACCTGCCGAAACAGCCGGGAAAACGGACGCGATCATCCGCCGCGCGATCCTCTGGCCCGTAACCGGCGACGGCGTGGGGAGCCGGCCGGCATCAGCGGTGGAGACCATGGCGGACCACGATACGATCCGAGGGGATGCGATCCGAGGGTCGGGGAACACGCTCCCGCCCGGCCGAGAGCACGTCGGGACCTCCGAACGGCCAGACCTGTCACGGCCAGGGATCCAGACCTGTCATGGCCAGGGATAATGTGCGAGCGTCACGCCTTCCGTCTCGAGCCGCGCGACGAGGGCTCGGCGATAGGCGATGAGATCGGGCATCGGCGCCGCCCGGCGGCGGACGACCTCCTCGCTCGTGAAGGGCGCGGGTGCGCCATCGCTCCAGCGGGCGGCGATATAGTTGAGGACGGCCGCGATCTCGGGATCGGACAGGCCTGTTCCGACGACGCCCGGAACGTGCATCACGTAGGTGCGTCCGGCATCGTCGGCGAGGAGCGGACCGATGAAGCCTGGAAAGGGCGGTATGCCGCCGAGCTCCGCGCCGGCGCCCTCCGTGCCGTGGCATCCCGAGCAGCGCAGGAGATAATTCGCCTTGGGGCCGAGTTCGCCGGCGACGACCGGCGTGGCGACGGCGAGTCCCCCTCCGATCATCGCCCCGAACATCCCGGCGACCGCACGGCGCTGGAGGGACCGGTCTCTCCGCATGGGGACGACCCTCACTCGCCCTTGCGCAGCGCCCGAAGCGCCTTGTGCGTCGGAGGCGCGGCCTTGGCTGCGGTGATGGCGGCTTCGTCCGGCGCGACGGTGAGGCCGTTCAGGTCCTTCAGCACGTAGGTGGCGATGGCGGCGAGATCGGCATCGGGGACCTCCGTCTGCGCCGGCATCACGAGACCGACATAGTCGATGCCCTTCGCCGTGATCTTTCCACCCATTCCGCCGGCCATGACGCCGGCCAGATAGTCGGGCGCCTTGTCCCCGAGCCGCGTCCAGAGCTCCGCGTCGACCAGAGGAGGCGCGAGACCCTCGATGCCGACGCCGGCCTCTCCGTGGCAGGCCGCGCAGATCTCCGCAAAGCGCGCCGGCCCGTCCGCCGCGGCGGCGGGAGAGACGGCGCAGGCGACGAGCGCCGCGAGGACGGTTCGGCGGTCAACCATCGGCGAGGCCCACCAGCACGGCGACGGTGCAGTGATAGCCCTTGTCGTCGTTGGCCATGCACCAGTTGATGTCATTGTAGAGCCCCATCCGGTAGCCGGGTCGTTCCCTCTCGCTCGTGAAGCAGAAGGTCGAGGCGCTGACGTCCGCCTTGCCGCAGCAATCGTTGTAGGAGACGAGATAGTCCTTGGCGTCATCGGGATTGCGGCAGGTGCCGACCCAGGCGACCTTGGAGGCGGAGGAGCCGGGCGGGCAGGAGGTCGTCGTGCCGCCCGACGTGTTGCAGAGCTGGCCGTCGAGCGCGCAGTAGCGCCAATAGGCGCAGTCCGTTTCTTCGATGCCGTTCACGGTCTCCGCCGCTTCGGCGCGCCCGGAGCGGTCGAAAGGCAGCATCGGCAGGAGCGTGCCGCCGACGAGGGCGGCGCCCGCCTTGGCGAGGAAGCTGCGCCGGCCGTGCTGGCAGGCCGTGCGCCGCGAGCCGGCCTCGGCAGCCCGGTCCATGAGGCGCATCAGGCGATCGATGGGATTCATGACGGTTTCTCCGCTGGCGTTCGTATCGGCTGGCAGGGGTCTTGAGGGCATCGGACGGGATCCGATGCCTGGAAAACGAGCCTCCTCATGCGGACCGGGGAAGATGGGTCGGGAGAGGAGAGACGGGTCGGGCGAGGAAAGACTGGATCGAGGCTTCGCCGCTTTCGGCCGCGTTGAAGAGGCTTTCGAGCTGCTCGCGATTGTTGATGAGACCTTTCGCGCGCACGACGCCGTCCGCATCGATGAGGACGGCGAAGGGGAGGCGCGCCACCCGGTAGGTGATGCCGAGATCCGCCGAAAGCGCGTAGGGGAACGACGTGAGGTCCGCCTTCTCGATCAGGGCCCGATGCTTGGCTTCGTCGCCGTCGCTGGCGAGAACGACGTCGAGCCAGCGCCCTTCGCTCTCGCGCACGGATTTTAGGACCGGCAGCATCTTCTTGCAGATGGGACAGGTGGTGGAGAGGAAGAAGACGAGCGTCGCCCGCGACCGCGGCGTGCCGATCTGGACGAGGCCCCCGTTGAGGCTCGGCAGCGTGAAGACCGGCGTCGTCTCGCCGATCTTGGGGCCCGATTCGTTGACGAGCGCGCCGACCGGGGAAATGCGCTCGAAGAGGACGCCGATCTGCCGCGCCAGGGCGAAGATCACGGCCAGTTGAGCGATCACGACGATCCAGAGAACCACGACGACGAAGGTGAGGGCGCTCACGACGGGGCTCCTTTGCCCGAGAGGGACGCGCGCAGCCGTTGGACGTGACCGTCATTGGCGAGAAGCTGTTCGGCAAGCGCGACGAAGAGGACGAGAAGAAGGCCGGACGAGACAGCCGCCGCCGCCTCGCCGAGCGAGAGGGCGTTGAAGCCGGCGACGAGCGGCAGCAGCGCGAGCGCGCCGAGAAGGCCGTTGCGCAGGACGAGGGCGGCCGAGAGCATCTGCGCCGGTCCGCCGCAGCCGCATTCGATGCGCCGGCGTCCACGTTTCAGGTTGATCGCGATGCCGCCTGCATAGACGAGAAGAAGCGCGAGCGCGAAGGCTGCGCCGACGGACACTGTCATGGGAACGACGAGGAGCGCGACCGTCAGCAATTCGGCCGCCACGAGGCCTTTGGCAACGGGTTCGACCAGTGGTTCCGGCAGGAGAGCGTAATCGTCGACATAGCCCTGGAAGCGCACGAGGTCCGAGGCCTTGTGGAAGGCGGCGCGCAGGAAGAGGACGACGAAGAGAACCGTCGCCGAGGCTGCAGCCATGGCGAGAAGGCGCGGTTCCGCGGTCATTGGCCGGCCGCCACGAGCCCGGTGAACGTGCCCAGATTCTCCGCCGTCGCGGTGAGCTTTGCGGCGAACTTGGCCTCCGGGTCGATCTCGTAGCGGGTGACGACGCCTTCTTCGGGATCGCTTCCGAACAGCACGGGTGCCGCGTCCTGAGTCACCGAGATCGACTTCACGCCATGGACGGCGGAGCGGTAGAGCAGCTTCTTCTCGCCGACCTTGATCGCCCAGATCTCGGTCGCCGCGTCCTTGTGCGAGCCCTCCTTGCCGGCGGCGTGCATGGTGACGAAGAGCACGTCATGGACGCGGTTGTAGGCCATGATCTCGACGCCGCCCGGCCGCCACTCGCCCGGAACGCCCTCGACGAACGAGAAACGGTCGACCAGCTTGGGCGTCTCGTCCTCATCCGAGACGCGATAGAGATCGCCGTTGAACGAGGTGAAGACGAGATCGTCGCCGACGCGTCGGGCGGGAATGAAGAGGGCGTTCTTGTCGGCGTCGAAGATCTTTTCGCTTTTCTTCGGAGCGGACGCCTTGCCGTCGGCCGCGATGGTGAAGCTGGTGAGCGTGCCGTCGCCGCAGATGGTCGTGAACTTCGCGCCGGACGCGGCGGGAAGGACCGCGAAGCAGCCCGGCGTCGGCACTTCGGAGACGCTCTTGCCGCTCGACAGATCGACGACCGACACGGAGGTCGCGGGCGTCGCGTTCTGGACGAAGGCGAACTGACCGTCGGCTGAAAGGGCGAGAGCCGAGGTCGTGGGAGCCGTCTGCGCGAATTTCTCGGAAATCGCGATCTCGCGGCGCAGCTTCAGCGTCTCGGCGTCATATTCCTCCAGCACGGCCTCGGTCGGGCCGCGTACGATGCGCTTGGCATAGGCCGAGGTCAGGTAGGCGGTCTTTCCATCGGACGAAAAGGCCACCTGGCCGACGAGCCCGACGCTGATATTGCCCTTGATCGAAAGATCGTCCGCGGACAGCACGTTGAGGCGGCTCGACCCCCTCCAGCTCTGATCGAGCACGAAGATGTTCGGGCCCGGCCTCACCTTGGCCTCGACCGTCAGCTGCTCGGGCTCGAACTCGTCCGCGGCCTGGACGGACCCGAGCGCCGTCGAGCTGAAAGCGATGGCGAAGAGGAGGCTCAAGATCCGCATCGGGTGACTCCGTGAACTGATGTCGGCCGAGCCTAACCAGCTTGGGCAACCCGCTCTATCCACACCGAGCCGTCAAAAATGCCCTAGAAATAGGCATGCATCGAACATGCGCACCTAAGCTTTCCTTACCCTCTATCCCGGCGCTAAACTCCTGCGATGAACGTAAAGTTGGATGCGACAACATGGGATCGGGTGCCGGTCGGCCCCTCCGCGACCCGACGCTTCGATGAGGCCAGCGAGCAGGAGCGTTCGCTTCCGGGCTTCATGCGCCACTCCATCCAGCTTTCCCCCGGCCGGTTCGATGGTTCGATCTCCTCGCTCGTCCTTTCTGGCTTTTCCATCCTGCGCGAGCGCATCAACGTGGCGGTCGCCCACATCTTCATGGCACCCGAAGCCTCGATCGTCGCTGTCTGCCAGCCCTCCCATCCCGTGGGCTGCTGGGTCGATGCCGGGAGCCGGACCGGCGGCACTTTCGGCATTGGACGCGGCTGCTCGCGGATCGGCATCCGCGCGGAGAACAGCGACGTCATCATGGTCGTCGCCGACAGGGCCGCGTTCTCATCGGCGAACTGGCGGACGGCGGGAGACGTGCAAACCCGTCCGTCCCCGGTCGCGGCGGACGCGCTCTTCGACTGGCTGGCCTCGCTGCTGGCCGTCTATGCCAACGGCGAGGCGGAGCGATCGCCGGGGCACGATGCGCTGCTCGCCGATCTTCTGCGAGACCGGCTCGAAACCCTCTCCGCTTCGACGTCGACGGCCCCGGCCGACCGAGCCGTCTTCAACCGGCAGGCCCATGCGCTGAGCGGGGTGATGCACGAGTGGTTGTTGTCCCATCCCCGGGAGCCCACGACGGTCACCGGCCTGTCCCGAGCCATCGGCGCTTCGCCGGCCGAGCTTCGGCGCGCCTCCATTGCGGTGCTCGGCACGCCGCTGGATGCGCTCTTGCTGGCCCGTCGGCTCGGTCAGGCCCGCCGCGACATCATCGCGGCACGCCAGGACCGACGGCGCATTTCAGACATCGCGCTCGATGGAGGCTTCTTGCATTGGGGGCGCTTTTCCGGCGCCTATCGCGGTCTCTTCGGCGAGACGCCGTCTCAAACGCTCCGGGGCGTCTGACACCATGGCCCGCGTCCCCGCGGGCGGAGCCGGACCACGAAGGAGACGGGTCCGCTTGTTCCGGCTCCGATCGTCCAGGGGACGATAGCGGGACTTCCAAGGCTCTCAGTACCTGACGCGTCATGTAATCGGACTCACCTCCCCAATTAAGTGTCTGATTTTGCTCACTTCAAAAAAGGTCTGCGTCACCGATGACTCATGATTTCGACGTTAAAAGATGACTCACCCTTGGGCATTCGCCTCCTGCCCCTGGACAGATCGTCAAAGTAGAGCTGACGGATGGCTGAAAGCGAGTGCGCCGACGGACGGCATTCGGCGATCACGTTGATCCCGAAGCCAGCCAATGCCCGACTTTTCCGTTCCCACGCCGGCCATTGGGACGAGCGATTCCCGGTCAAGTTTCAATCGCGATGCGTCTCGGCCGCTCATGGTATGCGACCCTTCTTCATGGATCGGCATAGGCTGCCAAAACACTGTCCATGATGGCCTGCGCGTCCACTTCCGCGAGTCCGCGGACCCTTGCTAGGCAATGCGGATCGTTGACCGCTTGTGCAAGCTGGCTCGATCCTCGTTGCCCGCGGCTTGACCAAAAACCACTGCCATCCGGCCCGAACAACTGCAGGTCCACCGCCCTAAGGTCGATTTGACCGGCGTCGGGCGCCGTGTCGGGATCGATGAACAACCTCGCGATGCAGCCGCGTTGGGTCTCGAAGAATGTTTCCCGAGATCCGATTTTCTCCGTTCCGATGTTGACGTCTCGTATCTGCTACCTCCCCTGGACCGGTGAGGTTTCCGCTGCGATGCCGCCGCGATCTCTACGTGACCTCCGGCACCGTCTTTGCCTACCGGAAGCTGCCCTTCAAAAAGCTGATCGCCGCGATGTGGCTTTCGGTGAACGCCGTGAAGGGTTTGGCGGCGCTGCACCTGTCCCGACTGATCGACACCCAGTTCAAGACCGCCTGAGTCATGGTGATGAAGATCCGCGAGGCGCTGGGCTACCGTTACGAGGGCATGGTTCTCGTTGGCTAGATCCAGATGGACGGCAAGTACGCGGGCGGTCACGTCAAGCAGGCCAATCGCGCTGAGGACCGGATCGACTGCCGCTTGAAGAGGCATCAGAACATGAAGCGGGTCTGCGTCCTTGCCCTCCGCGAGAAGAACGCCCGCGACAGGGAGCGCACGTTCACGCGGATCGTACGGGAGGAGAACGGCCCGGCCGCCTTCGCGAACGTCACCCACCACGTCGACTGCAAGGCCGTGGTCGCCACCGACGAGCACCCGAGCTACAACGACATCGTCGCCAAGAACGAACACAGGCAGGTCAACCATTCCGAGGCGTTCCGCACCAATGACGGCGTGAACACGAACCACGTCGAGAGCTTCTTCTCGCGCGTCGAGCGCGCCTACGTCGGAATCCACCACCACTTCTCGCTCAAGTACTTCGACTGGTACATGGCGGATGTCGCCTGGCGCGAGGACAACAGGAAGCGGGATAACGGCCGCCTGACGGCTATGGTCCTGATGACGGTCATGCAGGCCCCGACGTCGAGGGACCTGTGCGGCTACTGGCAGGGCTACGGCCCGCCGGAACTGGACTTCTCCGACGTGCTGAAGGCGTTCAAGCCGATCTGAGGCTTAGGCGATCTCCCACTGCCGTCGGCGGGGATCGGCGGTCTCGGCGTAGCGGACGAGATCCTGCATCTCGAGGATATTGAGCGTCGAGGACAGGCGGTTGGTGATCGTCGGCACGGCGGCGTGATTCGCAGGCAGCTCGTAGCGTTTGGCGAACGCCTCTGCGCATTCTGCCGTCGAGAGCGGCCGCCTGGCGGTGCGCCGGATGTCGAGCGTCATCCGGCGTTTATTCGTGCCACCAATGATCCGGTCGAGCTCAGCTATGACCTCGGATTGCCGATTGTGGGTACGGTACCTAGAGGGATCGGCGAAGAGCGCAGCCGGGATAGGCGGTCAGCGCGGGGAACACCGCCTCACTATCGCAATGCGCAAGACAACATGACCTGATGCATCGACCGCATGGCACTGGACGATGCGCTCGGTCAGTTATAGGCCGACTGTGGCAAACCGCATGGCGGACGGCATCTTCGGCTAGGATTGACCCGTGCGGTATTATCGGCAGCCAGCCTCTGAACGGAACCGACTTCATGATCCGTCTTGGCGCCTATCACGGACCCGAACTCTCCGATGATCCCTACGTCACCGACCTTCGGCGACGACTTTGGGAGTACCTGCGACGCCCTCCCGCAGAGCGCGCTCAGCGTCGAGTGCCGATCGAAGAAAACTTCTACTTTTCCGATTCCCTGCGGGACGCCGTCACCGCCAGGTGTCTTGGCAAGTGCGTCTTCTGCGAGCGCAACGAAAAGCTCGTCAGTACGCAAGTCCAGACTTTTCGTCCGATCCGGGAAGCACGGCAACTTGGCTTGGAGGTGGCCCCCAACCATTATTCCTGGCTGGCGTACGAAACAGACAACCTGATCCTGATGTGCATCGAATGCATCAGTCGGAGGAGCACTGAATTCCCGCTTCAGGGACCTCGGGCGCCCTATCTGGCATCAATAACCGAAACCCGACGGCGCGAACGTCCCTTGATCGTCGATCCCTATCAAGGACAACCCAACCGACATTTCTTGTTTCTGGCTGACGGGCGGTGTCGGGGACGCACGCTCGAGGGCCGCGTGACCACGGCTACCTTCGGTCTGGATGAAGAGAGGATTGTAGAGCAGCGCCGGAATAGCCTTCGACAAATGCTGGACGAGCTGCGGTCGGCAATCACGTCCGTAGCCGACCTCTCTCTCGACCATCTTTTAGATCGCGAACGCCCCTTCGCCGGAGCGCGCCTCAGTCTGACCAAACGGCTTTTCGACGGAATGGAAATCGGTGGGAGAATATTTGAGGGTTCAACGACCTCCCTGCCACGGCAGCTCGCGCGTGCGTTATCCCGCCTCGACTTGAGGGACCAGAAGCGCCTCTTCCTGCGCATCGATCAACTCGTCAGCGAGGATGGGGCGCTGCGCTATGACCGTGAACCGAACCCGGCTGCAGGCTTGGCAGCGCCCAGTCCGCCCGGCGTTCGTCTCCGGCGAGAGCGGCAGCCAGTCGGCGGGATTTCTTGGGTAGACCTGATCGAGTTCAAGGGTATCGAGCGGCTGCACATCGAAGTACCACGAGAGCGCAAGCGGTCCAGGGGAGCTCCTTGTCTGATGCTGCTAGGCGAGAACTCGGTAGGCAAATCGAGCGTTCTGCAAGGGATTGCTCTGGCGGTCATCGGCGACGGGGAGGTGAGGCGGCTCAGACTGGATCCGACCAACCTGTTTCGAGCAGGCGGAGGCGAGCGCTGGGATCAGCTCACGCCGAACGACGCATACGTGGAAGTGAGTTTCAGGCTGCACGGCGATAGCGCCAACTTCCACTTGGATGCCACTAGCCGAAGGGTGGTCGGCTTCGATCCTTCGTCTGCGCTCGTGCTTGGTTACGGGCCACGTCGCTACTTCGATCCGCGTAAGTCGGAGCGACCCAACACCGATCATGCCCGTGTTCGCACCCTGTTCGACTCAACGGCGGCGCTGCCTTTCCCGGGAACGTGGCTTAACGAACTCGACGATTGGCGCTTCAACGAGGTAGCCAAAGTGCTGCGGGTGGTACTCGCCCTGAGCGACTCCGACGAATTGGTCCGCGACATCGATGGCCGAATATGCGTCTCGCTTGCTGGCAATTCCATTCCCGTCGAGCGCCTAAGCGAGGGCTATCGATCCATCTTTGCCCTGGTCGCGGACATCGTCCGCGAACTCACCCGTGAATTTCGGCATCTGGAAGAGGCAGAGGCGATCGTTCTCATAGATGAGATCGAAACCCACCTCCATCCTCGCTGGAAGATGCGGGTGATGTCAGCCCTGAGGCAGGCCTTCCCTCGGGTTCAGTTCATTGTCACTACGCACGACCCGCTTTGTCTTCGTGGCATGGACGACGGAGAGGTGGTTGTCCTACAGCGCGATGACCGGGGCCGTATCGTCACTCTCAAGGACCTACCCAGCATCAAGGGCATGAGGGCGGATCAGCTTCTCACGTCAGATTACTTCGGTCTTTCCAGCACGATTGATCCGGAAACGGAGCTGGATGTGGCTCGCTTTGTAAGCCGGCTTGGCGACTTGCCTGCCGAACGCGCTGATGAGGCGAACGAGGTAATCCAGCAGCTTGTGCTCGGCGACACAGCACTAGAACAGGTTGTGCAGGAGGCGTTGGTGCGTTTTCTAGCTGAACGTGAACGGCCGAGCGGGGCCTTGCGCCCAGATGTTCGGGCTGAAGCAGTGCAGGCGATAATCGCTGCGTTGGAGGACGGCGACGTGGCGGAACGTTCCGGTCGGGCCCCTGGCACATGATCTTCGTCGAAAGGAAGGGAGAGGAACCCGTCTCGCTCGGGTCGCTTGCTACTCTCGCGCAGGCTCAGGCGGCGGAACAGTATTATGCGACTTGGAGCATAGGCGATCCCGGCTTCGACAACTTTACCCGATACCGTGAGTACGACATCCAACAAGCGCTGCGGAAACTCTTCCATGGCAAATGCGCTTACTGCGAGAAACTGATCGAAAAAGGCATCGCCGAGGTTGAGCACTACAGGCCGAAGGCTGGGGTCAAGGGTAGCACACATTCCGGCTACTGGTGGCTCGCATACAAGTGGACGAACCTGCTGCCGACATGCCCAGGTTGCAATCAGGGTTTGAAGCAACACGTCATAACGGTTGAGATGACCGTGGCCGAGGTCGAGGCGATGCAGGCAACGCCACCGCAGAAACTTTTAGGGAAGGCAACGCAGTTTCCGGTGGGGGCCACGCGCCTCGTGGCACAGGACGACAACCATGACGCCGAGCAGCCGCATCTGATCGACCCCACCCGTACGGATCCCACATGCGAACTGCTTTGGCGGCACGAGGCAGATTATAGCGTCGTGGAGGCTGCACTTGGCGCAACCGGACCAAGCGTACTGGGGATGGCTACGATTCATTGCGTAGCTCTAAACCGCAGCGACCTTGTGCAGAGCCGAACCGCGATACTCAATCGGCTGAAGGCCCACCGAACCCGCATCTTAGGCGATCTGGAGAAAGAGGCGGTCGAGATCGATGACCCAGGGCTGCTCTCTCTTCATCTCCGCGCCGCGCTTCGACGGGTCGATGACATGAAGCTTGCCTGCGCGCCGGAGCAGCCTTTCTCAGCCATGGCAAGCGCGTTCGTCGACGATTTCAGGACCGAGCTTCGGCAATGGGCGTCCGAAAAAGCGGCAGGTGGGTAAGCGCAATTGGCGCATAGCGATTTCAGCCGATCGTCTGCCGCAAGGTCGTGGCGGAAGTTGGTATCTGGCCTTTCGATGGGGAACCAAGCTTCATCGCCTCGCTAGCCTACGGCGACGACTTCTTGATTCATTCGAGGAAGCCCGGGTCGATACAGTTCTAACGGATCAGGCATCCATTCGGCCTTGCCCGACCCGGGTCGAGCGGATCCGGACACCATTTGAGAAATGCCACTGGCGCGATATCTGTAGTTCCGGAAACCGACGTCGAACTTGTCGACATTTGCGGGTGCGTCCATCGTTCGTTCGCGCACAATCCTAAATCCTATCGGAGTTCACCAGCAGACATGCTGCGTGCTCGCTACGGTCAGACGTCCTCTACCGGATACATTGCCCGGGCCTCCTTCAACGCTCGCCTTCGTGACGAACTCCACGAAGGCGAAATCTTCTACAGCCTGCGCGAGGCAAATCGTCATCGAAAGCTGGCGGAGACACTACAACACCATCCGGCCACACGGATCGCTCGGCTACAGGCTGCCCGCACCAGAAGTCTTCGTGCCAGCCTTTGCCGCTTGGCCGGCTGCGCTTACCCGACCGGCTTCGACGGTCAAGCTACCGCTGTTCAACAACCAACCCTGAACTAACTTTCAACCTGGACCACACAATGGGCGGATCAGTATCCAATCGTCGATTGCCCGCCTTGGCCGCATCCGGGGTCCTCACACCGTTGGCGCCACGGCCGTATCCCCGAGGACCTTGGCCTCGACCCCGTCCTTTCGAGGGAGCTGCGGAATCGGGCGGGTTGGGAGCCGAAGGCCTTGGGGGGAACAGCTCAGCTTCGCACTATGATCCCGGTTCGATCCCGAACGGCTGAGCGGATGGTTGCCTGCCTGTTCGCTTTCCGGCGAACCGCTCGGGACGGCAGTCATTCCTTGATCGATGATCGGGATCCATCAGCTGCCGCTCAGTCTGCCACGAAAGGGTGTCTGCCGACAGGCAGCCATGGATCATCTTGACCCCGTCACCAGTCGACCCTCTGCTTCGACAGAATTAACGCCCATTAGGTTTCAGCGGGGATGCGCTTAACGAGACCGACTTTCCAGTCGATCGCTGCCATGTGTAGGTTGGCATGCCAGCGAGCCGAACCGGAGTACGGATCCCACCCCGATTTGCCCCACGGGAGAGCCATCGCAGCGCCTATCGCCTGGTAGGCTGGGCCTTCCTCAGTGACAAATGCAACAGGTTGCTCTGTCGCTGGCCTAGGGCCGAAGGGTTGCTTAGTCGAAAGGGATTGCGGGGCGAGACGGACCGTGCCAACAAAAGTGACGATGTCGAGGCCATTCGAAACGCTCACGCCGTTCTTGGCCTCGGCCGGCAGAGCAGTCAGCGCCACGACGAAAATGGCGATACTGGTCGTAAAACGGATCATGATTGAGCCCCGATCGTGTTGCGGAGGGACAAGTATGAGATGCCGGGATTCGCGCGCAGCCGCGCGGTCATCTCCGGGAGCGCAGCCGCAAGGTCCCGAAGCGTTTCCGCCAAATGCCCATGATCGCGGCGCTGGTTAATGTTATTCAACCAGTCGCGGGTTGTCGCGAGGGCCGCGTTTTCCGGAAAGGCGACAATTGCAGCTAGGCCCGGCCATTGGTCCTTGTCCTCGACCTGCGGTCTCATTCCCGCTGTCTGGCTGTGAAGATACTGGGGGAAAGCTTCGAAGAGACGTGCGGCCTGGACGACTGAGTCCGACCAGCGACCAGCTACCATCGTCGCGACCCATGCGTTCTGGAGTGGCGTCAGGTCGACACCCGCGGTCAGATCGGCTGCCCAGTTGCAGGCGTCGACGTAGCCGCCGTGACAGGCCTCCTGCATAAGATCCTCCCAGCCCGCGATCTCCGTTTGCGACAGCGTCAGCGCAATCCGGTTACCCCAGAAGCGGATCCGCAACCAACGGGCGCCGACGTACTTGGCATGACTGACATCGGTCCCGTAAAGCGCAGGAAGATTGCTCTCGGCGAGGAGGTCGCCAACGGCCGCGAAGATTGGGCTCAGGTTCGGGGCGCGCAGACGATTCAACGGCGCAGTCGTTTCGAGGAAGACTTTCTGTATGACGGCATTCGTGGCGACCTCAGTCTCCAGACCGATGGCCATCAGCCCGTAGAGGACACGCGTCGATCGCAAAGCCGTCTCGTCAAGCACGTGCGACGTCCACGCAGTCCGCGCGTCGTGCAAGCGTCGTTCAATCAGCGCACGTCTGGCCTCCAAACGGGCTGTGTCATAAAACGGGAAGTCAGCCTGCAAAACTGTGATCAAGTCCTGACGCAGCTCCTCGCCCGTCTCCCCCCAAGGCAGTTTCAGATAGCGCGACGCCTCCATGTTGATCCTCGCGCGATGCTTTTGGGTCTCGAAGCGGTTCTTGCTGTCCAAAAGGCCGTAGACAGTGGCGCGGGGAATCCCCGTCCGTTCGACGAGAGTCCGCACGCAGGGCTTCTCCCCAGTAGCTCCCCACAACCCATCGCGCACGATCCGCATCGAAACCTGCTCAGGACTGAGTTGGGATTCAATCACGGTTCATCCTCCAGCTGACCAAGGGGGTCTCATCGCCCCGACTCGAACTTGACGTCGCGATGTCTGGAGAGAAGCCCCGCTGCCAGACATGACGACTCGCGTGGCTCCTGCAATCGAGTCCGAGCGGCCCCCTCCGGCCCCGACAGGTCTGTCTGCCCTCCTGGATCGCCTTACCCCGCCCGTCCAAGCCTGACTTCGGAAGCCGTCCTGTGGGCTGGCGAGGCGGTGATGGTGAACGGAAAGGGCCCCAAATGCTAATCAAAAACCTATACAGGCGGATGTTCGAGGACTTCTCGCTTTGGCATCTCGCGATCCAAGCCAAGGCACGACGTACCCGCGGGACGCTGTCCGTGCTCGTCGTCGGCGGCGGACCGGTCGGCCTCGTCTTCGCCCTTCAGCTACGCGCTGAACTTGGCAATGCCGTCGACGTCACGGTCTGCGACGGGCGTTGGAAAAGGGCCAGTGGCTCCGTCGCATGGATGGACGAGGAAGACGGCGTCAGTCGGCGGGAACAGGTCGTTACCTTGCAGTCAGGCGTGACCCGCCACCTCTCGGCCGAGCTGTCGGAAACCCTTTTTCCCGAAGGCGGCTACACGAAAGTCTGGCCGATCGGCGGCGAGTCCCCTGCGGTCTTCGGCTATCCCGCCAACATCCGGATCTTGGATATCGAGAACCGCGCTCTCGCATTGGCCGTCTCGACCGGCATCCACCTGGTGCCTGGGCGCGTGGATCCTGGCACGCTCGAAAGATCCGGCCACGACCTGATTGTAATGGCGGACGGCCCCCGTTCCCACAGCCGCGAGCACTTCGCGGACTGCTTCGGCCGGGCCGACGCGGCACCTTACTCGCTCCACGGCCGTCAGGTCGAGGACGTGGTGCTCGGCCTGCGCATTACGACCACGATGCCGCCTGCCGACCAAGTTGTGATGACGGTGGCGCAACAGCGCTTCCTGATGAATGTCACCGACGGCGAGGGTTATCTCTATATGCGGCTGACACCCAACGAGGCGCGCGAAGTGCGTGGACACGGCCCTGGCGCGACCGCCTTCACGGGTTGCGTACAGTCCAACCCTTGCTTGATGCATAAGACCGTATCTGGTGACTTCCGCTGCCGCAGGCACGGCACCGTCTTCTCGCCCGCGCAGGACCCCGCCTCGTTCCTCTGGCCGCGGGTGCGTGAGGGACTGTCGTTTTTCGACGTCGCCGAGCAGGACCTTCATGCCGTTACTGCATTCCGCCTGTCGATGGAAAGCCGCCCCCGCTTCACTGCGGAACTCACCCCTACCGGCAGCGAGAATGCAGTCTTCGGAGCATTGCTTGGCGACGCCGCCAACGCAATCCACGTATGGCCGGGACGCGGGCTCAATCATGGCCTTCTCTCCGCGGTGTCGCTTGTCAATGCGCTGATGTCCGTTGATCCCATCCACGGGTTGCGCTCTGCGGATCTCTTGCGCCACGAGGCTTCAATGCACGGATTGCAACATCGCCATAAAGACCGCGCCTGGCGTAACATGGTCGTCGCACGGAACGGTGCGACGCAACCGATTTCCGAGGTGATCGCTGCCGAGATCACGGCGCCAAGCCTCTCCCGCCGGCACGCGCGGGACTTGATGGCCAAACGCCTCTCGGGAATCGCGGAACGGCTCGGCACCCGACTGCCGGAGTCGCCCAACCCGAGCATGCTCGTGTCGCGCCTTGATCGCCTAAACGACGCGACACTATCGATGTTCGCAACTGTTGGACCCTGGGAAACCCGACTTTCCGGTGGACCTGAGTTCGACCTTGATCTGTCGAATCCTCGTCCGGCAAGACGGGGTGCATCCCGTCTTGCCGGACAGTCGGCGACTAGATTGAGCGCTGAGGCGGATGAATTGCATGGGGTATCGGAAGCTCAGGCCTGAGTGCGGGCGGATCTCACGATGAGAGGGGCGAGTCAGACGTGAAGCCGGGTCACATGCTCTCAGCGTACTTGCTCCCCGGGTTGGCCCGATGCAGACCACGTGAACTCTATCTCAGTTTCGAAACGTTAGCTTCGAGCAGGGTAAGCGACGCACTTCGCATCTTAGAGCCCGAGCGAAAAGGAGTTGAGCGATATCAGCAGGTTGTGATTCCCGTACGTTGTCGAGACGATGGGGAATCGAAATGGCCTGGGACGATACCGCTCGGCTTGAGCATAGCCGCAGATGCGTTCGCTATCCAAGCGACCTGACAGAAAGGGAATGGGCGCTGATTGCGCCGATGCTGTCATCGGCCAAGCGTGGCGGCAGGCCGCGGACGACCTGCCTACGGGAGGTGATGAACGCCATCCTTTAACGTTGCCTCGAGTGGTTGCCAGTGGCGAATGCTGCCTGCCGATTTTCCGCCGGCCTCCACGGTTCGCGGCTATTTCTACGGCTGGCGTGACAGCGCTCTGCTGTCGACGATCAACGGCCTTCTGGTCATCGGCGCTCGCGAGTTGGAAGGGCGCGAGGCCAGTCCGACAGCCGGCGTGATCGACAGTCTGTTGAACATGAAGCGTCTTGAGGCGAAGGTTTCTAGGCTAGGCTCGCGACTAGTGGACGGTGGTCCGAATGGTGGGCCGGATGGTGGGCCGAGGCTATGTGGCGCCGAGCGACACATGCCAGCCGATTATTAAGCCAGGTTCTTTCCTATCCTGGGATCGTTCAGGCCTCGCGCGTCCCGAACGCCCTTTGATGGAACGGATAATGAGCGGAAGGCGTCCTTGAACACGAAGGGCAAGACGCAGGGCACGGGTATCGGCTTAAGCACTGCCCGACCTGCGAACAGCGCATTCCCGTTAGGAGTGACAGAGCGGTGACCACCCGCATCCATGTGCCGATGGAAGATGCCGAGGGACCCATGCTGACAGGCGCGGAGTAGCCTCATTTCAGCGCGCTCCCGCAAAGAGGGCAACGTCTTCACGGCGGTACAAAAACACTCCGATGTCTTCGTAGTCGAAGGCAGGTTCGATGCCAGTTTCGGAAAGCTTGGCTCGAACCTTCCACCCGACACTTCCGAGTTCGTTCGCGAGCACTCCAAGCTTGACGTATGTCGCTTGGAACTTAGCGAGTTCCTCGCGCGACACGAAAAGCGTCGGACGCTTCTGGGTGGGATGGGCAACGATCTGCGACCGCATCGCCCCGACCCTGATGAGGGCCGAGACGACGCGTGAATCGACGCCAACCAGCTTGCTCAGTTCACGCAGGCTCATGTAGTCCGATTTCGGATCCCGGAGGAGGGGGCGGATTTCCGAAGCGTCCACGAGCATCGACATCCATGCTGGATGCCCACTCCGAACGGCGACCCTTCGCAACCGTCCTTCCAGCATTAGGCTCGCGATAAAGACGGACGTGGACTGGGTAAGCCTAGCTGTTGTGGGAAGGTCAGTTAGGGCAGGATCCTCCTTGAGGCGTGAACGACCATGCGAGCGCAGCTTTGCAGCGAACGCCACGACGTCACGACGGCGGAACACGTGATCTTTCAAACGTCCCTTGCCAGCAGGATTCCAAGGTGGAAGCAGCGCCGACGCCAAGAAAGCACGTTCGGAGTTTGTCGGCACCCCGAGATACTCCATCGTCTGTTCGAGGTTGAGCGTGTCGCAGGCGTCACGAAGGATTGGTTCCGCAACGGAGGCGTCGAACGTGACCTTGTAGGGAGGCAGCTCGTCAGTTGCCGGGGTCACGAGCCCTTCCGCGCGCAGGATGGAGCGTAGGGTGGGCTTAGAGATCCCGTACTCCTTGGAGGCCGAATTTAGGGAATGAACGCGCCGCGTACTGACGGTCAGCCCAAGAATCGTCTCGCCGGCTCCGATCGCCAGCGTTTCGACACAGTGGCGGCGAACGACACCGACCAAGGGGGCAAAGGCGTCGTCCAACCGTGGGTTTGCCAGCCACTTGTACAAGGGACCCAGGATTCGCATTGGGCCCCATTCGCTCCCCGGACAGCGGAAGGCGACCTGCATGCGGTCGAGCAGGTTCCGGATCTCGTATTCCCCCTTCGAAGCGATCGCAAAGCCGGCCGCTCCGCAATCCCGTCGTCCGTCGTCCAGAAGGGATGAGAAGCGCCCACTCGCCCCATGCAACTCTACTAGCCCAAGCATGCTGCAAACCTGGACCGCGGCGTACAGGGGCATGGCATCGAGCCACGTACTCCTACACGTGCCGTCGAGGCGAGCGAGGACATAGGACTCGAGGGCCGAAGGGGCTCTCTCAACGGATCGGCGCCTTACCGCAGACAAATTGGTCGCGAACGGCGCCATCACGCTTGATGTGTCCTTCGGTGTCGCGGAGTTGATTTCGCCAATCCGGACCAAGGACTGATGGTGCTTCGCGCAAGTGCGGATCGAAGCGAGGCACCACTCCCCGCGCCGATGCAGCCTGGCTTCCTCGCGAAAACTCCATCGTCCCAGATCCTCTTCGGCACAGGCAGAGCAAATCCACACATGTGCCAGCGGAGCTGAGGCCTTGGTCAGGATCTGACCCCGGTATGCCATTTTCTCCTTGGGGAGCAACTTGAAGGCATGGACGCCCAAGGAATCAGGGTCACACCCAGAAAGCACGGCAACCTCGTCCAGTGCAGTCGCGTCGCCACGCGACACCGCAAACGGATCGATGCCGAAGTCGACACACAGCCGATTGATACCGTCCCTCGCGTTTCGAAACGAGAGACGGGAGAGGTAGTCCGAGGGCGGCTCGCTTTCGCCCGGCGGCATCGTCAAAGGGAGAGGTCGGGCCTGACGGAGTGGAAGGCTGACCTTCCCAGTCGACCGAGTGGAAGGATTCGTAAACGTTCGCCGGGAATCGCCAAGGCTGCCCGCAGCGGGAGAGGCAGGGACTCGGGGCGTCTGTTCGACTTCGTCGCCAGCGTCCTCCATGCTTCCCCCGGGGTTGTGGAAGCCAGTCATTAGCCGATGAATCCCTGCGAACGGGTTCACGTCACGCGGACAGTTCAGCCGTCAGTGGTCAGCGGTCGCCAGCACGGGGCACCTTCGAAGGCCCCGCCGGACGGCGCTTACGGTAGGAATCCTTCAACGCATTCCCCGATGTCCGTCACGGCTGCGTTCCGAAGGGCTTGCGTGGCAACACCGCGTTTCGCCGTTGACGTTCAAAGCGACCTACGCGAGTTTCTGGAGCTTGGGCACGTCGAGGGTCTTCAGCGGTGACAAACTACAACAGGTTGCACAAGCCTTCGGGTGGGATGATATCCGGAACATCGTCGCCGATAACGGTCGGCGACATACGCGATGCGATCCACGATTTGCCGGACGATACGGAGGTTTACTTCGGCTCGGCGCCGAACGGCGACGAGCAGATCTTCTATCGTTTCAAGATGCGAGGCGAGAAGTTGATCGGGTTCGAGTTTCAAGACCCCGGTTGACCGATCGAGACGCGATCCTCCCGCCCATACCTCACAAAGGCGACCATGCAGTCATCGGTGGGCCATATGTCGGCCAGCGAAGCACTGGACTCTTCAAGAGAGCGCCGTAGTCGATGTCGCGTACATCCCCATCCGTTGGACGCGGACGGCAAGCGTTTCCAAACGCCTTCACGGAAATCTTCGAATACTTTTCCGGATGATGCTTGGACGGCTGTGGCCTTCTCGTGCGGGACATGAATGACGGGCGCGCATGTGCCCAGCGGAGGATGTGGGCTGCAGCGTTCGCGTTGTGACTTGAAATGGGGCCACGTGCCGAAGGCGCATCGGAAGATGCGCACTGACAGTATGAGCCACTGCCGGAGAACGGCATCGGAGACGCCTGACAGGCATGGGGCGCAGGAGTTGTCACGCCTTCAGTCGGGCAGTCCCCAATCACGCTCAGGATCGTTCCTGCGATTAAAGGCCTCCGGAGGGACAGTGGACGACGTCCGAGGCTTACCGTCGCTGCCGATCCAGCGAAAGCCGACGCCCCAACCCGAACTGCGTCCGCTGTTGCTGGAGTGACGGGAGAGGGACTTCGTCACCGTGATGCCGGCGAGGTTCAGCGATCCAGCACCCTTGCCGAGATGAGCGTGGAACAACCTGTCAAGGAATGCATGATCGGAGAGGTCGCCCTCCACGACGACAGATGCGTCGAGAAGCGCAGCCGCACGCCGCCGTCGCTCGTCGCGCTGCCTTGCTGTGTCTCGGTTCGATGCGTAACCATCGGCCAGGGACGTCGCGCCCGGCGACGCACCACGCTGCATCGGCAGACGTCCCTCTCGGTACGCCGCCAGCATGGCGGCGGCGGCATCCGGGCCGACGTCCAACGTCGTGTCGAGAAAGTCCTCCCGATGGTGGATGTCCGTTCGTGCCACCGGATCGAGTGCTTCGCCCGCCAGCACCTCTTTGCGTGCCAACCTTGGCTTCAGTCCTGGGAGGAGTTCAAGGAATTCTGTCAGTGACATCAAATCGGTTATCCCTTCCGCAAACGTTTGCCGCGACCTGGCTGGACGAAAGTGCGTTCGATCTACCACGGCGAAGTGTACGGATAGTGGCCCGGCCAACGCGGCTGGGCGGCGCCCTCCAGCCTTGCGAACGCAGGACTCGAAGGCAAGGGCCTGAGATCGGCGGTCAAGGAACGCAGCTTCAACAGGCATGGGATGACCTGACCGGAGACGCGACGTATCCACGGCAGAGCGCCTTCCCGGGGCACCGCTCCCGCGCGGGGTCGATTGCTTTCGCCACAACCTGGCAACCGAACCTTAGCGGGAGGGTGTTCTAACGCCGCCGTGTCATCGGGCAGAGGAATTGCCATGGTCGCGGCGAGCGAAACCATTCGGGGAATCAGGTTTCATGAAGGAGAGCCTGCCGCCTGGCTGATGGTCCGGATGGCGGAATGGCTCGGCGACACGGTCGACGAGTTCGCCGCCAAGATCGGCTTCCCGTTCGCCGAGGCGAGGCGCGGTCTGCGCAACGCCGAGCTGGCGGGCCTCGTCGGGAAAACGCCGGAAGCGGTTGCCGCGTGGACCCCGATGGAGGCGGCGTCCGGTAAGTCGATCCTGCGCGGCCAGGTGCTGCGGATGTCGTGGGACTGGGTGCACCCGACGCCGGGATTGCCCGTCCAGGCTTGCCCAACCTGCCTGCGTACCGACCTGGCGGAGGGGGAGGGCCCGAAGGACCAGAGGCCGTTTGTCCGGGCGTGGTGGTGCCTGCGGGACATCTCGCATTGCCAAAAGCACGGAACTTACTTGGTCGGGAAGGGCCGACCCGCGCCGGACGTCGATGGCCACCGCGACCTCGATGACGACCCGCGTTTCTGGTATGGCCTTCACATGGCGCCGGCTGTGCAGGTGCCGGACGCCGACCGGATGGCGGACCTCTACCTTCTCGGTCGCCTCGGGGTTGTTCAGCCAACCCCCGTGCCCTTCCTCGACCGTCTCGACATCGGGGAGGCGTCGTCCGTCATCTCGTGGCTCGCGGAGCTCGCGACCGTGGGCACGAAGCCGTTGGATACGCGGGCGATGACCCGCGTCGACGCAATGCGCGTGCGGTCCCTTGGTTTAGCGCTCGCGAAGGACTGGCCGAACCGCATCAACGTCCGCCTCGACGAGCTGCTGGAGGCGAACGAGGGTCCGCGCCGCGGGCCGAACTCGGTCTACGGCCGCTTCTACACCCGGGTGTACGACATTCGGGACTCCAAGGAAGACCACGCTGGCCGCAAGGAACTGCGCGAGGTCCTGTGGGACCACGCCATGCGGAGGATCCCGTTCGGTGTCGGCGAAAGGATGTACGGCATCGAGACGGACGAGAGCGAGCGCGTGAGCGTCGCGGGCGCCGTGGACATCGCCGGGGTGCCAAAGTGCGACTTCCTACGGTTCGCGGAGTCCTTCGGGCTCATGGAGGAGGGTGTGGACGTCAGGAGGTTCGGGGTGGCAAGGAGCGTCGCCGAAGCGGTGCGCGGGCGACTGTTGCAAAGATAAAGGAGATGAACTTCTTATCGCTTGTACAGCCATGGGGCGTCGGCCGACATCGAACTCGACCTGCTGGCGAGCTGCTTGACGGCGGTGGAAATTGGCGTTGGCGCGACAAAATCCCCGGGCTGTCTCGTTGACCGCGGCAAACGCCACGGAAACAATCGCATCAATGATTCGTTTTCCACCACGTGTTGCGGTGGAGGCGTGGACCGCGACCGTCCGTGACATTATGAAAAGCAGAGAATCCTGGAGGTGGCGATGGCGAGCTTGGTGACGTCGGATCAATTCGTAGCCGGCATCGTGGCGATGCTGGCGGTGAAGAACCGTACGCATTTCCTGCTGTCCGACACCGAGTTGGACGGGCGGTTCCAGCGCGCCTTCGAGGACCTCTTGTCCGCGGAGGACGATTACGGCGTCAGGTCGAACTTTTCGTTCTACGTCGATCCGCAGCATGGCGACTCCGTGTGCCTGCGTGAGACATTGACGGCCGCCAAGGAAAAAGAACTAATCGGCCTCAACAATCCCACTCTGAGGACGTTCGACGTCAAGCTCACTCCCGAACGCGCGCAGCGTTACCTCGATCGCAACCCCCTCCCGGCCCAGTTCTTCGAGCATCTGGTCGAGCAGCATTTTCCAGCCTGACGAGTGGCCCAACTCCGCCTTGCCGAATTCCAGGCATTCGCCGAAACGTTCGCCGCCGATCATCTCGACGATTATGTCGACACGCTGAAGCGGCGGCGCCGCAATCCCGGTCGCAAAGAAATCAACGATCCCCTTTGGGGGACCATCGGGCTGACCGGGCCTGAAGTCGCAATCATCGACAGCCCGCTCTTTCAGCGGCTTCGTCTGATCCGGCAACTGGGTGTTGTCCACTGGGTTTATCCCGGTGCGATACATACCCGCTTCGAGCACACGCTCGGCGTGCTTCGGCAGGTCCAGTACCTGTGCGGTGCGATCAACGTGCTTGGAACGCAGCAGGGCATCGACCGCGAACTGATCGACACGAACAAGGTCAACCTTTTGAGGATGGCGGCGCTCTTTCACGACGTGGGCCATGCTGCCTTCTCACACGTGTCCGAACACGCGATCGAAAGCTTGGAAGCGGTCTCGACGCTCTCCACCGAGTTCGCGAGGGAGAACAAGGGGGAGAGCAAGTCGCTCTCAGAGATCTTCGCTTACCTCGTCGTGCGTTCTCCTGCAGTGAACCGACTGCTGTCGACCCTGCTTGATCACCAAAGCAGCTATATCGCACTCCAACAGAACCGGATCGGGAACGTCGAGGAGCTCGTCAAGAAGCTCTCCCGTGCGATCATAGGTCGGAGCATCGACGACCGCCTTCCCTTGCTGCACGAGATCATTTCGGGTCCCTTCGACGCGGACAAGCTGGACTACTTCGTTCGCGACGCCCGCAGCGCCGGCACTCCTTCGTTGCTCGACATCTCGCGCCTAATCCAGAAGATCGCCATCCGGGAATTCAATGCCAAGGATTTGCCAGGATCCATCGGCAGGGACATCCAAGCGAGCGATCGGCACGTCGTTGTCGGCATGAAGTGGTCGGGCATATCCGTCCTGGACGAACTCCACCTATCGCGCGTGCTGCTTTACTCGAAAATCTACCGCCATCCGAAGGTGGTGGCCATCGAACAGATGGTGCACGCGGTGCTGGTCACGCTCGCGGGCGCCGCTGACGCTCGGCGCGTCATGGAGTTGGTCTACCGCCATAGCGACGACGAATTGCTCGCAATGACGCCCAGTACGCTCGCGACTGCACTTGGGCTCACTTTGGACGAATGCCAAGGAGACGTCAGGGTCCGCATCGAGAAGGCCGCGTCCATCCTGAAAGACCTGCGCCTCCGACGCTTGACGGCGAAGGCGTTCCAGCTGCAGCGCAGCTATCCCGGCGATCCCTTGATCAGCGACCCCGTCCAGAAGGCTGGCCTAATAGATTTCCGCGAGGTCATCGACCAGCCATCGGACATGCAGCGGTTCCGGAGTTCGTTGATCGACGAGGTGGCGAGGATCCGGGCTGCCCTGGGTCAAGCCGACCGATCCCGCATCGACCTCGAGGGGGCCATTTCCATCAGGGCGATAGGCACGACACCCGGAGGAACCCAGATCGGACGCGCTTTCCTTCTGCCACGGTCGGGCGAGCCACTGGAATTCCGGAACTACCTCGTGAACCGAACGGCTTGGGCCGACAGTTACCTCTCTGACCATCCCGCTGGCTACGTGTTCGCCGACGAGGAACTGGCCGACATCGTCTACGTCGCGATGGAGCGCCTTCTTAGGCAGGGTCACGACGTTCGCCTGCCGCCGTCGGCGATAGAGGCGAGCAAGCGCGAAGAAAATGACATTCAAGAACTGAAGCGTCGCTTGGCAAGCGCGAGCTACTACCATGACGCGCCATACGACATCCGGCCGCTTCCCATGCGTCTAGCTCATGCGGACGTCGTTCGCGCCATATCCGAATTTCAGCCCAAACTGGATGCCTATCAAGCTCCCGTGCGACCAGAACCGCGGTCGTCCGCATCCGCCGAGAGGCATAACCTGATAACCGAAAACTGGCTGCGCCAGTTCGACCACGACGACGACGTTGAATGCGCGGTCCGTGCGATCCAGGGGTTGCGCATGATCAGCCGACGCGACACCGTCAATGCCGTTGGCGACTTCATTGCCCAGAACCGGCAGTTCGAGGGCGCTATCGTCGTGCCGTTCGGGAGCGCACGTGACAGCGCCGCCATACAGGGTTACTTCGCAGCAGACCTCCAAGGAACGCGCGTGTCGGGTTGCCTCACGCTTGCGGAGGCCGTCATAAAGACCAATGGACATCCAATCCTGTTCGTCGACGACTTCATGGGTTCGGGCGGGCAAGGACGCGACATGCTCGCGGCCGGCTTTGGACGGAAGGATCTCAGGGTCGACCTCAACGAGGAGCGGGACCTGTTTTCCCATGACATCCAAAACTTTCTGAGACGCTCTAGTGTCGGGTTTGTCTTCACTGCCGCCTGGGATGCGGGGATGGAGCAGTTCCAACAGACCGCGACGGACATCGGACTCGACGCAAAGGTGTTCAGGCATATCGATGAGAGCGGCATCCCGTTCCTGGCGGATGTCCTATCCGACCTGCCGGAGGCACAGGTGTCGGGTTTCATAGAACGGAGTCACAGAATCGGTGTCGCGTTGTTGGATGGGTCCAACAGGCAACGGTCCGGCGAGTCCCAGCAAGATCGACACGCGAGACTGTCCGAGCGTGCCCTCGGCTATGGAAACCGCGGCATGCTCCTGGCATCGCCGTTCAACGTACCAACCCAGACCTTCACGCCTGTTTGGGCGGAAGGGAAGGTCAACGGCGCAGCTTGGGTGCCCCTTATGCCTCGACGCAAAAAGCACTGACAGGCGACCTAGGAGCCTGTCCGAGTAACGAGTTTGGACGGTAGGATCAGCTTCGAGCTCCGAGCAGACATGGTCCGGGGTTTGGCGTCAATGCCCAGCCGTGGCCAGTTTCAGGAGGTTGTGGGGTGCAGATCATCGACCATTCGCATCGGACCTGATCAAGCCCGCGTAGCAGAGCCGTTCACTTGAAGGTCAGTCTTGATGCCCGCCGATCCCATTGTCCTCGGCTTGGCCATACACCCGACTGGATGAAGGATCCGGTACTTCGCGGCTCCTGGCTGTTACGACGACTGCGGCATCCATAGGCAGAAGAACGAGACACCCTCTTCACGCAGGCTCATTCCTTCGCGACAAGGTTCGGCATCGCCTGCTGAGCGAGCTCTGTCCCGAGGTACTTCGATCGCAGCGAATGAGGCGGACGGCGATCGGCGGCTGGCGGCACCTTGCCCGAAAGCTGCGTACCAGCGCTTAGTCATCGAAGCGGGCAAACCTAATCGTCACCGTCCGGACATGACGGCCGCGTGGCAGCTGAAGTCGGATGGCGTTACGCCGTCTGCTTTCGGCCAGGCGCTCGCGTATCGCCACTTCCAAGCGCTCATCCAATTCAGCCTGGGTGCATGCCCAATCCGGCAGGTCGTCGGAGTCAGACAGTCCCCATTCGTCGAGATCCTCGAGGTACTGCGCCTCGCCCTCGACGAGGTCAGTCTCCACGCTCGACACCTCCTCTGAAGTGCCGCGCACCCATTCAAGAGTCATTGGGTTCAGGATCTCCAGGAAGGCCACGCACCATTCCTCGCGATCGAAGACCCATCGGATCACGGAAAACGTCTTCGTGGTTTCGAAGAAGTGCTGCCACTTCCCCACGAAGGTGTAGCGGAGCTCGCCTTCCTCATCCTCCTCGCAGGGACATGAGCCCAGTCGTCTGGCCGAGATGAAGTCCTTCATCTTACGAACTCCCAGCGGTCGTCAGCCCGCTGAATATGGAATGTGTGCACCCATTCCGGGAAGACTGAACCTGTGGTGAAGCCCGGCCGTTCGTCATAGACGAGAAAATGTGGATGATCACTCAAGAGGTGTCGCTGGAATTCTGCTACTTCAGCATCGTTCCCCAAAATCCAAGGGCCGTCTTCGACCTCACGGAAGTTGAGCCAGGCAATCTCCTGCCGATCTCGGCTCAACACCCACCGCACTTCCGTGTTCGGCCCTACACCCGGGAAATTGCCTCTCCAATCGACGCAGGAGAGAAGCCGATGGCGGCGGCGCACATTCTCGGCATCGCAAGTAAGTCCACTGTCGTCACTGCAGTTCTCCACAGCCATTCTCAGCTCCCCCATTTCCAAGCACGTTACGGCGCGACGTAGAAAATGGTCCCTCGGATAAGGGGAGCCCACAAGAGCCACCGGAAGGCGATCGGGCTTTGAATGAGATTCTTTCGGTTTCAGCGAGCCGCACAACAGAGAAGGGGGCAGCGAGCAGAGCGCCCGTGGCTTCCGATGAGAATCGCCGCCGGACAGCCTCGGCCGCATGGTCCGCCATCGGCCGAAACGGTTCTCGGCCGAAGCTCGCAACCCACGAATACGCGCCCACGATGACCCGCATCGTGCAACGTGCCGACATCGTCCTCTGCGACACGAAGGTGCAGACATCGCGATCGCCGCAGGCTGCGTCAGTGCCGCACCGGGTGAACGTCCCCGGCATCCTTCGCGTTGTTTGGCATGCTTCCTGAACCCGAGCTTTTCGTCCGACCCTCTCGTCTCTGGCGCCCTAAACGTGTCCTCGTCACACCGTCGGCTTTGGAAAGGTTCCACGGTCGAGCGATCGTGGAGCGGGCCGAAACGCTTGGCATCGCCGTGGAACACCTGCCATCCGACCGGCTGCCCCTGGAGCGTAATGCGGACGCACGTGGCTACTACGCTCAGGCAAAGTCGACGCTCGCCGTCGTGGTCGCGCCACCGTCCAAGCTGAGGCTTCAGCCGATCGCGCCAAGCGCCGACTGGCGGGTCGATCTGGCCGAAGGTTGCCCGGCTCATTGCAGCTACTGCTATCTGGCGGGTTCCCTAAAGGGTCCGCCCATCACGCGAGCCTACGCCAATCTCGACGAGATCATCGGCGTGCTGCCCAGTTATCTCGGTCAAGGCGCGGTGACTTCGATGAGCGCCATGCGCGTCGGAGAGGGAACGACCTTCGAGGCCTCCTGCTATACGGACCCACTTGCCATAGAGCATCTGACGGGCTCGCTTTCGTCCCTGATCGGCTGGTTCGGACGTTGGGAGGCCGATGTCCAGCTGAGGTTCACGACGAAGTTCGCAGCCGTCGAGCCACTTCTCGGCCTCGATCACCGTGGGCGCACCCGCATGCGCGCCTCGTTGAACCCGGCGGAGTTCGCCCGTTTCGAAGGCGGCACGGATCCCGTCGGCGAACGGCTGCAGGCGCTTCGGCGCATGGCAGAAGCGGGCTACCCGATCGGGTTGACCATCGCGCCCATCATCGCTGCCGAGGGGTGGCAGACCGCCTATGGCGGCTTGATCTCGAATGTCGCCGCCGTGCTCGGCAAGGTCGCCGCGACCGCGGATCTAACGGTCGAGCTGATCACCCATCGCTTCTCACCGGGATCGAAGAGCGTTCTGGAAAGCTGGTACCCTGGCTCCGACCTCGACATGAGCGAGGCCGGGCGGCGCGAGAAGCGAACGCGCTTCGGCGCCGTGAAGCAGGTCTATGACACGTCCACCATGACGAGCCTCAGACGCTTCCTCGAGGACCGGCTCGCATCCGAGCTGCCCGGCTGTCGCATCCTCTACTGGACCTGACGCAGGAAGGGTCGGTTCGGACCGGACGAGGACGGACCGGCCGCTCGCGCATGGAGGGCGAAAGCGGCCGTTTCGCAGACGACGTCTCTCAGATCTTCAGCATCCGGTCCGGTCGACCTCAGTAGTCGGGGCTCGACGACAGACAGATTGCGTCTCCCGAAGGCCAGGATTGCCGTTCCCGGCGACCACGATCTTGGAATGCCTTTGGCCGTTCGCTGATGCCGAGGCCCGGACGATCATCTCGAGATCAGGCTTCGGACGTGAGGGAAGCTCAGAAGCCGAGGCTCAGCTGTCCACTCGATGCGGTGTGTTGCCTGTCTGCGAGCTGCCGCAGGGCTGGCGAGAGGATGGGGTCGAGTCCGAGGTCTCCGCGGATCAGGCCATGGCGCCAACGGTGACGGGAGCCCGGGTGCGGCCATGGCGGGCAGTCGACGATGGGATACCAACACACCCCCTCGACCCGTGCACCTCTTTCCAGGGCCCATTCGACTTCGGCCATGACATGGTCGAGCCAGCGACGCTTGTCGAACCCCGGAAAGCGTCGCCGCTGCTCTCGATGCCCATCGTGCCAACTCGTCTCGGCGACGAGGATCGGCAGCTTGTATCGCCGCCAGCCCTTTAGGATCGCCCTCCCCAGGGGCGCGCGGGCCGTGTGCGGGTAGCTGTTGATACCGACTGTGTCGACGACGCCGGCGGTCACGAGCCTGTCCACCGCCGCGAACTGTCGCTCGCCGATTCCGTGGATCGGGTCGCACGCGAGCAACCGAACGTCGCCGTGATGATCGCGCGCGGCCCGTGCCATGGCGATCGCCATGTCCACCGCTTCCTCCCAGGGCGTGCCGGCCAGCATCGGATAGATCGAAGGCTCGTTGACCGGGCAGAGTCTGAGCGGCCGCATCGGGTCGGCCGCACGCGCAACTGTGACGGCGTGAGTGACCGGATCCGGAGGTCGGTCGAAGTGCGCGAGATCCCAAGTGACGTCCAGACCCGACACTTCCGCCTGTCGCAGTCGCGGGGCGGGATCGTGCCGCCAAGGCAAGCCATCGCGTGCCCGAAGAAGCCCATGGTTCCAAGCAATGGCGTAATGCTCGGCCATGCGGTCGTCAGGCAGGTGCCGGGTGGTGACAAGAAGGTCGTGGTTCGACCACGCGAGGTGACCGGACTCGAACCCGGCCCAGAGAGGGACGCTCATGGGCTGGGCAAAGCAGCCCCTTCCTGACGGGTCAAGGCGGCCGGGCCGGATGCTTCGAGCGCAACTCTTCGGCTCCCACCTCCGCTATGCCGTGAAGTCCGCGCATTGAAGCCAAATCGTCAGGTCAGGTGCTTTGCCGTGACCCTGAACATGGGGTGTCGCCATTCAGGATCCACGGATCACGCTTGGGATCGGCATCGTTGGATGTTGAAGCGACACCAGGAGAAAGTCATGCAGCGTTTCGAGGGAAAGACCGTCATCGTCACGGGAGCCGGGTCCGGCATAGGGGAGGCGACGGCAAGGCGGTTCCATGCGGACGGCGCGAATGTCGTTCTTGTCGGCCGCACTGTGGAGAAGCTGGAGCGCGTGTCCGAAAGCCTGAGCGATGGTATGCGCGTTCTGGTCCAGGCAGGCGACGTCTCGAGTCCAGGGGATGTCACGGCCTTGGTGGAGGCAACGGTCGAGCGCTTCGGCGGGGTGGATGTCCTCGTCAACAACGCTGGCACGGCGGTCACCGGGCCCTTCGCCGACCTGTCCTTCAAGGACTGGCGGGAGGTCATGTCGATCGACGTCGACGGAATCTTCCACATGACGAAGGCGGCGCTGCCGCATCTCCTTCGGGCGAAGGGGTCCATCGTCAACGTCTCCTCCGTCTCCGGGATCGGCGGCGATTGGCACATGAGCGCCTACAACGCAGCCAAGGGCGCCGTGACGAACTTCACCCGATCATTGGCGATGGAACTCGGCGGGCAGGGTGTTCGGGTCAATGCGGTGAACCCAAGCCTCACCGAGTCCGACCTCACCAAAGACATGCTCAGCGACGAGAAGCTGATGGCCAAGTTCGCCGAGCGGATCCCGCTTGGCCGTGCGGCACATCCGGAGGAAGTGGCCGATGTGATCGCATTCCTCGCCAGCCACGACGCCCGCTTCGTGAACGGCGTCAACCTGCCTGTCGACGGCGGGCTGTCTGCGTCGAACGGTCAGCCGCCTCAGGCTTGATGGCAGCACACCGATGCTGAAACAGACGCATGGCCCCGCATCTTCCGCATGCTCGATCGCTCAATCAAGCTGCGACAGCGCCACTCGTTGTAACGTGTCCGTCGAGCGCGCGAATGGCAGCCCGCAACGCGCTGCCGGGAGTCTTCTCGACATCGAGCATCGGCGTATCGCCCACTTGGCAGGCCCATACGATGGTGTTGGTGTGGTAGCAGGCGAGTTTGATGCGTGCCCCTTTGTAATCGACGACAGCCTCCTCGATCCCGTTTGCATCCGTGAACGTGATGAGACTCGCGCCGCTCTTCAGAGCGGCCAGTTCGAAGGCCCTGTGTAGGCTCTGGTTCATGTCGATGTCCTCTGAGCCCGTTCCGGGCGAATGGTTGATGTCGCGTGATGTGCGCGCCGCGGCACGTCTGGTAAGCGGTACGTGGCTCGGTGAGCGTCTCGCTTAACAAGGCCGCTGTGCTTTCGGCTTGAGATCTCACCCCGTCCGGTGGTTCATGGGATGAGGGCACCTCACCCTGAGAGCTTGCCGGCCTTTTTCGAAGGCTGGAATGCTTCCCGCCTAAGCCGCCAGAGCCTTGCGCTCTTCCTCGGCATCCACAAGCGAGTACATCAGGTTGCCGATCGACCCGATCAGCATCCCGTAGCGATATTGGACTTCGGGATGCAGTTCGTCCCAGCCGGCACGCTTGTTGTCGTAGATCTCCAACAGGGACGAGATCGTCGTGTAGATCCCGTGCTGCGGCTGCGGCGCCAGGTAGCTGAAGTCCTCGTTGTCGATCTTGATCGCGACGTCGGCGTTCTCCGGGTCGGTCAGGTCGATATCCAGCCGGTCCTCGAGGATCCTTGCCACTCCCACCCAGGGGTCGGCGCCTTCGTCTGCGTTGTACACTCCCTTGACAGCGAACATGGCCTCCATGGTCTCGTCGCCGATCAGGAGCAGATGTGTGCTGCTGCGGTACCTTTTCGTCATCTGGATCTCCTCGTTTGGTGCTCTGTCCAAGAATGGTTCCCCGGATACGGGAGGGGCGCAAGCGAGTGGACGAACATTTTGCGCTACTGTGCGAACCGCAGGATTGGCGGCCATGTATGCTCGAACGCGGCAGTTCGTGAGAGGCTCGGCCAGCCTCTGCAGAGGACCTCCAGATAGCTGGAAGTTCGCAGTTCATGTCCGTGTAGCTTGGTGGATCGGAACGCTGCAGACGCGAGCGTGTCCCGCGCTGAGTTCACGATCGCTTCGTCGCCCGCCGCTACGCAGCTCGCGGCCTGATGTCTACGACGTGGCCTCCCGCGGCGATCGACATCCGGCGCGCGGCTTCGATGAGGTCGTACTGGTCTTCATAGGTGGTCAACAGGACTGCCCCGAACAGTGCCAAGACACCCTGAGCGGCGCTCCGGTGCGTCAGCCCCTTGTTCGAGATGGTCTCGATCGCGAGGTCGATCTCCGCCTTGGTTCGTGCGTAGACGGATCCTTCGCCGAGGAACGTGTCCTCGTCGTCTCCCTCGCCGAGCTCGAATGCCAAGATCGCCGCGTTGGCTTTCTCGAGCGCGGCAACGGCATCATCAGCGTCCCTGTCGCTGAACACGAGGTAGGGCATGTCGATTGCTCCCGGGTGTTCGACCCTGGTTTGATGAGTGACGGTGGGGCTTGTTTTGAACCGCTCAACCGACGTCGCCGAAAGCGGATGACTAAGGCTCCCGCGTATCATCTCGCTCGGCAAGCCCCCGGCAGGATCATTTTGGGAGCGATCCGGATGGCTCAAGGCAGCTTCGAGACACAGCGGACCCAAGGCGCCGCGGCGAAGCGGCGTCCATGTAGGATCGGAAAATTTCTCCGGTGATGGACTCGTCGAAACGTCCCGAGTTCAGCTGTCCGGACGTCAGCTCATTTCTTGAACCACGTTTTCGACGATCCTCGGCGCGCGGGCCGATCAGCCGCCCTACGACGAACCCGCAGGGCGACGATAGTCGCTGAGCCAGTAGACGTTGGACTTCGCCTGCTCGATCGGAAGGCCGTCGAGCTTCGCCTTGGCATGGGGAGATCGTCCCACGGGACCGGCGGATGCTCGTCCTGCCTCGACGCGTTCGTCGTCCAGGATGGCAAGTTACTCGACTCCAAGAGTCCCCACTCCTCGAGTTCTCCCAGGAATCTCGTATCGTTTTCGATCAGGTCCAGTTTGACCTCCGATGCATCCTCCGGAGTTGCGTCCACCCAATCGCGACTGCCTACATCGCGCATCTGTATGAAGGCGAGCCGCCAGTTCCGACGGTTGAAGACCCATCGGATATCGTCCGACTTGGGTTTCCGGTCATAGAAAAAATCTCCCACTTCGGGGCCCAGATGTAGCGCTGACCGTCCGACCCAGATCATAGTCGCTTAGCTTGAACGATTCCGTCGGCACGAAAAAGTCGTTCATGTTCGGTCTCCGAGATAACGGTCTGCGTCGACGAATACGGGCTCGTGGACCCATTCCGGGAAGATGTCACCGTTCGTGAAGCCCGGCCGATTGCCCTTGCCGAAGACCTCGGGGTAGAGGCAGAGGAGGCCATGCTCGAGGTCCAGGATCTCGTCCGAATTGCCGTCGAGCCAGATGCCGTTCTCGACATCGCGAACGTGAAGCACCTCGATGCGCATCGCACGCCGATCAAACACCCATCTCACAGGCGTATCCCGCATGGAGCCGTGGAAAGCGTGCATCCACTCCGCGCATCCCAGGAATTTGGGGCGGTCCTTGCCGAAGCAAGCTACCCAGCCGCCATTGGGACCGCCGCGCGCTCGCGTCTTGGTTCCTTCGACCAGCCGCGTGGTTCCGCTGACGCACAGCTCGGCGGGAACAACCGCGAGTGCCGTCTGCCTCACGTCCGTTTCCTCCACGAACGGATGCCGCTCCGTCGCAACTGCTTCATCCGCCCACGCGGGAAGCGCGTCCGCCTCTCGAACCCCGAATTCTTCCATCCTGACATCGAGCGCGTCGGCGTTCGCATCGACGAGGCTGTCCTCGAGGTCGGCGACCTCCTCCGGGAGCCCGATGAGCCAGCCGGAGCTGGACTGTCGCTTCACGTGCAGCACCGACACGTGCCACCGATGCCGATCGAAGACCCAGCGCGTGTCGACCTCCGGTGCTCCGTCGGCGAAGTAGTGGCCCCAGTCCCCGGAGACGGCATACCTCGGGCGATCGGCATGTTCGGCTGCCTTGAGCGTCGCATGACGGGCGCGGATGCCCTGTTTCAGGAGCGGCAAGGCCGTGACCAGCGCCTTAACGTCGCCTGCGGCGGCCATCTGCGCGATGCTCTCTTCAGTCGGGTAGGCAGCTCCATTGGGAGTCCGTTGTTCCAACGCCTGCTCCTTCCGTGTCATGCGCTTGTCGAAGGGGGTGACCGCGATCGGCCATCCGTCGGCACCGCCAAGTCGACTATCGCGATGGGTGACGAGTGCGACTTGAGGTGCGCTGACCAAATCGTTCCCCGGATGCGAGCGGTCCGCAAGTGCGAAATCGGCGAGGCAAACGTGTCGACAAGTCCGCTCCCGTCGCCGTCTCCAAGGCGCATGACGGTTCGCGAAGATTCCTTTGGAAGCCGGCTTGCGGGTGCGTCCGTTCCGGATCAGCATCCAAGCGGTCGGCCAATCGAGGCCATGTCTGGAGTGGGAAAGCGGCATGCAGATCAGGATTAACACGCTGGCGGAGCTGACCGAGCTCGTGCGCACCGAAGTGGCCGCCGAGAGGCTCGACGTGCGCGTGGACGAGCACTGGCTCCGCGACAAGTGGGACATCCACGCCTCCATCGACATCAAGGAGATCGCGCAGGTGCTCACCGACACCTTCCGGTCCGAGACGAACCCGAACGTCGTGATGACGCTCTACAACGGACCGATCCTAGCCAACGTCGAAATCCCGGAGGGCCTCACGATCGAGGACGAGCTCTGGGCCTTTCAGGCGGACCTCTCGTTGCTCTATGGCAGCAAAGTCTGGCTCATGCCCGCCGAGCCCAACGCGTTTGGATTCGGCATCCTGGCGGCCTACCGGATGCCGGGCGGTCCCTATCGGTGGGGCGACGAAGGACTCGTCAGGCGCTACGGCGTCGAGGTCGGGCGATACTCGCAGTCCGCCGAACGCTTGGCAGCCTGAGTTTTGATGGAGCCGACAGGAGCCGTGTCGAGGCTCGTTCGCCGCTCGACCTTTGGTGCGAGGCAGCGTCCAGCTATGTTCCTCGCCTATCCCGCCGGAGGCTCCGGCTGGCACTTTCAACCAGATGCAATGAGAGAGATTGGGCCGCTAGGTGTCGAATGGGGCGGGCGGACATACTGGAGCGAGGACCTTCCCGCCCTTCCGGAAGACATGTTGATCCCGGAAAAGTTCGAAGTGCGAAGCGATCCTTCGGCGCCGGAGGCAGTCGAGTTGTGGGATCTCTTTCGCAGGCTGTGGATCCCGCTTGCGTGCCGTCTTGAGTGACAAGCCCTCTGCCGACATTCCGATCGGCCGCAACAGGCCCTCAACATTGATTCTGGAAGGCGAAGCCGCTTGACCATCTTGTGTTTCATGGACATTGCCACGGCGCATCTGCGTGATCGCGACGTCACCCTTCTGGCGAACGGCAGATCACCGATCGAGTGCTCGAGGACCAAATTCAGCTACATCGTTTCTACGGCGCCGTACATCGAGGCGGACGGCCGTGCTGGCCGGCTCGATCTGCTAAGGAGTAACGGGATGTCCGAGTGCTTCGTTGCGGCTGTCCGCAAGGCTGCCGAAAACGGCTGCTGGCTGCTCCGGTTCGAGCAGGAAGCCGACGTCGACGAGGAGCTGGAACTCGGCTGGGACCTGGATCATCCGGAGGAACCTGAATAAAGGCTGAGGCGGCGACTGACTCATCAACGTTGGTCCGTACTGTCTCGGCGGCTCCCGTTCAGTTCAAAACCGGACGAGCCTTGAGCCTCAAGCGGCCTCCCGTCGATCGAGACGAATGGTATGGGAGATGCGGGATGCGAGCATCGATCCCGGGGAGTGCAGAACCCCGAGTTCAGCTGCCATCGCTTTTGCCTCTTCCTGCGCTCGATCGAGACCCGGGGCAGTGTTCTCGCCGAGAGTGAACACGGTGCCGCCGAACATGAAGGTTGCCTCGTAGGCAGCTCGCTGTGCCAGCCCGATCGGAAGGCGTTCCGTTGTCGAGCGCTCCACTTCCGCTTCCACCGCTCGAGCGATGCGGCTTGGAATTTGCGCGATGGCTGACGCGACGAAGCACCGTCTCGTCTTGGTGCCTCTCACCTCGTTCGCCAGAAGCTCATCCGTGAGTGAGGCAGCGAACGCAGACAGCGGCGAAAAGCGTAGCGGGATCAGAACCGTGTCAGCCAGACGCGCCGCTGCCCGCAGTATGTCGGGCCTCGTGCCAGCATCGATGATTACCACGGCACGACGTTCGATGCCCTCGCGGACCAATCCCGCTAACTGTGTGGTCTTATCACATCTCGCGACCTCGATTTGGGTCGGCTTGCCCGGCTTCGATGCCCACGTCGACAGATCTCGGGTGTTGCCGGCGTCAATCAGAAGCACGGGCGTCCTGGTCGAAGCCGATGCCGACCCGATCGTCAGAGCTAAGGTCGAAGTGCCGGCGCTCTTCACCGAGCCGATCGAGATCACCGGGAAAGCCGCATCATGAACCGAAGAGGCGGCGCGGACCTGCGGCGTTCGAAACCTGGCGGCGAAAGGCCTCATTGGAACAGGTCCTTGGCTGAGTTTTTGCTGTCACTGAGGTTTGCCATCTACAGGTGGAGTGAAGCTGACTCTGAGCCGACTTTCGTCCTGTGACGCAGCTCATCGCCTGTTGAATATTTCTGTGATGATCGAGGACCACGGCATTCAATTCCGGTCCACGAGCTTGTTGTCGAGAACCGCAAACGTTGTGGGTGCTTCCGCTGCTGGCCACGGTCTCTTCCCAACTTAGTGCAGGCTGCCGTTGTCGTTCGTCTGGAGCCAGAACGCGGACTTGCGACCGTGCGACTTGGTGAGCTTCGACCGAAAATCTGCATGAACGTCCAAACACGCAGCCTTCAGGTCGTCAGCCGCGACGCGAGGCGCAAGGGCGTTGAGCTGTTCGAGATATCGTGCGGCATGCCCATAGGCGTTCGATCGTGCTCTCTTCAAGATGTCGAGCAGCAGCGACCGGAACAGGATCGTGGCCGCCAGCGGATGATGCTCCGTCAGAGCGTCGGCCGCGCTCGCCAGGATCTCGTAGTTCCGGCCCTCCCAGTCTCCTGAACGGGCGACCACCAGCTTCGCCGCGAGATCGAGACGAGGCCAGCCGAGGAAGAAGGCGAGGGCACGGTAACGATCTCGAGCAGCGCCGACATGAGCAAAGGCTCGGTCGAGCACGTCGAACTCTTCGAAGTCGGAGAGGTGCCGAAGATGTTCGCGCAGCGCTTCGGAGCTGAGGCTTTCCTCGAAGGCGGCCCAGCGGAGTTCCTGCGCCTTTGCAGGCTGCGCGAGCTTGTCGAGGATACGAGCTTCCAAAAGACGCCTTGGGACAGCGTCGGCCGAGCGGACGCCGGATCCATCGGCCAGGCCCGCGGCATCGAGGAAGGCAACGGACTGGCGGCCCTCCCGTCGCACCCATTCCAAGGCTTCGCTTGCTCGTCCTGCATCGAGCAGGCGCTCGGCCATTCCGAAGGTGTTCTGCAGGGAAGGAGGTTTGGCGCCTTCGAGCGCGATGAGGCGGTCGAGATCGCCCCGGGCTTCGGCAATCGCTTGACGCAGTCCGATCAGCGCGCTGCGTGTGTGGTCGCGTTGCCAGGATCGCTCCACCGGGCGCCCTTTCAAACTATCCAGCTCGTCAGCCAGAAGCCTGTCGAAGGCTTCAAGGGCATCTTCTGGTAGATGCGGAATGATGGCCATCGCAGCCCCGACGCCAAACCCATGATGATCGTCCGCGACGAACGGCAGTAGTCGATCTGGGAGAGCACGAAGCTCATCCTCGAACATGGCTTCTGCCAGACCGAAGGAAGCGGCAGCGGCGTCCTGGTAGATGGCGCCGATCCTTCCACTGGAATCGTCGACCCGCTGGAAGACGCGATCATGCGTGGCGACGAAGCGAAGAAGACGGTCGAGCCCGAGACCTGGCGAGGCTGAACCAAGTTCTCCGACGATCGTTCGGACCGTCGCGTCGAGATCCTGCCGAAAGGTGCGCTCCTTCTGCCAGTCGATGAAGGCCTTCGCCTTCTCGAGCGCCGACAAGTGTCGGTCGATTTGGCGAGCGACGGCCTCGGGTCCCTTCGCTGCCGCAAGCGCCGCGTTGACGATCTTGCGGAACGGCGCGTTGCGGCCTACCTCGTCGAGTACGAGCTGGGCCAGCTTTTCCGCGCCGAGAGCTTCGAGCACTTCTGGGTTCAAAAGCGGTTTGTGAGCCATGCTGCAGGGGATCACAAGTGGCGGGGGCGTCAAGCGATTACCTGGCGAGCTGAGCTTGTGTCTCTCATGAGGTGAGACGCAGCTGTGTCAGCTCTGCGCCCATTCCGGTCGCTTGAGTGCGCTTTTCATTTGCCAGAAAGCTGCCGGTCGGCTCCCGACCTGATCTCAAGAGGAAGCATCCGGCAGCACGTCGGCGGCTGCACAATTCCATCGGCCGTTCTGGCCATGGGAGAACGACAATGGGACATGCGACACACGATCCGATTGGTAGTGAGCGCAGGGCATGGAACGCTGGGCGCACGGTTGGCGCCAAACGGGCGCTGAAGCCGCCACAGGTTTGGGCAATCCGCTTCTGGCTTGATCACGAAGGTCGACTACGCGATCGGGCGCTCTTTGATCTCGCTATCGACAGCAAGCTGCGTGGCTGTGACCTTGTAAAGGTGAAGATCGGCGACCTCGTATCGGGCGGGCGCATCCGCGCTCGTGCGATAGTCGTGCAGCGCAAGACGAAGCGACCGGTCCAGTTCGAGTTGCTGGACGCGGCGCGGTCGAGCCTTCAGGCATGGCTGGAGCGTCGAGGTGGCACAGTCGACGATTACGCCTTTCCGAGCCGCGTCGATCATACAACCCACCTGAGCACGCGCCAGTACGCCCGTCTCGTCGATGAGTGGGTCGCCGCAATCGGTCTACGGAAAGAGGACTATGGTACGCACTCGCTCCGTCGGACGAAGGCGTCGATCATCTATAAGACGACCGGCAACCTGCGCGCCGTCCAGATCCTGCTCGGCCACACGAAGATCGAGAGCACGGTGCGCTACCTTGGCGTCGACGTCGAGGACGCACTGACGTTGGCCGAGAGTACCGAGGTGTAACCCTCGACTAAGCCGCTTCACGCTGGTCCGGAACGGCCGCTCTCAGGGCTCTACGGTGGCCGTTCCAACTGCTGAACGGGGTGGTTAGCTGCTGGTCAGCTTCTAGCGAGTATTAGGCACTTAGCGGACGCTAAGAAACGTGGTGCTCGCTGTCCATGCGGCATATTGAGTTCAGAAGACAGGCGCGGGACGAATGCCAAGCGGCTCGCGACCGCTTGGCACTTTACCAACCTAGAACTTGCTATTCTGGCACCGCCACTCCTCGCTGAAGCAGCCATGCCTTCATGCGGTCGATCTCCACCTGCTGGTGCCGGATGATCGCAGCCGCGAGCTCGCGGTTCGCCGGGTCGGTGCCATAGCGAAGTTGCACTTCGGCCATATCGACGGCGCCCTGATGATGAGGGAGCATGCCGAGCACGAAGGCGACGTCCGGGTCAGGGTTCGCCATCCCCTCCATCATCGGCTGGTGCATCTTCGCCATGGTGGCTTCGTACGCCGCCCGGACATCACCGGCTGGCTCCGGATACGGCATTGCTGCACCGGAGGCCACGTCCTTGAGGTCGGGTTGCCCTTTCGGAGGGGCACCCATCCCACCGATCGCCTGCGGTCCGTGCGGATGCTCGGGGCTGTGCGAATGGGTGGCCATCTCCGTGGCAGCAGCCGCGGGAGCGACACGTCCTTCGATGCCGTAGAAGGTCATGTGGAGCCCCCAGTACCCGCTGACGAATACCACCAGGGCCGCCATGAGGCCCGCCGGGACGCCAGCAAGCGAGCGCTTGATCGCGGGCAGGAAGTGGACCTCGCGGGTGTGGTCAGCAACGATGGCGACGAAGATCGCCATGATCAGTGCGTGGCCGATCAAGTCGACCCGACCGAACGGGTAAACGGCGGTGCCCATGATGAGGAACAGCGCGATCGCCGAAAGCCTCCGCACCAGCGGCGTCCAAATCAGTCCGAAGCCCATCGTGAACTCGGCAACGCCTGCCATCGGGATGAACACGTCGCGGGGCATGCCGAAGGTCAGGAAAGGCTTTTCCACGACCAGCGGATAGAACCAGTCAGGGTAGGCGAACTTTTCAAGGCTGGACCACATGAGGGCGATCGCAACGCCCCAGCGAAGGGCCTCGAAGCGATGTTTGTGCCATTCAGGTTTCGACGAAGACGCTAACACGAGATAGGCGGCGACGCCGACACCGAGCGCCAGATAGTCGAGCAGATGGAAGAAGTCATAGTCCCGGAGCGCTAGCACCCAAAGAAAGATGATTCCGGCAGCCGAGAGCGGCATCGTCTTCTTCGAGAACACGCCGAGAGCGATCAGGAGCTGGATCCAGGAAACCCATTCCGCAGGTGTCTTGAGGTCCGGCGTCAGGTAAACGCCGCCGACGGCGAAGATGGCGACGAAGAAGGCTCCGATGACGACGCGCACGAAGTCGTCGAGGCGGTTCCAAAGCGGATCGGAGATTCGGTCCATGCCCTTCAGGATGACCTCGCCGCTCGAGGTCCGTTCGATGGCGCGCGTGGCGACGAAGAAGACGAGCACGAGTACGATCGCCGCCCAGAACCACGGATCGGCAAGCGTACGGGAGATGGGAGCGGGAGGCGCACCGACGATGTAGGGCGCGAACCACTTCACGTGAGCTTCGGCCACTGTGGGGATGACGGTGGCCAGAGCCGCGCAGGCGAGGGCGACGCCGCGAAGGCTGCAATGTCTTTGATGGGGCATGGAAGGACTCAAGGTCGGAAGGAGGAAGTGAAAGGCTGCGTTTTGCCGCCCTCGGTTCGGTCAGGCGGCGAGCCGATCGCTCGGATCCTCGGTCAGATTGTCGGCGGGGCCGAAGAACTCGTAGTGGATGCGGCTGGCCCGGACGCCAACTCGCGCCAGTCCGTGCACGAAGGCTGCGAGGAAGGGCTTCGGGCCGCAAAGGTAGTAGTCGGCCTCCTCGAGCGGCGTGTTCTCGCGCAGCCAGTCCACCGTCACCAGGCCATCGACATGGTGGCTCTCGCTGAGAACGTCCTGAACGCGCGGGCACTGGTAGAAGGTCGTCACCCGGATCGAGCGCCCCGTCTCGGCAAGCTTCCGGACATGGTCGCCCATCGCATGCGTGCTGCCGTCCTGCGTGCCGTGGACGTAGTGGACGGGGACATCCACCCGGCGCTCGACGAGGCTTTCCAACATGCTGATCATGGGCGTCAGGCCGACGCCACCTGACAGGAGCACGACCGGGCGCTTCGATCCCTCTTGCAGGAAGAAGTCTCCGGACGGCGGTGCCACCCTCAGAACGGAACCAACCTGGACCTTGTCGTGGAGCCAGTTCGAGGCTTGGCCCATCGGCTCCCGTTTGACCGAGATCCGGTAGGTCTCGCCATTCGGTGCGCACGAGACAGAATAGTTGCGCTTCAGCGTGTCCCCGTCGGGTTGTCCGAGCTGGAAGGTCAGGTACTGGCCCGGCCGATGACGAAGGACCGGGCCACCATCCACTGGGCGGAGCACGAAGGACGAGATGAGGTCGCTTTCGCGCCGCTTCTCCTCGACACGGAACTCGCGCCATCCCGACCACCCGCCGTCCGAGCCGGCAGCATCCGCGTAGAGCGTGGCTTCGCGTCCAATGAGGATGTTGGCGAGGAACCAATAGGCCTCTCCCCATGCGGCGAGCACGTCCTCTGTCGCGGCGTCTCCCAGCTCCTCCCCGATCGCGGCGAGCAGCGCATTCCCGACGACCGGATAGTGTTCGGGGCGGATCTGGAGCCCGACGTGCTTCTGGGCGATCCGTTCGACCGCGGCACCGAGAACCGCAAGATTGTCGATGTTCCGGGCATAAGCGAGGATGGCGCCCGTAAGGGCCCTCGGCTGTGAGCCCGTTTCGCCATGATGGGACTGGTTGAAGAGGGCGCGGATCGCCGGATCCTTGAACATGTGCGCATACATGGTCCGAACGATGTCAAGGCCGTGTGCCTCGAGGGCCGGAACGGTCGCTTTGACGATCGTGATCGTCCGCTCGCTGAGGGGCGAGGTCATGGCAGATCTCCTGTGGTGGTGATGGGAAGGGCGTCGCCGTTGACGCGTCCGCCTTAGGGCAAGGCGGGGGGTGGGCTCGCTCGCGAGGGCGTTGGGGTGGGCTTAAACAGTAGGCTGGCCATCAGGCTCTCGGCGATGCGATGTGCCTTTTGTTCGATTGAGGCCGCCGCCGCGGGCGCGAGGGTGCGTCTCGCCGCGTTTCCCCAAAGCTCCAGCCAGCGTCCAAAGAGCTCCGGTCGAAGGCGATCCCTCAAGGAGATGTGGGCCGCGAATGGGTTCCCTTTGTAGCGTCGGCTACCCAGCATCACCGAGGACCAGAAGTCGGCGATCTTCGCGAGGTGGCCATCCCAGTCTACGACCTTCTCGGCAAAGATCGGGCCGAGCAGAGGATCGAGGCGAACATCCGAATAGAACGTCGTCACCAACGACTGGAGTTCGACTTCGGTGGGAATGGTGTGTTCCCGAGGCGGGGTATAGGACGACATCGGAGGCGTTCCGCTAAACATGCATCAGATATGCATCTATGCGAGCGGTGTAGCACGTTGCGCATAAGATGCAAGCGGCGTACATGTTTTATCGAACCGAAGGATCACGACCCCAGTGCGGCTTACCCTCTACACCGACTATTCCATCCGCGTTCTGGTGTTCCTCACCGCCAGGACCGATGGCTTGTCGTCGATTGCCGAAGTCTCCGAGACCTACGGCATCTCAAAGAACCACCTGATGAAGGTGGTGCAGAAGCTGGGGCAGGCTGGGCTGGTCACGACCGTTCGGGGACGGTCCGGCGGCATCAAGCTGGCTCGGCCAGCGAACGAGATCAGCGTCGGGGAGGTCGTTCGCCTGACCGAGGACGGCTTCGAGCTCGTCGACTGTGGTTCCTGCATCATCGCGAAGGCCTGTGGCATCCGCGGCATCCTGAAGGAGGCGACGCAGGCGTTCCTTGCCGTCCTCGACAGCTACACGTTCGGTGATCTGCCGAAGAGCGAGCTCAACATTCTCGACGTGCTCGCATCCTTTCCGGACGTCAGGCAGAAGACGGTGGCATGCGTTGGCGGTCCCGATGCTCTCTGAGTGGACGCGTCAAGCGGCGTGCAACTGTTGACAAACGGCATGGCATGGCCAACGTTTCGACGATGAACACGGTCGATCTTCGCAAGGCGCTCAGCGCCCGGGTCACTCCCGCCGCACCGCATTAGCCCGATATCGGCGCGCCTCGCGCCGATGTCGCGGGCAATGTTCTCATTCTCTTTTCTACATCAGTACCGTCGTCGCGATGGGGCCGGTTGGCTCCACGCCGACGAGTGCACGCAACAATTGGAGTACACTCGTGCGCCAGCAGATGGACGGCAGCCGGCTTCCAAAGATCGCGATCACGGACATCGACTTCGAGACCCTGTCGCGGTTGGGGAACGCAGCTTTGGACAGCATGCCTGAAGTGGCCGAGGAACTGCTTGGAGAACTCGATCGGGCCAAAATCGTGCTCGAGCGATTGGCCAAGCCGAAGGTCGTGCGAATGGGTTCCACGTTGAGTTACCGCACCGAAGACGGCACCGAACGTCGCGTGACGCTCGTCTATCCCGCCGATGCCGACATATCGGTTGGCAAGGTTTCGATCATGACCCCGATCGGTGCGGCGCTCATTGGCCTGTCCGAGGGGCAATCGATCACTTGGGCGAACCGCTCGGGCAAGCGTCAGATGTTGACGGTGACCAGCGTCGAGCCACCGCCGGTCGATAACGTCGACGAGGCTGCAAAGAGGGCTTGATGGGGGCTTGGTAGCCAATTCACCTCGGGAGGTAGGTACGCGCTTCGAGCTCAGCTCAGCTCATCGTTTCTGCGGTTCTATGTCTATCGGGGTCTGGGTCGGAGGTTTCTACCGATCCTGCCCATCGTCGATCCTGTCGGGATCGACGATCGCGTCCTGCGATGACGTCCCCCGCTTAAGCGGCACGAGCGCTCGCAAAGTGATGATCGTTGCCAGCGACAGGAGGATTGCGATGTCGTAGGCACCGAGCCCGACGGCGGTCCCGATCGCACCCGTCGCCCAGAGGCTGGCAGCCGTTGCCGTCCCCTTGACCGAGTCCTTCAGGCGCAAGATCGCGCCACCGCCAATGAATCCCATGCCTGTGATCAACCCCTCGACGACACGGGCCGTGCCTTCCGGGTGTCCGTTCAGTACCGTCTCGGTCGCTTCGATGAAGCCGCAGCTTGCCACGGCGACCAGCGGGAACGTTCGCAAGCCTGCGCTGCGCTCCTCCCGCTCGCGATCCCAGCCGATCGGAAACGCCAGGAGGTAGGCTGCCGTCAACGGCACGAGATGAGGCAGGATGTCGAAGGTGTCGTCCTTGAAGATGTCGTCCAGCATGTCGTCAGTCAGAGCGGTGAACAGTCGTTCGTCAATGGTGGAATTTGCTGGCTTGCCAATCAGGGTCGATGGCCATCGCAGCCTGCAAGCAGGCTGGACGCAAGTGATCATGCAAGATAGCCCGGAGCCATGAGCCGAACCCCAGCCACGCCGCCCAGCGACCACCCACCTGTCGACAGGGTCCTTCCCGGCGTCGGGTTGATGCTCGTCTTCTGCGTTGTTGCCCCTTTGATCGACGTGGCTTCGAAGATCGCTGTACAAACGGTTTCCACGGGAACGGTGACGCTCGCCCGATTCCTCGTTCAAGCCGCCCTGATGGCGCCGATCGTGCTCGCGATGCGCTTGCCGGCCAGGCTGAGCATGCGGATCGCACGTCTGACGCTGGTGCGGGCCGCGGCCAACATCGGCTCGACCTTTTGCTTCGTCGCAGCCGTCCGGGTCATGCCCATCGCGGACGCGCTGGCGATCGCCTTCGTGTCGCCCTTCATCCTCCTCCTGATGGGACGGTTTCTCCTCAACGAACAGGTTGGCCCACGGCGCATTGCGGCTTCGGTCGTTGCCTTCGGCGGCACCGTGCTGGTGATACAGCCGTCCTTCGCCCGCTTCGGTGCCACTGCCCTTCTTCCCGTCGGCTGTGCCGTCTGCTTCGCGCTTTACATGCTGGTGACGCGCCATCTTAGCCGAGAGCAACATCCGGTCTCAATGCAACTCCACACCGCTCTGGCCGCCAGCGCGATTTGCCTTCCGCTTCTCGCCTTCGGGACGGTCGCCGACATCGAGCCCATCCGCTTCGTTCTGCCAAGCGGAATGATCTGGCTGGCCTGCCTCGCCGTCGGCGTCGCGGCGACGATCAGCCACATGGCGATGACCTATGCGCTCTCCTTCGCCCCGTCCTCGACGCTCGCGCCACTGAACTATCTGGAGATCGTCACCGCGACGCTGTTCGGCTTCCTGTTCTTCGGCGACTTTCCGGGCGGCATGATCTGGACCGGGATCACGATTATCGTCGCCTCCGGTCTTTACGTGATCCATCGGGAGCGCGTGGTGGCACGTGCGGCTCCGTTGGCTTCCGCTTCCTAAACACCGGGCAGCATGTCGTCCGTTCATGACGCTTCTGTCGTCACCTCGAACACCTTATGGATGGCGTCGGCTTCCTCGCGATAGGTGCGAAAGCTGAGGGCCTCGTAGTAACGAAGTGCCGCGTGGTTGCCCCGCCCGATCTTGGCGTCGATCCGCTCGAACCCTGCCGAAGCCGCTGCTGCTCGGCTGATGGCGAACAGCGCCTTACCGATTCCAGCCCGGTGGGCGAGGGGATCGATGTGCGTGCCGATGATCCCCCCGCCGGCCTCGACGTCGTAGGGGTTGCCCGGAACCGCCCGGATCAGCGACTGGAAACCTACCACTTCGTTCAGCTCCGACACGGCGACAGAGCAGAGAATGCCGGCGGGATGGCGGACGTAGGTGGACAGGACGAAGGCGACGTCGCTCGGGCGCTCACGCCCCGTCGCGGCGGTGATCGCCTTCAGGATCCGGCTCATCGCTTCAGCGTCGCCTGTTTCGGCGGTTCTGACCTGCATCGTCTGCACCCCGTTCTCGTGTCTCGGCTGAACGGCGCCCGCGCGTCGCTTGTCCCTCCTACGAGATCGCGCTTGACATAGATAGGAGTCCTATTATATTGAGCGCATGGAAACGCCTAAGACACCCACCTCGATCAACCACCGTATCCGGGAAGGGCTCGCAAGGGTCGCAACCGCGATGCGGATGGATGAATGGGACCGGGCGAAGGCGACCGGCCTGAACCCGACGCAACTTGCCATCCTCGATCTTCTCGAAGGCCGGCGGGGAGGGCTCGGCGTGAAGGACATCGCTGTTCATCTCGGCGTCTCGCAGCCGACGGCGACCGACTCCGTCAGTGCGCTCGAACGCAAGGGCCACCTCGCCAAGCGCCCGGTGGAAGGCGACCGCCGTGCTGTCAGCATCGTCATCACCGCGGAAGGGTTGTCCGCGCTCCGGATGGGCGACGAAGCTGCGGGTCTCGCCGAGCGGGCGGTCGACGCTTTGCCGTCTGACCAGCAAGAGGACCTTCTGACGACGCTCGTCGCGATGATCCGTCATCTCCAGGACATCGACGCGATCCCCATCCAGCGGATGTGCGCGACCTGCCGCTACTTCGGACCCTTCGCCCATCCCGATGCGGCCAAGCCGCATCACTGCCATCTCGTAGACGCCGCCTTCGGCCAGCGCGACCTGCGCATCGACTGCCGCGAACACGAGACCGCCGATCCTGCACGCCGGGCAGCCACCTGGCGCGCGTTCCAAGACGGATCGGCTCACCCTCCAGGCCACTGAGACACAGGAGAACACTGACATGCTCGGAAGATATCTGGCCGGCGCGCTTCTCGCCGGAACGGCGGCGCTATGCCTTACGACCAGCGCAAGCGCCGGATCGATCGAAGCCAAGCCGTCCGATACCGTTACGGCGTCGTTCGACATCGTCGAGACCACCATCGCCACTAAGGGCGATACGGCCGTGTTCTCGACGCGCGTCCGGGGCAAGGCGGGCAAGGACAGGCCCGACGCCACGGGCAAGTTCGAGGGATCTGAGGTCTACGCCTATGTCTGGCCGACCTCGCTCGACAGCGGCGAGATCGGCTTCGAGAAGGCGCAGGGCATCGTCGCGTTGGCGGTGACTTTCCATCCCGACTTCGACGATGCGGCCAAGGGCGGCAAGAACAGGCACGTCTGGCATCCGCACTGGGTGGTACTGGCGAAAGACGACGCCTGCGGCGCCGGCCTGAAGGTCGTCGACATTCCGGAGGGTGCGACGCCGAAAGTGCCGGACACCTGGCCCGGCGTGCCGCTCCTGATCGACAGCCCGGACTATCCGACCACGCTCAAGGGCGATGCCGTGGAGGTCACGATCCCACTCTGGTTGATCGGTGGTCTCAAAACCGCGTCCTTCGACGGCGTAACCGCAGGCCTCAAGGTCAACGGCAACCTGCATGCGCCGCTTCTTTGCGTCGCGAACGTCTTCAAGGTCGCTTCCGGCAACCTCAGCCTTCCCGGCAAGGTCATGCCCGCGAAGTGACCCTGATGCGCGGGCTCGCCGACAGCCATCGGCGAACCCGCATGTGTCCCACCCTCCAGGCAAATGAAGGAACAGAACATGACGAGAGTTACCCTTATCGACCCCGCCGAGGCAACGGGCCCGGCTGCGGACAGGCTTGCCGAGATCAAGTCGGCGTTCGGCGTGGTGCCGAACATGTTCAAGGCGGTGGCGAACTCGCCGGCGGCCCTGAACAGCATGTGGAGCGCCTTCGGTGCGCTGGGGCAAGGCCGCCTGCCGCACAAGCTCGGCGAACAGATCGCGGTGGCGATCGCTGACCGCAATTCCTGCCACTACTGCCTGGCCGCGCACACGGCGCTTGGCCGTAAGGCTGGCGCCACGGTTGAGGAGATGGCGCAGGCGCAGGCTGGTCGCTCTAGCGATCCACGCACGGCGGCAGCGCTCGCCTTCGCGACGGCCGTCGTCGAGAAGCGGGCAGCGGTCAAGGCGGATGATGTCGAGGCACTGCGTCAGGCAGGGTTCGACGATGGCGAGATCGTGGAGATCCTCGCCCATGTCGCCCTCAACCTCTTCACCAACTACGTGAACGTCGCCCTCGACGTGCCCTTGGACTTCCCGGGCGTGAAGCTCAACCGCGCCGCCGCCTGAGCAAGAGCGGACGGGCTGCACCGTCGTCAGCCCGTCCGCCTCAGCCGCAAGGACAGAGATTATGACAACGACAGTCTCGACGCTCGCCCCCGAACTGGCGGTGAGCGAATGGTTCAACACGCTCGCTTCCTTGACGCTGCACGCCCTGAGGGGGCGTCCAGTCCTTCTCCACAGCTTCCAGCTTCTGTGCCCCGGCTGTGTGACCGGATCCCTTCCGCAGGTGCAGCGCCTCGAACGCGTCTTCGACCACACCGATCTCCAGGTGATCGGCATCCACACGGTCTTCGAACATCACGCGGCGATGACGCCGGTCACTCTTGGGGCGTTCCTGCATGAGTATCGCGTCCGGCATCCCGTCGGCGTCGACATGGCCGACGACCCGTCCGGCGTGCCGGTCACCATGCGACGCTTCGGTTGGCGTGGCACGCCATCCTCCGTCCTGATCGGACGGGACGGCACGATCCTTCACCAAACCTTCGGGATCGAGGACGCCGTCGGCGCTCGGATCGCGATGGCGATCGCCTCGTCCGTCTCGGATCCGTGCAGGGCCGACCCGGCGGATGAAGCCGATTGTTCAAGCGGCCGCTGCCCGGCGCCCGTCGCGTCAGCCGCGTGAGGGAGCCATGACGAAGACCACACTCGTGCTGAGGCACGTTCACTTCGAGGATCTCGGATCCTTCGCGGGTCCGTTGCAGGACGCAGGATACGACATCCGCTACAGCGAGGTGGACGATCCCGACTTCTGCGCCGGCGATCCGCTCCAGCCGGACCTCCTCGTCGTTCTCGGCGGTCCCGTCGGGGTCTACGAGGGCGAAGCCTACCCCTTCATCGCCGTGGAACGAGAGTTCATCCGGGCGCGGCTCCGCGAAGGTCGGCCGACCCTCGGCGTCTGCCTTGGCGCGCAGCTCATTGCCTCGGCGCTTGGTGCGGACGTGTTCTCGTCCGGCGTGAAGGAGATCGGCTTCTCGCCGCTGCGACTGACGGCAGAGGGCGCGACCGGGCCGCTGCGGCATCTCGCAAGCCTGCCCGTTCTTCATTGGCACGGCGACACCTACGACTTGCCGGCAGGTGCGGCGAACCTGGCCTCAACAGCCTTCATCGAGAATCAAGCGTTTGCGATCGGCTCCAACGTCCTCGGACTTCAGTTCCACGCAGAGGTGGAAACGAGCCGGGGCTTCGAGCGCTGGCTGGTCGGGCATGCCGGGTCGTGTCCCGGGACGTGGTGTAGAAACACCGATCTCGGCAGGGCCGAGTTATTTCGTCAGGCGGCCAGGACGGGCAGTCTGACGAGAGGATTATCGCGGTCGTGTCCCGGGACGTGGTGTAGAAACACCGATCTCGGCAGGGCCGAGTTATTTCGTCAGGCGGCCAGGACGGGCAGTCTGACGAGAGGATTATCGCTGACGACGCCGAGGGTTTCCAGCGTCATGTAACGACGCGAGACGGCCCATTCGTCATTGGTCTCGAGCATGAGCGCGCCGACGAGGCGCACGACGGCGGCGGCGTTGGGAAAGATGCCTACCACATCGGCACGGCGCTTGATCTCCCGGTTGACCCTCTCGATCGGATTGGTTGACGCGATTTGGGGCCAGTGCTCGCGCGGGAACGCCATGTAAGCCAGGACCTCGTCGCACGATCCATCCATCATCGCGGCGAGTTTCCCGAACTTCTCGCGCAGGGCATCGGCGACATCCCGCCATTGCCGCCGCGCCGCTTCCTGCGTTTCCTGGACGAAGATCGTCTTCAGCATGGCGGTGACGGCGGGTCGCTGTTTCGGCCCGATATGGGCAAGTGCGTTGCGGAACCAGTGAACGCGACAGCGCTGGTTCGTGGCGGCAAAGACCTTGGACGCAGCCGCCCTCAGGCCCTTGTGATCGTCGGCGATGACGAGCTTCACACTGCGAAGACCCCGATCCGCCAGCGAGCGCAGGAAGCTCTTCCAGAAGACCTCAGCCTCGGAAGGGCCGGTTGCAACACCCAGCACCTCGCGTCGCCCGTCCGTGTTGACGCCGACGGCAACTATGACGGCCGTCGAGACGATGCGTCCGCCTTGGCGCTCTTTCAGATAGGTCGCATCGATCCACAGATAGGGCCACTCGCCTTCAATGGGCCGGGACAAAAAGGCGTTCACGCGCTCGTCGATCTCGCAGACCAGGCGGCTGACCTCGCTTTTGGAGACCCCGCCAGCGCCCATTGCCTTCACCAGGTCGTCGACCGAGCGGGTCGAGACGCCGTGCACGTAGGCTTCTTGAATGACCGCCGCCAACGCCTTCTCGGCAGTGCGTCGCGGTTCTAGGAAGGTGGGGAAGTAGCTCCCCTTCCGCAGCCTCGGTATCGCGAGGTCGATCCGCCCGGCACGCGTGTCCCAGGATCTTTCCCGATAACCGTTGCGGTGGTTCTGTCGGTCCGGCGAGCGGGCTCCCGCCGCCGCTCCCGTCCGAGCCTCAATCTCCAGATCCATCATGCGCTCCGCGGCAAACGCCAGCATCTCGCGCACCAGATCGGTATCTGCCTCTTGCTCGATCAGCTCAAGAAGGGCCATCTTCGGGTCGGTCATCGCCATCTTAGGCTCCAGGTTCGAGTTCGCATGCGAACCCTAACCGAAGATCGGTGATGGCCACCTCCTTAGGGGCCGCTTCCTACACCACGTCCCGGGACACGACCGGTCGTCCTCGTGCTGCCGCGTGAACCAGGTATACCACTGGCCGCACAACCCCCGTCGTTCGCGGGCCGTTAGGGTCTGTTGCGTGCCATCGTGGAGGC